>CBDCJI010000001.1:0-996268 GCA_965217815.1 Chthoniobacterales bacterium
CGTTGGTGTAGAAAACCCCCAGGTTGTTGAGCACGGCGGCGACGTCGGGATGTTTCGGGCCGAGCTGTTTTTCGTAAATCTCGAGGGCGTGCAGGTAATACGGCTCGGCTGCCTGTTCGCGTCCGCTCTTGCGGTAAATCAAGGCGACGTTGTTGAGCAGGGTGCCCATCTCGCGGTAGGGGATGTTGTCGATCTGGCTCCCAGCGCCGATTGCCTTTTCATAAAATCCAACGGCTTCCTCGTCTTCGCCGAGCACGTCGCAGAGATAAGCCAGGCGCCGGGCCCGCCGGTAGATGATGCGCTGGTCGGGAGATACTGCGCGCTCGGTGAGACGCAGGGCTTTGATCAGGTACGGTTTGGCTTGGGCGCGCTGGCCTTGTTGGTCGAGGATCTGCCCCACCCGTCCGTAGCTCTGGGCGAGCGCCGGGTCTTCCTCCGGGAAAATGCGGGTGGCGATCTCGAGGGCAGTTTGCCCGACGCGAAGCGCTTCTGGGAGGCGATTCCCGGCCCGGAGTGTTTCCAGTTTGTCGTTCAGGATTTGCCAGAGCTGCGCTTCGCCCTTCACGGCTTACCAGCCCTCACCGAGCTGGCTGACGAGGCGCACGGCCAAACCCTCCGCGGCGAGCGGGAGCGCCTGGCGTTCGTCGGTCGTGATATCCGAGCCGACGAAGAAAGTGGTGGTGCCGTAAACTTCGGTCGGCGCGACCAGCACTTTCCCGGAGCTTCGGTCGACCAGCGAATAGCGGAGGCGCAGTTGGAGGCTGAATTCCGCGGTGGCCAGGACGTTGCCCCGAACGGAGCGAGCAGGCGAGCGGGTGATGGTTTCGATTTCGCCTTTCAGAATCGCGTCCGCGTCCTCTTGGCTGCGGATGCGGTAGGTGCCGTCCTGTTGGAATTGCTTGATCACGGTATCGGTCATGAGCACCGAGATGCGGGGGATGAGGGTGTTATTGGTGAAAACCGGGATCGCGATGCTTTTGACCGAACGCAGATAATAGGGCTGGATCGGGCCGATGTGGTAGCCGGCGCAACCGCCGAACGAGAACAGAATCAACGCCGCGGCGCAGAGCGTTCTCACTTACGGGGTGGCTGAGGCCTCGGGAGTGGGCGAAGGCTCCGGGGCAGCAGCCGGGTTGCCGGCGGGGTCGGTCCCGGCTGGGGGCGGCAGGGAGTCGGCCGAAGGAGGCAAAGGTGCGAGTTCGTCGGGGTTACCGCGCATTTCCGGGCGATCGGGTTCCCGCTCTTCGGTCGGCGGCGGGGGCGGCTGCGGCGCGACTTGGGCGATGGGCTTCTTCGGGTGCTTCTTGGCCTCTCGTTCCGCGAAGGTCGCTCCGGATTCGAGCGCGGCTTCGCCAAATTTCGCGCGCAGTTGATCGATCCGCTGTTTGGCCTCGTTGCTTTCGGGGGAGCCGGGTTGCTGGCGGATGACTTCGTTATAGTAAATGACCGCAGCTCGATAGCTTTTATGCTTGTCGTAATACTTGGCTACGGCGAGCGCACTGCGGGTTTCCCGCCCGTTGAGGAGGCGCAAATTTTCCTGGGCTTGGGGCGCTTTCTCGCTCTTGGGGAAGCGGAAAAGGAAATCCTGAAACGCGATCCGCGCCTTCTCCGCCGCGGCCGGATCGTAACTGCCGCCACGCGCCGCCTTCAACCAGATATAGCCAATCTGGTATTGCGCATCGACCGCCAGGGGATCGCTCGGAAATTTCTCGAGGACGGCCTGGTAGGCATTGACCGCGAGATCGCCTGCGCCCTGTTTCTCCCGCGCCCGGCCAATGTCGAACTGGGCCCGGGCGGTGTAGCGACCGTAGGGAGCGCTCCGCACGATGGCCGCGAAAATCGTGACCGCTTCATCCATCGAGCCGGCTACCGGAATGCCCAGGATCTTGACCTTTTTCCCATTAACGTAGATCTCACCGATGCGGAACTGGGACTCGATCGCCTCCGAGAAGTGCTCGGTTTTCGGATAATTTTCCATCAAGCCCTGGTAAGCGCGCGCCGCCTTGATGAGATCGCCATTTGCTTCGAGCAACTTGCCGTAGCGAAAGAGCGCCCCGGCCGCGAGGGTCGAGCGCGGGTATTTCTTGACCAGGGTCTTGTACGCCTTGAGGGCACGGCCTCGATTGCCGTCTCTTTCCGCGGCCTGGCCGGTGCTGAAAAGCGCTTCGGCATTGCCGTTGATTTCCTCTTCTCCCGGAGCGCGATATTTCACCTTCTCCCCGGGCCGGAAGACGACCGGCGCAGGACTGCGCTCGGGAAAGCACAAGGCGCCCAGCGCGAGCAAAATGAGGAAGCGAGAACGAGAGCGCATTGGGATTCGCAGGGTAATGAACGTTGCTCGCGGCGTCAAGCCAGCCACGCCGGGCTCTGAGAGCGAAAAGCGCACTCGCCCGCCGTCGCGCGATGAGCTAGGAAGAGGCGCTTTTTATCCGGTTTTGAACCTTACCGAACAGCAAAAAATTCGCGTTGGCACCTGCGCCTGGAGCTTCGACGAATGGAGCGGTCCGCTCTACCCGCCCGCTTGGCCGTCCAATCGCTGGCTGGAGTTTTATGCCCGGTATTTTCCGGCGGTCGAGATCGATTCTACTTTCTACAGCGCGCCGGCGGAGGCGACGGCGCGGCGTTGGGTGGAAATGACGCCGGCGAACTTTCGCTTTGCCTGCAAGCTTCCGCGCGCGCTCACCCACGAGCGCCGGTTGCGCGATTGCCGCGCCGAGCTGCTCGCTTTCCTCCACGCGCTCGAGCCGCTCGCGGCGAAGCTGCAAGTCGTTCTCATTCAACTGCCGCCCTCCTACGGGCCGAAGGAGGAGAAGAGCGCTTTCCGCGATTTCGTGTCGCAGCTTCCGAGTGACTTCCGGTTTGCGGTCGAGTTTCGCCATTCCGACTGGCAGCGGCCGCAATTTACCCGGCTCTTCGAGAAGCATCGTCTCTGCTGGGTCTGGTCCGACATGAGCCCGCTGAACGAGCGCAATCTGGCACCCTTCGAGTTCCAGCCGCTCACGACCGATTTCATCTACCTGCGGCTCCTCGGCCATGCCGTGACCAAGTACGACAGCGCAGGGAAACGGCTGCATCGTTATCACAAGCTGCTCTGGAAGCGGGAAGCGGCCCTGGACAGTTGGGCCCTGCGGATCGAGCGGCACCTGGACGAGATCAGGAGCGTCTGGACCTTTGTGAACAATCACTACGAAGGCTTCGCGCCGGAGACCTGCCAGCGGCTCGCGCAACGGCTGGGCTTCGAGCTGCCCTTGCCCGCGGAGGAGGAAAGTGCGCCTAACGAGCGCGGCCAGCTCGACCTTTTCGAGGAGCCGCCGGATTCTGCCTGACGAGCTCGCCGCTCGATTTCCGGGGAGGACGGGGCTGTTAGCCCGTCGTTCGGCGCAGTCTGCGCCGAACTCACGTTGCGTGGGGGGTTCGCAGGCGTGGGTTGCTTCACGGGTTGCGCTGTACACCAAGGGCCTCGGGCGAGACTCGCCCAAGTGCGACGGGCTACCAGCCCGTCCTCCCCAGAAATGGCGGCGCCTAACGAATCACTTCCGCGCCGTAATAAGGCCGCAGCTTTTCCGGAAGGCGCACCGTCCCGTCCGGCTGTTGATAGGTCTCGACGAGTGCCGCAAAAAGACGCGGCAAGGCCGTCCCCGAGCCGTTCAAGGTGTGCGGGAACCGATTCTTTCCCTCCGCGTCTTTGAACCGCAGATTCATCCGGCGCGCCTGGAAATCTCCGAAATTCGAGCAGCTCGAAACCTCCAGATAGGCGTCCTGTCCGGGCGACCAGACCTCGAGATCGTAGGTCTTGGCCGAGCCAAAACCGATGTCGCCGGTGCACAATTCGATCACTCGATAATGCAAGCCTAACGATTGTAAGACGCGCTCCGCATCGGCGGTGAGCGCTTCGTGCTCGGCGGAGGAAGTTTCCGGGCTGGTGATTTTGACCAGCTCGACTTTGTCGAACTGATGCACCCGAATAATCCCGCGGGTTTCGCGCCCCGCCGAGCCGGCTTCCCGCCGAAAACAAGGAGTGTAAGCGACGTATTTCTTCGGCAAGTCGGCCGCGGACAAGATTTCTTCGCGATGGAGATTGGTCACGGGCACTTCGGCGGTGGGGGCGAGGAACATCGCGCCCTCCTCGAGTCCGTACATGTCCTCCTCAAACTTCGGCAACTGCGTTGTCCCGACCATGCAATCGCGCCGCACCAGGAATGGCGGGCTCACCTCGAGATAACCATGTTCCCGGGTATGCAGGTCGAGCATGAACTGGATGAGCGACCGCTCCAGCCGCGCGCCCGGACCGGTGAAGCAGATAAATCCGCTGCCGCTCAATTTCGTCGCCCGTTCCGCGTCGAACAGCTGCAGCTTCGCCCCGAGCGCGACATGATCGAGCACCGGGCGGGCCAGCTCCGGCTTCTCTCCCCAGGTGCGCACGACCGGGTTATCCGCGGCGCTCTGGCCGATCGGCGCGCCTTCGTGCGGCAGGTTCGGAATATTGAGGAGTAAATCACGCTGGCGTTCTTCCGCCTGAGCGGTCTGCCTAACGAGCTCCGAGATGTCGTCTCCGAGCTGGCGGACCTTCTCCTCGAGCGCGGCGGAATCTTCGCCCCGCCCGCGCGCGCCACCGATCTCCTTGCTCAAGCGTTTGCGATCGGCGTTGTCTTGCTGCAGAGCAGTTTCGAATTTCCGCCGCTCGCCATCGACCGCCAGAACTTCATCGATCTTGCTCTCGTCGCCGCCTCCGCGGGTCGCGAGCCGGCTTTTCACAAAGTCGGGATTTTCGCGGAGCAGGCGGATGTCGAGCATGCGCAGAAAAAGACAGGATTAGCTGGATTAACAAGATTTTTTCGCCGTCTGCCCGGCGAAAAGGTCGAATCGAAAGCGCGTGACTTCGTCCCGCGCGACCGCATACTTCCGGCGTGGATCAGCTGAAGCTGCTCGGCGTGGCCCTCGGCCTCGCCTGTCTTGCCGGGCTTAATCTTTATCTCACCGTTTTCGTTACCGGGCTCGCCATCCAGCAGGGTTGGGTCGTGCTCGGGCCGGAATATCAGTCGCTCGCCCTCCTGGCCAATCCGCTCATCATTTGGATTTCCGGCGCCCTTTATGTGCTGGAATTTTTTGCCGACAAAATTCCCTGGGTCGATTCGGCCTGGGATACGGTCCACACCATCATTCGACCGATCGGCGGCGCGCTCCTCGCCATCCGCGTCCTCGGTGATACCACGCCGGTTTTCGATCTGGCGGTCGCGCTCGCCGCGGGCGGCGCCAGCCTGGTGACCCATTCCGCGAAGGCTTCGACCCGGCTCGTGGCCAATACTTCGCCCGAGCCGTTTTCCAACGTCGGGCTCAGCCTGGTCGAGGATGTCGCCGTGCTGGGAGGCCTCGCCCTGATCCATTACAATCCGGTCCTGGCGCTGGCCGTTTTCGTCCTCCTGCTTTCGATCATTCTTTATTTCGCCCCCAAGATCTTCCGGGCGGTGCGCGTGAAGCTCTGGCTTATCTGGAAGAAATTGAATGGGCCGGCCGACCGCGAGACTGCGGCGATTTTGCCGACCACGCTGCCTTCTCGCTACGCTTCCGCCTTTGCCCGGGAGAATTTGCTCGGCGAGACCGTTGCCTGGGCGGTGCCCTGCATCAGCAAAAAAGTCCGCGGCGTTCCCGCGAATGCTTCCGGCGTGCTCGTGGCTACGAACGAGGATGCGGCGAAGCTGTTGTTTATCGCCCGGCAGGGCTGGCGCGGTCGGGCGCAGACGATCAGTCTGGACGGTTGCGTGGCCGCGCGGGAAGCGAAATTTCTCTCGGAAAATCTAGTCATCGCGGCGGAGAATGGGGGCGGGACGCGGGCGCTTTTCCTCTTCGAGCGGGGTCGCGGCGAGCGGGTGGAGCAGATCGTGGATTTCGTGAATCGGCGTTTGCCGTCGGTGCCGGAGACGCAGCCGGAATCGCTCCCCGTGGCCTAACGATGAGAAGAAGTGGAGGTAAGGGGATTCGAACCCCTGACCTTCTCATTGCGAACGAGACGCTCTACCAACTGAGCTATACCCCCTTCTTCACCGCGGCGGAGTGAGCCGGGAAAAGTATCGGGTCGAAGCGCTTCTTCAAGCGCAAAGGCACGCTCCGGGAAAGGGACAAATCGCGCCCTCCACGGCCCGCCACTTGCTTTTATCCCCCTCATTATGATGAAACCGCCATTGCAGATTCTGACGGTGGAAGACGAAAAAGCCGTCGCGCAAATGCTCGCCCTGGTCCTGGGCGGTCCGGCCTCGAAAGTGTCGCGCGCCTCCGATGGCTGGGAAGCGCTCATCAAAATTGGCGCGACCGAGCAGCCGTTTGACGTTGTCATTACCGATCACCGCATGCCGCGGGTCTCTGGCTTGGAGCTGGTCCGGCGTCTCCGCGGGCGCAAGTTTGCCGGCAAAATCCTCGTCCTCTCAGCTCATCTTTCCGATGAAGATATCAGCGCCTACGAGGAACTGGAGGTCGACATGATGATGTCGAAGCCGTTCGATTTCGAGGAATTGCAGAGCGCGGTCGCCCTCCTCACCAGAGGCGCTTCGGTGGCGGCCTGATTTTTTTCGAGAATCTCGCCCACGCGCGCACGAGACCTGCTTTCAGGAAGAACCATGCAAGCGACTCTCCCGGCCCGCCGAGGCAAAATTCGTTCCGTCCAACCACTCGCAGCCCAGCCCGCTCCGACGCTGACCGCCGTCTGCGTCGCGGAGGAAATTCATTCCTTCATCGCCGTCCGCGATATTCTGCTCGCGGAAGCGGAAGAGGAGACGACCGAGGCCAATTTGCACCGGCTCTGGATGGCCAATGAGTTTGCCGAGCGTTGCCTCGAGCCGAGCCGCGCTCCCTACGAGGGGCAATCGCTGGCGCCCGCCGAGATCATCCCGGAACGCCAGCGCTGCCAGACCGTGAAAGTGCGGATGGTGGAGTTGCGCAGCCGCGTCCGGCGCCAGGCCGCCTGATTTTTCGTTAGGCGCGACCGGGATCGAGCTGGCCGCGCGCTTCCCGGAGAGCTTCCGCGTCCCCCACCAGGACGAGGGTATCGTTCCATTGCAGGACGGTATCGCCATGCGGCACCATCACTTCGCCCTGCCGATGCACGCCCACGACGAGGGCGTTCCCCGCGATCTTGATCCGGCGCAACGGCCGGCCGGCCAGCTCGCTGTTGCGCAAAGCGATGTCGACCATGGAAACGTTGTCGCCCTGATTCATCATCATACCGAAAGCCGACGGGAAATGGAGCGCCCCTTCGAGCGCGAGCGCGACCGCCATGGCGGGTTGCACGACTTTGACGTCGAGCTCGGTGAGCTGGGCGATGGTGGCCGGATCGTCCGCCCGCGCGATGATGGCCGGGACGTTAAATTCTTCGCGCGCCATCCGGCAGACCAAGAGGATGAGATCGGAGGCGCCGGTCACCGCGATGAGCCCGCGAGCCTGAGCGATGTTGGTTTTGCGCAGGACCTCAGGATCGGAGGCGTCGCCGAGGACGCTGCGCATTCCGATCTTCGAGAGATGGCGAAGTTGCTCCTGATCGCGCCCCAGGAAGACCACTTCTTCGCCCGCCTGTTTGAGGCGTTGACCGAGGAGAATGGCCAGCTGATCGGTCCCGAGAATGAGGACCCCGCCGCGCAACGCCGCGCTCCCGGCGGCGGGCAGGATTTTGTTGAACAAAATCGGGGAAACCGTGCAGGTGACGATGGCGAGGAGGATGACGGCGGAGTTCGTCGCGGGGCTGACCAACTCCAGCTCGAGCGCAATCGCGGAAGCGGCGATGATGAGGGAAAGACGCGAGGAGAGGAGCGCCCCCGCGGCAAAGGTTTGGCGCCAGCCGACGATGGGCAGGAAAACCAGCGCGGGCAAAAATTTTACCAGGTAAGCGGCCACGATCAGGATGGGCACCAGAAGCAAAGCGGACCGCGAAGCGAGGAGCGCATGGAGATCGAAATTCGCGCCGACGCTGATGAAAAAGATCGGCACGAAAAACCCGTAACCGATCGCGTCGAGTTTTTCGCGCAAGGGAGATTTATCGTCGCCACCGAGCAGGCTGGTGACGGCGCCCGCTAAAAACGCACCCAGAATCAGCTCCACCCCGAGTGCCTGGGCCAGCGCCACCAGGATGACCATGATGGCAAAAGCGCCGCGCACCCGAATCTGCGCAGTGGCGTGGGAAAGCTCATCGATCATGCGGAGCAAGCCGGGAACGCTTTTGGCCCATTGCCCGAGGCGGGCGGTGAGGATGAACGCGCCAAAGAGGAAGAGGAAAAAGAGCACCTCGACGCTGAAACCGTGACTAACGATGCCGATGGTGAGGCTGAGGAGGAGCAGGGTCGCGAAGTCGCTCAAGAGGGACGAGACGAGAACGAGTTGCCCGTAAGGCGTGGCGGTCAGCCCGCGCTCCTTCAGGATCGGGACGACGATGCCTAACGACGTCGTGCTCAGGATCAGCCCCATGAGGATGGCGCTGTGCGTCATCCCGAAGCGTTGCAGGAGAAAACCGATCCCGGTGGCGAGGAGGAGGGTGAGGCTGAAATTAAAGAAGGCGAGCGGGATCGGGCCGCCCGCGCGGAGCCGCTTTTTCCCATCGCGCAGGGAATGCGAGAGCATTCCGAAGCTCACTTCCAACCCGGAAAGGAACATGAGGAAGGCGAAGCCAAACTCTGCGAGAAAATCGAGCGTCGGCGTTTTGTGGACCAGGTTGAAGCCGCTTTGCCCGATGATGATGCCGGCGAGGATTTCGCCCACGACCAACGGCAACCGGAGCACGCGCAACCGGCTTGAGAGCACCGGCACGATCACGGCCAGGAGGGTAATCAGGAAGAGGGAAAAAAAGGCGGAACTCGGGGTGTGCATGAAAGTTTTCTGACGGAAAGGGAAGCGGCGTTCGCAGCCGTTACCAATGCGGCGCGGGCAGCGCTTTTGGTTGTAGCGGTTGTAGCGTCCGCTGTCTCAGCGGACCGGCTGAAACGCAGTCGGCTTTTCCGTAGTGCGGGCCGCGGGTTGCGCTGAGACAGCGCACGCTACAACCGGTTCTTGAACGCGCTTAGCCGGTCTGTTCCGAGGCCAGCTCTGGCGCGGCCGAGGCGCGCATCGGGACCAGCCGGATGGCCGTGCCGTGCTCCGGCGCGGCCTCCATCGTGCCTCCTTCGTGGTACTCGGCGTCGCCGTTCACCTGCCACAAATCGTAAAGCTTTTCCTCCGCCAGGATGTTTTCCACGCAAAGCATCGCCGTCATCATGGCGTGATCCTGGTTGTTGTATTTGTGCATCCCGTTGCGGCCGACCAGGTGCATGTTCGGATAACGCTGTTCCAGCTCCGTCCGAATCGTGGCCACGTGGCGCGCGTAATCGTCGTCGTAAACCGGGTAGGCTTTCTTCTGCCTAACGACGCAGCCGTCGACCACGTCGCCTTCCTGGGCCAGGCCGATCTGGACCAGCTCGCGTTTCGCCAGCTCGATCAAATCCGCGTCGCTCGAGTCCCAGAGCCCGTCGTGTTCGAAACAAAAATACTCCAGGCCGTAGCAGGCTTTATCCGCCTCCGGCACCATCTCGGGCGACCAGGAGCGGAAATTCTGCACCCGGCCCACCTTCACGCTCGGGTCGTGGATGTAGATCCAGTTATCGGTAAAAACTTCCTTCCCGCGCAGGATCAGCATGACGGTGAGAAAATCCCGATACTTCAGGCTCTCAGCCGCTTCCCGCACCCGGGGCGCGACCGCCGGGGTGAGGCCGCGAACCAATTCCCGCATCGGCGCCGAAGAAATAACATCCTCGGCTTCGAGCGTCTGCGCCTGCCCCGCGCGATCGCGGAAATGCACGCTCCAGGTCTCGGTCAGCGCCTGGTATTCGCAGCTCGTCACCTTGCAGCCCATCTCCAGTTCGCCGCCCAGCGCCTGCATTTTTTCGGCGCATTTTTCCCACATCATGCCGGGACCTTTGCGCGGGTAGCGAAAGGAATTGATCAGCGTCTTGATCACCTTGCTCTGATCGCGCGGCTGCCGCTGCGGGAGGAGCGCGTTCTTGATCGCGCTGCCTAACGACAGACCCTTGATGCGCTGCGCCGCCCAGTCGGCCGAGATCTCCCGGCAGCTCATCCCCCAGACCTTTTCCGTGTAGCTCTTGAAGAAGGTGTTAAACAGCCGGCGGCCGAATTGGTTCGTCACCCAATCCTGGAAATTGCGCGGATTCGCCACTGGAAAGAGGCGCGCCCGCAGCCAGGAGCAAACGCACAGGATCGAGCGCACTACGCCGAGCTTGGTCAGCGCCTCGAACGGTTTCAGCGGGTAGGCGAAAAATTTACCGCCGTAGAAGATGCGCGACGAGCGCGGCCGCTGCAGCATGTCGTGCGGGAGAATCTCGCTCCAGAGATCTTCGACCGCTTTCGATTTCGAGAAAAAACGGTGCCCGCCGATGTCGAAGTGGAAACCTTTGTAACGCGCCGTCCGCGAAATCCCGCCGACATAGGTCGGGTCGGCCTCCAGCACCGTCACTTCGACGTCGTTTTTGGCCAGCAGATAGCCCGCCGTCAGTCCCGCCGGACCGGCCCCGATGATCGCTACGGCTGTTTTCATGCGCGGCTCAAGCGACCCAATTTCCCTGTGTGAAGTTCCAGACATAATAACCCTGCAAAGCAAGACCGGCGGCGCAGGCGATCGCCGCCACGCCCATCGCGAGCGCCCGGACGAAGACCGGAGCGACGCGGAATTGCCGCAAAAAGTGGAGCAACCCTAGGACAACAAGCGCGTGCACGCAAAGGTCGTAGCGTAGCATGCTCTCCATCTGCACCGAGGCGACTCCCGCGAGCGAGAGGTAATAAATCGTCGCCGCGCAAAAATAGAGGCCGATCCGCCGCGCCCAGCCGGTCCCGCCGCGCAGGGCGTTGAGCAATTCCGCCGCTGCGATGGCCACGAAAAGCCCGCCCGCCACTGCACTGGTGAACTGACTCACCACCGACGGGTCGAAATAGGGCGGGAGCGCCCAGCGATAATTGCCCGCCCGAAAGGCGGCCCAATAATCCGGCACGATCGCCCAGCCAGCGTGTTGGGTGAGCATGTAAAGATCCCACCGGCCCCAGTGCACCTGGCAGTAGACGAAAAACGAAATCCCACCCAGGAGCGAGAGCGCCATCACCAGAAGCGGCGCTCGGTAGCGCGCCAGCCCGGCCCGCAGACTGTCCGTCCGGCGCCAGCCTTTGGTGAAAACCGCCTGCACGACCGGAAACGCCGCGCACGGCAATCCCACAATCCGCGTCGCGGAGAGAATCACCCCGTGCCCCACCGCGAGCACCTGAGCGGTGCGGCCTTCCCCGGTGCTCCAGTAAATAAATCCCACAAGGGCGGCGAGAAAAAGCGACTCCGAATAACCGGCCACCAAATAGAAGGCGGCGGGATGAGCCACGATCGCCAGCGCCCCAAAAGCCTGCGCCGGGAGCGACAACTCCCAGCGTTCGCCAAAGAGAAAAAAGTAAGTCCAAAAAGCCCAGGTCGCCGCCTGCGCCGTGACCAGGAGAGCGGCGTAAGTGTCGAGCGCCGCGACCCGCGCGACCGCCTGCGCGAGCAACGGATAGGCCGGAAAAAAAGCGACGTTCGAGACCTCCATCTCCTTGTGATCGATCGGCGGCAGGGTCGTGCCGTAGCCCCGGTCGATAATATTGGCGAACCAATAGCTGTCGTGCTGCACGAGCGTGCGATACCGATCCGTCCAAGAGCCCACAGGATTGGAAAAAGCGATCGCGAGCGCGATTTGCGCCACCGTCACGAGCAAGCCGAGCCCGAGACATTTGAGCGACGTGAGGCGGCGGAAAGGCATAACGAGCAGGGGAAAATCTCAAAACGTCGGGATGAGCAAGGCAGGGTTCGTCATGGTCTGGCCGAGAAACATCGCATCTGTCCTCCTCTTTGGACGGTGCGAGGTCTTCGGATTCGCGCTGTAGGACGCGGCGCGCCGCCATTTATTCGGCGTCTTCTCGGAAGGCCACGGGAGAATTCGCTCAGCCCAACGCTCGTCGCTGGCGCGTGTCCTGCACTGTATAGAGCACGGTGGAGGGGCGGCCTCCGTGTCGTCCGTGAGGTTGGGTCTGCCTCAGGTCTTCCACTCAGAACCACGGACGGGACAGCGCCCTTCCCTCCACCATGCGCAAAGGGCATGACACGCTCTCGTGCGCCCTAAAGAAGTGTTGCGCGCTGGTGCCCTCCATTCGCCAAGGAGGAGGATGAGGACAGAATGGACCGAATAAGGAGACCCCTGCTTCAGCCCCTACTTTATTTTGTAAATTCTGTCCATTCTGTCCAAATCCTCTTTGAGCGGCCCTTGATCGCCAGCCACGGTAGCCGCAGCCGGGTGTCGAAAGGGAGCAGGGCGCCGACGACGGTTAGGCAGAACCCCCGACCATACTCCCCCTCCGCTTAACGACGCGAAAAACGGAATATATTAGCCTTGCGGCCGCAATCTTGTTCTGCCAACCTCCGCGCGTTCGCCCCATCGGCGTCAATTCATAGAGAGGTTCAGAGCCCATTTTTCCGACGACTAAAATGAAGACTATCCGAACGATCTTCCTCCTTGCTCTGCTCCCTCTTATCGCCGGCTTCGCTCGGAACGCCTCGGCCCAAAACAGCGTCTTCCTCTCCTCGAACGCCTATTCGGTGAACGAGAATGCCGGTTCCGCCGCGCTTGTCGTGCAAGTCACCCGCGCCGCCGGGAACCAGCAAACCATCACGGTGGATTACGCCACCTCTGACGGGACCGCCCAGCAGGGGTCCGACTATTTTGGGACCTCGGGCACTCTTACTTTCGCCCCTAACGAAACCGCCAAGTTGGTTCAGGTTGCGGTCATCGACGATTCCATCTCGGAACCGACCGAAGCTTTTACCTTCAGACTGACGAATGCAGTCAATGCCACGATCACCGGTGGGACGGCTACAGTCACGATCAACGATAACGATGGAAGTGCCAACGGGATCAACGTGATCGAGTTTACTTCGGTCGACTACGGAGCGGTCGAAACCCTCGGTCCGGGGCAGCCCCCCGCCGCCATTACTTTCGTCCTCACCGCCCAGCGTAGAGGCGATCCGAATCAACCGCTGACCGTCGACCTGAATATCGGCCAGAATGGCGACACTGCGCAAAACGGTCGAGACTATTCGGACAATCGAGACTCGCCGACGGTAACCTTCCCCCCTGGGATCGATCGAGTGACGGTCAACATTCCAGTAATCGATCGGCCGGGCGAGGCTCAGGGTAATACCTTCTTCACCGCCACTCTCACTAATCCGGGTGACTTTACCTCGATCGGCCAGCGTGCCGTAGCCCGCAGCACCATCTTTGATAATAGCGGACCTAACACGGTCCAATTGCTGGCCAGAACTTTTCAGGTGCGAGAGAATTCCCAGGCAAGTATCGCTATCCCCGTTTTCAGGACTGGGGCCTATAGCAACTCGGGAACGAGGGTGAATTTCACCACTGAAATCCGTCCGGGAGACACGGCTCGCGCAGGGGTCAATTTCACCCCGGTTTCCGGATCGATCACCTTCAACCTTATCAGCTTGGGACTCGCAAAAGATAACGAGCATCAAGGCTTCATTGTTGTCTCGATCCCCGACAATACCGCCCTCGAAGGGGATGTTACTTTTCATGTCACTCTTACTTCCAGCGACGTGGCCCAGTTGGGCGCTATCAGTACCACGCAGGTAACTGTCGAGGACGATGACTCTGGCAACGTGGTCCAGTTCAGCAACGCAAACTTCTCCGTCTCGGAAGAGGGTCCAGCCGCTGTGATTACGGTAAAACTCACCCCCAACGGAGATCCGTCGCGACCCTCCATCGTCGATTTCTCCGCCACACCGATCACTGCATTCGGGGGATTCGATTTCTCCCCTATCAGCACTACCGTCGTCTTTCAGGCCGGCGAAACCACCAAGACCGTCCTCGTCCCAATTATGGACGACTCCATCACCGAGTTTCCGGAAACGTTTCGTGTCACTCTTAGTAATCCCGGCTTTGGCACAGTCCTCGGAGCACAAAGTACATCCGTCGTGACCATCCTAGATAACGACCTCTCCAATGTCGTCCAAATCAGCCCGGTCGAATATTCCGTCGCGGAAAACGCCGGCCCAGCCAAAGTCACCGTGGTGGTTGATCGTGCGAACCATCCGGATGAAATCATCACCGTTAACTACCAAACGCAGACCAATACTGCCACCTCTGCTGACTTCGGAAAGGCAGCCCCCGCATCTCCACTCGTCTTTGCCGGCGGGGAGACCGAGAAAACAATTACCATCCCGATCGTCGATGATAACCTCATTGAGGGAGCCGAGAATTTCCTCGTGACCTTGACCAGCGCCAGCGCTGTCACCCAAAACGGAATGCCGGCCAGCGCCAGCGTCGGCACCAACAACACGGCCACGATTACCATTGCTGACGATGACTCTCCTGCCGCGACCATTGGTTTTAGCCAGGATACCTTTAACGCCGACGAAGGCGCCGGCGGCGCGCTTCTCACGGTGACTCGCTCCGGAGGTCTCGGGGTGGCGGCTACGATCAACTATTCCACCTCGGACGGGACGGCACGGGCTGGCGTTAATTACGTGGCGACCAGCGATAGTATTACATTTCGACCCGGCGAGTCTTCCAAGACAATTAGGATCCCCTTGATTGACGATCCCACTCCTGATCCCACCCTTACTTTTACCGTTACGCTCACGGCCGCCAATGGAACTGGCTTTGTCGGTGGCCGAGCCCAGGCCACGATCAATATCATCGATAACGATGCAACCACTTTTCGCTTTAATCCTGCCACCTATGTAGTCGACGAAGGATCCGGTAGCGCCACCCTGACGGTCGAAGCTTTGCGGGTCGGCGATACCAACACGACGATTAGCGTCGACTTCGTTACTGGAAATCAAACCGCCACCGCCGGAGCCAACTTTGTTCGCACCTCCGGACGCCTGACCTTTGGTCCCAGCGTCTCCTCGCGGACCATCTCTGTGCCGATCATCGATAATGGTTCGACCGATGGAAATACCACCTTCGTGGTGACGCTTTCCAACCCGTTAGGTGATTCGACCTCTCAAAATCCTGATCCGCGACTGGGCTCGCCTGCCACTGCCACCGTCACAATTATAGATAACGATGCGACCACTTTCCAGTTCAGCAGTGACACCTTCACCGCCAACAATCGCTCTGGTGTCGCCAACGCCACGGTGACGCTCTCACGAGTGGGCGATCCTAACAAGACTTACTCTGTTAGCTATGACACGAGTAATCTCAGTGCCCTCGCGGGGCGCGATTACCGAAAGGCCTCCGGTAAACTGACCTTCGGGCCCGGGGTCAGCTCCAGGACGATTAGTGTGCCTCTGATCAAACAACCGGTCGGGTCGCCGACCAGGCAGTTTAGGATCACTCTCTCCAAACCGACCAATGGCGCGTTCCTGGGCACGCAGGCCTCGACCATCATCGAGGTCATCAATCCCGATCTCTCGACCAAGCCAGTCAATATCTCCACCCGCGGTCTCGTGCAGGGCGGTGAGGGAGTCATGATTGCCGGCTTTATTATCCAGGGGAACTCGCCGAAGAAGGTCATCGTGCGCGGGCTCGGACCTTCGCTTCTCCAGCGCGGGGTGGTCGGCCCGATCATGGATCCGACGCTGGATCTGCGCGATGGGAGGGGCAATCAGGTGGCTTTCGACGACGACTTTAACGATAGCCAGGCCCAGGAAATCGCTGCTACCAATCTGCCGCCGGATGATGACCGGGAAGCGGCCATCGTCGCTACTTTGCCGCCGGGGAATTACACCGCGATCTTGCGCGGCAAGACCGATGGGATCGGGCAGGTCGAGGTTTACGATCTGCAATCGACCAGCGCCACCCACCTGGTGAATATTTCCACCCGCGCGACGGTTGGCCCTAACGACAATAGCGTGCTCATCGGCGGCTTTATTATTGAAGGCGAAGTGGCGCAGCAGGTTCTCCTTCGGGCGATCGGGCCGAGCCTGGGGAGCAACGGCGTTTCGGGCGCGCTGGCCGATCCGACACTCGATTTTTATCGTGGGTCGCAGCTCATTCTCTCGAATGACGATTGGAAGTCGGATAACGAAGCGGCCATCCGGGCGACGGGGATTGCGCCGAGCAATGACAAGGAAGCGGCGCTCCTCATCAATCTGGACCCGGGCAGTTATACGGCGGTCGTTCGAGGGAAGAATGGGACGACCGGGGTCTCGCTCGTGGAAGTGTATCAGATGCCGTAGGTGCACCGCGCTTTTTCGCCGTGGCGCCGGGCCGAAAATGTCCGCTGTAGACGCTTTCGCTCTGCGAAGCGCGAGAGTCAGATAAGCCGACGGAAGTGATCGCCGAATTGGAGGGCGGGCGCTTCGCCTGCCTCGGTTCTTGCGCCGACGGAAAAAGGGCGACCGAAGCGGTCGCCGTACAAAGCCCGGTCGACACCGACTTTTTAAGCGCCCTCTGAGAGGGAGAGCCGCGGCGGCTCACCCCTCGCGGACGACACAGAGGTCGTCCCTCCACCGCGCTTCAGATGGTGCAGGACACGCTCTAATGCCGCGCCGCGCCGCCCATGTTGGAGAGGGTCTCCCGGAGTAGGCCGGGGCCGCGGTAGATGAAGCCGGTGTAGACTTGGAGCAGTTCCGCGCCGGCCTCGAATTTCTCCTGCGCGGTGGCGGCGTCGCAGATGCCGCCCACCCCTACGATCGGCAGTTGCGTCCGTTGCCGCAGAAATTTCACCACTTCCGTGGAGCGCTCGCGCAGCGGACGACCGCTCAGCCCGCCTTGCTCGTCGGTTGCCGGCGCGATCGCTCCGTGCTCGATCGTGGTGTTGGTCGCGATGATTCCCGCGAGCGCAAACTCTTCCGCCGCGCTCACGATTTCCTCCATCTCCGCGTCGGAAAGATCGGGCGCGATCTTGAGCAGGATCGGCTTCGGCTCGGGCAGTCGCGCGTTCTCTTCTGCGATCGTGCGGAGCAACCGCACGAGCGCGGAATGCCCTTGCAGGCTGCGCAGCCCCGGGGTGTTCGGCGAGCTGACATTGAGCGTGATGTAATCGGCTACGCTGTGCAGTTGACGGAAGGAGTAGAGATAATCTGCCGGCGCCTCTTCCAGCGGAGTGACTTTCGATTTGCCAATATTCACCCCGATTGGGAGGGCTGGACCTTGCCGTTTTTCGCGCCACTGGCGAAGCCGCTGCGCGATCACGTCCGCGCCGTCGTTGTTGAACCCGAGCCGGTTGATGAGCGCCTCCTTTTGCGGGTAACGAAAGATGCGCGGGCGCGGATTCCCAGGCTGAGGCCGGGCGGTGACGGTGCCGACTTCGACGAAGCCAAACCCAAGCGCCTCCCAGGCGGAAAGCGCGACCGCGTTTTTGTCGAAACCGGCGGCGAGCCCGATCGGATTACGAAAAGTGAGGCCGAAAAGTGCGCGCGGCGCGGGCGGCGGAGCGAAGCGGCGGAGGAAAGAGCAAACCCCGGGAAGACGCAACGCGCCTAACGAAAAGTGATGCGCCGTTTCCGGAGCCAGCCGAAAAAGGAGCGGCCGGACGACCCTTTCGTAAGTGAGGTGGCGAGAGCCGCTCATTTGCCGATGCAAAAGGTGGCGAAAAGCGCGTCCAGAATCTCTTCCATGTCCGCCGCGCCCACGACTTCGCCCACCGCCTGCAAGGCGGCGCGAAGATCGACGGCGACGAACTCCAGCGGCAACGTCTCGGCCAGCGCGCGGCGGGCGCGCTCGCAGGATTCGAGCGCCCGACGCAGGCAATCGCGATGACGCGCGTTGATTGCGACGGCGCTTTCCCCGGCCCCGGAGGGCGTGCCGACTTTGGCCAGGATGCTTTCTTCGAGCCCGGCCAGACCGTTCGTCGCCGTGCAGGAAATGCGCAACGCCTCGCAGCTTTTCCAATCGGGATGTTCCGGGAGATCGCACTTGTTGAGCAACAAAAGCTCCGTCTCCGTCGTCGCAAAATCCTCCGGCCGCGCCGCGCCTGCATCCGCCAGGTGGAGCACAAGATCGGCCTGGGCCAGCGCTCGTTCCGTTCGCTCCATGCCTTCCTGCTCGATCGCGTCCACGGTCGATCCCAGCCCGGCGGTATCGGTCAGGCGCAAAGCGACGCCACGCAGGTTGATCACTTCTTCGATCGTGTCGCGTGTCGTCCCGGGCCGCTCGCTCACGATGGCCCGCGGGAAACCAAGGAGCCGATTGAGCAGGCTCGACTTGCCCGCATTCGGCGGCCCGTAGATGACGACGCGCACGCCTTCGCGAAAAATCCGGCCCTGCGCCGCCGTGGCCAGGAGCGCGCTGATTTTCTCGACGATCAGATCGAGCCGCGCGCTCAAGGCCGCGCCGACGTCCGGCGCAATGTCTTCCTCGGGGAAATCAATGTAGGCCTCGAGATTGGCGATGAGCGAAATCAGTTCCTCGCGCAGTTGCGCGATGCGTTCACCGAGGCTCCCGGCGAGTTGCTCGTTGGCGGAGCGAAGGGCGAGATCGGTCTGGGCGCGGATCAGGTCGATGACCGCTTCGGCCTGGGTGAGATCGAGTTTTCCCTGCAAGAACGCGCGCTCCGTGAACTCGCCCGGCCGGGCCGCCCGGGCGCCGGCGCGGAGGCAGGCTTCCCAGACGCGCGCGGTCACGAGCACGCCGCCGTGGCAGCTTATCTCGACCACATCTTCGCCGGTATAGCTGGCCGGCGCACGATGGACCGAGAGCAACACCTGATCGAGAACGTGCTCGTCCTGCACGATTTCGCCGAACTGCTGCAAATGCGACGCCGCCGCGGAGGCCGTCTCTTTCCCGCGAAAGATTTGGTCGGCCACCGACACCGCCTCCGGCCCGGACAGCCTAACGAGTGCGATGGCCCCTTCACCCGGCGGGCTGGAGATGGCGGCGATGGTATCGTTGGGAAAATCGGTCATCGGCAAGACGGGCCTAGGATAACCATACCGCATTGATCGCGCACCAGCGTTGTAGCGTGCGCTGTCCTCAGCGCATTCCTCCGCGTGCTCACCAGATCTTCCAGTCCGCTGAGACAGCGGACGCTACAACGCTCCCTTACGCTCGATCGATTCTGACAATTTCACCCGCATAGGGCCAATCCGCGGCAGTGCTGACTAGGCCTGCCCGCACTGGATTCTCCCGTACGTATTCCCATTTTCGCGCGTAACTTTCATCGCTCCGCAATACATGATCGAAAAACCCTGGCTGCCAAAAGGAGACGAGCTTATCGCTTGGGCGAGTGAAAGGCTTCCGCCCTAACGACACCAGCCGCCGATCCAAATGTCGTTTCAGTCCTTTCATCCAGTTGCTCAGAGTCGTGTTTGACCCCGGGCCGAAGCGGACGAAGAGATGAGCATGGTCGGGAAGGAGAACGTAGCGACCCACGCCGATCCCGTGAGTGGCAGCGATCTTACAAAATTCCACGAACGCCGTGTGAATCTCAGCCGAGGCTAAGAGCGGCTGACGCCCGTGTGTATTGAAGGTAACGAAATAAAGCGGCGGTCCCTCAAATTCGAACACGCGAGTGAGACGCGGTGGCGTTCCCTTACGCGCTCGTTCCATGCCGAAGCGTTGTAGCGTGCGCTGTCCTCAGCGCATAGACAAAAGCGACACCCAAGACGTTAGCAATCCCAATCCGCTGAGGACAGCGGACGCTACAACATCACCTCGCCGAGCGCGGCGATGCACTTGCGATTCTGCGTCATCGTGCCGACGGAAATACGGATCCATTCCGGGAGCGAGTAGCCCTTCAGCGCGCGCACGATCACGCCTTTCCTGAGCATGGCCTGGAAGATGGCGCGGCCGTCGCCCACCTTCACGAGGACGAAATTCGCCACGCTCGGTACGTAGGGCAGCGACATGGCCGCGAACTCGCTCTCCAGGTAAAGTCTGCCTTCGTCGGTGACGCGTTTCGTTTCCGCCTGGTGCGCTTCGTCGGCCAGGCTGGCGAGGGCGGCCGCCTGGGCGACGCTGTTGATGTTGAACGGTTCCCTCGTTTTCTGGAGCACCCGGATCAGCTCCGGGTGGGCGATGCCGTAACCCAGGCGGAGACCGGCGAGGCCGTGAATTTTCGAAAAAGTGCGCAGGACGACGACGGGCCGCCCTTCCCGGACGAAGCGCAGCGTGTCGGGCGGCGCGTCGAGATATTCGAAATAAGCTTCATCGAAGACGACCACGACATCGTTAGGCACTTGCGCCATGAAACGATCGATCGCTTCCTGCCTAACGAGCGTGCCGGTGGGGTTATTCGGGTTGGCGATGAAAACGACGCGGGTCTGCGGGGTGAGGGCGCCGAGGATGGCTTCGAGATCGAAGCGATACTCGCGATCGGGCACGCGCACGGCTGTCGCGCCGAAGAGAGCGGTGAGGAGCCGGTAAGCGATAAAGGCATTTTCCGAGGTAACGGTGGCCAGGCCGGGCCGCAGAAAAGCGTGCCCGACGAACTCGATGATTTCGTTCGAGCCGTTCCCGAGGATGATATTTTCGCGCTCGACCTGGAGTTTTTGCGCGAGCGCTTCCCGCAGATGGAAGCCGCCGCCATCCGGGTAAAAGTTGACGTCGGCCAGGGCGCGCTGCATCGCGGCGAGGGCGCGCGGGGAAGGCCCGAGCGGGTTTTCATTGGAGGCGAGTTTGACGATTTCGGCCGGGCGCAGACCCGATTCGCGGGCCGTTTCCTCGATCGGTTTGCCAGGCTCGTAAAGCGCGAGGTCGCGCAAGTGGGGGTTGGCGTAGTCCCAAATCGAGTTCATCCCGAAGTGAACCACAGCGGCCGCAGAGTTCACCAGAGATTCGCGCAGAATTTTGAGAAAAGTTTCGGCTGAGGCGTCGCGCTCGGCTCCACAATTATGAAAAAATCGCTGTCCCTTTCGGACGCCTTCGTTAGTCGTACCTTATGAGCACTTTCGCCCTTCTCGCCGCGACGCCGGAGCCTTGGTATCACATCACCTTCACGCCCTGGAAATTTGTCGGGCTGGCCGGGAGTCTCATCTTTGGCCTCCGTTTTATCATTCAATGGGTCGCCTCGGAGCGTGCGCGCAAAAGCGTCATTCCAGTCGGGTTTTGGGAATGCAGCGCGGTCGGTTCCCTCCTCACCCTGAGCTACTTCGCGATCTATCGGCACGATTCCGTCGGCATCTTGCAAACCGCTTTGCCCCTGCCAATCTACCTGCGCAATCTTTACTTCCGTTGGACCCACCACCGGGCGCAACATCCCGGGAACGAGCCGCGGCCGCCGGAATAGAGCCGCGCCCATTTTGCCATGAAGACCGAAATCGTCTACCTCGACAACAATTCCAGCACCCGGATCGATCCCGAAGTGCTCGAAGAAATGATGCCCTTCCTGACCGAGCGCTACGGGAATCCTTCCAGCGCGCATCGTTTCGGGGCGCAGGTCAAAGAGGCGACGGAACTCGCGCATGAACGCGTCGCCGCGCTCCTCGGTTGTCAGCCTGACGAAGTCGTCTTCACCAGCGGCGGGACGGAATCGGATAACACCGCGCTCCATTCCGCGCTCCAGATGACGCCGGACCGGCGCCACATCGTGACCACCTCGGTGGAACACAACGCCGTGCTCAGTTACTGCCAGGCGGTCGCGCAACGCGGCGGCGCGGTGACGATTCTGGAAGTGGACGCCGACGGTCATCTCGACCTGGCCGAGCTGGAGGCTGCCATCCGGCCGGAGACCGCGGTCGTCTCCGTGATGTGGGCAAACAATGAGACCGGGGTGATTTTCCCGCTCGCAGAGATCACCGCGATCTGCCGGGAGAAAGGCGTCGTTTTTCACACCGACGCGGTCCAGGCGGTCGGCAAGATGCCGATCTCGCTGGCCGGGAAAAACATTCAATTTCTCTCCCTCTCCGGGCACAAGCTGCACGCCGCGAAAGGTGTCGGCGCGCTCTACGTGAACGGCAATTCGAAGTTCCACCCGCTCGTCATCGGCGGGCCGCAAGAAGGCGGGCGGCGCGCCGGGACCGATAACGTCGCCTCGATCGTGGGGCTGGGGAAAGCGGCCGAATTAGCGGCCGCCACGCTCGAGGAAGAAAACACCCGGGTGCGGGCGTTGCGTGATCGGTTCGAGTCGACGCTGCTCACGCTGCTCGACCACGTCGTGGTCAACGGCGACACCGGGAGGCGTTTGCCCAACACTTCGAACCTCGCTTTTAACGGCGTCGACGCCCAGGCCATCCTCCTCAAGCTCGATCAGGAAGGGGTTTGTTGTTCGTTAGGCTCGTCCTGCACGACCGGGGCGGTCGAGCCCTCGCACGTTCTGCGGGCAATGCGCCTAACGAACGAGCGTGCGCGCAGCAGCCTGCGCTTTTCCTTCGGGCGCTACAATACCGAGGCGGAATTGGATCAGGTGCTCGAGATCATCCCGCGGATCGTCGGGAAGCTCCGCCAGCTCTCGCCCGCTTTGTAGACGCGTCCCTCTGGGAAGCGCGAGAGTTGCCACCGCCTGGCCTGACGAACTCCCGCACCTTCTCAGGTAACTCTGATTTTAGCCGGCGCCTCGGGTTCCCGACCGCGTTTTCTTTGTTGTCATCCCGAGCCCGCGGAGACGGCGAGGGATCTCACGTAAGGTCTCGGCGGCCGGGTCAAGAGAAGCTGGACCCAGCAGAGCAACCGTGAGATCCCTCGGCGCGCTGCGCCAACCTCGGGATGACAAAGCGCCGAGCTTGTCGAGTACGCCAGGCACAAGCCTTCGCCAAGCGCAGCGTCGACCGGCGCCCGAAAAATACCCTTTCGCTCTTTCTTTAGCGGAGCGCCTTCTTGCTCACGTCCATCCCCAGCACTTTGACCAGGAACGCCCACTGATCGCCGATCTCGTCGATGAGCTTGCTCGTCGGGATGCCCGCGCCGTGACCTGCTTTCGTTTCGATCCGAATCAGGACAGGCGCCGGTCCGGCCTGCGCTGCTTGCAAGGTGGCGGCAAACTTAAAGCTGTGCGCCGGCACCACCCGATCGTCGTGATCGGCCGTGGTGATAAAGGTCGGCGGATACTTCGTCCCGGGCGCGATGTGATGGAGCGGTGAGTACGCGTAGAGATAGGGAAAGTCTTCCGCGTTATCCGAGCTGCCGTAATCCGACGCCCAGGCCCAGCCGATGGTGAATTTCTGGAAGCGCAACATATCCATCACGCCGACGCCCGGGACGGTGGCGCCGAAAAGGTCCGGCCTTTGCGTGAGACAGGCGCCGATGAGGAGTCCGCCGTTGCTTCGGCCGCCGATCGCCAGCTTCGGCGTGGAAGTGTATTTCTGATCGATCAAATACTGAGCCCCGGCGATGAAATCGTCGAAGACGTTTTGTTTGTTATGCTTCATCCCGGCCTCGTGCCATTTCTCGCCGTACTCGCCGCCGCCGCGCAGATTCGCCATGGCGTAAATCCCGCCCATTTCCATCCAGACGAGATTCGCCGGAGCAAAGCCTGGCGTGAGTGAGATATCGAACCCGCCGTAACCGTAGAGATAGGTCGGGTTCTGGCCGTTTTTCTTCAGCCCCTTTTTGTAGGAGATAAACATCGGCACCTTGGTCCCGTCGGCGCTCTGGTAAAAGACCTGTTCGGTGGTGTAATCGTCCGGATTGAACTTCAGCTTCGGGGCAAAGAGCGACTCACTTTTGCGCGTATCGAAGTCATAGCGATAAATGGTCGGCGGCCGGGTAAAACTGGCGAAGGAATAGTAAGTCTCGCGATCGGCCTTTTTGCCGCTAAAACCCGCGGCCGAACCCAGCCCGGGCAAGGCGATCTCGCCGTCGGGCGAGCCATCGAGCTGGTAGAGCTTGATTAGGCTGTGCGCGTCTTTCAGGTAATCGCCGACGAAGCGCTCGCCGACCAGGCTCACCCCTTCGAGCTTGTCCGCCGATTCGGCCACCAACTCGTTAGGCTGAGCAGGTAGCGGCTTGGTCGTATCGATCGCCACGATCCGGCCGAGCGGCGCGTCGAGATCGGTTTTGAACCAGAAGACCGGCCCGTCGTTGCCGATGAACTGCCAGGAAGCGTCGGCTTTCGGCAGCAGCTCGATCACCTGCGCGTCCGGCTCCGTCAGGTCTTGGTAGAAAACTCGTTTATGCGAATCGGTGCCCTGACTCACCTCGATGATGAGATAGCGGCCGTCCTCGGTCACGTTGCCGCCGAAGAGCCAGTCCTTGTGATCAGGCCGTTCATAAACCAGTTGGTCCTTGGCCTGCGGCGTGCCGAGCTTGTGGAAGTAAAGCTTCTGATTAAAGACCTGTGCGCGCAGTTTATTTTCGCCCTTCGGCGGATCGTAGTGGCTGTAGAAGAAGCCGCTCCCGTCCTTCTTCCAGGAAGCCCCGGAAAATTTCACCCAATTCAAATCGTCCGTGGTGTCTTTGCCCGTGGCGACGTTGCGCACCTTCCACTCCTGCCAATCGGAGCCGGCCGCGGCCAGCCCGTAAGCGAAAAGCCTGGCGTCCTCGCTGACCGCGCTCCCAGCCAACGCCACCGTCCCGTCCGGAGAAAGCGTATTCGGGTCGAGCAACACCTGCGGCGGCTTCGCCAAACTCTCCGTCGTGTAGATCACGCTCTGGTTTTGCAGCCCGGAGTTCTTGGTGAAAAAGAAACGCGTCTGCTCTTTTTCCGGCACCCCAAATTTCTCGTAATCCCACAGCTCCTTAAGCCTGGCCTTGATCGCCGGCCGCTCCGGAATTCCATCGAGAAAACGAAAGGTCAGCTTGTTCTCGGCGTCGATCCATTGGCGCGACTCCGGCGCGTCCGGGTTCTCCAGCCAGCGATAAGGATCGGCCACCTTCGTGCCATGGTAGTCGTCCACCTGGCTCCCTTTATAAGCGGCCGGATAAGTGATTTTCCCGGACGCCTCCGGGGTTTCCGCCCTAACGAAAAGCGAGGTGGCGAAAAGCAGCGCGAAAACGAAGGCCGGGCGTCTCATAAGCGAGCGTAACACAGGCTTCCGGGCTGTCAGGCGAGGCGGGCCTTCCTTGCGGTCGTGGCGGGATGGATTGGCTCGGCAAATTTGCAGTTCCCCTAACGGCGGCGGGCGCTAAGCTGCGCCCATGAGCACGCGCATTTTCCTCATCCGTCACGGCGCCACCGTTCTCACCGCGGAGGATCGCTTCGCGGGGGCGACCGACGTGGAGCTTTCCGATGAAGGCCGGGAACAAGCGCGGCGCCTGGGCCAACGCCTGAGCACGGAAAAAGTGGCGGCGGTGTATGCTTCGCCGCTCGGGCGCACCGTGGAAACGGCCGGTCTTATCGCCCAACCGCACGGGCTCGAAGTGCAGTTGCGCGATGGCCTGCGCGAAATCTCGCACGGCCGCTGGGAACAAATGACCCGCCGCGAAGTGGAAGAAAAATTTCCCGAGGAGACGGCGGCCTGGGAGGAAGATCCTTACACCTTTGCCCCGGTCGGTGGGGAAAGCGGGTTGGCCGTGACCGCGCGCGCCCTCCCGGTGCTCCTGGAGATCGTGCGCACGCATCCCGATGAAAAGATCATCATCGTCTCACACAAGGCCACCATCCGGTTATTGCTCAGTTCGCTCCTCGGGTTCGATCCGCGGCGCTACCGCGACAACCTCGATCAGGCGCCGGCCGCGCTCAATATCGTCGATTTCAAAGACGCGGCTCACGCGCGCCTGACGCTTTTCAATTCGACCTCGCACTACAGCGCGGGCGAACAGAGCGTCCCGTCGATGCCGAAGGCGCGCCTCTCGAAATGGTGGGATGAACCGGTCGGAAAATGACGAAATCCGAATGGCGAAGTCCGAAGGAATGACCAAGCCCGAAGGAGGAAAAGCGGCCCCTTCGGGCTTCGTCATTCGTCATTCCTTCTGGTTTCGTCATTCGAGCTTCGTCATTGCTTCTTCCTCGTTAGGCAAAAGCGCCCCTCTCCCTCATGCCTGAACCGCCCGCCAAGCTCGCGCGCCAGCTCGGGCTCTTCGGCACCACCATGGCCGTGATGGGCGGCATCATCGGCGCCGGCATTTTCATCAATCCCTTCATCGTCGCGCAACGCGTGCACACCGCGCCGCTTATTCTCGGCGCCTGGGTGGCCGGCGGGCTTATCGCCCTGGCCGGCGGTTTTATTTACGCAGAGCTGGCCGCGCGGTTGCCGGTCGTGGGCGGGCAATACGCTTACCTGCGCGAGGCGCTTCACCCGGCGGTGGCCTTTGTTTATGGCTGGGTTTTGTTGTTCGTCATCCAGACCGGCGGGATGGCCGCGGTGGCGGTGACCTTTGCCCGCTATTTCATCGAGCTGACGGGCTGGCCGATCAACGACTCGTTAGGCGCGGTCGCCGCCCTCGCCTTGCTCACGGGCATTAACTGCCTCGGGGTGCGCGCCGGCAGCCGGTTGCAATCCGCCCTCACCCTGACCGCGATCGCTGCCATCGGATTGCTCGAAGTGGTCAGCTTCGCGCGCGGCGGCCCTTCGCACGCGACCTGGCAGCCGCTGGTCGATCGCCAGACTTCCTGGCTCGCCTTCGGCGCGGCCATGACGCCGGTCCTCTTTGCCTTTGGCGGCTGGCAGACTTCGAGCTTTCTCGGCGGCGAAGTGCGCGACCCGGGCCGGATTTTGCCGCGCGGTTTGATCCTCGGCGTGCTCGGCGTGATCGCCGTTTATGTGTCGGTTAATTTTGTCTACCTCCGCGCGCTCGGGCCGGCCGGGCTCGCCGCCACGAGCACGCCGGCCTCCTCGGTCATGCGCGATTTGCTCGGGCCGCGCGGCGCGCAACTGATCGCGGCCGGCATCGCCTTTTCCGCTTTCGGTTTTCTCGCCCAATCGATGCTGACCGCGCCGCGCGTTTATTTCGCGATGGCCCAGGATGGCCTTTTTTTCCGAAGCGTCGCGCGGGTCCATCCGCGGACGCGCGCGCCGATCGTGGCGATCGCTTTGCAAGGCGCCTGGGCGATCGTGATCGCGCTCAGCGGGAGCTACGCGCAGGTGGTGAATTACGTCGTGGCGATGGATTGCCTCTTCATCGGGCTGACCGCGATCTGTCTTTTCGGGCTGCGCCGGAAAGATGGGGCGGCGCCGGCTTTTCGGGTGCCGGGGCATCCCTGGACGACGCTTCTTTTTATCGCGGCGGAATGGGTGGTGGTCGCGGCGACCTTTGCGAACGATCCGCTCCGTTCCTTCATCGGGCTGGCCATCGCGCTCGCCGGGCTGCCGATTTACCTTATGACATCCTCTAAACACGGCTAACGGCGTGCGCGCCAGAGAAGGATCGCCTCCGGGGAGCGCACGCGCCTCGCATGCTGGCGAGGGCGCCTCGCCCTCGCGAACTTTTCCTGCCCCCTTCGAGACCAGGGGCCGTCGCAAAGTTCGTTTTGGCGAGGCGCCAAAACCAGCACGCGAGGCGCGTGCGCTCCCCGGAAGGACGGTGGCGCGCTAATCGACGTTTCCAAGTCGGTGACAAGGTTTAGGCTCGGGCAGGATGGAGAACAAACGCTCGCGCTACATGGAATGGGCCAAGACTTCCTCGGTCGCGCCTTTTAATCTCGCGACCAGCGGCCTAACGAATGTGCCGCTCGCGGAATTTCCCCTCCGCCTCGAAGACCTGGAGATCACCGGCGGCGGCTACGGTTACGCCCCGTTGCTCGAACGCATCGCGCAACACACCGGCGCGCCAGTCGAGTGCATCGTGACCGCGGATGGCACTTCGCTGGCCAATCATCTGGCGATGGCGGCCTTGCTCGAGCCGGGCGACGAAGTCGTAGTCGAGGAGCCGGCCTATGGGCCGCTCCTCGATCTGGCGCATTATTTGCGCGCGCGGGTGCGGCGGATCGAGCGACTCTTCGAGAATGATTTTGGGATTTCGTTAGGCGAAATGGAGCGGGCGATCACGCCGGCTACTCGGCTCGTGGTGCTGAGCAATCTGCACAATCCATCGGGCGCACTCCTCCCGCGCGAAACCCTGGTCGCGCTCGGCGCCAGGGCGCAGCAAATCGGGGCGCACATTTTGGTCGATGAAGTTTATCTGGAAATGTTCTTCGACGGCACCGCCCGGTCGCGCGGCGCCTTTTCGTTAGGGGAACAATTTATCGTCACCTCCAGCCTGACCAAAGCCTACGGTCTGAGCGGACTGCGCTGCGGCTGGATCTTGGCGGCGCCGGAAGTAGCGCAGCGCATCCGGTTATTGCACGACTTGTTTGGCGCGACTCGGGCGCATCCGGCGGAGCGAATGTCGGTCGCGGCCTTCGATCATCTTGAGCAGTTTCGGGAACGGGCGCGCGCTTTGCTCGCGATCAATCGTCCGCTTCTCGAGGCCTTTCTCGATGCGCGCGACGACCTCGAGTGCTTGCGCTCGCCCGTCGGGACGATCGTCTTCCCGCGGCTCGCGCGAGCGGATCCGGAGATTTTCTTTCCACTCCTCCGGGAAAAATACCAAACCGCGGTGGTGCCGGGCGCGCTTTTCGAGCGGCCGCGGCACTTCCGGCTCGGGATTGGCGGCGAGACAGCGAACTTGCGCGCCGGCCTGGAACGGCTGGGCGCGGCCCTCGATGAGTTTGCCTAACGAATTGCCATGATGCCGGAACAGCCGTAGATAACTTTCTCCGCCCGACCGGCGCGCAAGGCGCCGGGGAGCAGCGATCAGAGAGGAACGCCGTGGAAAAACAAAACAGCCAGGAATTCCAACGCCGCCTCGGCCGGGTCGAAGAATTGGTCGCCGCCCTGGAAAGCGCGCCCGATCCGAAAGTGCGCGAACAGACGAGGGAACTCATCCAGACGCTGCTCGATCTGCATGCCACCGGGCTCGAGCGCATCCTGGAGTCGGTCCACCAGGCGGGCGCTCCGGGCGCGGCCGTGATCGATGAACTGGGGCGCGATCAGCTCGTCTCGGGCGTGCTTTTGTTGCACGGATTGCATCCGCTCGATCTGGAAACGCGGGTCCGCCACGCCCTCGAAACAGTCAGCCCCCGGCTCGGTCTGCATGGCGGCAGCGTCGAGCTGGTCAGCGTGACGCCGGATGGCGCGGTCCGGCTGAAGCTGGAAGGAAATTGCAACGGTTGCCCTTCGTCGCGGATCACTTTGCACACCACCATCGAGGAGGAACTTTATAACGCCGCGCCCGATATCACCTCGCTCGAAGTGGACGGCGCGACCGATCCCCTGGCGCCGGCCAGTCCGGCGCTCACCCCGGCTTTTACCGAATGTCCGACCACGAACGGACAACAACCAGTGAAGGGAATGAAGTTATGAGCAAACCACCACAACCAGTGCACGTGACCGGCAACGGCAAAGGCGAAGAGCGGGCCCTAACCAAAGGCCGCGAACCGGGACGCGACGCGGAGCGCAAGCAGTACCGGAGCGCGCGCGATTCCACCGGGATCAATGCCAGCGCGGAGAATCCGATCCATCCGGATATGCCGAATATTCCGCCGGCCTAACGAGTCGAGACCGCGCCATTTGTGACGCCCGAAGGGGGATCGATCGGAGGATCGAAACGGAATTCTTTTGCCGCGCTGCGGCGCTTTAGCCAGACGGGCGCGGCGCAGGTATCGGCGCCGGCGGCGGCCACCCAGGTGGTCGAACAGTGCGAGCTCTGCGGCTTGCGCCTCCCGCCGGAGCATCGCCACATGCTGGAGATGGCGACCCGCAAAATCGTCTGCTCCTGCGACGCCTGCACGATGACTTTTGTGCCGGTGGTGGAGGGCCGCTTCAAGGTCATCCCGCGCGATGCCCGAGCGCTGCCGGATTTCCAAATCTCGGATGCGGATTGGGAAGGCCTGGCCTTGCCAATCAACCTGGCGTTTTTCTTTTACGACACGCCGAGCGGGAAGACGACCGCGCTCTATCCGAGCCCGGCGGGCGCCACGGAATCGCTTCTGCCTTTGACCGCCTGGGAGGCGATCGTTAGGCAAAATCCGCTGCTGAGCGCGCTCACCCCAGACGTGGAAGCGCTTCTCGCCAACCGGGCCAACGACGCCCGCGAATATTTCATCGCGCCGATCGATAAATGTTTCGAGCTGGTCGGATTGATTCGGATGAACTGGCGTGGCTTTTCCGGCGGCGAGGAAGTGTGGAGTGCGATCGACGGGTTCTTCGCGGCGCTGGGGAAGTGATGAAACCAGAATGACGAAGCTCGAATGACGAAGCCCGAAGGAAATCCCAAGCCCGAAGTTCGAAGGATGCGCGCGCGTGTCGGGCTTCGTCATTGGGTCATTCCTTCGGGTTTCGTCATTCGGACTTCGTCATTCCCCACCCATGCCTGATCTCGATTTCGAAATTCTCGGGATCGAGCCGGCGGTGCGCGGTTTGGTGCCGCTGCTCCATTTCCGACTGGGGATCACGAACCAGCCGCCTAACGAGACCGTTCAGTCGGTTATTTTGCAGGCGCAGATTCAGATCCAGGCGCCGCAGCGCACCTACAACGAGGGAGAAAAGGAAAAGCTCTTCGAACTTTTCGGTCCGCCGGAGGATTGGGGGCAGACCTTGCGGGGCAAACTTTGGACGCACTCGAACACCACCGTGCGCACCTTTAGCGGCACGACCGAAGCGATCTTGTCGGTGCCGTGCAGTTACGATTTGAACCTGGCGGCGACGAAGTTTTTCCGTGGACTCGAGGAAGGCGAGGTGCCGCTCTTGTTTCTTTTTAGCGGCACGATTTTTTACGCGGGGGCGGAGGGGCGCTTGCAGGTGCAGCAAATTTCCTGGAACAAGGAGTGCGCCTATCGCATGCCGGTGCAGCGCTGGAAGGAGTTGATGGACGAGCATTATCCGAACTCCGCCTGGCTTTATCTCGACCGGGAGGTTTTTGAGCGGCTTTGTGCTTATAAACGGCGGAGTGGGTTTATGAGTTGGGAGCAGGTGGTGGAGCGGTTGCTGGGGGAAAATGACGAAGCCCGAATGACGAAGCCCGAAGGAATGACGAAAACCGAATGACGAATTATTCCGCGACGCAGGATCGTGCGGGTGAAGAGGCGTTTTGGGGAGAACGTAGCGGGGTGGTGCGAGAAGACTCGCCTCCAGTAGAAGAGAGGGGTTTTTGATTTGGAGGAGCGGACGGCGCGCTTTGGCGAGGCGGTGATTCATTTCGCGAAGACGGTGCCGCGCGGTCCGGTGACCAACAGGTTGATCGATCAGGTCGTGGGTTGCGGGAGTAGCGTCGGCGCGAACTACTGCGAAGCCGATGATGCGGTTTCGAAGAAAGAATTTTCCTTCGCATCAACACCTGTCGAAAAGAGGCGCGCGAAACGAAACATTTTCTGCGCATGATCGTCTGCGCCGAACCGGCCTTAAAATCCGGGGCCCGGATTTTGTGGAAAGAAGCAAACGAAGTGAATCTGATCTTCTCGGCGATTTGCCGAAAGAAGTGAGTTTCAAGGACGAAATCCGAATGACGAAGCCCGAAGGAAATCCCAAACCCGAAGCTCGAAGGATGCGTGCTCGTTTCGTCATTCGTCATTGGGTCATTCCTTCTGGTTTCGTCATTCGGGCTTCGTCATTTCCCACGTGAACCGCGCGCTCATCGATAAAGTTGTCAACGCCGTCCTTTACGAGGGCTACATCCTTTACCCGTACCGGCCTTCCTCGAAGAAAAATCAGGTCGGGCGTTTCACTTTTGGGCGCGTTTATCCGGAGGTTTACGCGGCGGCGCAGGGCGGACGCGAGCCGTGCGTGATGCAGACGGAGTTTCTCGTCCGCAATGAATCGAAGGATACGGTGGCCAATATTAGCGTCCGCTTTTTGCATCCGCTGGCGCGCGACGTAGGGCAGTTGGCCGCGCCACGGGCGGAACTGGCGGAGGAGCCGGAATTCGAGGTCGTCCCGCGCATGCAGGTGGGCGACAAACTTTATCAGACGTGGCTGGAGGCGGTGGAACGCGAAGTGGCTTTGCCGCCGCTTCTTTTAAACGGCGCGCGCCATCTCGATCATTCGTTTCATTTCGATGCTTCCCGGGAATGGGAGCCGATCCGGGCGGCCGATGAATCGATTGTGGGCGTGATCGTTAGGCGGCAGGCCGCGGTGGCCGGCGTGGTCGCGCTCGATCTCGAGCCGAGCGCCCACGACGCGGTGAAAATTCGGGTGCGCATTTCGAACGAGACGCCCGTGTCGGAGGAGCTGTTGGAAAATCAGGAAGCGATCACCCTGTGCACCTTTGCTTCCACCCACACCATCCTGCACGTAGCCGGCGGCGAATGTATTTCGCTCCTCGATCCCGACGGCCATTATCTCGCCGCCGCCAAGGCCTGTCAGCAAATCGGTACCTGGCCGGTGCTCGTGGGCGACGAGGAAAAGGGCGAGCGCGACGCCATGCTCTCGTCCCCTATCATTCTCTACGATTATCCAAAAATCGCCGCGGAAAGTCCGGGCGATCTCTTCGATGGCGCCGAGATCGACGAAATCCTGACCTTGCGCATCCAGACCATGACGGACGACGAGAAGGCGGAAATGCGCCAGGTCGACGAGCACGCGCGCCGCATCCTCGAGCGCACGGAAAATCTCGCCGAAGCCGATCTGTTGAAGTTGCACGGGGTCATGCGCAGCGCCCGCGCGCAGCTCGCACGCGAGGAGTTTTTTAATCCCGCGAAACCGCTCGAAGAAGTGACCGTCGCCGGGGTTGCGCTGAAGGTGGGCGACCGGGTGCGGATTCGGCCGAAGAAGCGGGCCGACGTCATGGACATCGCGCTCAATGGCAAGATCGGCATTATCGAATCGGTCATGCAGGATGTGGAGGATGAGGTGCAATTCGCGCTCGTTCTCGAAGACGATCCGGGGCGCGATCTCGGAATGTTGCGGCAGCCGGGGCACCGCTTTTTTTATGGCGCGGACGAGGTCGAGCCGCTCGGCGAAACGACGGACCCGGCATGAACATCCTGATCGCCGGGATCGGGAACATCTTTTTCGGCGACGACGCTTTCGGCTGCGAATTGGCGTTGCAATTGAGCCGGGAGACGCTTCCGCAAGGCGTACGCGTGATCGATTACGGCATCCGCAGCTACGACCTGGCCTACGCGCTGCTCGAGCCGAACGACGCCGTCATTCTCCTCGACGCCGTCCCGCGGGGCGAGGAGCCGGGGACCGTCTTTTTACTCGAGATCGACATAAATAAACTGGACAAGGCCGGAAGCGAGTCCGTTAATGCTCATGTGATGAACCCGGTTGCTGTGCTGCAACTGGTCCGCTCATTCGGCGGATCTCCTCACGGACTTTACCTGGTGGGCTGCGAGCCGGCGGTGCTCGAAACCGACGAACTGGGGCTGAGCGAAAAAGTGCAAACCGCGCTCCCGCTCGCGCGCGATATGGTTATGGAACTTCTACAGAAACTTCTTCATGAAACTGAAAACGATCAAAAAGACGGCCCGGGATTGGAAACACGAACTGAGGGACCAGGTTCGAGGCGATGAAGGAGGTGGAGATATGGCAGTATTAGCTTGGGAGATTTTGGGCGGATTGATCGCGCTGTTCGCGATCGTGGTGACGCTCAACATGATGCCGGAACTGGTTCGCTATTTGAAGATAAAGCGAATGTAGTCACAGAGTCCGCCTTCTTGGGAGAAGGCGGACGGGCAGTTAAATTTCGAAAGAATGTAAGAAAACCAGAAGAACAAGCGGGTCGCGGCAGGAAACCCACGCGAGTCGCCAGCGGAAACCGGAGATAAACGCATGAAAGCACCTGACATGATTTTGGCCGATCGGCCGCCCGACGTGAAGGAAATCCACGTCGTTTGGATGACGACAGGATTGAGTTGTGACGGAGACTCCGTGTCAGTCACGGCCGCCTCGCTCCCGAGCATCGAGGACCTCGTGATGGGAGCGATTCCCGGTTTGCCCAAGGTTCATTTGCATAACCCGGTGCTGGCTTATGAGTGCGGCGACGACTTTATGCAGCACTGGTTCGATGCGGCCGCCGGCAAGCTCGAGCCGTTCGTCCTCATCCTGGAAGGTTCTCTGCCTAACGAGAGTATCAAGTCCGAAGGTTACTGGGCGGCGCTCGGGACCGATCCGGATACCGGTCAGCCGATCACGACCAATGAGTGGATCGATCGCCTCGCCCCCAAAGCGACCGCGGTGATCGCCGCCGGCACTTGCGCAACCTACGGCGGGATTCACGCCATGGAAGGCAACCCGACCGGCGCCATGGGTCTGGCCGATTACCTCGGCTGGGGCTGGCGTTCCAAGGCCGGGCTGCCCATCGTGAACGTGCCCGGCTGCCCGGTGCAACCCGATAACATGATGGAGACCCTCCTTTATCTCCTCTACCAGGTGGCGGGCCTAGCCCCAATCATTCCTTTGGACGACCAATTGCGTCCGCAATGGCTCTTCGGCAAGACGGTCCATGAAGGCTGCGATCGCGGCGGTTACTATGAGCAAGGTGACTTCGCGCATGAGTACGGCTCGCCTAAGTGTCTGGTGAAAATCGGCTGCTGGGGTCCGGTTGTGAATTGTAATGTGACCAAGCGCGGCTGGATGGATGGCGTCGGCGGCTGCCCCAACGTGGGCGGTATCTGCATCGGCTGCACCATGCCAGGCTTCCCGGATAAGTTTATGCCGTTCATGGATGAGCCGCCCGGGGGCACGCTCTCCTCCGGCATCATCGGGGCCTATGGCCGGATGATTCGGGCTTTGCGCGGGATCACCAACCGCACCGTCAATAAAGAACCGAAGTGGAGACACTCCGGCCGCGAACTCACCACCGGCTACGAACCCAAACATTACGGACGCAACTAATCGGAGAACACCTATATGCCAGCAGAAATAGAAACAGCACCAGCAGCCATGAAGTCGGTCGAATCCGGCGACCTGGTCGAAATGTCATGGGATCCGGTCACCCGGATCGTGGGCAGTCTCGGCATCTACACCAAGATCGATTTTGCCGAAAAGAAAGTGGTCGAGTGTTATAGCACTTCCTCCATCTTCCGCGGTTACTCGATCTTCATGCAGAATAAGGATCCGCGTGACTCCCATTTCATTACCAGCCGCATCTGCGGCATCTGTGGGGATAACCATGCGACCTGCTCGGTCTATGCCCAGCAGATGGCTTACGGGGTCAAGCCGCCGCCGCTCGCGGAATGGATCGTCAACCTGGGCGAAGCGGCTGAGTACATGTTCGATCACAACATCTTCCAGGATAACCTCGTCGGGGTCGACTTCTGCGAGATGATGGTGAAGGAAACCAACCCGGGCGTCTGGGAAAAAGCGCAGAAGGCTCAAGCGCCTCACGCCGCGGATCACGGCTACAAAACGATTGCCGAGATCATGCACGCGCTCAATCCGTTTGAGGGCGAGTTCTATCGCGAGACCTTGCAGGTCAGTCGTTATACGCGCGAGATGTTTTGCCTCATGGAAGGCCGGCACGTTCATCCTTCGACTTTGTATCCCGGGGGCGTGGGCACGGTCCCTTCCATTCAGGTCTTTACCGATTACCTCGTGCGGCTAACGCGCTACGCCGAGTTCATGAAACGCTGCCTGCCCTTGCATGACGATCTTTTCGATTTCTTCTACGAAGCCATGCCCGGCTACGAAGAAGTCGGAAACCGGCGCGTCCTCCTCGGCTGCTGGGGCTCCTTTCAGGATCCCGATGCGTGTGACTATAACTATAAGACGATGGATGACTGGGGGAAGGCAATGTATGTCACCCCCGGCGTGATCGTCGATGGCAAACTGGTCACCAACGAGCTCGTCGATATCAACGTCAACATGCGCATCCTCCTCGGTTCGTCCTACTACGAGGACTGGGCGGATGGCGGTGAGACCTTTGTCAAGACGGATCCGTTAGGCAACCCCATCGACAAGCGCCATCCCTGGAATCAGACGACCATTCCCAAGCCGCAAAAGCGGAACTTCGCCGATAACTACAGCTGGGTCATGTCGCCCCGCTGGTTTGATAAGCGGACCGGCGACCATCTCGCCCTCGACACGGGCGGCGGACCTCTCGCTCGTCTCTGGTCGACCGCTCTTTCCGGCCTGGTCGACATCGGCTACGTCAAAGCGCCGGGCGACGGTTCGGTCAAAATCCGTCTCCCGAAAACGGCCACGAAGCCCGATACCGAATTCACTTGGAACATCCCGAAATGGGCCAACACGATCGAGCGCGATCGCGCTCGGACTTACTTCCAGGCTTACGCTTGTGCCGCAGCCTACTATTTCGTGGAGAAAGCCATGGCCGAAGTGCACGCGGGCCGCACCCAAACGTTCACGCCTTTCAAAGTGCCAGACGAAGCGATCGGCTGCGGTTTCCACGAAGCCGTCCGCGGAGTCCTCTCCCATCACCTGGTCATTCGCGGCGGCAAGATCGCCAACTATCATCCCTATCCGCCGACGCCGTGGAATGCCAACCCGCGTGACACCTACGGCACGCCCGGGCCTTACGAAGATGCGGTCCAGGGTTGTCCGATCTTCGAGGAGAACGGCCCGGATAACTTCAAAGGCATCGACATCATGCGGACCGTACGCAGTTTCGATCCTTGTCTGCCCTGTGGCGTGCACATGTATCTTGGCGGTGGCAAACTGCTCAAGCAGATGCACACGCCCACGGCTTTGATGGGGCTGGCCAAGTAAGTCATGGCCAATCAAGTTGCGGCCCAGGTGACGCTGGAAGCGTCACCAGACGAGATCTACGACATCGAGCTGGAGCACAGCCTGCTCGAAGCGAACGAAAAGCTGGCGGTCGAGAACCGCGCGCTGCTCGACCAGCACGGCATCACGGCGATCGACTTCATGGGGGCGATTGGTTCGGGCAAAACCACCCTTATCACCAAGCTCGTCGGGATGTTGAAAGACCGCATCGGAGTGGCCGTTTTCAACGGCGACGCCACCACGAGCAACGATGCCGATGCCATCTCCGCGCAGAATGTCCCCGTCGTGCAAATCGCGACGATCAACGGCTGTCATCTCGACGCCAATCTGGTCGGCAAAGGCTTGCGCAAGATCGAGCTGGAAGATCTGAAAATGATTTTCATCGAGAACATCGGAAACCTGATTTGCCCGGCGGAATTTCCGCTCGGCTCGAAGGCCCGCGTCGTCGTCGTGAGCGTGACGGAAGGGCCCTGGATGGTCCGGAAACATCCGCACATGTTCCTCGGGTCGCAGGTCGTGGTGATCAACAAGATCGATCTCGCGGAAGCGATGGAAGTGAGCGTCGACCAACTCATCGCCGATGTGCATGCCCTCAAGCCCGACATCAAAGTGATCCCGACCAGCTGCAAAAACGGCACCGGGCTGGACGAAGTCGCCGAGACCTTGCTCGCCATCTAGCCGGAGCGTCGATGCACGAATTTTCGATCGCGTCCGGGCTGGTCGAAAAGCTGCTCGATTTTGCCGAGAAGAATCCGGATAAAAAAATCGTCGAAGTCCGTGTCGCCATCGGCGAGTTCACCCAGGTGGAAGAGGAACAACTGCGCTTCTGTTACGACTCAATCATCACGGAGATGCCCATCGAAGGTTCCCGCCTAACGATTGAACCCATCCTCGGCAAAGTGCGCTGTCCGCACTGCGCCTACAGCGGGCCGCCGAAGTATTGGGAAGGCGTTTTGTCCGGCCAGCCCGTCCCTACCTTGCAATGCCCGGCTTGCGGAAAAGCGGCGGTCGCGATCGAAGGCGAAGAATGCGCCATCCGTTCGGTCCGCTTCACCCAGCCTAACGAACTGGAGGTGGCCTCGTGAATACGCTCCTTCCGATTCTGTTGCTCGGCTTTTTTCTTGGGATGCGGCATGCGACCGATTCCGACCACGTCGTCGCCGTCACCACCATCGTGAGCCGGCAGCGCAGCATCTGGGGCGCGGCCTGGACCGGTATTTTTTGGGGCATCGGCCATAGCCTTACTCTCCTCGTGGTGGGCGGCGCCATTATTCTCTTCGGCATCGTGGTGCCGGAGCGTCTCGGGCTGAGCTTCGAATTCTGCGTCGCCCTCATGCTCATCCTGCTCGGTGCGCTGAATCTCAAAGCGACCTTCAGTTCCGTCGAAAACGTCAGCGCTGCCGCGGAGCCCGTCCATCAACACCTCCATCAACACGGCGACTACATGCATAGTCACAGCCACGGCCACGAAAGCGCGACCCACGGCCACGCGGAGGGCAGCATCCCGCCGGCGCTCCTCGATCGCCGTTTGGGCCGGCTCAAAATCTATCGCGCGTTGCGCCCGATTGTTATCGGCACGGTCCATGGGCTGGCCGGGTCCGCCGCCGTCGCGTTGCTCGTTCTGCCGATCATTCACGAGCCGGCCTGGGCGATCGGTTACCTTCTTGTTTTTGGGGTCGGGACGATCGCAGGCATGATGCTTATCACCGCGGCCATCGCCGTGCCGGTCTCTTATTCGACCCGTTTCCATTTTTTCCATCGCCACCTCGGGACGGCGGCGGGTTTTCTCAGCCTCGGTTTTGGGCTCTTCCTCGTTTACCAGATCGGATATGTGGAGGCTCTTTTTACTCGTTGAGGGCCAATCCCCGCGCTTCGCAGAGCGAAAGCGTCTACCGGCCGGCTCGCCGAAAATGCATAACGCGCACTAGGGTGCACGCCAGCATTTGTCTTTGGCCAAGGCTGGATTGAGCGGAAGGATGAATGTCGAGCGCGCCAGAATTGTGGTGCGCGGCGCGGTGCAAGGGGTCGGGTTCCGGCCCTTCGTTTACCGGCTGGCCCAGCAACTGCGGCTTCCCGGCTGGGTTTCCAATTCGACCGCAGGCGTCGTTGTCGAGGTGGAAGGGACCCGCGCGCAGCTCCAAAAATTTATCGCGCTTTTGCGGGAGGAAAAACCGCCCCCCGCTCTCATTCAAAGCATCGAATCTTCTTTCCTCCAAGCGATCGGCTTTCAGTCGTTTGAAATTCGGGAGAGCGCGGAGCAGGGCGGAAAAAGCGCGCTCATTCTCCCCGATCTCGCCACCTGCGCCGATTGCCTGCGCGAAATCCTCGACCCCCGCGATCGCCGTTTCCGTTACCCCTTCACCAACTGCACTAATTGCGGTCCGCGTTTCTCCATCATCGAAGCGCTGCCCTACGACCGGGCGCGCACGGCGATGAAGAAATTCGCCATGTGCCCGCAGTGCGCGGCGGAGTACGGCAGTCCGGCCGATCGCCGTTTTCATGCGGAGCCGACGGCCTGTGCGCGTTGCGGACCGCAGTTGCAGTTTTTGGATTTGTCCGGCGAAAATCTTGGACACGCGGACGACGCGTTGCTGCAGGCGGCGGCTGAAATTCGCGCCGGTAAAATCGTGGCGCTGAAAGGGCTGGGCGGATACCAGCTCCTGGTCGACGCGCAGAACGCTGCGGCCATCGAGCGCCTCCGTCTGCGCAAACAGCGCGCCGAAAAACCGTTCGCCCTCCTTTTTACCACGCTCGCTCAGGTGCGCGAGCGCTGCGTTGTTTCCGAGCTCGAAGAACAGCTCCTGGCTTCTCCGGAAGCTCCGATTGTTCTTTTGCGCGGGCGCGATTCTGCCGGGCTGCCTGACGCGGTCGCGCCGGGCAATCCCTATTTAGGGGTGATGTTACCCTGCACGCCGCTGCACCATTTGCTCCTGCGCGAACTCGCGGTGCCAGTCGTGGCGACGAGCGGGAACTTGAGCGACGAGCCGATCTGCATCGGCGAAGCCGAGGCGCTGGAGCGGCTCGGGGGGATCGCGGATTTTTTTCTGGCCCATGATCGTCCCATCGTTAGGCACATGGACGACTCGATCGTGCGCGTCATCCATGGTCGCGAAATGCTGCTGCGCCGGGCGCGGGGTTACGCGCCGCTCCCCATCCGGTTGGACCGCGCGCAGCCGACCGTTCTCGCCCTCGGCGCGCATTTGAAAAACACGATCGCGCTGAGCATGGAGCGAAACGTTTTCATCAGCCAGCACATTGGCGATCTCGCGACGCAGCAGGCGCACGACGCTTTCATCCGGGCGGCCGCGGATTTGCCCCGGCTCTACGATGCCACTCCGGAAGTGGTCGCGCACGATCTGCACCCGGATTATCTCTCGACCAAACACGCGCTCCAGCAGCCGGGCCGCCGCGTCGGGATTCAGCATCATTGGGCGCATATCGCTTCCTGCATGGCGGAGCACGGGATCGAGCCGCCGCTCCTCGGGGTCGCTTGGGACGGGACCGGCTACGGGACCGATGGCACCATCTGGGGTGGCGAATTTTTTCTCGTAGAAAAGGAGGCCTGCCGGCGGGTAGCGCATTGGCGGACGTTCCGGCTCCCCGGCGGTGACGCGGCGGTGAAAGAGCCGCGCCGGAGCGCGCTCGGGCTGCTCCATGAGATATTCGGCGGGCAATTGTGGGAGCACGACGAACTTCTCGACGATTTTACCGCCGCGGAATTAAAGACTCTGCGCGGCATGTTGGAAAAAAAGATCAACTCTCCGGCGACCTCCAGTGTGGGCCGGCTTTTTGACGGCGTTGCGGCGCTGGCCGGCTTGCGCGCACGCTCCACTTTTGAAGGCCAGGCCGCCATGGAACTCGAGTTCGCCATCGCTTCCCAGGACCGTGGGAGCTATCCGTTTGCCTTGCGCGAAGGAACGCCGCTCGTGCTCGATTGGGAACCGGCGGTGCGAGCAATCCTCACCGCCGCTGGACCGGGCGAAATTGCCGCCCGTTTTCACCACCTGCTCACCGACGCGATCGTCGCGGTGGCGCGCCGTTGCGGCCAGGAGAACGTGCTCTTGAGCGGCGGCTGTTTTCAAAATCGCTACCTGATCGAGCGGACGATCGACCAACTGCGCGCGCATGGGTTTCAGCCACACTGGCCGCAACAAGTGCCTACGAACGACGGCGGCATCGCCCTCGGGCAGGCTTATCTGGCCACGAGCCCGCTCCGCGAGATCACCGCAAAAGAAGAAAAAACCCCCTCAAACGCCTGACGGATGCGATCTGAAGTGATACAGTTTTAGTCGGCCACAGGGGATGCCCTGAAACCTTCCAGCCTAGTCCTGTAAAAAATCATGTGTCTCGCGATTCCCGGAAAACTCATGGAGATCAGCACCGATGCGAACGGGGTGCGGATGGGGAAGGCAAATTTTGGCGGCATCGTCAAACAGGTTTGCCTCGAATACACGCCCGAGGTCGAGATGGGCGATTACGTCCTCGTGCATGTCGGTTTTGCCCTGAGCAAAGTCGACGAGGAAGAAGCGGCCCGGACCTATCGAGCGCTCGAGCAAATGCAGCAACTGGGCGAGCTCGACACGCCCGATGTCCCGGACGAAGAGACGCCTTTTCCGGACCACGACGAAGCAGCGGCGGCATGAAGTATCTCGACGAATATCGCGACGAAGGATTGGCCAAAGGCATCGTCGACGAGATTCGCCGCATCGTCACCAAACCATGGGTCTTGATGGAAGTTTGCGGCGGGCAAACTCACTCGATCGTCAAATACGGGATCGACCGTCTCCTGCCTAACGAGATCGAGCTGGTCCACGGGCCGGGCTGTCCGGTTTGCGTCACCTCCCTCGAGATGATCGACAAGGCGCTCGAGATCGCAGGCCGGCCCGACGTTATTTTTTGCTCCTTCGGCGACATGCTGCGGGTTCCCGGGTCAGCCTCCGATCTCCTCATTTTGAAGTCGCGCGGGGCGGACGTGCGGGTGGTGTATTCGCCGATCGATTGCCTGAAGATCGCCCGGGCCCATCCCGACAAGAAAGTGGTCTTCTTCGCGATCGGATTTGAAACGACCGCGCCGGCCAACGCCATGGCCGTTTGGCAGGCGCAAAAGCAGGGCCTCACGAACTTCTCGATCCTCGTTTCGCACGTGCTCGTGCCGCCCTCCATCAGCTCCATTTTGCAATCGCCGCTTAATCGCGTGCAGGGGTTTCTCGGGCCGGGACACGTCTGCGTGGTCATGGGTTACCGCGAATACGAACCGCTCTCGGCCCGTTACAAAGTGCCGATCGTCATCACCGGTTTCGAGCCGATCGATATTCTGCAGGGCACGCTCATGACGATTCGCCAGCTCGAAGCGGGTGAAGCCAAGGTGGAAAACCAATATCCGCGCGTCGTCAGCCGCGAAGGCAACAAGGTCGCGCAGGATTTGATCAACAAGGTCTTCGAAGTCGGCGATCGCAAATGGCGCGGGGTCGGCTCGATCCCGAAGAGCGGCTACAAACTGCGCTTCGAATTTCGCGATCACGATGCCGATCGCATCTTCGACACCCGCGAGATCGACACCAAAGAACCCGAGATCTGCATCAGTGGGCTCGTTCTGCGCGGGGTGAAAAAGCCGCACGATTGCCCGGCCTTCGGGACGATCTGCAATCCCGAGCATCCGTTAGGCGCGACCATGGTCTCGGCGGAGGGCGCCTGCGCTGCCTACTATGCCTACGGCCGGCATCTCCAGGAGCCCTCGCTGGCGCAGGCGAAGTAAATTATGCCCGAGACGGCCGAGACGATCGTCGAGCGGCTGACCGAGCCGTTCCGGGAAAAGGTCATCCGCAAATCTGCGGAGAGCATGGAGACGAATGGGAAGTTCTTCACTCAGTACGCGGATTCCTTCGACGAGATGTCGCGCGCGCTGGCGGAGCGTTTCCAGAAGGGCGGGCGTCTTTTTGTCATGGGCAATGGCGGCAGTCTCTGCGACGCGCTCCACATCGCCGTCGAGTTCAATCATCCGATCATCGAGAAGCGCCTGGCCTTTCCCGCGATCCCGCTCATGACCGATATCGCGACCCTGACCGCGATCAGCAACGACCTGGATTTCACGCGCGTCTACGTCAACCAACTGCGGCTGCACGCCGCGCCTAACGACATTGCGATGGTCTTCAGCTCCAGCGGCAAATCGCCCAATCTGATCTATGCGCTCGAGACCGCGCGCGAGAAAAAGATGCTGACGATTGCCTTCTCCGGAAAGGACGGAGGCCGTTTTCCCGATGTTTCCGATTACTGCTACATCGTGCCTTCCTACAGCATCCATCGCATCCAGGAAGCGCACGCCACCGCGGTGCATATTATTTGGGATTTGGTCCACATCACGCTCGGGGCGGAGGACGTGACCTGATGGAATGACGAAGCTCGAATGACGAAATCCGAAGTAAATCCGAAGCCCGAATGACGAAGCGGCCGGCCCCTTCGGGTTTCGTCATTCGTCATTGATTCGGGCTTCGTCATTCGGATTTCGTCATTAGATTACCCCCGTGGACGACACCGCCGGCTCTCTCCTGACCGCTTCCTGCCCGGTCCCCATCACCGATTACAAAGAGATCGTGCTTGCCCATGGGAGCGGCGGAAAACTTAGTCACCAGCTCATCTCGAAAATCATCGCCCCGCAGTTCGCCAACCCGCTCCTCGCGCCCCTCCACGACGGCGCCATCTTTTCGTTAGGCGGGGAGCGGCTCGCTTTCAGCACCGATTCCTATGTCGTCAGTCCCATCTTTTTCCCCGGTGGCGATATCGGGAAATTGGCGGTCCACGGCACGGTCAACGACCTCGCCATGTGCGGGGCGCGCCCGCTTTATCTTTCCGTTGGCTTCATTCTCGAAGAAGGGATCCCGATGGAGGATTTTTGGCGGATCGTGCAATCGATGCGCGCCGCGGCCGACGAAGCCGGCGTGCAATTGGTGACCGGCGACACCAAGGTGGTCGATCGGGGCAAGGCCGATAAAATTTTCATCAACACCGCCGGCATTGGAGTCGTGCCTAACGACGTCCGGATCGACCCGGCCCGCGCCGCGGTGGGCGATCAAATCCTGATCAGCGGATCGATCGCCACCCATGGCATCGCCATCATGTCGGTCCGGGAAGGATTGGAATTTGAAAGTGAGATTGCCAGCGACACCGCGGCGCTCAATGGCTTGGTCGAAGCGATTCTGCAGGTCTGCCCGGATGTCCACGTCTTGCGCGATCCGACGCGGGGCGGCGTGACCAGCGCGGTGACGGAGATTGCCCAGGCGGCCAAGGTGGGCGTGCAGTTGGAGGAAGCGGCCATCCCGATTCGCGAAGAAGTCAAAGGCGCCTGCGAAATTCTTGGGCTCGATCCGCTCTACGTGGCCAACGAAGGCAAGCTCCTCGCGGTCGTGCCCCCGGACGCGGCGGAGGCGGTGCTGGCCGCGCTGCGCGCCCATCCGTTAGGCCAGGAGGCGGCCCGCATCGGGGAAGTGGTGAGCGATCATCCCGGTTTTGTCACGATGAGGACGCGGGTCGGCGGGAGGCGCGTGGTCGACATGCTTTCGGGCGAGCAATTGCCGCGGATTTGCTGAACCGCCCGCCACGTTTTTCGACCGGGTTCAAGGCGCAGAGCGGCGGTGTATGTTGCGCCCAGGATGAAACGGGTTTTCGGCTTGGAAACAGAGTACGGAATTACCGTCGAGGGGGCGGAGTCGGTCGACGTGGTGGCGGAATCGATCGAGCTGGTGCGCGGCTACACGGCACACGGCGCGCACATGAAATGGGATTACGATTTGGAGGATCCGCATCGCGACGCGCGCGGTTTTCGGGCGGCCGAGCTGCTCCAGGACACGGATGAATCCGCTTATTTCGAGATCGATCGCAAGCGGCCGCTGAGCTTCGAGGAAATCAAGAGCGACCTCGTCCTGAGTAATGGCGCGCGTTTTTATAACGACCACGCCCACCCGGAATATTCGACCCCGGAATGCACCAGCTTGCGCGAATTGGTCGCCCAGGACAAAGCGGGGGAACGCATTCTGGCGGAGTGCGCCCGCCGCCGGAATTTAAAGTTGCCTAACGAACAAGCGGTCCGGCTCTACAAGAATAACACCGACTTTTCCGGCCATAGTTATGGATGTCACGATAACTACCTGATGCGGCGGGATATTCCCTGGGACCGAATCGTCGCGGGGGTACTGCCTTTTTTGGTCACGCGGCAAATTTTTGCCGGCGCGGGCAAGATGGGGATCGAAGCGGAAAGCGCGGCCGGTCAGCCGGGCATCTACCAGATCTCGCAGCGGGCCGATTTTTTTGCCGTCCTCGTGAGTATCGACACGATGAATCGCCGGCCGCTCGTGAACACACGCGACGAACCGCACGCGGATGCGAAGTTATACCGCCGGTTTCATGTGATCGTGGGCGACGCCAACATGAGTGAGTGGGCGACAGCGTTGAAAGTAGGAACGACCGCGCTCGTGCTCGAGCTGATCGAGAGCGGCCAGGCGCCCCAGATCGAATTGGCGCAACCGGTCGATGCGACCAAGTCGATCAGTCGCGACCAGACTTACGATTGGATTATCGAGCTGCGCGATGGGCGCAAGATTTCCGCGATCGACGTGCAACGCCTTTATCTGGCCGCGGCGCGGGAAAGAGGCGCGACCGACGATGCGGAAAGGGCCTGGCTGCTGCGGGAATGGGAGGCGGTCTTGAATGATCTGGAGCGCGATGTGGCGCGTTGCCGGGATCGAGTGGACTGGGTGGCGAAGAAGGAATTACTCGCGGCCTTGCAGGAAGAAGAGCAGTTAGCCTGGAGCGATCCCTGGCTGCAAGCGATCGACCTGGAGTATCACAATCTCGATCCGGCAAGCGGCCTGGCCTACGAGTTGATGCGGCAGGGGACGCTGCGGCGCCTGGTTGCGGAAGAGGCGATTAAAGCGGCCATCTTCACTCCGCCGACGGATACGCGGGCTTACTTTCGCGGGCGCTCGGTGGCTCGTTTCGACGCGCAGATCAAATCCATCCAGTGGGATGAGGTGGTCTTTCGCGGAAGCCCGCCGCAGACGGTTTCCTTACCTTATCCGGCGGCGAATGCTCGGCTGGAGCAGTTAAATGCCGCCATCCGGGAGGCGAGCGATTACCCGGAGTTTCTTCGCGCGGTCGCCGCTTTGTAACTCGAAGTTACAAAGCGGCGGAACCATGCGGTAAGTTGTTATTTGCCCTGTGCTTTGCGGCGGGCGGCCCAACGGGCCTTCATCATTTGCGAGAGTTTCTTCCGGCCAGCGGCGCTGATTCCGCCACCGCTTTTCTTGGAAGAAGACTTGGAAGCTTTAGCTGACTTGGCTGGTTTCTTTGCAGTCTCTTTGCTGGCGGTATCGGCACTGTCGCCGGATTCACCGCGGCTCCGGGCCCAACGGGCGCGGGCGGCGGCGGCGATGCGTTCGCGGCCGGCGGCGGAGAGCCCGCCACGGCGGCGACGTTTGCCACCTTTGGCTTTACCGGAGCTAGCTTTAGCAGGGCTCTTGCTCGCGCTCGCGCCACTGCTCGAACTGCTACTTCCCCGGCCGGAGCCGCCGAGGAGATCGGAGAGGCGGCTTTGTAGCTGATCGATTTGCCGTCTCACCGATACGGCTTCTTCTAATTGTTTAACAGATAGGTCCATGGCGCAGTTATAAGCTATGTCGCTGAGAGAGCAAGCGATGTTTTCGGGCGCACGAAGAATTTCGCCTAGCTCGTAGGCGCTCTTATTGACTAACAGCTAAAGACTTTCAGCAACTCGGCCAGTCACCTGAGCGCGCACCGCTGGTTTCGCGGAGCTCATCCCTCCAGGCGCTCAGCTCCAGGCGATAAGCCGAAGCTCGTGCGCCTGATGCAAGTGCGGATAGGTCGGAATGACGCGGACACTAAAACCATAGGTGCCGCTCTCCGTCGCGGGGATGGAGCCTTCGTAAAGATAGTCGCCATTCTGACCGATCCGGCCGCGCTCGGTCATGATGGTGGCGGTGGCTTCGCGCAAAGAGTCGTTCTCGGCTTCCCCATGGTAAGCCTCCACCCGCACATGTTTCGGATCGACCGGGCCAAGGTGGACGGTGGTGCTGAGTTGCAGCGTTTCGCCGACCTGGATGTTTTGCCGGTCTTGGTTGGCGATTTGCAAATTAGTGATTCGCACCTGCGGCCAATCCTTGCGCATCTGCGCTTTCCACTGACTCAGCACGGTTGCGGCCTCATAATTATCCCGCGAAAATTCCCGGTGCGCCTCGGCCGCCGGGAGGTAAAGCCGCTCGGCGTACTCCTTGACCATGCGATGAGTGTTAAAGACCGGGGTGACGCTGCGAATCGATTCGCGCATGAGCTGGAGCCAGGCGAGCGGAAGCTTCCCGTCCGGCTTGGCGTAGTAAAGCGGGATGATCTGGTTCTCGAGTAATTGATAAAGACTGGAAGCGTCGACTTCGTTCTGGAAATCGATCGCTCCATCGTCGATCTCGGCGCCGATCGCCCAGCCGTTCTTGCCATTGTAACTTTCGCACCACCAGCCATCGAGCACGCTCAGGTTTAAGCCCCCGTTGGGCGGTAACTTCATCCCGCTCGTCCCGCTCGCTTCCAGCGGCCGGAGCGGATTGTTCAACCAAAGATCGACCCCCTGGACGAGGCGGCGCGCGATGTAGGTGTCGTAGTCTTCGACGAAGACGATGCGGTTATGGAAACCCGCTTTGCGGGCAAACTGATAGACTTCCTGAATGAGCGCCTTGCCGCCTTCGTCGCGCGGATGCGACTTGCCGGCGAAGATAAATTGCACCGGCCGCGCGCTGTCATTGAGCAGCCGCTGGAGTCTTTCCGGATCACTAAATAAGAGCGCGCCTCTTTTGTAGGTAGCAAAGCGGCGGGCGAACCCAATGGTCAGAATCTCGGGGTCAAGAATGGCCTGGACGGCGCGGATCGATTCCGGCGACTCACCGAGGCGCTCCCGCCGGGCGCGGACCCGATCGCGGATGAATTGGACGAGACGAAGCTTGAGTTTCTGATGGGTCTCCCAGAGTTCCGCATCGGGGATATCCATGACCCCGCGCCAGAAATCAGGCTCGGTCAGATGCTCTTCCCAATCGCCGAGATACTTGGTGTAAAGGGCGGAAAATTCCGGCGCCATCCAGGTCTTGGTATGGATGCCGTTGGTGATGCTGGTGATCGGCACTTCGCGGGTGGGAACGCCGGCCCAGACGTCTTTCCAAAGAGTCTGGCTGACTTCGCCGTGCAACTTGCTTACGCCATTGGCATGCCGGCTCGTCCGCAGAGCCAGAATGGTCATGCTAAAACTGGCCACCGGATCGGTCGTGGTCTGGCCGAAGTGAAACAGCTCATCGAAAGAAATGCGCAACTGCGTGGCGAGCGTCCCGAAGTAACGGATCATCATCTCGCGCGGGAAAGCATCGTTCCCGGCCGGCACCGGCGTGTGAGTGGTGAAGACATTGGCCGAGGCGACCACCTGGAGGGCGGCGTAGAAGTCGAGGTTCTCCTGGGTCACGAGCAACCGGATGCGTTCGAGCGAGAGAAAGGCCGAGTGACCTTCATTCATGTGAAAGACTTCCGGGCGCAGGCCGAGCGCGTGGAGTGCTGTGACGCCGCCGACGCCGAGGACGATCTCCTGGCGCATCCGCATTTCCAGATCGCCGCCGTAGAGTTCCGCGGTGATCAAGCGATCTTCCGGGCCGTTCTCCGGGATATCGGTATCGAGCAGGTAGAGATCGATCCGCCCGACATGGAGCCGCCAGATTTTGGCATGGACTTCCCGGCCGAGGAGCGGCACGGAGACGAGCAGAATTTTATCGTCCTGTAAGACTTCGCGGATGGGCAGGTGATGGAAGTTTTGGTTCAGACTGACGGCTTCCTGCCAGCCATCCTTGTTGATCTGCTGTTTGAAATAACCGTGCCGATAAAGCAGGCCCATGGCGACAAAGTTGAGATCGAGGTCGCTGGCCGACTTACAATGATCGCCCGAGAGAATGCCCAGGCCGCCGGAATAATTCGGGATCGATTCGTGGAAACCAAACTCGGCCGAGAAGTAAGCGATCGGCTTTTTAAAGGCGTGGCCGGCGCCTTTCTTTCCGTAAGTCTCTTTGCTCGCGAGATACTTCCGGAAGGCGCCGTGCACCTCAGCCAGATCGCGCAGGAAAGTCTCGTCCTGCGCCACCTCGATGAGGCGCGCCTGGCGCGAGAGCTGGAGCATGCGCAGCGGGTTATGATTGGTCAGGTGCCACAATTCCGGATCGAGATGGCGGAAAAGGCGGCGGGCGGAAGGCTCCCAAGTCCACCAGAGATTAAAAACCATCTCGCGCAACGGCTCCAGTTGCGCGGGGAGATTTGGGACGACGTGATAGGTCTGAATGTTCCGCATAGCTAGGAAAGGGTCGAAGCGTCTGGCAGCAAAACAACTAGCAGCAAGCGTTCCGCGTGTCGCCTTACCGGGGCACGGGGGCGCGCCGGGCGGCCAGGATCGCCCCCACGACCAGCCCGGTAACGAATCCGCTGAGGTGCGCGGCCAGGCTCACTTGCGGGGTGAAAAGATCGAAGACGGTCTGGAAGGCGACGATGGCAACGATGTAGCGCAGCCGCCGGCCGGCCCAGGCCGAGGTCCGCTGGTGGAGGAGGAGGCCGGCGGAGATGCCGATCACGCCCATGACACAACCGGAGGCGCCGACCAGTTGATCTGCTTTGGTTAGGCTGAAAACCCGCAGGCAGACGACCGCGGCCCCGGAGCCTAGGCCCGAGAGAAGGTAGCCCCAGAGAAATTTGCCGGAACCGATGGTGCGCTCGACCGCGGGCCCGAGGAGATAGAGAGCGTACATGTTAAAAAGAATGTGCAGGAAACCGTAATGGAGAAAGAGTGCAGTAAGGAGGCGCCAGTATTCGTGCCTAACGAGAACGGCGTCGGGCTCGAGCGCGCCGAGGAGGTGGAGAGTGTCGCCGTTGGTGGCGCCGCCCAGGAGCATTTCCAGGGCGAACATGGCGACGTTGAGGAGAATGAGCGCCCAGACCGCGGGGGTGCCGCGCTGACTTCTTTTCCGGGACCGCGTCTCGGCTTGGAGGCCCGGAGTCTCGGCCCGGAGGCGGTCGATTAACTTTTCGCTCGCGGCGGAGAAACGGAGCGGCTGCGGGGCGCGGGCCTGGAACTGGCGGCGTTCGATCGCGCGGGCCAGCAGCGCGTCGCCCGGCGCGCCTTGCAGGCGGGTGAGGCGCGTGGTCGCGGCGTCGTTTTGCCCCGCCGCCAGCTCCGCGGTGGCGATCCAGAATTCCCGTTCTGCTTCGGGCCAGCGCCGGAGCGGACCCTGCCCCAGCCTAACGACAGCTTCGACCCGTCCGGTGAAAGCAAAGAGGTAAAGAAATTCCTCCGCCCGCGCGGGCGAGATGGTGGGCGCAGGCTCCGAGGTCTGGCGGCGCGCCGCCACCGCCCAGGCGAGATCGTCGAGCGCGCCCGTCTCGCCCAGCGCCCGCAGATAAAGTCGGGTGATCGCGGGATCGTGGGCGACGCGCAGATCGCGACGACACCATTCGACCAGCCCGGGCCAGTTGCCGGTGAGAGCGTGGGTAAAAGCGATCGCGCAACGCCCGGCCGGCGTGCGCTCGGAGCGCTCGCGGGCCAGCCGATCGAGCGCCGCGCTCCAGCGTCCGGCCCCGGCGTCTTCCAGGCTGCGGAGCAAGGCGGAGCGGTAAGGAGAATCGTCCCAGGGATGAAGAAAACGCCTAACGAGCGCGAGTTGGCGGGCGCGTCCGTAACGTTTTTCCAGAACGAGGAGGCGGATTTTTTTCTCCGCCAGAGAAGGGAGGAAAAGGAGCGCCCCCCAAAGCGCTCCGCCAGCGAAACCGGCCCGCCCCGGAATCAACAACCAGCTCAGGCCCGTCCCGCCGAGGACGAGGAGCGCCGCCGTCGTCCAACCGACCGGGCGCGGACTTTGCCGGGCGACGCGCGCGAGCAGCACGATCGGCGAAGCGAGCGCGAGGAAGAGCAGGATGTGATTGAGGTCGATCAAGAGCGAGCCGGCCGTCGAATCTTGCACGTCCGTTGTTTCGATGTTTTGTCAAACAGCGACTTTGCCCGCCAAGGGCGCGCCCGACCGATGCGACTGACCATTACCAACTACCTCGATGTGATTTCTTCCTGGTGTTTCTGGGCCGTGCCGGCTTGGGAAGAATTGCGGGAACGCTATGGCGACCGGGTCGATTTCCGTTGGAAAATCGCGCTCATGGACGAGGCGGCGCTCCCGCCCACACGGGAATCGCTGGAATGGTTTTATCGGCGCAGCGGCCTCATGATGCGTTCCCCGGTGAGCCTGCAAACGAGCTGGTACGAGCCGGGCCGGAGCGAATATCTCCCGCCTAACTGCGTCGCCGAAGCGGCTCGCGATCTCGGCATCGAAGACGATCGCGTCTGGCGCGCGCTCAGCCGGGCCGAGTTGCTCGAAGGGAAAAAAATCGCCCAGTGGGAAATCGCGGGAGAGATCGCCGCGGCGGCGGGCGGTCTGGAGAAAAAGGAGTTGCTCGAGCGGGCGCGCCAGCCCGAGATCGAGGCGCGCCTGCGCGCGACCACCGCGGAATTTCACGCGCTCCAGGTGACCCAAAGGCCAACCTTTGTCATCGACACGCCGATTGGCGATCGCGCGGTTTTTTCCGGCTTCGCCAAAGTCGCGCCGCTCGCCGCCACGCTCGAGGCGATGCTCGACGACCTGGTCGCGTATGAGTCGCACGCGGCCCACTTCGGTGCGCCCCCTCCCTGACCGATTCTCCTTGCGACTTTTGCGATGTCGGATACAACTTCCCCTCGGTTCGGGCGCAGCTGCGAACCGGCCGGCGTGCCTCTCGCAAGCGCGCCGATTTTTCGAGTGCGGCGGCTCCTTCGGGAGGCGGCGGGAGGTGCGATCATTAGAACGACGGCGTCAGTCTCACTCCCTTGTCGCCGGCCGGGAGATTATTCATTCTGCAACAACAAATTCGGGTTAACGGTCGGATTCGCGCACGCGATGTCCGGGTCATTTTAGGAGCCACTTCCGAACAGCTCGGGGTGATGAAATTATCGGAGGCGATCAAGCGCGCCCAAGGCATGGGCCTGGATCTGGTGGAGGTCGCTCCCACCGCTAACCCGCCGGTCTGCAAGATCGTCGATTTCGGCAAATTCCGTTACGACATTTCCAAGCAGGTTAAGGAGAAGAAATCGGCCGGGACGAAGCTGAAGGAGATCAAATTTCGGGTCAATATCGACGACCACGATTACCTCACCAAGATTCGGCACGGGGAGAATTTTCTCGATAAGGGGAACAAGGTGCGGGTGCAGTTGCAATTCCGCGGCCGCGAGATGGCGCACCAGGAATTTGGGATGCAATTGATGTATAAAGTGCGCGACGATCTGGCGACCATGGCGCAGGTCGAGATGGATCCGAAGGCGGCCGGGCGCAATATCACGATGACGCTTTCGCCTTTGCCGTCGGCCAAGCGGAAGCGCCGCTTCTCCCTGCCGGACGAAGAAATCGAGCCGGACAAAGACGACACCGAGGACACCGAAGACGGGGGCGAGTAAACGTGGAGACGACCTCCGGGTCGTCCATGAGGTTTGGGCTGCTTCGGGTCTTCACCTAGAAGCACGGACGGGACGGAGCCCGTCCCTCCACCAGGAGCAAAGTGCCCGGCGACGCGCTAGATTTTGCGCCGGAGCGGGCGCACACAAATCATGAGCTTGCGCAAACCGAGCTCGAGCCGGGTCTTGACCGTGCCTAACGGCGTCTTCGTGCGGGCCGCGATCTCGCGATGGCTCAGCCCTTCGAAGAAGGAGAGGGTGATCGCTTCGCGCTGGTATTCAGGCAGCGTCTGCATCTGGCGTTCGAGAAAGCGGCGCAAATCGGCCTGCATCAGGGCGTCAGCGGTGCGGGCGTGCTTCCGCGATTCCGGTTGGTCTTCGAGGTGACTCTCGAACCGGTCCTTGGCCCGGCCGTAGGCCTGGCGGCGGCGGAGACGATCGATCGCCCGGCGGCGTGCCAAAGTCACCGCCCAACCCAAAGGACGGCCGGCTCGCGGTGAATAATTGCCGGCTTGCCGCCAGATCTGCAGAAACGTTTCCTGGAGGACGTCGTCGGCTTCCGCCTCTTCATGGACGACATGCGTGACCACGGCCTTCAAAGTCTTGCCATAGCGATGGTAGAGCTCGCGCAGGGCAACTTGCTCGCGTTGGGTGATCGCTTGCATGACCGCTTCGTCGGAAGCTTCGGCGATTTTGGAGGGATCGATCGTGGGTTGGATCATAAACCGTAGGAGTTTCACCCGGCCGTGTCCACCGCGACCGCGCGCAAAAGTCCCTTCGCCCGCGGGGCGCCTCAATCGGGGATGAAGCCGTTCACGCCCTCGGTAAAAGCCTTAGATCGCTGCCTGTGCTCCAACCGGCGGCGCGGGTGCAAACCTCGCCTAACGAGTCCGAACCCCGGCGGCAATTTCCACGTGGAAGGTTTGTTTCACCTTCTCTTGCCCGAAGCTGAGCTCCGCGGTGTAGTCCCCGCTCGGGACGAATTTCTCGGGATCGTCCCCGCCGTATTTGGTCAGGAGATCTTCCGTCGGGCGCAAATTCCAGGCGACGCGGCTGAAGCCGGGCTCGCCGGGTAATTTGAGATTGGCCACCGTGCGGCCGGCGGCGTTACTGATGGCGATTTTCGCTTCGTCGCCGGTGAACTCCTTTATCCAGACGGTCAGGAGCGCGCCTTCCGCCGGATTCTCGCCACGGTAAACGCCTTTCCCGTGATGATCGGCGTAGCCGGGCAGGAGATAGCGGCCGAAAGCCGGCGCGACCGAGAAGAGATGCGCGGGCTTGGCCAGGATCTCGGGAGTCAGTTCCCGGAAGGGCCGGGTGTCGTCGAGAATGCTGATGCTCCGCCCGTGGGTGGCGATGACGAGATCGGCGGTGCGACCCTGAATCTGCAGATCGTCCACCCGGACGTTAGGGAGCCCGGCGACCCGCTGCCATTGTTTGCCCTGGTCGAAGGAGGCGAAGAGCCCGAAGTGCGTTCCGGCGTAGAGCAGATTCGAGTTGACCGGATCTTCCCGCACCACTTCCACGGGGTCGTTAGGCGGAAAGCCGGCGCCGACCACGCTGGCCCAGGTCTGGCCGAGATCGGCGGTGCGCAGAATCGTCGGGCGATCGTCGCCCTGGCGGTAGGCGTTGGTCACGACGTAGGCGACTTTCGGATCTTTCCCGCCAGGCTCGATCCGCACGATCCATTGGCCGCGCGCCGGCGCGGGCAGATGGGCGGTCAATTCCGTCCAGTTAGAGCCGTCGTTCTCCGTCACCCAGAGCCGGCCATCGTCCGTCCCGGCCCAGAGGAGGCCCGGTTTGACCGGTGATTCGGCTAACGAATAAACGACCCCGAAATTTTCCGCGCCACTTCCGCTCGCGTTCACCCGGTCGGGATTGTTCTTCGTCAGGTCGGGGCTGATCACCTGGAAATGTTCACCCCGCTCGGTTAGGCGAAAAACGTGATTCCCCGCCAGATAAAGGACACCGGCAGCGTGCCGGCTGGCCAGGAGCGGCGAGTTCCAGTGGAAACGGTAACGCTCCTGCCCTTCCGGAGGCGACGGGCGCAGATCGCGCCGTTCGCCGTTGCGAATGTTCAGGCGATGGACATATCCCTCCTGGCTTTCCGCGTAGAAAATATCGTGATCGGTCGGATCGAAAGCGACCCAGAAACCGTCGCCGCCGCCGAGCGCGAACCAGTCGCTGTTGCGGATACCTTCTTTCGTCGGCACCTGGCTGGGACCGGCAAAACTCTCGTTATCCTGGAGCCCGCCGGCCACCCGATAGTAGGGCTGCAAATCGTCCACTGCGATCCGGTAAAATTCGCCCGCCGGGATGCGATTGAGATGCTCCCAGCCTTTCCCCGCGGCGTAGCTCTGGTAGACGCCGCCGTCCGTGCCCAGGATGAGGCGCTCCGAGACCGGCGGTTTCGCCGGCTTGCCTTTGTCGTTAGGCTGCGCCGGCTTGGGCGGCGGCGCAGAGCCGGCTTGGATGACCAGCGCGTGACAATCGGCGTGCAATTTCTCGGAAAGATCTTCCCGGAAATTTTTGCCGGCGTCATCCGAGGCGAGCACCGCCATGCCCAGCACATAGATGCGCTGATCGTTCGCCGGATCGATCCGGATCTGGCTGAAATAAAAGGCTCGCGGATCGATGTCGCTCATCCGCGTCCAATGTTCGCCCGCGTCTTCCGAGCGAAAAACGCCGCCCGCTTTGCTGTGGATATCGCGCAGATCGGTCGCGCCGCCCTGGTCGCTCTGCACGATCGCCATCACCACTTGCGGCTTGGCCGGCGTCACCGCCAGGCCGATGCGGCCGGTCTGGCCGGGGAGGCCGTTGCCGCATTTTTTCCAGGTCGCGCCGCCATCGCTGCTCTTGAAAATGCCGCCGACATCGGCGCCGTTCGTGGCGATCGGGCCGTAGGCGAAGGACCAGGGCGTGCGCTGCCGGGCGTAAAGGGTGGCGTAAACGATCTGCGGATTCGCCGGGTTGAGCGCGACGTCGCCGCAGCCGGTGCGGACGTCGTTAGGCGCGGGCGCTTGCAGGATCCGCTTCCAGGTTTTGCCGGCGTCGCTGGTTTTATAGAGACCGCGCTCGCCGCCGTCCTTCCAGAGGTGACCCATGGCGGCGACGTAGGCGACGGCAGGATTTTTCGGATCGACCACGACGCGGGCGATGGCCCGGCTTTCCTTCAAGCCCACATGTTCCCAGGTGCCGCCGGCGTCGGTCGAACGATAAACGCCGCTGCCCCACTCGGAGGAATTGCGGTCGTTGGCTTCCCCGGTCCCGACCCAGACGATTTCGGAATCGGATGGCGCCACCGCCACGGCGCCGATCGAGAGGGTCGGTTGCTTGTCGAAGATGGGGCTGAAGGTGACGCCGTTATCCGACGTTTTGAAAACGCCGCCGGTGGCCAGGCCGACATAGAAAACGGCCGGATTGCGCGGATCGAGCGCGAGGTCGGAGACGCGCCCGCCCATCACGGCGGGCCCGATCGCGCGCGCTTTGAGATTTTTGAAAAGCACCTCCGTCAACGGCACCGGCGTGGGGGAGGCGCTCGGGGTGGCCGTGGCCGCGGGCGCCAACTGATTCGCCGGCGAAGCCGAAGGCTCGGCGCCCGGGGCCGGCGTCGCCAGTCCTTGCGCGGCGGGGGGCGGCGACACGATCGGCGCGATCTCGTCTTCCTCCTGCGCCCGCAAAGGCGCGGCCAGCAAAGCCAGAGTGGCCAGGGAAAGAAAAGCCGCGCGCCGGAAAGGAGAAGTCGTCATGGCGCAAATAAACGCAGATTCCCTCGCGGCGCGACGGGTCGTTAGCTAGAGGAGGTCATGCGTTTGGCAACGTCGTTTTGCGCAACGGTTCCGGGGAGCGCACGCGCCTCGCCTGCTGTTTTGGCGCCTCGCCAAAACGAACTTGGCGACCGCCCTTGGTCTCGACGCCGGCAAGAAAAGTTCGCGAGGGCGAGGCGCCCTCGCCAGCACGCGAGGCGTGCGCTCCCCAGAGACGGTCCCCTCTAAATGCGTGAAACCCTCTGGCTCACGGCTGCTTCGCGGGCAGGGCTTGCTTACTTTTCAGGATCTCCGCTTCCGGGGTGAGCTTGTTCGCCCTGCCGCTAAAAATGATCCGGTTCGGTTTTTCCGCGAGCGTGTCGACGAGGGCTTTGGCGTGGGTGGTGATGACTTTGAGGTTGAGCATGATGACGTGCAGCTCTTCCATTTGGGCGCGCAATTGTTTGTCGGTCGCGCCGAGGAAAGTGTCGGCCGTATCGAAGACGCCGCTCGCTTTCGTCTCGATCCCGGCCAGGCCCTGGATCGCTTTTTTTAGCTCGTCGAGATCGGTCCTGGCCGTCTCCGCCACGGGCGTGAGCTTGGGCAGAAAATTGCCCAGATCGCCTTTCACGCTGGTGACCGTGCCGTTCAGATTGCTCACGGTCCCGTCGAGGTTGTCGAGCAACTTGTTCGCTTTCGTGAGGACCGGGCCGATTGCGCCGGTGATCTGGTCGAAACTGAAAGCGGGCGCGCCTTCGATCACGGCATGGTTGGGCAAAGGCGGTTTCCCGGGCGTGCCGGCGGAGAGAGCGACGAATTTGGGCGAGAGCAAGGTGTCCGAGCCTAACGACGCCGCGATGTCGTTAGGGAAAGGCGGGAGGTGGTCGTCCAGCTCGAGGGTGACCCGAACGGCGTTCTTTTTATTCGGCTCGGCGGCGCGTTGCGCGGCCGTGAGATGTTTCAGGGAAAGGACGCGCCCGGCCGGCGCGCCGGCGTAACGGACTTCGGAATGGACCTTGATGCCGGTGACGTCTTCGTAGTCGATCTGCAAGGTGCGCGCCGGTTTATTTAAACGGTAACCGGAAAGCGCAATCGTGAGGGCGCCGAGCAGAACGACGCTGCAAAGGATGACGGTGAGGGCGACGAGGTAGTCGGAGAGATTTCGTTTCATGGTGTTTTCCGATGGTGTCTGTTCCGGGCGGAGACGAGGGGCCGCGGTTGTAGGTGCGGATGTTTCGCGTGGTCGCCGGAGGCGAGGTTGAGCGGGATCGGGCCGTCCGGCTCGCCGTTGATGAATTGCTGCACTTCGGGGATGGGACTGGAGCGAATTTCCTCCGGCGTGCCCTGGGCGATGATTTGGCCGTGGTCGAGCATGATCATGCGCGTGGCGATGCGGAATGCGCTGGTCATGTCGTGGGTCACGACGACCGCGGTCATGCCGTCGCCTTTGGTTAATTCCAGGGTCAGTTGGTCGACCACCGCGGTCATGATCGGGTCGAGCCCGGAAGTGGGCTCGTCGCTGAAGAGCAGCTCGGGATCGAGCGCAAGGGCGCGGGCCAGGCCGACGCGTTTTTTCATCCCGCCGCTGATTTCGGCCGGCTTCAGGGTTTCAAAACCGGTCAGGCCGACGATGGCGAGTTTCTGCCTAACGACCTCGTCGATTTCGGCGGGGGCCAGGGCGGTGTGCTGGACGAGCGGGAGAGCAACATTCTCGCCCACGGTGAGCGAGGCGAGGAGGGCGCCGGATTGAAACAACATCCCGAAACGCCGGCGCACCCGGTCGAGTTCGCGCTCGCTCAAGCCGGTAATTTCTTCGCCGAAAATCTTGACCGAGCCGGAGGTCGGTTTCATCACCCCGATGATGTGGCGCAGGAGAGTGCTCTTGCCGCAGCCGCTCCCGCCCATGATGACGAGGGTCTCGCCGCGCTCGATGGTGAAGGAAAGGTGATCGATGACCGCGCGGTCGCCGAATTTCCGGAAAAGATCGGTTACCTCGACGACTGGTTGGTTAGGCGAATTCATCTCCCGAAAAAGAAGAGGGCGGTGAGGAGGGCGTTGCCGACGAGCATGGCGAGGAGGGCCTGCACGACCGCGGTGGTGGTGGCGCGGCCGACCCCTTCCGCGCCGCCTTCGACGTGGAGGCCAGCGTTGCAAGCGATGGTGATGATGAGCCAGGCGAAGACCGCGCTTTTGATCACGCCGGAATAAAGGTCCCAAGCGTCGGCGCTGCCCACGGCGCGGAGGATGAAGCCGGCGGTGTTGAAATTGAGCGCCAGCCGGCAGACCGCCCAGCCGCCGAAGACGCCGATGTAATCGCCCAGAATGGTCAGGGTCGGGAGCATCACGAGCATGGCCAGGAAGCGCGGGACGATGAGGTAGCTGATGGGGTTGATCGCCATCACTTCGAGCGCTTCGATTTCCTCGGAGACCTTCATTGTGCCGAGCTCCGCCGCGACGGCCGAGCCGCTCCGGCCGATCACGATGACGGCGATGAGGACCGGGCCCATCTCGCGCAGGAGCGAGACCATGACGAGGTCGGGCACGTAAATTTCCGCGCCGAGCTGTTGCAGGGAATGGGCTGCCTGCATGGCGAGAGTGACGCCGATGCTGCAGGAGGTGAGCGCGACCATGGGCGCGGCCCGCACCCCGATCGCGACCATCTGGCGAAAGACCGGTCCGAGCTTGAACATCTCGCCGCGGAAAGGGGCGACGAAGATCCAGTAGAGGAGACTGAGAATGAGTCGGAAATAGGTCTGCAAAATGCGCGGGAGGCGAGACTAACAATGAAGCGCGCGCAGGGGCGAGAAGTTTTCTGCGCGGCCCTACCTCTGAGAAAATCGGGCAACGAAAAAGCCGGCGTAGAGCCGGCTTCGTCGCGGGGGAGAGGTGAAAGTTTAAGCCTTAGGCGGCGCGTTGGCGGAGGCGGCGGCACGCGGCCACGCCCCCGATGAGTCCCGCGCCGAGGAGCAAGGCGATGCTGCTCGAAGGCTCAGGCACCGCCGGCGCGTTGCCGTAGAGAGCGACGTTATCGACCGCGATCGCACTATTGATGCTGCTGTTCGTGAGCGTGATCGTCTCCGAGCCGGAGGTGGTCGGAGTAAAGAGGAAAACGGCCGAGGTAAACGAAATTTGCCCGTTGCCGTAAGGTCCGCCGACGGGCGCGGTATAGGTCTGAGAGCCGTTAAAGACTCCCGAGAGAGTGATGGTGAGAGACGGATCGGGGCCGCCGAGGGCGTCGGCGAAATCCACTCCGAGCACATAAGTCACGCCCGCTTCAAAATTCGCGATTGTTTGCGAGTCGCTTTCAAACATGTTGCCCGCCGATTGGCCGTTCAGGCCCAGGTACTGGGAGCCATAAGGGGTGTTCCCAATAAAGCCGTTGCCATTGGAAATGATGAAGACCCCGGTAGCGTCGGAAGGTGTCCAATTATCGCCTCCGCCTGGAGTCACGCTGCCCGGTGGGACAACAGGGGCCTCGAAGCTGCCATTGAGGAGGACGGGTTCGGCGGAAGCGCTGGCCGCGAGAAAGGCAAAGGCGAGAGTGGCGGCGAAAACTAGTGGCGTACGTTTCATAAGATGGATGGAAATTGCTTTAACTGATCAGGGAATGTCAAAAATTCAGTGATCGGTCAACAAAAAAATCATTAGGCCAGGCATTTTTCACTGAAGGAAATTCGCCTGGTCTGAGGACAGAGCCTAGAACGTCTTTTTCGGCCAGTGCGGAGGATGCGACCTTGAGTGCACGAAGCGGCAGATTATAATCGGCGCGATGCGCATCTTGCTGATCGAAGACGAAAAGAAAATGGCGGCCTTTCTCCAGAAAGGGCTGGGCGAGGCCGGCTACGAGGTGGCGATCGCGGCCGATGGCGCGGCCGGCCTGGAGCTCGGTTTGAGCGATAAGAATTTCGATCTCTTCCTGGTCGATGTGATGTTGCCGAAAAAAGATGGCTGGGCGGTGGTCGAGGAATTGCGCGGCGCGGGGGTGCGTCAACCGATTCTCTTTCTCACGGCGCGCGATCAGGTGCCCGACCGGGTCAAAGGCCTGGAGCTGGGGGCGGATGATTATTTGGTCAAACCGTTCGCTTTTGCCGAGCTGCTCGCCCGAGTTCGCTCGCTGCTGCGGCGGCCGCAGGCGAGTCAGGCGACTTCCCTCGAATTCGAGAATCTGAAGCTCGACCTGCGCCGCAATCAGGCTTTCCGCGAGGGCGCTCCGCTTAATCTGACGGCGAAAGAATTTCTCCTCCTCGCCCATCTGGTGCGCTCGCAGGGTGAGACGGTTTCGCGGGAGGAAATGGTCAACCACGTCTGGGGTTTGGATTTTCGCACGAGCACGAACGTCCTCGATGTGATGGTGCGCCGGCTCCGGGCCAAGGTGGACGATCCTTACCCGCGCAAGCTCATCCACACGGTGCGCGGCGCCGGTTATGTCGTCAAAGCAAGCTGAGCCGCGCTCGATCGCGTCGCAGCTTGTGCTGCTTTTCACCCCGGCGGCGGCTATTCTGCTTTGTTTCGGGATCGGGGTTCTCTATTGGATCGTCGTCCGGCACGCTTTCGCGGAGGATCGGGCGGTTCTGGCCGACAAGGTTTTTGCGGTCCGCGCCGACTTGAAGGCGGCGGGCGGCCCGAGCCTGCTGGAAGCACAGTTGCGCGCCCTGCATAGCGGGAAGCGTCTGGTCTATTGGGTGCGCGTTTTCGATGATGCCGGCCAGGTCGTGGCCGAGACGCCGGGGATGGGCGAGCTCCTCCCGCGTGCCATTTTCGCGGAACCGGGATTGGCTCAGCCCGCAACCGCGCCGCGGGATTTCCGCGTCGGGGAGAGACTCTTCTCGTTAGTCTCGACCCGCTCGGCCGCGGGCGGTCGCGTCTACACTCTGCAGGTGGCGCAGGATCGGACCTCGGACGAACAGTTCGAGCGCCACTTCGATATTCTCGTCGCGGTCATGCTCTGTGGCGGCGTCCTCGCTTCCGCCCTCATCGCCGTGACCGTGACCAAACGCGGCTTGCGTCCGCTCGCCTCCATGACCCGCTCGCTCCGGCGCGTCTCGCCCGATCATCTGCACGAGCGCGTCCCGGCGGAGGAATGGCCCCGGGAATTGCAACCGGTCGCGCTCGCTTTCGACGGCATGCTCGATCGGCTGGAAGATTCTTTCACCCGCCTCTCGCAATTCTCCGCCGACATCGCGCACGAGTTGCGCACCCCCATCGCCAATATCCGGGGGGAGGCGGAAGTCGCCCTCACCCGCCCGCGTTCGCCTAACGAATACCAGGCGGTGATCGAATCGAGCGTGGCGGAATGCGACCGGCTCTCCGCGATCATCGATAGCCTGCTTTTTCTGGCGCGGGCGGAAGCGGCGGAAGGGCAGGCGCAGCGGGCGCAGCTGGATGCGCGCGAAGTGGTGGAAAAGATCGTGGCTTATTGCGAGGCGGTCGCCGAGGACCGGCGCCTGGAGATTTCCTGCGACGGGGACGGCCGGATTTTTGCCGACCCGCTCCTGCTCTCCCGGGCGGTGAGCAATTTGGTCGATAACGCGCTCCGTTTCACCCCCGATGGCGGGAGCATTCGGATCGCGATCGAGCCGGGCGCGAGTGGGATTGAGATCACCGTGCGCGATAGCGGGGCCGGCATCGCCACCGAACATTTGCCGCGCGTTTTCGACCGCTTTTACCGGGCGGATCTGTCGCGCAGCTCCGAAGGGACGGGGCTCGGGCTGGCGCTGGTCAAGTCGATCATGGAACTGCACGGCGGTTCCGTCGCGATCGCGAGCGAAGTCGGCCGGGGCACGAGCGTGACCCTCTGGTTCCCCGAGGAAGTTAAAGCCGATCTGGAGCCACCTGTCGAAAAATCATGATATTTTTGTAATTTTTGCTTGTCGGCCTAAAAAGTTTCTCGTAAAAGCCGATGCATGTTAAATCGAATTTCATTCTTCCGTGCCTCTGCGATGGCCTGCGCCGCCTTTCTTATAGCGGCGCCTTTTGCTTCCGCGCAGGACGCCGTAGCTCCGACAACGAAGACGACGACCACGGTCGAAAACACCGACACGACGACCACGGAGACACCACTGGTCATTAAGGGAGATGAACTTCCCAGCGCCTACGGGGCGCCCGGGTCGTACTCCCGAAGTCGTTTCTCTCCTCTGACGAACGCTTATGTTTTACCGCCGGGCTCGGTCTATGCGGCCCTGATTTACGAGGGGGACATCTTTCGCGACGGCAAGCCCGATCATGGTTTCACAGAGGAAGTCGAAGTCGGGTTGCCCTACCGCTTTGGGCTTGCCCTGGAAAATCGGATCGAGCGTTTCAATGGCGACACCGAGAATTCCTCCTTCAGCGTGGAAGCGCGCTATGCCCTGGCGGATTGGGGCAAGATTCCGCTTAACCCCACCCTCTTCGCGGAATACAAATTCGGGACGGGCAAAATTCTGCACGAGGAAGGTCCTCCGCCCCCTCCCGGAGAAGCGGAAGCGGAAGGAGAGGGGGGCCCACCCGACCGCCCCGACGCCTATGAATTTCGACTCCTTCTTTCCGAGGATTTTGGCGACCGGGTCGAGTGGGCTTTCAATGCTTTTTTCGAAAGGGAGAACACCGGCGACCGGGGACGCGAATGGGGGTTTGCTCAGAGCATTCAAGTGCCCCTTCTGCTGGAGCGCGAGCGTTTGAAGGCGGGCGTCGAAATGCAATACCAAAATTTCACGGTCAAAGACACCCGGGGGTCGCCGATCCACCGCTTCGGGGTGGGCCCGAGCATCGCCTTTAAGCCTTCCGCGCATAGCCGTTTCGATTTTACGCCCCTCTTCGGCGTGACCGATGACAGCCCGGCGGTGCAGATTTTTGCCGTGTTTTCCTATGTCTTCGGTGGTCCTGAAGGCCAGGAATCGGAGGCGCCGGCTTCCACCCGTAATCGCTGACCCGGGCGACGAACGAGCAAAGAACACCGAACCATGGAGAACAGAAAAATGTACACGAACCAACGCAGCTTCGTCCCGGTCCCGCTCGCGGCCCTGTTTTTGCTCGCTGCCGGGGCTCCACTCCTCGCGCAAACGGCGGCGCGCGTTCCGCAGGCCGAGCAGATCGAGGTGCAGGGCGAGCCCCTGCCATCGCCGAATCCGCAGGATGATACCCGGCCAAAACTCGATCACATCATGCGCGAAGTCGAGGGCACGCAGATCACCGTGACGAAGAAAGCCACGGTTATCAAACTCGACCAGCAACCGCCGGTCGTGAATAACAATCAACAGGAGTTATTCAGCAAGGCGCCCGGCTTACTCGTGACCCAGCAGCAAACGCCGGGACAGTTTAACTTTAGTTATCGCGGCCTCGGGAACCCGCAGGAATCCGAGTATATCCTCGCGCTCCAGGATGGCCTGCCCATCATGACGGATTGGATAGGCTTTCCCACTCTCTATTACACGCCGCTCGCCCAGAGCGTGAGTGAGATCCAGCTTATCCGGGGCGGTTCCAGCTTGCTCTACGGGCCAGAGCCCGCGCCAGCCATTAACTATGTGACCAGGCATCCCGAACCGGGCAGTCCTTTTCATTTTTCCACCGAACAAGTGGGAGGTGGTTACGGCCTTTACTCTACTTTTAACGTCCTCGAAGGCACCTCCGAGCCGACCGAGTACCGGGCCGATTTCGGCTACGTTCACTCCGAAGGTCAGCGTGACAACAGCCGCTCCGACTTATTCCAAAGCGACGTCTACATCGGTTATCGGCCCGATCCCACCCAGCTCACCTCGATCGATCTGCATGGCTATCACGTCGTGGTGGGCGATCCCGGTCGCCTCACCATTCAACAATATAACCAGGATCCGAACTTCTCGCCGACCCCTTACAATCGCGACTGGGTCGATCGCTATAACGTCACCCTCAGGCACGAGCGGACTTTCGGGGACGGCTGGTTCTTCGAAGGGAAAGCCTGGTTCACTTATCAGGAAGTCGATGCCCGTTCCGCCGGCGCCCTCGGCCCGAATGGCGAGCTCCCGGCTAGCACCACCATCCAATCGGAAACTTATTACACCGGCGGCGTCGACCTGCGCGTGCGCAAACGTTACGGCCAGGGCAACGCCCTCACCTTCGGCGGAGTCGTTTACCATGCCGAAGCGCCCTTCCAGCAATTCATTAATCCCGATCTCTACGCAAATCGGGATGATGAGTCTGGAGTGACTCGTCTGGATGAGGATCGTAACTCCGATTACCAGGCCTTCTTCGCGGAGAACGTCTTCCGGATCGGCGCCTTTCACATCGTGCCTTCCTTCCGTCTCGATCACGAGAACGTGGAGGTGAATGAGAAGGTTACGCCGTTTCCGCGGCCGCTGGCGGAGGTGAGCGCCGATCGCACCATCCCGCTCTGGGGCATTGGCTTGGGGAATGACTTTGGTCGGGGGAATGAGACTTACTTCAGCGCTTCTTCGGGCTGGCGGCCGGTCCGCTATTTCGATGTCGTTTCGCCGTTCTCGCCGACCTTTGCGCCGGGTAATCCTTCCGATCCCTTTAAGTCGCTCGACTTCGAGCTCGGGGTGCACGGCACGCCGGCCGCCATCCCCGGCCTCTGGTATGATGTAGGTCTCTTCTGGATGGAGTTCGATAACCGGACGGAGTCACAGTTCGTCAATCCGGGGGTCAGCACAGATACCATCCTGGTGAACAGCGGGAGCACGCGGCACCGCGGTTTCGAAGGGGAATTCGCTTATGACTTCCTGAAGCTAATCGATGCGCCGGCGCTGGCCGGCAGCCATCTCACGATCTCGGGTAACTTACAGTTGCTCGACGCCGAATTTACCGATAGCAACATTCTCAACCAGGTCGGCAAAGAACCGGCTTTCGCGCCGGATACGGTTTTAAAGGCGGCCATCAGCTTTTACAAAGAAAACAGCTATAGCTTCCGCCTGAGCGCCACCTCGGTCTCGTCGCAGTATTTTCAAGATTCCAACCAACCTTCGGTCGCGGCCGATGGGACCGTCCTCGTCCCGGCCAAGGTCCCTTCTTACTGGACGTTGGATTTCTCGGCGGAGTATTACCTCACGAAAAACTTCCGTATCATCGCGGGCGTCTCGAATTTAACCGACGAACGCTATTACTCGCGCGTCTTCGGTAGCCGCATTGAGCCGGCCCCGGCCTTGAACGGCTACGGCGGCGTCGGGTTCACTTTCTAGCGGTGGTAACTGGTCCCGGCGCCGAAGGGGTTAGGTCGGCGCCGGGATTTCAGGTTTCTGGATGAGCCCGACCCCGCAGGCGTCTTTGTAGGGAGGCCGCGGCAGCGCCATGCTGCGGGAGCCGCGGTTCAGGCAGATCGCCTCTACGCCGGGGTTTTGTCGGCGCCATTCGTCGAGGGCTTGGCCTACTCCGCCTTGCCCAGTGACATCGAAGTCGACCGCGAAGGTGCTGACATCGTGCAGGACTAAGAATCCGCCAGGCCCGAGGGCCGGATACCAAAGGTCGAGCTCGGTTAAGGTCGCGCCATACTCGTGTGAGCTATCGAGGAGGATCAACTCAGGCCCCTCGCCCCAATGTTTCTCCGCCGCCGCGCGGGTCGCTGGGTCGCAGGAGTCGCCTTCCGCAATTCGGACGAAATCGCTCAGGCCGGCCCGTTCCACCCAGCGTGCGCTGTAGGCGCAGAGGTCGGGGTTAATATCGAGGGTGAAGAGCCCGCCGGGTGCGTGCATCCGCCGGAGCATGAAACCGAGGAGGAGCGACGAATAGCCCGAGCACGTTCCGAGTTGGACGATGCGCGCCAACCGGCTGCCCATGACGAGCCCCTGCAGAAGCGAGAGGAGCGGGACGGCGCATTCGCCGATGAGACCATTCTCATCCGTCTCTTCGTACCAGGCCCGCACGATTTCCCATTCTTCTCTCGTGAGATCGGAGTAAATCGGCGGGACGAAATCCATCCCGGGGAGCCGGTGCCACCAATAGCGGGGGCTCTCCTCCTCCGTCCAGCGGCGGGAGCGGTCTGGTTCGTTAGGCGAAGGCATCCAAAAAAATGCGCCGATCTCCGCTCAGGGCGCCAGCCGCTCGATCGTCCAGGCGCCGCCCGGGTCCGCTCGGGTATAGCGAAAGCGGTCATGCAACCGGCTGGCTCGCCCTTGCCAAAATTCGATCTCGTTAGGCACTATCCGGTATCCGCCCCAGTGCGGCGGGAGCTCGATCTCGCCTTCAGGGAAACGCTCAGTCATTTCCGCGAGGCGGCCTTCGAGAATGCGCCGGGCATCGATCGGCTCGCTCTGGTGCGAGACCCACGCTCCCAGTTGGCTGCCGCGCGGGCGGGAATGAAAATAAGCGGCGGAATCTTCCCGCGCCGTTTTTTCGACCCGGCCGGCGACCCGGATTTGGCGTTCCACTTGCACCCAGTAAAGGACAAAGGCCGCCTGCGGGTTGGCCTCCAGCTCGCGCCCTTTCCGGCTCTGATAGTTCGTAAAAAAAACGAAGCCGCGTTGATCAAAACCTTTCAAGAGCACGACCCTCGCGGAAGGTTTTCCTTCCGGCGTAGCGGTAGCGAGGCTGATGGCGTTGGCATCCGGCAGAGCGGCCTCGACCGCGGCCGCAAACCAGATCGAGAACTGCTCGATCGGGTCGGGATGGAGGTCGGCCCGGCGTAATCCCGCGGTTTCGTATTCGCGCCGGAGACCGGCGATTTCGGACGGGTCCATGCTGGCGTCAGCGTATCCGAGCGCGCCGAAAAAGTCGAAGCGCTCCTTTCCGTTTGTGCTCGCGGATGGGGCTCGCTAAATATCGGAGATGTTCAGTGTCACGATGCTCGGGAGCGGGAGCGCGGGGAATGCCTCCCTCGTCGCGACCGATCACGGCCGGCTCCTCGTCGACGGCGGCTTGAGCGCGCGTCAGCTCGTCCGGCGGCTCGCTCTCTGCGGAGTCGCGCCTAACGAACTCGACGGCGTCCTCCTCACTCATGAGCATGGCGATCACGTCTGCGGGCTGGAGGTGCTTTGCCGGAAATTTCAGATCCCGATTTATTGCAACGCGCTGACCGCGGAGGCGATCCGTTATGGGTCGTTAGGCGAGCACCGGAACTGGCGGATTTTTCGGACCGGCGCCTCCTTTTCCATCTGCGACATCACCGTGGAAACGTTCTCCGTCCCGCACGACGCGGTCGAGCCGGTCGGGTTCGTCTTTCAGGCGGGCGCGAGCGCGCTGGGCTACATCACCGACCTGGGCCAGGCCACCCGGCTCACCCTGGAGCGCCTGCGCGAGGTGCAGACGCTCATGATCGAGACGAACCACGACGAGAAAATGTTGCAGAACGATCCGCATCGTCCCTGGCCGGTGAAGCAACGTATTCAATCGCGTCACGGACATCTCTCGAATGCGGCCGCCGCGGCCGTAATCGAACAACTGCTCCCGGGGAAGCTCGCTCGGGTCGTGCTCGGTCATCTCAGCCGGGATTGCAATTCGCCGGCCTTGGCGGCGGGAACGATCGAGGCGCTCCTGGAGAAAAACGGGCGGCGCGACCTCGAGGTTTTTTGCGCGGCGCAGGGCGAGATCAGCGATCGTTTTGCCATCGGGGTGACGCGCGGCGGGACGTTTCAGCCGACCTTCGAGAGTCTCTTTTTCGAGACGGCCGTGATCGCGTGAGGAAGTTGCGCGACGCCGCGGAGACCGATCTCCCGGCCCTCGTCGACATTTATAACGCCACCATTCCTACCCGCATGGTCACGGCGGAACTCGAGCCCGTCACCGTCGCAGGGCGCTTGCCCTGGTTCCGCGAACATTCCGCGGAAACGCACCCGATCTGGGTGACGGAAATCGACGGGCGCGTCGCCGGCTGGTTGAGTTTTTCGCGTTTCATTACCCGGAGCGCCTACCGTCGAACGGCGGAGATAAGCGTTTACGTGCACGAGGATTTTCGCCGGCGGTCGGTTGCGGGAGAGTTGGTCGGAGCCGCGATCGAGCGCGGGCCGGCTCTCGGATTAAGCGTTTTTCTCGGCCTGATATTTGCGCATAACGAGCCCAGTTTGCGCTTGTTTGGGAAGTTCGGTTTTGCGCAATGGGGACATCTCCCGCGGGTCGCGCGGCTCGACGGAGTGGAACGCGATCTGGTCATCCTGGGCCGGCGTTTGGGCGACGATGCGCCTAACGATCTCGCGGCGGACGCGGACTTGTTAGGCTGAGCGGCGCGAAGGGTTTCAGGGTCGGGGAGCGGTCTCCCCGTTTGCAGACGGAGCCCGTGTCCGTGAGATCCCTCGCGGTGCTCGGGATGACAGGAAAGGGGGCGACGCGTGGATCGGAGCCGCCAAGAGCTCCTGCCTAACGAATCACTCTTCGTCGCCCACCACGAGGTGGATGACGCCGGCCGGATCGGAAATCCAGAAGCCGTCGAAGTCGTCGCGCAACTGCTCGACCTCGTCGCGGCGCGGGATGCCGTGATTCTTCAAGTGCGCCGCGGCGCCCTCGGTGTCGTTCGTTTCCAGCTCGAGCCAGATGTCGGGATGGCTCAGGTTCGGCACCCGATCGATCCAAAGCCGGACCGGGCCGAACTGGAAAATGCATCCTTCCGGTTCCTCCTCGAGCAAGGGCAAGGCGAGGGTGTCGCGGTAAAACGCGATCGTCTGCTCGTAGGTGTGATACGGGCATTTGATGGCGATGTTCGCGCCGCCGGAGAAGTGCGGGCTGTTGACGTTGGCGACCATGAGACTCGACTTTTCGGAGCCGGTCGTTAGCCGCCGCCGGAACTTTCGCCCCCGGGTTCGGTCATCGCCACCGGATCGAGCGCGGCTTGCAATTCCGCTTCGGGCAACACTTTTTTCTCGAGGGCAAGCTCGCGCACGGTGCGGCCGGTCCGGGCACTTTCCTTGGCGATCTCGGCCGCGCGATCGTAGCCGATTTTTGGGGCCAGACTGGTGACCATGGCCATGGAAAGCTCGACCAATTCCGCACAGCGTTCCCGATTCGCCTGGATCCCGCTGACGCATTTGTCGGCGAAGATTTCGCTCACGTTGGCGAGCAGCCGGATGCTGCAAAGAAGGTTGTGCGCCATTACCGGCATCATGACGTTGAGATCGAAATTCCCGTTCGCGCCCGCCCAGGTGATGGTGGCGTCCGCCCCGATCACCTGGGCGCAGACCATCATCATCGATTCGGACATGACCGGGTTGACTTTGCCGGGCATGATCGAGCTGCCGGGCTGAGTGGCGGGCAGGGAAATTTCGCCGATGCCGCAGCGCGGACCGCTCCCGAGCCAGCGAATGTCGTTGGCGATTTTGAAAAGACTGACGGCGATGGTTTTGAGCTGGCCGCTCGCTTCCACGACGCCGTCTTTGGCGCCTTGCGCCTCGAAATGATTGGCCGCTTCCCGGAAAGGAATTCCGGTCCGCTGCTCGAGGTGCCGCATGACTTTGCCGGGAAAATCGCGGTGCCGATTCAGCCCCGTGCCAACCGCGGTGCCGCCGAGGGCCAGCTCCTGGAGCGCGGCGATGGCTTGTTCCGCGCGTCGTTTCCCGAGGCGCACTTGTTGGGCGTAGCCGCCGAATTCCTGGCCCAGCCGAACCGGGGTTGCGTCCATTAGATGGGTCCGGCCGATTTTGATCACGTCGTGAAATTCTTCCGCTTTGGCGGCGAGCGCGTTGGCTAATTTTTCGAGCGCGGGCAGGAGCGAAACCTTGATCTGCTCGGCGGCGCTCACGTGGATGGCGGAGGGGATGATGTCGTTGCTCGACTGCCCCATGTTGACGTGGTCGTTAGGGTGGACCGGCTCGCGCGCGCCGATCGGTTTTCCCGCGAGCTGGCAGCAGCGGTTGGAGATGACTTCGTTGGCGTTGGTGTTGGTGCTCGTGCCGGAGCCGGTCTGGAAAATATCGAGCGGGAAATGCTCGTCGAGCTTGCCCTCGGTGACTTCCTCGGCGGCCTGGACGATGAGCGCGCTCCGCTCCGCGTCGAGCAGACCGAGATCGTGATTGGCCTGGGCGGCGGCCCATTTGAGCAGACCGAGCGCGCGGATGAAAGGCCGCGAAAAACGCCAGCCGCTGACCGGAAAATTGAGGACCGCACGCTGGGTGGACGCGCCGTAAAGAGCGGAGTCCGGCACGGACATCTCGCCCATGGAATCCTTCTCCGTGCGGGTGTGGCCGGAGCTCATTTGGCGCCGTTGGCCGAGACCGCCGGGATCAACCGCGTGCTGCGGCTGTGGCCGTTGCGGGTGTTGGCTTTCTGGAAAACGGTCACGAACATGGGCGGAATATTTTGCAGGCAGTACTCGGATTCGGCCCGATCGAAAAAGGTGGCGTGCTGCCGGAGTTCGTTTGTCACCTGATAGATGATGAAAGCGCCGCCGGCCTTGAGCGCATCGTAGGTGTCCTGAAGCAAGGCGCGTTTCTTTTTGATCTCGAGGATGCTGAAGGGGATGCCGGAAAGAATGTAATCGCACTGCGTGATGCCGTGGGTAGCGAGCTCCTCGGCCAGGCTGGCGGCGTCGCGGTTGATCACGGTGACGCGCGGGTCGTCGGCAAACTGCCGCTCCAGGTCGCGCGAAAAAGCGGGGTCCAATTCAAAAAGAAAAAGACGCGACTGCGCGTCCATCCGGCTGGCCAATTCACGGGAGTGCACCCCTTCTCCCGGGCCGTATTCGGCGATGACGCGGGGTTGGCTGAAATCCATTTTACCCGCAACTCGCTCGACGAGCGCTTTCGAGCTGGGGATGATGGAAGCGATCTGAAACGGCTTTTGCAGAAACCGCTTAAAAAACAATGCGCTCATAAAGTTGCGAATAGTGACCCTAGGGTGCCGGGTTGTCCAGCGACGATCTGTGGCGGCACCTTACTCTGCCAGAGCGATTCGGATAGGACGCGGCGGAAGGATGCCTGGGAGCGGATGGCGCGGAGGGGAGCTGGCTAACTTGTCGAGGCTCTCGCGAGAGAGACTCTCGCGAGTGCGCAATAGGGTCGGGAATCGGCCGCCGAAAAGGGTTGTTGACACAATTTGTGAAATTTATAATGCTCTCCCTCAGCAATACTACTTGCCACCAAGTCTCGTAACTGCTGATTTCTCAACCATGCACAATCTTCTTACGGTCAAAGAAACAGCGAAATACCTCCGCATTCCTCTCCCTACCGTTTATTACCTGGTGCAACGCGGGCAGTTACCCGCCATCCAGATCGGCGGCCGCTGGCGGGTGAAAAAGGATTTGCTCGATCGGGATGTGCTCAAGGAAGATCGAGCGGGCCAGCCCACCGTGCTGGTGGTCGATGACGACGAAAGTCTGCAAAACCTTTTTCGGGTTTTCCTGAAGAAAATCGGTTTTGGCCGGGTCGTGGTCGGCACCGTGAAAGAGGCGATTGCGGCGTTGGATAAACAACATTTCGACCTCCTCTTTCTCGATCTGAAACTGCCCGACGGCCCCGCCGACGACGTTTACGACATGGCGAAAGAGGTCGATCCGAATCTGCCGATCGTCGTCATCACCGGTTATCCGGATAGCGCCATGCTCGATCGCATTCTTGCGAAAGGGCCGGTGACCGTGCTGAAAAAACCGCTCAAAGTGGAGCAGATCAAACAAACGGTGCGCATCTTCGGGCACAAGGAAGCGACGCGGCTGGCGGCTTGATCCGCAGACTTGCTCTGCGGTGGTTGGCTTTGGCTGGATCTCCAGGAGAGCGGCGCTATCCCGGATTGCATCCGCCCTTGACCCGGGGCCTTCGATTCGTCCATTGTCTCTCCCGATTATCCGCGCGGTTAGCTCAGTGGTAGAGCACTACCTTGACACGGTAGGGGTCACAGGTTCGAACCCTGTATCGCGCACCATCTGGCCACCTTCGGTCGAAGGGATTTAGGGCTGCGGGGCGCGCCGCGAGCGAAAATTCCGAGGTCGTCAGGCCTGCGCGATTCCCATCGCCGGGATGGTGTAGCCGATATGCCGGACGGTTTGGACAATGGGCGGATGACCGATCTTGCGGCGCAGGCGTCCGATGAACACTTCCACCAGCTTGGTGTCGTATTCGTGCTCGCGTTCCCAGACGCGCTCGCACAATTCCGTCCGGGTGAAAACGCGCCCTGGCTCCCGCAGCAAAACCCGCAGGAGCGTGAGCTCGCGGGTGGAAAGTTCGATCGGCGTGCCTCCACGCTGCACACTCTGATCAGCGAGATTCAAAGTGAGATCGCTCGCGCGCAGGATGAGGGCCGGTTCTTCCGCGTAGCGACGGCTCAGGGCGCGCACCCGCGCAATTAATTCCTGCATCGAGAAAGGCTTCGGCAGATAATCGTCCGCGCCGAGCTGCAAACCGGTCAATCGATCATTGAGCTCGCCGCGTGCGGTCAGCATCAGGACGCGACCGGGCATGTTTCGCGCGCGCAGCTGGCGCAGAACTTCAAAGCCATCCAGGCCTGGCAACGCAACATCGAGCACGATGAGATCGAAGACGTTCTCGGTCGCGGCGGCGATCGCCTTTTCCCCGTCGTGCACCACGATGGGGTGGTGGCCCGCTTCGGTCAGCGCAGCCGAGACGTGGCGGGTGAGCCGGACTTCATCATCGACAATCAGAATGCGCATGGTGGGTTCGTTTCGAGATTGGCAGGAGGCAGGAGATGCGACAAGTCACGCCTTGACGAGGCCGATGATCAGCCTCGCGCGCCGGCGGCGGCGACCACGCAAAAGTAACGAAGCTGTTACTTTCCCCGCCCTCCGCTACCGTCAGAAGCGCACGGTCAACTGCGTCCCGAAGAAATGGCCGAAGCCAGCGCGGCCGTTGTCATCGTGCTCGAGGTCATACTGGATCTTGAGTTGGACGTGCGGCGTGAAACGATAGGCGACCGCGAGATCGGCGCGCCACGCATCCTTCCCCCAAGCCGCTTCACCACCGAAGCCATCCGGGACGTCGCCATAGAACTGCTGATTCCAGCGCACCGCGCCGAAAAACTGCGGCGTGAACTGGTATTTACCCTCGATGAAATAACCGAGGACATCGGCGTTACCGACCAGCGGAACCTCGAAGCGCGTCTGATGGCATTCCGCCCACAGTTGGAGGTGATGCCAGGCGAAGCTGACGTCTTCCGCAATCAAATGCTCGCGGAAATCGCCCAAACCCGTCCTCGGCGGCAAGGTCGGGACGGCCTGTTCCTGGAAATAGGAACCGTCGCTCGCCGCGAGGCCGAGATTCCATGATTCGTTAGGCCGAATCCCGACCCGGCCGCTGAAGGTGGGATGAGCGAAGCCGACGCGCGTTGCGTCCCAGGCTTCCGGGCGCGAAGCGAGCGCGGCGTTCTTCACCTCGAAGGCATAATCGAGCCACGCGATCCGCCCGGCGATCGTTCCTCCCGAGGTGTAACTCGGTCCCCAGATCGTCGGGTTGTATTCGTATTTCTCGTCGCGCAGTTGGGCATCGAGGTCGGCCACGTTCGCGGGCGCGGCGCGGTCCTCGATCGCGGTGATGTTCTCGTAGATCAGCGGCGCGTTCACGAAAGGGTTATCCCACGACAAATGCCGCTGCACCCAACGCCCGATCACGGTGGCGAACTTCCCGACCTGCAAGCTGACCCGTCCATCCTCCCACGGCGTATAACGGAGGGCGTACTCGTCCAGGCGGATTTGGGCGCCGCGGTTCGACGGGTCGAAATGCCGATCTACGCGCACCTGGGAGAAAAAATAAAATTTCCCGCCGAGCTGCGCATCGAGGAAAAGGGTCAGGCGCGGATTAAAAAGCGGTGACGTCGTGGAATCGATCAACCCCGGCGCCGGCAAATCGAAGGCATCGAACTCCGCGTCCAGCAGGCCGCTCACGCGCGCTCGCACCTGATGGTCGAAGGCACTCACGGTCAGCTCTTCGTCGAGGCGATCGAGAAGATCCTGCGCGCGGCTTTCGTTCGCGCAAAGCAACGCCGCGAGGAGGCAAAGGAGGCGTGAACTCATTTGGATTCGGCGAGCATCCTGGCGGCCGCGCGCGCCACGCGAAAGCGGACTTCGAATTCGGTGCACTCCGCATCCGAACGGACCAGACGCAGATCGCCGCCGTGCAAGCGGGCGAGTTCCCGCGCGAGGTTCAAGCCAAGGCCGTGGCCAGGAATATTTTCGCCGACGCCACCGCGATGGAAGCGCTCGAAGATATGCTTCTGCGCCGCGGGCGGGATGGGGCGCGCGGTATTCTCCACACAAAGGTAAATGTCATCGCCCTGCTCGTGCGCAGAGACGCAGATGCTTCCTCCAGCCACGTTATACTTGCGCGCGTTTTCGAGGAGGTTTTGCACGATCAAGGCGACGTAGGTGCGCTCTCCGGCGATTTTCAGACCGGGCGGGAAATTCGTCTCCACCCGCACATGCAGATCGTCCGGCAGCGCGCTCAAATCATCGATCCATTCTTCGAGCAGCCGTGAGAGATCCACGGTGTCGAAATTAATCTGGAGACGTCCCGCATCCAGGCGCGAGAGCAGGAGCAGGTCATCGATCACACTCGTGATGCGGTAGGTTTGATGGAGCAGCGCGGAGAGTTCGTGGTAAACCTCGGCGGGGAAATTTTCCCGCGCGAGCAAGCCATCGATGCCCGCCCGCAGAACCGTCACCGGAGTCTTGAGTTGATGGGAGGCATCGGCGGAGAAACGCGCGGCTCGTTGCAATTCTTCCTGCGTCGTCTCGAGCGCGGCTTCCACGCGCCGGCGTTGCACGCGATCTTGTTGCGAGGTGACGGCCAGTTTTTCCACAGGTTGCGCCAGTCCGCGGGCCAGGAAATGGCTTGCTCCAAGGCCGAGGAGCAACAGCCCGGCGCCGGACACCAGGACCTGCCAGCGGATTCTGGCCTGGCGCGCCAGCGCGGCGGTGAAGGGATAGAGCGCCACCTCATAAGCCGGCGGATAGAGCGAATTCGGATTCAACTTTTTGTAGAAGAGCAAATGCGGCACCCCCCCGAGCACGAGGGGCAAATTGTTTGGGGGGTTCCCCGGAGAGGTGATCGCCTGGCCTACCCGCTCGCTGACCGCGCGGCGTTCATCTTCGCTCAGGGCGGGTGCATCCAGCCGGGCGCCGAGCCAGATGCCGCTGCGGATTTCGGCGGGACTTGGTGGCGAGTTCAGCTTCGCGGGAGCGAAGGCGAGCACGAGCATGGCGAGGGGACGACCGCTTTGCATGGATGTGATCGGTATCGCGATGAGCTCGTCGATCTGCAGACGCTCGGAACGTCGCTCCACGAGATAGCCGATCTGTTGCTCCCCGGAAATACGCGGCAGCGTCAACTGGGCTTCTTCTTCCGGCGGTAATTCTCCCACCTCGGCTGGATGGGGAGGCGGAATGAGGGCGCCATGCTCATCCAGGAAGCGGTAGAACTTCGGGTGCATCTTTTCGTCCGGCGTCTCGGAAAGTCGGCTGCCTTCGCGTTCCACCAGGCCGCGCAGCTCGTCGAGCGCGCTCGGGTAGAGAAGGTCGAGCGCGTTGTCTTCCAAAGCCGCGTGTAAACGCGGGCTTTTGACCAATTCACGACAACGCTCCGCCAGCGCGTCGTGCCGCATTTGCTGCACGCCGTGCAAAGCGTCCAGCTTGTTCCGGAAGTCTTCGGCTAGATCGAGCCGCGCTTCGATCGCGACTTTTCGTTGAGCCAGATAAAGCCCAAGAGCGGCCATCACCACCACCACCAGCATCATCGCCAGCAGCAGCTTCCTGCGGAAACGGCCGACATCGTCCAGCTTTCCCAGAATTCGCGTGCTCATGGAAAGTCGATCCGCAGCTTGCTGCCGTCCCTTAATTCCACCATGTGCTCGCGAATCGTCCGGCTATCGATCCATGCTTTCAGGACATATTTGCCCGGCGGCAGGCCCGTCAGCCTAAAACTTCCGTCCGGCTCCGTGGTGGCGAAGTAGGGCGTGTCGAGGACCAAAATGAGTCCCCGCATATGTTCGTGCACATCGCAGCGAAGGGTGATCAAGCCCGGCTGATCGAAGACCACGGAAGGAATCGGGCGTTCGTCGCGCCGATAACGCCCGAGATCGAAACGTTTCGCCGGCGAATAGGAAAAGATGTTATGATAAGTGTCATCTTCGTTCGGGAACTCGACTCTGGTTCCCGCTTCGACTGCGAGCAACGCGGGCACGAAATTGAGATCCTTTTGCCTCACTTGTGCTTCGGCGTGTGCCACAGGGCCGTGGGCCCCCTCCAGGAACACGACGGCCAACGGCGGATTGATCGCGAGAACGCCGCCTTTGGTCACGACTTGGTAACGCTTGATCACGACTGGGGCGGAAGAGCCTTGGCGCAATTGGACGTGACCTTCGATCGTAGCTTGAGCCGCGGCCGTGTGGCAAAGGACCAGAAGGAGACCAGCAGCGACCACGGTCGGGCGACTCTTCATCCAGCAAAGACGTAGCAGAAATGGGCGCGTGCGGGAAGATATCTTGGCCGCTCGCAATCGCCGAAAACCTTTCCTGGGGAAAGCCGGAGCCGCTGGCAGTCGCGTGTCGGGGAAGTAACGGACCGATCCCGCTCCTGCAAGAGGTTGGGGTTGATGAAGCTAGGGCGCTTCAAGTTGGCAGCCGCGTGACCAGCAGAGGTCCCGCCGAAAGTAACAACGGTGTAACTTTTCAATACCAGACGCGGACGGGGCTTGGGGCGATTCTGGTTGCACAGCGTTTCAACAATCAAAAATCCAGGAGGCATCCCTATGTTCGTATCTTCGCAGTTTGTCAGCAAGATTTGCGCAGCAGCAGTGTTAATCTTGGTCCTCGCAGCGACCCCGAAGCTTTCGCGAGCCGCCGATGGCGACCTTGATCCCAGCTTCGGCAACGCCGGCACCGTCCTGACGGATTTTAATAACAGCGCCGACGAGTTGAGCCGAATGGCCGTGCAGCCCGACGGCAAAATCGTCGCCGTCGGCACAACGCGTGGCTCGAACGGCCTGAACAAATATGCGCTCGCGCGTTACAATCCCGACGGCTCGCTCGATGCCACCTTCGGCGCCGGAGGGAAAGTCACGACGGTCGTGGCCAGTGTCTTGGAAAATGCGAACGCGCTCCTCCTTCTGCCCGATGGCAAAATTCTCATCGGCGGCAGCATCGCACTGCCGAGCACGGTCGATTCTTCCTGGGCGCTGCTCCGTTACAACTCGGATGGGACGCTCGACTCCACCTTCGGCACGAACGGCATCGTCACGACCAACGTGGGGACTTACCTCGACTCGATCGGACGGCTCGCGATTCAGGCCGATGGCAAAATCGTGGCCGCGGGTAACACCGCTATTCCGCGTCCTCCCGGCGAACAAAGGAACAGCGACATCGCCGTCGCCCGCTACCATCCAGATGGCTCGTTAGACGCGACCTTCGGGACGAACGGCATCGTGGTTTCCGATTTCGGTCCGGTCCCGAATTACTTCGCCGACGACGCCGATGCGCTCGTCCTTCAACCCGATGGGAAAATCCTGGTCGCCGGAGATTCCGATGGCAGCGGCTATTTCGATTTTCTGGTCGCGCGCTACAACGCGAATGGCGTCCTTGATGCCACCTTCGGCAACGGCGGTTTCACCAAAACCGACGTGGGCAATGGTTTCGAAGACGGCGCCTCCGATGCCGTCCTGCAACCGGACGGAAAGATCATTCTGGCGGGCGCCGCGAACCGGAGCAACGCCGCCAACCTCGATTTCGCGGTCGTGCGCTACAACGCGAATGGCACGCTCGACACCACCTTCGGCAATGGCGGTCATGTCGTCTTCATCCTCGATAATCTGGCCGACGAGGAATTCACCTCCGTCGTTCTGCAAGGGGACGGAAAAATCCTCGCGCTCGGCGATTCAAACGCCGCCAACCACAGCGGCTTTCTGCTCGCGCGGCTGAACCCTGACGGCGCGCTCGACCCCGCCTTCGGCAGCAGCGGAATCGTGCGCACGCCTTTCGGGAGCCACAGCGTCCAGACCGAGCAGATCGTCCTCCAGCCGGACGGCAAACTCCTCGCTGGCGGATTCACCCCGCTTTACAACACGAGCGATTTCGCGCTCGCCCGCTACGAGTTTGGCAGCTTGCAAATGACCTCTGCCGCCTCCCGAAAAACGCACGGGAGCGCCGGAAGTTTTGATATCGCCCTGCCGGCGACCGGCGCGCCCGGAGTCGAATGCCGGAGCAGCGGCGGTAGTCACAGCCTCGTCTTCACGTTTAATCGCAACCTCGTCGATGGCCATGCGGACGTGGTCAACGGCACGGCCACCATCGCGGGGAAACCCAGCTACAACGGTAACACCTTGACCGTGAATCTCACCGGCGTAGCCGACGCGCAAACGATCACACTCATGCTCAGCAGCGTGACTGACGCTTCCGGACAAAGCCTCGCGCCCGTCAACGTCAGCATGGCCTTGCGCCTCGGCGACGTGAACGAAAACAACGCGGTCACCTCCTCCGATATCAGCCAGGTAAAAGCGAACATCGGTGCGCCCGTCACGCAGACGAACTTCCGCTCCGACGTGACGGCCAATGGCAGCATCAACAGCTCCGACGTCAGCGTCGTAAAAGCCGCTTCCGGTGGCGATTCTTCCCGGCAGGAAAGGCAGTAAAAAAACCATGAAAACTACAAACTCGTTAGGCAAAAAAACGTTTCGCCCTGATTTCGTTGGCATCGCGCAGAGCCGGTCAATCGCCCGGCGTTTCGCGTTGACCCTTGGGCTGGGCCTGCTGGCCGGCATCACGTTCGCCGCGTCGCCCGCCGCCAGAGCCGGCGGCCCGCCCAACCTTAAATGGCTAGGTGGCGGGCAGGCCGCTTCCACGACCGTGGCGGTGTCACCGGATGGGAACTACGTCGCAACGGCGAGCGCCGTGGCCGATGAAACGATCAAGCTGTGGCAGCGATCCGACGGCCGCCTCATCCGGACGTTTGCGGCCGACCTCGGTAACATTAATGGCATCGCCTTTTCGCCGGACGGGCAGCTCTTGGCGTCTGCTAACGAGACCGTCTCGGGATACCAGGACGGCGCGATCAAGGTGTGGAATGTTTCGACCGGTGCCGTCGTCCGGAGGCTGGCGTTTAACGCTCTGGGCGAGGCAGTCGCCTTCTCCCCCGATGGCCAGTATCTTGCGGCCGCCGTCTACAGGGACGTCATCGTTTATCGGTTATCCGATGGTGCGACCGTTCATACCCTCACGGGCCACAGCCAGCTTCTTACCAGCGTGGCCTTTTCACCCGATGGAACGATGCTCGCCTCGGCCAGTCACGATGAGACCATTAAGCTTTGGCAGCTTTCCACCGGGACCCTCCTGCGAACCCTTACCGGCCATACCGACTTTGTAGAATCGGTCGCTTTTTCCCCGAACGGCCAGATGCTCGCTTCCAGTTCATGGGATCGAACCGCTCGACTTTGGCGTGTCTCCGACGGCACCCTCCTGCAGACCCTCACCGGGCACACGGAATTCGTCGAGTCGGTCGCCTTTTCCCCGGCGGGTGATCTGTTGGCTTCGGCCGCGACGGACAGCACAGTGAAGCTCTGGCAGACCTCAAACGGCAGCCTGGTCCGGACAATCACCGATCCGGAAGGCGGTTCCCTCTATGGCGTGGCCTACCTGCCGAACGGCCAATCCCTCGTCACCGCTACCATCGGCGGCCATGCGAAGGTCTTTCAAGTCTCCAACGGTGCGGTCTTACAGAGCTTCGGGCATCATACCGCCGGGGTGAAGAGCGCGGCCTTTTCGCGGGACAACCAGTTTTTCGCCTCCGGCGCGACCGATAAACTGGTCAAGCTCTGGCGCGTCTCCGATGGAATGGAGCTGCGCACCCTCGTCGGCCATCAAGACTTGGTCGGCGGCATTTCGTTTTCTCCTGACGGCCAAATCGTCGCGACCGCCTCCGGCGCACCTTTCCCGGACACCCGGGACTCCAGCATCCGGCTGTGGCGCATTTCGGATGGCACGCAACTCCAGCAGTTCCCCGGACACGGCAACGGCACCTTCTCGATCGATTATTCACCCGACGGCCAGACCCTCGTTTCCGGTGGCGGCGATGACCTCGTCAAAATCTGGCGGACCTCCGACGGTGCTCTCCTGCGCACCCTCAGCGGCCACGGTTTTTCCGTGCAATCGGTCGCCTACTCCCCGGATGGAACTTTGATCGCTTCTGGCGCAGAGGATATTCGAATCTGGCGGGCTTCCGATGGCGTCCTCCTCCGCATCCTGCCGAATCAAAACACAGAAACGCTGGCCTTTTCGCCGGACGGAGCCACGCTCGCCGCGGGGGTGGATTCCTCCGGTAACAACCTGAAGTTTTGGCGCGTCGCCGACGGCACACTCCTGCGGACGATCGATGCGAATCCCGGAAGCTACGTCCAATCGGTTGCCTTCGCCCGGGACGGCCAGAGCGTGCTCACCGGTTCGGGCTACAGCTTCCAAATCCGGCGCTGGCGCGTGACGGACGGCGCCTTGCTGGCGGATTACGATCAGGAAACCGGCTGGGGCGATTTTCCCAGCCTGCCGATCGCCTTCTCGCCCGATGGGGCGCTCTTTGGCTACGGCCGCGCGGATGCCACCGTCGCGGTCGCCTACAATAGCCTCGCGCCGGTCCCCGTGAGCATTGCCTCGCGAAAAACGCACGGGAGCGCCGGCGCTTTCGACATCGATCTCAAGTCGCCCGCGCCAGGCATCGAATGCCGCAGCGGCGGCCCCACCGGCGATCACACTGTCGTACTGAGCTTTCCCGTCCCCGTCAGCGTGAGTGGAAACGGGAGCGTCCGGGCGCAGGTCACCTCGGGCGTGGGGGAGGTGGGCACTGGAGGAGTGGCGGACGGAAACGCGGTAACCGTCAACGGCGACAGCGTCTCCGTCTCCCTAACGAACGTAGCCAACGCGCAGTCCCTTACCCTCACCGTTCTGGGCGTCAGCAACGGGACCAACACGGGCGACGTGATCGTATCGATGAACCTTCTCCTCGGCGACACCACGGGGAACGGAGCCGTCAATTCGTCCGATGTCGCGCAGGCAAAAGCGAATGTCGGGGCGACCTTGAGCCAAACCAACTTCCGTTCCGATGTCACGGTCAACGGCAGTATCAATGGTTCTGATGTGGGCGCGGTGAAAGCCGCGATCGGCGGAGGAGCCGCTCTTCCCTCCAGGAGCCGCTGAGTGAGCCCGCGCTCGCCGGCGGAAGCGGCCGCGGCGCCTCCCTCGCGATTTTTCTCCCTTCACTATCTGGTGCGCCCCAGAAGGGCGACAGGAACGTTCGCGTCTCCGAAATGCGCCCCGCTAATGGAAAGCGCTCCCTCGCGATATTCAAAGGTAACAACCCTGTAACTTTTCACTCTTTGAACGGCATTATCAGGTTTGCTAAGATCGGCCATATGCACCGATTTAGCCTTACGAAGAGGAAAAAACTTACGACGACCTCCCTGCTCGCGCTCAGCTTTCTGCTTCTTACGCTCCCCTCCGCGGCCGCCCAGCGGCGGCATGCTTCCACCCCGAGCGACGGACCTTCTGCGGCGACCGTCGCCCCGCCGCTTCCGACTTTTGCAGCGCCCTGGCTCTCCTTCAACACAGCCCTCTCCAACAATAAGGGGGGCCCGGTCGCCCTCGCCACCGGCGATCTCGATGGCGACGGGGATCTCGACGTGGCGGCGCCACGGAACATTCCCGGCGGCGGCTTCGTTTTCCTGCGCAATGAAGGCGGCGGACTATTCGCCGCGCCAGTGTTATATCCCGGCGGCTCATCCGCTGCCGGCATCGTCCTCGCCGACCTGGATGGCGATGGCGATCTCGATGTGGCGGTGACCGATTCGGACACCACCGCGATCGGCAATACCGTCTCCGTTTATCTTAACGACGGGACCGGCGCTTTCGGCCCGCGACAAGTTCTTTCCGTGGGCTCCGGTGCGAGCGTCCCCATAGGAATCGTGGCGGCGGATTTCGACGCGGATGGCGATCAGGACCTGGCCGTAGCCAACTTCCGAGCTACCGGGAGCAATCCGACCGTAGTTGTCTTATTCCGGAATAACGGAAACGGCACATTCGCTGCGCCAGTGGCTTTCCCGGCCGGGCCGAAACCCTGGGGTCTCGCGACGGGAGATTTGAATGGCGACGGGAAGCCCGATCTCGTGGTCGCCGGACAGGACTACAGCGTCACCGTCTTGATGAACAATGGCGCCGGCGGTTTCGCTCCCGGCGTGACCTATTCGAATCTCTTCAACACCTTTTTCGCCGGCAATTTCTATCCGGCGGTCGCCCTTGCGGATGTGGATCGCGATGGCGATCTCGATGTTTTCTACGGAAACAGCGCGACATCGGACGCCGATGGCACCACTGGCCATATCATCCAGCTCCGCAATAATGGGACGGGAACGCTGACCCGCACGGCTGATGTCGTCTTGACCTTCAGGACCGGCGGGCCGGTGGGCCTGGTGGCGGCAGACCTGAATGGCGACGGCGCGGTCGATCTCATCGCCGGCAGTTTGAGCGCGCGCTCGAACGATGGCGTCCAGGTGGTTCTGAATACCGGGACAGGGAGCTTCGGTGCGGCCACCCTTTATCCCGCGGGCCAGGCCACCCAGGCGATTGCCGCCGCGGATATGAATGGCGACGGAAAGATCGACGTGCTCACGGCCGATTCCTACTCCGCGGCAGTTACGGTGCGCTTTAATCCTGGCTCCGGTCTCTTCCCTATCCTGACTGATTATTTAGCGTCTGCGCTGCAGAATTTTCAGGATGCGGCCGATATCGACGGCGACGGCGATCTCGACATTTTCACTTCCGGCGTCTTTTCCACCGCAGTGGACGGCGCGATCCTCCGCAACGACGGAGCCGGCCATTTCTTTTCCCGGACGATCATTAGCCTTCCTGAAGGCGTAGCCTCTGGCGTTCTCCGCGACCTCAACGGCGACGGCCGCCCCGATCTTCTTTTCAACGACGCCAACACCGCTCAGGAAGTTGATTTTTTTACCGCGCTAAACAACGGCGATGGCACCTTTGCCGCGCCCGTCCGTTGGATTTTGAACGCCGGGAGCCTGGCGGCGGTGGATGCGTTCGACCTCGACGGCGATGGCGACCTCGATGTGGTCGACTTGGGCGGCGTGGGCGGGGCGGGCAGTGGATTCTTTATCGCGCTGAACAACGGCAACGGCACCTTCCAACCGCCCACCTTTTATAATCAGCTCCCGGGCGGACCGGAACGCGTGGTCGCGGGCGATTTCAACCACGACGGAAAACTCGATCTCGCGATGACGGACTACGGCCTGGACGGCTTCGATTCGAAGGTCTTCATCATCCTCGGCCGCGGCAACGGCACCTTCGACCCGCCCATCGTCTACACTGTCGGCCGGGGACCGCATTATCTCGTCACGGCGGACCTGGACCGGGACGGAAACCTCGACATCGCCACCCTCAGCAGCGGCTACAACAGCGATGGCCAGGAAAGCGTGACCGTCCTTTTCGGCACCGGCTCGGGGACCTTCACTCGCCTCCAGACTTTTTACGCGCCCTATTCGCCGGACTTGCTCGGCGCCAGGGGGATGGCGGCGGGGGATGTGGACGGCGACGGCGACATCGATCTCATGACCACCGGAGTCTCGAATGACGTGGCCATCTATCTCAACGATGGGACCGGCACCTTCTCCTTCCCCTATCGCCTCGGCGGCATCGCGGGCTCGCACTTCCCGCTCTTCGGAGATTTCACCGGTGATGGTATTGCGGATATTGCTCTTCTCGGCGACCGACCGCCATTCGGCTTCCAGGAGAGCGGCGTTGCCGTCTTGCGCGGTCTGGCCGCGGCGCCTCTCACGACCGCCAGCGTAGTCTCGCGCAAAACGCACGGGAGCGCGGGCGCCTTCGCCATCGATCTCCCGCTCAGCGGGACTCCCGGGATAGAATGCCGCAGCGGCAACAACCCCATCCTCGTCGCCACCTTCTCGAATACACTCAGCTCCGGCAACGCCAGCGTCATCAGCGGAACCGGCAGCGTCAGCAGCACCACGGTAAGCGGCAACACCCTCACCGTGAATCTGAGTGGCGTGACCAATCGGCAAACCCTCACCGTCACCCTAACGAATGTAACCGACACCTTCGGCCAGACCCTTCCGCCTACTGACGTGCGGATGAATCTTCTTCTGGGCGACGTCACCGCCAACGGGAGCGTCAATGCCTCCGATGTCGGGCAGGTGAAGGCGAATGTCGGGGCGACCTTGAGCCAAACCAACTTCCGCTCCGATGTCACGGTCAACGGCAGCATCAATGGTTCGGACGTGGGCGCGGTGAAAGCGGCGGTCGGCGGCGGAGCCGCTCTTCCCTCCACGGGCCGCTGAGTGCATCCGCTCATCACGCAAAACAGACCCATGAGAAACCGCGCCCGTGCTCTTCGCCGCCGGTGGGGGAGTCGTCCGGCTCCGCCGGTTTGAGGAGAAGGGAAGGCACGATTCGAGCGCGTTTCGTGAGCGAGATAGCAGCTTTTCCTCCGCCTCCGAGATCCCTCTCCCGCCTTCGCGAGATGAGGATGACAACGACAGAGTGCCGGTGGGGGAGCGGCGCGAATTTGATGCGCACCAGGTTGTCGTCCCCTTCCTCTTTTTCCTCTTACCGCTCACAGGCGGGCGGAGCGGAGTTAGTGCGCGCTGCCCCAGGTCTTTTGTAAGTATCCACTTCTCCCCGAGCCGAACCGATACATTCGGTAGGCCATCGGATTCTTGAGATAGTACTTTTGATGGTACTCTTCCGCCGGCCAGAATTTGTCCGCGGGAAGAATCACGGTGGCGATTGGTTTCTGGAACTTGCCGGATTGGGCGAGCTGTTGCTTCGATCTTTCGGCGACCGCCTTCTGCGCTTCACTCGTGTAAAAAATCGCGGTCGTGTATTGATCGCCGACATCGCGAAACTGCCCGTCCGCCTGGATCGGTGAAATGTTATGCCAGAAGATTTCGATCAGCTTCTCGTAGGAAATTGTGCCCGGGTCGAAAGTCACCTCGATCGCTTCGCGGTGCCCGGTGTCGCCGGATGAGACTTGCCGGTAAGTGGGGTTTTCTTCCGCGCCGCCGGTGAAACCGACGAGGGTGGAGACCACGCCTGGCGTTGAATCGAAGGGAGGCTGCATACACCAAAAACAACCGCCCGCGAAAATAGCTTTCTCCAGAACCGTGGCGGCCTTTTCCTGCGCGAGGACAGGCTTCGCTCCAAGCAACAAAGTCGTCGCGGTCAGGAGAGAAATTAAAAGTGCTTTTCTCATCCTAATAAGTGACGGCGGATCAGCCTTTATTCCAAACGAAAGAACTTGGGGAATAACCGTCCGCGCGACATCCTCTTAGTTGGTGCAAAGCCCGCTTCCATCCCGCTGGAGCGCCCGTTGGCGGGCGTTTGCCCATCCCTTGAACAGGGAAAAGGAATTGCTCCTGCGCGCCCGCTGGAATTCGCTTCCGGCCGAATTACGGACCCGCAACCAGGTGAGTGGCCGGCATCTCACGCATTGCGGGTTCACGACCGGCGCGAGTTACTGTTCCTTTCATTGCACGCATTGTTATCTACCTAAGAACGCCAACCAGGTGCCAATGCCCTCCTTCGCGCAGATGCGAGAGCAGATCGACGCCAACCGGCGCTTGCAGGGGCCGGGCGGCGGGCTCCAAATCACCGGCGGGGACGTGGCCGATGCATATTTTAAAACTGGGCGACAGGATGAGTTGATCGCGATCGTTCGTTATGCGGTGACGGTTGGCTTGGTCCCGATGCTCATGACGCATGGCCAGACTTTGCTCGGGCATCCCGATTTCCTCGAGCGCCTCATGGTCGAAGGCGGGCTGCGCCAGATGGCGGTCCATATCGATCTTACTCAAGTGGGGCGGCATGGTTACGCGCTCGCCCGCCTTGCGACCGAAGCGGATTTGCATCCGGTGCGCGAAGCGTTCACCCGCATGGTGGTCGCCCTCCGGCAGAAGACCGGCCTCTCGCTCGAACTCGCTCATAACTGCACGGTGACGGAACGGAACTTGGCCGATGTGCCGGAGTTGCTCCGTTGGTTCATCGCGGATGCGGAACGCACTCGCATCTGGCGCAATATCAGTTTCCTCCCGGAAGCGGATACGGGCCGGACTCGCATTTCTGAGAACGCCGTCACCCCGGAGCGGGTTTGGGAAAAGATTTGCGAGGGCGCAGGGATTGAGCTCGATCGTCACGCCGCCGTCTTCGGTCATCCCGATTGCAACAACGGCGCTTTTCTTTTGATCGCGCGACCTTCCGGCCGGGTGATGTCGGCCCTGCCGCGCGACGAGAAGACGCGCGCGCTTCTGGCCGAGGCGCTGGCTGCGTTCGGCGCCATTTCCACGATGGCTGACGACGCGGGAACCTTGCCTTATCGTATCGCGGGAGCGTTGGCGCGCCATCCTTCCCTCGCCCTCCGGTTTGTCCGGAGGGCTTTGGCCCTGGTCCTGAGCGGAGAGATTTCCGCGGAGTTCGTACGCGCTCTCCTCCGCGGGCGCGCGCAGACGCTGAACACCGGCACGCATAATTTCATGGATGCCGCGCGGGTGGCCCGGGCCGGGAGCGATCCGGTCACCCAAAGCCGTCTCGATGCCTGTGTCTTCAAAGGAGCAGTGAAAAACCGGCAGACCGGAGAATGGGAAGCTGTCTCCATGTGCGCCATGAACCAGAACCGATGGAGTGAGCTTTACGAAGAGCGCCTCGCCAACGGCGGGCAAATCCCGGGAAAAGCTCTCGTGCCGAAATAGGGCGCGTGCGCTGGCGATTTGGCCCCCGAGCAATAACTCCCGGAAAGGCTGCTCCGACGATTACATCGGCCACGAGCGCCGGCTAGAATGCTGTTTTTTGCAGGCGTGATGCGTCGGACTCCTAAGAAAGAGCCGTCTCCCGCCCTGAGCTTATCGAGCATTGCGACGGCGCCGACCAAGAATTGGCCGGGCCTCATAGCCTGAGTCCACTGAAACGCCGCTTGCTTTGTAGCCGTTTCAAAACGACAGAAGACATCCGTAAAAACCAGAAACTTGATATTTTGAATACTCCGAACACTTCCAGCCATCTCGTTCCGCCCCACGGCGGCGAGCTCATCAATCTCATCCTTAGCCCTGAGGCTGCAGCCGGGCTGAAAGCGCAATCGAAAGATTTTCCCTCCTGGGACCTGACCGACCGGCAGATTTGCGATCTCGAGCTGCTCGTCAATGGCGGGTGTTCGCCCCTCACCGGCTTCATGGGCAAAGCCGATTACGACGGCGTCTGTGCCGACATGAAACTCCAGAGCGGCCTGCTCTGGCCCATCCCGATCACTCTCGATGTGACGGAGGCTTTTGCTAAAACTCTCGTGGCCGGCAGCAGCAAGATCGCTTTGCGCGACGGCGAAGGCGTCATGGTCGCGGTCCTCCATGTGGAAGAAATCTGGCAGCCGGACCGGGAAGCGGAAGCCCAGGCCGTCTTCGGCACGGCCAGCACGGTGCATCCCGGAGTGAACTACCTCCTGAAGAGGGCGAACCCTTGCTACGTGGGCGGCCGCGTCGAAGCGCTCCAGACCCCGACCCATTACGACTTCAAGAGCCTGCGCCTGACCCCGGCGGAGTTGCGGCAGGAATTCACCCGCCTCGGCTGGCGCCGCATCGCCGCTTTCCAGACGCGCAACCCGATGCACCGCGCCCATGTCGAGCTGACCTTCCGCGCCGCTCGCCAGGTCGAAGCCAGCCTTCTTATCCATCCGGTCGTCGGCATGACCAAAGCCGGCGACGTCGATTATTTCACCCGGGTGCGTTGTTACCAGCTCCTGGTCAACAAATACCCGCGCGGCACGGCCCGGCTCGCTCTGCTCCCGCTGGCCATGCGCATGGGCGGCCCGCGCGAAGCCATCTGGCATGGACTGATTCGCAAAAATCACGGGTGTTCCCATCTCATCGTCGGGCGCGATCATGCCGGCCCCGGCAACGACGCCGATGGCAAGCCTTTCTACGGACCGTACGAAGCCCAGGAGCTTTACAAGAAACACGAAGCCGAGATCGGCGTCACCATGGTGCCGTTCAACATGATGGTTTATCTCGAGGAGAAAGATAAATACGTGCCCCAAAACGAAGTGCCCGAAGGCGCGCGCGTGCTCAATATTTCCGGGACCGATCTGCGCCAGCGGTTGAACGAAGGCAGCGATCTGCCCGAGTGGTTCACCTATCCGGAAGTCGCGCAGGAGCTGCGGCGCAGCTTCCCGGCCCGCCAGAAACAAGGGCTCACCGTCTTCTTCAGCGGTCTCTCCGGCGCCGGCAAATCGACCATCGCCAACGTCCTTCTGACCAAGTTCCTCGAGATGGGCGGCCGGCCGGTCACCCTGCTCGACGGCGATCTGGTGCGGAAAAATCTCTCCTCCGAGCTCGGTTTTTCCAAGGAACACCGCGACATCAATATCCGCCGCATCGGTTACGTCGCTTCCGAGATCACGAAAAACGGCGGCATTGCCATTTGCGCGCCGATCGCGCCTTACGATGCCACCCGCAAAGAAATCCGCGGCATGATTGAGCCGGTCGGCGGATTCGTCATGGTCCACCTTTCCACTTCGGTGGAGGTGTGCGAGCAACGCGATCGGAAAGGGCTTTACGCCAAGGCGCGCGCCGGGATTTTGAAAGAATTTACCGGCATCAGTGATCCTTACGAAGAGCCGACCGACGCCGAGGTGAAGATCAACACCGCCGATCTCAGTGCCCAGGAAGCGGCCCAGGAGATCATCCTCCACCTCGAGCGCGAAGGCTTCGTCGGGATGAACCGGACCGGCGCGTAGAGCGGATCTTTTTCGGAATGCGCGGCAGCGCGGCCCGTAGACGCTTCGCTCTGCGAAGCGCGGGGCTGGGGTGGGACGGAGTGCAAGTGGGAGAGTGGCGCGGTCGTCTTCTGGCCGTAGGCTGACCGCCTCATGTTCCGCTTTTTCCGCCAACGCCGCCGCCGCCGTCTGCGGCGCCAGCCGATGCCGGAAGAATGGCGCGCGCTGATCGGGCGCAACGCGCCCTTCTTTAACCGCCTTCCGCCCGCCGATCAGGCGGAGTTGCTTGGTCATGTGCAGGTCTTCCTCGCCGAGAAACGTTTTGAAGGCTGCGCCGGCCTGGAAATAACCGACGAAATCCGCCTCACGATCGCGGCCCAGGCCTGTTTGCTTCTGCTTCATCGCAAGACCGATTATTTCCCGCGGCTCCTGACCATTCTGGTTTATCCCTCCGGCTACGTGGTCGATGAAGAAGAGCCGCTGCACGGCGAAATTTGGTCGGCCGGCCCGGCTGGCCGGCTCGGCGAGACGGCGCGGCAGATGGGATCGCTCGTCCTCGCCTGGGATTCCGCGAAACAAGGAGCGACCGATCCGGCCGACGGCAAAAATCTCGTCTTGCACGAGTTTGCCCACCAACTCGATTTCGAGGACTTCGCGGCCGACGGAATGCCGGCGCTTTCCAGCCGGGACGATAAACGCTCCTGGAGCACCGTGATGCGGACGGAGTTTGCCGCTCTGCGCGCGGCCGACGAGACGGGAATTTCCACCCTGCTCGACACCTACGGAGCGAAAAATCCGGCGGAGTTCTTCGCCGTCGCGACGGAAGCGTTCTTCGAGCGCCCGCGCGCTCTGCGGCAGCGGCGCCCGAAATTATACGGCGAGCTGGAGCGATTTTTCCGGCAGGATCCGTCGCTTTATTCGAGCGAGACGCGTGACCCGGCGGCCGCGGGCTGACAAAATCTGTGCAGCGCTGTAATTCGACTTACATTCGGTCTCCCGCATGGATGAAGAAAACGAACTGATCGCGCTCCGGCGGCAAAAGCTGGAAGCGTTACGGGCGCGCGGAGTGGCCCCTTTTGGGCGCGACTTCGAGACGAGCGGCGCCCTCGGCGAGGTGCGCGAGAAATTTAGCGAAGGCGCGACCCTGCGCGCGGCCGGCCGCATCACGGCCCATCGCGACATGGGGAAAAGTCACTTTCTCGACCTGCGCGACGCCACTGGGCGGATGCAGATTTACGTGCAGGCGAAAGCGCTCGGGCCGGAAGCGATGGAGACGTTCGGTCTGCTCGACCTGGGCGATTTCATCGGGGTGGAGGGAAGTTGTTTTCTCACCAAAACCGGCGAGCCCACCTTGAAGGTCGAACGCTTCGAAGTGCTCGCGAAAACGCTCCGCCCGCTCCCCGAGAAATGGCATGGCCTGACCGATGTGGAAGCGCGCTACCGGCAGCGTTATCTCGATCTCATCACGAACGAGCGCTCCCGCGAGATCTTCCTCCAGCGCATCGGAATTCTGCGCGCGGCCCGCGAGTTCATGCAGGCGCGCGGGTTCCTCGAAGTGGAAACGCCCATGCTCCAAAACGTGCCCGGCGGCGCGGCGGCGGAGCCGTTTCGCACCCATCATAACGCGCTTGGGCTCGATCTTTACCTGCGCATCGCGCCGGAGCTTTACCTAAAGCGGCTGCTCGTCGGCGGGTTCAACAAAGTCTTCGAAGTGAATCGCAACTTCCGCAACGAAGGCATCTCGCGCCGGCATAATCCGGAGTTCACCATGCTCGAGGCTTATTGGGCCTACGCTGGTTTCGAGAAAATGGCGGACCTGGTCGAGGAATTGATCTGCCACCTGGCCGAGACGGTCCTGGAGGGACGGGCTCTGTCCCGTCCGAGTTTGGAGGCGGGGACGGGACCGAGCCCGTCCCTCCAGGTTGAACATCGCGATGCTGAGGGGCAAGTCAGCCGCACCCTCGATCTCACCCGGCCCTGGCGGCGCGCGCCTTATCGCGAGCTGGTGCGCGCGGCGGCGGGCGACGATTGGTTTAGCCTAACGAGTGCCGGACGCCGCGCGAAGTGCGCCGAGCTCGGGGTCGAGATCAACCCGCGCCTGGCGGATTACGAAGTGACCCAGCAAGTCTTCGAAAAGCTGGTCGAAGAAAAAACTTTCGATCCGCTTTTCGTGACCCATTGCCCGAAGGAACTGGTCCCGTTGGCCAAGCAAAATCCGGAGGACGACTCGTTAGTCGACGTCTTCGAGCTGATCATCAACGGCCAGGAAATCGCCCCGGGTTACTCGGAGTTGAACGATCCGGTGATCCAGCGTCAGCGCCTCCTCGAGCAAGCCGGTGAAGAAACGCAAAAGCTGGATGAAGATTTCCTGCTCGCCCTCGAGCACGGGATGCCGCCGGCCGGTGGCATCGGGATTGGGATCGATCGTCTCACCATGCTTCTGACCGGCGCGGAATCGATCCGCGACGTCATCCTTTTTCCGCTCCTCAAGCCGAGGCGTGACTAAATGGAAGACTGCACGATCGCGCAGGCCGATCGCTACGAGCTTGCTTATCCCGCCCTCGGGGCGGCGCTCGGGCGGCCGGGCGTCGCGCCCGCGCCCGGTGAGATCGAATTCCTCGCGGGCGTGACGAGTCGCGATTGGGGCGGCATCGGGATGCTTTCGCCGCCCGACGTCTTTTTCGCCGCGGCCGTGACCAGTATCCTTGCGCCCACTTGGGCGTTGGAGCTGGGAACCGCCTCCGGATTTTCCGCCGCAATTCTCGCAAAAATGATGGCCTTGCGTGAAGCGGAGCGTGGCCTCGCGCCCGGCTCCCAGCCGCTCGTGCAAACGATCGATAAGCGCGCGGATTTCGCGCCCGATCCGACCCAGCCGATTGGTTTTGCGATCGACCGGCTCGTCCCCGAATTGCGCGAACGCATCCTGGTGCATCCCTTGCACGATTCTTCCTTCGGCGAAGAGCTGGCGCCGGGCCGCGATCTCCAGTTCGCTTTTGTCGATGGCAACCATCGGCACCCCTGGCCGCTCCTCGATGTGCTGCGCATCCAGCGGCTGATGCCGGGCGGTTGGCTTCTCCTGCACGACATCGATCTCCCCGCTACCATTGCCCAAGCCCAGGAAGCCGGGCAGGCGCTCTACCTCGACCCCGCGGCCGGCGCGAAATATGTTTTCGATTATTGGCCCGGGAAAAAAATTCGAGCCGGCAACATCGGCGCCGTCCAGGTCCCGGACGACCGAAGTTCGTTAGGCAAGTTGATCGCCGCCGGCGGCGCGCTCCCAGCGGAAGTGAGCCCCGGAAATTGGTCGAAACAATGGCCAGAGATCGAGCGAATCGGGCAGGAAATCGCGCGCCGCCCGCATTTTCTTAGCCGCTTCTCCCGTTAAGGGAGCGAGCGGCTTTTGGCGAACGCGGCCCCGCTTTGGGCCGCAACTGGACCGCGCGCGCGGCCGCTTTCTGGGCATCGGCGGGGCGCCCCGCGGCTTCGTATTCGGTCGCGAGATGTTGCCAGGCCGGCTCGTAGGCGGGATTGATTTTGGTCGCCTTCTCGAAGGCTTTGAGCGCGTCCCGGTGCTTGTTTTGTTTCAGGTAAACCAGCCCGAGGTGCTCCCAAGGCGGGGCGTAGGAGGGATTCAGTTTGGCGCTGCGGCGGAGATGATCGATCGCCTCTGCGCTCTGCCCGGTTTCCTCGAGACAAAAGCCGAGCTGGCCCTGGACGAGGAAGTTGTTAGGCAAAAAATGGGCGGCCCGCTGCAAGGGCGGGATGGCTTCCGCGTAGTGTTCGAGGTTGACGTAACCGAAGCCGATCGTGGCCAGCATACTGGCGTTGTCGGGCGAATCCTCGACCGCGCGACGGAGGGCGCGGAGCGCTTCCTCGTGGTGGCCGCGCAGGTTTTCGGCGCGGGCCAACTGCATCCAGGCGGCGCCCGCGGCGGGCGCCAAAGTGGTGGCGCGCTGGGCGGCGCTGACGGCGTTTTCGAGATGGCCGAGGTGAAGTTCGCACTCGCTCACCCCGATCCAGGCGCCGTCGATTTTTGGCGGCAGGCTGGCCGCTTTTTGCAGATTGGAGAGGGCGGCGGCCCACTGATTTTGCTGGGCCTGCAGGGAAGCGAGCAGGAGGTAGCCGAAGCTGAATTTGGGGGCCAGGACGATGGCGCGCTGCAGTTCTTTTTGGGCAAGCGCGTTCTGCCGGGTCGCGCCCAGGAAGGCGGCATGGACGCAGAGAGCCGGGCCGCTTTGCGGATAGCGCCTGGCTAATTCCGCCGAGTCGCGCATCGCCTCGGCGAGATGTTTTTGCTGCAGCTCCGCGATCAGTTTTTTGCCTAACGGATCGACGAAGGCCGGGTCCGATTGTTCGAGGACGCGTTGCGCGGGATTTTTCACCAGCTTCTCCGGAGGCGGCAGTTTCTTGAGCAGGCTGTCGATCGAAGCGTCCTGGCCGCGGGCGGCGGGGAAGCTGGCGAGGAGGAGGAGGCTGCTCACGGCGAGGCGAACGAGGGACGGGGATTTCACGGGGCTCGGCATACACATTTGGCGCGAACCTGGCCAGCCGAAAAATCGCGCTCGAGGCTTGCGGGCGCGGCCCGCCGCTGCTAAACCCGAGGCCAATGTCTTCCCAGAAACAGGCGCTCATTCTGCTGGCGGCGATGCTGAGCGGTTGGGCGGCGCCGGGCGCGAACGCGCGTTCGCCGGTCTGGAAAGTGACTGCTCCGAACGGCGCGTCGCTGTATCTCGGCGGATCGATTCACGGATTGCTTAGCACCGATTATCCGCTGCCGTCCGCTTTCAACCGCGCCTTCGAAGATTCCTCCGCGCTCGTCATCGAGGACGATCCGAATATTTCGCTGAGCGCGGCCCGGCGATTCTACAAGAGCGGGTTTTATCCGAAAAACGACAGCTTGAAGAATCACGTCGACCCGCGCACCTACGAATATCTGGGGCGTATTTTCACCCTCAACCAAGTGCCGGAAGCGGAGTGGTCGAAGTGCAAAGCCTGGATGTTAACCATGACCATCCTGGGGTCGGCGACGAACCAGCTCGGGATCGAAGCCTATCTGATGCAGCGCGCGCGAGCCAACCACGAGCGGGTCTTCGGGATCGAATCTTTCCGCGAACATGCCGAGGTCATTTCCGACATGACCGACCAACAGGCGGAGTCCGTCTTGCTTTTCAATCTGATCCCGCGCGGCGAAGGAACGGGCAAGCGCGATCAGCTCGTGGCAGCCTGGCGCAAAGGAGATGTCGACGCCATCGCGAAGCAAACGCCCCAAGTTTTCCACGATCTGCCTTCTTTCGGAGAACGCCTGATCAATCAACGCAATCGCCGTTGGGTTCCGAAAATCGAAAGCTACCTCGCCCAGCGGCGCCGTTATTTCGTGGTCGTGAGCGCGGGACATTTAGGCGGTCCCCAAGGCGTGCTCGAGCTGCTCCGCCGGCGCGGTTACCAGCTCGAACAACTCTGAGGGGCCGCCGGAAAATCGGTGGCCGAATCGGTCGGCGGTGTTACCTTAGCGGCCATGGAAAAGCCACAAATCACCGCCTATCTGAAAACGCATTGCGGCTGGAGCGGCGGCGTCCGCGCCGTCCTCGCCAAATACAATCTTCCGTTCACCGAGAAAGACATCATCCAGAATCCCGCTTTCCGTTGGGAGATGGAAAGCAAAAGCGGGCAGCCGCTTTCGCCCTGCATCGAGATCAACGGCGAAATGATCGCCGACGTGAGCGGCGAGGAAGTCGAGCGCTATCTCACCGAGCATCACCTGGTGGAATCGAGCGATGTGGATGCCGGCGTGCCCATCAACGCGCCCTGCGCCAACGAGCAGCACGGCGAGCCGGTCAAGCTGAAGTTCTAGGCCGGCAGTATTTTTTAAAGTGCTGAAGCGTTGAAGCGGCCCGGGGGCGCGGCTATAGGACCGCTTCGACGATGAAGCTCTTCGCGCGCACCGCGGGCAAAAAGAAATCCAGCAGCCCGCGCCAAAAAAAGCGCCGTGGCTGGCGCTGGCTGCTCGCGCTCCTCTTCGTCGTCCTCCCGGCGGGCGCGCTCATCGCCCTCCTCGCTTACTTCGCCATCTGGGCGCAGACTTTCGATCTGCGCAAGCTCGGGGCGATGCCGGAGCGCAACACCGTCTTCGACGTCGACGGGAAAATTTACAGCCGCCTGGCCGGGGCAAACCGGCTTCGGGTCACGCTCAAAGAAGTCTCGCCGCTCTTCTTGCAAGCGCTCCTCGCGCGCGAGGATACCCGCTTTTACGAGCATGGCGGGATCGATTGGCGGGGGGTGGCCCGCGCCCTTTACCGCGATCTGCGGAGCGGCTCGGCCAAGGAAGGCGCGAGCAGCATCACCCAGCAACTGGCCCGCAACAGCCTTCCGCTCGGCGGTCGCACCCTCACCCGCAAACTTCTCGAAGCCATGGTCTCTCTGCGCATGGAGCGCGAGCTGACCAAGGATCAGATCCTCGAGCTCTATGTGAATCGGATTTATTTCGGCTCCGGCTGCTACGGCATCGAGACCGCGTCCCAGGCCTATTTTGGGAAACGCGCCGCGCAGCTCGACCTCTCGGAAGCGGCCGTTCTCGCCGGCCTGATCCGTAGCCCGAATCGTTTCTCGCCGTTAAAAAATCCCACCGGTGCCGCCCTCCAGCGCAACGCCGTCCTCGCCCGGATGCGCGAGTTGAAGAAAATCAGCGCGGCGCAGGAAGCCCAGGCGAAACGCGAGAAGATCACCTCGCATCGGCGGCGTCTCACCTTGATCCAGGAGAACTACGCGATGGACGCCGTCCAGCGCGATCTCAACCTCCTTCTTACACCCGATCAGATCGATAACGGCGGCCTTTTCATCTACACCACGCTCGATCCGACGGTGCAAAAAGCCGCCGCCAGTTCGATCGAAAAACAACTGGCCAAAGTCGAGCGCCAGCCCGGATTCAAGCACCCGCTCAAATCCCAATATCGCGCCCCGGCCGAGGGGCCGGATAACTCGATGCCGTATCTGGAAGGCGCGCTCGTTGCGATCGATAACGCCAGTGGCGGCATCCGCGCGCTCGTCGGCGGGCGCGATTACGGGCAGAGCAAATTCAATCGCGCCCTGCCGCCGGCCAATCGCCAGATCGGCTCCTCCTTTAAGCCGTTCGTCTACACGCTCGCCTTCATGCATGGGCTGCTCCCGGGCGCCGCGGTCAGCGACGGGCCGCTCCAGCCGGGCGAAGTGGAGGGCGCGGGCAATTGGTCGCCGGGCAATTCCGACGGGCGTTTCGGCGGGATCATGCCGGTCTCCTACGGCCTCATCCATTCCCGTAACACCATGAGCGTACGCGTCGGCGAATTCGCCGGCCTCGACGACACTCAGCGGACCGCCGCCACCCTCGGCCTCGGCACCGGCATCCCGCACGGCGCCGCCATTTACATCGGCTCCTTCGAGACCGATCTGAAAGACCTCACCGCCGCCTACACCGTTTTCCCCAATGCCGGCGTCCGCAAACAGGCTTACATCATCGAGCGAATCGACGATCCGACGCACAAACCGATTTACCGCGCCGCCCATCTCACCATCCCGGCGCTCGATCCCGGAGCGACCTGGATGACGACCGAGCTGATGGAGAAAGTCATGACCCAGGGGACGGCGGCCAGCTCTCGTTCGTTAGGCTTCAATTTGCCCGCGGCGGGTAAGACCGGGACGACCAACGATTTCAAAGACGCCTGGTTCCTCGGTTTCACCAGCTCCATCACCTGCGGAGTCTGGGTCGGCTTCGATCAGCCGGTCCCCATCATGGCGCACGGCTACGGATCGGCGCTCGCCTTGCCCGTCTGGACGGAGGTCATGAAAAAAGCCGCGGAACGCTATCCGGCCCAACCGCTGCAACCGACTGTGGCCTTGCAACGCGCCACCGTCTGCTCCATCTCCAACGCCATCGCGACGAGCGGCTGCGTCGCCGCCGGCACCGCCTATGAAATCGATCTGCCGGTGGCGGAAATCCCGCGCGGCTTCTGCCAGGTGCATGGCGGCAGCCCGACCCAGCTCGGCCAACGCATGGAACAACTGGGCCGCAAAGTGCAGCAAGCGCCCAAGAGCATCATCGAATCCTTCAAGCACTTCTTCGGCGGCGGAAGGTAGTCGTTAGGCTAGCCAGGCACGGGGGAACGTGCCCGATCGGGAGATCGAGAGCCGCCGCGCCGCCGGTTCCGCCACCACCATTCAGTCCGAGCGAGCCGCCCGCTCCCTCCACGTCACGTAGCGCATGGGGCGCGGTGGAGGGACGACCTCCGCCTGCTCGCGAACGCTTTCGGAGTGTCGTCCGTGAAGATTAGTTAGGCTGTCTCAGGTCTCCCATTCAGAACCACGGACGGGACGGCGCCCGTCCCTCCACCAGGCGCAAAGCGCATGATACGCTTTCGCGACCCCCGAAAGGCTTCGCCCGTTGTCATCCCGAGGCTGGCGCAGCGCGCCGAGGGATCTCACGGCTGCTCTGATCGGTTCATTTGTTCTGAAGAAGGAAACCGAGACCTTGCGCGAGATCCCTCGCCGTTGAATCACGTATATCATCCTTATTTTTCCCATGCTTCGCAACGGACTTGAAAATTAGCGCCGTCCCTCGGCGGGAGGATGGAGCATTTCTTGCGGAAATTGCTTAGTTAGCCCCTTGCTGTCGTGCGGGCGTTTGTCGGACCAGCAAAGTTTTTCGGAATCCTCGGAGATAATGCGGCGGCCACGGTGCTGACTGCTACCCCAGGATGGCGCATCGGAAATGCGCTGACCCTATGCATTCCAAAGAGCCGAAAACTTTTTCCGGCCGTTGTTTTAGCTGCCCGAACCGACGTACTCCGCGGAGTAATTGTCGAACTTTGCCGTCGTCCCCTTACGCGGCGTACTCTTGACGTCGTAGGCCTGGTTGTTCGCTATTTTTTCTGTCTTGGTATCCCAAACCATGACCGTTTTCTTAGCCCCGGCGGCGGTGTGTTCGTCCTTCTCCGTATCGACCGCGATATAGCGCACTTTCTTGCGCTTCAACTCTTGCTTCTTCTTCTGCGACATCTCTTGGTAGGCCCGGCGCGCCCGCTCGTCGGCTATCTCTCGCTGCCGTTCGGAAGCCTGATGGGCGGCGATGATATAGGTCACCATCTGGACGACCACTTGCTGGTTCGCCGTGAGCCCGGACGAACGCAGAAGTTGATTGGCCCAGTTGGCAAAGGGATTCGCCGGCGACGGCTCTTGTGCCCTAACGAGTGAGACGGAGGAGAGAAGGAGGGCTCCGCTCGCGCAGAGACAGGATGCGCTGAAGAGATATTTCTTCATGGAAAGGTTTTACCATCCCTCGGCTTTTGACTGTCAAGCCGATTTTTAAGTCTTGTCACCCCTGAGCACGACTCCTACTCTGCGGCCCGGTGCCAGCGTTGCCGTTGATCTTTATCTCTGCCACCAGCCGTGAGCTGAAAAGCGCCCGGCAGCTCGTCGCTAACACGCTTACCTTTCTCGGCTACCAGCCTATCTGGCAGGATATCTTCGGCACCGAACAAGGCGATCTGCGCGGGGTGCTGCGCCAGCAGATCAATCAGTGCAAAGGCGTCGTCCAACTGGTCGGTCAATGCTACGGGGCGGAGCCGCCCACGGTGGAGGAGAAGTTAGGCCGGGTCAGTTACACCCAATACGAGGCGCTCTACGCGCGCCAGCGGGGCAAGAAGGTATGGTACCTTTTTATCGACGAGAATTTTCCGATCGATGAATGTGGCGATGAGCCCGCGGAGTTGCGCGCGCTGCAGGAGACTTACCGGAAGAAGTTACAGAGCGATACCCACCTTTATCATCCGCTCACCAGTCTCGCCGCCCTCGAGGCCACCGTGCTCAAGTTGCGCAACGACCTGGTCCGCCTGCGCCGCGGGGTGAAACAATGGGCCGCGGCGGTGGCTATTCTTCTCGTCATCAGTGTGGGATTGGGTCTCGGCCTGCTCCATAGCCAGCGCAAAACCGTCGAACGCCTGGGAGCGAGCGAGCGCCAGATGGCGCAGAACAATCGCACGGTGGTCGATCTGAAGGCGGAAGTCATCAAGCTGCACCAGGCGATCATGGATTATCCCCGGATCGAGGCGCAGATGCGCCAGTCGCAGGCGGAAGAAGATCCCGCTCTCCTCCAGCAACGAGTCTACGCCGCGCTCGGCAAACGAGTGCGGCTCGATCCGAAGCTGCTCACGACCAAACTTCCGCAGGCCGCGGCCGACCTGCAGCACGCGCGCGACGCGACGAAATTCCAGAGGGCCAACGCCGCCTACGTCGCCAAAAATTACGAGGTAGCCGAGAGGTGGGCGCTGGCCGCGGCGGAGGATGCGGCCCAGGCCCGCCCGCGCCAGCCTAACGACGTCGTGCCGGCCCTCGAGCTGGCTGGTTTTGCCGCGCAGAAGCGCCTCGACTTCGCCCGCGCGATGGAACATTTCCATGCCGCTCTCGCCCTGACCGAGCGCCAGACCGCGCCCCAAGCCTGGGCCGAAGTGGAGCTCGCGATCGGCAATTTGTTCATCGAACAAGGGCACTACAGCGAGGCCACGGCCGTTTTTCGCAGCGTCGCCGACCTCCGGCGGGAGACCCTGGGGCCGGAGAATCCCGACACTCTGCGCAGCCGAAACCGGGTCGCTTACGCGGAGTATCGGGAAGGGAAATACAACGAGGCGATCGCGGAGTTTCGCCAGATTCTCACTCTCGAAAGCAATGTCTTTCAGCCTAACGACCCTGAAATGCTTTTCACTCGCAACGGCCTCGCCATCGCCCTCATGAATGGCGGCAAGGCGGCCGAAGCGGAAACCGAGCTTCGCCAGGTACTGGAGAGCCGTCGCGCCGTTCTCGGCCCGGAAAATCCCGATACTTTACGGACCCGCAACAATCTCGCGCTGACGCTCTCGCGCGAAGGGAAAGATGCCGACGCCATCGCCGAGTATGAGCAACTGCTCGTGGTCGAAAGCAAAGTGCTCGGCCCGGAAAATCCCGATACCCTGAAAAGTCGCAGCAACCAGGCGGACGCGCTTTATCACGCCGGGAGATTCTCCGAAGCGGAAACGCAGTTGCGCGACATCATTGGATTGCAGACCAGGATTCTGGGGCCGCGCCATCCCGACACCCTCCTGAGCCGCCTCCGCCTCGACACGACGCTCATGCGCGAGAATAAATTTGCCGACGCGCAGGCGGATTTTCCGGAGTTGATCCAACTGGAAGGTGAGGTGTTGGGTGGCAGGCATCCCGACACCCTGGCGAGCCGTTCCGGTCTGGCCAATGCCCTGCAGGCCCAGGGGAAATTGCGCGAAGCCAAGGCTCAATATCGCGACATCATCGCTCTGGAAGTCAGCGTGCTCGGGGCCGAACACCCGAACACCCTGCTCAATCGCAACAGCCTCGCCAACACCCTGATGGCCGAAGGAAATTATGCGGAGGCGGAAAGTAATTTCCGTGAGCTCATCCAGCTCGAAAGGGAGAGCGCCGGCCCGGAAGATTCTCTCACCTTGCGCAGCCTCCGTGGCCTTGCCAACGCCCTTTTCAATCAGAAAAAATACGCCGCGGCGGAGCCGGAATATCGCGCGCTCGTCCAAATCAAGGAGAAGCTCCTCGGGCCGCAACACCGCGAAGCCATCGAAGCGAATTACGATCTGGCCGGCGATTTAGAAAACCAGGGGGAGATCGCGGAGGCGAAGGAATTCGCCCGGCGCGCCGCCGCCGCGGCCCGCGCTGCGCAGTTGCCCACGCAGAAATACGACACGCTCGTGGCTGAGCTGGCGCAGAAATCCTCGCCCTAACGAACCATCTTTCGCTCTGGATCGGTGAGGTTCCGGTAATCCTCCGGCGTATCGATGTCGATCGCGCCCTCCGGGAAAGCGACCGGCTGCACTTCCGCTAGGTGCGTGGTGATGATGGTTTTTGCGCCTTCCGCATCTGGCAGGGCGCGGAGCGCGGCGAAAAACTTCTGCGCGAAAAGCGCCGGCGTTCCCAAAGTGTCGGCGTAGGCCGAAGCGACGATCGGATTTTTCCTCTGCGCATGCGCCGCGAGCAAGCGGTCGAGCACGTCCACAGTCACGGCCGGCTGATCGCAAGTCAGGATGACAACTGCATCAACCTTAGGGAGCGCCGCCAGACCCGCCCGAATCGAGCTGCCGATTCCTCGTTCCCAGAGTTCGTTAGGCACGAGGTCGATCGGCAAATCCGCGAGCGCCGCTGCGACGGCGGCCCGCTCGCGACCCAGCACCACGAGAACGGGAGAACAACCCGCCGCGAGCGCCGCCTCGGCGGCGCGCCGCACCAGAGTGCTGCCGTCGTAGGGCAACAACTGCTTCGGTTGCCCAAGTCGGGCTGAGCCGCCTGCGGCGAGGACGAGCGCGGCGACCCTCACGCCACCGCCAACTCGTCGACGACGTGAATGGTCCGTTTGCGATCGCGCAAAGATTCCGCCCGCGCGCCGGCGAAGATCGTTTGAATCTCGGCGACCATGGCGAGCGCGATCTCCTCCGGCGATTCCGCACCGAGATCGAGCCCGGCCGGGGCGAACAACTCCGAGCGAAGCGCAACGCCCTCGTCGGCCAGGGCATGGAGTAACTGATCGCGCCGGCGGCGCGGACCGAGGAGCGCGACGTAGCGCAGGCCGAGCGGGAGCAACTTTTGTAACGCGGCGTAGTCGCGGCCGTAATTGTGCGTCTTCACGATCGCCGCGGTCCATTGGTCGAGCGGATCGGGCAAAGCGGAAGCTTCTTCCGTTTCGATCAAGTCCCAGCCGAGCGTGGCGGCGAGCGCTCGTAAAGCCGGGCTATCCGGGCCTTCGCCGATGAGAAGCAAGCGCAGCGGCGGGGGGAGGGTTTGCAGGAAAACGTTCGCCGGCACGTCCTCCGAAGAGAGGAGGCGGCTGCCTAACGACGGAGCGTCTTCGAAGAAAGTGGCGATGGTGCAAGGCGTGCGCGCGCTGTGCGCGGCGGCGACGGCGTCGAGCAGATTGGGCGGCAATTTTTCCACGAAAACGTCGATGGAGCCGTGGCAACCGTAGCGCAGCCGGGTGTCGAAAGTGAGGAGCGTTGCGCTCCCGGTAGCGATGACTTCCTGGGCGCGGACCGCGACTTCTTCTTCCAGGCAACCGCCGCTCAAAGAACCGGCGGTGCTGCGATCGGCGGCGATCAAGAGGCGCGCGCCGGGTCGGCGATAACTGGAGCCGCGCGCCCTAACGAGGGTGGCGAGCGCCAGCGGCTTACCGCGACGTGCTTCGGACGCGCGCAGAATATCCTGAATTTCTCTCATCTTGCGACCGAGCCCTCACCCGCGCGTGGCAGGCATCTGTTTAGCGAGCCGCGAGAAACTTGGCGCTTTGTCATCCCGAGGCTGGCGCAGCGCGCCGAGGGATCTCGCGGTTGCTCTGATGGGTTCATCTGTTCTGAAGAACTACGCCGAGACCTTACGCGAGATCCCTCGCCGTCTGCGCGGGCTCGGGATGACAACATGAGCGTGGGCGAGTGAGCGCGAGGCAACCGCATGGTCGTACGCTTAGGTTTCACTAGATCAACTTATCCGGCGTGATTGGCAGGTCGCGCACCCGTTTTCCAGTGGCGTGGTAAACCGCGTTCGCCACCGCCGCGGCGATGCCGGTGACGCCGATCTCGCCGATCCCGCGCGCGCCGATCGGGTTGAAAGCGAAATCCGGTTCGCCCACGAAATGGACGTCGATCTGCGGAATGTCGGCGTTGGTCGGGACATGATATTCGGCCAGATTCGCGTTTACCGGCAGGCCGGTTTTCGGGTCGTACTCGGTCGCTTCGTGCAGCGCCATCCCGATGCCCATGACGACGCCGCCGAGGATCTGGCTGCGGGCCAGTTTGGAGGTCACGACGCGCCCGCAGTTGATCACCGAGACGACCCGCGTGACTTGCACGCGAGGCAGGAGCGGATCGATTTTTACCTCGCAAAAATGCGCGCCCCAGGATTGGAAGGCCTGGTCTTTGTTCTCCTCCGGCGCTTCCATTTTGCTCTCGACCGCGATCGCGTCCTGGCCCGCGCGGCGCAGGAGGTCGGTGTAGCTGTCCGATTTCGTTTTGTCGTTTTTCAAACCGATCCGGCCGGGCTCGGTCATGGCGATGTCTTCTTTTTTCGCCTCGTGCAGCGGGGACTTCGCATCTTTGATCGCGAGATCGGCGAGCGCTTGATGGAGTAAAATTGCGACGTCGTGAATGGCTGTGCCGACGGTGGCGGTGGAGTTGGAGCCGCCCGCGACCGGGCCGAACGGGAAATCGGATTTGCCCAGCTCGAAGGTCACTTTTTCGAAGGGCACACCGAGTTGCTCGGAAGAAATCTGGGTAAAGGCGGTGTAAGCGCCGGTGCCGAGATCGTGGGTGGCGCATTGCACGATGGCGCTGCCATCCGCGCGCAAAGTGGCCTTGGCCGCGGCGGACATTTTATGCGCGGGATACGTCGCCGTGGCCATGCCCCAGCCGACCTGGAGATCGCCATCGCGCATCGTGCCGGGGCGCGGGTTGCGCTTGGCCCAGCCGAACTTTTCCGCGCCGAGCTGGTAGGCTTCCTTGAGATGTTTGGCGCTGAACGGGACATCCTTCATCGGATGGTTATCCGCGTGGTTCGTTAGGCGAAGCTGCACTGGGTCCATCTGCAGGAGGTAAGCCAGTTCGTCGAGCGCGCATTCCAGCGCATAGACGCCCGGCATTCGCCGGGCGCGCGCATGAAGGTGGGACTGGCCACGTTGACCGGGTAAACGATTTCCTCCACCCGAATGGCGGGGCTGGCGTACATGACCGCGGTGGAGCGGGCGCCGCACGATTCCGTCCACTTGGCCACCGGCGAGGTGAGGATGCTGCTGACGTGTTGCATGGCCTGCAGTTTCCCGTCGCTGGTCGCGGCGAGCGAAAGCGTCTGGCTGGTCGGCGTGCGATGGCCGGTGGTGGTGAACATCTCCTTGCGCGGGACGTGAAATTTCACCGGTTGCCCGACCACTTTCGCCGCCATCGTGGCGAGAAATTCATGCGGCCACATCGCTCCTTTGCAGCCGAAGGCGCCGCCCACAAACGGGCAAATAACGCGCACGTTTTCGAGGTCGAGCCCGTAAGTCCGCGCGAGCAGGCTTTGCACGCCTTTGACGAATTGGGTGGAATTCCAGACGGTTAATTTTTTGTCGCCTTCCCAGGCTGCGATCAGGCCCGACATCTCGATCGGGTTGTGCGTTTCGGTCGGCGTGATGTAGATCTCGCGCAGCCGCACGAGGTCTTTGTTGGCCAGGGCGGGTTCGACGTCGCCCTTCTTCGGCTGGACGTTTTCGTCGTTATTTTTTTTGGGCTTCTCGGCTTTTTTTTCCGCCGCGGCCATGGTCAGGAGCGGCTCTTCCGGCGCGTAGTTCACTCGGACTAACGAGGCCGCGAACTGTGCCTGCTCCAGCGTTTTCGCGACGACCAGCGCGACGTATTGCCCGGCGTAATAGACCTTGTCGTCGCTCAAGGGGTTGCGCTCTTCGATCCGAATGCCCTGGGCACGGGTCTCGCTGTGGCCGCCAGAAGCTTCTTTCGGTTGAGGGGCATTTTGATGCGTCAAAACCTTGAGCACGCCAGGCGCGGAGTCCGCCGCTTTGCTGTCGATCGCGGTGATCGTGCCCTTGGCCAGATTGCTCACCACCGGCCAGGCGTGGACGCAATGTGGAATCTCGAATTCGACCGCGTACTTGGCTTGACCGGTCACTTTAAGCGGACCGTCGACACGATCTTTGGCGGGGCCGAGGATGTTTGTGGTTGCCATGATTAAATGAGTTTGTCGGGAGTGATGGGAAGGTCGCGCACGCGCTTTCCGGTTGCGTGAAAAATTGCGTTGGCCACCGCGGCGGGGGCGCCGACGATGCCGATCTCGCCCACGCCGCGCGCGCCGATCTCGGGCATGTGCGGGTCGGGTTGATCGAGAAATTCGATATCGAACTGGGGGATATCGGCGAAGACCGGAAGGTGATATTCGGCCAGGTTGGCGTTGGCGATCCGGCCGGTCTGGGGATCGGGCACGGTCGCTTCGAGCAGCGCCATGCCGAGACCGAAAATGGCGCCGCCGTAAATCTGGCTGCGGGCCAGGCGCGGGTTCAAGACCCGGCCGACATCGTAAACGCCGGCCGCGCGGGTGACGCGGGTTTGCCCTAACGAATCCACTTTTACCTCGACGAAAAGCGCCCCGAAAGAGTGGAAGGAAAATTTCGCGCGCGCTTCCTGGTCCGGCTTGGCTTGGAACTCGGCGGTAAATTGCGCCTGCCCGGATTGCGCGAGGGCCGCCCGCAATTTTTCGGAATCGTGCGGCCAACTACCACCCACCTCGTTGCCGACCACTTTCTTCAGCTCCGCGCAGACGCCAAGCACAGCGGCGCCGATGCTGGCGGTGCCCCAGGAGCCGCCGGTCACGGGCGCCTCGGGGAATGCGGAATCGCCCAGTTCGAACTGTACGTCGGGCAAAGGCAAACCGAGCGCGTTCGCGGCCAGTTGCGCCATCGCAGTGGAGATCCCGGTGCCGATCTCGTGCGTCGCGCAGCGGATGGTGAGTCGGCCCTCCGCGGTGAGGATGGCGTGGGCGGCGGCCGGCTGTTGTTTGGCCGGGTAAATGGCTGTGGCCATGCCCCAGCCGAGGCGGTTGCCCTCGGCGTCGCGCATTGTTCCCGGCGCCGCCGGACGCTTCGCCCAGCCGAACTTTTCCGCCCCGCGCGCGTAGCATTCGCGCAGGCGCTTGGCCGACCAGGGGACGTTTTGGAATTCATCCGTCTCCGCGTAATTGATGAGCCGAAATTCCAGCGGATCGATCCCCAGTTGGTGCGCCATTTCATCGAGTGCGCACTCCAGCGCGAAGACGCCCGGCGCTTCGCCCGGCGCGCGCATCGGGCAGGGCGTGGTCAAATTTAACTGCACCAAACGATGGCTCACTTCGAGATTCGGACAGCGGTAGAGCGTCCGCGTGGTGTTGCCGCACGGCTCCGGATATTGCGCGACCGGCGAACAATGCGTGGTGGTGGCGTGGCGCAGCGCGGTCAGCCGGCCGTTCTTCTCCGCGGCCAGGGAAAACTTCTGCTCGGTCTCCGCGCGCTGCCCGGCGGAGTCGAACATCTGCGCCCGCGTGCAGACAATCTTGACCGGCCGCCTCACGAGTCGGGCGGCGGCGGCGGCGAGCAAGGTGTGGCCCCACTCATAACCTTTCGCGCCAAAAGCGCCGCCCACGAACGGGGTCACGATCCGCACCTTTTCCGGCGCAAGGGCGAAGGCGTGGGCCACGATGTTTTGCAGTTGTTTGAGCCCGCGGGTCGCATCGTGCAGGAGGAGCTCGTCCGGCGCGGTCCATTCCGCGGTCGTGGCCAGGGTCTCGAGCGGGTTATGATTTTCGATCGGCGTGCGGTAGGTCACCTCGATTTTGCAGTCGTTAGGCGCGGCGGCCAGAGCCTGGTCGACCGCGCCGCGGGTAACCTGCAGTTCTTCCTGGCCGACCCACTTTTCCGGCATGGTCGCGGTCGCTTGCGCCGCGGCCGAATTCATCTGCAGGACCGGCTCCGCCGGCGCACACTGCACGCGCACGAACGAGAGGGCGTGGCGCGCTTCTTCGAGACTTTCGGCCAGCACGACGCCGAGAAATTGCCCGACCCAGTGCAGCTCGTCGTCCTGTAAGGGGACGCGCTTTTCACCCGGAAATCCGGGCTTCGTTTTTTCCTCCGGATAGGGCGGAAACTTCGGGCAGTTCTGGCGGGTGAGAATGTCGATGACGCCGGGCGCCGCCCGCGCGGCCGCCAGGTCCAGACTGGTGAGGCGGCCTTTCGCGATCGGGCTTGGGATGAGCGCGCCGTAGGCCAGTTTGGGCGCGGGAAACTCGGCGGCGTAGCGCGCCCCTCCGGTGACCTTGGCCCAGGCGTCGGCGCGCGGGAGAGACGCGCCAATTTTGGGTGGGGCGGCGAGGGCGTTCATCGGAGCGTTCCGGCCTTGCTCTTTTTTGATGGGGGGCTGCCCGGCCGGCTGACCGGTTTTCGGCGAGGCGCCGAAAACAGCACGCGAGGGCGCGTGCGCTCCCCAGAGGCTGGCGCCAAATTCCTCACGCCATTTGGGCGACCGTCTGGAGCGCGCGAACGATGGCGCGCTTGGCCAGCTCGATCTTGAAGGTGTTGTATTTGTAGCCCCTGGCGGGCGCGAGCTCGACTTCGGCCGCCGCCCGGAAATTCTTCTCGTTAGGCTCTTTCCCGGTGAGGGCTTCTTCCGCTTTCTGGGCGCGCCACGGCTTATGAGCGACGCCGCCGAGGGCGAGATGGACGGTTTTCATTTTCCCGCCTTCCAGCTCGAGAATCGCGGCCACGCTGACGAGGGCAAAGGCGTAGCTGGCGCGGTCGCGCACTTTCAGATAATGCGAACGTTTGGCGTAGGGCAGGACGGGGATATCGATCGCGGTGATCAATTCATCGCTCTGGATGTTGGCGTCGACGCTCGGGGTGTCGCGCGGCAGGCGGTGAAAATCTTTGACCTGCGCCACCCGCTCGCCCTTCGGGCTTTGGATGCGAACGGCGGCGTCGAGCGCAGCCAGAGCGACGCACATGTCGCTCGGATGAGTGGCGATGCATTGGTCGCTCTGGCCGAGAATGGCGTGGATGCGGTTGTAGCCTTCGAGTGCGCCGCAGCCGCTTCCCGGGTTGCGTTTGTTACACATGGGAAAGGCCGGATCGTAAAAATAATAACAGCGGGTGCGCTGGAGGAGGTTGCCCCCGGTGGTGGCGAGATTGCGCAATTGCGGGCTCGCGCCGGAGAGGAGCGCTTCGCTTAAAACTGGGTAGCGCGCGCTGATCAAAGGATGGGCCGCCAGATCGGAGTTGCGCACGAGCGCGCCCACCCGGACGCCGCCCTGGTCAGGCAATTCCTCGATTTTGGTGAGGTCGAGCCGGTTGATATCAACCAGCTGATCGGGCTGCTCGACGCCCATTTTCATGAGGTCGACCAGATTGGTGCCGCCGGCGAGCAATTTCGCCCGGGGGTTGGAAAAGACGCTGCTTACCGCCGCCGGTGCGTCTTCCGCTCTCGAATAGGTAAATGGATTCATGATTTCTGAGCCATCTGGCCGCGCGCCTGCTTGATCGCGTCGACGATGTTAGGGTAGGCGCCGCAGCGGCAGAGATTGCCGCTCATCCATTCGCGAATCTCGGCGTCCGTGCCGGCGTGACCTTCCTGCACGCAGGCGACCGCGGAACAAATCTGCCCGGGCGTGCAGTAGCCGCATTGAAAACCGTCGTGCTCGACGAAGGCCGCTTGCATGGGATGGAGCTCTTTGCCCTGGGCGAGACCTTCGATCGTGGTGATCTCCTCACCGTCGTGGGCGACCGCGAGGGTGAGGCAGGAATTTACCCGCCGGCCGTTGATCAGGACAGTGCAGGCGCCGCATTGGCCATGGTCGCAACCTTTTTTCGAACCCGTCAGTTGCAGATTTTCGCGCAGCAAATCGAGGATGGTGGTGCGGGAATCGAGCTGCAACTTGTGGGTCGCGCCGTTTATTTTCAGTGAGAGATCAACCATTTTAATGGGTGCGGTGGGAGCGGCGGTTTGGGCGGCGCGGGCAGAGGCAAAACCGGCAAGACTGGGGCCAAAGGTAAGGGCGGCGCCGGTCCCAGCGACTTTCATAAGGAAACGCCGGCGCGTTTCGACGCTGCCGAAAATGAGGAGCTCATCCAGCGGATCGCTGGGGCCGTTATCGGGGGCCGGCTCGCGGAAGGGATCGGAGTGGTCGGACATCCTTGTTTCTTCGAAAGAGCGGCGGCCCGCGGCTCCCCTTAATTTCTAATCAGGGCCGCGGCACGCCTGTAGACGCTTCGCTCTGCGAAGCGCGGGAGTTGCTCCCGCTGGCCCGCCGAGCTCCGCGCCTCGCAGGTCCGAATTTAGCGTCCCACGAAAAGCTGGGCGCGTTGTCATCCCGAGGCTGGCGCAGCGCGCCGAGGGATCTCACGGATGCTCTGCTGGGTCCATCTGTGCTGAAGCCGGACGCCGAGACCTTGCGTGAGATCCCTCGCCGTCTACGCGGGCTCGGGATGACAAAATAGTGGGTTGAGTGAGCGCAACGCGCCGGCAGAAATAAACGCTAAACGGGTCCTTGCCACGCGCGGGAGTCGCTGCCGCTGGCATACTGCAGTCGCGGTTCGCAGAGCGAAAGCGTCTACCCCCCATGCTTCCGCTTCTCTTCAGAATATTTCATTCGGGCACATTGGACGTCTTGACGTCTTTAGGTGCATGCGTAAACGCGATGGCGCTTCGGAGTAAAGAGGCGGCGTCGCGCGCGTCCTCCGCTTGGAATGGAGCGGGTGAAGGGAATCGAACCCTCGTATGCAGATTGGGAACCTGCCGTTCTACCATTGAACTACACCCGCGTGGGGAGTGGAGAATTTATAGGTGGAGACCGGAGGAAGCGCAACTACTGCCAGGAAATCACGTCGTCGTCATTGTTCCCGGCATTCTTGTCGCCCGAGGCCCCGATGCCGTCTTTCCCCAGCGACCAGCTGATCACTCCGGATCGAAGGTTGGGAACCGCGCCGGCATTCGAGGAGTAAGGATTAGCGACTTCATTATCGTAGTCGCCGTCCATGGTGAGGGCATATTGGTTCCCCCAGGGATCGAAATAGCGGCCGAGCGCCGCTGCCGCCGTGCCGATCCCGGAGCGCGGGTTTGCCGGATCCTTCACATCCGGTGGGCTGATAAAGCTGATCGCTTTTGGGTTAAGGGCCGCATCCAAGCCACGCAGAGCGTTGAAGAGCGCTTCGTTGTTCGTGCCCGCCGTCCCGCCGACCGTGACGTCGCCGGCTGCTGCGCCCGCCGGGATCGGGTAGGTGCCATATTCGGTGTAAAAAGCGTTCACCGCGGTCACGATCTGGGTGAGATCGTTCTTCGCTTGCGTCCGTTTCGCTTGATCTTGCACGCCGCGAAAGGCCGGGAAAAGCAGCGCCATCAAAATGGCGATGATCGTGATCACGACCAGCAGCTCGACCAGGGTGAAGCCGAGCCGATTTCTGTTCAGCTCCATTTTTGCATCTGCTCGGGGAAAGGACATTGCGCGCAGTCGGAGTCGTCCTGCAAGCAAAAGTCCTCATAGATCTGGAGCAGGCCCTGCTGCTGCGCGACGGTGCGAAGAAATTGTTTCCGGCGCGGATCGTCGCCAAAGAGGCGCGCGGCGCCGGTTTCGAGCCGCCGATTGGTCAAACGCGCCGGCAATTTTTCGTAGGCCGGCCAGACTTTTCCCTCGCGAGCTTCGCGTAAGGGGAAAATGACGTTGCCGAGGATTTCGGCGATGCGAGTCTCGCCGATGAGGGCCATCTCGGCCGGCGCGGCCTCGGAGCGCAAGGTGTAATGGAAATTCCAATAGGGATGCGTCCGCTCGAGGAAGAAAGCGCGCAGTGCCGGCAGCTCCGCCTGGCCTAACGACCGCCGCAGCGCCGGCCAGCCCGCGATCAACCCGGCGAGCGCGGCGAGCCGGCGTTGCGGGTGATTAAGCGGCCGCGTCCCGCTCAAGCGCCAGGTGCGCACCGGGAGAATAAGCCGCTCCAACTCGCTCCGGCGCGGCCACCATTTCTCCCAAAGCCCGCGCAGATAGGTGCGCGTCCCCGGGGCGAACTTCCCCAGATCGGGCGCGTCGAGGAATCCGGCGACCCCGAAGAGAATGGCTTCGATGTCGTGCGGTGTGGCGCGCAGCAGTTTCAGGGGCAAACGTTGAGCGAGGAGGGTGAAGGGGAGCTTGTTTTGTTTGTAGCCGAGGGCGGCCGCCAGCTCCTGGTAAAGGGCTTCGTCGAGCCCGTGGAGTTCGGCCAGCCGGCCGATCCGGCGCGCTTTGCGGCCGAGGCGGAACTGCGCGGCCGCCGCGAGAATGCTCCGCACATTTTCCTCCGGCAAATTGCGCAGCGGCGCGCTGCACCGGCCCGCGCGGGCGAGGGGAAGAGGAGAAATCAGCGCGCTCGATAATCCCGCCGGATCGACTCGCACCTGGGGCACGTTGCGATGGGCGCTGGTGCGACTGAAAAACTGGCGCGCCCCGGCTTCGACAAAAACGTGCAGGACGGTTTCATCAAATGCCGGATTGGTAGCGTGGCCGTGCGCTTCCCAATTTTGATCGGCCAGATCGAACTCGATGCTTCCGCCGATCGGCTTGCCGTCATCGATCCGGATCGAGGCGTCGGAGAAATCCGGCCCGGCCGCGCGATTCCAGGTGCCGAATTGCACCACCTCGATTTTCTCGCCGGCGGTGCCCGTAAAAGTTTGGCCGAAATCGCCCGCGAACCAATGCGCCTGCAGCTCCAGTTCGCTGTAATTCCGCGCCGCCGGAAAGAGCGGACGCTCCCGGATTTTCGTGGCCGCGCGAAGCTGCGCGTAACGTTCCGCGCCACTGGAGGATCCTGGGGACATGCGCGCAGACTAGGGAGGTGCGGCCGACTGAAGCAAGCTGGAAACGCCGCCATTTTTTTTGACAGAATGACAGAATTTCGGAATGGGAAGAGGCGTTTGGCGGTCTCTTCACCGGCCGGTGCCATGGTCTCCCTCTTCCACGAAAAATTTGCATTGCCGGGGAGGATTTCTCTCGCTAGACCGGCCTGAAGCAAAGCCCGCTTCCCCCGTCAAAAAATTGCAGGGGCCGCAGGCCCGCAAACAACCAACCAAAACAGAAAGAAAAAATGAAAACAAAAAACATGTTAGTCACTGGCCTCTGCCTGGCCGCGATCGCGCTCGGCGCGTCTCCCGACGCCTCCGCTCGAGGTAAAAAAATCCCCAGTCCTGAGCCAAGCGCTGCGGCATCGCCCGCCGAAAAAGAAGGCGGCACAAAAATGGCCCGCGCCATTCCGTATCACGGGAAAATCGCGTCCGTCGATAGTTCCGCGAAGACCTTCACCATCGCCACCAAAGCGGGGGCGACGCGGGTCTTCAAGATGACGGATGAGACCAAGTACATGAAAGACGGCGCGGCTGCGACCATGCAGGACGTGACCGCGGACGCGATGGTGCGGGGTCAGTATTGGAAAAAAGCCGACGGCACCATGGAAGCGAAAAGCGTCATGCTCGGGATGAAGAGCGCGAGCGAAAAAGCGCCCGCCCACAAGAAAAAAATGGGCGACACCGAAGAAGCGTCCCCGGCGCCTTCGGCTACTCCGTAAGTCAGCCTAACGATCACAACCAAGCCCGCGGCGGCGCCCCCGTCGCGGGCTTTTTGTTTGGCGTCACCGAAGCAGAGGCGCCGATGTGAACGCGGGCGATCGCTGTGACGCTTCGCTCTGCGAAGGTGTCTGTTTTAGCGCTCATTCATGTGGGCGCGCCGTGCGTCCCCTCGCCGCTCACATTTTGTCATCCCGAGCCCGCGGAGACGGCGAGGGATCTCACGCAAGGTCTCGGCGTAGTTCTTCCGAGTGAATGAACCCATCAGAGCAGGCGCGAGAGCCCTCGGCGCGCTGCGCAGCCTCGGGATGACAACAGGTGTGCAGCGCGATTTTCTCGCGCGCGCCACCTGCGCGTCTTACGCCTGCGCGGCCTGTTGGGCCACGACCAGGTCTGCGACGAAGAGCGCGTATTCCCGCGCGCGTGATTCCTCATCCGGCTGGCGCAGGAGTGATGACGGATGCACCGTCGTGACGACTCTCGGGGCCAGCTCCGACTCGAGCACTTTCCCGCGTTCGCGCGTGACCCGGAAGGCGGAGCCGAAAAGGGCCTGGGCCGCGGTCGAGCCGAGACAGACGAGGACGTTCGGCCTAACGATCTCCAGCTCCGCTTCAAACCACGGCCGGCAGGCGGCGATGTCGCGCGAGCTCGGTTTTTGATGGATCCGGCGTTTCCCGCGCGGCTCCCATTTGAAATGTTTCACCGTGTTGGTGACGTAAACCGTGTTGCGATCGATGCCCGCTTCCTCGAGCGCGCGATTCAAGATCTGCCCGGCGGGCCCGACAAACGGTTTTCCGCTGAGGTCTTCCTGGTCGCCCGGCTGTTCGCCCAGGAGCATGAGCGCCGCTCCTTTGCGGCCTTCGCCGAAAACGGTTTGGGTGGCGTTTTGGTAAAGCGGGCACGCGGTGCAGCCGGCGGCGGCTGCCCGCATTTTCGTTAGGCTGGTGGTCGCGGGCGGAGTCGCCGGACGCCACTCGTCATCGCCCTGAGCAGCTATTTTAGCGGCACTTTTTTTCATCATCGTCGCGACCCGTTGGGGCGCCTCCCGCAGGAGCCCGGGAATGAGCGCCGCCTCCGGCAGGTTGCGCCAATATTTCTTCGGCATCTCTGCCTGCATCGCGCGCACTTTAACGCGCGCCGGATTAAAAATATTCGCGTAATAGGTGCGCCAAAGTTCTTCCATCTGGTCCGCGCCGGGCGCCTCCGAGCGCGGCACGCCCGCGGTGAAACTGAGATTCTCTCCATCCCAATGGGCGCAGCGATGCGGAGTGAGAATCGACCAGCGCATGGAGGCGAAACGGTCGGCGAAAAAAGGCGCGTTCTGCTCGACGATGTGATGGGCGGGTTCGAACCAGGCGACAAACCATTTCTCCCCGGCCTGCTCGACTTCGCGAAAGCGGACGAAGGCGCGCATTTTGTGGAGGTCGTGCTTGATCGATTTCTCGAAATCGAGCGCTTGCGCAACATCGGGATCGACCGTGATCTCAAGCAAATGCGTCTCCCCATGCGTGAGCCGCCAAAGCAGACGATAGAGGAGCGGCCAGCGGCTGGGCTCGCGATGGAGCGCGACTAATTTAGCCAGCGCCAGAAAGCGTTTCGGCACTCGGAATTGCTGCGTCGCGGGCGCCGGTTCCGCCTCTTCGAAAAGGGAGAGCGCGGGCTTCTCATCACCGATTTCCTCCCAGGCGATTTCGTTCGGCGCGATCTCCTGCTGCAAGGCCCGCCGCGCCGCTGCCTGCCAATTCGCGAAGCTCGGGAGAAACGAAATCTGTTCCACGCCCTAGAGTTGGCCGGTGACGACAGAAGGCTCGGTGGTGAAGAGGTCGAGCTGCTTCGGCCTAACGAGAAGTCGGGCGAGCAAATCGTCGCGCTCGAGCGTGCGCGTCGCCGGGTTTTCGTCGGCCGTGAGGACGAAAGGAAGCAGCTTCCGCAAGGGGAGATGAAGCCGGAGCAGATCTTCCGAACGCAACTTGTGCCAGCGGCGAATCTGCAGAATGCGCTGCACACTTTTCGTCCCGAGCCCGGGCACGCGGAGGAGCAAATGGCGCGGCGCCTTGTTCAGATCGACCGGAAAAAGCTGCCGATAACGCAAGGCCCAGGCGAGCTTCGGATCGATCGTGAGGTCGAGGTTGGGCGCGGCTGCGGTGGTCAGCTCGTGCGCCGCAAAACCGTAGAAGCGGACCAGCCAATCGGCCTGGTAAAGGCGATGTTCCCTAACGAGTGGAGGCGCCTGCAAAGGCAACTTGCTCGAAGCGTCGGGAATCGGGCTGAAGGCGGAGTAATAAACGCGGCGCAATTTCTGCCGGGCGTAAAGCGAGGAAGCCTGCCGCAAAATCGTCGCGTCGGAGGAGTCGGTTGCGCCCACGATCATTTGCGTGCTTTGGCCGGCCGGGGCGAAAGCCGGAGCTTTTCTGGTTTGTCGGCGTTCCGCTTTCGCTTCGTCGATGCGGAGTTTGATCCCGCTCATGGCGCGCTCCGTATTCTCGAAATTTTTCTCCGGCGCGAGCGTCTGCAAGGCAGCCGGCGTAGGCAGCTCGATATTAATGCTGATCCGATCAGCCCAGCGCCCTGCTTCCTCGATCAAGGCGGGAGCGGCTTCCGGGATCGTCTTGAGATGGATGTAACCGCGAAATTTATGCTCGACCCGCAAGGTCCGCGCGACCTCGATCACCTGCTCCATGGTGTAGTCGGGATTGCGAATAATGCCCGAGCTGAGGAAGAGCCCTTCGATGTAATTGCGCCGGTAAAAATCGAGGGTCAGCCTAACGACTTCGGCCGGGGTGAAGCGCGCCCGCTGCACATTGCTGGAGGCGCGGTTGATGCAGTAGAGGCAATCGTAAATACAAAAATTTGTGAGGAGAATTTTCAGGAGTGAAACACAGCGGCCGTCGGGCGTGTAGCTATGGCAAATGCCGGCGCCGGTGGTGGAGCCGATTCCGCCTAACGAGCGCGCGTTGCGCTTGGTGGTCCCGCTGCTCGCGCAGGAAGCGTCATATTTGGCGGCGTCGGCGAGGAGGGCGAGTTTGCGATCGAGTTCCATCACGGTCGAGCGCTAATCTCCGCAAGAAACGGAGAAGCGCCAGAGGCTAGCGCTGGCGGCGCAGGAATTCCGCGGCCAGCGCGCGATAGGCTTTGGCGCCCACGCCGCTGGGATCGTGCTCGAGGATGCATTTGCCGAAGCTGGGCGCTTCGCTCAACCGGACCGTGCGCGGGATCATCGTCTCGTAGACGCGCGCCGGAAAATGCTCGCGCACTTCCGCCACCACCTGGGCGCTGAGGTTCGTCCGGCTGTCGAACATGGTCATGAGAATGCCGCCCATCTCGAGCGTGGGGTTGGCGCCGGAAGCGCGGATGCGCTCGATCAAGCGGACGATTTTCACCAGCCCTTCGAGCGCGAAATATTCACACTGGATAGGCGTGAGCAGCTCGTCTGCTGCGGCCAGCGCATTGATCATAAGAATGCCTAACGACGGCGGGCAATCAAGCAGGACGAAATCGAAGGTGCCGTCGCTCCGCAAAACCTGGAGGGCCTGAGCCAGGCGGGTGAGGTGATCGTCCATCCGGGCGATCTCGATTTCCACCCCGGCGAGATCGAGGTCGGCCGGGACGAAAAAAAGATCGTTTAGCCGGGTGGGCAGGATTTTCTCGGTGATGGAGGCCTCGCCTAACAAGGGTTCGTAAAGGCTCTGGCCCTCGATCTCCTGCAGGCCGAAGGAGCTGGTCGCATTCCCCTGCGGATCGAGATCGATGAGAAGAATACGCTCTCCCCGCTCGGCCAGGGCGGCCGCGAGATTGACCGCGGTGGTTGTTTTACCGACGCCACCCTTCTGGTTTGCGAGCGCGATGACTTTCATCGGGGAGGGGGGAATGACGAAATCCGAATGACGAAGTCCGAAGTAAGGACGAATGACGAACCTGGGAACGACCTGCACTTCGTCATTGGGATTTGGTCATTGTTTCGGGTTTCGTCATTCGGATTTCGTCATTCCCCGCGATTTATCGCGGGATAATCTGCGTGCGCAGCTCGAAGGTGCGGCGGCCATCCTTTTCCGGCCAGAGGAGGTGCTCGGGATCCGGGAGCATTTCCGTGGCTTCGAGCTCGCCCGCCTTGGAGAGCCAGCGATGGAAGATTTCGAGGAATAGGTAGCTCTCCAGATCGACGTAGACCGGCTTGGTATCTTTGTCGCGGCCTTCCGCGCCGCTCCGCCGGAGGGCTTGGGCGCTCGGGCGAATGTAAAGATGACGCGGGAGCTGGCGTTGCGCGCGCAACCTTTCCACCGCGACCACGAGATCGCGCGAGACGCCGGTGAAATCGCCGGCGCCGAGTTCTGCGAGGGCAATCGTCCAAGTGCGCCGCTGCACGACCACTTTGCCGCAGGAGAGGCGCGGAGTGTTTTTGCCTAACGAAAAGCTGAAGGGATGAAAGCCGAGCGGGATGATCCAGTTGCGCGCGAGCGAACCGAGGTATTCACCATGGCCGCGGCGGCGCAGAGCGACGTCGCCGGTCGCTTCCTCGATGAACACTTCGACTTCCGCGGGCGGGACTTGGCGCCAGGCGGGATGGGCCCGCTGCGGCGCCACGAAATTGCTCAGTTCGGGCAAGGCGTGAAACATGCGGACCGCGGTGGTGGCGGTGAAGTCGGCGACGAAAATCCCGAAATGTGGGCTGGGCTGGCCGCCCGTGGTGGCGGCGAGAGCGGCGGCGAGCGCTTCTTTGTCCGGGCAGGACCAATAAAAACCGTGATGGAGCAGCGCCACGGGCGGGTGCAACTCGGCCAAAATCCATTGGTAATCGCCCTGCTCGACCGCTTCGAGGGAAGCGGCCGAGAGCTGCAAGTCGGCCGAGGGATAGGTGAATTCGTCGAACTTCGGAAAATCGAAATTTTGCCTAACGAACTGGCAATCGACCGCGCTCAGGGCGGACTCGGCCAGCTCGGCGCGATCGCCGAAGATTTCCTGGAATTTCATCCGCACTTCCTGGAAAGCGAGGTGGGCCAGGACGACGAGGCCCGGGCCGGTCAGGTCCATCCTGGCTTCCGCGCAATGGCGGAGGAAGGCGGGCAGGGGCACGGCGCCTTGCTGGAGGGGAGTCTGGCGCAGGAGGCCGCGTAAACCGGCGGCGACGCGGCTGGCGACGAAGGCGTAGTTGTCGCGCCAGAGGTCGATCCAGGGAGCGGCTTCGATTGCGACTTCGTCGATCAGGTTTTCCGCGATGGAGAAATCGCATTCCCGGAAACATTCTTCCCCGATCGGGTTGGTCGCGGAATAGAGGAAGCGGCTGGCCGCTTTCTCGGCGCCGAGCTTCCCGAGGCGATCGGCGGCTTCGTCGATCAGGGCGATGCGGCTGCCGGTCTCGGTGGTCGCGGCGAATCTTGCGGGAAGGGCGGCGATCGGCCGGAGACGGTCGAGCCAGCGGCTGCGCACCGGGCCTTCGCGCCAACTTTCGATCTGGGCCAGGAGTTGGTCGAAGGCGTAGGGATCGAGGGCGGGGACTTCCATTTCCCAGCGGAGCAGATTTTCGCAGGCGAGATGCGCGAGTGTTTCCAGAGCTACGCCTAACGAATGGGCGGGGGTCACTCCGTCGCAAGCTTGGAGCGCGGCCAGGGTCGCCGGATCGAGCGGCCGCGCTTCGCCGGTCGCGGTCGCGAGGAATTGGTCGCCTTCGATCCGGCCGTTGGGGTTCAGTCGCGGAGCCAGCTCGGGGCGAGTCTCGGGATCCGCGTTGACCGCGGCGGCGACGCCGTGCGCGGTCCAGCGTTCGAGGAAAGTTTCGCGCCCGGCGATCCCGGGCTGTGGTTGAATAGCTAATCCCTCTATTCCTTTCCGTATGGTTCCCCAGCTATGCGGGCCAAACTCACTTAAGGTGTCATTTTTCGCGCAGATGCGTTGGAGATAGAGCAGGAGATGCCGTTCGCGGGCGCGTTCCTTTTTTTTCCGCGGCGGAGGGTGGGCGTCGGCTGCGGCCATTTTCTGAAGCGTGCCGATCAATGTCCCCTTAACCCCTTCCGCAGCGAAGACGAGATATGGCGGCAGGAAGCGGCTTGTTGAATCGAAGAGGCCCGAGCGGGCGGTCTCTAGCTCTCGCGCCAGTGATTCGTCTAAAGCTGAGTCCGCTGCGGTGAGTTGGGCGGCACTCTCCCAGAAATCGACAAAAGGGCCGGAATCGGGTTCAACCACCGAAGGCATCAGACCCGAGCGAACCGCTCGACGCCAGGTCTGGAACAGATCTTGAGACAGGTTGTGTTCGCGAGAGGCAAGAATAGTCTCCACGGCGGATCTCGCGTGTTGGAAAAAGGCCTGCTTAGCAAGCAACTCCCGCGCGGCTTGCGCTGTGGCCGGGGTGGCGAGACGATCCAGCGCTTCGAAGGGAACTCCCGCCATGCGGACGAGAAGGATGGGAGCGAGGCGATATCCGGCGTCCGGCACGCCTGAAGAAAACAGAAGGCGTGCAGGTGGCAACGTTTAATGCGCGGACGTCGCCATCCCGCGGGCTGGACCTCACCACCGCTGGTGATTGGCCGCTACTCGTTGACCAGAGGCAACCGAATCGTAATCGTGGTTCCCACGTCGGGCGTGCTGTCTACCTTGATCGAGCCACTGTGATCTTCGATCACTTTGCGGGTGATATAGAGGCCGAGGCCGGTGCCGCTCTTGCTTTGCTTGGTGGTGAAGTAGGGATCGAAAATTTTCGCGACCTGCTCGGGTTTGATGCCGTAACCGGTATCTTCGATGCGCACGTCGACGTAGAATTCCTTGCGAATGCAACTGACCGAGACGGTGCCTTTTTTTTCCGCACTGGCTTGGATGGCGTTAATGATGACGTTCTGGAGGGCGCGGGTGATCTGGATGCCTTCACCCATGAGGCTGCACGGATCTTCGGTGATCTCGCAGGTCAAGTTGACGGACGCTTCGCGCGCCATTTCTTCGACGCTTTTGACGACTTCACGGACGATTTCTGAAACGGAAATGAGTTTGTGCGGCGCCGCTTCGACGCTGCCGTAGCTCTGCCACATGGTGAGCAGGTCGCGGCAGAGCCGGACGTTTTGCTCGATGATTTCGAGCTCTTTATTCGAGCCTTCCGGCTTCGGTCCGTCACCTTTGTCCGATTCCTCGAGCTTTTTTGCGAGCAGTTGGACGTAACCCCAGACGATCGTCAGCGGGTTGCCGATATCGTGGACGAATTCCGCGGAGGCCTGCCCGAGAGAGGCGAGGCGCTCTTTCTGGGCCAGTTCCTGGAGCAGCCGGTTGTTCAATTCCTTGATCTCGCCCGCGGCGTTCTCGCTCGTGCGATGGACGCGGGTGCGTTCGACATTCCGGCTGATGACGTCGCGCATTTCGCGAGCGTCGAAAGGTTTGCTGATGTAATCGTTGGCCCCGAGCCGAAGCGCTTCCTTGGCCGTCTCCAAAGCGCCGAAACCCGTCAGCATAATGACGGAAAGGTGGGGATCGATCTGGCGAATTTTGCGCAGTCCTTCGATGCCAGTCATGCCGGGCATGCGGATGTCCATCACGATCGCGTCCGGCTTTTTCTCGACGAGCAATTGCAGACCCTTCTCGACTGAGTCGGCGGTGTGGACCTGATAGCTCGGCTTCAACAACATACGCAAACTCTCGCGGGGACCCATCTCATCGTCGATCACGAGAATTTGCGGAAGTTCAGTGGTGGCGATCATGGCGCACCTCGTCAGAAGCTAGGGACGTGCCCAAGGCGGAAGAAAAATCGATCGCACTGAATCATGCGGAATCATTTCACGCCGCGAGGTTTCCGTAAGTTCGTTTAAAACGCAAGGAACAACTTGTGAATAACTATTTCGACGGCCACGCCGGGGAGAATATAATGGCTTAGGCCAACGATCTGCTTAGAATGGGTGGAAGGGGCGCAGGGGAAGGTAAATCATGGACAAACGCAATCGGGTCGTAGTGACAGGGATGGGGGTGCTCGCCCCCAATGGCACCGGCCTGAAGCCGTTCTGGAAAACCTTAGTTGCCGGGGAGAGTGGGATCGGACCGATTACACTTTTCGATGCCAGCGGCCACCAGAGCCAAATTGCCGGGGAGGTGAAGGGCTTCGACCCCCTCGACTACATGCCCGCCGAGTGGAAGCCGAAACGGATGGCCCGGCACACCCAATTGGCTTACGCCGCGACGAAGATGGCGCTGCGGGATGCGGGGTTGGATCCGGCCAAGAGCGCGCGCGGCAGCCTTATGCCTATTTGCCTCGGGGTGAGCACGACCGCGATGGAAGTGCTCGAAGGCGGATTCGATCAGTTGCGAAAACATGGGCCTAAACGAGTCACCTGCTTCGGATTGAGCAATTGCCAGCCGCAAGCTGCGGCTCAGATGATCGCGGAAAAACTCGGAGTGGAAACCCATGCGACCACCTTCTCCTCGGCTTGTCCGGGCGGAATGGAGGCAATTGCCAATGCCGCGGCGCGCATTCGGAGCGGAGAGGTCGACGTGGCGATCGCTGGGGGGTCGGATGCGCCGATCACGCCGCTTTCGTTTGCGGCGTTCGCTTCCGCTGGCTTGACTTCATTTTCCAACGCCAATCCGAAACGGGCGAGCAGACCTTACGATGAAAAAAGTGATTCCGGCGTGATCTCGGAGGGAGCGGGAATGGTGGTGCTGGAGAATCTGGACCGGGCTATCGCCCGCGGAGCGCGAAGCTATTTGGAGATTACCGGCTATTCCGCGAAGAGCGATCATGACTCTAGCGATCCCTTTGCTGGTCTCGAAAGCACGATGCGCCTTGCCTTGGCCAACGCCTCCCGCGAGGTCAGCCAGGTGGACTATATTTGCTCGTACGGCCCGAGCCATCCCCTTCTCGACGCGGCCGAGGTGCGAATGATTCGGCGCGTCTTCGGCCCTTTCGCGGATACGATTCCGGTTAGCTCGATTAAGGGGGTGATCGGCAATCCCCTTTCGGCTGGGGGCCCACTCCAGGTCATTACCTGTGCGCTCGCCTTCGAGAATAATTTGATTCCGCCGACCGCGAACCACGAGACACCTAACGGAGGTTGCGATCTTGATTTCGTCCCGGGCCAGGCGCGGAAAGCGCGGCTCCACTGCATTTTGATAAACGTCCGCGGCTTGGGGGGCGGGAACACGAGCATGGTGGTGGAGCGGGTGGGAGCGCAATGAGCAGCGCTTCGCCGGACCGCGACTTCGGGAGATGAGCGGCGGCACCAATTCCACCCTCGCGGCCCTGGTGGTGCAGATCGCCTTGGGGCTGGCGGTTTTCGCCGCGAACAGGAAGCGTCTGGCCAACCAATGCTTTCTCCTTGTGTCACTCACTATGGCCGCCTGGCTGGGCAGCCTCAATTTGGCTTTCAACGCCCAGAATCCCGCAGTTGCAGAGTTCGCTATCCGCCAGGCTTCTCTTGCCGGAGTGCTCATGCTGGTTGCAGCCAATCTCCTGCGCCTTTCAGTCCGCCAGCAAACGAGGGGCTGGCGCGAGTTGCTGGGTTCCTCCCGTCTTTGGCTGTTGGCGACGATAGCCATTGCGGTTCTCTGCCAGACGCAAGCGTTTCTCCACGGCGTCAAAATGTCGACGGCGGGCCTTCCTCCCCGGCCTATCTATGGGGATTGGGTTTACGTCTATTCTAGCTACTATGTCGTTGCCCTCGTCGCTCTCCTCATCAACTGTTGGCGCGATTTGCGGACCACCAGTGGTGGGGAAAAAGCCGAAATCGCCTTCATTCTGATTGGTGGGATCTCGGCTTTTGCCTTTGCCATCGTCCTGTCGTTCCTTCTCGATTACCTGATTGGTCCATCGCGCGCGATTCTCTTCGCACCGTTTCGCGTGGTTCTCTTTACCCTTTTGGTTGGGTACGGCATCGCCACCCGGAAAATTCTCGAAGTTGGCTACTTTGTGCGACGCGGGATCGCTTACCTACTCCTAGCCGCGTATCTGGGCGTCCTTTATCTTTTCGTTTGGTGGCTTTGCTTTGCCGTTTTCGTTCCGATTATCGGCCGGGACGGAGCGGGCTTGGCGCATGTGATCGCCGCGGTCGTTGTGGCCTTCGCGATGGCCCCCGCTCGCGGTATTTCACAGTCTCTCGCGGACCGCCTTTTTGTCGGAACGCGACGGCTGGACTTTCAGGCGACGATGAATCAAGCGGCGGCCATTTTACGCTCGGTGACGACCCTGGCCGATCTGCTCGAGCGTTTCGGCCTAACCATCGCCCAGGCCGTCGATACCGAGCGGATTTTTATTCTTCTGCCGGAGGAGAAATTCTTCGCGCAATCGTATCCCGCCGTGGAACCGGGCCGACCGGCGGCGCGCATCGAGTTACACCAGGGTCAGGCGATTATCGCGGAGATCGTCAGCACGCAGCAGCCGATCGTGCTCGACGAACTGCACCGGGTGCGTTCGACCCCGCAACTCGAACGGGTCCGCAAGCAAATGAAATCGCTTCAGGTCTCCATTGCCATGGGCATTTTTGCTCGGGAACACCTGGCCGGCGTCATGCTCCTCGGCCCCCGTCGTTCGGGCCGCATCTATGGGACGGTCGAGCAAAACGCTCTCCTCGTGCTTTGCGGGCAGCTGGCCGTGGCTGTGGAAAACGCCCAGCTCTTCACTCAGGTGCAGAACGCCAAAATCTATAATGAAACCCTGCTGCAAAACCTCACCACCGGGGTGGTGGCAGCCGATCGCAATGAAGCGATCACCGTTTTCAATCGTGAAATCGAACAGGTCACCGGCCTAAACTCAGGCGAGTTGCTCGGCCGAAAAATCAGCAATTTGCCGCAGCAGTTGCGGGAGGTCCTCCGGGTCACGCTCGACACCGGGGAGCGACAGGCCGATCGCGAGATCGTGCTGCGCTCGGGGAGTGACAAAGCCTCGGTCCTGCGCGCGAGCAGCTCGATTTTCCACGGCCAAAACGGCGAGCCCCTCGGGGCCCTCATGGTCCTGACCGATATCACCGCCTTGAAACGGCTCGAAATGCAAATCCGCCGGAGCGATCGGCTGGCCAGTCTCGGGACTCTCTCCGCGGGGATGGCCCATGAGATTAAGAATCCGCTCGTCTCGATCAAGACGTTCGCCCAGCTCCTGCCCGAGCGGTATCAGGATTCCGATTTTCGGGAGACTTTTTTCACCCTCATCGGGCACGAGGTCGATCGAATCGATTCGTTAGTCAACCAGCTCCTGCGCTTCGCGCGGCCGGCGAAGCCGCTCCTTAAACCGGTCCATGTGCATGAGGTCCTGGAGAAGGCCCTGCTCCTCGTCGGTCACCGGCTTTATCAAAAAGATATTAAATTAGTTCGTTCCTGGCACGCCGAGGTGGATACTATCCGTGCGGATGCCGATCAAATCGAACAAGTCTTTCTCAACTTCTTCCTCAATGCTTTGGACGCGATGAAACCGGGCGGCTCTCTCACCGTCTCGACGGACACGACATCGACGGAATCGTGGCCGGCCGCCTTGCCGGCCCACGGTGGCGACGTGCAGGAAATTCTCCGCATCACCGTGCAAGACGACGGCAGCGGGATCAAGCCCGAGGATGTTCCCCACGTCTTCGATCCTTTTTTTACGACCAAGGATTATGGGACCGGCCTGGGGCTTTCCGTCGTGCATGGCATCGTCCAGGAGCATGGCGGGCAGATCGAGGTGGAGAGTGAGCTCGAGCGCGGCACCAGTTTCCACATCCTGCTCCCGCTGGCCCGATTTCATGCGGAGGTCGCCGCCGCATGACCTCGTCGGCGGCTTGTCTGCTTTATACCCAGGATCACGATCTCGTTAGGCGTTGCCGGGCTTTTCTGCGCAGCCGGACGCTCCTCCGCCATGTCGAAGAACCGGGGCGGCTCGCCGCCGTCTTGCAGCAGAATAATCCTGCGCTCCTCTTACTCGACTTGCGCGGGCACGAGGGTCGCGACCTGCTCGCGCAGGTGCAGGAAGAGTGGCCGCAGGTGGTCGTCGTGGCGCTCGGGGTGGCCACTTCCGAGCCGTTGCGCGAAGCGGAACAATCCGGGGTTTACGCGGCCGAGAGTCTGACCCTCGAGCGTCGCCCTTTCCAGGCCCTGATCGAGCGGGCCCTGGAACATCTTCGCTTGCTCGAAGAAAATAATTATCTGCGTCAGGAGTCGGTGCCCGCGAGGACGACTGCCTTGGTCGCCTCTGAACCGTCCGACTCATCCGTCGACGCCGTCGGCAAACCGCTGCCCGTGCTCCGTTTTGCCCGGGTCCTTCATCGCGGGGAGAACATGGACACCTTGATGCATAGCGTGGTGGAAGGCCTGGCCGATGCCGCCATGGTTTCCCGGGTCGGACTTTTTTCCCGGGTCCGCCAAAGCGAACGGTATCGTTTGCGCGCCGGATTGCGCTGCCTTCCCGAGACGAGCGAACTGGAATACCGGGAGCGCGATCCCCTGGTCCGTTCGCTCGAAGTGCGGGCTCACCTTATTTGCCGCAGTCATCTGTCGCAGGTTTCCGATTTGGCCGAACGCCAGTTACTGCGGCGCGCGCTCGACGGCTTCGGGGCCGAAGTCATCGTCCCCTTGCAGACGGAAGGCCGTGTCTCGGGCTGGCTCTTTTTTGGCCATCGGCTGACCGGGCAACCGTTCGACTACTCGGGCCTGGAAGGGCTCATGCTCCTTTCCGATCACGTTTCCACGGTGCTGGCCAACGCGCGTCTCCAGGAAGAAGTAGCCCTCCAAAAAACGCTGGCTGAAACCCTGCTCGAAGCGATCCCGCCCGGCGTCGTCGCGATCGATGAAGAGGCCATCGTGCGCTGGTTCAATCCGACCGCCGAAACCATCCTCGGGCTGAAGGCCGCGGACGTGCTCGGCAAACCGGTGGAACGTGCCGGCAGCCGCCTCGGCGCCTCTCTGCGCGAAGCCCTCGAAAGCGACGGCCCGCTCGCGCCGGAACGTTGGATCGATCCGAAAACGCGCCGCTCTCTTTCCGTGCAGACGCGCCGGCTCACCCACGATCGCAATTCGTTAGGCGCGGTTGCCGTTATTCAGGATCTGACCCCGGAGGAAGAGCTGCGCCAAAAACAGGAGCTGACCGATCGGGCCGCGTTCTGGACCGATCTGGCCGCGAGCATGTCGCACGAAGTGCGCAACCCCCTGGTCGCGATCAAGACTTTCGCGCAACTCTTGCCCGAACGTTTCGACGACCCCGATTTCCGCCGTGATTTCAACGAGATCGTCGTCCAGGAAATCGAGCGGCTTGATCGCAGCATCACCCAGATCAATAATTTCGCGCATCCGCCGGAACTGAATTTTCACGCCATCGACCTGCGCGCTCCGGTGCAAAAAGCGGTCGAGCTGGTGCGCGCGCGTCATTTGCAGAACGGCTTCTCCGTCGAAACAACCCTCCCGGACGACCTTCCCAAAGTTGAAGGGGACGAAACCGCTTTGGCCGAAGCCTTCGCCCATCTCGTGACTAACGCCGCGGAGGCCATCTCGGGCCGGCCGCAAGCGCAGATCACCCTCTCGGCCAAATCGATTCGAAGCGGGCAACAGACCAGCGGCGTGCTCATCACGGTGCACGACAACGGCGGCGGGATTTCGCCGGATTTAAAGGACAAAATCTTCTCCCCCTTCTGCACGACCAAGGCTCGTGGCATGGGCTTGGGTTTGCCGATCGTGAAACGAACGGTTTTCGATCACAACGGCCGGGTCGACGTCGACTCGAATCCGCAAGGCACCTCCGTCAGCGTCCTCTTGCCGGTCGCCAAAAACGGCACCTAACGACTACCTTGTCGGTTTCTCGCGGCGTTCCAAGGCCACCCGCAGACCGTTTTTCAGGCGGAGCGTAAAGACGGGTCGCGGGATCACTTTGGTCGGATCCTCGACCCGAAATCGCCAGCGTTGCGCCATCGTCGCCACGCCCAGAACAAGTTCCATCAAGGCAAAGTTCTCCGCGATACAGCGTCGAGCTCCCCCGCCGAAGGGAAAATAAGAAACCTTTGGTAGCGTCGCCTCAAAGTCCGGAGTCCACCGCTCCGGCAGAAATTCCAAGGGGTTATCGAACAACTTGGGATCACGATGCAGCACCCATTGACTCATTAGCATGATCGTGCGCGCCGGGACGTGGTAGCCGCCGATCTCGCAGTCGTGCTTGGCGCGGCGAGAAATCAACCAGACCGGCGGATAAAGACGCAACGTTTCCTGCGCCACTTGCCGGATCCAGGTGAGCCTCGGAAAATCCTCGGCCGTAGGGAGGCGTGAGTCGCCCAAGACCCGGTCAACTTCAGCGTGCAGCTTCGCTTCCACCGCGGGATGCTGCCCGACTAAAAACCAAATCCAGGAGAAGGCCGTCGCGGTGGTCTCGTGGCCGGCGAGAAACATGATCATGACCTCATCATGCACCTGCTCGTCCGTCATACCTTCCCCCGGCAGACCTTCCGAATCCTGCGCGGCGAGCAGCATGGTGAGCAAATCGCCGCCCTCCCGCGGCTGCCGCCGGCGGCTATCGATCAACCGGTAAATAATCTCATCCAGATCCGCGCGCACCTTCCGCAAGCGCCGGATAGCAGGCAGCGGAAGGCGTTCCAGGATGTTGGAGAAAGGCAGCAGCAGGATCGGAAACGTGCGCATGAAAGTGTCGGTATTCTCACGCACCTTGGCCGCCTCGGGGTCGAGGTCGGAGCCCAGAATCGTCCGGCAGATGATGTTCAAGGTGAGTTGCATCATGTCGTCGGAAAGATCGCGCACTTCACCGTCGCGCCACGTTTCCATCAACGCGGTCGTTTGCTCGACCATGGCGCGCGCGCAGGCGCTGATGCTATGGGCATGGAAGAGCGGCTGAATGAGGCGACGCTGGCGGCGATGGGATTCGCCGTCGTTCGTGAGCAAGCCTTTGCCGATGACTTTGCGCAGGCTCTCGAGGGAACGGCTTTTCTGAAAATGCCGGCCTTTGCTCCCCAACACCTCATGCACCATCGCGGGGCTCTTAATAAAATAGTAGCGCTCCCCCCATTCGCGAAAGGTGACGACATCCTCGGGGAGGACGGCCAGGCGCATGAAATCGTCGAGCGGGTTCCCGATAAGGCCAAAGAAAAGCGTGCTCGGGTTCGGCACTTTGCGAGGCAGATGGCGGTCCGGGGGCGGGTTGGATTTCGTCACAGGCATTTTAGTTCGGCGCGTCTAGTTAGATCAGTCCGGCGTAAGGGAAAAACAAACTCCGCGATCACCCCCTGCTTTAACCTTTTCCGATCACGCCTTTCCGCTATCTTCGCCGCCATGATCGTCACCACCGCCCAACTCTACAAGGTCGCTTACGGGAAATTTGCCGTCGGCGCCTACAACGTAAATAACATGGAGCAGATCCTCGGGCTTTTCCGCGGCAATGTGCAGAGCAAGGCGCCCTTCATCATTCAGCTCTCCAAGGGGGCGCGGAAATATGCCGACAAAAGAATGCTCGAAGCCCTCATCCGCACGGCCGAGGAAATTTTCCCCGACGCCATCTTTGCCGTCCACCTCGATCACGGCGACGAAGAGAGCTGCTACGATTGCATCGACTCGGGTTTTTACAGCTCGGTCATGATCGATGCCAGCCACGAGGACTTCGCGGAGAACGTCGCCATCACCAAACGGGTGGTCGAGCGCGCCCACCAGAAAGGGGTCAGCGTGGAAGCGGAACTCGGGCAGCTCGGCGGGGTCGAGGAGGATATCAAGGTCGACGAAGGCCACGCCTCCCTGACCAATCCCGAGGAAGCCGTCGAGTTCGTTAGGCAAACCGGCTGCGATTCGCTCGCCGCGGCCATCGGCACCAGCCACGGCGCCTATAAGTTTCAGGGGAAACAAGGTTTACACTTCAATGTCATCGAAGAAATCCAGCAGCGCATCCCCGGCACCCCGATTGTCATGCACGGCAGCTCCAGCGTTCCCATCGAGGAAGTCGAACGGATCAACGCCGCCGGTGGCAAGCTCGATCCCTCCGCCCGCGGGGTGAACGAGAACGAATATCTGCCCGCGGCCAGGCTTGGCGTCACCAAGGTCAACATCGACACCGACGGCCGACTCGTCTGGACCCGGGTCCACCGCGAATTTTTCCGCGATCATCCCGAGCAATTTGATTTCCGCCCGCCGGGAAAAATCTTTATCGAGGAATACGCGAACTTCATCGCGCAGAAGAACGAGAAACTCGGTTCCGCGGGGCAGCTCGAGGCCATCCGGGCCAGCCTCTAGAGTGCGCGTCAACCTACGGCGCGGTGGAGGGACGACCGCTGTGTCGTCCCCGATTATTGGGGTAGCGTCAGGCAGGCGAAAAGACGGACGGGACGGCGCCCGCCCCTTCACCAAGCGCAGAGGGCGGGGTCTTCTCGCCCCTTGGCGAGGCGCCGTAATCAAGGCGAAGAACCGAGCGGGCTTGGCCACATCCCAGGCTGGCACCCCCAGATTTCTCTTGCGGCCCCCCCGGCTCCACCGGTAAAAGAGCCGCCGAACAGGGACATGGCTGAAAATTTCATAATACCCAAAGAACGCCCCCATGATTTCGAACCATCCCGGGCGCGATCGCTGCATGGCGATCCGCTTGGTCGGTTCATTCCGCAGTTGGTACTGCATTTGCTAACCTAGATCGCGATTGACTCGTATGAGCAACAACTCCACACCCCGCCTATCCATTATCGTCCAGACGACATTGCTGCTGCTTTTGTCGCTGCTCCTGGCTCCGCCGAGCCGTGCGCAGGACGCGGTTCGTCCCTCCCTCGCGGGCGAAGCCGCCGCCGAGGCCCGCCGCCAATCGGTCGAGCAGATTCCCTACAATCTCAAAGCCGGCCCGGTCCGCTTCCTCTTCAGCATCACCACCGGCATCGAGTACAACGACAACATCAATCTCTCGGAGAACAACAAGCAGGATGACATCATTATCCGGCCCCAGTTCAACGTCGACGCCATCTGGCCCGTCACCCAGCTCAACACCCTGCGGCTCGATCTCGGCGTCGGCTACGCCTTTTACCTCGATCATTCCAACGCCAACACCAACGGCGTCCTCCTCTCGCCCGGCTCCCAGATCGCCTTCGACATCTTCATCCAGGATTTCCGCATCAACCTGCACGACCGCTTCTCCTTGCAACAGGATCCGATCGGGCAATTGCAGCTCAGCAACGTGGTCGACTACGGCCGCTTCGAGAACACCGCGGGCATTTCCGTCCTCTGGGATTTGAACAAAGCCGTCCTCACTTTCGGCTACGACCACTACACCTATATCTCGACCACCGCCGACTTCGATTACCTCAACCGCAATGCCGAGGAATTGACCTTTAGCTCCTACTTTGCCTTCAGCACCACCACCGGGGGTGGACTCGAGACCGCCGCGGTCTTTAACTATTACGACCAGAACTTCCTCAACGACTCCTCCACCTATACGGTCGGTCCCTTCGTCGAAACCCAGATCACGAACTACCTGAAACTGCGCGTTTCGGCAGGCTATCAGTTCGTGGATTTTGATAATGGCGGCCTCGTCTCCGACTTTAGCAATTCCAACGATTACTACGCCAACATCCTCCTTTCCCACCGCATCAACGCTTCCATCAGCCAGACCATCGCGGCCGGCCACGAGTCGCAGCTTGGGATTAACTCCAACTACATCGCGCTCAATTTCATTCGTCACACCGCCTCCTGGAACATCATTCGCCGCGTCCTCCTCAGCACCGAGCTCTTCTACGAAGACGGCGACGATTCCGGTGGCATTTTCGGGGAGCACATCCAGCGCTACGGCGGAGCGATCTCTTTTGGTTATCAATTCACCCCGCACGTCACCCTCGGCCTCCGCTACCAGTACACCCAAAAACAATCCGACCAGCCCTTCCGCGACTACAAACAGAACCGCGTCTCTCTTGATGGCACCTATAGCTTTTAACTAACCCGATGAACTTATGAAGCGACTCCTTGTCTTATGCAGCCTCTCCTATCTGGCCTTGCTCCAGGGGAGGATCGTCTTCGCCCAGGAGAGTAACTCGCTTCCCGCCATCCCCCGTGCTGCCGCAGTCGAGCCAAACGACCCCGGCACCGCTGCCAGCACCGTCATGCGCACGAACTCGATGTCCGTGCTCGACGACCGGAAACGCCTTGGCACCAATGACTTTGTCAGCTTCCGCGTGGTCGAAGATCGCGACGGCCAATCACAACAGTTGCGCGTGAACGACAACGGGGAACTCGAGGTCCCTTACATCGGCCTCGTCCAGGCTGAAGGCAGGACCTGCCGGGAACTGGCCTATAACATCAAGAACGCCCTCGAGAAGGAATATTACTATCACGCCACGGTCATCCTCGCGGTCGATCGGGTCAGCGAGAAATCGCGCGGTAAAGTCTATGTCTACGGCGCAGTGAAGAGTCAGGGGCCTCAGGAAATCCCGCCCGATGAAACTTACACGGTAAGCAAGGCGGTCATCCGCGCCGGAGGCTTCGGCGACTTTGCCGATAAGCGCAAAGTCAAAGTCACGCGCAAAGATGGCAAGGACTTCGTGGTCGACCTCAAGAAGGTCATCGAACAAGGCCACACCGAAGATGATGTGGTTTTGCGCCCTGACGACCAGATCTATGTCCCGCAACGGTTGGTCAATTTCTAATTATGCAGACACCGGCTCTCGAACGCTCCACGCCCGCCACGGTCACGACGGCGATCATCACTCGCCTCCATCGCTACAAGGCGCTCCTCCTGCGCCGCTGGTGGATTCCCGTCCTGACGATTTGTCTCGGGCTCTTCGTGGGAGCCTGGATGATTTATCAGGCGCCGAACGCCTTTCTCTCCACCAGTAAGATGATGGTGGCCGGGAAACTCAACCTCGGTCAGAACGCGGTTTACAGTGAAGACACGAATAACTTCTACGGCACGCAGATTCAGCTCATGGAAAGCGACGAAGTCCGCAAAGGAGCCGAGGCGCTCGTCCGGGCCACCCATCCCGAGCTGCCCGCGAGCAAAGTGACCGTCTCCGTCTCGCAACGCCCGCGCACTTCCATCTTTGAGCTGGAAGCGGTTGGGACCACCCCCGATTACACCCAGGCCTATCTCGACGCGGCCATGCAGAAGTATCTCGACGTCAAGAAAAGCATGCGCGCGGATGAAGGAAGTCATGTCACGACTGCCATTACCGAACAACTGATTCAGGTGGAAAAAGATCTGCGGAGCGGCGAAGACGATATGCTCGAGTTCCAAAAGGAGAACAACATTGGCCTGCTCCAGGGGGAAGGAAACAGCGCCGCGGCTTATCTGGTGAAGTTGAACCAGGAAAACGCCCGCCTGAAGACCGAATATGATCTGCTCAGTCTCCTCGATCTCGATCAGAACCTCGATCGCCAGCAGGCCAAAACCAAGGTAGCCGAGGGCAGCAGTCCCGCGCCGAACGACACCATGCCGTTCGCTGATGTCGGGCCCGAAGGGGAATACCTCAAGGCCAAACAGGCCGTGCAACTTTTAAAGGCGGAGCGCGATACCCTTGCCAGGGACCTGCGACCGAAGCATCCGAAAATCATCAAACTGAACGACGAGATCAACAAACAGGGGAAGCTGATCGAGCTCTACCGCCAGGATGCCGTGGAGAAGTTGGAGACGCGCCGTAAGTCGATCGGCAAGCAGATGGAAAATCTGCATTCGAACATCAGCGAGTGGGAGAAAAAAGCGCTCGACCTGAGCCAGCGCCTCGCCCAGTTCAACCGCATCAAAGATAAGGTCGACCGGCAAAAAACGCTCTATGATCGGCTGACCAACAGCCTCAAGGATGTCAACGTCTCCCAAGTCGTCGAAGGCGGCGACCAGGTCGGCATCATGGAAAGCGCGACCACGCCTATGTCGGTGCGTCCGGGCATGATCAAGACCTTGCTCATCGGCCTCGGCTTCGGCGCTTTTGCCGGGTTCGGCATTCTGCTCCTCCTCGATCGGATCGACGATCGCATGGCCTCCTTCAGTGAGTTCCAGCATCACTTCAGCGAGAACATCCTCGGCCAGATTCCCAAGGAAAAGACGAAGGGCAAAGTCACTCTCCTCCAGCCGGACGACGCCCGCCACATCTTCGCCGAGTCCTATCGCAACGTCCGCTCCTCCATCTTCTTCATGCCTTATGAAGGGCCGCGCCCCAAGACCCTGCTCATCACCAGCGCCGTGCCTAACGAAGGTAAGTCGACGATTTCCTCTAACCTCGCCATTACCATGGCTCTCTCCGGCGCCAAGACGCTGCTCATCGATGGCGATCTGCGCCGGGGCGCGCTCCGCGATGCCTTTGAGATTCGTTCCAAGGTTGGTTTCTCCGAAGTGCTCAAACAAGAGGTCAATTGGCGGGAAGTGGTCGTCCCGACCTCGCTGCCCAGCCTCTTCGTCCTCCCGCGCGGCAACACCATTTCCCAACCGAGCGAACATCTTCTGCGCGAATCGACCGAGACCTTTCTCAAGGACATCTATAATCACTACGACTACATCATTATCGATAGCTCGCCCGTCCTGGCCGCTGATGACACCACCAGCCTGGCGCCGAAGATCGATGCGACCCTTTTCGTCGTTCGTCTTTCCTACACCTCGGCGCGCCTAACGAAGAAAGCGCTGGAGTTACTCTACAATCGGCAGGTCAACGTCGCCGGCGTGATTCTGAACTACGTCGATACTTCGCTGCCGGAGTATTACTACTATCAATATGCGGAGTATTACAATACGCCGCCTGCTGTCCCTACGCCGGCTCCTACTTCGGCCGAAAAAGAGATCTTTCTCCCGAAAGCGCAGGAGCACGATCATCCGGTCTAGGAGGCGGTTGCAGCAACCGCCCGAGCGAAGGTGAAGCAGCTCCCAAGGAGCGGCCAGTGTCGATAATCTCCGCAGCTCAGACCGCTCCTCCAACTCGGCAACGGGCCTTCCAGTTTGCCCAACGGGTCGGTCGTTTCGCCTCCGTCCAGGCGGCCGTTCAGCTCATCAGCTTCGCCTGCGGCATTCTCCTCGTCCGACGGATGGAGCAGGGGGAATACGCGCTTTTCACCATCGCGAACACGATGCAGGGCACCCTCAACGTCCTGGCGGATATCGGCATCAGCATTGGCATGGTCTCGATCGGCGGCCGCGTCTGGCAGGATGGTCGGCGCTTCGGCGAGCTGGTGAAGACCGGCTTGCGTTTGCGCCGTTCGCTCGGCGGGCTCGCCGTTCTCGTGATCACGCCGCTGCTCTATTTCATGCTGGTCAAAAACGGCGCGTCGCTGCTCTACACCCTGCTCTTGGTCGGGGCGGTCCTGGCCGGCTTGTTTGCCCAGCTTTCGCTCAGCATTCTCGAAGTCGTTCCCCGGCTTCGCTCCGATATCCGGCAGATCCAAATCATCGATTTCTCCGGCTCGATCGCTCGCCTCGCCGTGCTCATCGCGCTCGCTTTTATTTTCTTAAACGCAGGCGCCGCTGCCCTCGTCGGCGCCGGCACGTTGCTTTTCCAGTATCTGCTCCTACGCCGCTACGCCGCCGGCGTGATCGACTTGCAGGCGCCGGAAAACGCGGACGATCGCCGGGCCATGCTCGGGTTTATTCGGAACCAGGCGCCCAACGCGATCTTTTATTGCCTCCAGGGACAGATCACGATTCTCCTCATCAGCTTCTTCGCGCACCGCGCCGGGGCCATCGCCGAGGTCGGAGCGCTCGGCCGGCTGGCCATGATTTTTACGGTGCTCGGAAGTCTCCTCGCCAACATCTTCGCGCCGGCCTTCGCCCGTTGTCAGGAACAGCGGAAGCTCGGCCTGCTCTACGCCGCCATCGTCGGAGGTGTCGCCGCCTTCAGCCTCGCCGTCCTGGGCGGCGCGGCCCTTTTTCCCAACCAATTCCTCTTCGTCCTCGGCCCGCACTATTCGCATCTGCAGCGGGAGCTTCTCCTGATGGTCGGCGGCGCCACCCTTAACATGGTCGCGAGCACCCTTTGGACGCTTAACGCCTCCCGCGCCTGGATCACCGGTTCCTGGCTCTACATTCCGCTTACCCTTGGCACGCAGGTCGCGCTGATTCCGCTGGTCGATTTTTCCAGCGTCCCGGGCGTGCTGATCTTTAATCTCGTCTCCGCGGTCCCGAGCCTGCTTCTCAACGTCGGATTGAGCTACCGCGGATTTCGTTTTCAAATGCCAGGAGAGCATGTCCCTGCCTAACTTTGGCTATCACCTGGCCCGTTGGGAAGGCGCCGCTCGGCGCCGCGCCTATCGCGCGCTTCTCCCGGCTCTCGTGCGGCGGCCCGTTCGCGTCCCTCGCTCGGTCCCGCTAGCCGTCTTTGCCTATTCGAACGAGGAATCCGTTCCCGAGCAGGTGCGCTCGATTCGGTCGTTCCTGCGTCACGTCGGTCGACCCACCACCTTCACGGTCATTTCCGACGGCTCTCATTCCGCGGCGAGCGTCCGGTTGCTCGAAGCCCTCGATCCCGTCGTCTCGGTGCGACCCACGGGCGAACATTTGCCGCCCGATCTCCCGGAAAAATTTCGCCATTACGTCACCACCTATCCGATGGGGAAACAGCTCGGCTTGATTATGTCGCTCCCGCGCGGCCCCGAGCCGGCGCTCTACGTCGACTCCGATGTGCTTTTTTTCGCCGGCGCCCAGCAGCTCCTGCGTGCCGCGGAGCCGCGCGATGTGCCGGCGCTTTATCTGCCCGATTGCCAGCAGAATTCCGCCGATCCGCGCATTTTCCGCTCGCCCGCGGAAGCCGAGCGCCCGGTCAACTCCGGTTTGCTCCTGCTTTTCCAGCCGCTCGATTGGTCGTTAGGCATCCAGCGTTATCTGGAGCTGGAAGGGGAGCCGAATTTCTTCACCAATCAGACGATCGTGCACCTGACCATGCACGCCAACGGCGCCGCCCCGCTCGACCCCGAGAAATATATCCTCCGGCTCGACGACCAGTTCATCTACCCCGATCGCTACGCCGCGCCCCATCTCGTCCTGCGCCATTACGTCAATCCGGTGCGGCATAAATTCTGGGCCACCTCTGCCTGATGGAAACCTCCGCTCCGCCGTTGCGCATCCTCGCGATTGTCAATCTCCCGTGGGATCCGCGCCTCGGCGCCGCTCGCGTCTGGATCGAGCTGGCGGAGGAATGGCGCCGCGCCGGCCATGTCGTCGAGGTCTTTTGCCTGACCGACGCCTTTCCCGAGCCGACCTCTTCGCACGTGCTTTCCACTTTTCGCCAGGCCCTTTTCCCGGCGCGGGCGGCGGCTTACGTGCGCAGCCAGGCCGGCCGTTACGACGTGATCGATTGCCTGATTGGCACACTCAACGCGAGGAAGAAAAAACTCGGGTTCGATCGTCTGCTCGTGGCCCGCTCGGTCGGGCTTTATCGGCTCTATGAAGATTTCCTGGAGCAATCCCGCAGCCGTTGGCCCGACCAGCCGAAGGGCCGCTTCTTCGGCCGTATTTTCCACGGATTGACCGACTGGTATTTCTGGAAAAGCGCGGAGCGCTCCCTCCGGGTCTGCGATCTCTTGAATTTGCCTAACGAAGACGAACGCGTGGCGTTGCGCCGCGATCCTTCCCTGCGCGCCCCTGCCATTGTGCAGCCGTATGGGTTGAGCGATCGCTTTCGCGAGGAATTCGAGCGTGCCGCGGCGCCCGCCGCCGTGCGCCTGCCGCGTCAGAAGATTTGTTTTATCGGGATGTGGAGTTTGCGCAAAGGGGCGCGCGATTGGCCCGAGATCATGCGGGCTATTTGGCAGCAACATCCCGGGGCGGAATTCGTCTTTCTCGGCACGATGGTGGCGGAGGAAGTGGTCCGGGCCGAACTCGGTTTCGATCGCGCGCAGGGCATCACCTGCCTTCCGCAATACCATGCGGCCGATCTTCCGGAGCTGCTCGCCGACGCCACGCTCGGGTTATTCCCCAGCTATGTGGAAGGGTTCGGCCTGGCTGTGCTCGAAAAATTGGCTGCCGGGCTGCCGACGGTCGCCTACGACGTGCCGGGGCCGCGCCAGATTTTGCAGGCGCAATCCCAACAGCTGCTTACCCCCCCGGGCGATCCCGCGGCCATGGCCGCGCGGGCTTCGGAAATTCTCGCGTTGCCCTTACCCGAGTACGAAGCGCTCTCCTCCGCTTGCACCGAGATCGCCCGCCAATATCGCTGGAGCGAAATCGCCGCCGCGACGATCGCGCAATATCGCGAAGCCTTGACCGGATGAAGAGCGCGAGCCGGATTCTCCAGATCGTCCCGCGCGCCCCGGGCCAGCGCGAAGGGGTCGGCGACTACGCCAGCGCCCTCGCCGCCGGCCTCGAGCGAACGCACGGCTACACCACGGAATTCGTCACCGGCGCGACCCTGGCCGATCCGCAGTGGCGTCCGGCACCCGCCTTGGCCGTCATCCTGCACTACGTCAACTACGGGTATCAGGCGCGCGGGATTCCCTGCTGGCTGCCGCGCCGGGTCGGCCAGATTCAAGAACTCTGCGGCGGACGGCTCATTACGATTTTTCACGAGCTTTACGCCTCCAGCTCCTGGCGCCGGAGCGCGTTCTGGCTGCAACCGTTGCAGAAGCGAATCGCTCGCGCCCTCGCCCGGAGTTCCGCCGCTTGCCTCGTGAGCAGCGCCGTCCTCGCCGAACAATTGCAGCAGCTCGAGCCGGCCGCGCAGGTTATCGTTAGGCCGGTCCTTTCCACTCTGGGCGAGCCGACGCTTTCCCCGGCGCAAATCGCCGGGCGCGATCCGCAGCGCTGGATCATCTGCGGCGGCACGGAACTCATCCGCCGCTCGCTTCGTTCCTTCCGCGCCCCCGGGGAACTCTTCGTCGTCGGCGGGGCCGAGCAGCCCGACATCCGGCGCACGCTCGATTCCGCGCATTACCTGCCTAACGTCGAAGCGGCGGTCGCTTCGGAAATTTTATCCTCCTGCGCCTACGGTTGGATCGATTATTTCGAAAATCCGGAAGTGCCGACCGCCGCCATCCTCAAGTCGACCGCTTTTGCCGCCTACTGCGCGCACGGCGTGCTGCCGGTTTTTCCCGCTCCCGGCTCGGCCATCGCGCTGGAGGGCGATGCTTTGCCCGGACCTTTTTCGCCCGCCCATCTTCCCGCGGAATCGGCCCGTCCGGCCCTCGCCCAAGCCACTTATGATTGGTATGGCCGCTACGCTTCGGCCGCCCATCTGGCCGAGAGCGTCGCCGCGGTCCTGGCCTCATGAATCCGGTCAAACTTCTGGTCGTGCATTGGAATCAGCCGGAGGCTTGCGCCGCCACCGTCGCCGCCTTCGTTAGGCAAAAGGTGCCGCTCGAAATCACGGTGATCGACAACCACTCCGAAGCGGCTGCCGAAGCGACCCTCCGAGAGAAATTGGACCCTGCGATCGAGATCGTTAGGCTGGAAGAAAATCGCGGCTGGGGCGGCGCGCTCAACGTTCTCCTGCAACGCTGGCTGGCGGAGGAAAACACCGAGTTTTGCCTGATCAGCGCGCATGACGCGGCGCCGGGCGCGGATTGTTTGCGGTTGCTCGTCGCCGCGGCCGCGGCCGATTCCCGGCTGGGCATTGTTTGCCCGCAATATCCCGAGCCATACGTGGCCAAACTTTCGCCGCAGCGCGGCGTCTTTCCCGAGACGGTGGCGGCGCGGGCCACCGGCAGCGTGCAACCTGTCGACGTCCCACACGGCACCCTCATGCTGGTGCGGCGCGCCTGTTTGCAGGAGATCGGGCTCTTCGACGAACGCTATTTTGCCTACGGCGACGAACACGAACTGGGCGCGCGCGCGCGACGCCAGGGCTGGGGCGTGGGCATGCTCTGGGGCGCGGTCGTGACCAATCCCCACACCTCCACCGCCAGCGCCCTGCGCAGTTACCTTTTCGCGCGCAATTCGCTTCTCCTCGTCCACGATTGTTTCGGCTCCGGGGCTGCCTGGCGGCGCGTCGTTTTGCTCTTCGGCAACACCCTCCGCCTCCTCCTCTTTACCCCGGGCGAAGCCGCGGCCGCGGCGCGCTGGCGGGGCGCGCGCGATTATCTCCTGGGCCGTTTCGGCAAACCATGAAGATTCTGCTTTCCTCGCATGCCTTCGCTCCGAGCATCGGCGGCATCGAAACCGTGAGCGCGCTGCTCGCCGAGGAATTCGTCCGGGCCGGCCACGAAGTCGTCGTCGTGACTCAGACCGCCGGCGAAAGCGAGCAGACTTTTCCCTTCGCTGTCGTGCGCCAGCCGTCGTTAGGCGAGCTCCGCCGCCGGCTCGCCTGGTGCGACATTTTCTGGCAGAACAACCTCAGCCTGCGCACCCTTTGGCCAGCGCTGCTCCAGCGCGTCCCGGTTGTGATCACTCACCAAGGTTCCTATTGTCGCCGGCCCGTCGGACTCGACCTCGTCCAGCGGCTCAAGCACGCCGTCGTCGCGCGCACCACCAGCGTGGCGATCAGCCGCGCGGTGGCCGCTTGTTTCGACGTTCCCTCGCAAGTCATCCCCAATCCCTTTGCCGCCCGCCTTTTCGCGCCCGGGCCGTCCACGACGGAGCGGCCTAACGATCTCGTTTTTCTCGGCCGTCTTGTGACGGAGAAAGGTCTCGACCTTTTACTCGAAGCGCTCCGCCCGAAAAAGGCGCGCCTCACCGTCGTTGGCGACGGACCGGAACGGGCGGCGCTGGAGAGATTGGCTGTCCAGTTCGAGTTGAGCGAGCGCGTTTCCTTTGTCGGGCCGCAGCGCGGAGCCGCCCTCGTCGCCCTCTTGCAGGAGCATAAAATCATGGTCGTGCCCTCGCGCTACGACGAGCCGTTTGGCGTCGTCGCCCTGGAAGGGATCGCCAGCGGTTGCGTGGTCGTGGGCTCGCGCGGCGGGGGTTTGCCGGAAGCGATCGGGCCCTGCGGACTCACCTTTCCGAACGGCGATTCAGCCGCTCTTGCCGCGGTCCTCGATCGCTTGCTTTCCCAGCCTAACGAACGCACCCGTCTCACCGCGGAAGCGCCCGCCCATCTGGCCCGTTTCCATCCCGCGGTGGTGGCGCAGGCTTACCTCGATCTTTTCGCGACCAAACTCCGGTGATTCTTCTCTCTCATCCGACGGCGAACGAGAACGTCCGCCAAACCGCCCTCGCTTTGGCCGAAGCCGGCCTCCTCGAGGAGTTCTGGACCTGCCTGAACTGGCGGCAGGGCAGCTTGCTCGATCGATCGTTAGGCGGGGCCGGGCGGATGCGAAACGAGCTGCGCCGCCGTTCTTTCCCGGCCGCGCTGGCGCCCTTTCTCCACACCCACGCCTGGCGGGAATGGGGCCGGCACTTTGCCGGCCGGGTCGGCTGGCCCGGCCTAACGAAAGGGGAGCGCGGCCTGTTCAGTGTCGATGCGGTTTATCTTTCGCTCGATCGCCGGGTCGCGCGGCGCCTCGCGACGTCTCCAGCAGGACTGCGCGCGGTTTACGCTTACGATGCCGGCGCCCTCAGCACCTTCCGGGAAGCGAAGCGGCGCGGGCTCCAGTGCATCTACGAGCACCCGATCGTTTACTGGCGCAAAGTCCGCCAATTCCAGCGCGAAGAAGCGGAGCTGCAGCCCGCCTGGGCGTCGACCCTCGGCGCGCTCGCCGATAGCGACGAGAAGCTCGCGCGCAAAGACGAGGAGCTGGCCTTGGCCGACCTGGTCATCACCGCGAGCACCTTTTCCAAAGAGAGCCTCGCGGCCGCGCCCCGCCTCTCCGCTCCTGTGCAGGTCCTTCCTTACGGCACCAGCACCATCGCTCAAGAGCGTCAGCCTAACGAATCCGGCGCGCCTTTGCGGGTTCTTTTCGTCGGCTCTCTCACCCAGGCGAAAGGCCTCGGCTACCTGCTCGAGGCCGTCGCCCAGCTCGGGCGCGCGATCGAGTTTACCCTCATCGGCCGGCGCGTCAGTGAGACGATGCCGGCGCCCGCGCTCCTCACCAAATATCGCTGGATTCCTTCCCTCCCTCACGACGAATTATTGGCCGAAATGTCGCGTCACGATGTGCTCGTCCTCCCCTCGCTCCATGAAGGCTTCGGTCTCGTCATGAGCGAGGCGATGAGCCAGGGGCTGGTCGTCATCACCACCCCCCACACGGCGGGACCCGACTTGATCGCCGACGGCCTGGACGGCTTTCTCGTTCCGATCCGCTCCGCGCCCGCGATCGAAGAAAAACTCGCTCTCCTCGCCCAGGATCGGGACCGTCTCGCCAGCATGCAGGAGGGCGCGCGCCGCAAAGCCGCCTTCTTTACTTGGGAAAATTATCGCCAAGCGATCGTGCGAGTGGCACGAGAAGTGGTGGGGAAAGCAGGGACGCCATGAAAACAATCGCGGATTCGCGGGAAAGATCCGCCGGAAAATTGCCTCCTTCCGCGGGAGATAACGCCCGCACCATCCAGAATCTTCGGCGCCTTATCTGGCTTTATTTTGTTCTCCTCATCTTTGAAGGCGCGCTGCGGAAATGGCTCGTCCCGCAGTTCTCCGCGCCGCTCCTCATTATTCGTGATCCGGTCGCGATCGCGATCTACGTCCTGGCCTTGCGCGCGCGCCTTTTTCCTTTCAACACTTATGTCGTTTCCCTCACGATCATCGCCCTGCTCTCCTGGGCGGCCGGCATTATCGTCCTCTCGCCCTTTGTCGCGCTGAAGACGGTGCTCCTCATCACCGCCTATGGAGTGCGCTCGAATTTCCTTCATCTCCCGCTCATTTTCATCATCCCCGCGGTCATGGATCTCGAGGACGTCAAACGCGTCGGCTGGTGGACGATCGTGGGCATGATCCCGATGGGATTCCTCATGGCGCTGCAGTTCAATGCCTCGCCCGAGTCGTTCCTCAATCGCGCGGCGGGCGTCGGCGAGGGCATGCAGCTCGGGGCGGGCGGCGGTAAAATTCGGCCGCCCGGGCCATTCTCTTTCATTTCCGGGGCGGTTTATTATTTGAGCGCGGTGGCGGCCTTCATGCTCCACGCTGTCCTTACCAGGCTCCCCTACAAAACCTGGCTGCTCGCGCTGGCGGGCGGAGCCCTCCTCGTCGGCATGGGCGTTTCCGGGAGCCGCTCCACCGTCCTCGCCGTCGGCGTGGTCGTGGCCTCGCTCGCCTTGATTGTGTTCGTTAGGCCAGCGCTGGTCGGCGCGCTCGGGCGCTACATCGTGCTCGCGGCGGTCGTGCTCTGGCTGATCAGTTTCCTGCCGGTTTTTCAGCAGGGTCTCGGCATCCTCTCCGACCGCTTCGCGGAAGGCGCGGACTCCGGCGACACCACCGTGGTCAATGGCCTGGTCACCCGCGTGGCCGGCGGTTTTATCGAAGGCATCCAGGTCGTGACGCGGACGCCGCTGGGCGGCTTCGGGCTCGGCGTCGGGACCAATGGCGGCGCCAATTTCCTCGTCGGCCACGCCGAATTTCTCCTCGCCGAAAACGAGTGGTCGCGCATCCTCCTGGAGAGCGGCCCGATCCTGGGCCTGGCCTTTTTACTCTGGCGTTGTGCCATCACCTTCCGCATCGGGCGTCTCGCCATGCGCCAGCTCACCTACGGCAATACCCTCCCGCTTTTCCTTTTCAGCGCCGCGTTTTTTGTTCTTCTGGAAGGGCCCTTTGGCCAACCGACCAGCCTCGGATTTGCGGTCGTTTTCGGAGGTCTTTCCCTCGCCGCCCGTCACCGCGAGAACGACGAAATCGATCCGCCGGACGACCCCGACGAGGGGACAGAGAAGATGCCCCGCCGCGTCGCCCGGCGCTCCGTCTATGCGGAACGCTTGCATGGCGCCACGCGCTCCGGCTTCGAGAGTTCTCATGGTCCTCTTGATCGGTAATTACCCGGCGGATCGACAGGAAAGCATGCAGCGGTTCGCGCAAATGATGCTGCGCGGCCTGACCGCGGCCGGCATCCCCGCGCAATTGTTGCAGCCGCGGCCGTTGTTAGGCCGAATTCGGTTTGCGGGCGCTTTGGTCGCGAAGTGGCTCGGTTACGTCGACAAATTTATCCTTTTCCCGCGAGAGCTGCGCGCCCGACTGACTCCGGAAGTGCGGGTCGTGCACCTCTGCGATCATTCCAACGCCATCTACAGCGCGCAGGTCAGCGACCGTCCCGTCGTGGTGAGCTGCCACGATCTGCTCGCGGTGCGCGGCGCGCTCGGCGAGGTGGAGGACACGCCCGCTTCCGTCACGGGAAAATTTCTCCAGCGCTGGATCGTCGCCGGCCTGCGGCGCGCGACCGCCATTGCCTGCGCCTCACGGGCGACGCTGCGCGACGCGGAGCGGCTGGTCGCGCCGGAAAATGGGCAGCCGCAACTACTCCTCATCCATCACGGCATCAATCACCCCTACCGGAAGCAGTCGGAGACGGAAGCGCGTGACCACCTCGCGCAGATTGGGGCGCTCGACCCGGCGCGGCCTTTTCTTCTCCATGTCGGCTCGAATCTGCGCATGAAAAACCGCGAAGGCGCCCTGCGGATTTTCGCCCTCACGAAAGACGACTGGGATGGACAACTCGTTTTTGCCGGGCAAGGCCTGACCCCGGAGTTGCGGTCGTTAGGCGAAGAACTCGGCGTGCTCGATCGCGTGGTCGAGGTGGCGGGGCCCTCGAACGAACTGCTGGAGGCGCTTTACAGCAGCGCGCTGGCTCTGCTTTACCCTTCGCGCTTCGAAGGCTTCGGCTGGCCCATTATCGAGGCGCAGGCTTGCGGTTGCCCGGTCCTTTGCGCCGCGCGCGAGCCGATGTCGGAAGTCGGGGGCGCGGCCGCCATCACTCACGACGTCGACGACGAAGCCGGCTTTGCGCGCTCGATTTTACGCCTGACCGATCCGGCGGAGCGCCAGCGCTGGAGCGCGCTCAGCCTGGAAAACCTGGAGCGCTTTCGGGCCGAGGACATGGTGGCCAAATACATCGCGCTCTACCGCAGCCTGGGAGTTCCTGCCTAACGATGTGCGGAATCGCCGCTCATTTTTGCGCGAAGGGAACGGCTCAGCCGCTCGATCTGCGCCGCATCGCCCATCGCGGCCCGGACGCGGCCGGGGATTGGCTTTCGCCGGACGGTCGCTTTTGGTTAGGCAACACCCGCCTGGCCATCCTCGATCTTTCGCCGGCCGGGGCCCAGCCGATGATCGATTCGGTGACCGGCAACGTCCTCGTGGTCAACGGGGAAATTTATAACCATCTCGCGTTGCGCGCGGAGATGCCCGGCGTCGCCTGGCGGGGCACGAGCGACACCGAGACTCTGCTGCAGGCCTACGCGCACTGGGGGCGGGAGCTTCTCGCTAGGCTAAAGGGGATGTTCGCTTTCGCGCTCTACGATCGGGCCCAGGCGCAGCTTTTCGTGGCGCGCGATCGCCTCGGGATCAAGCCGCTCTATTACGTGGCCGAGGAGTGTGAGATGCGCTTGGGCTCCGAGACGAGGCTGCTCGCCGATCACACGGAGATTTCAGCCAGCGCGGTAGCGGCCTATTTACAATGGGGCGCCTGCCCGGAAGAGCGCCTTCTCCTCTCCGGAATCGAAAGCTTGCCCGCCGGGCACGCCCTGATCATTCAGGGCGACGGGCGGCGCGAAGAGTGGCGTTACTGGCCGGCTCCGCCGCGCTTCCGCACGCCTAACGAGTCTGCTCCCAAAAAAATCCGCGCTCTCCTCGAGATCGCAGTGGAGGAGCACCTCCTCTCCGATGTGCCGGTGGCGAGCTTTCTCAGTGGCGGGATCGACTCCTCGATTATCACCGCGCTCGCCGCGCAAAAGCTGGAGCGGAAGCTGGAGACGTTTTCTGTCGGCTTCGACGTCCCCGGCTTCGATGAAAGCGCGATCGCCCTCGAGGTCGCGCAACGTTTCGGGACGAGCCATCGGCGCCTGGCTCTGAGCGAAGAAGAGGTGCTCGAATCGGTCACCGCCGCCGTCGCCCACCTCGACCTGCCCTCGGTCGATGCCATCAACACCTACATCGTCTCCCGCGCGGTTGCCCGGGAAGGGGTGAAAGTGGCGCTCTCCGGCCTTGGCGGGGACGAGCTTTTCGGCGGCTATCCCAGTTTCCGCGATGTGCCGCGGCTGCAATGGATCGCGCGCCTGCCTCGTTTTCTGCGGGAAAGGTTAGGCCCGCGCCTGGCCGATTTGCCTAACGACGCCGGCGCGGCCGAGCTGGCGCAATGGCGGCGGCGCTTCTGGACCGACGCGCAGCTCCGGGCGGCCGGCTTGCCTAACGAACCCACCCCGCTCCCCGGGCCGGTCGATCTGCCGGACGATTTTGCCCGCATCAGTTGGGCGGAATTGACCGGCTACATGCGCCGGATGCTCCTGCGCGACTCCGACCAAATGAGCATGGCGGTCTCCCTCGAATTGCGCGTGCCCTTTCTCGATCACGCGCTGGTCGAGTACGTGCTCGGCTTGCCGGCCGCGGAGAAAAAACGTTATCCCGGCAGCAAAGGCCTGCTCGTGGAAGCCTGCCGCGATTTGCTCCCCTCGTCGGTTTACGACCGGCCCAAAGCCGGCTTCGCTCTGCCCATGCAGAAATGGATGGCCGGACCGCTCGCATCTTTTGTGGAAGAGGGCCTGGCCGAAGTAATCGCGCGGGAGCTGCTCCCGGAAAAATTCGTGGACGAGGCGCGCGCCAATTTCCGCGCCGGGCAGCTCCATTGGACGCGGCTTTGGAGCATGGTCGTGCTCGGGCATTTCGTGCGGGCCAGAAAAAAACTCGCCGCTTCCGCCGGCATACCGGCATGAGAATTCTGCGCTGCATTCATTCTCTCGACCCGGCCATCGGCGGGCCGCTCGAATCGGTTAAGCAGTCGACCCTCGTCCTGCAGGAGCGCGGACAGGAAGTGGAGATCGTCTGCCTCGACGCACCCGGCCGGCACGATTTTCCCGCGCCCGTTCATGCCCTGGGGCCGGGGCGTGGCAGTTATGGTTACAGCGCGCGGCTGGTTCCGTGGTTGCAAGAACGGCGCGCGACTTTTGACGCCGTGGTGGTGCATGGCCTCTGGCAATATCCGAGCTTCGCGGTCTGGCGGGCGCTGCACGGCACGGCGACGCCCTACTTCGTTTTTCCGCACGGCATGCTCGATCCGTGGTTTAACCGCACCTATCCGCTCAAGCATTTGAAAAAATTGCTCTACTGGCCCTGGGCCGAATATCGAGTGCTCCGCGATGCCGCAGCCGTCCTTTTCACCTCGGAGGAAGAACGGCGGCTGGCCCGGGAATCATTCGCGCTTTATCGCGCGAACGAGGTGGTGGTGAACTACGGGACGGCCGCGCCGGTGGTCGATTGGGCGGCGGCGCAGGAAGAATTTTTTGTGCAATTCCCGCAGCTTCGAAAGCAGAAATTCTTTCTCTTTCTTGGGCGCCTCGCGGAAAAGAAGGGGGTCGATTTGCTCCTGCAAGCTTTTCGTTCGTTAGGCGAGACGGACCGCCAGTTGGTCGTCGCCGGGCCGTGCGCGGACGAGGGTTATCTGCGGCGACTGCGCGAGCTGGCGGGCGATCTGCCGGTTACTTTTACGGGGATGTTGCGCGGGAATTTGAAATGGGGCGCCCTCCGCGCAGCGGACGCTTTTGTCCTGCCTTCGCACCAGGAAAATTTTGGAATTGCGATCGCCGAGGCGCTGGCCTGCGGAACGCCCGTGCTGATTTCGCAGGAGGTAAATATCTGGCGCGAAGTGGTGGAAGACGGCAGCGGGTTTGCCGAGGAAGACACTTTGGCGGGGACTTCCCGTTTGTTGGAGCGCTGGCGCGGGATCACGCCGGAAAAGCGGGCGGAGATGAGCGTGCGGGCGCAGGAAACCTTCGCGCGGCGTTTCGAGATCAACCGGGCGGTCGATTCCTTTCTTGAGGTCGTGGGGCGAGCTTCCAGCTTGCCCGGTCAAAACAGCCGACGATGAAAATCACCATCGTGACAGGCGCGTTTTTCCCGGTCCCGCCGCTCCTGGGCGGCGCGGTCGAAAAAGTTTGGTTCGCCCTCGGGCAAGAGTTCGTTAGGCAAGGACACGAGGTCGTGCAGATCTCCCGGGCGCACCCGGATCTGCCCGCGAGCGAGGAGATCGCCGGCGTTCGCCACCAGCGGGTCGGCGGCTTCGCGCAGCCCCGCTCGATCGTTAGGCTGAAGCTGCTCGATCTGCTCTATTCCGCGCGAGTGCGGCGCATTCTGCCCCCGGCCGATATTCTCGTGAGCAACACTTTTTGGCTGCCGATCTTGCTCCGGCGTCGGGATCGCGGATTGCTCTACGTGCACGTGCAGCGCGGGCCGAAAGGGCAGATGCGCTGGTATGCCCACGCGGCGCGGCTCTGCGCGGTTTCGCGCGCCATCGCGCAGGAGATCATCGCGGAAGCGCCGCAATTGCGCGAGAAAGTCCGCGTGCTGCCAAACGCGCTCCCCTTCCGCAGCGCCGACACGCCCCAAGCCGAGCGCGTGCCCACCATCTTATTTGTCGGACGGGTCCATCCGGAAAAGGGCCTCGAGCTTTTTCTGCGGGCGCTGCGGCATCTGCCCGCCGATTTGCGGGCGCGCTGGCCGGTGAAAATTGTCGGCCCGCACGAGGTCGAGCTGGGCGGCGGCGGCGAGGATTTTCTCCGCGCGATGCAGGCGCTCGGCCGGGAAAGCGGCGCGCAGATCGAGTGGGTCGGGAAAATTTTTGAGCCCGCCAAATTAATCGAGCAATATCGCTCCGCCTTGCTTTTCATCTATCCCTCGATCGCGGAGACGGGGGAAGCGTTGCCCGTCGCGCCGCTCGAAGCGATGGCCCAGGGCTGTGCGCCGATTGTTTCCGGCCTCGCCTGTTTTCGTGATTACATTGAGGACGATGTCACCGGTTTTGTTTTCGATCATCGCGGGCCGGCGCCGGAGGAAAATCTGGCCGCACGGCTCACGCAGGTGCTCGGCCTGGAGCGCGCGGCGATGAGCAAAATCGGCCGGGCCGCGCAGGCGAAAGCAGCGGAATTCGACGTCGTCCCGGTCGCCCAGCTCTACCTCGACGACTTCCAGAGTTTGCTTCTGAAATGAGCGCGCCTTTGCATCCGGTCGACCAGGAACAGGCCTCGGCTTTCGCTTCGCCGTGGTCGGGGAAGGAGCGGGCGCGACGGCTGCTCTGGGAACTCTGCTGGGCGCTTTTTTGCGTCTGGACGCCGAAACCGGCGAATCCCTGGCGGCTCTTTTGGCTGCGCACGTTCGACGCCAAAATTTACGGCACGCCCTTTGTCCATCAGCGGGCGCGGATCACGATTCCCTGGCATCTCACCTTGCACGATCGCGCTTGCCTGGGCGATCGGGCCAACGCTTATTCGTTAGGCGAAATCGAAATCTGCGCCCGCGCGGTGGTCGCCCAGGAAGCCTATTTGAGCACGGGCAGCCACGATTTCACCCAGGCGGCCTGCCCCCTGGTGGTGGGCAAGATCACGGTGGGCGAGGACGCTTTTGTGGGCGCGCGCGCTTTTATCCTGCCCGGCGTGACCATCGGCGCGCGGGCCATCGTGGGAGCCTGCTCGGTGGTGACGCGGGATTTGCCTAACGACGTCGTGGCGGCGGGGAATCCCTGCCGGGTGCTGCGAGAACGGGACGCGACTTAGTTAGGCGGGGTCGCCGCCCGGTTTGCGGAAGCGGGCGACGAGCTGGGTGAAGTAACGCTGGGTCCAGCGGGCGGGGAGTTGGGCGGTGAGATTCTCGATTTGCCGGACGACCGACCGCGGGGTGGCCTGGAGAAGCCAGCGACTTTTCATATGGCCGGCGGTGAAGGGATTCGTCATGAGCGCGCAGCGTTCCAGGAGCAAGCCAGCGCTGGCGGCGAGGGGCGCGATCTCCTCCGGGTGGAGGAGGAAAATGTGGCCGTCGGAATCGGGTTTAAACTGGCTGCTTTCGTAGACGGTGGGATCGGTGCACTCGGAAAATTTCGGGAGGTGATTGCGGAAATAGGCGCCGTTCGGGGTCGTCATGATGAGGTAGCCGCCTGGCCTAACGAGCGTGGCGATGCGGGCGAGGAATTGGTCGGGATGCGCGGTGTGCTCGATTACCTCGGTGATGAGGGCGGCGTCGAAGGGCTCAGGAAGATCGACCTCGAAGGCGTCGCCGGGAGCGTAACGGATGCTGCCCCGCTCGTATTTCAGGCGCACGTAATCGGCCAGCTCAGCGCGCCGATCGTTCCAGGTGACGGCGTAACCCATCTCGGCCAAGGCGAGGGAAAAGTTGCCCTGGGCGGCGGCCACATCGAGGACGCTCGCGCCGGGTGAGAGCACTTCGGTGAGAAGTCTCAGGGTTTCGCGGCGCCGGCTCTTGTAGGCGTAGGCGTAGCCGAGGTGGGAAATGGGGCCGTAAACCTCTTCGAGATCGTAGGCGTAGGAGGACTGCCAGGAGGGTGGCCAGGCTGGGTCAAGAGTCGGGCGCTTCACGATGGAAAGGCTTGCTTGGGCAACGGCCGCGGTCCTGGTTGATCGCTCGATTTCATCGGGAAAAGGCTGGCATTCTACTCCGGGTCTCTTCTTAGCGAAAACTGTGCCCGACTCGGCCGTCGTTTGCCCTTCGGCCCACGGCGGCCCGATTCCTGCGAGATTCTCCGCTGCCGCGAGGATCGCGGAGGCCGGGAAAACCGGCTACGCTAATTTTTTCATCGTGGAGCAAATCTCAAATCCCGTGCCGGTCTCGGTGCCGGTCTCGGTGCTGGTTCCGATCCGGAACGAAGCTGGCAATCTGCCCCGTTGTCTCGGGAGCGTGTGTTGGGCTGATGAAGTGTGGGTAGTCGATTCGGCGAGTCGCGATGGCTCGGACCGGATCGCGGAGGAACTGGGCGCGCGGGTCGTGCAGTTCGAATTTAACGGCACCTGGCCGAAGAAGAAAAATTGGGCGCTGGAGCACCTGCCGTTTCGGAATGAATGGGTCTTCATTCTCGACGCCGACGAGGTGCTGCCGGCCGGGGCGGAAGAGGAATTTCGCCGGGCCATCGCGGAGGCGGGAGAAATCGCCGGTTACTGGATCAACCGGCGGTTCATGTTCATGGGGCGCTGGTTGCGGCACGCTTACTATCCGAACTGGAATTTGCGCCTCTTCCGGCACTCGTTAGGCCGCTACGAGAAGTTGACCGAGGCGGAGACGGCGAGCGGCGACAACGAGGTGCACGAGCACGTCGTGGTGGAGGGCGCGACCGGGCGTTTGCGCGTCGAAATGGATCATTACGCGTTTCCGTCGGTCGAAGTTTTTGTCGAGAAACACAATCGTTATTCCAACTGGGAAGCGCGCGTGGCGGTGGCCGAGCAGCTCGGAGGGAGCTCGGGAAACTTGCAAAGCGCGACGGTGGCGCAGCGGCGGAAGTTGAAGCAGCTCTCGCAGCGGTTGCCCTTTCGGGGGCTGCTGCGGTTTCTCTATGTTTACGTGTGGCAGCGCGGGTTTCTCGATGGGCGGGAAGGTTATTACTTCGCGCGCATGCACGGGTTTTATGAATTTCTGTCGGTCGCGAAAACCTATGAGCTGAAGAAAAATCGACCTTCGGCCTAACGATTGTCATCCCTCGCTGCGCTCGGGATGACAAGTTTGGGGATTTTGGGGTTGGTTGGAGGGCGTCTAAAAAGTCAGTTTCTACGGGGCGAATTGTAGGGCGACCGCTTCGGTTGCTCAGTTTCTGCCGCAGCCCGAACCGAGGCAGGCGAAGCGCCCGCCCTACAATTCCGCCTTCACCCCGACTTTTCTAGATTAGAACTCCGCGCTGCCAGGGGTACGCGCGAAGGGGATGACGTCGCGGATGTTGGCGACCCCGGTGACGAACATGAGCATGCGCTCGAAGCCCATCCCGAAGCCGGCGTGCGGGACCGTTCCGAAACGTCGGAGATCGAGGTACCACTGGTAATCGACCGGATCCATTTTGTGCCGGCGCATGTTCTCCTCGAGCACGTCGAGGCGTTCTTCGCGCTGGCTGCCCCCGACAATTTCGCCGATGCCCGGGACGAGCAAATCCATCGCCGTGACCGTGCGGTCGTCGTCGTTCAAGCGCATGTAGAAGGGCTTGATCTCCTTCGGATAATTAAAAACGGTCACGGGACACTTGAAGTGTTTTTCGGTGAGCCAACGCTCGTGCTCCGATTGGAGATTGAGCCCGTATTCGACCGGGAATTCGAACTTCTGGCCGCTCGCCTGGAGCAAGGGGATCGCGTCGGTGTAGGCGAGCCGCTGGAAGGGCCGTTCGAGCACGAATTCGAGACGGGCGAGCAACTCCTTATCGACGAACTTCGCGAAGAGCCCGAGGTCTTCCGCGCAATTTTCGCGGATGTCGCGCACGAGATATTTGACCATGGCCTCGGCCAGATCCATGTCGCCCTGGAGATCGCAGAAGGCCATCTCGGGCTCGATCATCCAGAACTCGTTGGCGTGCCGCGAGGTGTTGGAATTCTCCGCGCGGAAGGTCGGGCCGAAGGTGTAAACCTTGGAAAGGGCGCAGGCGAAAGCCTCCGCTTCCAACTGACCACTGACCGTCAAATAAGTCTTCCGCGCGAAAAAATCCTGCGCGTAGTCGACCCCGCCGTCGTTAGGCAACTGCGGCGCGTTTTGCGGGTCGAGCGTGGTCACGCGGAAAAGTTCGCCCGCCCCCTCGCAATCGCTGCCGGTAATGATCGGCGTGTGCACGTAGACGAACCCGCGTTCCTGGAAAAATTGGTGGACCGCGAAGGCGAGCCGGCTGCGCACGCGGAAGATGCAGCCGAATAAATTCGAGCGCGGGCGCAAATGGGCGATCTCGCGAAGGAATTCCGGGCTGTGCCCTTTTTTCTGCAGCGGGTAGCTGTCGTCGGACGCGCCCACGATCTCGATATCGTCCGCGACCAGCTCCCAGCTCTGGCCTTTCCCCTGGGAAGCGACGAGCGCGCCGCGCGCCTTGAGCGACGCGCCGGTGGTGAGGCGCTGGACTGCCTCGTAATTCGTTAGGCTGTTTTTCGCGATGATCTGGAGATTGCGCAGGCTGGAGCCATCGTTCAGCTCGAGGAAGGAGAAATCTTTCGAGTCGCGCCGGGTGCGAACCCAACCCTGCACGAGCACTTCCTCGACGGGGCCGGCGCTTAGGAGCGCGTCTTTGATCGGCGTGGGCGAAACCATCGGGGAATGTGCCGGACGATTGCCCCCCGACAAGTCCGATGGCTCAAGCTTTCCCGCTGGCCGGGTTCCGACGCGTGGAAGCTCGGCTGTGGTGAGCGTCTCGCGAAAAGCGTGGCGCGCTGTCATCCCGAGGCTGGCGTAGCGCGCCGAGGGATCTCACGGATGCTCTGTTGGGTCCATCATCTCTGACACGTAGGCCGAGACCTTCCGTGAGATCCCTCGCCGTCTGCGCGGGCTCGGGATGACAACGTGAGAGTGGGAGGCGACCGCAACGCGTCGGCACGATCAACGCTGAACAGGAACGACCCTCGCGCCTCAGACCGATTTTACCCCGCTTAGGATGCGATGGCGCCGGCGTCGCTGAGCATTTCCTCGACGCAATCGATCAGGTCCGCGATCCGGAAAGGCTTCGCCACAAAGGAAAAGCCGCTCAAATATCCGCACGACCCGATGACCCCGTCCGCCGCCAGGCTGGTCACGAAAATGACCGGCACATCGCGCAAGGCGGGATCGTCTCGCAACTGCTGCGCGACTTCGCGGCCATCGAGGTCCGGCATGATCACATCGAGCAAAATCAGATCGGGCTGAAAATGCCGCGCGGCATGGAGCGCGCGGAGGCTGCGATGCTCTTCTTTGATCGTGTAATGGCCGGTCGCTTCGAGGGCTCCGCGCACGATCGCCGTTAGTTGCGGCTCGTCGTCGATGATAAGGATGCGTTTTTGGAAAAACATCTTGCTATGGAAATTATAGCAACCCCTATGCCAACAGCGCCGGCGTAGCCCCCGCGCCGGAGGGCACCCGCCCAAGTCCGCCTTTTTAATCCCTGCCCGTTATGCTTAATTAGCGGCTTGCCCTTATGCCGAACCAAGTGAAGAAGGTCGCCGCCCAAGCGAACTTCGAGGAGGCCATGCAGCGCCTCGAAGAGATCGTGGAAAAGATGGAATCGGGCGAGTTGCCCCTGGAAGATTTGATCCTCCGTTACGAGGAGGGCATGAAGCTGGTCAAGATCTGCCAGGAACGGCTCGCCGCGGCGGAAGAGCGCATCGAAATGATCACTCGGAACAGTGCCGGCAAACCGGTCGTGCAAGAATTCGAACCCGCCGCGGCGTCCGCCCCCGCCGCCCCCGCGGAAGCCCAAGGAGAACCGAAAGATGTCAGCCTCTTCTAAAACGCCTAACGAAACCGCCCGTCTCCTCGATGGCATCCGTTCGCCCGCCGACGTCAAGGTGCTGAAGGAGGAACAACTTCCCCAGCTCGCCCAGGAAGTGCGTGATGAGTTGATCAACGTGCTCTCGCAGACCGGCGGCCATCTCGGCCCGAACCTCGGGGTGGTCGAGCTGACCATCGCGCTGCACCGCGTTTTCACGACGCCCAAGGACAAGTTCGTCTTCGATGTCAGCCACCAGGGTTACGTGCACAAAATGTTCACCGGCCGGCTCGATCGCATCCACACCATGCGGCAATACCAAGGGCTCAACGGGTTCCTCCTTCGCACCGAGAACGAGCATGACGCCTACGGCGCGGGCCACGCCGGGACCGCGCTCTCCGCCGGGCTCGGGATGGCGGTTGGGCGCGATTTGTTAGGCACGGATGAAAATGTCGTGGTCGTGGCGGGCGACGCCGCCTTCACCTGCGGCATCAGCTATGAGGCCTTGAACAACGTCCGGGCGCAGACCAAGCGCTTCATCGTCGTGCTCAACGACAACGAGTGGTCGATCGCCAAAAACGTCGGCGCCATCGCCACTTACCTGAACAACATCGTAACCAACCCGACCTACGCGCATCTGCACGAAAAGGCCGGCCGTTTCATCAAGGCGATCGCGGGGCGGGGCATGCTCCAGCTCGCGCACAAGGTCGAGGAAGGGGTAAAAAATTTGCTCCTCCCCAGCGTCATTTTCGAAGAGCTGGGCCTGCGTTATTACGGCCCGATCGATGGCCACGACATCGGGTTGCTCACCCGCACTTTCGAGTTCTTGAAACGCCAGGACGAACCAGTCCTCCTCCACATTCTGACGAAAAAAGGGAAGGGCTACGAGCCGGCCATCGCCAAGCCGGACAAGTTCCATGGCCTCGGGAAATTCACCGCCGAGACGGGCGAAACGGCCGCGGCTGGCACCCCGACCTTCTCGGAGATTTTCGGGAAAACGTTAGGCAAATTTGCCGAGACCAATCGCAAGCTCGTCGCCATCACCGGCGCGATGCCGGGCGGGACCGGGCTGGGCTTTTTCCAGGCGCAACATCCCGACCGCTACTACGACGTCGGCATCGCCGAAGAGCACGCCGCCCTCTTCGCCTGCGGCCTCGCCACCCAGGGGATGAAGCCGTTTCTCGCCATCTACTCGACCTTCATGCAGCGCGCCTACGACATGATCATCCACGACATGGCGCTGCAAAATCTGAACGTCGCGCTCTGCATGGATCGCGCCGGCTTGAGCGGCGACGACGGCCCCACGCATCATGGTTTATTCGACATCGGCTACCTCCGTCATGTGCCCAACATCGTGCACATGCAGCCCAAGGATGAAGACGAATTCGTCGACATGCTTTGGACGATGGCGAATTACCAATCCGGGCCGATCGCCATTCGTTACCCGCGCGGCGCGGGCACCGGCGCGAAACCGAAAGCAACTCCGAAGCTGCTCGAGATCGGCAAAGCGGAAGTCGTCCAGCACGGCAAAGACGTGGCCATTTTCGGGCTCGGCAGCATGTTTGAAATGGCGGAGGAGGCAGCCAAAAAATTGGAAGCCCTCGGTTACTCCGTGGCGTTGATCAATCCGCGCTGGATCAAGCCGCTCGACACCGGCACGCTGGAATTTTTCGCGCGCAGCGTCCAGGTCGTCTGCACGATCGAAGACCACGTCCTGCACAACGGCTTCGGCTGCGGCGTGATGGAGCATTTCTACGGGCAGGGCATTCATACGCCGATGGTGCGGATCGGCTGGCCCGACCAATTCATCGAGCACGGCACCATCCCGATCCTGCGCGAGAAGCATGGCCTCACGAGCGACGCGCTCGTCGAAAAAGTCCTGCCGTTGCTGAAAAAGCCGGCCGGCCAGACCCGGCCGAGCGCGGCCTAACGAATCCGTCAACCGAAGGGATCGGCCAGAATCACGCGCAAGCGTTCGGCCAGGCGTGCCGGGAGTTTCGCCGGCCAGCTCTGATCGATCAGGCCGACTTCCAGCAAGTCGCGCAGATGCATGCGGTCCTTATCGCGAAAAGCGGAAAGCTTCATGCGCACTAAAGGTTCCAACGGAAGCAAAGCGAATCCGCCGCTCTCTTCCGCGCCGGCGGGATCAGGCGCCGGCTCGGGGCTGTCGGGAGTGACCTTCTCCGCGGCCCAGATGATGTGGAGCGCATCGCGGACTTTGTTGCTGCCGGCCTCGAGGAAGACATCCATTTTTCCGGCGCGGCCGAGGGCGCTTAACTGCCGATACACAAAACCCGTTTCCTCCAGGGTTGTGCGGATGCGGTCGAAATCTGCCCGGCGCACGACCAGATCGACATCCCGGGTGTTGCGGACCGCCGCCTCATCCACCCGCGAAACCCAGGCGGCCACGGCATTTCCACCCACCACCGCATAGGGCAATCCCGCCGCGCGGAGCGCCCCCGCGGCCCGGAGCAGGCGTTGCCGCACTTTTTCGATTCCCGCTTCCATGCGGGCCCACGATACCTCGCCGGTTTTCATTGTCTTGCCGCGCCTCTAGTATAGCGCATGAGCGCGATCGAAGCTTCCGGCCTGACCAAGGTCTACAAGACCTACCGCAAAGAGAGCGGTCTCTGGGCTTCGGTAAAGGGACTCGTTAGGCGCAAATACGAGGAGACCCGCGCCGCCGACGACATCTCCTTCACCATCGAGGAAGGCGAACTGGTAGGCTTTCTCGGGCCGAACGGCGCCGGCAAAACGACCGTGCTGAAGATGCTCTCCGGCCTGCTCAACCCGACCTCGGGCGAGGCCCGCGTTCTCGGCTTCGTCCCGTGGGAGCGGCACGACGAGATGAAGCGGCAATTCAGCCTTCTCATGGGCCAGAAGAACGCGCTCTGGTGGGATTTGCCCGCCCAGGAATCGCTCGAGCTCAACCGCGCCATCTACGGGATCGAGCGCGACCGTTTCAAAAAAGTGGTCGGCGGCCTGAGCGAGCTGCTCGAGGTCACGGACAAGATGAATGTGATGGTGCGCGAGCTGTCGTTAGGCGAGCGTATGAAGATGGAGTTGATCTCCGCGCTCATCCACGAGCCCCGCGTCCTTTTTCTCGACGAGCCGACCATCGGTCTGGACGTCGTGAGCCAGCAGCGGGTCCGCGAATTCCTTCGCCAGTACAACGCCGAGCACCGCATCGTCACCATGCTCACGAGCCATTACATGCAGGACATCGAGGAGCTTTGCGATCGCGTCATCGTCATCGATCACGGGAAAATTTTCTTCGACGGCCCGCTCGACGACATCATCGACCGTTTCTCCGGCCACAAGATCATCACCCTGACCTTTGACGAAAAACAGGAGCGCGATTTTTCGGAGCTGGGCGAAGTGGTCGAGCAAACGCTGCTCAGCGTCCAGCTCAAGGTGCCGCGCGCCAAAGTCACGGAAGTGGCGCGGCAGTTGTTGAGCGCCTGTTCCGTCTCCGACATCAACGTCCAGGAATTGCCCGTCGAAGATGTCATCCGCCAGCTCTTTGGCGAGCACAGCGCCGAGGTGCGCAGCGCGGCCACCGCGTAGCACAGCCGTCTCGGCGGTGGGGCCACCGGGCGTCTCGCCCGGTTTTAGTTTGACGTCGACTTCTGCCGCCGCCTTGCGTTCCCCGCCCACTCACATTTTTGTCATCCCGAGCCCGCGCAGACGGCGAGGGATCTCGCGCAAGGTCTCGGCATACAGGTCAGAAAAGATGGACCCATCAGAGCTACCGTGAGATCCCTCGGCGCGCTGCGCCAGCCTCGGGATGACAACGCGCCAAGCTTTTCACGGGGCGCAAACAGATTCCTCGCCCGGTCTTCCTAGACCCAGGCTCGCGCCATCGACTGCCGCAACTCATGCACATAGCCGGGATTCACCTCGAACTCCGTCGTCGGCATTTCCCCCACGGCCACCTGCTCGCGATAAGGCTTGCTCTCGACATAGCCGGCGGCAAGCAAGGCGTTCAGCACATCGGCCAGGTCGCCCGGCGGCATCTGCGTTTGCTCGCTCAAATCGCTCCCGGCTGCCCCCTCCGCAAAGCCAATCGCCTTCAACACCGCCCGCTCGCGGCCGCTTAGTTTTATCCGACGCATCGCCTGGAATGAGCACAAGACATACCGGCGCCCTCGCTTTACTGCGCCAGCGCGCGCGTTAACTTCGCCTCCCATGCCGATTTCCGACGATCAGGTAAAAGAAGCGCTCAGCGCGGTGAAATATCCCGGCTTCAGTCGCGACATCGTTTCCTTCGGCCTCCTCAAAGGCATCGACCAGCGCGAGGGCGACCTGATCGTGCAACTGGCCCTGGCCACGAACGACCCGGCGATTCCGCAGACGATCAAAAACGAAGCCGAAGCGGCCCTCGCAAAAATTCCCGGCGTGCGCACGGCCAAGGTCCGCATTGATATCCAGGCGCCACCCGCTGGGAGCGGCAGCGCCGGGGTCGGCGCGACCAGAATTAGCGGGATCAAACACGTCATCGCGATCGCCAGCGGCAAGGGCGGCGTCGGCAAATCGACCGTCGCGGCCAACCTCGCGATCGCCCTCGAGCAGAGCGCAGCCGCCGTCGGCCTTTGCGATTGCGACATCTACGGCCCGAGCATTTCCCTCATGTTCGGGAGCCGCGAACGCCCGCTGGCGACGGAGGACAACCACATCATCCCGATCGAGCAATACGGCCTCAAGCTCATGTCGATGGGCTTCCTCCTCGACGACGCCTCGCCCGCGATTTTGCGCGGGCCCATGGTCACGCGTTACACCCAGCAATTTCTTCGGCAGGTCGAATGGGGCGAGCTCGACTACCTCATCCTCGATCTCCCGCCCGGCACCGGCGACATCCAGCTCACCATCGTCCAGACCGTCGCCCTGGCCGGCGCCATCATCGTCACCACGCCACAGGAAGTGGCGCTGATCGACGCGCGCAAAGCCTCCACCATGTTTGAAAAAGTGAACGTCCCCGTCCTCGGCTTGATCGAAAACATGAGCTACTTCCAGTCGCCTTCCGATGGGAAACGCTACGACATCTTTGGGAGCGGCGGCGGCGCGCGCGAAGCGAAACGCATCCACGTGCCATTGTTAGGCCAAATCCCCATCGACATCGCCACGCGTGAGGCGGGTGATCGTGGCAGGCCGGTCACGGCCGAGGCAAAAGACTCCGCCGTCGCCGCCGAGTTCCAGAGAATCGCGCGCGCCTTGCGCGAACTTTTACCGACTTAGCAGACTGTTGAATTACTGGGATGGTCCGCGTTGCAGTTGAATTTGGGACTGGCCAAGGCGCGAGCGCAGTGCCGCTATCCGCGCGATCCCGGCCCAGCGAGCAACGCCGGCCAGCCCCCCATTCGACGCAACCCTGCGGGCGCGAGGCAGAAGGGGCGGCTGGCCGCGTCGCTCGCTCGTTGCAGCCCTCATTGGGGATGCGCCTCGTTCGCTCCTTGCCATCCACCCCTTCTGCCTCTACGCGCGGGCCATCCCGGTATTTCAACAGTCTGTTAAGCTTGCCAAACCGGCCGGAGGTTCAGTAAATAAAAAGCGCGCTGGTTCGTCTCATGCTTTAGGAGAGGGACGACAATCGTCCGACTGATTTCGTTGTATGAAAGATTCTGCCGAAGGGAGGGCCGCCGAAGAAGCCAGCTCCCAATTCCTGAAAAACTCCGGGCTCTACAAAGAATTCCTGGCGGAGCGCGAAGAAATTTTGAAGCACAAGTGGATTGAGAGCGAGAAAGCCGGCGCCGATATCGGCTTTGAAAAAGCTTTGCTCGACTGGATTGTGAAACATCGCTCGAACTGGCGCGAACGCCGCGTTCGGGAAGCGCGCTCCGCCAAAATGCCGGCCTGATTTTTTCGGCCGCTTCCTTTAAGAGCGATCCCGCGAGGTCGCCAAGGATGAAACCAAAAGAACCGCCTCAAGAGACCCGCTCGGTCCGCATCTTCGATGCGGAAACGCTCCGGCGTACCTTGCGCCGTCTCGCGCACGAGATCATCGAGCGCAATCCCGACCTCGCCACCCTCGTCCTCGCCGGCATCCCCGTGCGCGGCGTCGCTCTGGCCCAGCGCCTCGCCGCCGATATCGCGCAGCTCGGAAAAGGGCGGGTCGCCACCGGCGTGATCGACGTCTCGATGCATCGCGACGATGTCCGGCAACGCACTTCTCTCCCGGTCGTGCGGGCCTCAGAGCTGCCGGTTCCGTTAGGCGAACGCACCGTCGTAATCGTCGACGACGTCCTCTTTACCGGGCGCACCTGCCGCGCCGCCCTCGACGCCATCGGTTCCTTCGGCCGGCCCGCTTGCATTCAATTCGCCGTGCTCATCGATCGCGGCCATCGCGAGCTGCCCATCCGGCCCGATTACGTTGGCAAAAATTTACCGACCGCGCGGAGCGAGCGAGTCCGGGTGCGCCTGGAAGAAACCGATCACGAGCCGGATGCCGTCTGGCTGGAGAAAGCGTCATGAGCACCCGCTGGACCCGCAAAGATCTGCTCGGCTTGCGCGAACTTTCCGCGGAAGAAATCACCCTCGTCCTCGAGACCGCCGACGCTTTCAAACAAGTCGGCACCCGCGAAGTCAAAAAAGTCCCGGCTTTGCAGGGCAAAACGCTGATCAACCTCTTCATCGAACCGAGCACCCGCACCCGCACCTCTTTCGAACTGGCGGCGAAACGGCTCAGCGCCGACATCGTCAACATCACCGCCTCCGCTTCCAGCCTAACGAAAGGCGAAACCCTCAAGGACACCGCCAAAGTCCTGGAAGCGAATCACGCCGATCTTATCGTCCTGCGCCATAGCTCCGCGGGCGCGGCGCAATTCCTCGCCACCCGGCTGCGTTCCAGCATCATCAACGCCGGTGACGGCGCCCATGAGCACCCGACCCAGGGCCTGCTCGACCTCTATACCATCCGCGAAAAAAAAGGCGCGATCGCCGGGCTGCACGTCGCCATCATCGGCGACATCCTTTTCAGCCGGGTTGCGCGCTCGAATATTTTCGCGCTCCTCAAGCTCGGCGCGCGGGTCACGCTGGTCGGTCCGAGCACGCTGGTTCCGCGGGAGTTCGAGCGGCTCGGGGTGAAAATTTCCCACCGGCTCGACGAGGTCCTGCCGGAGGTCGACGTGGTCAATCTTCTGCGCATCCAGCACGAGCGCCAGCGCAAGGAATACTTCCCCGGCCTCGGCGAGTACATCCGCTTTTTCGGCCTAACGAAAGCACGCGCGAAATTGTTGAAACCCGATTGCCTGATCATGCATCCCGGCCCGATCAATCGGGGGGTGGAGATCGACAGCGACCTGGCCGACGGCCCCCAGAGCGTCATCCTCGATCAGGTGACCAATGGTCTCGCTGTGCGCATGGCCGTGCTTTATCTCTGCGGGGGGATCGCCGCGTGAGTGGCGCGAGCTTCCAGCTTGCGAGATTAATGAGCAGGCAAGCTAGAAGCTCGCCCCACAACTTATGAACCTGTTGATTCGCCAGGGCCGGATTATCGATCCGGCCAACCAGCGCGACGAAATCGCCGATCTCTGGATCGTCGATGGCGCGATCAGCGACCAGCGGCCTAACGAATACGAGGAAATCGACGCCACCGGCTTGATCGTTAGTCCCGGCCTCATCGATCTCCACGTCCACTTCCGCGAACCCGGTTTTGGCTGGAAGGAAACGATCGAGTCGGGCGCGCGCGCCGCTGCGGCCGGCGGCTTCACCACCGTCGTCTGCATGCCGAACACTTCGCCCGTCGCTGACAGCCCGAGCACGATCGCCTGGATCAAAGATCGCGCTGCCGAAGTGGCCGAGATCCATGTCCTCACCACCGGCGCGATTTCCAAAAACCTCGACGGCGAAGAACTCGCGCCGATCGGTTCCCTCGCGCAAGCCGGCGTGGTCGCGCTAACCGACGACGGCCGCTGCATTCAGAATAACGAACTCATGCGCCGCGCCGTCGAGTACGCGCGCATGTTCGACCTGCCGGTGCTCGACCACTGCCAGGATTACAACCTCGTCGGCAACGGCGTCGTCCATGAAGGCTACTGGAGCACGCTCCTCGGACTCCCGGGCTGGCCGGGCGCGGGCGAGGAGGCGATCGTGGCGCGCAACATCCTCCTCGCGGAGTTGTGCGATCACCGCATCCATTGCCAGCACATCAGCGCGGCGGGGAGCGTGCGCCTGCTGCGCGAGGCGCGGGCGCGCGGGGTAAAAATCAGCGGCGAAGTCTGCCCGCATCATCTCGCGCTGACCGATGCCGCGATCGAAAATTTCGATCCCAACTGCAAGATGAATCCGCCTCTGCGCACCGAGAGCGACATCGCCGCGCTTCTCGAAGGTCTGGCCGATGGCACGCTCGATATCCTGGCCAGCGATCATGCGCCGCACGCCAAATTCGAGAAGGAAGTCGAGTTCGACGCCGCGCCCTTCGGGATCATCGGGCTCGAGACGGAACTGGGCTTATTCCTCGATCTCCTCGTGCACAAACACCAAACGCTCGATCTGCCGCGCCTGCTCGCCTGCCTCACCAGCAATCCGGCGCGATTGTTAGGCTTGGCCAGCGGCACCCTCTCGTTAGGCGCACCGGCCGATATCACGCTGATCGATCCCGAGCTCGAATGGACGGTCGACGCGGCCAACTTCGCTTCGGCCTCCCGTAACACGCCTTTCGACGGCTGGAAATTAAAAGGGCGCGCCGTCCGCACCATCGTGGCCGGCCGGACCGTCTGGGAGCTGGCGCAGTAGCGGTCCTGCCGGCCCCGCGCCCGCCAGCGTTTCGTCATCGTTAGGCAAAGGCGCGCGCGTACTGCGGGGGCGGCTCCGGCTTCTGATGGAGCGGCGCGGCGGCGTTAAGCGGCCAGTAGGGATGGCGCAGAAATTCCCGCGCCATCAAAACGAGATCAGCCTGCCCGGCGCGGATGATCTGATCGGCCTGTTCGGGCGCGGTGATTAGGCCGACGGCGCCCGTGGCGATGCCGGCGCCGCGGCGGATTTGCTCCGCGAAACGAAGCTGGTAGCCGGAGCCGGTCGGAATCTTGGCGTCGGGCACATTGCCGCCGCTGGAGCAATCGATCAGGTCCACGCCTAACGACTGCAATTTTTGCGCGAGCGTGACCGAGTCTTCACCGGTCCAGCCGTCCTCCGTCCAGTCGGTCGAGGAAAGGCGGACGAAGAGGGGATATTTCTCGGGCCAAACCTGGCGCACCGCGCTGACGGTTTCGGAAAGAAAGCGCGTCCGATTTTCGAAGGAACCGCCGTATTGATCGGTGCGCCGATTGCTCAGGGGCGAGTAAAAGCTGTGCAGCAAATAACCGTGCGCGGCGTGAATCTCGATTACCTCCGCGCCGGCTTGGAGAGCGCGCTGCGCCGCCTGCACAAAGGCCTCGCGAATGCGCGCGATCCCGGCGGCGTCGAGTTCCTCGGGCGTCTGGTAGGCGTCGGCGAAAGGCAGCGGACTCGCGCCAAAAATCGGGCTCCATCCGCCCGCGGCGGGACCGACCGGGCCGCCGCCTTCCCAGGGCCGGGCGGTGCTGGCTTTGCGTCCGGCGTGGGCCAGTTGCATGCCAGGCGCGGCGCCTTGCTGCCTAACGAACCGGAAAATACGCGACCACATCTCAACGTGTTCATCCTGCCAAATCCCGAGATCCTGCGGACTGATCCGGCCTTCCGGCAAGACCGCCGCGGCCTCGGTGAAAACAAGGGCGGCCCCGCCGACCGCGCGGCTCCCGAGATGGACGAGATGCCAATCCGTGGCGAAGCCGTTCTCGCTCGAATATTGGCACATGGGGGAGACGGCGATGCGGTTGCGGAGTTCCAGCTCGCGCAGGCGGAGCGGCGCGAAAAGATGGGCAGGCGGATGATCAGGCACGCTGACTGATCGCACAGTTGCGGAGGTAGCATAGGCTTCCAGCCGGTGGGGCTACCGGGCATCTTGCCCGGCGATTGTTGAAACAGCGGGCGAGACGCCCGCTGGCCCCACAGGCAAGATGCCTGTGCTACGCGGACTAACTTTCCTCGAACGCTTCCATGGGCGGGCAACTGCAGAAGAGGTTGCGATCGCCGTAGACGCTGTCGATTCGGGCCACCGCCGGCCAGAATTTTTGTTCGCGCGTCCAGCTCGCCGGGTAGGCCGCCTGGGTGCGGGAATAGGGGTGTTCCCAAGTGTCGGAGGTGACTTGTGCCGCGGTGTGGGGCGCGTTCTTGAGCAGGTTATTTTGCCGATCGCCGCCCTCCGCGCCGATGGCGTCGATCTCGCCTTTGATCGCGATCATGGCATCGCAGAAACGGTCGAGCTCGTCTTTCGATTCGCTCTCGGTCGGCTCGATCATCATCGTGCCGGGAACCGGCCAGGAGACGGTGGGGGCGTGGAATCCGTAATCCATTAGGCGCTTGGCCACGTCTTCGACTTCGACGCCGGCGCTCTTGCACGGCCGCAGATCGAGGATGCACTCATGGGCGACGAGGCCGCGTTTGCCTTTGAAGAGGACGGGGAAATGCGGGTCGAGCCGTTGCGCGATGTAGTTGGCGTTGAGGATGGCGGTCTCGGTCGCTTTGGTGAGGCCGCGCGGGCCCATCATACGGATGTACATCCAGGAAATGGTGAGAATGCTGGCGCTGCCGTAGGGGGCCGCGGAGACGGGCCCCGGGTTGATGGTTGCCTCCGGCCCAGAGGGGCCTACGCCCCGGAGGGATGGTTGATGGTTGATCGAGGGGAGGCCGGGGAGGAATTTGACCAGATGCTTCGCGACGCCGATCGGGCCGACGCCGGGACCGCCGCCGCCGTGCGGGATGCAGAAAGTTTTGTGGAGGTTGAGATGGCAGACGTCGGCGCCGATGTCCCCCGGCCGGCAGAGACCGACCTGGGCGTTCATGTTCGCGCCGTCCATGTAAACCTGGCCGCCGTGTTCGTGCACGATTTGGCAAATCTCGCGGATGGTGGTTTCGAAAACGCCGTGGGTCGAGGGATAGGTGACCATGAGAGCGGCGAGGTCCTGGCTGTGCTCCTCGGCTTTGGCGCGGAGATCGGCGAGATCGATGTCGCCGACTTCGAGGCACTTCACGGGCACGACTTTGAAGCCGGCCATGACGGCGCTGGCCGGGTTGGTGCCGTGCGCGGAGGTGGGGATGAGGCAAATTTTGCGCGCGGCCTGGTCGCGCGAGGCGTGGTAGCCGCGGATGGCGAGGAGGCCTGCGTATTCGCCCTGGGAGCCGGCGTTTGGTTGCAGGGAGACGGCGGCGAAGCCGGTAATTTCGGCCAGCCAACTTTCGAGCTGGGTGCACATTTCGCGATAGCCGGCGGTCTGCTCGTTAGGCGCGAAGGGATGGATGCGGGAAAATTCCGGCCAGGAAATCGGGAACATTTCCGCGGTGGCGTTCAGCTTCATGGTGCAGGAGCCGAGCGGTATCATGGAATGGCAAAGCGAGAGATCGCGCGCTTCGAGCCGGCGCAGGTAACGGAGCATTTCTGTTTCGCTGTGGTGGGTGTTGAAAACAGGGTGGGTGAGGTAGGGAGACTGGCGGTTTTCGAGCTGCGATTTGCGATCGGCCGGGACGCCTCCGGGCAGGATGGCGCGGTTTTCTCCGAAGAGGCCGAGGAGCGTTTCGACGTCGTGCGGGGTGGTCGTTTCGTCGAGGGAAAGGCCCACGCTTTGGGGACCGAGCAGGCGCAGGTTGCAGCCTTCGCGAGCGGCGCGCCGGATGACGTCGGCCCCGCTCTTTTTCCCGAGATCGAGGTGGAGAGTGTCGAAAAAATCCCAGTGGACCACGCCGTAACCGAGGCGCTCCAGACCTTCGGCGAGACGACAGGTGAGACTGTGGACGCGGCGGGCGATCGTGCGCAGCCCTTCCGGCCCATGATAAACCGCGTACATTGAGGCCATGACCGCGAGAAGGACTTGGGCCGTGCAGATGTTGCTGGTCGCTTTGTCGCGACGGATGTGCTGCTCGCGGGTCTGCAACGCGAGGCGGTAAGCGGGACGCCCCGCGGCATCGTGGGAGACGCCGACGAGCCGGCCCGGCAGGTGGCGTTTATATTGGTCGCGGGTGGCGAAATAAGCGGCATGCGGACCGCCAAAACCGAGCGGCACGCCGAAACGTTGGGTGCTGCCCACGGCGACATCGGCGCCCATTTCACCAGGCGGCCGGAGCAGGGTGAGAGCGAGGATATCGGCCGCGACGATGGCGAGCGCGCCGGTCTCATGGGCTGCTTTGATGAAGGGCTCGTAATCGATGACGGCGCCGTCGGTCGCCGGGTATTGCAGGAGGACGCCGAAGACCTGATCGGTCAGCGCGAAGCTCTCGTGATCGCCGACTACGACCTCGATGCCTAACGGCCGGGCCCGGGTTTGCACGACCTCGATCGTTTGAGGATGGCAGCCTGCGGAAACGAAGAAGGTTTTGCGTGCGCTCGCGACGGCGTGGCAGAGGGCCATGGCTTCGGCCGCGGCGGTCGCTTCGTCGAGAAGCGAGGCGTTCGCGATGTCGAGCGCGGTGAGATCGGTCACCATGGTTTGGAAATTGAGGAGCGCTTCGAGCCGGCCCTGGGCGAGCTCGGCCTGGTAGGGCGTGTAGGCGGTGTACCAGCCGGGATTTTCGAGGATGTTCCGCTGGATCACCGGAGGCACCAGGCAATCGGAGTAACCGGCTCCGAGATAGCTGCGCACGACCTTGTTCTTGCGGGAAAGATCGCGCAGCTCGGCGAGCGCGGCCGGCTCGGATTTGCCAGCGGGAAGATCGAGCGGAGTCGTTAGGCGGATGTCTTTCGGGACGGTCGCGTCGAGGAAGGCCGCGAGATCGTCGAAGCCGACAGCTTGCAGCATCGCGGCGATTTCTTCGTCGTCCGGGCCGATGTGGCGACGGACGAACGGGCTCAGGGCGGGGGTGGATTCTTCGGGCGAAGAGGCCGTGGCTGGGGCCGGTTTTTCGAGCTCGGTTGCGGCGACTGAATCCATTCGTAATCCTACCGGGAGTGAGAATTGAGCGCAAGCTGATGGGCCGCTCGAGAGGGTTGCAAGGGCAAATGTCGAATGCGCTCAAAGGCGAGCCGCGCGGAGCAGGCAGCCGGTCGGCGTCGCACGAAAAGCTGGGCCCTGGGTCATCCCGAGGCTGGCGCAGCGCGCCGAGGATCTCACGGTTGCTCTGATGGGTCCATTTTCTCTGAAGAACGACGCCAAGACCTTGCGCGAGATCCCTCGCCGTCTGCGCGGACTCGGGATGACAAAATGGGAGTGGGCGAGTGAACGCAAGGTCGCTGTCAGGGATGTAGGCCCACCAGAGTCCGGCCGGCGAAGCGCGGGAGTCTCGGGCGCCAGCGGAGATCAACTGCCGCGCTTCGCAGAGCGAAGCGTCTACAGCTCGGTTTCGACGCCGTGCTCTCGGAGCTGGTCGCGCAATTCTTCGAGATGATTGCGGTCGCGTGTTTCCACGGTGCAGAGGACCTGCACGGCGGAGACGTCGGAGCTGGCGAAGGCGCGGTCGTGCACCACTTGTTTGATGCTCGCGCCGGCGGCGGCGATCTGCGCGGTGAGATCGGCGAGGCCGCCCGGCCGATCGCTGATCACCGCGCGAAAACGCGAAAGCCGCCCGTCGGCGACGAGGCCGCGCTCGATCACCCGGCTGAGAACGTTGGGATCGATGTTGCCGCCGCAGAGGAGGAGAACGACGCGTTTGCCGGCGAGCTCCGGGAGTTGACCGGAAAGGCAGGCGGCCAGGGGCGTAGCGGCGGCGCCTTCGACGACGCCTTTCTCGAGCTCGACGACGCGGAGGATGGCGAGCGCGATTTGTTCTTCGGTGACGATGACGGTTTTATCCGTGTGCTGGCTGGCGATGGCGAAAGCGTTGCTGCCCACCTGGGCGATGGCGAGGCCGTCGGCGAGCGTCGGGCGGGTCTCGATGCGGACCGGTTTACCGGCTTTCAGAGCAGCGGTAAAACTGGCGACATGCTCGGCTTCGACGGCGATGACTTTTACTTCCGGCCGCAACGACTTCACGGCGAGCGAGACGCCCGCAAGCAGACCCGCCCCGCCCACCGGCACGATGACCGCGTCGAGATCGGGCACCTGCGCGACGATTTCCAGCCCGGCCGTGCCCTGCCCGGCAATGATGTCGGGATGATCGAAGCCGTCGATGTAGGCAAGGCCCTGTTCTTCCGCGATCTCGTGGGCACGGGCTTTGGCGTCGGCAAATTCCTTCCCGTGCAGGACAACGGTGGCGCCGAGTTTCTTGCAATTGCTGATTTTGATGAGGGGCGCGAATTGCGGCATGACGACGGTCGCCGGCACGCCGAGCAATTTCCCCTGGTAGGCGAGCGCCTGGGCGTGATTGCCCGCGGAAGCGGCGATGACCCCTTTCTTTTTTTGCTCGGGCGAGAGCTGGGAGAGCGCGTTATGGGCGCCGCGTTCCTTGAAACTGCCGGTGCGCTGGAGGTTGTCCAGCTTGCAATAAATCTCCATCCCGGTGAGCTCGCTCAGCGGAATCGAGCGCGGGCAGGGCGACTCGTAGACGGCGCCTTTGATGCGCTCGGCGGCTTCCTGGATATCGGCGAAGGTGATCAAAAGACGACGCGTTGGCTGCGCCGGCTGCCAGCCTAACGGCCTCGCCTTTTTCGAGCAAGCCCGAAGGCGCCCCGCTTCAAACTTCCTCGTCGAGCACTTCGCGCACCTTGGCCGCGAGCTGGCCGGCGGTGAACGGTTTGGGGAGAAAGCCGGTTTCCGGGTCGCGCCGATCGTGCGGGTGAAGCGAGTCGTCGAGATAACCGGAGACAAAAACGACCTTGGTTTGCGGGCTCGACTGGCGCAGCCAATTGGCAAAATTGCGGCCGCTGATTTCGGGCATCACCAGATCGGTCAGGAGCAGATCGATCTGCGGCTGATCGCGTTCGGCGAGGAGCCGTTTGGCGTCGTCGCCGCCGGCCGCCTCGATCACGTCGTAGCCGAAGCGGCGCAAAGCCTGCACCGAAAGATGGCGCACGCTGACGTCGTCCTCGAGGACGAGAATGGTCTCCGAACCGGTGGGCGGCCCAGCTGGGGTGCGCCGGCGATAGGAAGGGGCGGGCGGGGCGGGGACGCGGGGGAGGAAGATGCGCATGCTGGTGCCTTCGCCCAGAGTGCTTTCGGCGCAAATGTGCCCGCCGCTTTGCCTAACGATGCCGTAGCAGGAGGCCAGCCCGAGACCGCTCCGGTCCTGCGCTTCCTTCGTCGTGAAGAAGGGCTCGAAGAGCCGCGCTTTCACTTCATCGCTCATCCCGCTGCCATTATCGGAAACGAAAATGGCGACGTATTCGCCCGCCGGCACATCGGCGCAGGCGCAGACGGGGTCGCCCCCGGCGGGGACCTGCACGACCGCGGTGGTGAGCGTGAGCTGGCCGCCCTGGCGCATGGCGTCGCGGGCGTTGACCGCCAGATTCAAGAGAATCTGGCTAAGCTGTTCGGGGTCCACGCGCACGTGGGCGCCTTCCTTGAGCTGATGAAGATGGCAGGAGATGGAAATGTTTTCGCCGAGGAGCCGGAGGAGCGTGCTTTCCAGCTTGAGGATGAAAGGATTGATCGCAAAGACGGCCGGCTCCAGGGCCTGGCGGCGGCTGAAGGCGAGGAGTTGATTCGTGAGGGCGGAAGCCCGCTCGGCCGCGTCGCGGATTTCCGTGACCTGCCGCGCGACGCCGCCTTTGACCGCTTTTTCCGAAAGGAGGAGATCGCTGTAGCCGAGGATGGTGGTGAGGAAGTTATTGAAGTCGTGGGCGACGCCGCCGGCCAGTTGTCCGAAGGCTTCCATGCGCTGGGAGCGGCAGGCCTCGGTTTGCAGTTGTTTCCAGGCCGAGACATCCATCATCGAGGAAACCGCCCGCGTCGCCCCGCGCTCGGCATTCCGGGTGATGAGCATGCGCTCGAGCACGTTGATGTATTCCCCGTCGGCTCGCCGGAAACGATATTCGCCCGACCAGTGTTCGTGCGCGCTGGCGAAGGTTTCGCGCAGGCTTTGCTCGATCCGGGCGAGATCTTCCGGATGGATCCGGCCAAACCAAAAGCCGATCTTCTTGGTCGAAGCGTCGGCTGCGTAACCGAGCAAACTCTCCAGCCCGCGCGGCCAGAGAAGCGCCCCGCTTTTTAGATCCCAATCCCAAACCGCATCGTTCGTCGCCCGGGCCAGGATTTCGAAATATTCCGCAGGTGTGAGCGTAGGACGCGCAGGAGTTGGCCGGTCAGGTTTTTCATAATCTGGAATGGCGGATTTTGGTTGGCGCGGTTTGGGCTTGGGCTTGACGGATGGCATGCGGCGAAGCGCGGCCGGGCCGCAACCGAGAACAAGCTAGAATTATGCCTTGGCCGAGCCGGAGGCGTTGCGAAAACGTCTTGCTTTCGGCGGCAGCGAAAAGATGCTGCGCCCTGTCATGCCCGACCCATCCCGCCCGCTCGCAAATCAAAAAGCGCTCGTCACCGGCGGGAACTCTGGCATCGGCGAAGGTTGCGCCCTCGCGCTCGGCGCGGCCGGCGCCGACGTCGTCGTCAACTACGTCTCGCACCCGGAAGAAGCGGAGCGCGTCGCCGGCCTCATTCGCGAGCAGGGCGGCCAGGCGCTCGCCCTTCGCGCCGATGTCAGCCGGGAGGACGAAGTGCAGGCGATGTTTGCGGAAATGATCACGGCCTTTGGGACGATCGATATTTTGATCAACAACGCCGGGCTGCAGCAGGATTCCGCTTTCGCGGAGATGACGCTCGCCCAGTGGGAAAAAGTGATCAGCGTCAACTTGACCGGCCAGTTCCTCTGCGCGCGCGAAGCGGCCCGGGAATTTCTCCGGCGCGGCGTCGTCCCGAGCGTCTCCCGCGCGGCCGGCAAAATCATCTGCATGAGCTCGGTGCACGAAGTCATTCCGTGGGCCGGGCACGTCAATTACGCCGCCTCCAAGGGCGGCATCATGCAGCTCATGAAAAGCATGGCCCAGGAGCTCGCGCCGAAAAAAATAAGAGTCAACAGCATTGCCCCGGGCGCGATCAAAACGCCCATTAACCGGGACGCCTGGGAGACGCCGGCAGCGCTCCAGGCGCTCCTCACGCTCATCCCCGACCGGCGCATTGGCCTGCCCGAGGATATCGCCCGCGCCGCCGTCTGGCTGGCCTCGGACGATTCGGATTACGTCACCGGCACGACCCTCTTCGTCGATGGCGGGATGACGCTTTATCCCGGTTTTGCCACGGGCGGTTAAGCGAAAATTTTGTGAAAATCACTCTACCCGAACTGGCCGAAATGAGCGGCGGCGAAATCGCCGGGGACGCCAGCCTCACGATCACGGGCGCGGCGGCGGTGGCCGAAGCGATGCCGGGCGAGATCACCTTTTACGGCAACCCGCGTTACCTCGCAGCCTTTCGCCAGACCCGCGCCTCGGCTGCCTTTGTCCCGGTCGATTTCACCGAGCAAATCGTCCCCGCGCAAATCCGCACGGCCCATCCCGGCAAGGCCTTCGAGCAGTTGGCCCTCCGCCTCGCCCCCGCGCCCATCGTCTTCCCCGCGGGCATCCATCCGACCGCGCTCATCGCGGAGAGGGTTTCGTTAGGCGAAAATATTTCGCTCGGCCCCTACGTCGTGCTCGAGGCGGGCGTGCGCATCGGCGACGGCACCCGGATCGGCGCGCACAGCTACATCGGCCATGAAAGCACGATCGGCGCGGACACGATCGTTTACCCCAACGTCACCATCCGCGAGCGGAGCAAGATCGGCGACCGCGTCATCCTCCATGGCGGCGTCGTCATCGGCACGGATGGCTTCGGTTTTGAAAGCGTCGGCGGCGCCCAGAAAAAAGTGCCGCAGCTCGGGATCGTGCAGATCGACGACGATTGCGAGATCGGGGCGAACACCACGATTGATCGGGCGCGTTTCGGGCGCACCTGGATTCAGGCAGGGGCCAAGATCGATAACCTCGTGCAAATCGCGCATAACGTGATCGTCGGGAAACATTCCGTGATTTGCGCGCAGTGCGGCATCGCGGGCAGTGTGCGCATGGGCGACGGGGTGATCTTGGCCGGGCAGGTCGGAGTGGTCGGCCATATCGAGATGGCCGCGGGCACGATGGTGGGCGGGCGAGGCGGGGTCACGAAAAGTCTGCCCGGCGGAGCCTGGTGGGGATCGCCCGCGGCGCCGGTGCAGGACGCGAAACGGCAGATGGCCTGGGTCCGCGGGTTGGGCAAGTTGCTGGCCCGGGTCAAAGCGCTCGAAGAAAAGCTCGGGAAATAACGTCGCGGCCTACGCCGCAGCTTTGGCCTCACGAAATCGCGGGGTGAAGTCCGCCCCGGGCGGCCCCGCGCCCACGCCCCGCGTTGGTTTGTCATCCCGAGCGCAGCGAGGGATCTCGCGGATTCTCTGGTGCGGGGACGGGAGGAAACGCTCCCGCGCAACTCCGCGGCTGTCCCGTTCTCTGGCCTGAAACGCCGCGCGCGTCCGTGAGATCCCTCGCTGCGCTCGGGATGACAAACGCGCGGGGGCGGGGGTGATAACGAACGCGCGGCGGCCCGCTCGTTAGGGCACGAGAAACACCTTGCCGCTGTAGGGATCTTTGACTTTGCTCCCGGGCGCAAAACCGGTGACGTCGACGTAGCCGCCGTTCTTGTCGTAGGGACTAAAAACGTAGCCCGCTTTCCCCGGGACCGGCTTCGCATAGGGCAGGCTCCCCCCTTCGGAAACTTCGCTGCGCGGCGCCGGCGGCGGGGTCGCTTGCGCGGTGCGCGATTCCGTCGTGCTCGTGCGGGTCGTCACTCGCGGCGCAGGCGGCGGGGTCGCTTCCGGCGGCAATTGGCTGGTGCGTTGCGTCCGTTCCGTCACGACTACCTGACGCCGCGGCGGGGGAGGCGGGGGAGCTTGCGTGGTAAAAGGCTGCCGTGGCGCGCCGCTTTGCGGTGGCGGCGGGGGCGGTGGTGCCTGCTGGTAGGCGACATCGCTTTCGGTCGTGGTCGTGGTCGTGTCAGCGCGATCCTGGTCGTCCACGTCCAGTTTCCGGCGAATATATTGGTGCGGCGCATCAAGGACGCGGAATCCGGCGACGGCGGCGTTGTGCGCCGACTGGCAGCCGGGGAGCGCGACGGACGTGAGGAGAAGAGCGAGAAGGGGCCGTTTCATATTCATATTAGTTTTCGGTCGGTCTGACGCGGGCGGGTGGGAAAAACTTCATTTTGCGGCGGGCCGCGGATAGACCGCCGGGCTGCGATTCCCCTCTCGATCGACCGCGGCGACGCCGAAAAGAAAATTATCTTTCGAAACCTGGACCGTGCAACGAGGAGCGGCGCCGGCCGAGACGCCGTGCTCCCAGACCGGCGCGGTCGTTTCGCGCCAGAGCACTTCGTAGCCGGCCAGGTCGGGCTCTCGGTTGGCCTGCCAATGCAAAGTGGTGCCGTTGGTTAATTCCTTCGTCTCGATCTCGACTCCGCGGGGCGCGGCCGGCGCGAGGGCGAGCGCGCCTAACGACGCCGCGTTGACCCGCGCCACTTGCGCGATGTAGTTAAAATCGTCGAACTTCGGCAGGTCGCCTAACGACACCCCCTTCTCCTCGCGCACGTCCTGGTGTTGATGGCGGAAGTCCTCGTGCGGCTCGGTCAGGCGCACCGCCGGATAGCCGGCTTCGAGAAAGGGGGAATGATCGCCCCCGCGGAGGTAACGATCCTTGCGGTAAATAATGTTCACCGTCATGTCGTGGACGTAGCGTTCGCCCATCGTCTTGATGAAGCGGGCCAGCTCGCGCGCGGGACTGTCGTTCTCCCCGCCGGTCTGCACTTGCCGGCGCCACGCCTGCGACATTTCCGGCGAGGGCGGCACGCCTTCGGCAAAAAGCCGGACCTGCTTGTCATCGACGCTTCCATCCTCGGCGCGGGAACTGCCGATGATGTCGTTCGTAATCATCCCGGCGATGTCCCAATTTTTCTCCCTCGCCATTTTCGCCCAATGGGTGGAGCCGAAGAGACCCTGCTCTTCTCCGGCGACGGCGAGGAAGACGAGGGTCGCGTCCCATTTTTTCTGCGACATGACGCGCGCCATCTCGAGGACGGCGGCCACGCCGGAAGCGTCGTCGTCCGCGCCCGGCGCGTCGGCGGTCGCGTTCATCACATCGGTGACCCGCGAATCGTAATGCCCGCTCACCACGTAGATGCGGGCGCGCGCTTCCGGCTGCTCGCCCGGGAGCGTGGCGACGACGTTGACCACCTGGACCGGCTGCGGATTGCGCGGGCCGGGCGGCTGGGTGAATTCGTCCATCGCCACCTGCAAGCGGCCGCCCGAATCTTTGGCGTAAGCCTGGAACTCCGCCTCAATCCAGCGGCGCGCGGCCCCGATCCCGCGAGTCTCGCTCTGCGTCTCGGAAAGGGTGTGGCGGGTGCCGAAGCCGACCAGTTGGCGAATGCTCGCCTCGATCTTCTGCGGGGAAATTTGCCTAACGACCTGGGCGATTTCAGGATTGGGCGAGGGCTCGGCAAGATCCGCGCCTGAGACCAGGACGGGTCCGGCGAGCGCCAGAAAGAGAGCACAACCGCGAAACATGGAACAGCGTAGGCGGAGTTCGCAGGCGCGCCAGTCTTGATGCCGCGGGAGCGCGACTCTGTCGTCGCCGCGCGCGGCATTTACCGCGGCTGGCTAATCCACTGGGTGGCGTAGCGGACGACGTCGCGCGCGCTGCCCACGCCGAGCTTTTCCTTGATGTTGGCGCGATGGGCTTCGACGGTTTTTTTACTGAGATGAAGGTCGCGCGCGATCTCGTGCATGTCGCGGCCTTCCCCGATGAGCTGAAACACTTCCAACTCGCGATCGCTCAAGCGCTCGACCGCGGAGCGCGCTTCCCCGCCGCTCTGGATATGATCGAAAATCATCCGCTTCGACATGGTCGGGCTGATGTAAAGCTCGCCCTCGAGCACGCTGCGCACGGCCCCGAGCACGCAATCGAGCGCTTCGCGTTTCATGACGTAGCCGCGCGCCCCCGCCCGTAGCGCTCGTTCCGCGTAGAGCGCTTCGTCGTACATGGAGACGATCAGCACCGGCAGCTCCGGTCGTTCCACCTTGATGAATTTCATCAGTTCGATGCCGTTGGTTCCCCCGCGCAATCCGATGTCGATGATCGCCAGGTCGAAGCGTTTCTGGCGGATCGCGTCGAGCGCCTCGGCGCTGTTCTCGGCCTCGGCCCGGACCTGCAGGTCGGGCTGGCCGTCGAGCAATTGGCCCATTCCTTTTCGGAAAAGCGGGTGATCGTCGACCAGCAGAATGTCGCGCTTTTTCTTTCCGGCGGTGGTGGCTGCTTTGTTCACTTCTATCGGCTCGGAGCGGAGCGTCCCGTAAGGTTATCGCAAGGGCGTGGGCAGAGCGATGCCTGAGAAATCAAGGGGCAGCTTTCGGGGCCGGAGAAATTCCAGTGGCGCGCCGGCGTTTTAGCTGTGAATTCCAGGATGATCAAGCGTGTCGTTTCGGTTGTGGTCTGCTTTTTTACCCTCTCGCTTCCGCTCTTGGCCCAGCAATCCGATCCATTCGGCGACGGTCTCGCGCTCACTCGCGAACAATTGCGCCAGACCGGCGAGGTCGACAGCCTGGCCGCGCTGCATCATTATCGGCCGGACCTTTTCAGCGTGGGCGACGGCTCGCTTTTATTGCACGGCCTCCCGGCGCTCGTCCTGCTGAATGGACGCCGCTTCTCGATCTCGGGGGATTCCACTCTGCTGGGCCGGGCTGCGCTGCAGGCCTTGCCGGTCGCTTTCCTGCGGGCCGTGAGAGTGGAGCCGGGCGTTGCTGATCCGATGACCGGCTCGGACGCGACGGGCGGGACGGTGGATCTGCGATTCAATCGAGTCTCCAGCGGAGGGGAAGCGGGCGTGTTCTACGGCGGATCGGGCGGCCGGGACGGCCGCGAAGATTTCCAGAGCTACCTCACCGGAGGCATCGGCACCGACCGCTTCAACATCAGCGCCGGCGCCGAGTATCAGAGATCGAGCGGAAGTCTCTCTCGTTAGGCGTGCGGCTAGGCCCCTGGGACGGTGCAGCTGATGGTCGTGCCCGCGCCGGGCTTCGATTCCACGGTTAACTTTCCGCCCATGGAGGTGGCGCGGTATTTCATGATGTGAACGCCCAGTCCGCCGCTCGATTCCTCCGGGTCAAAGCCGTGGCCGTTGTCGATCACGCGCAGCCGGAGGTTTTGGCGCATCCGCTCGAGCGAGATCACGATCTCTTTCGCATCGCCGTGTTTGAGGGCGTTGCCCAGAGCTTCCTGGGCGATGCGATAAAGGTTCAAGGCAATGGCTTCGTCGCCCACCCGCACCCGCTTGGGGCAGAGGAACCGGCAATTGATCTGGGCGTGGCTGGTGCGGTAAGCCAGCTCGCGCAGGGCGTCGGCCAGGCTGCCGGGAGTCAGCTCGATCGGATGCAGACCACGGGCCAGATCTCGCGCCAGGCCGACGTTGTCGTTCACGATGCGGGCGGCTTCGGAGAAGGTTTCGGCTTCCGCCGCCTGGCTTTTCCTGAGCTTGTGCGCATGCGATTCGAGGAAAAATGCGGTCGCGGCCAATTCCTGGCAGAGGCTGTCGTGCAGGTCCTGACCGATGCGGCGTTTTTCCCGTTCGCTGATCAGGAGGATTTCCTGTTCGAGCCGGGCCCGCTCTTTCATCTCGGCCTGAAGATTTTGGTTGATCGCGCGGAGTTCGGCGGTGCGTTCCACGACCCGGTGCTCCAGTTGGAGGTGCCCTCTTTTTAGTTCCTCCTCGCTCTCGCGGGCCTCGCTGGCGTCGCGCGCGATCTTGACGAATCCCCGCAGGGTGTGGTCGTCCCCCTCGAGCCGCTGCATCACGCCATCCACCCAGACGCGGGTGCCGTCTTTGCGCAGATGCCAGCGCCGGTCGTCCGCGCTGCCGTCGCGCAGGGCGATAGCCATTTCTTTTTTCTCCTGCTCTTGGGCACGATCTTCGGGGGTAAAAATAATCTCTCCAGAGCGGCCGAGCGCTTCCTCGGCGGTCCAACCGAAGATGCGTTCGGCCCCCGCGCTCCAGTAGATGATGACGTTCGCCGGATCGAGCATGAACATGGCGTAATCCCTGGCCCCTTCGACCAGGAGGCGGAAGCGCTCTTCGCTCTCGGCCAGGGCTTCGATGCGCCCTTTCTCCTCGGTCACATCCTGGGCCACCCTGGCCACCCGATAGACCGCGCCGGCTTCATCGCGAATGGCGAAGGCGGTGTCGCGAATCCAGCGCGTCTCGCCGTCGCTCGGCCGGATGATGCGGTACTGGACGACCGAGGAGGCGCCCGCGAAGACCTGAGGCATGCGGCCGGCGGCGGCCGCGCGGTCGTCGGGATGCACCACTTCGAGCCAGTGATCGGGGTTGGCCAAGAGCGCGGTCCGCGGTTCGCCCCACATTTTTTCGTAGACGGGATTGACGTATTCCATCTCGTGAGTGCGCGCGTTGATGATCCAGAAAACGTCGGCCGAGTTCTCCGCAAACTGCCGGAAACGTTCTTCGCTCCGGCGCAGCTCTTCCTCGGTGCGTTTGCGGTTGCCGATCCCCTGCACAATCGAAAGGGTGTAGGGCGCCTCGCCCACAGGATTGCGGACGACGGTGGCAGTCATCGAACCCCAGACGATGGCCCGGTCCTGGCGCACGAAACGTTTCTCGAGCGTAAACTCCGAGACCTCCGCTGCCCGCAACTGCCGGGTCAGCTGCTCCTCCCGCTCGAAATCTTCCGGGTGGGTGACATCGCGCACCCGCATCCGCTGGAGCTCGCTCTCGGGGTAGCCGACCAGCTCGCAGAATCCGCGATTGACCGCGAGAAAGCGCCCATCCTCGGCGATCTGCACGATCCCGATGCTGGCCTGCTCGAACATGGCGCGGAAGCGGGCCTCGCTTTCGCGTAACTCTTCCTCGGCCTGGCGCCGGCGGGTGATATCGATAAAAGTGGCGACCACGCCGGCGATGCGGTCCTCGCCGGTGCGGTAGGGCGCGATGCGCACCAGGAACCAGTGCGCGCGGCCCACCTGCAATTCGCTCTCGGAGGTGGTCAGCTCGTCGAGCACCTTCTGCGCATCCTCCGAGATCCCGTCGTAATCCAGGCGGTGGGTGATATCGGAGAGCGGACGCCCCACGTCGGCCGGGATGAGATTAAAAATCTTCTGCGCGCTCGGGGTGAACCGTTGGATGCGCAGTTGGCGGTTAAGGAAAATGGTCCCGATATCGGTCGAGGACATGAGATTGTTGAGGTCGGCGTTAGCCCCGCTCAGGTCCTCGACGCTGCTCTTGAGCTCGTTATTTACCGTGACCAGCTCTTCGTTGACCGATTGCAATTCTTCCTTGCTCGTCTCCAACTCCTCGGTGGCCGAGCGCATTTCTTCGTTCATCGCCTGAAGCTCTTCGTTGGCGGCTTTGAGCTCTTCGTTAGCGGCCTCGTATCGTTCGACCGTGGCGGCGAGCTGTTCCTTGAGATATTGAATTTCCTCGTCCAGCCCGCGGGTGACGTCCCCCGCGTCGGCCGGCTCCTGGCGCACCGAGGGCGCGGCTTCGGGTTGGAAGAGGATGAGGTAATATTCCTCCGCCGGCGCGCTTGCCACCCGGCGCACTTGCAGGCTAATCGCTTCGCGCTGTCCGCCCACCTGCACCGTCTGGGGCGCGGTCGTGATCGTCATCTCGGCCTCTTGCGCAGCGCGGAAAAGTGCGGTGCGCAATTCGATCTGGAGAGCGGGATTGATCAGCTGGAAAATATTCGAGGAAGGCTCGCCCGCGCTGAACTGCAAGTAGCGGCCGGCCTTTTGCGAAAGGTGCACCAGCTCGTGCTCGGCGTTCACCACCACCGACGGGGGCGCGTATTGCTCGAGCAAGGTGAGGTGCAGCTCGCCGAAAAGGGCCGCCCGCCGCTCGTGCCCGAGGTGGCGGGCTTCGGCGGATTGGCCGGATACCTCTTCCGCCGTCTCCGGCGGCAGCGCGGGCAAAGTCTGCGCCCGCGAGCGCACCTTGGTTCGCGAGCCCGTGTCGCCCGGCAACATCGGGACCTTCCAGCTCGAACGCGGCACCGAGCGCCGCACGAAGAGCCGATGCTTCGCGTCCACCGGCGCGAAAAGCCCTTGCACCAGGTTGCTCTCCGAGCCTCCGATAAAGAGCAGCCCGCCGGAGCTGAGCGCGAAATGGAAAATATCGAAGACCTGCTCCTGCGCCTTGGGCTTGAGGTAAATGAGCAGGTTGCGGCAGGAAACCAAATCGAGCCGCGAGAAAGGCGCGTCCCCGAGGAGGCTGTGGGCGGCGAAGAGGATTTTTTCGCGCAGCGCTTTGCGCACCCGATAGCGGCCGTGGTCCCGCCCGAAGAAACGCCGCAGCCGTTCCTGCGAGACGTCCGCCTCGATGGTTGCCGGATACAATCCTTCCCGCGCTTCCTGCACCGCTTGTTCGTCGATATCGGTCGCGAAAATCTGAATGGAAGGCGGCGCGTCCAGCCGCTCTGCATGTTCGCAAAGGAGGATGGCGAGGGAATAGGCCTCCTCACCGGTAGCGCAGCCCGCCACCCAGATGCGAATCTGATCGTCCTTTTTCTTGCCGGCGAAAAGTTGCGGAATGTGCGCCTCCAAGGCCGCGAACGAATCCTGGTCGCGAAAAAAATGGGTGACCCCGATGAGCAAATCCTGCAGGAGGGCGCGCGCTTCAGCCGGATGTTTGCGCAGAAATTGCAGATATTGCGGGATCGTCTCGAGAGAATTCACCTGCAGCCGGCGGGCGATCCGGCGCAGCACGGTGGCCCGTTTGTAATGGGCGAAATCGTGCCCCGTCTGCGCCCGCAAATGGACGAGGACGTCGCGCAGGGCTGCTTCATCTTCGGGCGCGCGGGTTTCCTCTGAGACCGTCTCGCCGCCGGGCGCCTCCGCATCCTTCGCGTCCGGGCCGGTTGCCTCCGCAAACTCCGGCGGAATCTTCATCCGATCTTCGTTGCGGACGAATTCCATCAACTTCGCCGGCATCTCCGCCACCGGCAGCACCCAATCGACCATCCCGGTGCTGATCGCCGTGAGCGGCATGCTGTCGTAATCGGCTTCAGCCGGATCCTGCGCGATCGTCACCCCGCCTTGCGCGCGAATGTGTTTCAACCCGATCGCGCCGTCCGAGTCGGTCCCCGAGAGGATCACGCAAAGACTCCGTTGCCCGTAGGCCTGGGCGAGCGTGCGAAAGAAAAGATCGATCGTCACGCGCCGCCCGCTCGCCTGCTGCGGTGCGACCAATTGCAGAGTGCTATCCTCGAAAGTGAGCTGCCGATTCGGCGGGATCACATAGACGTGATTGGGCCGCACTTTTACCGCCTCGTTGACCTGCCGGACCGGCATGGACGTTTTCTGCTGGAGGATGGAGGCCAGATTGCTCTCGTATTCCGGCGACAGATGCATCACCACGACGAAAGCAAGGCCGCTCTCCCCGGGCATGTCGGCGAAGAACTGCTGCAGCACCGCCACCCCGCCAGCCGAAGCGCCTAGACCCACCACGGCCGAAGGTTCGTTCGGATCGCGCCGTTTCCTGGCTCCTTCCCGCGCATTCTCGCTCGACTCATCCGTCGCCGCCGGATCGATCGCCGGCAATTTCTCGCCCGAGCTGGTGGGCTGACTTTCGAATGGAATGGCCATGTAAATCGAAGTTCTGCGGGAGGCCGTTCAGTTTACTCCCGGCCACCGCCCCTTCCTAATGGAATCGGCCGCCGCTCCGGGATCAGTTGACGAAACTTTCGCGCCGGCGTCCTCCTCCAGCGTCCGCCGCGTCGCCGGCCCATAGGATTTTTTCTGAAGAAAAGAGGGGATCGCCGCCTGATTGCGGCCGGCGCGGAAAATCGCTTCTCTCTTTTTGGCTTCTCATGCTCCATGAATAAACATGTCGCTCTCGATCAAAAACTCACCGTCCTGCAAGACTCCGATGCGTTGCGCAAATGGGTTTCCCTCGACGAAGAACGCATTTGCATCCTTTGCGACCGCGTCATCAGCGGCCGCATGATCGATGTCTGGCAGGATCAGCGCGGCGGCTACCATCTGCATTGCCCGACGCCCGGTTGTGCCGCCACCCCGCGCGACTGGTTTCATCACGGGCTCAGGCGCGCCCCGCGCCAGCTGCGGCCCCGCCGCGCCTCCCTGGTCCGGCTTCGGACGGCTTCTGCCTAACGAGAAAAGGAGTCGAATTTTCCCATGAAAACCACGAACGAAGAGGCGGCGGCGGAGCGGCTGGCCATCCTGCGCCGCAACGATCACGACCGCACCTGGATCTCGCTTGACGACCGGCGTTGTTGCGTGCGTTGCGCGAAAGTCTTTAGCGGCCGCGAGATTCTGATCACGCCGCGAAAGGATGGAAAGCACGAACTCCATTGCCCGACCGAGGATTGCGATTCTTTCCCCATCCATTGGTTTTTCCAGGGAAGTGGAAATGGGCAAACGGTGAAGGAGCCGATCTTGCGTCGGATCGAGGTCGGCTTCCTCGACCTTTAGTCGGGCCAAGCGCCATCCCGATTCCTCAGTTCCCACACGCGCACAGCCGCGAGAATCAAGCGCTGGATGGAAGGGCCGGGCGAGTCGTCCGAATCCTGCAGGGAGGGCTCCGCGGCGCTCGCTGGCTCCTCCGCTCTTTCATCGACTAAAGGTGATGTCCCCTTTTTTCCAAAAGCTGTTTTCTTCACCGAGAAAACAGAGCAAAAACGAAAAAACTGGCAATCGGATGCCCTGCTCAAAGCGCGCTACGGAAAATTCCTAGAAGCCGTCCTCTTAATTGACCCCGGTCACCCGAGCGGTTGCCGACGCTCCTGCGCCCTCCCTAGGGTTGCCGATCAATTCTCCCGATTGCGCGAAGCCAAGAACACATCGCGGCCGACGAGATAAAGGAAAACGCACAGCACTGCGAAGGGAAGGAGCGCGAGCAGATCGGCATGCGGGCCGGCGAAGAAAGGGTTGTGCGAATGCGCCCAGGCGTCGATGCGATCGTTGGTCGCCGCCAGGCTGGGCCAGCCGGCCATGATCGCGATGACGATGCCGGCGAGCGCGCCGCCCGCGATGTAACCGGAAGCGAGGAGCACGCCCGAGCTTTTGTCGCCTTCCGCGACCAGCTCGTCGTGCGACAAATCGTGCTCGCGGAATTTGTGTTTGCGCAACCAGCGATCGACCAGCCAGCGGATCATCCCTCCGACAAAGATCGGCGTGGAAGAAGCGAGCGGCAGATAAACGCCGACCGCGAAAGCGAGCGAGGGAATCCCACTCATCTCGAGCACGATCGCGATCAGCACGCCTAACAAGACCAGTGTCCAGGGCAGCTTATGGCCGAGAATTCCCTTGATGATGTAGGACATGAGCGTCGCTTTAGGCGCGTCGAACTTGGTCACGCTCGAGCCGTCGGGGCGGACTTTGTGGGTGCCGTTAATGCCTGGATCGACCAGGTAGATCGCCTCGCCCTGGTCGTTCACGAGGAACCGCTGGGCGCCACCGTTCGGATCGCTCCGCTGCCAGGAACGGTAAAGTTGCGGATCTTTGGTCGCCTGCCCGCCGTTTAATTTCTCCGGCGACCCGAGTTCGGCATCGTTAGGCGCGCGCAAGCTCGGCGAGAAATTGCGCTCCATTTTGTAGACCACTTCGCCCGCGTCGTTGACCAGATAATCGCCCGCTTCCAGTCCCGGCACGATCGAGTTCACGCCGCTCTTCTCGTTGTGCAAAACGCGATAATGACCGGTCGTGTCCGGTTTCAACTTCTCCTGAAACGGCGGGAGGTGGGCGGCTTGCACGCGCGGCGGGGTCGCGCCGACTTCGATCTTTTGAAACGTCGTCGGCGGCACGTAGACGGTGTAGGCGTTGTTCAGCGCGAGCAGAATCGGCCCGAGCGCGAGCGCGGAAGCGAGCGAGCCGGCGAGGATCGCGATCTGTTGAAATTTCGGCGTCGCACCAACGAGAAAGCCGGTCTTCAAATCCTGCGAGGTGGTGCCGCCATTCGACGAGGCGATGCAAACGATCGCGCCGATCGAAAGCGCGGTGACGAAATACTTCGGCCCGGTCCAGCCGACGATGAGGAAGGCCAGGCAGGTGAGGAGAAGCGTGGCCACCGTCATCCCGGAAGTCGGGCACGAAGACGAGCCGATCTCGCCCGTGAGATGCGACGAGACGGTGACGAAAAGAAATCCGATCACGACGATGAGGAGCGCGCCCAGAATGTTCCACTGCAAGTGCAATTGCGGTGCGATCATGATCACGAGGAGGAGCGCGATCACGCCGCCGATGACGAATTTCATCGAAAGATCCTGATCGGTCCGCGCCGTCGTGTCTGCGGGCCCTTTCGTGCTGCGCAGATCGGCAAAGCCGCTCTTCATCCCGTGCCAGATGAGTGGAAGCGAGCGCACCATGCTGATGATGCCGCCGGCCGCGACCGCGCCCGCGCCGATGTAAAGGACGTACGCTTCCCGGATGTCGTCGGGGTTCATCTGGCTGATCGGCACCGTCCCGGGCGCGAGGATTCCGGTGGCGGTTTCGCCGAAAAACTTGATCGCCGGAATGAGCACGAGGTAGGCGAGCACTCCGCCCGCGCACATGATGGAACCAATCCGCGGTCCGATCACATAACCGACGCCTAACAATACCGGATCGACCGTAATCGAGATCGATCCGGCCTTGAAGGGAGCGCCGAAGATTTTTTGCGGCGTGTCTTTCCAGGTCTTGAAAGCCGCCATCGCCGCCTGGTAAACAAAGCCGATCCCGAACCCGGTGAAGATCGTCTTTCCGCCGGTCGCGACTTCATCATTCTCAATCCCTTCGCGCGACGCCGCCGCCTTGAGCACTTCCGCACAGGCCGTGCCTTCCGGATATTTCAAGAGACCGTGTTGATCGACAATGAGAGCGCGTCGGAGCGGGATCATCATGAGAATGCCTAACAACCCGCCCAAGATGGCCACGAGCATGACGCGGGTAATTTCGAGATCGAACCCGAGAATCATGATCGCCGGCATCGTTACCCCAAGACCGAAGGCGATCGATTCACCCGCCGAACCGGCGGTCTGCACGATGTTGTTCTCGAGAATGGTCGCGTCGCGCATTCCGAGCTTCGAGAAGAGGCGAAAGAGCGTGATCGAAATAACCGCCACCGGAATCGACGCGCTGACCGTGAGACCAACTTTAAGCACAAGGTAAAGCGACGAAGCGCCAAAAATGACGCCGAGCAAAGTGCCAACGATCAGCGGGATCGGCGTGAGCTCGCGCATGCGCGTCCCGGGCGAGATATAAGGTTTGTAATTCGCCGCGAGCGGATTGCTCGGCTTGTACCCGACGATGTCGGGCATCTCGTTAGGCGGATTTCTCAGGTCAATCTTCTGCATGGGCGACTCTCCGAATGCAGATAGAGGAGCGACAAACGGGGGCCAGAGCAACCCGAAAGCGGACTTTCGCAGGGAGGGAAGAGGAACTGCGCCCCGACGCAGAAAGGCCCAAAAGTTCGCGATGACGCGTGCGCTCCCAGACTGCCACGCTCGCCGCTCGAGTTGATGCGCTGAGGACAGCGCACGCTACACCGGCGGACACTTTCGGTGTGGTATCTTTAGCGTCCCACGAAAAGCTCTGTCATCCCGAGGCCGGCGCAGCAGCGCGCCGAGGGATCTCACGCCTGCTCTGATGGGTGCATTTGCCCTGAAGAACGACGCCGAGACCTTGCGCGAGATCCCTCGCCGCCTCCGCGGGCTCGGGATGACAACATGAGAGTGGGCGGGTGACGCAGGGGCGCCATCAGGAATGAACGCTAAACAGATGCTCGGTGGGCGGGGAATCATCTGCCGAAGCGCATGACACGCTCCAGGCATCCGCCCCGCCGCCGTAGAACCCGCGCGTCAATTCTTCGCGAATCTTCAGCTTCTCTGCGGGATCGGGGTTTTCGATCATCCGCTGGGCGAGCGCGCCGAGTTCTTTTCCACTCAGCATTCGCTCGGCATCAAGGCGATAGGCAAAGCGGATGACTTCGGCTTGTTCGCTCGGGGTCAGCTGCTGGATTTCTTCGATCACCTGACTCGCACTCACGGGCTCAAGCTAACCGCAAATTGGCTTTAGACTCAACCCCTGCGAATTGCCATCGCCTAACGAACTAAACGGTGGGAACCGCGCGCGCGCCCATCCGCAGGACCCAGCGGTAAAGGAAAAATGCGGTAATGGCAAAACCGAGGCCGCCGATGATGATCGCGGCGGTCTCAAACCCGGCCCCGACGAGCGCGAGCGGCGCGGCCACGCCGGAGAAGACGACAATCGCTGAGATCACCACGCCGATGATGCTTTCGCCGACGATCAACCCGGAGGCGAGCAAGACGCCGAGCTGTTTGGTCGCTTCGGGCTTTGGCGTGCGGTCGGCGCGGCGCTCGAAAATCCAACCCACAATCGCGCCGACCACAATCATGAGCGTGCTCGCCGTGGGCAGGTAAATGCCGAGCCCCACCGCGAGCGGTGGGATGCGCATATTTTGCGTCGTGCGGGTGAGAATTTCATCCAGCAAAATGATCGCCGCGCCGATCGCGGCCCCGATCCCAATCAAACTCCAATCGATGTTGCCCCCGATCACGCCCTGCGCGAGCGAGGAGATCAAGCCCGCTTGCGGCGCGGGCAGCGAATTCAAGGTCGCGCCCGGCGCGCCGACGAATCCGTAGGCTTGATTGACGAGGTTGAGGACTGGCGGAATCACGGCCGCGCCCGCGAGGACGCCGATGATGAGCGCGACCTGTTGTTTCCACGGAGTCGCATCGACCAGCTGGCCAGTCTTGAGATCCTGCAGGTTGTTATTCGCGATCGCCGCGACGTTGAAGATGACTGCGGTGGTGAAAAGCGCGAAGGCCATCAACGCCTTGGTCGCTTCCGGCGCCACGTAAGGTTTCACGCCAACGACAAGGAGCAGGGCCGCGCCGATCACCACGAGAATGCCGACCCCCGAGAGCGGGCTATTCGACGATCCGATCAAGCCGGCCATATAACCGCAGACCGCGGAGACGAAGAAGCTCATCAAAACCACATAGGCCACGCCGCCGATGACCAGGGTGGTCAGGTTCGCGCCGAGTCCGCTTTGGTTGCCGAAATGGGCGAGCAGCCAGCCGATCGGCAGCATGCAAAGCAGGGTGACAATTCCGACGATACCGATCGGCATATCGCGCTCCGTAATCGGCAGCGTATCTGCCTGGCCGGCCTTGCGCGCGCGGCTCGCGGCCATTGCCCCGGCCAGACCTTGCCCGACCGGTTTGACCAGCTTCAGCAAAGTCCAGATCGCGGCGACGCCGATCGTGCCCGCACCGATGAAGCGCACCTTCACGCTCCAGGTCCCGGCCGCGACCTGCGCGGCCGCGTTCGTGAGATCGCCGCCGAGAGCGGAGTAATAGGGAACGCCCCAGCCCCAGCCGATGACCGCGCCGATGAGCATCGCGATTCCCACCGAGAGTCCCACCAAATTACCGATCGCAAGGAGCGCGAAGGAGAGCGAGAAATCATAGCCGCTGACGGCGCCGCGCCGGCCGATGCGAAAGGTTTGCGCGACATCCGAACCGAAGACATGGGTCGACACCACGATCGCGAAAACCGCCGACACGATCGACCCCCAGAGGACGGCGAGGAGACCGGAGCGGCCATGTTCAACCTCCGCCGCATGTTCGCTGTCGCCGCTGCTCCCGACCTTGAGCACCTCCGCGCAGGCGACGCCTTCGGGATAAGGCAAATCGGAGTTAGTGACGAGCGCGCGACGCAGCGGGATGGAATACATCACGCCGAGAATTCCGCCGAGCGCGCAGATCGCGAACGAAGTCCAGAAGGGAAATCCGGTCCACCAGCCGATCATGATCAAGCCGGGCAAGACAAAGATGATCGCCGAGAGCGTGCCCGCGGCCGAGGCGATCGTCTGCACAATGTTGTTCTCCTGCACGGTGGCGCTTTTGAAATTGCGCAGGATGGCCATCGAGATGACCGCCGCCGGAATTGAAGTGGAAAAGGTGAGGCCGGCCTTGAGTCCGAAGTAAACGTTGGCCGCGGTAAAGACCAGCGTGATGAGGATGCCGATGATGATTCCGCGGATGGTCAGTTCTTTTCCCATATTCGTTAGGCTGTTAGTCGAAGAAGCGGCGCGGGTGCGGCCACGATGCGAGTTATTTCGTCAGGCGGATTTTGCAGATCGATGAGCGGCATCAGCGGCTCCTTCTTTTGTTTCGGAGAGCAGAGCGGGAATGGCCGCGCCTGGCAAGCAAATGCCGCGGGCCGTCGACGAAAAGCTTCGTTAGGCAAAATTTTTCTCCTCGGCCAGGAATAACTTTCCCCAGCCTCCGCTCTCACTGCCAGATTCGGCGACTGGCTTTGCCTCCGCCTCTTCCGCCTTCCACGCGCGGCCTTCGGCAGAGGGGGCCGCTGTGGAAGGCTACTCAACCAACAACCACAATCAGGAGGTAGGAAAAATGAACAAACGCAAAACCACGGCCGCGACGCTGCTCACGCTGGCGCTCGCTGCTCTCATGATCATCGCACCGGGTAACACCGCAGCTGGGATCCCGCAAAAGGCGGCGGCGAAAACGCCCGAAGAGATTTTAGGCCAGGCGGCCCAGGAAAAGGATTTCCCCAAGCTGAACCGCGAGCGCTTTGCCGAGCTGCGCAGCTTCCTGGAGCGCGGAGATATTCGTTTCCTGCCGTTGCGGCTGAAATTCCGGCTTCTCCGCATCGCCGCGCGCCCGCACACTTATCTGCCCATCACCGCCTTCAGTGAGGCCGACGATCCCAGCCAGTTGGTGCAGTATTACCCGGTCGATACCAGGGGTTTTCAGCCCAACGTCTTCACTTCCATTGTTCCCGGGATCAATGATGGGACGCGGCCGACCGCCACCGGCCCGAACGGCGATCGACCGACGATCGGCGCCATCCGCGTGGTGGTGGAACCCAAGCCCGGTTTCCCGACCGACCCGAACGATCCGCGCACGCTCATCGACATGTTCACCGATCTTTCCGGCCTCTTTGTGATCAACAATGAGTCGGGTTGGTATGAAGGCTGGGTCATCCGCGACATCAAAGTGCCCGAGATCGCTCCGCCCCGCGCCAGCGGCCGGGCGGAATACGGGACCATGACCCAGGCCGACGCCAATGCGAACGCCGCCAAAGGGAGCGGCAACAACGCCATCCCCGGGCGGATCGCGACCAACGACGGCAAGAATTTTCGCCCGATCAGCGCGCGCGACGTCTTCCCCGACATTCAGTCCAACGTCATTCCGATCCCAGTCAGCCTCGGGACTTTCAACTCCCAGCAGCAGAGTGATATTCACGCTTATTGGGAATTCAATCCGGGCACGAACTTCATCTTTCCGCACTACGAGCTGCCTTTCACTGGCGGCACGCCCGGGAGCTTCCTCGGGGGAATGCTCGGCGGCATCACCTCGATCGTTCCCGGGTCCGGACCGAATGGAACCGGGCCGCGACCCTTCCAGGGCATCCTGGGCGGGAACGATCCCCTCGTCTACGGGGACAATCCCGATAACCCGCGCGACCCCGATCGGGCCGAGGTCAGCCGCCTCGACGATCCCGACCGGCCGACGCCGCCGAATCCGGCGCACTTGGAAACACGACTTCGCTTTATTCCCAGCCGGCTGACCGAAGAGATTCTCTTCGACGTGATGGTGCGGATCGCTTCCTTCGAGCCGGGAGTGACCGATCCCGGGCAACGTTTCTTCGACGCCTACGCTTATGAAGTCTCGTTGGTCGATCAAAACGGCGACGGCGTGCTCTCCTTCCAGGAGTTGAACATCGACGGGACTTCGGATGGCTTGCCTAACACCCGGCTTTACCTGCCGGTGACGGCGTTTAACCGCTACGCGATGACGCGCGAACTCGACGACGGCATCCTCGCCCCGCGCTTTGCGCCCGGGCAACGGGGCTACACCGTGGCTGGAGACATGGTGCGGGTCGACCCGCCACGGCCGGCCTCGGTCGCGCGCGATGCCGATGATCGTTAGGATGGGTGTAGGTTGGTGATGCAGGACGGCGGCCGAACGAGGCCGCCAGAGCCGCGCGCCGGTGACCCGCTCAGGGATCACCGGCGCGTTGGCTTTCCTGTGGCGGCGACGCCTCGCACACACCTCCGGCGGCAGGACGTCGCCGCCACGGTCGGCCCGATCGCGCCGCTTCGAACTGTGGCGTTTCGGCTGAGCACAACCCGCCGCAGCAGTCGGATCAGCGCTTGATCTTTAGGGCGTCGGCGTGGTCGCCGGCTTCGCTATGATTATGGAAACGCGGCGATTTTTCGCCCGGCCGGCGGGATTGTCGCTGCCATCCGGGTTCTTGTTTTCGGCGACGGGATTTTCTTCGCCTTTACCTTCCGCGGTGATCTTGGCGGCATCGATGCTGCCGTTCTTGACCAGCCAATCTTTCACCGTCGTCGCGCGATCGCGGGAAAGATCCTGGTTAAACGACTTCGAGCCTTTGGCGTCGGTAAAGCCTTCCACCGTGACCTGGCTGTCCGGAAATTGCGAAAGCACGACCGCGACTTTTTTGAGCGACTCTTCCGCCTGCGGTTTGAGCGTTGCCTTGTTGTAGTCGAAGAGAACGTCGCCCGAGAGATTCATGCTCAAGGACTGGCCGTTTTCCTCAGCCTTCAGCTCCTGCTTTGCTTTCTCCAACTCCAGCTCGCGCCGTTGCAATTCCAGATCCTTCTTTTGCAGCTCGAGCTTTTGCTCTTTCAGCTCGGCTTCTTTTTTCTGGATCTCGGGGTCGGAAGAATCCTGCGCGCGGGCCAGGGGCGCGAAGCCAAGAGTCAGGATGAGCGGAGCGACGAGAAAATAACGGGTCTTCATATCCATTAATCGAATCCCGCGATCGGTTCGCGTGGGAAGAGCCGACGGGCGCTGGCCGCTTGCCGTCTTGGAGGGATGAGCTCCAGCGAATCCGGGGCTGAGGCTCGTGGAATCTTCATCCTCTCCTTTCCCCGCGCCGTCGCGGAGCTCCGCCCTCCAGTTGCCAGGCGTCAGGTGTCGGCCATGCGCGTGATGGCCCTTACGGATTCTGATAACCGAGCACGCGCGGCTCCAGTTTCCCTTTGCGCGGGTCGTGCTGAAAGGTGACCCAAGCCTCGCGCTTCGCATGCCGCGGCAGGTAATCGAGATCGAACTCGGCGCGCTCGTTTTCGCCCCCGGGCAGTCGCAGGGTGATCTCGAGATGCACGCTTTCCGCCGTCTCGTCGCCCCGATTCTCGACCGTCACCGGGAGCGCGAAATAGCCGGCATGCGCTTCCGCCGCCCCCATGGTCATTTGCGGGTCGGCTGGTTTCTTGCCTAACGAAAACTCCTCGTAAACGAGCGCCCCGATCGTTCCCAGCACGACGACCAGGGAAACGCCGAAAACGATCCATTCCAGCCAGTTTTTTTGCGGTTTTTTCATTGCACGAGCAGCCGGCCGGCGGAGGCGCCCATCGTCGTGACCAGCCCCAGGACGACCGTTTCCGCCAGCATCGTGATAAAGCCGACCTGATCGAAGCGCCCGAAAAACCAGAGCGCTGCCGCCGCCGTGACCAGGGCGACCGCGTAACTGGCCAGCGTTCCGACGAAGATGGGAGCGAAGCCCGTTTGCCTAACGAATTGCTGCGAGCCGGAAAAGTCGATGTAGTAAAGGATGAGCGCGGCCAGGAGAAGCGAGAGAGCCATGATGATGAAAAGCTGCGCGAGCGAGCTGGCTGTGGCAATCACCACCACTTCCTCGGTCGGCGCGATGTTCGCCGCGAAGAGCATGGCGCCGCAACCGGCGATGACGAGCTGGCCGAGAAAGTTCACCTCGCCCTTGTCCGAGGATTTCTTCGCATCCGCCTGCAGCCCAAGCTGGGCCGTGCCCACGGAAGCGCCGATCGCCACGGTCATCGCTTCGACCACGATTTTGCCGACGATTTCGCTAAAATTCAGGTCGGTCGAAACCCGCCCGATGAGGAAGAGCACCGCCAGCGCGACGATCAGCCCGAGGCCCATCTCCTCGATCGAGTCGATTATCACCTCCGACCAGCAGCTATCCTCGTGCATGCCGGCGTGATGGTTATAGCCGAGGAGGAGGATGAAAGTGGCCGCGCTAAAAAGGAGCAGGCGACCGGGGCCGGCCACGAAACCGCTTTGCCAAACCTCCATGGTATAAAGCAAAGGCAGGCTGAACATGAGGCCGCCCGCGATACCGCGCGCGTATTCACGGAGTGATTGCACAACTGTTGGTTTCGGCGAGGCGCGCACGCGCTCGCAATGAAGCGCAAAAGAGAAACGAGAGCGAGGAGCGCTTTCGGTCCGGCGCGGGCGCCTCCTCTAGACGCCTTCCTCTGGGAGGCGCGGGTTTCGGTTTCCCTTGGTCCCCAGCCCTGGCCTGGCTGCGCCGCTGCCTCCCGCGCTTCGCCGAGCGAAGCGTCTACAGCCTGAGCCTGGTCGCCGCTACGCTGGTGGCGGCGCAGTCGCCCAGCCCGAGCCCGGCCGCCTCGCCTAACGACCAGATTCTGCGCGCCCAGCTTTTTCTCGACGGCTCCGCGTTCAAGCCGGGCGCGATCGACGCGAAATGGGGCGAGTTCATGCGCAAGGCGTTGACCCGTTACGAAAAGGCCCAGGGGAAAAGCGCCGCGCATTTTGGAGAAAAGGCGCCCGCTCAATTCGATCTCCCTCTCGATGCCTCGCAGCCGGCGCTGATCAGCTACACCCTTTCGCCTAACGATGAGAAATTCATCGGGTCGGTCCCGAAAAGCCACGCCGCGCAGGCCAAGCAGGAGAGTTTGCCCTACGAAAGTTTCCTCGAGCTGGTCGGCGAGAAATTCCATTGCCGGCGCGATTTCTTGAAAGAGATCAATCCCGGTTACAACTGGGAGAAGGCCAAGCCGGGCGACGCCGTGCAGGTACCGAATGTAGCTGCGCCTTTCGACGTGCAGGAAGCAATCGACCTGAAAAAGCAGACCGAAGAGGCCGAGAAAAATAACAGCCTAACGACTGAAGGAAAGAAACCGCCTAACGAACAATATTCTCTCTCCGTCTCGGTCCCGGAGAAAATCATGGAGGTCCATCAGGATGGGAAGCTGGTCGGCAGTTATCCGATCACGCCGGGCTCGAAATCGCTTCCCGCGCCGATCGGCGAGTGGTTCGTCAAGGGATTCGTCTGGATGCCGACTTTCCGCTGGGACGAAGCGATCCTGCACGGGAGCGAGCGGAGCAGCGATTTCTACCAATTGCCGGCCGGGCCTAACGATCCCGTCGGGATCATCTGGATGGAATTAAACCACAAAGGCAGCGGCATCCACGGCACCGAAGTGCCCGAGACGATCGGCCGCACGACCAGCCATGGTTGCATCCGGCTCTCGAATTGGAACGCGCTCGATCTCGGGAAAAAAGTGCTGCCGGGTGTGCATGTCACCATTCGTTAGCGCGCAGATGGCTCGGAGCGGCGCCTGGAGGGACAGGCGCGGTCCCGTCCAGACCGCCAAACACGGACGACACGGCGGTCGTCCCTCCAGCCTTCGGAAAGCATGAAGACCTTTTTCAGCCGGCTCTGGGAAAGCCTCCGCAGCAGTTATTGGTTTCTCCCCAGCATCATGTCGATCGCGGCCGCCGCGCTCTCCTTCCTCACCGTCCACATCGACACCCAGATCAACGCCAAATGGGCGCGCGCCGCCGGCTGGATTTGGGCGGGCGGCCCGGAAGGCGCGCGCAGCGTCCTCGCCACCATCGCCGGCTCCACCATCACCGTCGCCGGCGTCGTTTTTTCCATCACCATCGTCGCGCTCACCCTCGCTTCGTCGCAGTTCGGGCCCCGCCTTTTGCGCAACTTCATGAACGATCGCTCGACCCAGATCGTCCTCGGCGTTTTCGTCGCCACCTTCCTCTACAGCCTCTTGATTCTGCGCACGATCCGCGGGACGGACGCGACCAGTTTTGTTCCTTTTCTCTCGGTCACCTGCGGGTTGCTCTTTGCCGTGGCCAGTGTCGGGTTTCTCATTTTTTTCATTCACCATGTGCCCACCTCGATCCTAGCGGAGAATCTCATTGCCCGGGTCGCGCAGGAGTTGCAATCGAAAATCGACAGCCTTTATCCCGATCCGATCAGTGCTGGGCCGCGCGATAAAATAAGCAATATCGCCACCCAGTTGCCGCGCGGGTTCGCCGCCGAGGCGCGCCCCGTTCCCTCGGAGGAAAGCGGCTTCGTCCAGGCGATCTCCCACGAGGAATTGGTCCAGTACGCGAGCCGCCATGGCCTCGTCATCCAGCTCTCTCGGCGGGCCGGCGATTTCGTCGCGCAAGACGCCATCCTCGCCCTCGCCTGGCCCGCGGAGAAATTAACCGAGCACCACCTCGCCCGGATCAACGATTACTTTTTCTTCGGCTGGCATCGCACGCCCACGCAGGACGTGGAATACGCCATCGACCAATTGGTGGAAGTCGCTGTGCGCGCCTTGTCGCCCGGGATCAACGATCCTTTCACGGCCATGAGCTGTCTGGAATGGCTCGGCGTCGGCCTCATCCAGGTCGGCCGGCGACACATGCCCTCGGGATGTCATTACGACAAGGACAGTCACCTGCGCCTGGTCAGCCGGGTGACCGATTACGCGGGGCTCGCCGCTGCCGCGCTCAATCAGATTCGCCAATACGGCTTCGCCAGCATGGCCGTGATCACGCGCATGCTCGACGTCATCTCCCGGGTCGCGCTGGAAATTGAGCGGCCGGAAGATCGGCAGGTGCTCCTCGAGCACGCCCACGCGATTCGGGAAGACGGGCTTAAAGGCGCGCGCAACGATCGCGACAAGCACGACATCGAAATCGTCTACGACCGGGCCCTGGCCGCGCTCCAGCAAGCGGATCGTTAGGCAAGCGCGCCCCGGTTAGTCGCTGGTGCGCCCTGGCCTAACGAGCTAACATAGGAGACTCCCGCCTTCACTTTTCGGCCGGAAATCCCTCCAACCCGCTCAAGGCCGAAGCCTTCAGCCGGTTCGGGTTGGAGCCGATGACGCTCAGGCTTCCGTCAGTTTCCAGAACCACCGCCTCCGCCTCGCCTAACGAGGCGTGCCCGGCCGAGCGCACGGCCGCGAGGACGGCCGCGGGCGTGACGCGCTCGTCGCGCAGTGCTCCCGGGTTCAACTCGCCGCGGAGCGCGAGCAAACGCGGCTCGCTTTTAATCAGATGGCACCAGGGCGAAGACCGCACCGCCAGCCAGGCGACGCCCCATTGCAGGCCGATCAGCCAGACGAGCGCGAGCAGGCCTTCGGCGAGCGCGACATCCTTCGAGAGCAGGACCGTGGCGAGGATGGAACCGAGCGCGACCGTGACCACGAAATCGAACGCATTCATTTTCGCCAGGGTGCGTTTGCCCGAGACGCGGAGCATGCCGACGAGGCCAACATACGCGCAAAACCCGACCACCAGGACCCGGCCGAGCCCGGCCCAATCGTGAAAGAACATATGCAAGGGATTCGCTTCAGACCGCCCGGAGTAGCGTGTGCGATTATAGAATATGCTGAAGTCGTTCTCGTTCGATTGGCAGCTCGTGGAGACGAATCTCCTGCGCCTGCTCATTGCTTTCGTCCTCGCTTTCCCGCTCGCCTGGGAACGAGAGCGAACCGGACGCCACCTCGGTCTGCGCACCCGATAAAGCCCATGCCGATCGAGCAACCCCTGCAAAGCGCGGGTCACACTTTCTGCCGTGGCCCAGCGATCCCGGCGGACGACAAGCGGTAGGCAAGAGTGACCGCACGAGATGAAGGAGACAGTGCAAGACAAGACGGCGGACTGGCTGAAGCGGCTCACTCTGGTCGGGGCGAGCGCGCGTGGCTTCGTCTATCTCGTGGTCGGCGGCATGGCCTGGCGCGCTCTCGGTTACTCCGCCTGGGAAACGAGCGGATTTCCGGGTGCCTTCCAGACCATCACCAAGGCGCCGCTCGGTCGCCTGCTCTGCGCCGGCGTCGGCCTTGGGTTGGCCGCCTTTGCGATCGCCCGGGTGTTGGAAGCGGTCCTCGTCCTCCGCGCCCGCGCGTCGGAAGCCTGGTTGAGCGAAAGTTTGGGCCTGCTGCGGGTGCTCGTCGACGGTGCCATCGCGATCTTCGCGCTGCGGGTGGCCTTTTACCCTTCGACCGACCGGAGCAGCAGCTCGGCGACTTGGGCTGCGCTGGTCCTGGCCCAGCCCCAAGGCCGATGGGTCCTCGGGATCGTCGGGGTAGCCATCGGCGCGGCGGGAATTTTCCAGTTGGTTAAGGCTTTCCAGCGGCACGAGCTGCCCCTTTGGGCCTTCTGGATCGCCTTCTTTGGGCGCAGCACCTATGCGTTGCTCCTCCTTTTGTTCGGCGCCTTCGCGATGGTGGCCGGAATTTTCCGATCGCCCGGCGAAGTGCGAGGCCTCAGTGGAGCACTCGGGTTTCTGCAAAGTAGGGTCTTTGGAACTTCGCTGCTGGTTTACCTCGGTTGCGGCATGCTCGTGCACGGCGTGATGTCGACGATTGGCGCCATCCGTGCGGCGCGTGAGACTGCGGATGAGGAAACCTGAGGGACGCGGTCGGCAGGGCGGCCGCCAACGATTAAGTGGCTGGGGCCGACTTGATGAAGTATTAACCCAGTCAGCCTTTTCCATTATGAGACGAACTAAAGCTTTCCTCGTTATCCTGACCACGTTCTTTTGCGGCGCGGTGTTCTCGGCTCCCACTTTGCCTGCGGCGAGCATCGCCGGCGACCCGGGCGGCCACACCAATCGCGGGGTGAAGTACGCCCAGAAAAAAGAGTACGACAAAGCAATCGAAGAATTCGGCAAAGCGATCGAGGCGCAGCCGAAGGATCCGAAGAATTACCGCAACCGGGCGCTCACTTACCGGCTCATGGGGGAGGCGGAAAAATCGAAGGCCGACTACGCGAAGGCGTTCAAGCTCAGCCCCGAATCGGCCAAGTCGCTGACCGATCGCGCCCGCCGGCTGTACCAGGAAAAGAAATCGAAGCCGGCCTTGGAAGCCTTGGGGAAAGCGCTCGAAATCGACCCACGTGACCGCCCCGCCTTGCGGCTGCGCGGTTATATTTACTTGCAACAAGGCGAATATAAAAAGGCGATCGCCGACTACGACGTCGCCATCAACACGATCGCGGCAGTGGATATCGAAGGCCGGACGCGGCGCGGTTTTGCCTACCGCAACTTGAAACAATACGACAAGGCCTTGGAAGACTTCGACAAGGTGATCGAAGCCGCCCCGAAGGATGCGGAAGCTTATCGCCGTCGCGTTTATGTCTATCGGGCGCTGAAGCAGAACGACAAGGCGATCGCCGATCTCCAGACCATCCTCAAACTGAAGCCGAACGACAAAGACGCGCAGGCGCAACTGAAAGCCCTGCAAAAGAAGGCCAAGGGACCTAGGGCCGAGAGTTAGAATTCCGCCTCGGTGGCGAAAGAGAAATTATAATTGACCCGCGGCGGGCGCCCCGGCGCGAAGGGACTTCCCTAACGAGATTTCTGGGTTTTGACCGCTTTGGCTTTCTGGTCGCTCAGAACGGGCCGCATCCGGCTGTTCTTCTTGGTCGAGCCGGCGACTTTGGTTTTCGGGCGATTGGCGGAGTCCGGCAGGGCTTTCCGAGCTTTCGCCGTCACGGTCATTTTCTTTTTTGCGGGCATAAGTGTTTGTTATTCGGCGGTGCTTCCGTTCGCGCTCTTCTCCGTCTGCGCCTGCTGACGCGATTTCGGCGTGGCGCCCTCGCTCGGCGCGGGCCAGCCTTCGCGCTGTTTCCCGCGTTCCCCGTCGGTCTCCTCGGTCTGATCGTGAAATAAATGCACCTGCGTTTCGTAGGGCATATCGATGTGGGCGGCGTCGAGCGCTTCTTTGATCGCCTGGATCGCTTGCGCTTTTACTTTGACGATGTCGGCCCGGCGGCTCTGCGTCCACCAGCGCGCGCGGATCGTGACCCAACTTGCCCCCAAATCCCAAGGCAGCGCCTCGGGCGCGGGATCGCTCTCGATTTCGGCCACCTCCGCGAGAGCGGCTTTGATCACGGCGCAGGCCTCGCCCATGCCGTCGCCGTAGCCGACGCCCACATCGTACTGGCTGCGGCGTTTTTCGTGGGCCGTCTTTACGATCACGGCGTGGGTGTAGATCTCGCTGTTCGGCACAACAATACGCTGTCCGTCGTAGGTGCGCATGATGGTCGCGCGCGTCTCGATGCGCTCGACCGTTCCTTCGTGACCGTTCACCTCGATCTGGTCGTTAATCTCAAATGGCTGACGCAGGAGAATAAGCAGACCGGCAAGCCAATTTTGCAGGATGTCTTTGAAGGCAAACCCGATCGCGACCGAGCTGACCCCCAAGCCGGCAATCAGATCGCCCGGTTTCAGACTTGGAATGACGATGGTCGCGGCAAAGAGGAAGCCGAGCACTAGAATGGCCGCCTTGACGAAGCCGCCGAGGACGCGGCCGAGATCGCTCCGATGACGGCGCGTGGAAGACTTCTCGATAAGGTGCCGGGCGAGACGCGCGAGCCCGTAAAAGATCGCGAGGAGAATGAGAGCGACGACGATATTGGGGAGAAGACGGCTCGCGCCATCGACCCAACTGTCGAGCCGTTCGCGGGACGCGGCCCAACTGAAATCGATCGTCTGCGGTTGATCCTGGGCGGGGGCGGCAGCGAGGAGGGCGGTGAGTTTTTTAAACATGGGCGGGGCTTCCGTCGCCAAGGATTCGGGCGGCAGCCTGCTCTTGGGTGTGCCCGGGCCAGGGCGGAGCCGCGCGGAAATGTTTAGCTCGCGACACAGCTTGCGCCGGTCGCGCATCCGAAACAATGAGCGAAGCGTTTAACCAAAGGAAACCCATGGCAAAGAATACAGGCAAAGGATATCGCGAAGGCTCGGTCACCAATCGGACCCAGGTGAAGAACCCGCAGACCGGCGATTTCGTGAAGCGGAATGAAAACCCGGAGAGCAAAAAGACGGGCAAATTCATCGGCGTGAAGAAGGACGGCAAACCGTTCAAGGGCATCGCGGTGGAGCCGGATAAGCGGCGGAAATAAACGACTCGTTAGGCTGAGAAAGGCGCGCGGCGGAGCGGGTCGCTTCCGCAGAGGTGGGCTTCGCCGGGACTGGCGCGCCCGACTGCTGTCCCTCGATTTGCTTTCGTTCGACTAAAAACATGAAACCGATCCACCATTCCAAACTTTTCTGGTTCCTCATTGTCCTCGCGGTCGTCCTCGTCGGCGTACGCATCATGCTCCCTTTTTGGGTGCGCGATTATGTGAACAAGAAATTGTCCGAGCTCGAGAACTACCGCGGCCACGTCGAAGAAGTCGACCTCGCGCTCTGGCGCGGCGCCTACAAAATCCGCGACATTAAAATCGTCAAGACGACTGGCCACGTACCGGTGCCGTTCTTTTCCGCCCCCCTCATGGATCTTTCCGTGCAATGGGCCGCGCTCTTCCACGGCGCGCTCGTCGGCGAGATTTATTTCGACCATCCGGAAATCAACTTCGTCAACGGCTCCAGCAAAGCCGCTTCGCAAGCGCCCCTCGACGAACCCTGGACGAAAACGGTCAAAGAACTTTTCCCCCTCAAGATCAATCGCTTCGTCGTGCACGACGGCGAAGTGCACTACCGCGATTTCGGCAAGTCGCCCAAAGTGGACGTGGCGGTCGACCAGATCCGCATCGTCGCGACCAACCTCACGAACAGCAAAAAGGTCGCGAAATCTTTGAACGCGCACCTCGAGATGGAGGGCCGTCCGCTTCGTTCGGGCGATCTGCGGATCAAGATGGATCTCGATCCTTACGCCGCGAAGCCGACCTTCAATCTCGAGACGGAAATGAAAGAGTTGCCCCTGGTGAAGCTGAACGATTTCGCCAAGGCCTACGCCGCCATCACTTTTGAAAAAGGGACGCTTCGTCTAGCCACCGAGTTCAACGCCAAGAACGGCGACTTCGACGGCTACGTCGAGCCGGTCTTCGAACACATGTCGATTTTCAGTCCGAAAAACGATTCGGATAACCCGATCAGCTTCGTCTGGCAGGCGATCGTCGGCGGACTCACCCATCTCGTCCGCAACCATCCGACCGACCGCTTCGGCACCCGCGTGCCGGTCCACGGGAGTTTTGATAATCCCAAGCCCGCCATTTTGACCACGGTGATCAACGTCTTTCGCAACGCCATCATCAAAGCCTTCGAAGGCACCTTGGAAAAGAAAGACCTCCCGAAAGTGCCGAAGGATCAGACCTAACGACGCCCGCGTCCTTAATTTTCGAGAACATGCACTGCGGAAAGATTGCCTGCTTCCACGAGCCCCCGCAGTCCGCGGTCAAACGTCGCCAAACGCATTCCGTGATGGAGCGCGAGACCGAGCAGATAGGCGTCCGTGACCTGCTGATGCCCGCGTAACCGCTCCCGGAAAGGGGCGACTGCCGCGGCAAAGGGGAGGGACGCGGGGACAAATCGGTGCTGCTTCGAGGCGAGGTTGCGCGACAGTTGCTCGCTCGCTTCCGCGGGAGAGACCGCGTCGCGTGAAAAGGAGGGATTCGAGACCACCCGCACAAAACCGCTCTGCGTGAACGGGCAGGTCGCCCAGCCGGCGCGGCGATTCTTCAGAAACCAGGCCTGGGCGGAGCGATGGAATTCGTGCGCCGGCCAGAGCAAAGCGATAAGCAGATTGAGATCGAGCAGCCAGGGTTTCATCAACCCTCGGCCTCGATCCGCTTCACCTCCGCCGCAGTGACGCGCGGCGAATCCGCCGGCAGATCGAAGACACTCAGTCCGTTGACCTCTTTCGTGCGATGAGGGCGCGCCACCCCTCGGCGGACCAGGTCGGAGACCGCCTGGCCGAGCGAGATGCGCCGACCGCGGGCAAAGCGCCGGGCGATCTCCAGGCTTTCCTCATCAAGAGTGAGGGTGGTACGCATTCTTCGATAATTATGCCGAATCTTAGGTTTGATGTCAAAGTCCGACTTTCGCATCATTGGCGGCTTGCGCCGAGAGCGCGGAAGAGGCGCAGCTCATTCACATCATATTTGCCGGCCAGATCGTCCCGGATGCCGGTGAGATTGCGCGGCCCGGAGCGCGCGAAGGCGGCGGCGATTTCTTCCTCCTGGGCCGGCTCGAAGAATTGTCGACTCGTGAGGGGAATACCTGCTTCAATCGCCAGCAGGAGGTGGCCCAGAATCGTCCCGCGCACAAAACCACGCGAGCGCGCGATCTCCTCGACTGAGTCGCCCGCTTGAAACCGGCGCAGCGTTTCGCTTTCGCTCTCGTTCAAGCGCCGGCGCACCGCCGGGGCCGGGCTCGGCGTGAAATCCTTGCGCGCGTGCCCGCTTAAGTAGCTCTGGATCGCCTCCAGAAATGGCGCCGCGAAATCCTTCAACTTCTGCTCGCCCACGCCCGGAATCTTGCGGAACTCCGCCGGCGTCGTCGGATAGCTGCGCGCCATCTCGCGCAGGGCCACGTCGGAAAAAATCACGTAGGCCGGCACGTTCCGCTCGTCCGCGAGATTTCGCCTAACGAGCCGTAAATCCTCGAAGAGCGCCTCGTCGCACTCGATCGCGCCAGCCCGCTGTTGCGCGCGGGGTTCCGGTTTGTCGGGCTGCTTGGTCAGGGTAATGGCGGTGCGCTCGCGCAGAGCAGCGCGGCCCGCCGCGGTCACTTGCAGGGTGGCAAATTTCCCCGGGGCCACTTCGACCAGGCCAAGCCGCCACAATTCGCGGCCGAGCGCCTGCCAGGCGTCGCGCTTCAATTCCTTGCCGATCCCGTAGGTCGAAATTTCGTTATGCCCGCGCTGCCGGATCGCTTCCGTATCCGCGCCCGTCAGCACCTCAACGATGTGATTGAGCCCAAAGGCGAAGCCGCTCTTCTGCTGGATGCGCAGGACGCAGGAAAGAAATTTTTGCGCCGCGATCGTGCCGTCGAAGGTCTCGGGCGGGTTGAGACAGTTGTCGCAGCCGTCGCACGGTTCGTGAGGTCGTTCCTCCGCGAAATAACGCAGGAGCGTCGTCCGCCGGCATTCCCGCGTTTCCGCGTAGTGCACCATCTGGCGCAATTGCTCGCGCGCGATCCGCGCTTCGCTCTCGCCTTTTTCGTCAATGAAACGGGTTTGCTTGACCACGTCGCCCGGATTAAAAAGCAAGACGCATTCGCTCGGTAAACTATCCCGTCCAGCGCGCCCCGTTTCCTGGTAATAGCTCTCGATATTCTTCGGCAGATCGTAGTGCACGACGAAGCGCACGTTCGGTTTGTTGATCCCCATCCCGAAAGCGATCGTCGCGCTGACTACCCGCACGTCGTCGCGCAGAAACGCCTCCTGATTGCGCGCCCGCTCGCTGCTCTCCAGCCCGGCGTGGTAGGGCTTGGCCGGAATCCCATCGCCGTTCAGCTTGCTCGCGATCGAGTCGGCCGACTTGCGGCTGGCGCAGTAGACGATACCGCTGTCTTGAGGTCGTTCCCGCAGGAAAGCGAGCAGTTGCTCGTAAGGGGCGGCCTTCGGGACGACGCGATAAGTCAGGTTTGGCCGGTCGAAACTGGCCACGTAAACCTGCGGGTCGCGCAATTTAAGTTGCTCGAGAATGTCTTCGCGCACCCGCTCCGTCGCAGTCGCGGTCAGGGCCATCAGGGGAACGTTAGGCAAAAGCTCGCGCAGCCGTTTCAGCTCCCGATATTCCGGCCGGAAATCGTGCCCCCATTCGCTGATGCAATGCGCTTCGTCGATCGCGACCTGGGCGACGTTCCACTCTTTCACCTTCTCGATAAAGGACTCGAGCATGAGCCGCTCGGGCGCGACGTAGAGGAGCCGGAACTGGCCGTTGTAGAGTCCGCGCAGCCGCGCGCGCGCTTCGTTCCCGTCCAGCGTGGAGTTGAGGAAAGTTGCCGCCACGCCGCTCGCCTGGAGGGCGTCGACCTGGTCTTTCATCAGCGAGATGAGCGGTGAGATCACGATCGTTAGGCCAGGACGGAGGAGCGCCGGCAATTGAAAACAAAGCGACTTCCCGCCGCCCGTCGGCATGAGGGCAAAGACATCGCGCCCGGCGAGCGCGTCCTGCACGATCTGCTCCTGCAAGGGCCGGAAGGTGGTGTAGCCGAAGTGTTCTTTGAGAGGTTCGAGAAGGTTCATCGGCGGGGTGATTGGGCTGCGCGAATATTTGTAGCTTGTCTAGTCACGGGTGACGAAGGCGGAGTCTGACATCTTAATCGGAGCGGCGTTATGACCCCTCCAAACCGAGGAGAGAGAGAGAGTTTCAATTCTCGCTGCGCGTGGTCTTCATCACTTTCGCCGTAGTGGTGATCCCCTTGGACAGGCCGGTTGCTTGGCGGAGCCAGGCGTCGACCGCCTGGGAACGATTTCGGCATGGAGGCACTGGCAGTTTTCCATTCTTGGCGAGGCGCTGGCGTTTGCTCGTGATCTTCATTCTTTTCCTCGACCGAATCTCCAGCGCGCACTTTATCATTCGCGAAATGTCGACGCACAGCCGAAAAGCTCGCATCGCATGAAAACGTTTCGCGTTCTATTCTCTCTCTTCTTCTTTTTGGCCGCCGCCTGCGCTGAATCTGCCGACGCTTCCCAGAAAACCCTCAGCTGGTCGGAGCTCTCCGCGATGCCGCTGCCCGCACCGGCGAAACGAATCACCTACGGCAGCGGCCCGCAGCAATTTGGCGAACTTCGTTTGCCCAAAGGCGCGGGACCTTTTCCGGTGGTCGTGCTCGTGCATGGCGGCTGCTGGATGGCGGCGTTCGATTACGTTTACATCACGCGACTGGCAGCGTGGCTGGCCGATCGCGGCGTCGCCACCTGGACGATCGAATATCGCCGCGTCGGCGATGAGGGCGGCGGCTGGCCAGGGACATTTCTCGACGTGGCCAATGCGACGGACGATTTGCGCCAGCTCGCCAAATCCGCGCCGCTCGATTTGCAGCGCGTTTATGCGGCGGGGCATTCGGCGGGCGGTCAACTTGCGCTCTGGCTCGCCGCCCGCGCGCGGCTTCCCAAGGAGAGCGAAATTTATCGGCCGAATCCGTTGCCGATCCGCGGTGTGCTCGGTTTGGCCGCGGTCACGGATTTATACGATTACCGGAAAGGTCCGCCGGATAGCTGCCACGGTTCGGTCGATCAAGTGCTGGGCGGTGCGCCGGAGAAATTCCCGCGTCGTTATGCGGAGGCTTCTCCCCGGCAGCTTTTGCCCTTGGGCGTCCCGCAGATTTTCATCGATGGCGCAGACGATCCGATCGTCGATCCGGCCTCGGTGCGGACTTACGTGGAGGCGGCGAAAAAAGCGGGCGATCGCGCGGTCATGCTGACGCTCCCGGGCGCGGGACATTTCGAAGCTTCGGTGGTGCGGCCGCAAACAGAAGCGGTTTTCGAGCAAGCGCTCGGTCTTTTGCTTCAGCCAGCTTCTCGTTAGGCCGGCTCAACGCGCCGGCGCTTGCAGCGCGCGAAAGTGCTGCCACGAATAACAGAAACCCCAGATCAGCAGGGCGAAGAGCGCGACGAGCATGAGGATCAGAGAGGCCGCTTCGCTGAGCACAAATTGCAGGAGGAGGAGCGGCTCGAACCAAAAAACATCAGCCTTCCGCCGAGCCGATGGGTCGCGCGCCAGGTGTCGGCATTTTCCAGCGTCCAGGGCGTGCGGAAGCCGATGAAGTAATTCGGTGGCAACGCGGTGAGATAATTTCCGAGGATCGCGAAGAGGATGAGACAGGCATTAAGCAGGATGCGGCCGGAAAAACTGTGCCCAAGCGTGGCGGAGAGCTGAAGCGAGAAGACGACGAGGAAAAAGGCGGCGAGGGCGACGCGTAGAATCGCGAGCACTTCCGGCAGGCGACTTTCTTCGCCTAATCTTTTCCGCAGTCTCGGATCGAGGCGTGGGAGCAGGTGCATAAGGAAAAGGGTCCCGACAGCGAGGAGAGGAGGGAAAAGCATCCCAGAGCCTTTCGTTTCTCAGCGGTCGATTTGGTTATGCAGATTCCAGTGCACCGGGACCCGGTCCGGGAGGGTGGACCAAAGGACGGCCAGGGCCACGAACGGCGCCAGCAAAAGCAGCCCCTCGAGCCAGATAAGTTTCGATTTCATTTTCGTTTTTTGCCTTTCTTCATGAGGTCGAGAATCCAGCCTAACGAATCGTCGAGCACGGTGGTCTCGAGGGAGTAAGTGACGAACTGCCCGTTCTTCCGCGAAGAAACGAGCTGCGCATGCCGGAGCAGATCGAGATGGTAGGAAATGCTCGGCGCGCTCATGGAAAAGGCTTCGCCGATCTGGCCCGCGGTGAGATCGCGTTCCTTCAGCATCTCGAGGATATGGCGGCGGGTGGGATCGCGGAGGGCTTTGAAGAGCAGGTTCAATGACTGTATAATTAGCTAAATGTCTAATAATGGCAAGCAGTTTTTTGTGTGAGGACTGGCGTTCACTGGCACACTCTCATGTTGTCATCCCGAGCCCGCGGAGACGGCGAGGGATCTCGCGCAAGGTCTCGGCGTAGTTCTTCAGAGAAAACGGACCCAGCAGAGCAGGCGGAAAATACCTCGAAGCGCGTGAGTGTTTCCCCGGGCAGGCCCAATCTTTGGCGCGCCTAGCCCCGCGCTGCGCAGAGCGAAGCGTTTACCGGTCGTGCGCGAAGCTGGTGTGCCGGACGGCGTAATCTTCCGCCGTCGCCACCTCGGGATTCAGCCACTCGATGACCGCGGCGAAGCCCAGGCTTTCCGGGTCGTGATGCAGGTAATCCGGCGCTACTGCGAGCGGGAGAAAGCCCTGTTTGATCTGAAACGACAACGTCGGGTCGCTCAAATTCCCGGCCATTACTTCCAAGACATATTCTTCGGCCGTCAGGCGGTCGGCGTGCAGATGATATCCGCAAAGCCGCGCTCCGGCCCGCGTCCGCAGCAAGCCTCGCCGTTGCACGAGCTCGCGCCGGGCGGCGTAGATTTTCTTGCCGATGCCCCGGCCTTGTTCGTGAGGCCGCACCATCACTTCCGCGCCGTACAAAGTGCGCCCCGCCGGATTGTGATTACTAAACGTCCCGTGCTCAGTGAAATCGCGCCAGCTCGTCGTCATGTCGTAATCATCCCAGAGCACGATGAGACTCGCGGCCATGCCGACAATGCGCGTTCCGCCCTTTGCCACGGCGACGAACTGACCCTCGGGAAAGACCTCCAGATGAGAAGTGAGCTGCGCGACCGACCAGGTCGGACTGTTGTGATAGACCTCGCCGCACATTTCGATCACCTCGGCAAAATCCTCCGGGCGCGTATGGCGCACGATCACTTCGGGTCGAGGCGCGGCGGCCACGGTCATAACTTCACCAACTCCGTCTGCGCCAGCAGATCCTGGGTGCGTTTGCTGTCGCGCAACGGCAGGACGGTGCCGGTTTCGCGGCCTTCCTGGATCGTCTTCAAATTCAACTCGCCGATCACCATCATCTCCTGGTTCGGGATTCCTTCCGCGAGAATGCCGTCGCGCGAGAAGGAGAAATCGCTCGGGGTGAGGATCGAGGCCTGCCCATAATTAAGCGAGACCGCCGGGACCATCGGGAGCGAGCCAACGGTGCACGATTGGATGACGTAAACCTGATTCTCGATCGCCCGCGCGTGCGCGCAATAACGGACCCGGAGAAAGCCCTGGCGGTCGTCCGTGCAGCTCGGCGTGATGATGATCTGCGCGTCCTGATGCGCGGCGGCCCGGGAGATTTCCGGGAACTCGATGTCGTAACAGATCGCGATGGCGACTTTCCCGAAATCGGTCTCGAACACCTTGAGCCGTTCGCGCGGCGAGACGTCCCATTCCTCGGATTCGAAACGAGTCATGTGCATCTTTCCCTGCACGCCGTATTCGCCCGACGGGCTGAAGAAATGCGAGTCGTTGTAAATCTTGTCGCGCGCTTCATCGAAGACCGGGATGGTCCCGGCCACGATGTAAATTTTGTGGTCGCGCGCGAGCTGCGCGAAGAGCTCGAGATAACGCGGCACCTGCCGGGAAAGATCGATGATCTGTTGCCGGATCGGTCGTCGCACATCGCCGAGGGTGAGCAACTGCACGGTGAAATACTCCGGGAAAACCAGCAGGTGCGCCTTGTAATCCGCCGCCGTTTCGACCAGCGCGCTCACCTGATCGCGAAACTGCTCGAAGGTCTGCACCGGCCGGATGAAATATTGCAGGGTAGCGACGCGAATGCGGTCCATCCCATTCCCTCGCGGAAAACCGTCTGTGCGGCAATCGTTAGTCTGAAAAATAAATGGCGTCGTTAGGCGAGGAGCTGCGAATTCTTCCGTCAGCCGGCGCAGGTGAGGATTTCGCGCGTCACCCGTTCGCCCGATGCGACGGCGCCGTTCATGAAGCCTTGAAACACCGAGGTGGGTTCGCCGCAGAAATGGACATGACCTTCCGGCACACCTTCGTAGCCGCCAAACTTCGCGCACTGCCCGACGCGCCGGAACGAATCCGAACCGTGCGACCAGGGATTCTTCACCCCAGCAGGTGGCGCAGGACCGGAAAGGGCAGCGCGAGAATAGTTTGATCGGCGCTGACATTGCCGCGCTCGAAAACCAGATCGAAGCGGCCGCCGCTGAGGCGGCCCAGGGCTCCCAGCTTGCGCGGCTGCTCGATCCGATTGCGAGATTTCTCCGCCCACTGCCTAACGATAAGATCGTTCCCGCCGCGGACATGAAAGCGTCGTCGGAACCGCCGAGAAGGTCGAAGCGCCCGGGTTTCGTTTCGCCCAGTTGGTAGGTCAGGTTGAGCGCGCGATGGATTGGTCGGCGAATACCAATTACAGGCGGCGATCGCCGCGCTGCACGACGAAGCCGCGCGTCTGGAAGACACCGACTGGCCGCAGATTTTCGCGCTCTGCATCGTCCTCAAACGAATGACCGACAACCCGATGGTGGCGATCAGTCACGCCATCGCCGCCGCTATGGTGCACGGACCTGTGGCGGGGCTTGCCTTGCTCGATCCGCTGCAGGACGACGAACGGTTGCGCGACAACCATCGACTCGACGCAGCCCGGGCCCATTTGTTCGAACAAGCCGGCGAGCGCACCGCGGCGGCGAAGCTCTACCGAGGCGCGGTCGAGAAAACAAAGAGCGTTCCGGAGAGAAATTATCTGCTTCTGAAAGCAGCGCGCGCCCGGAAGGGCCCGATCGACGCAGGCTAACGATGGAATTCCTCGCGCCGCTTACTCTTTCGGCGGGTTGAGATATCGATCGTAGAAGTCGTTCCGGAACATTCCTTGCGGATCATACTTGCTCTTCAGCGCGACGATCGCCGCGTAGGCCGGATAGGCGCGACGAAATTGAGCCAAGGTCGCATGCGGCCGATACGGTAAATAATAGGTGCCGCGGCAGGCAAGCGCGTCGTCAATCAGGCGGCGAGTAAGATCGGCCATCGTGGCGTCGGCTTTAGCCGTAGCTGGATAACGAAAAAGAAAGACGAGGCCAAACATATCCGTCCGGGCGTAAGCCAGATCGCTATTTGTGTCGCGGCGCACTTTTCTAATTGTCACGTTGAGCAGATCGATCTCCTCCGGGCAATCGCGCAAGCGCGGCCGAATGCGGTCGAGAAACGCCGACAAATGGTCAGGCGGCACGAAATACTCGTGCAGAATTTCAACAAACCGAGGGTCGCGATTCGCAAACCACGTCGACGGCGTTTTGCAGGATTCCATTGCGCGAGAGGACGCGATGCGTTTGGCCGCGCCATCGCTCGATCGTCCAACGTCCGAGTTTCCCGAAGTCGCTCCCGACCGAAGCCCGGAAGACCGCGCGGGCAAGATCGATCTCGACCGGCCTCAAGCTGTAAGACCCGCCGTTCTCGGCCACTGTGTTAACCGGTCGAGAATTACCGTTGGCGGTAATTGGGTTGAAACAGATAATGCGCGCGTCGCGCAGAAACCAACCGCCCGGCGCAACACTGAGACGGCCGTAAGCCAGCGCCGGCGGAGTGGTTCCGCTTTGCCCTAACGAGCTAAAGCGCCGGCCATACCCGCTCGCATCGGTCGGGAACTCGGTCGCGCGGTAGAGCGCGTTCGGCACGACCTGCAACTCCACTTCCAGAATCACGCCAAATAGTCCGTAGCCGCCACAGACCGCGCGAAACAGTTCAGCATCTTCAGTCCGATCGCGGCGGCATTCCACGATCGATCCATCGGCCTCGAGAAGCGTGAAAGCCGCCACCGTACTCGCAATCGGCGGCGCGTTCGGTTCCCAGCCGTGACAGTTCACTGAGACCGATCCACCCACGGTGAAATCGTCGTTCGACTGCATGGTCGCGACCGACCAGCCCGCGCGGTCCAAGGCGCGAAGGAGTTGGTGCCAGGTCGTCCCGGCGCCGACACGCACCGTCGCCATGTCGTGCTTCATCCGGACAGGTCCGATGGCTTGAAAAGCGGGCACCCGCATTTCCACGCGCCACCCGCCGTTCTCCAGGGTATGCCCGCCCATCGAATGAGCCGAACCAGCTATGCTGATTTTCTTACCTTCCGCCGTCGCCCGCTGCACCAAGGCTTGCAGTTGTCTCCTCGCGACAGCCGGATCGGCGTCCGGCACGACGGTTTCCTGCGGAACGGAACTCGTTAGGCGACTGTAGTCACCCTGGTGCGGAAAATTTTCCGTCAGTGTGAGACGGCGATCCTTAACGAAGGACGCGCCCAGCAACGTCGCATAGGCGCCCAGGACAAGAGCGCATGCGCCAAACCCGATCAGAAAAAGATGGTGCCAGCGAAACCGTTTCTTTGGCCCGGGCATTAAGGCCGCCGCTCTTTGATCGCCGCGAGGATTTCCGAGATCACTTCATCGCGCGGTTTCGCGCCGAGGTTTCCCTGGCCGTGGACGCGCACGCTGACGGCGTTGGCTTCCAGATCGCGATTCCCAATTACATGCATGGTGTGGACTTTCATTTGCTCGGCGCTGGCGATCTTGGCTTTGATGTGATCGCTGCTCGCGTCGAGCTCGGCGCGGACTTCGTGGGCACGGAGCTCCGCTTGGATGGCGCGGGCGTAGTCAACCAGCGGGGCTTCGTCGCCGATCGGAAGGATGCGGACCTGTTCCGGCGCGAGCCAGAGCGGGAAATTGCCGGCATAATGTTCGATCAAGAAACCGATGAAACGTTCGTGCGTGCCGAGCGGCGCGCGGTGGATGCAGAGCGGGGTTTTCTCGGTGTTGTCGCGATCCTTGTAAACGAGGCCGAAGCGGGCCGGGACGGCGAAGTCGACCTGGTTGGTGGCGATGCTGAATTCGCGGCCGATCGCGCTCCAGACCTGGACGTCGATCTTGGGTCCGTAGAAGGCAGCTTCGTTAGGCACTTCGATGTAGTTGATCCCGCTGCGCTGGAGGACGCCGCGGACCATGTCCTCGGTCTTCTTCCAGAGCTCGGGGTTATCGACGAATTTCTGGCCGAGTTTGGCGGGGTCGTGGGTGGAGAAACGCATGACGTATTTCTCAATCCCGAAGATCTTGAAATACTTGAGATACATTTCGTTGACGGCTTTGAACTCGGATTCGAACTGCTCCTCGGTGCAGTAGATATGGGCGTCGTTCATCTGGAGCGAGCGGACGCGCATCAGTCCGAAAAGCTCGCCGCTTTGTTCGTAGCGGTAGTTGGTGCCGTACTCGGCGAGTCTTAGCGGTAAGTCACGGTAGCTGTGCGGCACCGCGGCGAAGAGTTTGTGATGATGGGGGCAGTTCATCGCCTTGAGGTAGTAGCGATCGCGGAGCATAGCCGGCTCGGCTGTGGGGACTGCGGGCGGCTCGCCTGCAGCAGTCTCCGAAGCGGGCGAGCCGCCCGCTTGCCCCACAGGCAAGGCTGCCTGTGCTCCGTCGCTCAACTCCATCGGCGGGAACATCGAGTCTTGATACATCGGAATGTGACCGCTCGTTAGGTAAAGCTGCTCCCGCGCGATGTGCGGGGTGCGGACGCGTTGGTAGCCGGCGGCGAACTCCGTTTCCTTCGCGAGTTTCTCCAACTCTTCGATGATGGCGGCACCCCGCGGGAGCCATAGGGGTAGGCCAGGTCCCACATCGTCGTCGAAGGCGAAGAGTTGTAACTCTTTCCCGAGCTTGCGATGATCGCGCTTCTTCGCTTCCTCAAGCATGGCGAAGTATTCGTCGAGCTGGGTCTTGTTCTTAAAAGCCGTCCCGTAGATGCGTTGTAACTGCGGGTTCTTCTCGTCGCCTTTGTAGTAGGCGCTGGCGACGTTCGTTAGTTTAAAGGCGCCAATGTTGCCGGTGCGCATGACGTGCGGGCCGGCGCAGAGATCGGTGAAGTCGCCGTTGCGGTAGAGGGTGATCTTTTCGTCCTCGGGAATCCCCTGGATGATATCGAGCTTGAATTTACTCGGCTCGGATCTTTCACCGAGGGCACCAAGGACACCACGGTTCGCCATTTCCAGGGCTTCCGCGCGCGAGACTTCGACTCGCTCGAAAGGATGATTGGCTTTCGTCTCCTTTTTCATCTCGGTTTCGATCTTCTCGAAATCCTCCGGGGAGATGCGGTGCGGCAATTCGACGTCGTAATAAAAACCGGTCTCGACCGGCGGCCCGGCGGCGAATTGTGCTTCCGGCCAAATCTTCAAGATCGCCGTGGCCAGGACGTGGGCGGCGGAATGCCGGAGCCGTTCCAGGTCGGTCATTTGGGCGCGTTGTTCGAGTGTTTTGCGTTCGTCAGACATGTGGATTGATGGGCGCGGCTGCGCTCTCGCTGGGCGGAGCGAGAATTAGCCGGCTCGGCTTTAAAGAAACATGACTGCGCTTGCCTGTCGCCCAACGATCGTTAAAATCCTAAGCAGATGAAAACTTATCGCCTATCGCTCCGGTTCTCACTGCTCGCTCTCTTCGGCCTGGCCTCCCTCGCGGTCGCGGCTTCCCCGGTCAGAGTCGAGGTCAAGGTGACCGACTCCGCCAAGGAGGTCGTTTACCAAGGGAAAACCGATGCCGGCGGCACCTTCGCCACCCGCAAACTGGCTCCGGGGGAATACGTGGTGCAATTCAATGCCGAGCAGCCGCTCAAAGGCGGTCCCTTTGCGCTCGCCGTGAGCGCGGGCAAAGAGAGCACGGAGGCCGACTCCCTGCCGGCGCGAAAATTTTCCAAGGGCGGCGTGGCGATGCTCATCACCGTGAAGGAGCCCAGCAATCTGACCGGAAAAATCGGCGCGGCCGGCTCGCTGGTGAAAAAGCCGGCGGCGACCCAAGCCAAGGGCGGTCTCAAGACCAAGGTGGAGAACGGCCGCAAGCTCGTTTGGATTGCGCCGGAACAAGGCGGCTGGCTCCCGGGTAAATGGGTGACCGCGGATAGCGTGGAAGGCCGAAATGCGCTGGCGGAGCAAGCGGCCAAGGGTGGCCGGAGCGGTCACTAAGTTTTATCCGTGAGGGGCCCGGGGCGGCGATTGCGCGTTTGCCAAACCTTCAAAATAACAGACAAATTCCCAGTCGGTTATCTCGACGCGTGGGTAGGGTGCCTTCGACGGACATAGCGGATTAGCTGAAGAGCTTTGTCTCGTCGGAGAAATGACAGCGCGCGCTGGCTAAGGCTGACGGAAGCAGACGCCGCAAGCAGGATTCGATTTTGATGAGCAAGGGGAAAATCGGTTCCTTCCTCACCCTCCTGGCTATCGCTTGCGCGGCGTTTTTCGTCGCGGATGTGGCGCATGAAGGGCTGGGTCACGGGGGCATGTGCGTGGCGCTGGGCGGCCGGCTACGGTTGCTCTCGACCACCTATGTGAATTGCAGTATTCGCGCGCGCTCGATCGATGGGGCGGGACCGGGGGTGGGAATCATGGTGGCGTTGCTCGCTTGGGCCTGGCTGCGCTGGGTGACGCCACGCTCGCGAAACCTGCGCGTCTTCCTTTGTCTGACATTCGCTTTTACGATTTTTTGGAACGTTGGCTACATGGTTTACTCGGGTTTCCTCCAGCGCGGAGATTTGGAGTTCGTCATCGCCGGCCTCGAACCGACCTCCGGGTGGCATATCGCGCTCTTGGTCTGCGGCATTGTTTTATATGCGGCGGCGATGCGGACGCTGGGCGCTATGCTGGTGCGCAACTCCGCGGACGACGAGGCGGGCTGGCGGCCGCAGACCTTCGCGCTCGTCGCGCTGGTGGGGGCCGCGCTGCTCGCAGCGGCGGGCGGAACGTTTGATCCCAGAGGATATGCGATCATTCTCACGGATGCGGTGCCGTCCGCGCTCGGTTCGATCGGGATGGTCTGGGTGGGCTTGGTCGTCCAGCGGCGGCGGCCGAATCTGCGTGTGGTCACGCCGACGTCGCCGGGTTGGATCGCGGTCGGTCTGGTCTGCGCGGCGATCTTTATCGCGCTGCTCGGGCCGGGCCTGCGCTTCTGAGGCACCGGCTATAGACTCAACCGCTCGCGCAGTTCCTGGGCGCGGCGGCGGGCGACTTTGATGGGCGGATCCTTTTCGCCTAACGAGAGCGAGAGGCCGCCGTCGAACCACGGCTCCACTTTACGGACGAAGCGCAGGTTGATGAGGTGTTGCCGGCTGACCCGGAAGAAGATTTGCGGATCGAGGCGCGCTTCCAGGGTCTGGAGGGAGCGCGGGATGAGCGGGCGGTTTTCCGCGAAATACACGCGCGCGTAGTTGCCTTCCGATTCGAGGAGGCGGATCTCGCTCAGCCTAACGAGCCAGCAGCGGTCGCCATCCTTGAGAAAAACCTGATCGTTTTCGTGCAGCGGACTGGCGCTGGTCGCGGCGTGCTCGGGAACCTCGCTCTCGCTCTGCAAACGGCCCAACGCCTGGGCGAGGCGGGCGGGCTCGATCGGTTTGAGCAGGTAATCGAGCGCGCCGAAATCGAACGCCTTGAGCGCATATTGATCGTAGGCGGTGGTGAAAATGACGCGGGGCGCGTCGGGCAGGTCGGCGAGCAGCTCGAAGCCGGTGCGGCCCGGCATTTGCACGTCGAGGAAGACAAGGTCGGGTCGGAGCGCCTTGATCTTTTCTTCCGCTTGATTGGCGTTGGCGGCTTCGCCGACGATCTCGATCTCCGGATGGGCGCGGAGAAGCCGGCGCAATTCGGCACGGGCCAGGCGTTCGTCGTCGACCAGGAGGGCTTTCATGTTTTCGTGACGGGGAGGGTGAGTCGCGCTTCCACCCAACCGGGCTGCGGCTCGGCCAATTGCAGGCCGGCGCGGTCGGCGAAGAGCAGGCGCAGGCGTGTTCTTAGATTCGTTAGGCCAAGGCCGGTCGATTGGTCGCCGGGGCCAGGATGGAGGGCGCCGGTATTGCGGACGGTGACTTCGAGCTGGCCGTTGGCTGCCTGTGCGGCGAGTTCGATCCGGCTCGGCCCAGCCTCGCGCGAAACCCCGTATTTGATCGCGTTCTCGACCAGGGTCTGCAAAGCAAGCGGAGGCACCAGGCAGGGCAACGCCTTCGGATCGATCGCGCGCGTGATCGTGAGGCGATCCTCGAAACGGATCAGTTCGAGGGCGAGATATTGCTCGACCGTGGCGATCTCGTCGGCCAGCGGGGCGAGCGAGCGTTCTCCGGATTGGAGGTGGTAGCGCAGGATGGCCGCCAGTTGGGTGATCGCTTCCTGGGCGCGCGCCGGATCTTCCAGGACGAGGGCGCGCAGGCTGTTGAGGGAGTTGAAAAAGAAGTGCGGGTTGAGCTGGCTCTTGAGGCCGCGCAGCTCCGCTTCGGCGAGCGCGGTTTGGGCCTGGTAGCGCTCGATCTCCATCCGCCGCTGCCGTTTGAAATAGGCGTAGCCGAAGTAAATGCCGGACCAAAGAACGAGGATGATGAAGTCGTTGAAGACGAAGACGACCCACGTCGCGACCAAGGCGGTGAGGCTATGGGGCCCGTAAGACGGTCCTCTCGGCGGGACTGCGAAGAAATAGACGGTGACAAGGGCAACGAGGAGGAGCGCGAGGAGGAAATCGGCCGCGACCACGCGGGGGATGACCTTGGGGATGGGAAGATCGAGCCACTGGCGCCGCAAGAAGAAGCTGCGAAAGGCATGGGTGAGCAGGATCCCGAGAATGCTGAGAAGGGCATAACCGCTCACGAGCCGCCAGCTCAGGGTGAGAAAGCCCTGGCTGGTAAAGGTGTTAATGAGGAAATACCCGCCCCAGCCGCCGGCCTGGCACCACCAATAGGCGGCGGGCGGACGCGGCGGCGTGGAGCGTTTACTCATACGCCCGGCCTAACGAGAAGACGAACCGTTGGTTTCGTCTATCCTGCTTTTGGAGTTGGGGTGGAGAACGATCAGCGCGCCGGCGGCCAGACTCGGCAGGAGGATCGTGGTCAGCGTCGCGGGCGCATGGAGGATGGCGGAAGCCATGATGGCAGCGGTCCAAAGAATCGCGTGGGCGATTTAGTACTGGTGGTTCATATGATTAATGCGCGGCCAGTTCCTTCTCGAGCGCAGCGTAGAAGCCTTCCGGGTCGTCGATCATGATGAAGTGTTTCGCTTTGTCGAAGAAGACGAAGCGGGTTTGCGGCGCGTTCTTGAACTGATTTTTGTAGTTCGCCTCGAGGGCGGGGCGCGGAGCGTATTGCAGGAGCCCGCCGAGGGCACCCATGACGAGGATCGGGCATTTGATCTGGCCGAGTTCGGGCCGGAGGTCGCGGGTGAGCAATTCGTTCATCGCCTCGGCGACGGTGGGGCCATCAGATTTGCCGCACATTTCAGCGATGCGCCGGACGTCCTCCGGCTTGGTCACCATCGAGGGGATGGAAACTTTCCGCTGATACTCGGCGAATTGTTCGGGGGTTTGGCTCGACATTTTCTCGCGCATGACGGCAGCCGCTTTTTTCGCGCCTTCGACATCGGTCACGCCTGGCAGCATCACTCCAGCGAGAAAGGGGAGCCCGTCCACGCTCACAATCTGACCCGGCAATTCCGGCGCCTTCTCGCCAATGGCGAGCGCCAAAGTTCCGCCCAGGCTATGACCAATGATCGTGGGCCGGGCGAGTTTCTTATCTCGCGCGTAAGTGATGATCTGATCGCGCGCGTCATCGAGGAGGTTGTCGGTCTTGACTGCGGGCATCCCGCCGAAGCCGGCGATGCTGACGACGTGGCATTCATATTTATCCTGCAAATGTTTCACCGTGTCGGCCCAGACCGCGCCCGGGGTGGCGAGACCGGGAATAAGGATGACCGGCTGGCCGTGACCGGTGACTTTGACGTCGATGACTTTCGGCGCGTCGGCGGCGCGGACCGAGAAGGCGGCGAGGAGAAGCACGGCACTGCAGCAAGCGATGAGTTTTTTCATGACTCCAGCAAAACGCAAGCCGGAGCGACGCGCTGCCGGAATGTGATGAGTGGCGACGCGCGGTGATAAACGGTGATTCTGAAGGGGCGGTGGCGACTATTATCGGGGGTCGAACGCAAACCTGAGAACGCGGGAGTTGCTTCCGCTGGCGCACCTCGCCCCCGCGCTTCGCAGAGCGAAGCGTCTACAGGGGATCGCAGATCCGCCTCAGCCGCGCTTGCTGTAGATTTTGATATCCTCGGCCGCCCTTTGCAGGGTGTCGAGATTCGCCAGGGTCGCTTCCTGTTTCTTGATCGTGGCTTCGTTCGTCGCCTGCATCTCTTGCAGGAGCTGCGTCATGCCCTGGGTGTCGGCCGCTGCGGCGGGCGGAGTCGGGGTCGATGCAGCGGGCACCGGCGTGGCGTTGGCGGCCTGGACGATGATCGGCACCGGGCTTTGCGCCCGCGCCGGGAGCAAGGGCAGAAGGCCGAACGCGACCGGGATGAGGACGATGAATTTGCGCATCTTATCGTCCCCCCCGGCTCGCGTAAATTTTCGCCACGCGGATTGATTCCGCCAAGGTGGCCAGCTTGGCGTCGATCTTGACCTGGTTCTGCGCGATTTGCAGTTGCTGGGCCTGCACGGTGCGGAGCAACGCTTCGACTTGCTTTTGGTCCCCGGGCGCCGGGGATTGCGCCTCCGCCAAGGTCGTAAGAAAAATGAGGGCGCCGCAAAGTATCCATTTTTTCATAGGCAAAAGGTATTCCAGTTGAGCACAGCAAGTCACGTTCCCCGCGGGCCGCGGCGTGAAATTTGCTTGCGGCGGGAGGGTCACTTGATACCCTCTGCCCATGGCCGGTCCGGGAATGTTCCAATCGCAAAATCTCTCGCTCCAGCAGGTCCTCGCGCCCCAGTTGCAGCAGAGCCTGCTTATCTTGCAGGCTCCGCTCCTCGAGTTGCGCAATCTCGTGCAGCAGGAAATGGAGACCAACCCGGTCTTGGAAGAGCTGGCCGAGCCAACCGCGGAAGAGCGTCAGGTCAGCGAGACCGAGCCGGAAGAGGATAATTTCAAGGAGGAGTTCGACCAGCTAGCCAAGCTCGACGACGAATGGCGCGATTACATGGCCCAGTCGAGTAGCTACAGCGGCCGCTCGAAGGAGGAAGAAGATAAGCGGCAGTTTTTCTTCGACTCCATCGCCACCCAGGAAACGCTCCAGCAGCATCTCGTCGGCCAGCTCAACCAAACCGCCCTCAACACGGGCGACCGCAAGACCGCCGAACTCATCATCGGCAACATCGACGACAACGGCTTCCTCCAGACCACCCCGGAAGATATGTCGATGAATACCGGCATCCCCCAGGAAGATTTCGAGCTCATGCTCACGCTCATCCAGGGCTTCTACCCGCCCGGCGTGGGCGCACGAGATCTGCGCGAGTGTCTCCTCATTCAACTGAAACGGGAAGGGCGCCAGACCAGCCTGGAGTACCGGATCATTTCCGATCACATGGAGGACCTGGGGAAACGCCGGTTCCCGGAGATCGCGCGGCGCATTGGGATCAGCGCCGAGCAGGTGCAGAAATCGGCCAACGCCATCGCCCAACTCGATCCGCGGCCCGGCGCGATTTTCGCGGAGGCGCCGCAGAATTACGTCCTCCCCGACGTGACCGTCGAGAAAATCCAGGGGGTCTATCAAATCATCCTGAACGGCGAACAAATTCCCCACCTCCGCATCAGCAACACCTACAAAGACATCATGTCGCAGGACGGCAGCGGCGGAGATGTGAAGGATTACATCCGCGATAAAATCCGGAGCGGGAAATTCCTCATCAAATCGATCCACCAACGCCAGCAAACCATCTCGAACATCGCGCACCAGATCGTCGATCGGCAGAAGGAATTCCTGGAGCACGGCTCGGCTCAGCTCAAGCCGATGACCATGGTGCAGATCGCCGAAGCCGTGGGCGTGCACGAGACCACCGTGAGCCGGGCCATTTCCGGCAAATACATCTCCACGCCGCAGGGCGTCTTCGAGATGAAATACTTCTTCACGCCCGGCTACCAGACGGCCAGCGGCGAATCGGTCAGCAACACCAGCGTGAAAGAAGCGATCCTGGATTTGGTCAAAGCGGAGGCGGGCAGCGCGCCCTTGAGCGACAAGGAAATCGTCGAGATCCTGGGCGAGCGCGGCATCCCCATCGCCCGCCGCACCGTCGCGAAGTACCGCACCGAGCTCAATATTTTGCCCAGCAACATGCGGCGAAAATATTAAGGAAAGGCTGAAAAGCTGAGACGCTGAAAGTTTCAGCCTTTTCAGATTTTCAGTGTTTGAAAGCCCGGCCGTTGCTTCGCATCCATTACGGCACCATTTGCCTTCCATGACTCCCTCTCTTCGTCGCAAAGTCATCACCGAATGGCGCGGTCTGCCCTCCGATCCGCCGCGCCCCGATCGCGCGCAGCCCATCGCCGATCTTCTCCCGAAAGTGATGCAAAAGCTCGGCCTGAAAGAGCGGCTGCAGGAGAGCGAAGTGCGCGGCGCCTGGAAAGAGTTGGTGGGCGATTTCAACGCCGAGCACTCCTGCCCCATCGCCCTGCGCGATGGCATTCTCTACGTCCACGTCCTGCAACCTTCCTTGCACTACGAGATGGAGCGGGTGAACAAACCGGCCATCCTGCGCAAACTAAAGCAGCGCTTCGGCGCGCGGGTTGTGCGCGACCTGCGCTTCCGGCTCGGGTAAAGCGACTGCCGACGTCTCCCCGGGAGCGAACGTGTTTCCCGTTCATCCCTGCCGGCGCCTGGCATTCCCTCCCGCGTTCTCATTTGTGTCATCCCGAGCCCGCGGAGACGGCGAGGGATCTCGCGCAAGGTCTCGGCGTCCGGCTCCAGAACGGATGAACCCATCAGAGCAACCGTGAGATCCCTCGGCGCGCTGCGCCAGCCTCGGGATGACAAGTGTAAGAGTCTGGAGTGCTAAGGGGTAATACTCCCGCGCTTCAGAGGAAATGCCCTCGTAGTGCGCGCACTCGGGCCTTCGCTGGCCCAGGGGGGGAGTGAGCAACGCTTTGCCGAATCCGAAGCTCGAGCTGCATAACTCAAGGGGCGAACTCCTGGCCACGAATGATAACTGGCGGGACACGCAAGCCGCTCAGCTCGTGGCGCGCGGGTTGGCGCCCGAGAAAGCCCTGGAATCCGCTCTCTTCGCCACCCTGCCGGCCGGGAGCTACACGGCCGTGGTGCGCGGAGTAGGAAACAAGACCGGCGTTGCCGTCGTGGAAATTTACAGTCTCGGCGAGTAACTCGCGGCTTCGCAGATTCCCGCCCGGCCGGCCCGCTTACTTCCCCGCGCGCTTCTTTTTCCGCAGGTGTTTGGTGAAAGCCTGCAGCGTTTCCTGGCTGACGTGATGCTCGATCCCTTCCGCGTCTGATTGCGCCACGACCGCGGGCACGCCTAACGACTTCAAAAAATCGACCACCGTTTCGTGCCGGGAACGGGATTCCGCGGATAGTTTGCGCCCGCTCGCGGTCAGAAAAATGGAACGATAAGGCAGGCTGGTGACCAGGCCTTCGCGCTGCAAGCGCTTGATCGTCCGCGCTACAGTCACATGGGTCACCCCGAGGCGCCGGGCCAGATCGCTGACCCGGGCTTCGCCGGTGGCGGCAATGAGGTCGGCGATGATCTCGACGTAATCCTGAGCGGTTTCGTGGGAATGTTCCTCGCGGGTGCGGCGGGGGTGATGATGCGGGAGGGCGAGAGGGCGCCGGCCTTTTCTTGCGGGCGGGGCGGCAGGGCGAGGCATCCTCCAGAGAAAGCCCAAAAGAGGCTTTTGCCAACGCCAAAGATAAATATGTAGCAGAGGCTACAATTTTGAGCATTTGCTGCGCCGGGGGAAACTGCTATAGACAGAGCGATGCCGGAAGCGCCTGACGACCTTGCGCCCGCGCCGACCGTCGGTTGGCGCCGGAGCGGCGAACAGGTCTCTCTGCCGGAATCTCATCGCAGCATTGCCGTCCCCACGGGGGCTTCTTTTTGGCGCAAGCTGGCTGCTTTTTCCGGCCCCGGCTTTCTCGTCGCGGTCGGCTACATGGACCCGGGGAACTGGGCGACCGATCTGGCGGGAGGCGCGCAGTTTGGCTACGCCCTCCTCTCGGTCGTGCTCATCTCCAATCTGATGGCGATTCTCCTCCAGCATCTCGCGATCAAGCTCGGGATCGTGACCGGTCGCGACCTCGCGCAGGCCTGCCGGGATCATTACTCGAAGCCGACGGTTATTTTCCTCTGGGTGCTCTGCGAAATCGCGATCGCGGCCTGCGATCTCGCCGAAGTGGTCGGCTCGGCCATCGCCTTGCAATTGCTTTTTGGTATCCCGCTCCTCTGGGGTTGTCTAATCACCGCGGTGGACGTTTTTGCCGTGCTCTACCTACAGCACAAGGGCTTCCGCCGCATGGAAGCGATCGTGATCGCGCTCATCGCCACGATTGCGCTTTGCTTCACCGCCGAATTGTTTTTTTCCCAGCCGAGCCTCTCCGGTGTCCTGGCCGGCTTCGTCCCCCAGACGCAGATCCTGACTCATCCCGGCATGCTTTACGTCGCCATCGGCATCCTCGGCGCGACCGTCATGCCGCATAATCTTTACCTGCACTCGTCGATTGTGCAGACGCGCAAATTCGAGCAGACGCCGGCGGGCAAGCGCGAGGCGATTTTCTTCGGCACGATCGATTCGAGCGGCGCGCTTACTTTCGCGCTCTTCATTAACGGCGCCATCCTGGTCCTGGCGGCGGCGGCTTTTCACTGGTCCGGGCATCAGGATGTGGCGGAAATTCAGGACGCCTTCAAGCTGCTCAGTCCATTGTTAGGCGTGGGCGTGGCCAGCGCGCTCTTCGCCGTCGCGTTGCTCGCTTCCGGGCAGAATTCCACCCTCACCGGAACACTCGCGGGACAGATTGTGATGGAGGGTTTTCTCAACTTCCGCATCGCCCCGTGGCTGCGGCGGGTCATTACGCGCGCCCTCGCGCTCGTCCCGGCGCTGCTGGTGATCGGAATTTTCGGCGAGAAGGAGACGACGCAGTTGCTCATCGCGAGCCAGGTGGTCCTGAGCATGCAGCTTGGGTTTGCGGTCTGGCCGCTCATGCGTTTTACCGGGGAAAAAGGGAAGATGGGCGAGTTCGTTAATCGCGGCTGGCTCAAGCTGCTCGGTTGGGCGACCACGCTGCTCATCATCATTTTGAACGTGAAGTTGCTCTTCGATTTCATCCTGCCCTCGGCCTGGACCGCGCCTTTCTACCGCGCGCTCGGGCTTCCCCTGTAGACGCCTCCCTCTGGGAGGCGCTGTGTTCAGCGTTCAATCCTGTGGGCGCTCTGCGTTCACTGGCTCGCTTTCATGTTGTCATCCCGAGCCCGCGCAGACGGCGAGGGATCTCGCGCAAGGTCTCGGCGTCGTTCTTCAGAAAAGATGAACCCATCAGAGCAACCGCGAGATCCCTCGGCGCGCTGCGCCAGCCTCGGGATGACAAAGGCCCAGCTTTTCGTGTGACGCTAAACACATATCTCGGAGCCAAGCGGCGGGGTTTCCGTTGTGGAGCGGTCGGTCGCCACTCCCGCGCTTCGCAGAGTGAAGCGTCTCCAGGGCAAGGGGAATCCTGAGCTCCTGCCTAACGAATACGCGGCAGCGGCGGCTGGACAGGGCGCGCGATCTGGCTTAACGATGCGAAGTTTTCCGCGCGCTATGTTTCTGCCGACCAAAATTTACTTCATCATCTTCGGCCTCCTCACGATTGCCGGCGGCGTGATGGGCTACGTCAAAGCGGGGAGCACGGCTTCGCTCATCGCCGGCGGCATCAGCGGGCTGCTTTTGCTGGTGGCGGCGTTTTTGCTTCCGAGCCATGCCGTGGCCGGCCTGGTCCTCGCTTTGCTTGTTTCTCTTCTGCTCGCGGGGCGATTTTTGCCGGCCTTTTTCAAGTCCGGCAAAATGATGCCCAGCGGCGTGATGGCGCTCCTCAGCATTCTGGGGATCGTCTTCGCGATCGCCGCCTGGATCCGCAAATAGCCGCCCGCCCGCGTGCGCAAGTTCCGCCTTAGCACGCTGCGCTGGCTCGCGCTTCTCCTTTTTCTCGGGCTTTTCGGCCTGATCGTGCTGCGCTGGATTTCGCTCGAACGGCTGCGCGCGAGCATGTCGCGCCTCGGCCCGCTGACCCTGGCCACGCCCACCCCGAGGTCGATCGTCCCAACTCCGACGCCCTGGCGCACGCCGATCATCGGGGGTCGATTGGACACGGCGAAATTGTGGAGCGGCATCACGGTGCACGCGCAGGTCGAGCCGACGCCGGGAGGCGCGGCTTCCGTCGAGCGGACCGATCCGCAGAGTTACGTGCTCGATCTCGCGCTGAAAGTGCGGGTGCCCGCGCCTAACGACACCCTGGAGGAGCTGGCGCAAGTGACGCCGGAGCTGCCCAGGCTGCTGCCGAAGCTGGCGCAGACTTTCACCGCGGCGTCGGTTTCGCCGCTTTTCCAGCAACTCTACGAGCTGAAGGTGCAATCGCTGCGCGAAGGTTTGGTGCATCTCGACCAGCTCCTTTCCCGGCACAACTTTTACGATTGCCAGACCATCCTCCAGCTCCGCGATCCGACCACGAAACGCCGGGCCGTTCTTCTCCAGGCCGACATGGATGTGGATGCGGACGGCTCCGACGCCGATCGGTCGCCGCTGAGCGCCGGCGGCTCGATGAATTTCAAACCTTTCACGAGCTACCGCTGGAAAAAGAAGACGGCCACGCCGAGCGCTTTTCTCGCCCCGGCCGAGGCGACGCTGCTGCGCTACGAAACGGAGTTTGCGCGCAAAGGCCTAACGATGGAGCGAAACCGCGATTTACGTAGTGGGATTCAGCGGATGCACGACGAGATCGATTCGCTCCAACGCTTCAGCTTTCTCATCGCCGCGACCGATCCGTATATCGTGCTCCCGGGCCTGATGGCGCGGGCGAAAGACGCGGGCAAAGTGGGCGATTACGCGATCGTGGTGGTGGGCGACCAGCTTTATCCGGCGATCGTGGGCGACGTAGGGCCGAGCGATCGGGTGGGGGAAGCTTCCCTCCGCATCGCCAAGGAAATCAACGGTCGCGCCACCGCCTACAACCGGCCGGTCAGCGACTTGAAGGTGACCTATTTGATCTTTCCAGAGACGGCGGAGAAGCCTTTTGCACCGCCGGACCTGGAGAAAATCCAGGCGCGTTGCACAGAGCTGGTGCAGGAAATCGGGGGCGCGAGCGTGCCCTTGCATCATTGGGAGAATCTGATCCGGACGCCGACGCCGACACCTTCGCCCACGCCAATATCTACGCCGAGCGCGACCGCGACACCCAGCGCTGCCGTAAGCCCGACCCCGGAAGTCTCGCCGACCTTTGCCTTTCCCACGCCCACCGGGACGCCGGCTCCGGCATCCTCCGCAAGCGCGATCCCTTCGCCTTAGCTGAGAAAGTGGCAGGGAGTGCCTGCAGACGTTTCGCTCTGCGAAAGTATCTGTTTAGCGTCCCACGAAAAGGTGGGCGGTTGTCATCCCGAGGCTGGCGCAGCGCGCCGAGGGATCTCGCGGTTGCTCTGATGGGTCCATTTTCTCTGAAGAACGACGCCGAGACCTGGCGCGAGATCCCTCGCCGTCTGCGCGGGCTCGGGATGACAAAATGAAAGCGGCGAGGGGGCGCAAGGCGCCTTCAGGAATGAACGCTAATTAGATGCCTGCGAAACGCGGGAGTGGCTTTCGTTGGTCCGCCAACTCTCTCGCCTCACCCTAACGAGATTTTTCGTCGCGCAATTGTTACAATCGAAGTTTTGCCGAGCCCGCCCGCTCCGCTTAGGAAAGGGGCGTGGTCATCAATCGCACGAATCACTATCGTGCTGCGTGGATCTCGGATGTCCACCTCGGCACGCGCGGAAGTAACGCCGCCGCTTTTCTCGCTTTCCTGAAGGAGACCGAGTTCGAGACGCTCTACATCGTGGGCGACTTGATCGATATCTGGGCGCTCCGCCGCGGCATCTATTGGCCGCAGCAGCATAACGACGTTATCCAGAAAATTCTGCGCAAAGCCCGTAAAGGCACCCGCATCATCTACATCCCGGGCAATCACGACGAATTTCTCGGTCGCCACCTCGGCGCCTACGGCGCGATCACTATCCAGAAGCACGCTCTCCATCTCACCGCCGACGGCCGCCGCATCCTGGTCATGCACGGGCACGAGCTCGATACGGTCGTGCAAAACATCAAGTGGCTCGCCTTCCTCGGCGACGTCGGCTACCAAGCCTTGCTCGCCCTCAATCCGCTCGTCAACGCCATCCGCCGGCTCTTCGGCTTCGGTTATTGGTCGCTCAGCAAAGCGGTCAAAAAGCGAGTCAAGGATGCCGTCAGCTTCATCGGCGCCTACGAGGATGCGATCGTGCGCTATGCGGAAAAGTTTCACGTCGACGGCGTGCTTTGCGGGCACATTCACAGCCCGATCGTTAGGCAAATCGGCCGTACCACTTATTACAACTGCGGCGATTGGGTCGAAAATTGTTCCGTCCTCGTGGAAGAGGACGACGGCAGAATCGAGTTACTGAACAACTGGCAGCCGGCCGAGCTTGCCGCCAGCCTGCCCCGATGGATCGCGCAGCCACCTTATGAAAAAGAAAAAGCCCGTGCGGAAGACGAAGACGCCGCCCGAGACCTCGCCCGCAAAATCACTGATTTCCGATCTCGTTAGTCTGCGGCGCACTTTGCGAAGCAGCGGGCGGGCTTACCTCGGCCGGCTCGAGCGGGAGATCGATGAAGTCGCAGCCTGGGCGAACGAACAGGCGCAGGAGCGCGACCTGCCGAAAGCGCGCATTCGCGATCTCGGCGACATGATCACGCTCGTGCGCAAGCTCGAGCTGAAACCGCTCAAGGGCCGCCGGCGCGATTTAAAAAAGATCGACGCGACCGTGGGCGACCTGCGGGAATTGATCGGACAAAAAGCCAATCGTTAGGGTCGGTGTAGCACAGGCATCCTGCCTGTGCTACGGGCTCCCCGCGCGAGAAGTTGTCCATTCCTCCGCGTAACGGAGCAGGCGTTTTTCCAACGCTCTCGGTTTCTCCGCGAAAAAACGCCCCCCGAGAGCAAGCACAACTTCCTCGGCGCGGCCCTGCTGGGCGCAGAGGAGGCCGAGAAGTACCGTCCGCTCGCTGGCAGCGCCGAGCTGATCCTTCTCCAGCCGGGCCTGAAAAAAATGGAGATCGTGCAATTCTCCCAGCCGTTGCCCCAGAGTCTTGGCTGTGTCCGCCAACGGGCAGAGGACAGCCGGATTGAGATTCTGCAGGAGCAACGCCTGATACCAAACGTCTTTCACCCGCTTCCGCCAGGAGTGGAATTTTTCCGCCGCAGGATCGTCCTTGACCCCTTGGAATTTCTTGCGCGCCCGGCGATAAGAATCGTGCAAGGCGCAGGCGAGCGTCTCCATACGGAGCTGCTCCAAGGGCCAGCCTTCCAGCCGATCGCCGATTTGTTGCAGGGTGGTGACCGCGGCCCCTTTCTCCGCGGCCAAGTCGGTTGAGAGCTCGGCCACCTCGCGCTTGAGCAGGGCGGCGGTTTTGCCAAAGGCGCCCCGTTTTTGTCCCGTCTCTTGGCGCAGCTTCTCGAGGACGGTCCACTGCACCTGGGCGTCGCGCGCCTGGGAGAGCGCGCGCCCGATGTCGCGCAGCCGGCCATTTTCCTCCTCGAAAATAACCGGACCCAGTTCTCGCCCCACGAGCCGGAGAACGGCGCGGGTTTTCTTGATCCGTTTACGGGTGGCGTGAATGGCCGCGCCCTCGTTTTTACCCGCCGGCCGCTCCATTTCGCGCACGGCCTTGCTCAGTTGTTCGCGGACGATGCGGCGAATTCCGGCGGCCGGCGATTCATCTGGTCGGAGCCGGTAACTCATGCAGAAGCAATTCGTAAATGGAGGGCAAGCTGCGCCTGCATCAGCGCAAAGAGCACGTTAGGATGCCGGGATGAACGCCGCGCGTCTTCGCGAGACCGAAGAATTTCTGCACGAACAAATTCCGCTCACCCGCGCCATGCAGATCGCGGTCGAGAGCTACGCGGGCGGCCGCCTTATCCTGACCGCCCCGCTCGACGCAAATCACAATCATCTCGGCACCGCTTTCGGCGGCAGCCTCGCCGCGCTCGCGATGCTGACGGGTTACGCGCTCCTCTGGCTGGAGCTCGGCGACCGTGACGCGCACATCGTGATCAGCGAGAGCACCCTGAAATTTCGGCGGCCGGTTCGGGGAATTCTCCGCGCTCGCTGTCGGCCGCCGGCCGGGAACGCGCTGGCAAAGTTCCAGGAGGAGTTCGCCGCCAGCGGTAAGGCACGGCTCCAACTGGAGGTCGTGATCGAGAGCGAAGGCGAAGTCGCAGTGGAATTCGTCGGCACCTATGTCGCGCGACGGTAAGGTTATAGGCAGAGATCGCAGAACGGGTGTAAGCTGTCGCGGAAGCGGCAAGCTTCCCCTAACGAATAAATGACTCATGCTTAACGACCGCATCGAAACGATCCAATCCATCATCGAACAGTCCGGCAACCTGCCGGCGGAGAAGAAGGCGGAGCTCTTGCAGTTGGTCGCCGGGTTACAATCGGAGATTGCCACGCTCTCGCAAACTCACCGCGATGAAGCCTCCAGCATCACGCGCTTCGCCGATGTCTCCGCGCACGAAGCCGTGCGCGCGCAGAAGAATCCGCAGCTCGCCGACACGGCGCTGAACGGATTGCGCGCTTCCGTGCAAGGATTTGAAGAGACCCATCCTTCTCTCGTCGGAGTGGTCAGCCGGTTCGCTACGGCCTTGTCGAATATGGGGCTTTAACCGGAGAGACAACCATGGCGCAGATGACATTGGAATCGACCGCTCAGGCGCTCCTGGCGCAGGGCAAAGGAATCCTCGCCGCGGACGAAAGCTTTCCGACGATCGGGAAGCGGTTCAAGGCGCTCGACATTCCCTCGACGGAAGAGAACCGCGAGGCTTATCGCGAGATGCTCTTCACGACTCCTAGGCTGAGTGAATTCATCAGTGGCGTAATCCTTTTCGATGAGACGATTACCCAGCACACGAAGGGTAGCGTGCCGCTCCCGGAGCTCCTTACGGACCAGGGGATTATTCCCGGAATCAAGGTCGATCTGGGAGCTGTCCCCTTGCCCTATTTTCCGGGGGAGAAGTTTACCCAGGGGCTGGATGGACTGCGCGAACGACTCCGCGAGTATCATGATCTCGGCGCTCGCTTCACCAAGTGGCGCGCTGTCATCGCCATCGGCGAAGGCCTACCGACGGAAGCGTGTCTGGAAGCGAACGCCCACGGGCTCGCGCTCTTTGCCGCCCTCAGTCAGGAAGCGGCCTTGGTTCCGATCGTGGAGCCGGAAGTTTTAATGGACGGAAACCACTCGCTCGCGCGCCATGAAGAGGTAACCCGTGCAACCTTGGAAGTTGTTTTCAGGGAGCTGGCCACTCATCGCGTGGCGCTCGAAGGAATCTTACTCAAGACCGGCATGGTCCTATCGGGCATAGACTGCCCGCAACAGGCTGGGATCGATGAAGTCGCCGAGGCCACCATCCGCTGCCTGCGTCACGCGGTCCCGAAGGCGGTTCCGGGGATCGTTTTTCTTTCCGGTGGGCAGAGTGACGTGGAAGCTACGCAACGACTGAATGCCATTTGTGCCGTCGGTGATTCGCCGTGGACGATCAGTTTTTCCTTCGGCCGCGCCTTGCAGGACGCCGCGCTCAAGACCTGGGCCGGATTGGCAGGTAACCTGGCCGCCGCGCAAGCCGCCCTCCACCACCGCGCGAAATGCAACGGCCTCGCGACGCAGGGGAAATATTCCGCCGCTCTGGAAAGCGCGGTCCGGTGAAGCCGACGGGAACGCGGGAGAGCGTTACCCACCCGCAAGTCCTGACCATTAACGGGGGCTCATCGAGCATCAAGTTTGCGCTCTACCGGATCGGTGAACCGCTGGAACGCGCGTTGTACGGCAAGATCGATCGCATCGGATCGAGCGAAACGAATTTTTCCTTCAGTGCCCCTAACGAGGATAGAAAGAAAGACCTAAAACTCGATGCCGGCGACCTTAGGTCGGCGGCGAAGTTTCTCATTGAGTGGATCGAGGAATGGACAGATTTCGATTCAGTGAAGGCGGTCGGGCACCGCGTGGTGCACGGTATGCAGCACACCGCGTCGGAGTTGGTCACGCCGGAGTTGCTCGAGGAGTTGCATCGCATCATACCGTTCGATCCCGAACATTTGCCCGGCGAGATCGAACTGATCGAAGCGTTTCGTCGGCGACATCCGCAACTCCCGCAGGTGGCGTGTTTCGATACCGCCTTTCATCGCGACATGCCGCGCGTGGCGAAGCTGCTCGCCATCCCACGTCGCTACGAGGCGAAGGGCGTGCAACGCTACGGCTTCCACGGTTTGTCCTACGCTTATCTCATGGAAGAACTGGCGCGCCTTGGCGATCCGGCGGCAACGGAGGGCCGCGTGGTTCTCGCGCATCTCGGCAATGGCGCGAGCATGGCCGCGGTGCGCGACGGCAAGAGCATCGACACCAGCATGGGTTTTACGCCGGCCTCCGGATTGCCGATGAGCACTCGCTCCGGCGATCTCGATCCGGGGTTGGTCCGCTATCTCGCGCGGACGGAGAAGATGAGTGCGCCGCAATTTCAAAAGATGGTGACCCACGAATCCGGCCTGCTCGGCGTTTCGGAGATCAGCTCTGACATGCGCGACTTGCTCGCGCAGGAAACCACCGACGTGCGCGCGGCGGAAGCAGTGGCGCTGTTTTGTTATCACGCGAAAAAATGGATCGGCTCCTTCGCTGCTGCGCTCGGCGGCTTAGACACGCTCGTCTTCGCTGGCGGGATCGGCGAGAGCGCGCCGCTCATCCGCGAGCGGATCTGCGCCGGGCTAGGATTTCTCGGCATCGAGCTCAGGCCAGAACGCAATGCGGAAAACGAAGCGCTCATCTCGACTAACGGTGCTCGGGTCTTCGTGCGCGTCATTTCACCCCGATGAAGAATTCATGATCGCAAAATCAGTCACTCGCCTCCTGCAATTGGAATCGCCTAACGAACAATGAACACACTTACTCCCGACCTGTTGCAAAAGATCGACGCTTACTGGCGCGCGGCGAACTATCTCTCGGTCGGTCAGATTTATCTCTTCGACAATCCGCTGCTCAAGCGTCCGCTCGCGCTCACGGACGTGAAGCACATGCTGCTCGGACATTGGGGCACGACACCGGGACAGAATTTCATCTACGCGCACTTGAATCGCGTGATTAAGAAATACGACCTCGATATGATCTATGTCTCCGGTCCGGGTCATGGCGGTCCGGCGGTCGTTGGTAATACTTATCTCGAAGGCACCTATAGCGAGATCTATCCGAACATCAGCCAGGATGAGGCTGGGCTTCAGAAGCTCTTTCTCCAGTTTTCGTTTCCGGGCGGCATTCCAAGCCACGCTTCGCCGGAAACACCCGGCTCGATTCACGAGGGCGGTGAGTTGGGTTATTCGCTCAGTCACTCCTTCGGCGCGGTCTTCGATAATCCCGATCTCATTGTGGCCTGCGTGGTCGGCGATGGCGAAGCGGAAACCGGACCGCTGGCCACGGCCTGGCATTCGAACAAGTTCCTCGACCCGGCGACCGATGGCGCGGTCCTGCCGATCCTGCATCTTAACGGCTATAAGATTTCCAATCCGACCATCCTCGCCCGCATCACGCACGAGGAATTGGAACAGTTACTCCGCGGCTACGGTTGGACACCGATCTTTGTCGAGGGTCACGAGCCCGCGCTCATGCATGAGGCGATGGCGACTGCCCTCGATGCCGCCGTGGAGCAGATCAAACAGATTCACGAACGCGCGCGCACCAATGGCGATCTCACCCGTCCGCGCTGGCCGATGATTGTGCTCAATTCACCGAAAGGTTGGACCGGGCCGAAAGTCGTCGATGGCTTTCAGATCGAAGGCACGTTCCGCGCGCACCAGGTGCCGATCTCCGACCCACGCACGCATCCGGGGCATCTCAAGTTGTTGGAAGACTGGATGAAGAGTTATCGCGCGGAAGAACTCTTCAATGACTCAGGCAGGTTAAAGCCAGAGCTGGCCGAGCTGGCGCCGAAAGGCGAGCGGCGCATGGGTGCGAATCCCCACGCCAACGGCGGCATTCTGCTCCGCGATTTGCGGATGCCGGACTTCTGCGATTACGCGGTCGATGTGCCCGCGCCGGGAATCCGCGGCATCGGCGACACCCATGTGCTCGGGCCCTTCCTGCGCGACGTGGCGAAGCTGAACGAAGACCAGCGGAACTTTCGCGTCTTCGGTCCCGACGAGACGCTTTCCAACGGCCTCGAAGCGCTCTTCGGCGAGACCAATCGCCAATGGGACGCCGCCACGGTGCCTAACGACCAATGGCTCGCGCCCGCTGGCCGCGTCATGGAGATGCTGAGCGAACACCAGTGCGAAGGCTGGCTCGAAGGTTACCTGCTCACTGGCCGGCACGGACTTTTCAATTGCTACGAAGCGTTCATCCATATCATCGACTCGATGTTCAACCAGCACGCCAAGTGGTTGAAGGTGACATCGCATCTGCCGTGGCGTCGGAAAATCGCGTCGCTCAATTACCTGCTCGCTTCCCACGTCTGGCGTCAGGATCACAACGGCTTCACTCATCAGGATCCCGGCTTCATCGATCACGTCGTGAATAAAAAGGCCGAGGTCGTGCGCGTCTATCTGCCGCCGGACGCTAACTGTCTGCTCTCGGTCATCGACCACTGCCTGCGCAGCCGCCATTACGTCAACGTCGTCATCGCCGGCAAACATCCCGCGCCGCAGTGGCTCACGATGGACGCCGCGGCCAAACATTGTACCGAAGGCATCGGGATCTGGTCTTGGGCGAGCAACGATCAGGAAGTCGCGCCCGACGTGGTCATGGCCTGCTGCGGCGACGTGCCCACGCTCGAAACGCTCGCCGCCGTCTCGATCATGCGCGAGCACTTGCCCGAGCTGAAAATCCGCGTCGTCAACGTCGTCGATCTCATGCGTTTGCAGCCGCAATCCGAGCATCCGCACGGCTTGAGCGATCGCGATTTCGACGAGCTCTTCACCAAGGATAAGCCGGTCATCTTCGCCTTCCACGCCTACCCGTGGTTGATCCATCGGCTGACCTATCGCCGCACCAATCACCACAACATTCACGTCCGCGGCTACAAGGAAGAAGGCACCATCACCACGCCGTTCGACCTGACGGTGTTGAACGAGCTCGACCGTTTCCACCTCGTGATGGACACGATCGACCGCGTCCCGCAGACCGGCGAACGCGGCATCTACCTTAAGCAGCAGCTCCGTGACAAGCTGATCGAACACAAACTTTACATCGACAAAAACGGCGAAGATCTGCCGGAGATCAGGAATTGGAAGTGGGGCGCATTTTCGCAACCATGAGCGACAAAAGCCGGCCTAACGAACAAAGATGTGATTGTCGCTGCACGCGGCAGATCGAGCATTTAACGCATAAGACCCGCACGAGCTGACGCCGAGATTCACAGACTTCTCTGAAAGATGGGTGTGAAGGACACGAAGAGGAGAACCTCCGCGCGCCCGAGCGTTCGCCTACGCGGGAACAAGCGCGGGCCTGAGCGCGCGAATCGTGCGAATGGAATCGGAAACCGCCAGGCGCGGCGTGCGCTTGGCAGAGAGCATCTCCATCAAAAGGCTCAAAGCAGCCTCGAGCAGCCCGGCCGGGGCGAGAGGAGTCTCATCTTCTACGATCGCGATATCCCGCGCTTTGACGCGAAGCCGTTTGCCCAGTTCTCCCCGGGTCATCTTCGCCTCTTTCCGGAGCAGCGCGACGGCTTCGCCTAAATCAAGGAGGTGACGCGCGACCGCGTATTGTGGATCGCTCGACATGTTCTTCTCGTGAAACTTTTGGAGTTCGTCTTTCACAGGTAACCGTGCCGCTCAAAATACCGCTTTTGTCTCTGCTGAGCAATTTCCATATCCTGGCGCGGCGTCTTTTGCGATTTCTTCTGGAAACCGTGCAGAAGAATTACGCGGTTGCCCTTCGCAGTGATCGCGAGAATCCGGTAGATATTTCCGTCGTACTCGGTGCGAACTTCCCATAGCTTCCCGCTTCCGCTCATCTTCTGCCAGAATTTCCCCGGCACGTTTGGCATGGTGCGAAGCATTTCCAACGTGCGAACAATCTTGGCTCGCGGAGGAGGCGCTAATTCCGCGAGAAACTCTTCGACCGGCTTGTCCCCAAAATCTGTCTGGTAAAAGAGGATCTCACGCACCGCTTAAGCCTCATCGAAGTAATCGCTGTCGATTTTCTTCACGCTGTACGCGTGCTCTTCGGCCACCCCTACAGCGTGTTCGATCATGAGTTCCGCGAGTCTCCGGCCGTCGATCAAGATCACTTTCTGATGCAGCCCTGCGGCGTATTCACGCGCGTTATCATGAAACGAACTCGTCGTAATAAAGACGCCCTTCGCAGCCTTCTTGCCGGCTAATGCGCCAACAAAGTTCTGAATCTCAGGACGACCAACGTTCGACTTCCAGCGTTTCGCTTGAAGATAAATCACGTCGAGACCAAGCCGATCCTCGTTGATCACGCCGTCGATTCCTTCGTCGCCGGTTTTCTGGGTAACCGCGGCAGCCTCCTTCCGCGAGCCGCCATATCCCATCGCGACGAGCAGATCGAGAACCACTTGTTCAAAGCGGAATGGATCGATCGCGGCGAGTTTTGCCAAAAGATCGGAGACAAGCGTTTCACGGAGTTCGACGAACGCAGCCTCGATTCTTTCCTCCGGTGTCGCCTCTTCTTCGTCCGCCGCCGGCAAAACATTTGACGCCTTGGTGCGCGCAGCTGCTGCGCCACGCTTCTTCTGCTCCGACATGAACTGCTTGAATGGCTCGAACTGCATCAAGATCGCGCGATCAATCTTCGCAGGCGCATTCTTCAGGAACTCAGCTCCCGCTGGAGTGATGCGCAACGTGGCTTCGCGAGCAAGTTCCGCGAGGCCGGCCTTTCGCAAGTGAAAACCAGCCCAGCCCGTGCGGTTGCGGAGGTAAGTCGATTGCGTGCTCGGAAGCATCAGGTTCCGCTCTTCGTCGTTTAGTTGGAACTGATCCGCAACCTGTACGGCGAGATCGCGCTGATGATGCTCGCGGCCGCCCCCAAGCAACTGAAGCAGCGGCAACATCATTTCGTCGTATTTCGGGATGGCCATGTGGAAGCGTCTCCAGTCGCTATACAAGTTTCCGGGCGATCTCCTCGTCAAGGATTTCGCGAACGGTGAGCGGAACGATGATGCGGTGTTCTTCGCGGAAGAAGCGGTCGATCTCGCGCACCGCATCGCTGCTGTAGTCGAAGCTGACGAAGAAGCCTTTCTCGCACTTCGCGCGGCGCATTGCGGTTTCGAAGGCGTCGATGTCGGGGCGTCCGGCTTTGTCCTTTTGCTTCACTTGCATCGCGTAGAAGCGCTCTTCCAGCGGTAGCTCAGTAGCTTCGGCGACGCGCACGTTATCGAGCGCGGAGACGGGGAAGATGCGGCCATCGATTCCTTTGTCGCCGACTTGGGTTTTGTTCTTGATGCCGCCGAGGGCGACGACGGCCCAGTTCTCGAACTCAAATGGCGGATACTTGCGCAACTCTTCTTCGGTCTTCGGAAGGTCGCGCACGATGAAGCCACGCCCGATATTCCAAAGCTCTTCGTTCTCCGGCAGGCCGCAGACTCGCTTGTCTTTCAGCCGTTTCGCCATCACGCGGCAAGCAGTTGGCGAAGTGTCGATGCCGATCCATTGGCGTTTGAGCTTTTGTGCGGCGACCAGCGCGGTGCCGCAACCGCAAAACGCATCGAGAACGATGTCGTTCTCGTTACTACTAGCAGCGATTATCCGGTCGAGTAAGGCGAGCGGCTTTTGCGTGGGATAGCCAAGCCGCTCGGCGGCTTGAGAATTGATCGGAGCAATGTCTGTCCAGACGCTTCCCATCGGCACACCGTGCATCTCATCGAGGTAACGCTTTAGCTGCGGACGTTTCGTCTTGTCGCCAGGATACCAGATGCGCCCCTCCTCATCGAGCTGAGCCATTGTCTCCTTAGAATATCGCCACCCTTTCGGCGGACTTGCGTGGCCCTTCCATTCGTACGTCATGTTCGGGCGTGGGTTCGGACTCGTCATGTTATCGAGTCGATAAAGACGACCGTCGCCATCGTCGTGCGTGTATTTCGTGTCGATGTAATGGTCGCTGTACTCGTCAAACTGCGGGTTCCACGCGGTGTCTTCCCCGCCGCCATACACAAACAGAGTGTCGTGGAGTTGATTCCAGCCTTTCGCGTCTCCGCGCGCGCCGGTCCGCTTCCAAATCACCTCATTCAGGAAATTATTTTCACCGAAGATTCCGTCGAGCATCACCTTCACGTAATGCGAGGCATGATCGTCGCAGTGATAATAGAAGCTGCCGGTTTTCTTGAGCACGCGCGCGAGCTCAACGCACCGCGGGCGCATGTAATCGATATAGGCCCTGGTCGATTCGTGACGATCTTCGAAGCTCCGCTTCTCCTTCGTCTCCCCCCAGAAGACCTCGTAATTGCGGTTCGAGTTGAAGGGCGGGTCGATGTAAATGAGATCGACGCACGTGTCCGGCAGTTTGCGGAGCTGGTCGAGGTTATCGCCGCAATAGATGACGCGCGTCTCGATCACGGCGGAAGGCTTCGCGGGCATTGCGCAGACTAGCCGTCCGTTCTCGTTGACGTCAATTCAGCCGCGAAGGCACTTCGCCTTTCTGCAAAAATTTACGGGCGGGCGTTGCTAGGTTGAGTGCATGCCCCAGCCGTGGGTCAGACCACCGATAATCACGCCACCGATGGCGCCGCTGATCAGAATGGGCGCATACGCTTTGGTGACGAGCGCATCGGGCAAACTCAAAAGGAGTCCAAACACGAGGCCGATCAACCATCCCGGCCAGGACGGAAGTTGCACCAAGGGGATCACCAGCCCAATGCCGAATCGGCTGATGAAGGCAGCGAGCAACGCTGTTTTCTTATCCGGAAACGACATCGGCAGCATCAAACAGACGTCGATCGCGCCGAAGATCAGCCCAGCTAAAAGGCCCGAAAGAAGAGGCGCCATAGTGAGAAGATTAAAGCGACAATTGAGCAGGCCGGTCAAGATGCTACTACCGATTCGCGTGAATCTTCGCGCCTTTCTCGACAAACTCGTCCGACTTCGCAGCCATCCCTTCTGAGAGCCGCTTCCAAGTTACGTGACGCACTGGCAAGGATGCCGGAACCGGGCGACATTCACTCGCTTTCGCGATGCGAATGGGCACGGGGTTTCGAGGTGGTGCCGATCGACGGAGTTGATTCAGCGGGGAGTGGTTATGAGAGTCGCTAATCCGATCCTATAAATGGAAAACACAATTACTCCTTCGAATAAAGGAGTGGTCGTTTCCATGCGCGGCAGTGTCGTGGACGTGCGCTTCGACGCGACGGGAGCGTGATATGATCGCCCCGTATCAAAATAAAAGGAGTCAAAATGCCCATTCAAATTAAGGAAGAGAACGGCGGGAAAGTGCTCGCCGTCCACGTCAGCGGAAAGCTGGTCAAGTCAGATTACGAGCACTTCGTGCCGGAGTTCGAGCGCCTCGTCCGGGAGCATGGAAAATTGTGCGTGCTGTTCGATCTGGCCGGCCTCCATGGTTGGACGGCGGGCGCAATGTGGGAGGACACGAAGTTTGCGCTGCATCATTTCAGCGACATCGACCGTCTCGCGGTGGTTGGTGAGAAAAAGTGGCAGGAAGGCATGGCGACGTTTTGTAAGCCGTTCACGAAAGCGACCGTCCGATACTTCGATCATGCCGACGCCGCGGAAGCGCGGAAGTGGTTGGACGAGGTGTGATCCCTGCCACTCAACCGTGAAGACATTTGGCGAAGATCGTGGACCGCCGCCCGAGGGGCAAAAAGCGCCGACAAATCGGGGCGTGATTGTCGCCGTGCGCGGCAGTGTCGTGGATGCGCGCTTCGACGCGCATCTTCCGCCGATCTATTCCGTCCTGCGCGCGGGCGCGAAAAACGAAATCGTCATCGAAGTGCTGGCGCAAAGGAGCGCTCGACTGGCGCGTTAGCCGGAATGGGGACGGCCGGATCGCAGCGCGGCGAGAATCGATGCGCCAAGTGTGCCGATGCCGGTGCTGGTGTCGTGAGTCAGGCCGAGGCGCACGAAGACCAGTCGCTCCGAGGGCACGATGACGACGTATTGTCCGAGCGCGCCCCGCCCGAAGTAGGCGTCGGCGGGCAGGCCCGAGAGTGCCTAGGCGATGCCCCAATAGGGAACCGTGCCGTCCTGTTTGCGGTTCGTCCAGAAGCCGGCGCCGTAGCCGGTATCGAGTGTGGGGGTGGCGCTATATTTCGTCCAGCCCTCCGGAAGGAGGCGCCGGCCTTGCACGACGCCGTCGTCGAGAAAGAATTGACCGAAACGAGCCCAGCCGCGCGCCGAGGCGAACATGAAGCCGTTACCTTCCGGCGTCCCCGCGGTGTCGAACTCCAGGGTGGCGTGGTCCAACCCGAGCGGCTCGAAGAGTTCACTGCGAATAAAGGCGAGCGTCTTGCCGGGATCGCCGCCGCCCGCGACCTCGCGAATGACTCCTGAGAGGATAGCGTCACCGAGGTTGCTGTAAGCCCATTGAGTGTGGGGAGGCGCGACCAGTTTCTGCCGGGCGGCAAAGGCAACGCTATCCGGCTCCAGCATCCACATGCGGGTCGCCAGAGTGATCATGGCGTTGGTTTCATCAGGCGGCAGGCCGCTTTCCATGCGCAACAACTGGTCGACCGTGATCGAACGCCGACGGTCGCCCGGCCTTTGCCAGGCCGCGATCGGTGCTGGCTCTTCCACCTTCAGTTTACCCTGGCGCACAAGGATTCCGATGAGCGCGTTTGTCACCGACTTCGTGAGTGAGTGGCCCCAGATCGGAGTCTCGGCGTTGTAACCGGGCGCATAGCGTTCCGCGATGAGCTTGCCATCCTTCAGGACGACGACGGCTTTGGTTTGGCGAAGCCCGCGCGCATCGACTTCGGCAAACGCGGCCTCGAGCGCGGACGCGAGTCGCGGATCGATCGCCTCCTCCAGCGGCGGCGCCTTGCTGGCCGCGGAGGGGCCGATCGCGGGCACACGGATCGAGTCGAGCGCCGAGGGCGTATCGCCCAGTTCGAGGTGACAGCCGAAGCCCTCGCGATAGACCGCGCGCGCCCCGAATCCACCGAACACGGTCGCCCGCGCTTCCTGATGGTCGCGATCAATCACATAGCGCAGCGCCCAGTTGAGTTTTGCGAGGCCGGGAAGGGGAAGTTGTTCCTCCCGATAAACCCGATCCGGATCGACGCGGGAGATGAAAGCGGCCGAGCAAACCGACTGCGCAACTGAGCCCGTGGCTGTCCGGAGCAGCGGGCCTAGACACCAAACGAAAAGCACGATTCCGGTAATGATCAAGAAGGCGAAGACGAGCGCGAGGCGTTTGCCGCGGCCGGATTTTCGAGATCTCATCCGTTAAGTTCATACATCGCGCTTTCCCTCGGCGCACGAGCGAATGCGCCCGCGATCAGGATCACCGGCCCTGTTACACGGCTGAGGAAGCTAACTCTTCCTTACCCCAGAACGATCTCGAATTTGCGGGTCGCGCCGTCATGCGCCCAAGCAACCTGCGACTCGTCTGGAGGTAACGGATTGCTGTCGAGAGTGATGCTGGACACGCCGCGGCCAGCGCGGCGAGGACGCACTGGCACGGAGGGCGGAACCAAGCGACATTCACACGCATTCTCGATGCGCTAAAATTGCCAAGAGGATGACGAGAGCGGGCGGGCATCGACGGAGTTTGGTGTTTAGGGAAGCCGTTAGCCCGATCCTATAAAATGGAAAACACAATCACTCCTTCGAACCAAGGCGTGATCGTTGCCGTGCGCGGCAGTGTCGTGGATGTGCGCTTCGACGCGCACCTCCCGCCGATCTATTCCGTCCTGCGCGCGGGCGCGAAAAACGAGATTGTCATCGAAGTTTTGGCGCAAAGCGATGCGCAGCACGTCCGCGGGATTGCGCTCACGCCGACGCAGGGTCTGGCGCGCGGCATGTCCGTCGAGGATACCGGCGGGCCGCTCCAGGCGCCGGTCGGGAAAGGAATTCTCTCGCGCATGTTCGATGTCTTCGGCAAGGCGATCGATCGTGAACCCGCGCCGACGGATATCCAATGGCGTTCGGTCCATCGCGATCCGCCGCCGTTGGCGCGACGTTCCACCAAGTCGGAAGTTTTCGAGACCGGGATCAAAGTCATCGACGTACTCGTGCCGCTGGAGCGCGGCGGAAAGGCCGGACTTTTCGGCGGCGCCGGCGTTTCACCGATCCGGCGGCGGTCCACACCTTCTCGCATCTGTCGGCGTCGATTGTCCTTTCGCGCCAGCGCGCGAGCGAAGGACTTTTTCCCGCGATCGATCCGCTGCAATCGAGTTCCAAGATGGCGACGCCCGGTATTGTCGGCGAGCGCCATTACAAACTTGCCCAGGAAATCCGGCGCACGCTCGCGCAATACGCGGAGCTGAAAGACATCATCGCGATGCTCGGCCTGGAGCAACTCTCGCCGGAAGATCGCAACGTGGTCGCCCGCGCGCGCCGGCTGGAACGGTTTCTGACCCAGCCGTTTTTCACGACCGAGCAATTCACCGGCATGCGCGGTAGACTCGTTAGTCTGAAGGACGCGCTGGAGGGTTGTGAGCGAATCCTAGGCGACGAATTCAAGGATCTACCCGAGAGCGCGTTCTACATGATCGGCGCGGTCGATGAGGCCAGGGCGAAAGCGAAACCGAGTGATGCCAAGGCCGCGCCGGAAACAAAACCACAACCACAGCCGACACCGGCCGCCGCACATGCAGCTTAAGATTCTTCTCCCGTTCCGGGTCTTCGCTGAGAAGACTGGCGTATCGCGCATCGTCGCGGAGACGCGCGAGGGTTCGTTCGGCATCCTCCCGCACCGGCTGGATTGCGTGGCCGCGCTCGCGCCCGGAATTCTGACTTACGAAACCGAATCCGACGGTGAAGTCTTCGTCGCGGTGGATGAAGGCGTGCTCGTGAAAACCGGCGACGACGTGCTCGTCTCCGTCCGCCGTGCGTTCGGCGGGACGGATCTCGGACAGTTACACGACGCGGTGAAGCAGGAGTTCCTCGCGCTCGATGAGGACGAGCAAAACGTCCGCTCGGTCATGGCGAAATTGGAAACCGGCTTTCTGCATCGGTTCGCCAGTTTTCAAAAATGAGTGACCCACCTAACGACCGGACAGATTTCGCTGGGCAAATCGGCGTGAAGGCGGCGCGCAAACTGAAGGCGCGGCGCAACCCGAAGCCCGGCGTCTGGTTCGGCCTCGGCATGATGGGACTGATCGGCTGGTCGGTAACCGTGCCGACATTGCTCGGCGCCGCGCTCGGCATCTGGTTGGACAAACATCATCCCGGCACCCATTCCTGGACGCTCGCGCTTCTGGTCGCAGGGCTCACGATTGGTTGTCTAAACGCGTGGCATTGGGTCGCCAATGAAGAAAAGGCCATGCGGGACGACGAGGCGCCTAACGATGAATGACCCACTGCCATTGCTGCTCGCAGCCGCGGCCGGCCTTGTGCTCGGCGCGATCTTTTTCGGCGGCCTTTGGTGGACCGTCCGCAAAGGCCTTTCGGCCAGGCAACCCGCGCTCTGGTTTCTCGGCAGCATGCTGCTGCGCATGGGCATCACGCTCGCCGGCTTCTACTTTATCGGCCGTGGCGATTGGCGGCGGCTGATTGCCTGTCTGCTCGGATTCGTCATCGCGCGTTTCGTCGTGACCTGGCTGACCCGTCCGTCGGCCGAAGATCATGGCTCACGAACACCGGAGGCCCGTCATGCGCCTTAGTCCCGATCAGATGATCTTCTGGCAGCACGGGTTTCTCAAACTCAATGGCACCATCGTCTTCACCTGGGCCCTGATGATCGTGCTCGCGGTCGGTGCGAAGCTCATCACACGCAATCTTTCCACCGAACTGGAACGCACCCGCTGGCAGAATTTTTTAGAAATCATCGTCACCGGGATCAACAAGCAGATCGAAGAAGTCGGTCTGCGCCATCCGGAGAAGTATCTCGGTTTTCTCGGCACGCTCTTTCTCTTCGTCGCCGTCTCCGCGCTTTGCACTATCATCCCCGGCTACGAGCCGCCAACTGGCTCGCTCTCGACCACTGCGGCACTGGCCCTGTCCGTATTTATAGCTGTGCCGCTTTTCGGCATCGAGGATCAGGGATTAGGCGGCTACCTCAAGTCCTACGCGGAGCCGACATTCATCATGTTACCGTTCAACATTATCAGCGAACTCTCGCGCACGCTGGCTCTGGCCGTCCGTCTGTTCGGCAACATGATGAGCGGCGTGATGATCATCGGGATTCTGCTCACGATTACGCCGTTCATCTTTCCCATCCTAATGACAGTGCTCGGCCTGCTCACCGGAATGGTGCAGGCCTACATCTTCTTCATCCTCGCCGCGGTTTATATCGCGGCGGCCACACGTACGCGCGACCCGAAACCCGAACCCGCTCAACAACCTAACAAATAAAGGACAAAACTATGGACAGCATGACCGTCATTGCAGTTGCCTCAATCGTCACCGCCGGCCTGACGATTGGCTTTGGAAGTATCGGACCGGCGCTCGGCGAAGGGCGAGCCGTGGCCACCGCATTGAGTTCGCTGGCGCAGCAGCCCGACGCCTCCGCCACCATCACCCGGACGTTATTTGTGGGGCTCGCCATGATCGAGTCCATCGCCATCTATTGCTTCGTCGTCTCGATGATTTTGATCTTCGCGAATCCGTTCTGGAATCACGTCATCGCGCAGGCGGCCGGAAAGTAATTCATGCTCATCGACTGGTTCACCGTCGGGGCGCAGGCGCTCAACTTCCTCATTCTTGTCTGGTTGTTGAGGCGCTTTCTTTACAAACCGATCCTCAACGCAATCGACGCGCGCGAGAAGAAGATCGCCGCCGAACTGGCCGACGCCGCTACCAAAAAAGCCGAAGCGAAAAAGGAGCGCGACGATTTCCAGCAGAAGAACGAGGAGTTCGACCAGCAGCGCGCCGCACTCCTTACCAAAGCGACCGACAAAGCGAAAGCTGAGCGCGAGCGGCTCCTCGACGAAGCACGCAAAGCCGCCGACGCCTTGAGCGCGAAGCGTGGCGAGACGCTACGAAACGACGCGCAGCACTTGAGCCAGGCCATCAGTCGCCGAACGCAGCAGGAAGTTTTTGCCATCACCCGAAAGACGCTGACCGATCTCGCCACGGCCAGCCTGGAAGAGCGGGCGGCCGACGTTTTTATACGACGCCTGCAAACGATGGACGCGAAGACGAAAGTGAGCCTCGGCGAAGCTCTCAAGACGGCGTCCGATCCGGCAGTCGTGCGGAGCGCGTTCGACCTTCCGGTCGAGCAACAAGCCGCCATTCAAAAGGCGCTCAACGAAACCTTCTCGATCGAAATCAAACTCCGGTTCGAAACCGCGCCCGATTTGATCAGCGGAATCGAACTCACCGCGAACGGACAAAAGCTCGCGTGGAGCATCGCGGACTATCTCACTGGTTTAGAACATGGCGTCGAGGAACTTTTGAAAGCGAAGGACCAGCCGAAGCCAGAGCCTAACGAGCAAAAGCCGGTCGCAAAAAGTAAATGAACGCGATGCCGGAAAATCTGCAGAACGTCTTCGATCGAACGTTTGCTGGAATCGATCAGGCGCGGGAAGCGTTCAAGCCGCAACTCGCGACGCATGAAGTCGGTACAATCATTAGCGTTTCTACTGGTATAGCGCGCGTCGCTGGTCTTCCTAACGCGGGCTTTGAGGAGCTGCTGAAGTTTCCCGGCGACCTTTTCGGGATCGCTTTCAACGTGGACGAGGAGGAAATCGGCGTCGTTCTGCTTGGCGAATATCAGGGGCTGCACGCGGGCGATGAAGTTCAACGCACCGGTCGAGTCATGGACGTGGCGGTGGGCGACGCGTTGCTCGGACGCGTGATCGATCCGCTGGGTCGAGCGCTCGATGGCAACGGGCCGGTGGCTGCGAGCAAACGTTTGCCGATCGAGCGACCTGCGGCGGCGATCATGGATCGCGCGCCGGTGACGGTGCCGCTGCAGACCGGGTTGAAAGTGATCGACGCGCTCATTCCGATCGGGCGGGGGCAGCGCGAGTTGATTTTGGGCGACCGCCGGACGGGTAAGACGGCCATCGCGATCGACACCATCCTCAATCAACGCGGTCGCGATGTCGTTTGTGTTTATTGCGCTATTGGTCAGCGCGCGTCGGCGGTCGCCAAAGCGGTGGCTGGTCTGCGCGAGAAGGGCGCGATGGAATACACGGTCGTGGTCGTGACCGAGGGCAATGATGCGCCCGGGCTCGCTTACATCGCGCCTTACGCCGCGACCAGCATTGCGGAGCATCTCATGGAGGCGGGCCGCGATGTGCTCATCGTTTACGACGATCTCACGCACCACGCGCGCGCTTATCGCGAGCTCTCGTTGTTGCTCCGTCGGCCGCCCGGGCGCGAGGCTTTTCCAGGCGACATTTTTTACATTCACTCGCGGCTGCTCGAGCGCGCCACGCATCTGCGCAAGGAACTCGGCGGGGGCTCGCTCACGGCGTTGCCGATCATTGAGACTGAGGCGCAAAACATTTCCGCCTACATTCCGACCAATCTAATCTCGATCACCGACGGGCAGATTTATCTCTCGCCTTCGCTTTTCGAACTGGGCGTACTGCCTGCGGTCGATGTCGGCAAATCGGTCTCGCGCGTCGGCGGCAAGGCGCAGTTGGCGGCTTACCGCGCAGTGACGGGCGATCTTAAACTGGCCTACGCGCAGTTCGAGGAACGCGAAAGCTTTTCCCGTTTCGGCGCGCGGCTGGATGAAGAGGCGCGCAAGATCATCGAGCACGGACGCCGGATCCGCGCCTGTCTCGAGCAACCGGAATTCGCTCCGGTTCCGGTGGTCGAACAAATCGCCGTGCTCCTGGCGTTAAGCGCGAAACTCTTCGACGACGTGCCGCTCGACCGGATGAAAGAAGCCGAGCAAGCCTTACGCAAAGCGGCCGCGAAGATCCCGGCAGAGGTCACCGAGCGTTTGAACACCACTGACAAGCTGAGCGACGAGGATCGCAAAACCATCATGGACATCGCCCAGCAGGCGCTCATCACTTTTCATCCCAAGCCCAAGGCGGCGGACAAGGAAAAGACATGAGCAACACGACTGAGAGTCTGCGCCAAAAGATCGAGAGTGCCGGCGATCTTCAATCCGTCGTGCGGACGATGAAAGCTTTGGCCGCTTCGAGCATCGGCCAATATGAAAGATCGGTGGAGTCGTTAGGCGATTACTATCGCACGGTGGAGTTGGGCCTGAGCGTCTGCTTCCGCGCGGCTGGTCCGTCAGCATTGCTGACCTCTTCAACGCAACGCCCGGACGCAGACGCACTCGGCGCGGTCGTCTTCGGTTCCGATCAAGGATTGGTCGGTCAGTTCAATGATGTCGTAACCGATCACGCGGTTAAGGCTCTCGCCGCCCTAACGAATAAACCGCTAGTCTGGGCCGTCGGCGATCGCGTCCGCGCGCGTTTAAAAGATGCGGGGCTGGCGCCAATCGGGCTCTTCTCGGTGCCAAATTCCATCCAAGCCATCACGCCCCTGGTTGGGAAAATCCTCGTCGAACACGAAACCCATCGCGGACGGAATGAAGTCACCGAGCTGCACCTCTTCTACAATCGCCCCACCACCGGAGCGGGCTACGAGCCGGTAAGTCAGCGCCTGCTGCCCCTGGACGAAGCCTGGCGGCGCAAACTGGCGGAGATCCCCTGGCCGGCGCAGAACCTCCCCGAGGTCATCGGCGGCAGCACCGCGACCTTACGAGCCCTCATTCGCGAGTATCTCTTCGTCTCGATCTTCCGCGCCTGCGCCGAATCGCTCGCGAGCGAAAACGCCAGCCGTCTCGCCGCGATGCAGCGCGCCGACAAAAACATCGACGAACTTCTGCTCGAGCTGCACGGCACCTTCCATCAACTGCGTCAAAGCAGCATCGACGAAGAACTCTTCGACGTGATCTCGGGCTTCGATGCGCTCTCGAGATGAGCTATCCCGCATCGGTCGAACCATGAATAGCACCTCCCAAAGCTCAGATTCGGGCCGGGATGACAACGGCCGCGCTCGATGCAAGGAGTGACGCCCGAGTCTTTCTCTTCCGGCCTCGGATCGCCTAACGAAATATGTCTCATTCACTCATCCGCTTCTTTCATCACTTCGGGCGTTGGCAAACCTTGCTCGAGCTTATTTCCTCGCTGGTGAGCGCTTCTGTTTTAGCCGCGCCAGCGTCCCCTTCGCCGCGCCCCGCTTCCGGGAAGGCCAACCCGTTGCTGGAGAAGAGTCCGTTGGAGTTTCAGTATCCACCTTTCGATAAGATTCAGAATGCTGATTACCTGCCGGCCTTTGAGCAAGGGATGACGGAACAACTAAAGGAGGTCGCGGCGATCGCACATGATCCAGAGAAGCCAACCTTTGAAAACACGATTGTCGCACTGGAGAAAACAGGGCAGCTCCTCGGCCGGGTTGGCAGCATTTTCTCAAATTTGGCCGGAGCGAATACCGATCCGGAGAAACAGAAGATCGAGAGCGAGATGTCGCCCAAGCTCGCTGCGCACGAGGACGTCATTCATCTCAATGCGCCGCTCTTTCAGCGGATCCAAGCGATTTATAATCAGCGCGATCAGCTCGGACTCGACCCGGAGGCGAAGTATCTGGTCGACCGTTATTATAAGGATTTCGTGCGCGCAGGGGCCGAGCTCTCCGATGCGGATAAGGCGAAACTGAAGGCGTTGAATGCGGAGAGCGCCGCGCTCCAGACGAAGTTCTCGCAGAACGTCCTCAAAGAGAAAAATGCCGAGTCCATCGTGGTGCAAGATCGGGCCAAGTTAGCCGGCCTTTCGCCTAACGAGATGGATGCCGCCAACCTGGCGGCGAAGAGCGAGAAAAAGTCGGGAAAATGGGTTTTTCCCTTGCAGAACACCACCGGCCAGCCGCCGCTGGTGGCTTTGCAGGACCGCGCGTTGCGCGAGCGGATCATGAAGACTTCGCTCGCGCGCAACAGTCACGGTGGAGATTGGGATAACCGCGACGTGGTGTTGCGACAGGTAAAAGTACGCGCGGAGCGAGCCTCCCTGCTCGGCTATGACAGTTATGCGGCCTACCAGTTGGAAGACCAGACCGCCCACGATGTCGGCACGATTAATAAGTGGCTCGCCGCTCTGGTTCCGGCAGGAGTAGCGAACGCGCGCCGCGAGGGAGCGGAGATACAAAAGGTGATCGACCAGGAACATGGCGGCTTCCAGCTCGCATCCTGGGATTGGGATTTCTACTCCGAGAAGGTGCGGAAAGCTCGCTACGCCTTCGATGAAGCGCAGATCAAACCGTACTTTGAGTTAAACCATGTCCTGTTCGACGGCGTCTTTTACGCGGCGCACGAGCTTTACGGCATCACGGTGAAGGAACGCCATGACCTGCCAGTGTATCAACCGGACGTGCGCGTGTTCGATGTCTTCGACAAGGACGGCAAACGCCTCGCGATTTTCATCGGCGACTATTACGCGCGGCCTTCCAAGAGCGGCGGGGCGTGGATGAACGAATATGTCAGCCAGAGCGACTTGTTAGGCATGAAGCCGGTGGTGGCGAATCACCTCAACATTCCCAAGCCTCCCCCGGGACAGCCGACGCTCCTTACTTTTGACGAAGTCACGACTGCTTTCCATGAGTTTGGCCATGGGCTGCATGGTATGTTTTCGCAGGTGAAGTATCCGCGCTTCAGTGGCACGAACGTGCCGCGCGACTTTGTCGAGTATCCTTCGCAGGCTAACGAGATGTGGGCGAGCTGGCCGGAAGTGTTGAAGCACTACGCAAAGCATTACCAGACCGGCAAACCGATGCCGCAGGAGCTTTTCGACAAGGTTATCGCTTCGCAAAAGTTCAACCAGGGCTTCAAGACAACGGAGTACATGGCGGCGACGTTGCTCGATCAGGCCTGGTATCAGCTCAAGCCTGCCCAAGTGCCTAACGATGTCCTGAAATTTGAAGCCGACGCGCTGAAAAAAGCCGGGGTCGACTACGCGCCTGTCCCGCCACGTTATCGCACGACTTACTTCTCTCATGCTTTCGCGGGCGGTTACTCGGCCGGTTACTACAGTTATGTCTGGAGCGAGGAGTTAGCGGCCGACACGGTCGAGTGGTTCAAAGCCAATGGCGGCATGACTCGGGCCAACGGGCAGCACTTCCGCGACACGCTTCTTTCGCGCGGCGGGAGCGAAGATGCGAGCAAGCTCTTCCGGGACTTCTGCGGCCACGGACCGGAGTTGGAGGCGCTCTTAAAGCGTCGCGGTCTCGACCAACTTCCCGCCGGTCCAGCGGTAAACGAGGTCGCGCCGCCCTCTTCGGGATAAAGCGCCATCCCTATTTGGAAGCGCGATACGCCGCGCCTGAGGGCGCTTCGAAGCTTCGGTTGACGCATCACCGAAAGAACCCTACCATCGGGGTCGTGCAAGAATTCCGCGAAGCAAAGACATGGCAGCGCGCGCTGACGCTCGCGCTTGTCCTGCAATTCTTGCTTGGCCTCGCGATGACCGCGTCGCCGTGGCTGCACGAGCGTCTCCATCACGGCGCGAACACCGAGCAGCACGAATGCGTGGTCACGGTGATGCACTCCGGTGGCACCGACGGGACGATGGTGACGCCAATCCTCGCCCCGGACTTCCTCCCAGCGCCTGAAACCGTCGCCGTCGCGCAGGATAATTCCTGCTCCGTCGCGTCGATCTTTCTTCGCGCTCGAGTCTTCGAGCACGCTCCGCCCGCACTCGCCTAGTTCAGCGTTAGCCGGCGGGCTTTTCTGATCCTCTTCGGGTCATTTACTCGCGGGATAACTTCGTCCGCGCAGCCGTCTTCAGGCCTGCCGGTTCCTTTCTGAATTTGCGAGTGTTTAGTGAGTTGGTTCCATTTTAATCTCCAAGATTTTTCGATCTCGTTCCTGAGCATTCTGTTTGAAGGCGTGCCCTTCATGTTCCTAGGAACGTTGCTCTCGGGCCTGATTGATGCCTTCGTGCCCGCGGAGCAGATTGAGAAAATTCTGCCCCCGAATCGCACGGCCGCGATTTTGCTGAGCGGGTTGCTCGGGGTCGTTTTCCCGATGTGCGAATGCGGAGTCGTCCCGGTGATTCGGCGTCTTTTGCGCAAAGGTCTGCCGGTATCCTGCGGACTCACTTACCTGCTCGCCGCGCCGATTGTAAATCCGATCGTCGCGCTGAGCACTTTCGCGGCGTTTCGCGGTCAACATCCCGGGATGATGACTTCGCTGCGCTTGACGCTCGGGTTTGCAGTTGCGGTGGTTTTCGGCCTGATTGTGCAGCGCATTCCCGTCGCGGAAATCCTGAACCGGCGCATGCTCGCCTCGCTTCCCGCTGTCGCGGCACCCAAGGAAGAAGCGGCTCCGCTCCCGGAACTCGCCCTAGCCGGTGGCCTAACGAGTATAGGAGGAACGGCCTTTCCGCTCGTCGCGCCGGAGACGATCGTGCGTCTGCACGACGAGGCGCACGAGGAGCCAAACTTCGGCGGCAAATTCCTCGGCGCGATTCGTTGCGCGGCTTTTGATTTTCTTGATGTCGGCTGTTACCTCATCATCGGCGCGGCCATCGCCAGCCTCTTCAACACCGCGGTCGATCGTCACGTTCTCCTGCCGCTGGCGAGCCATCATCTCTTCGCCACGCTCAGCCTGATGGTGCTGGCTTTGCTGCTTTCGCTTTGCAGCACTTCGGACGCATTTATCGCCGCGAATTTCCTTACCTTTCCCGCGAGCGCGAAGCTCGGGTTCATGGTCTTCGGCCCGATGATGGACCTGAAACTTCTCTTCATGTACAGCCTCGTTTTTAACAAACGGCTGACCTTTTCGCTCGCGCTCGCGCTCTTCGTCGTGATCGCGGCGCTCGTCCTTTCGGTCGCTCCTTTTCTCCGATGAAAATTCTCCAACGCGCTCTGCCTTCCCTCACGCTTTTCGAGTGGGGAGTCATCCTCAGTTACTTCTATTTCAGCGGGCGGATCGCGTCGTTTCTGCATCCGATGTTTCGCCCGTGGATCCTGGTGACGGGCATTCTTCTCGTCCTCACCGCGATCTGTGTGGGCTTCTTTCCCGAGGAGACCTGCGATCACGCCCATGAGCATGAGCACGATCATGCTCATAACCGGCTCACGGTCGGCAGCGTGACCGCTTTCTTCCTCCTGCTCATTCCCCTCGCGCTGGCGGCGAAGATTTCGCCTGATAGCTATGGCGCAGATCTAATCAGGCGACGGGGTCTCGTTGAAGACATTCGCAGTTTGCCCGGCCTGAGTAGCCGGGGAAGCAGACGCGTTTTTGCGGCAACGCCAACCCCGCGACAATCCTTGGCGGCACAGGCGTCGGTGGTTCATCAATCGATCGCCCGCACCGCAGCCATCCTGCAAAAGAATCCACAGCAGTCGATTGCCAAGAGCATGGAGGAAGCCGCGCAGGAACCGATCATCGATCCTGCTCTTCCCACCCAGACCAGCGGCGGCGAAGACTCCGGGCCGCCTCCGCCTAACGACGGCAACTACCAAAATCCCGCGCTTCAGCCTAACGAAGCCGGCAACATCCCGGTGCAGGTGACCGATCTGCTTTATGCCGCGCAGGACGCGTCCACCCGCAAGGATTTCGAGGGAAAACGGATTGAGCTCATCGGCCAGTTTCTCGAGCCGAAGAAAGGCGCGACCAAGCAAAAGCTGGAGCCGAGCTCCTTCATGCTCGTGCGCCTGGTCATGGTCTGTTGCGCCGCGGACATGATGCCCGCCGCGGTCAAGATTCAAGATACCAAAGCGCTGCCTAACTTGCGCGACACGAGCTGGCTCAAGGTCGTGGGCCGGCTGCATTACCGCCCGCGCCCCAAAGGTCCGAGCCCGGACGGCATCGACTACGGCGACACGCCGGAGCCGGTGATCGTGGCGGACTCCGTCTCGAAGACGGCCACGCCGGCGGAAAAATACGTCTACTAGCCGCCTAACGAATGAAGCTCTCGCCCCACGTCTTTCGCTTCCTCGCCAGCGGCGCGCTCTTGCTCTGCGCGACGGCAGGTCTGGCGGCGAGCTCGTTCTCTACCGTGGTCATCGACGCCGGCCACGGCGGCTTTGATCGCGGTGGCATTCCCGGCCAGCGCGTCGCGGAAAAAGGGGTCGCGCTCGACACCGCATTGCGCTTGCAACGACTGCTCCAGCGCGCCGGGCTGCGTACGGTGATGACGCGGTCCACGGACGCCTTCATTCCACTGCCGCAACGCGCGGCGATTGCGAATGCGCAGCCGAATTCCATCTTCGTCAGCATCCATTACAACGCCTCGCCGCGGGAAGGCGCACGCGGAGTTGAGACTTACTCGGAAGATTCGCGCGGAGCGGCTCTGGCCGCGCGGATTCAGCGACAAATCGTTAGTCGCGTGAGCACGGAGAATCGCGGGATTCGGCACGCCGAATATTTCGTCCTGCGCAAATGTCAGAAGCCGGCCGTCCTCGTCGAATGCGGATTCCTGACTAACGCCGCGGAGGCACAGCTCGCCCTCACGGCGAGTTACCGCCAGACCGTGGCCGAGCAAATCGCCGCCGGTATTCTCGAGCAACGGCACTTTGCTTTTCCCGCGGCCAGCCATCGCAAGCCGCGCCGAAAGCACCACAAAACCTACCGCGTGGCGAAGAGATCGGACTGACAAATGGCGCGCCCAATCGAAAACACCACGGCGACGACACGAACTCCCCTAACGAGCGCGGATCTGTCGCGCCTGCGCCGGGCGACGCTCTGGCTGGCGATCCCGTTTGTGCTCGGCGCGGGGGCGAGTTTGATCCTCGCCGCCACCGTGGCGACGCCGCTTTTTGCGGGCATGGAGGCCTACCTTTGCTGGGGCGCGCTTGCCTCGATTATCCAATACATTTTCCTGCAACTGCAGCGCGCCGATCAATCCGACACCGAGTATAACGAAGCGCTTAGCAAACGGCAGAATGACCCGCGCCGCGTGGGCAAGAGCGATCCGCCGATCACAAATCCGCCTGCCCTCGAAAGCTTCGCGGTCGGCTGGCAATGGGTCATCTTTTTCGGCGGCATCATCGCGCTCGCGGTCGCATTGCAAGCGACCTACGGCCGCACACCGCTCTCCCGCGATGCGCTTGTTCCTTTGCGAGTCGCCACCGTCGTCTTTCTCTCGTTAGGCTGCGTTTATTATTTCTTCGGGAACTTCGCGTGCGCGGTCGCCGCGCGCGTCGGCTCCGAGATTCTCGCGCCGCTGCTCGCTCTCACACGACTCGCTTCCTTCGCGTCGTTTCTGAGCGCGGCGCTCATCTTTCTCTTTGTCTCCACCACGCGCGATTACAGCTCGTGGTTCGGCTGGGTCATGCTTGGCTTCACCGGGTTTCTCGTCCTCGAAGCCGTCCTTCGGTTCGCCCTGCGTTTCTATCAACCAAAGAGCATCCGCACGATTCCAGGGCCAGCCGGAACGAGCCCGATTCTCGAAGCGCTCTTCGGCCGCGGCGAAGGTTTGGGCTCGGCGCTGCAAGGTTTCGAAGAGTTACTCGGCGTAAAGCTGCGCGAAGTTTGGATCGTTCGCTATCTGCGGCAGGCGGCCGAGCTGATCGTCTTCGGCACCATCGTGCTTGGCTGGCTTTCCACCTGCCTAACGACGGTGCCGGCGGGCAGCCGCGGCGTCCGCGTGCTCTTCGGCCGCTATCAGCCGGTGGCCTTGTCTCCCGGCCTGCACCTCACCTGGCCGTGGCCGATTGAGGCCCTTGAGATCGTCCAAACCGAAGCCGTCAGGCAAATCTCGTTAGGCTTCGACAAGGATCTTTCCGGCCCGATTCTCTGGAGCGAGCCGCACTTCGAAGGGGAAAAGAACCTGCTCGTGGGCGACGGCGAATCGCTCCTCACCATCGACGTCCCGATTTTCTATCGCATCTCAGATCCGGTTCGTTATCTGGAGACGACGACCGACGCGGAGAAGGCGTTGCTCGTTCTCGCGGAACGCACGCTCATCCAGATCGCCGGCTCGCGCGGGAGCTTCGAGATCATGACTTCGGAGCGGGCGGAGATCGCACGCAAATTACACGACGCCTTGCAGGCCGAAGTGCGCGGTCTCGGCTTGGAAGTGGTTTTCGTCGGGCTGAAAGATGTGCATCCGCCCGTTGATGTCGCGCCGGCTTTTCAGGATGTGGTCAGCGCGCAGGAAGAGAAGGAAAAGACGATTGATCTCGCGCGCGCGTCGCGGGCCGAGACGCTGCCCGCGGCCAAGGCGCAGGCGCATCGCATGCAGGTGCAGGCGGACGCGAATTACAAAGAGCGGGTCGCCGCGGCGGAGGGAGCGTCCGCGCGTTTTACCGCGATCATCGACGCCGATCGCGAGAACAGCGCGGTCTTCCGCCTGCGTCTGAAGCTCGACGTGATCGAGCAGGTTCTCGGCAAAGCGACCAAGACCATTCTCGCCCTGCCGGAGCGCTCGAAACAGGAGTTCTACCTCGACCTCCGCAACACCCAATCGATCCCGCCGCCGTAAACGCCTAACGACTGCCTAACGAAATCCATGAAACCTCAAATGCTGGTCCGCGGCGCCGTTTCGGTGCTCATCCTCGTCATCCTGTTTTCCTTCATGCTCGGCTTCCAGGTCCGGCAGAACGAACAGGCTGTGCTCACTCGTTTCGGCAATCCGGTGCGAGTGATTCAGCAGCCCGGGCTTTACCTGAAATGGCCGTGGCCGATCGAGAAAGTGAACCGTTTCGATGCGCGGCTGACCTTCTACGAGATTCGTCTTTCCGAGGCCCTCACAAAAGATAAACGCAACGTCATCGTGCCCGCGTTTGTCGCCTGGCGAATCGCCAAACCGCAGAAGTTTCTCGAGGCGATCGGCAGCATCGAGAACGCGCGCGGCAAGCTCGATAGCCTGGTCAGCAGCGCGAAAAATACCGTGCTCGGCAGCTTCGATTTCAACCAGCTCGTCTCGGTGAAACCGGAGGAGGTGAAGCTGCCCGAGATCGAGAAGAAGATCACCCAGCTTAGCGCGGGCCAGGCGCTTAATTCCTTCGGCATTCAGATCGAAGAGATCGGGATCGAGCGGGTCACGCTTCCGCAGGTGAACACCAGTTTCGTTTTCGAACGGATGCGCGCGGAGCGTTCCCAATTTGCCGCGCGTTATCGTGCCGAAGGTCAACAGGAAGCGGATGCGATTAACGCCCAGACTGACGCCGAGAAGACTGTGCTGCTCGCGGAAGCGCGCAAGTCCGCCGAGGAGACGCGCGGCAAAGCGGAGGCGGAAGTCGCGCACATCTACTCCACCGCGCACCAGGAACAGCCCGATCTCTACCGCTTCCTGCGCGAGCTCGAAGCGCTCAAGAAAGTGGTGAACCAGAACACGACCTTGGTCCTCGATGGCAATTCGCCGCCTTTCGATCTCTTGAAAACCGGGCCGCTGCCCGTGCCCGCCGCGTCGCCCGCGCCTGTTTCCGCGCCATGAAGCAAAAACGCGAAGACGCACTTTTTTCGGCGCATGCCATTCTGGCTGCGCTGCGTTCGAGCATCCGCATTCTGCGTTGGGGCATGCTCGTGCTCGTTCTTATTTATCTCTGCTCGGGCATCACCGTAATCGGGCCTAACGAACGCGGATTGGTCCTGCGCTTCGGCCGCGCCCTTCCCAAAACGGCGCCACCGGGATTGCTCCTCGCCTTTCCCGCGCCGATCGATGAGATCGTTAGGCTGCCGGCCAAGAGTGTGCAGGATGTGGCCCTTGAGGCCTGGGCGGAAACCGATGGCGGCGGCTACCGCAGTTCGCTCCATCCCGCGCGCGATCCCTACACGATCAGCGGCGACGTGAATGTCATTCGCGCGCGCTTTTCCGTGCGCTACCAGATCGCCGATCCGATCGTTTACGAGTTCGGCGCGACCGATCGCGATGCGGTGCGCGACGCGGTGCTTTATCAGTCCGCCTGCCAGACGCTCGCGGGGATGAACGTCGACGACATTCTGACTACTCGGCGCGACTACATCGGGCAGGAAGCGATGCGTCTCGCGCAAGCGGAGATGGATCGCCTCGGGCTCGGGATTCAGTTGCTCGCTTTCGAGACGCGCGAAATCAATCCGCCCGCGCAAGTGGTGTCGGCTTTCCAGGATGTGGTCAGCGCGAAAGTCCAGGCGAAAACGCTGGTGGAACCGGCCCGCAGCCGGGCCGCGACGGTGATTCCGGAAGCGAAGGCGGAGGCCTATCGGATTCAACAACAAGCGCAGTCGTACGCGCAGGGGATCACCGCGAAAGCGCGCGGCGAAGTTTCCTCCTTCCTCGCGTTGCTGAAAGAGTATCGCGCCAATTCCGGCACGGTGCGCACGCGTCTTTACGCGGAAATGATCGAGCAAGTGCTGCCGAAACTTCGCGTTTCGACCGTGCTGCCGACCGGCGGCACGCCGGTGCGCCTCCTCCTTGAACCGCAGAAGGGGGACCCGACTCTCCCAGGCGAAGACACCGATAGCGGCACCAGCATTCAAGAGCTTCCGACTTCCACGCCCTATCCGGGCAACATCCAGCCCATGGAAAGCAACGACGGTCCGTAATCGCAATTTATGAACAGCAACACCGCAGCATTGCAACCGTCGTTAGGCGGCCATCACCACCATCACGATCACGACCATCATGAGCACGATCACGACGGCGAGCATTTGCGAAAGCTCGGCGATTGCTGCGGCGGGGCGCACGATCATTCCGAGCATGGTTTGCAGTGGCGCCTAACGATGGTTTTTATCGGCGGCGTTTGCCTTTTGCTCAGCGGAATTCTGCGTTGGCTGCGCCCGACCCAGGCGGATCTCGCTTCGGCCTGGGCCATGGCCGGCGCGATCATCACCGCGCTCCCGATCTTCCGTGACGCGTTCTACGGCTTCAGCTCGAAGGCGCTCGCGAACACCGAATTTTACATGAACCAGTTCATCACCCTCGCGGTGATCGCCTGTTTCGTGACCCAGCAATATGTCACCGGCGGGCTGGTCGCGATCGTCCTGCTCCTCGGGCACATCTTGGAAGATCGCAGCATGCTCGGGACGAACGAGGCGATCAACAGCCTGCTTCATCTCTCCCGGGTGAGCGCGCGCCGCGTCCGCGGTGACACGGAAGAAGAAGTCGATGCGGAGTCGTTAGGTAACGGTGATGTCGTGCGCGTGCGCCCGGGCGACACGCTGCCGGCCGATGGCAAAGTGCTGGTCGGATTCTCGACCATCAACCAGGCGAGCATCACCGGCGAATCGCTGCCGGTGGAAGTCGCCGCCGGGACAAAAGTCTTCGCCGGCACTTCCAATCTCACGGGCTTGCTCGAGATCGAAGTGACCAGCACCGGCCAACAAACCGTGCTCGGCCGCGTCAAAGACATCGTCGAAGAAGCGCAGCAGACCCGCGCGCCGATCGTTAGGCTGACCGAAGAATATGCGCGCTATTACATGCCGCTGATTCTGCTCATTGCCGGCTTCGTCCTCTTTTTTACCGGCAACGTGCAGCGCGCGATTTCCGTCATCGTGAGCATTCCCTGCACTTTCGTGCTCGCCGGGCCATCCGCCATGGTCGCCGCGCTCGCCGCGGCTTCGCGCATGGGCATCCTCGTCAAAAGCGTCCGCTTTTTCGAAGCGGCTAACGACATCGATACTGTCGTCTTCGACAAAACCGGCACCCTCACCACCGGTGAGCTAAAAGTCGCCTCGGTCGAACCGCGCGACGGCATGAAAGAGAACGATCTCCTCGCCATCGCCGCCGCCGTTGAACAACATTCGACCCACCCGATCGCGCGCGCGGTCGTAAGCGCGGCGCAGAAGCGCGAGCTGGAAATTTCCGAAGCCGCTGAGGTGCAGGAGAAGCACGGACACGGGCTGCTCGCGCGCGTCGGCGGGCGCGAAGTCGTGGTCGGCCGCGCCATTTGGCTGGAGGAACAGCGGATCGTCCTTGCCAGGAATGGCAGCCGCCAAAACGACCTGAGCGCGCTTCACATCGGCGTGAACCAAAAGCTGGCCGGCATCATTTATCTGAGCGACACGGTGCGCGCCGAGGCCTCCGGCGTGATTGCCAATCTGCGCGAGGAAGGCGTCGAGTACCTCACCATGTTGACCGGCGACCGCCAGCCGGTCGCAGAACGGCTGGCCGCGGAAATTGGCCTGACGGATTTCCAAGCCGATTGCCTGCCGGAACAGAAACAGCAAGCCGTCGTTAGGCTAAAAGAAGCCGGCCGCAAAGTCATGGTCGTGGGCGACGGCGTGAACGACGCGCCCGCGCTCGCCGCCGGCGATCTCAGCGTGGCGATGGGCGCGCTCGGGAGTGATGTCGCGATCCAAACCGCCGACATCGCGCTCATGGCCAGCGACCTCAGCCGCGTCCCGCATTTCCTCGGTCTCGCTGACAAAACGCTCCGCATCATCAACCAAAACATGCTCTGCGGATTTATCTTTATCGGCGCGGCCATCGTTCTTTCCGGCGTCGGCCTCATCCCGCCGATCGCCGCTGCGTTTATCCACGAGCTGGGCGCCTTTTTCGTCATCTTCAACAGCGCGCGCCTCCTCCGCTTCGAAGGCAAACCGATGCTGACTACGCTAGCCTAACAATGAAAAAATCACTCTGCACTTTGATCCTTCTGCTCGCCGCGCTCAGCTCGGCGCCGGCCGCGGATCAGCTGAAGATCGCTTCCTTTTCCACCATCCTGACCGAGATCGCGCAAAAGGTGGGCGGCGATCACGTCACGGTTTTCGGTCTGGTAAAGCCGGGCGTCGATCCGCACGAATACGAGCCCACGCCGAGCGACCTAAAGGAGGTCGGCGATTCGCGGTTGCTTCTCACCACGGGCAAACATCTCGAGAACTATCTGAACAAGCTCCAAGAAGCCAGCGGCGGTCAGGCCGAGCTCCTCAAAGTGGGCGATCATCTTCCCAGTCTAACGATGAAAGGAGTAGGCGAGTCCGCTCCGGCTGCTGGCGGGATGACGGAAGACCCGCATTGGTGGAACAGCGTGACCAACGTCGAGCAGGCGACCCGAATCGTGCGCGATGAGTTAGGCGAGCTCGACCCGGCCGACAAATCGGAATTCGCGAAAAACGCCCAAAATTATCTCGCGCAGCTCGACGACTTGAACCGTTGGGTGAAGCGCAAGGTCGCCGAGCTGCCGCGCAATCAGCGCAAACTCGTCACCTCTCACGACGCCTTCCAATACTTCGCGCGCGACTACGGCTTCACCATTCTCGCGATCGAAGGCGTGAGCACCGAGACCGAGCCGTCGAACCGGCACGTCGCGGACCTGATCGACCAGATCAAAAAAGAACACGTCAAAGCCATCTTCACCGAGAGCACGTTGAACCCGAAGGTGACCAAGGAAATCACGCGCGAAACCGGCGCTCGCATCGGCGGCGAACTTTACGCCGATGGCCTCGGCACTGGGGACGCCCAGACCTACGCGGGCATGGTTCGACACAACGTCTCGACCATCGTCGACGCGCTGAAGTAGCTAACGAAACGCGAGAAATGAGAGGATCGCCTTTAGTCCGCGCCGGCCTCGTGCTCGTGGCGCTTTTGCTCCTCATCCTGCCACTCCGCAGCCTAACGAGTGCGCGCTTGGCGTCGAGTCTCGCCGCGCCGGCGCGTGCTGTGCAGACCGCGGCAGTCAGCCTCACGATTACTTCGACCAGTTATCCGTTTCAGTTCGAGATTTCCCACCTCGGAAAAACCATCTGGAAAGGCGAAAGCAACATTAGCAAGAGTAGCAAGACGCTCGCGCTCGCTTTCCCACCGGAAGGAATCGATCTAATCGTCGCCGCCTCCTGGGCGCGCCCGCAGGAGACCGCGGTTCGGATCGAGGTCGCACGCAGCGACCAACCACCGCTCACGAAAACGCTCTGGGGAACCGAGCAGGTCAACGACGTGGTGACCTTCGCCCCTTCACTCTAACGATGAGCGCGAACCACCAGCTCGTGATCAAAGATTTAACCGTCGCCTATCAACGCATCCCGGCGATCCATCATCTCGATCTCGCTTTGTCCTGCGGACATCGCGTCGCACTGCTCGGCCCGAATGGCGCGGGCAAAACTTCGCTATTCAAGGCGCTGGTGGGTCTTGTCCCACTGGAAACGGGCTCGGTAAACTTCGGTGGTCACGGCGCGACGCCAGCCGCCGCCGAAATTGCCTATCTTCCACAACGCAGCGCGGTCGATTGGGACTTTCCCGTGACCGTGCGCGGGCTCGTGGAGATGGGACGTTATCTCCGGACAAGCTGGTGGCGGCCGTTCGCAAGGGCCGACGCCGACGCTGTTGAATTCGCGCTCGCCACGATCGATCTCCACGACCTCGCTGATCGCCAAATCAGCGCGCTCTCCGGCGGCCAACAACAGCGCGCTTTCATCGCGCGCTCGCTCGCGCAGAACGCTCACGTCTTCCTGCTGGATGAACCTTTTACCGGTCTCGACCAGCCCGCGCAGGAGTCGTTAGGCGAAACCATCGCCTGCTTGGCCGAAGCCGGTAATCTCGTCGTCGCCGCCCACCACGATCTCAAAACCGTGCCGGATCTTTTCGATCAGGTGATTTTCTTAAACCGCGAATTGATCGCGTTTGGCGATACCGCGCGCGTTTTCACCGAAGAGAACATCGCCCGCACTTTCCGTTCGAAAGTTCTCGTGGCCGCCAATGGTTCGTTACGCAAATGAACTGGTTGCTTAAACCCTTCCGGCATGAGTTTATGCAGCGCGCGCTTTTCGGCTGCGCGATCATCGGGTTCACCAACGGCGCGCTCAGCGGGTTCATTGTCCTGCGCCGACTCGCCCTCATGGCGGACGCGATGGCGCATTCGCTACTCCCGGGCGTGGCCTTGGCGCTGATCCTTTTCGGCCTCGCGCCGGCCAGCCTTTTCTTCGGCGCGCTGGTGGCCGCGCTTCTCGTTGCGCTTGGGGTGCAGATCATCTCCGGCAGCTCGCGGATCAAGGAAGACACCTCGCTCGGGCTGCTCTTTGCCTGCTCTTTCTCGTTAGGCTTAATCCTGCTCAGCTTCTCGCCGGCGCAGGTGAACGTGACTCATTATCTCTTCGGCAACATCCTCGGCCTGGCCGATTCCGATCTTTGGATCATCTACTTGATAAGCCTGATTGTTCTTCCGCTACTTGTGGCTTTTCAACGTCCGCTGGTCCTCGTCATGTTCGAGCCGTCGATCGCGGCCACACAAGGTATCTGGGTTAAGTCGCTCACTTATCTTCTTATGGGGCTGCTCGTCCTTTCTATGATCGCGTCCCTGCAAGCGGTCGGAGTCATTCTGGCGTTGGGTATGATGATCGCACCAGCGGCCACAGTCTATCTCTGTTCGGACTCGTTTCCGGCCATGTTTTGGGGTGGTGCGCTCATTGGAATGTTGGGTTCCTGCGCGGGACTCTTTCTCTCCTACTGGCTCAATCTTCCTTCCGGCGCCTGCATCGTCCTGACCCTCGGCGCGATCTTTTTCCTTGCCTATCTCTTCAGCCCGAAATACGGCGCGATTCCTAAACTGCTTCGACGGCATCGGCATTTTCACGACCCCCCCATTGGCGATAAGCCCATAGGCAAGAAAAACCTCCACGAAAAACTCCGTGTCTTAGTCGCGGGAGGATTATTCCTCGCTTTGGTGGTCGCGCTGGCTCTCGCCGCCTCGCCCGAGTTGCACGCGCGAATCCACCACGATGCCGGCTCGATAAATCACGAGTGCGTCGTGACTCTAATCGCGACGGGGAAATATAAACACACCGGCACCGAGCCGGTTATCGCGGGTCTACGTCCGAACGTTTACATTGGGAAGGTCCCGGCATCCTCGCCGGTCTGGGTAGCACCGCTCTTCTGCGGCGCTTCCATCCTCGAACACGCGCCGCCGGCGCTCTCCTAGCGCCTCGTCAGGCCAGCGACTGCGCTCTCCCGGGTCCAATCCCGTTCGGCGTCGTCGCATCGGAATGACTGGCGCACGCATCGTTCGTTAGGCCCTCCGCCTGTCGCGGAGCGGCTTGTTCCGTCCAGTCATTCCATTTGCAAACCTAGGAGAATTATTTTGAAGAAATTAGCATTACTTACTTTCGCGTTGCTCGGCAGCGCCACTTTCGCTTCTGCGCAAATCGCAGTCGCTTCACCGAGCCCTACTCCCGCCTCAACCGGGCAAGCCGCGGAAGCCAGCCGCATCGTCGTCACTGGGGGGCAAATCGAACTCAGTGCCACCGACACCGCGCAACCGGTCTCGGTGCTGAGTGGTAACAAACTCAAGGAGCAAGCCGCCGCCAGCCTCGGCGATACGCTCGATAGCCAGCCGGGGGTCGCCGCGAGTGGCTTTAGCAACGGAGCGAGCCGTCCGATTATCCGCGGCCTGGCCGACAACCGCGTCCGTGTCCTCAACGACGGCACCGAAGTTTTCGACGTGTCCAATCTGAGCCCGGATCATGCGCCAAGCGTGAGTCCGTTGATCAGCCAGAGCATCGAGATCGTGCGGGGGCCGGCGACCATTCTCTACGGCTCGGGCGCGATTGGTGGCGTGGTGAATGTGGTCGATAATCGGATTCCGGTGGAGCTGCCGCCGAATCCTTTTAGCGGCGAATTTGATGCGCGCTTCGCCAGTGGCGATCTCGAACGGAGCGTCGCCGGGCAGCTGGACGTCGCCCTCACGAGCCATTTCGTGTTTCACTTCGACGGCACTTTTTTGCGGACCGACTCACGACGCATTCCCGGCTTCGCTCTCGATGAACGCATCCGCGGCTTGCTCACCCCCGAGCAGCTGGCGCGGGGCGACCAATTCGGCGGCAATCCGGAGGGCGAAGTCCCGAATACTTACGTGAAGACAAACGACTGGGCGATCGGCGGCTCCTACGTTTGGGACAAGGGTTACATCGGGGCCTCGTTCAATCAGTTCCTTTCCGTCTACGGGATTCCTGACGATCCAGAGGTGGACGACCCGACTGCGCCGCCAGAGCGTGTGCGCCTCGACGTGACGAAGCGTCAGGGCAACGTCCGCAGTTCCATCGTGGACCCATTTCCCGGCTTCAGCACGATGAACCTCAAGTTCGTCTACACCGACTACAAGCATCTGGAGATCGACGGCAACACCGTCGGGTCCACCTTCAAGACCAACGGAGTCGATTCGCGGCTTGAGCTGTTGCACAAACCGATCGGTCTTTTCGAGGGCTCGGTCGGCGGGCAGTTTTTCTACAAGGATCTCTCGATCCTCGGCGCCGACGCTTTCCTCCAACCGACGACCACGGTCGCAGGCGCGGCTTTTCTCTTCGAAGAGGTCAAGCTTGGCGCGTTTACGATCCAGTTCGGGGGCCGGGTTGAACAAGACAACGTCAGTATCGATTCGAGCGATCCCGACCTCACCTCGCTCACCTCGCCGGATCAAAAAAATCCGGACTTCACCCCACTGAGCGCGGCGGGAGGTGTCATCTATCATTTTCTCGACGATTGGGAATTGGCGATCAACGCCACTTTCTCTCAACGCGCGCCGACGGCGGAGGAACTTTTCGCCCGGGGCGGCCACGATGCGACCTTCCAGTTCATCATTGGCGATCCGAATCTCGGCGTGGAAACGAGCCGCGGGATCGACGTCAACCTGCGCAAGAAAGGCGGCATCGTGACTGGTACGCTCAGCGGTTACTACAACTCCTTCTCGGACTTCATCGACTTTACGCCGACCGGCGATTTTGAAGATGGATTGCGCGTCTTCAATTATACGCCCAAGAATGCCGACTTCTTCGGCGGGGAAGCGCAGGTCGACTTCCATCTCCTACCCTTGACGATCACTCGCGTCTCCGACCAAAGCGTGTCCGATCCGAAGTCAGTCAAGAACGTCATCACTCAGAGCGGAGAGACTTCGGAGCCAAACCCACTTGATCTCTATCTGCGCTTTCAATCGGACTATGTGCATGCGGAGGATAGCGACAGCGGCGAACCACTGCCGCGAATCACTCCGCTGCGCTACAGCGCGTCGCTCAACTATGTAAGCCCGACGTGGAATGCGAGCATCGAGGGTCAACGGGTGAACCGGCAATATCGGACCGCGCAGTTCGAGACTTCGACGCCGGGCTATACCTTCTTAAATGCCAGCATTAGCCGGCGTTTTCGGGTCGGCCCCACCTATGTCGACGCCTATGTGCGCGGCACGAACCTAACGAATGAAGAAGCGCGCGATCATCTTTCCTTCCTCAAGGATGTGCTGCCGCTGGAAGGCCGCAGTATCATCGTAGGACTCCGGACGACTTTCTAACCGGCCCGAGGTAAGCCGTAATGAAGTCTCCGGATGAGATTGCTAATCATCCAAAGGCGGTTCTTCATCGTGACCTTGTCGAGCGCCTGCGCGCCTCCGGCAGCACGATGGGGGCGGAGCGAGCTTGGACTCAGTTCCAGCTCAATCCGCGCCTTTGGCGGAAGGTCGTGACTTTTGGCTTTGATCGCCCCGATCGGCAGAAGGAGCTGAGCAAGATTGCTTTTCCAGACTGTAACTGGGTCGAAGTCGAAGCCGCGCTGAAGGCGGGAAACAGGCTGAAGCCGGTTTATGAGTTGGCCTGCGGGATCAGCGCGATCGCGAGGGATGCTGCGGGAAATTACAAAGCGGGTTCACTCGGTTACAAAGTGGTGAATATTCAACCGCGCCAGCGCACTGGCAGGAAGTGAAACTCGGCGTGCGGTAGTTTGAAACGGAGCGGAATCTGAGCGGCGACAGGGCGACCCGGAGAGCAGGACGTCGCGGCTCCTTCGCGACGATTCGGGCGAATGTTCCCGGGTGAAACCGCATTCCGCAGGAGCTACCCCGCATGGATTCGAACCATGAATAACCCCGAAAGCTTTCGGGGCTGTGTGGCTCTGCGCTGGGCCGCTGGCCCCACCGCTACCCCGCATGGATTCGAACCATGAATAACGCCTCCAAAGGGCGCTGTGTTACCGTTACACCACGGGGTATCCGCACGGTCCTGCATAAGTAAATCGCAAATCGAAAATCGCAATCCGCAAATCGCCTCGCGCGATTCGCTAAAGCGGGGATTCTGGGGTATGTTTCAGGTCCAATATGCAGCAGTTGACCATAGAAGATTTGCACGTCTCGATCGGCGATCAGGAGATCATCCGCGGGCTCACGCTCTCGGTGCCGCGGGGTGAAGTCCACGCCATCATGGGGCCGAACGGCTCCGGCAAAAGCACGCTCGCCAAGGTGCTCGCAGGGCACCCTGATTATACTGTCACCGCCGGGACGGTGACCATGGACGGCGAGAACATTCTCGATCTCGAGCCCGACGTGCGGGCGCGCAAAGGCATCTTCCTCGCTTTCCAATATCCGAGCGAAATCCCGGGCGTGACGATCGCCAATTTCCTTCGCGCCGCGGTGCAATCGCGTCTCCCGGAAGGCGAGGAACTCGAGGCGACCGACTACTACGCGCAGCTTTATAAGAAGATGGATCTGCTCGAAATGGATCGTTCCTTTACCTCGCGCTCGGTCAACGAAGGCTTCTCCGGCGGGGAGAAAAAGCGCAACGAGATCCTGCAAATGGCGATGCTTGAGCCGAAATACGCTGTGCTCGATGAGACCGATAGCGGGCTCGACATCGACGCGCTGAAGATCGTCTCGCAAGGCGTCAACTCGCTACGCGGACCGAATCTCGGCGTCCTCCTGATCACGCATTACCAACGGCTTTTGAATTACATCGTGCCCGATCGCGTGCACGTGATGGTGAAGGGAAGAATCGAAATGAGCGGCGGCAAGGAACTCGCGCTTCAACTCGAAGAAAAAGGTTACGACTGGGTGCGGGACGACATCGAACAGCCAGCCATGGCTTAAACACTCGTGCTCCTGCTCGTGATCGTGCTCGTAATCGATTAAGAGTACGAGCAGGAGGGGAAAAAGGAAATCTTATGGTCACACAAAACACAACTCTCGATTTCGAACGGAACAAAGGCGACTTCGCCTATCCGGAAACGCACACGCATGACGCCGGCATCGGCCTGAGCGAGAAGACGATTCATTTCATCTCGGACGTGAAGAACGATCCCGACTGGGTCCGCGAGTTTCGGCTCAAAGCTTACAAGACTTTCATGAGCAAGCCGATGCCGACGCATTGGGCGAGCAAGGATCTGGAAGCGATCGTTTTCGATAATATCCGCTACTACCTCAGCGGCGGCATTCAGCCGAAGCGCAACTGGGAAGACGTGCCCGATGATGTGAAGCGCACCTTCGAGCGGCTCGGGATTCCGGAGCAGGAACGCAAATTCCTCGCCGGGGTCGAGGCGCAGTTCGACAGCGAGGCCGTCTATTCCAATATCAAGAGAGCGGTCGGCGAACAGGGCGTCATCTTCGTCGGTAGCGCGGATGGCTTGAAGGAACACCCGGAGATTTTCCGGAAGTGGTTCGGCAAAGTGATCCCGACCGGGGACAACAAATTCAGCGCTCTGAACAGCGCGGTCTTCAGCGGCGGCTCATTCATCTACGTGCCGCCGGGCGTGAAAGTGAAGCACCCGCTGCAGGCGTATTTCCGGATCAACGCCGAGAACTTCGGGCAGTTCGAGCGCACGCTCATCATCGTCGATGAAGGCGCCGAGCTGACCTACATGGAAGGCTGCACCGCGCCGAAATTCAACACCGCTACGCTGCACAGCGCGGTCGTGGAACTGGTCGCCATGAAAGGTGCGAAAATCCAGTACATCACCGTCCAAAACTGGTCGAATAACGTCTTCAACCTCGTGACCAAACGCGGCCTCGCCCACGAAGAAGCCGAGGTGAAATGGATCGATTGCAACATCGGCAGCCGCCTAACGATGAAATATCCGGGCGTGGTCATGAAAGGTCGCAAAGCGCGGGGCGAAGTGATCTCGATTGCTCTCGCCGGCGACGGTCAGCATCAGGATACGGGCGCGAAGATGGTTCACGCCGCCGACGAGACGACCAGCAACATCATTTCCAAATCGATCAGCATCGGCACCGGCCGCGCGACTTATCGCGGACTCGTCCACGTGCCGAAGCATCTGAAGAACTGCAAAAACAACACCGAGTGCGATGCGCTTTTGATTAACTCAAACAGCCGGACGGATACTTATCCGGCGATCACCGTCCGCGGCACCGGTAACGCCGTGCAGCACGAAGCGAGCGTCAGCCAGGTTTCGGCGGAGCAGATCTTCTACATGCAGCAGCGCGGCCTAACCGAAGCGCAGGCGATGAGCCTGAGCGTGAACGGGTTTGTGAACGACCTCGTCCGCCAGTTCCCGATGGAATACTCAGTCGAGCTGAAGCGCCTGATCGAGCTTGAGATGGAAGGCTCCGTCGGCTAATTTTGTCGACCAGAGTGAGCCAGTGCGACGGCGGTCTCCGGCCGCCGTTTCGCGTCTCTACCACCATGAGTAATCATTCCGCCCTTCTCGAAGAAATCGCCCCGAGCACGCCCGCCCCCGGCGGCATCCTCAGTGGGGGCGGGGAGCGGAAGGCCGATTTGCCCGCGTGGTTCCGCGAACAGCAGCGCGCGGCCTGGATCGAATTCCAGGATTTGCCGATGCCGGCGTTGAAAGATCAGGCCTGGCGTTTTTCCAACGTCAAAGCGCTCGACTTGGCGCCTTATCAATTTCCCGCTCCGCTCTCCGATGCCGCTATGCACGACCTGTTCGAGCGGTCCACCGAGCTGGAGGAAACGAGCGGCCGGTTGGTTTTTGGCGACGATCAATTTCTGGAAGGCGAGCCGCTCTCGGCCGCGGCGCGCGCGGCGGGCGTCATCTTCCAGCCGCTCGAGCGGGCCATGGTCGAGCACGAAGGACTTTTCCGCCGCCACTTCATGAATCAGCCGGCCACGCTCGGCTCGGCCAAGTTTGCCGCGCTCCATCAGGCGCTGGTGCGGTCGGGGACTTTTCTCTATGTGCCGCGCGGGGTCGAGGTGGCCTTGCCGCTCGAGACCTTCCACTGGTTGCAGAGCGAGAACGCGGCCATTTTTCCGCACACCCTCCTCGTGGCGGAGGAAAATTCCAAGGTCACCTTGGTCGAACATTTTCGTTCGGCCGATCGTCGCCGCCCCGGTTTTTCCTGCGGGGTGAACGACCTGGTCGCCGGTGCGGGCGCGCAGGTCAATTATGTGTGCACCCAGGATTGGAGCGCGAGCGCGCTAGGCCTGCAGATCAACGCCACCACCGTGGCCCGCGACGCTTCCGCGTTGAATCTATATCTGAACTTGGGCGGTAAATTCTCGCGCTTGGAGAGTCTCAGCCGACTCGTGGGCGAAGGCAGCCGGAGCGACATGCTCGCAATTTCCGTGGGGCAGGGCGCGCAGGAATTCGACGCCCGCACTCTGCAGGATCACGCGGCGCCGCACACCTTCAGCGATCTCCTTTTCAAGAACGCCCTGCAAGATCAGTCCCGCGCCACTTTCGGTGGGCTGATCCGGGTCGAGCCGCACGCGCATTTTACCGACGCCTACCAGAAAGTGCGCAATCTTCTGCTGAGCGACGAGGCCGAAGCGAACTCCATGCCCGGTCTGGAGATTCTCGCCGATAACGTGAAGTGCAGCCACGGCGCCACCTCCGGGCAGATCGACGACGAGGAGTTCTTCTACCTCCTGGCGCGTGGTCTGCCGAAAAACGTCGCGCAACATCTGCTCGTCGCCGGTTTCCTAAACGAAGTCGTCGACCGGCTCCACGACCGGGTCATCGCGGCAAAGTTGCACGATCTGATCGAAGCAAAATTCAGCCGCTAGCTCGTGCCCTTGGAAGAGCCCTTCTCAGCGTCGGCGGGCGACCCTTCGCTTTTGGCGAGGTATTTGTTTAGCGTGCATCCTTTTTGGCGCCTTGCGTTCACCCGTCCATTCACATGTTTGTCATCCCGAGCCCGCGAAGACGGCGAGGGATCTCGCGCAAGGTCTCGGCCTACGGGTTCACAGAAAATGTACCCATCAGAGCAACCGTGAGATCCCTCGGCGCGCTGCGCCGGCCTCGGGATGACAGAGCGCGAAGCTTTTCGGGGAGCCGCGAAACAAATACCCGCCAGACCCGCGCAGCGCGGGTCTTGGCACGGCCCAACTCTCAGAGCGTCTCGCCCGCCGCGATCTGCGCGCCGAGCGCCTCGCCTGCGAGGAAGAAAGTTTGCGTCCCGCCGCGGTCTTGCGCTAGTCTGATTTCTGCCTCCGGGCGAAAGGAAACTTCATTATGGACGTATGCGGAACGATCGAAACCATCCTGGCTAACAAGAGCGGGGAAATCTGGTCGGTCACACCCGACGCCACGGTCTACGACGCGATCGCCATGATGGCCGAGAAAAATGTCGGCGCCCTTCTCGTGATGGAGGAAGACACCCTCGCCGGCATCATTTCCGAGCGCGATTACTCCCGCAAAGTCATGCTCAAAGGGAAGACTTCGCGGAACAGTTACGTCCGCGAAATCATGACCACCGAGCTGACCACCGCGCATCCGCGCGAGACCGTCGAAGAATGTCTTCGTTTCATGACCGATAAACACATTCGCCATTTACCGGTCGTGGCCGACGGAGAATTGCGCGGCGTCATTTCCATCGGCGATCTGGTGAAACAGGTCATCTCCGCGCAAAGCGCGACGCTCGAGCAGCTAAAAGATTACATATCTGGCGGCTACCCTTCGTAGAATTACGCGCGCCGACGGCTTACCTCACCCTTACGTACCCAAACGTTGTCATCCCGAGCAAAGCGAGGGATCTCGCGGATAACGTGCGACGGGGTGAGAACAAATCGCGTCCGCGCTGGTCCGTGAGATCCCGCGCTGCGCTCCGGATGACAAACCTTCCTCGAAGAGTCAAGGAAGAGGAGCGGGCTGCCGGTCATCGCTCGTCGCCACGACGGCTTCCGGCCGGTAAAGATCGCGATTGCTGCCTTGGAATTCCGCTTTCAACCTTACCTGAAATGCGCCAGATCGACCAGATCCCAGCGGGTGAATTTCCAATGTCCACCCCGAGCCGCGGCGTGCTCAAACCCGACCACCAGATGAACCGCGTCGTCACGCACCTTGTTCGTCGACCGTTTCGGCTCGAAATAAAACGTACGAAAACTGCTTTGCCGGCTGCCCGCGGCGTAGAGCTTGGGGTCGAGATAAAAAACCCGCTGCGACTCCTCATCGACCAGGCGCAGATCCGGATAACCGGAGCGCTGCACTTGCCCGCTCGCCGTTCGCGGAAAATCGCAGCGTAGGCCCGGCACGGCGGCAAGTAACTCGCGCAACTTATCTTCGAAGTGACTGCTCACCTCGTTGATCCGGGGGATTCCCTGGATCACACTTTCCGGCGCGTTTAATTGCCTAACGACCTCATCGAGCACCGCCGAGAGCTGCCCGAGCACCCGCTGGTCGGTCTCATTCTTCGGGTCCATTGGGATGACCTTTTTCCCCGTCGCATCGAAAATCACCTGGCCAAAGGGGATCGCCCGCAACTCCGCGTCGCGCTCCAGTAGCCAGGGGATAAGTCCATCGACGGTCGACTTTTGGGCGCTGACCGAAGAAGCGAGGAGAGTCAGGAAAACGCAGAAACAGAGACGTAGCGCCATCCGCGATTGAAACTTTCGTTTCTCCTTTCCGCAAGAAAATTTCCCCTTGCGCCCCATGCGTCAAATCGATAAAACGGGCCCTCGCTCTACTTATGCCACGGAAGCGCTCCAATGGGCCGGCCTCGAATAGGCCGCGATCGAAGACTGCATCAAGGAAGTCGTCGACCTCCTCGTCCCGGTCGCCTTTGCCTCCTTCCACGAGTCCTGGTTCGGGAAAGAAAAACCAGCTCTCGACCGTGGGCGTCATCCCCAAAGAGCTATTCTCCGCGTGTTCGATGGAGCGGGTTATTTGCCATTGGTCGGAGGGTAACTATCAGGCGAACAGCACCGACCTGGAGCACTACCACATTCTCATCGAAGGCGATGGCAAGGTGCGCGGCGGCGATCATTCCATCCTGGATAAGGTCAGCGCCTCCGATGGGAACTACGCGGCCCACACCTTCCACGCCAACACCGGCGCGATCGGCGTCGCTTGCTGCTGCATGGTGGGTTGTGACGAACAACCTTTCGCCCCCGGTCGCCAGCCGCTCAAGCAGGCGCAATGGAACGTCATGGTCCAGGCCGTGGCCGAGCTTTGCCAGTTTTATGAGATTCCAGTTACTCCCACCACCGTCCTCGGCCACGGCGAAGTGCAGCAAAACCTCGGCATCCAGCAGAAGGGAAAATGGGATCCGATGGTTTGGCCTTGGGACACCGCCAGGTCCCGGGCCGAAGTAGGAGAAGCCTTACGCACTCAGGTGAGCGCGGCCCTCGCGCGCCTGGCGCGCCGGAAGGGTCAGCCCCGGATCCGCGTTCGGAAGGCGCTTCCGGTGGACGAACGCGGTTGCGGTGACACCTACACGCTGCGCTCTGCCGTCCTCGCCGGCGACGCGACGATGCAGAAAATCGCAGCGACCGATCTCGTTCTTTTGCCGCCGAAACACAGCCAGCGCGTTGACGGGATCGCCAGCATCCAGGAAGCGCTCAATCGCCTCGCGGCCGCCGGGGTTCCGGTTCCCCGGATTTCCCTCGGGACGAACGATAAGTATCGCGGCTTCTACGGACCGCAAACCACCCGGGCGATCCGTGCTTTCCAGCGACACGCCTGCATCGGGGTTGACGGACTGGTGGGGGACGATACTCTACGCGCGCTCGACGAAGCTCTTCTCGCCAGCGGCCTGGGCGCGCCCAAGGAGCTGGCGGTGGTCGTGCTTCCCAAGCCGGTCGCGAAATTACTCATCCCCGCGCGCGAGGTCCCGCTCGACCACGGACCGTCGATCGAGGTGTTTACTCGCCCCGGGGCTCGTTCTGCCAACCAGGGCGGCGGTTCCACGACTAGCGGACTCAACGGGCATGTTTATCAGCCCCAGCCGAATCTGCAGATTGTCGAAGCCGAGGAGATTCTCACCGCGACGCGGGAGGGGAAATCCCTGGGCCCGCCCCGCACCGCGCGCCAGGTGCGCACGGTGGATTTGTTAGGCAAAAGCACGCGCATCGCCCAGGCGGGTTATTGCTGGAGCGAACGCCAGTTGCCCGATGCCGTTATTTTTCTCGATCACCCAGGTTTCGAGACCGATGCGGGAGTGCTCAAAGGGGAAGCGAGTTACTTCGGGAAATTCGATTCGACCGACGAAGGAACGGGCACGCCGATTTTCGGTCGTGTGCAGACGAACAGCAGTGTCTTTGGAGTGTCGCTGCCGGAGTCACTCCTTCTTCGCTGGGGGTTGGCGGAGCGGAAGGGAAGGTCATTGTGCAGGACGGAGAACAGTTACGGCGCACAAGTTGAAATATATTTCGGCCGGCTCCGCCGCCTGGCACGCGTGCCTATCGTCGATGTCGGCCCTCAAGAAAGACTCCGGCGGCCCGCGGATCTTTCCGTCGCCGCGGCGGCTTTTTTGCAGGATCAACCGGAAGAAAAAGCGCGCGGCTATAAGTTGGCCAACATGCAGGTCGAATTACGAATTTGCTTCCCCGAACCAGTGGTAAAAGAGACTTGATACTTCCTTGAAAACTCACCTACTCATTCTGTTTCTCGGGCTCGGGGTGAGCTCGGCCCTGGCCGATCCGGTATCGCCTGCGCCCACCGCCACTCCCGGCGCAGAGGCTTCGCCCACGCCTTTTCATCGCTACGAAGACACGGGTGTCTATCACGTCCGGAATGAGTCTCACCCGACGACCAATCAGGATAATTCTCCCTGCCAAGCCCGGCGCAATGACGTCATCTGTATCTACGTCAAACACCTCAAGTCGTGGCTCAACGATCCTCAACTGAAGGATCGATTGCCCAAGGACGCCCGGATCGGCGATCTCGTTCCCTTTCTTGACGATGTGCCCTTGCCCGGCATTCATCCCGAGCAATCCTGGCCGGCCCCACCCGACACCGACTCCGAACTTTCGCCGCAGACCCATTACCTGCGTTTTACTTTGCGACGCACGGAGACTTCCAAGGACGCCTGGACGCGGATTTTGAACCGGCCCCATTTTACCAGGCTCATGAAGGTCTCAGTCGGCTTCGAAAACGGCGAGGAAATGCCGACCTGGGTCCTGCCCACGGCCAAGCGCTCGGAGAATCAGTTGATCTTCACTCTTATCCCGCCCGTGCGTTTTTGGCTCGGCGTCGTGCTCATTGTCGGCGCCTTCGTTGTTTTTGTTTATCTCGCCTACCGCACCGACATCATTCGTGACACTTCAGCTCCGCGGCGCCCGGATAAGCGTCGGCCTTACAGTCTGGCGCGGGCGCAAATGGCCTTTTGGTTCTTTCTCGTTCTGGGCGCGTTCTTTTTCCTTTGGGTCATCGTGGGCGACACCGACACCCTCAATTCTTCGGTCCTGGCCTTGATCGGGATCAGCGCGAGCACGGCGCTCGCGGCGGCCTTTATCGATTCGGGGGATCGCCCCGCCCCCGCGATCGATCCCAACCTGGCGGGAGTGGACTTTTCCAACTCACATGAGGAAGTGGCTAAGAAGCTCAACGAACTCATCGAAAAGACCGACGGGGAGTTAAAGCGGCTCGAAGAGGAGCGCCCGGACATTGATTCGAAGGCGAAGGCAGAGTTAGCGGCCAATGCCGAGGCGCAGGCGGCCCAGGCCACGAAGAAGACGGCGCTCAAACATCAGCTGACTTATTTCGAGTGGCCGGCTTGGAGAGGAGTCATGTACGACTTACTGGCCGAGAAGGAGACGGTTTCCTTTCATCGCTTTCAGATCTTCGTCTGGACGATCGTCTTGGGGATCATGTTTGTCGCCAACGTCTACAACGAACTGGCGATGCCGCAGTTCAGCGCCACTTTACTGGGCCTGCTCGGGATCAGTGCTGGCACTTATGTCGGTTTTAAAATCCCTGACGACGGCCAGAGCGGCAAAGTCAAAGGTTCGACCTAAAAGGCTTCTAAAAAGTTGGGAACGACGGCGATCAACGCGACTTCTGGGACGCCCCTTCTAGAGCGCACCTCGCGCTTTTTGAACTAAACCTGCCAGTAGGGGCTACGCTCGAGAGTGCGTTTTGGCGTCGGAGTCAGCCGACGGTGCGCGTAGCTTTCGCGCAAGATCAACGATTGCGAAGGGCGCGTAGAGTAGCGCGAAAAAGAGCAGGGCAAGGCCGTTGAGTTCTATGAGATAAAGCCAGTGGACATCGGAGAGGTAGTCGAGAATGGAGGCGGCGGACGGTTTATGGAGGAGAAAGCCGTAATTGACCCCGGTAAGATGATCGACCAGGAAGGTCGCTGCGAGGTAGAGCTCCGACCAGGCAAGCGTCCTTCCGACCGAGGCCAAAGTAGGCCGAAAGCGACGTGCGATCATGATGTAGATGACGCCCGCCACGATGCCACAGTGACCGACGAAAAAACTGAGAAAGCGAATGTTGGGAAAAGTCACGTGCAGGTCTGGAGTGAGAATGGCCTGGAAGGTGCCGCCAATCCCCCAGAAGTATGAGACTTCGCTCCAATTCCGCCGCTGCGTAAGAAGAGCGACGATAATGGTCGCCATCGCCCAGTCACACAACTGGAAAGGCAACGCCTGCTGCCAGACAAAAAGGTGATGAGTGACAATGTAGTCCGCGTAACCGAGGTAGTTACTGAGCAGGAGAAGTGAGAGGCAGATGGCGATGACCCAATCGAGCCTTTTCGATTGAGTTATTCGGACGGCCAGGCCCAGTCCGATCGGAATAAGCAGAGTCAGTCCCAGGACCGTGAGATGGGCCGGACCGAAAAGCTGGAAGACCGGTTCGGGATTCATGCCTCTAGACGCTTCGCTCTGCGCAGCGCAGGAGGTCGGGTAATTTCACCGTCGCCCCCGACCGCGGCGACCGCCCTTTACTCTTCCCGGGGCTTAATCGATCCCGCGCCCATGATCTTCTTCTCTACCGTTTTCGGGTTTCCACTGTAGGCCACTTCGCCGGCGCCGGTGATGGACGCATGGAGCAAATTGGTCGCCATCACATCCGCCTTGCCCGCGCCCGTGACCGATAACTCGACGTCCTCGGCGGATAACCCTTCGGCTTCGAGCTTGCTCGCCCCGGTCAGCTCGGCGAGTAGACTTTTCACTTTGCCGGTTAGGGTGACCTTAGCCGCCCCGCTCGTTTGCAGGATAAATTTCGGCACGGTCACCGGTCCGGCCGTGAAATCCAACGCCCCGCTCAACTCGGCTCCCCCGAGGGAGGCGCTGGTGATGACGAGCTTGACCCCGTCGCTTGGGGCGATCGCTCCTTCGAGGCCGATGGTCAGCCGGTCGCCCTCCATGCTGGCCGTGATGTGGGAAAGAAGATTCCCGTCGGTCGTGAGGGTAAAGGAGGGAGCGCCCTGGTGCCATTCCAACTGGAGGAAACCGCTTGCGTCGACCCGGGTGAATTCACCGACCTGCCGTTGCTCGGTCTTGATCTGGCCGTTGCCGCGGATGCGGTTCCAATTACAACCGGCGGAAAAGAGGACGAACAGAGCGAGCGCGGGAAAGAGAAGTTTTGATTTCATAGCAGAGTCAGAGTTGAGATGCCGTGGCCCCGGTTTTTGGATTCAAAAAAATGGCCTAACAAGAAGTAGGCGCACGTTGGGCGAGGGCGACGCCGTGGGCGATGGCTCCGGCGACGAAGCCGAGACATTCGACCGCGCCGCTCGGTTTGCCCGGGAGCGCGATGACGAGTGAGCGATCGACGACGGCGGCCAGGTTGCGCGAAAGGATCGCGTTGGGGGTGATTTTCATCGACTCGGCGCGCATGACTTCGCCAAAACCGGGCAGCTCGACCCGCATCAAGCCGCGGATCGCTTCCGGGGTGACGTCGCGCGCGGCGAGGCCGGTGCCGCCGGTGGTGAGGATGAGTCCGCAACCTTGCGCGGCGAAGGAGCGGATCGCTCCCTGGATGCGCTCGATCTCGTCCGGGACGATCGCTTCGCCGGAAACTTCCCAGCCGTTTTGCGATGCAGCCTCCTTTAAGGCAGGGCCGCCCAAATCTTCGTAGGCGCCTTCGCTGGCGCGATCGGAGACGGTGATAATGCCGACGGTGATAGCCATTTTTTAGACAGAATGAACAGAATGGAAGAAGGAGAACGCCGAGCGGTCTTTCGGCATTCTGTTCATTCCGCGTTTCTCTTTGTCTTCGAGACGAGATGAATTTCGCCCAGGCGCATCTGTTTATCGACCGCTTTGCACATGTCGTAGATCGTGAGGAGCGCGAGGGCGACGCCGGTGAGCGCTTCCATTTCCACGCCGGTTTGTGCGGTCGTGCGCGCGGTGCAAGTGGCGGCCACGCCGGTGGCGTCGCTCGTTAGGCCGATCTCGACGTGGCTCAAGCCCAGGGTGTGGCAAAGCGGGATGAGGTGGGCGGTCTGCTTCGCCGCCTGGATGCCGGCGAGGCGGGCGGTGGAGAAGACGTTGCCTTTGGCAATTCGATCGCTGGCGATCAATTCCAAGGTGGCTGGTTGCAGGTCGATGCGCCCGGCCGCCAGGGCTTCGCGGTGGCTCACCGGCTTGGCCGAGACGTCGACCATTTTCGCGCTCCCGTCGGCGGCGATGTGGGTGAGATGTTTCATGGCGCGCTGGAGGGACGACCTCTGTGTCGTCCCCGAAGCATGGGCGTCGCAAACACGGACGAGACAGAGCCCTTCCCTCCAACCCCATCAAACACGGACGGGACAGAGCCCGTCCCTCCAGATAGGGTGCTCATCGGTCAGCCGCCGATCGCGACCATTTTGCGATCCGGCTGGTAGGTTGTGCGAAAATCGTGCTGCTCCGGTTTGCGCTCGACGACATCGAGGAAAAACTGCCGCAGCTCGTCGTCGCTCGCGCCGGCGCGGAGCGGTTTCATGATGTCAAACTCGAGGTAGCTGCCGAGACAAGGCCGCAATTTGCCGTCGCAGGTCAGGCGCAGCTTGTTGCAGCTTTCGCAGAAATGCAGATTCGTCATCGCACCGATGAAGCCGATGCGTTGGTCGCGCCCTGGAAGCTGATAATAGGTGGCAGGGCCGTTGGTTTTGAATTCCGGCTGCGGAATGAGCCGGCCAAACTGCGCTTCAAGCGCGCGTTTCGCTTCGGCCACGGGAAGAAAGTTGGTTTCCGTCAGGACATCCTTCGTGCTCACCGGCATAAGCTCGATGAAACGCAGAAGAAGGTCGCGTTCCGCCGCGAAATCGACCAGCGCCCCGAGGCCAGCCTGATTGCGGCCGCGCACGAGGACGGCGTTGATTTTTATCTGGGGAAAACCGGCCCGGCGAGCGGCGTCGATGCCGGCGAGCGCCTCGGGGAGCAGATCGCGCCCGGTGATTTTCGCATATTCAGCGCGGTCCAGGGTATCGAGCGAGACGTTGACCGAGCGAAATCCGCACTGCCGCACCGCTTCGGCCATGCTCAGGCCGGGCTCGACTTCGCGGGCCAGCAGGGTGCCGTTGGTGGAAAGACCGATGTCGCGCAGTTTCGTTAGGCGAGGAAGCTGCCGGAAAAGTTGCACGACATCGCGGCGGGTGAGCGGCTCGCCGCCGGTCAGGCGAAGTTTGGTCACGCCGAGATCGGTCGCGAGACGGATGAGGCGGAGCGTTTCCTCGAAGGTGAGGATGTCGGCGCGCGGGAGCCATTCCTGCAATTCCTGCGGCATGCAGTAGGTGCAACGCTCGTTGCAGCGATCGGTCAGGGAGACGCGCAGGTAAGAAATGCGATGTCCAAAGCGGTCCTCCATGCGCGAGGCTACGTCGAGGCGTTTGCCGAAGCAAGATGCGCGCGCCCGCCGTCGCCGGTTGACGAAGTTTTTACGTAAACGATGTTCCCGGATGAATCTTCGGCCTTCTTTTTCTGGGGTGCTCCTGGCAGGTCTGGCCGCGAGCGCGTTGTTGATCACGGGTTGCTCCACCGTTAGCTCGCGCATCGATGAGAACCGGGCGGCCTTTGAAAGGCTCTCGCCAGCCGACCGCGCCTTGGTGAGTCAGGGGAATATCCGCGGCGGGATGTCGCAGGATGCGGTTTACATCGCCTGGGGCCGCCCGCAACAAAAGGCGGTTGGCGCCGTCCGCAATACGCCGACGGAGACCTGGCTGTACGTCGTGACGACGGCGGTGCCGCCGTATGGCTACGGCTACGGTTACGCCGGGTTTGGACCGGGCTACGGGGGTTTTTATGGCGGGGGCTTGGGGAGCTTCGGCTATCTCGGGCGTCGTGGGCCCTATCGGCATTTCGGGGCGTTTTACGATCCGTTCTACGATCCTTTTTATTATCCGTTTCCGACCACCACGGTTTCGCAACCGGTCAAGACGGTCTCATTTCAGCGCGGCAAGGTGATCGCGTTTCAATATTTAGCGCCCGCCAACTGAGGCGGCGTCGCCGACGCTTCGCTCTGGCGAAGCTGTCTGTTGAGGTTCATACCTGGCGACGCCTTGCTTTACCCACACCCTCTCGTTTGTCATCCCGAGCCCGCGCAGACGGCGAGGGATCTCGCGCAAGGTCTCGGCGTCGTTCTTCAGAAAAGATGGACCCATCAGAACAACCGTGAGATCCCTCGGCGCGCTGCGCCAGCCTCGGGATGACACAGCGCCAAGCTTCTCGGTTTGGCCGCGCCGATCTCGCGCCTCCCAGAGGGAGGCGTCTACAGGGGCGCTCCCTTCGTTTAGTTAAGTGCTTCGGACGAGCCGCCTAACGAGGTCTTCGACGGTCACGACGCCCGTCAGCTTCTGTGCGGGATTCACCACCGCGGCGAGGGTGAGACGGGCGGCGCGCAAGCGGCGGATGATGCGGTAAGCGGATTCGTTTTCGGCCGCGGTCACGATGCGCCGCATGTATTCTCGCAAGGCCGGGCGCGGCTTGGGATCGAGGAGGACGTCGAAGACGTTGACCAGACCGAGGACTTTTCCTTTCCCCGAGATCACCGGCACCCGATCGACCCCGGTGCGCGCGCTCAATTGCAAGAGCTCCGGCACCGTCGCCTCCGGGGGCACGGAAATGACGTCCCGGAGCGGCCACATCACATCGGCGACCTGGACGGTCCGGAAGTCGACCACGTTGTGAATCATGGCCCGCTCGGCCGAGGTGAGAGAGCCTTGCATTTCGCTCTCCACAGTGAGCTGCTTGAGGTCTTCGCGGGCTGCGAAAATCCGCGGCTTCGCTTCGCTCTGGCGCAGGCAAAGTCGCCCGATTTGCGCTCCCAGTTCGAGGAGCGGCCAAAAAATCCGCGAGGTCAATTCGAGCAGGCCGGCCAGGGCGGCGAGCGCGCGATACGGGAAACGGCGGAAAAGCGACTTCGGCAGCACCCCGAGCATGAAGAGATAAATCGGGCCGGCCAGAAGGAGGGCGAGCGGATAACCCCAACCGCCTAACGAACGGACGAGCCGCCGGGTGAAGAGGAGCAACCCGCTGATGTCGGCCAGGTTAGTCACGAGCAAAATCGTCACGAGGAGGCGCTGCGGTTTCTTGAGCAACCGGTCGAGGAGCATGGCGGCGTGATTGCGCAGCTTCACCTGGTGGCGCAGGCGCACTTGATCGAGCGAGAGGAGCCCGGCCTCGATTCCCGAGTAAAGGAACGACACCACCCAGCAACCGAAAATGGCCAGCCACGCGATCATGCTTCGGCGGCGCCGTTCGCGCCCTTTCCGGTCAGCGCCGTCGTCCGTTCCAGGAGCACTTCTTCGATGCGCTTGCGCGCGACCCGGCGCACGGTCAAGACGAGGTGCGGGATTTCGAGCTTCGCGCCGACCTTGGGCAGGTAACCGAGCCGGTTAAAAACGAAGCCGCCTATGGTGTCGATCCCATCGGCCAGCAGCTCGAAGCCGAGGTGCTCGGTCAGATCGTCGAGCCGGGCGTTGCCGCTGACCAGGAAGCGCCCTTCTTCGAGCGGCTCGATATAGAGCTCGGCGTCGCCTAACGGGGCCGCGTCGCTGATGATCTCTTCGATAATATCGGCCAGGGTGATGATCCCTTCGGTCCCGCCAAATTCATCGACCACGATGGCCAGCCCCTGCGGCTGCGAGAGAAAACGCCGGAGCAACTCCATCGCCTCCATCGTTTCCGGGACGAAGGCGGGCGCGATCAAGGTCTCCGTGTAGGGCCGCGACGGATCGAGCAGGAAACGTTTCACGTCGACAATCCCGACGACCTGATCGGGCGTCTCCGCGTAAACCGGGACGCGCCGATGCCGCCGTTGCTGGAAAAGGGCAATCGCTTCGTCGTTAGGCAAATCGTCCGGCACGGCGAAAGTGTCGACCCGCGGAGTCATGCAATCCTTCGCCGTCTTGTCCCCCAGCTTGATGATTTCCTGGATCATCTCGCCCTCGGCTTCGTGGAGCGTCCCTTCCTCTTCGCCCATCTCGACCAGGGTCTCGAGTTCCTCGTCACTGATCTGGCGCCGCACCCGCAGATGCGCAGGAGTGAGCCGATCGATCATCCCGACGCTCACACTCTCGAGCACGCGCCCGACCCGATCGAGCAGCGGCATGAGGACATTGAGGGTGAAAACGCCGAGCGCGGAGAGCCGGTAGGGCTTCGAGAGAGCGAGCAGCTTCGGGGTGAGATCGCAAAAAATCACAATGAGCGCAAAAATCGCGAGGGCCGCGACCCAGGAGGGAAGGCGCGCGCTCAGCGGCACCTCCCAGATGAGCACGAGACAGAGAATGACCAGCGGCACATTGATCAGGGTGACGCCGAGGAGAAGGACGTTAAGGACGCGGCGCGGGCTCTCGCGGAAGAGCCGGAGGAAATCGGTCAGCGAGGGGTGCTGCTGGTGGAGGCGCTGGATTTGGTGGCTCTTGAGCGAGAAAAGGGCCGTCTCCAGTCCGGAAAAAAGCGCCGAGCAAAAAAGCAGAACCAGGATCGCAGCCAGCAGGGTCGTTAGGCCGACCACCGTCATCCGCGAGCCGTCGCTGGGCGTAGGCGCCAGCCCCTCATTGAATAATCTTGCCTGCTCGGTTGCCGGTCATCTCTGCCGAACGAAGTTAAGCGTTCCGTGAGCAAAGACCAAAGAATTTCCCGGCTGGTCGAGGAGTTGAGCGGAGCGCCGGCGGGGGACGCGAGCGGCCCGATTGCGGAGCATCCTTGTTACACCGGATTTTTCCTCTGCTGGAACGAGCAGCGCTACTACGAGGCGCACGACGTCCTCGAGCATCTCTGGTTGCGCACGAAATCGGAGGACGCGAATTATTTCAAAGGCCTCATCCAGGCGGCCGGCGGCTTCGTCCATTTGCAGAAGCAATTCGCGCGTCCCACGCATCCCAAAGATGGCCGCCGCATGTATCCGGCGGTGCGTTTGTTTCGGTTGGCGGAAAAAAATTTGCAACCATTCGCGCCGCTCCGGCACCGCTTCGACCTCGACGAATTTCTCCGCCTCCTGCGCGGCCAGGTGGAGGCGATCCTCGCCTCCGATCACCGCCAAAATCCCTGGACGCCCGAGGCCGCGCCGCGAATCGCTTTGCAGTCGTAGCCCGCCGGAGAGCGTGTCATGGACTTTGCGCCAGGTGGAGGGACGGGCTCCGTCCCGTCCGTGGTTCCGGGTGGGGAGTCGAGGCAGCCTAAACCTTACGGACGACACAGAGGTCGTCCCTCCATCGCGCTCCATAAAGTGCATGACGCGTTCGAGGCTTACACGCCGCGCTTGGTCGGCGTCCAAATAAACTTGTGCATTTGGAGCTGGAAACGAACCGGCAACTTATCGGCTAAAATCCACTCGACGATTTCGCGCGGATCGATCCGGCCGAAAATGGGCGAGAAGAGCACCGCGCGGCATCGTTCCGCCAGCCGATGCTCGCGCACCTGGGCGCGCGACCACTCGTAATCTTCCCGCGAACCGATCACGCACTTCACTTCGTCGCGCTCCGTCAGGTGCGCGAGATTCGAAAACAGGTTCCGCTCCACCTCACCGCTTCCCGGCGTTTTCAAATCCATGATCCGATGGACCCGCGGATCGACCGGCGCGATGTCGTGCGCGCCGCTCGTCTCGAGCAGGACCGTGCGCCCGGCATCGGCCAGCAACGTCATCAAGGGCAGGACATTTTTCTGCAACAACGGCTCGCCCCCCGTGATCTCGACGAGCGGACAATCGATCGCCAGGACCGCCGCGACGATTTCGCCTAACGACTGCTTTTTCCCTTCGTAAAAGGCGTATTCCGTATCGCAATAGGTGCAGCGCAAATCGCAAAAAGTCAGCCGGACGAAGACACAAGGGAGCCCGGCCCAGGTGCTCTCGCCCTGCACGGAGAAATAAATCTCGTTGATCGTGAGCTTTTTCTCGGGGTCGGACATCCGCCCCAACCTAACATTGAAGGGTCAAGCCCTCCAAATCAGCGCCATTGCCAAAGCAGCCGCGCCGCGAAAAAAAGCATGACCAGCGCGGTCAGCGCCTGGGTTGCGATTTGCCAACCGGGCCGGGCAAAAACGCGCGCGCCCAGCTTCAAGGCGAGGCAGAGCACAATCGTCCATGTGATCGCGCCCGAGACCACGGAGACGGCGAGCGCGAGCGAGTTCAAGAAACCGGCAGGCGCGCCCGTGCTGCCCTGCGCCCCGATCACGGCGAACCAGAATCCGATGTTCCAAGGACTCGTTAGGGCGAGGATCAGCCCGAGAAAATAACCGCGCCCCAGCGAAGCTGGCGGTGCGGCGGACGCCGTCTCGCCCGCTCTCGGCGCGCGCGCCGCGCGCCAGGCGCCCCGCGCGAAAGTGAAGGCGAGAAAGAGGAGCAGCGAAAAACTCACCACCCCCAAAATCAGGTGCAGCGGGGGCGAAGCGAGCAGGGCGCCGGCGCCCGCGGCCACGCCCAGCGCCCAGAGAAAATCTCCCGTGCACGCCCCCAGCCCGAGCTGCCAGGCCGTCCAGAAACCGCCGCCCTGCGCGCGTGGCAGCAAAGCGCGGCGAATCATCTCGGCATTGATCGGTCCCGGCGGCCAGGCCACCGACCAGCCGAGAATGAGCCCATTAAGAATGGTCGCTCCAGCGAAAGAAGTCATCGTTAGGCAAAAACCGTCCGCGGCTCTGCCTGCGCCATGCTTACGCGAAAGTTATTTCGCTGTCAGCCACCCGTTACGAAAGCCGGCGCGCTCCAGGCCGCGCCGCAGCACCGGGGAAGCGCGCAACAATCGCCAGAGAAATCCCGAACGATAATTCTCGATCATCATGACGATGGGACCTTGATCGAGCCCATAGTAGCCCTCCGAAATCCAGCCTGACTTCCCTTTTTTCGATCCGCTGGTGAAAGTCGGGTTGTAGCTGCATTTGAAGCCGTATTTGCTCGTCATCGCCGGATAGGCGTCGCTGAAATGGCGAATCGACGGCAGCACGATCTCCGGCGCAAACGGAAGCGAGGCCAGCACCGCCCAAGGCGCGAGCGTCCCGTCGTCGGGACCATCGGGAATGCCGCGCGCGGTGTAGTCGAAAAACTCCCGTTTGATCCCGCGAATCTTCCGCGTCGCCGGTCCCGGACCGTCGCTCGCCGTGATGCCCCAGCAATATTTCCCGTAGCCCGCGAACTTCCGCCGGTTTTCCATCGCGTACGCTTGTTGCGCGTAGGTCGCGCGCCGGCTGTTTTCGAAATATGTCAGACCGCGCGGACGCATGAATTCATCCTGGATGCCTCGGAAATCCACCCAGAGATGGGAGAGTTGATGGATGAAAAGAGGACCTGCGGGGAGGTGCTCGAAGCCGCAGACCTTTCCCCATTCGTAGCTGCTCAGCCAGGCTTCGTAACTTTTCGCCGGCAGCGGATGCTCCGGCGCGCCCAGACCGAGCAGGTAAAGAATGAGCGCCTCGCTGTAACCTTCCCAATACGATTCCTTGAAGTCCTCCTCCGGGGTCCAGCCGTGACAGACTTTGTCGTCGCCGTTTTGCGCCCAGCGCCAGTCGGCCCGCGCGAAGAGGGCCGCGGCCAGCCGGCGGATTTCGCGCTCGACTGCGGTCGGGCGCTCGAAGTAGCGCGCGGCGGTGAGCATCCCCGCGAAGAGAAAAGCGGAATCGATCGTGGAAAGCTCCGACTCCTGGGCGCGCCGCCCGCTTTTCATATCGAGGAAATGATAATAGAAGCCCTGATAGCCGGTGGCGTTCGGCGCGGTAGATTGTTCGCTCGCGCGGAAAAAGCGGAGCGTGGTGAGCACGCGCTGCGCCGCCTCGGCGCGGGGCAGGTAACCGCGCTCGACCCCGATCGGGTAAGCGGTCAGAGCGAAGCCGATAGCGGCGATGCTGGCGGCGGAATGTTCGCGCGTGCTGTCCGGCACCATGCCGTTCTCGAGATTGGTCTCGTCGAGAAAATAGCCAAACGTGCTCCGCTGGATTTTCGCGAGGGCGGCTTCGCCTAACGACTTCTCCGGTCGCGGTTTTTTTGTCTTCATGCGAATTCCACCGTGATCGCGGCGACGCTCTGCGGCTCCAGCTTGAGCTCGATCTCAAGCGAGCGGTTCTGCCATTTCCAGGCGAGCGGCGCCGGGACGAGGCGCGACGCTTCCTTCAGCTTCTCGATTTGGGCGGTGCTCAGGTAATTCGGCTCCTTCATCGCCTGCCAAAGCCGGCGCGGGTTGGCGTGGTTCTCATCGATTCGTTCGACCGTGACCGCGCGCGGTCGTCCGGCCGCCGCGAGGTGAAGTCGCACTTTTTCGGTGGCAATGGCGTGCTGCGGAAGAGCGTGATTCGTCAGCAGCACGGTCAACGTTTTCCCGCGCGGAACGGCCCAGGCATCGACCGTCGCATGCAGTCCATCGACGATGAGCCGTTTCGAGCCGAGGCGATGGAGCAGCTCGAAAGCGCGATACGACGGTTTCGGAATGCCGTGCAGATTGAGCAGACCGAAACCGCCGTGAAAAGGAACCGAGGGAAAGTAGTTCTCCTCGAAAATATCCGTGAAGGTCCAGAAGCTGTAGCCTTCCACCAGGCCGTTCATTTCCAGCATGGTCTTGACCAGAAAAGCCGCCGCATAAGGCTCGTCGTGCAGCGGATCGCGCGGATTCGAGGAAGCGTTCCACTCCGTGTAGTAAACCGGTTTGCCCTGCGCGCGGCGGAAGGTGTCCTGGGCTTGCTCGCGTAAAATGCTTCGCCGGCTCTCCGCCAACTGCGTCAGCGTATCGTCGCCCTCGGCTCCGAGCGCATCGGTCGGGTAATGATGCGTGCTGATGAAATCGAGCGGCACTTTGCGGCGCGCGCAAAAATCGACGAATTCCGCGATCCACTCGTTCTTGGCGGTGGCAGGGCCGCCCACGCGGAGCGCGCCGTCCACGCTTTTGATCGCAGCCGCGGTGTGCCGATAAAGGGTGAAATATTCGCGCTGCCCTTTCGACCAAAAATCCTTCAGGTTCGGCTCGTTCCAGATTTCGAAGAACCACTGCCGCACCTCTTCGACTCCATAACGCTCGAGCCAATGCCTAACGAGGGTGCGAATGAGCGCTCCCCATTTTTTCAGGTCCTTGGGCGGGGTGATATTTCCACGATAATGGAAAACCGTCTGGTGCCCCGAGGCCAGCGCCGCGGGCATGAAGCTCAATTCCACGAATGGCTTCATCCCGATGGAGAGCAGAAAATCGAAGATCTGATCGAGGTTAAAAAACGAATAGAGCGGTTTTCCCTGCTGCACGCTGAACGTGCCCAGGTCGTCCGAGAGCAGGCCGTGGAAGCGGACATGACGCACCCCCAATTCCTCGCGGCAACGTCGAAGCTGCTCTTGCCAATCCGCGCGCAGCGCGAGGAGGGCGTGGCCGCTCCCGATGGTGTGCTCCCAATGATGCGGCAGAGGCGTGGCCCGCTCCGAAAGGTTGCAAAAGAAATCCGGCATACTCGCGTGCGCCACTCCGGCCGCTTCTGCGAGAGGCGGGCGCGGGAGAAATATTCCGCCCGCTCGTTAGGCCAGGATTACATCCCGCACTTTTCCCGCGCCTCGGCGTAGCTCGAGCGCACCCGCACGAGGCTGGCGAGATAAGGGTCGGTCTTGGCAGTGTGTTCGATGTTTTTGAGCTGCGCCGGCTGGTAGAGCCGCGAGAAAATGGCGTGCACGATCTTGCTCCGCAGAACCGTTTTTTCCCCGTAACCGAAAGGGATGTTGCTCGACCAATAGCGCACGTAATCCAGCCCCATCTTCTTCTCCGTCCCCAGGTAAATGACCGAGTGCCCGTGCTCGGCGCGCCCCACTTCCGGCGACCAGAAGATCTTCATAAAATCACCCGGCTCCGCTTCCTCGAAGTTGTCGAAATTCCGCCCGATCCCCAGCTCGTAAAAGAGCCGCGCCGTCCCCGGGCCGTTGGCGTTCCAGCGGCCCCAGATGCCGCGGCCGTCGGGTTGGCCGCGAATCATCAATTGATCGAGCGTCTCGTAATCGAGCTGGAGCTCGCCGCGCTCGCGCAAAGTCTCGATCGTTTTCAGGAAGACGAGGTAGGTCGCGCCGGAGCAATAGCTCGGGGAGGCCGAAGTGGGGAGGATAAAAAATTTTCCCGACTCGAAGTGGGCGGCCGATTGGAGGCGGATGGTGGCGGTACGCGAGGCCGAATAATTTCCGCCACTCGGCATTTTCTTGACCTGCGCGAGCACGACCTGATTGAACGGGCTCGGTGCGAGCTGGGCCTGCGCGGCGCTCGCGAGAACGAAGCCGGCCAGAAGCGGAAGGAAGCGCACGCAAGATCAATAGGAGGATTCAACCGCCGAGCAACCCGTTGGGGGAATACGCGCGAGCTGTTTTCTGCAAGCGTTCAACTCTGCCGGCGCTTTGCGTTCACTGGCCCGCTTTCATTTTGTCATCCCGAGCCCGCGCAGACGGCGAGGGATCTCACGCAAGGTCTCGGCGTCGTTCCTCAGAGAAGATGTATCCATCAGAGCCACCGTGAGATCCCTCGGCGCGCTGCGCCGGCCTCGGGATGACAGTGGGTCCAGCTAAACAGAGGCCGCACCCTCCCCGGAAAGTTGGCGTTCATCCCGAGAGTATGTTAACCAAAACTTCCATGCTGCGATTCACGAAAATGAACGGCGCGGGCAACGATTTCGTCCTCCTCGATAATCGCCAGGGCAGCCTTGGCCTAACGAGCGCGCAAATCGTGCGCCTCTGCGATCGCCATCGCGGCGTCGGGGCGGATGGCGTGCTCGTGCTCGAAAAGCCCGCGAACGGGGCCGATTTTCGCATGCGCTACTACAACGCCGACGGCGGCGAAGCGGAAATGTGCGGGAACGGCGCCCGCTGCTTTGCGCGTTTCGCCGATCGCACGGCCGGTCCTCTCCCGCAGCTCTCCTTCGAGACGCCGGCCGGCCTCATCGGCGCGGAGATCAAGGGCGATCTCGTCACCCTGCGCATGAGCGATCCGAAGGATTTGCAACTGGAAGCGGCAGGCGCCAGCTACGTCGACACCGGCGTGCCGCATGCGGTGGTGCGCGTGGCCAGGGTCGACCAGGTCGATGTTCGCCAGGATGGCGCGGAATTGCGCCACAGCCCACGCTATGCCCCGCGCGGCGCGAACGCCGATTTCATCGAAAAACTGGGCGAACGGAGCATCGCCATCCGCACCTTCGAGCGCGGGGTGGAAGACGAAACGCTCGCCTGCGGGACGGGCGTGGTCGCGGGCGCGATCGTTTTCGCCGCACAGGAAAACATCGACGGCCCAATCGAAGTGCAGGTGCGCGGCGGGGAAACGCTGCAGGTTGGCTTTCGCCGCGAGGGCGAGCAGTTTCGCGAAGTCACCCTGACCGGGCCGGCCGATTTCGCCTTCGAAGGCACGATCGATCTGTAATGGCCTAACGAGCGATGTTTCGCGGCACCTACACGGCGTTGGTCACGCCGTTTCAAGACGAGGCCGTCGATCTGGCGGCTTTCGCGCGGTTGATCGAGGCGCAGATCGCCGGCGGAGTCAGCGGCGTGGTCCCCATCGGGACGACCGGGGAATCGCCCACCTTGAGCGGGGACGAGCGCCGCGCGGTGATAAAAAAAGCGGTGGAGGTGGCCGGCCAGCGTTGCCAGGTGATCGCCGGTACGGGCTCGAATTCGACCCGCGACGCGATCGCCCACACCCAGGAGGCGGAAGCGCTCGGCGCGGATGGCGCGCTGCTGGTCGCGCCTTATTACAACAAGCCGAACCAGGAAGGTCTCTTCCGCCATTTCGAAGCGATCGCGCAGGCCGCCGCGCTCCCGCTCATGCTCTACAATATTCCCGGCCGTTGCGCGGTCGACCTCGCCGCGGACACCGTCGTTAGGCTGGCGGAACGTTGCTCGAACGTGGTCGCGATCAAGGAAGCGAGCGGCAGCGTCGAGCGCGTCGGCGAGCTGGTCGCGCGGCTGCCCGCCGGTTTCAGTGTGCTGAGCGGGGACGATTCTTTAACGCTGCCCTTTCTCGCGGTCGGCGCGGTCGGCGTGGTCAGCGTGGCCTCGAATCTTTTCCCGGCTGAGATCGTTAGGCTGGTGCTCGCTTTTGGCGAGGGCCGGTTGGCAGAAGCGCAACAACTGCATCAAAAATTCCTCCCGCTTTTTAAAGATCTGTTTCTCGAACCGAACCCGGTGCCCGCCAAAACTGCCCTCAGTTGGCGCGGCGTCATGCGTGCGGACTGCCGTTTGCCGATGGTCGAACTGTCGGCCGCCACGGAAGCACGCCTGCGTCAAACGATCGCGGCCCTGGAGTCATGAAAGAGGCGAGGCGCATCCTGCTCATCGGCGCGCACGGGCGCATGGGCCGAGCGATCGCGGCGGCGGTCGAACGCGACCCCGGTCTCACCATCGGGGCAGCCCTGGGGCGGCAGGATGCGCTCGAGCCGCTCCTCGAGCGCGGGGAGGTGGTGATCGATTTCAGCACGGCCGACGCGACCGCCGCAGTGGCGCGGGCCTGCGCGCAAAAGCGCAAACCGCTCGTTCTCGGGACGACTGGGCAGAGCGCCGCGCAGATGGAGGCCGTCACGGTCGCGGCGCGGGAGATTCCGATCGTTTTCGCGAGCAATTTCAGTCTTGGGGTGAACGCGCTCTTCGCTCTCGCCCGGCGCGCCGGGGAATTGTTAGGCAACGATTTCGATCGCGCCATTATCGAGCTGCATCATCGCACAAAAAAGGACGCGCCCAGCGGGACGGCGAAACGGCTAGCTGAGATTCTGGGCGAGGTCGAGCCGGTCTCGATCCGCGGCGGCGACATCGTGGGCGAGCACACCGTGATTTTTTCCGGGCGGGGCGAGCGGCTGGAATTAACCCATCGCGCGGGCAGTCGTGAGACCTTCGCGGAGGGGGCGTTGCGCGCGGCGCATTGGGTGATGGACCAGCCGGCCGGCTTGTACGGAATGGAAGATGTGCTTGGCCTGTAAACGCGCGCCGCTGGGAAATTCCGGGGAGGACGGGGTGCCAGCCCGTCGCCGGGGACGAGTTTCGTCCCCGGCAATTTGCGCTCGGCGCAACTCGTGGAGAGAGCTTGCCGGGCCTATCTCTCCGAAAGTTTCGCGGGCGTTCTCTTCGCGCGGTTGGAGGCAGGCTGCCTCCAACGACGGGGTGGCACCCCGTCCTCCCCAGAAGGTGGGCCGGCCATGCCTGGCTCATTCCAGGGGATGAGGGCGGGCATCGCGCTGGGCGCCAATCTGGGCGACCGCCTCGTTTGCCTAACGACGGCGCGCGAGCGCATCTTTGCTCTCCCGCACGTTTCGGCGCCGCGGCTTTCCAGCTCGCTTTACGAGACCGAGCCGATCGACTGCGAACCGGGCGCGCAAAAGTTTCTCAATGCGGTCATCGAAGTCGGTTATGACGGTGATCCGCTCGCTCTCCTGCACGAATTGCAGGAGTTGGAACGCTCCCTCGGCCGCGCGTCCGAACACCTGCCGAATCGCTCCCGCACGATCGATCTCGACCTCCTCTATCACGGGGTGCGGGTGCGGGACGAGGCGGAGCTGCAACTGCCTCATCCGCGGATGGGTTTGCGCGGTTTTGTGCTCCTCCCTCTGGCGGAAATTCGGCCCAATCTGCTTCTGCCGGGAGAGACGAAAACGGTCGGCGAGCTGAGCGAGGAAATCTCCTCCGCCGCCTCGGTGGTGCGCAGCGCACGGCAATGGTAGGATCGCGGGCGATGGAAGATTTTCGCGAGCGCAAACGCCGGGGCGAACGCATCACCGCTCTGACCGCTTACGATTATCCGACCGCCCGTTTGCTCGACGAGAGCGGGATCGATCTCATCCTCGTCGGCGATTCGTTAGGCATGGTCGTGCTCGGTTACGCCGATACTACGCAGGTGACTCTTGAGGAAATGCTCCACCACACCCGCGCGGCGGCCCGCGGGGTCAAGCGCGCCCTCCTCGTGGCCGATTTGCCCATTGGCACTTACGACACGCCGGCGGAGGCAGTCGCGAACGCGCGCCGGCTCGTGGAGGCCGGGGCGCAGGGGGTGAAACTGGAGGGCGGCGTCAGTCATGTCGCCCAGATCGAGGCGATCGTGCAGGCGGGGATTCCGTTTCTCGCCCACATCGGGATGCTCCCCCAGAGCGTGCGGGTCGAGGGCGGTTACAAGGTCAAAGGGCGCACGGCCGCGGAAGCGGAGCGCTTGCTCGCCGATGCGCGGGCGGTGGAAAAGGCGGGCGCTTTCGCGGTCGTGCTCGAAATCGTCGCGGCGGAAGCGGCTCGACAAATCAGCGAGCGTCTCGCCATTCCCACCATCGGCATCGGCTCGGGCAGGGATTGCGACGGGCAGATTCTGGTCACGCACGATTTGATCGGGCTCTATCCCTGGTTTACCCCGAAGTTCGTTTCGCCGGTTGCCCAAGTGGCGGAGGAAATCCGGCGCGCCGCCCGTATTTTTGCGGAGCGCACGAGAGGCGCGCCTGAAGTTTGACAAAGATTTTCCCGCGCCGTTTGTCTTACTAGAGATGAAAGCCGTGACCGCTCGCACTTCTGCCGCCGCGCCCTTGCCGGTCTGGTCGGGCCGGAGCAAGCAGCGTGATTGGCTGCTCGTCGGCTTGCTCGCGTCGCTCGCGCTGCACGCCCTCCTTTGCTTCTTCTTTTACCGGACAAATTTCCAGCCGACCGCGGCGCTCGCCCCGGAGAAGCGGCCGCCCCCGACTTTCAAGGTCAAGAGCGTTGATCTTAATCCCAAGCCGATGGAACAACCGGCCGCGGCGGAAGCGGCCGAGGCCGCCAAACCCAATCCCGACGAGACCAAAGTGCAGTTGCCGGAGGACCAGAAATCCTTCGATAAATTGCTCCAGGAAGTACATGCGACCGCCGCGATGCCCGACGACACCCGCGATGTCCTGCCGGATAAACCGAAAGTCGAGCAGACCAATTTGAGCTCGGTGATCAACCAGATCGAACGGACCACCGCGCAAAGCCTGGCCAAAAATCCGAACGCGCGGCGCGAGCAGGCGCTGCTCAATGACGTGGCCGACTCAGGCCGCCCGCAACCGGCTTTGACCGGAACGGAGCTGGCCACGAGCACGACGATCAAGCGGCCGAACAGCTTTAATGGCATCCCCGGCGACAGCGCGGGACCGCGGACCGATCGCGCCCCGGGATTCAGCGATCTGGAGTCGCTCCTCTCGCAAAAGGGGCCGCTCGGTTCCGGGACGAAATTCAAGATGCCTAACAATCAACTTTTCCCTTACGACAGCGCGGAGTTGGGCGGGAGCGCGGTCGAGCAGTTGCAAAAGGTGGCGACGCTGATCAAGCGCAATCCGAACGCCACTTTCACGCTGGAGGGTTACACCGATTCGTTCGGCTCGGATGAGTACAATCTCGATTTGAGCAAGCGGCGCGCGGAAGCGGTGAAGCAGTATTTGATCGACGCGCTCGGGATAAATCCGGCGCAGATTGAGACGCGCGGGTACGGAAAGGCGAATCTGCTCACCTCGCCCGATGCGTCGATCGAGGAGCAGGAAATGAATCGCCGGGTCGTCGTCGTCGTGCACTAGGTGCATCCCGCGCGTTCTCCCGCACGCGTCGCGTGACTCTGCGCGACCGCTGTAGACGCGTCGCTCTGCGAAGCGCGGGAGTCAGGCCTGCCCACGGGAACAACTCCCACATTTTGTCATCCCGAGCGGAGCGAGGGATCTCGCGGACCGGTCCTGGTGTGACAAAAATGAGAAAGCTCTCGTGCTACCCCTTCCTGCGGTCCCCTTTGCCCGCAAGTTCGCACCCTTTCCGTCCGACCGTGAGATCCCTCGCTCTGCTCGGGATGACAAACGCTAGCTACCAATTCTTGATCCAGCCGGCCCGCGGGCTGTCACCGGCGGTGCTCCAGAGATCGAAGGTCGGGTTGTAACCGCCAGGATTCGTGTTGCCGGTTGCAACCTGAGCCTGGTAGAGGGTCGAGTATCCGTAACTGTCCCCGAAAGGATCTTTGATGAATTGGACGTCTTGCGTCTCGTCGGTAGGGCTGAGCTGATTGGACTTAAAGATGAAATAGGAAGTGGCGGTCGGATCCGGCTTGCGGTCCCCATCCGAGTCGCCGGAAATTTTCTTGTAGAGAGCGAGACTCGCGGCCTGATAGGCGGCGAGATTGACCCCCGCCTTCGGATCGAGCCCTTCCGTGGCGGGATCGGTTGGGTACGCGCCATTATCCGCCTTGTAATTTTCCAGCGCGGCCGAGATCGCGGCGATCTCGGCTTCGGCGCGGGAGCGCGCGCCCTTGTTGTGCAGGTAGCCGCTCGTGGCCAGGATCAAGCCCGCGAGGACGAGAATGATCGTCATCACGACAAGCAACTCCACTACGGTGAAGCCCTGGTCCTTCATTCGTTAGGTTTGCTGTTGCAGGCCGCCGATGATGCTGATCAAGGGCATGAAGAGCGCAATCACGATCGTGCCCACGATGAGGGCGAGAAAGACGATCATGATCGGCTCGAGCATCGAGGTCAATCCCGCGACCGCGTTGTCCACTTCGTCGTCGTAGACTTCGGCAATCTTGAGCAGCATCTCGGGCAGTTGCCCGGTCTCTTCGCCGACATCGATCATGCTGATGACCATGGGCGGGAAAGCCGCGCTCGCCTCCAGCGGGTGGACGATCGATTCGCCTTCCTTGACCGAATCGTGCACCTGGGTGATGGCGTCGGCGATGACGACGTTGCCGGCCGTTTCCCGGGTAATGTTGAGCGCCTGCAAGATCGGGACGCCGCTGGTGACAAGCGTGCCTAACGTTCGCGAAAAACGCGAGATGGCGCTTTTGCGCACGAGGTCGCCGAAGAGGGGGGCGCGTAATTTGATCCGGTCGATGAGAGTGCGGCCCTGGCTCGTGCGCCCGACAAATTTGTAAGCGGCCACGAGCAGCGCGATGGCCCCGAGGAGGATGAGCCAGTGGTCTTTGAAGATGTCGCTCACGTTAATGACGAACCGGGTGATCCAGGGGAGCGGTTTGTCGCCGAGCATGTCGTGGAAAATCGCCTCGAATTTCGGGACGATGAAGACGAGCAAAAAGGCCATGATGCCGAAGGCGAGGACGAGCACGATGGCGGGATAAATCATCGCGGCGACGACTTTGTTTTTCACCTTCTGCGCTTTCTCCTGGAACTCCGCGAGCCGCCCGAGCACGAGCTCGAGGACGCCGCCGAGCTCGCCCGCTTTCACCATGTTGATGAAGAGTTTGTTGAAGATTTTCGGGTGTTGGGCGAGCGCTTCGGAAAAGGTGGCGCCGCCCTGCACGGAATCGGCCAGTTGATTGATGGTGGTGTTGAGCACGACGTCGCGCTCCTGTTTGGCGAGGACGTGGAGGCCGCGGAGCAAAGGCAGGCCGGCGTCGATGAGGGTGGCGAGCTGGCGGGTGAAAACCATCAGCACCTTGGTCTTCACGGTTTTGCGCTGATAAATGACGATGCCTTTGCTTTTCATCCTGGGGGCGGCGGGGGCGGCGATTTCGGCTTTCTTCCGTGCCTTTTTTTCGGCGACGCCGCCCTGGCCTTCTTCGTAAACGCTGGTCGGGAAATAGCCGGCCTGGCGAAGCTGGCCGATGGCGTCATTGCTCGAGACCGCTTCGAGAAGGCCGCTCGATTCCTGCCCGCGGGCGTCGAGAGCGATGTAGTTGAATCGGGGCACGGGTGAGGAGGTTAGGGAATCAGTCGAATGGTGTCAGGAAAAATCCGAAATCCGAATGACGAATGTTCGAATGATCAAAACTGCCGGGTCGAGCCGTTTCGTGCTTGGGATTTTGAATTTCCTTCGGATTTCGGGATTCGGATTTTCTTAAGTGTATTTGAGCACTTCTTCGATCGTGGTGTCGCCCTCGAAAATGCTGCGGATGCCATCCTGGCGCAGCGTCGTCATGCCGAGCTCGATCGCTTTTTGTTTCAAGACGACCGAGGGCGCGCGTTGATTGATCAACTCCCGAATCGGGTCGCTGATTTGCATCAGCTCGTAAATGCCTTTGCGCCCTTTGTAGCCGGTTTGGTTACACTTTTCGCAGCCCTGGCCGTAGTAAAAATGGCGGCTCCCAATTTCGTTAGGCGATAAATTAAGCTGATCGAGGAGGGAGGCGTTCGGTTCGTAGGAGGTTTTGCATTCCGGGCAGATGCTGCGGATGAGCCGTTGCCCGAGGACGGCGTCGAGCGTCGAGGAAATGAGAAACGGCTCCACCCCCATGTCGATGAGGCGGGCGATGGCGCCGGGCGCGTCGTTCGTGTGCAGGGTGGTGAAGACGAGGTGGCCGGTGAGCGAGGCCTGGATGGCGATCTGCGCCGTCTCCAGGTCGCGCGTTTCTCCGACCATGATGCGGTCGGGATCCTGGCGCAGGAAGGCGCGCAGGACGCGCGCAAATGAGAGCCCGATGTTGTCGTTCACCGGCACTTGCATGACGCCTTCGAGATCGTACTCGACCGGCTCTTCCGCGGTCAGCAGTTTGGAGTCGATGGTGTTGATCTTGCGCAGGCAGGAGTAAAGCGTGGTCGTTTTGCCGGAACCGGTCGGGCCGGTCACGATAAAGATTCCGTTCGGCCGATGGATCACCTCGAGGATGTAACGGAGGATGTAATCGGGCATCCCGAGGCTCTCCAGATCCAGGTTGACGGTCGAGCGATCGAGCACCCGCAGGACGACGCTTTCGCCGAATTGCGTGGGCAAAGTGGAGACGCGCAGATCGACGGGGCGGCCTGCGATGTTCTTCTGGATGCGGCCGTCCTGCGGGAGGCGGCGCTCGGCGATGTTCATGTTCGCCATCACTTTGACCCGGGAAATGACCGGCAGAGCGAGGTGACGCGGCGGCGGCGCCATTTCGTAAAGCGCGCCGTCGACGCGGTAGCGGACTTTGAATTCGCTCTCGAACGGCTCAAAATGAATGTCGCTCGCGCGGTCCTGAATCGCTTGATACAAAATCAAATCGACAAAGCGAATGATCGGGGTGGCGTTGGCCTCGGCTTCGACATTAACGCCGCTCGCGGCGTCGCCGCGCAAGCTCATGAGTTCGCCGGTCTCGCCGAGCTGCTGGAGAATTTCCTCCATGCTCGAAGTGTCTGTGCCGTAATGCTTCTTCAGCCGTTCCTCGAGTTGCGCGGTGGGCGCGAGGACGACCTGGATGTCGTGCCCGAGCGCGAAGCGCAAATCTTCCACCGTCTGGGTATCGAGCGGATCGACCAGGGCGACGCGGATGGCGTTATCCTGCAGGCCGACCGGCAGGGCGCGATGGAGACGGGCGAGGCCAGCGGGAATGAGCTTGAGCAGAGGCGGCGAAATCTCCAGCTCGCGCAAATCGACCACCTCGGTCCCGAGCGCGTCCGCGATCGTTTGGTAAAACTGCGCTTGGTCGACGATCCCGTGGTCGACCATGGCTTGTTCGATCGCTTTGCCGTTCTCGGTCGTCTCCAGGAGGACGTCGTCGGCCTGGGCGCGATCCATCAGGCCCTGGTCGATGAAAAGATCGGCGATGCGTTCGTTGTTCATTAGGGAAATGACGAAATCCGAATGACGAAATCAGAAGGAATAACGAAGCCCGAATGACGAAAGGCATCGGCGCGGGCGATTCGAATTTCGGGCTTCAATTCAAATCCCCCAGCGTGATCGAAATCACTTCCTCCGCGCTCGTTAGGCCGGCGAGCACTTTGCGCACGCCGTCTTCGCGCAAGGTCCGCATGCCCAGCTCGCGCGCCCGTTGCCGGAGCACGAGCGTGGAAGCGCGATCGTTCACCAGGTGGCGCACTTCGTCGTCGATCTCGAAGATTTCGAAAATGCCCATGCGCCCTTTGTAGCCGGCCTGCCGGCAACGCTCGCAGCCGACCGGGCGCATGACCTGGGCCTCGCCCAGTTGCGACGTGTCGAGGCGGAGGGCGCGCAATTCGGAGGCGGAAAGCTCGCCCGGCTCCTTGCAGTTCGCGCAGAGCCGCCGCACCAGTCGCTGCGCCATGATCGCGCGGATCGAAGTGGCGACGAGAAAGGGCTGCACCCCGATGTCGATGAGCCGCGCGACTGCCGAGGGGGCGTCGTTGGTGTGGAGGGTGCTGAAAACGAGGTGGCCGGTGAGGCTGGCGTTGGTCGCGATCGAGGCCGTCTCCAGATCGCGGATTTCTCCGATCATGATGATGTTTGGCGCCTGGCGCAGGATGGAGCGGAGGGCGGCCGGGAAAGTCATGCCGATGTCGCTGTTTACCTGCACCTGGTTGATCCCGTTCATCTGGTACTCGACCGGTTCCTCGACCGTAATGATCTTGCGATCGGGTTTGTTGATGTAATTGAGGCAGGCGTAGAGCGTGCTCGTTTTGCCGGAGCCGGTCGGGCCGGTCACGAGCAAAATACCGTCGGGCGCGCGCAGGAGGCGCTCGAAAATTTCCTGGTCGTCGCTCAGAAAACCGAGTTCGGGCAACCCGAGGAGCAGGCTGGTCTTGTCGAGCAACCGCATGACCATGCTTTCGCCGTGATTCGTGGGCACGGTCGAGACACGCAGGTCGATCGATTTCCTGCCCATCTTCACCTGGATGCGGCCGTCCTGCGGGAGGCGCTTCTCCGCGATGCTCATCGAGCCGGTCATAATTTTAAGCCGGCTGATGATGGCCGATTGCAACTTCTTCGGCGGCGACTGCATCTCCTGGAGGACGCCGTCGATGCGGAAGCGGACCCGAAAACTTTTCTCGAGCGGTTCGAGGTGGATGTCGCTCGCGCCGAGCTTGTGCGCCTCGAGCAGGAGCATCGAGACCATGCGCACGATGGGCGCATCCCCGCTCTCGCCCTCCGCTTCCGCGCCTTCCGCGAGGTCGAGATCGCGGATGTCGGCGTCGCCAAGTTGGCGGAGTAAATCGTCGGCCGCTTCGTCGGCGGTGCCGTAATATTTCAGGAGAGCCTGGCGGATTTTCTCCGGGCTCGTGCAGACCAGTTCGACTTCGCTTTTGAGCAGAAAAGTGAGGCTGTCGATGCTGTCGAAATCGAGCGGATCGCCCGTCGCGACGACGAGACCGGCCTCGTTGCGCGCGATCGGGATCATGCGGAAACGGCGCGCATCGGCCGGTTTGATCTCGTGGATCACGTCCTCCGGGACGACAAGATCGGCGATATCGACCCAGTGCATCTGGGCTTGCGCGGCCAGGCTGCGCGAGATGTCGTCGGCCGAGACGATCCCGTCGTGCACGAGCAGGTCGACGACCGTGCCGGCGCCGTTGAGGCGGCTGCGGGCGTCGTCGATCTGGGTGCGGGTGACGAGGCCGGCGTCGCGCAGGAGGTCAAGCACGTAGTCTTCGTTAGGCTGCGACATGGCGTAGAGAGACGCGGCGGGGAGCGCAGCACGAGAGTATGCGCCGCGCGAAAGAGCGTCAACGCGCGTCAACGAAACGTCACCTTTCTAGAGCGTATCCTGCACTTTAAGGGGCGCGGTGGAGGGACGACCTCCGTGTCGTCCGCGAGGTGGGGGTGGCCTCGGGTCTCCCATCCAGAATCACGGACGGGACGGCGCCCGTCCCTCCACCAGGCGCAAAGTCCACGACACGCTCTAGGCGACGGGCACGCCTTCCCGGGCGGTCCGTTCGCAGTAGAGCCGGCTCAAGTTTTGCGTGAGCGGTCCGACCGCGCCGTCGCCGATGAGGTGCTGGTCGATCTGCGTGACGGCGGCGAGTTCGCCCATCGTGCCGGAGCAAAAGACCTCCGTCGCCCCATACATTTCCTCGAGGGCGATATCGCGCTCCCGCGCGACCATCCTGGCCGCGGCGCAAATCTCCAGAACGGTCGCGCGCGTGATCCCAGCCGGACAAGCGACGACCTTGCTCGTCGCCACTTCGCCCGCCTGCACGAGGAAGAGATGGGTGGCGTTCGTCTCCGCGACAAACCCGCGGGAATCGAGCATGAGAGCATCGTCGGCGCCCGCGCGGTTGGCCTCGATTTTGGCCAGGATGGAGTTGAGGAGGTTGGCGTGATGGATTTGCGGATCGAGCACCTCGGGCGCGGGCCGGCGCATTTTGCTCGTGACTAACGACAGGCCGGTCAGGCGGTAAACAGGCGCTTTGTGTTCCGCGAGGATGATCAAGGTGGGGCCGCTTTGATTGAGGCGCGGGTCCATCCCGGAGGTGAGTTTGACTCCCCGCGTGAGGGTGAGACGGAGGTGGACCCCGTCGCGCATTTGGTTGGCCGCGAGGGTTCGCTTGATTTCCTCGATTAGCTTTTCGTTAGGCGGGATCTCCGCGAAAGCGAGCGCGGCGGCGGAGCGGCGGAGGCGTTCGAGATGCTCGTGCAGTTTAAAAATCCGGCCGTCGTAAAGGCGCAGGCCTTCCCAGACAGCGTCCCCGCCCTGGACCGCGGAATCGAACGGGCTCACCGCCGCCTCATCGCGGTGCACGAGGCGACCATTGATGTTCACCATCAGGTCGCGGTTTTTCTCGTTAAATTGCTGCAGCATCTCGTTTTCGGTCACACCACGATCACAAAGGATCAGAGAACTTTGTCTCCGTGGCGGACTTTGTGCGAGGCATTCAGTGAAGCCGATGTGCGAAGAGGTGCCGATAACATTCCTGGCAGCTCTGGTGGACCGCGCGCAAGCGATCCGGCACCCTGGTTTCCTTCCGTTGGTAGGGTTGAAAAGAAGTGGAGCGGGCGACTTCCGCATACCAATGTTTCGCCCAGATCCCATCGGTCTCGCGCAAACCTGCCGGCCAGCTCAACATCGCCGGATCGAACTCGACCCCGACCGCCGCGCAAAGCAGGCGGAGAATGCGCTCGGGATTTCGGAGCAAATCTCCCGCCTCGATCACCGGGGGCGGAACCCCCAACCGTGTGCGCACCCAGTCGAAAATCTCCGCCTGTTGCGCAAAGCCCAGCTCTTCCAGGCTCGGATCGCTGCTCTTTTTGAGGTAGGAAGCGATCACCTCGGCCGGATCGCGGATGAGGAAGCAGTTCGTTAGGCGAGCGAGCCATTCCCGCTCGATCTCGGGCCGGAAATGATGGGTCATTTGTTTCTGGTAAAAGATGCTTTTGCCGGCGGGCAAATCTCGCTCGAGTTGCGCGATGACTTTAGGCCAATCGGTCTCGCCTTCCGCGATGACCTCGGCGGCACCCGGATGGTCTCGACCGGTCCGCGCGAGGTAGCAGGCGTAGAAAGGCTCGTCGACCACCACGGTGTCGCGCCGATTGCCCCAGGCGCGCAGCATCGCGGTGGAGACGTTGCGCGGCCCCGACCACATGGCGAGGCGTAGCGGCAAGGCGCTGGATGGCTTCATGGCGGAGAGGTGCCTGGTGTAAAGATGGCACCATGGGAAAGCTGCTGAGGGGTCGAAAAGCCCCCAAAGGGACAACAACAAGGCACGAATAGAAAGATTTGTTCTGTTATAAACATCCAATTTATCAACATGTTATGGCTTATTTTCTTGCCCAGCCCTCGACAGGTATGAAAAGCGCTGTAGATAAGCACAAGATGAAAACGATCAGCGCTACGATTGGCGCCGCCGATTCCCGGCAGGCTGCATAGTCGTGTTTTGATCACGGCCGCAAAGGCTGAAATTTTCCCCGTGGCTGTCGCCCGGGTTATCCGAAGCACTTTCGGGTATCACGAAACGCAAACCACAATACCATGAAATCACTATCTCTATTCACTACTGGCAAATCGCTCGCACGTCATGACGACCGCGGACGGCGCGCCTTACGGACTTTTCCGCGCACCGACTATCACTTCCAGGCTTTGGCCGAGGATGTGGTCACGGCCCGCGCCGAGCAGACCGTCGCGACCGCGGCAGAGCTGCACTCGTTCCGCAAAATGAGCAGCGAATTCCTGAGCGAAGAAACGCCGCGGAACTATCTCTTCGAGATGGGTCTGTTGGCGCTTGTCGTCGTCGGGATCGTCTGGCCGATCGTCTATATGATGATCGCCGTGGCGTAACCTTCGCCGGCGCCTTTCTCCCCCGGTCCTTCGATTTAGGCCCGCCTGCGCCCGCCCACCCCCGGGGCGGGAAAGCCGCACCTGCTTCCTACCGCAACCAGGCGGCGAGCAGGAAACCTGCGTACGTGCCGAGCGCGTTGCCTAACGATCCCGCCAAAATTCCCGGGAGCCGCAAATCGTCGCGCCCGATGGCCGTAGCCAGCACTCCGGCGGAAGTGGCGCCGCCGATATTGGCATTGGAAGCGACGGCCAGGAGCGCCCAATCTTGTCGCAGGCAGCCGCCGATCGCGAAAAGCACGAGACCGTGGAAGAACACGATCACCGTCACCCAGGCGAGGAGGATGCCGGCAACGGAGCCGTGGGCGAGAAGCGCGGCCAGATCGCAATAGGCCCCGATCACGGCGAGGAAAAGGAGCACAGTGAAATAACCGAGCACCTTGGCCCCGCTCAATCTTTGCACCGCCGGCGCCTGCGCGAGGAGGAGCGCGATGGTCGTGAGGGTCAGCACATAGGGCAGCGCGGGGAGCGCTCGGCTGATCGCTTGCGAGACGAATAAACTCCCGAGTCCAAGAGCGAGGAGCAGGGAAAGATCCGAAACGCTCGCTCGTTCCGCCCGCTCCAATTCCGCGGGAACGGCCGAGTTTTGCCCGAGGCCAGCCGGGCCGCGGCGGGGCCAGACGCGCTGGAGCAGGCGCGGCAGAAGCAACGTCGCCACGATCCAGAGGGTGGTGATGATATTGTCGGCGGCATTAATCGCGGCGAACTGCGTCCCGCCTTTGGCCACGCCGTAATGGAGCGCCACCGCATTGAGATTCACGCTCCCGCCGATGTAGGTGCCGGTAAACATTCCAGCGACCGCAAAGGCATGGTCGATTCCATGTTTCTGCGGAGCGATCAGAAGGTAACCGCATAACGCTCCCGCCATCGTCCCGAGAGCGCCCAGGCCAAAGAGAAGCAGCATCGGCAGACCCGCCTGGCGCAGGTCTTTCAACTTCACATCGAGAAGAAGAAAGAAGATCGCGAGCGGGGCGATGTAATTAAAAATGCCGTCGTAGAGCGGCGGCGCATTCTGCGAGGAGGGGAGGAGACGCAGATTCGCGAGCACGGCCGCGGCCAGGATGACGATGAGGGCGGAGCCGAGATAGCTAAAGAATTTTCGGTGCGCGAGCCACTCGGAGAAAACCACGAGCAGGCAGAGAACGGTGGCGACATAGAGCGGTTCGACCAGGAACGACATCGCGGTCGAGGGTAGAGAAACTTCCGGCGTCCGTCGATCCCGGCTCGAAGCCGCGGCGCTTTTACTCCGGCTTCATCTGGGTGCGGTCGGCCATTGACATGGCCCGGACGATGGAGCGTAGTCGGCGCATGACCTCCACCACCGCGCCGCGGGAGAAATGGACGATCGGCCTTCTCGCCGGTCTCACGCTTCTCCTTCATCTGCTGACGAACGGCCGCTACGGCTACTTCCGCGACGAGCTTTACTTCATTGCTTGCAGCCGTCATCTCGCGTGGGGCTATGTCGATATGGCGCCCTTGAGCGCCTGGCTGCTGCGGCTGGAGATGATCCTTCTCGGCCCATCGCTTTTCGCCCTGCGCTTCCTGCCCGCGCTCGCGGGAGCGCTCACGGTCGTCCTGACCGGCGCGATCACACGGAGGCTGGGCGGCCGCCTTTGGGCCGTCGCTCTTGCCTGCATCGCGGTGACGACCGCGCCGATCTATCTCGGGATCGGGAATTTCTATTCCCTCAACGTCTTCGAACCGATCTTCTGGATGGGCTGCGTCTATTTGCTCATTCGCATTCTGAATTTCGACGTCGAGGGAGCCGCTGAATCAGCGGGCCGTCTTTCGCGGGCGGGCCGCGGCCTTCTCTGGCTGGGCTTCGGAGCGGTCGCGGGACTGGGCGTGGAAAACAAGCATTCCTTCGTTTTCTTCGGCGTCGGCCTAACGATTGCACTCCTCCTCACCCGCGAGCGTCGCCAATTTGCGCGCCCCTGGGTTTGGTGGGGTGGGCTCGTCGCGCTGGGCCTGGCTTTGCCCAACCTGCTCTGGCAAATCCAGCACGATTGGCCCACCCTCGAACTTCTCCGGAACGTCGCCCGGAGTCACAAAAACGTCGTCCTCGGGCCATTCTCTTTTCTCGGCCAGCAAATCCTGCTGGTGAATCCGGTGGCGCTTCCGCTCTGGCTTGGCGGACTCGTTTGGCTGCTTCTGCAACGCCGCTATCGCGCCCTCGGCCTGGCCTATCTGCTCACGCTCGCCGGGTTCATCATCCTGCACGGCAAGAACTACTATCTCGCGCCGATTTACCCGATGCTCTTCGCCGCTGGCGGGGTCGCGCTGGAGCGGCTCTGCGCGCAACGCTGGCGCTGGGTCAAGCCAGCCCTTGCCTTCCTCATGATCACGGTCTCGGCGCTCGTCGCCCCGACCGTTCTTCCTCTTTTGGCGCCGGCCCGGCTAGTCGACTACATGCATGCGATCCACTTTCAGCCGCCGCGCACCGAGACCTCCCACACCGCCGCGTTACCCCAGCTCTTCGCCGATCAATTCGGCTGGGAAGAAATGGTCCGCTCGGTCGCCCGGGCTTATGCGCAGCTTTCGCCTAACGAACAAAGGACGGTCGGGATTTTTTGTCAAAATTACGGCCAGGCCGGCGCGATCGATTTCTTCGGCCCGCGCTACGGATTGCCCGCGGCGATTTGCGGTCATCAAAATTACTATCTCTGGGGACCGCGCGACTACCGCGGCGATCTCCTCCTGGTGCTGGACGACGGGGGTGAAGACGAAGCCCGGCAGTTTCGCACGGTGCAGGATCTCGGACCGGTCGCGAGCAGCCGCTGGGCGATGCCCTGGGAGCAGCGCACCCATATTTATCTCTGCCGCGAGAGCAAGATCCCAATGCGCGAGGCCTGGCCGAAGACGAAGGAGTGGCTCTAACTCAGGTAAAGAGGGCGTTTACAATGTCGGTGTCGACTGGGCATCAGCCCGACTTTTAGACGCTCCCTAAACCGCGTTACTTCCCGAGTTCGTAGAGATACTCGACGAAAGACATGACTGCGCCATCGTAGCCTTGCACTTTCGGGTTGATGGAATCGATCATGTAATATTCATCCGGCGCGTGCGCGCCACTGCCGTGGCCAAGGCCGAAGTGGCCGGAAGCGAGATGCAGCTGCTCGCCGGTGAAGACGTAACCGGGATAGGACCCGGCGTTCCAGGGCCAGAGCACAGGATCGATTCCCGCTTGTTTTAGGACCGCGACCTGCGCTTGGATGAGAGGGGTATCGGCCGAGGTGGTAGTCGGGTCGTAGCCGCCGGTCATGTTCACCTCGATGTCGCCGAAACCGTGGGCGGCCAGGTGCGCCTTGAGTGCGGTGAGGGCCTCCGCCGCTTTCATTCCGGGGACCAGGCGCAAGTCGAGTTTCGCGATCGCTTGGTGAGGCAGGACGGTTTTGCCGCCCGGGCCGGTGTAGCCGCCGACCAGGCCTTCGATATTCACCGTGGGTTGCGATTCGAGCCGCTCCTGCGCCTGTTCCCAAGGGAGGTCGTCGATCCAATGCTGCACTCCGAGCACCTTCTTGCGCTGGGCCTCACTCTGTCGCGCCGAGGCGTCCGCGATCATCTTCTTCTCCGCCGCGGTGAGTGGGCGCGGTGTCGGGTATTGGTCGATGGTAATGTTGTTGCCATCCTTTGAGACCAGCGTGTCGAGCGCATGCACGAGATGCCAGGCCGGGCTATCGACCATCGCCTTGAGGGAAGAGTGAATATCTTTGGCCGGGCCGCGCCCCCACTTTTCGCCGCTCGCGGTGAGCGAGCATTCGATGATGCCTTTCGCCCCAAGGCTTACGGTGACGACTCCATCCAAGTCTTGGGAAGCCGAAGGCATGAAAACGCCGATTGTTTTCGCGAGCGCGGCCTGGACCTCGGGCTTGTGCACGATCTGGCCAATATGCGGAGAACCGATCTCTTCTTCGCCTTCCGCGACCAGGACCAGATTTACCGGCATTTTCTTGCCGGCGGCTCGAATCGCGTGGAGCGCAGCGAGGAAAGCCGACTCCGGTCCCTTCTGATTGACCGCGCCGCGGCCAACGATGGCTTTGCCCAAATTGGGTTTATCGACCAGCTTCGCTTCGAGCGGCGGCGACGACCATTCCTTGGGATCGAATTGCTTCACGTCGTACATGAAATAGAGGCCGACGGTTTTCGCGGCGCCCGCGTCGAGGGTAGCGAAAACCCCCGGCTTGCCTTCGGTGTCGACGCGCTCAGCTTTCTGGAAGCCCGCGTCCTTTAACATCTGAACCATCAAGTCCGCGCCTTGAGGATAATTTAGATTCTCCGCCGCGATTGAGGGCAGCTTGATCCAATCCTGCAAACGCTGGACCGCTTCATCGTGCTGTTTCGTGATCTGCGCTTTGATCGCGGCCAGATCAGCCGGGGCAGAGAAAACGGACGAGGCGCCCGCCAGAAAGGCGAGCGCAGGAAGGGCGACAAGAAGTGAGAAGCGACGATTCATAGAGAGTCCATGCTCCCGCTCGCTCGCTCTTTCAACTTCGAAAGCCCTTCCAGGGCCGGGATTCAACCGCCAAAAACGAAACGGCGGCAGCCCCGAAAAGGAGCCGCCGCCGCTCGGTTAAATTACCGCTTGCGATCGCTTCTAGCTGCGTGCCGCAACTTTGCTGCGCCGGCGCAGCAGGATCACGCCCGCCGCCATGCTGAAGCCGATCAAGGCGTAGGTGGAGGGTTCGGGCACCACCGCGAGATCGATCAAGGGCGTGCCGATAAAGTTGCCCACCGAGGTCAAGACACCGTTGCTGAGATTGATGGTGAAGAGATCATTGCCCTCGGAGACGTAAGCCGTGTCCATACCGTTGAGACTGAAGACATCGAAGCCGGTCTGGCCGAAGACGGCGTCAAACGGGTTTCCGTTGAGGGTAAGGTTGGCGACCGTGGTCAGGTCGGAGAATTGCGGGCCGTTGATGTGCAGGACGAGGGTATCGAGGCTGGTGTCGATGCTGTAGAGCGAGGTGGTGGCCGCGCCCACGATATTGTTGGTGTAGGCGGCGCCGCCCAGGTTGGCGCGAGCGCCGAAATGCGGATCGCCCGCCGCATAATTAAGCACGCCGTCGAAGGTGACCACGCCGGTACCCGGGGTCAGGCGGAAGTTGGTGTTGCCGGCAAAAACCCGCAGGCGACTGGCCACCGGGTTAAAATCGATCACGGTCGCGCCCGGGACCGCATTCGCCGAATCCACCGTCGCCACCCCAGCGCTATTCAGTCGATAGAGCGTGCCGCTCGAGCCCATTCCGTAGAGCAGGCCATTGCCCGAGCTGAAATAATCGATCCCAATCAAGGTGTCGCCGACGTTTAGCCCCGTCACGGCCACGGTGGAGGGAATGGCGCCGGCGGAAGTATAGAAAGACAAGGTGTTCCCGTGCGACCCGAGGCCAACGAAGGATTGCGCCTGGGCCAGGCTCGCGAAGACAAGCAAGAAGAGGCTGGATGTGAGTGTGAGCAGGATTTTTTTCATGGTCATGTTGGCTTGGTTGGTAGGGTTGTTTGAGGGGATTTACGTCCTCAGTTTTTCTGCGGATGCATTTTTTTCGTCGGCGCTCATAAAATCAGAGTAGAGCCGCGTCTGTCAATCTTATTCGCCCGTAAATTCTGGCGGCCGGATGGACCTTCCCAGCGGTCGAAAAATTGAAAAAATCGCCCCAGACTGTGTCCGATGCCGGATACTCTTCCCGATGGAGCCGACCAACTTAAGCCGCACGACTTTCCGCACCGCCTTTGTGCTCATTCTGGTGATCGCCGTCTCGGCTCTCTTCCTCGCCGTCACCTGGCCTTTTTTGAAGCCGCTCCTGCTCGGCGCGCTGCTCGCCGGTTTGTGCCGCCCCTTCTATCGCTGGCTCGTCCGTTCGTTAGGCAATCGGCCCTCGCTGGCGGCGGTCCTCACCCTTGTGCTCCTTTTCGTGGTCGTGGCTGGCCCGCTCAGCGCTTTTGTCGGCATCGTCGTGCGCCAGGCGTTGGCCGTGAGCAATGAGGCTTTGCCCTGGCTGCAGGCGCATTTTGGGCCTTCCAGCTCGTTCAACGCCCACGATTGGCTCGTGCAGCGTTTCCCGGCCATCGCCGAGTACGTTCCCGAGCAGGCGCAGATCGTGGATAGCGCCGCCCGGGTGGCTCGTTCGGCCGGCGGCTTTCTCGTCGCGGGCGCGACGCAGTTGACCGCCGGGACCGCCACTTTTCTCCTCAACCTCTTCGTCATGCTCTACGCCATGTTCTTCTTCCTGCGCGACGGGCGCGCGATCCTGGAGAAGATTTTCTACTACACCCCGCTCAGCCGGGCGGATGAAGACCGGGTCATGGAAAGACTCACCTCGGTGACGCGGGCAACGATCAAAGGGACGCTCGTCATCGGCGCGATCCAGGGGGCGCTCGCCGGGATCGGTTTTTGGGTGGCGGGGATCGAAGGTTCGGCCTTTTGGGGCACGATCATGGCCGTCCTCTCGACCGTGCCGGGAATCGGGGCCGCCCTCGTCTGGGTGCCGGTGGTGATCTATCTCTACCTCACCGGAGAAACCCTCACCGCGACCTTGCTTCTCGCCTGGTGCGCGGCGGTTGTCGGCACGGTCGACAACGTGCTCCGGCCGTCTCTGGTCGGGAAGGACGCGAAAATGCCCGACCTGCTTATTCTTGTGGGCACGCTGGGAGGCCTTTTCCTTTTTGGACCGATCGGGTTCATTGTCGGGCCGCTCGTTTGCGGGCTTTTTCTCACGGTCTGGGATATTTACGGCAGGACGTTTAGAGACATCCTGCCGCCGGCTCGGGGCGCCGGGGCGCTGATGGGGAAGAGGGGCTGATGCGTGCGCTGTAGACGTTTCGCTCCGCGCCGTAACGGGGGCGAAGCGAATGGTTTCGCGAGCAAGCCGGCCGGACTTTCCAACGCGGGAATGCGGAATGCCAACGGGCCTGACCCGCATGGCGCCAAGATAGCGGAAGCACGAGGGGTTTCGTAGCACAGGCACCTTGCCTGTGGGGAGAGCGGGCGTCTCGCCCGGTCGTTGGCGAGGTGGGAAGAATCACCGGGCGAGACGCCCGGTGGCCCCACCGGCAAGATGCCGGTGCTACGACGGTCGCCCCGACCGCTCCGCGCTTAACTTAGTGCCATTCGGGTCTGACCCCGCCTTTCGTAGGTAAGTGTGTAGCATCTCAGGAAAGCTGGGCGCTCTGTTATCCCGAGGGATCTCGCGCCTGCTCTGATGGGCTCATTTATTCTGAAGAACGACGCCGAGACCTTGCGCGAGATCCCTCGCCGTCTTCGCGGGCTCGGGATGACAGGGTTGAGAGGCGCGAGTGAACGCAACGCGCCGGCGGCAGCAAACCGTTAACAGTTACCTTTCACAGCGCTCACGTCTCCAGCGGATGCTCCCAGCTCAGCTCGTGCCCGGCACGAAGCCGGCGGCCACCTTTACAGCGCAAGATCGCCCTGGGTGGGGTCATTCGCCACGGACTCCGGTTTGGTGAAGCCCGCAAACTTTTTCATGAGGTCGTCCAGCTTCGCTGCGTAGTAGTCCACGTTTTCGTCGCGGTTCTCCGGGTCGAAATCGACGACGAGTTTGGCCGCTTCGTAGGCCGCGACCTTTTTCGGCGTCGCCTTGACGTAGTAGCTGATCTGGTCACCCGGCTTGTAGTTGCGACCGCTGGCCAGAGCCAGCTCGTAGGCGGCGGCGCGGTTGCGTCCTCCGCCCGCGATCTTTTGGCGATATTTCTCCAGGGAATCCTGCAAGGTGTCGGTCTTCATCAGCATCTCGATGGGCCAGGCGCCCTCCCGGATCTTCTGCGCGAATTCGTCGCGCAGGTCGGTCACAGCCTCCGGTTTCTCTTCCATAAGCAGTTTGATCATGCGCTCGAGAAAGACGCGTTGAAATTTTTCCAGGCCACGGGACTTGAGGGCTCCGCCTTTGAGCGTGACCACGCCGTCCTGGTCGAGGAGCGCGTAGTTCTTGGCTTTGTAGCTAAACATGGCTTCGAACTGCTCGTCGAGCTCCACTTCGATCCCGGCGGGTAACTCCGCGGCCAGGCCGTTGCGCAGCTTCTCGATCGTAGCGCCAGCATCTTGCTCGTCCGTTTCACCGCGCAAGCTGGAAGCTCGCGCCACGGGAGGCGGCACGAAATAGATCCCGTCGGTATCAACTTCGATCACTTGGGCGCCTTCCTTTTGCAGCCATTCGATCATTTGCTTGAGAAGGTCGCGGCCGATCTGGGTGACGCGCGCCGCCGCTTCGAAATCGGCAAAATTTCCCTGCGCAAAACCGAGGTAGCCATAGAAGCTGTTGATCAGGATTTTGAAGGTATTCTGCAGGGCATGGAAGTAGCGTTGTTGCGGGAGATCTTTGGCCTCGCGCATGTCGGACTTCGCCCGCAACCGGAAGGTGCGCAGATCGGTGAGAAGATGGCGGAAGATCTGCAACTGATCGTTCACCGGGAAACAATCGAACTGCAGCATGATCGAGGGATAGAGCGAAGCGACGTCGCAATGCCAGACGTTGCGCGCGATGCCGGTAAAGAAGATATCGGTGTAACCGCCTTCAAAACCGCGCGCCAGCGGCATCTCCGGAAGGCTATGACCCTGGCGCAGATATTCGCGGAGGAAAAGTGCATTGATCCGGGTGGCATTCCCGCGCACGATCACATCCTGATAGTTATAAGGAAAAATCTGCGCCTGGATGTAGTAACTTGGGCTCAGGAGATCGGCTACCGCCCGGGTTTCGCGCACCGCGCAGAGCGCGCGCTCGCGGTAGCGCGTTGGATCCCGTTCCCAGGCAAGTTGCAGCTCCTTGCCGGATAGCTGGGAGACCGAAGCTATATTCGTTAGGCCAAAATGTTCTGCGACATCGCTGCGCTCGAAACCGGAAAGCGTGCGCATGCCGACGTCGTAAAACTGCGCGAGCAGGAAAGTGTCGACGAAGTGTCTTCCTTCGATCGTAAACTTGGGATAATCGATCGTCTTCTCCGCGATCTGGAGCCGCGAAGGCCGCGAGCGGAGGAAGCCGCCGCCCCGTCCCCAGTCGAGTTTGGTTTTCGCTTGGCGGGCGCGCGCCACGAGAAAGGGGAGATCAAACTTGAAGAGGTTATGCCCTTCGATGACGTCTGGGTCGCGCTCCTTGATCAGGCTGGTGAGGCGTTTGATCGCGGCGTGTTCCGATTCGTCGATGGCCCGGGGATCGACCTCGATCAACTCTTCCCACCCGGAGTTATCGGAAACCGCGATGCTGGTGATGTGGTCGTCGGGACCCGCTTCGAGATCGCCCCCGGCAAAGGAAAGCACTTCGAGCTGCATCCGTTTCAGTTCCTCAAAAGGGAGCTGCTTAAAGAGGGTGCGGCCGGTGTGGGTGAGATAGTGCTGGACCGGATCGCTCAGGGCGAAAAAGTGGCGACCGGCTTTCTTGAGGCCGTTACGCAGCGCGATCAGTTCTTTCCAACTGTCGGTGGTCACGAGCCAGTTATATTTTAACTCGCCGCTGAGCTGCTCCGCCGTCGGTAGCCCCAGATCGGAGGCATCCGCGTCGGCCCAGAGGAAGGGATGAAATTTCTCGATCTCGCAGACGGTGGAGCCGTCCTGCTCGCGCCGGTAAACTTTCACCGTCCCGGTCTCGCCCAGCTCGACGGCGACAATGCGCGCGGTCGGGTCGAAGCCGAAGAGCAGGGTGTTATCCTCGAAGCGCATGATTCCTAGAGCGTGTCATGCACTTGGGAAAGTTTGAGGCGCAACGGTCTTTCTGGGGAGCGCACGCGCCTCGCGTGCTGGTTTTGGCGCCTCGCCAAAACGAACTTTGCGGCCGCTCCTGGTCTGGAAGCGGGCAAGAAAAGTCCGCGAGGGCGAGGCACCCTCGCCAGCACGCGAGGCGCGTGCGCTCCGCAGAGAAAGTTCACCTCCGTCGCGCCATCCAAAGTGCATGACACCCTCTAGAGTGACACAGGTTAAGGCGACGCGCAGCCCGGCGCGTGTATCTGTCGGGAATTGCCCTCGGTATCTGTTTTGCGGCCCGCGGAAAAGCTCGGCGCTCTCTCATCCCGAGGCCACCGCAGCGCGCCGAGGGATCTCGCGTCTGCTCTGATGGGTTCATCTTTTCTGAAGAGCGACGCCAAGGCCTTGCGCGAGATTTCTCACCGTCTACGCGGGCTCGGGATGACAACAGGCAAGTGGGCCAGTGAACGCAAAGGCGCCGGCCGGGATGAACGTCGTTCTCGACTAGTGGGCGCCATGAACTTTGGGGATGACGGGACGTCCGCGCGTGGTCCCAGTGGCGCTCTGCCTAACAAAGTGCGTTAGCTGAGAGGCAGGCGTTGCTTGAGCCCCGGAGCGGGACACAAAAGGAGCAAACGTTTCACTTAACTTCTCCGCCGCGCTCCTCCCGACCGGTGGCCAGCGCCTCCTCATAGACCGCGCGCAAAGGCACTCCCGCCTTTTCGCTCGCCGCTCGGCAACTTTCAAATTCCGGCGCTCGTTGCACCACCCGACCTTCCAGAAGGCCGAGTTTGAGCGTGATTTCGCCAAATCGTGTCGCCACTTTCTCGAAGCGGCGCTCCAGCTTGTAGCGCTGTTTTTCGCTCCGTCGGACGCCGAACGCGCTTGTCTCGGTGAGAAGCGTGCGCACGATTTTCTGCTCCAGGGCTGGCGCGCACAGAACCGAGAGCTGCACGGCCGGACGGTTCTTTTTCATCTGCACCGGCGTCAGGGTCACGTCGAGCGCGCCGAGGGCGAGGAGCCGCTCCAGCGCCGCGCCGACGAGCTCGGGCGCGAGGTCGTCGAGATTGGTTTCGATTTCGATTACTCGGTCGGTTTCCCACTCGTTAGGCGTGGCCGTGCCGAGGACGGCGCGCAAAACATTCGGCCGCGCCGCCAGCTCGCGGCGGCCAATGCCGTAACCGATTTGGGCAATCTCCAACCGCGGCATCGCTCCGAACGACTCCGCAAATTCGCGCACAATCGCCGCGCCCGTCGGGGTGATCGACTCCCAGTTTTCCTCCACTTGTTCGAGCTCGACCCCGCGCAGAATTTCCAGCGTGGCCGGGGCCGGCAGAGGGAAACGCCCGTGCGCGCAATCGATCCAACCTCGCCCTTCGCGCAACGGCGAAGCGAGCACCCGCGGCCGGCCGAGCACTTCCAGCGCGACGCAAGTCGCCACGATATCGGCGATCGAATCCGCCGCGCCGACTTCGTGAAAGCCGACCGTTTCCAGCGGCACGCCGTGAATTTTCGCCTCGGCCTCCGCGATCCGCCGGAAGACCGCGAGCGCTCTCGCGCGCACGAAAAGCGAGAGCGCGCTGCCTTCGAGCAGCTCCCGAATTTGCCCGTAACTCCGGCCGTGCGCATGGGTGGGCGCCGCCACCGAAAATTTCATCCCGCTGATCCCCTGGCGACTCTCCCGGGCGAAATGAAAATGCGTTCCGCCTAACGACAACTTGCGCAACTCCGCCTCCAGCACGGCCGGATCGACCCCGAGGTCGCAGAGCGCCCCGACCGTCATGTCGCCGCTGATCCCGGAAAAGCAGTCGAGATATAGGGTGCGGCTCATCCGGCGAGAAAGTGCGGCAAGGTCGCGCAGAAGCAAAGCGCGGTCTGCGCTCCGTTGCTCGTGAGGATTTTCGTTCTAGGCTGCGGGATGAGATTTTCCGCGCCGCTTCTGCTCCTTCTTCTCGCGCTCCCGGCCTGGGCCCAAGCCGCGCAAACGCCCACCCAACTGGCCGAGCAGGAATTGCCTGCGCTCCTCACCATTTACCAGGACATCCACGCGCACCCGGAGCTTTCCACCCAGGAAAAACAGACCTCGGCCTTGATCGCCCGGGAGCTGAAAGCGGCCGGTTGCGAGGTCACTGAGAATCTGGGCAAATACGAAACGCCCGGCCTCACCGGTTACGGCGTGGTTGGCCTGATGAAAAATGGCAGCGGCCCGACCGTCCTCATCCGCACCGACATGGACGCGCTCCCGGTCGACGAAGAAACTGGGCTGCCCTACGCCAGCAAAGTCACGACGAAAGATAACGCCGGCAAAGAAGTCCACGTCATGCACGCCTGCGGTCACGATGCGCACATGGCCATCTTCGTCGGCGTCGCCCGCGCCCTGGCCAAGAGCAAAGACCAATGGCACGGCACCCTCGTCTTCGTCGGGCAACCGGCGGAAGAGACCGGTTCGGGCGCGAAGGCGCTCCTGGCCGACGGCCTTTATAAAAAGTTCCCGAAACCGGATTTCGCGATCGGTTATCACGACAACGCCGAGCTGGCCACCGGCAAGATCGCCTACCATGCCGGCTACGCCTGCGCCAACGTCGACTCGGTCGATATCACTGTGCGCGGGGTCGGCGGGCACGGCGCCTACCCGCACAAAACGAAGGACCCGGTCGTGCTCGCCTCCGAGATCGTGCTCGGTTTGCAGACCATTGTGAGTCGCGAAAACAACCCGCTCGACCCGATCGTCATCACCGTCGGCTCGATCCACGGCGGCACCAAGCACAACATCATTTCCGACGAAGTGAAGATGCAGCTGACCGTGCGCACATATAAACCGGAAGTGCGCAAACACGTCCTCGACGCCATCGCGCGGGTGGCCCGGGGTATGGCCGTTGCCGGTGGATTCCCGGAGGACAAAATGCCGATCGTGCAGGTGGAAGAAAATGAGTTCACCCCGGCCATGTACAACAATCCGGAACTGACCCAACGGCTCGTGAAAGATTGGCAGAGCGCGCTCGGAGCCGATGACGTGGTGGAAAAAGATCCGACCATGGGCGGCGAAGATTTCTCCGAGTACAGCCTGCCGGATCACTCGATCCCGGCCTGCGATTTCTGGATCGGGGCGGTCGCGCCAGAAAAAATCGCCGCCTCGGAGAAAAGCGGCCAGCCCTTACCAAGCCTGCATTCGAGCAAGTTCGCGCCCGTGCCCGAGCCGACGATCAAGATCGGCATCATCGGCGTGACCAGCGCGGTCTTCGATTTGATGGGGAAGAAGTAACCGCGCGCGCCTAACGAAAAGCGTGGCCGGCGGACCTCCGGGGAGCACGGGCTGCCAGCCCGTCTGGTCGAGGCAGCCTGCCTCGACGAACTTTCGGAGCGGTGACCTGATCTGAAACGTCCGCGCTCCTTCCCTGGACACTCTACTTTGTCATCCCGAGCCCGCGTAGACGGCGAGGATCTCACGGAAGGTCTCGGCGTCGTTCTTCCGAGAAAATGGACCCATCAGAGCCACCGTGAGATCCCTCGGCGCGCTGCGCCAGCCTCGGGATGACACGGTCATAGCTTTCCGTGTCACGCTAACTAACTAAACAGAGACAAGGCTGGCCGCCCGTCCTCCCCAGATCCCTTGGCGACGTGCGCTATTTCACCCGCACGTTTTTGCGCAGGTAAGTCGGGACGTCCAGATCCTGGCCTTCCACGATCGTCGGCTCGCTTTTCTCGAAGCGGCCGCGCGTGATCGGCTCGAATTGCATTACTTCCTGGCGCGCCTGCACTTTCTCTTTGCGCGCGGCGCTCGCTTTGGCGGGCGCACCTTCCGGCGTCTCCACCAGTTCTTTTGCCGGAGCCGGCTTTTTTTCTTTGCGCACCGGAGGGGGCGGCGGGATTTCCGCCGCGGGCGCGGGCCTTTCTTCTTCCGCCGGCGCAGCTTCCACGGTCGGCTCGGGTAAGGGCGGGGCGATCTCCTCGACCGGCGCCGGGAGCGGCGCGACCGGCTCGGGAGCGGCGACTTGCGTGAAGGCAGCGACACTTTGCCGAGTGGGCGCGGACGCTTCTTCCCCGCCGGGAGCAGCCAGCGAACTGATCAAAGTCACGCTCAACCGGTTCCCCATTTTATTATCCACCGAGGTGCCGAAAAGGATCTGGGTGGAATCCTCAACGTGCCGCCCCAGCTCGCGCATCACGATCTCCACTTCGGTCAGCGTCATCCCTGGGCCGCCGGCGACTTGCACGAGAAGGTGATGGGCGTCGACGAGCATTTTGCCGCGATCCATCAGTGGATTTTTCAAGGCCAAAGCGAGCGCTTCATGGGCGCGATTGTCGCTATCGGATTCCCCAAAACCAAAGAGGCAACGGCTATCCTGGCTGCGCAACGCGGAGAGCAACTCGTCGAAACCGATCCGGATCAAACCGGGTCGCCTCACGACATTGACGATCGCGCGCACGCTTTGGCTGATCGTGACATCGGCCGCCGCGAAGGCCTGATGGATCCCCGCCTTCGGCAGGACCATGTCGCCCATTCGATCGTTCTCGAAACAAACGACCGCGTCGGCCAGTTGTTGCAGTTGGCGAAGCGCCTCGCGCGCTTGGGCGCCGCGGCGTTTCCCCTCGAAAGCGAAAGGCAACGTGGCAAAAGCGATCACGAGCGCGCCGCTTTCCCGCGCCATCTGCACGAGGCAAGGAGCCGCGCCCGACCCGGTCCCGCCGCCCAAGCCGGCGCAGACGAAAACCATCCGCGCGCCCTGCAGGACTTCGCGAATCTCGTCGGCCGATTCCTGCGCGGCGTTGTAGCCCAATTCCGGATCGCCGCCCGCACCGAGGCCGCGAGTGACGTCGCGGCCGAGCTGCACTTTTTGGGTGGCGACGGAACTGGCGAGCGATTGCACGTCGGTATTGGCGGCGATGAGATCGACCCGCTCGAGGCCGTCGAGGACGATGCGATCGAGCGCGTTCGAGCCGGCCCCTCCCACGCCGACAATTTTGATCCCGAGATCGTCTTCGTGTTTTTCCGGCAGAGTGTAGTTGCGGCTGAGTTGGATCATATCGTTAGGCGGAGGAAGGGCAGGAAGAGGTGGACAAAACTTTTCATGCCCTGGAAAAATCGGCTGAAAATCCGGCCGAAACCCCGGCGGGGTTGGCGATCGCCCTGGACGGCCTGGGCATACTTGATCAAACCGATGGCGGCGGCGAACTGCGGATTCTCGAACGCACTCGTGAGGCCAGACATGGTGCGCGCATGGGTGACGCGGGCCGGAATCCCGAAGACGTCTTCAGCCAGGTTGTCGATCCCGTTGATCTGGCTGCAACCGCCCGTGATGAAAATTCCTTCGCCCAAGTAATCGAGGAACGGCTCGTCCTCGAGCCGGCGTTTTAAGAGTTCGAAAGTCTCGCGCAGCCGCATGTGGATGATGGTGTTGAGGAGCTCGCGTTCGACTTCTTTCCCGGCGAAGCCGGAGTCGTCCTTGAGCAGGACGGTCTCGCCCGGCAGGCAGTTGCCGAGGGTCGTGCTGCCTTCTTCGATCTTGAGTTTCTCGGCCCGCGTCATCGGGATGCGCAAGCCCATCGAGATGTCGTTGGTGATGTGATCGCCGCCGACCGCGAGGACGCCGCTTTGTTTGACCGCGCCGTCGACGTAAAGGACGTAATCGGTCGTGCCGCCGCCGATATCGATGACGAGCGCGCCGAGACTTTTTTGGTGGGGGGTGAGCACGACCTGGGCGGAAGCGAAGGCGGTGAAGACGACATCCTCGACGTCGAGGGGCAATTCCTTGACGCACCGGATAGTGTTCTGGATGCGGGTGCGGACGCCGTGGATGATGTGAAAATCGGCCTCGAGCTTTTGGCCTAACATTCCCAAAGGACTCAAAATTCCGGCCTGCCCATCGACGTGATAATGCTGGATGATGGAGTGCAAAAAAGCGTTCTGCGCCGGGATGCTGACTTCGCGCGCGCTGATTTTAACGTCCTCGATATCCTGTTCGTCGATCTCGTCGCGATCGTCGGGGAGGGCGACGACGCCGCGGTTGTTGAAGCTCTGGATGTGCGCGCCGCTGATGCCGATGTAGACGCTGCGGATCATGATGTCGCTTTTCTCCTCGGCGTCGACGACCGCTTCGTGGACGCATTTCATCGCCGTCTCGAAATCGACGATCTCGCCTTTGCGCACGCCGCGGGACGGGGCCTGCCCGACCCCGAGAATTTTGATCGTGCCATCGGGCCGGCTTTCCCCGACGACAACGCAGATTTTCGAGGTCCCGATCTCGAGACCGACCATTAAGTTGCTGCTAGCCATGACCGTCGTTTCCTTGCTTGAAGGGTTGCAGTGGCACGCCCTTGCGCGCCGGCAGGGCGGCGGGACGTGAGTGATATTTTTTGACTCCGGGACTGACCGGCGAGGCCCGGCGCACGGTCGGCTCCACGGGTTGGGCGCGGCGCACTTCGGGCTCGCGCGGTGGGGCGACGCCCTTCGTCTCTTTGGGCGCGGGGGAGGCCTGCAGCTCGGAGATTATTTCTGAAGCCGGGGTTGTGAAAGTCACCGGAATATTGCGGGCGACGAGGAGGTTTACGGTCGCGATCTCGCGCTGATAATCGTCGGCGTAGACGAGCAACTGTTCGAGCCGCTGCATTTGCCGTTCGAGATCGTCGAAGGCAAACATCACTTCGGTGTGATGCTTGTCGGTCACGAGCAGGCAGTAGCCTTTGGAAACGTCGATCTCGCGAATGGGGAAACGCGTTTGCATGAAACTCGTGGTGGTGAGGCGAAGAAGCGCGAGGGCGGTTTTGGCTTCGAGCGAATCGACCGTTTTTCCGGGGACGAGCGCCTCGCTGGAGCAGCCGACGATGAGGGGCAGGGCGAGATATTCCGGGAGCAATTTTTTCTCCTTCATGAGGATGCCGCGCGCATCGACGAGGAAGGCGGCATCGGAGGCGAAGGGATTTTCCACCGTCTTCTCGCTCGTGATCCAGGCGATCGGTTTGCGCTCCGTGATCTGGATGTCGATCTCGTTAGGCATTTTTCTTTCCACCTGGACGTCGTCGATCTGGGCGAGCTGCTGCAGACGATCGTGGATCTGCGCGAGATTGACCGAAAAAATGTTGAGCCCCTCGGAAAGCCCGGCCGCGCGCAGGACCTGCTCGCGCGGGAGGGTGCCATCGGTCTGGACCGCGATGGTGCTCAAGCGGTATTCGGGATTTTTGAAAAAGAAGCGGTTCAGGCCTTCGCGTACGCCGTAGTAAAGGCCCGCGCAGAGCGCGATCCCGAGGACAATTTTGGAGCAGAAAACGAGGAGCCGGCGGTTGCGATGATGGGAGGCGCGCCGGGAGCGCACCCGCACGTCGAGCAGTTGTTGCTGCCGGCGCTGCCGCGAGGTGGAAAGGCGCTGGTTGTTGGGCCGGCTTGGATTATTTCTTGAGCTCATTGTGGGCGAGGCCGGGCGGCCAGGGACAGCTCGATGATGCGGTGGCAAAGTTGCGCGTAGGAAATGCCGGCGACCGCGGCGGCGTCGGGGAGCAGGCTGGTCTCGGTCATGCCCGGGATGGTGTTGATCTCGAGGACGAAGGGCTCATCGCGGTCGTGCGCGAGCAGGATGTCGACCCGGGCGTAAACCTGCAGGCCGAGGGCGCGGTTGGCCTGCAAAGCGAGGTTCTGGATTTTGCTCGCGAGCGCGGCGGAAAGCGCGGCCGGGCAAACGTGCTCGGCCCCGCCGCCGCCCTGCGGATTGAGAAACGGATACTTGTCGTTGAAATCGTAGAAGCCGCTCTTCGGAATGATCTCGAGAATGGGCAGGGCCAGCTCGCCCAGCACCCCGATGGTCAGCTCGCGGCCGGCGATGAATTGCTCGACCAAAAGCTCGTCGTCGAACTCGGCCGCGGCGGCGAGCGCGCCGGCCACATCCGCTTTCTCCCTCACGATCTCGATGCCGACGGTCGAGCCCTGCCGGGGCGGCTTGATCACGTAGGGCAGGGGCAGGGTCGGCGCCTCGCCCGCGCGGATGATTTCCCAGTGCGGCGTGGTCACCCCGTGTTTGCTGAATTCCCGCTTGGACAAAATTTTATCGAAGGCGCAGCGGCTCCCCGCGATCCCTTCGCCGGTGTAGGCGATCCCGCGTTCCTCCAGGATTTGCTGGACCTGGCCATCCTCGCCAAAGGTGCCGTGGATGGCATTGAAGGCGATCTCGGTGTCGTTAGGCAGAGTGAAATCCGGGCCGGCCACGTCGACTTCGACGACTTCCGCGCCTAACGAACGCAAAGCCCGGGCCACGCCCGCGCCGGTCGCGAGGGAGACCTCGCGTTCCGAGCCGGGGCCGCCCTTGAGCACGGCGATATGTTTCCCGTCGAGCGCGATCATAAAATTTGCCCCACTCGTTGCGCGAAATTCCGGGGAGGACGGGGGGCCACCCCGTCGTGCCCGGGAGTCTCCCGGGTACTGCGTGGCGTTTGCTGGACGCGTTCATCCCGTTTGAGCACTTGGATTGCAGACGGGCGGCCGGGAGACTCCCGGCCGTCGACGGGGCGGCGCCCCGTCCTCCCCGGAGGCTGGAGCAGACTCCTCACGCCTCCTCCCCCACGATTTGCACTTCGGTTTCCAATTCGATGCCGCGCTTTTCCCGCGCGGTCGCTTTGATTTTATCGATCAACTCCAGCATCTCGACGGCTGTCGCCCCGCCCTCATTCACGAGAAAATTTCCGTGCACCTTCGAGACGCGCGCATCGCCCACCCGCGCGTCCTTCAAACCCAGCTCGTCGACCAGTTTGCCCGCCGGGCAGGCCACCGGATTTTTGAAAATGCAGCCGGCGCTTTTCGCGCTCGGTTGGGAGCTGCGGCGCTTTTCCTGCGACGCTTCCAGGCGCCGCGCAATCTCGTCCGCGCTCGCCTTTTCCCCGCGGAAAACCGCGGAGACGGCAAAGTTTTCCGCGAGCGCAGGAACGTGCCGGTAGCCGATCTCGAGTTCGTTAGGCGATCTTTCCTGCACGGCGCCGGTGCGGTCGAGAAAACGCACTCGCACCACCTGGTCGAAAGTCTGCACGCCCATCGCCCCGGCGTTCATGCGCAAGCCGCCGCCGACTTCGCCAGGAATGCCTTCCATCCATTCGAAGCCGCCGATCCCGGCGGCTTTCCCGGCGTAGGCGATCTGCTTCAGCTTCACGCCCACCCCGGCGGTCACTTCCAGGCCGGAGGTGGCGATTTTTTCAAACTCGCCTCCGCTCGGATGCACGACCACGCCGCGGATCCCGCCGTCGCGCACGAGCAGGTTCGAGCCGCGGCCGATCACGAAAAGCGGAAGATTTTCCCGGCGGCAAAAACGGATCAGCTCGGCAAAAGCGGCTTCCGTGCGCGGCTCGACCCAGAATTCCGCCGGACCGCCCACCCGCAAAGTGGTGTGCTGCGCGAGCGGTTCGGCCAGGCGCACCTCGCCTTCGGGGCCGACGATTTCCTTGAGCTTCTCCGCGATGACGAGCTGGGCCGCGAGCCTGGCCAACTGCTCGTGCACGTTGCCGGCGCCGAGGCTGAGGACGAGATCGCCCGCCGCCAGCATTTGCCCGACGTCGCCGTGCAGGCGGTCGAGGCGCGGCTGATAGACGACGTTGCGATGGCCGTGCCGCGCGATTTCGTCGGCGATGGTCTGGCCGCTGATCCCATCCAGGGGCGCTTCGCTGGCCGCGTAAACATCGGTCACCACGACCTGATCGGCGTCGTCGAAGGCGCGCCCAAATTCGCGTCGAAGCGCCTGGGTGCGGGAATAGCGATGGGGCTGGAAGATGGTCAGGACGCGCTTGCGCCCGGCCGATTTGGCCGTGGCAAGAGTGGCGCGAATTTCGGTGGGATGATGCGCGTAATCGTCCACCAGGAGAAAACGCTCGCTCTGGTATTTGATCTCGAAGCGGCGGCGGGCGTGGCGGAAATTGCCTAACGACGAGGCGATTTTGGCGAAGGGGACGCCGAGCTCGGTAGCCAGGGCGATGACCCCGAGGGCGTTGCTGACGTTGTGTTTCCCGGGGACGCTGAGGGTGGCTTCGCCCAATTTCTCGCCGGCTCGCTCGACGCAAAACGTGGCCGCAAAATCATGCAGCTCGAGGCCGGTGACGCGGTAGCGCGCGCCGGTCCCGAAACCGTAGGAGATGGAGCTCGCGCGGGCGCCGCAGAGGCGGGCGGCGTTGGCGTCGTCGGCGCAGTAAAAAACCGTCCCGCTGGTCTGGGCGAGCAACTTTTGGAAGACCGTTTCGATCGCGGCGAGGTCGGCGTAAAAATCGAGATGTTCCTCCTCGAGATTGAGGATGAGGGCGTACTCGGGATGAAATAACTGCAGCGTCCCATCGCTCTCGTCGCCTTCCGCGACAAAATATTCGCCTAACGAGTCCCAGTGGGCGTTGCTCCCGAGAATGGGAATTTCCGCCCCGACGTAATGGGAAGGATGCAGCTGGCCGCGGCGCAAAACATGCGCGGCCATCGCCGCCGTGGTCGTTTTGCCGTGCATCCCGGCAATGACGATGCCGCGCTTCCCGAGCATGAGGGCGGCGAGCGCTTCCGCCCGGCGCGCCGTCGGGAGGGAGCGCGCCCGCGCGTCCGCCAGGATGGGATTATCCGGCTTGATCGCGGAGGAATAAATGACCAGCTCCGCATCCGCCGCGTCGGCCGCGCGATGGGGCGAAAAAGCGCGGAGCCCGAGCTGGGCGAGCCGTTCGGTCTCGAGGGTGCGCGCTTTGTCGGAGCCGCGGACGTCGTGCCCGAGCTCGAGGAGGAGTGCGGCGATCCCGCTCATCCCGCTCCCGGCTACGCCGAGGAGATGGATGGCGTGCCGTTCCTGCGTAAGGAAACGCGCGAGATCGAGGTCAGGCGGCGACGGCATCATTTTGCTGACTGTATCGTTCCATCGTGTCGACGACCAGACTGGCCGCATCCGGCGGAGCGAGCGCGGCGGCCGCGACCGACATGGCCTGGAGCGTGGCCGGCTCGCGCAGGAGCTGTGAAATTTTTCGCCCGAGCAGATCGTCGACCAGCTCGGATTCCCTCAATAAAATGGCGGCCTTGGCCCGCGCGAAAATCTCGGCGTTGCGCGTCTGATGATCGTCGGCCGCGTACGGATAAGGCACGAGAAACGAGGGCAACCCGAAGGCGGCCAATTCCGCCAGACTGGCCGCGCCGGAGCGGGCGACGGCGAGGTCGCTCGCGCTGTAAACTTCCTCCATCCGATGATGAAATGCGGCCACGTAAGCGGGCACGTTTTCGCGCCGGTAATTATCTTCGAGCAAACATTCGTCGCGGCTGCCGGTGAGGTGGATGATCTGGAGCCCGGCGCCTTGCAGAGCGGGAAGCGCTTTGATCATGGCCTGATTGATGCCGGTCGCGCCCTGGCTGCCGCCCATCACGAGGAGAGTCGGGAGATCGGGGCGTAAGCCGAGGGTTTCGAGCGCGCGGTTGCGTTCGATCGGTTTCAGGTCGGTCCGAATCGGCGTGCCGGTCACCTCGGTGCGGGAGCGCGGGAAAAAGGGCGCGCATTCTTTGAAGCCGAGCAGAACCGCGCGGACCATCCGGGCGGTGGTGCGATTGGCGCGGCCGGGGATGGCGTTCGATTCGTGAATGAAAGCGGGGACCCGGCGAAAGCGCGCGGCCATGACCGGCGCGGTCGAGGTGAAACCGCCCATCCCGAGGACGAGCTGCGGCTGAAACTCCCGATAAATCCCGCGGCAGCGCGCCAGGCTGTCGTTGAAGCGCCTAACGAACCCGAGAATGGCCGGGGAAAAGGGCGAGGGGAGCGCGACGGTCGGTAATTTCTCGAAGCGAAATTCCGGGTGGCCTTTGACGGCGAGGCTGTCGATTTCCTTCTCCGAAATAAAGACGAGGACCTCGTGGCCGCGGTCGCGCAGCACTTCCGCCACGGCCAACCCTGGAAAAAGGTGCCCGCCGGTTCCGCCGCATGCGATGACCACATTCATGACCGGCTCAGATGCGGGGCGTGACCCGCACGCGCATGCTGGTGACCTCCTTGCGCGCGGCCGGCTCGAGCACGCCCTGGCGATAAATATTGAGGAGCAGGCCGATCCCGAAAAGGGCGACGACCAGGTTGGTCCCGCCGTAGCTGATGAAAGGCAGCGGCATCCCTTTATTCGGCAAAAGCGAAGTAGTCACGCCGATATTAATCGCCGCCTGCCAGCCAAGGAGCGCGACCACTCCGCTGCCCAGCAACAAGCCGAAACGATCCTTGGCGTGCAGGGCAATGGTGAGCCCGCAGACGATGACGACAACGAACAAAAAGACCACGAGCAAAGTGAAGCGCAGCCCCAGTTCCTCGCCCACGATCGGGAAAATAAAATCGGTGTGGGCGTAGGGGAGGTAGAGCATTTTTTGCCGGCCGAGACCGAGGCCGAGGCCGTTGATGCCGCCGCTGCCGAAGGCGACCAGGGCCTGCCATTGCTGGAGGCCGGCGTCCTGTTTGAACTGGTCGGGATGGAGGAATGCGGTCAGGCGCGCCATCCGTTCCGAGATGTGGGTGGCCAGGTAAAGAATGCCGCCGATCCCGCCTAACGACAGCGCGCCGAGGAGCGCGAGATTGGTCCCGGCGATGAACATGACGACAAAAGTGGTGGCGCCGAGAAGGGCGGTTGTCCCGAGATCGACTTCGGTGACGATGAGCGAGACGAGCAGCCCGATGACGGCGAGAGGCAGCAGAAAGCCCCGCCAAATCTGGCGGCTCTCTTTTTCATAACGGGAAAACCAGGCGGCGAGAAAAAAGACGGCGGCGAGCTTGGCAAACTCCGAGGGCTGCGCGCTCCAGCCGTGAAAAATGATCCAGCGATGGGAGCCGTTGCGGGCGGGGAGGAAAAAGCAAAAGGCCAGGCCGACGAGGGCGAGGGCGAACCAGATCATCCAGGTGCGCCGCCAGAAATGATAATCGATGAGGGCGGCCGCTCCGCAGCAAAGGAGGCCGAGACCGAGCCAGATGGCGTGTTTTTTGATAAAGAAAAACGAGTCCCCGTGACTGTCGCGCGCGAACGCACCGGTGCTGTAAATAATGACCGCGCCGATCGCGAGAAGGCCGAGAACGGCGAGGAATAGAAGGTAGGCGCTCTTCCGGTGCATTAGAGGGTGGGAAATGACGAAATCCGAATGACGAAGTCCGAAGGAATGACGAAGTCCGAATGACGAAACTCGAGCGCGCGGCTTTTTGGGATTTGGTGCTTCGTCATTGCTTCGGACTTCGTCATTCGGGCTTCGTCATTATTCCCCCTTGTGTTTCGCGGCCGCTGCGGGCTCGGGAATGCGAAGCTTCTGGTTGATCTGTAATTTTCGCGGGTCAGTGATCTGATTGAGCTCGAGGAGATCGGCTTCCGAGACCTTCAGATGGCGCGCGATCGTGACCGGGTTGTCGCCTTTCACGACGGTGTAAATTTTGCCCGAGTCGTGCACCGCGCTGGCGGCCGGCGGAGCCGCCGGTTTTGCGACCGGTTGCGTTGTCGTCTCGGTTTGGGGCGCGATCTGGGCCGGCGCTTCCGACGCGAGGGCGGGGCTGGGAGCGGCCGACGCTTCCGTCTCGGCTGCCGGCGGAGTGGCGTTTTCGCGTGTTTTGATCGTGTTGAAAGCAACGATCCCGGCGACTGCCACGATGTGGAGGACGAGGACGATGAGGAGCGCGCGCGACAGCTTCATGTTCGGCTCCGACATCTGTTCGTAATCCATTTCGTCGGGCAGCCCGAGGTTGCGCGAGCGGCGCGCGGTCGAGGCGCGGAATTTCGTTTTGCGGCTGATGATGGATGGCATTCTCATAAGTTTGGTTTGGTGGGCAGGGCGCGCACGAGGGCGCGGAATTGGTCGCCGCGATCGGCGTAGCTTTTGAACATGTCGAAGGAAGAGGTGCCGGGAGAAAAGAGGACGGTTTCGCCGGGGCGCGCGACGGCCTGGGCGCGCGTGACCGCTCCGCCTAACGAATCGGCCAGCTCGGCGGTGGTCGCTTCCTCCCAGTCCGCCGCGATGCGGGCGCCGATCTCGCCGATGAGGATGGCCTGGCGCACTTTTTGCCTAACGAGCGGAGCGATGCTCTCGAAGGCAAAGCCTTTGTCCTTCCCGCCGGCGATGAGGACGATCGGCCGGGTCGCGCTGAGGAGCGCCTTTTCGAGCGCATCGAGATTGGTCGCCTTGGAATCGTTCACGTACTCGACCCCGTCGATCTCGCGGACGAATTCGAGGCGATGGAGTTGCGCGCGGTAGGCGCAGAGCGGCGGGACCATCTCCGCAAAGGAGAGGCCGCGGGCCCGGCCAACGGCGAGCGCGGCCATCATGTTTTCGGCGTTGTGCGGGCCGGTCAGGTGGGCCTGGGCGAGCTCGAGAACGGGTTGTTGCCGGTAGGCGATCCAGCCGTCGGTTAAGGAATAATCGCCTTCGTTCGTCCAGGCGCTGAAGGTGCGGATTTGGGCCGCGATCGGCGGCAGATTTTCCGCCACGTTGACGACCGCGGTGTCGTTAGGCGTTTGCTTCTCGAAGATGCGCAACTTGGCCGCGTGATATTCGCGGATCGACCGATAACGATCGAGATGATCGGGCGCGAAGTTGAGCCAGACGCTGACTTCGGGATGAAATTCGCGAATAGTTTCGAGCTGGAACGAGCTCACTTCGACAGTCAGGACGTCGAGGTCGTCGCGTTCGCGGGCGGCTTCGACGAGCGGCTTGCCGATGTTGCCGCAGGCGACGGTGCGCTGGCCGCAGGCGTTGAGCATTTGGGAGATCAGCTCGGTCGTGGTCGTCTTGCCGTTCGTCCCGGTGATGCCGATGACGGGGACGCGGCAGAATTGCCAACCGAGCTCGAGCTCGCCGATCGTGGGGATGTTTTTGCGCGAAAAATTTCGGCCTAACGGCAGCTCCGGATCGATCCCGGGACTGAGCACGCCGAGCTCGTAAACGGTCGGGTCTTCGTTCGCGGCCGGGCCGCAAAGGAGGTAAACGTTTTTGGCCCGGAGCGGCTCGAGGCCGACGAGCGTTTCCTCGGGCGCGCTATCGAGCAAAGTGACGCGCGCTCCTTCCTCGGCGAGGAGGAGCGCGGCGGCTTTCCCGCTCCGGCCCGCGCCGAGGACGGCGACGTTTTTGTTCGTGTAGTCGGGCGCGCTCATTGCGGCTTTTCGGTTGTAGGGCGGGCGCTTCGCCTGCCCAGATTCAGAGCCGGGGTAGGCGAAGCGCCCGCCCTACAATTCCGTTTCGCGATGTTTGTCTTCATCGCAGTTTTAAGGTGGCCAGCCCGAGGAGCGCGAAGACGATGGAGAGAATCCAAAAGCGCACGATGACGGTGTTCTCTTTCCAGCCGCTGAGTTCGAAGTGATGATGGATCGGCGACATGGCGAAGAGCCGTTTGCCGGTGAGCTTGAAACTCAGCACCTGTAGAATCACGGAGACGGCTTCGATTACGAAAACGCCGCCCACGACCGCGAGGAGCAGCTCCTGTTTACAACAAATCGCGACCACCCCGATCGCCCCGCCGAGGGCGAGCGAGCCGGTGTCGCCCATGAAAATTTTCGCCGGGTAGCAGTTGAACCAGAGGAAGCCCAGCCCCGCGCCGACCAGCGCCGCGCAGACGACCGCGAGCTCGCCCGAGAATTGGTAAAACGGAACCTGCAAATATTCCGCGATGCGAAAATTACCGGCGGCGTAGGAAAGGAGCGCGTAGGAAAAAGCCACCGTGATGGTGCAACCAATGGCGAGGCCGTCGAGGCCATCGGTCAGGTTGACCGCGTTGGAGGAACCGACCAGGACGAGAGCGAAAAAGAAGAAGGTGAACGCGCCCATATTGACGATCACGGGCGCCTTGAGAAAGGGCAGATAAAGAGCCCGCGCCTGCACTTCAATGAGCGGATTAAAAAGGAAAAATCCGGTCACGATCGCGGCCAGCACGATCTGAAAAACGAGCTTGAGCCGGCCGCTGATGCCGTCGGATTTTTTCTTCGTGACCTTGAGGTAATCGTCCACGAACCCGAGCCCGCCGAGGTAAAGCATGCAGAAGAGAACGAGCCAGACGAAGGGGTTATCGGGCCGGGCCCAGAGGACTGAGGCGAGCACGACCGCGCCGATAATGAGGACGCCGCCCATCGTCGGGGTGCCTTCTTTGCCGCCGTGCAGCTCGGCCAACTGGCGCACCTCCGCGGCGGTGCGAATGGGCTGGCCGATTTTGAGGGAGATGAGCTTGCGGATGACGTAGTTGCCGAAAAGGAGCGAGAGCGCGAAGGCGGTGATGGCCGCGAGGACCGCGCGAAAGGTCACGTAGTAGAAAACGTTGAGACCTTTGAAGTGCTCCGTCAGCCGGTGGAGGTAGAACATCATGAGGCGGAGCGAGCCTCCGTTTCCTTTTTGCCGAATTCCTCCAGGACCCGCTCGGTCCGGGCGGAACGGCTCCCTTTGATCAGAACGAGATCGCCCGGGCGGGTCACTTCTTCGAGGAAAGCGGCCGCGGTTTCGGCCGTGTCGGCCACGCGGCTCTCGCTGAGGCCGGCGGCGGAGGCGGCTGCGGCGATTTCGGGCGCGCCGAGCGCGATCAGGCGATCGATGCCTAACGACGCCGCGGTCTCGCCGACTTCGCGATGGCCGCGGAGCGATTCCGCGCCCAGCTCCGCCATTTGCCCGAGGACGGCGATGCGCTGGCCGTCGGTCTCCAGTTCCGCCAAGGTGAGGAGGGCGGCTTTGGTCGATTCCGGGTTGGCGTTGTAGCTGTCGTCGATAAAACGAACGCCGCGGATTTCCTTGATCTGCAGGCGGGCCTGGGTCAGCGGCGCGGAGGCGAGGCCGGCCGCGCAATCTTCCAGGGAGACGCCGAAAACGCGCCCGGCGGCGATGGCGAGGAGAGCGTTTTGCACCATGTGCAAGCCGGGCACCGGGAGGACGGCGTGGCAGTGATGCGCCCCTTCCAGGATGGTGAATTCGGCCCCGCCCGCGGTCTGCACGATCTCGCTCGCCTGGACCGTGCCGCGCTCGATCCCAGCGAGAAGGACTTTGCCGGAAGTGCGCTCGGCGAGCGCGGCGGCGAAGGGATCGCCGCTGTTCAGGATGAGGGTGCCTTCCGCGCCTAACGACGCTGCCAGCTCGCCTTTTTCCTGCGCGATCGCTTCGCGCGAGCCCATGAATTCGAGGTGGGCGAGGCCGATATTGGTTACGATGGCAACGTCGGGCCGGGCCAGTTGCGCGAGCGGCGCGATCTCGCCCGGATGATTCATCCCGATCTCCCAGACCGCGATTTCATCCTCGGCGTCGGCTTGCAGAATGGTCTGGGGGAGACCGACGTGATTGTTAAAATTTCCCGCGGTTTTGGTCACCCGGAATTTTCGCGCGAGGACGGAGGCGGTGAAATCTTTCGTGCTCGTTTTCCCATTGCTCCCGGTGATCGCGATCACTTTTAGGCCTAACGACTGGCGGTATTGTCCGGCGACCCGCTGGTAGGCGGCGAGGGTGTCGGCGACACGGAGGAGGGCAAAGTGGGGCGCAGATTTGCCGGGCCAATTTGCGCCCACGATCGCGCCGGCCGCGCCACGCTGGATGGCCTGGGCGACAAAACGGTGGCCGTCGAAATTGTCCCCGCGCAGGGCGACAAACAGATCGCCCGGGCGGGTCGTGCGCGAGTCGGTGCTGAGGTGGGTGACCGTGCGCTGGCCGTCCCCGTTTTGCCTAACGGCGCCGGCGAACTCCGTGAGTTGATCGAGGGAGAGAGGGTTCATCTTTGTAGCACAGGCATCTTGCCTGTGGGGCCACCGGGCATCCTGCCCGGTGGGTAAACACGCCGGAAAGATTCACCGGGCGAGACGCCCGGTGGCCCAACAGGCAAGATGCCTGTGCTACCTGAAGCCGTCCGATTTCGCTGCTGATCCGTACGCTTCATTTCAAAATTCCAGCGGGCGATTTTCCAGGGCGCGCCGGGCCACCTGGAGGTCGTCGAAGGGCACGGTGTGATCGGCAAATTCCTGGTAAGGCTCATGCCCTTTGCCCGCGATGAGGACGATGTCGCGCGGCTCAGCCAAGGCGATGGCGCGGGCGATCGCTTCGGCCCGGTCGGGGACGGCTTCGTAATGGGTCGAGCGAAAACCTTTTTTGATCTCCGCGATGATGGCGAGCGGATCTTCTTTGCGCGGATTATCGGAGGTGATGATGCTGTAGTCGGCGTGTTCGTCGGCCACCCGGCCCATGAGCGGGCGCTTCTGCTGGTCGCGATCGCCGCCCGCGCCGAAGACGACGAGGAGGCGGCGGGGCGCGAGCTCGCGCAAGGTTTTCAAGACGTTGAGAAGGGCGTCGTCGGTGTGGGCGTAATCGACGAAGACCTGGAACTGCCGCTTGGCCGGGACGGCTTCGAGGCGCCCGGGAACTTGCGGCGCCTTGCCCAGGCTGAGGACGGCGTCGCGCAGGTTAATGCCTAACGACGTCGCGGCGGCCAGCGCGGCCAGGGAATTGAGGACGTTGAAGCGCCCGATCAACGGCACCCGCACCAAATAACTGCGCCCGCGCGCGTCCAGCTGGAAGGAGGTGCCGCCAAATTCCGTGCGGTAATTGGAAGCGCGAAAATCGGCTCGCTGGCTCAGCCCATAGGTCACGACGGCGCTCTCGTCGCCGAGCCGGCCGAGCAGTTTTTCGCCGTAGCGGTCGTCCAGATTGATGACCGAAGTCGCCGCCTTTTTGTTCTGCTGGCCGGCCAGGCTAGTGAAGAGCCGCGCTTTCGCCTCGAAGTACTCCGCCATGCTCTGGTGATAATCGAGATGGTCCTGGGTGAGGTTGGTGAAAATGGCCACGTCCCATTCGAGCCCGCGGATACGCTCCTGGGCGATGGCGTGCGACGACACTTCCATGATGGCCGCTTTGCAACCGGCCGCCCGCATCTGCGCGAGCAGCTCCTGGAGGTCGGCCGACTCCGGCGTCGTCCGGGTGGCGGGCAGGACGCGCTCGCCAATTTCGTAGCGCACGGTGCCGATCAAGCCGCTGCGCAAGCCGGCGCTTTCGCAAATGTGTTTGAGGAGAAAGCTGGTGGTGGTTTTGCCGTTGGTCCCGGTGATGCCGGCCATTTTCAAGCGCAGGGCCGGCTGCCGGTAAAAGGTGAAAGCGAGATCGGCGAGCGCGCCGCGGCTATCCGCCACGACCAGGGAGGTGGCGCGGGAATGCGACTCCGGCTCTTCCACGACGATGGCGGAGGCGCCGCGTTCGATGGCCTGCTCGGTGAATTGGTGGCCGTCGACATGGGCGCCGCGGACGGCGACGTAGAGGCCGTTTTTCTGCACCCGGCGCGAGTCGTAGTAGATGCCGTCGACTTCGCGATCGAGGGAGCCGATGACCTGCTGGACGGGGATGGCGTGAGCGAGAGTTTTGAGCTGCATGAGGTGTGGACACGCCAAGCGCGGCGGCTTAGCGATCGGCATTGGTTAGGGCGACTCGGCCGGCTTCCGGTTTGCCCACCTCCTCATGCGGCTCGAGGTCGAGATAACGTGCCGCCTTCTCCGCGACCGCGGCAAAAATGGGGCCGGCCACTTTGCCGCCGTAATTTTCCTCGGCGGGGGCGTGGGCGTCGTCGAGCACGACGAGCCCGACGAAAGCCGGGTTATCCGCGGGCAAAAAACCGGTGAAGGAAACGACTTCCTTGCCTTGTTCGTAGCCGCCTTTGGGATCGACTTTTTGGGCGGTTCCGGTTTTGCCGGCGATGGTGAATCCGGGCACGGCCGCTTCCGCCGCGGTCCCGCGCGCGCTGACCACGCCGCGCAAGGCGCGCACCACTTCGGCGGTCGCCTTTTGCGAGAGCACTTGCCTAACGACGGTCGGTTGCAGGCGAGTAATGACTTTGCCCTCCTCGTCGACGATCGATTTGATGATGCGGGGCGCGACCAGTTTGCCGCCGTTGGCGATCGTGGCCATGGCCATGATCATCTGCAACGGGGTGACGCCGACTTCGTGGCCCATCGGGATGCGGGTAATGGAAATTTTGCTCCAGCTCTGCGGCGGATGGACGAGCCCGCCGATCTCGCCCGGCAACTCGATCCCGGTGCGATCGCCGAAGCCGAAGCTGCGAATGTATTCGTAAAATTTCTGGTCGCCGAGCAGCAGGGCGATTTTGGCCGCGCCGATGTTGCTCGATTTCACGAGCACATCCTGGACGGGGATTTCGCCGTAATATTTGTGGTCGTGGAGATAGCGCCCGCCGTAGCGCCAGGGGCCGTTCTCGCAGAAGATGGGCGTGGCGAGCGTCACCTTGCGCTCATTCAAGGCCGCGCCGACGGTGACGATTTTAAAGGTCGAGCCCGGCTCCATCATGTCGATGATGGCGCGGTTTTTCATCTGCTCGGGCTTGGCCTTCGCGCGGAGGTTGAGATCGAAATTCGGCCGGTTGGCCATGGCCAGGATTTCCCCGGTCTGCGGCCGCATCAGGATGATGGTCGCTTTCTGCGGATGATATTTGCGGACGGCCGCGTCGAGCTCGTTCTCCACAATGTTTTGCAGATTGAGATCAATCGTGAGGTGGATGTTGTAGCCGTTGCGCGGGGCCCGCTCCACGCCGCGGTAAAGGACGATTTCCTTGCCGGTGCGATCGTGCTCGATGTGGCGGAAGCCATCCTGCCCGCGCAGATATTGATCCATGGAAGCTTCCACGCCCTGGATGCCGTGATGATCGAAATCGGAAAAGCCGATGACGTGACAAAGCATGGGGCCGTTCGGGTAGAGCCGCACCAGGTCGCGCTCGAAGCGGATGCCATTCAGCTTTTTCGCGTGCAGCTCTTTGCCTAACGACACCGCGTCCGCTTCCGGCAGCGCCCGCTGCAGGACGATGTAACGGCGCTCACTCTCGATCTTCGCGCTAATCTCAGACGCGGAAAGTTTGAGCGCGCGGGCCAGGATCGGGATGAGGGCCTCGCGATCGTTGATCAGGCTGGCATCGGCCACGACCGTTTCGACGGGCACATTCTGGGCGAGAATTTCGTCGTGCGTATCGTAGATCGCGCCGCGCTCGGCGAAGATCGGTTTTTTTTGCGTGTTTTTATCGGCGGCGAGCGCCGCGTAATAGTCGTGTCGGACCATTTGGAGGTAGACCAAACGGAAGGAAAAAACGCTGAACAAGGCGGTGAAGCCCAGACAGACGAGGGCGCACCGGGTGCGACCGTTCCACTTCATCGGCCGCCTCGTGGGTTGGCGACCGGTTGGACTTCATCCTGGGCGAGGGGACGCGGCGGCAAGCTCAGCCGCACGATGCTCTGCTCGGAGATCGGGATCATTTTCAGATAGCCACCCTGGAGCTGATGTTGCAGGGCGTTGCGCGAGGTGAGGGCGGCGATCTGGACGTGGGCGTCTTCGATTTGGGTGCGGACTTCCGCGAGTTCGCGTTCGAGCTGCTGGCGCTGGGTGCCGAGGTGATGCAACTGGATGGAGAGGTAGACGTAGCTCAGCCCAGTGGCGGCGAGGAAGACGAAGATGACGATCCCGCGCGCGAGCGAGGGGGCGTTGATCGGGTTGAATTTTTGGCGGCGCCGGCGGTTCATGCGATCCTTTCGGCGACGCGCAGTTTGGCGCTGCGGGAACGCGGGTTGGCCCGTTGTTCGGCGGCGTCGGGCTCGACCGGTTTGCCCGTGATGAGCTCGAGCTGGTGGTCCGGATTGAGCCGTGGCTCGGGCCACTCCGGGCGATCGAGCCAGGCCCGGCTGCGCTCGCGGAAGAAATTTTTCACGATCCGATCTTCCAGCGAATGGAAGGTAATGACGGCGAAGCGGCTACCCGGTTCGAGCCGATCGACGATCGCGCGCAGGCCCGCTTCGAGGGCGCCGAGTTCGTCGTTCACTTCCATGCGCAGGGCTTGGAAAATCTGGGTCGCGGGATGACGCCGCCCGTGCCGGCCGACGATTTTCTCGATCGTCTTGGCCAGGGTGATGGTCTCGCGAAACGGGGTCTCCTTGCGCGCCTTGACGATCTGGCTGGCAATCCGGCGCGCCGCGGGCTCTTCCCCGAACTCGCGGAAAATCCGCGTGAGATCTTCCTCCGCATAGCTGTTGACCACTTCCGCGGCGGTCAACTCGTGGCGCGGGTCCATCCGCATGTCGAGCGGCCCGTTGCGCATGAGGCTGAAACCGCGATCGGCGTTTTCCAGTTGGCGCGAGGAAACGCCGAGATCAAGGAGCGCGCCGCCGATTTGGGTGATTCCCAACCGATCGAGGACGGCGCCCGCTTCGCGAAAGTTGGCCCGCTCCAAGGTGACGCGGCGGCCGAAATTGGTCAGGCGCGCGCTGGCAAATTCGAGGGCATCAGGATCCTGGTCGAGGGCGAGGACGTCGGCGCCGGCCTGGAGAATCGCCTCGGTATGGCCACCGCCTCCGCAGGTGCCGTCGAGGATGAGCGAGCCGGGGCGCGGGGCCAGCAGCTCGAGGGTTTCGGTCACGAGGACCGGCCGATGATAGCTAAAATCCTCCATTTCCTGCGCCTCCTCTTTCATGATGAGCGGCCCGGTGGAGAACCGGATGGGCCGTTCGAATAACAATGCGTTCATCTCGTGCCGTTGGGTCTAAACTCGGAAGCGGGCGGACGAGCGCTGATACCCGGGCTGTTCCACCTTGACCGCTTCGCTCCAGCGCGCGCTGTTCCAGATTTCGAAACGCCCGCTGTTGCCGACGAGCACGACTTCGTCCTTCAGGTCGAAGCGCTGGCAATAATCAGCCGGCAACACGAGCCGACCGTGGCTATCCGGCGCGCCCACCCGGGCGCTGGCGTGGAAATGGCGGAGAAATTTATCGGCCTCGATCGGCTCGGTTTCTTCGAGCTTTTCCCCGTTGGCGGAGACGCGGGCGAATTCCTGCACGGTCATGACCAGAAGGCAGCGGTCGTCGCCTTTGGGGACGAAGTAGATCTCATCGACCTGGCCCTTATTACGCCAGTCGGAGGGAACGGTGACCCGATTCTTGTCGTCCAGCGGGCGGGGAAAAACCCCCGCGAAACTGACTTTGACTAAAGCAACCTGATCCATGGCGTGGCAGGATTAATCCATCTTAACCCATTTCCACCCACTTTAAACCACTACGCTTCTACCGGGTCAATTAAATAAAAGCCCATTTGCGTCGTTTTTTCCCGACTCGTATCTTGATTTTGTGCCTCTATTTTACCCTCTCGTTACCCGTTTGACGCTTCTCTTTTTCCTCGCGTCAGCCGCGCTCGCCTGCGCCCAAGCCGGTGATGAGGCGGTTCGGGTCACCGTGACGATGAATCCCGATGGCTCCAAAACGGTCTACGAAACCAACGGCCCGGCGCGACGGAAAGTCGCGACCACAACCGGCCCGGACGGCAAGACGCGGGGAAAAATTATTTACCGGCTCGACGCCGCGGGACGCTATGAGACGGGTCAGGTTTTTGCGCCCAATGGCGCCTTTCGATTCCAGACGCTCTACCACTACGATGCGGCCGGCCGGCTCGCCGAGGAGACGCAATTGGATAAAAACAAAAAGGTCAAAGACAAGATCGTCTACAGCTTCGACGCGGAGGGGCAGCCGAGCGGATATGCGGTTTACGATGGGGAGGGGAGATTGCTCGGACGCACGGCGCCGAAAGGAAAGAAATGACGAAGTCCGAATGAACGAAGCCCGAAGGAATGACGAAGTCCCAATGACGAAGGGCGCGCCTCACTTCGGCCTTCGGGTTTCGTCATTATTTCGGATTTCGTCATTCGAGCTCCGTCATTTCCTCTCCCCTTCTCCTTCATTCGTTAGGCTGAGCGCATTCTCGCCCTTGCCAGCGACGGCAAAGAGCCTTAACAGGTCAAGGCATGATCGATTACATCCAGAAGGGTGGTCTGCTCATGTGGCCCATTCTGGTCTGCAGCATTCTCTCGATCGCGGTTTTTGCGGAACGGCTCTTCTATTTCCACCGCGCCGCCATTCACGTCGGCGAGTTCCTGCAAGGACTTTCCAATCTCGTGCAACGGCGCAATTTCGCCGAAGCCCTCCATGAGTGCGCCGGCACGCCGGGGCCGGTCGCGCGCGTTATCCACGCCGCCATCATCCGGCACGATGCCCCCCGGGCGGAGCTGCGGGAAATCGTCCAGGAAGCCGGCCAGCTCGAGGTCCCGAAGCTGGAACGTTACCTTGGCGTGCTCGCCACCCTGGCCTATCTCACTCCGCTCATTGGATTGTTAGGCACGGTCGCGGGCATGATCGAAGCTTTCGGCCTGGTCTCTTCCAATGGCGGTTACGCCACTGTCACCGAACTCTCCACCGGCATTTATAAGAGTCTCCTCACGACCGCCGCCGGCCTCGTCGTGGCCACTCCTACTTTTGTCGCTTACAGCTATCTCTCGGCCCGGGTCAACACCCTCCTTCACGATATGGAACGGGCTGGCATCGAAGTCGTGCACATGCTCAGCGATCGCCCGCCTTCCGCGGAGATCATCAGTTTTAGCGAAGCTCACCAGAGCGTGGAACGCGAGCGCTGAGGAGGAGGCCGCTGGCTTCGCCTAACGAGAGATGAAGCTGGAGCGGACGAGTTACATCAGTTTCGGCTGGCTCTACGTCTTCCCGCTTCTCGATGTCCTCTTTCTCCTCATTTTTTTTCTGCTCCTCAGCTCCAATTTTGTTCTCCAGCCAGGGATTTCGGTGACGGTGCCTTTCTCCCGTTTCACTCTCGGGCCGCAGCCTAACCAACAAATCATCAGCATCACCGGCGGCCCCAGCCCGGCGATTTATTTGCGCGACCAAAAAGTCACGCTCGACCAGCTCGGCCCGGCCCTCGATGCGACCAAACAGGAAGGACGCTCCGTCGTGATCAAGGCCGACCGGCTCGTCTCCTACGACCTGGTCATGGCCGTGACCAATGCCGCCCTCGAACGCGGCATCACTTCGGTGGCGCTCGCCACCACTCCGCAACAGTGAGCGCGACGAGTTACGCGCAGCCCGAGGGCAACTTACTTTTCCATTGGGAACGGCCGCGCCGTCGCCGCGCCGCCATCGCCGGTTTTCTGCTCGCTTCCCTGGGCCTGCATGCGCTCTGTTTTTATCTCTTCCAGGTGATCTATCCGCCGACCATCGCGCTCCTTCCGCCGCCCGCGCGGGTCAGCCTGATCGCGCCGACTTCCGCGCCCGCGCGCAGTTTCCTCGATTGGCTGGACGCGGAAGATCCGGCGCTCGCTTCGCAAACCCAGCGGCCGCCGCGGGCCCGCGAATATCAACTACCGAAGCTCGCGCACATCCCTTCGTATCGGGCGGTCGCGCCGCAGTTGAAACCGATGCCGCCCCAGCCAGTCGCGCCTGTGCAAAGCTTGGCCCTGCCGCCGGGACCGGTGCCGCTCCCCGATGTGGCGCCGCCCGCGCCGGCGGCGCTGACGCCGAGCCGGATCACTTTTTCCGGGACGCTGAGGGAGCGGCCGGTCACGCTGCCGGCTTTGCCATTCCAGGCCTCCGTGCGCGACGCGCCGCAAAGTGCGCGCTTCCGCGTGGCGGTCGATGGGAGCGGGGTCATCCGCTATTGCCTGCTCGAGCAATCTTCCGGCGACTCCGCGCTCGACGAGCAGGCGCGCCGGGCGCTCGCTCTGGCCCGTTTTGCGCCGGCCGCTTCGCCTAACGAAAAGCTGACTTGGGCGACGGCCGCGCTCGACTTTGGGACCGATCTCAAGTGGCCCCCGGCGGCGGAGCAGGCGCCGTGATCCGGGTCTCGCTCGCTGCCCTCGTCACGATTTACCTGCTGCTTTTTCTTGCGGCCGTTTTCCTCCTTTGGATAGTAGGGGAGTGGAATCGTCGGCGCCGAGAAGAGCGGGCGCTGCGCTACCGGTTACGGTGCGTGATTTGCGCCTTTGAATTTGAAGATCGCACGACGACTCTCCTGCCGCGCTGCCCCCGCTGCGGCAGCTTGAACGAACGTTTTAAACTGGACCGAATTTAACCATGGGAATGTGGATTGGCCGCAATCGAAAAGCGCGCGTGACCTACGGCTTCGACGAGATCGCCCTCGTCCCCGGCCGGGTCACGATCAACCCGAACGAAGTCGACATCACCTGGCGCCTCCCGCGCAAGGATGCGGAGCCGCTCGCCTTCAAGATTCCCATCCTGGCCAGCGCCATGGATGGAGTGGTCGATGTAAAATTTGCCATCGCCATGGGAAAACTCGGCGGCCTCGCGGTCCTCAACCTCGAAGGGGTGCAAACCCGCTATAAGAATCCCGCGGAAGTTCTGCAAAAAATCGTCGAGGCCGATAAGTCGGAGATCACCGCGCTCCTCCAAAAAATTTATCAGGAGCCGGTCCAGGAAGATTTGATTCGGGCCCGGGTCAAGGAGATGAAAGATTCTGGCGTGCCCGTGGCGGTCAGCTCGATCCCGCAACGCGCGACGCATTTCGGCGCGATTGCGCAGGAAGCGGGCGCGGACATTTTCGTGGTCCAGAGCACGGTCTCGACCGCCCGGCACGTTTCTTCGGAATACGAGTCGCTCGATCTCACGCGATTTTGCCGCGAGATGCGCGTCCCGATCATCGTCGGAAACACCGTCGGCTACGAGGCCACTCTGGAAATCATGGAGTGCGGTCCGGCCGCCGTCCTCATCGGGGTCGGCCCGGGCGCGGCCTGCACCTCGCGCGGCGTGCTCGGTCTGGGCGTCCCGCAAGTCACTGCTACGGTCGATTGCGCCGCGGCGCGGGACGCTTATTTCAAAAAAACCGCCCGCTACGTCCCGATCATTACCGATGGCGGGATGAGCAAGGGTGGCGACGTCTGCAAAGCGCTCGCCTGCGGGGCGGACGCCGTCATGGTGGGAAGCGCCTTCGCCAAAGCTCACGAAGCGCCGGGGAGCGGTTACCATTGGGGAATGGCCACCCCGCACGCCAACCTCCCGCGCGGCACCCGGATCAAGGTCGGCGCGACTGGTTCGCTCAAGCAGATTCTCTACGGCCCCGCTGAGGTCGATGATGGCAGCCAGAACCTGGTCGGCGCCATCACCACCTGCATGGGCAACGTCGGCGCCAGCTCGCTCCCGGAATTTCAGCAGACCGAAATCATCATCGCCCCCTCCATCAAAACGGAAGGCAAACTTTTCCAGACCGTCCAGAGCGTCGGGATGGGCACGAGGTAAATGAACAGACGCGTCGTCATCACCGGCCTGGGCGTAATCACGCCGGTCGGCCGTGAACTGGAAACCTTCTGGAGCAACCTCCTCGAGGGGCGCAGCGGCATCGATTGCATTACCAACTTCGATACCTCCGGCTTCGACTGCCGGATCGCCGGGGAGGTCCGCGACTTCGATCCGAAGCCCGTTTTCAATAATCCCAAGGATCACAAACGGACCGACCGCTTCACCCATTTCGCGATGGCCGCGGCGAAAAGCGCCATGGCCGACGCCGGCTTCGACCTCGAGAAAACCAATCGCGACCGCTTTGGCGTGCTCGTGAGCAGCGGCATCGGCGGATTGAAAACGCTCGAAGATCAACACAGCGCGCTCGTCGATAAGGGCCCCAACCGCGTTTCCGCCTTCACCATTCCGATGCTCATCGGGAACATGGCCAGCGGGCTCATCTCGATGGAGTACGGGCTGCGCGGTCCGAACATGTGCATCGTGACCGCCTGCGCCACCTCCAACAACGCCATCGGCGAAGCCTGGCGCATCATTAAATTCGGCGACGCCGACATCTTCCTGGCCGGTGGCTCGGAAGCGGCCATCATCCCGGTCGGGCTCGCGGGCTTTTCCGCGATGAAGGCGCTGAGCACCCGCAACGACGCGCCCGAGATTGCCTCGCGTCCCTTCGATCGCGATCGCGACGGCTTTGTCATCGGCGAAGGCGGCGGCGTCGTCGTGGTCGAAGAACTCGAACACGCCAAAGCGCGCGGCGCGAAAATTTACTGCGAGCTGGCCGGCTACGGCCTTTCCGGCGACGCTTACCACATGACGGCGCCGCCGCCCGATGGCGAAGGCGCGGCGCGCGCCATGAAGATGGCGCTGGAGCACGCCCACGTCGCGCCGGCCGAAGTCGATTACCTAAACGCCCACGCCACCTCCACCGGCCTGGGCGACATTTGCGAGACCCGGGCGATCAAGACCGTCTTCGGCGAACATGCGCGCAACGGGCTGGCGATTAGCTCAACCAAATCGATGACCGGACATTTGTTAGGCGGAGCGGGCGCGATCGAGCTGGCGGCTTGCGCGCTGGCCATTCGCGACGGCAAAATTCCGCCCACCATCAACCTCGATAATCCCGACCCGGAGTGCGACCTCGATTACACCCCGCACGTCGCCAAGGAAAAGAAGGTCCGGGTGGCGGTAAATAACTCGTTCGGCTTCGGCGGGCACAACGCCACCCTTGTCGTCACCGAATTCAGCGAGTAGCGCCGCCGCTCCTGTAGACGCCTCCCTCTGGGAGGCGCGGGCCTGGAGCGATTGATTCGCGAGGCGTTCGCGCGAAAATCTTCCCTCCGCGCTTCGCCGTGAGTTGTTGAGCGGACATTGCAAGGGCGCTTCACCCTCACTCGCATCTCTCAAACTTGTCATCCCGAGCCCGCGTAGACGGCGAGGGATCTCGCGCAAGGTCTCGGCGTAGTTCTTCAGAAAAGATGAACCCCATCAGAGCTACCGTGAGATCCCTCGGCGCGCTGCGCCAGCCTCGGGATAACAATAGTGGGCGTCGTTAGGCAAGGGCACGCTTCAGGCCCGCGCTTGGCCGAGCGAAGCGTCCAGAGCGATTACTCGAGCGCGTAGGCCTCGACCAGGGCCACCCCGGTTTTCCCATTCATCCCACGCACCACCGCGGTGTAATTGCCTAACGGCAACGTCGCGATGAGAGCGGCGTCGCGATCGTTCCCCGGCGCCAGACCCGTCGCCCGAAGTGCCGCCTCCTGATTGCTGCGCCAATTGTCGTTGGACGCGATCAGCATCCCGTTCGCGTCGTGCACTTCCAGCGCCGGATCGCCCAGCGCGCCGGCCACGCCGACATCCGGCCCGATCCCGCGAATGACCATCTGTTGCGCGGCGCTCCCACGCACAATGATGCCGCCGATGAGGACGTCATCGCCCCGGGCGACAAAGCCGCGCGAGGAAATATTGGCCAGGCGGGAAGGGGCCGGCGCGCCCGCCAGATCGTAGATCTCGACCAGCCCGATCCCGACCCCGCTGGCCGCTCCGGAAACGATCGCGGTGTAAGGGCCGGGCGCGAGGCTCGCGAAAATGGCCGACTCCCGCGGGTCGTTAGGCGCGAGGCCGGCGTCGATGATCTTTTGTTTCTGCGGGCTGCGCTGCCAGTCGTCATTCCGGGCGATCAAACCATCCGCGCCGTACAGTTCGATCACCGGATTGGCCAGGGTGTTGGGGACCGGCGCTCCATCGACCCGCAAGGAAGGTCCGATCGCGCGCAGAATCACGTCCTTCGGTTGTCCGCCGTCGACGATGAACCCGCCGATCAAGACATCGTCGCCCGTCCCGATGCTGGCCCGCGTCGCCAAATTCGCGAAACGCGGCGGATCAAAAAGTCCGAAAACTCCGACCCCGGCCGTCGTCCCGACATAGACCTTCCCGTTCGCCACCGTCGGGACGATGAATTTGTTCCCCACCCCGAAATGATCGCGCTCGTTAGGCGCTTGATTGCTGTTGTAGAGCTCAGTCGCGAGATCGCTCGCGGCGTAGGCGTGGAGGACCGCAGTCGAGCCGTTTTCCGCCGCCCAGACGATACCGTTTTTCGTGCCGTTGGCTGAGATCGACGGCGTCGTCCCAGGATAAGGAAAGGTCTCGCTGCTGCTGGCCGAGGCCGCCGTCCCGAGTTTGGCGTTGGTGAAATCGAACGCCTTCAGGCGGTCGTTCACCGCGCCGACGTAGAGCCGGCCGTTGAAATAAGCAGGGACAGCAAAAAGGCCGGCGGCGAGGACGTGGGACACATCCTGATAGATGTAATAATTGCTCGTCGCCCCGGGGACGAATTTTCCCATGTTCGCGCGGTTGGCCAAATAAAGGTGCGCATCCTTTCCGCCCCCGACCACCAGTTGCCGCACGACCCCGTTCGCATCGGTCATGTCGGGCAGCACAACCACGCCGCCCGAGCCGAGATCCTGGTCGGCTCCGGATTCCGCTTCCGTGTTGTACATGGTGAAGTAATCGGCCACGGTGAGGGAGTTGTTCGCGGTCGAAAGCTGGAGGAAACAATTGCCGAAATCGTCATTGTTAGGGAAACCGCTCGGATCGAGCGTCGTCTCGAAAGTGCCGTCGGCATCGAGGAAATAAATGTTGCCCGCCTGATCGACCGCCGGCGCCGCCCCGCTCGCCCAGACCGCGCCATGCGTGCCGTTAGGCGTGAGATTGAGCACGCTGACCTGCGCGAGAGTGGCCGCGTCGTAGCCCATCACCCAACCGGTGTAAGGCCGATGATCGCAATGCGAGCTCCAATGCAGATAAACCACGCCGTTGTTCAAGACGAGCCCGGCGCGCTCCTTGTACTGTTTCGGATCGAACACCACCATGCCGTTGCTGCTGTTGTCGCCCGTGCCCGGATAAACCGCGGCCACCTCGACCGGGCCGCCCAGCATTTCCGCTCCGGTCGCGAGGTCGAGCGCATGGAGGCGCTGGTAATAGAGGCCGCTCCCATCCTTGCTCATCGCCACCAGGTAAATCAGACCGTGCGCGCCCGCCTCCCGATCGATCACCGGCGTGGCCGTGATCCCGATCTCGGGCGTGACCTGGCTGCAGGAGCGGTTGTCCGAAGGCACCTCGCCCGGCGGCAGCATCGACTTCTGCCACAAAACAGAACCGTCATCCGCATCGTTCGCGTAAACGCTGTCGTGCTCCGTCACGATGAAAACGACGTTGTGCGGGCCTTTTCCCGGGATCGTTAGGCCAGTGACGATGAGCGGTTGCGCATCCACTTTTCCATCCACCGGGATGTTGAATAATTTCCCAAAATCGGTCGCATTCACACTCGCCGGAGTGAGCACTCGTTCCGCCAGGTTTTGGCCGGTGCGGGCGGCGTCGTTATGCCAGGTCAGCACGTCGGCCGCGCCCGCGCGCGAGACGACCAGGGAGCTGAGGAGAAGAAAAGCGAGCGAGCGGCCAAGGCGTCGTAAAAACATTTCTTAAGTTCAGGGCGCCGGGCATTTTTTCAAAATTTTTCCATGCCAGCGCGTCCCCCCCGCACGACCTTCGACCATGCCGGAATTTGGAAAAATCCTCGTCTTTCTCGGGAGCGTCATCGTCCTTTTGGGCCTCGCCCTGTGGAGCGGTTTTGGCGCCGGCTGGCTCGGCCGGCTGCCTGGCGACCTCCGCTTCGAGCGCGGTCAGATCGGATTCTATTTTCCCATCGTAACCTGTCTCATCATTAGCCTGCTCCTCAGTCTGGTTTGGTCCTTCTTTCGTCGTTAGGCATGCCCGCCGCGCCGGATCGACGCCTTCGCCTCACGCGCCACGTGGCCCGTCTGCGGAACTGCCGCCGCTGCCCGCGCATGCATCCGCCGCCGGTCTCCGGCGGACCCGTCCTGAGCCGCGTTCTCCTCGTCGGTCAGGCCCCGGGTGTGCGCGAGCCGGTGCTGGGGAAACCGTTCGCCTGGACCGCTGGGAAAACGCTTTTCCGCTGGCTCGAAGAAGCGCTTGGCCTCACCGAAAGCGAGGTGCGCGCGCGCATTTATTTCGCCGCCGTCTGCCGCTGTTTTCCAGGCAAAGCGCCCGGCGGAAGCGATCGCGTGCCCAACCCGGAAGAGATCGCCAACTGCGCTTCCTGGCTCGAGCGCGAGCTGGAAATTTTGCAACCGCGCCTCGTCCTCCCGGTCGGCAAATTGGCCATCGCCCAGTTCCTGCCCAGCGCACGGCTGGACGAACTGGTCGGGCGCGCTTTTCGCGCGGAACGAGCCGGGCAAACCTTCGATCTTATCCCGTTGCCCCATCCCTCTGGCGCTTCACCCTGGCCGCGCATCTCGCCCGGGCGCGAGTTGCTGGCGCAAGCGCTGCGCTTGATCGGGCAACACCCCGCGCTGCACTGGTAGACGCTTCGCTCGGCGAAGCGTCTCCGTTTTGCGTCATTCAGGGCGGCGCCGTGCGTTCACTCCCGCTCTCCTATGTTGTCATCCCGAGCCCGCGCAGACGGCGAGGGATCTCGCGTAGGGTCTCGGCGTACGTATCAGAGAAAATGGACCGATCAGAGCAACCGTGAGATCCCTCGGCGCGCTCCGCCAGCCTCGGGATGACAACGGGCCAAGCTTTCGGTGAAGCGCTAAACCGATACTCTCGCGCGCGCTTAAAACGCCCCCTCAACTTTTCCGTTTCGCTCCGCCCCCGATTCATCCTTTCTTCCCTCATGTCCGAGCGCCTTCGCGAATTGTCCGGCGACCGCTTCGGTTGCCAGTTTCTGCCGCAACTGGAACCGAGACAGGCGAAACGCGCCCCCCTACAATTCGGCGATCGACCCGAATCTTAGGCGGCGGGCTTTTCCGCGATGGTATCGGAGGAAAAGCCCCGAATGACCACGTAGAAAATTGGCGTCAGGAGCAGTCCGAAAAAGGTCACGCCGAGCATCCCGAAGAAGACCGCCGTGCCTAACGACTGGCGCATTTCCGCGCCCGCGCCGCTCGCGATGACGAGCGGGACGACACCGAGAATGAAGGCGAACGAGGTCATGAGAATCGGGCGCAGGCGCAACCGGCAGGCCTCGATCGCGGCGTCAAAACGGTTCTTCCCCGCGTGCTCCTGCTGGCGCGCGAACTCGACGATGAGGATGGCGTTTTTGCTCGCCAGGCCGACCAGCACGACGAACCCGATCTGGGTGAGAACGTTGTTGTCGAACCCGCGCAACATCACGCCCGCGATCGCGCTGAGCAGACACATCGGCACGATCAGGATGACCGCGAGCGGCAGCGTCCAGCTCTCATATTGCGCGGCCAGGGTGAGGAAAACGAAGAGGACGCAGAGCGGAAAAATGAAGAGCGCGGTGTTGCCCGCGGCCCGCTGCTGGAAGGCGAGATCGGTCCACTCAAAGCTCATTCCGTTAGGCAGATTTTCGTGCGCCAGCCGCTCCATGGTGTCGAGCGATTGCCCCGAGCTGAAGCCTTTGGCGGTGTCGCCATTGATCTCCGCCGCCGGGAAAAGGTTGTAGCGCACGACCCGATCGGGGCCGGTGGTTTCCTGGATGTTCATGACCGAACCGAGCGGGACGATGCCGCCGGTGGCGCTGCGCGTTTTCAGCCGCGCGATGTCGGAAACGTCATCGCGAAACGGCGCGTCGGCCTGCGCGATCACGCGATAAGTGCGGCCGAAAAGATTGAACTCGTTCACGAAAGTCGAGCCGAGGTAGATCTGGAGCGTGTCGAAAATATTACCTAACGGGACGTTCAACATCTTCGCCTTGGTCCGATCGACCTGGGCGTAGAGCTGCGGCGTGGAGGCGCGAAACTGGGTGAAGACCTGGACCAGCCCGGCGTCGCCGCGCGCGGCCTGGATGACTTTGTCAGTCGCCGCCTGGAGCGCGCGCAAGCCGGCTCCGGAACGATCTTGCACTTCCATTTTAAAGCCGCCGCCCGTCCCCAAACCGCGCACCGGCGGCGGCGGGATGACCGCGATCTGCGCGCCTTGCACCGCCGCCAGCCGCTGCCGCAAACCGGCGATAACCGCAGGTCCGTCAAGCTTCCGGCCGCGTTCGTCGAAGGGCGCAAAGCCGGGGAAAAGCGCGGCCGCGTTCGAGCTATTCGCGCGGGTCGCGCCGGAAAAGCCAGCGAAGGCGACGACGCGGTTGATCCCCGGGCTCTGGAGCGCAATCCCGATCACTTGCCTAACGACCTGGTCGGTGCGTTCAAGGGAAGCGCCATCCGGCAACTGCACCGCGATGATCGCGTAGCCCTGGTCCTGCGCGGGAATGAATCCGACCGGCACGCGTTTGAAGACAAAAAACGTGAGCGCGAGCAGCAGCGCGTAAACGATCAGCGCGAGCCCGCTCCGCCGAATCAGCCGCCCGACGGTCGGCAGATACACGCCGACGGTCTTTTCGAAAAACTTGTTAAAGCCGCGGAAGAGCCAGCCAAAAACCTTGTCGATTAAACGGGTGAACCAATCCTTCTTGGCGTCGCGCGGCTTGAGCAGAATGCCGCCGAGCGCGGGGCTGAGGGTGAGCGAGACGAAGGCGGAAATGACGGTCGAAACCGCGATCGTTAGGGCGAATTGCCGGTAAAATTGTCCGGTGATGCCGCTGATGAAGGCGGTCGGCACGAAAACCGCCGCGAGCACGAGCGCGACCGAGACGACCGGCCCGCCGACTTCGTCCATCGCCTTGCGCGCGGCGTCGCAGGGTGAAAGGCCTTCCTCGATGTTGCGCTCGATATTTTCGACCACCACGATGGCGTCATCGACCACGATGCCGATGGCGAGGACGAGGCCGAAAAGCGAGAGGTTATTGAGCGAGAATCCGAGCGCCGACATGGCCGCAAAGGTGCCGATGAGCGAGACCGGAATCGCGACCAGCGGGATGACCGTCGCGCGCCATGATTGGAGGAAGATCATGACCACGAGCACGACCAAAATAACTGCTTCAAAGATGGTGTGGAAAACCGCGTTGACCGATTCCTCCACGAAGACGGTCGGATCGTAAATGACGCGATACTCGAGACCTTTGGGGAAGTCCTTGCTCAACTGCTCCATGGTCGCCCGGACGGCGTGCGCAGTGGCAATCGCGTTCGAACCGGGACGTTGCTGGATGGCGAGCGCGACCGCTTGGGTCGCGTCCTTTTCGTTAGGGAAACCGAGGTAGCTGTTAACCGAATAGTTGAGCCCGCCGAGCTGGACGCGCGCGATGTCGCGCACCCGCACGACGCGCCCGTCGTCGCCCGTTTTGATCACGATCTCACCAAACTGCTCCGGCTCGACCAGCCGCCCGAGCGTGTTTACGGAAAGCTGGAAAGCGTGCCCGGGGCCGACCGGTTGTTGCCCGATGACGCCGGCGGCGACCTGCACATTCTGCTCGCGCAACGCGGCCACGACGTCGCTCGCGGTCAGGTTGACCGAGGAAAGTTTCTCCGGGTCGAGCCAGATGCGCATGCTGTATTCGCGCCCGCCGAAGGCATTGACCGAGCCGACGCCATCGAGACGCCGGAGCACGTCGACGACGTGGAGCGTCGCGTAGTTGCTGATGTAGAGCTGGTCGTAGCGTTTGTTAGGCGAAAGCAGATGGACGACGAGCAAAAGGTCGGGCGAACTCTTGTCGGTGGTGACGCCGATGCGTTGCACTTCCTCGGGCAGTCGCGGGACCGCGGTGGCGACGCGGTTCTGCACGAGCACCTGCGCCTTATCGAGATCCGTCCCGAGTTTGAAGGTGATGGTGAGCGTCATCGAGCCATCGGTGGTGCACTGCGAGCTGAGGTATAGCATGTCTTCGACGCCGTTGATCGCCTGCTCCAGCGGCGTGGCCACGGTCTCGGAGATGACCTCGGGATTGGCGCCCGGATAGCTCGTGGTCACGACCACGGTGGGCGGCGCGACTTCCGGGTATTGCGAGATCGGCAGAGTGAAATAAGCGATCCCGCCCACGATCATGATCACGATCGAGATGACGGCCGCGAAGATCGGGCGGCTGATGAAAAAGTGCGAAAACTTCACTGGGCGGATGCGCTTTTGGGCTGCGCCGCGGCGCTCACCGGCGGAACGCTGTTCCCGGCCTCGCCGACGACGAAATCCTTCATCGGCTTTTCCTCCGGCTTGACCACGATGCCGGGCCGGACGCTTTGCAATCCGAGCACGACCACGCGTTCGTTAGGCTTGAGGCCTTCACGGATGACGCGCAGACCTCCGTTGAGCGGGCCGGGCTTCACCTTGCGATATTCGGATTTGTTATCCGTGCCGATCACCCAAACGAATTTCTGCGATTGATCCGAGAGAATCGCCTCGTCCGGAATCAGCACCGCCTGGTGCGGCGGGCTCCCCAGGAGCTGTAGCCTAACGAACTCCCCGGGGGTGAGGAGCAGGTCCGGGTTCTGGAAAATCGCGCGTCCCTGGATCGTCGCGGTGTTCACGTCGACCCGGTTTTGCACGAAGTTCATCCGGCCCAGATGGGGAAAACCATCCTCGTCGCCGAGCGCGAGCTTCACCGGGTTGGCCTTGTCGCGGGAGCTCTGGCGCTCGCCGCTGCGATCGAGGCGCATGTATTTCAAATAAGCCTGCTCATCCGCTTCGAAGTAGGCATAAATCGGATCGAGCGAAACGATCGTGGTCAGCAAAGTCGCGGTCGCCGCGCCGCCGCTGATCAGGTTGCCTTCGCTGACCAGATGGCGATCGATCCGCCCGCTGACCGGTGCGGTGATGCGGGTGAAATCGAGGTTGAGCTGCGCCGCTTTCAACTCCGCCTGCGCGACCTGAACCGACGCCGCGGCCTGCAGTTGTTTGCTCCGCTGATCGTCGAGGTCCTGCGAGGCGACGACTTTTTGCTTCGCTAATTCCTGGGTGCGCTTCAGGTTCACCTCGGCCAGCGACTGCCCGGCCTCGGCCTGTTTTTCCCCCGCGATCGCGCGGTCGAGCACGGCCTGATACGGGCGCGGATCGATGATGAAAAGCAGATCGCCCTTCTTCACGATCTGCCCGTCTTTGAAATGGATCGATTCGAGATAACCGCTGACCTGCGCGCGGACCTCGACCTCATCGACCGCGGCCAGCCGCCCGGTGTAGTCGTCCCATTCCGTCACTTCTTTTTGCTCGGCTTTGACGACGGTGACGCCAGGCGGCGGCGGACCGCTTGAATCTTTCGACTTACCGCAGCCGGTCAAGGCGACGGCCACCAGCGTCAGCAGCGCGAGGCCTGGCCGGCAAGAGCTCGGTTGTCGGACAAGCCGACTTTGCGGCCAGGACTTCTGTTCGTTAGGCGAGAATTCAGGAAGCATTTTCGTGCGTTTTGATCGGATTAAGAACGCGATTCCAGCCGGTGTCGAAGTTAAAGATCGACATGCTGAGCACGAGCATCGGGTCGTGCCGGCGCAGGCGAGGGAAGCGTCTTCCCCGTGCCCTCTGGCTTCGCCCGAGGCGCTGAATCTGCGTTTTCATTGCGTTCCTTCTTTGGGTGGGCGGCGGATTAATAGCTGAGCGCCAGCTGCGGAACGAAGTTCGCGAAAGAGGGTGCGGCGAAGGCCTCGTCGTGGCTCGGTTCGACGGGTTGAAGATTGAGCCGGGCCACATGGGCCTCGACCAGATCGGGCAAAAAAAGGTGCGGAAACGACAGCTCCCACGCGTTGGCCTCTTCTTCGTCGAGCACGAGATGGATGATCTCGCCGAGCTCGGGGTAGGCCCGTTCGTAGTCCTGTTGTAACCGCCGCTTCAGGTCGGCGACGGCGCGGGTGATCAACTGGGAAGGGGCAATGTTGTGTCGTTTTTTCATAAGATTTTCCGTGTTGTATTTGACTAGTCGTCTATATGTCTCGAAAAAAAAGAGATCAGAGTGTCGGGGCGATCTGCCTGACGCCGAGCACGTCCATCGCCACCTGTTTGAAATTGCGCACCAACTCGAGATCATTTTGGATCCGGGCCTGGGCGAGCGTGCCGTGATAACAAGCGAAGAGCGCGCTCGCTTTCGCGTCGGCGTCTGGCGCGTCGATCAGACCCTGGGCGTGGGCATCGCGGATCGCCGAGACGAAATAGTTCTTCTTCTGTTCCAGGATGCGATCGATCGTTTCCCGCACCACCTGTTCCTGCGTGCAGACCTCGGTTCCGAGCGAAAGCATGGGGCAACCGAGGATGGAGCCGCACTGCTGCTGCCGCGCCGCCAGCCCTTCGTAGACCGAGTCCAGGTAACGTTCGAACCGTGCCAGCGGTGGAACGGTCGGCGAAAATATCGCGTCCATCTCAGCTCTTTTTTTGTTCCAATCCGCTTCCAAGGCCGCCGCGGCCAGCTCCGATTTCGATTTGAAGAAATAGTAAAAGCTGCCCTTTTTCGCCCCCGCGCGCTCACAGATCGCGTCCACCGAGGTCGCGCCGTAACTGTTCTCCCAGATGAGATCCATGGCGGCGTCCAGCAAGCGCAGCTCCGTATCGTTCTTCCCTGACATGTCGAAACAATTACGGGAGTTTACTGATCAGTCAACCAGAAATTTTAGGCAAATTCGCAGTCACCGGCATGCCGACGGGCAACGACCATGTCACCCACCCCGATGAGGTGTGCGGGTTCGGCTACCTGTCCCGACTCGTCGGCGCGAGGAGCATTGTTTACCGTCCCGCTGAAAACGTGACCCGTTGTCATCCCGAGGCTGGCGCAGCGCGCCGAGGGATCTCACGGATACTCTGTTGGTCCCATCTTCCCTGACCCGTAGGCCGAGACCTTGCGCGAGATCCCTCGCCGTCTTCGCGGGATCGGGAGGACAAAATGAGAGGCGTGCGGGGAACGGACGGCACCGCCAGCGAGCAATCCTAAACAGATCCCGCTACGACCTCGCGGTGAGTTTGTAACGAATACACTTACAGTTTACGAAATGGTCAACCAGCAGTTCACGTTTGCCGTCCACATCATGACCGCACTCGGTTTTTCCGAGGAGGTGATGGACTCGCAAACCCTGGCCGAAAGCGTCAACACCAACCCGGTCGTCGTCCGCCGCCTCCTCCTCGCCCTGCGCCGAGCCCAACTGGTCGAGACCTACACGGGCAAGAACGGCGGGGCCAGACTGCTCAAGAAACCGGCGCAAATCTCGCTCCTGCAGATCTACGACGCCGTCCAGCCCCGCCCGCTCATCGCCATCAGCGAGCGCAAGGCCTCGCGGCGTTGCCGGGTCAGCTGCCAGATGAAACAAATCATGAGCGGCGTGGCCAGCGGCGCGGAAGAGGCGGTCCGCCGGCACCTGCGCGCGATCACCTTACAAAGCCTGCTCCGCAAAGTGCGGGGCGCGTAAACTTGCTCCAGCCGCTCACGAAATCTCGACTTCCCCGAGGATAGCGGCATTTTGCCCGAGCAAAATTTATGAGCGACGAAACGAAGATTCCGACCCGCGCTGAAATTCCCGAGGCTGACAAATGGGATCTCTCCCATCTTTTCAGCGCGGTCGACCAGTGGAGCGAGAGCTTCGCCTGGATCCAGGCGACTTTTCCTCGCCTAACGAATTGGAAAGGCCGGGTCGGGGAATCCGCCGCGACCCTGGCCGAGCTGCTCGAATTCGAGAAGGCGCTCGATCTCAAAATCGAGCGCGTTTATCACTACGCTTCCCTGCAGCTGGCGGAGGATAGCGCCGATCCCGCGTACCTCGCGCGTATCGGGCAGCTCCAGAATTTACTCACCACGATCAGCGAGACGGCCTCGTTCATCGTCCCGGAGATTCAGGCGATCGACGACGACCGCTTCGCGCAGTTTCTGGACGATCCGGCGTTGTCGGAATGGCGCATGAGCCTGCTCAAAGTCCGCCGGATGAAGCCGCACGTGCTCTCGGAGAAGGAAGAACGCCTCCTCGCGCTCGGCAGTTCCGCGCTCGACGGCTACGACGACGCCTTTTCGCAGCTCACTAACGTCGACATGAAATTCGGCGCCATCCTGGACGAGAAAGGGGACGAACGCCCGCTCACGCAAAGCTCCTTCAGCTCCTTTCTGGTGAAGCGCGATCACGCGCTGCGGAAGCGCGCCTTTGAGCAATTCTACGCGGAGTTTCAGGATCACCAGTTCACCCTCGCGGCCGCGCTTTCCTATTCCGTGAAGGCCGACGTTTTTCGCGCGCGGGCGCGGAATTATCCTTCGGCGCTGGAGGCTTCGCTCTTCCGGGACGACATTCCCGTGGCGGTTTACGACCGGCTGGTCGCGTCGGTCAGGCAAAATTTGGCGCCGCTTTTCCGCTATCACGAGCTGCGCCGCCGGGTTCTCGGCCTGGCCGAGCTGCACCATTACGACACCTACGTTCCGCTCGTGGCCGAGATCGAAACGAAAGTTTCCTTCGATCAAGCGATCGAAAAAGTCCTCGCTTCGCTGGCGCCGTTAGGCAGCGAATACGTCGACTCGTTAGGCAGGGGTTTGCGCGGGCGCTGGTGCGATCGCTATGAATCGAAAGGGAAACGGAGCGGCGCCTTCTCCAGCGGGAGCTACGGCGCGCCGCCCTACATTTTGATGAACTACAAGAGCGACGTCTTCTCCGACGTTTACACGCTCGCGCACGAGGCCGGCCATTCCATGCACACCTGGCAGGCGCAACACACCCAGCTCTACCAGGACGCCGATTACCCGATTTTTCTCGCGGAAGTCGCTTCTACTTTTAACGAAGAGCTCCTCACCCATCATCTCCTCGCGCAGACCGACGATCCGAAAATGCGCGCCTACCTCATCAATCGCCAGATCGACGACATCCGCGGCACGCTCTTTCGGCAAACGATGTTCGCCGAGTTTGAGAAAGTGATTCACGCGATCGAGGAAAGCGGCGAAGCGCTCACCCTCGACGTCTTCAAAAGCGAATATCGCAAGTTGCTCGAAGCCTATTTCGGGAGCGCGGTCGTGCTCGATCCGCAGCTCGATCTGGAGTGTCTGCGCATCCCGCATTTCTACAGCGCGTTTTACGTTTACAAATATGCGACCGGCGTATCCGCGGCGATCGCGCTGGCTGAGCGGGTCATGTCGGGCGCGCCCGGAGCGGTCGAGGCTTATCTCGGTTTTCTCCAATCGGGCGGGTCGAAATTCCCGCTCGAGACTTTGCAGAAAGCGGGCGTCGACATGACCACTTCCGCGCCGGTCGAAAGCACGTTGCGCTTGTTCGATCGCCGCGTCGCCGAGCTCGAAGCGCTCCTGTAGACGCTTCGCTCTGCGAAGCGCGGGAGTGGGTAGCGTTTGCAGCGGGACGCTCGCGCTTGACGGGCCTGTGTTTAGCGACTCACGAAAAGCCTGGCGCGTTGTCATCCCGAGGCTGGCGCAGCGCGCCGAGGGATCTCACGGTTGCTCTGATGGGTTCACTTTCTCTGAAGAACGAGACCGAGACCTTGCGCGAGATCCCTCGCCGTTTGAAAGCCCGGCCTCGCCTGCTTCGCGGACTGCGTTACGGGCGCGGGCTCGGGATGACAAAATGAAAGTGGGCGAGTGAACACGGGCGCCGGCAGGGATGAAAACGCTGAACAGATGCCGACGCGGCGCGGCCTTGCGGGCGCCCTTAGTTCGATCTGGCACCGCTGCCCCGCGCTTCGCAGAACGAAGCGTCCACAGCGCGCGAGAGAAGTGGGCGCGCTTTTTGCTTTTCAAGAGCGCATGAACTTCGACTGGCAACTGCGCGCGGCCTGCGGGTACGCCGAACTCGGGATGGCGCGTGAATCCGTCTCTCAGCTCAACGCCATCGCCCCGGCAGATCAGGCCCGCCCGGAAGTCTTGCTCCTGCGTCTGCATCATTTGGTCCAGCGCAAATCCTGGCAGCGCGCTCTCGCCCTCAGCCGCAAGCTTTGCCGGCTGGCGCCCGAGAGTGGCGCCGGCTTTTTGCACGCCGGATTTTGTTTGAACCAGCTCGGCCGCACCGCCGAAGCGCGCCGGGTTTTGTTGCAAGGGCCGCCCGACCTGCGGCGCGAGCCGATCTTCTATTACAACATGGGGTGCTACGAAGCGCTTCTCGGCAACACCCGGGTGGCGCGGAAACATCTGCAGATCAGTTTCCAGATGGACGCCAGCTTCCGTTCCATCGCCAAAGCCGATCCCGATCTCAAGACCGTCCACGCTCTTTTGTAGGCCGGCGCTCCCCCCTCGTGCTCTTTCCTCGTGCTCCTGCTCGTAATCGTGCTCGTAATCGACTTTTGGGGAAACGATTACGAGCACGATCACGAGTAAGAGCACGAGTAAAGAGGGCCTGTCGCCGGGCGCTCCCCGCCGCAACTCTCGCTGGCCGCAGCCGCCACCCCCGGCTACTACTGCTCCGTGCAACGCGAAGTGGAACTGCAGATCGACGATATCGCCTTTGGCGGCAAAGGGGTCGGCCGCGCCGAGGGCAAAGCGGTTTTTGTTCCCTTCACCATCGAGGGCGAACGCGTCGCCGCCCGGATCGTGCGCGAGAAAAAATCGTTCGCCGAAGCCGAAGTCGTTAGGCTGGAGGAAACCTCGGCGCACCGCGTCCCGCCGCCCTGCCCCTACTTCGGGCGTTGCGGGGGCTGCGCTTATCAGCACATGAGCTATGGACATCAGCTCCATTGGAAGGAACGCCAGGTCGCGCAAGCCCTGCAGCGGATCGGGAAATTCCGTGAACCGCCCCTCCAGCCGATGGTTCCGTCGCCGCTCGACTACGGCTATCGCAACCGCATCACCGTCCATGCCGAAGATGGCGTCGTCGGCTTTTTTCGGCGCGACGTGCATCGTTTGATCGATATCGAGCGTTGCCCGATCGCCGCCGCTGCGGTCAACGAAGAACTAGCCGCGCTCCGCGCGCGGCGCCCGCGCGACGGACATTACACGCTCCGCGCGCGCAGTGGCCCGCGGGTATTTTCGCAGACGAACGACGCTGTCGCGGAGAAGTTGGCCGCGGCCATTGACGCGTTTATCCCCGCGGGCCAGACGCTTCTGATCGACGCCTATTGCGGCGCGGGCTTTTTCGCCAAGCGGCTGCGGGAGAAATTCGTCCGCACGGTGGGTTTGGATTGGGACATCCACGCCATCGCCGCCGCGGAAACCGACACCGCGCCGAACGAGAGTTATTTCGCGGGCGACCTGGCGCAGCGGCTCGAGTCCGAGTTGAGCCGAGCCGATCTGAGCCTAACGACGGTGCTGGTGGACCCGCCGGCGACCGGCCTGGGCGGCGACGTGCGCGAAATCCTCCGCGCTTCTCCGGCCGCCACCCTGCTCTACGTCTCCTGCAATCCGCCGACCCTGGCGCGCGACCTGGCCGAGCTGGGGAGCGCCTATGCGCTCGGGAGGGTCACACCCTTCGACATGTTCCCGCAAACGGCCGAGATCGAAGCGCTCGCGCACCTCACGCCGAATCGTTAGGCGTCATTCTTCTTCCGGGGAGGATGGGGTGTTACCCCGTCGCACTTGGGCGAGCTCGCCCAAGGCCCTTTGCGCGGAAGGCACCACGAGACGAATCGCCTCCTTCGCCCTGCTGCGGGGGTCCGGCGGAGACTCCGCCGAACGACGGGTTAACAACCCGTCCTCCCCGGAATCGCCCGCAGACGTGGTTCTTATTTCGTTAGGTCAGGCCGGACACCGCGCGCTCGAATTGTTCCCTCCGCTCGGCCTGCTCCGCCTCGCAGAGCACCGCACTCAACTCCAACCCCGCCGGCGCCTCCGGCAATTCCACCCACGATCGACACCCGCCATAACGCGCCGCGTCCGGAAACCGCCACGGCGCCCCCAGTCGAAAAACCCGCACCAACGCCACCTGCACTCCCGGCGCCGCGTCATAATCGAAACGCTCCCGCACCACGCTCTCCTGCAAAATATGGAGCGGCCCCAGCGCGCGCACTGTTTCCCAGTTATCGACCATCCGCGTTTCTTCAATCCGGGCCCAAAAGCGAATCTCGATTTCGTTAGGCAACGGCTCCGGCACGATCGCATCCGCGAGTCGTGTTTTTCCGGCCTGCTCGTGAAAAAACGTCGGGAAAAGAAAGAACTCCCGCTCCCAAAAATGAAACCCGGCGCGCCCTTCCGCGATCCCGCCTTTGCGCACGAGCACGCTTTGCCGGCCCTCCCCGAGCGCCGCGCAGACCAGCGCCCATTCCTTGAAACCGACCCTTTCCATTTGCTGGTGCGCAAACTAGCCTCCTGCCCATGCCCTTCAAGATCGACCTGCATACGCATTCGTTCTTCTCGGGCGATGGCGTCTCCAGTCCGGAGCAGAATATCGCCTCCGCCCGGGACAAGGGTCTCGACGGTTTCGCCATGACCGATCACAACACCAACGAAGGGGTCGATTATTGCCGGGAAAAGGGGTTGATCCGCGAAGATGGCCAGCCGGTCGACGGATTTCTCATTATCCCCGGGGTCGAGGTCACGACCGCGGAAGGGCATCTCCTTTGCATCGGGGCGTCGCTTCCTTTTTTGAAAGGGCGGGCCGCGCGTGAAGTGTGCGATCTCATCCATGAGCGGGGCGGGCTCGCCATTCCGCCGCATCCCTACGATCTCTTTCGCGCCGGCATTCGTTTTTCGACCCTGCAAAATCTGCCGGTCGACGCGATCGAAGTGTTTAACGCCGCCACCACTCTCCGGCGCTACAATCGTTATGCCTTCAAATATGCGCAGGAACGCGGGCTGCCCATGACCGCGGCGAGCGACGCGCATCATCACGCCGCCATCGGGACGGCTTACACCATTCTGGAGACGGCGGACTTCTCGTTAGGCGGAGTGCTCGCGCAGATTTTGAAGAGCAATGAATTGAACCAGCAATACCTCACGCCCCAAGACAGCGTGCGGAAGACCTGGAATAACTGGATGCGGCTGCGCCGGCGCAAACCGGGAGCTGAGCTGAAGTAGTGGCGCGAGCTTCTAGCTTGCGAGTTTGCTAAGCGCGCGTGTAAAAAGCGGGGCTGCTGGCCGAATTGTAGGGCGGGCGCTTCGCCTGCCTCGGTTCCTCCTCCGGCAGAAACTGGGCAACCGAAGCGGTCGCCCTACAATTCCCCCGCTCGAAACGCCCTCTAAGGTCGCTAGCTGGAAGCTCGCGCCACCTATCGCAGCCTGACAGCAGCGCCGGGTAGCGCACTCGTTCCGAGTGCTGGCGACGGTGTGCCACCGTCGCGAACTTTTCTGAAGCCCTCGCCCAAATCGTGACCATGAGACCCCCAGGAAAAGTTCGTCGCGCTGGAACAGCGCGACCAGCACACGAGACGTGTGCGCTACCCGGCCCACCCCGATCGCCTAACAAAGTCGCAAGCTGGAAGCTCGCGCCTCTTAGCGCAACAATTTGCCTAACTCCTCCGGCGAAGTGACCGGCGCTTGGCAGGTAAAATTTTCGCAAACGTAGGCGGCGGCTTTGCCCTCGACCGGTTTCATCTCGCGCAGCTCCTCCAGTTTTGCGCCGAGATACTTCTGCCCCTCGGCGCCGTCGGCCAGGAGCACGATCGTATCGGGGAGGAAATGTTGATGGGTTTCCTTGAGCAAAGCCTCCGTCGCCTGAGCCCCGCGCGCGCCGGCGATGACCACTTGCTTCGGTTTCGTGAGGCTGAAATCGAGCGCGACGAGCAGTTGCGGCAGGGCGCTCGGATAATGTTGCAGGGCGGGCGCGAAGGCCGCGATCGTCTTTTTCCCGCGCTCCTGCATCGCCGGGTCGGCGCGGATTTGCCCGAGACGCAGGAGATTAAGCGCGGCGACCGAGCTGGGCGCGGGCTCGGCGTTGTCGTTATCCTCTTTCATGCGCAGGAGGATGCTGGCGTCTTTCCCGGTGCTGGTGAAATAGCCGCCTTGTTTGTCGTCCCAGAAAAGCCGGTCCTGCGTCGCCTGCAATTTCTCGGCCAGCTGGACCCACTGGACGTCGAACGAAGCCTCGTAGAGATCGAGCAACCCTTGGATGTAGAAGGCGTAATCGTCGGCAAAACCCGGAATATCGGCGGGACCGTTGCGATAACTGCGCCGGAGAGTGTGCTCCTTCTCGTGGTAAAGCTTTTGCCTAACGAAATCGGCCGCGCGGGTGGCGGTGGCGAGATAGCCGGGGTCGTCCAGCACCTGGGCGGCTCGGGCGTAGGCAGAAATCATGAGCCCGTTCCAGGCGGTGATGATTTTGTCGTCGAGATGGGGACGGGGACGTTGCCCGCGCAAGGCGAGCAGTTGGGCAGAGCTTTTGCCTAACGAATCGGCAATTTCCTTTTCTGTTTTCTTAAAGTGACTGGCGGTCTCGGCCATGGAGTGCTGCACGAAGAGCACGTTCTGGCCCCGCAGCTCACCGTGCGGATCGCTTCCCTCCGGCGTGTTGCCGTCGGCGGCGACGCCGTAGCGGTAGTTGAAGATCGCGGCTTCGTCGCCGAGCGCGTCATCGATCTCCTTTTTTGTCCAGACGTAGAAGGCGCCTTCTTTGGTTTCGTGGGGCGAGCTTCTAGCTTGCGAGTTTGCAGGATCGGGCAAGCTGGAAGCTCGCCCCACGGCGCTGTCCGCGTCTTCGGCTGAGTAGAAGCCGCCCTCGGGCGAGGTCATGTCGCGCTGCACGTAATCGAGGGTGTCGCGCGCGACGCGCTCAAACTCGGCCTCGTGCGTGATCTGGAACGCGCTCAGATAAGCGCCGGTCAGCAGCGCCTGGTCGTAGAGCATTTTCTCGAAATGCGGCACATGCCAGACGGCGTCGACCGAGTAGCGATGGAAGCCGCCCCCGAGCTGATCGTGCATCCCCCCGGCCGCCATTTTACGCAGAGTGAAAAGGTTCATCTCGAGCGCGTGTTTGCCCTCGTCCGATTTCGGGCCGGCCCGGTGAGCGACGCGGAAGAGAAAATTGAGCGTAACGGGCCGCGGAAATTTCGGCGCGCCGCCGAAACCGCCTTCTTTCGCATCGTAGCTGCGGGCAAACTGCTCGGAGGCGGTTTCGATCATTTTCTCGTTCGGCGCGGAGGCTTCCGCGCCGTCCGTCGGCGCGGCGCTGCGGGCGAGGGCGGCCACGATCTGGTTGCCGCTCTCGACGATTTTGGCGCGATCGTTTTTCCAGGCCTCGGCGATGCGGTGGAGCACTTTGCTGAAACCGGGCTGCCCGTAACGATCGTCGGGCGGAAAATAAGTGCCGCCGACAAAGGGCTTGAGCTCTGGGGTTAACCAGACGCTCATGGGCCAGCCGCCCCCGCCGGTCGTGGCCTGGACGAAGGTCATGTAAACGCGGTCGACGTCGGGGCGCTCTTCGCGGTCGACTTTGATGTTCACGAAATACTCGTTCATGACGGCGGCGACTTCCGGTTTCTCAAATTCCTCGCGCTCCATCACGTGGCACCAATGGCAGGTGGAATAGCCGATCGAGAGGAAGATCGGTTTGTTCTCCGCGCGCGCCTTGGCGAAGGCCGCTTCGCCCCACGGATACCAGTCGACCGGATTGTGGGCGTGCTGCAGGAGGTAGGGCGATTTTTCGTGGATGAGGCGGTTGGTGTGCACGTCTTGCGCGGGTTGAATCTCGGCGGCGGGAGTTTGGGTTGGAGTCACGGAGTAGCTTACGAGGTAAATGTGCGCGATGCGAGATGGGCGGGGGCGACCCGGCGCGGTCGTCGCGGCGTCGGTGGCGTTTGGAGGGACGGGCTCTGTCCCGTCCCCGGCTCATGATTCGGGGCGACACGGAGGTCGTCCCTCCAGCTGGATCGCGCAAAACTCTCCCGCGACTGCGGAATCGGGAGAACAAGGGAGAGAAGCGCGCTTGTGCTCGCCGCGCGCGCGGCCAAGCTTCGCCGGTGCAACCCGACGAATGGCAGGCGGTGCGTTTCACGCTCGCGGCTTGCGCGGCGAGCACGCTCCTGATTTTGCCCTTCGGCCTGGCCGTCGCCTGGCTCCTGGCCCGGCCGCGCTGGCGCGGGAAATCGATCGTGGAAACGTTCGTCACCCTCCCGCTGGTCATGCCGCCGGTCGCGACCGGTCTGATTCTGCTCAAGCTGCTCGGGCGCCGCGGTCCGTTAGGCGGCTGGCTCCATCGGCACCTCGAACTCGAGATTATCTTCACCTGGCGCGCGGTCGTGATCGCGGCCGCGGTCATGTCCTTCCCGCTCCTGGTGCGCTCCGCCCGGGTCGGTTTTCAGGAGGTTAATCGGCGTTACGAGGAGATGGCGCGTTCGTTAGGCGCGGGCGAAGGGCGGGTCTTCTGGACGATCTCGCTCCCCCTCGCCAGTCGGGCGATCGCCGGGGGCGTGCTCCTCGCTTTCGCCCGGGCGGTCGGAGAATTTGGCGCGACCATTTTGCTCGCGGGCAATATCCCGGGCGAAACCCAGACCCTTTCGCTCCGCATCTACGAGGCGGTCCAACTCGGGCACGATGCGACGGCTTACCGGTTGTTGCTCGTCTGTGTGGTGATCGCGTTCGGCGCGGTCTTCAGCGCGGAATGGCTTTTGCGTAAACGATGAAACTTGAAGTGCTCCAGGTGCGGTTGCCGCTCTCCGGCTTTGTCCTCGAGATCGATTTCGAGCTGAGCGCGGAGCGCACCGGCATTTTCGGACCGTCCGGCGCGGGCAAGACCTCGCTCCTCGAGACGATCGCGGGCCTCCGCCCGAGCGCGGCAGGCGAGATTCGTTTTAACGGCACCGCCTTTACCGGGCTGCCAGTGCGGCGGCGCCGGATCGGTTATGTGCCGCAGGACGACTCGCTTTTCCCGCATCTCGATGTGCGGCGCAACCTGCTCTACGGTCGGCCGGCGGAGGCGGGCAACCCGGCCTTTTCCTTCGCGCACGTCACCCAATTTCTCGAGATCGAGCCGCTCCTGGAGCGCGACGTGCGGCAGCTTTCGCGCGGGGAACGGCAGCGGGTCACGCTCGGGCGCGCCCTCTTGTCGGAGCCGCGCTTGCTCTTGCTCGATGAGCCGCTCACCGGGCTCGATCGGGAGTTGCGCGCGACCATTCTGGAGCAGCTGAAAAATTTGCCTAACGAATTCGATCTGCCCCTGCTTTACGTGACCCACGATCGCGCGGAAGCGATCGCCCTGTGCGACGAGGTGCTCTTGCTGGAGCGCGGGAAAATCGTCGGCCGGGGCGCGCCCGCGGAGTTGTTAGGCCGCCCGGCGGGTGCGGATGTCGGGGAGGAAAGCGGTCAGTAACCCAAGCAGCGGAAGGAAGGAACAGAGGTGAAAGACGTAGGCGATGCTGGTGCGGTCGGCCACCGCCCCGAGGAGGGCCGAGCCGATCCCGGCCATGCCGAAAGCGAGCCCGAAAAATAAGCCCGAGATGAGGCCGACTTTTCCCGGAACCAACTCCTGGGCGTAAACCAGAATGGCGGAGAAAGCTGAGGCCAGGATCATCCCGATGACGACGGTGAGGACACCAGTCCAGAAGAGGTTGGCGTGGGGGAGGGCAATGGTGAAAGGGGCGACGCCGAGGATGGAAAACCAGATGACGAGTTTGCGGCCGTAACGATCGCCGACCGGTCCGCCGATGATGGTGCCGAGGGCGATCGCAAAGAGAAAGAGGAAGAGATGGAGCTGCGCGCCCTGGACGGAGAGATGGAATTTCTGGATGAGGTAGAAGGTGTAATAGTTCGTTAGGCTGGCGAGATAGAAGTATTTCGAAAAGATGAGGACGCCGAGGAGGGCGAGGGCGAACCAGACCTTTCGGGAAAGCTTCGGCGCCGTGACCGTGGGAAGAGGGGGTCGCGCTTGCCGCTCGGCGAGCTGGCCGCGATACCATTTCCCGACCGTGCAGAGCACCCCGATGCCGAGCAGCGCGAGGAGGCAAAACCAGAGAATGCTGCCCTGCCCGTGCGGGACGACGATGGCCGCGGCGAGGAGCGGGCCTAACGAGCTCCCGGCGTTCCCGCCGACCTGGAAAACCGACTGAGCAAAGCCGTGCCGGCCGCCGGAAGCGAGGTGAGCGACGCGGGAAGATTCGGGGTGGAAGACGGACGAACCCATCCCGACGAGCGCGGCCGAGAGCACGACCATGGGGAAATTAGCGGCCTGCGAGAGGAGGGCGAGGCCGGCCAGGCTAAAACCCATCCCGCCGGCGAGCGAAAAGGGCTGCGGTCGGCGATCGGTGTAAAGGCCGACAAAGGGTTGCAAGATCGAGGCCGTCATCTGGAAGGCGAGCGTGATCAGGCCGACCTGGATGAAGCTGAGGTGGAAGCTGCTTTTGAGGAGCGGATAAATCGCCGGGATGAGCGATTGGATGGTGTCGTTGAGGAGATGGGAAAAGCTGATCGCGAAAAGGATGGCGAGCACGGTCGGGCGCACGGCCGGCGTTGCTGCGGCGGGATCGAGAGGGGCTTCGGTGATGGGCGAGGCCATGGCGCGGGGCAGAAGTTAGGCCGTCGCGCGGCGAAGGCGAATCGGGGGAAATGGGGGCGCAACGCCGAGGAAAAGTCGTGCGTCAGAGTGTCCGCGAGATCCCTCGGCGCGCTGCGCCGGCCTCGGGATGACAGGTTCGGACGCGTGGACCTTCGGGCTGTGACCTCAGCCGTGGAAGAGCGGCCACGGACAAGGCCGCGCTTCCTCGCATGCATGCGTTTTAACGCCCAACCTCGTCAGCGCTTTGCGTCCCTCCCAACACACATTTTTGTCATCCCGAGCCGCGCAGACGGCGAGGGATCTCGCGTACGGTCTCGGCGTCGTTTCTTCAGAGAAAATGTACCTGTCAGAGCAACCGTGAGATCCCTCGGCGCGCTGCGCCGGCCTCGGGATGACAAGTCCAGTACGTGGACTGGGAGATCAACTGTGGGAGCGGCCACGGGCAAGGCCGCGCTGCGCAGAGCGAAGCGTCTACAGGTGAGCGCTCGTTAGGGGGATTTCTTCTTGAAGGCTTCGTCCCAGTCCGTTCCGCTGGGGGATTTGCTCGCGGGGGTCGGGGAGGGGTTCATCGCCGAGGCTGGGGCCGCGTCCGACGTTGCGCCGTCGGTCAGCAGGTTCTCCAGGGCATGCATCACTTTGTAGGGCCCGACGTAATCGTTCCCGACAAAGCTATCCGAGAGCACTTCCCCGCTGGCGTTGAGCAAGACGAGACAAGGAATGCCAGGCCCGGCGTACTTATTCAGGTGACTCGATTTCGCAAAGCTGTAGCGCAAAGCCGGCCAGGGCATAGCCGCGTCCGCCACATATTTTTTCATCTCGCTCTCGGAATGATCGGCGCTGATGAAGATGACTTCGAAATCCGGATGTTTCGGTTTCATCTCGCGGTAAAACGAGACCAGCTTCGGCGTGAACACGTGGCAGGGCGGACACCAGCCCGCGGAGAAATAAAGCGCGATGTATTTCGCCTGCGCCAGGTCGCTCGCCGCCGCGGGGACGAGGTTGTTATTCTTGAGCTCGACGAGCCGGCCGTTCAGCTCGGCCGTGAGCACCTGCGCCGGCGCTGCCGCGACGGCCGCGAGGAAGAAGGCGCAAAAGAGAGGAAGACTTTTAGAAGTCATGGCTAAGGTCTAATCCGCCGACCGCCCCGGGGCAAGGCCGGCCGGGGATGACAACGGCGACCTCCGGTGCGATTTTCCGCCGCGATGCATGCCCGTCTCACGAAAGATTTTACCTTTGAAGCCGCCCAGACTTTGCCGGCGGCGCCGGAGGGTCACAAGTGCCGTCAGATGCACGGGCATAGCTTCAAAGTCGAAGTGTCCGTGGAAGGAGAAGTCGATCCCGTGATCGGCTGGGTCTACGATCATGCACAGATCGGCGCCGCCATGAAGCCGCTCGTCGCGCAGCTCGATCACGCTTACCTGAACGACCTCGCCGGGTTGGAAAACCCAACGATCGAGAACATGGCGGCATGGTTCTGGGAAAAACTGGCGCCGCAATGTCCGGGGCTTTGCGAGATCGTGATTCACGAGACGCCCACCGCCCGGTGTAGCTATCGCGGCCCTTAGCAGGGTGTCATGAACTTGGAACCAGCGGCGGGGCGTTGTAGCGTCCGCTGTCCCCAGCGGAACTTCAGCGGCACCCATGCGAAATGCGCTGAGGACAGCGCACGCTACAACCGCCTCCCCTGCGCTGGCGTGGGCAATCGAGGCACGAAAGTTGATGACACGCTCTAGGCCGGGCGACTCGCCTCGCGCTCATCCGACTTGCACTTACTCTTTAACTTACACCTACTCTCCAGGATAGGTGTAAGTGTAAGTTAAAGTGTAGGTGCAAGTGGTCGAAGCGCCCACTTAGTCCGCGGGGCGCGCACCGTCCCGGTCTCGATCGCGCTCCGGCGCTGCTCGACCATGCGGTGGGCCGTTTCATCCACCATCTCTTCGAGCAACATGCGCAGGTGACTGCCGCGCCGGTAATCGGCCGGCGCGATGTGCCGCACCCGATCGGCGTGGGTGGAAAGTTGATAACACTTCTTGAATCCGACTCGCTCCGGATCCTCCGGGTTATAGACCGCGATGGCGTGTCCGTGATTCTTCCGCATGACCGTAAAACAAGGCACATCGGTCGGCCCGTCACCCAGATAAATCATGTGCGGGAAGGGGATCGGGCGGATCTCTGCTTCCATGTGATCGTTCACATCCTGCGACATATCGAGGAGCCCTTTGTTGATCCGGAAAAGGTACTGCGTCTTCTGGGTGTGACTGATGACCCGTTTCGGAAAAGTAATGCCCTGCTCGTCCTCGGCAAATTCGCAGCCGAAAATAGCCCGCACATAAGGTGCCAGGCGGCTCCCTTCGATCAGCACCTTCATCCCGGATGAGATGATGTAATGCTCGACCGCGATGCCGTGGGAGCGCTGCTCCTCGCTAAGCAGATCGTCGCGGAATCGTCGAACATTTCGGGGAGCCCTTGGTAGAAGTTAAGCTGGGCCCCGAGTTTACGGAGCTCGGCGTTGGTCGGCCGATCCATCCCAAGGGTGTCGAGGAGCACCTTCATGTAGGCCAGCTCGCTATCGTAACCTTGTTCCCTAACGAACTCGGAACAGCGCCGCCAGAAGCTCTTGCCATCGATCCCGAAGGTCGGGAAAACGACCTCGTCCTGCATGTAACTCGGGCTCAGCGTTTGATCGTAGTCGTAGACGATCGCGATGGTGTTTTGCGGCGTGGCCATGAGGATAAAGATACAGAATGTGCTGGCCGCAGCGTTCTAGGTTGTCCCGGCTTCCGCCCTATTCATCCCGTTAAATTGTCCAGGAAATCGGTGAAAAGCGGCGCGTAAAGCGGCCCGCGCTCGGGATGATACTGGGCCGCGAGGCCGAAGGTCCGGTCATCCAGCCGCATCTGCTCGATCACGTCGTCGGTCGCGCACCACGCCTCCACGACCAGCCCATCCGCCACCCGATCGATCGCCTGATGATGAGAGCTGTTGACCTTTTCAAAACGATGCCGGGCCGAGGGATCGATCCGCAACGGCTGGATGTCGTGCAACTTCTGCTCGGGCAGATTATGGCCGGGAATATCGAGCCGCAGCGTGCCGCCGAGCGCGACGTTCAGGACCTGCATCCCTTTGCAGATGGCGAGGATGGGCACCCCGCGCGCGACCGCCGCGCGGGCCGCGGCAAATTCCCAGTTGTCTCGCGCAGGATCGCCCTTCTCCAGAACGGAAGGATCCGGCACCGGCTGATGTAGAAATTCGGGGGAGATGTCATTGCCGCCGGTCAGGAGGAGCGCGTCGATTTCGTCGAAATCGACCTCGCCGGTGGCCGCGTTGCAGAGCGCGACCTCTGGCCGCATGGCCAGGATGGGCGCAAACCACTTTTCGTCCCGCACGATCATCCAACTGGCAAGCTGAGGCATCGGCGCACATTGCGGGTGGTGGAGAGCGGTGTAAAGCGGTGGGCCGATGCGCGTGGCTGGTGGAGGGACGGGCTCCGTCCCGTCCGTGGCCCTGAGGCGAGACCCGAGGCCCGCCTAAACCTCTCGGACGACACAGAGGTCGTCCCTCCACCGGGCGAGATGTGATTTCCCGCACTTCGCCTTATCATCCCGGTTCCATGACTGCGCCCGCTCTGATCACGCACGATCTCACTCATCGCTACGGCGAGCGCCTCGCCCTCGACGCCGTTTCCCTGCAGGTCGCGCCGGGCGAGATTTTCGGCCTGCTCGGCCCAAACGGCGGCGGCAAAACCACCCTCTTCCGCATTCTTTCCACCCTCGTCAGGCCGACGAGCGGTTCCGCGGAAATTCTCGGGCTCGATCTGGCCCGCGACACCGCCGCTTTGCGCGCCCGCCTCGGGGTCGTCTTCCAGGCCCCGAGCCTCGACGGCAAACTCAAGGTCCGCGAAAACCTGGCCCACCAGGGTCACCTCTACGGCCTCGCGGGGCGCTCCTTACGCGAGCGGATCGATCACCTCCTCCTCGAATTCAACCTCCGCGAGCGCGCTTCCGATCTGGTTGAGACGCTCTCCGGTGGATTGCAGCGCCGGGTCGAGATCGCCAAAAGCCTGCTCCATCGGCCCGACCTCCTCCTCCTCGACGAGCCCTCCACCGGCCTCGATCCGGGCGCGCGGATCGATCTCTGGCAAACCCTTTACCGGCTGCGCGACCAGCAGGGCGCGACCATTCTCCTCACCACCCACCTCATGGAAGAAGCCGAGCGCTGCGATCGGGTCGCGATCATCGACCAGGGAAAAATCGTGGCCGCGGGTGCGCCCGATGCCCTCCGTGCGGAGATCGGCGGCGAAGTCATCAGCGCGCGGGCGCGGGACGCGACGTCGTTAGGCGAGCGCATCGCGGAGTCGTTAGGCGTGGAGGTCAGCGTCTTGAACGACGAAGTGCGGATCGAGCAGGCGGAGGGCGCCGCCTTCATGGCGCAGCTGGTGGCGGCGTTCCCGGGTCAGTTCGATTCCGTGACTTTGGCCAGGCCGACCCTGGAAGATGTTTTCATCGCGAAAACCGGGCGGCGTTTGCGCGAAGAAGGACTCGACGCCTAACGAATCACCCGAAAGCGTGGCGGGTGATTTCCGGGGAGCGCACGCGCCCTCGCGTGCGCTCCCCCGAGGAAAGTTGGGAGCGGCTACAGCCCGAGCTCCTGCCGGATGTATTTCACCGGCGGACTCCCGAAACTGAGCGCGGTATCGTTGAACTTCTTCGCCGCGAAATCCTTCCCCGCTTGGGCCTGTGCCCGCGTCCGCAGGTCGAGCCATTCGCTCACCCCGATGAAGTAAGTCGACAACTGCGCCGAGCTGATCCGGGCCCGTTTCCATTTCGCGACCGCTTCGCCTTCCTGCTGGAAACCTTCCTTCTCCATCAGATCGAGCGCCTCCTGCTCGGTCATCTTCCCGGCGTGAATCTTCTGGTCGATGATCGCGTTCACGATCACTCGCAGCCGCATTTTCAGTTGCTCCATTTTCACTTCCGGCCCGCCGAAACCGTTCTCCGCCATGGCCTGCTCCATGTAGACCGCCCAGCCCTCGATCATGCTTCCACTCTGGAACATCGAGCGGACCAGGGTCGGCGCCTTGAACTGGTTCGAGTGGGCCAACTGCAAAAAATGCCCCGGCATCGCCTCGTGCACCACGAGGTCGTGCATCATGGAGTTGTTATACTCGAGATAGAACGATTGCTTGCGCGCTTCCGGCCAATCCTGGGGCGTCGGCGAGATCGCGAAAAACGTTTTCCCGTTCTGCTCCAGCGGCCCCGGCGAATCGCAATAGGCAATGGCCGGCCCGCGCTTGAACTCCGGCATTTCCACCACCTCGAGCGGCTTATCGGGCACGCTCACGATATTCTTCTCCTTCACGAAAGTCGTCGCTTCCGCCACCAGCTTCTTCGCGTAATCCACGATCGTTTTGTTATCGGGATGCGTCTTCGCGAGCTGATCGAGCACCGCCGCCGTCACCTTATGTTTATCGGCCAGCGTCTTGGCGTCGGCCTGCGGGAAGGCCTGCTTATAAAGAGGCAACGCCGTCTCGTAGATCGCCGCCTGCGTCGCTTGCAGATCGGCCTCCGCCCGCGTCATCACCTCCTCCATCGGCATATCCGAGGAGAGCGCGAAGTGCAGCTTCTTGCGGAACTTCTCCGCCCCGAGCCGGAAATCGCCGGTCGAGCGCGGGAGGAGATCGCTTTGCAGCCAACTCTTGTAAGCCGCCAGCGCCGCCACCGTTTTTTCCTGTAAGGGCGCGACCTCCTGCTTCAGCTCCGGCGCCTGATCGAGAAGCGGCGCGAGCCCGTCTTTGACTAACGAGATCGCGCCCTGCATCTGGTCGATCGCCACCTGGGTACTGATTTCCGGCGGCCGCTGCAGATTCGCCTTCGCCTGCACGATCACGGCCGGGATCGCGGCCATGCGCTTGCGCAGATTGGCGATCCGCTCCTTGGCCGGGGCGAAATCGCGGGCCACGAGCAGATAAAGGCTGTTCGCGAGGCTCTCGTTATAAACCAGCGGACTCGACTCCCAGTCGCGCAACTCCTCCAACTGGAAGATTTCGTAATCGATCGCGTCGCGCAAAATCTGGGCGTCGATCTTATTCGGCCCGGTCAACTTCGTGGCGTCGATCTTGGCCAGCTTTTCCCGGAAACTCTTGGCCGCGGCGCGCGCCTTGGCGAAAGCGTCCGGCGAATAATCGGTCAACTGCGCATCGAAGCGATGATCGCCCAGGGCGGTCGCCTGCTCGGGATTGCGCTGCAGATATTGATCGGTATAAGCCTTGGCGGTTTTCTCAAACTGGTCATCCGCGGGCGTGGCGGAAGCGGCCAGCGGAACGAAAAGAGCGAGCAGCGAGAGAGCGACAGAAATTTTCATAGGCAGACCGAAGTGTGGCGCGGGCAATGCCCGGAAGCGAGCCAAAGTCGTTGCCGACGGGTCTTTTGGACAGAATGAACAGAATGGACAGAATCAGGGAGCCCGTAATTCCCCAGGCGACGGTCGTCAGCGTGGTTGCCCGGTCGTGAAGGCGAAGCGCACCGGCCAAAGCGGGACGCGATTAATCGCGGCGAACCCGATATCTTCAGTGCTATTCATTTGAACCTCGTAGTGAGTCGCGCTCTTGAAGGCATAGTTGAGCGTGAAGGTTTTGCCGTCGGGGGAATAGGTAAAGGAAGCGCTCTTCAGATCTACGGGCTTCTTCTCCTCAAAGAGATGCAGCCCGTGGGCCGTGGTTTTCATGGCTCGGTCAAAGATCACCACGATGGACTTCGCGGTGGCTGGGTTAACCTCCTGCGCAGCAGGAGCCGGCGAGGTCCTTATGGCCCGCGGGGCCGCGTCTTGCGCCCTGGGCGTCCCGGAAGTTTGGAAGACGATATAATACGGCGCAGCCGACTGGCCGTATTCGTTCTGAAACCCGACGCCTGGAATCTGCTTTTCATTGATCGCGAAGACGTAATTCTTCGCGGCTTCCAACTTCATAGTGACTGATAAAGTTCGCCGATCCGGCGAAATTTTCTGATTCAGATCGAAAGAGGGAGGCAGACTATTCCGGCCTGCCCAGGCCGAGTAGGCCGGACTCATGGGTTGATCGAACGTTATCGAGAGTTGCTTTTGCGAATTAGGATTCACGCCAACCTGCCAAGCGCTCGGAGAACTATCAGTCAGTCGGGGAGTAGCGTGAACGTTGTTTTGGGCTGACTGCGCTTGGACTAAGTCCACAGAAATAAGACCAAAGGCTAAGCAAAGAAGTAGGGGTTTCATTCAAGGATAGGACGTAGGGCGATGATCTTAAACTTCGAATCGGTGGTTTTTGTCACGCTCGAAGTTCCAACCGTAGTGGCTCCAAAAACCGGCACCCGTTCGAGAACTGCTTCGCCCAGATACTCGGCAGAAGTTTCATTGGCATCGACGTCTCCATTTCGGTTCACATCTTTGACCGATTGGCCGACGTAGAGGACGCGAAATACATTCCCGTGAGTGGTGATGGCATTGACGACTTTGCGATAAGGCTCTTCCACTTGCATGTCAGTGCCGTAATTACGGGACCAATCGTTCTTGTTGGTCGCCGAGTTTCTGATCACGCTGTAGTTCACGGTGGATCGACTGCGGCTATTGCCCGTGGTGGTCGTATTTTCGCTCTGATTAACCATCAGGCTCAAATCCGAAGCGAGCTGCCCGATGGTAAAATAAGGTCTTCGAGGGTTATTATCGATCGGCGGAGCGCCCCCCGCCGGGCCGGGGCCACCGGTGGGCTCGGGCGCGACCGCGCTTCTGCGATTGGCAATGGCCGTCGCCAGCAGCCCAGCTGCAGTCGCACTGACAGGCGTTGCCGCGGTTCCGCCTGGTATTCCTCCGCCGACTGGGACTCCGAGGAAGAGTGGAGCGAAAGCTCCTTGATTGAACGGCGCGACGCCGACGTTGTATTGCGAGTTAATATTGAAACCTCCGCGCCGGGCGTTTCCGGGCCCCGTCCTAAAAAGATCCATAAGGACATAATCCTGCGGCTGCAAATCGGGATTTGTCTGCGCTGCCGCGGAGGAGCCTCTTCGTTTTTCAATTTCCGGCCCTAGGTTTGAAACATTCGTATTCTTGCTCCGTCCCGCGTATTGGAGGTAAACAGTGCGCCAAGGATACTCGCAATCAGAAACGTTTCCTAGTTCTCCATTACTAAGCATTGGAGCATTCCGAAGAAAGACCAACGGTCGGTCGCCAACATAGTCATACCAATCGACGGCCGAGGCCCGCGAATCAATCTCTGCCTTATCATCTCCACTTATCGTTGTCGGAGTAAACCTACCAGTGTCGGTCCGAGTGAGATTATAAGTTCTGCTTGTCACAACCATCGGGCGATATCTGGGGTCGCCGAAAGAAAGCGTGCTTATAGTGCCATCTGATCCCACGACTGGAGAGTAGGTCGCGTTGATCGACGCCGCGGAATTACGTGCCTCGAGAAAATCGTTCGGAACCGGTTGAGGCGATGCGTTCGAATATTTGGCTTGTAAGTCGCGAAGGGAAATCTTGAGCGAGTCTAGTCGTTTGTCGTCTGCATCGAACACTGTCACTTCGAGCAATCCCGATTCAAAGGTCGTGGGAGATCCACCACTCGTATAGCTGATCGGTTCCGATAGGATCTGGCCGGTGACGAAAGTCTTGGCGCCAGCTACACCGTAGGCCACGTTGTCTCCCCCCCAAGGTACAGGGGCGTCAGGAAATCCCGGGGTGCCACCCACTGTTATTGTGTAGATGTCGGCGGAGTGGTCGAAAATGGCTTCGCCGTTCTTATTGATTACAGGAACGCCTTTTAGCGTGATCCTTTTTATGTGAGTGCCGACGGGAAGGTCCTTTTCAAAAAGGTTCATAAAGTTAAAGCGAAACTTCATACTGATAATGGCCCTTCCGGGCGTATCAGGGTTTTGAGGGGTTGCAGTGTAGACGACATCAACTTCGACGATGTAGGGAATCTTCTCGATACCGATTATTGGATAACCATCTACGTCTCCCATATCGACAGGGGTGTCGTCGGCGTCGGTGTAGTCGACGATATTCGCTGCCAGTTGAAGGCGTAAACGATCATCTCCGTAAACTTGATAAGGCTGTAGTGAGGAGAGGGGAGCTGATCCGGTCCAGGCATCCCTGATCCAGTCAGAGATCTTTTGGGCGGCGGCCGGCGGTGTGTTGGAAGCGACGACTGCATTAAGATCCATTCGCTGCCAACCGCGGGCTGTTGTCAGGTCATCTTTCGAGAACGTGGTCAAAATGTGGACGTAATCTTCGAGGTTTGATGTCCCCGCCCAATCATTTAGCAGCCCGACCGTTTTATTACTTGCCAGACGGCTCCCAGGATTTGCGAGTTCGACCAACGCCTTAGTCGCGGCTACGCGGGGAGCCGATATCGGTAGCGTTCCTGAGGGATCAATCTCCTCCGGCTGCGTGCCCGGGATCCCGCTTGGAACGGGAAGCAGCAAGTCACTTGGACGGAAGTCGATCTCTCCAGCTCCCAGCTTGTTACCAGTCCAGTTCAGATTGACTTTCATGCTTTCGTCTTCGACGACGAAGGCGTATCGGCCGATCAAGTCTCCCGAGGAGTTGCGAACCCGAACCCACTGGCCATAGCTCGGCTTTGCGTCGGGGTTAATCAGGCGCGCGCTGGTGCTGGCGCCAATGCGGACGACTTGGTTGAAATCGAAGCTGTCTGCGGAGGTAAAGCTTGGAGCCGGAAGGCCAAACGAGCCATTGGTAGGTGGAATCGGAAGGGGCGTGGCGGTGGGCCGCGGATCGATTTGAGGTGCTGGGGCGGGGAGAGTGGTCACGGCGGTTGAGGCTAGAACCTCGCCGACCGCATTATCTAGGCGCAAGAAATCGTCGGGCGTGCTGGTGTTGTCGGGGCGATAAATTTCCGTCCAATGGGTCGTCGGGGCGGGCGCCGGCGCTGGCATTGCCGTGATGTAGTTTCCAGTCTTGGTGTTGTCGTATAACAAACGAGTCGCGGCGGCCAAGCCTGATTCTGCCATCATTTTCGCCTTCAGCCGGTTTGCGTAGACGGAAGAAGTCGACCGGTTCGTGCGAGTGTTAGCCAGGTAAGCGACGATAACGGTGATGATAAGCGCCATCAGGACGAGCGTGACGACAAGAGCAAAACCGCGATTACGACGAGAGGTAATCATGGCGGTGTGAGCGAGACCTCTGCAGAAAATTGCCGGGAGCTGCGCCCGACGATGGCCGTGTAGGCGCTGCTTCCCGGAGTCATGCTGGCGAGTTGGGTGGCAGAGCGGTCATCAACGACTTGGAGGCGAACAACAATCAGACAGGGTGACTTCCCCACCATCTGAACATCGTTCGATTCTGAATCCCAGGTGACGGCAGGTGGTTGGTCAAGATCGAGATCGTGTTGTGAGTGACACTGAAGTTCAAATTGCAGGACACCTGTGGCAATGACCCGCCAGTCAGTGGCGGTATAAGTATGGCCGCTGGCTTGAAATCGGCTAGCAGGGGGATCGGACCACGCCTGGTCACTGCTGCGAAAAGCTCGTTTCAATTCGTGAGTCGTCGAGTCCAGCGCGTAAGCAATCGAACAAAGGTTCCCGGCCCCGAGGTTGGGATAGGGGGCCACGAAGAAGACATTTTCAGCCGTGCCAGGGAGGGGGGCCGGGACGGAGCCGAGGGCGGCGTTCTCGACGAATTGAATCTGGCCTCCACTCACTGCCGGATTCGCGATGGCTCCTTTCAGTTCGTCTCCGATCCTACCGAGGATTTGGCGGGCGCTTGCGTAGGTATCCAAGCGATTGCGCCCCTGGCTCCAGGCACCGAGCGTCGCCGCTACGACACTGGTCAGCAGCAGGACCACGATAACCGTGATCGCGAGGGCCACCAGCAGTTCGACCAGAGTAAAGGCGGCTGCTCGCCTCATAAGGGGCTGTAGATGGAGGTAGTGAAGCGGGCGACGGTTTGGTTTGGGGTTGGGGCATTCGCTGGGTAGTGCACCTCGGCGTTGAAGATCAACTCCGCGGCGACCGCGGGAGGGGAAGGAGGCGTGGGGGTTGGGTAAGGGGTGATGGTCATTTCCACTCTATAGAAAGCGGTGGGTCCTATCGTAGAACCCAGATCGGTCAGATTACTGTCGTAGTATTGGGGCTGATAACTGGCGGTGGGGAAGTTAACCGAACTTAAGGAACGAATTCGCTGAAACTCGTTCTGCACGAGCTGAGCGCTCGCCTGGTCGTCTCGGGCCCGCCTGTTCGTATCGTTGGCCACGGAGAGGAGACCGAAAGTGGAAAGGACGGCAAAACTGACGATGCCGATGGCCAGAACGACCTCGACCAGAGAAAATCCACCGGAGAAAAACTTCGCTCTCATTTCACCGTGGTGCTGCCCGTCAACGGATCAATCGTCACGGTGGCTTTGAGTTTGATATTTTTCGACCGGAAGACGCCGTTTCCATCAACAAAGCCGTCGGCCAAAACGGCAGCGGGAGCGGGACTCTCGGCAGGGTCTAAACTCGAGCTTCCGTTGGCGAGAAACTCAATGTAGGGCCCGCTGAAAGTGTATGAAGAGGTCCCGCTGCCGCCGACATCAATTGGCGCCACAGCCGGGGTTGGAGTGGGAGAGAACGACGCCAGCGCGACTCCTGTCGGAAGTCGAGTCCACTTTCCGCGCTGGCGCCAGACCGGGGCGTTTCGCTTTTCGCTGGTGACGACATAGCCGCGGCGGGTGATGTCGCTGGGCCACGGAGTGCCCCCCGAGGTGGCCGCGAACTCGGTTTCGGTCGTCGGCAAGAGGACGCGTGTTCGCGTTCTCTCGGCCATTGCGATGAGGCGCGCATTTTCCAGGTCAGCGGTAAATTGATGGGCCGCGCCATCAAGAGAGCGACCAGAACTGGGGCCGAGAGCTGGGATTAGAAAAGCGAAGGCGATCGAGATGATCCCGATGACTACGAGCATTTCCACCAGGGTGAAGCCCGCAAGGCTCGGCCAGAGGCTGGCGCGGGGCGGCTTGATGGACGTGGCGGATGGCATGCGGGGGCCATTTTAACCGCTTCCCAATTCTTTTAGAGTAAATTCTGCGTGAAATCGGACCGCCTCCGCTCGTTGATCCCTCCGTGCCCCGAAAGGAAGCGCCGCAGCAAGGGAACGCGCGCGCGCGGGCGCGGCGGGTGCCCCGGTTGGAAAGGCCCGGAAGGTCCCCGCTCGCTCGAAGCGCCGGCCCTTCCGGCCCCCTATCGGCACGCTTCTAGCTTTTAACGGATGCGTGCTGGAACACACATTGTCAGAAGAGGAGCGTAGCCAGATCGGTCAGACGGTCGAGATGTTTGAGGTCATCACTCAAACGCAGCCCGACGACTACCAATCGCTGCGCATTCTCAAGGAGGCTTACCAGAAGTTGGCTAAATCCGAGGAGGCGTTGCGGGTCTCGCGCCGTCTCGCGGAAGCCTATTTTAACGTCGGCTCGTATGCGCTCGCCATGCAGGAATGCGAGGCGGTCCTGGCCGTGGAACCGAATGCCCCGGAAATCCTGGCCATGCTCGGCGACATCGAGACGCGGCTCCCGCAGACCGGCCGGAACGGCCGAGCGGCGCAGACCCAGCACGCGCTCGTCCTCACTCCCGATACCTCGAGCGGGGCGAATAGCTCGACCGATCCGGGCGGCCTGGCGGAAATCGGCGGCCGCAATACCGGTCGGGTGCGCAAGTTGATTTCGTCCGAGGACTCCGAGTCGGGGAACGAGCAGTTGGCTAAGTTTCTCGTGGTGCAGCAGTTATTTCCGGAGGAGGACGTGAGCGCCGCGCTCGAGGCGGTAAAGGAGGCGAACGCGGCCCCGACCGAGCAAATTCTCTCGCATTCGTTGATCGCGGAACTTTGCGGGACGGACGAGGCGAAATGCGAGCATGTCCTCTCGGCTTTGATCGACCGAACGAAGTTTGCCTACGTGCCGCTGGAATATTACGACATCGATCGCCAGGTGGTGCGGATGTTGCCGGACGATCTGACCCTGGGGCGGCTCTTCGTGCCCTTCGATCTGATCAGCCGCACGATCATGGTGGCGGTGTGCAATCCCTTCGACGCGGCGGCGCGCGAGGCGGTGCAGCAATCGCTCGACTACGCGGTCACCTGGTATCTGGCCAAGCCGGCCACGATCATCAAGACGCTGCAGGAAATTTACCGGCTCGAGGTGAGCGTCTAGGCGATGGCGACCGTGCGCAGCAAATCGTTTGGCGAAAGGATCGCCGATGTGCTCATCGAGGACGGCCTGCTCCTGCCGAATCAGCTCGATGAAGCGGTTGAAATCCAGAAGAGCAAGGGCGGCCGGCTCCTTAGTATTTTAACCGACAAGCAATTTGTCAGCGACCAGGACATGGCTTTCAGCATGGGCCGTTGCCTGAATACGCCACCGATCAATCTGGCCAAAGTGCGGGTGCCTGAGGAGATCCTCAATCTGGTCCCGCGCGACATGGCCAAGGCGCACAAGCTGGTGCCGATCGCGCGGCTCGAGAATAAACTTTTCGTGGCCATGGCCGACCCGACGAATGTGCTGGCGGTCGACGACCTCAAACGTCGCGTCCAGCTCGAGATCCTCCCGATGATCGCGACCGAGCGCGCGGTCGCCGAAGCGCTCAGCGGGGTACACAGCACCGGCACCCAGATGAGCGAGGTGCTCAAGCAGGTCTCGGAGGATGTCGCCGCCGACGTCCAGGTGCAGCAGCAGAAACGCGAAGACATCGATCTCGATCGCCTGGCTAACGACAGCGAAGACGCGCCGGTGATCAAGATCGTGAATCTGATCCTGGCCCAGGCGATCAAGGAAAAGGCCTCCGATATTCACATCGAGCCGTTCCAGCGCACCTTGCGCCTGCGTTACCGTATCGACGGCGAATTGATTCCGGCGGAGTCGCCGCCCAAGGCCCTCCAGTTGGCCATCACTTCGCGGATCAAAATTCTGGCCGGCCTCAACATCGCCGAACGCCGCGTCCCGCAGGACGGGCGTTTCCGCATCCGGGTGATGGGCAAGGAAGTGGACTTGCGTATCTCGATCCTGCCGACCCAGCACGGCGAGAAAGTCGTCATCCGTATTCTCGATAAATCGGCTCTGGCCGGGAGCATCGATTCGCTCGGGCTGGATGAAGAGACGGTGGCGAAATTCCGCAAAGCGATCGACGCGCCGCACGGCATGATCCTGGTGACCGGCCCGACCGGTTCCGGTAAGACGACCACGCTCTACTCGGTGCTGCAGGAATTAAACAGCCCGAACTACAACATCGTGACCGTGGAAGACCCGATCGAGTACGAGCTCATGGGGGTAAACCAGGTGGCCGCCCGGCCGGATATCGGGCTCGATTTCGCTTCCGCCCTTCGCTCGATCCTGCGGCAGGATCCAGACATCGTGATGGTGGGTGAAATTCGCGATAACGAAACCGCCGATATCGCGGTGAAAGCGGCACTGACCGGTCACCAAGTGCTGAGCACCTTGCACACGAACGACGCGGCCGGCGCGATCGCCCGTCTCGACGACATGGGGATCGAGCCGTTCTTGATTTCCAGCTCCGTGATCATGGCTTGCGCGCAACGATTGGTGCGGCGGGTCTGCCTCAACTGCCGGGAAGAATTTACCCCCGAGGCGGAGATGTTTGAGCGTCTCTCGATGGAGCCGCCGGAGGGCGCGACCTTTTATCAGGGGACCGGGTGCGACCGCTGCAAAGGGCGCGGTTACTCCGGGCGCGCCGCCATTATCGAAGTGCTGCCGGTGAGCGAATCGATTCGCCGGTTAATCATCAAACGCGCCTCCGCCGCCGTGATCAAAAATCAGGCGATCACCGAAGGCATGAAGACGTTGCGCATGGTCGGCATCGACAAGGCGCTCGAGGGCATCACCACGCTCGAGGAAATCTGGCGGGTGACAGCGGAGGATCACTAAAATGGGCTTTTCGTTACGCGGTTTATTCAAGAAAGAGAAAGAGGAAGAAGCTTCCGTGCAGACGGCGGTGGCGCCGCTGGAGAAGCCAGCCTCGGAACGCCTGAGCAAGACGGTCATGCCCACCGCTTCGCGCGTAGCGGATGCGGAAGGGGCTCGCACCCTGCCTGGATTTCTGCCCGTGACGCCGCCGGCGGCGTCGGTCGAGTTGCCGCGGGTGTCGTTAGGCGAAGAGCCGGCCGCGCCCGCCGCCGCGCCGGAGTCGGCCTCGGCCCAGGGGCGGACGGTGGCGGTGCCGCTGGCGGAGCTGCTGCCGCAGATTCCCGCGGAGCTGCTGGAAACGACGGAGATCGATCCCGGGCATCGGGTCGTCTTCAAAGCGGCGGAGCTGGAGCGCGGGATGGCGAACGGTCGCCCGGCCGTCTCCCTGCGCTCGATCTACCAGCAGGCGCCGCTGATTTTTACCGGTGAAGTAGGCGCGCAGGACGAGCGCGAGGTGTCGCTCCCGTTCCATCAGGTGCTGCAACAGCTGGCCAATCTGCAGGACCAGGGCGAGGAGCCCGCGATCGCGCCGGATGCCGCTGCGGAGAGTGCGGCCCCGATGACGCCGCCGCAGGCCGAGCCGCCGCCCCCGGCCCCGCGCAAACCGATCCGCCTTGCCATGCCGCCCTCAGCGAGCGCGCCAGCTTCTCCCGCAGCGGCGACTTCTCCCGCGCCGGTTAAAATTTCACCGCACGGAACGGGCGAGTCCGCCGCTGAGCGTGTTCCAGCCTCAAGTGGACCGCCCGTTCCCATTCCTTTGCCCGCGCCATTCGCACCGGCGCCGGTCGCGCGGATTCCATTCAAGATCAAGCCGGCGGGCGAACCCGAGTCGGCTCTGCGCGCGCTCCGGTCTCCCGCTCTTGCCGAGGATGGACCGCGGTTGGCCTTGTCCCTCCGCGCCATCCTGCGAGGGGTGCCGCCTTTCCAATTCACCGGGCAGCTCGACGAGATTCCCGAGGAGGTGAAGATCGAATTGCCGATCGCCCTCGTTCTGCCGCAGCTCTCATTAGGCCGGGTAGCCATTTCGCAGGGGCAATTTCACTCCGCCATGCCGGAGGAATTTCGCTCCCTTTTCAAACTGGACGAAGGCGGGCTACCCGTTTCGCTCCCCTTGCCCGAAGTGCTGCAAAATCTTCCGGGGCGTTCTCTCGAGCTGCGGGGGGACCAGGAAACCCCCGAGATTCTGCCCAGCTTCGACACGCCTTTCAGCCAGAAAGCAGCCGAGGATGCGAAACGTCTCGGAGGATCTGCCTCCACGCCGGCCAAAGCACCTGAGCAAGAAGAAGCAGCGAGCGCGGCGGCGGAACCCGCCGAGCCCGCGAGCGAGCGGACCGCTCTGCAAAAGGAGTTCGACACCGACGAAACGCTCGACGCCAAATCGGTCGTGGCCCACGCCAGCCGCCTGCCCGGCGTGAGTGGCTGCGCGGTGGTCTGTGACGACGGCTTGGGGCTGGCCAATAACCTTTCCGCAGAATTTGAGGCGGAAGCGCTTTGCGCGATGGCGCCCGAAATCATCAAGCGGATCGACGAACAGATGACCGGCGCCCACCTCGGCGCGCTCCGCTCGCTCACACTCTTTTGCGAGAACGCGGCCGTCAGCTTTTTCGCCCACGGCCATGTCTGCCTCGCCGCCGTCCATTCGACCCCGGAGCTCACCAGCGAAGTCCGCCAGCGGCTCGGCCGCGTCACCGGCGAGCTGGCGGCCATGTATGCGCAACCTGCCTCACGAGGATAAGTCATGTCGATCATCAACTACGCCAGTCGCGAGATTCAATTCAAGGTCGTCTACTACGGGCCCGCGCTCTGCGGCAAGACGACCAACCTCTCCTACATTCATGAGCAGGTCAGCCCGGCCAATCGCGGCGATCTCGTCTCGCTCGCCACCGCCGCCGATCGCACCCTCTTTTTCGATTTCCTCCATCTCGACGCCGTGGTCATCAAAGGTTTCGTGACCAAATTCCAGCTCTACACCGTGCCCGGCCAGGTCATCTACAACGCCACCCGCCAGCTCGTCTTGCGGAGCGTCGACGCGGTGGTTTTCGTGGCCGATTCGCAGTGGGAAAAAATGGAGGAAAACGTCGAGAGCTTTAAAAATCTCGAGGAAAACCTGGCCCAGCAAAACATCGCGCTCGATGAAATCCCCTACGTCCTGCAGTACAACAAACGCGACCTGCCGAACATTGCGCCGGTTAATTATCTCGAATTCCTCCTCAATAATCGCGCGAAACGGGTGCAGAGTTTTGAGGTCGTCTCGAGCACCGGGCAGAACGTCTTCGCCTCTCTCAGCGCGGTCTCGCAGATGCTCCTGCACAAATTTAGCAAACAAGGCGACGCCCCCGCCGCCGCCCCCGCCCTGCCCCCATTGGCTCCGCCCATCCATTCCGCCGCGCCGCAGGTCGCCTCTTCCTTATGAGCAGCATTCCCGCTCTCACGATCGAGAACGTCGCCAGCCTGGACGGCATCCTGGCCGATTTCCTGAAAAAAGCGGACGCGGAATTGACCGTCGTGATCGATCGCGGCGGCAACGTCATCTCGCAATTTGGCGATCACTCCGTGATGGACGTGACCATCATCGCGGCGCTCGCCGCCGGCTCTTTCGCGGCCACGCGCGAACTCGCGCGGCGCATCGGCGAGGTGGAATTCAACGCGCTCTACCATCAAGGCAACGGCAGCCACATTTTCATGAACTCGATCGATGACGACACCATCATGATCACCGTCTTCGGAAGCCGCACGACGGTCGGGCTGGTGCGCTTCTACTCGGTGGCCGCGGCCCAAGCGGTCTCGGAATTACTGCACTCGCTGGAAGGCGGGGGCGACGGAGGTTTCAGTTTCGAACCGGGCGATGTCGTCGCCGCGCCGCACTTTGCGGATCGTTAGGCTCCCGCTCGTTGCACCGGCCCTGCAATCGTTGAGACGCTCGGGGCGCGCCTCCTGTCCACGAAAAAGCCTCGGCCAGTTGTCATCCCGAGGCTGGCGCAGCGCGCCGAGGGATCTCACGGTTACTCTAATAGGTGCATTTGTTCTGAAGAACGACGCCGAGACCTTGCGCGAGATCCCTCGCCGTCTGCGCGGGCTCGGAAGGACAACATGTGAGCGGATCAGTGAACGCAGGACGCCGACCGGATTGAACGCTCCACAGAAAAACTGCAAAGCGTCTACCGGCAGGTCGCGACACGTGAGGGGGCGGCCGGAGACGCTTCAGTTGCAGAAGCGGACCGATGCGGAGAAATTCCCCGCACTTTATGGCGGTTGAATTCCGGGATTACTACGAGACGCTGGGTGTCGCGAAAACGGCCAGCGCCGACGAAATCAAAAGCGCCTTTCGCAAGGCCGCGCGCAAGTTCCATCCCGACGTGGTCAAGCCGAAGGAGAAAGCCGCCGCGGAGGAAAAGTTCAAGCAGATCAACGAGGCCTACGAGGTCCTGAGCGATCCGGAGAAGCGGAGCAAATACGATCAGCTCGGCGCGGATTGGAACCAGCCCGGCGGCGCTCAGCCGCCGCCCGGTTGGGGAGGTGGCGCGGGCCGGGGAGGCGGCTTCCGGCGTTCTGCCGGTGGCAATGGCGGCGGGGTTGAGTTCGAATTTGATGGGACCGGTTTCAGCGATTTTTTCGAGGCATTTTTCGGCGGAGGTCGCGGCGAGTCGGCTTTCGGCGGGGGCGGCGGCTTTGGGCGGCGCCCGGCCACCGCGGCGCGCGGCCAGGACGTCGAAGCCGATATCATGGTCACGCTCGAGGAAGCGCTTCAAGGTTCGCTCCGCCAGGTCTCGCTCCGCCGGGGCGGCTCCGAGAAAGCGGAAACGTATCAGGTGAAAATCCCGCGCGGCGTCCACGAAGGCCAGCGCATCCGGCTGGCCGGCCAGGGCGAGGCCGGGGCGGGCGGGGGCAAGAGCGGCGATCTTTTTCTACGAGTGCGGATGGCGCGCCACCCGGATTTTTCCGTGGAGGGGAACGATCTGGTCTACGAGGCGGCGATCGAGCCCTGGCAGGCCGTGCTGGGAGCGGCTTTGCAAGTGCCGACCCTGGAAGGCGAGCGGCGGCTTAAAATTCCGGCGGGCACGCAGGGCGGTCAGCGTTTCCGGCTGCGCGAGCGCGGGTTGCCCGCGGCCGACGGCAGTCGCGGCGATCTTTACGTGGTCGCGCAGATCGCCATTCCCAGGGAGGTCAGCGAAGCCGATCGCGCCCTCTGGGAGCAGCTCGCCCAGGCCAAAGCGTAGGCCGCTCATTCTTCCCACGAGGGTCTGGACATCGCGCCCGCGTTTCCTTAAGAGAACAGGAAATGAAAATTTCCCTCGGCTGCGATCACGCGGGCTACCGCTACAAGGAAAAAATCAAGGCGCTCCTGCCGTCGTTAGGCCACGAGCCGATCGATTTTGGGACGGACAGCGAAGAGCCGGTCGATTACCCGAAATTCATCCGGGCGGCCGCGGAAGCGGTGGTCCGCGGCGAATGTGAGCGCGGGATCGTGCTCGGCGGTTCGGGCAACGGGGAAGCGATGGCCGCGAACAAGGTGCGCGGGGTGCGTTGCGCGCTCTGCTGGAACGAGGAGACGGCGCGGCTCTCGCGCCGGCATAACGACGCCAACGTGCTTTCGCTGGGCGAACGCATGATCACGGAAGAAATGGCGCTGGCCATCGTGCGCGTCTGGCTCACGACCGATTTCGAGGGGGGCCGACACGCGCAACGGATCGCCCAACTGGAATAAGCGGCGCCAAAATTTCGACCGCCCCGGCTGAGAAGAGCCGGGAGGCGAAAGGGTGGCATCATAGTTGCTATACGATATATAACTACTATAAATACCATGCTGACCTTCTCCTATCAAGCTCGCGATGGTTCCGGCCGTATCGTAAACGGAATCCAGGACGCCATCAACGAGGACAACGCTGTCACCAGTCTCATGAGCCGCGGGCTCATGGTGCTGTCACTCCAACAAAAAGCTGCCGCCACCGCACGGAAAAAAAACAAACCGTGGACGGTGAAAGAGACCGACCTGGTCCTCTTCACCCGCCAGCTTGCCACCATGGTCGAGGCGGGCATTTCCCTCGTCCAGGCGCTCACCGCGCTCTACGAGCAGGCCGACCCGAAAAAGCAGAAAAATCTGCGCCACGTCGTCGGTGAGGTGACCGCGAGCGTGCAAGGCGGCGAGACCTTTAACGAGTCGATCGCGAAGCATCCACGCGTCTTCAATCGCCTCTACGTGAGCATGGTCAAAGCCGGCGAGCACGGCGGTCTGCTCTCCGATATTCTCGATCGTCTGGCCGGTTTCCTGGAAGATACCGCCCGGCTGCGCAAGAAGATCAAATCCGCCATGACCTATCCCGTCATCGTGGTTTGCATCGCTTTCTTGATCACCACTTTCCTGATCGTGCGGGTCGTTCCTGTCTTCGGTGAAATTTTCAAGGATTTCGGGGCCAAGCTCCCCGCGCCGACCCAGTTCCTGCTCGACCTGAGCGATTTCATCCGCGCCGAGTGGTATTTCCTCGTCCTCGGCATCGGCGGCACGATCTACGGATTGCGGAGATTTCTGCGCACCAAAAGGGGCTCGCAATTGGCGGATCGCTGGAAGCTGAAGCTCCCGGTCTTCGGGCCGCTCATCCAAAAGATCGCCATGTCCCGCTTCGCTCGCACCTTCGCCCAGCTCATCCGCAGCGGTGTGCCGATTCTCGAAGTGCTCGACATCGTCGGCGGTTCGGCCGGCAATTTCGTGATCGAAGAAAGCATTCAGAACGTGAGCGAGGATATCGAACGGGGCGATAATCTTTCCGTCGCGCTCTCGAAGAAGAAAATCTTCCCGCCCATGCTGCTGCGAATGGTCGCGGCCGGGGAATCGACCGGCAAAATCGACACCATGCTCGAGAAGATGGCCGATTTCTGGGACGAAGAAGTGGAAGCCATGCTCGACGCCATGACCTCCTTGATCGAGCCGCTCCTGATCGTCTTTCTCGGCGTTATCGTCGGCGGCATCGTCATCGCGATGTTCCTACCGATCTTCAAGCTCAACGAAGTAGTTTCCAAGTAGGGCAATAGCTAGGGAGAAGCTTGCCCTGCGGAAAGGGAGGGCGGATCGCAAGGTCCGCCCTCTTTATTTGTCTCATGCTCATGCTCATGCTCATGCTCGTAATCGTGCTCCTGCTCGATCTCTCCGATTACGAGTACGATCACGAGCACGAGCACGAGGCGCTGGCACGAGTGGCCTGCTCGACCCGCGCGTACATCTCGAAATAAATCCGTTCGATCGCCGTCGCCGGATCTTCCAGCATCATGTTCTCCTTGATCTTGCTCGCGTAGATCGGGAAGGAAAAGGGCGAAACGACCGGCAGCTCGCGCAAGCTCCACTCCAAGCCCGGAACCTGGTCGAGAAATGCATAAGCACTCTCCGCATCGAGGAAAATATGCGCCGCCTGACGGTAGGCTTCCTCGAGCAAAGGATGATCCGGTTCGTGCTCTTCGAGGACGCGAAAAAGCACCTCGGAACTCCAGCTGAGCTGCCGCGGCTTGCGTTCGCGGCCGGGTAGGTTGCGCGGCACCATCAGACCGGTCTGCGCGACCCCGCGGAATTGCCATTTTACCAACTCCGACCCGCGCAGGGCGGCGTGCAGATCTTCCTCCGCTTCCGCGCGGCGAAAACAACCCCGCCATTGCCCCAGCGGCAGCTCCTGGAAGCGGCGCAGGGTGAGCAGAAAACCGTAATCGTCGATCGTGACGAGCGCGTTCCCGCCGATCCGTTCGCGCACCCGCCAGGCGACGATGCGGGAAAGCGCGTCGTTCGCACTCCGGCCGATCAGGGAATGAAAAAAGTAATGCGCATAATCGCCTTCGCGATAGAGCTCGATCAGGAAGCGCGAGGCCACCGGCACCTCGGAGAGCGCCAGTTGCGCCCGGAAGAATTCCACGATCGGCTGGGCGTTGGCCAGGGAGATCCGATAAGTCTCGACCAGCCAATCGATCGCCGGCGCGTCGTCGCCCGCGCGCAGCCGGGCCGCCAGCTCGCCGCGCAGGTCGCGCACCGCTTTGGCCAGCCCGGAGGTGAGCGGCATCTTGGCCGTGTTCCAGCGCGGGATGGTCGGGAGGTGCCCGTCGGCCCGCTCCACATAAGCTTCCTGCACCCCGGTCTCGATCAGCCTAACGACCCGGCCGCCGAGAACGAAAAGGTCGCCCGGCTGGAGTTGTTTGATGAAACCTTCCTCGACTGAACCGAGGCGTCGCCGACCCAGGAGCACGCTGACGAATCCCTCCGAAACGATCGTCCCGATATTAACCAAAAACTGGCGCGCGACACGCGGATGAGCGAGCGAGATGACTCCGTCGAGCACGCTAATTTTCCCGAAAAGCCCGGCATACTGGCGTTGTAAAGATTCGCCGCCGCCGCAGAGATAATTGACCACGCGATCGAACTCTTCCCGCTCCAAGGCGCGAAAAGGATAAGCCCGGCGCACGATCGCAAAAGCCTCCTCCGCCGGGAGGGGCGCGAGGGCGGCCATCCCCACGATGTGCTGAGCGAGAACGTCGTTAGGCTTTTGCAAAATCTGGATCGGATCGAGGACGGCTGCGCGGATCAGTTGCGCGGTCGCGATGGCTTCGACGAGGTCGTTGATATTGGTCGCGACAAGGACGCCGTGGCTGGTTTTATTCAAGGAGTGCCCGGAGCGCCCGATCCGCTGGATGGCGCGGGAAACGCCTTTCGGCGTCGCCACCATGATGACGAGATCGACCGCCCCGATGTCGATCCCGAGCTCGAGACTGGTCGAGCAGACGACGGCGCGCAGGGCGCCCTCCTTGAGCCGATCTTCCACTTCGAGGCGCACGCTGCGATCGAGCGAGGCGTGATGGATCTCGATACGATCGGCCAGCTCCGGGAGCAGCTCTTTTAAACGCAAACCGATTTGCTCGGCGGCGGAGCGGACGTTGGTAAAAACGAGGACCGACTGCCGCGAGCGGATCAACTCGGCCAGCTCCGCGTAAAGGCGCACGCCGGTATAGCCGGCGGGCGGATACGGTTTTCGGCGAATGGGCGAGAAGACCTCGACGATCGACTCCTTCTCCATCTTCGCCTCCGCGATCCGGCAAGGGCGATCGGCGCCCACAAGAAAACGGCCTAACAAGTCCAGCGGCGCCGCGGTCGCGGAAAGACCGACCCGGCAAAGCGGTTTTGACTTTTCGTTAGGCGAAGAAACCAGCTCTTCAAGGCGTTCGAGGGAGAGCGCCAGATCGACCCCGCGCTTGTTTCCGGCGAAGGAATGGAGTTCGTCCACGATGACAAACCGGCAGCTGGCCAAATGCGCCGCGTAACTTTGCTGGGCCAGCATAACCGCGAGACTTTCCGGGGTGGTGACAAGGAAGTGGGCGGGCTTGCGGCGAAACTTCGCGCGTTCGCTCCCACTCGTGTCGCCCGTGCGCACATGCACGAGCAGCTCCTTTTCCAGGGCCATGCCGACGAGCGGCGCCCGCAGGTTTTTCCCGATATCGTAAGTCAGCGCGCGTAAGGGCGAGACGTAAAGGCAATGCACGCCTAACGACAGCGTCCCAGCCTCGAGCCGGCGGAGCAGGTCATCGAAAACGCCGAGGAAACCGGCGAGGGTTTTGCCGCTGCCCGTCGGTGAGGTGAGGAGGATGGAGTGCCCCTCCAGAATCGCGGGCACGCAGCGCCGTTGCGCATCGGTGAAGCCGGCGAAGGTGTCGCGGAACCAGCACGTCAACCGCGGATGCAAGCGCGCGAAAAGCGCTTCGTCCGTCGCGGCGGTCTGCTCTTGCACCGGTTAACTTCAGCGCGCGCCGCGCCGGCGTCGAGTGTCCCAAGACCGGAGAAATTTCCTCATTGCATGCACCGACAAATTTGTGTCACGTTCCTTGAAGACCCACCTCCTCATGAAAAAATCCCTCGTCGTTCTCCTCGCGTTCCTGGCCGTTTCCACCCTCTGGTCCGCCAATCCTCCGGCTCACGTCCGCACCGTCAAAGACCTGAAAGGCTTTCCTCTGGGAGCGCTGAAGGACAAACTTAGCCGACCTTTTTATCGGTCGATTGAGATCTCGCCGGTGGACGCCTGGGTGGTCGCGAAAGCGGACGTTTTTAGCAGCCACACCGCCAGCGCCCACATCGTTCATCCGGACGGGGATGGAGTTTGGGATAAGTTTCTTTTGGAGAGGGCCAACAATTATTCCGTCACTGGAAACAACACGATCGAGAGCCGGCTGCAAAACGATTCGCTATTTCTTCATTTGCTCGTCTTCAAGACCGCAGATGGATATCTGGCGATTTGTTTCCCTTATTTCGATGATGCGCGTTATGCCGGTTATTTTCAGGGCGGAAACGCCTGGGTCGGGCTGTTGAAAAACGGGAAGTGGACCAGGATCAGTAAGCCGGATCAGCCTCGCCGCTAAAGCAGCGACGAGCGGAAAGGTCGGCGAATTCTTGCTTTCGCCCGCGGAAGAGGTTTTCCCTGGAGGGCCTTCTGCGGCAACCTCAAGCCCGTCTCATGATCTTTACCTGGCTGCTTCTTCTCGTCCCGCTTTCTCTGGCGCTCCATTACTTCCTCTCCAGCGGCCCGCTCTGGACTTTCGCCCTCGCTGTCGTCGCCATCGTTCCTCTGGCCGAATGGATTCGACGCGCCACCGAACAACTGGCTCACCGCGTCGGCTCCGCGGTCGGCGGTTTGCTCAACGTCACCTTCGGCAACACCGCGGAGCTCATCCTCGCCCTCTTCGTTCTGAGCACAGGCGAGACCGGTGTTGTTAAAGGCCAGATCACCGGCTCGATCATTGGGAACAGCCTGCTCGGCCTCGGCCTCGCGATCGTGGCCGGGAGTTGGGGGCGCGAGCGCCAGACCTTTAAGCGCGAACGCGGCGGGTTGCTTTCCAGTCTGCTCATCCTGGTCATGATCGCCCTGCTCGTCCCGGCGCTTTTCGATTACACGGAGCGCGGTCTTTTCGCCGCGGCCGACGTCAGCCGGCTGAACGAGCGCCTCAGCCTCGGTGTCGCCGGAGTCCTGATCGCCGTCTACTTCGCCAATCTCCTTTACACCTTAGTCACGCACCGGGATGTCTTCGCCTTTCGCCAGCCGGAGGAGGAAGCCGCCCAGAGCGCCTGGCCCATCTGGCAGTCGTTAGGCGTGCTCCTGCTCGGGACCGCCCTGACCGCATGGGAAGCCGAGCTGGTTTCCGGCGCCCTCGATCAAACCGCCTCCCAGCTTGGCGTCACCCCCTTTTTCCTGGGCGTCATCGTTCTCGCGGTGGTGGGCAATGCCGCGGAGTATGTCGCGGCGATTTACTTCGCCCGGCAGAATCAGATGGGGCTGGTCGTTAGTATCACGGTGGGCTCGACCATCCAGGTGGCGCTGCTGGTCGCGCCGCTCCTCGTCATCGTCTCCCACTTTATGGGGCATCCCATGAATCTCGTCTTCGACAACCCCCTCGAGCTCATCGCCATCGCCGCCGTCTCCTTCGCCGTCAACGCCATCGCGGCAGATGGGGAGACGACCTGGTTTGAGGGAGTCCTTCTGCTCGCGGTCTACGTCGTTCTGGGGATGGCGTTCTTTTTCGTGACGGGGTAGGAGTTAGGCCAGTCATGCGCAGCCTGTAGACGCTTCGTTCTGCGAAGCGCGAGAGTTACTCCCCGTTGGCCTTCGGGCTTCCCCGTTTCGCGAGTATTTGTTTGGCGTCCTGCGCAAAAAGCTCGGTCTAGAGGGGATCAGGGACTTTATGGAGGGCGGTGGAGGCACGACCTCCGTGTCGTCCGTAAGGGCTGGGTCGCCCATCCAGAATCACGGGCGGCGCCCGTCCCTCCAGCAGAGCGAAGCGTCAACCGACCGCGCTCGAGAGTGCTTTCAGCCTAACGAGTAAAGGACGAAAGCCTTTCGGAAGTTAAGGTCCGCTGTTTTACCGGATGGTATTGCTAGGCGGAGACTCTCCGAAGATTGCCATATTGTAATGCAAAAGCGTCCGGTTAAGATTGACTCTTCTTTTTTCGGTAAATAGTGTCGGAACCGGCGAGCCCATCTCGACGATGGTCGCCAGATCACAATAATAGCCGTCCACTCGGCACAGCCGGAGGTTCTTCATGTTTGCTCGTAGAAAAGAATTAGTTCTAATCGCAATTATCACCCTGATCGGAGCCGCATTTTATGCGCAACCGACTGAGGCCCAGAGGCCTAAGCAGGGCAAAACACGCTCGGGTAAGCTCGGCGGTATCGTGAGTAACGTTCCGATCGTCGGGCATGCCGTCGCTTTCGGAGAAACCAAGCCGATGCGCGAATTGGCTTCCCCTGATACCAATTTCGACCAGCAGCTCAAGGAACAGGCCGAGGAGGTCAACGAGCTGAATACAGATTTCCATCCTAAGCCGAATCGGAATGCGCCGCCCCAGACGGATGGCGCCCTGCAGTCTTCCTTCGGGACGGACGGGCATTTCAAACTTAATATCCCGAGTCCCTCCCTCACCTTCGAGGGTTTGGGAGTGAACGGTTCCGCGCCTCCCGATACGGAAGGCGCAGTCGGTCCTAACGACTACGTGCAGGCAGTCAATGGCGGCGGGATCCGGGTCTTCGATAAGAGCGGCAACCCGCGCGGGCCGGCCTTCAAACTGAGCACCCTTTTCGCTCCGTTAGGCGGTGTCGCGGCGAACACCGATAACGGGGATGCGCTCGTGCTTTACGATCGTATTGCCAATCGCTTTCTCATCACGCAATTCGCCTTCGCGAACATCTCGAGCCCGCCCTATCACCAGCCCATGGCTGTCTCCAAGACGGGCGATCCGACGGGCGCTTATTGGGTCTACGATTTCATTACTCCGGGGAACGAGTTTCCTGATTATGGTAAGATCGGCACTTGGCCCGATGGTTACTATTTTTCCGATCGGCAGTTTACCAACGGAGGTGCCTATAATGGCTTTGGCGTCTTCGCCTTCGATCGCGCCAAAATGCTGGTGGGTGATTCTTCCGCCTCTTATATCTATTTCAATGCCGGCCCGAATCTGAGTAACTCATCGTCCGGGATTATCCCTTCGGATTTCAATGGTCTGACTCCTCCGCCGGCTGGCGCTCCGAACGTCTTTTCCGTCTTTAACGACGACTCGTCGGACGACACGACCGATTCGCTCCGCCTGTTTAATTTTCACGCCGACTTTGCCACGCCCGCTAACTCCTCCTTCACGGAGCGGCCGGAAAGTCCTCTTTTGGTGGCGGCCTTCGATTCGAGGAGTCCCGCGGGAAGGGCTAATATCGAAGAGCCTTCCCCCGCGACTACGGCAGACTATCTCGATAGTATCGGCGATCGGCTCATGCTCCGCTTGCAGTATTACAACCGCGGTGGGACCGAACTCCTCACCAGTTGTCATACGGTCAACGCCGGCACGCTCCCACCCCCGGGCGTGACTCCCACTGTCGCGCAGTACAAGGCGGGCACGCGCTACTACATCCTGCAAAAGACCAGCCCGACTGGCCCCTACACGGTGCTCGATCAGGCGACCTATGCCCCCGACGCGAACGAGCGTTGGATGGGAAGCACGGCGGTCGATAACGCGGGCAATCTCGCGGTCGGCTATAGCATCTCGAGCACGACCGTAAATCCTTCCATCAACTACGCGGGTCGTCTCGCCAACGATCCTCCGAACATGCTCGCCCAAGGGGAAGCGACCCTCTTCAGCGGCACCGGCGTGCAAACTGGCACGGGCAATCGCTGGGGGGACTACTCCAACATGTCCCTCGATCCGAGCGATGACTCCACCTTTTGGTTCACCAGCGAGTATTATGCGACGACCGGCGCCTTCCTCTGGCACACCCGGGTTGGAACGTTCAAGTTCGCCAATACCACCGCGCCTCCTCAAGGGACCTTGAGCGGAACGGTCACGGCCTGTGATACCGGCGCCGCGCTCAGGGATGCGCTCGTCCAGGTCTCGGGTGGACCATCGAACGGGTTTTCCGCCGCCACCATGCCGAATGGCACTTACTCGATGCAGCTGACTCCGGGTAACTACACCGTGACGGTTACCGACCCGGCCCACAACTGCTCTCCGGCGGGACCTTTCAATGTCACGATCAGTAACGGTGGGACGACCCCCTTAAACGCCTGTCTAAGCGGGACCGCCTCTTTCCTCTATCAGTCCAACGCCATCCTCGTTTCGGGAGGAAATGGAAATGGGGTCATCGAGCCCAATGAGTGTAACAATGTCAACGCGACCATTCTGAATAACGGTTGCCTGATTGGAAGTGGAATTTCCGCTTCGCTTTCCTCGACGACGCCTGGCGTAACGGTGACGCAACCGAACTCGCCTTACCCGAACGCTTCGGAGAATGCCGCTTCGACGAACTCAATTCCATTCCAGGTGAGCACCTCCAGTTCCTTCGCCTGCGGAACTCAGATCAACTTCGTTCTGACTGTCTCGTATTCGGGTGGATCGACCAACCTCCCCTTCTCGGTCACGACTTGCAGTGCGCCGCCATCGACCGTCAGCGGTTCCCTCACCTCTGGGGATCCCGTTCAGGAAGGCCGTCTCGGCCGTGACTCCGTGGCGAGCAATTGCGGCTCGCCGAAAGCCTGCCCAGGGATTTTTGGATCTGGGGCTCGTCACTACGATGTCCTGAACTTTGCCAACGGACCGGGGGCCGCCTGTGCCACGATCACGACGACCGGGACGAGCTCGGTCTCGACCAACCCGATCCTACCGGTGGCCTACTTAAACGGTTATGTGGCGCCGACGGTAGGAAATACCGGGACGATCTGCACCAATTACCTTGGCGATCCTGGCGCCGCCCCCGCGACGACGAACACCTTCTCGGTCGACCTGCCCGCGAATGCCAACCTGGTGGTAGTGGTCGAAGAGGTCAATGCCAGCCAGCCAAGTGGTTCAGGTTATACCGTCCAGGTGTCGGGTCTTGTCGGGAACGGTGTGGGTTCCGGGCCGTGCGCTCCGGCGCCTACCGTCGTCTCCCGTAAAGTCCACGGCTCCGCAGGAACTTTCGATATTCCGCTGCCGCTTACCGGCCCCATCGGAATTGAAGACCGCACCGGCAACAGCGGCGTCGCCGGCAGCCACACGATTGTGCTCAGTTTCAGCAGCGATCCTACGGGCGCGACGGCCACGGTCGCCGCGAATAACCCATCGGGCGCGACCGGCTCTGTCAGCAGCGTCACCTACAGCGGCAATGACATGATCGTCAACCTGACGAACGTCTCGGATCAACAGATCCTGACGCTTTCGGTCAGTGGCGGAAGCGTCGGCCCGGCGGTGGTTCCGATCGGTTTCCTGGTCGGCGATGTGATCCCGAACCGAGTGGTGAATTCGAGCGACGTCGGCCAGACGAAGGGCGCGTCTGGAAACGTTACGGCAACAAACTTCCGGTCCGATGTGAATGCCAGTGGTGGGATCAATGCCACTGACATCTCGATCATCAAGGCACGCTCCGGAAATCAGCTCCCGTAAGGTAACTTAAGTCCGAGAAACTAACGAAGCAGCTTCATCCCAATCGGGGTGAAGCTGCTTTCGTTTTCGGGTCGAAGCAGTCTTTTCCGGAGGAACCCTTTCCGGAGGTCGGCGAGTGATCTGAACTAGGAGAGAAAAGTGCGGGCCCACTCGTTCAGCACCCAGAGATTCCAAAGCCGTTGGGCGTGATTTGCCCGGCCGGCCTGATGTTCCTCGAGGAGCCGCGCCGCGTATTGCTCCTGCAAGAACGGTCGCAAGGCCGGATGCAACGGGAGAAGGCCAGCGCGAATTTCCCGGCGCGCCTCGTCCCGCCACCAGCGAGCGAGCGGGACGGAGAAGCCTCGCTTCCTGGCGTGGAGAATCTCCGGGGGAAGATCGGGCGCCATCGATTCGCGCAAAATGCGCTTCCCCGTGTCTCCGGATACTTTCCACTCGTTAGGCAAGCGTCCGCACCATTCGACTAATTCGTGATCGAGAAAAGGCGAGCGCACTTCGAGGCTGCGCGCCATGCTCGCGATGTCGAGTTTGGTCAGGAGCGAGTGGGGCAGCGGATCCGTATTGTCCCAATGGAGAATGCGATCAAGGGGCTGCTGTCCGCCAGCCCAAAATTTGGCGACCCAGCCGCGCAGGAATTCATCACTTTCGTGGCGGAGCCTTTCCGTCGTAATGCCTTGAAAAAAGCTCCCAGAAAAGAATTCGCCGGAGAAAAGACTCGGAATCTCGGCGAGCACGCGCCGCAGCAATTTGCCCGCCGCTTTCTGGCCGAGCGCGCCTTCCCCACCCATCGCCTGCAGCGTCCAACGCTCGCGCTGGGCACGGCTAAACCAGCCCGAGGAAAACTCCTGCCAGGCCCGGAGGCGGTGTTTCGGATAACCCGCGAACGCTTCATCGCCGCCATCACCGCTCAAGGCGACCTTAACGAAACGGCGGGTCAGCTCGCAAACCAACATGGTCGGGAGGGCTGATTTATCGGCAAAAGGCTCGCCAAAATGCCGCACCACCTCCGGCAGGAGCTTGATCAGATCGCCTTCTGCCTGCAGCACATGATGAGCCACCCCGAAGTGCCGCGTGGCGGCCTGGGCGAGCGCAGTTTCATCGTACTCCTTCTCGGCAAATCCAATCGTGAAGGCTTCCACCTTTTCCCCTAATCCCCGTACGAGCCGAGCCAGGATGGCGTTGGAATCGAGCCCGCCGCTGAGGAGCAATCCGATAGGCACATCGCTGCGCAGGCGAAGGCGGATGCTGGCGTCGAGCTTCGTGCGGAGCGCTGCGGCCGCTTCGGCGTAGCTACAGGTGAGCTTGGGCGACTGCCGGTAAGTCCAGTAACGTTGCACCTCCACCCGCCCAGCGTGCCAGGTTAGGTAATGGGCCGGCGGCAATTTTCGCATTTGCCTAACAATGGTGCGTGGGGCGGAGATATAGCCGAAGAGGAGATAAGCGGAAAGGGCTGCGGGATCGATTTCCCAAGCGGCCAGCTTTTGCTCCAGGAGAGGCGCGATCTCCGAGGCGAAATAGAGTCCGTCCGCCTCGGGGACGTAGTGCAGCGGTTTCTGTCCCATCCGGTCACGCGCCAGGAAGAGGGTTTGCCGGCGCGAATCCCAGAGGGCGAAGGCGAACATACCGCGGAGATGGCGCAGCATTTCCACCCCCTCTTCCTCGTAGAGATGGACGAGGGTTTCTGTATCTCCTTTAGTCGTTAGGTGATGGCCGCGTTGGGTCAGGCCAGCACGCAGCTCGAGGTAGTTATAGATCTCTCCATTGAAGACCACCTGCACACTTCCATCCTCGTTTCCGATCGGTTGCCGACTTCCCGCGAGGTCGAGAATGCTGAGGCGCCGCATCGCCAGGCCCACGCCCGGCGCCCGAAAAAAACCTTCGTCATCCGGTCCACGGTGGCGCAGGGACTGCGCCAGCGCCTGCAGCCGGGCAAAGCGCCGGTCGTCGGACTGCGCCTGCGTCGTGACATAACCGGCGATCCCACACATCTGGAGAGCTACGCTCGGCAGCCGAAGCGGGAATCGAGCCGGCTCATCGCCGCCTCCGTGTAGGCCAATCGTACTGGCGGGAAGCTTCCATTCTCTTCATATTACCGGGCTGCGAGAACTCCAGGGCCGCTTCCAAGTCCTCCCGATCCGGCTCCTCCCCCGGAGGTCAAGAGGAGACGCTCGAATTCCCGCTGAGGTGGGGCGTGCAAATCCTCGTAGCGCAGCAGCGTGCTCTGCGGTCTTTGGCCGAATTCTGCGAGCCATTGGTTCATCGTTGCGATCATGAGGTCGATTCCAAAAAAACCGGTTTGCGCAGCATTTCACTCATACTTTGCTTCTGCAACGTCTCAGCCGTTTCCTCGATGCGACGGGTCAGCTCGTGAGGGATGGCCGGCGCGGACGCAAAAAATAAGCGGCCAGGGAGGTGCGAATCCAGGCGCGGGCGCTATTCGGGATGAGATCAGCAGCGTGTCGGCTCCGGCGAGGGCTCGGGCGCGGCTGCTCAGATTGCGCCTAACGAAGGCCATGAATGACTCGACCATTCGGTCCGCCCTTGCGCAAGGCTCGCTTTGCCCCGGCGCGTTTTCTTTCAATTCACGCAGCCGGCTGAGCAAACTTCCGCTCGCTTCTTTGCGCCGGGGGCGCGTGGCCCAAAGTTTCCAGCGCACCCGCTGGCGCGACGGGCGGCGCCTCGATCTGCCTCGCTAAGCGCCCGCCCTACAATTGGGCAATCAGCCAGACTTGTTAGAACGCCTTCCGAGCCAAGGCTTATTGCTGCAACTCGCTGGCGATCCAAGTGCTGAGAGCGATGTGTTCCTGGAAAGCGGCTCGCGCGAGCGTGGCGATTCGTCGGCCATGTATTTCGGCGGCGTCGCTCCGGTCCTCGCGGAGATGGGCATGCGGCCGCAAGCAACGCCGGGGATCTCGAGCCGGTTTTTAACCGGCGCACCAATTGCAGCAGGCGCAAGGGTTTGCGAATGCGCGCCACCATTCCGGGACTTGGAAAAGAATGTTGACAGCCATGTCGGTTTTTCGATTGCCTAGCGCAGGTTCGTACGCAGCGGGGCCCTGTTTCTGAGCGCTCTGCCGACCTCGGCGAACAAACTTTGCGGAGAAGAATCCCTAATGAAGCAATCAGACCCATCCCTTCACGGGCGAGCAGTCGCGATGTTGCGCGAGGGCGACCCGGTGGACGAGGAAGCCTGGATGACGAGCGCGCCGACTCGGGTGGCGCTGGTTTCCGAAGGGGATAATGAGGTCGCCGCATCGATCGCGAATTTGCTCGAAGAGACGCCGGCGTTCGTTTGCCGGCGCTGCCAGTATCGGCGGGGCGCGGCCTTGAAGAGCGGCCCGGAAACGCGGCTTGCTTCGTTTAATCCGAACGTCGTCGTCGTGACGCTGGACCCTGCGGAAGCGGGCGCGCTGAGCGATTTATTTACGACCTTGCGCGGCACATTTGCCGGGCGTGCGGTGCTCGCGATCCCGGTGGAGCCGGAGAGTTTCGATGCGGTGGAGGCATTGAAATTAGGCGCGTCTGATTTCCTGCTGCCTCCGTTGCGGCGTTGCGAGCTGATCCCCCGTTTGCTCCGGCAGACGCTCATGACTCGCTCCGGCGAGGTGCTCGCGCAGCGGCTTAAAGAGGAGATGGGCCTCGGGCAGATCATCGGCGAAAGCCCCGAGCTGCTGGCCGAGATCCAGCGAGTGCCACGCTTCGCGCGTTGCGATGCGACGGTTCTCATCTCCGGCGAATCGGGCACGGGCAAGGAAATTTTCGCGCGGGCGATTCATCGTCTCAGCGCGCGGGCGGCGCGGCCCTTTGTCCCGGTAAATTGCGGCGCCATTCCCGAGCATTTGGTGGAGAGCGAACTCTTCGGACATAAACGCGGCGCCTTTACCGGCGCCTTGTCGGACCAGCCGGGGCTCGTTAGGGAAGCGGAAGGGGGCACGCTTTTTCTCGATGAGATCGACGCTTTGACGCGGCCGGCCCAGGTGAAGCTGCTCCGTTTTTTGCAGGAAGGAGAGTACCGCGCGGTCGGCTCGCAGCAGATCGTGCGGGCGAACGTCCGGGTAGTCGCAGCGGCCAACGCCGATTTGCGGCGGATCGTGGGCGAGGGGACGTTCCGCCAGGACCTCTTCTACCGGCTGAGCGTGCTCACTCTCGTCTTGCCGGCATTGCGCGAAAGGCGCGGCGACATTCTTCTGCTGGCCCAGCATTTTCTCGATGAGCACGCCGCGCTCGCCAGGGAAATGCCGAAAACTCTCTCGCTTGCCTCGCTCCATGGGCTGCTCACGCACAGCTGGCCGGGCAACGTCCGGGAGTTGCAGAACGTCCTCACCCGAGCCGTTGTGCTCAGCGATCAGACTACGATCGAGCCAGCGGAGCTGGCGCTGCCCGATTATGGGCCGAGTGCGGAAGAGGAATCATTCCAGGCGGCCAAAACCCGCGTCGTCCATCGTTTCGAGCACGATTTTCTGAAAACGGCAATGCGTTCGCACGGCGGAAACATCACCCATGCCGCCCGGGCGGTGAAAAAGAATCGGCGCGCCTTTTGGGAATTGCTGCGCAAGCACGAGTTGCTGAACCGTTCGGCGCGGTAGCCGTTGAAAGAATAACAAGCGTTTCGCGCTTATTCGGGAAGGGTCTCGTCGCCGGCGCTCTGACGACCGGGCGCAGGCTTGGTGGGAGCGTCCTTGCAATCGAGATCAACCTCGAAATTAAAAGGATCCAGCGCGTCGCTCTGCGCCTGAGTGGTCGATTGCCGCCCGGCAGCGATGCCATCGTGCAACGCTTGCACGCGGCCATCGAACTGCGCCCGGCAAACTTTGAAATCGAAAGGGGTGCTGATCGAACCGTTATAAGTCTGGAACGCGCTCACGTGCTGTTGCTCGTGCGGTGCGAGCACGCCGCTGATGGCTTGGCGCAAGCGCTCGCGCTGACAAGGAGTGAGGCCGGGGAAGTCGGCCACGCTCGGCAGCGTCACGGTGGTGAAAACCTGAAAGGTCGAAACCAGAGTTCCGGTTGCGTGGATGCAATTCTCCGCGCCGCATCCCGGGCAACTTGTGGCGGACGCCGCAGTGCCGCCCTCTGTAGAAAAGCTGTTGCTGAAGGCGGCATCGGTGCGGCCGTGGAGAGAGAGCCCGAAAGCGGAAGTGTAGCTCGTGGCGCCTTCACCGGAAATCGGCGGAAGTTCCTCCCGCTCGCGCTCGATCGGAGCGGCCGGCTCCGGCGCCTGAAGGTTACCGGAAATCGATCCGAAATTGCGCGCATGGCTTTTCGCGCAGCCGCTGAGATAGAAGGGAAGGCCAGGGCGCGCGCCACTCACCCTCTGGCTGAGCCGCGCGTCGTCACTGCGTGATACCGCTCTCGGCCATGGACGATATAGAGGTCGCGCCAGCTTCATGGTCTTAGAAACCGATCTTTAACTTCTCGAAGTTGCTTTATGTAGGCTAGCTGCGTTAACGACTCTTAGGGAAAGCGATGAATGTTGTAAAACAGTTACTGCGGGGAGATGTAACGAATATGCGGCCGTAATTGCGCGAGCGCCTCGACAAAAGCCAGCGCTGGCGGGTCGCTAAGCCGATCAACGACCTGGAGCGCCAGGCCGTCAGCCAAGCTAAGCGCATTGAACACGGGCAAGGCTTCCACTTGATGCCTGGTTTCGACATCCACGAATCGCGCGCCCTGGATGTAGGTCCATGGAGTAATGGCGGTCGGCAGCCCAGGATGATTGAAATTCTCCAGTAAAGGGAGCGCTTGGTAGTGCTCGTCGTCGATCCGCTTCGCATTGATGAAACCGACGCTGGGCATCAAAGCCGTCACCAGCCGCGGTGCGATTTGAAGCGCGACGCTCCACTGGAGATCGATCTGATTTTCGCCGCAACCCACATTGATGCTCAGGAAGGCGTAACCCGGTTTCTTCGCCCCGTCGTCAGCCACGGACAGTTTGATCCACCCGTTGTCCGCATCCGATAGCCGGCTCAACCGAGAATGGCGCAGCATTACCACCATATCGGCACCGGGTTTGCCGCCTTGGAGAAAGTCTCGGGACCTTGGATCCTCCCCCTCGAACCCAACCCCTTCGAACAACCCAATCGCTTGAACAGCGCGCCGTAGGACCAGTTCCTTTTGCTCTCTTGCGAGCGGTGGGAGAGCTAACATGGCCCGCACGATAAATCCGCAGTCAATGTTGCCAGCCATTACATCCCTCCGATCTGAAGCATGACGTCGACTCCATTCATCTCGCCAAATGACTGGACACGACTGAAGACTCCATAGAAAACATCCCGCGAATCGCTGTCAAGGGTCATGAACTGCGGCCACTGCACGATCAGGACCTTGAACTGATCCTTGCCACCAATGATCTGGCCTCTCAGCTGCGCCTCGAGCTTATCGCTAAGCTCAGTCCGCTTAGGCACCGACATATGTCCAGTCCAGTGTTTGTACTCGACCATTGCCTCAATCGTATGAGGCCCCACCTTTTTCCTGAGCGAGTAGTCCACTCTTCTTTTTCCGGTTACGATTTCCACCCCGGTAACTTCGAAATCCGCACCTTCTTTCTGCGACGCCTCGATCGCTCTGATCAGCGCTTCCATTTGTTTGCGAATTCCGCGATTGAAATGTCTCGCTCTATTTTTCCCACTCTCGAGAGACGCTCGCGGGGCGTCGGGCGACTGTGTGAACTTTGGAGCCTGATCATCGTTCAACCGATCGCGGATGAGATCGATCGCGATCTTATATCTCTCGATCACCGGAAAGTCGGACTGTAGCAGTCCCGGACCTTCGGTGACGACCCCGTTTCTTATGTGGACACGTGGAAAAGCTTTCTGCTCGGCGGAGCCAAAGCCTTCGTCTCGCTGTATCTCAAGGTAGTCGTAGTTCCCGCCATACTCATAGTCGCCTCTATCAGGAAAAAGGTCATAGCCATAGGGCGCTTCCGTAACCTTGCCGATGGCATCGTTGATGTATTTCTGAATCGGTCTCATCTCGTTAAAAATTATCTTTAGGAGTGCCGCCAGCTCTGTCTCTTCGTCGCTTAGGTTCTTCTTTTTGTCCGTCAGTTCCTTATTCAACCCTTTTTCACGAGCCTTCGTGACGTGCACCACGACTTTTGCGATTTGATCGGCGTCGACATCCGCCTTGAAGGCGATTGCTTTCGCCTGGCTGACAATCGCGGTTATCTTAGTGTTTTTGGCGGCTTCGTCGAGGTATTGCATGAGCGACTTAGTGTCGCTTGCTACCATAAGTGTGGCCTTATCACCAGACAGGTCTACCCACAGCTTGTGAGATTCGCCGTCAGCTTGGAATTCGATGCTTTTTCCTACTTGCTCGGCAGGGCCGCCTTCTTTGTCCTCTTTATCTCCATCCTCCTCTCCTCCCAACAATCCCCCAACCAACTTGCCGGCCGCCTTCACCAACTTCACCGCTTGGTGGATCACCCAGTCGATCGCCTCGTTGATCGGTGCCTGCGCCTTGTCGATGATTTTTCTGATCTCGCCGCTGATGTCGCCCAGGCCCAACAGGCTCGCGAGGAATCCGATCGCGACTGGGATCGTCTTCGCCAGCGCGTCCTCGACGAAATTCGCCGCAACTGCGATGTTCCCTGCGGCGATCGATGCCATCGAGTCGATGATCGCGTTGACCAGGGCGAGGATCTGCGACCCGCGTTCGATGAAGAACATCACGATGTCGTAGATTGCTTTGCACGCTTTGAAAAAGGCTGATGCCGGATTGAGCAGCCCGATCACCCACGTGATGCCGGCGACGATCACCTTCTCCTCGACAAAGGTGAAGATGGCGTCGAGCACCATGGTTTGAAGGTCTGAGAGCTTCTCCTTGATGAAGCGCCAGAGTCCGGGGATGCCCTCGGTGAATAGCACCTTGAACACCTCGGCAGTTTGTTCGAGCGCGGATACCACCGGCTCTCCGACGATCGCCACCGCCCGCGTGCGGAAGTTGGCGTAGGTGAGGCCTAGCACCTGGAGCGCGATACTGACGATGCCTTCCAGGTCGAGTGTTTCTGGTAACTGAATACCGGCGCCGCCCAGCGCGCCGAAGAGCCAGTCCAGCAGACCCTTCTTCAGGTGGGCGCCGATGTTGCCCATGAAGTTCTCCAGCCCGAGCATGACGCCCGAAACGAGATTTCCGAGGAACCTGATGGGATCTGAAATGATGTCCCCAACGACGTCGGCCGCTTTCGCCAGAACGCTCAGAAGCATGTCCTTAAAGGCGAGGATCTTTTTGATCAGTCCGACGGTGGCGTCGTAGACGCGCTGCCAGAGCGACTTGTTCTCCTCGCGCAGCTTATCCTCCATCGCGGACATCCGCTCGTAGGAGGCTTTATACTGCTGCGCGAGATGGTCGATGAGCGCGTCCCGGCGCTGATCTATTTCACCTTCGAGAGCGTCGAAGTCCGCCGAGACCGACTCGAGGGCCTCCTTTCCGAACGTCTGCACGCTGTCGTCGAGACCAGCGACGAAGACCTCGACCTGAGTGCGGCCCGCTGCCACGCGTTGCTTGGCGATTTTGAGCTTCGCGTCGACGCAGTCGGCCACCTTGTCGATGGCCTCGTCCACTCGACGCAAATAGGCTTGCCGCGCTCTGCCGAGCGAGTGCTCGATCAGCTGTTCCCAGTCGCTGCCCCACGTCGTGAGCCAGGTGCCAACGCCGCCCTTCTCGTCGTCGAAGACCTTCTCGTAGACCCGCTCCGCATCTGTCAGGCCGTCTTCAAAAACTTGGGCGGCTTCGTCGTCCATTTCCTGCAGGATCTTGTCGACGTCGATCTTGGTCTGATCTTTGATGCCGGTGACGACTTGGGTGATGCGCTTGCGCTCGCCCGCGTTCTTCGACTGTGTGGTCTTCTGCTGCGCAACGACCTTTCCTACCTGGGCGCCGCGCGCGCCGTGCATGCCGCCAAGGCCTCCGGCCAGTGCCGCCTGCGCCCCGTCGTGCGCCTTGTCTTGCACCTTGGCTTCCGCCGGGCGGTACTGGCCTTCCGCCTTGTTTTCATGCGTCTCGGCTGTGGAACGGGATTCGAGCGCCGCGCCAAAGGTTGGCTCGTTTCCGTTCTGGAGTTGCTCCTGAGTCACGCCGGCGTCAGTCATGGCGTTGTCCGTAGGGGCACGATCCGATGAGTAGTCGAGCTGCTCAGCCGAAAGTGGCGGCGGAACGACGGCGGCTGCAGAAACCGGCGCAGGCGGCTGACCCATTGGCTCGGGCTGTAGCTTGGTTTCCGGCTGCGCCGGCTGCGACTCGGCTGTCACTTCGACCTTCGCTGCATTCTTCATCGGCCCGGCAGCGGCATCGCGTTGGGTGGTGAGCTCGCCACGGAGTACGCCGCTGGCCTCAGTTGCGCCCTGTTCCCGGACCCGCGCAGCTTCATTTTCTGTCTTCGGTTGGGGCGTGGCCTTGTCGATCGCCTCCCGTAGGCTCCTCTTGAAGGCCTCGCGGCGCACCTGATCGGCATTGGCCGCATCCATCCCTTTGACGGTGGCCGCCGCCGCGCCCCGCGCCTTTTCCGTGGTCGGCGTCAGCGCCGCGGCCTGGGCTGAACCTACTGGAACGTCGACCTTGGAATGGGTCCGAGCACCCGCCGCGCGCTGGCGAACGGCGCTGGCAGTAGGGGCAATCGCCTCGCGCGCGGAGGGCGCTTTTTTCTTGGCCGGAGCTTCCGCTTCGCCGGCTGCTCCATCCCGTGTGACGAGCTCGGTATCCTTTCCTTTCCCCCGTTCCGCCTTTTGATCTTTTGCCGCCTCAGCGTCTTGCTCCGTATTTTTTGAAGGATCGTCGCGCTTTTCGGAAGGCGTCTCGAGACTTGCTGCTGCTGCACCGTCCGGGGCTGCGCGTCCTCCGCTTTGCTTCGCCGCCTGGGCCTGGATCGGAACCGCGTCTTCTTCGCGTGAGCGGGCGCTTGGCGGCGCAGGTCGTTGCAGGAAGAAAGGAAGTCCGGCCCAGGCTCCTCCGTCGGGGGTGCTGCGCGGAAGAGCGGGTCCGGCCGATTTCGTCCTGCTCGCCTCTTTATTTTTCTGCTCAAGCAGGGCGACAAGCGCGGGCATTTTCTTTTAGCGGTGCGAGTTTTTTAGCTCCAGCGGCATTTGCCGGCCGAGCTTGCGCAATTCTGGCTCCAGCTTGTCCAGGAGATCGCGGAAGGAGATGGGCCGGCGCTCCGCCCGCGCCTGCACGGCCGCCGCAAGGACGGTGTTGCGAATGTGCCCGCCGGTAAAATCGATCAGCGCGGCGAGCTGATTCAGTTCGTTAGGCGCAACCGCCGTGCCGCTGCCCAGATGGGCGAGCCAGAGGGAGCGCCGCTCTTCCGGCCCGGGCTGGGCGAAGGCGATGACGAAGTCGATCCGGCGCGCGAAGGCGGTGTCGAAGCGCGCCTGGCTGTTGCTCGTCATGAGGACGATGCCGTCGTAGTTTTCGATCCGCTGGAGGAGGTAGTTGGTCTGGGCGTTGGCGAAACGGTCGTTCGAGTCGGTGATGTCGGTCCGCTTGCCGAAAAGCGAATCGGCTTCGTCGAAAAAAAGGATGACCTCGGCCTGTTCGGCGCGGGCCAGGAGGTGAGCGAGATTCTTCTCCGTTTCGCCGATGTATTTGCTCGTGACCGCGGCGAGATCGACGCGGTAGAGAGGCAGGCCGAGCCTGGTCGCGATCCAGCCGGCGGCGAGGGTCTTGCCGGTTCCGCTCGGGCCGGTAAAGAGCGCGCGCACTCCGGTGCGATAGCGCGTCGTGGCCGAAATTCCGAGGCCGTCCACCAGCTCGTCGCGTGCTTTACAGCGCAAGAGCAAAGCCTCCAACTCGGCGTGCAACCCCGGCGCGGTCACGAGGGCGCGGTCGGGAACTTTGGCGCGCAACGGCTCGGCCAGCGCGTCGAGGCCGCTGCCTTCACCGGTCCAGGCCGCCGCGATAATGTCGGTGCGATGGGGGAAGGCGTGCCCGGCGAGGGCGGCCCGATGTTGGGCGAGCAACCCCAGATGGGCGATGCGCCCGGTTCCGTGCCGATGTTCCCGGGCCAGGCGCTCGGCCAGGGGGCGGTAACGCACCGCATCGTGCCAGAGCGCGACGCGTTCTGCGCGGGAAGGAACGGGCAGCACCCAGCTCGCGGCGGAGCCGTGGGCGGTTTCGACCGCGCCGTCCGGGCCGCAGACGACCAGAACCGGCCCGCGGTAACCGGGCAAATCGGGCAGGCGCCGGCGTTCGCCCGGACCGAGCTGAGCGCAAAAGACCGGGAGCAAGCCCCGGAGGAGCAGCCACGGTCCCATCCCGGCGCCGGCGTTTTCGGAATCGATAAAAAGCGGGCGGCCTTTCAGAGCTGTGGCGATTTCAGCCGCGACGCTGCGGCCTTCGGCGGGCGATCCGCTGCGCAGGACCAGGGCGCGATGCGGCTCTCCGGCCAGGGCGAGGGCGTGGCGTCTTGCTTCCGCCCGGACGGATTCGGGCAGCGGCACGGGACAGGCGCCATTGAGGCCGACGCTGGTTTCCGGCCAGCGTCCATCGTGTCCCGCCAGCGCGAAACAGAGAGGCGCCGGCGCCATCACCGGTCGCTCGGGGAGCGGCGCGGCGTCGTTCAACACCACGAGCAAACCGCAGCGCGCCGCAGTGCCGTGGAGCAGCGTCAGCAAAATAGCTTCGTCTGGCTCGACGACGCCGGCGAAAGCGTGAGCCATCAATCCCAGCGTCGGGCGTGAACCTCCGACCGGCGCCTGCAGATGGGCCAGCACGCGACCCACCATGGCCTCCTCTTCCACTGCGGCAGCCAACGCCACGGCGAGAACTTCCACTGGAGCGAGGGCCAATTTTTTCGCCAGCTCCACCAATCTTCGGTCGGCCGGCGCGGGTCTTTGCAGGCTTCGCGCCAGCTCCTCGCGGACGGGATGCGCCCCGATGGAGATTTCTCTTAACCAGGCCGCTTCCTCGCTCTGATCGTTGCTCTGCGCGCCCGACTCGGCGATCGCCGCGAGCGCGATCTCACGCAAGCACCTCGAGGTCGCATCACTCATGGGCTTCTTCTCCGTAGTGAAAACGCACGACGCGTCCCAGCCAGGGCACCCAGCCCGGATCGACATCGAGCGCAGTGCGGCGCAGGCGGATATCGGCCTCGGCGAGAGGAAACCAAATCTCGAGGTGGGTGCGCGAGACCGTGACCTTCCCGGGCCGGCGGATCAAAGCGATCAGACCCATCTGCGCATGCCGCCGGGACCACCGGCGGATCGCGGTCAGCCAGGCCACCAGCGGCGAATCCACCCTCGCGCGCGGCTGCGGCGAGGCGAGTTCCTCGCGCGCGGGCCCCGGCATTTCCCAAGCGTCGGGCCACGGCGCGGCCGAATCGAATTCATCGAAAACCCGGGCAAGCGGATCGTCGTTTTCCAGACCCACACGCCGTCCGATAAAGCGAAGCAGCCGCGCCGGGAAAGCGGCTTCGATCAGCGCCGGTTGAGCCGCGAGCGCTTCCCCCAGACCGAGGCGCTGCATGATCGGCGCCAGAAAGAGCAGGCCCGCGAACCCGCTCGTCTCATCCCGGACGGGGGGCGCCGGTTCGCGCGTCCTGAGAGCAGGTTCAACCGGCGGGCCGCCTTCGTTTTTCAAGACCTTCGCAACCCGGGCAAAAACTCGCGATGACAAGCTGCGGTCGGCGACGCGCTCCGGCCGCTCCACCACTGCGAGCATGACTGCGAGCCAGATGAGGCGCCGCGAACCAGGTCCCCAGCGTTGCGCCCATTGCCTGATGACAGCCTCATGACGCCCGCTCAGCGTGAAAACGCGCGCCGTCTCGGTGAACGCCACCGGTGCGCTCCATCCCGCCCGGTGCAGCCAGGCATGACCGAGTCCCGGCGGCAGTGCGCAAAGCAGCTCGTTTTCCACCCCAGCCTCAATTGCCTGCTCCAGGACGGCGGCCACGGCGAGGGCAGCCTCGGGCAAATCGTGAGCCGCCTCGAGCAGGGCCAGCCAGCGTTCTCCGCGGGACAGCTCGAGTTTCCATCCGGGCACGAGCTTCCGCCAGAACCACTCCTGCGCGGGTGCGCCGCGGGCGTGCAGCCGAGCCAGCCATGCGATCGCCTCGTGCTGCCCGTCGATAAACACGGCATTAGCCTCCTGCGCCCCCGGCCGATCGAACGGCGCCGCCTGCCCCCGCACTTCGCGCATCGCCTGCTCGACGCGCAGGGCAATCGTCGCCGCGCTCGCCCCCGCCGAGATGCGACCCAGCGGAAGTTTGCGCACCAGCAGAATCCGCCCGCTTTCCGCCTCCGGCAGCGTCGCCATTTGCAACGCGTCGCGGACCAGCGTCGAAGCCTGGCGCGCGTCGCTCTCGCTCTGCGCGCGCAGGCGCAAATGCCGCACCCGATTTTCGGGCCGGAGCGGAAACGCGCGGCTCATTTTCCAGGCTCACCGCATGCTGAGCGCGCGGCTGATTCCGAGCGCGGCGGGCACGAATTGCACCTTCATGGTTTCGTCCAGGGTGGTGGCGTCCGAATGCAGCTTCACCATTCGCGCGGAGACTTCTCCATCGCCCATATCCTCGACCCGGGCTTGTGCGACCAATTTGTCGGCTTGCCAGATGTGCACTTCCATTCCGACCTTGACCAGACTGGGATGGAAAGGCCGAACCGGAAAGAGCAGGCCCGGGCGCACGGGCAGCGGCCGCGGCACGTGACCGGCAATGAGGCTCTTCACCGGCGCCTGGCTCGCGAGCAGAAGGCAAATGCGAACAAGGTCGTTGATCAGAGAAAAAGCGTCGGCCGCGTTGTCATCGACGCGCTGGAAAAGCCAGTCGACGAAAGCCTGGAAACGGCGCCGCGCCGCGCGATCGAGGCTGCCGTAGCCCGGCAAGACCGTGAGATCACGCAACGGCGCAGGCTGATCGAACTGGCTGTAGCGCTCGACCCAAAGCAACCGCGTCGCGGCCGCGACCGCGGCAAATTCCGCATGCAGACAGGCGCCGACACTTTCGATTTGGTCGAGCAAGCCGGCCGCCGCTTTGGCCAGCGCGGGATTGCCGTGCCGGCCGGTGATGATGTCGCCGAGCGAGCTGTTATCCTGCGCCTGCCGATGGAGGTCGCTCCAGGAAATGGCGGGAGCGAAGTGGAGCTGCAGCGATGCGGCCTGGATGCGCGAAGGCTGCACCCGCGCGAAGGCGGAGAGGAGCGTGTTTTGAGGCGCCACCTGCGTGACCTGTTGCGCGAATGCAACCCGCTGCTGGGCGGAAAAAAGGTAGGCCGAATGCTGGGTGGCGGCGAGCAGCTCGGTCAATTTTTCCCTCGTATCCAATTCCTTGAGTCGGGTGGCGATCTCGGGAAACCAGCGCACCGGCGCCTGCTGGAGAAGCTGGACGTAGGCGCGAAGCGCATCGGGCGGTTGATCGTGCAGGCGGAGGCAGGCAGGGACGGGGGCGAGAGCGTCGCTGCTTTCCAACTTCCACCCGGGCGCCACGCGACGGACCGGATCGACCGTGCGCGGTCGGACATAGGCGAGAAATTTCACCTCCTCGCGGAGCACGGCATCGCGCTGGGTGTTGATCCCGGCGACGCGCCCCTGCTCTTCCTGCCGGAGCGCGCGCCCGACATTCACGTCGTGCCGCGCTTCCGCGAGCGAGCCGTTGAGGTCGCTGGCGCGGGCCGCGGTGACCGCCGCGCTCGTCCGAATGGCCGCAAGCGTTTCGCGCCCGCGGTCGATCAGGGCCCGACGTTGCTGGATGACCTTCTCGATCGTGCGCAGGATGGCCGACTTGATCTCGATTAAATCGAGCGCCGCCAGAGTCACATCCGCCTCGTCCAGGTCACCGATGGTTACGCGGCTGGCGTCGAGCAGTCGATTGGCCGCGGTGCTCCGGGCGCCTTCACTGGAGGCCGCCGGAGCGGTCCTTCCCTGCAAATCCAGCAGCGCAATATCGTCGCCGCCAAGCGCGCGGACTTTTTCGTCGAGGAGGGGCAGGCGGAGTTTGGGCAATTGCTCGACCAGCGTGGAAAGCGCGGATCGGGCATAGGCCAGATTTTCGGTTGAGGGTGGCTCCTCAAAGCGTTTGCCGATGCTCAAACCACGCGGGGGCAAGACTGGCCCGGACTCCGGGAGTTGCCCATAGACCCCAGCCAGGGGAGGCAGCCGGACCGGGTCGGAGAGGCTAAACCGGCTCGCCGGCGGATCGAGGGTGAAGACTATTTTCTCGGTCGAAAATTTGATCGGGCTGGCCGGCTTCCTCAGTGCGGCGGCGAGCAGCGGAGAGAACGTTTGCAGCGTGCCTGGCGCCCTGCTCGCCCCTCTGGCTGGCGGGGTGCTCTCCACTTTGAAAAGGATGGAACTCGACGCCGCGGCGGCCAGCGGGTTGACCTTTTTGATCAGTTCGCCGGGGAAGATTCTCGTGTTCTGCGGGGGAGCAGGCGCGGGCTGCGCGGCTCGCGTGATGCCGAGAGCATCCTGGATTTTGACTCGATCGACGATTTGGCCGGAGGTCTTGGCCGCGGCCAGATAGTTGTGCAATTGCTCGGCGGAGGCGGCGGCGGTTTGCTGCTCTGCGATGACGGAAATCGCCGGGTTGATCAGCAGTTTTTGGGCGGCGCTTTCGCCGAGGATGAGTTTGCGGATGCGATAAAGGTTGGTTTGAGCGCGGAGGAAGTTGGCGTCGACAAAATCATCTGCCTCGTTTGCTTCAGCCTCCAGAACGGAAAGCGCTTTTTCGAGCCCGTCGGTCTCCACTGAAACGGGGTCGGGCCGCGGCGTCGCGGCCTCTGGATTCACCGCCGATGAGACCTCATCCACCCGTGCCTCCCAAGGCAGGTCGCCCGTCACTGTGGGCTCCGATAATTCCTCAAAAGGCGCCCCCAGATGTTCAACCGGGATCTTTTCCCAATCGCCGCCAAGAAAGGTGACCGGCTGCTGCTCGTCCGCCGCTTTCCACCACTGAAGCGGCACGGCTGCGAATCCCGAGGTGCGGGCAAGGCCAAAAAATCCCGACCGCGCAGAAGAGGTGGATCGCAACTCGCCGACCTCCGCCAGCGCGACGCGTCCGTCTTCGAGATGGAGGGTAAAGCTGGTCAACGGGTCGCCGGTCGCCCCCAACTCGCCCGCGGTCACGGTGTAAAACTGGGCCAGCGACATCGCCACCGGGTTGCCCTCCGAATCGAGCCTCTCGGCGAACGGCCCCGAAGGCTCAGTCCAAACGTGGGCAAACACCTCACCATCTCCCCGTTGCCAGCGCATCTCGACGCGACTCGGAGGATGGTCGAAATCAAGCCGCAAGCGGACGAAGAGAACCGTCGTCGGGGTCAGCGTCGTGCCGGCAAGTTTCGCGTTGATTTCCCAAGGCCCTGGAGTGTCCGCGGGCGAAAGGTAAGCCGCTGCCGGCAATTGCGAGTTTCCTTCCACCGGCTCCGGCTCGAATTGCCCTGGCTCCAGCGCGGGCTGCGCCTGCGGCGGCTGCTCGCCGGCGAGAAGCCCTTCCAATTGGACGAGCCAGCCCTGCTGGGAATCGCGCCGTTGGCGCCTATCCTGACGCACCGCGGTGAGCCGCGCCACCTCCGACGCGAAGAACGCGTCTTCCTCTTCCACCACCAGCAGTCTCGGATCGAAAACACGCTGCGGCACCGGCATGAGAATGCGGGCGAAGTCGTCACCCGCCTCGAAATCGAACGGGGCCAGGGGCGCGCTCCCCGCCAGCTCGGCGTCGAGGTCCTCCAGCGGCATCGGCGCCGCTTCCAGCGCGATCGACGCCGGGAAAAAATGGCTGACCGCGGCGCGATCCGGAGAAGCCCCAGGGGAGGACGAGGGTAACAGGATCGCCTCTTCGGTGGTGAGAAAATCCAGCGCATTTCGCGGCAGCAAACCGGCTGGCGGAAGGAACTGAAAGTGCGCCGCCTGTTCGTTCGCGGGCAGATCGGAGAATCGGCTAAGTTGCTCCGCGAACTGATCGACGCGCGCGCGCCAGAGCGCGGGCGCGCCGCCGCCCGGCGGGTGCAAAGTCTCGTCGTTCTCCTCGGTGGCGAGGAATGATGTGGGGCGGGAGCGGGCGCGATTCCGGCCGCCGGGCCGGACCACCGCCGCGCGATCGAGGAAAAAGCTCCGCGCTTCGCCCGGAATCACTTCCGTGCCGAACAAAGCGACGGGAAGACCAAACAGTTCCCAGGGAAAAATCATCCGCTCCGCCAGCGTGGAATCCCAGCGCCTGCCCACTTCCTGCGAGGCGAGATAACGAAGGGAATGCCGCGCCGACTCCCGGCCTTCCGCGCGAAAGATCATTTGGGCGAGCCGGTTTCTCCAGCGCGCATCGCCCGGATCGGCGAGCAGCGGATCGTCCTGCCATTCCCGCGGAAGCTCAAAGAGGCGCAGCACCATGCCATCGAGCCGGCGTTCGTCGGCGAAGGCGTCAAGAGATGGGTCCAACTCGCACGGATCGGTCGGATCGATATTTTCGAAGGCGCCGAACTCCGCTGGCCGCGCCACCAGGGCGGCGGCCCAGGGCAGGAAGCCGGGCGTGAAATCGTCCACTTCCAGTATCGCGCCCCCGCCTTCCAGCGGGGTCCGCACGACGACTTCGTCCGGCGTTGGGTTGCTCTCTTCGCCTTCCGCAATTTTGCGGACGTAGTGGACCGGAATCTGATCGAGAGGAATCCGCAGCGCTCGCGGGATGGTGACGTCTTCGCCCGAGACCGTGATCCCATAGCCCGGGAGCAGATGCACAAAATGTCCCGCGGTCGCCAGGTTTTCCGGCGCCGTTGCCGGAGCCTCCAGCGCCACCTCCAGGCCCGTGACTACTCCGGCAGTCCCGATGCGTCCGAGCCGTGCGAGTTGCGCGGCGCGATGTTCCTGCTCCAGGTCCAGCGCCTCGGCGGTGAGGGCGCGGCCGGCCCAGAAATTGAGCCGTTGCCGCCAGTCGATCGGCGTCTCGGGCGCCATCACCGGCGCGGTCGTGGCGAGATGTTCTCCGGGCAGCGGGGCGGCGATCGGGGTGACTTTCATGGCTTGACGAACCTGGTCCGCAGTGTGGCCACCGAGGCGGACAGGGTGGCGGGGTTTTTCGTTGCTTTCTTCAACTCCACGGCGAAATCCTTCATCTTCTCCGGCGGCACTTCGCGGGCGAGCTTGTCGATTGCGACCAGGGCGCCCGTCTCCGTGATCTTCCTGGTGGCGAGGGTGTCGCGCAGCGCGGAGTCCTTTTTCCCCAGAACGGTGAGGCCTTCTCCCAGATTCGGATCGGTCGCGGGCGCGAGCTTTTCCACCACCTCTTCCGGGCGCAGCTCGGCGCCTTCCTCCCCGGCGGCCGCGGCGAGGATGGTTTCCACCAAAGCTGGGTGGGCGATCAGGTTGGTGGAAGAAAGTTTGCCCAGGAGCAGGTTGGTCGCGGGCGAGGAAAGCGCGCCAATCCGCGTGAAACGCTCGTTCAACTTGCTGTCCGCGGCGAGGACCCCGATCAACCCGCGCGGATTCGCCACGCTGGCGTCGGTCGCGGCCACCGCGATCCCGGCGACATTCGCCGGAATTGGGAGATGCCGCCGGCGCACATACCAGAGCAACTGTTTTTGGAGCGCGTCCCGGAGCAGTTGCCGCCACGCCGCTTCCTGCGGATCGGGCTGAGGCAGAGCGGGGATGGGCCGGAATTGTTGCGCGAGCAGAAGTTGCCTGGGGGTCGCCTGGCTGCGCAGTTGCAGAAAGGCCGGACGCAATCGGGGCAGCTCCGCGTCCCAGTTCGGCAGGGCGGCGCGATTTTGATTGAAATCCGCGCGGCGCAACGGCACCAGCACGATCACGCCCGTCCCGGTGAGCTGCTCCACCGGCTCGGTCAGATCAATTGGCGGCAGGAGGAGCGACTCCTCGATCAACGCCGGCAGTTCATCCTCGGGCACAAACGATAACTCCACCTCGATCCCAGCCGGGAAAAAACGCTGGGTCAATCGCTCGACCTCGAGCGCGCCCGCCGGGAACTGCCCGACCGGCGGAAGCGCGTCGAAATAAGTCGCCGCGGAAAAAGCCTGGCCATTCTGCGCCTCGAGCGCGTCGGCGAGATGCGCCTGATATTGGAGCAAATGCGCCTCCCGCAAAGCCCGCGCCCCGAAGCCGAAATCCATCCCCGCTGGCCGCTCCGCGCCGGTCTCGCGCCGGACCATGAAGGGATCGACCCACTCGACGAAATTCCCGCGCAACGCCACCATCGCCAGCGGCAGCACGCCTCCATCCAGTCCGCGATCGCGCCCTTCGGCAAAAATTTCCCGGGCCACCCGGGCCCGCCGTCGGATCCAGGTCTCTTCGTTGCTCGTGTCCGGATACGGAATGAGTGAGACCGCAATTCCTTCCACGATCGTGCCGTCCTCCGCCGTGCGCCGGCCGGTCAGCGAAGTCGGATACGCGCCGATCGGGTTGGCCGTCCACTCGACCAATCGGAGGGCCAGGATATAGAGGCCAGTCCGGTTGCGTCCCGGCTCATTCGGGATCACCTGCAACCCGAAGGCCGCGTCGAGCCGCTCGATCTCGGGGACGTCGGTGGGGGCGACCAGCAGTGCTTCCGGGAGCACGATCAACTCCCCGGTGTCGGTGATGCCCGAGCCGGGCGCGATGCGCAGGCGATCGACCTGCCGGCTGACCACTTCGGAGACCATCAGCCCATCGACCACGCCGCTGCCGCCGGCCCGGCCGAGGTCGGCTTGCCTAACGAGGAAATAATTTTGCTCCGCCTGCAAATCGGAAGCGGCCAAAAAGCGCCCATCGAACCAGCGCGGCCGCCAGCGACGCGCGTCGCCGACGAGCACCTGCTGGCGGAGGAGACGCTCGCGGAGGTCGCTTTTGAGATTGAGGAGTTGATCGCGGTTGGAACCGATGGTTTCGAGAGCCATGATGGTGATTGGGTGGGTCGTTAGGCGCCGGTGACGCGGCGGAGGGCCGCGGGCGGCAGAAGAAAGTTGCGGATGGTGTTGTCGAGATTGGTCGCGAGATCGGGCCAGGCCGCGGCCGACCAATCCGGCGCCGGCGCACTGGCGCCATCGGCCGCCGGGGTGGCCGGAATCCGCACGCGCGCCAGGAGCACTGCGGTGGGATCGATCGTCTCGGGATTTTCGTGCCAGGCGCCGACGTGGTCGGCTGGCGGCAACGCGAGGGTCTCCCAGGCGTTGAGGCTCGCTTCGCTGGCCGCGCGGAGCCGCTCCTCGAGCGTCTCGCCGGTGATGGTCGCCCACGGATCGAAGGCGCGCGGAAGATCCGCCTCCGCGCGAAGAACGAGCGACAACTCATAGGCGTCGCGCACCCGGGACGGTTGCGAAGCATCGAGCGCATCGAACGGCCCGCTTGCAAAAGCCGGGGTGTAGCCGCGATCGCAGGGATGAAACGCCAGAAAAATATCGGCCACCACCGCGCCCTCGCGGAAAGCGGCCCGCAGGTCGCCCGCATTCGGTGTTCCGCTCTCGGGAAGTTGCGCGGCCAGATATTCAAACCAGCGCCGCAAGCGCAGACACGCCTCCCGCGGCACCTCGATCAGGCGTCCCGCGCGGTCGAGCGCGAGCCCGGGTTGCACGCGAAGTTGCACCTCATCGGGCGCGCCCTCGGCGCCCGCTTTTTGCTCTACGACGACGCGCAAACCGGCGAGCGTGCCGCTGCCGTGCTCATGCAGCAGCGCCTGCGCGAGTTGCCGGCGATGATAGCTTTGCTCGGCCCGGAAATCGTCCGCGCCCAGCAACTCGCCGGTCGCGTAGCGCAGCCGGTCGCTTGTCGTTAGGCCAGGAAGAGGATCAGGAGTGCGATTCATGGTTCGTAGGCCACCCGGTGGAGAGGCGGCGGGACGGGAAGGTTGCTGGGCCGCTCGCGGACGATGGAGACGGTGGCCCGCGCGGGTTGGCTTTGCCTTCCCCGCTCGTTCACCACCACGAGCTGGAAAATATATTTCCCGGCCGGGAGACCGGGATCGACCGCGACGGCGGCTTCCCTCGTTTCGATCGGTTTGTTAGGCGCGAACTTCACGAGGGTTTAGCGGACGAGCGTCCAAATGTATCTGGTGATCTGACCATCGACGTCGGTCGATTCCCGGCCGCTGAGGGTGAAGCCTTTGCCGACCCCCACCGTGCTGGGCGCGCTGATAATGGCATTGGGGGCCTGGTCATCGAGCACGGTCACGCGGGCTTGGGCGGGCGTGGAGCGGTTACCCGCGTCGTCGATCACTTCCAGTTGGAAGAGATAGGTCCCGGGTCTGATTCCAGCGCGGGGGTCAGGGGTAATGACGAGGGAAGAATCGGGCGCCTCCGCTTCGATTGATTGGTTAATTTGCAGGTCGTTGAACTTGATGTTCGGCATAGTGTTTCTCCTTCAGGTTGTGGGTGTTTTTTGGGTCCAGACATAGCGCTCGATCGTCGCTCCGGGACCGGCGGTGGAAGCCGAGCCGTCGAGCATGAAATTTTCCTGAGTGCCGCTCGTCCCGGGCGTGCTGAGCCGCGCGCTCGGCCGCGTCGTTAGGCCGAGCCCGCTCAGGCGCGGATCGAGGCTCGGCCGCCGCCGCACGAAATCGCCTTCGCCGAGGCGGCTGCGATCAAGTTGCACCACCCCGGGTTGCGGTCGCGGGCTGAGGTAAGTATCGACGTCGACCAGGCTGGCCAGCCCGACGAGCAATGGGTAACTGGCGGGGGCGACACGAATTTTCAGGTGCGCCGGCGCTTCGCGCTCCGCGATCCGGGTAAGGAGACGGAAGTCGGCCGGGGTCACCTCGTGGTGCACGAAAACCGTCACGCGATTGGCCAGGCGGGCATGGAACTTCCGCTCGGCCGCGACCTCGGCGGCGCGCTGCGCGGGGTCGAAGCTGAAGGCGTCGCGGAAGAGGCTGAGCAGCTCGCTTTTCTCGATCCCACCGAGCAGCAGGGCATCGCCGACGCGCGAGTTCGCGCTCGCGATCAGACCCGGGAGCAGGGGATCGTCGCCTAACGACAAGTTGGCGCCCAGAATGGTGGCGAAGGTGCGCCGGAGCCGAAAATCCTCGATCACCAAAATCTCGCCCCCGCTCACGCCGCCGCCGCGCGGGAATTCCATTTCGCGCCCCTCGACGACCTCGCGCGTGAGCCGGCCGCCGCTCGCGATCTCCAGTGCAAGTTGCAATCCCGCCATCGTCCCGCGGGTGCGGAAGAGCCGGGCCGCCGCGGCCGTCCAGGCCCTTCGATTTTCCACCGAAAATGCCGGATCGAAAACGACCCCGATCCACGAGCCGAGCCAGGCGAGCGCTTCCTCCGGCGCGGACCAGGCGTTCATGAGCACCTGCGCGGCGGCGACGCGATCTTCCAGCGGCGTGAGCACGCTTTCGAAAAGACCGAGGAATCGATCGAGAAAATCCGGCCCGGTCGCGCGCCCGGTTTTATCGGCGTCGTCGCCGAAAATTTCCTCGCGATAGACTTCGGCCAGATACTGGTCGCGATAAGAAAAGCGCGAGCCGTAAACCCGGAGCGCCGCGATCTCCGGGGTGACGCGGCCCGCGCCGCTCAGTTCCACCTGCACGTGCAAGTAGCGACCGGCGAGCCGGCGAACCTGGCGTCCGGGACGCTGCACCAGCGCGGTGAAAAGCCCGACGCGGCCCGGCTCCGGCGCCCGTCCGAGTAAGCCGGGATGATGCGGGATTTCGGAGAGGTCTTTCAGCCAAACGCCTCGTGCCGGAGCGAGCCAGCCATTTCCTGGAGGAGCCTCGGCGTCGCCGAAATAATGCGGCTGCCAATCCGAATCGGCGGGAACGGCGTGACGATCATTCGAGGCCGCCAGTCGCACGACCGCGCCGCACTCCGGCGGGAAGACCGCTTCCAGATAGATTCGATGCCAGACCGTTTCATCTTTCCCACCATCGATCAGTCGGCCTTGCGCTTTCCCCGTTTGAAAAAAGGAAGCGACCGAAAGCGGGAGGAGCGCCGCGTGCCGATTCTTGCTCACCGGATAACGTGGCGGCAGCGTCACGCCCTGAACAAACGTGCCGCCCGGGAGCAAATCGCGCACCGGGAGGAACCCGCCGCCCGGTTCCAGCGCGGAGGTGTCGTCGTCGGGATCGTAGGGGATGGCTTCGCGCGGCAGAATCGTCGCGCCATTGACGATCGCAGGTGCGAGCAGCACGACGACGCGAGTGTCGGAAGACCAGGCGAGGGTCGTTGCGTGCATCGTTCCGGCGAGTTGACGCGGCGCATTCCAGCGGCCGTTCAGATCGCGCAGGTGCAACCAGTTTTCGCCCACGGCATTCCAGGTGAGCAAGGCCAGCCGGCCTGCCGGGCTGCAGGCGATCGCGATCGGTTTTTCCGCGGGATCGCTCCAGAGCGGTTGCCGCGGATCGAGTTCGAAAAACGGCGCGGAGGGATTCTCCGGCTCCGGGCGGAAAGTCGTCGGGGCAAACTCCGGCGGCAGCCCGTCACGCAAAGGCAGTCCGCGCACCCGCCCGATCAGGCGCGAGTCGCGATCGAGCAACCAAACGCCGCCGTCGGGCGCGGCAGCCAGCCGATCGCAGGTGAAGTCTCCCAGTTCCAAAATGAAGAGGGGCGGATTCCGCCAGCGTCCGCGCGGATCGAACATCCCGATGGCCGGCTGGACCGGTCCGCGGCCCAATCCGTCGTCTTGCAGCGCGACGTAGAGCACGTCGTCGTAGCCGACCGCGAGATCGGCCGCGCGGGTGTCGGGCGGGACGACGAAAAGGATGAGCGGGTCGCTCGTCGCCGATGCGCCGCCGGTGACTTGCACGGAGCGATCGTCGGCATTCCAAAATGCCATCGTCCCGAAAGCATCGACCGCGCGCGAGGGACTTTGGAGCGTTGCATCAACCGCGTTCTGGTTGATCGCCTCGGCCGGCGGCCGATCCGGGCGGCGATCGCGCAGCCGGAGTCGCCGGCATTCCGTGTCGTATTCCACCCCCGGCTCGCTCGCCGCGGCCGGCCAGTCGGCGCGGTCGGCCAGCATCCAGAAGCGTTGTCGGTTGGCGTCCATGGCTCAGCAAATGTCGGGAACAACCGGAACCGCGACCGAGCCGGGAGCAGCGGGGTCGGCGGCGGGAGGAATGGAAAGCGAAGCGCCGCTGGCGCTGTCGTCGGCGAGCACGACGACGGCGAGCAGCTCGGGAAGTTGCCAGCGTTCGAGCGGGATATTCTGCTCGCGGCCGTCGCGGGAATCGCCCACCGCCATCCAGGCGCCGGAGGAGTTGTTTTTCGTGAAAAGATTCAACCCGGCGACTTCCGAAACTCCCGCAACGCGCGCCACTTCCACGGCCAGCTCGCGATTGCTCAGAGCGCGGCCAAGCGGCCAGCCTTGCTCATCGAATCCGCCGCCCGCGAGCGGCCAGAGCACCTGCGTGAGTGCTTCCTTGATCGCCTGCAAGGTGGTCTCGGGCGCAGCCGTTTCTCCGACCGTGACCGTGACGCTGAGCGCCACCGGCACGTATTCACATCCGATCACGTAGAGTTCCACGCCGAGCGGGCGCCGCGGATCGAGCCAGGCGAAAATGCCTTCCAAAAACGGGCGATCGGCGCGCGGATTCGGCGCTGGTGCGACCGGGCGATCGGGCAAGGCCATGACGGTGACGACGCCCGGGATGTCGTCGTGACGTTGCTGCGGTTTGAAGCGTGGCAGGAGCTCGACGCGGCCCACCGCGAGGCCGGGCGTTTCGCGGGCGAGCGTCCGGTAATCGTCCGCGGTGACCGCGCGTTCACGATGTCGCAGTCGGGCGGGAATTCTTTTCTCTGCCTCGGCGAGCGTCTCCGCATCCGCGCCGCCGGTCAGGGCGAGTGGTTGAGCGACGGTGAGATCTTTGCCAGCTTCGACGCCCGTGAGCGTAGTCGCCGCGATCGCCTTCAATGTTCCAGCCGGCAGGTTGCCGGCAACACCGCCGCCGGAGCGGAAAAGGCCCGCGCGAATCCTCTTTCCGGCCGCTGGGATTCGACCGCGGACGCCGTCGCCGAAACGAACTGTTCCCGCCGCCGCGTCGAGCTCGAAAGCCGCGGCCTCGCGTGAAGCGGCCGCGTCGCGCTCCAGGGTCGCCAGGTCGTCGACTCGGCGCCAGATGTTCCAGCCGCTCGCTTCCTCGACTTCCAGCCGGAAGGTTTCCGGCTCGATGCCGCCGCTCGGCAGTTGGAATTCCTGGTCCGCTGCGCCCGTGCTTTGGCCGAGGACGATATTCTGGCGGGTGACCAATTGCTCGATCTCGATCGCGTTCACCCCGGCCCAGACGAGCCGAAGATTTTCCACCTGCGGGATGGTGGAGTTTCCGGCAGAGGGCCGCAGCCGAATCCAGGTAAGCAGACGCGCCGCCAGCGTTTCATCATCGAGCCGCGGCGGATGATGTTCGACGCCGGCATTTTCATCGATGCGCACGTTATTTTCCGGCGCGTGCATGATGCTCGCGCGCGGCAGACTGAGCCTAACGACTCCGGAGCGCGTCAGTCCGCCGGTGGTGTCGGCGACTTCATCGAGGGCGAGATATTCCGGCTGCCAGCGGGTGATTTCGTCGAATGTTTTCCCGGTCGTGTTCGCAGCGATTTCCCAGACGTGCGGGACGCGGGCGGCCTCGGTCGCGGGCGCGAGCGGATCGGCCACCGCGAGCGCGGGGACGATGCCGACGTTGAGCAACTGGCGCCCGCCCGTGCCGCTCTGGCCGAGGATCGCGCGCGCGAGCTCGTTCGTCTGATCCTGGATCGCCGGCTCGGCTTTCGGAGCGAAAACAGCCAGCCAAAGAGTGCGATCCGCGGTGTCGGCGACCACGTCGAAGCCATCCAACACGGGGCGGCCTTCCACGAACAACGGCGTCGTGATGTAACCGGTCACGCCCGCGCCCTGGTGATGAAATTGCGCGAGCGCTTCGAGCACCGCATCGGAGACTTCTCCATTCTCCGCCGGTCGTTTGTAATAGGCAGCGGCGGTCACCGGCAGGACGGTAAATTCGTCGCGCGCTTCGAACGGAACCGGCCCATCTAATTTCGCCGGCGGCCGAATTGCGCTCGCCACGAGCGGCTTGTTTTCCTTCAAGCTCAGCGTGACCAAACCGCGCGCGGGCCGCGCCGCGAGCAGCGGTTGCCCGAGCAACCGAAGGAAGGCGAGGCGTTGCCGTTCGGGAATCAGATTCGCGCGGTAAAGCAGGGCATCGCCGAGCCACGCGAAGAGTTCGATCAACGTCCGCCCGGGATCCCCGGCGCGCGGATAAGTCCATTCCGGCGTGTGCGCGGGAATGCGCGCGACCAACTCCGCCACGAGGTCGTCGTAGCGGCGGTCATCCAGAGCTGGCGGGCGGATCGGCATCGAGTCAGCTTTCCAAATCCAGATTCACTCCGAGGCTGCGCAGCTCGCCGGTGCGGCGAATCCGGTAGGCGACTTCGACGCGCAGTTGTCCGCTTTTTCCCGGCGGGGTGTCGACTTCGACGCGGCTCACTTCCACCCGGGTTTCCCAGCGCTCGATCCCCTGGGTGACGCGATCGTAAATGCGCCGCCGGGTGGTGACGTTGTTGGATTCGCCGATGAAATCGACCAGCCCCGCGCCGTACTCGGGCCGCATCAGTTGCTCGCCTGGCCGGGTGCTGAGGATGACCTGGAGATTTTGCCGAATGCTTTCCGCCAAATGCGGAAAGGCGAGCTGGCCATCTTCGTCCGGGAGCGGGAAAAGGGGCCAGGTGATCGGCAGCGGCGGCGGTTTGGCGTCGAGGAACATGGCTAGGAAGATTTCGGTTTCGGAAAGGGCAGGCAGATTTTGACGTAAAAGAGCCACTGGAAAGCGAGGTGAAGGAGCGCCAGGAAAATGTTGAGCACGATGAACGCGCAGAGCGTGATCACCGGGATGCTGAAGGAGCAGATCCAACCGAGGGCCACGCCGCCGGCCTGGGCCTCGCCTTTCAAGAATGACTCGGGCTTTTGCTGGAGGAGTGCGGCCAGGCTGGGCGGCACTTTGAAGGCGATGTTCGGCTTCACTTTTTTGATGCTCTCGCGGTCGAAATCGGGAAGTGAAATCGTGTGGAGCGGGCCGCCGCCGCTTTCCCACCAAGGCACGATCTGGAACGGCGCGCTCGGCGCCGCCCATTGCAGCGCGGGCAGACAGCCGTCGTGCGAGCGCACCCGGATGAAAGCGTGCAGCCGATAGGAAGCGCCGGTCTCGTCGAAACGCTGTTCGTTGGGGACACCTTCCTGGAGGCGCGCCTGGAGAGCTTGCGCGACCACTTCGCGCAACCGGCCGGCCAGCTCCGCGGTGGGCTGCGGCCAGTCGGCCGGCAGCTCGATCGCCTCGCTGCTGCCGTCGTCGCGGAGGATAAACCGGCGCACCAGCGCGTGCAGAAAATCGCCGAGCGCCGCGGTGCGTTGATCGGCAAAGGTGAGCGTGACCTGGTTGAGGAGCGGCCCGATGAGGGCGCCCTCTGCCGCCGGATCGAAGGCGTGCCAGCCGAAGTGCATCAGGCGCAGGTTTTGCAGGAAAGCGACGAGCGGATGGCCGGGCGCGGTCGCGAGCAAGTGGTTGAGCTCGTCGAACTGGATCGAGCTCACGCCGAGATCGGGCCACGCGGCGCTCTCGGGCCCGAGAAGAAAATTTGGCATCGCGCTGGCGACAATCTGCGAGTCGATCTCGACTGGCTGCGCTTCTTCCGATCGCTCCGAGCTGGTCACCGGGACGAGCCCGTAGAGCAGCGTCCGGCCAGCCGCGGCGCAGACCTCGGGCGGGGCGACGAAGAGTCGCGCGACGCGCTCGGCCGGCGGCTCGAGCGCGGCGTGAAGTCGCTGGAGCTGGCCGTTGAGGTGAGAATTGCCGGCGTTGAGCCGCAGCTTTCTTTGCGCGGGATCGGGATCGAGTTCCGGCTCGCTCGGCCGAGCCCAGCCGACGACGCGCTCGTCGCGCAAGAGCCAGCCTTCCTCGCCCGTGTCGCCCATTCGCCTAACGACAAATCCAGCGCTCGCGATGTCGCGCGGATCGAGCCGCGGCGAGCCCGGGCGATCGCAGACGGCCTCGAGCAGCGCGAGGTTGAAAGTGCGATGGACCGGCTGGAAAAGGCGGAGCGGACCGCTGCCATTGGGGACCCGGCCGAGATCGTCGGACGAGAGCTTTTGCCGGAAGCCGTCGAGGAGACCGGGGATGAATTCCTGGTCGAGCCGTTGCACCAGCACGGGCGGTGCGCTGCGGTCGTTGATCGCGGCCTGGTACCCGCGCAGGAGGACGGGATGCTTCACCATACGTTGCCCGCTCCCGGCGTGTAAGTGGTGGCGATGACGGTGGTCGTGATCAGCGTGTCGCATTGCACGATCCCGGAAAATTTCGACATCGCCGCGTCGACCTGGACCATGCCGGCGGAAACGGAAACCTGCGGCGCATTGACGGTCACTTTGCTCGCCGCGGTGATCGTTAGGCCGGCGGCCGCCAGCTCGATCGAGTTCCCATTGCTGTCCTCGATCGTGATTTTACCCGGGCCATCCGCGAGGGTGAGCTTTTGGCCGCCGGGCGTTTCGGCGATGAATTTTTCCTCCCCGTCCTCATCCTCGAGGGTCAACTTCACGCCGTTCTTCGAGCGGATGACTTTGCGCAGGTTGCGGCCACCGGAGATTTGCTCGGGCGCGGTGTCATCGCCATTCCATAATCCGCCGATCACGATCGGATAGCGCGGGTCGCCGTTCACAAACGAGACCACCACTTCGTCGCCGACGTCGGGAATTAAAAAAGCTCCACGATTATGGCCGGCGAAGGCAGCCGCGACGCGCGCCCAGACCGGACTGTCCTGCCCATCCACGCCGTCAAAATTGTAAATGCGCAACTGCACGCGGGCGAGCTGTTGCGGGTCGTCGATGCTCGCGACTTCCGCCAGGTAAACGCCCTGGCAGAGGCCCGGCATGGGCACGTCGAAGAGGTCGAGGGCGCGATCGCTCATGGCCGGCCGAGGAAGGCGCATTCGCCGGTGAAATCGGTCTCATAGCCGAGTTGCAGATCGAAGCGATGCCGGCAGCGCGTGACGTAATAAGTGTTGCTGAAGCGCGGGCCCAGGCCGGTCAGGGTGACGTGCGTGCCGACGCGGATCGTGGGATTGCCCTCGGCCGTGCCGTCGACTACGACAAAGCGCCGTTGCCGCTCGTCGAAGACGGCGTCGGCGATGGCGCTCGCTTCATCATCGGTCGCGGCGGCGAGGTGGCCGACCTGGTGCGAACGGCGGGCGAGCGCGTCGGGCAGGAACTCGGCGCCGGCGCGTCCCTGGCCGGGGCCGACGTGCGCGCCGCGGCTGCTTTTGCTGACCCGCGCGCCCCGGGCCGGGTCCCAGCCGGTGACGGTGATTTCGCTGACCTGTTGCGAAAGATCGGCCAGGACGGTGGCGCGCCGGAGCTGGCTGTGGAGCGCGAGATCGACCTGGTTGCGGCGCACGTCGCCGCGCGGCGAGACGTGCAATTCCTCGCCCACGACCTGGAGGTCGCCATCGTAGCGAGCGAGCAAGCGGCGCAGAAAGGCGAGGTCGCTTTCGTTCATTTGCACCTCCACGGGAAGGGAGCGGTCGAAGCTGGTCACGACTGGGGTGAGGCCGAGATCGGAAGCGATCGTGCGGGCGATCTCGCCTAACGAACGGTCGTTGTAGGTCTGGCTGCGCCGTTTCATCCGCGCCTGCTGCAGGCGGTCCTCGGCCAAAGCCGTCAGGGTGGGCGAGGCGCCCTCGGGAAAATCGGCTTCCAGCCCGGTGATGACGCCGGAAAAAATCTCGGTCGGCGCCGTTTCCTCGCCCGCATAAACCGCAAGTTTGTCGCCGAGTTTGAGCGCAGCCTCGTCTTCGAAGGCGAAATCCGGAGAGCCGGATTCCAGGGTCGCGATATTGGAGAAGCGCAATTCGAGCGCGCTCAGGCCTTCTTCGTGTTCGCGCAAATCCATCGCCAGGAGCAGACCCGTAACGCGGTCGTTTTCGGCGCCATTCACCCGGATGGTTGGGCGCGCGGCGTAAAGGCCGAGTGGGCTGAGCGCTGTCTCTGGCATACGGGTTCAGTCGGCGCGAAGCCGCGCGGCGCGAACGGCGATGCGCTCGAGCAGGGCGCATTCGCGACGCATTTGGGTTTCGGGTTGATCGGGGGCGGCCGGAGCGGAGGCCGGAGCTGCGCCCGGCGCTGGAGAGGGCATCACCTCGGCGTCAATTTGATCGATCAACACGGACATAAATTTTAGCTGGCGTCGAAGCTGAGTTTGCCGGTCGCGCCCACATCGGCGCGCAAGCCGGCGGCGCCCGAGAAGCTGGCCTGGCCGCCGACTTTGAAAGTCGCGCCCGCGTCGGTGGAGACGGTGCTGCTGCCGATCGTCGGGATGATCGCTGCCGGATTGATCCGCACGGTGCTCGGTCCGCCGGCCGTGACGCGCAGCCCGCTAAACGCGCCCTCGGCAGCGGAGAGGCTGGCCAGACCCGCGACGCCTGCGGAGGCGCCGCCGCCCATCCCTATGCCCACGCCGCCGCTGAGGCCGATTCCCAAACCCGCGCCCGCGCCGGCCGAAATCCCCGCGCCGCCGCTGGCGAATGCGACCGGCGGTTTCAAGTTGATCGAGCCGCCGACGGTCAATCCCGCACCGGCTCCAAAACGCAAATTTTCCTCGCCATTCGCCGCCGCCACCGCGCGGGCGGCTGCCGGCGCGCCGGCGGCGTTGGCCAGGTCGGCGGCATTGCCAGCCGGCGCGTCGAAGAGATTGTCGTCCACCGTTCCGGCGTTATCGGGCGCGTTTTTGGCGGGATCGAAAACGGCGTCCTGCCGCGAAAGGGTGAGGTTGATCGACGAGCGCAGCGGCACGCCGTTGGCGCTAAAGAAGTCGATCGTCTCCTTGTAATTCTCGGCGATTCCCTTGAAGGCCAGGGCGCCCCAACTGAAAAGCACCAGCGGCGGCGGGGTCTGCTGCGGATCTTTCGCCGCAGATTTCGGCGCGATAAACGCCTGCAGTTTGCTCGTCGTCCTGGTCACGTCCACGCCGGTGTCGGTGGTGTCGAAGACCAGGTCCATGGTCAACTTCGTCGTGGTCTTGGCGATGTACTGTTTGCGCGCCGCGTTGCCCGTGTCTTTGAGCTCATTGCTCACCTGGAGCTGGAGGGAGACCGGATTGAAGTGCACGGAGATCGGGTCGGCGACGTTGTCGCCGCTGGTCACGACGCCGATGGTGGCGAGCGCGACCGGCTGAGCTTTTTTGGTGGGCTGGCTCATGATTTAGACGATCGACAGGCCCTCGTGGGCAAGGTGCAATTCCTCCACCCCGACCTCCGTGGCGCGCGCGCTGAGGTCGCCGCATTTGAATTTCAGGGGCAACGCGCGGGCAAGCTTGATCGTGAGCGCGTCACCGTGTTCCGGATCCCTCTCCCCGGGACCGGCGACCCGGATGGTCACGCTGAGCCGGAAGGCGTATTTGCCCTGCTCGTTGACCTGCGAAAACCATTTCCAAAGATCCCGCGACGTCGTGATCCCGCGTTTCAAGATGACGGTCGCAAAAGTGACCGGACCCGCGCGCTGCGGGGAGCCGTAATTCCAGCCGCCGGCTTTGATCACCTTCGGCTCCATCGTCGCCTCGATTCCCGTGCATTCGGAAAACGCGCCGCGGCAAACCGCAACCGCGCCGCCCTTCCCTTGGTCGGTCAGCGAGATGCGCTCGAAGTCCACCTGGAAGCGGAAAAGCGTGAGCGGATAATCCGGGTCGGTCATGCGGCTTTGGGTTGGGAGACGAGCGAGATTTGCCCGCCTTCTTCCATCGCGAAAACGACGGTGATTTGCACAATCGGCGACGCCGCGGCGAAGGAGACGCGACAGACCACGCGGCCGTCGTCGAGATCGGCCTGCGTCATGGTGCGGCGATCACATTGCACCTCGAACGCTTCCTCGGCTGAGTCCCCTCCGAGCGCGCCCGCCGCCCAGAGGCCGGCGAGCAATCGTTCGAGACTCTCGCGCAGACGTTTCCAGAGAATGGGTCCGCTGCTTTGGAAAACGGACGGCGTCCCCGTCTCCCGCGCGGCGCGGATGATGGCGTTGATCAGCCGGTTCACATTCGCCGGGCGATAGCTTTCGTCCTGGCTCGTGGTGACATCCGAGAGAAGGCGAAAGCCGTCCGGGGCCGGACCGATGATCGTGATGTGCTCCCGCAGTCGCAGGAGTGAAGCGCGATCGAGCACCGGCTCGACGGCCGTGAGGCCCGGAATTGCCTGGCGCAGAGCGCTGCGCCAGGAGCCGCGCGTGAGTGCGCTATTGGCAAGCGCGCCGGCGAGCACGCCATCGGGCGCTTCCAATCCGCCGGGCAAGGCCGGTGAATTCGGCGTGCGCAACCACGGGTAAATAAGTTGCACGAAAGCCGTCGCGATTCCGGCGCTCTCGCTCCATTGCGCCGCCTCGGCCGCCTGCACTGGATCGGTGCTGAGGATGTGCGCCTGCACGGCGGCGGCATCGACGGGCAACGGAATCGCGCCGATGAATTGCACTTCGCGCGCGGAATGCGCGAGCAACTTGCCGACTTCGCCGATGAAGCCGGCCCAGGATTTAAATCCTGCCTCGTCGCAATGCGGCGGCGGGATTCCGCGAAGGACGAACTGCGGAGGCGGCTCTTCTCCTGCGCTGCATTCGATGAAAACTTCCGGCGAGGTGGGCGCATCCCCTTCGACCTGTCCACTAGGGGTCGTGCCGAAAAGATCCGGCAAATCCGGCAGGCAAAGAAACGACACCTCCGGCGTGGCGAAGAGATTTCCGAGCCCGCGCCAGGAAGCGCGATCGACCGGCGAAGGGCCGGGCGGCAGCAAACCGTAAGCGGATTTGTGGCGAATTCGCTCCGCCGCGGGAGTGAGGACCGGCCAGGGATCGCCCAGCCTAACGACGAAACATTTGCGGCCGCCCTGCGCAAAAAAACTGCGCAAAGCTGCGCCCATCGCCGTATCGCAACTTGCCGTCGCCGCGTCGTCGATCGGCCGGTCGTCCCAGGCAAAAAGGGCGTCGAAAACATCCCAGGAATCGACCGGCGCCGGGACATCTCGCAGTTCCAGCAGATCGACCGCCGGCACCCGGCTGGCCGAATTCAGATAGTCGCCTTCGCTCCACCAATCGACCAGCGCCGCCGGAAACCAAACGCGGAGCAGGGCCGAAAATAGCTCGTCGTCGCGGGTTCCGGCGCTCCATCCGCGATCGCGCAACCACCGCGGGAAGGCCCAGCTTTTATTTCCGGCGGGCGCTATTTCTTCCGGAAGCAAACGGGCACTCGCCGGCAGCTCCGGCCCCGACCATCCGACCTGCGCGAGGGCCTGCCGCAACTTGTCGCGCTCCGTCGCCGGATCGCCGCTGCGCCGGCGCACGAAGCCGATGAAGCAGGCGATATCGGCCCGCGCCGGATCGCTCTCGAGCGGCGGCGTGGCCGTGACAAATGACAGTCCGTCCATGGAAACGCTCGGAAGTTATGCGGCCGTTTCGACTTCCAGGCTTTCGCTCGAAAGGACCAACTCCTCCATGGCCACGTCGCCTCCGCCTTTGGCCGCGAGGGTGGGCCCGGTGTATTTCATCGGGATTGCCCCGCCGAGCTTCCATTTCTGGACCGACGCGCCGGCTTCGTTGCGCAGGGTAATGACGACGGTGCGCTTGCCCGCGATGCCCTGGGTGCGGGTCAGGGTGATCCAGGCCCAGAGGTCGGCCGAACTGACGATGCCACGCTTAAGGGTGACGTCGCCGACCTTGTGCACGCCGGGAATTTTCCGGACGTGATTCGGCTTTTCGTTGCCGTTGCGATACTCGGCCATGGTGATTTCGTTGGTCAGGCCGGAGACATCGGAGAAACCGCCGAGCGGTTGTTCTTCTCCGATGGGTCCGTTCAGGTTCACGGCGAAATTAAAAGCGCCGTAAGGAGTCGTGCGATCTGGCATGGGTTTTTCCTCGAGGTGGTTGCTGGTTTAGGAGCGGTTGTCGGCGGTTTTCTGGCCGATGCGGAAGATGATGAACTCGGCGGGCTTGAGCGCGGCAACGCCGACGAGGCAGATGAGCCGGCCGTTGTCGAGGTCGTTCTGCGTCATCGTGCTGCGATCGCAGCGGACGAAATAGGCTTCCTCCTGGGTCGCGCCGAGCAGGTTGCCGGAGACCCATTCATTGTAGAGAAATGCCTCGACGGTTTCGCGGATGTTGGCCCAAAGACGGGGCCCATTATTTTCAAACACCGCCCACTGCGTCCCGCGATCGATCGACGCTTCCAGATAAAGAAAGAAGCGGCGGACGTTGACGTATTTAAACTCGGGATCGGATGAAGCCGTGCGCGCTCCCCAGACGCGATAACCGCGCCCGGACAGGTAGCGCAGGCAATTGATCCCGAGCGGATTCAAGAGTCGTTGCTGCGCGAAATTGACATCGCTCTCGAAGCGCAAGGCCCCGCGCACGACTTCGTTGGCCGGCGCTTTCGAGACGCTTTGCTCGGTGTCGTTGCGCGCGTAGATGCCGCAAATAAAACCGGATGGCGGCAAGTTAATTTCGGCCTCAATATCATCCCGGCCCGGACGGGCGAGCGGGTTCGGAACCGTGACCCATGGATAATAAAGTGCCGCCCGTGATGAATCGAAGTGCGCGCGATAAAGCCGCACGTCGCCCGGCAATTCTTGCGGAGGCGAGTCGAGCACGGCGATGCGATAAGCGCGCGGTTGCTCGGCGTGCGCGATGAGGGCGTTGCGAATCGCCTCCGCCGCGGGATAAGCGGAATGCCCGGGCGCGGCGACGATCGAGATGTCTTCGAGGCTGCGCAGCATTTGGAAAGCGGCGGCGTAGCTCCCGTCATCGGTAGGTGTGCCGACCATCGGCATCGAGCCGTCGGCGCCGCCGGTGAGCTTGTGAATCGCGACCGCTCGGCCGTCTTCAGTTTCCGTCCGCGCGTCCGGGAACAGGGCCCGACGCAACTTCGCCGGATCGACATCGCCGCCGATCTCAAACCAGACAGGCTGGGTGAGTGCATCCGCGCGCGCGGCCGGATGCTGAGCGAGAAGAGCTCCCGCGAAACGCGGATGCGTGCGGTCAAACGCGAGGTCGTCGTAAACGATGCCGTTGTCATCCGACCCGGCGCTTTCAAAGACCAGGCTAAAGGAAAGCGCCTGCGCCTGACCATTTGCAACGGCCGCTGGATCGAGCGTGTTCGCGCTGTCGCCGACCAGATGCCAGACGTGCTTCCCGTCGACGGTGCCGCGTTGGTAAAACTTCGGCGCGGCGCCGCTGCCGCTTTTCGTGTCGCCCGGCGCGGGGAGACCCAGTTTTTCATGAGCCGAGACTTCGCCGACTCCAGCGTCGCGCACCTCGATGCTCGCCTCTGAGGTGGAATCGGACGTGCGCAGCTCGAATTTTCCCCCTGGCAGCTCGACGATCTCGAGGCCCGCATCCGCCGCTGCGACGCGCGCTCGCAGGTCCTGAAAATTCACGTTCGCCAGGTCGACGCCCTGAAAATTCAGCGCCTTGTCGGCGCCGTCGACCGACAGATTCAGCACGACGGTGTCCGCTCCCAGATCGCTGAGATTCGCGGGGAGGGGACCGCCGGGCAGCGCCGCGGGCGCGGCCGTCGGATCGGTCAGACGCAGGAATGAACCGTCAGCGTAGGAATCGAGCTGAGCGACAGTCACCGGACGAGCGATCTCGGAGATGGTGACGCGGCCGTTCGCGCCCGAGCCCCGAAAACGCGAGCGGATGAAGGCCGCATTGGCGCCCGCGCCGGAACCCAGGTTCGCGCTGGCTGCCGCCGCCGGCTCGTTCGCCACGCGCGCCACATAAAGGCGCGAACCGCCCTCGTTGAAGAACTGCAGGACGGAATGCGCGAGGTAATTTGTCGACGGCGTGGTCCCCAGAGAGAGATCCTTCACCCCGCCATACATGCGCTCGAAATCCGCGTAGCTGGTCAGCAATTCCGGCGCGGCCGGGGGATTCCCGGCCTCGTCAAATTGCGTCGTGACGATCGGCCCGCGGCGGCGGGACCGACGAACGCGGTCGTGGTTGTGCCCACGCCTTCGATCGATTTGGCGCGGAAACTGGTTTCTTCGACGTAAACGCCGGGAGCGAGATATTCAGGCATAGGTTTTGGGTCTGTTGCGTGGGTTGGATCTGGCGGAAAGAACTAGGACATCGTTAGGCGCACGGATTTTTCCTCGCCCGCGCGGAGGGCGAGCGGCAGGGCGGGAGCGACCAGGAGCGGTTTGATGGCGGAATCGGAACGCTGGCGAATGATTCCCGCGGCCGTCCCGGAGACGAGTGGCGCGACCTCCGGGAGTTCGTTAGGCAAAATGCCAAAGTTCGCGGCACGCGTCCCTTCCAATTGGATCTCCTGCGTGGTCTCGAAAACGTTCTCGCCGTTCCCCGGCCGGAAGCGCGGCAGATCGGCGACGGCCACCAACGCTTCCCCGCGCAAGTGGCCACGCCATTCGCTCATCCCCCAGCCGATGGGAGCATCCGTCGCGGCCCGCGGATTCTTGAAAACCCGCACGAGAACGCCCGGGAGCGGTTCCCCGGTCTCCGACTTTTCCACGCTCACCCGCAAAACCGACCATCCATCCGAAACCCCCGCGCCAGGAGAGCGGAAGAGCGGCGCCTCCACCGGCTCGAAGACATTTTCCGCGTTCGCGTGGTCGAGCGCTCGGGGCAGAGCGAGAGAGAATTCCTGCGGCAAATACCAGGGTCCGGCATCGACGATTGCGATCCGCAAAAGCAGATGAGTCCCCGGCGGCGTCTCCGGCGGATCGGACGGGTCTTGAAAGGTGGTGGAGTAGTCGTCAAAAAATGGCGCGGAGCTGATCGCGTAGCTTCCCGAAGCGCTTCTTCGAATCTGCACGCTCCGTTCCGACAGCGGCACATGCGCGGGCGCCCCGCCACCTGCCAAAGAAGCCTCTCGCACTTCGATCTGCGCCGGGACGACTACCGGCAACTGCGTCACGGCATCGATCAACCTGAAGGCGCCAGGCATTCGACGATCGATGTGCTCCACAACCCGGGACGTAGCGGCGGCGAGGGTCATCGCTTTTCCGCCGGCACGGCATAGTTGAACCGGGAAGCGACCACCGGCGGCCCCTCCGGTTCTGCCTCTTTTTCAATCCGCACCACTCGCGCGACGTATCCTACGCTCAGGCGATAATCCGGGCGCAGCGTGTCCCAGATGCGCATCATCTCTTCGCTCTTCAGCTCCTCAGGGACGACCTGAACCGACTCCTCCGCGCGCCAATGTGCCTCGCCGCTCAACACCGTCGCGTCCAGGAGCGAAGTCGTCTGCAGTTCCAGCATCGTCCAGGCGAGCACGAGGTGTTCGATCTCCGCGCTGTTGGACCAGAACGTGAAGAGGTAATGCAGTGAAAGTGAGACCGACGGCGCGATCGATCCCGGGGCACTGAGCCAGCCGGAATTCCGCAGATGAGGATCGACGCTGACGTGATAGAGAAAGAGGAGAACGTTCGCCGCCCCATCACCCGGATCGTCTTCGTCCTGGATACGGCCGCTGCTGACCACGGAAAAGGTGCAGGGCGGCTTCGAGACGTCCGCGGGGAATTCCGCCGTCCGATAGGAGCGATCAAGATACGCGGCCAGAGAAGTCCCGACCGAACGGATGGCAGCGATATTAGCCATTTCGCGATGAGAGTTTTGCTTTCGTGCGGACGATCGGGCCGGTCGCTCTGGCGGTGAATTTCAGGAGCACACCCGGCTGCTTAGCACCCGCCATACCGGAGTTCGAATCTTCCGGAATTTGCTCCAGCCAAACTTTGAGGAAAGAGACAAATACCTGTAAATCAAGTCATTGTAACTGGAAAAATATCTGAGCGCGAGAAGACGACTGGAGCGCACGCCTTCGGAAAACGATGCCTTTTAGGACAATTTCATCATCGCGGAAGGGGCCGATAGGCATGCCGAATCTCGTTCTCCCACTGCAAAGCGCCGCGGACAGAACTAGCCTACAGTATGGTTACAAACACCCAGGCGTGGAAGTTCTCCGGGCTCGGGGATTGGAGGCGAGGGGAGTTGAACCCGCTCGCTACCACACAAACCTCACTATCTGATGCGGTTCACGAGGAGAAACTGTTTTTAGTCGTCATCCAGTTCAGTTGGTTTCGGTGAAATTGTCACAGATTGTCACGCGATGTTGTTTCGTAAAATGTGGCGTTCGGTCATTCCGAAATCAGCGCATCGAGGAATTTTGAAGTCAACGCCCGCCCACGAGCGTCTGCCAAAACTTTCAGCCTCTGCGCGAGTCTTGCCCGACATCGAGCGTGGCAATTCGCGGCCGTCCGCCTAACGAGTGATCGGCAATTTCACCCGAAAGAGGGTTTCACCCGGCTTCGAGTCGAACTCGATCGCGCCGCGATGGCGATCGGTCACGATGCGATGGCTGATGACCAGGCCCAGACCCAACCCTTTGCCGCCGCTTTTCGTGGTGAAAAATGCCTGAAAGACCCGCGGGCGCACGTCTTCGGGAATGCCGGTTCCGTTGTCGGTGATCTCGACCATGACCCGGTTTTCCGCGGCGCGAGTTCGAATGGATATGCGCCTCTCGGAGCGGTCATGTAAGGCATCGATCGCGTTCGCGAGCAGATTTGTCCAAACCTGATTCAGTTCGCTCCCGTAAGCCATAATCCGCGGCAGCGAGCGATCGTAATCGCGGACAAGGTCGATGCCTTCGAGTTGATGCGCGAAGACGGCGAGCGTGTCCTCGAGCCCGTCGTGCACATCGATCTCCTGCAAGGGCGCTTGATCCATGAACGAGTAGGCCTTGACCGTTTTCACTAACTCGGAGATGCGACGGGTGCTTTGTTCCAGACTTTGCAACAGCGCCGCCGTACTGAGGCGCGCCTCGACCCATTGCAACGCGGGCTTCAGACTCCTGGCCGGCAATTCGGCCGCCAGCTTATCCAAGGTCGGCTCGTCGATTCCGGCACTGGCAAGGGTGGGCGCGATCTCCCAGCCGCCATCGACGCGGTGATGCACCAGACAAGCGCTGACCGCTTCCTCGCGATCGCTTGCTGCCAGCGGAGCGGCCGAGAGCGGCGCGCGCCCCGGCGGCGCTTTCTGCGCGAGCGCCGCGACTTCCTGCCACTGCACATGGGAAAGCTCCCGGCTCAACTGACACGAAAAGGTTTGCGAGTTATTGACGGTCTTGTGCAATTGGGCGGCGGCTCGTTGCGCGGCCGACGCCGGGTTATTCAACTCTTCCGCGAGACCCGCGGCGAATCCGCCTAACGACGCCAGTCTTTCGCGCTGTTGGGTGTAGGACTCAAAATTGCGCACGCGGGTCGCGAGCGTGTGCAGTATTTCGGCCGAGACCGCCGCAGACGAGCGGAGCAGATTCCAAAATCCGACCCGGGGCAGTTGAAACATGCGAGAGGCCACCATTGCCTTGGCCGTCGCTTCGTAGGGCGTTTCCATCATGAGCTGGATCTCGCCGAAGAACATTCCCGGCTTCGCCGTCCCGAGCACGACTTCCTGCGCATCGTAATGTTTGCTGACCCGCAGTTCGCCTTCGAGGAGGATGAAAAAATGTTCCGCGACACTGCCTTCGGTGACGAGCGTTTCGCCGGCGCGGAGCGAGATTTCCTTTCCGCCGACGAGACAACTTCTGCCCGCCTCGTCCAGGCTCTGCAAAAGTGGCACGTCGGTGACGCTGGCGTAGCGAGTTATGTTCGAGCTCGGGTTTGCGCCGCCATTGCGGACGGCAGCAAGCAGCGATGGGGTGGGCGCGACGACGACAGTTTCGCCGGGCGCCGCCTCGACCGTTTCGCTCTTCCCTGCAGCCGGCGGCACGCTCCCGAGCGGCAGCCTAACGATGAAGCGGGTATCGCCCGACTTCGATTCCACTTCGATCTCGCCCGCATGTTGTTCGATGATGCGTTGGCTGATGACCAGCCCCAATCCGGTCCCAGCGCCCACGCCTTTGGTGGTAAAAAACGGCTCGAAGATTCGGGTCAAGTTGGCGGGTGAAATGCCGGGGCCATTATCGATGATTTCGACCAGGGCCTGATGGCCATCCCGACAGGTGCGGATAGTGAGCGCGCCTTCGCCTTTGAGGACGTCGGCGGCGTTGTCGAGCAGGTTTGTCCAGACCTGGATCAACTCGTTAGGCCGGGCGCGCAGCGGCGGCATCTCGCGGTCAAAATCCCGGGTCACGCTCACGCCTTTCAGCTTATGTCCGAGCACGGTCAGCGCGGTTTCGATCCCTTGATGCAAATCGGTTTCCTTCGCCGGCGTGTTGTCTTCCTTCGAGTAGGAGCGCACCGCGTTGATCAACTCGGAGACGCGGCCAATGCTCTGGTCGATTTGATTCATGAGCGAGGCAATCGTGAGCCGCGCCTCGAGCCAGGGCAGCGCTTCGGCCAAGGCTGCGCCCGGCAAAACGGCGGCGAGTTCGTCCAGCTCCTTCCTGCTGAGGCGTGCCGCGGAGAGCGGGCCGGCGTATTTCCAGGCGTCGTGAATTTCGTGCGCCTCGAGCCAGGCCGTGATCTCCTCTTCGAGGTCGGCTTGATCGAGCGAGCTCAGGAACGCGGCGTTCGGGAGCGCCGCGATCAGCTTGTCCGCGAAAGGAGCGAGCGCTTCCCAGTTTGCCGCGTCCATCGTCTGATGCAATCGGCTGGTCGCTCCTTCAATTCGTTCGAGCGCTTCCTGCAAATGCGTCGCCGCGCGTTGCGCTGCGGCGGATGGGTTATTTAACTCGTGCGCCAAGCCCGCCGCCATCGTGCCTAACGAGACTAGCTTTTCCTGTTGCTGGGTGAAGCCTTCGAGGTTGCGCAGACGCGTCACCATCGCGCGCAAGACTTCGGTCGCGACGTTGGGGCAGGCGCGGAGCAGTTGCCAGAAGCTCTCCTTGGGCAGCACAAAGACGCGCGTCGTGACGGCCGCCGTGACCGTGACGAGATAGGTAATGTTAAGGAGCAAGGGCAGCTCGCCGAAGAAATTCCCCGCTTTGTAAGCCACGAGGGTGTGATCGATCGCGCCCGCGCGCTTGGTCACGCGGACTTCGCCTTCGAGGAAAATGAAGAACGCCTCTGGCGGGTCGCCGGCGTTCACCAGCACCTCGCCTGGGCGCAGCGAGATGACCCTGCCGTTTTCGAAATAGCGGCGCTCCTCGGCTCCGAGTTTCGAGAACGCGGGCGTGGTCTGGAGCGCCGCAAATAGCTCCGTCAAATTCGGAGGAGACTCGGCCCTGGTCAGCGCGCTCATGTCGAGTGAGGCATGATCTTATTCTCGTTAGGCTCCGAGCTTGCTCAGGTAGCGATGAATCGCATCTACTGAAATGGCTCCTTCGCCGACGGCGGACGCGACTCGCTTGACCGAGCCGTGGCGCACGTCTCCGGCCACGAAAATACCGGGCACGTTTGTTTCCAGAAGGAATGGATCGCGCTCGAGTTGCCAGCCGGCCGGTGGTTTGCCGTCGCGCATCACCTCCGGGCCCGAGAGGACGAAGCCGTGGCCATCACACATGATCTCGCTGCTGATTCCTTCCGTGTGCGGCGCCGCTCCGATGAAGACGAAAAGCGCTGCTGCGGGAACTGTCTGCTCGCTTCCAGTTTGCGTGTTCCTCAGTAGGAGTGACTCGACGTTTCGCTCGCCTGTTACTTCCATCACGACGGTGTGGGTGTGGACGGCGATATTCGGCGTCTTCGCGATCTGATCGATCAGATATTGCGACATGCTGCGATTGATGGAATCGCCTCGCACCAGGATGTTGACGCACTTGGCGAATTTTGAGAGATACATCGCGCCCTGACCGGCGGAGTTGGCCGCGCCGATAATGTAGGCGTCCTCGCCTTCGCACGAAAGCACCTCGGTCGCGGCCGCTCCGTAATAAACCCCCGCCCCGGTCAGCCGCTCGGCGCCGGGAACGGCGAGCTTGTTGTAGGAAACGCCGCTCGCGATGAGTACGGCGTGGCAGCTAATCTCGCTCCCGTCGCTAAGAGTGAGCACACGATAGGGATCATTGCGCCGGATCCCCGTTACTTCCACGGGATTGAGAATCTCCGTGCCGAAGCGTCGTGCCTGCGCGACCGCGCGGCGGGCCAAATCCGCCCCGCTCAGACCTGAAGGAAACCCAAGGTAATTCTCGATCCGGGAGCTCGATCCCGCCTGGCCGCCGGGCGCTTGCCGCTCGATCATGACGGTGCGCAAACCTTCCGAAGCGCCGTAGACCGCCGCTGCCAGGCCCGCCGGTCCGCCCCCGATGATCGCGAGATCATAGAAGGGCATTTGCGCTTTCGTTCTCAAACCAATCTTGCTCGCGATTTGCGCCGCGACCGGTTCGTCAAGATGGGAACCATCCGGGAAAATGACCACCGGTAGAGCCATTTGCTCGTTAGGCGAGAGGTCCGCGAGTAACTTCTTCGCCTCCGGGGTTTCGACGTCCAGCCATTCGTACGGCACCTGATTACCAGCGAGAAAATCCTTCACCGCATGTGACTGCGGCGACCAGCGCGTGCCCACGATCCGGATGCCTTCGAACAGCGGCCGAAACCCGCTCAACCAATCGTCCAACAAGTCGTCGAGGACGGGGTAGAGCTTCTCTTCCGGAGGGTCCCAGGGTTTCATCAAATAATAATCCACCTGCGCGGTATTGATCGAGTCGATGGCCGCATCGGTGTCCGCATAAGCGGTCAGCAGGACACGCTTCGCCTTCGGAAACTCTTTGATCGCTTCGGCGAGAAACTCGACCCCGGTCATGTGAGGCATCCGTTGATCGACCAGGAACAGCGCCACCGCGTCGTTGCGCAGGCGAAGCTGCTTCACCATCTCGAGGGCACTTAGTCCCGAGTCCGCCCGCAACACGCGAAAGCGTTCGCCATACTGCCGCCGCAGATCCCGCTCGACTGCGCGAAGCACATCCGCGTCGTCATCGACAGTAATGATCACGGGTTTTTTCATTCAAGTGCGCATCCGCTTTTCAAGTTACCCGCAGTAGCCGGCGGCAGTCCAGCCTCGGCCGATCTGTCAAGTGAGCGAATCGAATGTGAATTCGATGAATACTTGAACAGGTTAGCGGATTCCTCCAGTGGCCAGGAGTTGCTCGCCCGTGAGCCAGCCGGAATCGTCCGAGGCCAGGAAGACGGCAATCGGGGCGATATCGGTGACCTTGCCGGTGCGTCCTAGCGGCGCTTGGGCGATCAACGATTTCTCCAGATCGGAGCCGAGCATGCCGGTCCTTTGAGCACCTTCGGTTTCCACCATTCCTGGGTTGATCGTATTGACGCGGATACCCTTCGGGCCGAGCTCGCGCGCCAGGACGCCCGTGATGGCATCGAGTGCTCCCTTCGTGCCGGTGTAAACCGCGGAGTTGGCCGGCGTGAGGCGGCTGACTCCGGAGCCGATGTTGATTATGCTGCTACCTGCGCCGAGGTGCTTCACTGCCGCCTGTGTCGTGAGGATCGCGCCGAGCACATTAATGTTAAACATCTTGTGGAAATGTTCCTCGGTAATCGCCTCGATCGGAGCGAACTCATAGACGCCCGAGTTGTTGACCAGGATGTCGAGGCGGCCGAAATGGCGGATGGCGGCATCGATGATGCCGACAGCGTCGGTGGCCTTGGAAACGTCGCCCATTACGGCAACAGCCTTGCCACCTTCCGCGGTGATCGCGGAAACTACCGCATCTGCGTCCGCTTTGCTGGAGGCGTAATTGACGATCACCGCCGCGCCTTCCGCGGCGAGTGCCTTGGCGATGGCGGCGCCGATGCCTTTGGAGGCGCCGGTGACGACTGCTACTTTACCTGCGAGTTTTTGTGAGTGGGTATTCATATGGTGGTTTGAATTGCGTAGGCCGTAAAAGGAGACTGGTTAACCCTGCGGACTCTCAATTAACTGTTTGAAATGGAGGAGGTATTGGTCCGCGCTCTCACCGGAGATGGAAGTATTGAGAACAGAACGTAACTTCAGGCTGATCTCAGTGGCGCAGTCAGAGCGCGGCTCGAAGGAGACGACGCCCAACTCGACCCCGTCGGCGGTCGTCCGCCAGGCTATCTTCCGTTCGGGAATTTGTTTGATGACCTCAATCACGCCGCGCTGCTCCTCCCCGTTTCGGATAAGAGTGAAAGAGAAATGGGTTTCGTCGATTCGCTCCACATCCACCAGTGACTTGAGGAACTTCGGGAGTTCTTCGAAGCGCAGCCACCGTTCATAGACATCGGCGACCGGAGCGTTCACGATGATTGATTTCTCGGCCTGGTCCACGATCTCAGTAATCACTCGTTAGGCGGGAAGTTTTCGAGACTAATCCTCGAAAGCCGCGGCCCCATCCGTCCGTCTGGTTAAAGAGATCGATGCTCAAGGAGAGCCATGGATCGTGCCGCGGCGCCCGCCGTCGCAAGATTTTGTGCCAGGCTCTCGTCTGGCGGCTTCTTTGCTGTTTCCTTTTCATGGGCATGAAATTTTTTGGAATGGGCACTCAGTGCGCGAGGACTGCGCGGCGAGGGTGATGACGGTCTCTGAAGGCGCTGGCCAGGGACCCGCGCAAAGAAGAGGAAATGCTGTGAGCGATTCCCCGCGAACGACCAAACCAGCCGGTCTGGAGTTCCGGGAGCAATTCCGCTCGCAAGAACTCGGGCGATAAGCCCAGCACTGTGCAGACGTTCTGAAATGAATAGGGCCAGGCGAAATCATCCGCGGTCACCCAACTGCGAGCATCCGCGTACATTTCCCGGCCGACCCCGTCCTGGGCGCGAACGAAGCGGCGTAAGTCCCGTTTCGCTTGCACCAGCACACCCTTCGCCAAAGCGACCTCGGGCATCGAAGTCGCCTCTGCCTCCATCCAACCGTCCTTCACCTCAGCCTTCTTCATGAGAGAGCCTAGCCTCGCCGGCGTCACCCGGACTACTGGGTAAAGGACGGAATTTTTTGCACTGCCTGCGGATGAGGCCGTTCTCCTCCTTTAGGAGGAGGTTGCTGACCGTGGCGAGGATGCCGGGTCTTACGCGTCAAGCAAAACCACCACGACCTTGGTGCCCTGACCGCGTGCACTTGCGATCGTTACCTGGCCACCTATTTGCGCGACCCGTTCTTTCATCCCGGTCAGGCCAAAGCCGTTATGTCGGCGGTCCAACTCGAATCCAATTCCGTTGTCCTGTAATTCCAAACGAACTTCCTTGGGATGAAAGCTCAGGCGCGTTTCGAAGCGGGTCGCGTGAGCATATTTGAGGGTGTTCGTTAAGGCTTCCTGCCCGATGTGAAGCAGGTGTTCCTGCGCCAACGAAGGAAGCTCTCGTATCTCTCCGGCCACCTGGAACTCGATCTGGAGCGGCGTGCCGACCGCGGCATTCTTGATCAGACTCTCGAACGCTTCCGAAAAGGTGCCCTCTTCCAAGGCTTGCGGGCGCAGCGCGCGAACTGACCGGCGCGCTTCTCTCAGCCCTTGACGAGCCAGGTTACGGGCGTTCTGCAAATGGTCCTGGGCTTCCTTCTTATAACCCTTGGCCGTCGCGTCCTCCGCGGCTTGTAACTGCACAATCACGCCGGTGAGTCCCTGGGCGAGGTTGTCGTGGATGTCCCGAGCCATTCTATTTCGCTCTTCCAGAACTGCGGCGCGCTGGTCCTGCTCCGCGAATTCATTGAGTTGGATGGCAAACATCGCCTGATGAGCAAGGGCTTGCGCCAGCTCGATCTCTTCCGGCCGATAGGCTGCCCTCTCTCCATGTCGAATGCCGATAAATCCCTTGACCCGTCCCCCAACTAAAGTGGGAATGGTAAGAAATCTCTTCGTCCCGTTAGCGCGGAAATAAGCACGGATTCCTTCGGAAATGCGCGGATTGGTCTCAAGATTTTCGTAGCTCTGGGGAACTCCTGTGAAAATCATCTCATGCAGACCTTCATTTTCTTTCCAGGACGTCGGATGGGTAATAAACGGATGACTGCTTTCCATCGCGCCGAGATCCGCGCCGTGCGCGCCCGCGCGCAAACTGAACGACTCAGTGCCTTCGTCGAACAACCAGAGAACGACACTTTGCGCGTTGAGTAGCCGTCCGATCGTGCTGAGCATTTCTCCGATAAATTTCTCCGGCGGAGGCGCGGTCGCGAGAATATCGAGGCTTTGGACCAAGGCTTCGACTTGTCCGCGCGCGACTTGCTCGGATGCGTGCAGCGCACTTTCCGCGCCTTTCCGTTCGTTGATCTCCTGTCGCAGCTCGGCGTTATGACGCTTGATCCGGCGGAGGCGGGTCTTGTAGAGAGCCGCCAGGAAACTGGCGAGCGCGAGAAGCATGGCCGCCCGGAACCAAAGTGTCTGATAGAAAGCCGGCGCCAGAGAAAAGTCCCATAACGCGCCGCTCTTATTCCACACTCCATCGTTATTAGAAGCTACGACCCGGAAGCGATATGTGGCGGGGGATAAGTTAGTGTAGCGAACGCGGCGAGTCATGACCGGTCCTTGCCATTCCTTATCGTAGCCTTCGAGCTTGTAGCGAAACTGAGCGCGGTCTGGATCGGTTAAGCTCAGTGCGGCAAAAGCAAACTCCACATTTCTTGTATTCGGCGGGAGGCGGAATCCGGGAGCTGTAAAAACGCGATCGTCCGCGTTTACAGCCTCAATCGCGACCGGAGGCGGGAAAAGGTTTTTTGTGAGACGATGCGGATCGATCATCGCCACCCCGCCGGTGGTGGCAAACCAAAGCCGCCCGTCTGCCGCTCGGGTCGCGGTGGGGAAAGGCTCTCGCTGGCGGGGAAGACCGCGCAGACCGTCAGTCGCTCCGATGGTAAATCCTTCCATCCGGTAGGTGTGCGACGCGAGTGCCTTATTCAATTCAGCCTGTCCCACCCGGAAGACGCCTAAGCCGCAAGCCAGCCAAAGTGAGCCCTCCTCGTCCTCGACAATCCCGGAAACGGAGTTACCCGGGAGGCCGTTCTCCGCCGTGAGAGTGGTGAAGCGCCCGCTTTGTAAGCGACTCAAGCCACCTTCGCCGCCGACCCAGAGCTGACCGGCCCGGTCGCTTGCAATAGCAAAGATTCTGCCGCTGGGCAGCCCGTCCTTCTCGCTGTAGACACGAAACTGGCCATCCTCGCAGACCGCGACTTCTCCGTTCTCGAAGCCGAACCAAACGCGGCCAGCGCTATCTCCATAGATAACTCTTGAGTGATACTTTGGTAGATTGGCGCGGGTGCTGAAATCGGTCCATGCACCGTTCTTGAGGCGCAAGATCCTGGAGACTGTATTGGGTAGCGCAGGCCACCATCCCGTCAAGGTCAGCCACAGATCGCCCTTCACGTCGTAAGCGGCGGCCTCGACATTCGTTCCTTTTGGAATGTTTGGGACAGGCACGAAGGAAAAATCGCCGCCGGCCTCCCGCGCTAGGAAAAAGTTGCCACCAACAAGGACGTCGTTGCCTTTGCTCGTGAGACAAAGAATACGCGTCGTCTCAGAGGCAGAGTAAGAAGGAAGAGCCCAGGTGACAAAGTGGCCCTCGTCAAATTGCCGGACCGAATCGCGAGTGTAACTTAAGGCCCACACACTTCCGTTTGCCGTCGCGGCTAGCGCAAGTTGCTGGTCGGGATTCAGACCTTCCTTCGCGGAATAGGCCGTGACTTTGTTCTCGCTAAAGCGATCCAACCCCCCAACCGTCCCAAACCAGAGATTGCCTTCCCGGTCTTTAAAGGCGCTCTGGACCAGGCCGCCGGAAAGACCATCGCTAGCCTGAAAGCGATCCGAAGCGGGCGCGCTGGCAGAGCCGAAATCCGAGACCTGCCGGATACCGCGGTCGATTAAGCCGATCCAAAGCGTTCTCGGTCCAGCAAAAAGAAGACAGAGCGTCTCACCGTCCAAGGGAATGCCCTTCTTGTCGGCGCCAGCACCGCTGATTGGGCGCACGATTTTCGCAGTCGTATCGGCGATCCAAACAGCTCCCTCCGGGGAGTTAGCCATGGTCCACACCATTCCGACCGCTTCGCCTGTGGCAGTGAAGCGCTTCGCCCCTTGAGCCAGCGTCAGAATGGTGTTCACCCGCACCGGGTCAGTGCTCAAGTCGAAGCTGGCGCCATCGGTGGCGACCCAAAGTCTCCCTTGGTCGTCCACTAAAAGCGATTGCGCACCCGGCGCCGGGTAACCCTCCGCGGCTCCGATCCGACGCCACCGCGCGCCCTCCAGCCTAACGAGTCCATAAGGGCCGCCCGCCCAGATTGCGCCGCTCGTATCCTGGACGATCGAGAGAATGTAGCCGCCCGGAACTCCGTTCTCCGCTGTATAGGTCCGGACGTGACCGTCACGCAGTTCAGCGATCGCGCCCGAACCAAATCCGATCCAGAGACCGCCGTCGCGCGCCACGCAAAGCGCCAGGACGGACGAGGTCGGAAGTTGTTCGTTGTAATTCGATTTCCAAGGAGCGAATTGCAGGCCGTCGAACCGATACAACCCGGCTTCTGTCCCAAGCCAGAGGAATCCGTCCGGCGTTTGCGTGATCGCGCGGACTGGGCCCGGAATGCCATCTTTGGCGGACCAGGCAGTGTGCGTGAACTGGCTGATGAGTTTCTCTGGATCGAGCGCGTGGGCAGAATCAACCAGCGCGAACGCGACGAGCAACATCATTGCGCCAATGGTCAGCCGGCGACGGACGCGGAACCCGTATTTATTGAGCAAGCTCACATTGGAACATCCCACCGTGGACCTTGCCGACTTAATTCGTTGTTGTCAGCAACGATCGGTCGAACCGCGGGGTTCGCTCGCACAAGCAAGCAGCGCCCTTCTGCGCCGCCGCAGCCGGCGCTAGAGGCATGGTATGTCTGTTGAAACATAGGGCCGGATTGACTTCACTCCGCGGATCGAATTTTATCTCTACCCTCTGGTTGCATGATTAGTGTAGAGCGGACTTAGTTCCAACCTTTCGGCACGAAAACCGGCTCGCTTCTTGGAAGGCGACAGACCAAACCTAGCGACTAAAGCTGGATCAGACCGCGATGACTGGCTGCGGCGATCGCTTCCGTCCGACTCATGACATTGAGCTTTGCGAAAACACTGCGGACGTGTGTTTTCACCGTTGTTTCGCTGATGAAGAGAGCGGCGCCGATTTCCTTATTGCTTCGGCCGCGAGCGAGCAGCTTCAGTACATCAATTTCGCGACTGGTCAGGGCTTCCCCGCTCATACGTGAAGCGAGCTTGGCTCCCAGCGCGGGCGGAATACAGGTCTCGCCGGCATGCACCTTGCGAATAACATCCAGTAACTCTGCCAGAGGCGCGTCTTTGAGCAGATAGGCCCTCGCTCCCGCCCGGACAGCCTGATAGATTTCCTCGTCCGTATCGTAGGTCGTATGCACAATCACCCGGGCAGACACATCCAGGTCGCGAATCTCTCTGATCGCCGCGACGCCGTTTAGTTGCGGCATGCGCAAATCCAGAAGCGACACATCCGGACGGTGCGTCTTCCAAAGATCCACCGCCTCGCGACCGCTGCCGGCTGTCGCCACCACCGTCATGTCTTCCTGCCTCCCGATCGTTGCCGCCAGACCTTCCAGAATGAGCACATGATCGTCCGCGATGAGCAGCCGGATCGGATCAATCTTCGCGCTCTTCGACTTTATGGTGCGTTTCATTAGGCGGCCGATTGGCTGGTTCACAAAGATCGGACACCGGACGCCATGAAGCAACTCCCGACGCGGGCGTTACTCTGCCGCGATGACGACTCCTTTCTCCACTACCGAGCGCTTCATCCAGGGCACGAGAAAGGCTAAAGCGGCGCCGGTCGCAGCGAAGATCAAGAAGCAGTCAAAATAGGAGAGCGCGAGCGCATGTTGGTTACGAAGATTTTCCAGCGCCTGCAACGCCATTTGCTTTGCTGCGACGGGATCGCCGATTTGCTGCAGGAATGACGGCTGAGACTGGTCGAGATAGGACGTGACGGCGGGGTTAAATGGATCGAGAGATTCATTCAGACGAACGCTATGGAATTGCTCACGGCGTTCCACGATGGTCTGACTGACCGAGGCGCCGAAACTGCCGCCCTCATTGCGCAAGAGCGCGAACAAGCCCACCGCAGCCCCGCGCATGCTGCGAGGGATGTAGAAATAAGCCGCCACATTGATCGGGGCGAAAACCAGACTGATTCCAAGGACGAGGACAATGCGAGGCCAGATGACCCGAGCTGGACCAATGTCCAGATTCATGCGCGACATCCAGTAGGCGCCGGTCGCGAGCACGAGCATTCCTAAACCCATGAGCCAGCGACCATCAATTCCCTTGCTGACCAGGCGACCGCCGATAATCACCGCCATAACAGCGAAGATGCCAGAGGGAGAGAGCACCAGCCCAGCGTGCAAAGCGTCATAGCCGAGGAGCGACTCCAGCATCATCGGCAGTTGTGAGCTAGAGCCATACAGAATGGCAAAGGCGCAAAAGATGATGACGCAGGAGATGGCGAAATTCCGCTCGCGCAATGGCTGGAAGTTAACAATCGGAGCCGCGCGTTTGCTCTCCCAGTAGACCAGCGCGCCGAGGCCAAGAACAAAGAGGCAGAACAGCACTTGCACTCGCCCGTAAGGATCGCCGAGCCAATCCCATTCCTGCCCCTTACTCAGAATGATTTCCCATGACACTAAGGCGAGCACGAGTAAGCCGAGACCAATTGTATCAAACTGCAGAGGTCGCTTTTTCAACGCTACCCGCTGGTCCTGCAGATAAGCGGGATCTTGCACCACAAAGGAGCAAAGGAAAAAGGCCAGCGCGCCGACGGGCAGATTGATATAGAAGATCCAGCGCCACGAGTATTGATCGGTGATCCAACCGCCGAGAGTAGGGCCAATAACTGGCGCGATGAGCGCGGCGATTCCGAAGAGGACTTGCGCGGCAGCCTGTTTCTCGCGCGGAAAAGTGTCGAGGAGGATCGCCTGGCTGCTCGGCTGAAGGCCGCCGCCAGCGAGACCTTGCAGGACCCGGGAAAGGATAAGGATGGGAAGACTGGTAGCCAGCCCGCAAAGCACGGAGGCGCCCGTAAAGATAGCGATCGAGCCCAGGAAGTAACGCCGGCGCCCGGCATGGGCAGCGAGCCATCCACTGATGGGAAGGATGATGGCGTTGGCCGCGAGGTAACTTGTAATCACCCAAGTACTCTCCGTCTGCGCGGCGGAAAGGCCGCCGGCGATGTGGCGCAGAGCTACATTCGCGATCGTCGTGTCCAACACTTCCATAAAAGTGGGGACGACAACCGCGAAAGCGACGAGCCATGGACTGACTGTCCGTCCTGCGTTGTTCACGGCGACGCAGGGAGAGAACTGGCGACCGTAGCCTGGAGGAACTTACCTGCATCCGGCCCGCTCGGCGCGGTCTTTAGATCGACGACAGGCTCGATGGAGAGCCCGACAAAGAGCGGCGTGTGATCCGGATCGTAGTTCACCAGATCGATCCGCACGGGCAGGCGCTGCACGACCTTCACGAAGTTGCCGGTTGCGTTCTGCGCAGGAAGCAAAGCAAGCGTGGAGCCAGTGCCCATCGTAAAACCAGAGATGCGTCCTTCGAACTTCTGGTGGCCACCATACATGTCGGTTTCGAGCTCGACGCGTTGTCCTATGCGTAGTTTGCGAAGTTGCGTTTCCTTGAAATTCGCGTCCACCCAAAGCTCCTTGAGCGAGCGGACTGCCATCAGGCTCTGGCCAACCTGCACATAGTTACCTGGATTGACATTGCGACGTGTAACAACGCCATCGATCTCAGCCACGATGGTGCAATAGCGGAGGTCGAGCTGCGCCTGATCCAGATCGCGCCGCGCCTGCGCCACGGCGGCTTCGGCCTCTTTCAAACTCGGCGCCGTTTTAATGATCTCGGCATAAATCCGGTCGATGTTCCCGCTTGGATCGCGATGATAGAATTCCTCCAGCGTTTTTCGCGGTGTGAGATCATAGGAGGACTGCTGGATTCCAAGTTGCGCGGCGCTGTGGATCAGCCCAGCCAGTGCTTCGCGCACGGATGAAAACGTCTGGTTCAGATCCGGCGGTACGTCAGTCAGACTCGCTCCCGGCGGCGGCTCCGCTGCTAGGCCAAGTGCTACTCGTGCCTGGTGGACGTTTTCCAATGCCTGAGTGACTTGAGCTTTTGCCACATCCAGCGCTTCGCGTTTGTGATCGTATTCCTCTGTGCTCGTCACCTTCTGTGCGCGGAGGTCTTTCGCGCGATCGAAGTCTGCTTGGGCGAGCGTGAGCGTCGCTTTACTCTGCTCCCACGTCGCGACTCGCTGGCGGATCACTGCGACCTGGTTATCCACTTCTTCGATCGCGTGGGTGAGCTTGAACCGGTCGCTGCGCGTCTGCGCAATCAACCCACGCACATTCGCTTGCGCGATGACCTGATGAGCGCCGGCCGTTTCAAGCGCCGCCTGTTTGCTCGCAACCCGCAGGCGATAAGGCTCGGGATCGAGCTGCAGGAGCACATCACCTTTCTTCACACGGTTATTGTCTTCGACTAAGACACGCGCAACCTGTCCACTAACCCGCGGGGCGACAAACGTTACGTAGCTATTTACATAAGCGTCGTCGGTCGAGGCAGTATGCCAGGAGTGAACGACTTGCGGGACGATAATGAGGAGAACCACGATTGCTCCCGCAGCGATGAGGACCGCGCGTAGTCGGCGATTTTTGGGGGACGCAGGAGCGGGTTCCGGCGTGGCCGGTTGTTTTTCCGGCACGGGAGTTGATTCGTTTTCGGGCATAATCAAAAAAAGAAGTGTTACTCTGCGATACTCTCTTCTCCTCTTGCCGACCTGTTCTTACAGACTTACAAAGTGTTTCGGGTTGAACTACCGATGGCCCGTATTGCCATCACATGCAGCAGCACCGCCAGCGGCACGAAAAATCCTGGAATAAACATGTATGGAAACGTGCCAAACATCAGATTAGGAGCTTCGGCGTGGATAAGGTGGAATGGGCCAGGGGTTGTGAACACGGCGCGAGTCACGACGTTCGCCAGGGCGAGAAGGCCCAGTGCGTTCCAAGCAAGCGCGAGTCTCACGCCCATGCGTCCCCGCGTCGACAACCAGGCGATCAGGGGTGCCGACGCTCCAACATAAATCTCCACGTTGGCGCCTGCAAAGGTCAGCATTCTTGGGATGAGGCCGTCGCTCCAGAGTTGGTGCAGGAACAACTCGACGACGATACGGAAGCTTTGTGTGGCCAGAATAATCCAGAGCGGAAAAGCTATTGCCGCAGTCGAAGCTCGCAGTCGTAGGATAAAGACGACGAGAAAGAGAACTACAGGAAGGAAGATAAAGGCGATCTCCGGAGGACGCATGGAGGCGTTCCCGATCACACCGAAATAGCCGAGTAGGCCGACATAGGTCAGCCAAACGAAGAGACCAGCCGTGATAATGACCGCGGTCCGGCCGCCCAGGTAGCGGGCGCACAGGGCCACGATGATCGCGGCCATCAACGCCGCAAATCCGACGAAGAGAGTCGCAATCATCAAGCAGGGCTCTCGGCACGCAGCAAGGCCGAGGGGACGACGGTCTCGATCTTTCCGGTGGTAACGTCATAGACAAGGCCGGTGACGAGAAATCCCCCTGGAAGGAGCGGATTAGACTTCAGTGCGGCGACATCAACCGCCACGGCCCTGTGCGGGTCGTCGATGGCCAGAGCGTCGAGATCCGCCGGGACAACACCGAAGTATTTCGCGAGTAACTCCCGAGAGTTTGCAAGGCGAGTTATGCCGCAATCGGTGTGGTGCAGAACGATAAGGTTCCAGCCCACTCCAATCTCGCCGCCGCCTTCCTTGGCGACGATGCGGAGCATCGCCATGGTTTGGAGAGTTGCCGGGGTTATTCGACCACCGACATTGCGGATAACGGCAGCCTCGCCTGGAGCGAGTCCGAAGATGTCGACGGGATCGACTCGTGGATCCACGCAACCAATGATCATGGTCTTAGTCGATGGGATGATCTTTAGGTCGGCGGAGAAGCGACTCTTAGCGAAGACCTCGTTACGCTGAGTCAGAGTGTCAATCACAGTCATATGACTATTTCTTTCTAGTTAACGGATTTGCTCTTCACCGAGCCGGAAATACTCAACGTGTCCTGACTTACGGTTGATCATGGGAGCATCGCCTTGGCAACCAGCTCTGGAACGTCGGACTGGAGCCAGTGCCCCGCCGCTAACACCTCTAGGGTAGCATGCTTCATGTGAGATCGGCGTTCTTCGGCCATGCTCACCGGAAAATAGGGATCCCCCCCTCCCCAAATAATCTTGATCGGAATATCGAGCGCTTCCAACTCGGGGAGCCGCTCGCGGTTTCGGGCGAGCTCCTCGAAGAATTGCCCGGTCATCTGTACGAACGCGGGGCCCGAGCTGGGCTGTTTGATGAAGTTATCGGCAATGAGCTGACCGAGGAACTCTTCAAAATGCGCTTTCTGGCTATCCGGAAGAGCGTCGCGGAATTGGCCTTTCTGCCAGTTTAGCAACCAGCCAAATTGCTCCGGGCTTTGCGCGATCGCACCGGCGAGCGGCGCAAACCTCTTGTTCGCGAAGAGCTCAACCATCTCCGGCCACTGCACGCTGGGCGCTTCGCCGTAGGCGGAGTTGAGCATGCAGACGGAGTCGATCCGTTCCGGATGCGCAAGCGCGAAATTGATCGCCGCCGGGCCAGCTGAATCATGCGCGACCGGGACGAACTTAGCGAGGCCCAGAGCATCGACGACCGATTCGAGGTCGCCAAGTTGCTGTTTGAAACCATAGGTCGCGCCCGCAATTTTATCGGAAGCACCGAAGCCCAAAAAATCCAATGTCACGATTCGACGGCCGCTAGCTACCAGATAGGGAATCAGATCGTCGTAGATCCGCAGGTTATCGGGAAGACCGTGCATAAGCACAAAGGTGGGTTCATTGCCCTGGTAGTCGCGCGCATAGACGCGTCCCTGCTTTCGCGAAACGTAGTGTTCGGTAAAGGATGGTTTTGTATTCATATAGTTATAAATGCTCCATTAGCTTTTGATGAAGGCCAGTAGATCGGCGTTGATCTGGTCTGCGTGCGTCGTCGGCATCCCGTGCGGATATCCGGGGTAGGACTTGAGGGTGCCATGCTTCAATAGCTTGACCGACTTTGCCCCGGTGATCGGAAAAGGGCAGATCTGGTCATCCTCGCCGTGCATCACAAGCACTGGGATGTCGATGGCTTTGAGATCGTCGTAGAACTCAGTTTCGGAAAGAACCCGGATACATTCATATTGGGCCTGAGCACTTCCCATCATCCCCTGCCGCCACCAGTTCCTCCGAATTCCCTCCACGATCGTCGCCCCCGGACGGTTGAAGCCATAGAACGGCATGGTGATATCGAGGTAGAACTGGGAACGATGGTTGGCCGTGCCGTCGCGCAGCCCATCGACGACTGCTCGCGGCACGCCCTCAGGGTTCTTCTCCGTCTGGATAAAGAGTGGAGGAATCGCGCTGATGAGAACGGCTTTGGCCACGCGCCCCTTGCCGTGCCGCGCGACATAGCGTGTCGCCTCGCCGCCACCGGTGGAGTGACCAATGTGGATGGAGTTCTTCAAGTCGAGCTTCGCGACGAGCTCGGCCACGTCGGCAGCGTAGGTATCCATGTCGTGGCCCTTGTCCGTCTGGGTGGAGCGACCATGCCCGCGGCGATCATGCGCGATCACCCGGTAGCCGTGCCCGAGGAAGAACATCATCTGGGTGTCCCAATCATCCGCCGATAAGGGCCAGCCATGGTGGAAGAAGAGTGGCTGACCCTTGCCCCAATCCTTGTAGTAAATCTGCGTGCCGTCTTTCGTAGTGAGTGTGCTCATAAGGTAGATACTTTAATGCTTTTGATGAACTGTTGTTGTTAGGCTATGGCTTTCCTTGTCCCTGGGTGGAAGCGTAGCGTGGCGGCGATGCCGAGCGCGACAAAGAGCACAAGAACGGAAAGCTGCGCCAATTTGAAAGGCTGCTCGGTCTGCGTCGGCGCCAAGGCCTGCAAGGCAGGCACCCGCCGGAAAGCCTGGACGATGCCGACGAAGACGTTGAGATAGAGCGCGAAGATGGCGCTTACGACATAGACTTTGCGCCAGCCGCCGGTCAGCGAACGACCGTAGAGGGCGTAAATCGCCAACGCCAGCACGACTAGAGAGACGATGCCGATAGCGTGTGAGGGCATGAAGTGCCGCACCGGAAAAAAGAACCCGGTCACACTCGTGGCAACCGTGCTGATGAGGAAGAAGCCGGTCCAGCCATCGAGCCGCTTTCCTTTAAGCAGGCCGAAGAGAACCACAAAGCCCGAGAAAATTGCGGCCAAACTGATGACAACGTGGAAAATGGTGTAAGCGGTTAAAATCATGGCATACGTTTTAGCAATGGGCTGTTCTCATGTGGAGTTCGTTCATCTCTAGCCAAGCCTAACCCTGCGCGGGAGCAGCCCGCTATGGCACAGAGGACGGAATTATTTCCAATCCCTCGGAACGAGCACCGACTCGTCCCTTTGAAGGAGACCCGCAGTCCGAACTCAGCTCCCTAAAGGTGAATCAAACCGCAATGACTTGCTGCAGCGATCGCTTTGGGCCTTTTCGGGCGTACCGGCAGCCAAAGAAGCTGTCGCGCTATCAATTTCGGGTCTGGATGGGGGTTTCTAAAGCAAAAATAGATGGATATAAGAATCTTATTATAAGATATTTATGGTGGAGGCGAGGGGAGTCGAACCCGCTCGTGGCCATACAAACCTTGCTTGTTGATGCAAGCTCACGAGGGAAAACTAGTTTTCGCCGTCATCCAGATTGGTTTGTTTCAGTGGAGTTTGTCACAGATTGTCACACGATTTTGGCGCATTGAGATGCAGCGAGGAGCGTGCGGTTTGCCATAGCGTAGCACACCATCAAAATTCATTGCGGCCGGTAATTCGAGCCGTTGGCGCCGTCGAGTGAAGGCCACGGGAGGTGCATAAGGTCCTTCGGCAAGTGGTCGTGGCAGGCCATCGCGTGCTTGCTGCGAAAGTCGCGCACCTTGGCGTGCGCCCGTCCGGCGCTAACCCGAGTGCGAGAGTAGCGCGACGTGTTAACCCCGATACTTCGTCATGGACATCATTCACGTGAATTGTAAACTCTAAGAACACTTTGTTAGTTCGTTGGAGAGACCGCAACGTGAGACCTTCAGGCGATGTTTTGATTAGGATCGAGGTGAGCTCGGATTCTCCGTTGGCCGCCGCCGCACTGGAATTTAAGGCGGCGGGCACGGATTTCAAGCTGGAGCCGTTGTTTGAGGTGCCGGTCGCGAGCGCGGCAGGCACTGCAACCTTCACGGCCCAACCTCGCACGGCGGTCTGGCATCGCGCCAGCGCAGTCGGCACGACGGTTGGCTCAGCTTGGGACGTCGTTTATCAGGTTGCCGAACAAGCCAGGGGTAACCTCAGTGCAACCGGAGCGAGAGTAACGCACGCCGAGCCGGACCTGATACAGGAATGGCCCACGGATTACCCCGACTATGCTGGTCTCGGTGTCGCCGGCAGTGACTTCCACGACGAGGAGGACAAGGGCCGGAAATATGCTTTTCCGGCGCCGAGAAAATTTGCATGGCATTTGGATGATGCGTTCACTGGACTCACATCGGCGCGCGAGGCCGCGCGCCAGCACAAAACGCACGAGGTGCGCATCGCCCACCTTGATGTCGGATATGGTCTGCACCATGCCATTTTCCCGGTGGGATTCGAGCCAATGCTTTCGAGAAACGTGACCGGGGACGGCCGTTCAGACCGGGATGTCGAAGACCGGGTGCAGGGTAGTACTATGACCAATCCGGGCCACGGCACCGGGACTATAGGTATTCTGGCAGGAGGACGATTTTCTTTCAAACGAGGTGGTTATGAATCGTTCGACGATCAGATCGGGGCGGCGCCGGAAGCGCGCATCGTAGGAGTGCGAGTGGCAAACTCGGTAGTACAAATCCGTACTAGCGCCGTGGCGCGGGCGATCTCCTACGTGGCCGACCTTTGCAAGATCGAGGCCGCCCAAGTGCATGTGCTCTCGATGAGTATGGGAGGAGTTGCCTCCCAAGCTTGGGCCGACGCCGTGAACCTCGCTTACGAACGCGGTGTGATTCTCGTCACTGCTGCCGGGAACAACTATTCGTCGGGCTTGGGAGGAGTGCCAACGACCTCCACCGTTTATCCCGCCCGTTTTGAACGCGTACTGAGCGCATGCGGAGTGATGGGGAATTTTAAGCCGTATTATGGGCTAGGCGTGGGGACTATGCAGGGGAATTGGGGACCGCAGAAAAAGGGCGCGACCTCCTTGGCAGCCTTCACTCCAAACACCTCGTGGGCGCGCCGCTCCGACGATCGGATCGTCGATATGGACGGCGCTGGCACTTCTTCGGCGACGCCGCAGATCGCAGGTGCGGCCGCGCTCTATCTGCAACGGCACGGCGCGACCCTGTTCGACTCCACGAAGTATCCGCAACCTTGGATGCGGGTCGAAGCGGTTCGAGCCGCACTGACTCGCTCCGCCAGGACGAATTTCGCAGCGAACGATCTCAAGAAATTCGGCAGTGGTGTGCTTCAGGCTAAAGCGGCTCTAGCGGTCGACCCCGTCCCCGCATCTCAACTCAAACAATCCCCGCTGGCCGATTGTTCCTTCGCATTTTTTCATGCGCTGTTCGGAGTAGGCGTCAAGGCCGACGCCTTGGTGCTCGATCCTGCACTGCAGTTGGAAATGGCTCAACTCGTGCAGCAGTGGGAAAAGGGTGATCCAAACGATCCAGAATCGAGAAGCGGCAATCCATTTGATGCGATCCTCGCCGACGCGGACGAGCGCAAGGGCGGATTAACGCCTGCCCGGCAGCGCGACTTGGCGAGGAGACTTCTCACGCATCCGCGTGCATCGACCTATCTCAAGAAAACGCTGAGCCGCCTGCTGGGCGAGCCAACTGCGGGAGGGAGCGGTGAAGGGAAAACTTCCACACGAACGCCGGCCAGACAGCCCACCCGCTTTCTTCCGGAGACGCCCAAGTTCCGTGCTTTGCGCGGCTATGCCCTGGACTCGAGTTTTGCTGTGTCTCTCGCGACGCGCAACGTGAGCGAGACGGTTTATCGAATCCCATGGGACGAGGAGCTTAGTCCCGGTCCGTGCGATGCCTATGTGCAGGTGATCGATATCGATCCTTCGAGTCGGGCGGTTTACGAGCCGATCGACCTGAACGACATCAACCTACTCGCGACGCAGGGACTCGCGCCCAGTGAGGGGACTCCACAATTTCATCAGCAAATGGTTTACGCGGTGGCGCGGACTACCATCGACCATTTCGAGTCCGCATTGGGGCGTAAAGCCCTCTGGCGGCCTGGGCCGCCGCTGCCCGGCAGAAACGCCAAGGACGACTCCGTTTACGTCCCGCGCCTGCGCGTCTATCCACATGCATTCCGTAGTGCCAATGCCTTTTACTCGCCAGATAAGGTCGCACTCCTCTTTGGCTATTTCAGTGCCCGCGGTGTGCCGGGCCGGGGGAACGGCGGGCCCCCGCAGCAGGTCTTCACCTGTCTCTCGCAGGACATCGTTGCCCATGAAACCACCCACGCGTTGCTGGATGGCATGCATCGGAAATACCTAAGGAATACGAATAAGGATGTGTTGGCGTTCCACGAAGCCTTTGCGGATATCGTCGCACTTCTCCAGCGTCTCGCCCTCCCGGAATTGCTGCGGCACCAGATCGCGCTCACCCAAGGCCAGATCCGCAACCGCCGCTCGCTGCTTGGGGAACTCGCCACGCAGTTCGGCCAGGCCACGGGCGAGCGTGGCGGCCTGCGTGAAGCTATCGGCCAGATAGACCCGGCAACCGGGGTGTGGAAGCCGATGGAGCCCAGGGGAGACGAATATGACACCAACGACGAACCTCACAGCCGTGGCAGTATTTTGGTGGCCGCAGTCTTCGACGCCCTCCTCTCGATCTACGAACGGCGCACCGAGGATATCGTGCGGATCGCCAGCGAGGGGACCGGCATTCTCAGGCTCGGTGCCATCCATCCCGATCTGGTCGCGCGCTTGGCGGAGGAGGCGACCAAAGTGGCCTCGCATGTGCTCCAGATGTGCATTCGGGCGCTCGATTATTGTCCGCCCACCGACATAACCTTCGGCGAATATCTCCGCGCCATTGTCACCGCCGATTTCGATCTCGTGCCTGACGACGACATGGGGTATCGCGTCGCTTTCATCGAGGCGTTTCGCAATCGCGGCATCCCGGTCGAGGAAGTGCGCACCATCAGCGTCGAGAGCTTGCTCTGGCGCCGCGAACGAGATGAATCGCACCGCTTGTCGACCCAATTCTGCGACAGGCTGTGGGATTTCCGCGAAATGGCGGACGAACATGCGTTCAGCGCCGACCGTGACATCATCTTTCACCACCAGCGCTCCGTCCGGGGCAAAATTCACGAATCCCTCCAAAAACACTTTCGAGAAGCGAAGGCAGGCGCAGACGATGCCTGTATTCTCGGGTTGGACCCTACATACGGGTTCGAAGTGCATACGGCACGTTTCGCCACTCGTGTCGGCCCTGACGGACAACTGCTCAAGCAGATGATCATCGTGCTGTTGCAGGAAGATCGGAAGCGCCCGCTGAGTGACGGGAGCAGCTTCGAGGGAGGATGCACGATCATCGCCGACCTGTCGTCCCAAACAGTGCGCTACATCATCCGCAAGAGCATCAACAGCGAGTCGCGCTTTGAACAGCAAAAGGGTTTTTCGCTTGCCCTTGCCCGCAGAGGGGACAGCGAGGCTTACTTCCGGGCCGACGGAAAGAAAGACGAACCATTTGCCGCGCTTCATGCCAAGGGAGGATTCTGAGATGGCCAGAAAAAGCACCAACCGCCGCCCCCGCGCGAGCGCGAATGCCGCGAAAAAGCCGTCCGGAAAGAAGCGCACGCACGCTTCTGCCGCCGGCAAGGCCGCTACTGCCACGCCAGCCGTCCGTGTTCGCATGTATCGCCAGGGATTGGGCGATTGCTTCCTGATCACCTTTAACTGCGGTGGAAACAATGAGCAGCACATGCTGATCGATTTCGGGACCCTCGGAACCAAGTCCACGCAGGTCAAAATGTCTGACGTGATAGACAGCATCAAAAAGACGACCGGAGGACGGCTCGCGATCCTTGCTGCCACTCACGCCCATCAGGATCACGTCAGCGGCTTTCTTTCGCAGCAAGCCGTTCTCCAGACTTTTTCCGTCGAGAATGTGTGGATGCCCTGGACTGACGACCCGAACGATGCGTTGGCAAAGGAACTCGGCGCAAAGGCCACTGCCATGCGCGCGACCATCGCAAAGGCCCTCGCCATGCCGCAGGCAAAGGAAACCGGGGTTGCGGAGAAGATCGTGGGGATGGCCGGATTCGAGGGCCTGGAGCTAGACGGCGACGCGCTTGCTCAGTTTGCTGGCGGATTGGGAATGGGCGATTCCATTGCCCGTGCCCTTGAGATCGTGCGAAAACTGCCGGGCGCCAAGACGACATATCACTCCCCCGGCCCGCCCGCAGTCCAAGTGTCCGGGATTGAAGGATTCCGTTTCTACGTCCTAGGACCGCCGCGCGACGCCGAGAAACTCGGGAACATGCAGAACAACGCCGGCGACGAGCTCTACGGGCTCGCCGCTGCCATTGACGCACATGCTGCGGCCGGTTTCGACTGGACTCCGGATGAGGAGGCCCCGTTTGATCAACGCTTCTGCTATCCCGCCGAGCAGACCGACCAGTTTTACCCCGAGTACGGGCTTTCGGACCAGGCGTTCCGCCGGATCGACAGCCAGTGGTTCCGCGCCGTGGCGGCTCTGGCGGCCAAACTCGATAACTTCAGGAACAACACCAGCCTGGCGCTAGCCATTGAACGCATTGCTGATGGCGCGGTGCTGCTCTTCCCGGCCGATGCGCAAGAAGGAAATTGGCTTTCCTGGCACGACCCGGCGATGAAGTGGAAAACAGGAAGCGGCAACGCAGAAACCACCGCCGCCGATTTGCTCGAACGCACCGTTTTTTACAAAGTCGGTCATCATTCCAGCCACAACGCGACCGCAAAGGGCAAAGGACTGGAAATCATGCGCACGAATAAGAACCTGACCGCATTCATTCCGGTCGACCGGGCAATCGCGTTGAAACGTTCACCTCCCGGATCGTGGCGAATGCCTGCCCTCGAACTTTACCGTGCTTTGCTTCAGTCCTGCGATGGGCGGGTCGTCAGAGCCGATCTCGGATGGGCTGCCGAAGCCGCAGGTATCGAGAAGACCGATGTGGAAGGTGCCTTTGTCGATCTTGCCTCGGATGCAGAGTGGAGCCATTGGAGCGCATCGCAGCAAGCGGCGAAGAATGTCAAGATCGACGATTTATTCATCGAATATTTGCTGAAATAGCGCGCCCATCGGGCTTCGAGCAGACGGTTTCTTTCGCTAGACGCCCACGAGTGGCTCGCTCTTCGCACGGTACGCATATTATCCTGCTGCGCTGTTCGTTATGCCGAAACCCTCACTTAGCACATTACAGACCCCGGCGAACGGCCAAGTCTTTTCGCTGGCGAAGCAGCTTTCTATAAGTGCGGTTAGTCGGGCCTTTGACGCTGCGGACGCGAAGGCTGATGGTCGCGCGGTTGTCAAAGTCTCGCGGGAGAAGAGATTGCTCGAAGGTGCCGACTACTTTGCATCGTTGATCAGCTTTCCGCTGAGTGGACCGCCCGCCTTTTTTCCCAACTCTGACTTAGAAGAGGAGACCTTTGGGTTCCTGCTGCTCGTGGAGGTGGAGGTAGCTGGTAACTGGTATTTGGGCGTCTTCAAGCATCGAGTCGCCACCATCGCAGAGTGGCTTGATAAGAACTGCACTCCTTTGCCACGCACCAAACTCACCCATGCGTTCAGCGATGGGACGGCCGTGGGGAAGATGACCGTTCGCCGAATGACAGCTTCGAAGCATGAACTGAGACGTGCGAGCTACGAGGCGTCTGACCTTCAAACGAGCCTTCCCATGATGGCGGCGGGCCGCAATGCGATCAGCGCCGCCCGTTTCGACGGCGCGGACGGCAGCTTCGCCGTCACGCCCGGCACCTCGCGGGTGCAGCGCAGCGGGGGAAGATGCACGGTGGATCAGCTCGCAAAGTTAGTAGCGCAGGTCGCAACCGCGACGACTGCGAACAAGACCCACCCCTTTCTCGCCACCTTCGCTCAAGCAGTGCCGCTCGACGAACTTCCCACGGATGTTGCTCCAAACAGCATCCTATTCGACTGGACCGAACTGTTGGAGACTGATGAGCTGGAGCTGTGCCGCGCGTCCCCCGCGGTTGGACAGAACGGTCCCCCTATCCGGAAGAGCGTCGTCCTACGTCTCCTCGGTGAGACGGTGCCAGTCGTTGCAGATGGTGCCAGATGGCGGTTCACCCACGATCCCGCAAACTCGCTTGGCCGGTTCGGCGAAACCGCGACCAAATATTCGGTCAAGGAAGTGCTTGGGGACTTGGTGTTCATCCGAGACACGCGATTGCCGGGCTCCGCACCTGTCCGTCTCGCGAAGTGGGTCCGCGACAATGACACATACGCAATCACTTTTACGTCTCCTCAGTATTTCTTCTGCGGCGGAGCCCTCTACTTCCGCGCTGCTTTCGCGAAGGAGGTTGATCTTGTGCGCACGTGTCTGCATGCCGAGGCCGCGTTGACGGGTGCGTCTTCCGAGAAAGGCGAGCCGAAGAAGAGCCACACGGTTTTCCCCTTCGACAGCATCTTTGGCATCGTCGAGCACACGCTCTATCCGCAGCGAGATTGGCTGTGCTGCGCCGATCTGGGCGACGAGTGGGCTGACTACATCTGCATCCGTGACGGGAAGCTGCTCTTCATCCATTGTAAGAACGGCGACCTGAGCAAGGGAGCAAGCTGCTTTCATGATGTGGTCGGGCAAGGATTGAAAAACCTCGGCCATGTGCGTAGCACTCCCGAAGCGTTCGCCTCCAAGATCGCAAATTCCTGGGATAGGAATTACTGGGGCCATACAAAAATCCGGCGCATTCGTGATACCGGCAAGAAGGGACCGGACTTCGCACACGCGCTCAAAAATCTGCTGGCGGACCCGGACTCAGCCCGCGAAGTGCATCTCGTCGTCACGATGCTCTCCCTTGCCGCCTTCGAGGCGATTGATCGCGACCATCCGCCAGCGTACTTCCTTCAAGTGATCTGGCTGCTCTCGTCATTCATCAATTCTTGCCGAGAATCGGGGGCTAAGCCCATTATCCTCTGCCAGCCGTAGCGCAAATGGGAAGGCCATCACCGGCGTTCGCCATTTCGATTTCCTCAAGCACCGCGACGGCGAAGGACTTCAGATCATCCTGAAAACGATCAAAGCAATGATCGGAAAGTTGCTCACGCCGCTTCGCTGCGAAGAGTTTGGAAATCATCTCGGCAGTCCTGCGCCCACGATACTGCTCCTTTCTCCTTTTCCATCCCCGCAATGCCTGCAACACGGCGTAACCGAACATTTCCACAATCTCGCACGCCAGCTTATTGGCTTACCCGTCATCGCGCCGTTCACTTTTTTGTTAGCGCCCTGGAGAGCTCTTCGAGCGAAAGACGATTCGGACGATTTAAAATCGGGTGGTCTCCAGTTTCTCCATGAAATCGTGAATGCGATTGCCTGGAGTGCGTGACGGGAAGAGTTCCTGCACCTGTAATTTTAGCACTTCGGCCAAGTAAAGGAGTGTTTTATCATCGACGTACGAAAGTCGTGCTTCGATTTTTGAAACGCCGCTGCGGCTGATGTCGAAACCGGCGATTTGGAGTTTGGTGGCGAAATCTGATTGCGACCAACCGAGTGCGTAGCGCCGCCTCCGCACCTGCGGCCCGACATTGTTTTTGTAGCGCATGACGGTCTCCAACGTCACGCCACTTTTGTCTCGGCCGTTTCGAAGCTCACGCGAGGCGCAGAGGTCGTCTGACAGAGATCGATCAGTTTATCGGCCTCGCGTCCGTCCAAGACGCGCGCGGCTTCTTCGCGGAAATTCGTGATCGGGCGCAGGTAGTAGGCGGATTCAAAAAGTTGATCCATGCACTCGCCAGCGAGAGCCAGAATGTCATCGAAGGTTTCGCTTTCGGAGTCGATCAGCCCGAGGAGCGCTGGAGCAGGGAAATTTACCCGGGCAATGCAGCCTTCTGTTCCTGAAGCCGTCCATCGGGAGCCGCCGCCGCTCGTGGGCGCGAAGTCCTTGGGATGGCGGCGTGCCTCGTGGATGAGATCGGCTTTGAGCGCTTTCAGGCGTTCATTTTGAGAGGCGATCTCGCGATGGAGAGCGACGGCTTGGGTGACGAGTTTTTTAATTTCAGGTTTGGTCATAAATAAATGCGGATGGATTATTTCTTGCCGCTCTGGTCCGGGCGCATTGGCTCCGGAACTCGCGCGACACGAAGGCTCTACACCCCGTTTTTTGCCGGCCCGGCCAAACCCGATCCGATCTTTCTTCGGCGTTCTTTGATGAACCGCGGATGACCTCCACGGACCTGCGAAAATTTTTGACAGGCTTGGCGAAATGGCCGCGACGCCGCGCATGCGGCCCGCCGCTAGGGTACCCAGAACACTCTCTCCTTCGGCGAAGTGGCCATTGCTCGAATCTTGCCGTCACGTTCACCAGAACGTATTTTAGCGGGAAAGATGGAACAATCCCCATGAAGCGAGCATCTACAGTCGAATCCGAGCGGCCCGACGCCGCATTTTGCAGCACCACAGCTATCGCGGCGTTGCTCTTCTTGGCCGCCAAGTTCCCCCACCGCCAGTTCAACAGCGCGGAACTTTGCGTACTCGCCGGAGTTGGCCGAACGACGATGTCGCAAATCAAAAACGCGCCCGATACGCCATTTGCGATCGGTAAATGCACCCTGCAGAGACTGGATGCCTGGCTTGCCAAGCATCCCGGTTTCAAACAAGAATGAGATGCTGAGAGGGATCGGGGGATTTTATGCCAAAGGGAATTCGCAAAAGCCTCACGATTCCCGGATTATTGACGCCGACCGTGAAGCGTCGTTGCCGGGAGCTCGGCTACGCTATTTTTCCTCCCTACGCCGTGGAACTGGTCTGCTACGATCTGCGGTCCGACGCGAAGCACACGATCACGCTGGAGTTGGCTCGCGATACTCAACCAGCTCAGGACGGCGTGGACCGCGAAATCGTCTCCAGGTATCGATCAGGAAAAGAGCGAGAGGGCTTGCTGATGCAGCTCCTCAAACGTGTGCAGGGCATCGCCGAGCGCAGTCGCAATAAATTGCCGTTGATGTCGCTCAACGCAGTCCCCGAGAGGGTCACGTTTCCTTCCGAAATTTGGAAGCTGGCCGACAAACGGTGGCGGGACTTGGGGTATCGTTCCTTGTCCGCATACCTCACCGGCCTCATCCGCTACGATCTGCTCTTGGGCGGCGCCCATTCCGAGAGGACCGCCGATTGCCGATCCAAGCTACAGCGAAAGCTTACGCGCAAAACGCTCGCGGCGCGGCGCAAAGGAGGACGACGCAAAATCCTGCTGGATCACTTGATCGAGGAAGCGGAGGGCCGGCCGATTCCAGAAAAGGATCTCGAAAAAGTGAAAGCGCGCATCGCGCAGGAACTGCGGCGCATTTCGTTCGCGCGATGATCTCGGCGGAGCGACTGCTTCTCCAACGCAACCGATAACGACCTCCCTCTTGCGGAGCGAGCACAGTCAAGGTGGAGCGCAGCGCAGCGAGCAATACCTTTACGGCGCACAGCGAGCGATAAAATACGTCACGAGTTTGCCGATAATCGGAATTCAACCCATCGGTCGATTTGTCGATCTAGGCGCGCCCGCTTCTCGCCTTCCCCCGCGGCGTTCTCCGCACGAGTGTTCCGCTTCTACCGTATGCGGATTGATCGGCTCCAAATAACGAACTTTCGCAATTTCATGGCGCTTGATGTGCGCCTTGGGAACCACGCCGTCATCGTTGGCGAGAATCGCGCGGGCAAGTCGAACTTGCTCTATGCATTGCGGCTCTTGCTCGATCCATCATTGCCCGACACCGCGCGGCAATTGCGCGAGGAAGACTTTTGGGACGGTCTCCGGCGACCACTCACGCCCGAAGATCGCATTACCATCTCAATCGACTTCACGGATTTCGAAGACAATGAGGAGCAACTCGCCAGCCTCGCCGAACACCTCGTTTCGTCCGAGCCGATTGTCGCGCGGCTCACGTATGTCTTTGAGCGCGTGGCCGGCTCGAAGGATCAAAATGACTGCGACTTTTCCATCTTCGGAGGCGACCGACCCGAGAATGTGGTCCGCTCAGAAATTCGCCGCCGGCTGCCGCTCGATCTTCTGCCCGCTCTGCGAGACGCGGAAGGCGATCTGGCCAACCGGCGCCGCTCACCGCTCGGCAGGCTCCTGGATCAAGCGGTCGCGGACACGGATGCAGAGGAGTTAGACGACATCGGCGAACAACTTACCGCGGCGACAACGGCGTTAACAGAACTTCCCGCGATCAAGGGGTTATCGAACGATGTGACCGCGCGACTGGTAAGCATGGTGGGCGGTAGTCACGCTGGAGATTTCCAGCTCGGCGTTGGGCCGAGCGATCCGCAACGGTTAGTCCGTGCGCTACGGGCGCTCATCGACGAAGGCAGGCGCGGCATTGGGGAAGCAAGTCTCGGCTCATCAAGCCTGATCTACCTCGCGCTGAAATCGCTTGAATTCGAGCTGCTGGTCAATGAGGGGCGGCGCGATCACACCTTTCTCGGGATCGAGGAGCCGGAGGCGCATCTGCACCCGCACCTTCAACGCCTGACATTCCGGCACTTTCTTGAACAGCGTGGGGCTGGCGGCAACACGACGATCCTGCTGACAACACACTCGCCGCACATTGTCAGCGTTACGCCGCTCCGATCACTCATCGTATTGCGACGAACGCAGGACGAGGGCACCGAAGCGGTCTCGACGGCCCACGTCGAACTAACCGATGTCGATGTGGCTGACTTGCAGCGCTACCTTGACGTGACCCGCGGAGAAATTGTTTTCAGCCGCGGAGTGCTGCTCGTGGAAGGCGCGGCCGAAGAGTTTCTGGTGCCAAAACTCGCGGAGCTTAACGGTTACAACCTCGATGAACTCGGTATCACTGTCTGCTCTGTCGCGGGAACGAATTTTCTTCCCTACACAAAATTCCTCGGAACGACCGGGCTGCAAATTCCGCACGCGGTGATCACGGATCTCGACCTAAAAAACGGGTTGAGTTACGGGGCCGGGCGTGTGAGAACGCTTCTTCAATCGATCGGCGAGACAGTCGACAAAGCCGCAGATTCAGATAACATTCGCGAACTCGGCGTCGAACACGGATTTTTCCTAAATAACTCCACGTTTGAGGTAGACCTCTTTCGCTCTGGACGACACGTCAGTATGAGTAAAACACTGAGCGCCCTGACGAGTGTGGCAGTTGCCCGCCAACGGGCGCAACAATGGCGCGACGACCCGAGGAGTCTAGATGAAGCGCGCTTTTTGGCCGACATCACCGCGATCGGGAAGGGCCGTTTCGCGCAAAGGCTCGCAAGCGTTATCGCCACGATGAAGAGCAAGGCCTGCCCCGACTACATCAAGCAGGCAATCACCTATGTTGCGGAGCGCTCCCGTTAGCCGGCGCCGAACTTATCGCGAGGCCGCCGAGGACTTCCGCGATAACCCCGGACAGCTCGAGGCGTACGATTCGCGCGGCAACTGCGTGGTGCTCGCGGGTCCCGGCAGCGGCAAAACCAAAACGCTTACGGTGAAGCTTGCGCGCATGCTCGCGGAGGATCTGCGGCCGCCCCGCGGCATTGCCTGCATCACCTACAATCTGGAATGCGCTGGCGAGCTGCAGCAGCGCCTCGCAGCGCTCGGCGTCGAAGAGGCGCGCAACATCTTCATCGGCACGGTGCATTCTTTTTGCTTCAAGAACATCGTCCTGCCTTACGGCTCTCTTTCCGATCTCGGCCTGCTGCCTAGTCCGACTGTGGCGACAGACGATCAGCGCGCCGTGCTTTTCGAGAGTGCGTTGAAATCGGCGGTGAGCGCAGACGAAAAGCCTTCCCACTGGCGCGTTCGATTTGAATGCTACCGCCGCGCTCATCCCGATCAGGAAAGCCGTGCATTTCAAGATACCGACGAGCAAGTAGCCGCGCTGGTTCAGCATTACGAAACGGCTCTGCGCAGCGAGAACTTGATCGACTTCGACAGCATGGTGCTCGACGGCCTGCGTCTGATCGAGCGGCACGAATGGGTTCGTCGGTTGATGCGCGCGCGCTTCCCTATCTTGGCAGTGGACGAGTATCAGGATCTCGGCCTGCCGCTGCACCGGATCGTTACGAGCCTGTGCTTCAACGCGGGCATCCGGCTCCTAGCGGTCGGCGATCCCGATCAGTCGATCTACGGGGCGTTCGGAGCTCATCCGGAGCTGCTGCAAGCATTAGCGGAAACGAAGAGTGTCGAAGCGGTCCGACTTCCCTTCAACTACCGATGCGGCCAAACAATCGTGTCGATGTCGGAGACCGTGCTTGGCCAGGAGCGCGGCTATCAGTCGAAAGCGAAGCAAGCGGGAACCATTGATTTTTATGAGTGCCCGGAAGGCTTGGTTCAGCAAGCCGACCGTATTTGCCGAGAAATTATTTCCTCCGCCTTAGCTCGTCGCCGCAAGCGGAACCTTGGCGATATCGCCGTGTTGTATCTCGACCGAAACGATGGCGAAGTCATCGCCGAGGCGGTCGCGCGCGCGGGAATGAAATTCGTCCGCATCGACAAAGGCGCGCCCTATCGACGGACGCCGCTCACCCGTTGGATTGAAAGTTGCGCATCTTGGTGCAGCGGCGGCTGGAAGCGGGGGTTCCCGCGGCTGTCACTACTGACCCGGGCTTGGCTCGGCTTCGACCGCTCATTGCACACACCAAAAGAACGTCGCACCCGCCGCGTGGAACTCGTCCGGTTCCTCTTTGCCCACCGCGACGGAACTCTTTCTCTCTGCGACTGGCTTGAAGACCTCTTAGCCACCTCGCTCCCCGACGTAATCGCCCGTGAAGCCACGATGGCCGATGAAGGCGCAGCGCTCGCAGAGTTGCAAGCCGCGTGCGGCGGAGAGGGGAGGCTAGGCACGCTCACCGTCGGCGGCTTCTCCGGACAGACCGGTTCACCCGAGCACCTGAATCTCATTACACTCCACAGCGCAAAAGGCCTGGAGTTCGATGTGGTCGTAATGATGGGCATGGAACAGGGCCGCATCCCGAGCTGGGCCGCGAGGTCACCGGAATCCAAGCAAGAGCAGCGGCGGCTGTTTTACGTCGGCCTCACGCGCGCCCGCCACGAGGTGCATATGACGTATTCGGGCTGGACGAAGAATCAGTGGGGTCGGCGATTCGAGAATGGGGCTTCGGAATTCCTCCTCGAGGTGCAACAAAAGCTCGTGGAGAATCCTTAAGGATGTCCGTCAAAAGGGTCGCGACCACCTCGATTTGTGAGGCCGCAAACGCCTCCGGCGAGATCTGGTTTGGTGCGACGATCTGGCAAAATGGCCCCGCTTTTCGGTTGAGCATCTCGTTTGGCGCACAACCGATGAGGACATCGACCGCGCAAGTGCGCTGTTAACCCAACTAAGCCGGCCGTAGTCAGGAAGGCCTGCGAGGACATTCGCATCTGTCGGATCGTTTCAGACTCATTCGTTGTTGCCAGGGCGCCGACTTTCGGGCACAAGCTCGCAGACAACTGACCGCCCTGTATGAGAAAAGGATTTTCCTTGCCAATGAGCGTCGCCCTTGGGTTGATGCCCGTGATCATTTCTTTCTTCATCTACCATTCGCTCTGCCGCTCGGCTGCGACGATGGAGTTGAAGCCGACAGCCGATGCCGGCGCATTTGCGAAGGCCGCCGTCGACTTCGCCAAAGATCTTCAGGCACTATCGCTCGCGGCCATCGGCGCTTTTGGTGCTTTCCTTTTCAAGATTTCCGAGCAGAAGCGCCTCGCTCCGTTAGGCCATGTTATCTCGGTCCTTTCGCTTGGGTTTCTGACTGCCGCAATCTACCTCGGCTACGAGGCGCAAGTTAGCGCCTTACGCCTCTGGGGCGACACGGGCGCCATGAAAGTGGACGAGGGCCCATATCATTGGGGCGTCGCCATGCAGATTATCATGCTCGCGTCTGGGGCTGCCTGTTACGGACTTCTTGTGCTGTGTCTCATCCAACCACCTCCTCGCAATGAGTAAGTCGTTTTCCTTTCTTTGGATCATCGCGGGACTAGGGGCGTGTACCGTCTTTGCTGAGACGGTTCCCGAAGCCATCAAAAAGGCCGGGCTGCAGGATACTATTGGAACCACCCCGGATCAGGCCGGCGCTGCGGACAGCCTTGCATTCAGCGAGCTGCCGCCGCGCACTTATTGGATGACAAAACACACCTTCCGGATCGCTACCGACGCGTGGAACAATCAACGGATTGAGGAATCAAAGGGCGGTTCGAAGCCGCCGCTGGTCCTGAGTGACATCTTTCGCGACATGCTGCTCAACGAATATCTGCACGCGCTTGACAGAGCATGGACCGGTATTACGACGGAAAAGTACGGCGCGGGCGCCGCGCGCAAAAAGAGGCTTATTACCGAAGGTGATCCTGAGGCTGTCGACGTGACTCAGGCACCTGCTCCAAGCGATGCTCCGAATGCTCGGCTGGCGAGCCATATCCGCGCTTACTACGATGCATGGCTTATCGAGAAGCATGAGGATATTCCATCTATCTATCAGCGTTTCGTAGGTTCCTTGCTAAGCGGTGGCGGAGCGCCGCTTCTGGGATCGAGTAGAGACTACGCAGTATTTGACGCCAAAATTGCAGACACGGGTGGACAGTTAGCTCAAGGCAGCAAGCTAACTCTGCGCGTTGCGAGGAAGAATCTCTGGGGCGATTCGACCCAGCGAACGTATTACACGAATCCTGTCCGTCTGGCGGTGCCCTGCGCGACATATGAAGTCGAGGCAACTGCCGAAAAGCTCGGCGCGGTGCAGGAAGCGATCGAATTCGTGAAAGGGGCGAACGTCACGCGAGCCTACCAATTGCCGGCTCGAGCGGGCGGTGGAAGTTCGACGTCGCCGCTGGCGGCTATTCGCTGGACGAATCAAATCGAGGCTGAGGAACTGCGCCGCTGGTATATAAAGAAGCTTGGGACGGAGGCAATCGTCCCGTTCAACCCCACCAAGGTCCTTGAGCAGCTCTCGTCGTTGCCCACAGATCACGGCAAGATCATGGCGACGTACGGATTTGCTGGCCGCTGGGGTTCGCCATGGCGCCAGAACGCACGCCGCGTTTCGCGAGTAGATGGAACGGGTGGCGCTCCGAATCCTGCAATTAACGATCCATGTCTCAACATTGCCTTCGATCTCGGGGCCGTCGACGCGGCGAAGATAGGGAGCACGCCAGGGGCGCTGCGCCGGGAGGTCGCTACCGCTGTTGTCGAGTGGGCTAACGCGTTTATTGGCGAAAGCGAAGCAGCCAACGAGCCGCTGACGAGTTTTGCAATCAATGGGGAATTCTTCTCGCGGCTCGCCTTCCGCGCCCGTGCAGAGCGCAGCTCGGCGATGGACATGCCCGCGGAAGCAGTGGCCTCAGCAAACGTTGGAGCAACGACCATCCGCTGCTCGGATTTTGTTACGTGGGACCGCGAGGCTTTCAATACCTACGTGCAAGCGGTACCTTCCGCCGGACCGAAGGCAATCCGGCCGCTTTCAGCAGCGGAAATTTCTGACGAGCCTTCGGCCAGCAGCAAACCGCTCGGTCGCGCGGACGAGGTAATCGATCTTACTTTCCGATTTGTGCCGCAGTTTACCATTCGCAACGTGGCTCCGGACGCTGTCGCAGTTTTCAACAACACCACCAACCACCACGGAATCGTCGAGATCCTCCTGAAACCCGAATGGCGGTTCATTGCAGAGGGTGAACCGCGCCCGCAGGGACAATTTTCAAAGCTCTTCGCATTTCGAAACATCGTGCTGCATGAGTTGGGACACTACTTCGGCCTGCCGCACCTGCCCGAGCCTCATTCCGGGCACAGTTTCCTGGACCAATGTGTGATGCGTGCCAATTACTCGAGCACCTTTGGCGCTGTCACCCCTGCGGACGCCGCAATGGTCAACGCATTTGAATATTTGTCGCTCGATGTCAAAGGGCGCATTTGCGACGGATTGGGTAGCAAATGATTTTGGATGCGGCGAAGGATGGTATGAGAAGGCCAGGTAGGGCGTGCTGTGGGGAAGCCCGCGAAGTCTCCGGGCGCGCGGAGGCGGCACGCCCGGAGGAAGTCTGGAGTCTTCGCGTTTGGCTGCGCGTTGCTTAAACTCGCGCGCCTTGGCTCTGCTGCTGTTGTTGCTGACGCGGCGCGACGGTGCGCAGCGTGCGGGCGGCGATGGACATCATCGCGCGCTCCTGTTGTTCGGCGGGCAGGTTCTTCACCAGCTTTTTGTAGGCTTCCTTTAGCTCGGGGTTGGCCTCGAGTTGTTTCATCACGCTCGCCCGAACGCGGTCGCGTCGCTCGATTTTGTTCACGTTTTGCAGCACGAGCATTCGCTCGAGCCGCTCTCGGGGAAGGCCTTGGATGTAATTCCATTCCTTCGGATTGGTTTGGATATAAGCGTCGATCTTCGCGTTGATCTCCGCGTTGTCGCGGGGCTTAGGCGAGTCGCCGCCGGCGTCGGCAGGTGCGCCGTTGCCATTCGTATTTTTGTCGGATCGTTTCAGACTCATTGGGTGTTGTTAGGCAGTGGTTGGGGTTTCAAGGAGAGCATCGATGATCTCGCCGCAGAAGAGATCAACGAGCTCCAAGGCGTCCTCGTGCTCGACGGCCAGGCTCATGAGGAACTCGGGGCCGGGCGATGCGCCGAGCTGTTGCTCGACTTGCTCGCTCGCTTCCAAGTACCGCGTGATCGTAGTCGGCGGGACGGTGACGATGACAGGTTGATGGTCGGGGTGCGTGGTGGCTTTCATAAATTCAGGTGTGTGCGCGGCTAACGGAGTCACCATTTGTCCTCTGGCGACGGTGAAGAGGAAATCGCGGTGGGCTTCCGGTCGCGAAGCTGCGTATCGAGCGCATTCAGTTGCTGGCGCAAGGCGGCGACATCGCGTTTCAACTCGACGTTTTGTTTTGCGATTTCCTGCGTCTGCCCAACGGCCGCGCCCAGTTCGCCAAGTTTCTGATTCAGTTCCGCTGTCTGCTCCGTGAACGCACGTGTTGCGGCGCGTTGCTTGTTCACTTCCGCGACGACTGCGTCGTTCGCCGAAGCGGTTTGCGATGGAACGAGATTGCGCCGCGATAGTGACGCTCCGTTGTTCGGACGGAGATCCCATCGCGCGGTGGTTTCAACGCGATAGACCGGGTGGCCTTCATGCATGACGAGCGGATCGCGCGCATCGACGTAGCGCCCGATCCGATACTCTCGGAGTTGGTCCGCGGTGCGGAGGCCTGTAGAACTCACCGGGTGCCCTACCGGAACAGCGCGAAGTGCGATCGCTCTTCTTGGCGTCCGCGTCGTGCATGCCGCAAGCAGGAGGAATGGAAGCAGGAGTAGTTGTTTCATTGAGTAAAGGCAGGTTCAGAAGTGGAAGGCAAAGCGTCGCGAAGAGGCGCGGTGGTGTCCGGGGTAACAGGTTCCAGGAGCCGTCGCGCAAATGTCGGCGGGGGCGTCGGCGAAGCCGAGTCAGTTGCATTCAGCGACGCGATGAACGTGCCGCCGATTTTTGCGTCCTGCTCATCGACGGTCTGTGTGACGTAGAGATAAAACTGCTTGCCTGCTGGAACTCGGACATAGAAGCCGTCACGCTCGATCGTTTGCAGAATCTGTTGCGCATAACGATCGAGCACGCTCTGCGCCCCCTGTAGCGGGGCGTTTTGCAAAGTCGGCAGCGCGAACGTCCCAAACGCGGTTACCTGGTTCTCAGTGAGAGCGGAAGCAGCTCCGCTCAGCAAAGTCGCAATGTAGAGTTTTACTTCTGCGAGATTATCGGTCTTGAGGAGCTTGCCGCGCAGCCCGGCGCTGCCGTCGGTGATACCCCAGCTCCCAGTATCTGGATCGAGCTCGTGATCCAGGGCGAGACCAGAAACGTTTAGCTCCTTCCCGTCTTGCCAGACGAGCGTCCATCGGCCGTTGCTCGCAATTCGCTCCCGCGTCCGATCGACCAGCGCTGAGCCATGCACTTCCGTTCCTGCCGGAATGATCAATTCTCCGTGATGAAAAACATCTTCGGTGACGAGACCAACAATCGGAGTCTTAATCGCAGAGGAGTCGACGGTGATGACTAACTCGCACGGAATGAGCCGGCCGTACGGCGCGAAGTCTTCGCTTAACTTCTTGCCTTCCTTCGACGGAGCGGCAGGCGTCTCAGCAACGAGGCTTAGGGCTGGAAGTGGTGGCGGCGTGCCTGTTTTCTTGGCCGATGGCTGCGTCGTCGTCTCGATTTCTGATTCTGCGTCTCGAGAATCGAATGGGACCATCTCGCGTTTCACAGTTTGAGGTAGCTGCGAACTGTTAGCGACAGAATTCGACAAAGGCTTATGTGAAACAACAGGTGCATGAGACGGACGACGGCTGTTGACCAGGATGAGAAGGACGACCAACCCAAGAAGAAAAAGCAGCAACGCGCCGGTAGGTGAACGAAAGAAGTTAAGTAAGCGGTGCGGATTCATTGCGGTAATGGAGCGGGTTCGATGTCTTTGGAATCAGAGTGCGCGGCTTCCGCGGCTGGCTCACCGCGCGAAAGCACAAACGTAAAGTCGTTTTTGAGCGATAGGTCATTGGGACCAGCCGGTCCGCTGCTCACAGCGACATAGCCGATCGTTGACTCATGCGGGGCGATCCCACTCGCCAAGTCCGTGACGGACGGTGTGAACACGCGATCGCCTACTTGGACTTCCAGCTTCTCCGGCGTGTGATCGAGTGGTTTGTCAGATTTGTTTGCGATGACCAAGTGGAAGACCAGCGTATCTTCGTCCGCGAAGCGAAAGGCTTCGGTAAGTCGCACTTCGTAGTCGCCGCAATCGCTGACCAGCGGTTTCTCGCCCAAATCGCGATACTCGACATTCGCAATTTCATCTGGCGCATGCGCCTGGAGTAACGGGAATGCTTTCGCTTTATCGAACAATCCGAGCAAGCGCGGGGGCGTCAGCGGCAGCGAAAGATGATTGGCTTTATCCGGCTTGGTTTGTAGCACGACCGAGTACCATGGTTTTTCGCTCTCGTGCAATTCGAATGCGTAGGTGCGATTGTTCCAACGGATGTTCAGATTGGTCGTTGCATCTTTGCTCAGCGCTCGCAACGATAGGTAGGCGGTGCCTTTGGTGTGCGCGATTTGAAATGTACCTGGCGTTTTGCCGTCTGATGTGATGAGTGCTCCGTCGATTGCCGCGATAGGTGACGGGAAGCTAATCGTGGTCACCCGCGCTTCAGAAACGGGCACGGCGTAGACCGTGTGGTCGTCGAGCGTGAAATCCTGCACGCGGGAATCGACGGCGAATGCATTCGCTAGGCCGAACGGCAAAACAAGCAGGATAAGGTTAGTGAGTCGGTTCATATTTGAAATCCTCCACAGCGGTTGGGAAACGACCGTTTTCCAGCATGTTGGGATTGCGGCGCATCTTGAGTTTCAGTGTGAAAGGGACGGCCTCGGTGAAGACGCGCTCCTGGAAGATTCCAGTGCGAATCAACTGCCCGCTCACCTGCGTGAGGACGGAATCGCTGCGCGTCTGCAAAAACTCGATCTTACCGACTTCGACCTTTTGATGGAGCTGCTTCGCCTTAAATTCGGGCTCCTCAGACGACCACTGCGCGGATGCCTTCGCGCTCGCTCGTTTTAGGAACATCTGCTTCAGTAGCTCTGGGCGATCGAAGCCTTTCGGGTTGCGCTCCAAGAAGGCGACAGCCGCCAGCGTGCTCTGCTGCGCGTGTAGCTCGCGTGCTTCTTGGAATTGGAGCAAGGGCGAGACGAAGAATGTTCCAGCTGGATCGACGATCACGACGTGCTCGCGCTCTTTCAGCGTTTTCACTAACTGGATGCGCTCGACGGCGGCGCCAACGATCACCGCGACCAAGGCGAGAAACCAAAACCGTGCGAGCCGATCTTTATCGACGAATACGCGGAGGGGATTCTCGCGCTTCTCGCGAACCAGTGGTGGGCGCTGCCGTGGAGTAGATTCGCGTAGATCGGGAGTAATAGTTTCCATGGTTAGTTCTTTGAATGTTGAAGAAGGAGTTCCCGCACTGCAGCATCGCCAGTCGGATCGTCCTTCTTTGAGCGGCGTGGTCGACGGGGGGCTGATCGACCGCCCATTGTGCCAACGAGATTGCCGAGCGGTGAGTAAGAGCTTCCGCTGGCAGCAGCTTCTGCCGCTCCGAGGGTGGCGGCAGTTGTCGCGCCTGCTCCGCCTGCCAGGAGGCCGCCGACGCCTCCGCTCCCACCGAAAGCTGCTGCCGCTCCGACGCCTGCAGCGGCACCCGCCACGCCGGCAGTGAAGACGGTGGATGCGAGCGCCTGTCCAACCTGCGTTCCGGTGGCGATCGCCTTCTGCATGATGATCGGCGCGGCTATGGTGCTGGCGATCAGCCAGATCGCGAGCGCAGCTAGGCCTAGTAAGTTTTGCAATCCATAACCCGCACCTCCGCTTACTCCACCTATGCTGAGGAAGCTCTGATCCGTCATGAAGCTGATGAGACCGGAAGTGAGAAGCGAGGCTGCGCCCCAACCAAGCGGCCAGCAGAGGACACCGGCGTATCCGAGGAGGAAGGAAACGCCAATGGAGTGCAGGGTTCGGACCGCGAGAAAACCAATGAAGATGGGCGCGAGTGCGAAGCCGACGTAGAGGATGAACTTCTGGACCAGGTAAGCGTAGAAGACGATCACACTCGCCAAGAAGCCCAGCGCATACATGATGATCGAAATCCCCGCTTCAAAGAGAGCTTGCCCATTCAGCATGTCCCACCAAGACTTCGAGCCGGAATCGGAACCGCCAGTGGTGCCTTTGTTCAGAGCAAGCGCTTGCTGATACTGATCGTAAACCTTGGCCGGATCGGCCTTCAGCGTCTCCTTTACCGTTGTATCAACGATGGCCGCGACTTCGTTTCCCCAAGTTGGGAGGTAAGCGAGCACCGCAGCGAATGCGAAAGTGCGGCCGATCGTGCGCAGATAAGCGCTCGGACTACGTTGGCCCGTAACTGTGGAAGACACCATTCCCACCGCCAGAAGAACAAACGCGATCGGCATCAGGACAAGGTTCATTTCCGTGCACTGGTTAAGAAAGTTTGGAAAAAGTGTATTAAAGTCGTTCATCGTTCGTCCTGTTGTGACTCGTTAGGTGTACTCAATGACCATCCGGAAAAACGGGTGGCGTTGTCTCCAAACGAAAGACTTCTCCATAACGACGAAGGCTCTCCTCCATTTGAGCCTGACGTTGTTCGCGAAGGGCGTCTTCTTGAAGCTCGCGATCCGCCCGATTCTCCGCGTCCTGCGTCGTGACTTGCGCTGCCGCGTGGTCGATCTCGCGGTCCACCGTTCCGAGTTCAGCGTTATAGCCGACGAGAACGCCAGTCAGCTTTTGAGTCTCGGCGTCGGTAGTGGATGCTTCTAACTGTTGCGTGGTCGCCGCGATCTGGCTGCGCAAAGTCGCGCGCCGCGCTAGCACGTCATCGTTAACCGCTTGAAAGTTGCGCGAGCTGTCTTGAATCGCGCCATACTTCCGATACAACTCCTCGGCGCGCGGGACGGTAATTCCACCAGGTGTCGTAAAGGTGCTCCCGAGGCTGGTGTAAATTCCGTTGCCGTTGTATGCGAGCGCCTGGATGCCGTTGGCCGTGCGTTGAAGATTGCCGATCGTTTGCCCAATCCCGCTCCGCTGCAGACTCGTGATGAGCTGATTGGCACCGACTATGTTGAGCAACTGCTCAGGATTACCGAATGCCTTCACGTAAGCCTCGGTTTGCTGGAGCTGCTGCGTGAGCGTGTTGATCTGAGTGATCTGGTTGTTCACCATCTCGACGTACTTAGCGAGATCGGTGATGTGATTGGCTTGGCTATTCGCGATCGCAGTAGGATCGATGACGACGAACTGCGCTCGCGCCGCTGACGTCGCCACTAACAGCGTGGCGGTTAAGAGAATGAGCTTCGTGACCATTGACGTGTTACTCCTCAATCCGAATAGTCGCCGTGCTCGGCGCGAGGATGACGCCGTTCTCCTGGCGTTCCGGTAAAGGCACTTCGAGTAGTCGAACGTGGGCTCGGTCGTCGAGCTGCGGTCCGAGCCGCTGCCGGTCGATGAGTTCATGGAACTGCTGTTTCGCTGCGTCGCTCCGTGCCTTTTCATATCCGGCATCGTATGACTTCTCCGCGTGGGCATTGCTCCCGGCCTGGAGCGACTCGCTCAGGAGCACGCCGCCGGCTGCCGCCGCAGTGGAGATCAACGGATTTCCGTTGCTCAGTTTGTTGCCAATGAATGCACCGCCGGCCGCGCCGACGGTGTCGCCGATAATGCGGGTTGGACTAACGCCCGCGCAGCTCGCGAGCATAGCGCTCGCGAGAATTGAAAGAAGAAGTGTCGCGTTTTTCATTACGCGACGATTCTAAACGATCAGTTGATCGGGTGTGCTCTAGGGCGGGAGCGACTCATTACATCGACCGTAAGGCTGGCCACCAACAACGCGAGTTACGGCAACCCCTGACGTGGCGGCGTCGACATTCGCATCGGGAGCGGCAATATTCGTCGTGAGCGGCGCGGCCTTGTGAAACGCATCACGCGCGTCCGCGGAACTTATGAATCAGAGTGACAACGAAGCGTCACCGGCGCATGGGCGGCTCCCGCTCCCAAGCGAATTTTACAGACGAGAACACCCGGAACTGTTCTCGGATAGTGCTCTTGAAGACGCACACCAAATCGGTCCGGATGAACTAAAGTACCACCTCGAGCAACTGACGACCGAGCGGCGGGAGCGAGAGTTCGAGGAATTCGCCCGCTCAATCGCGGAGAAGGAAATTTGCCCGAACCTCCTGCCACAAACCGGTCCTGTAGGCGGTGGCGATTCCAAGACAGACTCCTCGACCTATCCCGTCGCAGAGGAGTTGGCAGAGCGCCGTTACTGGGCGAGTCAGCGGGCACCGGCAGGTGAGGATTGGGCCTTTGCGTTCAGCGCGACCAAAGCATGGCCAGAAAAGATGAAGGCAGACGTTGCGAAGATCGCTGGGCTGGCGCGCGAATTCCGCAAGATATTCTTCATCACGAATCAGCCCGTTCCCGACAAGGCGCGCGAGAAATGGGAGACGAAGATTCGCGAAAAATACGGCCGCGATTTCCGTTTGTTGGACCGGACGTGGCTCGTCGAGCGGGTTTTCAAAGGCGGGCACGTGGAACTGGCGATCGCGAAACTCGGCCTGGATGTTCGTATGTCTCCGCGGCGGCGCGTGGGCCCGAGAGATGCAGCACGGGAAACAGCGTTGGAGGCGCTGCTAACTGCGCTTCGCAACCCCGACTTCCCACGTGATGATGATTACTCGCTCGCAGAGCGTTATCTGGAAGCGGCGAAGCTCGCATCTGAGCTTGAGCGCCCACGATCTGAAGCAGACGCGCTCTTCTTGCAAGCGCGCGCGCTCGCTGAAAAATCGGGGAACGCGAATCTCATGCTGCGAGCACATTATCAGCATGCTTGGCGATCGTACTTCTGGTTCGATGATCCGAACCAAACAGCGACGATTTATGCGGCGATGGAGCCGCTTTTGTATGAAGTCGGAACCGGTGAGGAATGCGAGCTGTTTTCAAATATCTGCTCGATTCTCCAGTCGGCCCGGCTGTTCCGTCAATTTGACGCAGACGTTCACGACGAGACTGCCCGGATTGATCGACTGAAAGAACGGCTCGCGGTGTTGGCGGCAGACGCAACGCGGCCGAACGCTGCGTTGTTTGCCAAAACGCTTCTCGTTGGCTGGCGCTTCAAAGATTGCCTTCGGAAGAAAGGTGAGATGGAGGGGGTGCTCGAAGACTATCTTGATTGCTTTCGCAAGTCAGCGGGTCTCGGAACCTATCCGCTAGTTCGATTTGTCGAGGCAATTGAGGCGGTGGGAGATGCATTTTGCGCACTGCCGAACTACGGCCGTTTCCAAGAAGAGGTTCAGAATCTCATCAAAGATCGCTCGGGCGCTCGCGAGGTGGGACTGCGCCAACTTCGATACGGGATTCAGTTACTCACGAATGGTTCGAGCCGCGAAGCACTCGTGCAGCTTTCGAAAGCGCGGGCTAACCTCGCGCGCGAAGAGACGTTGCTGGAAGCCGGCAGAGCGTCACTCGCTTTGGGTGCAGTCTATCATTCGCTTCACGCGCTCTGGGCCGCCCGATTGTGTTACCTGGCAGCAGCACAGGTTTCTCTCTATTCGATCGAAACGATGCGTTCCAATCCGCGGCGCGGGTTCTTTTGTACCTGCCGGTTGGCGTGGATTGAGCTCCAACTTGGTCGACTAGCGCCTTTTTTTGCGTGGCGCAATTTTTCTCACGGTTTGCTGAACCAAATGCATATCGTCGGCCAAGACACAGCGGCAGCGGAAGAGGAGCTGGAGCGGCAAGATGGATGCCTCGCCTGTTTTTTTATCAAACTTGCGCGCGAGGACGTCGCACAGTTCCGCGATCTCGCACCGGTGTTGCAAGGAATGGGTTTGCTTTGGGGTAGAATCGGCTTGCTCTACGCACTTGGCGAAAAGGAGCAGCTACAGCGTGAGCTCACCCTCGACGCGCACAAGCTCGATGAATTAATCGATTCCTGGCGCCAGCAGCCGGCCTTTTCGGATCTCTCGGCTCGCACAGTGGGAGAGACACGGACGGCATGTGTCTACGAGACCGATTTGCTCGGTGTCAGGTATCGAGTTCGTTCGCAAAACGACTTCGGTCCGCTTGTTTATGCTGAGAGCGTTCTTGGCATGCTCGAGTCAGTGTTTGCTGACGCCAAATGGGAGAACTTCGCGATCGTCGTGGAGAAAGTTGACCTATGTGTCTCGACCAGTGAAGCCGGGCGCAATCCGCCCGAAATTGAACCGGAGAAATTTGGCTTCGAGGAACATGCCTTAACGTGGCGTCCAGGAATGATTGAATGGATGCGGAACAGCGCCGTCTCGTACGCCGAGCACCTGCACGAGTTGCTAAGAAAGCTGCTTCTCTCCATCACGATCGATTCGTTCGACGACATCAAGAGTGAACTCGAGGCGTGGAGCGCGGAAGGTGTGTTCGACCGAGTCGGTTCGGCCGAAGCGGATTTTCTCGCGCTGATCGACCTGATCGGAGTGGACAAGTATGACCTCAATTACTGGATCAAAGGCGCCGCTTCATCGTCGCTTTGACGAGACGGATTCCATCCGGCAAATCAAAGACCGTTATGTTGGGTTGAAGACGCGAATCGCGCCTCAGATTGCCTTACTGCAAAAAGACGACGGGTTTATGCAACGTTGCGCCGCGTACTACGAGCGCGGCTACAAGGACTGGCACATTCTCGCAACAGTGCTGAACTACATGTTGAATCGCGAAGCCCAAAGGCGCGGTTTCGGCTGGCGCCCTGAAGACGTGAGCCGCCGACAACAGCTGATCGACGAACTGCCTAACGTCTTACTGCCGGCGACCGAATTTTCGGGAAGAGAATTCGAGGTGCACTTCAGCGGCCATGCGATGACTTGCCTACAAGCCTATGGCTTCGAGTGCCGAAATCGCCGCGTTAACGATGCGACGATCGAAAAGTTTCTCCGCGATCGCATGCGCCATTTCGATCTCGATATCCCGCATACGCCGATGTTTGGGCGCCCTCCCGGTGATTGGCCGGTGTAAGGCCGCCGCTTACATGCGGCGCAGACGCGACGTCATCAAACATCCGATTGGCGGATGAGTAAGTCGTCAGCAGTTAATAGCGCCGACCAAAACTGGCGTGGATTGTTGCGCTGGAAGAGGATGATCGTGTGCTGCAGGCGAGATCGCGATGCAGCGCGGAGGCCTTTGATCAGGGTTTCGCGTTCGCGCGAATCATGTGTAGCACGATCATCGACCACTACGATTCCGCCAGGCGGTAGCCGGTCCACCTTCTTCGCGACGGCCGAAGTAAATTCTTGAAACGTCGCGGCTAATGTCTCTGAAGCATCCGCCCATACATCATCGATTCCGGAGATCAAATTCTGCAGCTCCGCTCGTGTCCACGACTTCGACGTAACAGGAGGCACGAACCCACCGCGATGCCCGCGGATCGCATCCGCCCATCCGAGGGGGTATGGCTTCAAGAGCGTGTGCTCCAACGGCACGTCTGGTTGCGCCGAAATGCAGCATTAGATCTGACGGATCGTCGGGAGGAGACCGGTGGTCGACCTGCGTCAGATCACCGAACCACCCTTCGAGCACATCTTTCCACCGCCTCAGAGCCTCGAAAGTCCATACAAGTTCATTCCACGACTTCGCCTGAAGATTCTGCGCCGACGCGGCGAGACAAACGGCCTCATCTGTGGCGTCGAGTGAAAGATTGAAAGTCGTAATCACTGGGCGACCACGGACGCGAGTTTCAATGGGCTCCTGGCAAAGTCCACGCGATGTTATGCGCACTCCGGTCGGTCCAGAAAAATCCGAGAAGGCGTGCGTCTGTTACAGTGTCCGAGACATTGCTGTCTACAAACTTGATGCAGCTGCACTTCTCGTACGCGCCGCCGCAATGACTGCACGCGGTCGAGATAAGCTGCCAGGCTGGAGCCACAGTCAGACGTTTGTCGCGAATCAGCGGCAACGCACGGGTGACATTCGGATGGTCTTTGAGGCCCACAACCGGTGCGCCAGTGGTGAGATTCTGCGCGACATCATACTCATCCTTCTCAAGGATCTTGCGGTCGATCGTCAGCAGCCCAGTGACCTTAAACATGTTCTCTACCGGTGGAACATCGCGAGCGTGCGGGAACATCCGTGAAAGTTCATCCGTGGCTTTCTCCGCCCAGCGTCCGATCTCGTCCTGCGACTGCGGTAACGAAGCCGAATCCGAGGCGAACCATTTCTGAAGATCGTTCACATGACCTGCGAAGGAGAATAACGAGTCCCGATCGGCGAAGCGAATTCCGACATGAAAACCGAGCATCCGGTCCTCTTGACGCCGCACTAACGCGTCCGTGTATTCCGCGATGGCGTCGATCGTGCGCTGAGCGTCACGTCGGGCGTCTGGGCCACAGTGCGCAACAAGCGGCAGCCCGAATACGAGGTCTTCGAACGCGACCACCGCCGCGTCTTGCAGTTCCGCCGCATTGCCATGGCGTCGCAACAACTTGATCACGTCAATCGTGCATGCTTCGACGTAACTTCTTTTGCCACTCGGCAGAGTTATCTCCTCCGTCGGTAAAAAGACGCGCTCGCCCGCCACGGAGTCGGCGGTTCGATGGTACGAAATCGAAATTCGCACACCATCACCGGCCGACATTGTGCACGGCGAGAAGTCCGTGATGGGAGCGTCTGGTGAATTGAGAGCTACGGTGCGCGGCCGCGTCAATTCATCATCGTCTTCTCTGCCGCCGAGATACTCGCCGACAAGATGATTGTCCCTGAAGTAGTCGCTGATCAGCGCCTTCCATGTCGCGATATCGAGTTCCTGATCCACGCGCCACAATTTCGTGTATGCGGATCGGCGACCTGCGTGCATAAGGTCAACGCCAAGGCGGGCGATCATCGCTTCCTCGTCGTACATCCTCACTGCGCCATCGAGATGTTTGGGCTTTCCGGTTTTCGCGTCCACAATGCTGTGAACAAAGCGCGAGCCGAAGTGCTCGCTCGACACGCCCAGCGACGGCGTATCGAGAACTTCCTCGCATTCGAACGTCCGCTCGTCCTGTGCGTACCACCAGAACTCTGTCCGCGAGATTCCGCTGAAGAGTCGCTCGATCTCGTCATTGCCGTGCTGCGTCACACCGAGCCGAAGGTCGGGCAACTCATCCGAGAAGTGTGGTCCCCACCAATATTGCAGCTCAATGGACGACAGTGCTGTCTCGGCCAGGCCAACAAGATCCCGGTCGATCGCGATGCGGAGGTCGAGTCGAGTGTCGGCGGAGAGCCCTTGAAAGCGCCGCAAGAATGAGTCGTTCAGTGAGTTCAATCGAGAGAGAGCACGCCGAAAAAACGGATGAGCGAAAAAGACCAGTCCGTTCTCTTCGAAAACTCCGGGCAGGAGCGGGTGAAGAGCCGCGAGTGGCACCAACCCGTCTTTATCCGCACGCGCGAAGACGTGCGGGAACACTCGCGCTGCGAGTCCCAGATCTTTATACGCAATGCAGCCGGGCACAGCGAGCGAAGCGTGCCCTGAAAGATGCTGCTTAATCGCAGCGTTCAAAACAGCGCGCTTATCAGGGTCGAGCTCTCCGATTCGTTTCGCGTGGTGATGCTGCGCCAGGTCTGCGGTGGCCGCACACTCCCGGCTCGTCTCTGCTATCGACAGTCGGCCGAGAAGGCGAGCGACCTTCGGCTGAAGGTGGAGAGCGAGGGTTTCAGCCCATCCGACCGGCCGATGTGCATCGTGCCCGAGATTTGAAACCCGCGGTTTGGTCCATCCTTGCTCCAGCGTCGACTCCAAGCCGCGCACTGAAAACATGCTGCCCTGACGATTGACTAAGCTGCTATTGAAGACGGCAGTGTATTGCTTCATGCCAATAAATTGAGCGTTAGTCGCCAATGTTTCGGCGCTTTACCCACGACAATATAGCGTGCGGCATCATCGGCGGCGCGGCCCGGTTAAGGGCGGTGACGTCCTACGCCGCTTGATTCGGGTACTGTGCTGATGCGGCGGTTGCGATTGCCGAGATCACGTCATCCGCTCCGCGCATTATTTTTGCTCGTTCATCGAACTGCGCGCCGCTGGTGCCGCTGATTTGAAGCATCTCCTCCGAGGCGACGTTGTGCGCGGTGCCGCAGATCGGGTTCTGCGCGTCGTTGTGCAGGTAGGTGAAGGCGGCGAATTTTTCTCCGGTTTGCTGGTCGGGGAGCGGATAGGACAGAATCGCGTGTTTCGTGAGCTCAGTCAGACCGATGTCGCGCGCCATATCGTCGAGATCGGCGCGATCATTTTGGCGCATGAGAAAGAATTGACGGCTGTTGCCGAAGACGGCGGAGCGGATGCGGCTTTCTTTAAAGCGGCCGTATTGCTGGACGATCGAGATGTTCCAGCAATTGAACTTTCGCATCTGGGCGTAGCTCTCCTTCACGATTTGTTCGCCGCCGGGAATGTCGAGTAGGCGCGCGACTTCTTCGTAAACGTTCCGCTTCCGCAGTCTGCGCGGCATCGTGATGATGTGCTGGCGCGTGTAGTTCGTGATCAGGAATCCGGCGACCGAGCGCAGCAGTTTCGCGGCTTCGGGAATGTAGCCGAGCTCGAAGTGAGCGATTTTGCCGGTGAGCGAGATGTTACTCGCGCCGTCGAGGAGACAACCATAGTTGCCGTCGGCGCACCACGGCAATAAACGCGTCGCAAGATCGTTCGCCGCAGGATCGGAGGCGTCAAGCTGGAGTAGCTCTTGCAACATTCGATGTGTCGGATATTCAGCCGGCGCGAAATAGGCGAGCGCAAGGTTGCGCACCTCGCGACGCGTGTTCGGCTCTTTCAGGAAACGTAGAACTTCGTCTTCCGGAATTCTGGCGATTTGCTCATTGGCTGAGTCGGGGTCGCTGCGCTGGCGATCGCGAAAGTCGACGAAGACATCGAGCGTGGTCGCGCCGGGCCGCGAACGTTTTAAGTCCGCTAGGAGATGAGCGTGACGCGCAATCTCGATCAGCCGGGCCTCATTTTTCCGGCTCCATTCTTCGAAAACATCTTCGTAGAGCAGCATGATGTATTTCGCGATCTGCGCCTCGCGAGCGAGTTGCTTATCCTCGTCGCTGCTGACGCCGGCAATCTTCGCGACTAAGGCCATCGCCGACGCGAGATGCTCGGCGGTTAAAGGCAATCCATGCGTGTCGAGATAGTTGATGGTTAGATCGCCGTCAGGCTGGATGATGATAGGTCGTGTGTTCGGTTCGACCGTTCGTGTGTAGATCTCGTAGGACAACCCTTCCTCGATAATAACCGTGTAGTCGTAGAAGGCTTCGGTCTGAGAAAGCAGGTCGCAGACGGTGACGCTCTTGCCTGCGCCGCTCATGCCGAGCAGGACCGCGTGTTGTGGCGTCTCGTTTCCTTCGGAGCCGGAGAATGTCGTCACTCCGACGAGGTTCCGCCGGTTCCCTTCGTAGAGTGCTTCCGCATGTTCAAGATGACCTGTAAAGGTCGCACTGAAAGGAAGCACGTCCGCGAGATAACGAGTCTCCGCGTACAGTTTCCGGTGTGAGTATCGGCCCCAAGGACAACCGGGCCAGCTTTGATAGAAAAGCTTCCTGGCTGTCGTGGGCAATGCGCAGACAAGATATTGCGCGCCGTTCATTCCATTGATCGCATTCTTGATCGCGGCCGTTTTCACCGCGAGCCCTTCGCGAGTTTCGTCCCACGCGCGAATGACGTATTCGACGTTGAACGGTAGGGTGTGGCCTTGCATCAAGGCGGAGATTTTCTTCTGCTTCTTCTCCATCGCGGTGAGAAGCGACAAACGCTTCTCGCTCGCGAAATCTCCAGCGAGACGGTCGTGCGCTTTTTCTTCGCGATTGATCTCAACCCGCGCAGAAAGAGACTCGACGTTCACCGTGATATTGTAGTCGAGCAGCGGCAGCCCGGTGAGACGCTGCACCAATCCGGGATGCGTCGCCCGGGGCCAGCGCCTCACCACCAAGACCGAATGGTAAAAGCCATCCATCCAAAAACCCGACGACTCGGTCAATCCCTGGGCTTCGCTATGCCAGCAATTCTCTTGGATCGAAAGCGCTGAGTCGAAGGTGGCGAGCGTGTCGTACTCGAAGCGCGAGCTAAGTGAAGGATTGAGAAACGTAGTGGAGTGACGGTAATGGTCGGCGTCGTTCATCGGCGTGACCCGCGCACCGGGAAGAACATTGGCGAGCAACTGCTGGAGTTGTTCAAATTCCGTCGTCATCTCCTGGAGCAAGGCGTCGTAGTGCGCCTGTTGTCCTCCAGCCGTCGCCATGAGCGCGGGCGATGTCTCGATGCTACGCGAGAAGAATAGGACGAGCCGTTGCCGCCGAAGCTGGCGATCGACCATTGCCTGCCAGTAGCGAACAAAGCGCTCGTTGCGAGAACGCCGTGTCCAGACATTAGTAGCGCGCTCCGTTTGCTCGCGGTAGTGAAGGAGATCGGCGCGGTAATCAGAGTCGCAGAACCATTGCACTTGTAGGCGAAGCTTGTCGTGCAAACAGGCGAGTAAGAGCGTGAGTTGATCCTGGAACGCGTTGAGATGTTCCGGCGCCGCGGAGCTTAGATCGGCCGGCTCGATGATGAAGCCTTTCGAGACGTAGCAACCTTTACGCAGTCCGTGAAAGACGATGAGGTCGCGAATGAAGTAACCGTTAGGAGCAGATTCAAACATGGTTGTGGGAAGCGGAGTTTGCCCGCGCCGTTTCGCGCGGAGGTTGAGGACCAAAGCCGGGGCCTTTCAGCCACAGTTCAAAAAGATCGATGTCGTAACCCGACGGCTTGCCCTGCCTAAAGGCGAAGGCGTATAGCAACGCCAGGCCGAGCGGAATCAACGCCGGTATTAGCGCGGTGAGAAAGTCCCAGTGCCACATGCTGAAGAGCAGGAGTAAAGTCAGCACGCCTACAAATGCTCCGCCGGCCACGAACCAGAAGAGGTTGCCTTCCAGTCCCCACGTCTTGCCGGCGGAGTCATCAGCGCTGTTCGTTTCAGTAAAACGCAGTTCACTTTTCGAACCGGTGTTCATTGAAACGGGCCAACGTCGACGGTGGAACTATCGATTCCGAAAGCGGTGAACAGCGCTTTCACGATCACGGGCGCGCCCGCGATGATGAGTCCGCCGATAATCGACAGCTTGCCGGCATCGGTATCGCCGCGTCGGATGGCGAAGCCGCCACCGATGACGCAAATCGTGCCGAAGATAAAGCCGATGAGCATCACGATGCCCAGCGCTTTGCTCGCGCCGCCGGCGAGATCGCCAGTCGTTTGCGCGAGAATGGGAATAAAGTTGGCCGCAAGTTTGGTTTTCATGTGGCGAGATTCTTAACTCGCGAAGCGATGCACGCTGCTCCGGTGCGAGAGCGACCTGGCGGCATGCGCGCTGTCAGGGTGAAATGGATGAACTCATCTGCCATTTCACCCGATCGACTCGAACGCCTCCGACACCTTGAAGCGTATTTGCATGAGCAGATCCGCGGACAGGATCACGTCATCCCGCGGATCGTCTCTGCGCTTCAGCGGGGTGAGCTGGGCCTAACGACTCCAAATCGACCTCGCGGAAGTTTTCTTTTGTTAGGCCCGACCGGCGTTGGGAAGACCGGAATATCGATTTCGTTTACTCGTTATCTGCTCGGTGACGAGAAACTGTTCCGCTTCGACATGTCGGAATATCAGACTCAGGAAAGTCTCGGCATTTTGTTAGGCGCGCGAATCGGCGAAGTCGGCTTGTTAGGCTTGGCATGCAGAAAATCCGCGACGGGCACGCTACTCTTCGATGAAATCGAAAAGGCGCATCCGCGCGTGCTCGATCTATTCCTGCAAATACTCGACGCCGCGCGCGTCACGACGGCCAGTGGCGAGACACTCGACCTTTGCGGCTTCTACGTTGTATTCACATCAAATATCGCGGCGGCCGAAATCCTCAATCTGCAGCATTCCTCCTTCACCACGATGGAGCGCCACGTCCTGGCAAAGGCGCAACAGACATTGCGTCCCGAACTCTACGCCCGCATTGGGGAAAAGCTGGTTTTCAATCGCCTAAGCTATGACGTGCAAATGGAGATCGCGCGCCTGCACATCGCGCGTGAACTCTCATTTCTGAGCGACAAAGGTTTTGAACTCACGCTGGGTCATTCCGTCGTCTCGTTCCTGATGCAACGCGGCTTTCATCCACGCCTTGGCGCACGTCCTCTGCGCGACACGATCGAAAAGCATCTGCGGGGAGCGGTCGCCGACACGTTGCTTGCGGAAGCCGCCACCTGCCCGATGGAATTTATCGTTAACGGCAATGAACTCTTGCTCCGCCCATCCGCTTCGGCAGAGTAATCGACAGAATGGAGGTGATCGAGAATGCCAACGTCAAAAAAAGTTGCGAAGAAAGCTTCAAAGCAACTGCAGTCGAGTAAAGAGACGAAGCCGGAAAGGTCCGTTGCTGGCTCTGCACTCTCACAAGCGTCGAGTAAGGGCGGGAAAAAGGCGAAGAAATAGGGCTGCCTGATTGGAAGTGTGGAAGCTTCCCGGCTTCTACTTCCTCCAAGACGCCGAGTCTTCTCGCGTGAATCGATAGCGACCTCTCTGCGGCGAGCGAGCACAGTCACAGGTGGAGCGCAGGCACGAGCAATACCTTGACGGCGCACAGCGAGCCATACAATCGAGGAGCGATTCCGGCGCGTAGTGGTTCTTATGCTGGGGGGGGGGCAATTTCGGGGTTCATTTGTGCGTGGGCGCTTGCGGATCGTCCCGCCCAGTTTATGCCCAATAGATGATCTTGCCCTCGCTGCCAATTCCTCCCCAAGAGTGGCTCAGCGCCTTCAATGACGAATGTCGAGAGCGTGAAGTCTCCTCTGGCGAGCGGCCTTTTCGCGCGCTCGAAAAGTGGGCTGAAGAGAGCGGCCAAAGAGGCTCTCCGTTCGATCTACTTCTGTCGCACTTATCGACTCCCGCATTCAGCGCGATATATGCGTTCTTCAAAGCGAATACTTCCGTAGGACGTGATGAGGCAGCACCGTATCGCCAAACATGCTTTTTCTACGACACCGCATTTTGGCCACTGATTGTGCCGGTATTATATGGGGAGCATCTGGTTGATCCGATTCGATTCGTCGTGGGAATGCCCGCCTCCCTGTTTCACGACCTTGGCTTCAACTCAGCGGCTCGGGACGAATTGAATGCGCACTGGTTCGATTGCCTGCATCATATGAACAACACGCTTCTTCTCGACAGCGACCAACTCTCAGAATTGGCCAGCGGTTTCCTTGCGGGGGGCGAGAAAAGCCTGTTCGCGGCTGCGGATAGTTTGCTTGGGCTGCCTCCAAATCAGAAGGCTGCCGAGCTCTCCCGTGATGCTTTCGAGAGCATTTTAAAAGGATTCGCCGTCGTGAAAACGAATTTGACGCTCGATGACGCAAAGGAGGTCAGGCACAAGTTGCATAAATTGGTGATGCGTTGCGCGGTGGCTCTCCCGCCATTCGAGACCGCACGATTGGACAAGGCGTGTGGGTTATATCCGGATATCGCTGCACGGTATGAGAAAACCGCGCTTCCTGCTAAAGGACTTTGGCAGTGCTATTCCGAAGCACAACACGCGATGGCAATGAGCTTGCGCCTCATTTCGGGCGAGATGATTTCGTGAGAGGCTGAGAATCCGTGATGATCTGCGCACCCGCAACGGAGCGGCCGGCTTCCGTAGGGGATCAGGGTCGGAAAGCCGCGAGCGCCGCGAGGACGGCGCAGATGATCACCCTGGACGAACCCGCAAACCCGGAGTCTGTGCTGGGGGAGCCCGCGGCGGAAGCACAGTCTCCGCGCGGCGCAGCCGCATCAGAGACGATGATGTCTCAACCGGGATTGCCTTTCCGAAGATGCCAGATCATTCGCCAGAGCCGGTCGGTCTCCCCTCGCTCAATCACCTGGAGCGGCGTTGAGCCGTCGAACGCCTGATTTGGTTGCTGCAACCATTTGCCAATCGCTTCCTCTTTTATCAATTCGGCGAGAGCGCCGCGCAGGCGCGTTACCTCGTTGTATTTCGGCGGATGTTTCAAAACTAATGTTGATTGCCCTTCCCCATGATGCACTCGATTCGCCTGCTACGGTTTGAACTCCGGCATCGCTCTAATCATGAACTCGTCGAACAACGGAACGGTAAATGCCATGTCGCCGTGCGCAGGGCTGTAAATCATTCCCTTTTTTATCAGCTTGGCGCGCACCGGCCCAAGGCTGGTCACCTTCACACCCAAAGTCGTGGCGATATCTCCCGTACGTTGCGCGCCGGGACCCAGCTCGGCCATCGCCCTTAGGAAATTCTTTTCGCTCGGTGTGAGGCGATCGAAGCGGACGCGGAAGAAGTTCTGATCGAGCCGAGGGATCACCGCGGCCGTTGCATTGTGGACGATGTCGATACTGATCGGGCTTTTCGGAGCCATATTCCACGACTGGTAACCCCACTCTTGCAGAAAATAGGGGTAGCCTTTCGTGAGCCGAAATATTTCTTTCAATGCTTTGCCGTCAAAGCCGACGCCAGCGGCTTGTGCTGGCTCGCGCAAAGCTTTCTTGCTGTCTTCTTCGGAGAGAGCGCCGACATCTGGAAAATTGAACAACCGCTCCGCGTACGATTTCGATTCTCCCGCCAAGCCTGGAAGGATAGGCAAACCCGCACCGAGCAGCACGAACGGGAGTTGGCGCTGCTGCACCTTGTGCATCGCCATGATCAACGCCCCCAGTTCCTTTTGGTTGAAATATTGGATTTCGTCGATCAGGACCGCGACCGCGCTTTTCCTCTCTTCGGCCGCTTCGCCCACGGCGACGAAGAGATTCGGCAGATCAATTTCCAGATCACCGCTGTCAGCCGACCCGTGTTCGGGATCGACATCCAGTCCAATGCTCACCTCCGCGTAGGTGAGTTTCAGCGCCCCCAGAAAACTGCGCAGCACCCGCAAGCCGCGCTTCACCTTGTCTCCCGCCCCCGCGATTCGATCCAGGTCGAACAGAAGGCTCCGCAGATGCGGAGCCAGCAGTGGCCCCAGCGGTTTGTCTTCGTGCGCCTCGATCGAAATCGTCCGATATCCGGCGGCTTTTGCCTGGCGCTCGATTTCGTTGAGTAGCACCGTCTTGCCGACCCCGCGCAATCCCGTCAGCAACAAGCTCTTTTCGGGACGCCTGGCCTTGATGCGCCCGAGGAGAATACGAGCCTGCTCGAGGACAGGGTCACGGCCAACCAATTCCGGCGGCGGCGAACCAGCGCCCGGCGAGAACGGATTTTTGATCGGATCCATTTGTATCTATTTATACCTGGTTATACTCAATTCCAGATATAAATGGATAAACTCGCTACAATTCGCGTATCCCTCGTGGAAGCCTTTCATCGCCGCACGAATTGCCGCAAGCAGTCGGCAGCGTCCGTTGCGCTGTTCTGTGATGATCTGTGCACCCACAGCGACGCGTCCGGCAGTCCGCATGGGAGTATGGGGCGGAACAGCCGAGAGTGCCGCGAGGACGGCGCAGATGATCACCCCCACAAACGGGCAAACTCGGAGTCTGTGCTGGGGGAGTGCGCGGCGGAAGCGCAGTCTCCGCGCGGCGCAGCCGCATCAGGAGGGATTCCGGGAACCTCGGGTTTCCGTCCGCAAATTGATCGCAAGGGAACTCCGTACGCGACGCAGTGATCGCGAGTTGGCGGAATGAAGCGCGCAGCAGGGCGCACGGGGCGGAGGCGAAGGGAGGCAACTCGCGATGACTGCATCTCCGGATCGGGGGAGCAAAGTCTTTGAGCTTTCGGAGGGAGGAGCCGCGAACGCGGAAGCCCGGAAGGAGAAAGATCAATGTCTTTGCGACAGGGCGAACGCCTGGCGTTACCGCGGTTTCCGCTACTGTAGGCGTCAATATTCGACGCTTCGATTTCGATCTTCGATCAGGGCGGCGATTCGGCGAATTTCGTCTGCGGTCAGACGGTCGCCATCGAGTTTCGGGACCTGAGCCGTGACTTCTCGACCACTCAAGACGGTCACGTCCAATTTGTATCGGCGGTCGATGAACCAGCCGGGAAGCACGAGAAGCGGCGCGACCTTGATGGGCTTCTCGAACGTCTTCGAAATCCAATCGCTTAGCCAGGCGGCGTTATCGCGGGCTTGATCGAGTCCGCAACGATCTGCGCCCCACGGATATTCAAGGCGGTCATCACCAATGGTCACCTTCGCGCCATCAAGCCCCTTCACCTTGCGGCGTGTTTTCGTTTCAACGGCGAAAACGCCGTTACCGCCGATGACGATGTGGTCGATGTTCCATGTCACGCCCGGTTTGTCCGTGATGAGAAAATCGTGAAAGACACGGTAGCCGGCCAGCATCAGCTGATTGAGCGCTTCGCCGACATGGCGCTCGCCTTCATATCCGAGACGACACCGGCGGCGGCGCAGGAACGCTTTGCGAAGCCCGTAACCGGACCATGCTGAAGCGACAATCGCGATCGCTGCGAAGATGATCCACATCCCGACCGAAACTGTCACGCGTTGCACCGCTACCAGTCCCGCCATCATCAGTGGCGAATACGCGGACAACATGAGTTGAACGAGACGGTCGTTCAGTTTTTCGTCGAGCTCGATCAATCGAACACGGAGCGACTCGCCCGGCGGTCGCAGAATCTTTTGCGTGAACGGCAGCCGCTTCTTCCGATCCTTCCAATGGATCAGACCGAGGACGCCGAAGATGACGCCCGCAAGCAGGGCAGTCTCAAGTAGGATCGCCCAAAGTAGCATGCGCTTTGGGAAAGCACGTAGCGGGCCGACGAATGGTGAACGGCGCTCGACCGGTGAACGACGACTAACGCGTACAGCGGTTCCGTTTTTTCGCGGACTGACCCCACCCTCCAACCAGCTACGTAATTCGCGCCGGAATTTGATTGATGCGGACGAGGCGGCCTGAAGATTGGACACCCGGGGGTTGAAGAAATTCAACGTCTGATCCAGACCCCAAACCTCGGCAGGGATCAATGCTCGACCTCTTTTTGCAACAGGGCGATCTCGTCGAGGGTGAGGTCGAAGAGGCGATAGACGCGATCATTCAGCTCCGCCTCGGTGTCGGCGAGGAGACGGGTGAGGCGGGCGTGGTCGGCGCGCTTTTCGCCGAGGTAGGGTTCCCACTCATCGGCCACGCGGGGGCTTTTCAGCGGGTTGGCCGGAAGCTTGAAGCTTTGTTTAATGGCGTCGCCGAGCGGGATGAGACCGTGTTCCCACCACGCCTTGGCCTTTTGGTTGAAGGGAAGGACGCTGGTTTTATCGAACGTCTGGCGCAGACGGCGGCGGACCAGCATTTCCACGGCATAACGCTCTTGCCCGATCGCGCCGCATTTCCGCGCCAACTCCGCGACGGCGTCGCGGTCAGGCTCCGATGCGTCGGGAATGGGAACGTGCTCCATTGATTGTGTGAACAAGCGGTACTGCCAGCGGTCGCCGCGCAGGCGCAGCGGTTGCGAAGTCTTGCTGATGAAGAACCAGGTCGACCACGAGGATAGAATTCCAAGCAGATAGGCGTCGCCGGTCGGGATGAAGTAGCCGGTGTTCCCCATGTAGCGTCCGGTAGTATCAATGCTGAACCGCGGTAGCTTGCTGATGTCGGGCCAGACAATCTTCGGTCCGTCGAAAGCGTCCCAATAATCGCAGGACCGCAGTTCCCACCAAAAAATGCCCTTGTCTGTGCGCTTGATGGCGGCGTCGCGGAACTGATTGAGATGCTCGAAAACGGAGGGATGCGTTTTGCGAAAGGTTTCCTCTGCGTCGGTGCCTTTGCCTGACCACGGCCACTTGAAGTTCCCGCTTGAGCGAAGCGCGATAAGGAATTGATCGCTGTCCTCAACGAACCAAGGGCGAAGATGGGTTCCCTGGACGAACGGACGGATGAAGGAATCGCACGACAGGTCGGCTGCGACGAGTTTGTCACGCGTGGCGCGGTCGATCACATACGCCTCGGTTAAGCCGGAAAGCACCCCGCGATAAATCGATGCACCTGCGAATTTTTGCAGCGGCGTTCCTCGTGACGAAAGCTTCTCTCTCAGTGCGATCACATTGTCGGGTTCCAGCTCCCACGGCGCCTCGCCAAGACGATCGGTCGATGCGATCGGCGCGTCGGCGATAACCTCCGACAACGTTTCCGGCGGCCTGCCACTCGTGAGCCATTTGAATAGACGCATGTCACCGCCGGGTGCGGCTTTTTCCACGATGGTGATGGTGGGGCGGATCATTTCCGCATCCTCGAATGGCTGAAACTCGCCGAAGTCGACCATCGAAACCATCCGGGCATCGGTGGAGAGAAATTCCCGCAGGGGCGCGCCGAAATTTCCCCGCACCCAACTGCCCGAGGTAATGAAGGCCAACTCGCCGCCGGGCCGCAGGAGTTCAATCCCCTGCTCGAAGAAGTAAACGAAGATGTCGGCGACTCCGTGGTAGCTGCGGTAGCGCTGCTCCCAGTAGGGCTTGAAGGGAGCGAGCCACTCCTGACGAATGTAGGGCGGATTGCCCACTACGACATCGAAGCCGCCCTGCGCGACGACTTCGGGGAAGGCGGCCTGCCAATCAAACGCCTTCGGATGCACGGCGGGGTCATGCACGACGCTGTTCCCTTCGCGGATCGTATGATCGAGACTGGTGAGCGCCTTGCCGCGGGCGGCGGTCTTGATCCAGAGACTGAGCTGGCAGATCTGGATGGCCTCGGCATTGAGGTCTACGCCGTAGAGATTGTGCTGGAGGATTTGGCGGTCGAGGTCGAAGAGGGTGCGCTGGCCGCGGAGGTCTTCGAGCCGGGCATTGGAGATTTCGTAGAGGGCGTGGAGCTGGTCGAAGGCCTCGATGAGGAAGGCGCCGCTGCCGCACGCGGGGTCGAGGAAGCGAAAACTCTTGAGCACTTCCTGCCACGCCTCCCAAAAGCGGATGAGCGCTTTGCGCTGCGGGTCATTGAGCGCGGCGAGATCATAGGCGTCGGGATTTGCGAGCGGCTTGCGCGCGGTGCCGGTGGCCTCGGTCTCGTGTTGGCGGCGCAGGGTCTCGAAGCGGGTGCGCGCGGTGGCGCCAAGCGTCTGCTCGACGATGTAGCGAGTGATGAAAGCGGGGGTGTAGAAGGCGCCTTCCTTTTTCCTCCGAGCGGTGGCCTCGGCAGCCTTCACTCCGTCGCCGCCGGTTTCTATGTCCTGGCGGATGCGTTCGAGATCGGTGATGGATTGCTCGAAGATGTGACCGAGGATGTCCACGTCGATGACCGAGCGGATTTCGCCGGTTTCTTCCGCCTCGGCGACTTCGCGGGCGGGGCGGTAGTCGTAGTCGGCGAGGTCGCGGAAAAGCGCGCAGACATCGTCCGGCACGACGAGAGCATCGATCGCGGGATCGGTGGCGAAGAGCCCGCCGTTATAGGCCGGGATTTTTAGTCCGGCATTTCCGCGGTCCACCGCTCGAAACAGGCCCCGAAAGTTTTCCCAGATGGGCTTTGGATTGTACGGATCGCTGTGGCTAAACGCCCCCTGTACGGTGTTGCTGGGCAAGAGTTGGCGGTCTTCGCAAAAAGCGCAGAAGAGGATGCGATCAAGGAGCTTCTGCGTGCACCGGAGAATCTCCTGCGGAGCAACGTTAGTGTTTTCGTCGCGCAGACCGGCAAAGACCTTTTGCCGAAGGACCGCATAGATGGCGTAGAAATCATTGGTGAGCCGGCGCCCCACGGAAGTGGACGCATGGAGCAGCGAGTAGAGATGACATTCCCCCGCCTCGGGGACCATGCGGGCGGCGCCGAGCAGAAAGACGAAACGCCGGAGCAAGGTGGGCTCGCTGGCGAGACGCGTGGTCTCGAATCGCTCGTAGGTCTGCTGGTTCGAGCCCTTGTGATAGAGCCGTGTCTCCCGCATCGAGGTGACGATGATCCAGTCACACGGGAAATTAATGGCGTACCGATATGCCTGATCGACCGCAGACATCTTGCGGCCCGCGAAGGGGCGGTCGAGCGGGTCGCGCGTGCCCTTTCCTTCCACGGCGACGATGAACTCTTGGCGCTCCGCGCTAAAGCGTCCCAAGGCGGCATCGGCGAACTGTCCATCCACCACGACGTGCGTCTCGCGCGCGAGAGTGAAGGTCTCGCTGGAACCAGCGGGCGCGGTGTAGCCGAGCAGGTTGAGAAAGATGTCGGTGAGGAAATCGGGAAGGAGTGCCTTCTCGTTGATCGCGTCCGCCTTCCCGGAGGAGATGAGAGTGGCCCAATGCTGAAGCTTTGCCTGCGCAACCTGCACCGACGCCGGCAGGGTGAACGCGCCGAGCTGCTGGCGAATGACTTCGGGGTGGAAAAGCGGTTTGGTTTCGACGGCCATTGGAAAAAGGGATGAATAGCGAACGTCACTGACCGCAGCGAGCACAGAACGATGCTGCTCGATTCATCGCTTGAAGCGATTTTAGTCCAAGGTCAAAGCCTCCACTTCGCGGATAACGGCTTTCGGCAAAGATATTCGATCCGCATTACGAATCGCATCCCGGCAGCGCTGCAAGCACTCCTCCGGTGTCAGGTCCGCGGCGAGAGTGACTCGTCGCGAGAGGAGCAACGCAGCGATGCGTGATAGCCCAATCGAGATAAGACTCAAGGCGACTGGATTGGAGGCACCGCATTCAAGGAAAAGGTGCAACGGCGGAAGGGATTGTGCTTCGTCAACAAAACCTTTTTCGACCAAGGCGACGGCAAGCACGTCGTTGTAAGCGCGCAGGCTCTTCACATAGCGGAAACGAACGTGATGCTCCAATGCCTCTATCACTTCGTAAATCACGTTTCTAACAACAAACGTTTGGTTTTGTTCGGTGCGGTATTTGATCTCGCCCTGGATAATCTCGTGGAGCGGAGTTTCATGAATCCATCGCGAAGCGAGCACCGCGTGATATTTGTAAGAGCCGTTATCAATTTCATTGAGGACGATCTCCACCCTCTGGAAAATTTCCCGTAGGCGCGAGTTGGTGCCATCGGGTTCGGGGAGAAATGTCCGGCGTGGGATGCAGGATGTCAGGTCCGTCTGTTCCTGGAAAATCCGGTAGAGGCGTTCTAATCGCATTGGCAGGACGCCTGAATTACGTGCAAAGATTTCTCGCGGCAGGGTTACCTCGATGCTCTCCAAGCGCCGCATCGTTTCGCGTAGGGAATCAGCATTGTCCTGCGTTCGATGCCGGGATTCGTCCAGCGGACGTTGGCGTTGCACGTATTGGGTGAAGACTCGGCCAAATGCGGCAATCGCCGTCTCTGGATCGTCGATGGAATCAACGTCGTCGAAGACTCGACGAATGGCGGTTCCGCCGTCATCGAGCACGTGATCGAATGACGAACGAATTTCCTGAAGTGGTGCGCCTACATAGCAGGGCACCTCCCAGATACTTGGGCGCAGACACCAAACGTTCCCGTGAAACTCTCTCTTTAATCGGCCGGCGGGTCCGGCGAGGTTCAGAAAATCTGCGCGCACCATTGGGAACTTGATTCCCCTCCGAGGTGACTCCACCACCAAGTCTCGTGCAGGAAGATTTACGCCTTGAAGCAATGTGCTCGTGCAACAAATGAAACGCAGCTTTCGCACTTGGAATAAGTCCTCAACACCGGCCCGCACGCTTCCGGGCATCTTGCTGTAGTGAAAACCGACGCCACGCAGGAGCACTTCTGCCAATCCGTAGCTTTCATGAACTTGCTCGTGAAGGTATTGGATGAACTCGGCGATTTCTTCGTCAAGCGGATCAAGAAGCGGCAAATCATCGCACAGCACATGCGCCACCTGCTCCGCGTCGCGAGCTCCATTGGAGTAGATGATACAACAGGCGTCGGAACCGCTGATTGCCTGCGCGAATCGGGCGCGACGCCGCACGGAGGAGAGACCGCTAAATTGGAAGTCGAACTCGCGCTCACCTAGCGAATGCCGGCGACCGTCAGCGAGTAGTTCGAATCTGGCTCCGAAACGGTCTCCCGATCTTGGTTCGACCAGGACGAGGTTTTGCGCGACGGGCGAATGCTGCTCTCGCACGCTCTTTCCGGAGCTGCGGTCGAAGATCTTCAAAAGATACTCCGGGTTACGAGCTAGCGGACTCGCAAAGATTACCGGCACAGCAAACCGCTCTAGCGTAGATTCGATCGCGGTGTGGAGGAGGATGCCGCGCGCGCGATCTCCGATGCCTTGCGCTTCATCAACAACGAGAGCAGTGAGCCAAGGTTCCCCCTCATCCGGGTTCAAAAAGCTGAGCAGCCGCTCTTGAGTGAGAACATAAACAATTCCGTTCGGGGCAGCCTCGGCAGTCACCGGTCGGGGCACGCAGCGGATTAACGGGACAGGAATGCCGCTTTGCACTACTTGCTCACGGAGGCCTTGGATGACCTGCCGGATAAGCGCTCGCGTCGGAACTATGAAGGCGATGCTAGCCGGTGGCTTGGCCCGCAGCTTGCGCAACACTTCCAAACCGAGAAGGAACGATTTGCCTGCCGATGTTGGAGCGGACACACTGACCGCTCCGCCCTCACTGAAAAGCTCGAAGGTCTCAAACTGAAAGTCAGTGAGGCGGCGAGGCTTTCCACCGGCGTCCAGCGCCGTATTTTCCAGTTCCCGCACTCGCATTTCCAGACGCAAAACCGGATCGCGGACGGCAGCGTGCTCGAAACGAGTGTGAAGGAGGTCGCATCCCGGAAAATTGCCGAGCCTCGCAAGAATGACTTCGGCGGCGCGGATAATTCCTAAGAATTCCCGACCAGCGAAGGCCGCGGCCCTCGTCGCAATTTCGTAAGCCACCGTTCGTTCGGAATGCCCTTCATCGAGCGCTAACCGCGAGGCGGCCCCGATGAGTCGCGCGATTTCCTCGGAAAGAATTGGCGGCGCTTCATCGGTGCCGTCGCCGGGCAATCGCCTCCGCGCGTCATGCACCAGGAGTCGTTCATAGATTTCGGTCAGGTCTGGTGTTAATCCCGCCGCCATTTGTCATCCGCACAGTTCCGCATTGAACGCCTCCCGGAATTTGTCGACCGAGGAGAAGGGCAGGACGAAGATTTCAAATCGGAGTCGCTTTTCGGCGAAGCGCGCAAAGCGACCGTTGAGCAGCGATTGGATCTTTGGCAGTTCCGCGCGGTAATGACTTTGAAAGGCATCGACCATCAATTGCATGTCACCCTCGGGAAGGCGGGAGTAGGCATCCCAATTGTAGCCAAGCAGACAGGCGTGATTTAATCGGCAATTCACCGCAGACGATGCTCGATCAACGTATTCCAGGACTGCGGCCTTGGTCTCGTCGTCCGCGTACTTGTAGTGACTCGTCACCATCTTCAATTCGTATCGGGCCATGTCCCGCTCATGAAAAAGCTCGATGCTCTCGACCGCTTTCGTTGCCGCGTCGCCGATGTCCTGAATGAGCTTCGCCTCATTGAAATAGACATCGAGCATTCCGTGTTCGACGTGCCATTTCATGTGAATACCATCTGAGCCCAATGTCTCCATCTCGGGATTCGTCTTGAGCGCGATCTTGGTCACCATTTGTGGGGCGCCAAGGATCGCTTCCAGCAGGAGGTAAAGCAGCATCTCTCCCGCTTCGCCCGACCGTTTCTCATCTCGGAAGAAGTCGCGCGCCTCGCGCCGTAGGGCGAGAAGTTCGTCGTCTGTTTTGGCGCGAGCGCGCTTTTGCGCTGTGCAGCAGTAGGAGACGATGTGATCAGCGAGGCATTCCGCCAATTCGCGAAATTTCGGTAGTCCGTTTCCGTCCAATCGCAGATGGTGAAACCGCGCCGTGGCTTGTAGTCCCGGCACCGCATGCGTTTCCGGCAGTGCTTGCAGGCAGGCCTCACATTTCTGGGTGGAGGCTTGGAGAAACTGCTGGAGCGAGATAGGCGTTGGGATTGCGGTTGCCACCATCCGCAGATTATCGGCTGGTGGCGTCGAAACAAGGCTGCTGCCTGCGCGCTGGCCGCGGAACGGCTGATATGATGTAATGATTTGTGAAAGATACCGAGACAATGGCCGAGCACGAGACAACCAAACCCGCTTCCAAAAAGCGCCGCACGCGAGACTTTTTTGTCAGCTTCAACAAAGCTGACCTGACGAGCGCGCAGCTTCTGCGGGATTGGCTAGAAGAGGCGGGGTATTCGACTTTCATGCAGCATCCCGATTTTCACGCGGGGTCAAACATCGTGCTGAAGATGGATAAAGGCGTGAAGACCTGCCGCCGCGTAATTGCGGTGCTGTCAGCTAATTACCTCGCCGCCGAATTCACACAACCCGAGTGGGCGGCATTCTTCGCCAAAGACCCGCGTGGCGAACTCGGCCTCGTTGTGGCGGTGCGCATCAGCCCATGCAAGGTCGATGGCCTGCTTGGCGTCATTCGCTACATCGACCTCGCCGCCGTCCCTGCCGAAGAGTGGCGCGGCAAATTTCTAGGCGAAATTGGCGACCTGCCCACGCCGAACAAGACTTCTGCGCGACGTACTGCGGCTGCGCCTGCACCGCTGACGGTTCCAGCGTCTTCCCCCACGCAGGCTCCGGTGACGATCAATGTCACGGGCAACGCTGGCAATGTCGCCGGTCGCGATATCATCACGCACAACTACGAAAAGCCGCCGAAGCCGAAAGTTGTGCTGGAGCGGCGCGACAATTGGATCAGCGATGCGCAGGCTGCCGAACTGAAGGATCGGATGAAAGACTTCGCGGAATTTCGTTTCAAAACCATGAACGGAAAACTCTCGATGAAGCAGGCGTTTCAATACTCGTGGGGGGACTTCAACCGCGAACACGACATTCCGCGCTACGACGCCCTGCCCGCAGAAAGGTTCGAAGATGCGCTCGGTTGGTTTCGGCAGGCCAAGGGAATCCTCACCCGAAAGCTGCGAAAGCTCGACCGGCCAGCCTGGCGCAATGCCCGGATGGGCGGCATCAAGCAGGCGATGAAAGCGATGGGTCGCACGAATGAGGACTACTACCCAGAGGTCGCCGCCCGACTCAAAATGAAGAAGCCATTCACGTCGCTCACGGACGTGACGGACAAGGACCTGCAACGCATCTACACGATGTCGCGGCGGGATGCTGGGGCGACCGAGGAGTGAAGCGGTTGGAAACGCAGCCCGCGGATTTTTGCGCATCGCTTTTAAGCGCTGGCTATGCCGGGCGGGGCCAAACCAAGCGCGGCAGGCAATTTCAGTGTGCGCGTGCGACGGGATTTGTCTAAACGGCAATCGCGTTGGCCCGATGTGCCCGACTCAGGGAGTCAGTGAGCGCTTCCGCGCCTTCATCGAGATTAGCGGACGCTTGGTTTTTCGTGATGTCGAACGCGGTGATGATTTCTTGCTGACGTTCTGTCGCCTCGACGAGTTCTTGGTCATGTTCGAACGGTTGGTCGAGCTGCTTCGCTAAATCAGCTGACTGCCGGAGGGATTGCGCGAGATCGGTTTCGCGCTCGCGGAGGCGATCTTCGATGCCATCCAGCGCGTGCTCAAGAGATGCAATCGTGCCGGCCGGGCTTTCACTGACGTTGGCCCGGTAGCTGTGTTTGCCGTGGATGAGGATCGAAGCGCGTTCGTCGAAGCGTTCGATGGAAATCGGAAATCCTCCGAGGCTGCCGAGCGGTTTGGATGATTCGAACGGCTTCAAGGCGGCGGCGAGGAAGACCAGCGCCCGGCCGGCTTTTACCCGATCGGCAAAGGTTTCGTTCTTCACGGTGATCGAGAAAGCGTCGCCGCGTGTGCTGGTGCGAGTGCGCAGATCTTCCCGAATGTTTGCGATCTCGCGTTCCAGAATTTGGGCACCGTCCGTCAGTCGGCGGATGCGATAGCGCATTTGGTAGAGGCTCTCCGCGTGCTGCTTCTTCAACCGAGTCAGTCTCATCACTTCGGCGTCGATCGTGGCTTTCTCGATTACGAGCGGGTTGCCTGACGCGATCGCTTTCACTTCGGCGTAGGTGAGCGCGGCGGAGTCCACGTCCTCCGCGCGGCGCACGGTGGCGTCACCCGTCATCACTTGGGCGATGAAGCGGCACTTCGTTTCGAGTGTTTGCCACATGTAGGCGTCGAAGCTGCCTTCGGTGACGTAGCGGAAAATCTTGACGTATTCGTTTTGGTTTCCTTGGCGAATGATTCGGCCTTCGCGCTGCTCGATGTCGGCGGGGCGCCACGGGGCATCGAGATGATGCAGTGCGACGAGCCGTGTCTGGACATTCGTGCCTTCGCCCATCTTCAGCGTACTGCCGAGGAGCACCCTGATCTTCCCTTCGCGCACTGATCTGAAGAGCGTCGCCTTCGATGCGTCGTCATTCGCATCCTGCATGAATGCGATCTCGCTCGCAGGAATACCGCGGTCGATCAACTTCGCGCGGACATCGTCATATACCGAAAACCATCGGGTGCCGGGTTGCGGAGTGGAGAGGTCGCAGAAGACAAGCTGCGCGCCGCGTTGTGGGGTCGAGTCGAGCCAGATTTGGTGAATTCGTTCGACGGCGTAGTTCGTTTTCGAATCGGGATTGTCTCGGAGGTGCGGGAGGACGAGGCGGAGATCGAGTGCGGCTTTGCGGCCATCGGTCGTCACTTTGAGCATGTTGTCGTCGCGCGGATCGATGCCGCCGCTCTTGATCTTCTCGACGCGTTTGACCAGTTGATCGACGAAACGCTTTAGCTCAGGACTGCACGGTGCGCTCACAGTGATCGGCCGACCTTGTTCGATCTTTGGGACCGGCAGGTTCAGCATTTCGGCGGTTTGCACGTCGGCGACCTGGCGGAATTGCTGCATCAGCTCGGGCACGTTGACGAAACGGGCGAAGCGGCTTTGCAGGCGATAGCCACTGCCGTCCGGGCTCAGCTCCATCGAGGTGACGGTCTCGCCGAATGTTCCGGCCCAGGAATCGAAATGCTGGAGCGAGTTGCGACGAAGCGCGCTCATCTGCAGGTAGCGCTGCATGGTGAACATCTCAGCCATCGTGTTCGAGATCGGCGTGCCGGTGGCGAAGACGACTCCGCCGCCTTGGTTGCGCGCCTGGATGTGCTGGACCTTGAGGAAGAGGTCGAAGGCGCGCTCGGAAGCGGTCTGCGGCAGGCCGGCGACGCGCGTCATCTTGGTGACGTAGAACAGATTCTTGAACTTGTGCGCTTCATCGATGAAGAGCCGATCGATGCCGAGTTCTTCAAACGTGAGCGTGTTGTCTTTCTTCTCGTCGGCGGACAGCACTTCGAGCTTCGTCGTTAGGCGCTTCTTCACGCGCTCCAATTCCTTCACGAGTCGCGTCCCGCGATCGGCGCGCTCTTCGCGAATCGCGCTTTCGATTTCCTCGATCTGATCGGCGATGAACTGGCGCCGCGTGGCGAGTGAGACGGGAATCTTCTCAAAGCTCGCGTGTGTGACGATGACGGCGTCCCAGTTCGCAGTGCGATTCGGCTGAAGAGCCGCGCGCGTTTGCTCGCCTCGAAGTCCTCTTTACCGGCGACGAGAATGTTGGCGTTCGGATAGAGCGTGAGCAGCTCGGAGGAGAACTGACCGAGCATATGATTCGGGACGACGAACATGGGTTTGGTCGCGAGCCCGAGCCGTTTCAATTCGATGGCGGCGGCGACCATGGTGTAGGTCTTGCCCGCGCCGACGATGTGCGCGAGGAGCGCGTTGGCGCTCTGCACGATGCGCCAGACGGCGTTCTTCTGGTGCGCATGCAACGTGATTTGCTGCGAACTCGACGGCAGGGTGAGATGGCTGCCGTTGAAGACGCGCAATCGAATGCTGTTGAACTCGGCATTGTATTTTTGGCAAAGGCGCTCGCGTCGCTCGTCGTCTTCCCAGATCCACGCTTTGAAGCGCTCTTTGATTTTTTCCAACTTGTCGCGCGCCGCTTCCGTTTCCTGGACGTTGATGACGACCGTGTCGTTCTTGCGGTCGCGATCGTAAACCGTGGGCGTTTTGAGATTGAGCGCGTCCTGGATCAGATCGAGCGCCGAGTAGCGCATCGTGCCCCACTCGGCTGTGTTGGCGACGGTGTCGCGCACGTTGAAGTCACCTCGCACGAACCAAGTACCCAGCGGAGCCGCGTGGGAGACGTTAACGCCATCGTTGCGAAGCAGGGAGCGCGCAAACTCCTCCACATCGCAGGCTGGAATCCAGACTGCGCCGAGCCGTGCGTCGATCTCGGAAGCGGTGAGGTCTTCCGGCTGGACCGCTTCGAGTGCGGTGACGTTTTCGTTGTAAGCGACATCGGTCGACGCGGCCATACGCGCTTCCGAGAGCTTCGTCCGCACGTCGCCCGACAGATATTGATCGTCGGTGTCCCACTGCTCGGTTTGCGGGTTCCGATAGACCAATCCTTTGAGTTCGAGAAGAAATTCGTTAGGCGACTTGCGAAGCAGGTCCGCCATCCGCTCGAGATCCACGCGTCCAGCCTCGTTGAGGGAAAAGACGAGCGCGTCCTGCGGGGACTGCGCAACGCGAGGCGGCTGCGTTTGCTGGATGGTGCGTTCGCGGAAGATCGCGGCCTTCGACGCTCGCTTGGTATCGTTGTCGTAATCCTCAAGCGAGCAAAGCAGCGGCGAATCGGGATCGCCTCGAAAGGCGCGGCGGTTGGCGCTCTCGTTTAGGAGGCCGAAGCGCGAGACGAAGTGATCGTAGGTGAGATTGAGATGACGACGCGCCGCGACGATTTCGCCCTCGTTGCGGTTCGCGAGTTGCGTTTGCAAAACTTCGCGGACGGCCTCGCGCACCTTGATCATTCCGCGAATCCGCCGCGCCGTTTCGTCGGGCAAGTTTGCTACCGCCGTGAGCCTTGCGCCCGTCCGGATCGCGATCACACCGTCGTGAACCGTGAAGGCGTTCTCCTTTACGTGTTCCGGCGCGATGGATGGCGCCTCGCTGATTTCCTCATTCCGTTGCGCGCTTCGGTAGATGCCCTGCGGCAAGAATTGGATCGCTTCGCGCAACGCTACGGCGAGATCACGATTGTCCGGCACCAACGCCGGTTCGTTGCGGCGATACATCGTGCCGGCGTCTGCCATTTCGCCGAGCATCATGTGCGGATTCGCGGCGAGGTATTCGTTGATCTGAAAGGCGACGCCTGCGCGATTAACGTGCTCAGCCAGATTCAGCCAGGCAGGGCCACTGGGCTTTTCGCCTTCGTGCAATTTGCGAAGGAACACTATATCCGCGGTAACTTCGGTATTCGCGTTCCTCTTGAATGCGTTGTTGGGAAGTCGGATGGCGCCGACTAAATCGACCCGCTCGCCCAGATACTCGCGAAGGCCGGAATTGACCTTATCGAGTGTGCCTTTGGAGGTGATGAACGCTATGAGTCCGCCCGGGCGAGTCTTCTCTACGGCCTTCGCAAAGAAATAATCATGAACGAGAAAGTTGCGCTCATTGAACTGCGGATCGTGCAGTTTGTAATCGCCGAACGGGACATTCGAGATTGCGAGATCGAAGAAATCGTCCTGCAGCGCGGCATTCTCGAACCCTTGCGCGCGAATATCGGCGTCCGGATAAAGCTGACGCGCAATTGCGGCGGTTACGGGATCGATTTCGATTCCAGTGAGCCGCGACCGTGTGCTCATGGCGTTTGGGATCAAGCCGAAGAAATTTCCGACGCCCAGAGCTGGCTCGAGGATGCGTCCCTGCTCGAAGCCGATCCGTTGGACCGCGTCGTAGATCGCTGAGATAACGAGCGCGGAGGTGTAATGGGCGTTCAGCGTCGAAGCGCGCGCCGCTTCGTAGTCTTGAGGCGTGAGCAGATTCTTGAGTTGCTCTCGTTCGTCATTCCATTCGGATGTCGACGCTGAAGCAAAGACCTGCGGTATGCCGCCCCACCCCACATATCTTGCGAGGACGCGTTTCTCGCTCTGGGTCGCGCCGCGAGACTCCGCCTCAAGTCGTCGAGCCAACTCGATCGCGGCGAAATTGTCGCGACACTTCTGCTTCAGTGAACCATCGCCAAGCCGGTCTTCGGTTCGGATGCGGTAGTTCCGCGCGTTTAACTCCTGCTCTCTTCCGGTGGGAGGAGAATGTATTTCTCCCGGATCATCTCCCACGCCTCGTCGTGCGCCTGTTGCGGTGAGAGTTTCCGCTCCGTTTCCAGTTGCCGCGTGAGCGCCTCCATTTCGTTGAGGGTCGTCTCCTGCGCTCCGAACAACGCTTCCATCAAGGTGCCCTTCGCCTCCATTTCTTGAACCATTCTCGGCCGGAATGCCCGCCAATGGCGCTCGGCCATTAACCCGTAAACCGTCAGATAAATTTCTTCGGGCATTTCTATTTCCAAAATCGAAGAGGCTGAGTTGATCGTCGCGGTTTGCGACCTTTCCGTTGCGCTTGAGCATACACGACGAGGAATACTGTGCCGAATGAGCCCGGTATCGATGCTCCAGATTTAGCGCTATCTTTTCTGGTAGCCGCCGCCCGGCCCATAACCGCGTGAACGCCAATCATCTTGAGTCTCGGGGAAACAGGACGGACGCGATATTTTTCGGGACACAGCGTTTTGCCTCAGCGACAAAGTTTTGCAAAACCACCGATCGGGAGTTTCGGAGCCAAAAAAGTTTTAGCTGGAAGGGCGGAACTGGCGCGCGTAGCCGCCGAGTGATCCAGCCGCCATGCGGTAAATTTACGGATACTTCGGGCAGGATGGCTACGCCGTACCCGGCGGCGACCATTCCCAGCATATTGGGCACGCCTTCGGCGGACTGAGTTCGTGCCGGCGTGAAATGGCTCTTTGCAGAAAGCTGCCTGGGCCGATCAAAATATCCTTGCTCGCTTTCTGGTGGTCGGCGCACAACAGGGCGGGTTCGATCGCCCGCAGGAAGCCGCCCGCCAAATCCTCGATGCGGATGATGGCGCCGGCTCGGACGAGTTTCCCAGCAAATAACCAGATGAGCGCCGTGGAAAAACTGTTGCCTAACGAGGAAGACCTCGCGCGCAGTCGGGCCGAACGGGTGGAGATCGACGCGTCGTTGCGCGGGCCGGGATTGCATTTCTTCCTCTCCGCGCCGGTCTGGCTCACTTTCGGCCGCGTGCGCCCGGCGCATCTGAACTCGATGGTCTATGGCTGGGCCACGATGGGCAGCATCGGAATGTGGCTTTCGCTGATGGCGCGGCTTTAACTTCTTTTTCTCTCGCACTATGCTCGCGCGATGAAGCGGAACCATTTCTTGCGGGGCGCGCGCTTATCTTTCCGGATTGATGGGATTTTGTCGCCTCTCGCGGCGGACGAAGAGCGATTCGGCTGGCGGAATCGAATTGGAGATTTCCTACGCACACACAGCTCGATTCGGCCGACGGTGAAAGGAGAATATCATACAAAAGGATGAGTCCAATGAACGGGATGAGTGATTTTAAGGGCTGCGCGCTCCTCGCGGGAATCCGGCTGGAAGACCTGCTTCGCGATTGCCCATCGGCGCGGACTCTGAAGATTAGACACAAATGCACAATCTACCGGCAAGGTGAGCCCAGCGGAGACGTCTTTTGCGTGATCGAGGGACAAGTGACACTCTCCAGGCTCAATTTTGAGGGCGCGACTGTCACTACCGCGGCGTTGGGGAGGGGGGAGTTTTTCGGCCACGCGCTGGGTGGTGCCACCGAAGCGGAAGACTCGGCGATCGCCAAAGGAACGGTCTTAGTATGGCAGGCTCCGATAGCAGAGTTTCGGCGCCTGTTACTTCATCACCCGGCGGTCACCTGGGAATTTGTCTCGATGCTGGCGCAACGCCAGCGGGTGATGGAACGCAAGATTGAGAGCTTCGCCTTCAAACGAACCGAATCGCGGCTAGCTCAGACTTTCCGTGAGCTGTCAGGAGGGTTTGCCACGCGTTGCGAACACGGGTTTGGGCAACACCTTCGCCTAACGCAACAGGAATTGGCAGACTTAGTGGGAGCGAGCAGACCGGTTGTGAGTACGATTCTCAATAGGCTTCGTGAGAAGGGAGTGCTTGGCTATAATCGTGAATATGTCTGCGTTCGCCGCATCGAAGACATCGAACGGCTGATCGATTCCTGATCATTCGCCGCACTGTTATCTAGAGAACAGACGAGTTATTTTCGTTCTGTCAGATTGTTGTCGCGCATTTAAATCGAGTGCGTCGACGCGGCGATTCCGCGCAAACAGAGAGGATAAGAATGAAAAAAGCATATCTCGAGATCACAATGAAGGTGTCCGCGGCGGACCGAGCCAAGGCCGGTGCGGTCTACGCAAAGTACAAAGAGCCGTTTCTCGGCACGATTCCCGGCGCCGAGTCCAAAGACCTCCTCCTCCGCGAGGAGGATGTCCAGGTCCTGCACGGCTTCGATTCGCGCGGTTCCGCGGAGAGTTATTTGGAGAGCCCGCTCTTTGCCAACGATGTGGTCGGCGAATTAAAGCCTTACCTTATGGCAGCGCCGGATATCCGGATCTACGAAAGCCAGTAGGCGGCCTCACATGGCGTGAACCTGACGGCCGCTTGACGACCGTCAGGTAACGCCAGGAGGTACGAATGGATTGTAGCCTGGGCACCGACCAAGCGCACGTTGCTTCACGTCGTCCGGCGGCATGGGGGGCTTGCGTCTTGAGATTCGCAGCCGCCCTTGATCTACTGACGGCACGACGGCACGTTCGCTTAATTTAATGATTCCCACCCTTCTAGTTTTTGCGACGCTGCTCGGCTTGAGCGGCTCGGCCTTGCTCGCTTTCTGGTGGTCGGCGCAACACGGCGCGTTTGATCGACCGCAGGAAGCGGCCCGCCAAATCCTGGACGCGGATGACGGCGAAGGCTCGGACGAGTTTCCCACGAAATAACCAAATGAGCACTCGCGAAACACCAATGCCTAACGAGGAAGATCTCGCACGCAGCCGGGCCGAACGGGCTGAAATCGACGCCTCATTGCGCGGCCCGGGATTGCATTTCTTTCTCTCCGCGATGGTCTGGCTCACTCTGGGCGCGCTGCTCGCGCTGGCGGCCTCGCTGAAACTGCACGACCCCGAGTTTCTCTCCCAGAATGCCTGGCTCACTTTCGGCCGCGTGCGCCCGGCGCATCTGAACTCGATGATCTATGGCTGGGCAACGATGGGCAGCATCGGGGTGTCGCTTTGGCTGATGGCGCGGCTTTGCCGTTCGCGGCTGCGCCACGGCTGGTCGCTGCATCTGAGCGCGGTGCTTCTAAATCTCGGCAACGTGGTGGGGGTGTTTGGCATTCTACACGGGCGCGGCACGTCGCTGGAATGGCTGGAATATCCAGTTGAGGCCGGGCCGTTCATTATCGCCGCGTCGCTGCCCGTGACCTGGGCGTTCGTTGACATGGTACGTCGCCGGGAGCCGGGGCACATTTATGTGTCGCAGTGGTACCTGATGGCGGCGGTGTTTTGGTTTCCGTGGCTTTATCTCACGGCGCAGGCGCTCCTGCTTTGGTTCCCGATCGCCGCGCCCGCCATGCCGCCGGTGAACTGGTGGTATGCGCACAATATCCTCGGCCTTTGGTTCACGCCCGTGGGTCTGGCGGCGGCGTATTATTTCATCCCGAAGATTATCGGAAACCGATCAACAGCTATTACCTGTCGCTGGTCGGCTTTTGGTCGCTGGCCTTTTTCTATGCCTGGAATGGGATGCATCATCTCATCGGCGGACCGTACCCCGGCTGGCTGGTGGGAATGAGCGTGGCGGCTAGCGTCATGATGCTGGTCCCGGTGATCACCGTGGGGGTGAATCATCACCTGACGATGCGCGGCCACTTCTCGCGTCTTCGCACCAGCCCGACGCTGCGCTTCGTGGTTTTCGCGGCCATGTCCTACACGGCGGTGAGCGTGCAAGGCAGCCTCACCGCCGTGCCGGCGGTCAACGGCATCACCCACTTTACCCACTACACCATCGCCCATGCGCATCTCGGCATGTACGCCTTCGTGACCATGATGCTCTTTGGCTCGATGTATTATATCGTGCCACGCCTAACGAATCGCGAATGGCCTTCGGCCGCGCTCATTCGCTGGCATTTCTGGCTCACGGCGGCGGGAGTGCTGGTCTATTGGGTCGCGCTCACCATCGGCGGGGTGGAGCAGGGAGTGAAATTGGCGGACCCCAATGTCGCTTTCCTCGACATCGTGCGGTCGACCATTCCGTGGCTGCAAATTCGTTCCGTCGCCGGGATCGCGATGACCCTCGGACAGCTCTGCTTTTTCACCTCCATGCTCTGGCTGCTCCTGCGTCGGCCCGGCACCGAGACCGGCCCGACGCTGCTCGGCACTGAGCCGTCCGTGCCCGTCGTCGCCACCTGAGGAAACCGAGCCATGGTCAAAAATTTCCAGCGCCTCTTCCTCGGTTTCTTCCTCACTTTCCTGACCGCCTGGGTCGGGCTGGTGGTGATCCCGGTCCGGCATTTCGCGCAGGAAAAGCGGGAAACGCCAGCGGCCTTTCCGGCCAATGAAGCGCTCGTTAGGCAAGGCGAGCGCGTCTACGTCGCCAACGGCTGCATCTATTGCCATTCGCAACAGGTGCGCCCGGCGCCTTTCACCGACGACATCGACCGCGGTTGGGGCGATCGCCGCACCACCCCGGAGGATTACCTGCACGATCAACGCGCCCTTCTCGGCACGATGCGCACCGGTCCCGACCTGGCCAACATTGGCGCGCGCCAGACCTCGACCGCGTGGCATTTCCAGCATCTCTACGAACCGCGCAGCGTGAGCAAGGGCTCGACCATGCCGCCGTTCCGTTTCCTCTTTGAGAAGAAGCCGATCACCGGCCACCCGGAGGCGGACGCGCTGGTTTTCAATGCCAGCAAGATCGTCGACGGAAAATTCCAGATCGTCCCAAATCCCGAAGCACGCGCCTTGGTCGCTTATCTTCTTTCGCTGCGCCGCGCCGTCTCGCCTCCCCTGACCGCGGAAAATCAAAACACCCCGAGCAAATGAAAAAAACTGAAGCTCCTGATGGCATGAACGTGCGCCGCGTCCACGGCGTGATCTGGCGTGAATATCCCGAGCCGCGGGAACTCTGGCGGCGCACCCCCGCGATCCTGCGCCATTTTTATATCCTCCTGACCATCGGCGTCCTGCTCTATCTTCTCGCCTGGTTTCCGCACTGGTCATGGCAGAGCCTCGATCACGCTGCACCTGAGAAAAAAGCTCCGCCTCCGGCCGAGATTTCTCCATGAGCGCATGCTGCGAATGTCATCCCACTGCGGCGGCGGGGAACGTCGCAACGCCGCGCCCTGCCGGCGAGTGGCTTCGTTTCGCGGTTCTGGCTCTGATCGCGGGCTTGGGAATGACGCTCAGCCTCGGCGTCAACTCCGATCCGCCGACCGGCGCCACTCGGCTACTTCTGCACGGCTTGCTCGCAGCGATGGCCATCGGACCGTTGCTTTGGCTGGGCGGTCCGCTCGTGCGGAACGCCCTCGCCGCCGTGCGCGAGCGGCGGATCGTCACCGATCACCTTTTCCTGCTCGCGCTCCTCGCCGCCCTCGCAACCTCGCTTTATGCCACCTGCCGCGGCAGCGGTTTCGTCTTCTACGAGCTGGTGCCGCTGCTCCTCGCGATTCAACGTCTCGGGGCGTTGCTGCTCGCCTCTCCGCGCCATCGCCTCGATGCGGCTTGGCGGGAACTGGCCGCGCAACTCGACCTCGTCCACCTGCTCACGCCGGAAGGCGCGCGCGATGTCGTTGCGACCAGTCTCCACCCCGGCGACCTCGTCCGGGTCGATCCCGGCGAAACCATCCCGGTCGATGGCCGCATCACCAGCGGCGCGGCTCTGGTGCGCGAGAGCACGCTGACCGGCGAACCGTTTCCGGCGCCACGCGAGACCGGTGAGGAAGTGAGTGCCGGCGGCGTTGTGCTCGATGCGCCACTTACCATCGCGACCACGCGAGGCGGCGGTGAGCGCCGGCTCGATTCGGTGCGGGCAAATGTCGAAGCGCTTTTGCAGAAACCGGCGCCGCTTCTCGGCGTGGCGAACCAACTGGTGCGCTGGTTTCTCCCGCTTGTCCTCCTGGCCAGTCTGGGCGCGTTCGCTTTCTGGTACCGCGTCGCCGGCTGGAACGCCGCGCTCAACTCATCGCTCGCCATCCTCCTTGTCGCCTGCCCCTGCGCGCTCGGGGTCGCGTTGCCGATGCTCTTTCGTCTCGGGCTCACCCGACTGGTGCAAGCCGGGGTGGTGGTCAGCTCGCCGCTTTTCCTCGAACGCCTCGCCGGGATTCGTCGAGTCGTTTTCGACAAAACGGGTAGTCTCGCCGAACCAGAATTGCGACTGGCATCATTCGCCGTCCATCCCTCCGCCGATGCCGCGATGGTGCGCGCGATTCTGGGCGCGGTGCAGAGCCGGAGCGACCACCCAGTGGCCGCGCCTTTCTCGAGTTGGATGAGCGCCGGAGGGGAGATTGGGGTGGAAAATCTGCGCGCCATTCCCGCCACCGGTCTCGCTGCCGAGGTCACCTATGAGGGCCGTCGGCACGCGGTCGAGATCGGTAATAATCGACTCCTCAACGGCGAGAAGCCGTGGACTCCTCGTATCCCAAGCAAGCGCACGATCGCAATGAAATTGGATGGCCATTTGGTCGCCCTTGCCGAACTCGATGAGGAGCTGCGGAGTGGAGCACTCGACGGCCTCAGCGGCCTGGCGAAAGCCGGTTTGCCGGTCACTGTCTTGACCGGCGACAACACCGCGCCTGACGTCCTCACTGCCACTGGCCTAGAGGTTCGCACCGGCTTAAGCCCGGAAGAAAAAACCGCCGCGGTGCAGGTTTGGGAAGAGCGAAACGAACCCGTCATCTATCTCGGCGACGGCTTGAACGACTCGGCCGCCAGTGCCGCCGCAAGCGCATCGCTCGCGCTTGGCGCCGCCCATTCCGTCACCATCGCCGCCAGCCAGGCCGTCTGGCCCCGTCCGCATCTCGATCAGCTCCCAGGCCTGTTCCAAGCCGCGCGCGATCTCGTCCGGCAAGGCCGGCGTATCGTCGGAATCTCCTTTGCCTATAACGCCATCGGCATTGCGGCGGCCGCGAGCGGTCATCTGCACCCTGTCCTCGCGGCGATTCTCATGCTCCTCTCCAGCCTCACGGTGACCACGCTGGCCGCCCATGCCGGCAATAGAGCCAGCCACGGCCACGCACCCGATGCGGCAGCATAATTTTTCTTTTTTTTAGCTAATTACTAGACGACCAGTCAAATCGAAACAGAACCATAACACATGAATCAGAATTCACTTTTAACCGCAGATTTCACCGATCTCGTCCGGACTGCTCTTACCAGGTGAAGCGTGAGTTGCAGCACGATTACGAGAAGAACACCGGATCCTGCCGGTTGCGCCTCCCGCGAAGATCTTTCGCCATCCGGACCGTTTGTCCCTGCTCTTATTCGGTTTCATGTCGTGGCGCGTTGGAAATGTAAGTGCGTGTGGAGCGACTCTGCAGCGTGACGTGCAAGCGTGAGTGCATGTGTCGGCCACGAAGCTTTGGCGGCCGCGAGAAGTTCTGCACGGGTCTGTTCGGGTTCGAGCCCGAGCGTGTGGCAGATATTCAGGAAGGAACATGGCCAGGAGAATTCATTGGCGATGAGCCACGTGTAGGCGTCGGCGTATAACTCGCGCTGCCTTGGCGTGCGGGCGCGGTCGAATCTGCGCAGGTCGTGCGCCGTCTGACGTAGGATCCCTTTTGCGAGGCCGAGATTGCTCGAGCAATTCGCCAGCTTGACGGATTCCGGGAATAACTCGTTAGGCAGGTCGAGCGCAGAGAGTGGCGACTGTTGCTCCATCGCTGCGAAGCGTTTGAGCGAATTTCTTTTTAGCGAGACGACATTCGGTCTGCCGGATGCTGCCTCGATCCCGGTGAGGCTGTTGCTGGTGACAAGGGAGGCTTGGGATTGCGCTGAGATCATTTTGAGTACCTCGGGTTCTGTTTTTATGGAATGAAGTTCTTGTGCTTTTATCAGTGCGCGCCAGCGCTGGCTCCCGCCGCAGGCGGCGCGGCTTTGGTAAAAAAGAGCGCGCCGATAGCGGCGAAAAGGGCGATGCCGATGAGGAAGAAGGCATCGCCGTAAGCTCCGAGGTAAGCTTGTCCGCGAACCGTTTTGTCCAGCGCAGCTAACGCCATCCGACCTGCAGTCGTGAGGTCGAAGCCATGCGCAACGAAGTTACTTGTGAGCGCATCGATGCGGTCGCGTGTCAGTGGGTTGTAAAGCGAGATTAGTTCGCCGAGGCGGTTGGAATGCAGATGTTCGCGCATCGTTAGCACGGCGGATAGAAGCGCGATCGCGGTGGAGCCACCGAGATTGCGCATCATGTTGAACAATCCGGAGGCGCTGCCCGCATCGGCCGCGGCAATCCCGGCAGTGGCGAGCGCGGAAACGGGCACCATGACAAGCGGCTGTCCGATCGCGCGCAAGATCTGCGAGAAGCGCAATTGGGCGTAAGCGACGTTCGGATCGAGGTGGTAATTCATCATGCAGCTCATGCCGAAGATCACGAGCCCCGCGCCGATGAGCAGCCGGCTGTCGAAGCGCTTCATCAGCAGCGGCACGAGCGGCATGATTGCGAGCTGCGGCAGACCGCTCCACATCACCGTCTGGCCAATCTGCAGCGCGTTGTAACCCTGCGATTGCGCGAGGTAGAGTGGCAGGAGAAAGGCGCTGCCGTAGAGCGCCGCACCGACCGCGACGTTGATGATGCTGCCGAACGCGAAGTTCCTCTCGCGCAGCAGCCGCAGGTTTATGAAAGGGCGCGGCGTGATCCACAGTTCGATCACGAGAAACGCGGTCAGCGCGATCGCAGCCACGAAGGCCATGCGCACGATGAATGGTGAGCCGAACCAATCCTTGCGCTGGCCTTCTTCGAGAAACACGGTGAGCGACGCCATCCCGACCGCCATCGTGGCGATGCCCCACCAATCGCCGTCACGCACACGCTTGAGCTGCATCGGTTCCCGCGGAATTGCGAACCATGTCGCGGCCAGCAGAATGCCCCCAGGGATCAGGTTGATGAAAAAGATCAGCGGCCAGCCGTAGTTATCGGTGAGCCAGCCGCCGATCGTCGGACCGATGGAGGGCGCGAAGGTGGCCGTGACGCCGAAGAGCGCGAAGCCCATGGCGCGTTTCGCCGGCGGCAGAGTCGTTAGGATAATCTGGAACGCGAGCGGGATAAGCGCGCCGCCGGTCAGTCCTTGCAGCGCGCGGAAGATGATCATGCTTGGCAAATCCCAGGCGAATCCGCAGAGCGTGGAGAAAACGAGGAACAACGCCGCCGTCACTAGAAGATAGCGGCGCGTGGAGAAGATCATCGCGAGCCAGCCCGCGAGAGGGATGATGACGATCTCCGTCATCAGATAGCTGGTCGAGATCCAGCTTCCCTCATCCAAGGTGGCGCCGAGCGCGCCCGTCACGTCTTTGAGCGAAGCGTTCGTGATTTGGATGTCGAGCACCGCCATGAACGCGCCAAGCAGCGCGCCGAGCACGCCGATCCATTCGCGCAGTCCAACTTTGCCGGTCGGCTGAGCGTCGCTTTCCGGTGCACTCATTGTTTCACTCGCACTTTGACGACGGCGGAAAGTCCCGGAGAAAGGCGGCTTTCGTATCCGCGCACGCTCTCGGGGGTGAAGCGAATCTTCACCGGCATGCGCTGCACGACTTTGGTGAAATTGCCGGTCGCGTTATCCGGCGGCAGCAGAGAAAACTTCGCGCCTGTACCCGGCGAGAAGCTTTCGACTGTGCCGGCGAATTTGTGATCGGCGACGGCATCGACTGTGATCTCGACGGGCTGGCCCGGCTGCATGTGCGCGAGCTGGCTTTCCTTGAAATTTGCGATCACCCAATCATCCGCGCCGACCACCGCAAGCAGCGCCTGGCCGGGCTGGACGCGCTGGCCGACCTCGACCGATTTTTTGCCGATCACCCCGTCGCTCGGCGCCGCGATTATCATGTAGGAAAGCTGGAGCTCCGCATTGCGCACGATTGCTTGCGCAGTTCCTTGTTTCGCCAGGGCGACGCGCTGGCCCGCTTGCGCGGAACGAACGAGCGCGACTGCTGCTTCGCGCGTGGCTGCGGCGCTGGCGGAGTTCGCAAGCGCCACCTCGTGGTTCGCTTTCGCCGTGTCGTAGTCGGCGCGCGCACTCACGTTCTTCTTGATCAACTCTTCGGCGCGATGGAAATCGAGCGTCGCTTTCGAGAGCTGCGCGTCCATCTGCGCGACGCCTGCTTCGGCTAGCGCGAGTTGCGCACGCGCCTGGCCGATCTGCGCTTCCGCCTGCGGCACCGCGGCATCGGCGGAAAGCAGTTCGCTCTTTGCCTCATCGAGCTTCACCTCGAGGTCGCGCGGATCCAGCCGCAGCAACGCCTCGCCGCGATGCACCGCGCGATTATCATCGGTCAGCACTTCCGCGACTGTCCCGTTCAGCCGCGCACTGATCGGATGCAGATTCCCTTCGAGAAAAGCGTCGTCGGTTTTCTCGAACTGACTGGCGTAACGCATGTATCCGTAGCCCGCAGCACCGACGACCAACAGACCCGCCGCGACCATCGCGATTATTTTCCCTTTGCCCTTCCTGGCAGGAGGAGCCGCGGGTGGCGCGGGATTCTCGGCGGGCGGAGCTTGCTCTGGCGGAGGCGGCGCCGTCTTCGGCTCGACCAATGCGCTCGGCTGCATGTGGCCGTTCTGGCCGTTCAATCCATTCTGGCTAGGGGTCCTCCCCCCTGCTGCAATTACTCCGTTTCGGTTTTCGTTCATGGCAATCCTTCGTTGTCTGCGATCATCCGTACGACGCGCGAAGGAGTTGCCGTACAACTTCGTTGGGTCAGTTGTGAAAGCTTTCAGGCATCAGTAACCTGAGGGGCCGTGGAATTGCGTCACCTCCGTGACTTTTGTCCCCGTCGCGGAAGAGTTGAACTTCGGCTGCCCGCGGCGCAGCCCTCGTTAGGCCGGCAGATCCGTGATCTTGTGGAACTGTTCGTGACCGACCGCCGCGATCACTTGGAGAGTCGCCGCTTCGATCGGAGCCTTCGAAAGCGACGCACCTTCTCCCGATTTCCGCAGTTCGACATTCGACACCAGCGACGGCCACGTGGCCCATCGTCAATGTAATAAGTGCCGCAGTCGGCAGCGGCGCATTTCCTAACGCGAGCGTATCGAGGGGAGACGAGGAACTGTCCGACCGAGGCCGCTATCTCCCAGATGGGACGATCGGAGCACGCGGGCTCCCGCCAGTTCCAGGAGAATGCCCCGCCGACAAACTCGAGGTCGGCAGCTTGCTGCGCGGTCCTGATCTCGCGCCGAATCACGGCGATGGAGTCCGCGATCACTCTCTGACTAACATTGGACATAGCCACGACATGGTAGAGCGATTCGCGCAGGCGGATGACTCGCGCAGCAATTCCCGCGGCATCCCGAGCCGACGTGACTGCTGCGAGGTTGCGCGCTTCGGACTGATTGATAAAGCCGTATTCTTGCGCGAAGGCCAGCAACGCCCGGTAATCCGGCAGCCGCTCAACTGGAGAGCCTGAGAGGCGTTCATCGAGGGTATTAACGAAATCCAACGCCGGATCGCCGCCTTCCTTTTCGAAGAGTAATTGTTTAGCGGCCACGAAGTGTAACCAACAGACCACCGTTGACAGGTTACGTCAATACGTGTTCTATGTAACCAATTATATGACACCAGACGGTTACGTGGTGGCGAGCGGACATCATATCTTCCCGAAGTTAACAAGTAGGCAGGAAGTTTTCTGGCGGGCGTTGCCGACGCCCGGGTTTGAACATTGCACCTTGCAGCCGACTGACACGGGCTTGGTTTCGGACGGCATTATACTGCGACAGCACAAAGGCGAATCGCTGCGGATCTTCTACCGCATCGAATTTGACCAGGACTGGCGTCCGCGCCGCGTGGAGGTAAGTCGGAGCGGCCCGAAGGCGAGAAAGCTCTCGCTCACTGCGGATGGCGAAGGGCATTGGCAGGATGAATCCGGGCAACGACTCTCCGAATTTAACGGATGCTTTGACATGGATCTCATGGGAACACCGCTGACGAACACGCCGGCTGTCCGCCGGCTACAGCAAAAAGGCGACGCAACGGCGGAACTCCCGGTTGTTTTCATTCACATCCCCGACCTTGAGTTAAGCCGCGTGAAGCAGCGCTACACCCGGCTGGATGAAGTCAGCGAGAGTTATCGTTACGAATCGAATGGCTTCAGCGCTGTCTTGGAATTCGATCGCGATGGACTCGTCAGAAATTACGAAGGGCAATGGCGCAGAATGGACGCAGAACACCTCGAAGCGACCCTGGCCGACGTGCTTCCTAGCCAGAAGCCTTCCCCGGAATTAGGCAAGCATGCCGACATCTATGACTGGCTGGTCGGCAGTTGGAAAATAGACGTTCGCGACTTCGACGGAGAAGAGACGCGAACCAATGAAGGTGAGGTCGTTTTTGGATGGGTGCTGGAAGGGCGTGCGATGCAGGATGTCTGGATCGTACCCCCGCGAGATAAACGGCGCGCACGCACCCAAAAAATCGGGAACCGTTACGGAACGACGCTTCGGGTCTACGATGCGGTGCTTGACGCTTGGCGAATCACCTGGATCAACCCGGTCACAGGCGCGCACAATGAACTTGTCGGCCGAAAGGTGGGAGATGATATCGTGCAAGAAGGTTCATCTCCGAACGGCGAGTTGGAACGTTGGTGCTTCCGAGAGATCACCACGAATTCGTTCCATTGGACGGGCGAGTCTTCGTCTGACAACGGAAAAACTTGGAGGTTGAATACCGAGTTCTTCGCCAGGCGGTTGTGAAAGCTTTCAGGCATCAGTAACCTGAGGGGCCGTGGAATTGCGTCACCTCCGCTACTTCGTCGCCGTCGCCGAAGAGCTCAGCTTCCGACGCGCGGCCGAGCGCCTGCATCTGGCGCAGCCCTCGTTAGGCCGGCAGGTCCGCGATCTCGAGGAAGAGATTGGCGAGCGTCTTTTCGAGCGCGATCGGCGCCGCGTTATGCTGACCGATGCCGGTCGCGTCTTGCTCGCGGATGCGCGCACCTTGCTCGCCGGCGCGGACTCAGCCATACGCGCCGCGCGCGAAGCCGGCCGCACCCAACACGGCACCTTGCGCATCGGCCACATCGGACCACTGACCGGCACGTTTCTCGCCGCCAGCCTCGCGGCCTTGCGCGACAAGTTCCCGCGCGTGCCGATTGACGTCATCGACCTCACTCCCGACGAGCAGCTTGCCGCCCTGCTCAAGGGTGACATTCAGGTCGGGTTCCAAGGCGCGACGTCTGATCTGCGCGCGGACTCGCGTTTCTCCGCGCGTCGGGTAATCGTCTGCGACGCCGTTACGGTCGTGCCGGTGAAGCATCCACTCGCCGCGAAAAGGAGTTTTCCGCTGCATGCCCTTGCCGGCGAAAAGTTGCTGAACCTCCAGCCGCGTCAGGGCGCAAGCTACGAGCAGTGGCTCCGCGCGATTTGCGCGGCAGATCCCGCCGGATTCTCGCCGCGGCTGCGCCGGCCCGCGGCCGATACTTGGAATACTTTGCTTGGTCTGGTCGCCGCTGGTGAGGGATTGGCGGTGCTGCCGGAAATCATTCTCCGCGACCATCCGCCTGCGGCAGGCTGGACGGTCAGGCAATTCTCTGCGCCTCGTCCGCGTCTTGAATTAGACGCGGTCTGGAACCCGGCGAATCCGTCGGTGGTGCTCACTCAATATCTGGAGCTTCTTCCGAAACCCGCCGCGCGAACAAAACGAAAGGTATCAGCCGCACTTAATGCGAAAGCACGCATAGGATCACCAAGCCGCCGTTGATAAGAATCCAATGCAGCTCGAAGTCCTCGATCTTGCACACCATGCAATACTTCGCGGCGGCGTTCTTCATCGTGAAGGGGCTGGCTCCAGTCTCGCTCTCTACCACGCAGCTCGCTAATGCGCGGCGCCCATTGTCACCCAGCGGCGGCAACGAGAGACAATGAATCGAACAGGCTGTCCGTCGAATCCAACAATATCGACCTCGCGGGAGCGCGGCAGCTCCAGCGGAAAGGTCAGTTGGAGCCTCGTTTTGGTTTTCCGTGTCTCGCCACACCCCAGTCGCGTCTCAAACACTTGGATCGGATGGCCCGCTCTTAAACCGCCTGAATAATCTGTCGGTCAAGCGTTCCAAGGGACGGCCGAAGAACAGAGTGAAAGCAGTCAAGAGCAGCGTAAAAGCGAGGATGGACCAGTGACCAAGTGCGCAGACGAATCCAATGACCGCACAAATCCAGATAGTCGCGGCCGTGGTGAGACCGGTGACATGGCCCGTGGGCTCGCGCAGAATCACCCCTGCACCCAAAAATCCGACCCCTGTGAGAATGCCCTGGGCCACCCGACTAACTGCGTTCGCGTCAGCAAGGGCATTACCGGGAGACTTCAGCGCGGCAATGGCGGCGGCCGCGGCGCCGAGGCAGACGAGGCCATGAGTTCGAAAGCCCGCGGCTTTGCCGTGAAACTCCCGGTTCAACCCCAGTAAGCCTCCCGCGATCAGCGCGACACTTAAACGTATTGCAATTTGCTCGTCCACGCTTGTCATCGACTGCGATTAGAGTCCGACACGGGACGCGAAGGCAAGGCCTTCTTCGCACGAAAAGGTCTTTGCCGTCTGTGACGGCTGTTCGTCGCCGTCCAGCATGAGCACATCGATTGCACGGAGCAAAACGCATGGACCGAGGCGACCGGGAGGGGCAACGAGCAGGCGTGTGGAGTAGCGGTCCCTGGACGTAGTTACCGTGCGTTCTTTGAGCACGGCTCGGCGCGGAAAAAGTGAGGTCTGAGGGAAAGTGTGGGTCCCGGTGGGGGGCGAGTGCGAGTGGTCGGCGTCCGCGCGCGAGCAATACTCACTCGCCGCCAGAGTGCGATTCATCTATTTTGAACCAACTCATGAAACAGCCGCCGCCCATTATCGACACCGAGGCCATCGAGGCCTCGGTCACTTCATCGCCGGGAAAAACGTTCGAGGCGATTCGCAAAAATTTCTCCGAAGCTCTCGGCGGGCCGCAAAACGCGGGCGTGTGGAATGGCGGACATCCTTTCGACGTAGAGCGTGTCGTCGTTCCGCAGGGTAAAGCGAATTACCCGTTTCACGCGCATGCGTCGATGTGGGAGTTTTACTGGATCACTTCCGGCACTGGCCGCCTGCGTACTGGAACGGGGTCTCGAGAAATCCATGCCGGAGACGCCTTCATGTGCCCCCCCGGTGAGCCGCACCAACTGGTCGCCGCCGACTCGCAACCTCTCGAGTATTTGGTGGTCTCCGACAACGTGATGGCTGACCTTATCCACTATCCCGATAGCGGGAAATGGAACGCTCAGCCCGATAGAAAAATCTTCCGCGAAACCGTCGAATACTATGATGGCGAAGAGTGAAGATTCCGCGCGCAAGTAATGAGATCAGTTTAATGTCCTCAGGGCCATATTTGGTATCGTCCTACTCAAGGGCTCGTAGCCTGCCGGCATGAGCGCGCCAAGACCATCAAATAAGAAGCGCGGACCGGGACGACCTCGGGGGGACGAGCGCGAGGAGCGCGAAGAGGCGATCTTGGACGCAGCCACTGCGGTCTTCCTCGATCACGGCTATGCACGGGCTAGCATGTCGAAGATTGCCGCGCGTGCTGGTGCTTCCAAGGCAACCCTCTACACGCGTTTTCCGAGTAAATCCGCGCTCTTTGCTGCACTGATGGAGCGGCGCTCCCGTAGGATGCAATCTCGTGTTGCCGTCGCGGCTGACCAGCCCGAGGCAGCACCGGTTGACGTGCTTTGTCGCTTTGGGATGAATATCCTGCGCGTCATGACGAGCGAAGAAAATCGGCGCTTGCACCGGGTGATCCTGGCCGAATCACACCTCTTTCCAGAGCTTACCGCTGCCTTCTGGCAGAACGGCCCGGGGCGTGGACGGGAAGTGCTCAAGCATTACCTGAGCGTGCTGAGCAAGCGAGGCGTCGTAGCCGTCGAAAATCTCGACTTCGCGGTCGAGCAACTCGTGGGATCCCTGCTCGGTGGCACGGCGTTGCGGCTTGGCTATCGGCTCCCGCCCATCTTCTCGAACAACGAAGAACTCGCCCAATGGGTACGCAGCGCCGTGGAAGCGTTCCTGCGCGCGCACGCTCCCGTGCCGAAGCGCGCGCGCCCGTCCAAGAAAAGAAAGTGACCGCCAGCCAGGCGAAATGCGGATTCGGCTGGAGTCGCGACCGAGGTCGTCCGCAGGATTCTGACGCTATCGGCATCGCGATCTTTGGGTTGATCGCTCGGCCGACCCGCCACGGGTTGCTGCAAACTGGCGTAGCCTTCGGGATCTCGGGACCTCCCGGATGGCGTTCCTTCGTATCACGGCGCTTCACAAAAGCTTCGGAATTCGCCTCACCCGTCCACTGGGCGAGATTCACGCCGCCCCGGAGTTGATCGAGTTCTTAACCGCCCCGCCTGCCCGGCCCGGCGAAAATTTAATTAGTTTGCAAATGGTAACGGCCAGTTCTTTTATCGACTTCGATCTCTCTTATATGCCGAGCATTCCTTACGACCTGCAAAGACGAGTCGCGCCGTTTCGCGACCAGCGATGGTTGCTCGACGTGGTTATCCGCCTCGCCGGTCGGGAATTTGATCAGAGCCGCCTCCATTATCTGAGCGCCCCGATGAGCCCTGACCATCAGGGCGCGGTGACGGGCTTGCAGGCGCTGATCAAACGCTGGGACGACCTCGCCCCGGAGTTCGCCAAGGTGGCGCGCCGATTCGAATTGCAGGGTCGGGCGGCTCTGAAACAAGGCCACGAGGTTATCGCGACCGACAGCTCTTTGCCGCGTCGCTCATGGCCGGCGGCTGCCTTGGCCGCTGTTTGGTCTGCACGCACCTAATCAGGTAGCGACTATTGATCACCTGCTCGCTATTCTATCTTTAGCGAGCGTTGGTTTCGCGTGGCCGTATTTTCAAGAGCCTCATCAAGAATTATGAAAAGATATAATGTCTTAGTGCTAGGTGGTGGATCGGCTGGTTGCGTCCTAGCGAGCCGCCTCAGCGAGGACCCCCACCGAAGCGTGCTGCTGCTGGAAGCAGGAGAAGCGTTTAACCCAAACAAGTATCCCGATTCGTTGACTGACATAACTAGGAACGCCGCGCAGCCGGAATTTGTTTGGAACTACCCAACCTTGCTCGGTCGACCTCCTCATCCCTTTCCGGCTCTTGCGGGTCGCTTGTTAGGCGGCACTTCTGCCATCAACGGCGCGATCTCCCGTCGTGCCCGACCGAGTGACTTTGCACGATGGCAAAAACAAGGACTGGGAGATTGGTCCTGGGAAAGCGCCTTGGACACTTACAAGGCGCTCGAGAACACTCCGACTGGAGACGACGCGTGGCATGGCCGCAATGGGCCGTGGCCTATTCGGCAACCGGCGCTATGTAAAGCCGATCCAGTATCACAAGCCTTTGTCCAGGCAGCCATGCAAGCCGGCTACAAGTGGATCGATGACTTCAACGGGCCGACACAGGAAGGCGTCGGGTTGGAGCCGTGCAACATGGAAAACAACTTCCGGTTCAATACCGGGATGGTCTATCTCAGTGACGAAATTCGTGCACGCCAGAACTTGGAAGTCCGAGGCAACGTATCTGTGGATCGCATCTTATTCGAAGGATCCAAGGTAAGTGGTATAAGGCTAGTGAGCGGTGAGACAATTGTGACTAACGAGGTGGTAGTAAGTGCGGGAGTTTACGGCACACCCGCGATCCTTCTTCGTTCGGGTATAGGTCCTAGAGAACATTTGGAGGCGCTAGGTATAACTGTGGTAGTCGATTCGCCTGTAGGTTCTCGCTTGCAGGAAGAGACGATGTTTATGATGTCTTATAAACTGAAACCGGAGGCTAAGGTCGCCCCACTAAATGGCAGCGTCGCCGTTTGGACAAGGTCGAGCGACGCCGCGCCTAAGGAGCTGGACCTTCAGCTCACGGCGTTCTACCTACCCGATGCCGGACCTTCCGGCCCGCCGGTGCCTACCTTTCATATCTGGGCCTCCGTCGTTCTGCCTCGTTCCACGGGTGAGCTGCGACTCAAAAGTCGGGATCCCAAGATCGCGCCGTTGATTGACTATCGACTACTCTCCCATCCGTCCGATCGTAAGCGGCAGCGCGAAATCATGCGTATCGCGAGAGGCATTACGGCCATTGAACCGCTGGCTTCCTTGATAGAGCAGGAATTATCGCCCGGACCGACCGCTCAGACCGACGAAGAGCTAGACGCCGCGATCGATTCTCATGGCGGCATTTTCTACCACGCCACTTCCACGGCTCCCATGGGTAAAGATCCGGCGTCCAGCGTGGCCGATGCGCAGGGAAGAGTTTATGGCGTATCCGGCTTGTGTGTAGCAGACGCTTCAGCATTCCCTGAAATTGTTTCAACACCGGTCAATCTCACTGTCCTCATGTTAGCGGAACGCATCGCGGAAACGATGCATTAGTAGGCCATACTACCTAAATGACTCGCTGCAATTAACAGAGACATACTTATGACAACCGCTGTCTTAGTCGATCGCGTCTTATTGGGACGCGCTTTCCTGGTATCCGGTCTCAACGTCTCTTTCACTTCGTCTCCATGCCGAAACCGGGCACCTCGAAGACTTTTGTCGGCGCTGTTCGGCAGTCGTCTGATCCCGAGACGCCCGGCGAGGACTTGATGCGGCCCGTCCGCGGATGACGGCGACCGTCCACAGGATCAGCATCGGCGATTGGCTGCGCGTGGCCGCGCTGAAGGCCGTGCTCCGGGTAGTGCCGGGGTTCAGCTGCGGGCCCGAGGCGCGGCCCGCTTATGACCGGTCCCTCTACTCGGTGCCCGCGCCCCGGGGGGTCGCCTATGAGCCGGCGATCGTCGGCGGGGTCGCTGGCTGGTGGTGCCGGCCCGACGGCGCCGACGCCGACGCCGTCATCCTCTACCTGCACGGAGGTGCCTACGTCCTGGGCACGGCCGCAGCATACCGACACTTCGCTGGGCACGTGGCGCTAGCGTGCGGGATGGCGGCCTTCGTGCCGGACTACGCCCTAGCGCCCGAACGACCGTTCCCAGGAGCGTTCGACGACGCGCTTGCCGCCTACCGCGGCATGGCGGAGGTCGGGGGCGCCGTCGCGCTTGTGGGGGACTCCGCCGGGGGCGGGCTCTGCCTGGCGCTCGCGGCAGCTATAGTGGTCCATAGCGGGGAGGGCGTGCGCCCACCATTCGCCATCGCAGCGCTGTCGCCGTGGACGGACCTCACGCTGTCGGGCGACAGCATGACAACCCGCTCGCGCCGCGACCCGCTGCTGACGCGGGACGTGCTCGCTGGTTCCTCAGCCCTCTACCTCGGTCGCTGCGACGCACGCGATCCCCGCTCATCGCCGCTGTTCGCGGACTTCGCCGGGATCCCCCCGGTGCTGATCCACGTAGGAACGGACGAGGTGCTGCTCGACGACAGCGTTCGCGTCGCGGAGCGCATCGCCGAAGCCGGTGGCCGGGTCGAGACGCACGTCTGGAACGGCATGACCCACGTCTTCCCGACGATTATCCGTCTGCGGGCGGCGAGGCGGACGCTACAGCTGTGCGGAGACTTCCTACGCGAGGTCCGAGCTCAGCGGACGGCCCGCACGGGAAACTAACCGTCGGTCGGCGTCGCGACTAGTTTGCTGGCTGCGGCCCGCTGCCCGTAGCCTTGCGCGGTGAGCAAACGCAGAGCGCAAAGCAAAGAAGGTAGGGCCAGGCCCGGCCTCGGGAAGATGAGCGCGAACAACGCGAGAAGGCCATACTCGACGCGGTCATCATCTCGTTCTGCAAGATCGGAGCGGAAAGCAGATTCACTTTCAGGTCCGTCTAGGCGCGGGCGGGCGTAGATGAAGAGCGCTCCCATAAGATGCTGCGCCAGCGTGGGCGTGATGGCGATTGAAGATCTCGACTTTGCCGTGGAGCAACTTGTGGGATCGCTTTTGGGCGGGACCGCACTCCGACTCAGCTATCGGCTGCCGCCTATCTTCACGAACGAAGAGGACCTCGCTCGCTGGGTGCGGAGCGGAGTAGAAGCTTTCCTGCGCGCGCACACTCCCGACTCGAAGGGCGATCATTAAGCGAAGAAAAAAATGGCGCTTTCCCGGGCAAAACGCTGTCCGAGCGCAAATAGTAACGTCCGGTTCTTTAATGGCGCGCGATCTTTTTATATGGCGACCATCTCCTACGATTTGCAAAGACGAGTCGCCCGTTTTCGCGACCAACGCTGGCTGCTTGACGCCGTCATCCGCCTTGTCGGACCGGAATTTGATCAAAGCCGCCTGCACTATCTCGCGGCGCCTATGAGCCCTGATCATCAAGGCGCAGTGATGGGCTTGCAGGCCTTGGTCAAGCGTTGGGATGATATCGCTCCTGAGTTCGCGAAGTTGGCACGCCGGTTCGAGTTGCAAGGGCGCGCGGCTCTAAAACAGGAACACGAAGTCACTGCGGCCGACAGCTTTTTCGCCGCCTCACTGATATATGGCGGCGCGCAATGGCCCATCTTTGCCAACACGGACTTGAACGTGGCTCTGGAGCGGAAGAAAACCGAGTGCTACCTCGAATATGCACGCCGTGCTGACCACCACGTTGAAGCCGTGGAAATCCCCTACCAAGACAAGACGCTGGCGGGCTATTTCCACTTGCCGCCCGACTACAGCGGAGGCCCGCTGCCCTGCCTGGTCATGATCAGCGGCATGGACGCCTTCAAAGAATTGACACTCTTCGCCTCAGCGGACCGGTTTCTCCGTCGCGGCTTTGCCTGTTTGTGCATCGACGGACCTGGGCAAGGGACCTCGTTGGTGCGCGAGATCTGGTATGATCCGGAAACATTCGGCGAGGTGGGTACGGCTGCGATCAATTTCCTCGAGAAGCGGCCGGAGGTGGACGCCAAACGGGTTTTTGCCTGGGGATTATCTTTTGGCTCCTACTGGGCAACCCAGATGGCGGCGGCAGAACCACGTTTCGCGGCCTGCGCAGTTATGTATACCTGCTTTCAACCGCACAACTGGCCGCTCTATGAGATGGCGTCGCCGTCGTTCAAACAACGCTTTATGTATATGACTGGACTTAGCGACGAAAAGGCCTTCGAGGCCTTGATGCCGGAGATGGATGTACGCCCGCTTAGTAAAAGGCTGAACATGCCCTACTTCGTTATGGCCGGTGAGGACGATTCACTTAGTGACGTCTCTTGCACGATCGAACACTTGAACAATGTGCCGGGACCTAAGACGCTAGTGATGTATGCTGGAGAAGAGCATGGCATGGGTGGTTCACGGTCCTCCCAGCTGGGAGCACCGTTTTTCCTCATCATCGCCGATTGGCTGGCGGATCGCGCTGCGGGCAAGCCGTTCGAGTCCACCTATAACGTGGTCGATCGCACCGGGCAAATGCACACCGAGCCTTGGGGCGAACGCCGCACCTATCAATATGGCGCCCCGCTCGGCGTCGAGCAGTTATTCTCCGACTTACCTCCGATTGGACTTAGTTAACCTAATCGAATGGCCCATGTTACCTACAGTTATTGACCTCTGCACCCCCAAAAACACGTAACACAAATACTCACTATGCCAAAATTCACAGAGATGGATACCAACGTCACACTGAAGCAGCAGTTCGAGACTGATGTCTCCCCTGTCGTGCTCATTAACCTATTCAACGTCGCGCCGGAGGACGAAGATCAGTTACTCAAGGCGTGGACAGCGGACGCCGCGTTTCTCAAGACCCAGCCGGGATACATTTCCACGCAGCTTTATCACGGCATCGCCGGCAGCATGGCGTTCGTGAACATTGCTGTATGGGAATCGGTCGAGCATTTCAAGCGCGCGTTTGCACATCCGACCTTTCAGGCAGCCCTAAAGGATTACCCATCGAGCGCCGTCACCTCGCCGCACCTTTTCTCGAAGGTCACTGTGCCTAACATCTGCGTGGCGGGATGATCGTCGCGCCTAACTCCGGAGTTCGTGTGAACAAACCCCGAGATGAGCGTCGAAAAGAGGCAGGCAAAAATATGAAAGGTCAAAATCATGAATTTTGAAGAACTGGAACCGCGCGCGACCATCGAATCGCAACTTAGCGACAAGGGCGGCGCAGTCATACTGCTTAACGTCTTTACTCTGGAACCGGAGGACGCGGAAGCATTTCTGAAAGCATGGTCGGCGGAATCTGAGTTTTTCTCGAAGCAGCCCGGCTATATCTCGACCCAATTACACAAGGGCGTTGGCGGAGACACGATGTACGTGAACTACGCGGTGTGGGAATCGGTCGCCGCTTTCGCAGCAGCGTTTCACAATCCGGAGTTCAAAAAAACCGGGAGACAGTTTCCCGAGAGCGTGGTCGCGCTGCCACACCTCGTCCGCAAGATCGCGGTGCCGGGATTCTGCGTAGAATGATCTCACAAAGTCTGCACAGGAGTTGTTAGGCATCCCGACCATCTTTTTAACACAGGCAAAACGCAGCCAAGACAAAATGAGCAAGTTATTCCGTCCAGACATGTCTGCCTTAGTGCTGATCGACCACCAAATAGGTACTCTACAGCTCGTCAAAACGTCGCCGCCCGACCAAGTGAAACGGATGGTAGTGGCACTCGCAAAGATAGCAAAGGTCTTGAAGATGCCGGTCGTCCTGACCACCAGTGTCGAGACCAGTTTTCAACAGCCGATGCTCAAGGAATTGGCGGAGGCGCTGCCGGACGATTATCCGAAGCGCATTAAGCGGGAAGGCATCGTCAACGCCTGGGACGACCCCCATTTTAAAGCCGCGGTCAAGGAGACCGGCCGCAGGCAACTAATCATGGCGGCAGTGACGACCGACATCTGCCTCGTCTATCCGTCCATCAGCGCGGTTGAGGAGGGGTATGAGGTCCAGGCGGTGTTGGACGCGTCCGGCTCTCCCACCCAGCTTTCCGAAGACTTAGCGTGGAGGCGCATGGAAGCGGCGGGTGTCGTCTTGACTGCGACAAACACGCTCATCGCGGAGTTAGCCCACGACTGGTCGTCTCAGGAGGGCCAGCAATTGGCGACGATCTTGACCACCTCTGTCAATCCGCCTGTTCACATGCTTGCCGCAAGCGAGGGGGCACCAATCTGACGACCGCAGGCCGAAGGTTTCAACAAACGAATGGGCCTTCCCAGCAGGGAACCGAAGCCAGACTTAATCGGTGGATCTCTTCTCTCAGACGGAGTCTGAAGCTATGAAAAATTCAGCGAAGATTGTCGCGCCGCCCTATCACGTCCAATCAACTGCAGAAACCTTGCGAAACGGATTTCCCTATTTCGCCTATCATGAGTCCGTCTCTGCGCTGTGGTCACAAAAGTGGCGGAAGCCGTGTGCCGCTGGCGTTTACCCGTTCATGGATGGAAACGTCGCGGATTTCGACCCCATCTTCGCTGCCCTGGTCAAAGTCTCTAACGACGACGCGAGTATTTTGCTTCGACCAGACGACTACGCCAAACCCTTCCTTCCCGTGGGACTGAAGCTCGTCGCTCAAGCGGAGAAGGCCCTGGCGGAGACCGGCCTAGAAGAAGCGAAAGACCTCTTTCTACGCGCGGCGGCAGTTTACCGCATCGCCCGCTTCCCGATCAATCGATCGCCGGTCACCTGGGAGGCTTGGGAAAAGGGCAAAGCCGCCTACGAGAAGGGCGGCGAGTTGCTTGACCCGCCGAGCGTTCCGGTAGCCGTTCCGTTCAATCATGCCGACCCGTCATCTGGCGATCACGATATCGCCATAAAAGCCTATCTTCGTTTGCCCAAAGGAAGCATGCCGGCACACGGATGGCCGATCCTACTCTTTGTTTGCGGACTGGATGCGTACAAGACCGACAATACGCCGCGCACACAGGAACATGTGGATCGTGGCTACGTGACGTTAAGTTTCGAAATCCCGGGCACTGGTGACTGTCCGGCCGCGCCGAACGATCCGACTTCGCCCGATCGCCTCATGAGCAGTGTGCTCGATTGGGTGCACGCGAACGCTTCCCAATACAGTTTCGATCTCAAGAAGGTGATCGTGCGCGGGATCAGCACCGGCGGCTATTACGCCTTCCGAGTCGCGCACACGCATGCGGATTTGCTGTTCGCTGTCGTGGCGGAAGGCGGCGCCTGCCATCACATGTTCGATTCGGCGTGGATCAATGCCCAAAACCAGATGGACTACCCGTTCGCCCTTGCCGATGCGCTCGCCTACAAATTCGGTTATCGCGAAACCGATTATGTGGCCGCCGTCGCCCGTTACGCCGCTGAGGCCCGCAAATTTAGCTTGGTAGAGTCCGGTATCGTAGGGAGGCCGACTTGCAGGCTACTCGCCATCAACGGAATGGAGGACTCGATTTTTCCCATTGAAGACAGTTTCATCATAGCTACGCAAGGCCACAAGAAGGACTTGGTGGCACGAGGCGACCGCGGGCACATGGGAGATCCAGGGGCGGAGGAAATCTTGCATCAATGGATCGATAACGTTGTTGCCGGCAAACCATAAACAACGTGCAAGAATGTGTGAGCGCTATGTATCCACTCTTGCAGCTCTGGTTCTGATGATGGCCGCCCGAGCTAGTACGCGCTCGCCGACGAATGCGCCGCGCGAGCCCGGTCCGGGCGAGCGCATCTCCATCCCTGGCGCGCAAGCGATCGACCACATTGGCTTCGTGGTTCCCGACCTCGACCTAGCGGTTGGCTTCTTCCGTGAGGTGTTCGGCGCGGCGCTGCTGTGGCAAAGTGCGCCCGTCGCCGGCCATAAGGTTGATATGGTCGCGATGTTCCACGCCGAACCGCACGCCACCTCGCGCTTGGCAATGATGCGGCTCGGGCCGAATCTGAACGTCGAGCTAATTGAATATGATGTAGCTGGCGAGCGCCGTGCCGCCCCTCTCAGCAGCGCTGTCGGCGTAGGCCATCTCGCGATCGCCGTTGACGACATCAAAGCTGCGGGTGCCTATCTAAGCTCGAAAGGAGTGCGGATGCTCGAAGGCCCGCGCCTGAACCATGATGGCCCGAATGCCGGTCAGTCGAGCTGGTTCTTTCTGACGCCTTGGGATATGGCGGTGGAGCTAGTCCAGCGGCCCAAAACTCTTCCCTACGAGAAGGATACTAACGCGCGCTTGTTTCTATCTTCACGACGACCAACTCAATGATAGCCTGATTGCAAATTCGCGAGCAAAGTCGCAACGCTCTCCCGGCTTTGGCTAAAGATTCTCGGTGTTGTTTTCGGAAACGTCGGCTGCTCGCAGAATGCGGATTACTTCACGCGCTGTAGCCGGTTGTTTCAAGGTTCCGGTGTGACCTGCATGGACCACCGCCTCGCTGGAAGGTTCAGGCAGATGCGAACTGGCGTAGGGAACTACGCCGTCGCTGGATTGCCCCAGTGGCCCGCCCAACCCGCGATCGCCTATGATGGAGTGCAGTTCCACTCCGGGCCGCGTCGGCAGATCATTGAGCGCATTAACGAGCGGATTATCCGGAGTGAGGGCACTGAGGCTGAAAACAGGCGCAAGAGGCACTCCACCCGGAAGAGCATTTTGATTGACGCTGGCAACGTTCATGATCGGTGTGATCACCGCGAGTGGGAGGTGAGCGAGCAACCTGCCTACGGCGCCAAGAAATCCGAGCGCGAGGTGGCTGCCATGGTGCGGCGTGGCAACGAAGATGACCTGCGACACGTTTGCGCCAGTGCGATAGAAAAAGACTCGCTCAAGCAAAGCCCGCTGCCGAGCCGTGAGTCGCATCTCATCCAGCGACCCCCGAAAGAAGTGATGGTAAAAGGCTGGCCCACCGTTGGTGACCGCCAACTGGCACAGGAGACCGCCAAGCGAGTGCCCTACCAGCACCACTCGACGCAAAGCGGCATGGTCGCCCTCTGGATCAAGTTCATGGATGAATTTTTGCAGATCTTCCCGAAGAAGCATCGCCGCATAGGGTGCTGGCAGGCTTGTCGGATAATAAAAAAACCACACCTGATAACGGCGCCGGAGGTCGTCCTGTGCCGCGATCGCATTGGCCAGATAGGTGAAATCCGCTGGATCGGAGATGAGACCATGCACCAGAACAATTGGAGTCTTCTCTACGCCGGGAAGTTCAACCGGAAACAAGCCTGTGGAAGGAAAATACTTGCTTGAATTGATAAATCCGAAAAGACCGCGACGCTGCGGGCGAAAGCGAGTGGCATCCAGCGCGAGTTGCGTCGTGTAATCTGCGGCCAACGGAGAAGCTTTACCGCGGGCATGGCTCGCCCGGCCCGTGGTGTGCGGATCATAGAGTTGCAGAGTCAGCGTAGAGATACCGTCGAAAACGGGCACGGCGGTGACGGCCCAGGTGAGGCCCGGGACCGGCTTCAGTACCACTGGCTCGGGGACGCTGACTGGCAGCATTGGCCGCAGGGTGCCGACCAGCGGCGTCCCTTCGCCGCGCGTGCGGGCAAAGTTTCGCACGCCACTGACCCTAATCCGGCTCGTTGGATGTAACGCAACGAAGCGCGAGGGTTCCACTCCTCCCGGACCAGAACCTCGTCGCAAGCGGATGCGGACTGCGCGACCAGCTCCCGCCGACAACAAAACAGTGCGGCCCGGCGCGTGCAGGAGCGCAGGCGCACAAAGCTCGATCATCCGCGCGGTTGCAGAGCGACGGAGAACGCCCACGTCAGTCGCTTCCCTCGATCTTTTAGAGGTTTCTTCCAAGGTGAGAAAGCATCGCGCAACAGACCATGACCGCGCCGGATCGGAGGGATCAGCCGAAGGGAAGTTACCTGACTGTGCCACAGGTAACGGCGTTTCCAGTCGCGCCGAAAAATCCCGTGCGCAGCCGCCGAGCGCAAGACCGGCCGAGATACTTGCCCCGACGAGATAGCGCCCTCGACTAGATTTCATGCAAAGCCGTTCGGTGTGATTCGCCGCTTTCGCCCCACCAGCGTCGGGCAAAACCGCACTTTGTCGTGCCCGTAGAGCCCTCGCCGAAACCTTTACATCCCGAGTAGCTCTGGTGCCAAGACATCTTCGCAGTCCTCAAAGGCCGACCGACCTCAAGCGATTTTCCCAGCAGATATTTGCCAGCTGAGATGAAGGGCATTGATTTCCCCCGCTTGCGCAAGTTCCCCGAAGCGGCACCTTGAGCCGTCTAAAGTGACCTCGACCATTCTTAGAGTGCGGCTGGGGACGAGTCGAATTGTTTCATCCGCTGTCCGATGCCACTTGTCCTAATAATTTCAACCAATCCGGCGCCGGAAAACGATGTTTGAGACTGCGAGAGTTACTGCGGCGATGACCAGAAGCGGATAGGTGTGACTAGCGACAGCAGCAGCGCCCATGTCTTTTAGAAACACTCCTTTCACGATGATGATGAAATGACGGAGCGGATTCATCCAACTGATGGCTTGCAACCATTTGGGCATATTCTCGACGGGCGATACAAAGCCGGAGATCAAGATAGCTGGCATCATAAAAGAAAAGACGCCGAGAAAAGCCTGTTGTTGAGTCGCGCAGATCGAAGAGATGAATAGCCCGAAGCCGGCCAAAGCGATGATGTAGAAAATCATGCTGCCGTAAAGAAGGGGCAATGATCCTTGGAAGGGGATGCGGTAGGCGAATACGCCCGCGAGCAGAATGATTGTCGCTTGCGCCATCGAGACGAACAAAGCGGGAATGGATTTGCCGAGCATGATCATCCCAGGCGTGAGCGGCGAGACGAGTAGCTGATCGAAAGTGCCTTGTTCACGCTCACGCGCGACCGACATCGCGGTCACAATCAAGGTACTGATGGTTGTGATGATCGCGATCAGACTCGGGACGATGGACCAAATGTCGCTGAGGTTGGGATTAAACCAATGCCTAACGACAACGGTGGAGGCCGCCGGTAAGATTTGCGGTCCGGATTCAAGCATCCGTTCCCGCTGATAGGCTTGGACGATTTCCTGGAGGTAACTAATCGCGACCTGACCGCTATTGGAACGTCGTCCGTCCACCAGTGCCTGAATTTCTGGCGCCGTTCGCGTTTCGATGCGACGCGAAAAGTCCTCTGGAAAACGCAACACGACGACGGCTTTCTGACGATCTATTGTCCGCCGTAGGTCCGCTTCGCTCCGAATTGCGATGATCTTCTTAAAAGCTTTGGCTTGTGCGAAGCGCTGCATCAATTCGAGCGAATCCCGTCCGTGGTCCTGATTGAAAACTGCCAGAGTTGCATTCTTTACTTCGAGCGTGGCCGCGAAGGGAAAAAGGAGTAGTTGTAGGATCACAGGCACGATAAGGAGCCGCCGGCTTTGCTTGTCGCGCAGTAGCGCCTGCATTTCTTTGCGCACTAGGGTAAAAAGCCGGTTTTGCATTCGTTAGTCCAAGCGCATTTTCGTCAGGCGCGCCGTCAGCCCGAGAAAGAAAATCGAGGAGGCAATGAGGCAGGCGACATCGCGCCAGAGGAGCAGCGGCACATATCCAGCTTGAAAAAGCGTCTGCATCGCGTTGACGAAATAACGCGCCGGAACCAGATAAGTCACCAGCCGGATGAGCAGAGGCATACTACTGATCTCGAAGATAAATCCCGAGAGCATGATGGCCGGAAGAAATGCGGCGTTGAGCGCGCCTTGAGCAGCGTCGAATTGATTCCGCGTCGTGGTCGAGAGAAGAAGACCGAGCCCGAGCGCGCTACAGAGAAAAAAGGTCGTCACCAGCAGTGTCATAGTGATCGAACCGCGAAACGGTACCTTCAAGATCCAAACCGCAACCGCGATGCAAATCAGCTCCGAAACCATTCCCAGGATGTAGTAAGGAAGAAGTTTGCTGATAAGAAATTCAGTGCGCGTGATCGAAGTGGCGAGCAACGCTTCCATCGTGCCGCGTTCCCATTCGCGCGCCACCACAAGCGAGGTCAGGAGCGCACCAAGCACCGTCATGATCACTGTGATCGAACCCGGAATGATGTAGTTGCGGCTGAGCGCAGAGGGATTGAACCAGAAGCGCGAGTTGATTTGAATCGACGTGACTCGTGGTTGCGCGTTTGCTACGGCTCGTTCGCGCATCCAAACCTGTCGGGCACCTTCCGCGTAAGCTTCGGCGAATTTGGCCGTGTTCGGGTCCGAGCCGTCAGTGATAATCTGAATGGGCGCTGATGCTCCGGGACGCTGCAGTTTTTCCGAAAAATCGCTCGGGATGACGACCAGCCCGCGAATTTTTCCATCGGTCAGGGCTTGCTCCATTTGCGGTCTCGTCCCGGTAACGACACTCAGATATGGCGAGCCGGTGAAACTCGCGACGAAGCGTGCGACTTCCGCGCCTTGATCTTCGACCACGAGTCCGATGCGCAGTTGCGACGAGTCGAGATTGATCCCGAAGCCGAAGATGAAAAGCATCACAATCGGAAGGACAACCGCGATCAGAATACTGCTCGGATCCCGCCAGATTTGCAGCGCCTCTTTTCGGCAGAGCGCGACCAGCCGGCGAAAGGTTCCGGAGCGTGCCTCTTCCTTAACGAGTGCTTCGCTGAATGATTTCAATGAATGCGTCCTCCATCGTTGGATCGGGTTGTGCCTTTGTTGCGACCGACTGCTTCAATTCGTCGGGCGTGCCGATCGCGATCATCTTCCCGCGGAAAACCAGCCCAATGCGATCGCAATATTCGGCCTCATCCATGAAGTGCGTCGTCACCATCACGGTCACGCCTTTCTCAACCACGCCGTTGATGTGCGTCCAAAACTCGCGGCGCGTTACCGGATCGACGCCCGAAGTTGGCTCATCGAGGAAGAGGATGGCGGGCTCATGCATCGCTGCGCAGGCGAGCGCGAGGCGCTGTTTGAACCCGAGCGGCAAGGTTTCCGCGCTGGCCCCTAGGTACGGTTGTAAGGCGAAAATCCGCACCATGTCTGAAATGACGCGTTCCTGGCGCGAACCGCTCAAACCATATACGCCAGAGAAAAAAGCGAGGTTTTGCTGGACGGCGAGATCACCGTAAAGCGAAAATTTCTGTGCCATGTAGCCTAGCTCCTGCCGCGCGCGAGCGGCGCTCGTTTTCAAATCGATTCCCATGACATGGGCGGAACCGGAGGTCGGCTTGAGTAGTCCGCACATCATTTTAAAGGTGGTCGATTTCCCGGCGCCGTTCGGACCGAGCAGACCAAAGATTTCGCCTTGCGCGACCTTGAAACTCACGGAATCGGTCGCAACGAAATCGCCGAATTTTTTCGTTAGGTTCTCGGCTTCGATTACCGCTCCGATTGTCGAAGGCACTTTCTCAAGATGCTTCGCCAGCGCTGAATCTCCGCCGGGACCGCCGCCCAGGATGTCGATGAAGGCATCTTCGAAACGCGGTTTTACTTCCACGATCTCGGCGCCGTTGTTCGCGCCAAGCTCTCTAGGAGTCGGCGGTTTGGCGTCGCGCGCGAGGAGAAGACGGACGTTGCGTCCTTGGATGACGCCGTCGATTACGCTCTTCAGCCGGAGCGCGCGGGTGAGCAGCTGACGACGGCTTCCGGGAAAGCTTCGCACTTGCAGAGCGCGACCTTGCACGCGTGCAGTCAATTCCGCGGGCTCGCCGGCAAAGAGCAATTTCCCTTTGTTGAGAAGAAGCACTTCCTGACATAACTCCGCTTCGTCGAGATATGCGGTGCTCCAGACGACCGCGATACCGGTCTTGATCAAGTCCTGCACCATTTTCCAAAGCTCGCGCCGAGAGATCGGATCGACGCCCACACTCGGTTCGTCGAGAAGGAGCAGCTTGGGATTGCCGAGAAGAGCGCAACCCAGGCCCAGCTTTTGCTTCATCCCGCCTGACAACTTCCCCGCGAGTCGCGCGGTAAATCGCTTCAAATCGGTGAACTCGAGTAAACGCGAGAACGAGTCGCGCCGCTCATCACCGAGAACGCCGCGCAAGTCGGCGTATAGATTCAAATTTTCCTGAACGGAAAGATCTTCATAGAGACCGAACTTCTGTGGCATGTAGCCAATCATCTCCCGTGGCGTTTCGACCTCCACCGTTCCCGAGCTCGGCCGCATCAAGCCAGCCAGGATCCGAATCAGCGTCGTCTTGCCAGCGCCGTCCGGACCGACCAAACCCGTAATTATTCCAGGCTTAAGCTCGGCTGAGATGTCGGCGAGCGCCGGCGTTTCCTGGCCGGGAAACGATTTTCCCAAATTCGTTAGGCTAACGATCGCCACAACGTCGCCTAACGAGTGTCCGGCAACCGCACCGTGACCGGCATCCCTTGCCGTAAACTTTTGCGCGGATCCGAAACAATCACGCGCAAGCGATAGACGAGCGAGGTTCGCAGTTCGGGCGTCTCCACGTTTTTCGGAGTGAACTCCGCCTGCGGCGAGATATATCCTATCTGCCCGGTGTAGGGATGCTGCCGGTCCGAATCGGTGAAAAGTTTCACCTCCATACCCGGGTGAATGTTGCCTAACCGGTCTTCCGGCACATAAGCGCGAACCCACACCGGATTAAGAAGCGAGATCGTGAAAAGTGTTGCCCCCGTCGTTAAGATAGCGCCACGTTCGTAAGCACGTGTCATGACCACGCCATCCTCCGGCGCGATTAACTCCGTATCTGTCAGGCGCAGCTTAGCCGACGCGACGGTGGCTTCTGCCTGTGAAACGTCGGCGTGCGCCTGCGCAATTTCTTCAGGACGAAATCCTGCTTCCTGCAGAGCGAGCGCGGCGCGGGCCGAATTTGTTCGGGCCACTGCTTCGTCTTTGGCTGCAACCGCGTCGTCCAACTCCTGCTGCGCGCTTACCTGCTTCGCGATCAATTGCTTTTTTCGCGATAAGTTGCGTTCGGCGTTTGCAAGGTTCGCCTCCGCTTCGGCAACGTTTGCGCGAGCTTTCTCTATGTCCTCGCGTCTGTAGCCCGCCTCTTGAAGGGCGAACTTTGCCCTCGCGGCCTCCAGTTGCGCGGTTGCCTGTTCGACTTCGCGACGAATCGGTTCCGGATCGAGGCGAGCAATGGTTTCGCCAGCTTTGACCGTGTCGCCCTCGTCTTTCAAAACATTGAGAAGTTTCCCTGATACCCGGAAGCCGAGACTGACCTCGCGAATATCGACATTGCCATAGAGGAGGAGTTTTTGTTCCTGGCGTTTTGCGTGAGTGTGCCAGGCATAATAGGCAACTCCGCAAAGCGTGGTAACGACGAGCAGAATGAGCGGTGCCCGTTTCTTCCAGCTCAGTCTTTTCGGCCCGGCGGTGGAAAAAGGAGCGGAGTCGCCCGATCGAGCGGGCTGAGAGCGCGATGAATCTGTGCTGCGTTCTGAATCAGGTTCCGGGCCGGGCGACGCGCCTTTATCGGACTGGGAATCACCTTTTGTTTGCGTTGCCATAGGAAACTCTATATACTAATACAGTTTCCTGAGAACGTGTCCAGCGTGCATTTTCCAACAACGTCAAAGCCGATCGCCGCCAGTCGTCTGCGCGGAACCGCCCCGCGCAATCGCATGGTCGCCGCAGCGCGCGCTCATTTCTTCGCTCACGGCATCCGCAGTGTTTCTATGGACGATCTCGCCGCCGAACTCGGCATGAGCAAGAAAACCCTCTACGCGCACTTCAAGACAAAAACCGAGCTGCTTCATGCGGTCATTCTCGATAAGTTCAAACACCTCGAATCCGACCTCGATGTTGTGGTCGAGTCCGGGCAGGAGGATTTCGTCCGTGGTCTGCGCGACCTGCTGCAATGCACGCAGCGACACGTCGCCGAGATTCAGCCCTCCTTCATCCGTGACGTCCGGCGTGAAGCACCAGAAGTGTTCGAATTGATTGAGAAACGCCGCGCAACTGCCATCGCGAGATCCTTCACCGCCATTTTGAACGCCGGTCGCAAAGGGGGCCGGGTTCGCAAAGATCTGCCGATCGATTCGGCCATCGAAATCCTGCTGGGCATAACAAACGCCGTCCTGAATCCCACGAAACTCCTCGCTCTGGGCTTGACGCCGAAGGAGGCCTATTCCGCAATCATCTCCGTTTTTCTCGAAGGCGTCCTTACTCCCGGCGGAAGACGCGCGCTCCGAAGCAAAAAGTAGACTGCGACTTGTCAACCCAAGTCGGCCACCGCCAATTCAATCTCCGGCTGAGCTTCTAAACGACCGTGCCAACGCTAGTCCTCCTCCGCCACGGTCAATCCACGTGGAATCTTGTAGGCCGCTTCACCGGCTGGGCCGAGCCGGGTCTAACTCCGCGAGGGGAGGCAGAAGCCCGGGACGCGGGCCGGCTCCTCGGGGAGCGCGGTTTTGATTTCGACCTCAGCTTCACCAGCTTGCACGACCGAGCAATCAAGACGCTTCAGCTAGTCCTCGAAGAAATGGGTCGTCTGTGGCTGCCGGTCGAGAAAAGCTGGCGCCTGAACGAACGCCACTACGGCGCGCTCACTGGTCTCTATCATTCCGAGGTCATCGCGAAATATGGCGCGGAGCAGGTGCGGGTCTGGCGGCGCAGTTATGCAGTGCCGCCTCCGCCATCGGAGAAGGGCGGCACGTATGATTTCAGCGCCGATCGCCGTTATGCAGGCATTGTTATTCCTCGCGGCGAAAGTCTCCAGGAGACGATTGCGCGCGTACTCCCGTATTGGGAAGCGCGGATCGCGCCAGAGCTGACCGCAGGTAGGCGTGTCCTCGTCTCGGGCCACGGCAATTCTCTGCGCGGCCTAATCAAACACCTTTCGCACATTCCCGACGACAAGGTCGCCGGACTCGAACTCCCGACAGGAAGTCCTATCATCTACGAATTGGACGAAAATCTGCACGCCTGCGATCGCTCTCTGCTTACGCCCTGAGATGGACTTTCCCTTCCCCTTTTGCCAGTGATCTCGATGGCAGGTTGCTCGGCTCCCGAGAGGAATTTGCGTCGTGTAAACATAATCAGTGTTGGTTGACCGTTTCCTTGAAAGTTGACTGCGTTTTAGAACTACTCGTTAGGCGTCCGCCCACCGCTCGTTCGAGATCGGCGCGAGCGATCCAATAGTCGCGGAGCGCGTCGATATATCCGCGCTCCGCTGCGAGTTCATTCTGTCGCGCAAGCAAAAGGTCATAAGGGCCTTTCACCATCGCGTTGTAGTTAGTAACTGTTAAGTCCGGCACCCGCTCGCGTTCTGGGACCATATCGTCGGCATCTGCCGGTCACGGCAAGAGGAGCTAAAGCCATCTTCGGCGGAACCAAGGCGCTACACGCCCGTCAGATTGCAAAGGCGGCAGGACCTTTCGCCGATGTCCTCTCTCGCAGTGAATGACGACCGCCGTGTGTTTGCCAAGATTGCGCAGCACGTGCGGCTTCATCTTGTGCTCTTCCAACTCGGAGTAATTCCGCGACATTCTTCCACCGCTGTAGCCCCAAGACCTCTTGATGACGCGTTGGCGCCCGAGGAAATCAGCGCTTTCGATAGCGCCTTCTTCGTCCGCTGCTTTGAAGATGAGGCGATTGCGCAGATTAAGCGTGAAGACGCGCGCTTTTTCGCGACCGAGTGGGGGCACGAATGAGGTCGAAGATTGCGCGGCTGCGACCACTGTCGCCTGCGCTTCGCGGATTACGTCGATGCAGTTGTAGTCGCTCATTCCATCCTCGCTCGCGGAAACGAAGCGCTGTGCTTCATCGGCCCAGAGGATGAGAAGATTATCGCGACGGCGTTCTTCCGCTGATTTGTCGAAGCGACGCAGTGCGTGTGTATAGAAGAGCATTTTCAGAAACGTGTTCACGTAGCGGCGTTCCAACTGGAATTTCTGCGGCATCGCCACACAGATGATCTTGCCGCGGTCGATGTCGGAAAACTCGAACGTGTCCGCTGCGGGACAGAAGACCTGCGCGATCTCGGCAGTTAGGAAGGCCTGGAGGTAATTCGCGATCGTTTCTTTCACGCCGCCGATTTGCTCCGACGGCTGTGAGAGAAAGCGATTGGCGAAATGCTCGGAGAGTTCGCGTCGGCGAGCGGTTTGGTGGAGGGACGCGAGATCGGTCATCGCCTCGTCCAAGTCGCCCTGATCCAGCAGAAGATGATAAGCGTTCTCCAGAGTCACATCGGCACCGATCTCGCGCAGTGTTTCCAGCGCCGCGGCGATGTGAATCTGCGCCTGGTTCTTGAAGAATCCTTTGTCGCCCGCCTGGCCGAGACTTGAGGCGGTGTCCACGACTGCTTTCGCGAAGGTGTTGTACGGGATGCTCCGATCCGAGGTCAGATTGTAGGTGTGCTTCGGTTGCCAATTGAGGCCAGCGCTCTCAGGCCTGACTTGCAGAAGAATGAGGTCGTCTTCGCGACCAAAATGCCGCGCCATCTCGGAGAGAGTCTCCCAATACACGCCTTTGTCGTCGATGCAGAGGCCGCCCCATGTCGGTTCGCTCTGGAAGACCTGAAACAGAAGTGGTGTGATTCCGGAGCGGGTCTTGCCGGAACCGGTGTCACCGGTGATGAGCCAACCGCGGCAGAAGTCGGCACGTGTCCATTTGAAGCCGGCGAGTTTGACCACGGTTCGGTTCGTCCCGCGCGGCGACTTGGCGGAGAACAGAATGGCGAACGCCGCCAGCCAAAGCGCTGCCGCAATCGCGTAGCCGACCACGTGATTCATAGAGATCGACCGATCAACAATCCGATGACGGTCGCTATGACGATGAGCGTGACGCAGGTCACCGCGCGTACTCGATTCAAGCGTTCGACGTTCTGTCCGAAACGGCGGAGTTCGGCGATCAGATCGGAGGCTTGATTGATGAACGATTTTGAGCCCCGCTCCAGCAACTCGATCGTGCCACGAAAATCCTCGAAGCTTGGCGGCGTTGCGTTCGGGTCCGCTCCGATTTGGCGCGCGTGCTGGAGATGAATACGGACCAGTTCCAAGGCTGCGATCATCGGATCGCCGTCGGCGATGCGATGCTTGCGTTGCCAGTCGGCAATCGCCTCCTCTAACGGATCGCCGCCACTCATTCTAAGCAGCCGGCAGAACGAACTCCGAGACGGTGTCGAGCTGTTGATAAAAGCGCCACTGCCAGTGCTTGAGGCGCTGCCGATCGAGAAGGTGAAAGGCAGGATCGCTCAGCGCGTTTGTGATAGTTGCGTTGCGTTCATTCAGCAATGTGACGAGCCAATCGTAAACGCGCGGCATAACGATCTCGCGCGCGTCGAGCGCGTCCAGCAGACGGCGACGCGTCTTGCTGTTTTCGTAAATCTTGAACGCGTCACTGTGTGCTTCATTTTTCACCACGAGCCAGCGGCAATTGCCCGCCAACGCATCAGACAAAATGCGAACCTGCTCCACGCTGTCGGCTTCGTGGTTGACCGGACAAATGACCGTCAGGCGCGCGCCGAGAGTGCGCAGCACTTCGGCCAAACCAACTTCGTCGAAGAAGTCGATGAACAGGTCGGTCGAGGCCGCGCGGCAGTCGATCACGAGCAAGTCGCACGTTTCCGCAGTCGTGAAGACGGCGTCGATCTCGCGGCGGTGCTCCAGATTGATGAAGTCTGCTTCCGGGTGAAAGCGTTTCAGCGTCGAGTTCTCATGGTCACTGTCGATCGCGCGATGATCGTGGCCGCGATCTTTGAGATACTGCACGAAGTTCGTGGCGAAGAAGCTCTTGCCGACTCCGCCTTTGCCGTTGATGACGAGGTTGATTTGTTTGGTCATTTATAGATGCGTTGATTCAAAGGTTGCGTGGATCGGCGATGCGCGGTCCGCGTGTGCGTGGACGCTCGGCCGTTACATCTGCGTGGGGCGGTGCGGCTGATGGTTTTGGTGGGATGACGGAAGCGACAGCAACGCGACGGCGCGGCGAACGTTTCGATGGTCGTTCCGACGCCGTCTCGCCATTCACCTCCGCGAGGAAGCGCGCGATCGTATCGGTGCTGACCGCCACGCCGATGGTGGCGATCAATTCGCGGATGAGCCTGAGCGAGGCGCCCTTTTGCCGCAGCTCGACGATGCCGTCTTTAAGCGGCATCAGCTTTGCGTGACGCGTCGGTGACGGCGGCGTGAAGGCGCGGACAGCGTCGTTGAAACGCTGCGTGCGCGCTGCGATGTCGGCGGATTCGTTCACAAGATCGGCAGCGAATTAGCGACGAATCGGAGGTCCTTAGCCACGCTCAGGGGTAGGGCGTCCAATCTCATAAGGCCCACGGTCCCTACCGTGGGCAAAGATGCGTTGAGCAGAAAGGTCATGCGACCTTGATCGCAGACTGGCGCCAAACGTTAGCGCTCCCTTTGGAGCAACGTGCGACGGACGTTGCGCTACGAGTCGAGCCGGATGCTTTCGCCCAAGACGCAAACCAATCTCAAGAACGCGCAGTCATACTTCGCGGAACACCTCGCGGTCGGGGATTACTACGCGGAATCAAATCGAGTCCTGGGCGAATGGATCGGTAAAGGAGCCGAGGCGCTTGGTCTCGCTGGCACGGTCGAGCAAACAGAATTCGTCCGACTTTGCGAGAATGCTCACCCGCACACTGGTGAACGGCTCACGCTGCGGTTGAAGCACACGAGAAAAGAAAGCGACGAACGCGAGGTCGCGAACCGTCGGGTCTTTTTCGACTTTACGTTTTCACCGCCGAAATCGGTCTCGATCGCCGCGCTAGTTGGCGGCGACGAACGAATTGTCGCGGCGCATAAAGAAGCCGTGAGGATCGCGGTGCGAGAGCTGGAACAGTTCGCTGCCACTCGCATCCGACAGGCGGGTAGCAACGCAGACCGCCCAACCAGAAACATTGTCGCCGCGCTCTTCGAGCACGAAACCTCGCGCGCGCTCGACCCGCATCTGCACACCCACTGCATTATCTTCAATGCCACGCATGACGCGGAGGAGGACCGCTGGAAGGCGTTACAAAACTACCAGATGCTGACTGCGCAGAAATACGTCGAGAACGTCTATTATCATGAGCTGGCGCGTGCGCTGCGGACGTGCGGGTACACGATCGAGAATTCGGTGCGTGGTGATTTCCATCTCACCGAAATCAGTTCCGAACTGTGTGAGCGATTCTCCAAACGGCATCGCGAGATTGATAAGCAAACGCGTGCATTTCTTGTCGCCAATCCCGACAAAGCTGAAGGCAATGTGCGCGACATTCGCGAACACCTGGCGCATCGACTTCGCTCCCGGAAAATTCGCGAACTGCCGCCAGGGCGTCTGCATGCGCTTTGGCAGGAGCAGCTGAGTTCCGAGGACCACACTCTTCTAAGGAGGCGTGCAAACCTTTCTGAGATCGATGGCAAAGACAGCGTCGCGGCGGTCTCTTGGGCGGAAGATCATCTCTTTGATCGGCGATCAATCGTTCATGAACACGAGCTGTGGCGACACGCGCTGGAGGCCGCGCGAGGTGCGCCGCTTTCGCTGGCAGAGTTGAAACGTGAAACCGGATCGCGGGACTACATCCGCGAACCGGACGGTCGATTGACTCGCAAAGATGTGCTCGGACGGGAGTGGGCAATTGTGCAGATGGCGGCGAAAGGCGCCGGGCAATTCTCAGCGCTCGGCAGGCCAAGCGCGGATGCGGCGGAATCCTTGGCCGATGATCAACGGCGGGCTTATCAACAAATTCTCGGATCGCGCGATCTGGTGACGCTCTTTCGTGGAGGCGCCGGCACGGGCAAGAGCTTCGTGCTCCGAAACATTCAGTCCGCCCTGGAGCGAAGCGGCCGAACTACGATCGTGCTCGCGCCACAAAGGCAGCAAGTGATCGAACTGGCAAAGGACGGGCTCCACGAGACCAAGACAGTTGCGGAGTTTCTGCAAAGCGAATTGATGCGCGAAGGCGCGGTCGTGATCGTGGACGAAGCCGGTCAGATTGGCGGACGCCAGATGCTCTCGCTTCTCGAAACGATCCAGGCGCATCATGGTCGCGTTATCCTTTCGGGCGATACGCGCCAGCATGGTCCGGTCGAAGCATCGGATGCGTTGCGCGCCATCGAGCGCTACTCCGGTCTCTATGCGGCGGAGCTGAATCTCATTCGGCGACAGAATCCAGAACGCGCCAAAGTGAAGGAAGAGCGTGAGAAGATTCGGCGCTACCGCGACGCGGTGAAGGCGGCTGCGAATGGCGAAATCAGCAAGTCATTCGCAGGCTTGGAGGATTCGGGTGCGGTTATCGAATGCGGATTGGACGACCTGCGCGAGGGGCTCGTCGCCGCCTATCTCGAACTCAAGGCTCGAAAGGAGAGCGCGCTGATCGTCTCTCAAACGCGCGCCGAAGTGCGTGCGCTAAATGATTCCATTCGCAAGCGACTGCTGACAACAGGGCAAATCGCCACAGCGGAACATCTCGTCACCGCGCTCGATGCGGTCGATGCAACATCCGCGCAGAAACTCGACGCTCGCTTTTATCCGACAGATCACGTGCTCGTATTCAATCGAAGAGTCGCGGGCTGGGATCGCGGAGCGACCGGGCGCATGCTCGCTGCGACAGATGCCGGAATTTTTGTCGAGGGCGGCGGTAAAGTTCGGATCGTCAGACCAAAGTATGCGGACCGCCTGACCATCTGTGTTCCTCGCGCGCTGCCACTAAGCGTTGGCGACCGACTGCAACTTAAGGCTAACGCGAAAGCGGTCGGTGGCGAGCAACTCGCGAATGGCGAAGTGGTGGAGATTCGGGCAGTCCGCGCGACCGGAAAGATCGAACTCGCCGACGGCAGGACTCTGCCGGCGTTGTATCGGCAGTTCACGCGCGGCTACGCCGTCACCTCCTACGGCTCTCAGGGCAAGACCGTCGATCACGTGCTCCTCGGAGACTCGGCGATTCGGGCCGCCACGAATGCGCAGCAATGGTATGTGAGCATTTCGCGCGGTCGCAAATCGGTTCGCATTTTTACACCCGACAAAGAAGCGCTCCGTCAGCACATCACTCGCGCTGGCGATCGACCGCTAGCGCTCAGCATGAGCACGCTCGAACTCCAACGCCGAGTACTTCGCCGAGGTCTTCGTGGAATTCCCCGCGGACGGCAGCTCGCAAGGGCTGTCTGCCTGATGTTCGCCCGCAAGCGCAATCCATTCGCGATCCGACAAAAGCAAACAACCCATGAGCCTCAAACAATCGTCACCTGATTCAACGCGGCAGCACTCGATCGCCACAGAGGGACGCTCGCCTTGTTGGCATCGCGGCCGTGAACTTCCGTGCCTGCGAGTCCTGACTACCCCCGAAGTGTTCATCCTGCCGTATTCACAGTTTCATTGCGCTCGCCATACACAGCAAAATGATTGCGAGACGTTGAGCATTTCGTTCTCCACTCACGAGATCGTCGTCTCAGGCCAGCAACTTCATGAAGTGGCGCTGGCGCTGCAGGAACTGTCGATCGATTGGATCAAAGCCATTTCCGCCCGATATCGCGCGGCACCGGGAAACGATGGCGCGTGGATCACGCGGATCGAGTTGAAGGCAAACGATCAATAAATCTGCACTCCAGGGTTTTTGCTCCCACCGGCCTAATCGATTGATAATGTATTCCTGTGAGCAACCTGGTCTGTCCACACTGCCAAAGTGTCGTCAATCCAAACGCTTCAGTCTGCACAGGCTGTAGTGCCGAAATCGTCCGCGGTGCCTCGCGTAAAGAGAAAGCCACGGCCGGATGCCTCTCCAGCATCATCGGCCTGCTGATTGCCTTCGCGGTGCTCGGCTTCGTTCTTCAATCCGTCGGTGCATCCAACAAATTCGGCCTTCCGGTCTTGCTTGCCATTCTGCTTTCAGCGGTCGTTTTCAACCTGCTTGGGCGTTTGCTTGTTGGACTCTTGTTCCGGTCGCGGCACCGCTTTTTTCGCGCCTATCATCACCGATAACCTGGCCGTGTATCGAGGGCGCGCGTTCGGCGCGGTTGCTCCGCAGCCTGCGCATCCGCGGAGTCGGTTGATGGCAGATTCATTTTCAACAATTGGTTATGAACTGCGCGCGCTTTCGCTTAAATGCCGATACCACGACAATTTTTGTTCGTGACGGATGGCTCGTGATTGAGACCGCGGAAGGCGCAGCTCTCGACGAGCAATTGCGCAGTGCAGAGGGAAGCCGCCTTCTGACCGTGGCGGAGGTAAGCCAACGAACCGGTTTCACGCCCGGCGCGGTGCGCGATTGGATCAAACGCTCGTTGTTGAATGCTGCGCGAGTTGGCAAGGAATACAGAATCCGCGAGGACGATTTGCAAAAACTTATCGACGGTAAATCAGTCGACGCAGTTTCTGTCTCCAAACGAATCGGTCGCAGACGCAAACCCGTTATCTCGTGAGCGTGGAGCGAATTCCGCCGCGATCACGAGACTGCCGCAACCCAGCGCAGGAAAGGATCGCTGGCGCGCTTCTTCGCCGGCGCGGGCCAGGAAACCTGAAACCAACGAAGGCCTTCTTCGAACGTTTTGGCTTCCAGATAATGGCGTTTCACCATCCCAACGGAATTCCCCATCTCCAGCGCCACCTGCGGGACATTCTGAGTCAGCGCCGTCCGGTAACTTCCATAGGCGTGCCGGAGTGCGTTGTGCTTCCACCGGAAGTCAGGTCGAACCGCTTTCACTTTCGCGAGGATCTGTTCGATCTCGCGCTGCGGAACCTTGTCTTCGCAAACCGGCCCGCTCGCATCGCGCCATGGCGCGAGCTTTCGCAGCAACGCGTCGCACATCGGAATAATTCGGCGCTCGTTGACCTTCGTGACCTCAGGCGGCAGGTCGATCAACTTTTGTTCCCACCGCACGCTCGACCAATCCATGCGCAGAACCTCAAACGTTCGCACGCCCGCGAATGCGCTGATTAGCACCCATGGGAGCCAGATTTTGCGCGTATTCGAGACGACCAAATGAAGCTCCTCTGGCGTGAACATCGACACCGTCTTCCGTGCGACTTTCAGCTTCGTCACGTCCTCAGCTTCGGTTGTGCGATCTTTCGGCAAATAACGCTCCGAACGCGCGAAACGGAAAAGCGTCACGATCTGATCCCGCAGATTGTTCCAACGGCGGGAGCCTACTTTGCATCCATTCAAGAACTCTTTGATGTGCGGCGCATGAATTTTCTCGATCTCGTCGGGCACCGCGGTCGCAAACGATTTCAAATCGTCCTCCAAACGATTGACGTAAAGAGCGGAAAGGTGCTCACGACGCTTGGCCGCAATCAGCTCCGCGATCACTTCGGCGGTTTTCTTGCCGCGGTACGGCGCCTTCGTTCGCTCCCATTCTCGAACCGCCTGAAGCACGGTGTATCCGAACGGTTCTACAAGATCGCGAGCGAGGTTGTACGCCTGGCGATCGTCAAGCGTCATTGCGCCGTTCACCTTGTCGCGGAGCGCCTCGGAGATTTCGCGCGCCAGTTCATCCGCTTCCTTCAACGTGGCTCGCGAACGGCGCTGCCGTTCACCGTCGGAGTCGTACCAAACCGTCATGTACCTTCCCGACGAAAGTCGGTAGGTGGAGATATCGTGTCCCTTGACCGCCGTGACCCGAAGAGGCTCTTTCACGCCCTCACTTTGTCACAAACTGTCACAAAGAGGCAAGCCAATTCGATTTACTATCGTAAAATATTTGGAGGCGAGGGGAGTTGAACCCCTGTCCTGATCGCTGTCCCCGCGAGCTTCTACATGTGTAGCCGATGAGGATTTTTAGGGAGCGACAACAGCACCGGCACGTCGCCGTCTCCCGAGCCACCACGAAATTCCTTCACCGTCCGGCGCGGTCACTCCGCCGTCCGATTAGCCTGCTGTCCATGTCCCGAGCCGTAGCAGGCGTCCAGCCCGGGACATCGCAGTCAATTAAGCCGCGAGAGCGAGATCTTGGTGATCTGCATTTATTTTTTTTGGTCCGGATTTTAACGAGGCCAACGAACCATCCTCGACATGCCGCCTGCGCTTCAAACAATCAGTCGAAACCAGTACGCCCCCGTTTTTCGGAGGAGGCAACGATAGCGCAAAGACAGATTCCTTCAACCCGCGTGATCAAGGCTGCACCACCGGCCAGGCCCCGCCCACGGCGCCGCGATGGCGTATTAGCTGGGCAAAGCCGGGCGCGGCCGGATCGGGTTCGGCAGGCTGGCGCGAGACCGGATCGAGGTAAGCAACGCCCAACTCCTCCGCCGGAAGTGCCTCGACCAAACGCCGGGCGTGATCGAGAGCTTCGATCCACTTCATCTTCAGCTCGGGCAGGCTGAGGGGCGCCCTGAGATGGAGGGCATCGATCTCGGCCTGTCGATGGCGCGCGAGGCGGTTGGACAGTTCGAGAATGAGTTGGGGATTCAGTCCCTCGTCTTTCCCGGCTGCTGCCCAGGCAAGTGCGCCAAGGGAGAGATAATGATCATTCAGATAGAGCGCATCGACGAAATCCCGCGCTTCGGAACGGGCGCACAGGGCAAGCAGCTTGTTCGTCGCAGCATCGAAGCGGTGAAGGCGGTAGCCGAGTTGATCATCGGGCTCGACGGGGAAGAAGCGGAACGCGGAATCGTGCACCCATTCGAGCTTGACGGCTTCTTCACCACGGGTGACCTCCGCCCGCTGAAAAGTGGGCAGGCGCAGAGACCAGTGCATGGAGTAGCCCGCCTCCCGAAGCGCGGCCTCATCCAAGGCGGCGCTCTCCGCCACCGCGCGCTCGACGTCATGCGCAAGGTCGATGTCTTGCGAATAGCGGGGCGTCTCCGGTCCGGCATTGAGCACGGTCGCGCCGAAGACGAAGCTGTCCGGGCTGCGACTGCGGCGCAGAGTGAGGAAGACTTCGCGCTGAAAATCCGTTAGTGGCACAAGCGATCCGCGAGGAGGAAGGCGGCGCGGTCGCCATGGCGCCGGAGACCCGCGATGACCAACGGAAGCGTTTCCTCAGTGACAACAAAACCGGGCGCCAGGGACCAAAAGCAGCGCGTGCGATAAGTCTCAAGGGCTTTGCGGGCGAGCGCGATCCGAGCGGCGGAATCGGATGCAGCAGCTGTCTTCGGCGACGCCATGATTTTCAAACTACTTCTTTGCCTCGCCGCGGTAAAGCCTGAGCGCGCATCCCGGTAAGCGGGCCGGCGGCGGCCAAAACGGTGAGCACCCGATAGCCTCGGCGCTCAAACCTTCAGCCCCATGTCCACGCTGAGCCTGTTGCGATTTTAACGAGGCCAACGAACCATCCTCGACCTGCCGCCTGCGCTTCAAACTATCAGTCGAAACCAGTCCGCCCCCGTTTTTTTTGGAGGCTTCCAAGATCCCCAGCATTCACGAGCAACTGGAAGTTGCGGCCTGGCCGTCAGGCAGAGGCTTTGGCCAGCTCGGGGCGCGGCGCTGGTTTGACCGGACCGAGCGGGCTCCGCCAGGTGTGGAGCGGAAGCATGCCGATGAGCATCAGTAATACCTGGCTGAGGGCAAAGCCGATGAGCCAGGGGAAAGCGCTTTCCATGAAGCCGTAGGAGTGCAGACCGATCCCGAGCATGTTCACGCCAAACCAGGACCAGCTCGTGACGATGTTGCCGAAGATGGCCATGACCATGAGGCCGCGTTGCCGCACCAGTCCGCCCCAGCGGGCGTGCAGGATGATGGCGTTCCAGAGAACGATGAGGGCCGCGCCGTTTTCCTTCGGGTCCCAACCCCAGAAACGGCCCCAGGATTGATCGGCCCAGATGCCGCCGAGAATGGTGCCGACGAAGCTGAAGAGCGTGGCGAAACAAACGATCCCGTAAACCATGCGGCTGAGCGAACTCGCGGTCGCGCGATCGAGTGAGGGCGTGAAAGCGCCGCGCACGACGAAGGTGAGGGCGAGAAAACCGGCCAGGAAGGTGGAGGCATAACCAAGCGTGACCATGACGACGTGGGTGGCCAGCCAGACGTTGGTATCGAGGACGGCGCGCATCATTTCCATGGTGTCGCCGTCCATGGAGAGATGATGCGCGATGAGAAGGGTGAGGAAACCGATGGCCGCGGCGGTGGCGCTGCCGATGCCGTTGCGGAAGAATCGTTCGAGGAAAATCCCGAGGAGGACCGCGCCCCAGCCGATGAAGACGGCGGAGGAATAGAGATTGGTCACGGGCGGCCGGCCTTCCAGGTACATACGGGTGCCGAGCCCGGCGGTGTGGATGACGAAGGTGACGACGAGCAGGACGAAGGCGTAGCGGCCTAAGGTTTGTGGCCAGATGAGCCAGGAGGCGCAGGCGAGGAGAAAGATCAGGACGTAGAGCACCATCGCGCTGTAAAAGGGCGCCAATTGGTTAAAGACGGTCTCGACCCGGGCCTTGCGCAGGCGGAGGGAGAAATGCTCCTGCAGCCAGTCGGTATAGCGCGCGACCGTTTTATTGAAAGTGGCGGGATCGTGAGCGGAGTAAGCCGTCGCCATCGTCGCCCAGGCGGAGACGGCCGGATGCAGATTCCCCACGGTGATAAATTGCAAGACGCTCTCGCCCATCTTTCGCCACTGCAGTGGATCGTCGTTAGGCGGGACGGGCGGGATGGGGAAGAAATAACCGGTCTCAGCGAGAAAGGCGAGACTCTGCAAGGCCTCCGCGGTGATGCCGCTATTCATCGGCGTGGGCGAGGGATGGATGTTCGCGAGCAGGTCGTCGACCTGCGCTTGGAAGTTCTCCGTGCCGGCGACTTCGAGGCTGTTCTCGAGCCGATGATAAAGGGTCAGCCGCTCGAAGAGCTTGATGATGTCGCGCTGGAAAGGCGAGCGCAGTGGCGCCTCCACTTTTTGCGCGAGCTCGGCCTGTTGCTCGATCTCAGGCAAGTGGGCGGAAAGATCCAGGAAGGACCAATATTTATCCGGATCGGGCAGCAGGCCGAGTGAGCCGAGGAAAGAACTGCCCGCGGCCTTGGTCGGAGCCCGGCCTAACGACGCGCGCAGGAGCGGGCTGCGAATGACAAAAAGTTTCCGCCGATCCGCTTCGCCCGACTTCATCATCACCTCCGCGAGCCAGTCGATCGGGGTCATCTCGCCGTGCTCGAGCCGGAGGGTCTGGTTGCCGTGGATGATGAGGAGGGAATTGCGCGCGATCGTGTCGAGCGGCTTGATCCGGCCATTCAAGAGCACCGGCAGGCGGCCGAAATTTTGCATCGCGAAACCGCCTCGCGTGTCGCGCTGCCCGAGCGGCGCGAGAACGTAGGCGAGCGTGAGGGCGACGATCAGCCAGATGACCCAAGCGCGTGTTTTCTTCATCGGCTTCGCTTTCTGAGAAAGCCAAACAAGTGCATCGAGAACTGCACGAGCAACCCGAGCCCGACCAGCGCGCAGGCGATATAGGGCAGGAGCATGGCCGGGTTTTTCACCACCTGAAGAATGGTCGTCTGATCGTTGTTGTCGAAGCCGGACTGATAAAAAGTGAAGCCGCGATAGCGCAGCGGATCGTTCATGGAGATGAGGACCTCACGGTTTTCGCCGCGCTCGAGATCGACCAGGCGGACGCGGCTGGAGAAGTTTTTCGGGATGTCGGTGCCGGCATAACGATCGTGCGAGAAGTGGATCAGGCTGAGCGCGAATTGCTTGTAGAAACGCCGTTGCCGCATGATCAGCTGGAAGGTGCGATCCCCCACCGCGAGCGGCTGCGGCTGCTCGATCGCGTTCGAGACGAGCCAGGTGCCTAACGAACCTTGGATGCCGTCGAGCTCGACGAAAGCCGCGCTCAAATCGCGCTCGTCATCCTTGACCGTGCGCGGGATTTCCGCGGCCACCACACTCGTGCCGAAGCCGGTGGTGGCGGGCGAGGGCGGCGCCTCCGGTTCCTGCGCGCGCATGGCGAGGTGCGCGTTCGGGAGGAAACGGCGGATTTTGAGAGTGAAAGGCAGAGCCGGGTTTTGCAGCGTGCCGCCCTCGGCCAGGCGATCTTCGGGAATCGAGACCACCTGGTCGTAGTCGGGGTGAGTCGTCTCGATGACGGCCAGCTCGACTTCACGCGGCGCTTCCGAGTAAGCGGAGGTCTGGCCATTATCGAGCCGCATTTGCGTTTCCCGAGCGAAGAGGCCGGTGAGCAACTGGCCGATCAACAAAAGGACCACGCCGAGATGGAGCAGAAAGATGCCGATCTTCTTGCGCGAGAGTTGGAAACGGGTGGCATGGGCCGCGAGCAGGTTGAGGAGGAGGACCGTGCCTAACAAATAACCGCCGGGCAAAACCGGAATCTTCCAGTTCGCTCCGGCGGGCGACCAGAAAACGAAGAGGCTCTGAAAATAACGCGCCTGCACCGCATGAATGCCGAGATGGACCTGCGAGAGCGTGCCAAAAAAAATCAGGAGCATTCCGATCCCGAGGCAGACGACGGTGAGCCGGAGGGAGGCGAGAAAGCGCAGCGGCCCCAGGAATTCGTTAGGCGAAGCGGTCGTCGCGGACATGATCAGGAAAATGACGAAGTGCGAAGTCCGAAATCCGAAGCAAACCCCAAACCCGAAAGACCAAACAAAAGCAGGCGCGGGGGGTGAATCCTTCGGGCTTCGCGCTTCGTTATTGTTTCGGGCTTCGTCATTCGGATTTAGTCATTTCCCTCGGAAGTTTCAAGCTGCGCAGAAAATCGAGAAAGGCGCTTTTTTGCGCCGCCACGGCAACGTCTTCGCCTGTCATTTTGATAAACCAGGAGCGCTCGTTCTCGTCCAAAATGGCGGCGAGAATGCGTTGCGAGCCGCCCGCCAGATCGACCACGAGGAAGTCGTGCCCGTTGGCGTTTACATGCTCGGCCGACTTCGCCAGCGTATCCTCGTCGATCGGCGGCAGCTTCACCTGCCCGCGCCAGCGATTGACGTTGGCCAGGTCGCCGCCGGCGATTCCGGCGAGGCTGACCACGGAGACGTCCGCCTTTTTTCCGTTGGGCGCGACGGCGTCGAAGCTGGCCAGGCGCATGGTCGAGAGCGGTTTCTCTTGCCAGCCGGCCGGCAACTGGTAGGCCAGCGGGGCGCCAGCCGCGGGTGCAATCGGGGGCGGAGTGGGGGCGTTCGTGCTCCCACTGTCGGCCGTCATCGGCGAGATGCTCGCCCCGGACTCTTCGGGATGGACGCTCCCGAGGAATTGCCGGAAAGCGTTCCGCTGCGCTTCCACGAGCTGATCCGGCCCCATCATTTTGAAAAACCAGGTCTCGCCCGGGAGCGGAAAAATCCCGCCGAGGATGCGCGACTTCGCTCCGTCCGGCGTGATCGCCTGCGCGCTCACCAGATCGACGAAAAACAGGTCGCGCCCCGCCACCGGCATGGGAGTGCCGACTTCGGCTTCGTTGCCAATCGGCGGAAGCTTGAGCTGATCGCGCCAGCGATTCACGTTCGCGAGCAGACCGCCCGCCTGCTCCGGAAACGAAATCACCGAGACGTCCGCCGTTTTTCCGTCGGGCCCTTTGACTTTGAAGCTGCCTTTACGAAAACCGCTGGCCGGTTGTTCTTCCCAAGCGGCGGGCGCGGTCCAATGGACTGCCGGCGCGGCCGCGGAATTGAGCGCGGGCGGGGCCGGAGGCGTCTCCTTGGGGATGCGGTAAACCGTAATCTTGTCGTCCCCGCCGCGGTCACAGCCGGCGCAGAAGAGAAGCGCGGCCAGGAGCGGCGACAGCCTAACGAGTTTGTGCGGAACGATAAACAACGGCTTCACGGGCAGGTTGCGAAGTACCTGCCAGCGGCGACGGAAGTCAAGAGCAAGGGGCATGGCGTCGAGGAATCCCGCCAGCTCTGGCGTTCAAGAAAAACGGGCTGGAAGCGATCGTTAGGCGTCGAGGACGACATCGCTCTTGGGAGCTCCGATGCAGGTTAAACGTGTCCCGGGTTCGGTCTGGAAATCGGATTTTTCGATGTAATCGACTTCGCCCGAGAAGACCGCGACCTGGCAGGTGCCGCAACTGCCGGCGCGGCAGCCGCTCGGGATGCTGACGCCATTCGCTTCAGCCAAATCGAGCAGGCTGGTGACGTCGCCGCACCATTGCGCGGTCTTGCCGCTTTTCTTGAATTGCACGGAGTAGCCGGTGGCGATTTTCGCTTCGGGCGAGACGACGGCGGCGACCTTTTTCACGCTGGAGGGGCCGAAAGTTTCGTAGTGGATGTTCTTCTCGGGAACGTTCCATTCCTTCAGGCCTTCGGTCACATCCTGCATCATCGGCCCCGGGCCGCAGAGGTAGTAATCGAAGTTATTCGAGGGCAGCACTTTTTTGAAAAGCTCGACCGAGATGCGCGCTTCGTGATGGTAATCGCGCCCCAACTCGTAATCCGGGTCGGGCTTACTCGCGCAGACTTGCAGGTGCACGTTCGGATGCTCGCGCGCGATCGCTTCGAGGTGCTCCTTCATGATGTGTTCGGAGCGGTTGCGAATGCCGTGGAAGAACCAGATCTCGCGCCGCGAACCCTGGGCGACGAGCGTGTTAAGCATGGCGAGGACGGGGGTGAGGCCGATGCCGCTGCCGATGAGGACGACGCCGCCGGTGCCCGCCGGGTCGAGGTAAAATTGGCCGGACGGCGCTTTGACATCGAGGATGTCGCCTTCCTTGACCTGGTCGTAGAAGAAGGTAGAGGCGAGCCCCGGCGGATGGTCCTTATCGCGCGGCGGGATGCGTTTGATGGTGACGCGATAACTATCGGGCCGCGGGCCGTCGGAGAGGCTGTAGCAACGGACGATCGGCTTGGTTTGGCCGGGGATGTCGAGGTGAAAAGTGAGGTATTGGCCGGGCAGAAAACCGGGAAGGGCTTTCTTATCGTGCGGCGCGAGGTGGAAGGAGCAGATGTCTTCGCACTCGACGACTTTGCGACCGACGAGGAATTTGCGCCAGCCGTTCCAGGGCAAACCGCTCTCGGCTTTTTGCCGGCGCAGGTCGCGCATCATTTCGAGCTCGGTTTTGAGCAGCTCGAGGGAAAGTTCGGCCTGCCGATTTTGGCCGCTGAGCCGGCGCAGATTCGCCGCCGTCACCAGCCCGAGCTGGATCAGTCCGCCGCCGACAAGAAGGCCGCCAAGTGCTTCCGGGATCATGCGCGAAATGCTAAAACTTCAGGAGGAGTTCGGAACGCAAACCGTAGGCGGTATCCCGGTCCTCCGGGGCGCCGATGAAGGCATCAAAGACGAGCACGAGATGCTGATTCAACTTCATCTGATAGCGCACGGCGGTGGCGATCTCGTTCGGCTGGGTGGGGCCAAAAAAATCAGGATCTCGCGTCCTCACCCGGCCGCCCACTTCAAAGACCAGCTGTTTATCGGTCGTGCCCAGAAAAATCTGGTAACCGAGGGCGAGGCCGACGGCGTCGTTGGCCCGATTGCCGAGAGGCGCGCCATAAGAGCCGAGACCCTGAGCGGCGAAAAGAATACCGGTCTGCCCAAGCGGGCCGCCCCGGTCGCCCCCGCGGGCGGCGGAGGAGTAATTGTCGATCCCCCAAAAGGCGTTGAGAAAGGCGATGTTTTTGCTTTCCGGCACGGTGATGGAGAACTGCTGGAAAAGGAGCACACCATTGCTCACGGCCGCCGTCTCGCGATCGAGCGCAAAGGAGGCATTTATCCGCGTGGTCGAGTTAAAAAGTCCGATCCGCCGGGTATCGCCCACCCCGAGATATACGCCATCGCCGCCCGTCGGGTCGTCGGCGTTCACGTAGGCAAAATCGAGATCGATCGTGTCTTCGGCGTAGTCGGCGGTGCTGAAGAGACCGAAGAGCTTGGCGCTGCTGTCCCTCAAGTTGTCGTTCCGGTTGAGCTCGTTCCAGGCGAAGATGCCGGTCGTACGAAATGAGGAGGAGCCGAGGAAAAACTCTGACGTTTTCGTGATGCCGATGGCGTCGATCACATCCTCATTGATCATGATGCCGTCCTGGAAGCTGAGGGGCTGCCGCCCGATCGAGAATTGGTAGTCGAGCCTCTTGGTGTCGTTCGGATCGAGGTTCGGAAAGAGTTCGCCGAAATCACCCTGGAAGAAGAGAGTGGTGACGTAGCTGTTGAGCGCGTTCTGCGGGCCGTCCCGCGGCTGAAAGCGGTAGCCGCTGTAGGCTTTCCCGTTGCGATCGAGCGGGCGAATGCCGATGAGCAGCCGCTCCGTCGGGGTGAGGTAGAGGTTGCCGTAAAGATCGAGCCGATTCGCGAACTCGGTGATCTGTCGCCCGTTGCCGTTGTCGAAAGTTTGCAGAGCGGTGCGCGCGGTCCCGAAAACGAGAAAGACCGGCTGCCAGACGGCGCCGGTCGGGATCTTGAACCCGGGCGCGATGGGGCCTTTGCCCAGAAAAGGATTTTGCCCGATCTCGATGATCGGTTTCGGGCGATCGGGAAATCCGGCAAGCTTGAGCGGAATCGCCTGGTCGCTCAGGGCGCTGCTCCCGCGCTGGGCGGGCGAGCCGCTGCGGGTGCGGAAGAGATTGAAGAGGCCGGGTTTTCTTTCCGGCGGGTGCGCCGTGGCGCTCTCGTTCGGCGAGGCGAACCCGGTCTTGCCCGGGGCGGTCGGGCTGGCTGGGTTCGTCTCTGGCGCACCGCTGGCAGCGCGCGGGACGTTTTCCAGATTGGTCCCGCAGTTGCTGCAAAAGTTAAAGCTCGCCGGCATGGAGTGCCCGCAGGTCGGGCAGACGACGGTCTCGCCGGCCGCGGCGGGCTCGGCCAGGGCGCACGGCAGCGGGTTCGCGAAGGCGAAAAGACAGAGCAGCAGCGTCGTTAAGCTGGAGCGCATAAGTGGGCGGTCAGGGTTCGGCGAGGCGGGTGGCGGCGGCCACTTTTTCCGGAGCGGCGGCCGCGGCGACTTTGTTTTCGCGAAGTTTGCGCAGCGCTTCTTCCGACTCCGGCAGGAAGGGCTTGGTCGGCGGCGCCATGATCTCTCGCTCGGTCGGCCGCAAATCGATCACAGCCGGACCGGGCGGGAGGACGACGGTGCGATTCCAAAGGGTCTGCGAACGTTCCACCACCCGATCGGCGATCGATTTAGGCGACATGAAATAATCGAAGCCCACTTCCGCGATGTCGCCGACCAGATTTACCGGCACCATCTGGGTGATGAACTTGACGTTCACCCGGTAAGGCGGAGCGCCGGTCAACTGCCTCGCGGTCACCTTATAGGGCGCCCAGCGGAATCCGTTAGGCGGGAGGACGATGCTCTGTTTGCGCGCGCCCATCGGCCGGGCGAGCAGGGCGTCGGCGTTGGTCGCCGGCCGCACGTAAGGCAGCGGATCGACGCTTTTGTTCGTCGGCAAAATCTGCACCCGCTCGCCGCCGCGCAGGAGGGTGACGAGGAATTTCGATTGCAGGCTGAAGAGGTACTTATCGAGCGGCAGCTTAAGATCGTGGACGTAGGCGGACTCGATGTCGCGGACGTCGCCATTCGGGTCGCGATCGCCGGAGACAAAGACAGCGCGGCCATGGCGATCGGTCACCACGACCTGGAGAAAGTTGGCCCGCTCCGCGTCGAAACCGGTCGGGGCGCCGTGCCCATCGGTGCCGTTGGCCACTTTGATCTTAAATTTAATGCCGCGGGGGTCGTTCTGTTCGACGACCAAATCCTGCAGGCGAAATCCGCGGCGGAGAAGCTGGTAACGCTGCTGACTCGCCTCCTCCAGTTTGGCGAATTGATCGTCGAGAATGGCGCGGGCGTCGTAGCGATCGTCGATCGATTGCCAGCGCGGCGGGAATTTATAATCGGCCGGCGCCTTTTTCTCGAAAGCATCCGCGCCCCAGCCGGCGCGATAGTCGAATTGCAACCACTCCCGCATCGTCGCGGTCTGCTGCGCCTTCACGTTGAAGGGGAAAAGTCCCGGGTGAATGACGGAATAATCCGGCCCGGCGAAGCGATGATCGGTCAGCTTGCGCGGCGGGGTCGGCTGGTCGCCGACCATAGCGGCCGGGCCGAAAGCGTAACCCGATTTGATGCCGGGGATTTTGCCCATATGGCAATCCTGGCAGGTCTCGCCGCGGGCGTTGGCGGGGGAGTTTTTAAACTGCGAAAAGGCCTCTTCAAGTCGGAAGCCGTTAAGCAAATTGACGTCGTGGCAGGTGCCGCAGAAGCCGGATTTTTCCAGCGGATCGAACTTGATGACGTTGGTGTGAATCGCACGCCCGACCTCGCCGCGCTTGGTCACGACCTGGAATTTATCCGGCTGGTTGAGCACCTGTTTGAGGATTTTATTTCCCTTCGGACCGAAGACCGGCTCGAAAAGATCGCCTTCCTGGATGGCGGTGCGGCCGCTCACTTTGCCGTAATTATTTTTCACCCGATGGCAGACGATGCAGCTGATGCCTTCACGCGAAGTCGGGTTGCGATCCATGTTGCTGGCGAAGATCGGTTCCTGCAGCTGCATGCCTACCTGGGTATGGCAGCGAATGCAGAAGTCGCCGTTCGTGCCCGAGGTGCGCTTGTCGATCGTCGCCTGCATGGTGTTAAAGATCGGGCTGATCTGCGCGTAGGCGTGCTGGGAGACGGACCATTGCCGGAACTGCGTCGGATGGCAGGTCGCGCAAGTGGAGGCGGAGGGGAACTTGTTCTCCACCAAAAGCTTGGCGTGAGCCGCGGCGGCGTTGCCTTCGGTAGCGGCGCCCGTCGCGGTTTTGGGCGGTGGCGGGGGCGCGTTGCCCGGCAGGAGAAGTTGATCGGGCATCGGCTCATTGGTCGTAGGCGCGCCGGGAGGAAGCAGCAGATCGTCGTCGGAGGAGGGAGCCGCGGGTTGCGTCCCGGGAGCGGAGGGAGCGAGCAGATCATCGTCGGTCGAAGTGGCCGCCGCAGCCGGGGCCGGCGGGCTCGGGACGAGCAGATCATCCGCTTCCTTCGAAGCAGGCGTGGTCAGGGGCGCCGGAGCGCTTGGTGCAGGCGTCGGAGTCGTCGGCGTTTGCGCCCGGAGGTGCCCCGGGGCGGCCCAAGCCAGGCCGAAAATGGTTAACCTCACGAATTGCCGATCCCACCATCTCATAAGCGGCTGATCTTTTTTCTCTTAACCCCTTCGCGTCAATCGAAATATGATTTTTTTGGGAGAAAAATGCTTGCTGCCGAAGAGAAAGATCGTTTAAAAAAATCGAACACCGTTTCACGAACCTGGGAAACCGCCTTTCGATATGATAAATCTACGCCAGCCCCTTCTCCTTTTTGCTCTCACTTTCGGCCTCGGCGTCTCGCTCTCTTTGGGGGCACAGGTGCACGAACTGGATCCCGCCAAAGTGGTGGGGTCGCAGAAGTGCGGCGAATGTCACAAATACGAATTGGAAGCGTGGAAAGGCACGCCCCACTTTGCCACTTTCGACTCCATGCATCGCAGCCCGGCGGGCCAGAAGATCGCCGGCGCGCTCGGCATTAAACGGATCAAATCGGAAAGCCTGTGCCTGACCTGCCACTACACCGTGCAGATGAAAGGCGGCGCGGCCGAGCCGATCTCGGGCGTCTCCTGTGAGTCCTGCCACGGCGCGGCGGCCGACTGGGTGAACATTCACAACGACAAAAAACTCTCGAAAGAGGAGCGGCGCACGAAATCGGCGGCGGCCGGCATGATTCGTCCCGACGACCTCGCGGCGGTCGCGGCCAACTGTTACCAATGCCATCTCGTGCCTAACGAAAAGCTGGTGAACACCGGCGGGCACGCCGCGGGCAGCGCCGGCTTTGAATTGGTCGCCTGGTCGCAAGGGATGGTGCGGCACAACTTCCTCACGTCCGATGGCAGCGAAGGCAAAGTGAATAAAGAAGACGACCAGAACCGCCTGCGCATGATTTTCGCGACCGGCGCCATTCTCGATCTGGAATACAGCCTGCGCGGCGTGGCCAGCGCGACCGAGAAAGCGACTTATGGCATCACCATGGCGCAACGGGCGAACGCGCTCCGCAAGAAAGTGGCCGCGATCCAGCAAGCCGCGCCGACCGACGAGATGGCGCAGATCCTGACCGTGGCCAACGGCGCCGCCCTCAAGTTGAACAACAAAGCGCCGCTCGAAGAAGCCGCCGATAAGGTGGCCGAGCTGGGCAAGAAATTTTCCGCGAGTGAGACCGGCGACAAACTCGCGGGCCTCGATCCGATGCTTCCAAAGCCGGCTGATTACCGCGGGAAAATTTACCAACCCTAACGCCTCGCGACCGCATGACCGTCGTCGCCTGATCCTGCGCGCGCCGGCCCGGTCGTCTTCGCCATGGCCGATTTCCTGACCCGCATTTCCCGGCCACAGCGGTGGGACGTTCCCTTCGACCTCGCCATGGGCGAAGCCGAAGTCGCGCGGCTCCTCGAGCTCGCGCCGCTCTCGACTTTCGACGAGACGCGTTTCCCGTCGACGATTCCGTTGCGCGGGATTTTGCGCAACGACACGCGCCTGCGCCATTTCGAGCCGGGCGACATCATCGTGCGGGAAGGCGATTACGGGAGCTCCGCCTTTCTCATTCTGAGCGGGAGCGTCCGCGTCATGCTCGACTCTCTGCCCGCGGGACAACTCGGCCGGCGGCCGCCGCAAAAGAAAGGGTTTCTCGAATCGATCGCCCAGCTTTGGTCCCAGCCGAAATATCCGGAAGTGCGTGATTATGCGGGCGGCAAACTCATGAGCAGCGCTGACGCCGGGAGCATTCGCTCGCGCCAGTCGACCGGCGCGGAAGTGCGCGTTTTTCTCCAGGATGTCCCCGGCGTTCTGGAAAAAAATCACACCGCGCAACTGGGCGAGGGCGAACTTTTCGGCGAAATCGCGGCCCTCGCCCGCACCCCGCGCACAGCGACGGTGATCGCGGAAAGTCCGGCCGAGCTCCTCGAACTGCGCTGGCAAGGGCTGCGCGACATCCGCAAATACGCGCCGGAATGGAAGGCGCATATCGATCGGCTCTATCGCGAACGCAGTCTGGCCAAGCATTTGCAGGAAACGCCACTGCTAAAAAACCTCTCCGCGGAAGATTTGCGGGAAGTCGTCGTGCACACCCAGTTTGAGAGTTACGGCGATTTCGAGTGGAATGCTTCCTACCGCACCCTCCGTGAAGCGTCCGCCCAAGAGCGTCTCGCCAAAGAACCAGTCATCGCGCGGGAAGGCGATTACCCGAATGGGTTAATTCTTATCCGCAGCGGCTTCGCCCGGCTCAGCCGCAAATACAATCATGGCGAACGCACCGTCAGTTACCTCGGCAAAGGCGAATACTTCGGGCTTTCCTCGCTCCTGTGCGACGCGGCCTTCGAGGAGCCGGCCGGACTTCAATTTTCCCTGCGCGCCATCGGTTACGTAGACATTCTCGTCATCCCGACGCCCATTTTCGACCAATACATCGCCCCGCATTTTCGCCCGGAGGAGATTCTGGAATTACGGCAGCGCGTCCGGCGCGAGAGCGAGATCAATCTCGGGCGCGAGGCCGAGGCGACCTTCGGCCCGGAGATGATCGAGTTCCTGGTCGAGGAACGTTACGTCAACGGCACCGCGACCATGTTGATCGATCTCGACCGCTGCACGCGTTGCGACGATTGCGTGCGCGCCTGCGCCGCGAGCCACGATAACAATCCGAAATTCCTCCGCCACGGCCGCGTCCAGAATGGGATCATGGTGGCCAACGCCTGCATGCATTGTGTCGATCCGGTCTGCATGATCGGCTGCCCCACGGGAGCGATTCACCGCGAGTCGATCGAGGGCCAGGTCGTGATCAACGACCTCACCTGCGTGGGCTGCGCGACCTGCGCCAACAGTTGCCCCTACGACAACATTCAGATGGTCGAAATTCGCGATGCCGGCGGTCGCTTCATCCTCGATGAAGCGACCCGGACGCCCATCCTCAAGGCGACGAAATGCGACCTCTGCGTCGATCAACTCGGCGGCCCGGCCTGTGTCCGCGCCTGCCCACACGATGCCCTCATCCGCGCGAACATGCAGGACACCGCAAAACTGGCGAGGTGGCTCGACCGGTGAGTCCGCTTCTCGTTAGGCGAATTGGTCTCTCCCTCGGGCTCGTCCTCCTCTCCGCCGCGGTCTTTTTCGTCTGGCGCGTGGGGCGCGCGGCTTTGCGGCCGGATGGCATTTACACCGGATTACTCCTCTTTTTCCTGATCCTCGGGCTGACCCTTTTTAACGCCCGCAAAAAGCTTCCTTTCCTTCCGCTGATCCGCGCCTCGGTCTGGCTGCAAATTCACATCTACGCCGGCTGGTTTTGCCTTTTTGTTTTTCTCCTGCACGTTCGCTTTCGCCTTCCCCAAGGCGCTTTCGAGAGCACGCTCGCGCTCGTTTTTTGGGTCGTTATGCTGAGCGGGTTCTTCGGGCTCTTCATCAGTCGCGACCTCCCTCCGCGGATGGCGCGTTCCGGCGAACCGCTCCTCTACGAGCGCATTCCCGGATTCCGTCTCCGGATTCAGCGCGAGGTCGAGGAACTGGTGCGGCAAGCCGAGCGCGAGACGGAATCTTCCACCCTGGGAACGTTTTATGTGCAATACCTGCGCGATTTTTTTGTCCATCGCCCGAGCGCCTTTTCGGCCCTGCGCCGGGGCGAGCGGAAGTGGCACGCCCTGCTCGCCGAAACCAACGCGCTCGACCGCTATTTGAACGACCGGGAAAAGGCGATCGCGCTCGAGCTGCGCGATTGGATCGAGACCAAGCAAAATCTCGATTTCCAGGACGCAGCCCAACGCCTCCTAAAATTCTGGCTCTTCGTGCACATTCCTTTTACCTACAGCCTGATTCTACTCGGCCTCGCCCACGGGATCGTGGCGACGCTTTACGCGGGGAGGTGGTGAAATGCAGCGACCGCTCGACCCGCTCCGCTTTAAACAAAACCGCTACGAACGGCCCAATCAGGATTGGGTTTGCGGCCACGCCGCGGAAGGGCACGCCTGCCCGCTCGGGCCCGATGAGCGCGGCCACTGCCGCCCGACCGGCGAATGCCTTCCCGCCAAAAAAGGCGATCGCTGGATGTGCATGCGGAGCGACGCCGCCGGCGGCAAGTGCAGCGAAGGTCCGCTGCCTAACGGCGCTTGCGCGCACCCGATCCCGCCCTGCCAGCCGCTGCCGTCGCTCCGCCGGTCGCGCGCGAGCCTGGTCTGGCTGGCCGTCGCCCTCACGCTCGGGGCGCTCCTTATTTTGCTCGGGAGCACGCGCCTGCGCGAGAGCTGGGCCGATCCCGGTCCGCTCACCCGGGCCCACGCCACCTCCGCTTCGCAATGCCGCGATTGCCACGCGGTCGACGGGGCCGGCTCCGTCCAGCTCGCGGCCTTTACTTCCCTCGAGGCGAAGCGACGGGCGGACGGCCAGCTTTGTTTGAAATGTCACGCCCTCGGCGAGCAACCCTTCGCGCCGCACAGCGTCACGCCCATCCGCCTGGTCGCGTTGGAAAAGAAAATCGCGGCCCTGCCTAACGAGTCGCGCAAAAGCTCCCCGCTCCTGCGGGCCAGCCATGGACTGAACCCGAGCGCGGCGGGCGACGGCCAGCTTGCCTGCCTGACCTGCCATCAGGAACATCACGGCCGCAACTTCGATCTAAAAAAACTCTCCGACGCACAATGCCAGAGTTGCCACGCGCTCCAGTTCGCCAGTTTTGCCCATGGGCATCCGGAGTTTTCCCAGTATCCGTACAGCCGGCGCACGCCGATTTTTTTCGATCACGCGAGCCATTTGGGCGAACACTTTTCCGCCATGAAATCGAAGGCGCCCGACTCCTGCCAAGGCTGCCATCTGCCCGATGCGGCCGGACGTTTCATGAAGGTGAAAAGTTTCAGCCAAACCTGCGCTGCCTGCCACGAAGCACAGATCGAAGGCGAAGGCATGACGACCAAAGGCGTGGCCTTTTTCACCGTCCCGGGAATCGATGTGGAGACGCTTGCGGGCAAGGGAATCAGCGTGGGCGAATGGCCAAAATTTGCCGATCAGAAGATCACGCCCTTCATGGAGCTGCTCCTGCGGCGGCAGGCGGGTCTGGGCGCGGTCCTCGACCAGTTGCAAGGGGTCGACCTGCTTGACCTGACCAAAGCAACGCCGGACCAGCTCGCGGCCGCGGAAAAATTTGCCTGGGGCGTGAAGGAGTTGCTTTTCCACCTCGTCGTCGACGGGCAATCTTATCTGCGCACCGAGTTGAAAGGCGGGATCGTACCCGCCGGCATCGAAGTCCCGCGCTCCGCCCTGCTCGCGGCCCAGCGCGATTGGATGCCGAATCTGCTGAAGGACGTGCCGAACCACGAACAGGGCCTCGCTCCCCCGCTGCCCGAGCGCACCGCGACGCCCGCACCGGCCGCTTCGCCTAACGAAAAGCAGGCGGACGGCGACTCGTCTTTGCTTGGCGGCGAAGACCTCGCGGCCACGCCTGCGCCCGCGCCGGCGGGCGGGGGGAACTTGTTAGCCGGAGGAGACGACGATCTCACGGCGCCTCCTTCCTCGCCCAGCCCGGCACCGGCCTCTGATGACCTCACGAGCGGGGGCGATCTGCTCGACGCAGCCGCCCCTCCCGCCCCCTCCGTCACGCCCGTCCCCACCCCGGCGGCGGAACCAAAACCGGCCGAAGAATGGGTCACGGCCGGCGGTTGGTATCGGCCACAGGACAGCTTTTCGCTTTATTACCGGCCAAGTGGCCATAGCGATCCCTTTCTCGTCGCGTGGCTGACGACGGCGGCGAAATGCACGAGCGACTCCGCGGCGCCGGCCGCGCGCGTCGTTTTCCGCCGGATGGCCGATCCGCAAACGGCTGGTCTTTGTCTGAAATGTCACACCGTCACGGTCCGGGGCGAGGCTTTGCAGGTGAATTGGTTGCCTAACGAAGCGCTGCCGAAAAAGAAAGGTTTCACCACCTTCCGCCACACCACGCATCTCAGCCTCTTCGGCAATACGGCCTGCGAAACCTGTCACGCCCTCAATCCCAAGGCGGAGTATGCGAAATATTTTTCGGGCGAGAGCGGCGCGCTGGCCGAGCGCGAGCCGAGCCATTTCCAGAGCAACTTCGCCCCTCTCTCGAAGACGCTCTGCCTCCAATGCCACCAGCCGAAAGTGGCCGGCGACTCGTGCCTTCTTTGTCATCGCTATCACGCCGAAGCGACCGATGGCGAAATCGCGGGCCGGAATCGATTGCGGCCATTGTTAGGCCAGAAATAAGTTCGAGTTTTGGCGCGGCCGCCGGCGGAGGCGCGATGGGCCGACGACCGGCGCCCGAAGTAAAGTAAAGCTTCCCAACGAAGCAGCTGGCGTGCTATAACCGTCATAAATCTGATAAAAATATGCGCGCACCTCTTTTTCTTCGCCGATCGCTCACTTTCCTCATCTTAACGGGCTGCGCGGCGGCTCTCACGCTGACTGGTTGCCAGCAAAAAGTGACGCTCGTGCCGGCCGATGACGATCTCGTGGTCCTCAATGGCTGCGTTATTTCCGCCTGTAATTACCTCGCGCTGGTCAAGACGCAGCACAGCCTCGACCAGAATTTCTGGGCGAAGATTTTGCTCGTGCGTTACCAAAATCATCCCGCCGGCCATGCCTACTGCGTTTGGGAGACGGATGGGACGATTTACGGCTACGATCGGAACGCCGGCTCATTCCCGATTCCGATCTACACCAAGGAACCGAAGGTGATCGCCTCGGTCCTGGCGGAAGGATTATCGAAGGTGCTGAAAGAGCCGTTGCGCGTGGCCCAGGCGGATTTCGTCGAGCCGAGCACGGCGCAGCTCTACAAGTTTTAACGGGTTCGCGCAGCGCTCGCGGCGCGCGGTCAATGAGGCCTGCCGACTCATCGTTGTCATCCCGAGCAAAGCGAGGGATCTCACGGATTCCGGTCGACGCGGATTGCAAAAGAAGGCCCGTGGTTATCCGTGAGATCCTCGCTGCGCTCGGCATGACAACGGTGTGACGGGGAGCAGACTCGGGGTGCGCCGAGAGAGTGAACGCGGGCAAGGAAACGGCGCAAAAAAAAGCGCGACCATTACTGGCCGCGCGGCAGAGCTGAAGAAAGGATTATATTGTGAATGGCTTCCTAGCTTGCACCCTCTTTAAAGCAGCGGACGTGCCAACCTCGGCTGAGCTCCGAAAAACTTGGCCTAACGAATAGAAAGCCTGCGGCTTTTGCTCGACCGGCTCCGGTTTTACTTGATAAAAGCCGCCGTCCGTCGCTTCATGTTTTCATGAAGCTGATCTTTCTCGCGGTCTTCTCCTCTTTGCTCTCCTGCGCGGTCCTGACGGCGAGCCCGCTCGATCCAAAGGGGAACGCTAAAATCACCAAGAACGAAGCGGAGCACATCGCCTTGAAGGGCTATCCGGGAGCGCGGGTGACCGCCGCGAACCTGCAGAAAATGGACGGAAAACTGGTCTGGCTGATCGCGATCGCGCAGCCCGACGCCCAGCCCATCGCGCCCGTGGCGGTCGATGCGATGACCGGCCGGATCGCGGCGAAAACCCCCTGAAGCGGACCCGCGCCTAACGACTCAGGGTTGACCCCAGATCTTCGCGAGGTAACCGACGCGCCCCGAGCCGACGTGATATGCTTCGAAGGCCGCGGGATTTTTCAGGTAATACTTCTGGTGATACTCCTCCGCGGGATAGAACGGTTGCCGCGGCAAAATCTCGGTCACGATCGGCCGGTCGAACTTGCCTGATTTCCCCAGCTTTTCCTTGGATGCTTCAGCCGCTTTTTTTTCCTCGTCGTTCCCGTAGTAAATGGCCGCCTGATAGGAAAGGCCAAGGTCGTGGAACTGGCCGTCGGCCTGGGTGGGATTGATGTTATGCCAGAAAATATCGAGCAGCTGAGCGTAGGAAATCTGAGCGGGATCGTAGCTCACTTCGATCGCTTCGCGATGCTGAGTTTGGTGGGCGGAGACGAGGTTGTAATTGGCTGTTTCCTTCTTCCCGCCGGTGTAGCCGACGACGGTTTGGGTGACGCCTTGGGCGTGATCGTAAGGGGGTTGCATGCACCAGAAACAGCCCCCGGCGAAGATGGCCGTTTTCGTTTCCGCTTCGGCGGTGACGGCGAGGCTGGCGGAGATGAGAGCGAGGATGAGAAGGGCGAAAATCTTTTGCATAGGACGTAGATAAGAGTCGATGGTCGCCGCAATTATTCCAGAGCTGATCCCGGCCGATTACTTTGCCCCGCTGCCGCTGGCGGAAATTTTTTCGCGCTCCGCACCTCTCGAAGTCGATCTCGGTTGCGGCGATGGCACTTTTCTGGTGGCGCTGGCGGCGCGCTTTCCGCAGCGCAATTTTCTCGGGATCGAGCGGCTCCTCGGCCGGGTGCGGACCGCTTGCAAAAAAGCGGCTCGAGCGGAGCTGGCGAACGTTCGGGTCCTGCGGGTGGAATTAATTTACGCGATCCAATATCTGATCCCCCCTGCGTCCGTTGAGGTCGCGCATTTGCTCTTTCCCGATCCGTGGCCGAAAAGCCGCCATCGCCGCCGGCGCATCGTGACTCCGGAGTTTCTGGCGGCGGTTCATCGCTTCCTCGCGCCAGGCGGATTGCTGCGGATTGCGACCGACCGGGAGAGCTATTTCCAGACGATCGAGGAGATCGTCCCGCCGGAGCTGTTTCGACCGGAAAAGATCGAGGCAGATTTTCCCCGGACGAGGTTCGAAGAGCATTTTATCGCGGCGGGGAAAGCCATTCATCGGCTCGAGCTGCGGAAGGTTTCGTGAGGCTTGAGAAACGGCCTGGCGCGCCAATTTTGCGGAAAGAATTCCAGCCGCACCGCGCCGGTTTCGTCCTGGCGAAAAAGGGTGACGCCGCGCGCTCGCACCCACTCCGCCCAATCGTCTGCGACTCGCTCGCGCGCCGGGAAAGCGACCGACGTGGCGATGAGAAGATGAGGCCGCACCGCTTCGAGCAACTGCTCAGAACCCGAGCGACCGGAAAGGTGTTGGCCTTTGATCAGAATCGCGCTCGTCAATTCGTTAGGGTGAAGGAGGAGCGCGTCCTCGGTGAGGGGGCCACTGTCGGAGAGCAGGAGCACGCGAAAGCGCTGCTCGATCTCCAATTGCAAGACGAGGGTTTTGTCATCGGCGGCCGGCGTCTCGATTCCAGGCGGCGGGTAGAGGACGCGAACGACAACGTCGGGCGAAATCTCGATCGTATCTCCGCGGGCGACCAGTTCTCGCTTGGGCAGGCGTTCTATCAACGAGCGATGCACGCGCGATTTGTCGGGGGCCGCATTGTCGAGCAGGCGGCGCGGGCGAAACTCCTGCGCGAGCGCCGGCGCGCCGCCGATGTGCAGGGAATCGCCGTGACTCAGGACGAGGCCATCGAGCCGGTCGATGCCGCGCGAGTGCAGATAATCGCGCAGAAGGGTCTGGTAATCGCGCGCGCTCCCGCAGTCGAAGAGCCAGTCCTGCCCGCGCGTGCGCAAATGGACGGCCGCGCCGGCGCCGGCGTCGAGCACGGTCATTTCCACCTTCGCGCCCGTCGGCCAATGCGGGCGCTCGACGTAAGCATGGCCGCCGGGGACGAGCGAAAAGAGGTGGACCAGCCAGAGAACGATGTGGGCCAGGCTCCAGTTCGCATTATTGAAAACGATCGAGAGCCAAAGCGAAAAGGGCGCCGCGAGGAGCGACATCAAGCTGGTCGCGAGGATGGCGAAGGCCACCGGCACGACGGCGAGATTGGCGAGCAAGGAGATCGGCGTGACCAGGTAAAAGTACCAGACGATGAGCAAGAGCGACCCGGCCCAAGCCGCCGCCGAAACCGAAATCCCGCGAGCCACCCACCGGTAGCCGCGTTCGAAAACGAGGCGGCCTGGCCTGACCAGACTGCGGGGTAGAAATGGATCGGTCGCGCTCAGTTTCTGGAGCGGACGGAAAAGAGCGTTTTGGCCGAGGATGATCGCGCCGACCACGGCAAAGGAGAGTTGGAATCCGGCGGAGAAAAGTTGATTCGAAGCGCAGGCCAGGATGAGGACGGCCGCGGCGGCGAGGCTGTTCAAGGCGAAGACACGGCGTTCGAAATAAATTCCGCCTAACAATACCGCCGCCATGGTCGCCGCCCGCCAACTGGAGACATGCCCGCCGGTGACCGCGGCGTAGAAAAAGAGAAAGGGAATGATGAGCGTGGCCGCCCATTTGCGCGGCAGCCGCAGGAGGCGCGCCACGATCCAGAGTAATTGCGCGATGATGCCGACGTGGAGGCCGGCCACGGCGAATAAGTGCAGGGTGCCGGTTTGCTGGAAAGGCTCCTCGATGTCGTCCTTCGTTTCGTGGCGTAAGCCGAGGGTCATCCCGCTCAGGAGCGCGCCCACGGCGGGGGAATCTTCCAGTCCGCGCGTGAGCGTGGCCTGCATCCAGGCGCGCGATTTGGCGGCAAATTTGAGCAGGAAATTTCCCCGATCGCTGGCCAGGATGGCGCCGTTTTCCCGATAACGCGCGAAGAGCGATTGGTGCACGTCGAGTCGGGCGAAATAAGCGGCCTGATCGAAAACGCCCGGGTTGCGCGTGGGTGGAATCGTCTCGAGGATTCCCTGGAGGCGAATGTCGTCGCCAAGTTGCGGTTGTCCTTTCCAGCGCGCCCGAACGGTCGCGCCAGAGCGTTCGCGCCGGCCGTTCACCTCCAGCGCATCGAGCTGGAGGAGGAAGGTCGCATAACCGTTCCCGCTGATTTTTGGCTCGCTCTCGACGGCGCCCGTTACGCTGACGAAGCGCGGCGTGCGGCCCAGGCGGCGCAGCAGCTCGCGCCCGGGCGCATCGCTTGTTTGCAGCAGATGCAGGGCGCAAAAAGCCGCCGCGACGAGCAGGTAAACGAGGAGCGTGCGGCCCCGCCAAGCCAGCACGCTGGCGCCAGCCAAAACCAGCGCGCTGACCAGCCCGCCAGGGAGCGGCACGACCTCAGCGACGAGGATTCCCACCGTCGCGGCGAGGCCGATTCCGACCATCGGTTGCCGGGGCGTTTGGGCTGGGTTCACGGGGGGAGGAAGTTGCTCGTTAGGCTGAGGCTGAGGCGCGGTAAATCGATTGCTTCACCAAGGTTAGTTTATATGCTTGGCCGACCGTGCCGACTCCTTTTTCGCGCAAAACGCGCACCCGTGTGGTGCGGCCGCCTTCCCCCAACGGCGCGGAAAAAAAAACCGCGGCCACGCGCGTCAGTCTGAAGCCTGGGACCGACTGGCATAAGCGCAACTTCCTCACCGAAGTCCTCATCCCGTCGCTCTTCACCAAGCGCCTCGGGCTGCGGGCCAAGCCGATCTTTTTCCCCAAGGTCGGCCCCGGCGAAATCGGCATCACCTGGATTGGGCACGCCTCCTTTCTCATTCAGATCGAGGGGATGAACGTCCTGATCGACCCGAATTGGTCGATGTGGCTAAAAGTGATCAAGCGGCTGAAGCGTCCCGGTGTGCGGATCGACAGCCTGCCTTCGATCGATTTCGTCCTGGTGACTCACGCCCATTTCGATCATCTTGATCGGCGGACGCTGCGGCGGGTCGCGGCCGATCAGCCGATCGTGGTCCCGACCGGGGTGGGGAATCTGGTGCACGATCTGGGTTTCAAGACGGTGCACGAATTGAACGAATGGGAGCAGGTGCAACTCGGGCCGTTGTGCGTCTCGCTCACGCCTTGTCATCACTGGGGCGCGCGCATGTTGCACGACCAACATCGCGGCTTTGGCGGCTTCGTCATCGAAGCGCAGGGGCGCTCGATTTTTCATTGTGGCGACAGCGCTTATTTCTCCGGGTTTGGAGAAATCGGGAAACGCTTGCCGATCGAGATCGCGCTCCTGCCCATCGGCGCCTACGACACGCCGAGCCGGCGGGAAGTGCACATGAATCCGGAGGAAGCCATCCAGGCCTTTCTCGAGCTGGGCGCACAGAAGCTGGTCCCGATGCATTATGGTACCTTCCGCCTCGGCTACGAACCGATGGATGAACCGCCGGAGCGTTTGCTCTCGAGTGCGCGCAGCCACGGAGTCGAGGATAAGGTGCTGGTCATGACCGAAGGCCAGTCCGTGGTGCTGTGATCTCCTTTCCTCGGTGAAAATTCGCGTCTCGCCGGGGCGAAACTTCTGCGGTGCCCTCGGAGCGGGCGCGCTCGTGCTGGGATTTTGCGGGCTCCTTCTTTGGCATAATCCGGGGCTTTTCTGGAATGACGATTACGAGATTTCCATTCTCCCCGTCTTCGCCGATGTCGCGCGGAGTTGGTCGGAAGGCCACCTCCCCTTGCTCAGCCCCTACTCGTGGGTTTGCAGCAATCTGGCAGGGGAATTTCAATACGGGACTTTCTCGATTTTCATCAACGCGGCCGTGGTCCTTATCTGGAAGCTGCCGCTGGCCTTTGCCGGCCAGGCCGCGGCTCTTTCCCTGGTGCATCTCTTCGTGCTCGCAGCCGGCGCGTTCTTGCTCGCGCGCGACCGCGGCCTAACGAGTTCGCTGGCTACGATGGTCGCGCTGGTGGCGGCCTTAAACGGCTGGATCATGGCCTGGGGCGCGACCGATTGGTTCGGCGCGCTGGCCGCGTTTGCCTGGCTCCCTTGGGCCTGGTGGGGGATGGAGCGGGCGCTCGATCGGGACCGGACGAATGGGCGATTCCTCTGGCCCGCGCCTTTCGTTTACCTCCTCATGACCGGTGGTTTTCCCTACACGGTGGTGATGCTCCTGCTGGTCGCCGGCTGGCTGGCCGTGAAGTCGTTAGGGCAAACCGGGCGGCTGTCCTCGCTTTGGCCGCTGCTCCTCGGTCTCGCGCTCGGCGCCGGCCTGGCCGCGCCGGCCTGGCTTGCGCTCTTCGATTACGTGCACGGCTCGGCCCGGGGCGAACAGGCCAACGCCGGCGCGCACTGGCAATGGCTCGTCCCGCCCGCCGCGCTCCCCGGTTTTCTCTGGCCGGGCTGGTCGGTCACCTGGACCGATTTTTCGAATCGCGCGCTGGCGCGTCCGGCGCTCGAGCTGGCTTGCGGGACGGTGCCGCCGCTCGCGCTCTGCGCCGGCTTCATCGGGGGCGGATGGGCATTCGTTAGGCGAATGAAATGGGAGCTGGCTTTGCTCCTCGCCCTCCTCCTCCTCGCCCTGCTCCCGAGCGCGAACGTCTTCCGTTGGAGTTTCCGCTGGTTGCCCTTGCTCCATCTCGTCCTCGCCCTCGTCGCGGCTGAAGCGATCGCCCAATTCCGCCTCGCCTCGGCCTGGCGCTGGCTGCTCACGCTCGTCGTTTTTGTTTCGCTCCTGATTACTTATCTCGTCCTGCCGACGAATAGCGGGGTGCCGAAATATCACTTTGCTCCCAGCCTAACGAGTCCGCCACCGCTCGACCCGGCCCGGCTTTACCTGAGCGTTTATCCGCCGCCGGAGACGGCTTACCGGTGGAAGAATCATCCGCAACCCGTCGGGCAGGTGACGCGACCAGGGAGCACCTCGATGTGGGCCGGGCTGCGCTTGATCAATGGCTACAGCCCGATCCGCGCCGCCGGGGTGGGGCCGGCCTGGACTTTTTACACGCATGGGGAAATCGATTTGGGCATGGCCGAATACTTACTCGGCTGGCAGAGCGGGCCGGAGGGCTGGCTCCCGGAACTCGGAGTCGATGGCGTCATTGTGGCCCGAGAAATTGCCTTGGCCCCGAAGCCGGCGGCCGCCTGGAAGCTCGTGCATGAAGATGCGGAAGGCCGCGTCTATCACCGGGTGGGGGGACCGATCCCGCGGGTCCGCGCCCTGCGGGGACAGGCAACGGTGCGGCTGCTCGAGGATTCCCGCCAAAAAGTGGTCGCGGATGTGATCGCGCCGGCGGGAGCGACGCTGATTTTTTCCCGGCCGTTTTTCGATGGCTACCAAGCGACCCTGGAAGGGAAAAAGATCGCGGTAAATGCGTATCGAGGTTGGGCGCCGGAGGTGACGATCCCAGCCGGCGGGTCAGGTCGCCTAACGATGGTTTATCGGCCTTGGTGGCTGCTCTGGGGCGGCGCGATCGCCGGGGTGAGTTTGCTCATTTTTTGTTTGGGCCTCGGGCGGGCTCTCCGCCGCTAAGAGCCGCTCCATCGCCTTCTTCGCCGCCGCTGTTGTCATCCCGAGCGCAGCGAGGGATCTCGCGGATCACCCCGGGCGTCAAGAACACTCGCCTTCCCAAGCCAGTCCGTGAGATCCCTCGCTGCGCTCGGGATGACAACGCAGACGCCTGATCGCCGAATGGTCGGGCGGGCTCCGCCTGCCTCGGTTCAAGCTGCGGCAGAAATTGGGCAACAGAAGCGGTCGCCCTACAATTCGCTTTGCGCCTTTAGTAGACGTCGCGCTTGTAGCGCTTTTCGGTCTTCAGTTTCTCGAGATACTCGTTCGCTTCTTCGACGCTCAGACCTCCCTGTTGCTCGACGATTTTGCGGAGGGCGGCGTCGACATCTTTGGCCATGCGTTTGGCGTCGCCGCAGACGTAAAAGCAGGCGCCCTCCTCGAGCCATTGCCAAAGCTCGCCCGACGCTCCCATCATCCGGTCTTGCACATAAACTTTGTGCTGCTGATCGCGCGAGAAAGCGGTGTCGATGCGCGTGAGAATCCCGTCCGCGAGGAATTTCTCGAATTCGTCCTGGTAATAATAATCGCTCTGGGCGCGCTGCGCGCCGAAGAAGAGCCAGGTTTTCCCGCGCGCACCGAGGGCCTGGCGTTCCTGCAGGAACGCCCGGAAGGGGGCGACGCCCGTGCCCGGGCCGACCATGATAATGGGGATGTCGCCCTCTTCGGGAAGATGGAATTTCGATTTGCTCGGATAAACCGGCGCGGGGGAATCGCTGCAGCGCTCGGCCAGGAAAGTGGAGCAAACGCCTTTGCGTTTGCGGCCGTGGCTTTCGTAAGTCACGACGTCGATGATGAAGTGGACCGCCTCCGGGAAAGCTTTCAAACTCGAAGCGACCGAGTAAAGGCGCGGCTGCAATTTGGAGAGGAGGCCGACGAACTCGGCCGGCTCGAATTTGGCCGACGGATGCTCGATCAGGAAATCGATGATCTCCATGCCCCAGAGATAAGTGTCGAGATCCTGTCGGCGTGCCGGCTCGAGCAATTCCTTGAGGAGCGGCGCGGCGGAGGCGCGTTCGACGATGGCGTGGAGCATTTTCGGGGTGGGATGGGTGATGCTGTAGTCGCGCAGGAGGGCTTCGCGGAAGGTGGTGGCGCCCGTCTTGGTCGGGACGGTTTCGTCGCCTTTGGCATCGAGCGCCTGGAGGATTTCGCCGACCAGATCGGGGCTATTAGTGGGGTAAACCGCGACCGATTCCCCGACCTCGTAAGTCAGGCCGGAGCCGGCCAGGGAGAGCTCGAAGTGCCGGGTGTTTTTCTCCGAGTCGGGCGCGTTGAGCCGGCGGTTGACCAGGACCTTGGCCGGAAACGGATGGGCTCGGGAATAAGCAGCGGTGTCGTTAGGCATGAGGAGAAAATCTCCGCGCGAGCGCCCGCCGAGGCAAACGCGGCCTCTGCCTGGTGCGATTTCCAGACGATGCCTGATGATGCGGTTAATTTTTCCCTGGCCCACGCGCTCCTTCGCCTCGGCCTGGGGTTGAATCTTTTCACCCATGGGCTGGTGCGCCTGCCGGAGCTGGCCGGGTTCGCCGGGCACGTCGAGCAGATGATGGCGAAAAGTTGGCTCCCTTGGTGGCTGGTCTCGGCGACCGGATTTGCCATTCCCTTCGTCGAGCTGACGGTCGGCGCGCTTCTCGTCCTCGGGTTCGGGCTGCGCTTGGCGCTGGTCCTCGGGTCGCTCCTTATGCTTGTGCTGACGTTAGGCGTTTGCCTGGCCCAGAACTGGACGGTGGCGGCCGAGCAATTGATTTACCTGCTCGTCTTCGCGGTCCTTCTCGCCATGGCCCGGCACGATCGCTACTCACTCGACGGCTGGCGCAGTCGTGAGGCGGAGCGGGGTTAACTGAGGAACTCGGCGAGCGGCTCCATCGGCTCGATGTGCGAGCAGAAAATCTTGAAGGCGGCCAGAATCGGCACCGCCAGGATGACGCCGACGATGCCCCACATCCAACCCCAAAAGGTGAGGGAAAGGAGGACCAGAACTGGATTTAAGGTAAGCGAACGGCCCATCACCCAGGGCGTGATGAAATTTCCTTCCAAGCTCGCGAGCACGAAGTAGGCCGCCGGAAAAACCAGGGCGAAGCTGAAGCTGTCGAAGCTCAGGACCGCGCCCAGAGTCATGCACACGATCCCGGTCAAGGCGCCGAGATAGGGGATGAAGTTGAGAAGGGCGACCATCGCGCCCCACATCGCCGGGTTGGGCAAACCGAGGAAGCCGACGGTGACGCCGACGGCCAGCCCCAGGCAGCAGTTGATCAGGGTGACGGTGAAGAGGTAACGGGAGACCTGGGTTTCGATCTCATGCGCGATCGAGACGGCGCGCTTTTTATCCGAGAGCGTGGGCATGAGGCGGATCAACTTGGCCAGGAAGACGCCGTCGTAAGCGAGCAGGAAATAGAGCAAAATCAGCATCGTAAGGGTGCCGATGAGAATTTCCGGCGTGCCGAACATCAGTTTATCGGTCAGAGCATGTTGCTTCACTTCGACGGTGGGAGTCTTGGCCTGGGTGGCGGCGGTTGGCGCGGTCAGATTCTCGATCGCTCCGCTGGCTTGGGCGACCTTCTCCATCGGCTTGCGGAAGGGCATCAATTTCTCTTGCAGTTGGTGTATGCTGTAGGGCGCTTTCTCGATCCAACCGGCCGCTGGCGCGGCCAGGAAAGAAGCGCCGTAACCAAACAGGCCGACCAGGGAAAGGAGCAGAAGAGCCGCGCCGAAATAAGGGGTGATCTTAATCCTGGCCAGCCCCCGCACGATCGGGCGCAGCAAGTAGCTCAAGAGCAGCGCCAGGACCATGGGGAGGAGAAGCGAGCGCACGAAGTAAATGGTGTAAAAGATGGCGAGGAGGAAAAGCCCGCTCAGCGCGACCGAGCGCACGTCGAACGGCCGCTGGAGCACGTCGTGCATTCTGAGGCGCGGCTTGACCACTGTTTCTTCGGAAGTTTCCGACTTTTCAGCCGGCGCTTCTGCGAGTTCGATTTTCACCTCTTCGATTCGTCGCTCCCACCCCCTTCACGCGCCTTTCGCGGCGAACCGCCGGCTTGACGGGAACTCTGATCGCGCCGTTCAGTTCCCATGCCCGCCGCTTCCTTACGCGCCTTGCTTACGCAGGCGATCGATTACGCGGGACTCTTCCCGCCCGCCGATCTCGCGCTCGAGCCGGCCCTGGAAAATCAGGCGGCCTATGTGCGTTCGGCCGATCGCTGGATGCTCGGCGCGTTCATCCTGCCGGTGGCCAGGTTCGAAGCAGCCCATGCGCAGTTAGAGCGATTTTCCCCGGAATATCCGCTGCACATCTCCGCCCTGGGGCCGAAAGGAGTGGCCGCCTCCGATTTCGCCGCGGTCATGGAAAGCCTGTCCGCCGCGCTCGCAAAATTCTCGGCCACGCGATCGGGCGCCTTCTCGACGACGCAATTTGAAATGCCCCTGCCAGTGGGTGTCGCGCCCCAGTCGTTAGGCGATTTGTCCGTCTTTTGGGAAGCGCCGGCCGAGGAAGCCCCCGCCGCCATCGCAGCGCTGGCCGGGACCGGCGCCGGTTTCAAACTCCGCACCGGCGGCGTAACCGCGGACGCCTTCCCGAGCGACGCCCAGATCGCGCAGGCGCTCGTCGCCGCCGCTCGCCAGCGCGTTCCGATCAAGTTCACCGCGGGCCTGCATCATCCGTTGAAAAAATTTCACGAGAGCGTCGGGACCAAAATGCACGGCTTTCTCAACGTCCTCGGCGCGGGTGTGCTCGCGGCCGAGCACGAGTGGGATGAAGCGCAGACCGCGGAAATGCTGGCCGATGAAAACTCCCAGTCGTTCACCTTCGACGAAGACAGTTTCGGCTGGCGGGAGTGGAAAATCAGCACCGCCCAAATCAAAACGCGCCGCCAGTTTGTGACCTCGTTAGGCAGTTGCAGCTTCGACGAGCCGCGCGCAGACCTGCGCGCGCTCGGCTGGTTGTAGGGCGGGCGCTTCGCCTGCCCAGTTTCGCCTTTCGCGTCCTACAGAACAAACTAGGCAGGCGAAGCGCCCGCCCTACAATGAGAGCTATGCCCACTCCACTCCGCTCCTTTCTCGAGATCGCCGCCGACTCCCATTTTCCTCTCGAAAACCTGCCCTATGGCATCTTTCGGCCTAACGACGAACCGGCCCGCGCCGGCGTGGCCGTGGGCGATCTCGTGCTCGATCTGGCCGTCTTCGAAGAAGCCGGCCATTTCCGCGCCGCCGGTTTGGGCGAACAGCCAATCTTCAACCGCACTTCGCTTAACGCCTTCCTCGCCCTCGGCCGTCCGGTTTGGGGCAAGGTGCGTGAAACCCTGCAGCACTTGCTCGCGGCCGAGACCGCCACCTTGCGCGACGACGAAGCGCTCCGGCAGCGCGCTTTCCATCGTCAGGACGCCGTCGCCATGCAGTTGCCCGCGCGGATCGGCGATTACACCGATTTCTATTCCTCCTACCACCACGCCTTCAACGTGGGAACCATGTTTCGCGGCCCGGAGAACGCCATCATGCCCAACTGGAAATGGCTCCCCATCGCCTATCACGGCCGGGCCAGCTCGATCGTGCCGAGCGGCGCCGAGGTCCGCCGGCCGCAGGGCCAGACGAAAGCGAAAGAGGCGGACGCGCCCACTTTCGGGCCGAGCAAAATGCTCGACTTCGAATTGGAAACCGCCTTCCTGATCGGTCCGCCTAACGAACTCGGCGAGCCTGTCCCGATTGCGCAAGCGCACGACCATATTTTCGGCGTCGTCCTCATGAACGACTGGAGCGCACGCGACATCCAGACCTGGGAATACCAGCCGCTCGGACCTTTCCTGGCCAAGAATTTTTGCACCAGCATCTCCCCCTGGGTCGTGACCATGGAAGCGCTCGAACCGTTTCGGAAACCGTTGCCGGCGCAAGATCCGGCGCCGCTGCCCTACTTGCGCGCGGCTCAGGATTTCGTTTTCGACGTGCAACTCGAAGTGCAATTGCAGACCGCGCAAATGAGCGCGCCCGCGACCATCACCCGCAGCAATTTGCGGAATCTCTACTGGAGCATGGCGCAACAACTGGCCCACCACACCGTCGGCGGTTGCAACCTCCAGCCGGGCGACCTCCTGGCCAGCGGAACGATCAGCGGCCCGTCGGAAGAGGCCCGCGGCAGCATGCTCGAGCTCACCTGGCGCGGGGCGCAGCCACTCCAGCTGCCCGGCGGCGAGACCCGCCAGTGGCTCGAGGATGGCGACCGCCTAACGATCACGGGCTGGGCCCAGGGCGACGGCTACCGGGTCGGTTTTGGCGAGGTCACGGGCCGGATTCGTTCGACCTAACGAAAACAGCCGGACCGCAAAAAATTTCACTCTCCGCACTTTTTTGGTTGCATGCGGGAAAGGGAGCCAGCATAAAGAACGCTCTCGTGCATCGCTTTTCGCTTTTCCTTTCTCTCACCATCGGGCTTTCCGCCCTCGCCCTAACGAACGTGCGCGCGGCCGGGGAAGATAAATCCGTCACCCGATTTATTTTCAAAAATTCCGACGGCAAGATCGAGTCGGCCAAGGTGATTAGCGCTTATTCCGGCAAAGCGAGCTTTTTCCCCTTTGCCGTCCATCCGAGACTTTTTTCCCACGTCGATCCGAAGCTGGTGCGGGCGGCGACGATCGCCGACGAACGGGCCAACGCCCACTCCAAATCGCGCTGCTGGCGTTACGTCAAGCAGGCGCTGGTCGCCTCGGGCGCCGTCAGCTCTTATCCGAAAACGGAGTATGCGCGGCAGGCCGGTGACGAGCTGGTGCACAGCTTCGGCTGGACGCGGCTCTCGGTCCGCGATCCCTATCTGGCTCCGATCGGTTCGGTGCTCGTTTACGGTTCCGGCCGGGCCCCCGGCCATGTGGAGATTCGCACGGCGCGCGGGTTCGTGAGCGATTTTCGCGCCTCGACCCCTTCGAAGCGCCCGCTCATTGGCGTCTTCGCGAAGATTTCGGGTTAAACCCGGTGCGCTAAAACGGCGCTGGGGCGGCGACCAGGAACCAGCTCACCATCGTAAAGGCGATCACGAGCTTGCCGAGCAAGGCGCCGAGGTTGCCTAACAATGCTCCCCAACTGGCCCGGCCAGCGGCGATCAACCGTTTCCCGGCGATCAACTCCCCGGCGAGCGTGCCGATGATCGGGCCGAGCAGGAGCCCGGGCAGCCCGAAAAAGAGGCCAATGAGCGCGCCCAAAAAGGCTCCCAACATGCCCCAGCGGGTCGCGCCGAACCGCCGCGCGCCGGCCCAGCCGGCCACGAATTCGATCGCGTAGGAGGCGGCGGTGAGGAGAACAAGGATGGCGAGGGTCGGCCAGCCAATGCTTTTCTCCGGGCCGAGCATGGAGCGGTGCAGAATGGCCGCGCCCAGAATGATCGCGGTCCCGGGAAAAACCGGCAGGACCGTGCCGATGATGCCGAGCGCCATGAGGATGATTGTGACCATCCACCAGAAAAGCTCCACGCGGGGAATATAGCCGAGGCGGTTCGCGCAGCCCGACCCAAATTGCGATGGCGCGCGCGCCCTCAGGTCGCCCTGCGCCGCGGATGGAATCGCGCTCATGCCGAGCCCGCTCCTTGACAAGGCAGGGCGTGTCCGCGAGCCTGCCCGTCCACAAAATCCGACTCATGGCCAACTCTAAATCCGCCGCCAAGCGCGCCCGTCAAAATCCCAACCGCACCTTGCGCAATCGCAGCGTGACCACCCACTTGCGTTCGCTGGGCAAGCGCCACGCCGCCGGCGGGGGGAAGACGGAGGACAAGCAGGCCCTCATTTCCGCGCTCGACCGGGCTGCCAAGCGGGGAGTCATCCACAAAAATGCGGCCAATCGCCACAAATCGCGCCTCAACAAAGCGGCTGCGAAAGCGCCGGCCGCCTAACGCTTCTCTCTGTTCTCGGGCAGAGACCGGGAAACAAGCGTTGCCATCTCGCGCAGAAGAGTTGAAGTTTTGCCCATGATTCCTGCGCTCTTTTTGATCCTGGCCGCCGTTATTTACCGGGTCGCGGCCGCTCTTGTGGTCCAAAATGGCGGGGCCAGTTGGCTCTCGAATTTCGCCCCGCTCGCGGCCCTTGCTCTCTGCGGCGCGATCTATTTCCCGAAGAAATATAAATTTACCGTTCCCTTCGCGGCCCTCCTTTTTTCCGATATCGCGCTCAATCTTTACTACGGTGCTTCCCTCTTCGATCCGCTCATTCTCTGCCGTTATTTTGCCTTTGCGCTGGTCGGTTTACTCGGCTGGGCCATCAGCCGGCGCGCCTCGCTCAAGACCATCCTGCCCGCCGCCTTCGTCGGTTCGACCTTCTTCTACCTCGTGACCAATTTCTTTTCCTGGCTGACCGATCCCGGCTACCTCAAGAATTTCGCCGGCTTGATCCAGGCGCTGACCGTCGGTCTGCCGCAATACGGGGCCACGCCGACCTGGATGTTTTTCCGTAACTCGCTCGTGAGCGATCTTCTTTTCACCCTTCTCTTCGTCGCCTGCATGCATTGGAGCGCGTCCCCCCGGCGTCGCCCGGTGGCCGTTTCGCGCCCGCTGCCCAGTTAATCTCGATGGCGCAGCCGGAGCAACGCGACGAGGTCGAGATGCTCGCGACGATGCTGTTGATTCGCCGCTTCGAGGAGCGCGCGAGCCAGCAGTATCAAGCGCAGAAAATCGGCGGGTTCTGTCATCTTTACATCGGCCAGGAAGCGGTCGTGACCGGCGCCGTCGCCGCCACCCGGCCGGACGATTATCTCATCACGGCCTATCGCGACCATGCCCACGCCCTGGCCCGCGGGACGAGCGCCGACGCCTGCATGGCGGAGCTTTTCGGCAAAGCGACCGGCTGCTCGCGCGGCCTCGGTGGGTCGATGCATTATTTCGACAAAGAGCACCACATGTACGGCGGCCACGCCATCGTCGGCGCGCATGTTCCGCTCGCGGCGGGAATGGCTTTTGCCTCAAAATATCGGAAGGAAGATCGCGTCACCCTCTGCTTCTTCGGCGACGGCGCGATTAATCAAGGCAGCTTCCACGAAGCGCTCAATCTGGCCGGGCTTTTCAAGCTGCCGGTGATTTTTATCTGCGAAAATAACTTCTTCGCCATGGGCACATCCACGAAACGCTCGACCTCGCTCGAGCAGATCGCCGATCGCGCGGAGGGCTACGACATGCCGAGCGTGATCCTCGATGGCATGAGCTTCCGCGAGGTGCGCGACAAACTAAGCGAGCTGATCGCCTCCATTCGCAAAGATCCGCATCCCGCTTTTGTCGAGGCGCGGACTTATCGCTATCGCGGGCATTCCATGTCGGACCCGGCGAGCTATCGGACGAAGGAAGAGCTGGAAAAATATCGGCTCGAGGATCCGATCACGCGCTTGCGCGCGCAGCTCACCCGGGAGGAGAAATTGACCAACGAGCAGTTCGATAAAATGGACAAGGCGGCCAAAGAGGCAGCCATGAGCAGTGTAAAATTTGCCGAGAAAAGTCCGGAGCCGCCGCTCGACCAACTCTACGATTACACCTTCGCCAACGACGTCCCCGAAGCGCCCAAAGTCTCCTCGAAAAAAGTCCGCCAGACCGTTTCAAAAAAATCGTGAGGGAAATAACCTACCGCCAGGCCCTCAACGAAGCGCTCGCCGAGGAGATCGAGCGCGACCCGAATGTCTTCCTCATCGGCGAAGAAGTCGCCGAGTACAACGGCGCTTACAAAGTCAGCCAGGGGCTGCTCGACCGCTTCGGGCCCAATCGCATCATCGACACCCCGATCAGCGAGAACGGTTTTGCCGGGCTCGGCATCGGCGCGGCCATGGTTGGGCTGCGGCCCATCGTTGAGTTCATGACCTTCAGCTTTTCGTTGGTCGCCTTCGACCAGATCGTGAACAACGCGCCCAACATGCTCACCATGTCGGGCGGGCAGTTCAACGTCCCGATCACTTTCCGCGGACCGAACGGCCCGGCCCATCAGCTCGGCGCGACTCATTCGCACGCCACCGAGTGCCTTTACGCGAACGTCCCGGGCCTAAAAATCTGCACCCCGGCGACCCCGCGCGACGCCAAGGGATTGCTCAAGACCGCCGTGCGCGACAACAACCCCGTCCTCGTCCTCGAGTGCGAACTTTTTTACAGCCATAAAGGCATGGTCGAAGACGAAGACGAGGAACTCCTGATTCCGTTAGGCGAGGCCGAGCTCAAGCAGGAAGGAAGCGACGTCACGATTATCTGCTACGCCCAAACCGTGCCCCTGGCCCTGGTCGCGGCGGAGCAGCTGGCCGAGAAAAAAATCAGCGCCGAAGTCCTCGACCTGCGCTCGATCAAGCCGCTCGATTGGGCGGCGGTTTTCGCTTCCGTCAGCAAAACCCATCGCGTCGTCATCGCCGAGCAGGATCGCCCCTTCTGCGGGGTCGGCTCCGAGATCGCCTACCGCATCCAGGAGGAAATCTTCGACGAACTCGACGCCCCCATCCAGCGCGTCGCCCAAGAAGAAGTTCCCATGCCCTATAACGAAGCGCTCGAAAAAGCCGTCCTCCCGAGCGCCGAGAAAATCGTCGCCGCGGTCCAGAAGATTTGTTAGGCCCTAACGAAGGAGATTTTCCGTCATGCCTGAGATTCAAATGCCGAAACTGAGCGACACCATGACCGAAGGGACGCTCGTGAGTTGGAAGAAAAAAGTGGGCGACAAAGTCGCGGCTGGCGAAATCCTGGCCGAGATCGAGACCGACAAGGCGACCATGGAATGGGAAGCGACCGACGAAGGCGTCCTCAAAGAAATTTACGTCGAGGAAGGCGGGAAAGTGAACGTGGGCGACCGGATCGCGTTCGTCGGCGGCGAAGATGAAGAAGCGCCCGCAGCTGGCGACCAAGCAGCAGAAAAGAAAGCGCCCGCCGCTGACGAGGAAGAGCCGGTGGCTGACGACGAAGGCACGGAAAAGGAAGAACCCGCCGAAGAACCTCAAAAAGCGCCCGCCAAAAAGAAAGCGAAGCCCGCCCCTCCCGCGAAAGAGGAAGCAGCGCCCCAGGCCGAGAAATCCGCAGCCACCCGCATCAAAGCCTCCCCGCTCGCGCGCAAAGTCGCCGAAGAAAAAGGCATCGACCTGACCACGCTAAAAGGCAGCGGTCCCGGCGGACGGATCGTCGAAAAGGACCTTGTAGAGTCGGCTGTCTCAGCCGAAAAAAGCCCGGCGAAACCGAGCAAAGCGCCCGCGCCCGAAATCGCCGCCGGCGAAACCGCCCGGATCAATCTCACCGGCATGCGCAAAGTCATCGCCGAACGCCTTGTTTCCAGCCTCGGCCCGGTCCCGCATTTTTACCTCAACATCGAGATCGACGCCGACGCCCTCATGCGCGTCCGCGCCGAATTGAAATCGGGCGCCGAAGAAGACGACGCCAGCAAAATTACGGTCAACGATTTCATCCTCAAAGGCGCGGTCGTGGCCGCTTTACGCGAGCCCAAAGTCAATGCCGCCTTCGACGGCGACGCCATCATCCACTATGGCGACGTCAACCTCGCCGTCGCCGTGGCCATCGACGAAGGCCTGGTCACCCCAGTCATCCGCGGCGCCCAAAACAAGTCGCTCCGCGAGATCAGCGCCGCGGTCAAAGACCTCGCCCACCGCGCGCGCAACAAGCGGATGAAGCCGGAAGAATTCCAGGGCGGCACCCTGACCGTCTCAAACCTTGGCAGCTACGGCATCGATTCCTTCTCCGCCATCATCAACCCGCCCCAGGCCATCATCCTCTCCATCGGCGCCATCGTTAGGCAGCCGGTCGTGAACAAAGACGACGAGATCGTCCCCGGATACCGGATGAAGATCGGGATGAGTTGCGACCACCGCGTGGTCGATGGCGCCATCGGCGCGAATTACTTGAAAGTCCTCCGCCAGCTCTTGGAAAATCCATCGCTTCTTCTTTTGTAGCCGCCCGCTCCGCAATATATACATCGACCAGCCCAACATACAGGGCGGCCCAGTCATCCTCCCCAGCTCTGATGAAAGTAACTCATGGGCAAAGGAATCCCGGCCTTGACGATATAATGCAGCGAGGGTGGTTCACTTGAAGCTGGCGAAGCGATCGTTTCGTAGCTGGAGGCCCAAGTTTAGTCTATCCGTGCAACCGTTCCTAATTTCGCGCTGCCTGCTGCTACCATGCTCGCATGCGACTCAGATCGAATTGTCTTAGGTAAACATTCCTTTCCGGGAGGCTGCCCCTAATATAGCCCCTAATATTGCCGAAAGCACCGCGCCGCCTGGCCCGCTCACCCCTAACATCAACGGCGTGGTCAGGCGAAGCTCGATGTTCGACAGTCTGGCGATCTCAGTTACTTTTCCGTCGACTCCCCGCCCAACGAGATGAAGAAGAAAACAAGATCGAAGCCGAATGCCGACCTCGTTCCGAAACGGCCGAGGGCGCGAGATTGGCCGAAAGCAGAGCTAAGAAAATTTAAAGCGAATTTATTCCAACCCGTCGATCCTCTGCCCTTGGGAATCTTCCGTTTCCTCTTTGGCCTTTTGTTATGTATCGAGTTTTTCGTCGTCAGCCGGGAGACTTTTCCTTCGGATTATATCAAGCCCGTCTTCCATTTTACTTATCCGCTGTTCGACTTATTTGGGCTAAAGCCCCTTTCTAAGTCCTATCTATGGGTGATTTTCCACGTCCTGCGCATCTCGACGGTTGGAATTATGCTGGGCCTCTTTACGCGAATCTCGCTGATCGTCTTTACTTCGGCCTTCGGATATTTCTTCTTCATGGAAAGCGCTGTTTACAGCAACCATTACTATCTCATTTTCCTCCTCTCCTTTTTAATGTGCTTCGGCCATGCTGGCTCCATATTTTCTTTCGACAGTTTAATCTATAAAAAGTCTCGAAGGGAACAGGTCGATTACTGGGAGTTATTTTTGTTACGTTTCCAAATTTGTATCGTGTTTTTTTTCGGGGCCCTGGCAAAATTGAATGCGGATTGGCTAATCTACGCCGCGCCCCTTTATTTGAATCTAATCAAGCATTTTTCGTTGCTGGGCTATGCCCTGCAAGAAAAATGGATGGCGGTTGTCCTAAGCTGGGGAGGGATGCTATCGGACCTTGGGTTAGGGACATTGTTATTGGTCAATCGCTGGCACAAGTTAACCTTTATTTGGCTTTGCCTGTTCAACGGCGTGAATGTTCTGTTCTTCGGTCTAGGAATCAAAACGTTCCCCTATTTAATGATCTCCAGTTACGTCTTGTTCCTACCCGCCCCTATGGTAAGAGAATCGATTGGGCGTTTCTTGAACGGCAGCTTATCGAAATATGTATCTTCGAGATTGGATAAGGCATGACGGGAATGATGACCCATAGTGAAGGCAAGCCCAGAAAGGGATCGCCTTGGGTTCTCGGATTTGTCGTCGTCTACACATCTCTACAAATCCTCATCCCATTACGGCATTTCCTCTATAAGAGAGACCTGCAGTGGACGCACGAAGGAAGCAACTTTTCTTGGCGGATGATGGCGGATCACCACGAAACTAATGGGAGCATCACCATTGAAGATCCTCGGACAAGGAATGTTTATCTTCATTCTCCCGAGAGATTATTGAGCGATAAACAGTTAGTCATGGTGAACTCTCCCTACATGCTGCTTCAATACATCCAATTCTTGAAGCCCTTCTTGAAAGAACAAGCGGATATTACAGATCCCATTATCAGGGCCGACATTCAGGCCTCTGTAAATGGCAAGCCGTTCCAATCTCTGTATGACCCGGCTTGCGATCTAGCAAAGGTCACGTATTCGCCCTTTAAGGACTTAAAATGGATCGTACCCTTAAAGAAAGAGTGATGATCAAAGCTTTTTCCTAGCCTTGGCGCCTTGGTGCAAGAGCGGTCGCAGTGTTGCTTCTTCGTTTGCGGGTGATCTTTTAGCCCGCTTATGACACAGTATCCGCAATTAAAACCCCGGCACGATCATGAGCATTTTTCCCGACCGAGAGGTCAGTGAAGTTCTGATCCAAACCGCCATCGGCGACGTGGCTTCGGTCATTACCACGCACTCGGTTGAGATAATGAAGCGAAAGGTGGGCGACAAAGCCTTCGCCGTTACGGAGAAACGATTAAACACGACCGTCAAACCCATTCGCAAATGAAAATATTTTCCATCCTGCTAAGTCTTAGTTTGGCGCTCAGCGCCCAGGCGGCCCAGCTCACCGTCCACGCCGCCGCCAGCCTTACGGATGCGATAAAGCAAATTAGCGCGACCTATGAGAAACAAAGCGGCGACCAGTTGCGCTTGAACTTTGATGCCTCCAGCATCCTCGCCCGGCAAATCGAGGAGGGTGCCCCAGGCGATATCTTTCTCTCCGCGGACGAAGCGAAGATGGACCAACTGGAGAAAGCGCACCGGCTCGCGCCGGGCACGCGGAAGAGTCTGCTGAGTAACACGCTCGTCATCGTGGTGCCGACGGAGGGGGGTTTGCCGATTCACTCCGCCGCCGACTTGGCGGAAGGACAAATCAAGAAAATCGCGCTGGCGCAACCGAGCACGGTGCCGGCCGGCATCTACGCCAAAGAATATCTCACTGCGCAACGACTCTGGGACAAGGTTTCCGCCAAAGTCATCCCGACCCAGAACGTGCGCGCGGCGCTCGCCGCGGTCGAGAGCGGGAATGTGGAAGCCGGGTTCGTTTATAAGACCGACGCTCTCATTTCAAAGAAGGTGAAGATAGCCTGGGAGATCCCGGCGGCGGCGGGGCCGAAGATCAGTTATCCGGTGGCCGCCCTGGCCGGATCATCTGACCTCCCGGCCTCGAAGAAGTTCCTGGTCTATCTTGAAAGTGAGCCGGCCTTGGCGGTCTTCCGCAAATTCGGTTTCACCGTCGCGAGATAGCCGGCGCGGAGAGTGTTCGGCGGGGCTTAACGCTTTGCCCCGACGGTTACGAGCACGACCTGGCGCAGCGGCTCCCCGTTGCCGAAACGCTGCACGGCGTCCAGGATTTCAATGCCCGCTAAATGGCCTTCCGCGTCGAACTCCAGCGCGACGCCCGCGGCGCCCCGCTGGCTCGTCGCCGTGGTCTCCCTTAAAGGTGCTCAGCGCATCGCATTCTTCTTCGTAGCCGATCATCTCGATCAAGCCGCCTGTGGCATCTCGTTGTAAGTCCGGCCGCCCAGCTCACGCCCGGTGCCCAGTTGCGCGACGATGCGTCGGCTTCGTCGTGCATGTCCCGCGCGAGAGCGTCGCGCTGGTCGTCCCGCAGGCGTTCGAATTGGCGCTCGCTCAGTTTGGCTTTGGCGAGCAGGGTGTTGTTGCTGTTCGCGCTGGCGTAGGCCATGAGGGCGCCCGCGGTACGTATGGCGTAGGCGACCATTTGGTCCTGAAAGCCTTTCTTGTCGACGGTGATACCGGTAGTCACTCCGCTTTGCGCCTGCGCGAGGGAGTCGATCAGCGCAATGCTGTCGAGCAGGTTTTGTGTTGGGTGACCATCGCCGGCACGGCGGCGAAGGGGGCGGCGTGGTCGGTGGGGGCCCGGCCGGTGGCGCGGTCCCTGCCGAGTTTGTTTTCCTGTCGGTCGTTCACAACGACTTTTCCCTTTGTCGTTTTTGAGTTGGCGTGGAGTGGTGGGGAAGCTCGCGGGGCGGGGTGAATTAAGCGCGATTGAATCGAGTTTGCGCGCGGGTGGTGGTCAAAGGAAAACTTTTGGCCCGCAGCGTTTCTCTTCCAGGCGCGGCCGCAGGTTTGCGTTCCCGCAAGCGAACGTCGAACTTGTTAGGCAGGAATGAATTTGCCTAACGACGAGCCGCCGCCGCCCCAGAAGAAGCTGCGCTCCGCTTCTTTCGCGGTCCATGCGACCCGGGGCGTGCTCCGCGATCAGACGATGCGGCGGAAGGCGATGTTCGCGATCACCCTGGTCGCGGTGGTGCTGCTTTTTTGTGGGGCGACTTTTTTGGCGCCCGCGCTCGATCCGCACGCGCGGCCGGGGTGGTTTCTTTTTTACTGGGCGGTCTGTGCCTGGATCACGATGACGGCGGTGCTGCTGGCCATTTTCGATCTGCTGGTGGTGCGGGCGCAGGGCCGAGCGGCGCGGCGGACCCTGGCGCAAAAGTACGCGGAAGCGGCGGAAGGGAAGGATGCGGACTAACGATTTCGCGGAGGGGGCGGAGTTGCCGGCGGCGGGCTGGAAACGACGCGAAGAGATGGAGGCCGACGAACGCCGGACGCTGGCGCCTTTCGCGCAGAAGTCGGGCGATTCGCGGGGCCGGAAGTTTGCCGAGCCGCGGCATGCCTACCGGACGGAGTTTCAGCGCGATCGGGCGCGGATCATTCATTCGCGGGCCTTTCGCCGGCTGGAATATAAGACGCAGGTTTTCCTGAATGGGACGGCGGATCATTTGCGGACGCGGCTCACGCACACCTTCGAGGTGGCGTCAGTGAGCCGGACGATCGCGCGCGCGCTTGGGTTGAATGAGGATCTGACGGAGGCGATCGCGCTGGCGCATGATCTGGGGCATTCGCCGTTTGGGCATTCCGGGGAGGAGATGCTGGCGGAGTGCATGCGCGAGCAGGGCGGGTTTGAGCATAATCGGCAGAGCTTGCGGGTGGTGGAGTTGCTGGAGGAGGTCTACCCGGCCTTCCCGGGGCTGAATCTGACCGGTGAGGTGCTGGAGGGTTTGCGGAAACAGGGCGCGCCTAACGACGAGGAGAGGCGCTGGCCGGCGCTGGAAGCGCAGGTCGCTGACCTCGCGGATGAGATCACTTATTACAGTCACGATCTCGATGACGCGCTCGACTTTGCGATTCTCGATGCGGATCAACTGGACGAGAGCGCGATCTGGCGGCGGAGCCACGAGCGGGTGGCGGCGCGCCATCCGGAGTTGTTAGGCGCGGAGCTGCACAAGAACATCATTCGCGACATCATCGATCTGCAGGTGCGCGACGTGGTGGCGACGAGCGCGGCGAAGATTGCGGCGGCGGCGCCGGAAAATGCCGACGCGGTGCGGCGGCAGGCGGAAAAGCTGATCGGTTACAGCGACGAGTTGGGGACGGCGAATCGGGAGCTGCGGAAGTTTCTTTACGCGCATGTTTATTATCATCCGCGGGTGGCGGAGGTGAATCGGCGGGCTTGCGAAATGTTGCGGGTGGTTTTCGAGGCTTATGTGCGCGGGCCGGAACGGCTGGGGGATGCGGCGGCCCGCCGGATCGAGGCGGAAGGTTTGCACCGGACGGTGTGCGATTATCTCGCGGGCATGACGGATCGGTATTTGCTCGAGGAGCATTCCCGGCTCGTGGCGGGCTAAATTCCTGCTTGTGCTCCTAATCGCGCTCGCGCTCGATCCCGCCTAACGAAGAGACGGGGACGCCACGGAGGGCGTCCCTCCAGGCGATTAGAAATTACGGGGCTCAGGCGGCGGCGCTGCCGCCTTCCTCGCGCAGGTATTGGATGAGTAAGCGGAGGCGCTCGTTCAGATCGAGTTCTTCAAGCAGTTGCTGTTTCCGCGCGGCGTCGCTGATGAAGGTGCTGGCGATGAGGTCGGCGAGCATCTCCGGGTTGCTCATTTCGCTCAGGTATCGATCGATTTTCTCGGGGAGCTCGCGGCCCTGGCCTTTGAGTTGGGCGTAGAATTCCAGTACTTTGACGGCGAGGGCGTCGGTCTCGACGCTGAGCTGGGCGCGGGGCTCGAGGCGCTTGAGGCGTGCGATCGGGTAGGGGGTTTCCTGGTCGAACCCGCTGAATTTTACCCGCTCGATGCCCTGGAGGATGAGATCGGAGGTGCCGTCGGGTCTTTCGACACAGGCGCGGATGAGCCCAACGGTGCTGACCGGGAAAAAATCCGCGCTGGTGCGCCAATGCCCACGCTCCGGCCGGACGAGGGCGACGCAGAGCATGCGATCGGCTTGGAGGGCATGGGCGAGCATTTGGCGGAAGCGCGGCTCGAAGATGTGGAGGGGAAGAAGGGCATAGGGAAAGAGGAGGACGCCCGGGAGGGGCATGACGGGAACGGTGGCGGGAAGGGTGACGTGGTCGGACATGGCGGTCGGAGGCGGATCCTCTCTCTATATAGTATACGCGCGGTGGGCGCGCCGGAGTTGGCGCAGCGTGGGTTGGCCAAGGGCATTGGGCCGGCCGAGGGCGACGTAGCTGAGGGCCGGGGCGAACGGGAGAAGACGTCGGCGGGATTCGGCGCCGCGGGCGCCCATGCCCATGGCCGCGATGGGGAAGGTGTGCTGGTGCTCTGCGACGAAGGCGAGGAGCCGGCTGAGTTGCCGCGGGTCGTCGGTGCGGGTGGCGATTTTAAAAATATCGGCGCCGAGGGCGATGGCGCGAGCAAGGGCGCGGTGTAGGGCAGCGGGCGCTGGAGTATCGTGGAAGTCGTGCCAGGAAAGAATGAGGCCGATTTTCCGCTGACGGACAGCGGTGATGAGGGGCTGCATTTGCGCGGCGGAGCGTAGTTCGAGATCGAGCCAGGCGGCGGCGGGCAGGAAGCGCCGGAGGAGGTTGCGCCGGGCCGCGGCGGAGAGAGCGTGGCAACCGCCCTCGGCCGGATGCCGCGCCGTCAGAATGAGCGGGGCGGGCAAAGCGGGAAGGACCCGCTCGATTTCGTCGAGATCGTCGCGGAGGGCATCGAGGCGCAGCTCGAGGAGGTCGGGCGGCCGGCGGAGGCGCGAGGCGGTGAGGAGAGCGGCCCGATCGGCGATAACGCCAACAATCCGGCCGTGGACGTTGCCCGATCTTTGGGTGCCTCTATCTTGCGCAACGGCGCGAAAGTTGCGATGGGCAGAAGCGTTCGGTTGCGAATTCATTGACGATGCTGGCTCGAAGACAGGAATTAAACACGCAGTTCCACCAATTGGTGGACTCGTTGCTGATGGCGTTGGCTCTCTTCGCGGCGCACGCCCTCCGTTTCTATAGCACGGAGTGGTTTCACCTTTCCTATTCGATCGACCCATTCCGGAACTATCAGTGGCTCCTCCTCGTGATCATGCCCTTCGCTCCGATCTTTCTCGATCTGCAGGGCTTTTACCGCTCGCCGCTTACGAAGACGCCCTGGAAGTCGTTCGTCCAGATTCTGCGGACAATGATTTACCTGGGCATCATGGTGAGCGCCTGCGTCATTTTTTTGCGTCTAGAGCTGACGAGCCGGGCGGTCCCGCTGCTCTTCATCGTGGTGGCAACCGTGATGCTGCTGGGGAAAGAGCAGTTTCTCTTGCGCCGGAGCCGGCGGCGGGCGGCGCGGGGCGAATTGCGCGAGCGGGTGCTGCTGGCCGGAGTGCCGGAGGATATCGCGGCGCTGGAACGCTCGCTGAGCCCAGATGAGGCGATTCGGCTCGAGGTGGCAGGCCGGATCGATATCGAGAACCAGCCGATCTCCGATCTGGTCGAGGCGATGCATCGGCACGCGGTGGCGCGGGTGATTTTCGCCGCCAGCCACGGCCAGCTCAATCGGGTCGAGCAGGCCATCGGGGCGTGTGAAGTGGAAGGGGTGCCGGCCTGGTTGGTGGCAAATTTCATCCACACCTCGATCGCGAAACCGGATTTCGACGCCTTCGGAGGCCGGCCAATGCTGGTCTTCCGCTCGACCCCGGATGTGTCTTGGGCCTTGCTGGTCAAGCGGCTGGTCGACGCTTTCGGTTCGTTCGTCGGGCTGCTCATTTTCGCCCTGCCCATGCTGGTGGTGGCGATCGGGATCAAGCTCACTTCTCCGGGTCCCGTTATTTTCCGGCAGTTGCGCGCGGGCAAATATGGGAAGCCGTTTGTCATGTACAAATTCCGCTCGATGTCGAGCGACGCGGAGATGCGGCGGGCGGAACTGCTGCCCTTCAACCAGATGCGGGGACCGGTCTTCAAAGTCGACGCCGATCCTCGGATCACCAGGCTGGGACGCTGGCTGCGGCGCACGAGCATGGATGAAATCCCGCAGCTCGTGAACGTGCTCGCCGGAGACATGAGCCTGGTCGGGCCGCGCCCGTTGCCGATCTACGAAGTGGAAAATTTCGAACACACGGCGCAGCGGCGGCGGCTCAGCGTGAAGCCCGGCCTAACCTGTTTCTGGCAAATCAGCGGCCGCAATCAGGTCCAGGATTTTTCCGATTGGGTGAAGCTCGATCTCGATTACATCGATCATTGGTCGTTAGGCTTGGATTTTAAAATCCTCCTGCGCACCATCCCCGCGGTCCTCTTTGGATTCGGCGCGAAGTAAGAGGGCTATTCCGCGCGGGCCGGTGTCTCCCGCGGGAGCAGGCGCTCAACGTATTTGGCCAGGATGTCGAACTCGACATTGAGGAGATCGCCGGCCTGGAGGGTTTCGAAATTCGTTTTCCGGCGCGTCTGCGGGATGATCCAGAGGACGACGCTGGCGGGGAGCACTTCCGCGATCGTTAGGCTGACACCGTTCAGGGCGAGCGAACCTTTAAAGGCGGCGTAGTGGGCGAACGCTAGCGGCAATTCCACTTCGAGCCGGTGATCCGCTCCGCTCTGGGCAAAGCTGAGCACCCGAATCGCGCAGTCGATGTGCCCCTGAACGAAGTGGCCGCCGAGCCGGCCGCCGGCCGCGAGCGCGCGCTCCAGGTTGATCGGGCTGTCGCGGCGCAGGTTGCGCAGGTTGGTGCGCTCGAGTGTTTCCGCGAGCAGATCGAAAGTGATCTGGCCGTCACGAATGGCGCGCGCGGTCAGGCAACAGCCATTCACGGCCACGCTGTCGCCCTTGCGCAAATCCTGCGCGATGAAAGGCGCGGCCAACTGCAATTGCGTGCCGCGCTCGGTCGCGCGAATCCAGCGCAGCGCGCCCACTTCTTCGACCAGGCCGGTGAACATGAGTGCTCTTAGCCTAACGACGGAAAAAAATCCAGCCGACGAGGGCGAGCAGCGGAAGGAGGACAGGGACGGCGAATTTCAAGACGTAGCCGAAAAAGCCCGGCGTGTTCAGCTTGGAGTGGTCGGCGATCGCTTTCACCATCAGGTTCGGGCCGTTGCCAATGTAGGTGAGCGCGCCGAAAAAGGTCGCGCCTAACGAGATCGCGATAAGGTAATGGGTGTGGAGGCGGGCGAACTGCTCGACCTCGGCCGGCTGCATGAGGCTTAACTTTTCGAGGCCGAGCGCCCCGGCCAGGAAGGTCAGGTAGGTCGGCGCATTATCGAGCACACCGGAAAGAATCCCGGTGAACCAGAAAAATTGCAGGTCGGAATGCAGGCCCAGATCGGCCGCGTGCGACTCCATGTAATCGAGCACCGGCGCCATCGTCCCGAAGATGCCGAAGAAGAGCCAACCGAGTTCCTTGATCGGGGCAAAGGTAAAATCGTTGCCCTGGTAGATCGGCCCCGGCGTCCAGAGATACGCCACCGTCGCCGCGGCGATCATGACCAGCTCGCGCCAGCCCGAGGGGATCACAATGAGCGCGAAAAGGATCACCAGCATCAGCCAGATATTGCGCAGCCCGTCGAAGCACCACTCTTCCGAGGCGGTTGCGGCATGGCGGACGTCCTTCGGCGCCCGCCGGTAATTGTGGCGATCGACCAGGTAAAAAATGGCCAGAAGCATCGCAAAGGTGATGAGCCAGGGCAGCCAGCAGGTCTGCAAGCCCCACCAGAAGGGAACTCCGCGCAGGTAGCCGAGGAAAAGGGGGGGGCCGGTCGGAAGAAGCGCCCCGCCGACGTTGCTCACGAGAAAAATAAAGAAGGCGATGTGCAGGCCGGTAAAGCGGTAGCGGTTCATCCGGATCCAGGGCCGGATGAGGAGCATGGAAGCGCCCGTCGTCCCGATGAAATTAGCGAGCAAGCCGCCGAGGAAGAGGAAGAGCGTGTTCACCGACGGCTTCGCCTCCCCCTTGACCACGATGTGAATGCCGCCGGTCACGACGAAGAGAGAGCCGACCACCGCCATGAAGCTGAAATATTCAAAGCCGACATGGAGCATGCGAGCGCCGCTCTGGAGCACGAAGATGTAGTAGAAAGCGGTGACGGCGGCGAGGCCAGCGCAGATTTTATGATAATGGCGCTCCCAATGATGCTTCAGAATGAGGGGCGCAATCGCGATGCAAAGGAGGAGAGCTGCGAAAGGCAGCATGATCAACGGGGTCGGTTCCCGCAGCGGAGCGATGACAGCAAGAGAGAGCATGGGCGGCGAGGTCCGACGGGAAAACCAAACGCCGATTGAGTCAAGCTGAATCCGCCGCCCGCGTCCGGGAGCACGGAAACCAGCTCGTCGGCGGGATCGTTAGGCGAGAAAATGGCCGAGGGGGAAGGCCGCTCGGCGGCGACGCGAAACATCTTCGCCTAACGATGAAGCGACGCTTTTCGCCTAACGATAAGAAGGAGGCCCGCCGAGTTGAAGGCAGCCAATCTTCAACCGGTTGAGGAAACCGGGAGCGCCACTAACGACACGGGAGCGGCGGCGGCCGTTCAAAAATAATTCAAAAAAAATGAAAAAAACGCTTGTCAGGATCGCAATTCTTCTTTAATCGTCCGGCCAAACCTAACCAAACCAATGGAGAAACAAATGATTAGAACTGTATTCACGAAGTTGGGATTCGTTCGCTCGGCGCTGGTGGCCGGGGTCGGAATCCCATTCCTCATCGCGAGCGCTTATGCTCAAACTGCCTCCCCCACGCCGCCGATTACCAGCCAAGCCTCCGACGTGCCGGTGCAGGCCAGCGGCAATCAAGCGAGCGGGGCTGACCAGGCCGCCGCATCCACCGAACGAATTATCGTTACCGGTTCTTACATTCCAACCGCGGAAACCGAGTCGGCTTTGCCGGTTACGGTTTACACCGCCGAGACTCTGATCAAGCAAGGTGCCCAGACCCCCGTGGAAGGTCTGCGCCAGTTGCCTTCCTTTGTCGGCAACACGATCACCGAGAATGATTCCAATGCTGGCGACGGAGCCGCCTCGGTCAATTTGCGTGGTCTCGGAGCAGAGAACACCCTCACCCTCGTCAACGGTCGCCGCGCCTTTCTCGGCGACGGGACGGAGGGGGCAGCAAACATCAACTTGCTCGGCCTCGGTGAGCTTTCCCGCACAGAGGTTCTGAAAGATGGTGCCTCTTCCATTTACGGCTCCGACGCCGTCGCAGGCGTGGTGAACTTTCTTCTCCTCGATGCCCCCGGCCAGGAGCCATACCAGGGCGCTGAGCTCTTTCTCCTCTACGGGAATACCACTGAGAAAGACGCGCACGTGCGGCAGGTTTACCTGAAGGGCGGCGTCGTCGGTCTCGACGGTAAGCTCGCCATCGCGGCGGCTGCCGAGTACTATTCTCGCGCCACGCTTCGGTCTTCCGACCGCTTGATCGCCCAGACGGGCGATCTTTCTAACGACGCCCTTGGTTTGGGCTTGGGCGGCCAAAACACCAACAGCCCGACTTTCGGCGGTCATATCGCGGTGGCTCCTGGCACCCCGGGATTGCCGGCCGGATTTAACGGCCAGCTGGTGTTGACCGATCTGACGAATGCGACTCCGACCGGCTTCGGCGATTATCGCCAGTTCGATGCCATTCCCGGAACGGATCCGTCTCGCTTTAACTTTCGCTCGGTCACCCCGGCGATCCCCGGGCAGGAAAGATTCAGTTACTATGTCGCGGGAAGTTACAAGATCTTCGGCGATGGTCTCCAAGCCTACGGCGATGTTCTTTATACCCACGACACCCAGGATAACGGCTTGGCCGGTGCTCCTTTCCTTATCGCCAACTTCACCGGCAGTGTCGCTTTCCCGCAGGGTGATCTGGGCATCTTTCAGAATTCGCCCTTCAACCCCTTCGGCGCTAATCTGACCCAGCTCCGGTATCGCCTCCAGAATGAGCTGGGCAACCGTCGCTCCTTCTTCGACCGGGATCTTTACCGTTACGAGGCGGGTGTCCGTGGTGATTTTAATTTCCAGGATAACCCTTTCATCAGCCACTTCGGCTATGACTCCGGTTTCGTTTACAGCCGATACGATCTCACCCGGACCGACAGCGGCGATGCGACGGAAAGCGGCATTGATCTCGCCACCCAAGGCCTCGACACCACCGGTAATGGCGTGGCGAACCTCTATTTTGATCCGTTCATCGGCATCAATGCGCCTCAGAGCGGCTTGGCTCCCACCTTTGTGAATGGCGTGCCCACGGGTAACTTCCTGCCCTACAACAACACGGCAGCGGCGCAAACTGCGGCCTTCATTGCCACGACGCACTTCTACGAGCGCGACTATCTGGCCGACGTAAAGCTTAATGCGCACCTCTTCCCGAATCTCTACAACGGCGGTATCGATATCGCCGGCGGTTATGAGCATCGCGAGATCCGGACGCAAACGCTGGCCGATCCGACGCAGGCCGCAAACGACCAGCTCGGTTTCAACGGCGGAGCCGATGCCAAGTTCACTCAATCAGTCGATTCGGTCTTTGGCGAGTTGAGTATCCCGTTCGTGACCTCGACTTTGAACATTCCGGGGGTCCGTTCCTTCGAGATTTCTCTGGCTTATCGTTACGAGAAATTCGACGACACGAACAACTTCAACAACACCGCGATCAACAGCGCATCGTTTGATAACGCGAACCCCAATGAAGATTTCGGAGGAAGTCCCCGGCTCACCATCCGCTATCAGCCGATTGCTGACGTGACCCTGCGCGCGACCGCTTCCCAGTCGTTCCTGGCGCCTACTCCTAATCAATTATTTGCGCCGGTCGTCCAGGACTTCACGGTCCTTTTTGATCCTGCCATTGGAACGACCCTGCAGCCGCCTCTCGGAGAGTTTGAAGGCTCGAATGCAGGCCTGAGCCCGGAAAAAACGGACAGCTACACGGCGGGCATCGTTTACTCGCCCAGCTTTGTCCGGGGACTCACCCTTACCGCCGATTACTATCAGTTGTTTACCACTGATCTTGTCATCGGCGCGGCCGCCTTCGCTCAGGTTCTTCTCACCAATGGCGTGGTCGACCCGGACGGTCCGGGCGCAGGCAGTACTGCCTTCATTGGTGTCAATGGTGGCCCCGGGCTCGGCGTCACCCGTGACGCTCAAGGCAACGTCCTCGCGGTCGACTCCGCTGCCGGCAACGCCGGCCGGCGTAACGTCCAGGGGTTGGATCTGACCGCGATCTACCAAATCCCGACGCAGAATCTGGGCACCTTCACGGTCTCCGGGGGCTTGAACCACTTCTTCACTTACAAAGTGGAAGCGACTCCAGGTGCTGGCTTCAGCAACTTCCTCGGCGACTTCAGCGCTTCCTTGCCGCTTGCGCCGGGTGCGATCCCGTTCAACAAGGCCTTCCTGCGCACGGAATGGGAATGGAAGGGCTTCGATTTCCTCGTGACGGAAAACTACATCGGTGACTACGAGGATGATCCTAACTTCATCCTTGAAAGGGGCGGAGTATTCCAGGATTTCGTCCCCGGGAATCCTGGCACCGGCGCCAATCCTAACTTCATCCTGCATCGCCGTGTCTCATCGTACTTCACGACAGACGCGCAGTTGAGCTACACCTTCCCCAAGCCGCCTCCTGTGGAAGCGGCTCCCGAGGCTGGCTACTCCAAAGATGCCAAGGATGGCAAGGGCATGGTGCAGCAGACAGCGGTAAGCACCGCCGCGCCGTCGGCCAATATCTTCCAGCGGATTCTCTGGGATACGACACTGACGGTGGGTGTGAACAACGCCTTCGATCGGCAACCGCCGACGACCCTTGGTGCGTTCAACGACAACTACGACACCTCACTCTACAACATTCGTAACCGCTACTACTACCTCAGCCTCACGAAGAAATTCTAAGCAGACTGAGATAGAGTAGAAATTCTAGTTCCTTGCGACAGGCGGGTGGCGAAATGCCACCCGCCTGATTCGTTTTCTGGGGGAGCTCGGGATAGAAATTCCTGGTGCAATCTCTCGGAACCCGCCCTTCGCTCTCAAGGCCAAACTGGCGCTTCAGGATACCGAGTGAGAGGATCGCGACTGGTTCCCTTTCGACTTTTTGTCTCAATATCCACTCGCACCGAGCATCTTCCCTGTAATCTGGGGACCGTCGTCATGGCCATTCGCATCTCCTGACACTCTGCTCTCCCTTCCGCCCCATCGTGGGTATGGCCCCAGCTTTGTCGACAAAGCCAGGTAATCACTTCTGGCCCCGCCTTTTCGGGCATAACCGCTCGCTTAAACCTCCCGGAAGCGTAGTCGGTCAACCGGTGGCGGTGGGGATACGCATTAACCCTTTGACCGTAGCCGCTAAGTCCCGATTCGGAACGCCTGAGCCATTTCCCACTTGGGACCGAATTGGATTTAGATCGACCTGACCTGGAGCTGAGACATTTCGCTCCTCGGAAGCCTTCTCTGAAGCGAGGCGCGCTTAGGGGACTGAGGCGCGTTGGATCCGCCGGGCGCGCGTCGCTAGTGGAGGTTTTATGTTAGGGGGACTTGGCCAATTTATCTCCTACTGTGGAGACACCTAGGTGACGACGTTAAATGTCGCGTGGCGGCCACGAAGGGTGCTCCGAACGCTGGCCAGATCCGTCTCTCGCTCTAAGCAGACAAATAGGTGCTTGCCGGTTAGGATGCGCAGATCGCAATTCCACCGCATCAGCTCCCGGTAAACGGTTTCATAACGGGATCCCGGTATCCGGTCATATCTCCGGACGTGATTTTTGTAGGTCCACCAGTTCGTGAGAAGGATGAGGGGATACGCGAAAGGCAGCAGGAGCAGGGAGGTGGTCGAACTGGTTGTGTAGATGAGAGACTTGATTTTGAAACCGGAAAGCTTGGCGAGCAGGCGAAGCTTTTGAATGCCCAGGAGAAAGAGATGACCCAAATAGATCTCTTCGCTTTGGCCAGTCATCCAAATGGAGTCGAGCTCGTTCGGCGGCATCATCTTTAGGTGATATTCCGTTTCGAAAAGCGCGTAGCTCAGTTTCGACTGAAGGTTGGAATAGTTTGGGGTGGTGATGAATAAGGTCCCGTTCTTTTTTAGGACGCGATTGAACTCCTGGAAGGCCCAGTATTGGTCTCTAAAATGTTCCATCCCTTCCTGGCAAAAAACCACGTCAGCGAAGCCGTCAGGAAGGGGAAGGCCCTCCATGATGTTTACCTGCTCACAATTTAGCCCTTCCGTTTTGAAGTATTGCGGAAAAAGGTCATAGGGATGAACGACGGCGCCCGCCGCCTCGAGGATCTTGGAAGTGATGCCGGAGCCGGCCGGCAGGTCGATGACGACTTTGTTCTCGAACTCCTTCTGGTGCTGGAGGATATAGCGTCGGACGTGATACTTGATGCTAACGGGATTATTCTCGTAGGGCATGGGCTGCGCGCATTCAGCGCCGCAACAGAGAATTCGGAAACTGACGATGCTCGCTCCCATCGTATCCCAGTCGGGCGACCCGTAAAGAGGGAATTCGACCGCGGCCCGGCCGAGGTTGGCCGGCGGCTGGAGAAATAGAGGGCGTTATCAGCGGGGATCCCTTTCCTGCGTTTGCCCCCGGGCCGGTCGGCTAGAGAATGTCTCGCACTTGAAACGTCTATCAGGGCGCAACGGCCGTTCGGGGGAGCGCACGCGCCTCGCGTGCTGGCGAGGGTGCCTCGCCCTCGCGAACTTTTCTTCCGCGCTTCGAGACCAAAGAGCGGCCTCAAAGTTCGTTTTGGCGAGGCGCCAAAACCAGCACGCGAGGCGCGCGCGCTCCTCAGAGAAAGTCCACCTCCATCGCGCCATCCAAGTTCATGACGCCCTCTAGGTAGGCATGATAGCTTTCGGGCAGCACGGAGTCCGCCACGGCTTCCTCGGATGATGCGGACTGGGAAGCGCGAGCCCACGCTGTCGGATGAGTCGGAGACCACGCCTCATTGGCGCCTAACATCCCACTCTTGTCCGTTTGGGCTCACCCCTAAGAATGGTCCGTTAAAGCAGTAGCGGATCCGCTCCACACCTCGATTGGGCGGCTCAGAGTGGAACGGGTCCGGGCTTTGCGTCACCTCGCTGTACCCGTACAGGCAGCTGAATCCCAGAAAGGGCTGTTGGTGTTCGCAACCTCGAGCGGAAAGGGGGGTCGAAGCGAGGCGCGGAGGGACGCACAGGCTAGAACAGCGTCCCCTGCGCCCTCCTCACGGCGCGATGCGACGGAAGGTGATGCGTGCGGCGTGAAGACTCCCTCCCGTAAGAGGGCGTCTGAAAAGTCGGTTTCTGTGGGGTGAACTATAGGACGACACCTCGGTCGCCCAGTTTCTGCCGCAGCAGGAACCGCGGCGTGCGTAGCGCCCGCCGCTACGATTCGTCTATCAACAACTTTAGACGCCTTTAAGATCGGCAGTCCAGTCCGCCTTCGCTCTGATCGCGCAGAGAATTCCGGCGCGGCAGACGCCACGGAAACCAAGGACTTGGTACCCGGGAAGTTGCTCCCCCTGCGGCCGGTGCGCCCGTGTCGGCCGTTAGCGAGAATAGGTATCCGCCCGCGAAACTGACGAACGCAAGGCAAATGGAATATCAGATCGAAGTATCTGTCCCTCTGCCATTTATAACGAAGTCCTCCCGCCCAGGCTCGCTCTAACCGTTTCCTGAGGTTATCTGGCATACCTGATGCTTATAGTAATTATATATATTATGATTCTTGTAAGCCTCAATCCATTCGCCCTTAAACGTTTCGTCTTCGTTCTTCTCGCCCTCCTCGGGCTCTCCTGTATCTCCGCCTACGCCGAGCCGCTCTTCTTAAGCGTCAAATCCACCCCTTACGATCACCAAATGAGCCGAATCCGTCCAGTTCTCCTCACTGCGAGCGAATCCGCTAATAAAGACGGCGTCTCGATGCGGATTGTGAACCACTGGATCGGCGATCTGCGTTCTATCCCTTATGGTTTCACCCAGCAGTGGAAGACCCCCGAGGAAACGGCTTCCGGGGCCCCTGCGGATTGCAAAGCCAAGGCAGTGGCCCTCTACCAACGGATGAGGGACCATGGCGCCGCCAACGTTCGTCTCGTCATTGGCAAGCGCACCCCGTCCAGCCCCTCGACCCACGCGTGGGTCGAATGGGAAACCGCTAATGGAAATTACGTGCTCGATCCTACGATCAACTGGATGGCCTATCGTGAAAGCGAACTAGGCTCGCGTTCCTACGTTGCTTATTATGCCTTCTCCGGCGGACGCAAATACCGCGCGAGTTCGGCCGCTCTCGTTGCGCAGAACTAAGGCGATCGGGGATTCGCAAGGGCCTCCTCGGCCCGACTTCCTGGGTCGATTAGGGGATCAAGAAAGGGTAAAGCCGACTAAAGTTGCAGCCGCGCCCGATGGAAAATCTCCCTCCGGCGACGCTGCCGTTTAAGCCGATTTTTCAGGAATCAAACCCGCTCCTCCCCAATTCAAAAAGGGCGCCTGCCCGCAATCGGATTGATTTGGGGGAGCGCTGCTCTCCCCCTGTCCTTCCCGACGGTGACGGCTTGCACGGGTAAAATGACTGTCCTCGATGTCTTCCCCATGCCTCACTCTGGAACGCTGACGGCTTGCACAAGCGAAAAAATACCCGACTCTCCCCTGCTTCGCGGAGAGGGGGCGAACGCCGCTCTTTACCGGAGGTGCAAAAAGTTTTGCGTCAATCAAATATTTTTGTTGCCAAACTCCCGCAGTTTTTCTATTCTCGTTTTTGTAGCTATGGAAATTATGAAGACAAAATCACTCGCATCTCGCACTAAGCTCGTTCTCCTTTGCGCCGCCCTCGCCGCGCCTTCCGTTGGTTTCGCCTCCGATTTGGTGCTGCAAAAAGCACCTCCTCTGACGGTGGAGCAAGCCCCCGCTTATCCGGAAAACCTGGCGCGCTATCATTTCGGAGCCGAGGTCACCGCTCTCCCGCGAACGAATTCCACTGCCAGCCTCCTCCTGAGCTCGAACGGGGAAGACCGCAACACGTCCGCTGCCGCTTTGCTCTGCGACGATCCGACCACCGGCTACGAATTGCCGGCGGGCCAATCGAGCGTTCTCGTTTCGCTTGCGAACATCGAGAACATTCAAAGCATCTCGCTGCGCAATGACGGCGCGAAAGGAAATCTCACGATCGCCATTTCGAACGCCGACGTTCCCGCCAACAGCCCCGAGTGGCGCCAAGTGCAGCAGCGGCCCATGAGTGAAGGCGCGATCACGGCGAAAGTGGGCCCGGGCGAGGCGAAGTATGTCAAGCTCACCTTTGATATTACCGCGCCCGGCCGGATCGCTTCCTTCGGCGTTTACGCGACTCCCGCCGTCTCCGACTTCACCATGCCCCGGCCCCGGAAGGTCAGTTTTGAGAACGACTCGCCCAGCTTCGCGCTCATCAACTATAACTTCACCGATCTCCATGTCCGGGCTCGCGCGCTCTATGCCAGCTCGGGGGACGTGAAACAGCTCAACCAGATGATCGACGATCAACCGGGCACCGCCTACCAATTCGCCGCGGGCGATGGTTCGCCTACCGCCGTGATCGATCTGGGCCGGGAACGCACCCTGACCCGTCTCTCTGCCGTCTACGCGGCGCAGGCGGGCAGCGTCGACTTTTACGTCCTCCAGAGCCTTCCGGCGGGCGTGCCTAACGACTCCGAGATGCAAAAGATTTCCAACCCCCCGCAAACCGCCGATCTTCCTGGCAGCCTGAAAATTAACGAGCAGACCCTGGCTGGGCTGAAACCGGTTGGCTCTGTCGTCAGCACCGAGGCAGGCCGCGCCGCGGTCGATTTCCCGGCGACCACGGGACGCTACGTGATGTTAAAGTGGCATCCGGCCACCGTGCAGGGAGGAGCTTTCTCGGTCGCGCAAGTGGCTGCCTTTGGCCGGCGCAAGAGTTCCCAAGATGCCGGGGCGGACCAGGTGAGCGACAATGATTCGACCGACGGCAAGCAAGTCGCTGATGGCAAAGATTTGATGGACGGAAAGCAAATTGCCGATGGCAAGAGTATCCTCGACAACAAGGACATTCCCGCCGAAGGGCCCCTCTCGGAAGCTCAGCCGCCCGCCGAAGGCCCACCGCCCGCTTTGCCTCAAGTCCCGCCGTTCACCTTCATCCCGCAGGTCGGCCCGACCAGCCCCTAACGTAAACAACTTCGACTGCGAGTGCCCGTTCGCCGGTCCCCGTGACCAGCGGACGGGTTTCGCTTTTTCAAGCTAGAGGGCGTTTTAGCCCTAACGATGCAATTGGAAGTGGAAGGAGGGGGCGTCGGTGTAGCGGCGACGCCCTCGTCGCCTGGAAGTGGAGGCGGCGCCCCTCGCCGCCTTTTCGGGCGCACCGGATGTTGAGCGCTGGGGAATCGCGAGGCAGGCGAAGCGCCCGGCCTACAATTCGGCCATCAACCCGAATTTCTGGACTCCGGCTTAGAGTTGGTCCCGAATGATCTGGAAGATGATCGTATTATCGAGAAAGCCATGGAGCTTCTCACTGCCCGGCCCGCTTCCGGCCGCCAACACATCGGTCGCCGTCGTCCGGGCCAGAGGCGAGAAGATTGCGGCCGGCTCCTGATTGGCGTTCTCCCGAGGAAATCCTTCCCCGCTGGCGATCGTGGAGGGAGGCGGCTCCCGGGGTCCGTTCGGACCGCTCGCCCAGGTCAAGGCGGGTTCTCCCGCGGCATTGATTCCCAGCAGGGCGATGCCGCGATCACGACGAAAAGGAGCGCCGCTTAAGGTAAGGCCGCCGATTCCCAGATTGCCCGTGACCAGAATGGTGGAATTTTCGCCTGCATAGCTGCCTGCGACTGCCACGGCCCGATCCAGTCTAACGGTTTCAGTCAAAGTTTGCTCCCCGTGATTTTGCCGCGCCGCCAGTCCCATCAGGCCAGCATCGACGATTAATAAATAACCTCCTGGGTTCCATTGCAGGAGTTCGATTGCGCGCCGGGTCATATCCGGCAAACTGGGTTGCTCTCCGCCTGCCGCTCTCGGATTGGCCAGGACGGTTTCGCCGCTGGGGAAGAGGCCGAGTAAACGCGGCCGGCGCCAGCGCGGGACATTCTCCAGTTCGGCCTTGCTGCGCACGAGCTCAAAGCCATTTCGACGCAGTTCGAGGAGCAGATCGCGACCATCGTTGCGCTGACCGCCTTTCGCTTCCGGAAGGAATTCGCCACCCGCACCGCCGAGCGCGAGGTCGATTTTCCGCCCCTCTGCAAACTGCCGGGCATTATCCTCCACCCCTCCCTCGCTCTGCGCATAAAAGGCTGCCGCCGTCGGGTTCGTTAGGTTGGCGTCCGTGACCAAGCCGATGGCTCGGCCTTTGGCGCGGGCCAGATCGATCATGGTGGCGAGCGCCTTGCCTTTCGGATCGCGGCCGAGAACGCCGTTATTTACCTTCTGCCCCGTGGCCAGCGTAGTGGCCGCCGCGCTCTCGTCTGGCGTCGCGAAGTCGGCCGAAGCATTGGCCAGCGAGGCCATAGCGGGAAGCGACTCGATGGCTAGGCGCGAGTTGGCGCCCCCCGCGTAGAGACGCGCCGCGGCGAGCCGGCCCGGCGTGAGCCCCTCCCCGATGAAGAGCACGATGCCGAAAGGCTTTTGCACCACCCAGTGGCGGAAATAAAGCACGCCCAAGGCGCCGAAAATCGTGAGGCAAAGCAGAGCCAGGATCTGATTGCGCCAGCGCATCCCTCGATAGAGCGAGTGGCGCGGGCCTTGTCAATCCCGCAGGCGCGGGAAACCGCTTGAGCGTCGGCCAGCTCCCCGGCAAAGTGCCCTCTATGGCGAAACCGGTGCTTCTCGTGATTCGCGACGGCTGGGGAATCAATCCGGGCGGTCGGGCCGCGCGCGAGCAAAATGGCGACGCCACCCTGCTCGCGCAGACTCCCTTCCACGACCAGCTTTACCGCGACTATCCCACGTCCACCTTGCGGGCCAGCGGCCGGGACGTCGGCCTCCCGGATGGACAGATGGGAAATTCCGAAGTCGGCCATCTCAATCTGGGCGCGGGCCGGATCGTTTATCAGGATCTCACTCGGATCAACAAAGCCATCGCCGACGGCGACTTGAGGCGGAATCAGGTTTTACAGGATGCCTTCGCTCAGGCCCGCACCGGACGGCTCCATTTTATCGGGCTCGTCTCGGACGGAGGCGTGCACAGTCATTACCGCCATCTCTTCGCCTTGGCCGAGGCCGCGCGCGAGGCCGGCGTGGGTGAGATTCTCGTCCACGCGATTACGGATGGCCGCGATGCTTCGCCCACTGGCGGGGCCGCTTACCTCACGACCTGTGCGGCGGAGCTTGCCCGGAGCGGCGCGCGTCTGCTTACCGTGGTCGGCCGTTATTTTGCGATGGACCGGGACCGGCGCTGGGACCGGACCAAGCTGGCCTGGGACGCCATCGTTCTCGGGCGCGGCGAACTTTGCTCCGAAACGCCCGCGGCCGCCGTCCGCCGGCATTACGAGGCGGGCAAAACGGACGAGTTCATGCCGCCCTTGATCTTTTCCGAGCCTAACGAACAACGGATTCGGGACGGCGACACCATCCTCTTCTTTAACTTTCGCGCCGATCGCGCGCGGCAGCTCTCCCAGGCTTTCCTTTTGCCGGATTTCGAGGGTTTCGACCGCGAGGTTTGGCCGCGGATTCATTACGTCACCCTGACCGAGTTTGATGCCACTTACGACTGTTCGGTCGTCTTCGGGCCGCAGTCTTTGCCAAATATTCTCGGCCAAGTCGTGAGCGCCGCGGGCCGCACGCAATTGCGCATCGCGGAGACGGAGAAATATCCGCATGTCACTTATTTCTTTAACGGAGGGGTGGAAGAGCCCTGGCCGGGAGAAGAACGCAAAATCATCCCGTCCCCCAAAGTCGCCACTTACGATTTGCAGCCGGAGATGAGCGCAGGGCAGGTGACCGACGAGGTGCTTAGCCAGTTGGCGCAGTACGATCTGATAATTTTGAATTACGCCAACCCGGACATGGTTGGGCATACCGGCGTGGTGCCGGCGGGCGTGCACGCGGTCGAGACAATCGACGCTGCGGTGGCGCGGCTCGTCGCGGCCGCCTTGTCGTTAGGCGGGAAACTTCTCCTCACCGCCGATCACGGCAATTGCGAACAGATGCGCAATCCAGACGGCTCGCCGAACACAGCGCATACGACGAATTTGGTGCACTTAATTTACGTGGCGGACAATGCGAAAAGCTTCCGGCTGGAGGACGGCATTCTGGCCGATATTGCGCCGACGCTGCTTTTCCTTCTCGGCCTGCCGCAGCCTCCGGAAATGACGGGTCACAATTTACTCGTCGCCCTGTAGACGCTTCGCTCTGCCAAGCGCGGGGGGTGGCGTTCGTCGTTAGGGGAGGCGCAAATTATTTCCCGCCGCCCAGGTATCTGTTTAGTCCAACGAGGAGCCTGGCGCTCTGTCATCCCTGAGGCCGGCGCAGCGCGCCGAGGGATCTCGCGGTTGCTCTGATGGGTCCATCTGTCCTAAAGAACGACGCCGAGACCTTGCGCGAGATCCCTCGCCGTCTGTGCGGGCTCGGATGACAAAATGAAGCGGGCGAGTAAACGCAAGACACCTCCAGGAGTGAACGCTAAACAGATACGTGGCGGAGCGGGAATGACTCGCGGCCCTAACGAACAACGCAATCCTCGCGCTCGCGGAGCGAAGCGTCTAGAGGAGCGCCCCAACCTAACGAAGTCGACTGGTTAGCTAGACCGAAGCGGTCGTCGCGGGCTCCCGGCTGCCTTTACGCGCCGGCAGATTGGGATCGAGAAATCCGAGCATGTGCGCACGCTCCAGCACGCGGACGCCTTCGCGCCTCTGCAAATCCGCGATTTGCTGATGGAACTCTTCCATCTTCGTCCAGTGCACTTTAGGCCGGAAATGATGCTCGGCGTGGTAGCCGTTGTAGAAGAAAAGCCAGTTATAGATTTTGCCGTAGCTGCTCACGCCCCACGCGACCGGCTTGTCCGGATTGGCCCCGTAATGCCGGAAGTAGCCGTTGAGATAGCTAAAACAATGACCCAAATAAAAGAAGGGCAGGAAAAAGAAGAGCACGTAACGCCAGTTAAAACAGAACATGACGAAGAGAGTGGTGGCGAAAGCCGCCAACTCGATGTTCCCCCAGCGGACCTCGGCCGCGCCGCGCTTTTTTAACTCGCGCCGGATGGCCGCCGGATTATCGCGGAAAAAGCTGAGAAAAACGTAACTCCACGGATTCTCCGGCTCGTCGTCGTGGCCATGCCGATAGATCGAGAGCCAATCGATCGTCTCGCCCTGCTCGTCCTTTTTGTCGCTGTTCCCCTTGTGATGCTGGGTGTGGACGACGTCATAAAAGGTTTGGGAAAAACAGCAGGCGACCGACTCGACCACGCCAAAGAGGCGGTTGAGCAGCGGCGCCCGGAAGTAGGGATTATGGATAAAATTATGAGCCACGCCGTTGATGTTCGCGTTCATCATCAACGAATAAACGAAGCCGAGGATGAGCATGAGCCAGAGCGGCGTATGCGGATAGAGGAAGAAGAGGGCGAAGAAGAAAGCCAGGTGGAAGAGCGCCGCGAGCGTGGGGAGGGCGTCCCAGCGGGTGTGGGCGAAGAGCTTCGAAGCGGTCGTGACGCGTTCGACTTTGATCGGGTCGGAATTCATGAAAGCGCGCCTGGGGAGAGCGGAAACTTGGGCTGAAACGCTCCGGGACGCAAACCCCCTCGACAACTCGCGGGTGCGGCCGCGCCTGCCGACCCCCTTAAGGAGCGGGAGGCGCCTGCGGCGGCCGTGCCGGCGCTTTTGGCTGCATCCCTTTGAGTAGAAAACCGATCTCGCTCTCAGTTGAAAGCACCGCGGTCGTATCCTTGGCGAAAGCGGCACCGGCCACTTCCAGGCTTCGATTGAAGGAGTAAAGCTCCTGCGCTTCCGGCGAACTGTAAGCGGCCGTGTAAATCCGCGCCGCCTCGGCGTCGGCCGTGCCCTCGATCTTGAGCGCGTCGCGGGTGGCGGCCGACTGGATGGACGCCATGTCGCTTTCCTTCTGGCCATTGATATTCGCCGCTTCGCCGCGGCCTTCGGAGCGGAATTTCGAGGCGATCTGGTGCCGCTCGCTCGACATGCGCTCGATGATTTTCGCTTCCACCGCGGGATTGTATTTGCTGCGTTTGAAGCGTTCGTCGAGCAGCTCGATCCCGAAGCCTTCGATCTTTTGCCGGGCGCGCTCGGTGATCTTTTGTTCGATCACACTGCGGCCGAGCTCGATATCGGGCAGGTTGCTCGGGAGGATGGTGCCGCTTTTCTCCAGCTCCTCGTCGTGCACCGGCTGGCGGCCCTTCGTCACCCGCACGATCTCGACCAGGTCATGCGAGGCGACGGCGGTGCGCGTCTCGCTCCCGAGGATGTCGTCGAGGCGGGAGAGCGCGCTCCGTTCGTCGTTTAAGCGGTTGTAATAGAGAAGGGGATCGCTGATGCGCCAGCGCGCGAAACAATCGACGATGAGGTAGAGCTTGTCCTTGGTCGGCGTCTCCGTGGGCGGGCCGTCCCAGGCGAGAATGCGGTTGTCGAAGCGGTGCACCGCGTCGATGAAGGGAAGCTTGAATTTCAGCCCCGGGGTCGTCTCCACCCTCACGGCCTTGCCGAAGCGGGTCACGATGGCGGTCTCGTATTGATGCACGGTGAAAAGGAGCGCGCCCCATTTCAGCGCGGTCACGAGAACGAGCAGCCCGATGATGGCGAGCACCCGACTTTGCATCAACCCGATGAAACGGGCGGAAAGCGGGGCGCGGTAAAGGTTGCGAGCGGATTCGTTGGGCATCGTTAGGTGATTTTAAGGCCGTTAGCGAGTGCGGAAACTTCGATGTCGTTAGGGCTGAGAAGGCGCGGCCGCCGGCTCCGGCCGCAGGGGCAACGTCTGCAAAATTCCTTTCACGCTCTCATCCACGATCACCTTCCGCTCGAGCTTGGGCAGAATCGATTGCATCGCTTCGAAATAGAGCCGCCGCCGGGTGATCTCCGGCGCCTTCGCGTATTCGGTCAGGAGAAGATTAAACTTCTCGGCGTCGCCCTTCGCCTGGTTGATCCGGCGAAACGCGTAGGCCTCGGCCCGTTTCTCCCGCTCCTTGGCCTGCCCGCGCGCGTTCGGCACCGCATCGTTATAAATCGCCCAGGCTTGGTTGATCGCCGTCTGCTTCTCCTGTTGCGCCTGGTTGACCTCATTAAAAGCGGCCTGCACCGCGGGCGGCGGACGCACCGTCGCCAGTTGCACTTGCTGGATTTGCAGGCCGAGGCCGTACTCGGACGATAATTTGGCCAATCGATCGAGCGTCGCCGTCTCGATCTCGTGCCGGCCGATCGTCAGCACCTCATCCACGGTGCGGTCGCCGATCACTTCGCGCATGACACTTTCCGAGAGGTCCCGCAGAGTCTGCTCCGGCTCGCGCGCCCCGAAAAGATACTGCTTCGGATCGGTGATGCGATATTGCACGACCCACGGGACGAGCGCGGTATTGAGGTCGCCGGTGATCATCGTCTCCGTGTCTTCGGGTTCGCGATCGCCCTGGAAATCATTCGAGGCCCGAGGCGTGGTGAAACCGAATTCCAGCTTCAGCAGGCGCTGGGTCGGCACGATCGTGATCTCATCGACGTAGGGAATCGCATAAGCCAGTCCCGGCCCTTCCGTGCTGTGAAAGGCGCCGAAGCGCAGCTTCACCCCGACCGAATTCGTCGGAACGGAAACGAAACCGAAGAGCAGCGAAAAGAGCGCCACCAGGATCCCGATAAGTCCGATCACCCCGAGAAAAAACCGCACTGGATGAAACTGGAAGCCGGGCGGAAAAGGCGACGCGGAGGAGGTGGTGATTTGCATCTGGCGGCAAGCGTAACACGACAGCGCCTTGCCGCGGAACAATTAAACGGAAAGTCCCGGGCGGAATCGCCCGGGACCCCGTGTCCCCTACAGGATGTTCTCGAGAAGCGGCGCGGTTACGGCAGGGATTGGCCCGAGCGCGATTTCACCAAGGCGATATCACTGGCGTTGATCGATCCACCGGCCACCACGTCAGCGCGGAAGTTGTCATTGGTGACATCGGCGCCGGACTGGCTTTTGTCGAGGCTGATGTCGCTGCCGTTGACCATATCGTTGGCATTAATATCGCCGATCAATATGTTCACGCTCACGGCGGTGTTTGGCAGAACCTGGGCGAAACCGTCGGTGACGTTGCTCAAGGTGACGGTAAGCGTCTGCACATCGGTCACACCGCTCAGGTTCACCGTCATGGTCTTGTCGCTAACGATCGGGCTTCCAGAAACAGTTCCGGTCCCTGAGGTGACGCTGGCATTCCCGCTCGCGACATCGTTGCTAAACGTAAACACGAGCGTGTAGTTGCCGCTCATGCCGCCGCTGCGGCATTCCACATCGGGACTTCCGGAGAGCGACAAAGGAACATCGAACGTGCCCGCGCCACCGTGCGTCTTACGGGAAACGGCCGAGCTGAGTTGAAACGCCGGGATCATTGCGTAGGCATGCGTGGCGCCGTTGAAGACGCCGGTGCCGACGACGACATCATTGTCGCTGATGCCCATGGCGGAGGACGAGGTGTTCATGGACAAGTCCCAACCAGAGTCTGCAGGGATGATATCCTGGAGGCGGTAGGTCGTCGTTCCGTCATAGAGAAACGGAATCGCAGTCGCGGATGAATCGGTGCCGACCACCCAGCCGGCCGAGTTCACCGCCCGACCGGAACCCTGGCTCGTGCCTGTGGCCAATGGAATGGCCACGATGCCGTCGGCATCCGACCAGATGAAGGGCAGACCCGCTCCTTGGTTCATCATGCTCGCACCGGTGACGTAACCGGTGTTGCTCACGCCGAAAGTGATCGCGCTGTTTTGACCGGGTAACGCGCCGACCTCGAAAGCGTTCGCGCTCCCCATGTCGTAAACCATTCCCACATTCCGGGCCGCGTTGTTTGGATCGATTCCCGGGCCGACAATTCGACCCGAATCGTTAATGCCGAAGGCGGTCGTAAAGTAGGATCCTCCTGTTGTTGTCTGGGTGATGATCGTTCCGCTGCCGGCGCTGTAGATCACGGCGCGTTGCGCTGACCCCGAATTCGCCGAGCCGACCGCGACGCCCGAAACGTTCACATGATTCGCGTCGCCCAGCGTCTGTCCGCTGGGAAGCGGAAGCTGGGAAACAACGCCGTTTTGCCAGACGAGCGGAAGGCGGCCGCTGCCTGAAAAGGAGAGGGCTCCGGTGCCCACGACGGTGCCGCTATCGTTGGCGCTGTTCGAAACGCAGTAGTTGCGACCGGAGAGGTTGGGCAGGCCGACCAGCCCGCCGGCGAGGGTCCAGCTAAACGCTTGGGTTCCGCCGCTTCCAAATGACCGACCGACGGCGACTCCGCCGGTCGATGCACCAAAACCCTGCGAGGCAGAATCGCCAGCGTTGACGACGCCGATATCGTAAATTTGATACGCCGGCGCGGAACCCATTGGGACCGCCTCCTTTCGGGAAAGCTGCGTGCTTGAGCTGGCATTGGAGTCGGCGCCCGAAAAAGCGGCGGCGTTTGTTGAATCAAGCCCGAGCGCGCACGACGCGGCGACGAGCACAATGAGTTTCGTGATGGTTTTCATATGGTTTTTGCTGGTTGGTTGATGAGGTTGACGGTGTGGTTGTTGGTGTTGTGCTGGTGGAAACAAATTGGTCTTGGGGATGGGTTCTTCCTTGGTGGCGGTTTTCAATTTTCGCGCGAAGCGCGCCGGCTCTTTTTTGTCTGCTTGCGGCCGCGCTTTTGCGCGAACGTGATGGGCTTCGATTCCTGCCATAGATATTCAAAGAGCAGCCGTAGAGCCTGGCCCAAAGCGTGATGCCGAAACACCACAGTGACGACGGGATGGCGGACGGCATGTGTCTCGAGCGGAACCCAGGCGGTCTTGTTGTCGAAAAGGACAAGCTTGAGCGGAAGTTCACCCTCAAACGAGCGGGCTTCTTCACCGGCCGCGATCCAGTTTTCCAGGAAGGGCGCGACATGTTCGTCCGCGAGCAGAGCTGACTCGTAGATGGCCCGATGTTTGACGCCGCGACCCAGACTTTCCTGCTCGGCGGGGTTGCCTTTAAGGTTGAGCTTCTTCAGAACGAATGGCCCCTTGACCAAGGTGTGGACTTCCTTGGTGGCTGCGCGCTGTAATTTTCGAAATCCCGCCTCGACGGCGCGCGGATCACGCAGGACTTCGATGATGTCCGTGGCTGACGATTTTTCCTTCTGACCGGCCAGCAACCCCAGTCCTCGAACCAGCTCGCCGGTCAAAATTTCGCGTTCCGCAACCCGTTCTTTGTCGGCCGCCATCAACTGGGGCAGAGCCTCCTCCGGCGGGAGCGCGGCAAATCGGCTGCCGTAGCCTTCTCCGTTTCGGACCATGCCCTTGTCGACGAGCGACGAGATCACCGAGTAAACGCTCGGCCTGGGGACGCCGGCTGCGGCGGCGAGGGCTGAGGCTCCGAGCGCCTTCGGATGAGAGACGAGGGAGAGATAGACCTGGGCCTGGGCTTTGGACAGGCCCCACTTCTCCAGTTTCACTTGGAAGTCATCTCTCATATGTTGTTGATACATTACAACAAATCCCAACACAACTGTTTTTTCGCACGAATAATTTCCGTCGTGTCGGCGCACGATCCGATTGTGCCGTTGCCGCACCGACACCCGAACGGCCGCCCCACAATCTGCTCGCGCCTCGGGCACAGCACTTGCCCGGGCCGTGATCGGTTCTAGTTTTAAGGTCGGCCTGCCGCCGGACGCGGCCCGAATCGATTTTCGAAACAAGAGCTGCTTATGAATGATGTGACCAAATCCACCAACGCCGCGGTCGCCGCCCTGCCCAAACACCTGCTGCAATTCGCGGTCGATCAGCGCTACGACGATTACACTTCGGTCGATCACGCGGTCTGGCGGTTCATTATGCGCCAGAATGTTTTTTTCCTGAAGGAGTACGCGCACAAACTTTATTTCCAGGGCTTGCTCGACACCGGCATTTCCTTCGACCGCATTCCGCGCATCGCGGAGATGAATGAAATTCTCAGCAAGATCGGCTGGGGCTGCGTGGCGGTGGATGGATTCATTCCGCCGGCGGCGTTCATGGAATTCCAGGCTTATCGCGTGCTCGTGATCGCCTGCGACATGCGCCAGATCAATCACATCGAATACACGCCCGCGCCCGACATCGTGCACGAGGCGGCGGGCCACGCGCCGATCATCGTCGACCAGGAATATGCCGATTACCTGCAGCGTTTTGGCGAGGTCGGCGCGAAAGCGATGTCGTCGCAGAAGGACTTCGAACTTTACGAAGCGATCCGCCATCTCTCGATCCTGAAAGAGTTGCCCAATCCCGAGCCTAACGAACTCGCTGAAGCCACAAAATTGGTCGAGAAACGCCAGACCAATCTGGGCGCGCCATCCGAGATGGCGCTGCTCTCGCGCCTCCATTGGTGGACCGTGGAATATGGGCTCATCGGGCCAATGGAGAACCCGAAGATTTATGGCGCCGGCCTCCTTTCCTCGATCGGCGAATCGGTTTCCTGCCTCGAGGCACACGTCAAGAAGATCCCATACTCGTTAGGCGCGGCGGAGACCGCTTTCGACATCACGACGAAGCAACCGCAGCTTTTTGTGACCCAGGATTTCAAACAGTTGGGCGAGGTGCTGGAACAGTTCGCGAGCAGGATGGCCTTTCGCGTCGGCGGCCGGGAAGGGATGCAAAAGGCGATCGAGAGTCACAACACCGCGACCTGCGAACACGATTCCGGCCTGCAGGTTTCAGGCGCCTTCACCGAAGTCGTCACCGGGCCTAACGACGAGCCGATTTACCTGCGCACGACCGGCCCCACGTCGCTGGCTTTCCAGGGCAAAGAGCTCCCCGGGCACGGGCGCGATTACCACAAAGAAGGTTTTGGCTCGCCGATCGGGAGATGGCAGGAGACCGAATTGCAGGAAGGTCAGGCGACGAAGCTCGAATTCGACAGCGGCATCGTGGTCGAAGGCAAAATCGAAAAGTTGCTCCGCCGCGAAGGCAGGTTGCTTCTGATCACGTTTTCAAATTGCACCGCCAAACTCAACGATCGCATCCTCTTCGATCCGGCTTGGGGCGCTTTCGATATGGCGGTGGGTGAGCGCATCGTCTCGGTCTTCAACGGCGCCGCCGACAAGGACGCTTACAACCAGGTCGCGCTCGTGCCCAAGGAGCGCACGATCAAAAATCCCTCCGACGCTCAACGGCGAAAGCTGGAAAACCTTTATCACCAAGTGCGCGACATTCGCAGCCGCCAGACCGGTTACGAGCGGCTCGGCGAAATCTGGGAAACGCAGCAGGCCGAACACCCTAACGACTGGCTCCTTTCCATGGAGATTTTCGAGATCCTCGACGATCGCGACGAACAAAAACCGCTGCGCGAAAAAATCGCGCAATTCCTGCACGCGCGGGCCGCGGCTGACAAGGACATCTCCACCCTCATCGAGTGGGGTTTCCGGCTGGTGACCTATCACCAGCAGGAACCCGCAGTTCGTTAGCCTGGAGGGACGGGCTCTGTCCCGTCCCCGGATGGTGGAATGCCGCTGGAGTCCCCGCCCCTGGACGACACGGGAGGTCGTCCCTCCAGTTAGTTGATCGGAATCGGCTGCAAAAGCAGCGAACCGACGTAAAGCAGACCGAAAAGGAGATGCGTCTGCGCCGTCCCTTCCACGCTCCCGGTGCGCGCGGCGCGCCAGAGTAACGGCGTCGCCGCCAGCGTGGCCAAACTCCAGACCGGCAGCCAGCCGCCCGCCACCGCCGCGAGCACAAAGGCGAGCGGCCCAAAAAGCAGAAAGAGCTGAAACCGTTGCCCGCCGCCCGGCGAGAGCACCGTCGCCACTGTCCGCACCCGCGCGACCCGGTCGTCCCCCGCGTCCCGCAAATTGTTGGCATGCAAAATCGCATCCACGAGGAGGCAGATCGGGATCGAATAAAGCGCCGCGAGCAGACCACCGCGGAGCGAGAGCGGGCGGATTTGTACGCCGTAAGCGCCCACCGTTAAACCGATCCCAAAGGCGAGCATGATGAGAAGATCGCCGAGCGCGAAACGCTTCAGGAGCGCAGAATAAAAAACCGCGCAACCCAACCCGATTAGCACCCACCAGAGAACGAAAGCGGGTTGCGCGCGCCAGACCATCAGCCCGCAAAGCGCGGCGCCCCCGAGCGTGACCAGCGCGAAACTGAGCGCCTGACCGGAAGTCATTTCTCCGCGAGTGAGCACGCCGCTGCCGTGCTCGGGCCGTGTGTCCACGCCGTAGAGGAAGTCGAAGTAATCGTTCAGAACGTTGGCGCCGATGTGGGCCAAAATCGCGCCGAGCAGCACCCAGAGAAAAGTTGCGAGCTGGAAATGGCCCACCCCGGCCGTGCCGCAGCCGCGCGCTGAGAGGGCGGTCCCGAGCAGCACCGGGACGACACTGGCGGGCAAAGAATAAGCGCGCGTGGCGCGTCCCAGAGTCGTTAGGCGCATGGTCGGGAATATTATGAGCGGATTCGCCGCCCGGGGCGAACCCGAAATTCTCCGCGCGCTTGAAACTTCGCGCAGACCGCACCATAGAATTTCATGACCAAGAATCCCATCGTGCGCCGTTCCCTTGAGGTCGTGGCGCTGCTTCTCATTGGCGAAGGCATCATGGGTTTCCTCCAGCCCCGCCGTTACTCGCTGCTCTGGCATTTTGGCCCCCAACTGTTTCGCGCCGCCTCCGAGGAATTGGCCGACCATCCGAAAACAGCGCGGGCCCTTTACCTGGCGGAAGCGGCTCTTGGCGTGGTGCTGGCTTCCGTGCAGACACCCGACGTCGATTAGCGAGCTGAGCGCGAGCCTTCGCAGCCACGGCCGCGGCCCAGATCCGAAGCAAATTTTTCTCCCGGCTCAGCACCGGAGGTCGCCGCGCTCGTGAGGGCCGAGGACCACTTATCATCGTGACCCAGCGGGCGCGACGCGGAGCTGGCCGAGCGTTTCCTGCGCGAGGTCGATTCCGCGACCGTCTACTCGAACGCCTCCACCCGTTTCACCGATGGCAGCGAATTTGATTTCGGCGCGGAGATCGGCGGGGCTAGCTGGAGCGGCGCGGCAGATTCTGGGGAGGACGGGGTGTTACCCCGTCCTTCGGTGCAGCCTGCGCCGAACCGCGCGAAGGGGACGTGTGGAAATTTGTGCCCGGTCGCGCCCGTCTTCTGAGCCTTCCGTGCTGCGCCTGCCTCCAAAAGCCTCGGGCGAGACTCGCCCAAGTGCGACGGGGTGACACCCCGTCCTCCCCGGACCCTTCCTGGCACGTTAGCGGCGGGGAGGCAGAAATCGCGGATCCCGCTGCCTAACGAACGGCATTTCGAGCACCTCCCCCAGCTCCACTTCGGCCGGATCGAGAAACGCCGGCACCCCAATCGTGATCTCGTCCCCCGGCGCCTCAAGCCGGAGGGTGCGATGCAGCCGGTCCCAGATCGTCAGCCCGCTCGACCAGTTCGAATTCACCTCGTTCTCCACGATCGAGTGATGGATTCCGTGGAGCCGCGGAGTCACGATCAGGCGGGCGAGGCGCGCTTCGATTTCCGGCGGTAGCTCGACGTTGGAATGGTGGAAGAGAATCTCGAGGAGCAGCCCTGTTTGCCAAAGCGAGAGGGCAAAAGGGCAAACGCCAATCGTCAAAATCTGCGCGGCCCGCCAAGGCACCGAGATGAGCAGCTCGCCGAAATGAAAACGCAGCGCCGTCGAAGCGTCCATATCGAGATCGGCGTGATGCACCTGGTGAAAACGCCAGAGAAACGGCACGCGGTGCGTGAGCACGTGCCAAAGGTAAAGTGTGTAGTCGAGGAGCGCGACGGCCAGCGTCACCTCCAACCAGGCCGGTAACGCGACGCACTTGAGCAGACCGATTTTCCGCCGTTCGACGAGGCGCGCGAGGGGTCCGACGAGGGGTTGCTCCGCCAGTTGCACGCTGGCCGCACCGAGGGTCGCGACCGCCAGATTGCGCGCGGTCCGGCGCAATTTGGATTCGACCGCGCCGCGCAAAGGCCGGCGATTTTCCAGCCAGACGAGCGCGGCGAAAGTGCCGAGCGTGAGGATCGCGCCTAACCAACCCGGGACGGTGCGTTCACGCGTTCGCTTCACATCTTGGAATCGGAATGGACCGGCGGCCGGCTGTAGACGTTTCGCTCTGCGAAACGCGAGCGTTGATCTGCCACGGTCACGCGTCCGCGCCTCGCAGGTATCTGTTCAGCTTCATCCCGGTTGGCACTTTGCGTGCGCACGCCCACTCACATGTTGTCATCCCGAGCCCGCGTAGACGGCGAAGGATCTTCGCGCAAAGTCGTACGTTTTCAGAACAAATGAACCCATCCAGAGCAGGCGGGAGACCCCTCGGCGCGCTGCGCCAGCCTCGGGGATGACAGAGCGCCCAGCCTTGAGTGGAACGCTAAAAATAGCCTCGTAGAGCGAGGCGTCCGCAGCTACTCCGTGCGCAGTGCCGTCATCGGGCTCACCCGCATCGCGCGCCGGGCCGGCAGGTAGCAGGCCACCAATGCCGCCGCGCCGAGCAGGAGACTGGAAACGCCGAGCGCCACCGGATCGGTCGGGCTCACCCGGTAGAGCATCTGCGCAAGCACCCGCCCGAGGCCGAGCGCGAGGAGCACGCCGACGCCGAGCGCGAACGCCGTCTGCAACGCGCCTTGTTTCATGATCAGAGCGAAGACGTCCCGCCGGTCTGCGCCCAGCGCCATGCGGATGCCGATCTCACGCGTCCGGCGTGCCACCGCGTAAGCCTTTACTCCATAAACTCCGACGACGGCGAGGAGCAGCGCGATCACCCCGAAAATCCCGAAGAGCACCGCGCCGAAGCGCACCGCCCAGAGACCGACGTTTTTGTCCACGATGTTTTCGAACGGTTGGATCTGCAGAATCGGCATGGTCGGATCGAGGTTGCGCAAGGTTTGGCGCAAGGTCGGAATCATCGCCGCGACCGCCGTGCGCTCCTCCCGGGTCAGGCGTGTTTCCAGACTGACGCCGCCATTGTAGGCCTGCGCGAGCGGGACAAAAATCCGGCTACGCTCCTCGCCCATCACCTCATGGCGATGCCGGCTAACGATCCCAACGATCGTGAGATCGTTAGGCGAACCATCGCCCGGGGGCTGGCTGTAACGGACGTGCTGGCCGAGGGCATCGCCTTTCGGGAAAAGCTTTTTGGCCATCAAATCGTCGATCATCATGACCCGCGGTGTCTCCTTATGTTCCGCTTCGGTCTCGGTGAAATCCCGCCCGCGGAGCAGGCCCACGCCGATCGCGTCGAACCAGCCGGGCGTGATCGCGGTGAACAAGCCACTGGCGCCCGCCTCGGCGGCTTTCGGGTCTGTCCTGGCCACCGCGGCCTCATCCAGGCGCATGATGCGGCGCATGTTGGTGATGTTGCCGTAGGGTAACATCGTCGTTAGGGCAGCCGCCCGCACGCCGGGTAATCCCTGCACTCGATGGAGGGCGGCGAACATCGTACGCTGGGAGGCCGCGTCATCCTGCCGGCCCAAGGTGAAGTCCATTTCGGTCGTGATCCCGCCGCGCCGCTCGAAGCCCGGATCCAATCCGCCCGCCTTGAGCGCGCCGCGGAAGAACAACCCGGCGCTGAAGAGCAGCATAAGGGAAAGCGCGATCTGGGCCATCACCAGCAACTGCCGCGGGGCGAAGAAGCGGTTGAGCCGGCCGACCTGGGCCGGCTCGCCGACCTGCTGCTTGAGGTCGTTCACCAGATCGGCGCGGGAGGCCTTCAGAGCCGGCCCGAGGCTGAAGAGAAGCGTCGCCAGCAGACAGGCGGCGAAGGTGGCGGCGAGGATGGTTAGATCGGGGCGGAGATGGACGACGAGGGAAAAGTTCATCGAGCTGAAAAGACCGCCTAACGAACCCAAGAGCAGGTCGTTGCTCCAATAGCTGATGAGCAACCCGAGGACTCCGCCGCAGAGCGCGAGGAGGAGACCTTCGCAGAGCAATTGGCGGACGATGCGCGCGCGGCTCGCGCCGAGGGCGAGGCGGAGGGCGATCTCCCGGGAGCGATTCGCGCCTCGCGCGAGCAGCATAGTCGCCAGGTTGAGGCAGGCGATGAAGAGCACGGCCGCGGCCATCGCCACGAGCAAAGTCCCGACCAGACCGAGCGGGCCGTCATCTTCGGGTGATGTGCTGATGCTGAAGCGCGACGGTTTTTGGATTTGCAGCTCCCGGCTTCCTCCGGAATCAGGCGGTTGCACGGCCGTGAGCCGTTGCGCGAGGGCGGGCAGGCGCGCTTTGGCCGCCGCGATGGTGAGGCCGGGCTGCAGTCGCGCAACCAGGTTGAGGGTATAATTTTTCGGCGCGTTCAGATCCGTCATGCTCAAATCGCTGAAGGCCGAGCTGAGCTGCCCATAAACGCCGAGGGGCAGCCAAAGATCGGGGGCGAGCAAAGCACTCACGCCGGAAAACCCTTCCGGGGTGACGCCGATGAGGGTGAACTGGCGGCCATTGACGATGAGCGATTTGCCGATGAGGTCGCCCCGGCCGCCCAGGCGTTTCCAGAAGGAATAACTTGCCACGGCCACGGGAATGTTGGCGTTCGGCCGGCACTCCGCGGCGTCATAAAACCGGCCCAACGCCGGCTTCACTCCCATGAGCGGGAAGAAATTTTCGGAGCCAAGGAAGACGAAGCTGCGCCGCATACTCTCGCCGCGCCCGATCCCGGCGAGGGCAAACTGCATCGCCGCGACCTCGGCGAAGACCCCGGTGTTCTCGCGCAGCGTGCTGAATTCGCGGTAAGAAAACTGCCGGTAATCGTGGGTGGCGTTCTGTTGCGCGGTGAAAACGTTGACCACTTCCTCCGGCCTGACGGGCACGACCGGTTTAAGAATGACGTTGCGGACGAGCGCGAAAATGGCGGAATTCACTCCGATCGCGACCGCCAGGGTGAGGACGGCGATGACGGTAAAGGCGGGCGACTTGGCGAGCTGTCGGAGGGCGAATTTGAAATCGTTTAGCATCGTTCTTGAGATGCCGTTGCAGGAGCTTTTGGATTCAAATTAGTGACCGGCAGGAATCTGACTTCTTGTGACTCGCGCATCCGGGGGTCCATTCTGAGCGGATGAATGGGGTTGAAGCGAAAATTTGTTCTCCTTATTCCCCTGGTCGTGCTGGCCTTGATCGTCTGGCTTAGCGTTTTTCGCTCGGCTCCTTCCTCCGCAGTCACTGCGCGGCCCGTGGAACAAAAAGCAACTGCCCTCCAGGTCGTGCTCACTCCCCTCGGAGGAAAAGAGAAAATCGACCAGGATATCGCGGGGTTACAAAAGCGAATCAAGCGCACTCCCGAACAAGCCCCCGCGCTCCTCGAACGGCTCGGTTGGGCCTTTGTCGACAAAGCACGCCTTAGCAGCGATCCCGGCTTCTATAAGCTGGCCGAGCAGTGCGCGGATGCCATCGCCCTTAAGGTTCCCGGCTCCCCCGACGGCGAATTGCTCCGCGGGCATATCTATCACGCGCTTCATCGTTTCAAAAACGCCGAAGCCGTGGCCCGCAAACTCGTCGCGCAACGGACTTTTGTTTTCGATTACGCCTTGCTCGGCGACGCTCTGATGGAACAAGGCCGGCTCGACCAAGCTGTCGATGCCTATCAGAGAATGGTCGATCTCAAGCCGTGCCTGCAGACCTACAGCCGGGTGGCTCACATGCGCTGGCTGAAAGGCGATCTGCCCGGAGCAATCCAGGCGATCCGTTTCGCGGTCAGCGGTGGCAGTATTCTCGAACCGGAGCCGGTTGCCTGGGCTTACACCCGGATGGCGTTTTACGAGTTGCAGGCCGGCGAACCGGAGGTCGCACTGCGTGCCACCCAATTGGCCGCTCAATTCGTGCCCGGCTACGCGGCTGCTCTCCTCCTGCGGGGACGCGTCCTTCTCGCCCAAGGGAAAACGGGCGACGCGGTCACCGCCCTGGAAGCTGCGGCGAAGAAAAGCCCTCTCCCCGAGTACCTCTGGACCCTGGCGGACGCCCTGCGGGCCGACGGCAAGCCGGGGCCAGCGACCCAGGTCGAGGATAAATTACGCTCCACCGGCATCGCCAATGATCCCCGGACCTATTCGCTCTACCTCGCCTCGCGCGGGGCCAAGCCGGACCTCGCCTTGCGCCTCGCCCAGGAAGAAATGGAAAATCGCCAGGATGTCTTTACCCACGATGCACTGGCCTGGGCGGAGTTTGCCCGAGGCGATGTCGCCGCCGCCGAGAAGAATATGCAAGCCGCGCTCGCCCAAGGCACCAAAGATGGCCGGCTCTTCTACCACGCCGCCGTGATTGCCGTTGCCGCCGGTAAGAGTAAGGAGGCCGACACCTACTTCACCGAAGCAAAGTCTTTACAGCAAATGCTACTCCCCTCCGAGCGCTCCATCCTGGAGCACAAGGTCGCCCTGCTTCCCTCGCCCTCCGCGAGAGTTTCAGCGCGATAATCAAACCACCAAGAACCAAAGAAACCAGTGGCCCAGCCACTCCTAGAAAAAGAAAACTGAAATGAAAACCGCCTCACTTATCGGGCTGGCCAGCCTTGCCGCTGCTGCCGCCCTCCTCGCTCCGAGCAGCGCGCGAGCTTCCAGTCATATGGATGCGCCGCTTATTACCCTCGATCCCGCCGCCAATACCACCGACGTCTACGCGTTCCTGCATGACGATGGCGGCACGAAATACCTCGAAACCGCGCTCGTCGTTTATCCCTTCGAAGAGCCCGGCATCGGGCCGAACAAGTATAACTTCGACGACAACGTCCTCTACTCGATCGACGTCGCTCTCGGGAACGATGTCGCTTCGGGCACCGCCACCATCTCCTATCAATTCCGTTTCACCACCACCTTCAAAAACCAGAACACGATTCTGCAATCGTTCCTCGGCGTGATTAACAACGTCGACGACCCCAATCAGAACCTGACGCAGACTTACACCGTCAACGCGATCGATAACCGCACCGGCACCACGACCAATCTCGGCTCCGGCGTCGTCCCGCCCAACAACCAGGGCATTGCCACGCCGCTCTACAACGTCGGCAACAACGGCGAAAACGCCGCCAAGCCCGGCGTCGACTCCGATGCCGCGGTCGATCCTTACACCAAGATGACGATCCAGCCCCTGAGCGATGGCTTTAAGTCGTTCGCCGGTCAGCGCGAAGACGGCTTCTATGCCGACATTCAGGCGGTCTTCGACCTTCTGAATTTTCGCACTGGTAATAACATCTTCGACAGCCAGGCTGGCTTTAACACCCACGCCATCGTGCTTGAGATTCCGCTCAGCGCCATCGGTGGCGCCAAGCAGGTCGTCGGCGTCTACGCCACCACCAGTCGGCAGACCACGCGCGTTCTCAGCGAAGGCACCGGTTCACAGCCGCCCGTCAATACCGGCCCGTTTGTCCAGGTCGGTCGCCAAGGTAACCCGCTCTTCAACGAGGGCCTGGTCGCGTTGGTCGATAAAGACCTCTACAGCCGCACCCAACCGACCGCGGATGCCACTATCTTCAAGAAGTATGCTTCCTCGCCGGAGTTAGCCAAGCTGATCAATACGCTCCTCTTCAATGGCAAGAAAGTCGCGATCGAAGACAACCGCACCGACCTGGTCGGAATTTTCATTCCTGATCTCATCAAGGTCGATCTCTCCACCGAGCCCGCGCGTCTCGCCGGTGGTGGCGCTGGTTTCGCGGCGAATCCGGATGACGACGGCTTCAGTCGTCTCAGCATCTTCGGTGGGGACGTCCTCACCAGCACCGTGCAGACCGGGTTCTTCAACAACGGCACCGTCCCCGGCGGCTGGCCCAATGGCCGCCGTTTCGGTGATGACGTCCTTGATATCGCAATCGATGCGATCCTGAGCGATCTGCGCGATCCCGCCAATCCCACGGTCAGCAACGGAGGAGATGGGATCGATAACGTGAACAAGAATGACAGTGTCTATAACAAGGTCTTCCCCTATGCCGGCACGCCCCATAACGGCCGTAATCACTCGCATCACAGCCCGCTCGCCATCGTCACCGGCGACCGTTTCCAGAACATCTCGACCCGCGGTCCGGTCGAGACGGGCGATAGCGTCCTCATCGGTGGTGTCATCATCGGAGGCAACGCCAACAAACAAGTAATCTTCCGCGCGCTCGGGCCTTCCCTCTCCAAGACCGGGCTCATGGACACCCTGTCCGATCCTACTTTAAAGATCTTTCAGGGCTCCAAGTTGATCGCGTCGAATGATAACTGGAAAGATACGCAGGAAGCCGCCATCCGGGCGACCGGACTCGCGCCCAAGAATGCCAAAGAATCTGCCATCGTCCTAAATCTCGCGCCGGGCGCCTACACCATGGTGATCCGGGGAAAGAGTGGCACGACCGGCGTTGCCTTGGTGGAAGGTTACGATTTGGATTAATCGTCCTAAGTAACTCTTTGTAACTCAGGCGGGCCGATCGGATTTATTCTGGTCGGCCCGCCTATTTTTTCTTAAGAGAAGTCGCCAGAAAAGAGATATCATTCCGCACGTGCGCAAGCTCCTTGTCGGCTTACTCCTTCTCCTCAGCACGATGGTCGCTTTCGCCCACGATCCCGGGCTGAGTTCGGCCAACTTGCAGTTACTTCCCACTCGTATCAGTGCGGTCGTAACCTTCAACGACCGCGATATCTCGATCATCCTGGGGGAGGATCCGCAAGCGGTGCGCACTAACGGACCCGCCCTGCAGCCCAAGCTGGAAGCGCTGGCCCGGCGTGCGTTTCTCCTCGCCGCAGAGGGACGGAAGATAGCTCCGGAAAAGGTCTCGGCGCGCGTGGACGCGAATCGGAACGTCGAGTTTACCTACTCCTACCCTTGGCCCGAGGGAGCGAAAGAAGTGACGGTGACTTCTGCTCTCCTCCCCGCGATGCCTTTCGGACATCGCCAGGTTTTGACCGTGTTTGCTGCTTCGGGTAAGGAAATTGCCCGGCAGCTCCTGAGTAACGAGGAAAATAAAGTGGAGGTCCGTCCTGACTCCCGACCACCCGCCCTGAGTCACTCTTTCTATGAGTTTCTTCTTCTCGGGATCCGGCATATCCTGACGGGCTACGATCATCTGCTCTTTCTCTTCGGTCTTCTCATCGTTTGCCGTAACCTGCGGGCGGCGGCCTTGCTCATCACCTGTTTCACTCTGGCGCACTCTCTTACTTTGGCGCTTTCCACCTTTGGCCTGGTCCACCTGCAAAGTCGCTGGGTGGAATCGGCCATTGCCGCTTCCATTCTGTATGTCGGCGTGGAAAATCTCCTGCGCGGCGACGGACCATTGCGCGGGCGCTGGGTTCTTACTTTTACCTTTGGTCTCGTGCACGGGCTGGGTTTTGCCAGCGTCCTCCGCGAAATGGGAGTGGCCAATACGGGCCTGGCCGCCGTTGTTCCTTTGGTCGCGTTTAACTCCGGCGTGGAAGTGGGACAGCTCAGCGTCGCGGCCGTGTTGTTGCCGCTGATTCTGCACTTTCGGCGGAACCCGAAATTTCTGCGTCTCGGCGTGCCCGCCTGTTCCGCCCTGGTCGCAGCGGCTGGCGCCTGTTGGTTCGTGCAAAGGACCTTCTTCGGCTAGCCATTTCGATGGCGTTAGTTTTCCAGTAATTCTGCCAAATCGGCGGTCGTTAGGCCGTTCATCAACGGCGCCGCATCGCTTTCCAGCATGGCGCTGGCCAGCTCGCGTTTGCGGTTTTGCAGCTTCAGGATTTTCTCTTCCACGGTCCCGCGCGCGATCAATTTGTAGGCCGTGACGACGCGCGTCTGCCCGATGCGATGCGCGCGGTCGGTGGCCTGCGCTTCCACGGCCGCGTTCCACCAGGGATCGAAATGAATCACGGTATCGGCCGCGGAGAGATTCAGGCCCACGCCGCCGGCTTTCAGGCTGATCAGAAACACCGGGATCGCCGCCTCCTGCTGGAAGCGATCGACCTGCGCCTGCCGGTCCCGCGTCTGGCCCGCGAGATAGCAGTGGGCCAGGCCGTTCTCGTCCAGCCGTGCCCGCAGCAGATCGAGCATGGTGACGAACTGGCTGAAGATGAGCACCCGATGGCCGCCGTCGATGATCTCGCCGAGCAGTTCGTCGAGCAGCTCGAGCTTGGCCGAGGGCGCGGCATTCCTTTGTTCGTTAGGCGAGAGCCCGAGGAGGCGCAGATCGCAGCAGGTCTGGCGCAAACGGAGCAGGCCGGTCAGCATTTTCATCCGGCGTGCTCCTTCAGAGCCTTGCTCGGTCGCAACCCCTTGCTGAATCTCGCGCAGTAACGCGTCGTAGGTCGCGCGCTGGGCCGGCCCGAGATCGCAGGGGACGACCTGCTCGATTTTGGCCGGTAATTCCCGCGCGACCTCGGCTTTGCGGCGCCGGAGCAGGAAAGGCCGGAGCCTCCGGGCAAGGCGGCGTTGCAGGGCTGGCTCGGGTCCGCTGCTGAGCGGCTTCTCGTAGCGCTCCCGGAAATCGCTCCGGCTGCCCAGGTAACCCGGTACGACGAAATTCATCAGCGACCAGAGATCGCGCACGGAATTCTCCACCGGCGTCCCGGTGAGCACGAAGCGTTGGCGGCTGCGCAGGGCGAAGGCGGCCTGGGCGTTTTGAGTATCGGGGTTTTTGATGTGTTGCGCTTCATCGAGCACCACCGTGTCGAAGCTGAGATCGGCGTAGAGTTCCGCGTCGCGCCGGAGCAGGCCGTAACTGGTCAGGCCGAGATCGCCCCCGGCCAGTTGCGCGATTTTTTGCCCCCGCCCGGCGCCGTCGATCACGAGCACGCGCAGCTCCGGAGTGAAACGGGCCGATTCGCGCTGCCAATTCGGGAGCAACGACGTGGGGCAGACGATCAAGGCCGGTCCGTTTTCTTGCCGGAGGCGGAGCAGGGCCAGGGTCTGGACGGTTTTCCCGAGGCCCATTTCGTCGGCGAGAATCCCGCCGAGTTTTTGCGCGGCGAGCGCGGCCAGCCAGGCAACGCCAGCGAGTTGATAATCGCGCAAGGTCTCCCGCAGCGAGCCGAGCTCCAGCGGCGCCGGCGCCGGCTCGCTCAGCGCGCGAGCCGCGTCGATCAGCCGGGCGCCGATCTCGGCGGCGGTCTGCGCGACATAGCCGGCCTGCGCGCGGTCGAAGCGATAGACGCCGGGCTGGCGTTGGCGCGGATCGGCGTCGCGCAGGAGTTGCTCGAAATCCTCCAGCGCCGCCGGATCGAAGACAGCTTGCCGGCCGTTTTTTAGCTGCATCCGGCTTTGGCCCGAACGGAGAAGCCGTTGCACTTCGGACAACGGGATGTGCTCGCCGCCGGCGCTGGCGACGGAGTATTGCAGCTCAAACCAATCTTCGCCCGAGCTGACGATCTCGAAAGCGGGCGCGACCGGCTCCAAGTGGTCGCGCGCGCGATCGAGTTGCGGGGCCAGCGTCACCTGCCAGTCGCAGGCAAGCGTGGGATAGGTGAAGGCGAAAAAGCGGGCCGCCTCGGTTTGGTCGCGCAGTTCTCCTTCGCGGAAGCCGACGGCTTCGAGACGCGCCAGTGCCGCGGCCTCGGCGGCGAGATTGCGGACTAAAAGCCGATCGGGATGGGCGCGGTCGCGGATGGCAAATTGCTCGTTAGGCTCGGCCAGGGGAAGGAACGCCGGGCGCTCGCCGTAACGGCAGGTGAGCGTGGCGCGGAGTCGGGCGAGGGAACCTTCGAGCCGGAGCGCGAACTCCGGACTGGCGGTCGCGACCGTCGGCACGACTAGGTCGTCGGGCAAAACGAGTTCGACGGCGTCTCGCCAGAGCGGCAACTCCAGCGCAAGAAATTCCTGGGCGCGATCGTCTGCGCGGCGCGCGGGTTCGCGCAAAATTTTAGTGAGGCCCGGAGGCAGGTCGTAGCCGAGGGCGCGAAATTCCCCCTCGCGCAGTGACCAGGCGCTCGTCCCGGCCACGAGAAAAGATTCGTTAGGCAACGACTCCGCGCGGACGAGAAAACTTTCCTCGCCCGTGCGCTCGAGGCGAATTTTCGGCTGGAAAATTTCCTCCGCTACCTTGACCGGCTGGTTCCGCCCAAAGGTGACGCGCTGGTGGCCGCGCAAGGTCGCGAGCAGCTCAAGAAATTCCGGCGGCGCGAGCTGGTTCATCCCGTGCGGCAGTTGTTCTGCGACGGCCAAATCGTGTTCGTCGAGGCCGGGCGATAAATGGGCGGGGAGGGCGTCCAGCAGGACCCGGCGATCCGGGAGAATGGCCTCCACGAGCACCATGATCTGGCCTTTTTCCCAAGCCGCCGGGAAATGTGGCGGGAGAATCACCTGGAGCGCGACCGGCGTGGTGCCGGGCTCGTTCGCCGACTGGAATTTCCGCGGCGCAGCCGGCGGCGGCACGGAAACCACCGCGGCGGCGGCAGGCGGAGGCGCGAGTAGGGCGAGCCCGACGGCGAGCGAGTGCGCGCAGATTTTTCCCCACTCCCGCGATTCCCGGCAGGTGCAGAGGTTTTCCACGTCGCTGGCGCTGCGGAGGCGAAGACCGGCGCGGTAATTTTTCCCGGCTTCCCGCACCTGGCCGCTGAGCATGGGCGGCTCATAAGTTGCCTCGACCACGCGGCCGGCTTCAACCAAAGCGCGCGCCGCCTTCATCGCCTGCCAGCCACCCGCGCTGGAGAGCAGTTTCTCGGTGAGCGCGACCACGGCGGAGTGTCCGCGCGGCGAAGAGCCCGCGCAATTTCCAAACGGGCTGCCTGCTTGCTGGGGACAACTTTCCGTGAAATAGACCGCGCGATGAAAGCGCCGCGCGATCCCCATGAAAAATCCGCGCTGCTCGCGGGGATCGTGGCTTTCGTCACCTGGGGATTGGTGCCGATTTATTGGAAGCTGCTCCGTTTCGTGCCGGCCGCCGAGATTCTGGCGCATCGCTTTGTCTGGACGTGCGTCTTCATGGTTCTGCTCTTGAGCTGGCAACGGCGCTGGCCGGAGGTGCTCGCGACCGTGCGCTCCCGCCGCACCGCGCTCTTCTGCGCGGGGAGCGGCTTGGCCATCGCGATCAACTGGTATTTTTTCATCTGGGCGGTGAACGCCGGACACGTGCTCGAGACGAGCCTCGGTTATTTCATGACGCCGCTGGTCAATGTGCTCTTCGGCGCCCTCTTCCTGCGCGAACGCCTGAGCCGCGCGCAGCTCGCTTCCGTCCTGCTCGCGACTGGGGCGGTTTGCTATCTCACCTTCGGTTTTGGCCGGCTGCCCTGGGTGGCGCTCATTCTTTGTTTCTCGTTTGGCTTGTACGGACTGCTGCGCAAAGTCTCGGGCGCCGCGGCGATTCCTGGTCTCTTCGTGGAGACGACCTTCATTCTCCCGCTCGCGCTGGGCGCCTTGCTCTATTTTGGAGCGAACGGCACGCTCCGTTTCGGTCTCGCCACGCCCGGCCTTTCCGCCCTCCTCGTTTCCACCGGCATCGTGACCGGCCTGCCCCTGATCTGGTTCGCGCACGCCGCGCGGCATTTGCGCCTAACGACTCTCGGTTTCCTCCAATATCTGGCCCCGAGCTGCACTTTTTTCCTCGGGATCTTCGCTTTTCACGAGCCCTTTCGGACTGCGCAGATGGTCACCTTTGCCCTCATCTGGGTCGCCCTCGCCATTTTTACCGCGGATGCGGTGAAGCGCTGGCGGACGGCGCAGGCCGTCGCGCTAGCGCCCGCGGGATGAGACGGGAGGGAATGACGAAGCCCGAATGACGAAACCCGAAGTAAGCCCGAAATCCGAATGACCAAGCAGAGCGCTTAACCTTCGGGCTTCGGCCTTCGTCATCATTTCGGATTTCGTCATTCGCACTTCGTCATCCTGCGTGAGCAGGCTACCGTCCCCCCCACATGTGGAGCGAAGATAACTTTCAATACGCGATCGAGAACACCGAGGTCATCCTCGCGCCCCAAGGCAAGATCGCGACCTTCGGCCAGACCAGTTTTCGCTTTTATCTGATTAGCGAGTTGATGGATCAGGTGAACGAAGTGCGGGTGCGCAACGGTCGCATCCACGCGGAGCGGCCCCAGATTTTGACCGCGGAACGTTACTCGCGCCTTCTCCTCGAAGGCTTCGGCGAGAAGGCGGAGCGCTTCCTTGAGCAATTGCGCGAGCAGGCGCAGAAGCCGGCCGTGGTGCGTTACGGTTTCCAATTTCGTAAAACCGACGTGACCGAGAAAACCGTTCACGCTTCGATGGCGTCGGTGGTCGAGCAGACCAAGGCGGAGGTCGAGCGCACGGAAGAGCCGCTCAGCGCGGTCATCCAGGGTGTCGACGATGCCTGGGAAGTTTGCCTGCTCAAGTTTACGATCGATCTGATCGAGAAATCTGCCGGGGGGAATCTGGGCGATTTCCGCCGGCGCGGTTTGCTCTGAGTCTGGGGCGGCCGGGAGTCGTTAGGCAGAGCGTTCGTAGCGACGCATCAGTTTGAGGAAACGGATGGTGTCGCGCACCGGATGGATGCTGCTCTTTTCGTCGGCGTAGACCGTGCTGATCGGCACCGAGACAATGCGAAAACCGCCGCGGCTGGCCACCATCAGCATCTCCGTCTCGTAATCGAACCGGCTGGTGCCGTGCAGCAGATCCGGCGCGAGCGCGCGCTCGAGCATGCGATAGCCGCACTGGGTGTCGGGTACTTCCTGACCGCAAACCCGGCTGATGCGATGACTCATGTAGCGATTGACCGCGCGCCTAACGAGAGGCATTTCGCGCACGTCGCTCATCCGGTTGCCCACGTAGAGGCCGGCCGGGCAAGTGGCGGCGGCGGAGAGGAAGCGGCCGATTTCCTCCGGCAAATGCTGCCCATCGGCATCGAGCAGGACGATAAACTCGATCGCTTCCTGGCCTAACCAGTGCCGCAGGCCGGTCTTGATCGCGGCGCCTTTCCCGCGGTTCTCCGGGTGGATGATCACTTCCGCGCCGCCTTCCCGCGCGCGTTCGGCGGTCGCGTCGCTCGAGCCATCGTCGATCACCAGGACGCAGTCGAGCTGCGCGCGAGTCCGCTCCGCGACCTCGCGGATGTGCGCTTCCTCGCCGTAGGCGGGAATGACGGCCGCGACATTCGTGCGATCGAGCGGACGGCCCGGTTGCGGCGCGCCGCGCTCCATGCTTAACGAACGACCGGATGAAAATCCGCCGCGTGGTAGGAGCTGCGCACAAGCGGCCCGGAGGCGACGTGGGCGAAACCTTTGCCGCGCGCGATCTCGCCGTAGAGATCGAACTGCTCCGGCGTGACGTAGGCGACCACGGGCAGGTGTTTCGCGGTCGGACGGAGGTACTGGCCTAAGGTCAGTACCTGGCAGCCGACCTCACGCAGATCGTCCATGGTTTGGAAAAGTTCCGGCTCCGTTTCGCCGAGGCCGAGCATGACTCCGCTCTTCGTGACCGTTTTCGGCGAGAGCTCCTTGGCGCGCTGCAAGACCTGAAGCGAGGTGCGGTATTTGGCCCGCGACCTCACGGCCGGGGTGAGGCGCTCGACCGTTTCCATGTTGTGATTAAAAATTTCCGGCGCGGCGTCGAGCACGAGTTGGATGCACCAATCCTGCGCGTGAAAATCCGGCACCAATACTTCGATAATGATCGTCGGATCCATCTCGCGGACCGCGCGAATGGTGCGGGCGAAATGCTCCGCGCCGCCGTCCTTTAAATCGTCGCGCGCAACCGCGGTGATGACGACGTGCTTGAGCTTCATCCGGCGCACCGCTTCGGCCACGCGCTGCGGTTCGTCTTCTTCGAGCGCGAAAGGTTTCGCCGTGCTGACCGCGCAGAAGCCGCAGGCCCGCGTACAGCGTTCGCCCGCGATCATCATCGTGGCGGTCCCTTGGCTCCAACATTCCCAGCGGTTTGGGCATTGCGCGCTCTCGCAGACGGTGTGGAGGCGCAGATCGGAGATGAGCGCTTTGGTGGAGAAAAAGACGGGGTTGGAGGGCAGCCGCACTTTGATCCAGGGCGGCTTTTGCGCCTGGTGAAGAGCGGGATCGATTTTGGCGCAGGACATGAGGCGAAGCTTTAAGCTTTAAGTCTTAAGTTTTAAGCAGGTCGTTGGCAAATCCCCCCTCCTAATCCGACTGACACAAGTTAAGCGCGGGAGCGGTCGGGACGACCGTCGTAGCACCGGCATCTTGCCGGTGGGGCCACCGGGCGTCTCGCCCGGTGATTCTTCCCCCGTCGCCATTCGACCGGGCGAGACGCAGCGAGACGCCCGCTCTTCCCCCAAGCCAGGTGCAGCAAGATGCCTGTGCTACGAAATCCTTCGGGCTCCCGCTCTCCAAAAATGCTCTTAGCTTAGTGCCATTCCCTCCTGATCCTGCTATTGCTCCATTTGGGGGCTCACCTCAGACTGTCGAATCGATTAGGAGCACGATTACGAGCAGGAGCAGGAGAAGAGGGAGGAGTGATTGCCGACGACGGCGCTTAAACTAAGCTGCGCTCGTGAACGAAGTGCCTTCGCAGCCGACCGAGGAGCGCGGAAGCTATCCGCCGATCGTCTGGCTGAATCTGCTCTGCCTGGACGCACCCCTCGTGGCCGTGGCCTGGCAGTGGCTCTTCGCGCGCAGCTTCGGGGCGCACCTAGATTGGTCGCTGCGCGTCCTCCTTTTTCTGACCGCCTGGCTCATCTATCTAGGCGATCGTTTTGCCGATACCATTCGTTTGCCGGCGCTCGCCCCGCGCTCGGAACGGCATCGTTTTTGCCAGGAGCACATGGTCGGATGGTGGATCGCCATCGTCGTGATTTTCGTGCTCGATTCTGCCCTGGCCTTGCGCAGTCTCGATCTGCAGATGCTTCTGCTCGGCGCGACCCTGGCTCTGGTCTGCACCGTTTATCTTTTCCTGAATCACTTGTTAGGCGGACGCTGGCGTCCCATCCCGATGAAGGAAAAAGCCGTCGGCGTTCTCTTCACCGCCGGCACGACCCTCGCGGTCGTAGGCGAATTGCCTGGTCTCACGATCTCTTTCGCCGGCGCCGTCGTCCTCTTCGCCATCCTTTGCACTTTGAACTGCCTTTGCATCGCTTCCTGGGAGCGCGAGCTCGATGCCGCCCAGGGCAAAACTTCGCTCCTCACCGGCTGGCCGGCCGTCGCGCGCGTGCTCCGGCCGCTCGGGTTTGCCATCGTCATGGTCGCGCTCGTCTTCGCGCTCGCCTGGCGTTTTGCCGCGCCGCTCTGGCTCTGTCTCGCGCTCAGCGCGGCCTTGCTCGTCTGGCTGCAGGGCGCCCGTTCGCTCCCGCGGGATAATCGCACAGCGCTGGCCGATCTCGTCCTCCTCACCCCGCTCATCGTCCTGGCTTTTTCTTTCCGGTGAATTTCGATCGGGTCGCACCCGCTTATCGCGGCCTCGAGGAGCTGGTTTTTGGCCAGCAACTTCAGGCCGCGCGTTGCGCTTTCGTTAGGCAAATATCGGCCGCTCAGCGCGCGCTCGTGGTCGGCGAAGGAGATGGACGTTTCCTCGAGCAATTGCGCCGCGCCCAGCCCGCTCTCTTCGTCGATTGCGTTGACGCGAGCGCCAAAATGCTCGAACTCACGCGCGCGCGCGTCGGAGAGAATGGGGTCCGCCTGATCCAGGCCGATCTGCGGGTGGCCGCTTTCCCCCCGCGCCGTTACGACCTCGTCGTCACCCATTTTTTCCTCGATTGTTTCAAAGAGAAGACGTTGCGGCAGATCGTGAAAAAGTTGAGCGCCGCCGCGACCGAGGAGGCGACCTGGTTGATCGCCGATTTCCATCTTCCGGCGGGCGGCTGGCGGCGGAGCGGGGCGCGCCTGCTTCTCGCCGTGATGCACCTTTTCTTCCGGCTCGTCGCTGGTCTGGAGGCGCGGCGGCTGGTCGATTACGCTCCGCTCCTGCGCGCGGCCGGCTGGACCTTGGCGGACGAAGCGATCTCGCCTAACGAGATGATCCGCTCGCAACTGTGGGAGCGAACGGCACCCCCAGCGTGATCGTGACCTTGTTCCCGACGCTGACCAGATCCTTGATCCGGGCCGCGTCCCAATTGGCCATGCGAATGCAGCCGTGGCTCCCGGCGCGCCCGATCGTCTCGGGATTGTTCGTCCCGTGGACGCCGATTCCCGGTTTGTTCAAGCCCATCCAAAGTATGCCCACGGGATTGTTAGGCCCGGGCGGGATGTTGTAGAAATCATTCGTGCGCACACCGTGATTGAGCACGCCTTCATCGTGCCGGAACCACGGGAGGGTGGCAATCCCGAGAATCTTCCAGACGCCCTGCGGCGCGGGCAGCGTCTTCGAGCCGGGCGTGATCGGGAATTCCGCGACCAGTCGATCGCCCTCCCGCACCTCCAGAAAATTCTCCCGGATATTGATAAAGATTTCGCGCGCGGCGAAGGCCGGATTGAGCGGAATGAAATGCTCGGAGAGCTGCTCGATCTCGAACGGTTGAACGTTAGGCACCTTCACCGTGTCGCCCACCTTGAGCTGCTCCAGATTTAATCCTGGGTTCAACTTCTGCAAAAAATCCTCCGCCGCATGGAAGCGCTCGGCCACAAATTCGAGGAGCGAACCGTAAGGCATGGCTTTTAATTTGGCCTGCTCGGAAGGGCGTGAAGCGAGAGGCCCGACAAATTTCTCATCCTCCGGTCGAATCGTGTAGGTGGTGTAGGGCTCGGGCACCTGCGCAAGGAGCTCGGCATCGACCTGTCCGCCGGGCGGAAGGCCGTGCGCCTTCTTGTAAGCGACCAGCGCTTTGCCAAAAAACTCGCCCATCCGCCCGTCGATTTTGCCCGGGCCGAACTCGGCATTATCGAGAAAAATCTGCAAACGCACGCTCGTCTCCTCGTCGTAAACCGGGAGGGCGACGAGCTCGCGCGGCGGCAGCTTCGGCGTCGGCACTGGAGTCGGGGCGGGCGGCGGCGTGCGCACGACGAGCGGCGTGGGCGCGGGCGCCGGTGGACGGCGACGAAACCATTGCGCTTCGGCCGGTGAGACGAGCGTGAGGAGCGTGAGTAGGGTAAACCCCCAAAATTTCATGAACCAGAGCTATCGGTCGCCCACGCGGGGTGCGCAAATTGTTGGAGGCCTGGCTTGACGATTGCGGACGTGCTCGTTAGAGCCGAGCCGATGCGACGCACGTTCGGCGGGTTCTCTCTCATCACCCTCCTCGCGCTCGCCCCGCTCGCCCGCGCAAACGACCAGGAGAACGCGGCGGCGCTCGCGGCTCTTATTTACGCTCCCGCACCGGAGTATCCTCGATTGGCGCGAGAGACCCATCGCGAAGGCACCGGGAAATTTGAGGGAATCGTTAATTCGGAAACGGGGAAGGTCAGCAAGGTCCTGGTCGTGCAAAGCACCGGCTATCAATTGCTCGACGCAGCGGCGATCGGCGCCATCCGCCGCTGGCGGGTCAAGCCCCATACGATCGAAGCGTTCTATGTTCCCCTCGATTTCAGGATCGGCGGCGCGGTCGGAAAACAATTGCGCGTCGCGCGCACCCACACGACCTACGCCCCCGCTCCCGTTTATCCTTACGCGATGTATAGATATGGAGTCCACGCGAGCGGGCGCTATCAGATCACGGTCGATTCGGAAACGGGTCGGGTCACGAACGTGAAAGTCCTCGCGACCTCGCGCGTGCTCTCTCTCGATCAATCCTGTTTAGCAACCTTTCGCCGTTGGCGGTTTGTCCCGCACACGGTCAAGACCCTGACGGTGAATTTCTCCTTCTAGGTCGCTAGACGAACTTCCCGGCGAGAGAGCGAAGGGCGCCATGCTCTTGGCGCGGTCGCCTCATTTCCCGCCTAACGAATGCATCCAGTGGGTGAGGAAAAACTCTTTCTCCGCCGGCAGAAAGCGGTCGGAGTGGCCCACGAGCGGACGCAGCGTGGTCGTCATTTGCAGGCAGACGAGCAGGAAAATAAGCGTCCGGAGCTTCAACGAGCCGCTCTCTTTTCCGCCGCCGGTTGGCCGCAATCCGCCGAGCAGGCGCAGCCCGAAAATCGATGAGCAATAGCGCGCTCGGACAGCCCGCGCTTAGAGCTGGGCGTTTGGTTTTAGAGGCGAGGATCGATGAGATGAATGGGAGGGATGCGACTCCTTTCGGGCGGCGATTCGGACCCGGATCATGCTTTCGCGGAGGCCGGCGGTTGCGACGAAATCGCGCTCAAGACGGCGGAGTTCCTGATCGATGAGATAGTTCGTCTGGTGGAATGAGGCAGAGGGCGATGTTGGCCAGCACTTCGGGCGAACGTCGCATTCTTCCTCTTCTTCCCATCCCCCTTCATCGTCGCTATTGCGCCGGAGGCGGCGCTTCGCCGGCCGCTTTAGGAGCGGGGACGGCGCCATCGAGGCCGCGGCGTTTCAGGAGCGGCTCGATCCAGGGATCGCGCCCGGTGAAATCGTGGAAGAGTTGCATGGCGTCCTTGGTCCCGCCGCGCGAGAGCAGGGTGTCGCGGAAATGATCGCCGTTTTCGCGCTTCAGTCCGCCGTGTTGCTTGAACCATTCGACGCTGTCGGCATCGAGTTCCTCCGCCCAGATATAGCTGTAGTAACCGGCGCTGTAGCCGCCCGCGAAAGCGTGGGAAAAATAGGTGGTGCGATAGCGAGGCGGGACCGGCGCGTAATCGACGCCCGCTTTTTTGAGCGCCGCGGTCTCGAAAGGGATGACGTCGTTAGGCACTTCAGCGGGCGCGAGCTGGTGCCAGGCTTGGTCGAGCAGGGTGGCGGCGAGATACTCGGTCGTCTTGAAGCCCTGATTGAATTTTTCCGCGGCCAGGACTTTGTCGAGCAGCTCTTTCGGCATCGGTTTGCCGGTCTGGTAATGCTTCGCGTAATGCTCCAGCACCTGCGGCCAACTGGCCCACATTTCGTTCACCTGCGAAGGGTATTCGACGAAGTCGCGCGGCACGCTCGTGCCGCTGAAGCGCGGATATTTCACGTGGGAAAACATGCCGTGCAAGGCGTGCCCGAACTCGTGAAACATGGTCGTGACCTCGTCGAAAGTGAGGAGCGTCGGCTGGCCTTTTTCCGGCTTCGGAATGTTCAGGTGATTGGCGATGACCGGCTTCATGCCTAACAAGTCGCTCTGGTTGACGTACTCATTCATCCAGGCGCCGCCCCGCTTCGAAGGCCGCGCGTAGTAATCGGCCAGAAAAATCGCGAGCGGTTTGCCGTCTTTATCGAAGACCTGGAAGACGCGCACATCCGGCTGATAAACGGGCAGGTCGTGGCGCTCTTTAAAGGTGAGGCCGTACTCCTGATTAGCGGCGTAGAAAACGCCATCAAGGAGGACGTGGTTGAGTTCGAAATACGGCTTGATTTCCGATTCGTCGAAAGCATAGCGCGCCTGGCGCACCTGCTCGGAGTAGAAACCCCAATCCCAGGAAGCAAGTTGGAACCCGCCCTTTTCCTGGTCGATAATCTTCTGCATGTCGGCCGCTTCCTTCTGCGCGTTGGCGACCGCGGGCGGGGCCAGTTCGGCCAGGAGTTTGTTCACCGTCCCGACGTTCTTTGCCGTCTGATCGGCCAACTGGTAGGCGGCGTGATTCGGATAACCGAGGAGGACGGCGCGCTCCGCCCGAAGCTCGACCGTGCGCAGGACGACTTTGCGATTATCCCAATCGCCGCCGTGGCTGTTGCGCGCGAGCGAGGTCTTCATGATGCGCTCGCGCAGGGCGCGGTCTTGCAGGCTGGTGAGGGCCGGTTGCTGGGTCGTGTTCTGGAGCGGGAGGACGAATTTCCCTTCCTTGCCTTCCCCTTTGGCCGCGACTTCGGCCGCTTTGATTTCGTTCTCGGAGAGGCCTTTCAACTGGTCGCGATCGTCGATCACGATCGATTCGGCGTTTTTCTCCTTGAGCACGTTTTGCGAGAAGGCGGTTTGCAACTCGGCCAGCTCGGAGTTCATCGCTTTCAGGTTGGTCTTGTCGGCCTCGGAAAGTTTCGCGCCGGCGCGGACGAAGTCCTTGTAGTAGCGCTCGACCAGGTATTTCGATTCGGCGTCGAGACCGAGCTGGTCGCGGTCGTTATAAATCTTCTCGATCCGCTGGAAGAGCGGCCCGTTCAGAAAAATCGCGTCCTGTTGTGCGGCCAGTTTTGGGGCCATCTCTTTCTCGATTTTCTGCAAAGCCGGATTGGTATTGGCGCCGGCCAGATTGGAAAAGATGCGATCGACCCGGCCAAGAAGCTGACCGGTTTTTTCGAGCGCGACGATGGTGTTTGCGAACGTGGGCTGCTCCGGATTGGAAGCGATCGGCTCGATTTCCTTGAGCTGCTCGGCCATCCCTTGTTCGTAGCCGGGGACGAAATGGGCGTCCTTGATTTTATCGAAAGGGGGATAGTGGAAGTCCAACGAACTCTCCTGGAGAAGCGGGTTTTCGGTCATGGCGGAGGCGCTGGGGGCGGGCGACGGAGACTCTTCCGCGGCCTGCGCGGAAAGGACAAGCAGAGGGATCAACAAAATGGCGAGGCCGCACCGGCGGCGGGGCGAAGGACGAGAAGCAAGATTAAACATATCGTTAGGTAATGAAAGATGCGCGGAAGGTCCGTAGCGGCGCGCTTTTATTTACACTGCGATTCCCGCGGGGAAAGTTGAATCTTCTTAAAGTTGAACTTAAACTTCATTTTATGGGAACCGTGACCATGCTGGAATTCCGGCGTAATGCCGAGGGCGTGCTCCGCCGGGTAGCCAAGGGAGAACGTCTCGTCCTCTCCCATCGGGGCAAGCCGGCCGCTCGTCTGGAACCCCTGCAGCGCAGGCCTTCCGCGGCTGCGGACGACCGCTTCCTGAATATCGCCAAGCGCGCCCGCCCCAGCCCGAAAGGCCCAACCAAACACGGCCTCATCGATCGTCTGCTTTATGGCGGCGGCTGACGTGCTCGTGGATACGGCCGGCTTTCTCGCCCTCTGGGACGCGGCCGATGAACACCACCGCGCGGCCGTCGGTCTGCAAGCTCGACTCGTGCGCAAACGCCGCCGATTTCTCACCACCGAATATGTTGTCGATGAAACCGTCACCCTCCTTTTGCTCCGGCACAGTCACGACGCGGCCACGGATTTTCTGGAAACGATCGAAGCGAGTGAGGCGATTCGCCTGGAGTGGATTAACCCGGACCGATTTCACGCGGCGGCCCGATTTTTTCGCAAGCACTCCGACAAGGAATGGTCCTTCACCGACTGCGTGAGTTTTGCGATCATGCACGAGCTTCGGGTGCGCGACGCCTTCACCACCGACCGTCATTTCAAGCAGGCCGGGTTTGCTGCTTTGCTCAAAGACTGAGCGCCCGCTCGCTTCCCGCTTTCGAGATTTATGCCACCATTCCACCCGCCGTGATCGCTTCGGCCAACGGCAACCGCTTCAAAAATGGCGGCGACCTGACCTGCGTCGAGCGAGCCTTCGCCGAAATGATGCGCGGCGCCGACGTCCTCGACGCCGTCATCGCGGGAGTGAACATCAATGAACTTGACCCGGCGGAGACCAGCGTCGGCTACGGCGGTTTGCCTAACGATGAGGGCGTGGTGCAGCTCGATGCCGCGGTCATGCACGGGCCGACGAGGCGCGCCGGCGCGGTCGCGGCGCTCGAAGGCGTGCCCACGCCGTCCCTGGTGGCCCAAGCGGTCATGGAAAAAACGGGGCATCATCTCCTCGTCGGCGCGGGCGCGCAGAAGTTTGCGCGCGCCCAGGGTTTTGCGATCGAAGCGGATCTGAACTCGGAGAACTCGCGCAAAATTTGGCGAGAATGGAAACGCCGGCTCGCTCTGGTGGATGCGCCCGACGCGGAGGCGCGCGCCGCCGCGAGCAACCGCATCATGCGGGAGCTGGTCGCCGAAGGTCTGGTCGACCGCCAGCACATTTACGGGACGATCAATTGCAATGGGGTCAATGCGCGCGGGGAGGTTAGCGGCGTCACCACGACCAGCGGGCTCGCCTGGAAAATGCCGGGACGCGCCGGCGATTCGCCGATTTTCGGCGCCGGCCTTTACCTGGACCACGAAGTCGGCGCCGCGGGCTCGACCGGACGCGGCGAGTCGAATCTTTTCAGCGTCTCCTCATTTCTGATCGTGGAAAACATGCGGCGCGGAATGCATCCGAAGGACGCGGCGCTCGAAGCCTGCCGTCGCGTGCAACGCAACACCGTCGCGAAGCACCTTCTGAACGCGCGCGGCCTGCCGAATTTCGGCCTCAACTTCTACGCCCTGAACACGCGCGGAGAATTCGCCGGCGTCTCGATGTATGCGGGGGCGGAGTTTGCCGTTTGCACGGAAAACGGCGCGGAGACTTTGCCCTGCGAGCCAATGCTCGACGGTCGCCCGGAAGACTAAGGTCGACCCGACGCAGGTAAAACGCGCTAGGGAGGCGCACCTCACAATGTCTTCCCCTCGACCTCGGCCTTGCCCTGGCTCCTCCTCCGCCGCAAAGACTCGCTCATATACGCGAGTCACGTATAGCAGATATGTGCCTCCGCAGGCCTATAACAGGCAGTGATGAGTACGGGAGACTTTTTTAATTCCAGAGGTTGCGATCGAAGGTGCGCCTCCAATCGCTTCGCTCACGTGCTCGGGCGAGATCGCTCCCACGCCGTTCCAGATGGGAGACCGTGCGCGAGAAATTTAGGATGCGCTCGTTCGTCCGCGGGCGCGCACACATACGTGATTCACGTATATCACTTTCCCATTCACAAAGCAGAAGAAGCGTCGCGGTCGGGGGGCCACACCTTAATCGTTAGGCTAGTACTCCGCCGGAATTTTCAAATCCCGGTGCATTGCTTCCTCCGCCTGCTTTTCTTCCTCACTCCAGTTGCCGGCCTGATCGACAAACCAACGCCGCGTCCTCGCCGCGCGCCCGATCGTGGTTTGGGCAGCGCGACTTTCCAGGATGTGGAAATAACGATTGCCCAACGTTTCATCTTCCTCCTTTACCCAAAGCCCGGCGCGGTTGAGAACATCGGCGAGTTCTTCGCTGTCGTTGGGCAAGAGTTTCGCGGCAGCGAGGGCGAGCGCTCCGGCGATGACGCGGTAGTGATAACGCAAATCAGGGACCGGCTGGCTTTTCGTTAGGCGACGATGCGAAGCGATCGGAAGGAGGCTTTGGGTCGCGAGATCGGGCATGGGAAAGGCCCCGCCGTTGACGAAGCCGTCGGGGGAACCTTCCGTGCCCATCAATTCCATGCCGTCGTGCCGCGCCCGCCAGGCGGCGGTAAAGAAGGCGCGGGCGCGCTCCCTTTTCGGTTTGCTCTGGTCGTGCGCGGCGTCAAGGGCGGCGACATATGTTTGCAGGACATGATCCCACGGCGCCGGGATAAATTTGCCGGCTTCCTCGTAATCATCCTCGCGCACGAGACGGCGTCCCAGCAGGTAACGCAGCCGCATCCGCCAGTCGTCGCTGTTCGCTCCCGTGGCGGCCGGATGTTGCGCGACGAAGGTTTGCAGCTCGGTCGTCGTGAGGACGCGTTCGGCGACGAAAGCAGCGTCGTTCCAAAGAGCGCCATCGAGCAATGTCTCCAGCGCCTGCACAAAATCCGTGCGCTCGAGCCGGAGCGCGCCGAGATCGCCGCTCGCGCTCTGCGGGAAAGTCCAGTGCGGTCCGAACTCGACGGTATCAAAGTTTTGCGTGAGACCGTTCCAGCCGGTGTAGGCAGCGGGATCGCGCAAAGTCTGCCAGGCCTGCGCCATGCTTTTTGCCGCCGCCGCCAGGTGGCCGTCACGCCGCTGCAGTTTTGAGCGGAGCCAGAGTCCCGCGGGAGAATCTTTCGGCGCCAGCTCGAGCCAACGCCCGGCGTCGGCGTAGGCACCAGCGTTATAAGCGACCCAGCCGAGGTATTCCGCATCTTTCAGCTCAGTCAGCTTGAGCGCGTCGATCAACTTGAGCCAACGCTGGCAGCGACTCGGTTGCCGATCGTTTTCGTAAATAAATTCGTCCGGGGTCGAGGCGAGGGCGAGGATGTGCGCGGTGATCAACCGCCGCAGGACCGGATCCCGCGCGGCGCGTCGCAACGCCGCCTCCGCCTTCTCCTCGGCCTCGCGCAATCGCTCCGTGTCCCACTGCCTTTTCTCGTCCGGGCCCGGCCCGTAGTTCAGCATGCCGAAGACTGGCTGCCGATCGGGCACGAGTGCCTTGAGCGAGACGATCGCGCTTTCGTCGCCGAGCGCGAGCTGGTTGAGAAAGAGCGGCGCGGCTTTCTCCGGATGATCCTGCTTCCACTCACTCCGGCCTTCCCAGCCGTAGCTGTCCGCGGCCATGCCTAACGAGTCGGCAAAACCGGACCGAGCAAGGGTGCGCGCCCGCTCGAACCAGTCGACCGCCGCCGGGTCGTTCTGTTTCAGGGTTATTTTGCCGAGCATGAAAGCGGCCCACACCGTGCGGTAATGGCGCTCCGCCTCGGGCCGTTTGAGCAGATTTTCCCAAGCCTGGCGCGCCTCTTCCCAGTGTTCCGGCCCGCGCCGGTAAGCGAACGCCCCGCGGTGATAATCGGCGAACTCCGAGGGGAATTCCGGGGGCAACGCGAGCGCGCTTTCCGCGTTGGTCTGCGCGAGGACGGCCCGCGCGGCGGTCTCCGCCTGAGTCGCGGCCGCCGGGTCGGGCGGCTTGATCCGGCCGCTGCGCAAGGCGTCGGCGAAATCGTTCGCGTCGGCTTCCGCGGTGATGCGATTTTCCCAGGCTTCGCGGTCAGCGGGCGTCTGAAAGGGAGCGAGATTGCGCTGGCCCAACTTTTCCTCCGGATGAAAATCGTGGGCCAGCCGTTTCACTTCGAGCTCCCAGTAAAATTCCGGCGAGGCCGCGACCTGACGCCCGCCTTCGTCGAGATAAAAGGCGGGCCCGAAATAACCGGTGGCTCCCGCCTGGTCGAGCAGGCTCAGGAGAAGCAGGAAAACCGCGCCTTGCCTAACGAGTGATTTGATATTCATCTTCGGAGCGCAAAAACGGGCGCGGTGTTTTCGGCATAACGGAGCCAGCCGATTCGACGACGAGCGCCCGGCGGGAGGCGCAATCGATGTCCCGGGGCGACGCGGAAGCGCGCGCGACTGGAGGTCGACTCGACCTGCCAGCCGGCCAGCGCATCGGCCGCCAGCAATTCGCCGTCGCCCCAGCTCGCCACGACCGACGCGCGCAGGTCTTCATCCGTCTCCCCGCGATTGACCAGCGAGAGATCGATCGGGTTCGCGCCTTCGCGCACGATTTGGAAACGGGCCGACGGTTTTCGTCCCGACATGACTGCGGCCAGGGTCGGCCAGCGCCAGTTGCGCGCGTCCGTCGCGACGGGAAGCCGATACCAAATCAGCTCGCGCAACTCCGCCGGGCGGCGGCGTTGCCACTCTTTCACCAGGCCGGAAATCGCGGCCGCGTCGGCGGAAAATTCCAGCGTGTGTGTCTCCGGCGGCCACGAGGGTTGGACGCTATCCATCGCCAGGCCGACGAGCCGGCCCTCGCGATTGTAGCCGGCGGTGCAGCGATAGGTAGGGAGCGCGACGGCAAAGGGCCGCCCGAATTTCGCCGCCCGCGCAACCCAGGCGCGTGCTTTCGCGACGTCGCACAAAGTCGTGCTGTTCTCGCCGCGCAAAGGCACTGAGTGCACCTGCAAAACGTAACCGTCCGTCTGCTCGATTAGCTTGCGGAAGTCCGGTTCGTCGAGCCAGGCCGGTAGCGTGGTGATGACGAAGCGCGTCGGATGAAGCGTGTCTCGCAACTTCCCCAGCCAAGCGCTGTAGGGGGCGAGATTTTTCTGGGCGCAGTCGTAATCGAGTTGGAGCTCTTCCACGGCGACGCCATGAGTCTGCGCCTCCGCGACTAACGAGCGGGCCGCGGCCGCCATCGCGCGGAGAGCCGGGGCGTCGCGCTCCGCCGGGAACGCGAAGGGCGCGACGCGAAGAGCGATCGCGCAATTTTCGCTTCCCGTTCTGCGGACCTGCTCCCAATCGATATTCGCCCTAACGATTCGCGGCTCTTTCCCGGTCCACTCGATCTCCGCGCCTAACAGGACGACACCTTGGAGATGCCGCCGCGCTTCGCCCAAGGCGGCGTCGACCGCGGGGGTCCAGTCGCGCTGCCAAAGATAGCCGCGCTGCAGGAGCGGGCCGGAAACGGTGGAGGGCGCTCGGCTGCAGCCGGCGACCAGAAATGCGATCGCGAAAAGCAGAGACATCGCCACGGAAAATTCCGGGGAGCGTACGCGCCTCGCGTGCTGCAAGCGGCGCCTCGCCACTTGCTTCCGCGGGCGCAGCGCTGGGCGCGAAGAACATTTCGGCGAGGCGCCGAAATGAGCACGCGAGGCGCGTGCGCTCCCCGGATGAGCATTTGCGCGGCTATTCATGCGAGCGTCCCGTTTCCCTAGATCCAGAGCGTGCGATCGAAGGTGCGATATTGGATCGCTTCGCTCACGTGATCGGGCGAGATCGCGTCGGCGCCTTCGAGGTCGGCGATGGTGCGCGAGACTTTCAGGATGCGATCGTAGGCGCGCGCGCTCAGGTTCAACTCGGTCATGGCGAGGCGGATCAGCTCCTGGGAGTCGTCGCTTAATTTGCAGTGCGCTTTGATCGCGCGGGTCGTCATGCGCGCGTTGCAGGTGATGTTTTTGTCGGCGCGGAAGCGGGTCCGTTGGCGTTCCCGCGCCTGCGCGACGCGTTCGCGGATGGCCTCCGATTTTTCCTCGGCGCGATCGCTCGAGATGTCGCGGTATTCCACCGCCGGCACTTCGATGTGCAGGTCGATGCGATCGAGGAGCGGCCCGGAGATGCGCTGGCGGTAGCGCTGCACCTGCACGGGGCTGCAACGGCATTCGCGTTTGAGGTCGCCGAAATAACCGCACGGGCAGGGGTTCATCGCGGCCACGAGCATGAACTCGGAGGGGAAGGTGACCGTGCCCGCGGCGCGCGAGACGGTGACGCGGCCGTCCTCAAGCGGCTGGCGCATCACTTCGAGGGTGGAGCGTTTGAACTCCGGCAGCTCGTCGAGAAAAAGGACGCCGTTATGGGCGAGACTGACTTCGCCGGGCGCTGGTGTGGCCGAGCCGCCTAACAATCCCACGTCGGAGATGGTGTGATGAGGGGAGCGGAAAGGGCGGGTCGCGACAAAGGAACGGTCCGCGCCTAACAATCCCGCGATGCTGTGGATTTTCGTGGTCTCGATCGCTTCCTCCAGCGCCATCGGCGGGATGATGGTGGCGATGCGTTTGGAGAGCATCGATTTGCCGGAGCCGGGCGGGCCGATCATGAGAATGTTGTGCCCGCCCGCGACGGCGACTTCGACCGCGCGCTTCACATGCGCCTGGCCTTTCACGTCGGCGAAATCGACTTCGTAGCTCTGATGGGTGGAGAAGAATTGGCTGAGATCGCCGCGCACCGGGGCGAGTTCGGTTTCGCCGGTGAGGAATTCGAAAGCCTCGCGTAAATTGCGCACGCCAAAGACGTCGATGCCTTCGACCATGGCGGCCTCGGAGGCGTTCGCGGCGGGCACGATCAAACCCTGGCGGCCCCGCCGTCGGGCCTCGAGCGCGATCGGGAGGACACCTTTGACCGGGCGCACTGCGCCGGTCAGAGCGAGCTCGCCGACGAAGCTGTAGCTCTCGATTTTGGCCGGATCGATCTGCTGGCTGACCGCGATCATGCCGAGAGCGATCGGCAGATCGAAGCTGGGGCCTTCTTTTTTAATGTCGGCCGGGGCGAGGTTGATGGTGGTGCGCTGGCGGGGCCAGCGGAAGGCGCTGTTGGCGATGGCGGTGGTGACGCGGTCGCGGCTTTCCTTCACCGCGGTGTCGGGTAACCCCACGATGACGATGGCCGGATCGCCCGCGCCGGCGTTGACTTCGATTTCGACTTCGTAGGCGTCGACGCCGAAGACGGCAGCCGAGTAAATTCTGGCGAGCACGAGGGGAAAGTGACAGAGAAGGGACCCCGAGGGCAAGAGCGAGGTGAGCAGGTTTGTTCCTGGCCTAACGAATCGCGGTGAGACGTCGGGGGTGAGGGGAGCCTTTCGGGGAATCGTGCGCGCGGGATAATCCGTGAGATCCCTCGCTGCGCTCGGGATGACAGGTGGTCGCTGAATGAGAAAATTTCGGCTCTGTCAGCCCGCTACCTTTGGTCATCCCGAGCGCAGCGAGGGATCTCACGGAGCGAGTGAAAGGGCTCGCAACTGCGGTAAAGCTCGCCCACGCGCAGCTCGAACCGGCCTAACGATGGGCAGGCCGCGGGGGGAGCGTGCCGGCGGCGTCCGAAGGTGTATGGACGTCAGGTGGGAAGATACGGCCGCGCTGCGCGACCTTATAGCCCTTTCCGTTTTCGGCGAGCTAAGGACTAACCCGGCGCACCCTACGCCGCCTTCTTCATTCCGGTGAGCCCACCCGGGAATGTTGCGATGTCCGCTTCCGACTGTTCCGTCGGTTGCGAGGTCAGCTTTCCTTCGATGATCTCGGTCAAGGCCACGTCGGCGATTCCCATCCCCGGTGGCGCGGCCACCAGCGGACGATGTCCCTGGTTTAATTGCCGGACCCGACGCGAGACCACGTTGACCAATAGTTCAGTCAGGGGGATCACTTTGGAGGCCGCGACGAGAAGGTTAGAATTCATAGGATAAAGAATGGATTGCGGACTTGAAGAGAATGACACCCGGGCGCCGCTGAGCGCGATAAGGTGATTCGCCGCAAAGAAACTGGCGGAAACTCGTTCATTCCTTGAGAAAAGCAACCCGTCAGTCCAGGGGTCGACGCCTGTTCCTACCGGAAGAAAATCAGATAACCCAAAGCACCCAGCAGCACCACCGCCGCCATCAACCAGGAAAGACCTTTGCGATCGTAAAACGGCAAGGGCGATCTCGAAAGCAGCGCGGGCGCACAATGCCGGCAGTGATGATCGACAATCGACAGGGCATAACCGCAAGTTGGGCAATCCTCCAGAGGCACATCTCACCCATCGCAGGGTTTGGCGCGATATCGAGGCCGGTCTGCCTCCAACTCTATTAAGCATTTCAAATTTTCATCCTGGGGTCAGCCGAAATCCCGGCCTTGAGTGACAGTCGACCGAGAGATCGCCACGGTTCACAAACTGCCCAGCGCTCGATCGAGGACGGCGAGGATGAAATCCGCGTCGCCCTGACTAATGCACATCGGCGGGGAAAAGCGGATCGTTTGTCCCTGTAAACCGCCTTTGCCTAACAACAGGCCAAGGTCGCGGCAGGTTTCGAGGACCTGGGCGCATTCCGCTTTCGCGGGCTCCTTACTCGTGCGGTCTTTGACCAGCTCGATGCCGAGCATGAGGCCTTGGCCGCGGACGTCGCCGATGATGCTATGCTTTTCTTTCAACTGCCGGAGACCGGTGAGCAGCTGCTCGCCGCGCGCGAGCGAGTTGGCCTGCAGCTTCTCGCGCTCGATCACCTCGAGGACAGCTTTGCCCTGCGCTGAGACGATCGGGTTGCCGCCAAAGGTGTTGAAGTGAATCCGCTGCGAAAGCGCGGCGGCGATCTTTGGCGTGGTCACGACCGCACCTAACGGCGCCCCGTTGCCGATGCCTTTGGCCATCGTCACAATGTCAGGGATGACGCCCTGGGTTTCAAAACCCCAGTAATGCGACCCGGTGCGGCCGAAGCCGGTCTGGACTTCGTCGGCGATGCAGACGCCGCCGGCGGCGCGGACATGCGCGTAGGTGTGCTTGAGATATTCGTTAGGGAAAACGACGCAACCGCCCACGCCCTGGATCGATTCGGCGATGAAGGCCGCGACCTGGCCCGAGGTCGCGTATTCGATCAGATTCCTGACGTCGGCGGCGTACTTTTTACCCGCTTCTGAGTCGTCGTGGCCCCAGGCTCCGCGATAAGGATCGGGCGTGATGGAATGGTGGACGCCGAAGCTATGAGGGACGTTGAATTTCCAGGTGCCGTGGGCGGTCAATCCCATGCCGGAAGCGTTGCCGCCGTGGTAGGCGTTGCGCAGGGCGATGACGTCGTAGTTGCCGGTGTAGGCCCGGGCCATGAGGAGGGCGAGATCGTTCGCTTCCGAGCCAGAGTTAACGAAGTAGCAGACCTTGAGCTCGCCCGGCATTTTCGAAGCGAGCTTCTCGGCGTACTCAGCCACGTTCGGGTGCAGATAGATGGTGGTGGAATGCTGGAGTAACTCGTTTTGTTTCTGCGCGGCCGCGACGACCTCAGGATGACAATGGCCCACGCTGATGGTGACGATGCCGCCTAACGCGTCCAGGTAGCGGCGTCCGGTTTCATCCCAGACATACTGCATCTTTCCTTCCACGATCGTTAGGGGTTTTTTGTAATAAAGGAAGATCCCCGGATTGAGGAATTGTTGGCGTAAGCGCAGGATCTCGTCGGGCGACGGACCTTGATAGGGTCGCGGCTGGTGGTCGAAGGGTGGTAGTTCAGGTGTTTGCATAAGTCGTTAGGCGCGGTCGGGCGCAAGCTTGCGCCCGAGGAGATAAAGGGCGAAGGCCAGCCCGAAGCCGACGAACCAGGCGTAATGATAGAGGGAAACGAAGAAGGGCGCGACCGACGTTTCCGGCAGCACCTTTATGGTCACGAGAAAGCCGGGAAGGTTAGGCAGGACACTCAGGAGGAGCGCGGCGATCGCCACCCCGCTGAAGCCGCCGCTGTAACGATAGCGGCCATCGCGGCGATAAAGATCTTCGACCACGAGCTGCCGCCGCCGGTAAACGAAGTAGTCGGCAATCATGATTCCACCGATCGGGCCTAACAATGCGCTGTAGCCGATCAGCCAGGTGAAAATGTAGCCGCTCGGATCGGCGTAAAGTTTCCAGGGAAACATTAGGATGCCGATGACCCCCGTGATGATGCCGCCGGTGCGGAAATTGATCAGGCGCGGCGCGAGGTTGGAAAAGTCGTTCGCCGGCGAAACCACATTGGCGGCGATGTTGGTGGAAAGAGTGGCGATCGCGAGCGTGACCAGCGCGAGGACGGAAAGCACCGGGCTGTGAAAACGCTGCATCAACTGCACTGGATCCCAGATCGCCTGGCCAAAAACGACCACGGTGGCGCTGGTCACGGCCACCCCGATGAAGGCGTAGAAGGTCATGGAAAGCGGCAACCCCATGGCCTGACCGGCGATCTGGTCCCGCTGCGATTTTGCGAAGCGCGAGAAGTCCGGAATGTTCAAGGAAAGCGTTGCCCAGTAGCCGACCATCGCGGTGAGACCGGAGGCAAAAACCGGCCAGAATTCCCCTAACGAGTGAAAGCGGGAAGGCTGGGCAAAAATCGGCCCCCACCCTTTCGCGGCAAAGTAAGCCCAAAGGAGAAGCCCGAGGCCGGTGGCGATCAGGAACGGCGCGGCGAAAATTTCCAGCCACTTAATCGAGTCCATCCCCCTCACGATGACGAGAAGATTGATCGCCCAGAAGATGAGGAAGCAAAGAAACTCACCGGCGGAAATTCCGAGCACGGGCAGGGCGGTTTTCTGCGCGGGATCGAAGCCGAAAATGATCGAGCAGATCGCGTAAAGCGCGGCGCCGCCAATCCAGGTTTGAATGCCAAACCAGCCGCAGGCGACGAGCGCGCGCATCAACGCTGGGATGTTCGAGCCTAACGTCCCAAAGGAGGCGCGGATCAGCACGGGAAAGGGAATGCCGTAAGCCGTCCCAGGATGCGCGTTCAAGGTCATCGGGATGAGGACGATGAGGTTGCCGAGAAAAATGGTCAGGACCGCCTGTTTCCAATTCATCCCCTGCTCGATCAAGCTGCTCGCGAGGGTGTAAGTCGTGATGCAGATGGCCATTCCCACCCAGAGCGCGGCGATGCTCCACATCGACCAGGTGCGGCCGCTCGCGGGCACCGGGGCGAGATCGGCGTTGCTCAAAGGGCCGGCCGTGAAGGCCGTCTCGGGTATGGTCCTGGCGCGGTGACTCATGCGGTCGCGCATCCTGCCAGCGGTCGCGGCCCGGCGTCGAGCGATTCTTTCGCGCAAATGCGATGGAGTTCTGCGGTCGCGACAGCTGGGAGCTGTCATGCACTTGGCCCTTGAGCAGAGATCCCAAACCTGGAGGGCGGAGCTCCGCGACGCTTGCGTGGAATGGCTCCAGGCTCTGCCTCGCGGCGCGGATTCGCAGGAGCTCATCCCTCCAGGAACGCGGCGTCGGTTCATTCCCGCCGGACTCGCGACAACCCGCGGTTCGCAGTGCAAAGTAAGGAAGGCTCCAAGCCTTGCGCGCCAGCACTCACATGACTTTCACCGCCGCCGACTTCTATCAACTAGACGATCTCCTCACTCCGGACGAACGCCGGCTCCGGGACGCGACCCGCGCCTGGGTGGAGGCGCGCTTTCTTCCCGTCATCGCGCAGCATTATCGCGCCGGCACCTTTCCCCTGGAGCTCGTGCCGGAGCTGGCGGAGCTGGGCGTTTTCGGTCCGGGAATCAAAGGTCACGGCTGCGCTGGTCTCGGCAGCGTCGCGAGCGGATTGATCATGCAAGAACTCGAGCGGGGCGATAGCGGCCTGCGCACCTTTGCTTCCGTGCAAGGCTCACTCGCCATGACGGCGATCGATCTTTTTGGTTCGGAAGAACAAAAAAGCCGCTGGCTCCCAGCGATGGCGCGAGGGGAGAAGCTCGGCTGCTTCGCGCTGACCGAACCCGGCGCCGGTTCGAACCCCGCGGGTTTGCAATGCCGGGCGCGCAAAACCGCCGAAGGTTATCGCCTGAACGGAGCGAAGAAATGGATCGGCAATGGCACAATCGCCGACGTCGCCATCGTCTGGGCGAAACTGGAAGGCGAGGCGAGCGGAGATCCTGCGAGCGCCGCCGCGATCCGAGGATTTCTCGTGGAGAAGGGAACTCCCGGTTTTCGCGCGACCTTGATGGAAGGGAAACTTTCGCTTCGCGCGGCCCTCACCGCCGAGCTGGAATTTAGTGACTGCGCGTTGCCGGCCACGGCCCTGCTGCCGGAGAGCGGCGGCCTGCGCTCACCGCTCGAGTGTCTGAATCACGCGCGTTACGGAATTGCGTGGGGCGCGCTCGGGGCGGCTATGGCCTGCTATGATGAAGCGCGCTGCTACGCGCTGGAGCGGGAACAGTTCGGGCGGGCCATCGGTGGCTTCCAGCTCGTGCAGGCCAAGCTGGTGCGCATGCTCACCGAAATCACTAAAGCGCAGCTTCTAGCCCATCGTTTGGCGCAACTCAAAGACGCGGGCGCGGCCAAACACTTCCACATTTCCATGGCCAAGATGAACAACGTCGAGATGGCCCTGGATGCCGCCCGCACCGCCCGCGACATCCTGGGCGGGGTGGGGATTCTCGATAGTTACCAGTGCTTTCGCCACATGTGTAACCTCGAAAGCGTCAAGACCTACGAAGGCACGACGGACATACACTTACTGATTCTAGGTCAGCATATCACTCAGTTACCGGCCTTCGGCGGGTAACCTGTCGGGGGAGGAGTCGTCGCGCCTCCTAATCTTGTCATCCCGAGCGAAGCGAGGGATCTCACGGATAACCCCAAGATTGAGACCTGGCCCACGCCCAGGAGTAATCCGTGAGATCCCTCGCTCTGCTCGGAATGACACGCCCCTGGGGTGAATGAGTTTGGCGAAGTCCTAGAAGTGACTCGGCTCGCGTTTAAGGAACCTGCCGCGCCCGTTCTCACCGACGAATTTGCCGTCACGCGCCGCAACCTTTCCGCGCACCGTCACGACGTGCGGTCGTCCTTCAATTTCGAAACCTTCGAAAGAGTTATAGTCGAGGTTCATCTGATGAGTCCTGGCCGAGATCGTTCCGCGGTAGTCAGGATCGTAGACGACCAGGTCGGCGTCGCTGCCTAGTTGGACCGCGCCTTTCCGCGGGAAGAGCCCGAAAAGCTTCGCCGTGTTGGTGCTCGCCGTCGCGACGAACTGATGGAGATCGAGCCGCCCGCCTTTCACCCCGTGGGTGTAGTAAAGATTGATCCGATCCTCCAGCGACGGAATGCCATTGGGAATCTTGGTGAAATCATCCCGCCCCAGCACCTTCTGAGTGGCAAAATCGAAAGGGGCGTGATCGGTCGCCACGGTCGAGACAAACCCCTGGCGCAGACCGTTCCAGAGAACCTCCTGATTCTTTCGATCGCGCAAGGGGGGCGACATGACGGCTTTGGCCCCTTCAAAGTCAGGCTTCTCCGCCTCGCTACGATCAAGCAGGAGATATTGGATTAGGGTCTCGACCCAGACCTGGACGCCGCGTTCTTTCCCGCGAAGCGCTTCGTGGAGTGACTCCCCACAGCTCAGGTGCACGATGTAAACATGCGCGCCGGTTAGCTCTGCGAAGGTCAGCAAATGATTCACCCCTTCCGCTTCCACCACCGGCGGCCGGCTCCAGTAATGCCATTCCGTTCCCGTCTTCCCTTCGGCGAGGAGCTTTGCCTGCAAAGCCGCGACGAGATCGGGATTCTCGCAATGCGCGGTCGTAATCACGCCTAACGATTTGGCCAGGGTCAGGGTTTGGAAGAGTTCTTCATCGGTCACGCCGAGCGCGCCTTTGTAGGCGAGGAAAATTTTGAAGCTGCTAATTCCTCGCCTAACGATCTCGCGAAAATCGCGCTCGGCCTCCTCGTCGTAATGGGTCACGCCCATATGAAAGCTGAAATCGCAGGCGCTCGCGCCCTGAGCTTTACTCAGCCAAAGCTCGAAGGCTTCGAGCGGTTTCTCCTCGCGCCCCGGGCAGACCATTTCGATAAAGGTCGTCGTCCCGCCGACGAGCGCGGCGCGACTCGCCGTTTCGTGGGTGTCCTTGGCGAAGGTGCCCATGAACGGGAGATAAATGTGGACGTGCGGATCGATGAACCCGGGGAAGACATACTTCCCGGTGGCGTTGATCACTTCGGCATCGGGCGGGGCGTCCAAGTCGCGCCCGATGCGGGTAATCGTTTCGTCGGCGCAAAAAATGTCCGCGACGTAACGCTCGCTGGCGGTCACGACTTCACCGTTTTTGATGAGCAGACTCATTGACTGCGGCGAATCCGTTTTTTCGGTCGAGCCTTATCCATCACCTTGACCGCTTTGAGGTGATCGCTGGTTTCGGCGAAAAGCAATTTCGTTCCCGGGGTGAGACCGAGGCGCCGTCGAATCGCCCAAGGAATGGTGATGCGGCCGCGACTGAATATTTTCGCCTTCATCTCGAAACCTTATCAGAAATGTGAACGGTGTAACCAGCCCTCCGCGGGCACAGGACCAGGACGTTATTTCTTCCAGACGTCGCCGACCCCTTCGCCGAACCAGCGAGTGCTGACCACTTTCTGCTGAGTGTAAAACTGCACGCCTTCCTTTCCCTGAAGGTGGAGGTCGCCGTAAAAGGAATCGTCCCAGCCGGTGAAAGGGAACATCGCCATGGTCGCGGGCACCCCGACGTTGATCCCGACCATGCCGACTTTGACCCGGTGTTTGAACTCGCGCGCGGCTTTGCCGGAGTTGGTGAAAATGGCGGCGCCGTTGCCGTAAGCGGATTTGTTTGCGAGCTCGATCGCGTGGTCGAGGTCTTCCATCCGCATCACGTTCAAGACCGGGCCGAAGACTTCTTCGCGGGCGATGGTCATTTCGTTTCGCACCTGGTCGACAATGGTCGCGCCGACGAAGAAGCCGTTCGGCGCGTCGGCGACGCGCGCGCCGCGGCCGTCGCAGATGATTTTGGCGCCTTCCGTTTCCCCGCTGGCCACGAGGCTGAGGACGCGGTCGCGATGTTGCGCGGTGATGACCGGCCCCATGTCGGGCTGCGCTGCACCATCGGTTGGGCCGACTTTGATCGCACGCGCCGCTTCGACTAACGAGGGTAACATGCGCTCGGCGGCTCCCCCGACGGCGAGGGCGGTTGAGCCCGCCATGCAACGCTCGCCGGCGCAGCCAAAGGCGGCGGTGGAGAGCGCTTCGACCGTGCGCGCGATGTCGGCGTCAGGCATGATGACGATGTAATTTTTGGCCCCGCCGTTGGCCTGCACGCGTTGCCGTGACGGATGCCGGTTTCGTAAATGTATTTCGCGACGGGCGAGGAGCCGACGAAGGAAATGGCGCGCACTTTCGGATGAGTGAGGAGCGCGTCGACGCATGCGCGGCCGCCATGCACGACGTTGAGGACGCCTTTGGGCAGGCCTGCTTTTTCGAGCAGCTCGATGAGGAATAGCGCAGTCAGCGGGACCTTCTCGCTCGGCTTGAAGACGAAGGTGTTGCCGCAGGCGAGGGCGAGCGGGAACATCCAGAGCGGCACCATGGCGGGGAAGTTGAATGGGGTGATGCCGACGCAGACGCCTAACGGTTGGTGGATGGTCTCGCAATCGACCCCGCGCGCGATGTTTTCGAGCGTGTCGCCCATGAGTAACGTGGGGATGCCGCAAGCGTATTCGATGTTCTCGATTCCGCGGTAGGCGCTGCCGCGCGCTTCCGCGAGCGTCTTGCCGTGCTCGCGCGTGATGAGCTGGCAGATGCGATCGAAGTTCTCTTCGACGAGCTGGCGGTAACGGAAAAAAGCCGGGCGCGCTCGATCGGCGGGGTGTCGCGCCAGTCGGGAAAAGCGGCGGCGGCCGCTTCGACCGCTTCGTGGACGATCTCGGCGCCGCCGAGCGGGACTTCCGCGATGACTTCGCCGCGCGAAGGGTTGTAAACGGGCGCGGTTTCGAGCCCGGTCATTTCGCGCCATTCGCCGCCGATGAAATAGGGACAGCTCTGTAGTTGTGGTGCGACCATAATTTTTCTTGGACTTCCTATTTTGTCATCCCGAGCGCCGCGAGGGATCTCGCGGATTTCGCCGAGCGCTCTCAGAACGGATTACGTTCAGTAATCCGTGAGATCCCTCGCGGCGCTCGGGATGACAAGCTGTAGTGAGTTTGATAGTGAAGATGTGAGGTTTACTCGGCTGGCGCGCATCTAAGGATGCGGGGGGAAGGCGGTGGCGTCGCCGGCGGCGAGGCGGGTTTGGTAATCGGCCCAGGCGAGCGGTTCCTGGCCGATGTCGACGCTCACCATGGTGATGCAGCCTTCGACCGGACAGACTAACGAACAAAGGTTGCAACCGACGCATTCTTCTTCCTTGATCTCGGGGACCGGCTTGCCCGGAACGCGGCCTGGACCGAGCCCGTGGCGGGCGGAATCGGCCAGAGCGATGGCCTGGTGGGCGCCATCTTCACAGGCGATGTAGCAGAGGTTGCAGCCGATGCATTTGCCGTAATCGATCTCGGCGATGCGCTGGTAATTGAGGTCGAGTGTTTCCCAGCGCCGCACGCGGTCGACGGCGCGGCCGCGCAGTTCTTCGAGGTGGGCGAAGCCTTTGCGGTCGAGGTAATCGCTCAGACCATCGATCAGGTCTTCGACGATGCGGAAGCCGTAGTGCATGACGGCGGTGCAGACTTGCACGTTGGTCGAACCGAGCGCGATGAACTCAGCGGCGTCGCGCCAGGCGCCGATGCCGCCGATGCCGGAAATGGGAAGGCCAACTTCGGGATCGGCCGCACAGGATTGCACCATGTTCAGCGCGATCGGTTTTACCGCCGGGCCGCAATAGCCGCCGTGTGCGCTGAGGCCGCCGACGAACGGCTCGGGCACAAAGGTGTCGAGGTTCACCTGGGTGATGCTGTTAATCGTGTTGATGAGGGAGATGGCGTTGGCCCCGCCACGTTTCGCAGCGCGGGCGGCGGCGGTGATGTTGGTGATGTTGGGAGTGAGCTTGGCGATCACCGGGATGGTCGCGACTTCCATGACCCAGCCGATAATGGTCTCGGCCACGTCGGGATTTTGGCCAACGGCTGAGCCCATCCCGCGCTCGCACATGCCGTGCGGGCAACCGAAGTTCAGCTCGATCCCATCCGCGCCGCAGTCCGCCGAGCGCCTCACGAAATCGTGCCAGTTCTCGCGCGTGTCGACCATGAGGGAGGCGATGACGGCGTGATTCGGCCAGCGTTTTTTGACCTCGGCGATTTCGCGGAAATTCGTCTCCGGGGCGCGGTCGCTGATCAGCTCGATGTTGTTCAGCCCGACCATGCGGCTGTTCCCGTAATCGATCGAGGAGTAACGCGAGGAGACGTTGCGGATGGGGTCGCCGATCGTTTTCCAGACGACGCCGCCCCAACCGGCTTCAAAGGCGCGGTGCGCCTGGTAAGCGGTGTTGCCAGGCGGACCGGAGGCGATCCAAAAGGGGGTGGGGGATTTGATCCCGGCGAGGTTGGTGGAAAGATCGGCCATGCTTTTAGGGCTCGGTGTAGGGTCCGCTGTCCTCAGCGGAATAGCGCGGGGTGCGATCGAGATTTTCCGGTGCGCTGAGACAGCGCACGCTACAACGCGGTTCTTGTTTCATTGCTGGTTCTTCGAGGTGAGGGCGCTGGTCGCTGGCTCGGGATGCGAGGCTGGCGACAGTTGCTCGTAGCGCGCTTCCAACTCTTGCACGCGGATAGGTGCGTCGAGGCCGGAGCCGTAGGGGCCGCCGGGCACGCCCCAGCGCGAGGGCTGCACCGGACCGGCTTTACTCGTTAGGCCAAACATCTGGTGGATGCCGCGCGCGGCTTTTTTGCCTTCGCCGACCGCGTTGACTACTTCCCGGCCGCCGTTGGCGCAATCGCCCCCGGCGAAAACGTGCGGCAAACTGGTTTGGCCGCTCCGGGCATCGCGCGCCACGGTGCCGTTGCGATTCAGCTCCAGTTCCGGGAAGAGTTTTTCCAGCCAGCCGCCTCGTTTCTGCTGGCCGACGGCTTTGATGACCATGTCGAAGGGCTCGGCGAATTCGGAGCCGGCGATTGGCGCGAGGTCGTCGGCCCGCGTGTGGGTGAGGCGGAGGCCGGTGACGTGGCCGCTTTCCCCGAGCACTTCGACGGGCGCATGATGGAAGAGGAACTTCGCGCCGTCGCGTTTGGCCAGATCGTATTCAAAAGCGTAAGCCGACATCTCCGCTTCGCTCCGCCGGTAGATGACGACGACTTCGGCCGCGCCGAGCCGGCGCGCCTGAGTGGCGGCATCGATCGCGGTGTTCCCGCAGCCGATCACGGCGACGCGCGCCCCCACCGGGACCTGGGCGAGCGGTTCGGTGTGGATTTGCTCGATAAAGGGAAGCGCCTCGACGACCTCGGGCAGGTCTTCCCCGGGGAGGTGGAGGCGCTGGCCCTCGCCGAGGCCGATGCCGATAAAGAGGGCGTCGAAATCGCGCTCCAGCTCGGCGCGCAGGACGTCGCGCCCGACCTCGAGGCCGCAACGGAACTCCACGCCCAATGATTTCACCAGCTCGACTTCCTCGAGGCTGACCGCGGGCTTCATTTTGTAATAGGCGATCCCGTAGGTGTTGAGGCCGCCGGCTTGGGGTTTGCGCTCGAAGATGACGACGGCGTGGCCGAGTTGGGCGAGTTCGGCGGCGCAGCCGAGGCTGGCCGGGCCACCGCCGATAAGGGCGACGCGTTTGCCGGATTTTTGCGTGGGCGGTTGCAGGACGGTGAGGCGCTGCTCGTGGACGTGATCGGTCGCGTAACGTTGAAGGCGGCCGATTTTGATGGGGTCGCGGTCGCGATCGAGCAGGACGCAGGCGCCTTCGCAGAGGACTTCGGTCGGGCAGACCCGGGCGCAGCTGGCCCCGAGGATGTTGGCGGTGAGAATGGTGCGGGCGGCGCCGGTCACGTTGCCGGTGGCGATTTTCTTGATGAAAGCGGGGATATCGATGCCGGTGGGGCAGGCGGAGATGCAGGGGGCGTCGAAGCAGTAAAGGCAGCGGGAAGATTCCACGGCAGCCTGCTGGGCGGTGTAGGGCGGGGCGAGGTCGGCGAAGTTGGCCTCGAGGCGCGCGGCGGTGAGCTTTGGGCTGAGCGGCATGGGACGAAGGGTCGAGCAGAACATTTTCCGCTCGGCTGGGCAAGCCTTTCGCTCTCCCGGGCCCGCAAGAGCAGATAGGAGGCAGGACGGGAGCGGAATTAGTTAACGTTGTTTGACACTCAGGCGCGGCCTTTTAGCTTAGGCCCGTTCAAGATGGGAGTCGCTACCGCTTATATTCCAGCCGCCACGGAGGACCTCCGCGAGGACGTCGAGCAGCTCGCCCATATCATCATGGAGATGCAGCGTTGCTTCATCCTCCGGCTCTCTAAAGAACTCGCCCCCGGCAACGTTTCCTTCCCTCAATTCTTCCTCCTCACCTCGCTCGATCATCTCGAGATGATGACGATGTCGGCCGTCGCCCAGAAAATGGGCCACACCACCGCCGCGGCCAGTGGACTGGTCGCGCGGCTCCAAAATCTTGGTTATGTTATGCGTTCCCACGCCTCGGATGACCGGCGCAAAGTGATGGTCTGCATCACCCCGCGCGGGTCGGCGCTGGTCCGGCGCATCCGAGAGGAGATGATCTGCAACTTGATGAAAATCATGACTCGCCTCTCCCCGGGCGAGCAGAAATCTTGGTTGCAGATTTACAGCAAGATATACGATTACTGCCAAAAGAAATGATTCGTGACCCGGCGGGGGCAGTAGTTGTAGCCGCCTTTCAGCGCGCCAAGTGCTTCTGCCGCACTGGCTTCCTCTCTTCTCCGCGACGCCGCCGCTGGGCCCTGGCCTTGGGCGCGGTGGCGCTCGTCTCGACCGCTCTCGCCGGAAGCAACGCCGGTCGGGATAACAGCGAGGTCTCTGGGACCCGCCGCACGTTTACTTTGCGGCAGGCGATCGAGACCGCTTTCCAGCGTAACCCCGATATTCTGCGCGCCCGGGAGGAAATCCGGCGGACCAAAGGCCTCCAGATCGAGGTCCTCTCCCAAGCTTTGCCGCATCTTGATGCCACGGCCGCCTTTAATTACACCGATCCGAGTCTGCGGGGCGGCGGCAGCTCCTTTTTCTCCTCGAGCTCGAGTGGTGGAGTCGTTGGGGTCACACCGACGCCGGGGCCGACGGTCACCCCAGGCCCGAGCGCCACGCCGGGCGGCACCGGAGGAACGAACACCGTCACCACCTTCGGGACGACCGATAATTCCTACAATCTTCGCCTCACGGCCAGTCAGCTCCTCTATAACGGCTCGGTTATCCCTGCGATTCGCGGCGCCGGCCTTTCCCGCGATGCCAGCCTCTTTTCTCTGCGCAACACCATCGACCAGGTGATCGCGACCGTGCGCCAGCAATTCTACCAGGTCATCCTGAACAAAGCGCTCATCGGCGTGCAGGAGGAGTCGGTTAGTTTGCTCCAGAGCCAGCTCAAAGATCAGCAGAACCGCTTCGAAGCCGGCACCGTCCCGCGCTTTAACGTCCTCCAGGCCGAGGTCGCGCTGGTCAACCAGCAGCCCGCCCTCATCACCGCGCGGAATAATTTCCGGATCGCGCAGATCCAGCTCGCTAAAACCATCGGGCTCGATTTCGATCCCCGCCGGGGCGACAAAGCGCCGCTCGAATGTGTCGGCGAACTGAGCTTTCAGCCGCGCGATATTCCGCTGGCCGTGGCGATCGAGTTGGGCAAAGAGCGCCGGCCTTTCCTGAAAGAGCAACGCTCCCAAATCCTCATCCAGGCGCAACAGGTGGCCGCCTCCTTTGCCGGCTATCAGCCGACCTTGAGCCTCAACGGCGGCTACGCTTTCGAAAGCTCGTCCTTCTCGGACAACATTCGCGATGTCGCCACCGGCTGGTTTTTCGGGGTCACCGGGAATTGGGCCATCTTCGATGGGTTCGAGACCGCGGGGAAAGTGAAGCAGGCGCGCGCCGTCTTGAGCGAGGCCAAGATCACCTACGACGACGCCGTCCGGCAGGTGGAACTCGAAGTGCAGCAAGCCTATTCCAACCTGCAGCAGGATCGCGAGCTCTACGACAGCCAATCGAAAAACGTCGACCAGGCGCGGGAAGCGCTCCGGCTGGCGAGCGCGCGGCTCGGCGTGGGCGCGGGCGTGCAGCTCGACGTTTTGAACGCCCAGGTCGCGCTCACCCAGGCGCAATCGACCCGGCTCTCCGCGCTCTATAGTTACAACGCCGATCTGGCCGAATTCGACCGCGTCACCGCCACCGACACGATTTATCACGACGACTTCGACGATCCCATGATGCGGAAACGCTCTCGCACCAAGATGACGAAGACGACCACCCGGGAAGCGGGCCGGGCCGAGCCGTCGGAGAAATAACCTCGCCATGAGCGCGCCCGCGGCTGCCGGAGCGGTCGAATTCTTCCCAGCCCTGGCCGAGCTGGGATTCGTTCGGCACGCTTTTCTCGGCCGGGTTCCCGGTCTCGACGTCGCGACCGAGCGCAGCGCAGCGCTCGCCCGGCTCGATGCGACGCACCGGAAAATTCGCGACGATCTCGGCTTTGGCGGGATGGCTTTCGCGACCGCCGAGCAAGTGCACGGGGCGGAAATCGCCGTGCTCGCCGCGCCCTTGCCCGCCGACCATTGTTTCCCCGGCGCCGATGGGTTGATTACGAATCAAAGCGGAGTGTCGTTAGGCATCTACGTGGCGGATTGCGCCGCGATTTATCTGGTCGATCCGGTGACGCGTTCCCTTGGGCTGGTGCATTCGGGGAAAAAGGGCACCGAGTTGGCGATCGTCCGCCAAGCGATCGCCGCGCTGGAGCGCAGCTTCGGCGCGCGGCCGCGCGATCTCGTGGTGCAGCTCAGTCCGTGCATTCGCCCGCCGCATTACGAAGTCGATTTTGCGGCGGAAATCGTGCAGCAGGCGCGGGACGCCGGAGTGGAAAAAGTGCACGACAGCGACCACTGCACGGCCTGCGCGCTGGACCGTTACTATTCCTACCGCGCGGAGAAAGGGCGCACCGGCCGCATGCTCGCGCTCCTCGCGCTGAACGACCATTCCCTGTAGACGTTTCGCTCTGCGCCGTAAGGGATGCGAAGCAACGGCCGGGCTTTCCAACGCGGGAGTTGCGTCCATTTGTGACGCCTAACGCCGTTTCGCAGGTATCTGTTTAGCGTTCATTCCCGGAGCCGCCTTGCGTTCATTGGCCCACTCACAAGTTGTCATCCCGAGCCCGCGCCCGTAACGCAGTCCGCGCAGCGGGCGAGGCCGGGCATTCAAACGGCGAGGGATCTCGCGTAAGGTCTCGGTGTCCGGGTCAAGGAAGCTGGGCCCAACAGAGCATCCGTGAGATCCCTCGGCGCGCTACGCCAGCCTCGGGATGACAAGGGCTAAACTTTTTGTGAAAAGCTGGACCCCTCGAAATGTGGGAGTACGTCCGTTGCGAGCTAACCCCCGCGTTGGAAAGCCCGGCCGTTGCTTCGCATCCGTTACGGCGCAGAGCGAAACGTCGACAGCGACCGGCGTGGCGAACCTTTTCGTTGACGCCCGCCTTCCTTTCCTGCTATTCGTTAGGCGATGAAGCGCTGGCAATTTGCCCTCTTGATGATCATCGCCGTGGCCTGCGTTTGCCTCACCCTGGTCAGCGTGGTCTTCGCGCGGCAAAACCAAAAACTCCAGGCCGATGTCCAGGCCCAGCAGGTCATCATCAACAAAGGCGCGCTCAGCCAGCAGATCGGCACCAACCTCCTGCGCGAGATGGCCGCGGCCGCCCAGAGCGACGCCAAGATGAAGCAACTCTTGCAGGATAACGGTTACAACCTCTCCGCCAGCAGCACGCCCTAACGATGGACCCGGAAACGCCCGCGCCTCTCCCTGCCCCGCCGGTTGCTCGTCCCGAGCATTACCACGGTTTCTGGCCGGTTTTTCTCATTGGCTGCAGCCTGGCCATGATCCTGGTTTGGGAAATTCAGGTGGGCGTGGTCACCCGGCGCAACACCGAGCAGTTGCGCGAGCAGCAACTGCGCGTCGTCGACCAGTCGAAGCAGATCCAGGGCAAGCTCGAAACCATCGTGCGCGGCCTGGTCGAACTCTCGAAAACCGACGACGCCGCCAAACGATTGATCACGAAATTTGGGATCAAGCTGAACGACCCGGCCGTGCCGACCGAGACCCCCGCGCCTTAAGTGACTGTCATGCACTTGGAAAGGTCGATGAGGGCGCGACGGTCTTTCTGGGGAGCGCACGCGCCTCGCGTGCTGGTTTTGGCGCCTCGCCAAAACGAACTTTGGCGGACGCTCTTTTTGTCTCGAAGCGGGGAAGAAAAGCTCGCACGGCGAGGCGCCTGCGCTCCCAGAGAAAGTCCACCGCCATCCAAAGTTCGTGACCCGCCCGAACTGGCGCGAGCTTCAGACTTACGCGGTTGCGGGGTTCCGCCGCAGACCACAAATCCCACGCCGCTTGGCGCCCGCGACAAAGTCAAAAAACGCCTGCGCCGGCTCGCCCCAACTCCGCTCCCGCGATTTCTCCAGCGTCTGCCCGACGTTCAACCCGCTCTCGTAAAGCAAACGGAACGCCGCCTTGATCTCCGCGCGCGCCTCTGCGCTCAAGCCGGCCCGGCGCAGCCCGATCACATTCAAACCCGCCACCTTGTTCACCTCCGTGCCGACGACAAACGGCGGCAAATCCTTCCCGAAGCCCGCATTTCCCTGGGTCAGGGCGAGCCGCCCGACCCGCATGAACTGATGAAAGACGCAGCCGCCCCCGAGAAAGGCGCCGTCGCCCACCTCCACGTAACCGCCGAGCAGGCAATTGTTCGCGATGATCACCTTGTTCCCGATCGCGCAATTGTGCCCGAGATGCGCGCCGACCATGAGGAAGTTCTCGTCGCCTATCGTCGTTAGGCTATCCGCCGCCGTCCCGCGATGAATGGTCACATGCTCGCGGATGACGTTGCCGCGGCCGATCTCGACCCCGCTCCGCGTGCCCGGCGCGAAGGATAAATCCTGCGGCGCACCCCCGATGATGGCGCCGCTGCCGATAAAATTATCCGCTCCCAGCTTCACGAACCCGTCGAGTACCACATGCGCTTGCACGATCGTGCGCGGGCCAATTTCCACTTCGTCCCCGAGGCAGGCGTAGGGGCCGATTTCCACGTCCTCGCCCAGACGGGCCGACGGACCCACGATCGCGGTCGGATGAATTTTCAAAGCAGCCCCGCCTCCTTGAAACTAAAATACGGCGCCCGGCCCTCCGCCGGCGCGCCGAGGATAAGATGATCGAGCAAGCGAATCTGGAGCAGCTCCGCCGCCTCGCGCAGGCGTCGCGTGAGACCGTGATCGGCCTGGCTGGGCGAGGGATCGCCCGAAGGATGGTTATGCACCACGATGACGGCGTAGGCGGAGTAGATGAAAGCCGGCCGAAAAACATCGCGCGGATGCGCGATGCTTTCGTTGACGCTGCCTAACGACACCTCTTCGATGCGGAGTAAATGATAGCGCGTGTCGAGGAGGATGACGCGGAGCGATTCCTTGTGCAGCGCGCGCATTTCCGGCCCGAGCAGGTCGTAGATCAGCTCGGGCGTGTCGATTTTCTCCCGGGCCAGGCGCTCACGCGCGAGGCGCTGTCCGAGCCCGAAAGCCGCGGCGAGCTGCGCGCCTTTGGCGAAGCCGATGCCTTTGATTTTCGCAATCTCCTTGACCGTGCAGCGGCTGAGCGCGCCTAACGAACCGTATTGTTCGAGCAACTGCCGCGCGACTTCGACCGCGTTGGCCCCGGCGACGCCGGTGCGCAGCAGAATGGCAATGAGCTCCGCGTCGCTCAGCGCGCTCGCCCCGCGCGCGGCCAGCTTTTCCCGCGGCCGATCCTCCCGCGGCATCTCGCGGATTTTTAGCGGCGTCGTCAAACCCGCAACGGTTCGAGCAATTCCCGCAAACCCTCGCCCAGCCCGAAGAGCGCTTCGCTGTAGGGGTTGGGCGGAAGCGCGATCAACTCCGTCTCGGCCGTGGCGATAAACTCCAGGGCCGTGTCGATGGCCGACCCGAGGGCGCCCCCGGCGGGCGCGCTTTGCAGGAGCGCGGTCACTTCCTCGAGTTTCCCCTCGAGCACGAGGGCGGAGCAGCGTTCCCAGTCGAAATCCGAATCGGTCTCGAGGAGGGTGAGCACCGGCAGGGTCAGTTTGCCTTTGCGCAGGTCGGTCCCGAGTGTTTTGCCGGTCTCGGCCTCGGTCCCGGCGACATCGAGGCAGTCGTCGTAAATCTGGTAGGCGGTCCCGATTTGCGCGCCGTAAGTTTTTAACTGCCGCACCACTTCTTCGGGCGCTCCGCTGAGGACTGCGCCGAGCTCGGCCGCGCAGGCGAAGAGCGCGCCCGTTTTCATCCCGATGATGCGAAAATATTCGGCGCGGGAGAGTTTCAAATCGAAGCGGCGCTGGGTTTGGATCATTTCGCCCGAGCAAACTTCCGTGGCCGCGCGCGCGATCGTCCGGCTGATCCGGGTGTCGTCGAAGTCGGTCGCGAGATTGAGCGCGTGCGCGAAAAGGACGTCGCCGAGGAGGACGCTGAGGGAGTTGCCCCAGCGGGCGTTGACCGTCGGTTGGCTTCGGCGGCGTTCCGCGTCGTCCATGATGTCGTCGTGCACGAGGGTGGCGAGGTGGATCAACTCCACGATGACGGCGAGATCGACGTGCTCCGAGCCTAACGAACCGGTGGCGCCGCCGCTGAGCAGAGCGAGGAGCGGGCGCAGGCGTTTGCCGCCACCGCCGATGGCATAGGCGGCGTAACCCTCGATCGCGGGATCGAACGCATCGACTTGCGCGGTGATGCGCCGGCCGACCTCCTCCAACTCTGCTTGCACCGGCCGGAAAACGCGCTCCAGAGGTCCGGCCGCGCTCTTGGGCGCAGCGGTTCCGTTCGCGGAGATTTTCACAAGCGCAGAATAGAGGGGGGCTAGCAGCGCCGCAACCATCGGTCGGTGCCGTATTTTTCCGCCACCAACCCCTCAGCCCGGTGGAAAATCGACGGCGCGATTTCGCGCAGTTCGACCGCCGGAGCGAGCGCGCGGCTGAAATGCTCGCGGAAGGCCGGCGACAAGTTGGCCAGTTGGATGCTGCCTTGCTGGAGGAAACCGCGGCGCGTCCGGCGCTGGGCGGCGCCGGCTATTTTCTGGCGGTCGAGGAGAACGTCGTCGCGCACCGGATTGGCGAAACAGGCGTCGGAGATTTTCGGCGCGGGCGCGGCGGCCAATTCCGCGGGCCGGCCTTCGCGCCGGAGCGCATCGCGGATCGCGGTGTGCAGCGCAGCGTAAATCGCGGCCGGGCCGAGGGCGAAAGCCGGGTGCCCTGTCGGGGTGATGAGCGCGTAGGTCAGGTCCGCGCCGTGGGGGACGCTGCCGCCGCCGGTCCAGCGCCGGACCAGTTCGCGGCCGTCTTGTTCGACGTCCGCGAATTTTCCGAAATAGCCGAAGGAAACGGCCGGCTGTTTCCAACCGTAAAAGCGCAGGGTCGGCGCGGCGCTCGCTTCCAGGAGAGCCTCGTCGATGGCCATGTTGGTGGCGGCGTCGGCGCGAGTTTCGTCGTGATAAACGATGAGCCGTTCAAAGAGCATCGGCCACGATCTGGTCGAGCGCCGCGCGCGGATCGGGCGCGCCGGTAATGGGCCGCCCGATGACGAGGTAATCTGCGCCTGCCCGAAGCGCTTCCGCCGGGGTCGTCGCACGTTTCTGGTCGTGCAGACTCGCGCCGGCCGGCCGGATGCCGGGGGTAACAATTTTAACCTCGCGGCCGAGTTCTTTCCGCAAGGGCAAGAGCTCGTGCGGGCTGGCCACGAGACCGCGCAGGCCGCTGGCGACGCCGAGCTGCGCCAGGCGCAGGACCTGCGCTTCGACCGCGCTGGCGACGCCCGTTTCGCGCAGCGTTTCCTCATCGGAGCTGGTCAGAATGGTGACGCCGAGGAGGAGCATTTCCGGAGGGGCGGCGCTGGCGGCGACCGCGATCATGGTGCGCCCGCCGCTCAAATGGAGGGTCAACATTTCCGCCCCTAACGAACTCGCGCTCTCCACCGCGCGCCCCACGGTGTGCGGGATATCGTGCAGCTTGAGATCGAGAAAAACCCGGCTGCCGAGGTCGACCACGGCGCGCACGATCTCCGGCCCGGCGGCGATAAAAAGCTGCAGCCCGATTTTAAACAGTCCCGGATGCGGGGAAAGCGCGCGGACGAGGGCGAGGGCGGCGTCGGCGCTGGGAAAATCGAGTGCGACGATGAGGCGGGCGCGGGCGTCGGCTTGCGTGTTCATCAAGTTCCTTAGAGGCTGAACCTATGCAGCTTTTCGCGCCTGCGAAGATCAATTTAAGATTCAAAATTCTCCGCCGGCGGGAGGATGGCTTCCACCAAATCGAGACGCTGATGACACCGATCTCGTTAGGCGACGAGATCACGCTCGAGCGCACGGCGAGCGGTTTGGAGTTTACCTGCGACGATCCCAGCCTGCCGGCGAACAACGATAACCTGGTGCTCCGGGCGGCCCGGAGCTTTTACGCGGAGCTCGCCGAGGAGCCGAAGGTGCGGATCGCGTTGCGGAAGAAGATTCCGCACGGGGCGGGATTGGGCGGGGGAAGTAGCGACGCGGCGAGCACGCTCCTGGGTTTAAATCGGCTCCACGGCGAACCGCTTTCGTTCGAGTGCCTAACGAGTCTGGCGGCAGCGCTCGGGTCGGATGTGCCGTTTTTTCTGGGCGAAAGCGCGGCGATTTGTCGAGGGCGTGGGGAGATGGTCGAGCCGGCGCCCGCCCCGCTGGGATTGCCGTTGTTGCTTTTGAAACCGGAGTTCGGCGTGCCGACGCCCTGGGCTTACGGACGCTGGCAAGAATCGCGCGAGCTGCCGGGGGTGGATTACGGTCCGCAGCGCATCGGGGAGCTCACCCTCGAGAACGATCTGGAACGGCCGGTCTTTGAGAAGTTCGTTTTTTTGGCGCGGGTGAAGAGTTGGTTGCGCGAGCAACCGGAGGTGGCGGCGGCGCTTCTTTCCGGGTCGGGCTCGACCGTGTTTGCGGTTTTGCGCGACGAGGCTGTGGGGAATTCCTTGGCGGCGCGGGCGCGCGCGGAACTCGATCCGGCGCTTTGGACCTGCCGGGCGCGAACCGCCGTGGCGCAAGCTTCAAGCTTGCGAGGTTGAATCACGCAAGCTGGAAGCTTGCGCCACCCAGTTGCTCGAGATGGTCGACGCAGATTTGCGACCAGGTTTCCAGGTTTTCGCGCCGCGCCACTAACTCTTCGCGGGTGAGGAAGGCGAGGTTTGTGATCATCGCTTCGCGTTTCGCCACTTTCTCTTCCACCAGTTGGAAAATGTGCACGATCCCGAGATGGACGCGGCCAACTTCGGTGCTGTCGTCGTTAAGCAGCGCGACGATCCGGTCGTCGAAGGGGCTCTCGATTTGCACCTCTTCGTTGACCTCGCGCTCGACGCCGGCGCGGTAGGCCGACTCGTCCCAGGCGAAGAGCGATTCGTCTTCGTCGTTGAGATGGCCGCCGATTCCGATCGAGCCTTTGGCGACGAGGCGTTGTTCGCCCGCTTTTTTTCCGCGAACGTAATGGAGCACGCGGTTTCCGCAGGCCAGGAGCGCGTAGGGGATGAGTTGTTTGTGCGTCGGGTCGGTCTCGGCGGTGGCGCGGTTGAGGAAATGATTGTTCCCGCGGGCGAGCAGCGCGTCGAGGTAGGGTTGCGGCTCGAAGCAAAGGCCCTGAAAGCTGCCCAGCTCGTCGAAAAGTTCCCGCTTCACGACCAGGACGTTTTCGTTAGGCGCGGCCATTTCAGACTCTTGCTCGTGCTCTTGCTCGTATTCGTGCTCGTGATCGAAAGCTCGGCCGGTCGATTACGATCACGATTACGAGTAGGAGCACGAGTTTGGGAATCCCCCTAGAACGAAAACGTCGCGCCGATCTGCGGGCCGAGCAGGTTCAGGCTCGGGTTGGGATCGGTCTGGCCGGCGTTGGAGAGATGCTGGTAGAGAATGCCCGCTTCGATTTTGAAATGATCGTTGACCCGGTATTCGAGGCCGCCGGCGCTCAAGATATTGAAGGTAAAATCCTGGCCCTGACCCTGAAAAACCGGATCGGTGCTGTCGATAAAACCGAGTCCGACCCCCGCGGAAGTATAAAACTGCAGCCGCCAGCCGGGCCGCACGAAGACGTGACGCAACCCGGTCGAAATACCGAAATACCGATTCTCGATCCCCCGGAAGAAACCTTCGCCCACGATCGAGCCGTAAATCTGGTTGTAGCCGCGGAAGAAACTTTCGTCGTTGCTGTTCACTCCCCAGCGCAGCCGCGCGGTCAGGAACTCCGCGCCGATTTCGTAACTGTTCGGATTACCCGCGATCGAGCCGAGGTAGGCGCTCTCGGCGGAAAACTCGAGGTGCGGCGCGTCGACCGTGTTAGGGGCGGGCAGCGTTCGTTGCACCTGAGCCGGCTCGACTTCGCCGGCCTGGAGATGGGCGCCGAAAAATAGGAAAGCGCCGAGGGCGGCGGCGAGCGGGAAACGCAGGATTTTCATGAAAGCGCGGAAGCATATTTCGAGTTCCTGCAATTGCAATGGAAGGGGGACTTCTCGATGCTGCGGGATGAAATCTTCTCTCAGCTTTTTGTTGCTCCTCGCCCTTCCGATCTCCCTCGCCCGCGCGGCGGACGACGCGGGCCAGGCGGAGCAGTTGGCAAAAAAAGTCTGGCAAGCCAGCGGCGGTCCCGCCTGGTCGCGCGTCCAGACGATCGACTTCACTTTTGCGGTGGAGAAGGACGGGAAAACGGTGGCGCGCGCGGAGCATCACTGGGATGTGCCGGCGCAGACCGATGAGGTGAAATGGAAAGGGAAAGACGTGACCGTGAATCTGGCCGACCCGGGCAAAAGCGAGGACGCGCAAGCGGCTTTTGCGCGTTGGACGAACGATTCCTACTGGCTGCTCATGCCGCTGAAGTTGCGCGATCGCGGGCTCCAATTGGCCTATGAAGGGACGAAGGAAATGGACGGGGCGAAGCGCGAAGTTTTGCGCCTGAGTTTCGACCAGGTCGGGCTCACGCCTAACGACAACTACCGGCTCTACATCGATCCGGCGAGCGCTCGGGTGGCGTCGTGGGATTACATGCCGAAGCCCGGAGAAAGCCGGCACGGCACCTGGGAAGATTACGCGCAGAGCGGCGGCCTCACCCTCGCGACCGATCACAAGATGGGGGACATCCGGATTCGCATCCTGGATTTGAAAGTGACCGCGCAGAAATAGCGCGGCGCTCTCTTCGCGCTTCCTTTACCAAAGTGGTCACCAAAGTTGTCATCCCGAGCGCAGCGAGGGATCTCACGGACCACTCCCGGGTTTAAGAGCAAAAGAGCGCCTGGAGTGATCCGTGAGATCCCTCGCTTTGCTCGGGATGACAACGTCTTAGCGCTCGGGGTGGATCCAGGACGCCAGATCGGGCGGAAGCGGGCTCTCCCAATCGAGCGCGTCGTCAAGCCGGAGCCGCGCGGAATGGAGGGCGTGGCGCGGGAGGAGCAATTCGCGCTGCAATTCTTCCGTCCAACCGGTCTCGATGAAGCGCAGGTAAAGCTGTTCGTTAGGCCCATAAATTTTATCGCCCACTAGCGGATGCCCGAGATGGGCCAGATGCACCCGAATCTGGTGAGTGCGCCCGGTCTCCGGAAAAGCCCGCACGACCGCGCAGCGCCCGCTTTCCCTCACGAATCGCTCTTCCACCCGAAACTTCGTCCGCGCCGGCAGGCCCGCTGGGTGGATCGTCCGTTTTAACCAAATCGGGGAGGGCAGGTGCTCGCCCTGGCGGGCAAGGGGAGCGTCGAGCGTGGTCGTGTCCCAGGCCGGCCAGCCGCTCACGACGCCGAGATATTCCTTGGTAATGCGGCGCTCTTCCATGGCCCGGCCGAAACGCCGCGCGGCCGCCGCATTTTTTGCGATGAGCACGAGGCCGCTCGTTTCGCGGTCGAGCCGGTTGACGATAGAAATCTGCCCGCCGTTGACCAGCTCGAACGCGAGCAGCTCGCGCAACGCCGCCCAGAGCGTGGGCGTGCCGTCCGGCTTGCTCGGGTGGATGAGGAGAAAAGGCGGCTTCTCGACCACGAGATAGCCTTCCGTTTCGTCCACGATGCGGAAATCGAGAGGAAACCTTGCGCGCTCGGTGGGCCGAAGTAGATGAGCGGACGTCGGCATGATTTCGCTCCAGAACGTTACCCGTTATTATCAGACCGGCGAGCGTTCGGTCCACGCGCTCGATGGGGTTTCCCTGGAGATTGCGCCGCATGAATTCGTCGCGGTGGCCGGCCCGAGCGGCTGCGGGAAAAGCACTTTGATGCACTTAATGGCCGGGCTCGATCGGCCGACCGCGGGCGAGATCGTGGTCGACGGCCTTAGCCTAACGACCGCGAACGATGCCGCCCTGACCGATTTTCGCCGCCGCCGGCTCGGACTGGTTTTCCAATTTTTCAATCTCCTGCCCACCCTGAAGGTGCGGGAAAACGTCAGCCTCCCGCTGCTCCTCCAAGGGGTGTCGTTAGGGGAAGCGGAGGCGCGGGCGGCGGAACTCCTGGCCCTGGTCGGCCTGACGGAACAGGCTGGGCATTTCGTCCATCAACTCAGCGGCGGCGAGCAACAGCGCACCGCGATCGCGCGCGCGCTCGTTCATCGACCGTCGCTCCTGATTGCGGACGAACCCACGGGAAATCTCGACACGGTTTCGGCGGAGCGGGTCATGGCCTTGTTACGGCAGGTCGCGCGGGAGCAATTGGCCACGCTCATCCTGGTCACGCACAGCCCGGAAGTCGCCGCGGAAGCGTCGCGCCGGATCGAGATGCGCGACGGAAAAATCGTGCGCGATTGTCCGGGAAAGGAGGCTACTCGATTGCCGGGGAGGACGGGTTGTTAACCCGTCGCGCTTGGGCGAGTCTCGCCCAAGGCCTTTTTGCGCGCAGCGTAACCCGTTAGGCGACCTTCCCCGGCCGCAGCACGCTGCGGGCGGTTCGGCGGAGGCTCCGCCGAACGACGGGGTGACACCCCGTCCTCCCCGGAGTAGAAGTCGCGCTGTTCGACTTGTCTTCATGCCGATCTATCAACTGGAGCGCAAACAAGTGGTCGCAATGTCCATCGAGGCTTGCTGGCGCTTTTTCTCCGATCCGCGCAACCTCGAGAAAATCACCCCGCCGGCCCTGCGCTTCACGGTCAAGAGCCAGCTCCCCGCGGAAGTCTATCCCGGGCTCATGATCGAATACACGGTCGCGCCATTGTTAGGCATCCCCCTCACCTGGCTGACCGAGATCGTGCAGGTCGAGGCGCCCCATCGCTTCGTCGACGAACAACGCTCCGGTCCCTACCGCATCTGGCATCACGAACACGGCTTCCGCGCCCTCCCCGAGGGCGGCACCGAGCTGCATGACCTGGTCACCTACCAGCCGCCGCTCGGCCCTTTCGGCGCACTCCTGAATAAATTCCTCATCCGCCCCCAACTGGAGCGGATTTTCGATTTTCGCCGGGAGCATCTCCCCGCAGGCCCGGCTTGACCGCGTCGGCAAAAACGCTTTACCTAACGTCTCACTGCCGCCGGGAAAGGAACGCCTTTGGAATTAAAAGACATCAAAGCCATCATTGATCTGATGAAAAAAAACGACCTTTCCGTCTTCGAAATGGAGAAGGACGGGTTCAAGCTCAAACTGCAAAAAGGCGCGGGCGAGCAGACCGTTTTTGTGCAATCAGCGCCAGCCTTCCCCGCGACCGCAGGTGCTCCAGCACTGGCGCCGGCGGGCGGAGCCGCCCCCGCTGCCGGCAGTCCCGCGGCCCCGGCGGGCGGGGCCGAGAAGCCGGCGGGCAAGGAAGTTGTCTCGCCCATGGTCGGGACTTTTTATCGAGCCGCTTCGCCGGAGTCGCCCGCTTTCATCGAGGTCGGCCAGGAGGTGAACGAAGAGACGGTCGTCTGCATCATCGAGGCGATGAAAGTGATGAACGAAATCAAAGCGGAAGTGAGCGGCGTCATCGCCGAAGTGGTGGCGGAAAACGGCAAGCCGGTTCAGTTCGGCCAGGCCCTCTTCAAAGTTCGTTAGGCGCGAACTCCCCGCGGGCGCCGCCGCCCGCACCGCGCGCTCCTTTTCATGTTTGAAAAAATCCTCATCGCCAATCGCGGCGAAATCGCTCTCCGCGTCATCCGCGCCTGCAAGGAACTCGGCATTCGCACCCTCGCGGTTTATTCCGAAGCGGATATCGATTCGCTCCACGTCCAACTCGCCGATGAAGCGATCTGCATCGGCTCCGCCCCGAGCTCCGACAGTTACCTGAAGATCGATCGCATCATGAGCGCCGCCGAAGTGGGCGACGTCGATGCGATCCATCCCGGCTACGGATTTCTGGCCGAGAACGCCCATTTCGCGGAAGTCTGCGAGAGCTGCAAAATCAAGTTCATCGGCCCGAGCGCGGCCTCGATGCGCTTGATGGGCGACAAAAATTCCGCGCGCGCCTGCGCCCGCAAAGCCGGGGTGCCGGTTACGCCCGGAAGCGACGGCATCGTCGAGACGGAAGCTGAAGCCAAACGCGTAGCCAAGAAAATCGGTTTCCCGGTTATGATCAAAGCCGTCTCCGGCGGCGGCGGCCGCGGGATGCGCGCGGCCCATAACGAAGCCAGCCTGGTGCAAGGTTTCCACAGCGCGCGCACGGAAGCGGAGAAGGCTTTCGGCAACGCCGAGGTCTACATCGAGAAGCTGATCGTGAATCCGCATCACATCGAATTTCAGATCATGGCCGACAGCCACGGCCACACCGTTCATCTGGGCGAACGCGATTGCTCGATCCAAAGGCGCAATCAGAAGGTGATCGAGGAATGTCCCTCGCCGCTGCTCACGCCAACGTTGCGGCGCAAGATGGGCCAGGCGGCGGTCAAGCTGGCCCAGGCCGTCGATTACGTGAACGCTGGGACGATGGAATTTCTCGTCGACACCAAGGGCAATTATTACTTCATCGAGATGAACACTCGCATCCAGGTGGAGCACACCATCACTGAGGAAGTCTACGGCTGCGATCTGGTCAAAGAGCAAATCCACATCGCCGCCGGCCAGAAACTTTCGCCGCACGTCGCCCGTCCGCTGGCCCGCTCCCACGCCATCCAATGCCGGATCAATGCGGAAGACCCGGCGCGCAATTTTCAACCGTCCGCCGGCCGGATTAATTTCTACTACGCGCCCGGTGGCCGCGGGGTGCGGATCGATTCGCACGCCTACACCGGCTACACCGTCCCACCCTACTACGACTCCATGATCGCGAAGCTGATCGCGATCGGCGCGACCCGCGAATCGGCCATCGCGCGGATGCGGCGCGCCCTCGGCGAATATCTCATCACCGGGATCAAAACGACCATCCCCTTCCACAACGCGATCATGCGCAACGCCGATTTTCGGAATGGCAACTACGACACCGGGTTCGTCGATCGGATGATGAAATCGGAAGCTTTCGAGCTGCAAACCTCGAACGGCCGCTTGCACGATTGAGCGCGCCCGGGCGGCTCTACGCCATTCTCGATCTCGGCTACGTCGCGCGGGCCGACGCCGCTCGGGTGACGCAGGAACTGCTCCGCGGCGGGGCGGATTTGATTCAACTGCGCGCGAAAAAACTGGGCGTCGCCGAGCTGCGCGCGCTGGCCGCCGAGTTGCATCGCCTAACGAGCGCGGCGGGCGTGCCCTTGATCGTGAACGATCATCCGGAAATCGCGCGCGATCTGCCGGTGGCAGGCCTCCATCTCGGCCAGGACGACCTCCCGCTCGCGACCGCGCGCGAGATCGTTAGGCGGAAAGATTGCTGGCTCGGGAAATCGACCCACAGCGTGGCCCAGGCGGTCGCAGCGGAAAAAGAAGGGGCCGATTACTTGGGCTTCGGTCCGCTCTTTGCCACACCGACGAAGCCCGATTATCCGGCGATCGGCCTCGACGACGTCCGGCGGGTGCATGAATTAGTGCAGCTCCCGATCTACTGCATCGGTGGGATCAAGCTGGAGAATTTGCCCGCGGTTTTAGCGGCCGGCGCGAAACGCGTCGCCATCGTCTCGGGGTTACTGCAGAGCGACGACATCGCCGCGGCCACGCGCGCGGCGAAAAAGCTGCTCGAGGAGGCGTCCTTAAGCTAGGAGACGTCCTGAAGCTAAGAGATACCCTAACGAGCGTTGTCATCCCGAGCGCAGCGAGGGATCTCACGGACTGGCTTGTGTGCGCGGAGATCGATCAAATCCGGTGTGATCCGCGAGATCCCTCGCTGCGCTCGGAATGACAACGCTCAGGTGGATCGTGCTTCTCGGGCTGCGGTCATGGGCTCGGCGAAAGACTTGCCCGAATCCCTGTAGACGTTTCGCTCTGCGAAACGCGGGGGTTGCGTTCATCGACACCCTGTCCCCGCGCTTCGCAGAGCGAAGCGTCTACCGGAGCGCCATGCTTGCTTTCGCTTCGGAGGCTGGCTTATAGGCGAACTGCCAAGTCGAAATCTCTCATCTAAAATTATCATGTCTGTTCTCGTAGTTGGATCCATCGCCCTCGACACCGTCAAAACCCCTGTGGAAGAACACGCCGATCAGCTCGGCGGTTCCGCTTCCTACGCCGCGCTCGGGGCGAGTTTTTTCACCCCGGTCAAACTCGTCGGCGTGGTCGGCGACGATTTCCCCGAATCGGAATTCGATTTCTGGAAGGCCCACCAGATCGATGCCCGCGGCGTGCAGCGCGCCGCCGGCAAAACGTTTCGCTGGAGCGGCGAATACGCCTGGGACCTGAACACCCGCGAAACCAAATCGGTCGCTCTCAACGTTTTCGAAAATTTCGAGCCGACTTTGCCGGAAGATTTTCGCGCGACTGATTTCGTGCTCCTGGCCAACATCGCGCCCTCCTTGCAAACGCATGTTCTCGATCAGATGAAGCGCCCGCGCTTCGTCGTGGCCGACACCATGGACCTCTGGATCGAGACCACCCGCAAAGATCTCGACGCCCTCATCCCGCAGGTCGATCTCCTCATTCTCAACGACAGCGAAGCGCGCCAGATGACCGGCCAGACGAGCCTGATCCGGGCCGGTCGCGAGATTCGCCGGATGGGTCCGAAATTCGTCGCGGTGAAAAAGGGCGAGCACGGCGCGCTTCTTTTCGGGCCGGACGATTTCTTCAGTTGCGGCGCCTATCCGCTGGAGGACATCCACGACCCGACCGGCGCCGGAGACACCTTCGCCGGCGGGGTGGCGGGCTATCTCGCGGGCAAGACCGACGGCGAGGTGGATTTCGGGCAACTGCGCAAGGCGCTCATTTACGGCAGTGTCCTGGCCAGCTTCAACGTCGAAGCGTTCAGCATGGATCGGATGCGCAGCCTAACGAGTGCGGAGGTCGAGGAGCGGTATGAGATGTTCAAGCTGATGAGCCAGTTCGAGGTCTTAGAATGACGAAGTCCGAATGACGAAGCCCGAAGCAATGACGAATGACCAAATGACGAAGCGCAGAACGCCTGCTTTTTCGTCCTTCGGGCTTCGTCCTTGTTTCGGATTTCGTCATTCGGACTTCGTCATTTAAAACCCATGGAAACTCTGCGCCTCGGCGTAAACATCGACCACGTCGCCACCTTGCGGCAGGCTCGTTACGCCACCATGCCGGACTCGAAAAACGCCGAGCCCGATCCGGTCGCGGCGGCCAGCCTCTGCGAGCGCGCCGGGGCCAGCGGCATCACCGCGCACCTCCGGGCCGATCGTCGCCACATGCAGGATCGCGATCTCGAGCGGCTGCGCGCGAATGTCATGACGAAGCTCAATCTCGAGATGGGCAACACGCCGGAAATTCTCGCTTTCGCCCTCCGTCTCCAGCCCGACGAAGTCTGTCTCGTGCCGGAAAATCGCGCCGAGATCACCACCGAAGGAGGGCTCGATCTCGTTAGGCATATGCGTGAACTTGCTCCCGCCGTGCCGCGCCTGCAGGCCGCTGGCATTCGGGTGAGCCTTTTCATCGACCCCGCGCCCGCGCAAGTCGACGCGGCGGTGAAATTAGGCGCCGACATGATCGAGCTGCACACCGGCGCGCTGGCCAACGCCTACACCGAAAAAGTCGAGCGCGAAGAATTGGAACGTCTGCAGGAGTCGGCCCGGCGCGCCGCTAATTTCGGCCTGCAGGTGAACGCCGGTCACGGCATTAACTACCGCAACCTTTCGCTCATCCACCAAATCCCAAACCTGGCCGAGCTGAACATCGGCCACGCCATCGTGGCCCGGGCGCTCTTCGTCGGGCTGGAGGCCGCCGTGCGCGAGATGCTCGACCTCATGCAAAACCCTCCCGGATGAGCATTCTCGGTCTCGGCATCGATCTGGTCGATTGCGCCCGGATCGAGAATTCAATCGCGCGCTTCGGCGATCGTTTCCTCCAGCGTGTTTTTACGGCGGGAGAAATCGCCTACGCCCAGTCGATGAAATTTCCGGCGCGCCATTTCGCAGCGCGTTTCGCGGCCAAGGAAGCGCTCTCCAAAGCCTTCGGCACCGGCATCGGTAAAGCGATGGGCTGGCGCGACCTCGACGTGCAGAAAAAAGCGAGCGGCGAGCCCTTTGTCGTGCTCCGCGGCGGCGCGGAAAAAATGGCGCGGGAACGGGGCGTGACCACGGTTTGGATCAGCTTGAGTCACACCGAGGAGAGCGGGATGGCGACGATCGTGCTCGAAGGAGAAGCCGGATGACGGGGCGCCGCCTCTTTTGCCTAACGATGGCAGCCTGGTGCGCGCTCGCGCCCTGCGCCCTGGCCGCGCCCTCGCCCACGCCGGAGCCGGTGGCCGATCGCTCCGCCCAGCGGGCCGAGCTGGAACGGAGCAAAATGTACCAGGCCGGGCTGGCCTACAGCCGCTGGCTCGATGGCCTGGCGGCAGATAGCGGAAGCCCGTTCCTGCAACGCCCCGTCTTTGATCGCGTCACCTGGATGCGCCTCCTCGCCTGTGCCGCTTCGCTCGCCCTGATCGGCGCCTTCCTCGGCTGGTTTCTCTGGTTCGTTAGGCAACGGGCCGGGGCGATCGATTCGCAACAGCATCAGTCCTGGCTCGCCCTCGCCGCCGCCGCCATCCGCAAACCTTTTGCGCTCATCGTCGGCGTCCTCGCCGGCTTTCTCGCTTTCATGCCGCTGGTCTCTGGCATCACCTTGCGTTCCCGCCGCATTTTTTTCGCCGATGCGCTCACCGCCATTCTCTACGCCGGCCGGGTCATCGCGGTCCTCTGGCTGATTTTCCAAGCGATCCGCGCGCTCGAAAAACGGATGCGCCATTGGGCCCAGAGCACCGGCAGCGTGCTCAACAACGTCATCGTGCCGGTGGCCGGCCAGACGCTCCGGCTCGCCGTGCCTTTGCTCGCCGTGATTCTCCTGCTTCCGCTGCTCGATCTGCCGGCGCAATGGGCCTGGGTCTCGCAAAAAGGCTTCGGCATTCTGCTTATCGTTAGTCTGTCCTTCCTCATCATTCGCGCGGTCCGCGCCGTCCAGGTCGCGCTCCTCCGGGAGCACCGCCTGGATGTGGCCGATAACTACACGGCCCGGCGCATTTACACCCAGGTCTCGGTCATTCGGAAACTCGTTGTCTCCGGCGTCGTCATCATCGGGGTAGCGGCCATCCTCATGATGTTCGATACGGTGCGGCAGCTCGGCACCAGCATCCTCGCCTCGGCCGGGATCGCCGGCATCATCCTCGGTTTCGCCGCTCAGAAAACGCTGGGCAATCTGCTCGCCGGCATCCAGATCGCGCTCAGCCAGCCGATCCTGATTGATGATGTCGTGAACGTGGAGGGCGAGTTCGGCCGGATCGAAGATATCACGCTTACCTTTGTCACGGTCCGGACCTGGGACCTGCGCCGGCTGATTATCCCGATCACTTATTTCTTGGAGAAACCGTTCCAGAATTGGAGCCGCAAATCGGACGAAATTTTAGGGACGATTTTCCTTTATCTCGATTACCAGGTGCCGTTAGGCGAGCTGCGCGCGGAACTGAAACGGCTGGTGGAAAAGAACGAAAATTGGGACCGACAGGTCTGCAAGTTGCAGGTCACCGACACCAAGCCGAACACGATCGAAGTGCGGGCGCTGGTCAGCAGCCGGAACGCCGGCACGAGCTTCGATCTCCGCTGCCAGGTGCGCGAAGAGTTGATCGAATTTTTACGGAGTCGTTATCCGGAAAGTTTGCCCCGGGTGCGTCTGGAACTGGAGCGTCCGCACCAGCCAGCGGAAGAGGAAACGCCGACGACGGCCAAAGTGCAGGGCGCGGAGCACGAGCGCGGCGAGTCCAATCCCGGCCTGTAGACGTTCGCTCTGCGAAACGCGGGGGAAGCGTGCGTTCGCTCTTTTAAACTTCACCGTACTCGCGCCTCCCAGGGGGAGGCGTCGACAGCGGAGCTTGTCGAAACCCTTGCGCCCGCCGCGGGGAAATTGTAAAAACGTTGCATGTTCCAAAAGGATGCGATCGTCCGGCTCCTGCGCGACAACGATCCGGCGACCGTCCATCTCCTGAAGGAACAGCTGATCGAGAGCGGGAGCGACGGGGTGGCGGCGTTGCGCGACCTGCTCGCGCTCGACGACGAGGCGGTCACCGAGCACGTGCGCGAAGTGCTCGATAAAATCGAGGGCGATCAAGCGCACGACGAGATGCTGCTTTTCGCGCATCTCTTCCCCGAGCATGGGGACATCGAGGCGGCCTGGTGGTTGTTGACCCGCTGCTTCGAGCCGGATGCGCCGATCGCGAAATTGCGCCGGAAACTGGACGCCTGGGGGCGGCGGCTGCGCATGCTCGCGGCCCGCGCGGAATCGAATCGCGAACGTCTCCAGGTGCTGACCACGTTCCTAGCCGAGGATCTCGGTTTTCGCGGGAATGCGGAGGAATATTACGACCCGAAAAATTCGCTGCTCAACGATGTGATCGAGACGCGGCTGGGCATTCCGATTTCGCTCGCGGTGCTCTACATCATCATCGGGCGGCGGGCTAACATGCAGATCGACGGGATCAATTTGCCCGGGCATTTCATCGCGCGTTACGAGCGGATTTTGTTCGATCCCTTTCATGGCGGGCGAATTTTGTCGCGGCCCGACTGCGAGGCGATCCTGGCCCGGCAACGGCTCAAAACGCATTCGAGTTATTTTGCGCCGGCTTCGCCCCGGCTGGTTTTGCTGCGCATGCTCGCGAATCTGCTCTTCATTTTCGAGCGCGCCGGCGACAAGCGGAAGCACGGGCTGGTTATGAATTGGCTTAAAGCGCTCGATCGTTAGTCTGGGAACGCGGGGCGCTTCTCGGAATTTTCCTCACCCCTTTCGCGTTGTCATCCCGAGCAAAGCGAGGGATCTCACGGATTACTCAACGCGACCCGTTCGAAGAGCGCTTGGCGAAAACCGTGAGATTCCTCGCTGCGCTCTGGATGACAAACTGGGGAGAGACGACGAAATCTCGAACACGGAAGGGCGGTCTCGGAAGGGCCGCGCTCCTACGCGCAGCCGCGGAATAGCTTTTCGAGATCCCTTTGCCGGCGCCGCTCCTGGCGGGCCCGCTCCGTGTGGGCCGGCCGGTGGCGGATCACCCGACCGAACTTGGGCGACGGCACGCTGCCGCCGAGTTGCTCGAGCGCATGGACCGCGGCGCCGCGGAGGGAGGCGTCCTGGTCGGCGGTGGGCCGAAGATCGCGCCCTAACGAATCAGCCAGAATCTGCAGCTCGGCGGGCGATTGCAGGATGCCGCCGGAGACGATGACTTTTTCAACCGAGCCGATGGCGATCTCGAGGCCGCCAAAGATTTCCGCGAGCCGATGGCAAAAGGCCGCCGTGGCCGCGTAAAGCAAATCGGCCGCGCTGGTCGCCTGGGTCAGGCCAACGACGACGCCATCGAGCTCTTCCGGCCAGGTCGGGGAGCGTTCCTTGACCCAAAAAGGGAGAAGAGTAAGGGGCAAGGCCTTGCTCGCGGCGGCGCGGAGCAGTTGTTCGATCTTGCGATCGTTAGGCGGAAGGCGCAGCTCGCGCAGACACCAGGCGTGCAGGTTGCCGGCGTTGCTCACGGCGCCGCCGAGGAGAGCGCGCTTTTCATCGACGACGAAGCGGAAGAGCCCGAAGGGAAGCGGCGGGTCGCCCGCCGGAATGGTGCGGACGGCTGCGCTGGTGCCGACGTTGATCGCGACGACGCCCGGAAGGGTGGCGCCGGAGCCGAGATTGCCGGCGGCGCCGTCGCCGATGGCCGGGAAAATCTGCCCGACGCGGTCCTGCAACGGATTGAGTTGTGCAGTCGTTAGGCCAACGCGGGCCAGCATTTCTTCATCCCAGGTGCGGGCGGCGAAATGGTAGAGCCCGGTCCCGCTGGCCATGGAATGGCTGCAGGCGCGGATGGCAAAAAGCTCCTCGAAAATCCATTCCGCGGGCGAAACCCAGCGGGCGGCCCGGTGGAACAGCTTCGGCTCGGTGCGCTGGAGCCAGAGCAATTTGGCGGGCCAGAAAGAGGCCCGGAGCATGCAACCGGTGCGCTGCTGGATGGCGCGTTCGTCCAGCTCGGCGCGAAGGTGCGCCGCCTCGGCCGCGCCGCGCGAATCGCCCCAGGTGTAAATGGGCGTGAGCGGCCGGCCGGCGCGATCCAGGCCGAGCAGGCTGTGCCAAAAACCGGAGCCGACGATGTGAGGCGCGGCGCCTTTCGTTAGGCTGCGGGTCTGCCGAAGGCATTTCTGAGCGGCGCGCAGGAGGGTGGCGGGATCGAGTTCGGCGGCGTGATCGGCGGAATGGCGCACTCGATATTTTTCGCTGGCGCGCGAGCCGGGGAGACGGCGCGCTTTTTCATCGAAGAGTGCGCTGCGCACGGAAGAAGTGCCAAGGTCGAGGGCGAGAACAATGGGAGCGGAGCGCATGGCGAATCAGCTTTCAGCTTTCAAGATTAAGTTTTAAGTGGAGGGAGACCGCACGCTCCACGTCGCGATCTTAAAACTTTCGACTGAAGACTTAAAGCTTTTCGCGATGTATCAGAAAATCCTCGTCGCCCTCGACAACAGCAAGACCGATCAGGCGATGTTCCGGCACATCGCGGAGCTGGCGAAATTGCACGGCTCGCGCCTTCTCCTGCTTCATGTCGCGGATGGGTGGGTGGCGCGGAATTACCAGCGTTTTCAGCTCGCGGAATCGGAGGAGATGAAGGAGGACCACGCCTATCTGGAACGGGCCGCGGCCGCCTTGACGGAGCAAGGCTTGGAGGTGGAAACGCAGTTGTCGTTAGGCGAGCCGTCCGAGAAAATTTTGCAAGTGGCGGCCGAACAGAATTGCGATTTGATCGCGATGACGACGCATGGCCATCGTTTTCTCAAGGACTTGCTTTACGGGAGCACGATCACGCAGGTGCGGCATCGGGCGGGCGTGCCCGTGCTGCTGGTGAGTGCGAAATAGGATGAAGGCGCTTTTCCTGACGAACGAATATCCGCCGCACATCTATGGCGGCGCGGGGGTGCACGTGGAATACCTGGCGCGGGAGCTGGCCCGGCTGATGGAGGTGGAGGTGCGCTGCTTCGGCGAGCAGGAGTCGTTAGGTACGAATCCGGCCGTGCGCGGTTTCGAGGCGGCGACCGACGGTTACGCCTGTCCGCCGCCTTTGCGCCCGGTCTTCGGCGCGGTCCAGCGCTGTCTCGATTTCAACACCACCGGGATCGCGGCCGATCTGGTGCACTGCCACACTTGGTACAGCCATTTCGGCGGCATCCTGGCGAAGTTAAATTACGGCCTGCCGCTCGTGATCACGGTGCACTCGCTGGAGCCGTTGCGCCCGTGGAAGCGCGAGCAGCTGGGCGGCGGCTACGATTTCACCCTCTGGCTGGAGAAGACGGCGCTGGAAATGGCGGATGCCGTGATCGCGGTCTCGCACGAAACGAAGGCGGATGTGAACCGGCTTTTCTCGATCGAACCGGCGCGGATGCAGGTGATTCATAACGGCATCGACCTGGAGGAATATCGGCCGACGGAGGCGGGTGACGCGCTGGCCCGGTTCGGGATCGATCCGGCGAAACCGTTTCTGCTTTTCGTGGGGCGGATCACGCGGCAGAAGGGGATTGTTCATCTCGTTAGGGCGATCGAATTTATGGCGCCCGGTTTCCAGATCGTGCTCTGCGCGGGCGCGCCGGACACGCCGGAGATCGCGGCGGAGATGAAAGCCGCGGTGGAGCGGGCGCAGGCGAAACGCGGCGACATCATTTGGGTCGCGGAGATGGTTGATAAGCCGACGGTCATCCGGCTCTATGCGCAGGCCGCGGTCTTTTGTTGTCCGTCGATTTACGAGCCGTTTGGGATCATTAATCTGGAGGCGATGGCTTGCGAGACCGCGGTGGTGGCGAGCGCGGTCGGCGGGATCAAGGAAGTGGTGGTCGATGGGGAGACGGGATTTCTCGTGCCGGTGGAGCAGATGACGGAGAGCCCGTTCGAGCCGACCGATCCGGAGCAATTTGCGCGCGATCTGGCGGCGCGGATCAATCAGTTGATGCGCGATCCGGCGTTGCGGAAGAAGTTTGGCCAGGCTGGGCGGAAGCGCGCGGAAGAGAAGTTCAGCTGGCGCGCGATCGCGAGTGAGACGCAGGCGCTCTACGCGTCGCTGCTCGAACGTTAGGGCGAGGGCTGTCGTTCTCGCCCTCGGGGTGTATGGTTAGGCGATGTTTGTCGATCGGATCAAGGTGGTCGCGAAAGCAGGGGATGGCGGGCGCGGCTGCGTCAGTTTCCGGCGGGAGAAATTTGTCCCGCGGGGCGGTCCCGACGGCGGCGACGGCGGGAAAGGCGGCGATATCATTCTCCGCGCCGACGAGCATACCGATAATCTGACGGCGCTTTTTTACGAGCCGCTGATCAAGGCGAAGAAAGGCGCGCACGGCATGGGCAAACAGATGCACGGCCGCGGGGCGCCCCCGAAAATCGTCGCCGTGCCGGTGGGCACGGTGGTCTGGGAAATGACCGAAACCGCGGCCGCGCTCCCGGAAGGCGAGCGCGATCTGCTGGCCGATCTGGTCCGGCCTAACGACGAGTATGTGCTCTGCCAGGGCGGGAAAGGGGGGAAGGGAAACGTCCACTTCAAGAGCTCCCGCAATCGCGCGCCGCGGGAATATTCCGAGGGGGGAGAAGGGGAGGAAGGAACTTTCATCCTCGAGCTGCGCACGATCGCGGACGCTGGTTTGGTCGGGTATCCGAACGCCGGCAAATCGACTTTGCTGCGGCAGCTCTCCGCGGCTCATCCGAAGGTGGCGGCTTACCCTTTTACCACGCTGCACCCGATGATCGGGGTGGTGAATTTCCCCGAATACGAGCGCGCGACCGTCGCGGACATCCCGGGACTGATCGAAGGGGCGCATCAAAATCTCGGGCTCGGGCACGCTTTTCTCCGGCATATCACGCGCTGCCGGCTACTCCTTTTCGTGCTCGATATGGCCGGGAGTGAAGGGCGCAATCCGATCGAAGATTTGCAATCGTTGCGGCGCGAGATCGATCTTTACGATCCGCGCCTCTCGCGACGGCCCTGGCGGGTGGTGGCGAATAAAATGGATTTACCCGAGGCGGAGGAAAACCTGGCCGCCTTCCGCGCGCGCTTCCCGGAACGGGAAGTGCTCCCGGTGGCTGCGAAAAGTGGTGAAGGAATCGACGCTTTGAAAGATGCGTTGGAGAGTTGGCTGCGCGAAAAGCCTTTGGAAAAAACCGCGGAATCCTCCTATGCAGCGTCCGTGCCCGAGGGCGCGGACGAATACCATTAGACAAAGCGATCGACCCACTTCAACGTGCACACCTTTTAGCCCGAACCAGAATACCCTCCGCTCTATGCCGAAGCTCGTCGTCGCCAGTTATTGCACCACTTTTCTAAAATCGGAGATGCTCCACATCTACCGGCAGGTCACTGGCCTGCGCGGGGCGCAGACCTTCGTCATGACGAAGAAGATGCAGAACGTGGATCGCTTCCCATTTGACGACATCGAACTGATCCCGAAGCCGCGGACTAATCCTTTCCGCCATGGCTGGCAGAAATTTGTGGAGCGGCGGCCCCCCATCGTTTACCGCGGCGAATATCAGGCCCTCACGAATTTACTGGAACGGCGCGGGGCGGACTTGATGCACATTTATTTCGGCCACACCGGCGTGCATTTGCTTCCTTTTATCGAGTGCTGGCGCAAGCCGTGCGTCGTTTCTTTCCATGGCGCGGATGTGATGCTGCGCGCGTCCGATCCGGAGTACGCGATGAAATTGCGCAAGGTTTTTGCGACCGTCCCACTCATCCTGGCGCGCTCGCGCTCGCTTGAGCGGCGGCTCATTCAGCTGGGCTGTCCGGCTGATCGGATTCGGATTAACCGCACCGGCGTGCCGCTCCAGCAGTTTCCCATGATCCGGCGGGAAGCGCCGGTCGGAGGCGCGTGGAATTTCCTCCAAGCCTGCCGCCTCATCCCGAAAAAGGGCCTGACGACGTGTCTGCGCGCGTTTGCCATTTTTCACGCCTCCCATCCGGAGGCTAAACTGTTCATCGCGGGGAAAGGCCCGCTCCAGCCGGTCCTGGAAACGCTGGCCGCCCAACTCGGTATCGGCGGGCACGTTCATTTTACCGGTTTTCTCTCGCAGCCCGATCTGCTCGAGCTTTATCGGCGGTGCCATATTTTTCTGCACCCGAGCGAAATGCCGGCGGACGAAAACCAGGAGGGCATTCCCAATTCCATCCTCGAAGCGATGGCCACGGGGATGCCCGTGCTGGCGACGCAGCATGGGGGAATTCCGGAAGCAGTCGAAAACGGCCGTTGCGGTGCGCTCGTGGCGGAGCGCGATTACGCCGCGCTCGCGGCCGAGATGGCGAAGATGACGCGCTCGCGGCGGACTTTTGCCGAAATGGGCGCGCTGGCCAGCGAATCGGTCGCGACCCACTTCGAGCAGGGCGCGCAGATCGCCAATCTCGAAGCACACTACCAGGAAGCCGTCGAGATCGCTGAAGAAGCGGAAGCGCGCGAGACGGCTGCGCAGCCGGTGGCGACGCAGAGTTTTGGCGAGCGCGTGCCGGTTAAATAGCGCTCGGCCCGGCACCTTTCGGGCGCCGTTTCTCCCCTGAAAAAAATCCCGGAAAGTCCCTTGTCAGCGCTGGAAACATGCTCTTCTGTAAGCGCGAGTCAGCGGCCCTTAAGGTGCGCCTTTTCTTTCCCGAAAAGTGCGGCGCCTGCCGGCAACCGGAAGCGCCGCTTTCCGAAACCACGCATGGTCCCGCGCTATTTTCGTCAATTGCCTCTGCTCCTGAGCCTGATCGGGCTGCTCCTCGCGGGCGGCTTCGTGCCGGGCGCGCGGGCGCAGGAGGCAGCCCCGGAAACGGGGGCGGTGGCGGAAAAACATGAAGCGCTCCCGCTCAAGGCGGCGCCTCTCTTGACCATCGGGAAGTTCACCATCACTAACTCCATGATCGTGAGCTGGATGGTCGCGCTCGCCATCATCGTCTTCGCCCAAACCGCCACCCGCAAGATCAAGCAAATCCCCACCGGCATTCAAAACTTTTCGGAATGGCTCGTCGAAGGACTTTATAATTTTCTCGAGAGCGTGATCGGCTCCCATCTGGTCAAAAAGACCTTTTGGTTTTTCGCCACGATTTTTATTTTCATCCTCTTCCTGAACTGGTTCGGCCTCATCCCGGGCGTCGGCACGATCGGCTGGGGGCATCACGATCCGGTGACAAATTCCTTCCACGTCGATCGCCCGCTCCTCCGCGGCGCCAATGCCGATCTCAACCTGACCTTCGCCATGGCCGCGGTCTTTTTCGCCCTCTGGCTCGTCTGGGCGCTGCAGGAGAACGGCATCGGCGGATTCATCCTGCACCTTTTCGGTCCGAAGGGAGATTCCAAAGGCATCCTCAAGGTGCTCATGGTCATCGTCTTTTTCATGGTCGGCTGGCTCGAGATCGTCTCGATTTTGTTCCGCCCGATCTCGCTCAGTTTCCGGCTTTACGGAAACGTCTACGCCGGGGAAAACATGCTCGAATCGATGGCTCACATCGTGCCCGCGCTGTCCTGGCTCATCCCGATCCCGTTTTATTTCATGGAGCTTCTGGTCGGCATCGTGCAGGCCCTCGTTTTTATGCTCCTGACCGCGGTCTTTACTCTCCTCATCGCGCAACACGAACCCGCGCCGGGCTCCGCCCACCACTAAGAAAATTTTCAGTCGCCGCCGCGGATCCCGCGGAAGGGGCTGAAGCAAACCAACCAAAAAAGAAAAATATGACATTACCAATACTGGCAGAGATGACCGGAAGCATTCACGTGGGCCTCGCGGCCCTCGGCGCAGCGATCGGCGTAGGATTAATCGGCATGGGCGCGTCCTCCGCGGTCGGCCGCAACCCGGGCGCGGCCACCCCGATCCTGGTGCAGGCGATCCTGGCGATCGCGTTTGCCGAAGCGATCGTCTTTTACGCCCTCTTCCTGGTCAAGTAACTCGTTAGGCGCGGGCGCCCCGAGCGGCCGGGCCGAAGCTTATGAATATTCCTCTCTCTCTCGCTGCGAACCTGGTCACGGAGACGGCCGATACTTTTGGCTTCGACCTGAAGATTTTCCTCTCCCAGGTGATCAGCTTCGTCATCGTGGCGTTGCTCCTGAAGCGGTTTGCCTACAAGCCGATCCTGGCCGTGCTCGAAGAGCGCCGGCAACGGATCGCGGAAGGCCTTTTGAACGCCGAGAAAATCAAGGAACAACTCGCCGAAGCCGAACAGCGCTACCAGGAAATCCTGAGTAAAGGCAACGCCGAAGCGCAGAAGATGATCGACGAAGCGCGGGCCAGCGCCGGCGTCATCGCCGAGCGCAAACAACAGGAAGCGGTCGCCGGCGCGGAACAGATCATGGCCAAGGCGCGGGAAGCGAGCGCGCTCGAACACGAACGCACCATGAGCCAGCTCAAGCGTGAACTCGGCCGGCTCGTCATCGACACCACCGCGAAAGTCACGGGCAAAGTCCTCACTCCGGAGGACCAGCGACGCCTGCAGGAAGAAGCGAGCCGGCAGGTCGCTTCCTAACGACGAAAGAACCGGCCGACCGCTCCGCATGAAGATCAGCAAAGACCTCCGCCGCCTCTCCCGCGCTCTCGTGCAGGAGAGCTTCGTCGAGGGCGCGCTCGATCGCGGGCGGGTCGAATCGTTTGTGGGGTCGATCATCGAAAAGAAGCCGCGCAATTACCTTCAACTCCTCGAGACTTATCAGCGCCTCCTGCGCCTCGAAGCGGATAAACGGCGGGCCCGGATCGAATCCGCGACCGAGCTCGAGGCCGCCGCGAGCGAACGCATCGTGGCCGATTTGGAGCGCCAATATGGCTCCGGCCTAACGACCGAATTCTCGGTCAACCCCGCTCTCCTCGGCGGCGTCCGCATCCGCGTCGGCAGCGACGTCTGGGACAGCAGCGTGCGCAACCGGCTCGAGCGCCTCCAGCAGAAACTTTAACCTAACGAACTAATCATGAGCAGCATTCTGGAAGAAATCGAAACACAAATCGCGGGGCTGAAAACCTCCACGACCAAAAGCAACGTCGGCGTCGTCCGCGAATGCGGCGATGGCGTCGCCCGGGTCGAAGGCCTGAGCGAGGTCATGCTCAACGAAATGATCGAGTTCCCGAGCGGCGATTTCGGGCTCGCGCTCAATCTTGAAGAGACGGAAGTCGGCGTCATTTTGCTCGGCGACCCGATCAAGGTTTCGGAAGGCGATGAAGTCAAGACGACCGGCCGGTTGCTCCAGGTGCCAGTCGGCAAGGCGCTCCTCGGCCGGGTCGTGAACACGTTAGGCCAGCCGGTCGATAACAAGGGCGCGATCAAGACCGAGACCTTTTATCCCGTCGAAAAAATCGCGCCGGGCATTATCAAACGCCGCAGCGTCAATCAACCGGTCCAGACCGGCATTATGGCGATCGATGCCATGGTCCCGATCGGGCGCGGCCAGCGCGAGCTGATCATCGGCGATCGCGCCACCGGCAAATCGACCATTGCGATCGACACCATCATTGCCCAGGCCCGCCTCAACCGCGCGGCGGAGGAAGGCCAACTGAAGGATTATCGGCCGCTCTATTGCATCTACGTCGCGATCGGGCAGAAAAATTCCAATGTCGCCCGCACCCTCGCCGTCCTGGAAAAGGAAGGCGCGATGGCTTACACCACGATCATTTCCGCGCCCGCCTCGGAGAGCGCGACCGCGCATTATCTGGCGCCCTTCGCCGGTGCGGCCATGGGCGAGTGGTTCATGGATAACGGGATGGATGCGCTCATTATTTATGACGATCTCTCCAAGCACGCGGTGGCTTATCGGCAGGTTTCGTTAGTCTTGAAGCGCCCTTCCGGTCGCGAGGCTTATCCAGGGGATGTCTTTTACCTGCACTCGCGCTTGCTCGAACGGAGTGCGCGCGTCACGGAAGAGGCCGGCGGCGGTTCGCTCACCGCGCTCCCCATCATCGAGACGCAGGCAGGCGACGTTTCGGCCTACATCCCGACCAACGTTATCTCGATCACGGACGGGCAGATTTATCTCGAGACCGATCTCTTTTTCCAGGGTATCCGTCCCGCCATCTCGGTCGGTCTTTCGGTCAGCCGGGTCGGCTCGGCCGCGCAGATCAAGGCGATCAAACAGGTGGCCGGCAAGATCAAACTCGACCTCGCGCAGTTCCGCGAGTTGGCCGCTTTCGCGCAGTTCGGCTCCGATCTCGACGCCGCGACCAAAGCGCGCCTCGATCGCGGGCAGCGTATCGTGGAGCTTTTCAAACAGGTCCAATACCACCCGATCCCGGTGGAAGAGCAGGTGGCCATTCTTTGGGCGATGCAAAACGGTTATCTGGACCCGATCCCGGTCGATCGGGTGAAAGAATTCCAGGCCAAGCTGCAGGACTATTTGCAGACCCGGAAAGAAAGCGTGCTCGCTTCGATTCGGAGCAAGAAAGCGCTCGATAAAGATTTGGAAGCCGAGCTGGCCGGCGCGCTCAACGATTTCAAGACGACCTGGAAATAGCGGCAGACGAGATGGCCAATACCCAAGACATCCGGCGCCGGATCAAATCGATCCGCAACACCGCGCAAATCACCAAAGCGATGCAAATGGTCGCGGCCTCCAAGATGCGCAAGGCGCAGCAGCACGCGCTCGCCGGTCGCCCGTACTCGCAGGTGATGAATCGGGTCCTCGTCTCGCTCAAGAGTCGGACCGATCCGCTGCTCCATCCGCTCTTGCAAGTGCGGCCGGTGCGCAAGGAGCTGCTCCTTGTTATCAGCACCGACAAGGGCCTGGCCGGCGCGATCAACACCAATCTCCTGCGCGAGGCCGGAAATTTCGCGGTCGATACTTCCGTCTTTGTCACGACCGGCCGGAAGGCGCGGCAGTATGTCGCACGGACCAAGCGGGAGTTGCTGGCCGATTTCGAGTTGAAGGATGCTCCCACCATCCTGGAGACGAAGGCGATCTCGAAGTTTTGCGTCGAGAAATTCCTCAGCGGCGAGGTGGACAAGGTGACGGTCCTTTACACGCATTTCGTTAACACGATCAGCCAGAGCCCGATCGCGCAGACGCTTCTGCCGATCAGCCCTTTTGCTTTCGAGGCGGCGGAAGGCTCTCCGCCTAACGATGCCGCGACCGATCCGATGCTGGAGTATACTTTCGAGCCGAGCGCGCAAGCGGTGCTCGATTTCATGCTTCCTTACTACGTGCAATACCAGGTTTTCCAGATGGTCCTGGACGCCCGGGCTTCGGAGCACAGCGCCCGCATGGTGGCGATGAAGAACGCGACGGATAACGCCAACCAGTTCATCAAGGATCTGACTCTGGAGTATAACAAAATGCGCCAGGCCAGCATCACGACTGAGCTGCTCGAGATCGCGACGGCGCAGATGGCGCTCACTTAAGCCGCGGCTCTTCCCAGCGGGCGAAGAAAGAAAAGCGGCCGTCCCTTGCGAGGCGGCCGCCAAACCAAAAGGAAATCTTCTTCGGCTTAGCGGGAAGGGCCCCGCAATTGCGCCAGCCGGCGACGCCGCAGAAGCTGGGTGGCCGAGACCGCGACGATCAGGCCGATGATCGGGAAGAGAGCGCTCATCTCCGGGACCGCCGCGAGGGTAGCCCGGAAAGCCACCGGCAAGACATCGCCGGAGAGCGCGCCGACCGAGATAAAATTGTAGCTGGTGAAGTCCTGGATGCTGAGGAAGACGAGGTCGGAGCTGCTATTGTAAACGCCCCCGATCTGCTGCCCCGGATCGCCCAGGCTGGAAGAACCCCAAATGACGAAGGTGTCGTTGGAAGCGGCCTGGACGCTGCCGATTTCCAATTGCCCGTTCGTGAATCCCTGAGCCAGGATCGAACTCACGTCGAGCTGGATGAATTGGAGCGCAGAAGAGCCGTTCCCCTGCAGCTCGTTATCAGCCTGCCCGACGATGCCAAGGCCGGTCTCATCCGGACCCTGATTTTTGAAGTAGAGGCCGAGCGGCGTGTTGGGCGTGCCGACCGTGTAACCGTAGGCGGTGATGTTGTAGCCCGAGGAGGTGAAAGTATGGCTGGACGAACCGACCGCCCCGTTGTTGCCGCCAGGATTGAGATCCCAGGTAACAAGGGTTGCCCAAGCCGAGGAGGCGACGAAGAGGCAGACAAAAATGGAGCCGCCGAGGATTCGACCAATGCGGGAAGGGATAGTTTTCATAGAGAGTCGACCAATTAATCCAAGGTTTAATAGATTTGCCTCCCTTAGGACAAGCTTTTTCTGTCCGAATTCTTCGATTTTTTGGGCGCGGTCGAGCCGATGCGCGGCCTTTTTCACGAGCCAATTTGCCGCCGAAAAAGAAACGGCCACCCCTTCACAGAGATGGCCGCCCCCCAACCTAGCTGCAGAAAAGTTAATCGATCGCTTCGACCGCGGCGAGCTGGGCGATCCGGCGGCGGCGCAGAAGATGCGTGGAGCCGACCGCGACGATGAGGCCGACGAGCGGATAAAGAGCGTCCATCTCCGGCACCGGGGTGAGGGACATGGTGAACTTCACGCCGTCATTGAAGAAATGGCAATCGGGATCGAGGCCGAAGGCGATGTCGTTGCCGTTCGCGATGTAAGCGCCCAGGGTCTGGAGCTGATCGGCGCTCAGGTTGAGCGTGTAGTTCACTCCCGTGGTGGTGAAAGTGGGATTGGCCAGAAAGGTGTCGGCAGTGCCGTTGGCCACGAGCCACTTCGGATCGTTGTGGTAGCGGGGGTTGGAGAAATCGTCGGTTAGATCGCTGACCGGGATGCTGCCCGTTTTGTCGTCGACGAAGGAACCGACGCCAGGGTTGATGGCGGTGTCGAGAAGGTGAAGGTGAAGGACGTTGGGGTTCTTATCCCAGTTGGAAATGTTTGCGATGGAGAGAGTGGCACCGGTGATGGCCATTCCGGAGAGGTTGATATTATCGATTCTCCAAGTGTAGGCCATGTGGTGGTCGAGATCGTTGAGATCCGACGGGCTCGGTTGAAAGGAGACGGTGGACATACTGGCTTGGGCGGAGCTGGCGAGAGCGGCGAGGCCGAGCAGGGTGAGAAGGTTGCGGCGAAGGCTGGTTTTGCAGGATGAGAGTGAGCGATTATTTTTCATAAGATTATTTTCGGTTCGGTTTATGAAAACCATAATTGTGATAAATGAGGTGGAGGGTCAACGATTATTTTCATGCCAGATAGAATTACCATATTTCCAAGATAGGCTGTTTTCCCTCGTAAAAGGGGCTTTAAAACTATTTTTTATGCTGGCTTATTTTTCTGGCAAAAATTGCGCGGCACGATCGGTGCTAGACGGTTTTTAGGGCGTGCCAACTGCCGAGTTTTTTTCGGTGAAGGGCAAATTTATGACCGGGAAAGCATCTGTTGGGGGTTAGCGGGTGTGATGAACTTGGGACGGCGCGATGGAGGTGGACTTTCCCTGGGGAGCGCCCGCGCCTCGCGTGCCGGCGAGGGCGCCTCGACCTCGCGAACTTTTCTTCCCCGCTCGAGACAAAGAGCGGCCGCAAAGTTCGTTTTGGCGAGGCGCCAAAATCAACACGCGAGGCGCGTGCGCTCCCCAGAAAGACCGTTGCGCCGGGGACGTAGGGGTTCGGCCCCGGCCCCTTGTTTGGAGGGGGCGGAACGCCGCGACGCCGCGAAGTGCAGATTTGGAAGATCCTCCGCCGGGCTGAGCGAGGAGCCGCGGCAGCTCATTCCTCCAAGAGTGATCGCTGGGCGCGGAAGAGCGGGCAGGGAGGGAGCTGCGGGCAGCAAGCACGCCTGCCCGAGGATGCAGCACTTCTATAGATGATGGGGGATATGAGATCGCTATAGATGACGGGGGATATGAGATCGGGCTCCGAACTGCGGGCGCCATTCAAGTTTCCTCCTTAAAAGACCCTCTCGCGACCAGTCGATGGCATCATTGCTGCTCTCTTAACGTTATAATTTCCAGACTTACAATGCTTACACTCGGTCCGAAAATCCATTTCCAACCCTCATCGGTTCAGCTGCAGGAGCGGTCAATCGCCGGCTTTGCCCTGGTTGAAGCGATGGTGGCCGCGATGTTGCTTACTCTCACCATCGTCGTTTCCACCGGAGCGATGTTGCAAACCAATCGCCAGGCGGCCGCCATGCGGACGATGGCCGCGGCGCGCGGAATCGTGCAGCGCAATGTCGATGCAGCCCTCACGGTCACCTGGAATGCCTCGGTCGAGCCCCCCATCCTCGCGCTCACCACCGGCTCCGTCTACGATGATGACGGTAGCCCAGGCGCGCCCGCCACTCCCGATAACAAGGTGCAAATCGCCACCGCGCAGGATAACGCCTCTAGCGCGGGTCCGATCACCGGTACTTTAACGCGCATCGTCAGTGACGCTGCCGTGGGCACCGCCACTTTGCGGCGAGTCACCTTCCAACTCGACTACACCTACGCAAACAAGCCCTACACGGTGCAGATGGCGACCGTGCGCGCGATGGATGACTAGGACGATGCAGACGCGTTGCCAGAACTCTGGGGCCGAGGGCGGATTTACCCTCGTGGAATTGATGGTCGCGATCGGCGTTCTCGCCGTGGTGGGCGCCGTTGCCATGAGCTTCATGGGAAGCCAGACCTTCCTTTTTGCCAAGAACACCGCACTCAATGAGTCGCACGTCGCGGTCCGTTCCGAGCTTGATCGCCTGACCGACGAACTACAGCAGGCCGAGGGCCCCCCGGGCTTGATCGACACCAACGGAGCGGCCGTCGCAACCGGTCCGGCTGCAGGCCTGCAGTTCGATCGTCTCGTCGGATATTCTTACGTGCTGCAATACCCAGGCTCGCCCGGCCTGCGCGCGAACACGCAGATGCTGACGGTGACGCGTTCCGTAAATGCTTTAACCGCGGGAGCGATCCCTCAGCCAGAGGAAATTTTACTCATCGGTCTACCGAACAGCGACATCCTGCGGGCGCAAATCGCGAGTGTGGTCCCCAGCGCGGCCACCATCAAATCCGGAGTCCCCGTCCAGGACATCAAATTGAATCTCACCGCTCAACTCGGGACAGCCATGGATTGGCGCAACCCCTTGGGAAACCCGCCGCAGCAAAAAACCGTCAAGGTCGTCCGGCACGAAGCCTTTATTGTCATGCCTTCCGGCGGAAGAAACGAGCTGCGTTTCTATCGCAACTTCCAGCCGGTCCCGCCCCAGACACTGGCCGGGATCCTGAACAATCCGACGCAATACGTCGTCATCACCAACGATGTCAGCACCGCCGCCGCCGCTGATCCGACCCTCCCGCCAGATGCGAAACCTTTCTCGATCGACAACACCGGGGGCAACCGCGCCGTCAAAGCTAATCTCGGCGTGCAATCCCAGGATTACGTCAATTCCATGTCGGGGAAAGAGGACAACAACTTCAACACCTTTGTCCGTATCCAGACCGCGCTCCCTTCTCGTCAACGCTAACGTTAACTCTAACTCATGAAAAAGACCAACCAACCTGTAACCTATTCTTTCGCGGGCCAGCCTCCGCTCTTCGTTCTGAGCCTGCGGGACTCGCGCCGTAATGGGAGCGGATTGATCATCGTCATGTGCATCCTGGCGATCGTTTCGCTTTTTATCGGCATCGCGATCGATAGCACGAGCACAACGGCCCGGATGAGCGCCCGCGCTCGGAATTACGCGGCCGTAGAGAAAGCGACCGAGGGAGCCGTCGAACAAGGATTTGGCATTTGGAAGGCGCGCATCATTTCCAAGAACAGCCCCCTCACCACGGCGGAAGCGAATGCCAACCTGACTGGCCCCGCCTTTTCCGATATGAGCTACGCCCCGGCCGGCAACAACGGCCCGCTCGCCATTACTGCGACCGATGAATATGGTTCGCCCGCCACCACTCCTACCCGTCTTCTAACCACCCTGCTTTCCTATCCCGGCTACCAGGGATATAGTTATCGCTACCTCGTCACCGCGAAGATGCGGCAGACGGGCGGATTCGGAGTCGGCGCGGAAGCCGGCGTCAAGCGCCGGGTCGAATATACGGAAGTGCCGCTCTTTCAATCGATGTTCTTTTTCGAGGGCGACCTGACCATCGCCCAGCCCGCGGAAATGATTGTGAGCGGCCTCGTCCATACGAATTCCAACCTCTATCTTAACGGCTCGACCGTGGGATCGCTGACCATCGCGGGCAATGCTTCTTATTCCGGAACTTACTCCGACACCGACCCGCCCCCTTTGATCGAGACTTGGGGTCCCTGGGCTCCGAGCGCCAAGCTCCCCCCGATTTATCCCAATGGGCAAGACGAACAACTCTCCAAAGTCTCGCGCATGGAACCACTGGGGGACAAACCCTCCGCCGTCCTCGATGACACCGATAACAATCCCAATAACGACTCTTTCCGCGAGCTGATCGAGCCGCCTAATCCTAGCTTTCCCGATCCCCCGGAGATCGCCAAGCGCCGTCTCTACAACAAGGCGGGCATTCGAATGAACATCGATACCACCCTGGACAAGAAAGGAAACCGACAGACGAACGTGACCATCGAGACGGATAACGGGACAAGCTTGAACAAAGGCCGGGAAAAGGAGCTGGAAAAAGCCGTCAGCACCTCCTACCTCTACGACCAACGCGAAGGCAAAGTGGTCGATGTGGCCAATATCGATATGGGAGCGGTGACCGATGCCTTGAAAAAAGGCGGGGTCAACAACTTTAACGGCGTCCTTTACGTTAACGATACCACCTCAGACTCGGTCGATTCGAACCCGAAAACGATTCGCCTGCAAAACGGCGGGGTACTGCCCGATGGCGGCCTCACCGTGGCAAGCGAGAATCCCGTCTATATCCAGGGGGACTACAACACCGGCACCGAGAAGGTCTGGAAAGACTATACCAACTCCTATATGGTGCCCGCCAATTACACCGGGAACCCTAATAATACCGATTCTCCGGTCATTTCCGGTTATGAGAGCCAACCAGCCTCGGTCGTGGCCGATGCCGTGATGCTCCTCTCCAATAGTTGGGATGACAACAACAGCTACCGGAGCCTCGACCAACGCGTGGCCAGCAACACCACCTATAACACTGCCATCATGTCTGGTTTCATGCCCTCGGGATACACCCCGCCGAACGGGGGCGCCCCTTACGGTTACTCCGGCGGCGCGATTAACTTCCCTCGTTTCCTCGAAACCTGGAATAACAAGAGCTGCACCTACTATGGCTCGATGGTGGAGTTATTCGCGAGCAAGACTTTTACCGGCGAGTGGGACACGGGCAATATTTATGCGCCGCCCAAACGCCGTTGGAACTTCGATACGAAATTTAGCTCCACTCCCCCTCCGGGCAGCCTCGATGCCGTCGTCATCACGCGCGGCAGCTGGGCGAAGTTCTAAGTCTCTTCCGATGAAAGCTACTTATCTGGCAGCCCTTTTCTTCGCCGCCCTCGCACTCCCTGTGCAGGCGATCGATCTGACCCCGCAGTATGTCTCGACGATCGATGACGGGGTCGTCTCGCAGCGCCCCTACTTCGCCGACGGCGAGAAGAAATATGCCGTCAAACTCGACTCCGAGACGAAGCTCTCCGCCTACGAAGGGGGCGCCCTTTTCACCTTCGCGAAGTCTCCCGACGCCCGCATGCTCCTGCGCCCCTCGCCGCTGCCTTCAGCGCTGCCTTTCCCGGACAATCTGCCGCAATATGAAGAGGCCGCGCGAGGCCTCCTGCCGCCCGACGCGCAGGATGTCGCCCTCGTCACGAAAGTGGCCGACCCGCTCCCGATCAACGATTGGAAGAGTTACAGCTTCACCTTTACCTATCACACCGCGAATCAGCCCCGGCGGCAAAGCATCACTTTTCTTAATCTCAAGCCCTCGGAGCAAATCGTGATGCAGGCGGCGGCGAGCGAAGCGGATTTCGAGAATATTGCCGGTCGCGCCTTTAATATCATCCGCCGCTGGCACGAAGTCCCGGCCTCGAGCGAGCAGCGGTTCAACTAAAGCCGGCTCAGCCTATGCGCCCGGGGTGCCTCTCTGGCGGCTCCTTCCCGGAGCCCGCGCGCCCTTTTTGCCTTGTCGGCTGGCGCAAGTTCGTTACCTTGGCTCTCCCGCGCGCCGGGCAGTCGCCCCGCGGGTCCGCTTTTCTTATGAACAAAGGTAATATCGTCCAGGTGATCGGTCCCGTCGTCGACGTGGATTTCAGCGCAGCAGAAAAAATCCCGCACATCTACAACGCCCTAGAGATCGAGTACGAAGTCAACGGCAACCCGACCAAGCTGACCCTCGAAGTGCAGCAGCATCTCGGTGAAAGCTGGGTCCGCTCGATCGCGATGTCTTCCACCGAAGGCTTGAAGCGCGGGATGAAGGTGAACGACACCGGCGGTCCGATCACGGTGCCGGTGGGCGAGGGGACTTTGGGACGCATCTTCAACGTCACCGGCGACCCGGTGGATAATCGCGGCCCGGTCGCTTTCACGAAGCGTTACCCGATTCACCGCAAAGCTCCGGAGCTGATGGATCAGGATGTGCAGGCGAATATCCTTGAGACCGGCATCAAAGTCATCGACCTCATCTGCCCCTTCACCAAGGGCGGCAAAGTCGGCGCGTTCGGCGGGGCCGGCGTCGGCAAGACCGTCGTCATCCTCGAGCTGATCAATAACATCGCGAAAAACCACGGCGGCTTCTCCGTCTTCGCCGGCGTAGGCGAGCGCTCCCGTGAGGGGAACGATCTCTACACCGAGATGAGCGAAGCCGGCGTCATCGACCAGAAAGACCTGAGTAAATCCAAAGTCGCCCTGGTTTACGGCCAGATGAACGAGCCTCCCGGCGCCCGTCTCCGCGTCGCCCTCAGCGCCCTCGCCATGACGGAATACTTCCGCGACGAGCGCAACCAGGACGTGCTCCTTTTTATCGACAACATCTTCCGCTTCTCCCAAGCCGGCGCCGAAGTCTCGGCTCTGCTCGGCCGCACCCCGAGCGCGGTCGGCTACCAGCCCACGTTGGCCGCCGAAATGGGCGACCTGCAGGAACGCATCACCTCGACCAACAAAGGCTCCATCACTTCCGTGCAAGCTGTTTACGTCCCGGCCGACGATCTTACCGATCCCGCTCCGGCGAACACCTTCGCGCACCTCGATTCCACCATTGTGCTCGAGCGTTCCATCGCCGAGCTGGGCATCTACCCGGCCGTCGACCCGCTCGCCTCCACCTCCAAAGCGCTCGCCCCCGACATCGTCGGCGAAGAGCATTACGGCGTCGCCCGCGGCGTCCAGAAAGTGCTGCAACGCTACAAAGATTTGCAGGACATCATCGCCATCCTCGGCATGGACGAGCTTAGCCCCGAAGACAAACTGACCGTCTTCCGCGCCCGCAGAATCCAGCGTTTCCTCAGCCAGCCCTTCCACGTCGCCGAAGTCTTTACCGGCACCGCCGGCCAATACGTCTCCATCGCCGACACCGTCCGCGGCTTCAAAGAAATCCTCGAAGGCCAACACGACGACGTGCCCGAGCAGAATTTCTACATGAAGGGCGGCATCGACATGATCAAGGAATAGAATGGCCAAAACCCTTCGCCTGGAAATCGTCACCCCCGAAGCCAAAGCCTACTCCGAAGACGTCGAGATGGTCGTGATCCCGGGCCGAGACGGCGAACTGGGCGTCTACCCGCAACACGTCCCCGTCCTCACCACGATCGAGCCCGGGGAATTACGAGTCCTCAAAGGGGGCCAGGAAAGTTCGTTAGCGGTCGGCGACGGCTTTGCCGAAATCACCGGCGACGCCGTTTCGGTGCTGACCGACATGGCCATGGAATCCTCCGCCATCGACGAAGCCGCCGCCGAAGCCGCTGTGGCCCGGGCCGAGGCCGCGATGAAAGAAGATCTGGGCAGCGAAGAAGTCGCCGCCGTCCAGGCCTCGTTGCAAAAAGCGCTCGCCCAGTTACACGTCAAACGCCGCGGCCGGCATTAACAAAGGGGCGCTGCAAAGTGGCGCGAGCTTCTAGCTTGCGAGTTTCTGCGGGCAAGCTGGAAGCTCGCCCCACCAACCGGCACATACCCCAGGCAAAGCATGGTTCTTTTGCAGCCGGCACGGGCGGCCCAGCCTGACGCCCGAAACCCTTTTCGCGGGCGCTCGGATTGATGTGACCCTGACGGTGCGGGGTGACCGCAAACCGTTCGATCCTGCGAGAATTCGCCGCAGCTCATCCCTCCAGCCTTTCGCGCGACGGCGTCCTGCGTTAAGCATCAGCGAAATGCAAACGCCGGAAGCCCTTGGCCTCATCGCTGGCAGCGGTGTCTACCCGCTTCTTCTGGCCGACGCTGCGCGCGTGGCCGGCGTGAAGAAAATCTTCGTCGCCGCCTTTACCGGCGAGACCTCCGCCGACATCACCAACCGCGCCGACGAGATCGCCTGGCTCCGGGTCGGCCAGCTTTCCAAGCTCCTCCAGTTCTTCCGCGAGCGGGGCGTCGCCCACGCGATCATGGCCGGCCAGGTCGCCCCCGGCAACCTCTTCAACTTGCGCCCCGACTTGAAGGCGATGTTCCTCCTCGCCCGCCTGAAGAAGCGCAATGCCGAATCCATTTTCGGAGCGATCGCCGATCAGCTCGCGGAAAATGGAGTCGAGCTTCTGCCCGCGACGACATTTCTCGAGCACTTACTCGCTCCGCCGGGTCACATCGCCGGCCCCAAACTGAAGGTGCGCGAAGCGGAGGATGTGGCCTTCGGTTTCGAGATCGCGAAGCAGCTCAGCGCGCTCGATGTCGGCCAGACCATTGTAGTGAAAAACGGCACCGTCCTCGCGGTGGAAGCCTTTGAAGGGACGAACGAAGCGATCCGGCGCGGGGGTTCGTTAGGGCGAAAAAATGCCATTGTCATCAAGGTGACCAAACCGGAGCAGGACATGCGTTTCGACGTGCCGGTGATCGGGGCGGAAACGCTGGCCGTCGCGGCCGAGAGCAAAGTGCGTGCGATCGCGGTCGAGGCGGGCCGCACGCTCTTGCTCGAGAAGGCGGCGCTCACGGAGCTGGCGGAGCGCGCGAAGATTTCGCTGGTCGGACGCTAGGCGGGTAGCGCCTTGCGTCCACTCGCCCGCTCCCATGTTGTCATCCCGAGCCCGCGCAGACGGCGAGGGATCTCACGGAAGCTCTTGGCGGATTTTCAGAATAAATGGACCCATCAGAGCAACCGCGAGATCCCTCGGCGCGCTACGCCAGCCTCGGGATGACAAGCGCCTAGCCCTTCGCGGACAGCAACACAGACCAAGAAGACGAGTCTCGACGATTGAAGGGGGGATTTCTTACCTTCCTGAGCCGCGCAAACGTCGAAGCAAAAGGCGTTTCGTTTCCGCAGAGAATCCGGAGCAAAATAGAACCCTCCGTCCGTCTCGATCAGCGCGGCGTGGCACGAGCAGAGCTCCGGCGGGGTCGATACTCGCGTAGCGGGTCTCGAGCGTGAGCAACTCCGGCCGGGCCGCCGCCAGGATGGCGAGGGCATCAAAAATCGGACCGCCTCGCGCGTGGACGAAGTGGGTCCAAAAACAAAGCCAGACCCCGCTGCGTCGCGCCAGATATTTCCCCGCTGCTCCGCTGGCGGCAAGCGTGCGGAGGTCGTCATTCTCCAGGGTCAACCGCGCTGAGGTCTCGATCGGCGTGAGGAGCAACGGGAGCGACGACGCCAGCACGGCGCGGACGGCGGCGGGATCTTTCACCAGGTTGGCGTCGTGAATGCGAAACTTTTCCTGCGGACCAAATCCGAGCGTGGCGCCGGGCGTTTTTCCGGCGATCAGGATGACCTGATCGATGCGGGCAGCTTCTTCCGGATGAAGACGGAGGAAGCTGGCCAGATTGGTCAACGGCCCCAGGGCGACGTAGGTCAGCCTGGTTTCGCGAAGGGCGGCGGAAAGCGCAGCGGTGGCCGGGGTGGCCTTCCCGAGGTCGTTAGGCGAAGCAGCGCCGGGGTGGACCGGGAGCCCGGAGCGGAACGCCCCTAACGAGTGCCGCGTTCGCGCTGTGGTCCCACGGAGCGGCGTGTTCCCGTAGGTCGTGCTGATTCCCACGATCTGCAATTCCGGCGAACGCAGGGCGAGGAGGAGCGCGTACGCGTCATCCACTTCGCGCAGGGGCGAGCCGAGGGAGAGATCGGTATCGATCCAGATCGCGCGCGCCTGCGCGCCCGGCAACCCGCCCGCCAGGCAGGCGCAGAGCGCGAGGTGACGAAAGAACTTCCTCATTGCAAATCGGCTTCTCGCACTCGAAAATCTCAACTCTCTTCAGGGGTCTTAGCTCAGTTGGTAGAGCGCCTCAATGGCATTGAGGAGGTCAGGGGTTCGAACCCCCTAGGCTCCACTTCCTTCTTTTCAATCCTCATCTCGTGGCGCAAGAAGAAGAATCCGGGGTGGTGGTGATCGGTGGCGGGCCCGCCGGTCTGCGCGCCGCCGAAGTCGCCGTCAGCGCGGGCGCGCCGGTGCGGTTGTTTGATGCTCAGGGCTCGGTCGGCCGCAAGTTTCTGGTCGCGGGCCGCGGCGGCTTGAACCTCACCCACGGGGAAGCGGTCGAGAATTTTCCGGCCCGTTACCGCGCCGAGCCGGAGCGTTGGCGGGCGCTGCTGGCCGACTTCGGCCCGGACGATTTGCGGGCTTGGGCCGACGCTCTGGCCGTGGAGACTTACGTTGGGACGAGCGGGCGGGTTTTTCCGCGCGGGCAGAAGGCGGCGGTTTTGCTCCGCGCCTGGGTGCGGCGTTTGCGGGCCAGCGGGGTGAAATTTCAGCAGCACGCTCGCTGGACGGGACTGGCCCGTGCTGACGGTCGCTGGCGGCTTCGCTTCGCCGGCGGCGAGGAAGTGACCGCGTCGGCTGTCGTTCTGGCTCTGGGCGGCGGGTCGTGGCCGGAGACGGGTTCCGATGGGACCTGGATCCCGTTGTTCGCGACCCAAGGCGTGGAGGTGGCGCCATTGCTCCCGGCCAACTGCGGCTGGAATGTGGCCTGGCCAGCGCCGGTGCTGGCACGGGCGGAAGGGCTGCCGCTGAAAAATCTCGCCGTCAGCGCGGGCGCGGAGACCGTTTCGGGTGAGTTGTTGATCACGCGGACCGGTCTCGAAGGCGGCGCGATTTACCGGCTCGGGCCGGTCTTGCGCGGCGAGCCCGCGCCTGAGCTGCGGATCGATTTCAAGCCGCAAGTCTCCGCCGAAGGGCTGCGCGAACGAGCCGGAGCGCTCCCTCAGCCTAACGAGTGGTATCGGGCCTGGAAATTAAGCCCCGGCGCGATCGCGCTGATGCAAGATTTTCACCCGCCGGAAGGCCCGTCGGAACTCACCGCGACCATCGGTCGGGTAAAAAACTTCCACGTTCCCCTGCAAAGCCCGCGGCCCCTGGCCGAAGCCATCTCGACCGCCGGCGGTGTCCGCTGGAGCGAGCTGGATGACGACCTCATGCTGCGCGGTCAGCCGGGCATTTTCCTGGCCGGGGAAATGATCGACTGGGAGGCCCCGACGGGCGGTTACCTGCTGCAGGGCTGTTTTTCCACCGGCACGCGGGCCGGGCGCGCGGCGGCGCGCTTTCACGCCTCCGCGCCCAAGCCGATCTAGCTGGTCCAGCTATTCCACTGCTTGCGCAGCGGTTTCACGTAGCGGTCGACATCGACCTCTTTGACCCGATCGATCCCGTCCTTGACCGCATCGCTCACGACCTCAGCCGAATCTTCGTAGCCGCGTCTGACCCGACGGAAAAATGGCCAGAGGAAGGGCATGGAAAGCCCGCTTAAATCGACGTTTCGGAGCGCGTTGCGCACCGTCACCGGTTCCGGCTCCTCGGGGCGCGAAGCGTAACGAATCGCCAGCCCGATGGCCAGGCCCAGCGCGAGAGCGCCGAGGACGGTGGGGATGGGATTTTCCCGGAGGAAAAACTCGGTCCGCTCACGCGCGACGGTTGCTTTCTGACGGGTCTGCTCCCAAGTGTCGGCGGCGGCATGGGAGAGGCGCTGGGTGCGATCCTCCACTCGGCCGGAGCGGCCGCTCATCTCGCTGCCGAACTCGGTCTCCGCCATCGGATCGTCTTTCTGAAAATTGTCGCCATTGGAATTTGTCATACCCTAATTTCGCATATCGTGGCCGTTTTGCGCCCTTCGATTCGCCAGGGGCGTCCAGCGGCCCGGTGCAGGCCGAAGCAATAGCGGACTCAAACTGAGATAAAGGAACAAAAATTATGGACGAGAATGCAAAAACTGAAGGAAACGAAAATCGCGATCCCGTAACGGGCGAGCCGGGTTCGCACCCGGTCGGAACTGGCGTGGGCACGGCGGGCGGCGCAGCGGCGGGCGGAGCCATCGGCGCGGCTGTGGGCGGTCCGGTCGGAGCAGTTGCCGGCGCAATCATCGGCGGTGTCGCCGGGGCCTACGGTGGGCGCGGCGTGGCCGAAGCGGTCAATCCTACGGTGGAAGAACAGTATTGGCGCGAAAACCATCCGGCGCAGAGCTACGCCACGGAGGCGTACGACTACGAACGTTACGCGCCGGCCTATCGCGTGGGCTACGAAGCGGTCGGCAAATATCCCGGCAAAGACTTCGCGGAAATCGAGGACGATTTGGCGCTCGATTACGAGAAGCATCAGCCGGGCTCGGCATTGCCGTGGGATCAGGCGCGACCGGCCACGCGAGCGGCCTGGGATAAAGTGAGCGGCGTGACCGGTCCGCGGGACGTGACGCGGGGGACGCGCGACTCGATCTAAAACTTGAGCTCTCGGCGCTTCGTTCGGCGAAGCGCCGGGGGTGTGGTTTAGCGACCCGCGAAAGGGCTGGGCGCTCTGTCATCCCGAGGCTGGCGCAGCGCGCCGAGGGATCTCACGGGAGCTCTGCCGGGTCCAGCTTCTCTGATCCGACGACCGAGACCTTGCGCGAGATCCCTCGCCCTCTACGCGGGTTCGGGATGACAAAATGAGCGCGGCCAGGCAATCGAACCCGCCGCCGGAATTGAGCGTCGGCAAGGTTGCCCGGTCGTCGGCTTTTTGTTAGACCAAAAACTGTCGTATGGATGCTTTCAGTTATCTCTCGGTCCTGCTTTCGATCATTATCGGCCTGGCCATCACGCAACTGCTCCAGGGCTTCGGCCGGATCATTCAGGCGCGGGAGCGGGTGAGCTTTTTTTGGCCACCGCTGGCCTTGGCGGGGCTTTTCGTGGTCGTGAGCATTCAATCGTGGTGGGCCATGTTCGGCCTGCGCGATCACACCGATTGGAACTTTTTCTCCTTCCTCGTCGTGGTCGCGCAAACCATCGTGCTCTACCTAACGACGGCGGTGATTTTGCCGGAAATTCCGCCGGGGGAACGGGTCGATCTGCGCGCGCACTATTTCTCCGAAGTGACCTGGTTTTTCGGCCTCACCATTGTGATGACCTGCATCAGCCTGTTGAAGGATGTGGTTTTCGACGGGCGCCTCCCGGGCAATGCGAACACGCTCATCCAAGTGGGCTTCATCGCGCTCGCTTTTTCCGCGATTTTTTTCCGGCAAGTCTGGTATCACATGGTGCTCGTGACCGTCAGCCTGGCGCTCTTCGGGCTTTATATTGTGCTCCTTTTCGCGCGACTCCCGGGCGGCGGCTAATTTCAACCTGGCCCGACGCCTGGCGTTCCTCGACGCTTCATGTTGTCATCCCGAGCCCGCGCAGACGGCGAGGGATCTCACGTAAGGTCTCGGCGTCCGGATCGGAAAAAATGGACCCATCAGAGCAACCGCGAGATCCCTCGGCGCGCTGCGCCAGCCTCGGGATGACATAGGGCCCAGCTTTTCGTGGCCCGCTAAACGGATAAACCCCAAGGAAGCCTCGACGGCTAACGCCACTGATGCTTCGGGTATTTCCGCTGCAACTCCTTTTTGATCTTCGGATAACTCTCCCGCCAGAAAGTCGCGAGATCGTCGGTGATCTGGATGGGCCGATGATTCGGGGCCAGCACTTCGATGCGCAACAACACCCGGCCGGGACCGATGCTGAGGCCGTGCTCGACCCCGTAGAGATCCTGGATGCGGGACGCGATCGTCGGCGGCACGCCGGCTCGGTAAACGATCTTCGCCTTGCGCTCGTTAGGCAATTTGATCCGCTCCGGCGCGAACTGTTCGAGCGCGCTCTGCTGCGCCGCGTTCAGCCAGGAGCGCACCACGCGCTCCACCGGCCGTTCCTTGATCTCCTTGTAACTGGTCGCGCCCTGGCAGATTTGCTCGATCAGGAGCGCCCGCTCCGCCGCCCCGATGGGCGGCAGCTCGAGCTCGGGAAATTGCCCAGCCGCAAAGTTGAGCCGCTCGATCCATTGTTCGATCGTGTGATCCCATTTTTTCAGGATCAAATTTCCCGCCACCACTTCGCGCGCGAGAAGTCCGGCCGATCCGTTAGGCGGCACCTGGTCGGTTCTTTTTTCCGTGAGCACGAGATCGTGAAAACGGGTCGTGCTCCGTCCCATCACCCGCCGCGCCGAGGCATCGAAAAACAATTCCGTCTCCCGCCGCACGGCCTCGGGAAAAAGTTCCGCGAGCCATTCCTCCTCGATCGCGGTCGCGAGGGTGAGGAGCACCTGGCGCTCGCCGTCGCTCGACTCGATCTCGCGGATTTCCGAGGCCGTCAAAAGACGCGCGCGCTGGACGACGCTTTCGCGCGCGAGCAGGCCGCGGCGCTGGTGGACGAGCGCGCAACGGAGCGTCCCTTGATCGAGGCGCACCGCCACCTGATCGGGAAAACCGGTCAGGACGCAGCGCGCGATCGCGCCCGGGGGCGCTGCCCGCTCCTCGACCGCGAGGCCTTCGGCGCGCGCGATGGCGAGAAATTGTTCCCACAATTGCGCCGCCTCGCGGGCCGCGCCAGCGTGCACGCCTAACGAGTCGCAACGGCGCGGATCGAATTGATTTTTCTCCGCAAAACGAAAGGCGCGCAGAAGAATGAAGAGGTCGGATTCGTCGTCGCTCCCGAAGAAATCCTCGCGCGCGGAGCGCATCTCTTTGCCCTCGACGCGGCGGAGCAAATGGCGGCCTTGGGTAATGGCGGCGAGCAAGGCGATGGTGCGGACGCAGCCGTGCTCCTGCGCGGCGAGGAGCATGCGCGCGTAACGCGGGTGCACGGGAAAGGCGAGCATGCGCTGGCCTAACGAGGTGATTGTGCTCGAGGTCCCGGCGGTTTCGGGCAAGCTGGAAGCTCGCCCCACGGCGCCGAGATCGGCCAGGAGCTGCTCGGCCTTTTCGAGTGTCTTCGCCTCGGGCGGCTCGAGCCAGCGGAAGGCCGCGATGTCGTCGATGCCGCTGGCTTTTAAAGTGAGCACCACTTCGGCGAGATCGAGGCGTTTCACCTCCGGCAACTCCTGCGCGGCGCGCTCGAGGTGCTCGCGTTCCGTCCAGAGACGCAGGCAAAATCCTGGCGCGGTCCGGCCGGCCCGGCCAGCCCGTTGCTCGGCGGAAGCGCGGCTCGTCTTCTCGATGAAAAGCGTGTTCAGGCCGCGCCGTGGGTCAAAGCGGGCGATGCGGGCGAGGCCGCTATCGATGACCAGGCGCACGCCCTCGATCGTCAGCGACGTCTCCGCGACATTGGTCGCGACGATCACTTTGCGTCTGGCCTGCGGAGCGAGGGCGGCGTCCTGTTCGTTAGGCGGAAGCTCGCTGTAGAGCGGAAGCGCGACGAACAAATCGCGCACCGCCGAGGCGCGGATGGCGGAAATGGTGCGATTGATCTCGTATTTTCCTGGCATGAAAACGAGGGCGTCGCCCACCGTGCCAGGAGCGAGGCGGGCGAGCTCGTCGGCGGCTAAATCCCAGATGGGATAGCTCTCGGCGCGGACCGGTTTGGCGAGGTATTCGATCGTGACCGGATGGGTGCGCCCGCGCGCGGTCAGGACTCGGCAAGGCGCGAGATACTGTTCCAGTTTGTCGGACTCGAGGGTGGCGGACATGACCACGAGCCGGAGGTCGGGCCGCTTCGTTTCCTGCAAATGCAAGGCGCGCGCCAGGGTGATGTCGCCGTAGAGATGGCGCTCGTGGAACTCGTCAAAGAGGATGGCAGAGACGCCGCGCAGCTCGGGATCCTGGAGGAGTTGGCGGAGGAGAATGCCTTCGGTGACGAAGCGGATGCGGGTCTGCGCCGAGACCACCCGCTCGAAGCGAATCTGGTAACCCACTTCCTGGCCTAACGAACCCCCGCGTTCGGCTGCGACTCGTTTTGCGAGGAGACGGGCGGCGAGCCGGCGGGGTTGCAGAATGACGACTTCCCCGGCGCCGAGGAGTCCGCGGTCGAGCAAGATTTGCGGCACCTGGGTGGACTTGCCCGAGCCGGTGGGAGCCTCGAGGACAAGGCGGGGATTCTCGCCTAACGAGCGGACAATGTCCTCGGCCAGCTCGTAGATGGGCAGTTCGCGCGGCGGCATCGGCGCAACGTTCGCCACGCGACGGTGAAGCGTCCAATGGGGAGGCTTTTTGGCGGAGGCCCGTCCGCGCGGGTTGTCCTCCCGAACCGCCGGAGGACGGAGAGGGATCTCACGGATTACCTGGTGCCTTCTCTTGATGGAAGCGCATGGAGTGATCCGGGAGATCCCTCTCCCGCGACTGCGGGATTGGGATAGGTCTCGTTTAGGGGCGCGCCCGGGCGCGTCAGACGCTGCGGAAGTCGGCCACGAACTCGTCGATATCCCGATCGGTGACCGACCACGAGCACATCACGCGGTAGATATCCGGCTCGATGAACTTGTAGAAATGCCAGCCGCGCCCGTGGAGCTGCGCGACCTTGTTTTCGCTCAGACGGAGAAATAGCGCGCTCGCTTCGCGCGGGAAAGCGAGCTCCGCGTCCAGCTTTTCGGCCAGCTTCTGCGCGGCGTCGTTGGCGTGCCGGGCGTTTTTTAGCCAGACGTCATCGGCGAGCAAGGCGGTCCAGGGCGCGGCAATGAAGCGCATCTTCGAGGCTAGCTGCGCGCCTTGTTTGGCCCGGTAGTCGAACTCCCGCGCGAGGGCGCGATCGAAGAAAACGACCAGTTCGCCGACGGCGAGTCCGTTTTTCGTGCCGCCGAAGGAGAGGATATCGATCCCGCGCTCCCAGGTGATCTCTCTCGGTTTGCAGCCTAACGAAGCCGCGGCGTTGGCGAAACGAGCGCCGTCCATGTGCAGGCGGAGGGCGTGCTTGCCGGCGAAAGCAGACACGGCTTCGAGTTCGTCGGGCGTGTAGACCGTGCCGAGCTCGGTCGATTGGGTGAGGCTGAGGGCGCGCGGTTTAGGCGAATGCAGTTCGCGCTGGCGGCCGATCACTTCGGCGGCCGCGGCGAGATCGATTTTCCCGTTCTCGCCCGTGACCCGGAGCAGCTTGGAGCCGCCCGAGAAAAACTCCGGCGCACCGCATTCGTCGGTCTCGATGTGCGAATGCTCGTGACAGAGCACGCTCTGGAACGGCTGGCAGAGATGGGCCAGGCCGAGGGAGTTGGCGCCGGTGCCGTTGAAGACGAAAAAGGTCTCGCACTCGGTCTCGAAAATTTCCCGCACCTGGGCGCAGACGCGCTCCGTCCAGCGATCTTCGCCATAGGAGGCGACGGCCTCTGCGTTGGCCTCGGTCAGGGCGGCCCAGGCTTCCGGGCAAATGGCGGCGGTGTTGTCGCTGGCAAATTCGTAACGCTCGCGGGTCGGCATCCGCCAGACCTACCCGAGACCCGCGGCAGGGGCAACCGCCTAACGAAAAGCAGGCGCGCGGCTAGGTGCAGCCGCGGAGGAGGAAGATGACCAGGAGCACGGGAATCGGAATGCCGATGAGCCAGAGAAGAATGTAACCCATCGCGCCGACTTCTTTGATGCGTTTGCTTAGTTTCATAGTGTTGGTTGCTTCCAGGGTTTGATTCGCAATCGAGAGGGCCTCTGCTCGTGCGGGCTTGGGAGAATCTTGCGGATGGGGTCGCTTCTGAGGAAGGCGGTCGAAATTGCATCGGTCGATCGCACTCGCGCTTCCCAGAGGGGAGCGTCTACAGGAAAGAGCGCAGCGGCTCCCGGGGCGACTGCTTTGCCGAAAGGCGCGGGCCGTTTTATCCTCGGGGCCTATGAGCTCCCTACAAGCCGAGATCGAACGGCGCGGCGAAGAAGTTTTCGCCCTGGTCGATCGACATCCCGAATCACTTTTCAGCAAGGCCGGCTTCTATCAGCGGATGATGGCTTTTTCGATGCGCGACGAGCGTTTCAAGGTGCAGATGTTTCGCTTCGTCGACGTGCTCGCGTCGCTCCGGCGCTCCGGCGATATCGTCCAGCATCTACGCGAATATTTTGCCGGGATGGACAACAGTTTTATCCCCATGATGCAGACCGGTCTGCGCGCGGCCGGCATTTTTCCCTGGCTGACCGCGTACCTTTTGCGCCGCAACGTGGCCGGGATGGCGCGGCAATTCATCGCCGGTCGCGATGGCGCGGACGTGATGAAGACGCTGCGGAAAAAGCGCCGGGAGCGGATCGGTTTTACGGTCGATTTGTTAGGCGAAGCGGTCGTGAGCGAGCAAGAGGCGGACGAGTACGCGGCCCGCGCCATGGAGCTGCTCGAGACGCTCTCGCGCGAGACCGCGGGCTGGAGCGATCCGTTAGGCAAAAACGCCGATCTTTTCCCGGTGGTGAATCTGTCGGTCAAGATCTCCGCCTTTTATTCGCAGATGAATCCGGCCGACCCGGAGGAAGCGATCGAGCAGCTCGCTCCGAAGCTGCGGCCCCTCCTCCGCCGGGCGCGCGAGCTGGGCGCCTTCGTCAATTTCGACATGGAAAGCTACGCGCACAAAAACGCCACCCTCCTGCTCTTCAAGAAGCTTTTCACCGACCCGGAATTCGCCGATTGGCCGCACGCCGGCATTGTCATCCAGGCCTACCTGCGCGATTCCGAGCGCGATCTGCGCGCGCTCATCGAATGGGGTCGCGCCCGGGGCACGCGCTTCGCCGTGCGCTTGGTCAAAGGCGCCTATTGGGACTACGAGAAAATCGTCGCGGCCCAGAACGGCTGGGTTTGTCCGGTCTATCTGCAAAAACCGGAGAGCGACGCCAACTTCGAAGCCTGCTCCCGCCTGCTCCTGGAGAACGAAGCGATCGTGACCCCGGCCTTCGGTTCGCACAACGTCCGCAGCGTCGCCCACGCCATGGCTTACGCGGCGCAGCTCGGGATCGACCAGAGCCGCTTTGAATTCCAGCTGCTCTACGGGATGGCTGGCCCGATCAAGCGCGCCCTGGTCGAGCTGGGCTATCGGGTACGGGAATATTCGCCCGTGGGCGAGTTGCTCCCGGGCATGTCTTATCTCGTTAGGCGCTTGCTCGAGAACACCTCCAACGAAGGTTTTCTCCGGGCCAAATTCTCCGAGAATCTTTCCCCGGCGCAGTTGTTGCGCGACCCCGAGGAGCTGATCACGACCGCGGAGTTGCGCGACGCCGGGGAGGGCGACGGGACCTCGAGCCAGGGCGAGCGGATTCCCGGAGCTCATCCCTCCAGTTCGCTCGATGGAAGCTATGAGAACGCGCCGCTTTTGAACTTCGTCCATCACCAAACCCAGGAGCAGATGAAGACCGCGCTGCGTGAAGTTCGGGGCCGTTTTGGGCGGGAATATCCGCTCACCATCGATGGCGAAAAAGTCGCGACCGGGAATTGGATGCCCTCGCTCAACCCGAGCGCCCCTAACGAAATCGTGGGCCGGGTCGCGGAGGCCGGCCTTCCCGAAGCGGAGCGCGCGGTCAAGGCGGCGCGGGCCGCTTTCCCGGAATGGAACCGCACTTCGGTGGAGCATCGCGCTCAGCTTCTCGAGCGGGTCGCCGCGATCATGGAACGCCGCCGCTTCGAGCTGGCCGCCGTGGAAGTTTTCGAAGTGGGCAAAGCCTGGGCGGAAGCCGACGGCGACCTGCGTGAGGCGATGGATTTCCTCCTTTTTTACGCGCAAGAGATGCGCCAGCTCGGCCGGCCCCGGCTCACCCAGGACATCTCCGGGGAGGAGAATTACCAGCACTACTGGGCGCGCGGCGTCGCTCTCGTCATCGCGCCCTGGAATTTCCCGATCGCGATTCTCTGCGGGATGGTCTCGGCCGCGCTCGTCACCGGCAACACCGTGATCATGAAACCAGCCGAGCAATCGGCCGTCTGTGGTGCGCTCCTCATGGAAATGTTCGAGGAAGCCGGCGTGCCGGCGGGCGTGCTCAACTTTCTCAACGGCGACGGCGCCGTCATCGGCGCGCACCTGGTCGATCACCCCCAGGTCGATCTCATTGCCTTTACCGGCTCGCGCGAAGTCGGGTTGAAAATCTGGGAAGCCGGCGGCAAAACCCGGCCCGGCCAGCGCGAGCTCAAACGCGTCATCTGCGAGATGGGCGGGAAAAACGCCGTCATCGTCGATGCCGACGCCGATCTTGACGAGACCATCGTCGACTCGATTTATTCGGCCTTCGGCTATCAGGGGCAGAAATGTTCCGCGCTTTCCCGCCTTATCGTCCTGGAGCAGAATTACGACCGGGTGGTCGAGCGCTTGCTCGCGGCCGCGGCCAGTCTGCGGGTAGGCGCGCCGGAAGATCCCGGCATCACGGTCGGCCCGGTGATCGACCAAACCGCGCACCAGCGCATCCTGGAAACGATCGAGCGCGCCCGCGGGGAAGCGAAGCTCGCCTTCCAGGCGAAAGACACGCCTAACGACGGCTACTTTGTGCCGCCGACCATTTTTACCGAGGTCAAACCGGACGCCAGGATCGCGCAGGAGGAAATTTTCGGGCCGGTGTTAAGTGTCATCAAAGTGGCCGATCTCGACGAGGCGCTGAAAGTGGCCAACGGAACCGACTACGCGTTGACCGGCGGCTTTTTCTCACGCAGCCCGGCGAATATCGAGCGGGTCAAAGCGGAGCTGGTCGCGGGCAACGTTTACATCAATCGCTCCTGCACCGGGGCGGTGGTGGGGCGGCAGCCGTTCGGCGGATTCAAGATGAGTGGCGGGGGCACGAAAGCGGGCGGGGCCGATTATCTGCTGCAGTTTTTGCTCCCGCGGGTGGTGAGCGAAAACATCATGCGCCACGGTTTCGCGCCGGAAGCGACGCCCCGCTATCGGGAGGAGTTTCTCGCGCGGGAACCCGGGACTACGGTGGTGAAGAGCGACCCGGCTGGGAGCTAACGCCTAACGAGGGTAAGTGGTCGTCTCAACCCCAAGTGGTGCGAACATTGGCTGAGGCGTTTCGAGCGACCGTGAGGTCCCTCGCTGCACTCGGGATGACAAGGCTTGTTGGCCTAACGAGAATAAGGGACGGCCTCGGGGCGCTGCTGGCTGGGCCGCGCGCGCGTCCTGCTTGTCATCCCGAGCAGAGCGAGGGACCTCACCCCCACGGTGAAGATGTTGTTCGTTTACGGTTGAGCAGCCGTGACGGAGTTGTGCTCTGAGGAACGCAAACCAGCACTAGGAACGCCGCGTCTGGAGCACAAAAACGCCATCGGCGCCCGTCTCACCCCGAAGGGGGCGGACGCTGGCTGACGCGTTTCGAGCATCCGTGAGATCCCTCCCTGCGCTCGGGATGACAAAGCGCCTTGGCCTAACGAGAATAGGCTGCCGGCTTAATCTCACCGCCGCGCCGCGGCGTCTAAAGGGCGCCCGGGGGAGCGTGGAGGAGCAGCGAGATGACCCCATAGAGCATGTAAGCGACCGGCCACGCCGCGACCAGCATGACGAGCCCGAGGACGAGCATTTCGCGATCGCGCTCTCGTTTTGATTCCGCCAGGAACTCGCAGTTGAAGCGATTAAAGCGGCGCGCTGGTGTGTCATCGTCGTCGCCCCCGCCCCCCGGCCAGGATGAGCCGCTGCGCCAGTTGCTCAGGTCTCCTTGCAAGCAGAAGTCGGTCACCAGAAAACGTCGGCGCGCGCGGGAAGGGAAAGGGGACGGCGGTTTCATAAGCCGAGGCAGGTGCAGGAAAGATGCCACCGCTGGGAGGAAGCGAAAGCGCGGATTTGCGCGGGCCGCGGGAGCGCCGAGCGTCCAGGGATGAAAGTCGCAGCCGCCCAGATCGCCTGCGTGCCTGGCGCCGTCGCGACGAACCTGCGCGAAATCGGGCAGTTCGCCGAGCGCGCGAAGGAAGCGGGGGCGGAGCTGGTCGTTTTCCCCGAGATGGCGGATACCGGCTACGTCATGCCGGTGATTCAGGAAGCGGCCCAGCCCTGGAGCAAAGGCGCGGTGCCGGCCTTACGCGAAATGGCCCGGCGACTTTCGCTCGCGATCGTTTGTGGCGTTTCGCAACGTGAGGGAACGGCGATCTATAATGCGCAGGTGGTGATCGATGCGGCCGGCGAGATCGCGGGTTGTTATCGGAAGACTCATCTTTTCCGCTGCGGCGCCCTGGACGAGACAACCTGTTTCACGCCGGGCGCCGAGATTAGCAGCTGCGATCTGGGCGGTTTTCGTCTCGGGCTAGCGATCTGCTATGACTTGCGTTTTCCGGAAATTTTCCGACGGCTTGCGACCGAAGAACGCACGACCGTCTTCATCGTTTCCTCCGCCTGGCCGTTTCCCCGGGTCGAGCATCTGCGCGTTCTTAGCCAGGCGCGCGCGATCGAGAATCAAAGCTATCTCGTGCTGGCGAATCGAGTGGGCTCCGATGACGGGACGAGCTTTTGCGGCCACTCGGCGGTGATCGATCCTGCGGGCGCGATCCTGGCCGCGGGCTCGGCCGATCGCGCGGAGTTGATTGTGGCCGACTTAGAGCAAGCTGACCTAACGAGTGTAAGACAACGGATGCAGGTTTTCGCGCATCGGCGGGAGGAGTTATACGCCGCGGGGGTTGGTAAAGACGGTGGCGGGCGTGAGCGCGAGCTGACGATTTAGCTGGCGGGTGCCGGCGGCGGCGATTTTTTGCAGGATGCGGAGGCGGGCCGCTTCCGCGCTCTCGTGCCAGACGGGCTTGCGCAGGAGGGTGAGCGCACCCGCTTTTTCCACGAGCAGACCCCAACCCAGGGGAGCTTCCGGTTCGCGCAGGAGATCGTTAGGGGCGACGAGGAAGAAGAGGTTGGCGCAGCCGTAGCGGACGAGTTTTTCAAACTTCCGGCCGTCCCGCAGTTGCCGTTGCAAGGAGATCAATTCGCGGGTGACGCGGGCGTAGCCGCGATGGACGAGGCCACTAAAATCGTAGGATTCCCATTCCGGAAAGAGCGTGTCGCCGGTGCGCAGGGTGGGGTAATGAATGCGCAGATTTTTTTCCAGGATCTCGCGGCGCCGATAGATGGAAGCGAGCCGGGCGAGAGTGGCCGGGCTGCGACAATCGTCGCGCCGCAGGTCGGGCGCGGATTGTTTGCACTCGAAGAGGGCGGTGACGCCGAGGCCGTTGTTTTTTTGCGGTCGATAAGCGGCTACGTCAGCGCGATAACGGCATTGCGGGAGAGAGACTTCGAGCGCGCAGAGCGGGTAGCCATTTTCTTGCGCCCAAAGGAGGGCGAGCCGTTTGAGCGCGAGGTGCGCGGCGGTTTCCCCGTGTCGACGCGCACGAGGCTGAGCGAGGGTTAGCGACGGGTCCACTCGGCCAGCTCCCGCGCCCAGTAGGTGATGATGAGATCGGCCCCGGCGCGCTTTAGGCCGGTCATGATTTCGAGAACGGCGGGGCGCTCCTCGATCCATCCCTTTTCGGCCGCGGCTTTGACCATGGCGTACTCGCCGCTGACATGGTAGGCCGCCGTCGTTAGGCCAAAACGTTCCCGGACCCGCCAGAGGAGATCGAGATAGGGCAGGGCCGGCTTGACCAGGATGATGTCCGCGCCTTCCGCGACGTCGAGCGCGGTCTGGCGGAGCGCGGCGCGAGCGTTGGCCGGATCCATTTGGTAGCTGCGGCGGTCGCCAAATTGCGGCGGACTTTCCGCCGCTTCCCGGAAGGGTCCGTAAAAGGCGGAGGCGAATTTGGCGGCGTAACTGATGATGCCGGTTTGGTCGAAGCCGGCCTCGTCCAGGGCAGTGCGGATGGCGCCGACGCGGCCGTCCATCATGTCGCTGGGCGCGACCAGGTCGGCCCCGGCCGCGGCGTGGGAGACGGCCGTTTTGACGAGCAGCTCGATGCTTTCGTCGTTCAGGACCTGGAAATGATCGCCCTCTTGCCTAACGACACCGCAGTGGCCGTGGCTCATGTATTCGCAAAGGCAGACGTCGGTGAGGACGAGCAGCTCGGGGCACTCTTTTTTGATCGCGCGGATCGCTTCCTGGACGACGCCCTTCTCGGCATAGGCGCCGGAGGCTTGCTCGTCTTTTTCCTTCGGGATACCGAAAAGGAGGACGGCGCGGAGACCGGCGGCGGCGGCTTGGGCGGCTTCCGCGGCGACTTCGCCGGGCGCCAGTTGGTCGACCCCGGGCATGCTCGCGATCGGCCGGCGCTGGGTGATTTTCTCGCTGACGAAGAGCGGGAGGATGAAGTCGTGGGGAGCGAGAATCGTTTCGCGCACGAGATCGCGCAGGGCAGCGGTGCGGCGGAGGCGGCGCGGGCGATGGACGAGATTCCTCACGGGGCGAGGGTAGGTGCGGGCTTTTGGTGCTGCAAGCTCGCGCCCGCGCGCCGCCTGTAGACGCTTCGCTCTGCGAAGCGGGCGTGAGGTTGGCGTAGAGGGAGATAGGAGATCAACTCTCGCGGCTCCCAGAGGGAGTGTTTAGCATCCCGCAAAAAAGCTTGGCGCTTGTCATCCCGAGACTGGCGCAGCGCGCCGAGGGATCTCACGGTTGCTCTGTTGGGTCCAGCTTCTCTGGCCCGGACGCCGAGACCTTGCGTGAGATCCCTCGCCGTCTCCGCGGCTCGGGATGACAACCTGAGAGGGGAAGGGTAAACGCATGGCACCGGATGGTTGAACGCTAAACCAATTCCCTTCCAGCGGGCACATCTACAGGATTAGCGCGGGCGGTTGTGAAAGGTCGCGCGCCGGTGAAAGATCAGGCGCACATGGAGAATGCCCGGAGCCCTCGGAAGCGCGACTACTTGTTGGTCGATGTGAGCAATTCGTTTACGAAACTCGCCGGCGCCACGACGGAGAAATTGGGCGCAACGAAACGGCTGGCGACGCCGAAATTAAGCGCGAAATCGTTAGGCGAATTTTTCCAGCGCCGCCCAGTGGGGCGGATCGTGGTCTGCTCGGTCGTGCCAAAGATGGATGGCCTGATCCGGCGCGCAGCCGGCCGAACGCCGGTGACTTTTGTGACGGCGCGCAGCCCGCTCGGGGTCGGGATCGATTATCCGCAGCCGGCTACGATCGGAGCGGATCGCCTGGCCAACGCCGCGGCGGTCGCGGAAATTTACGGTTGTCCCGCGGTGGTGGTCGATTTCGGGACGGCCGTGACCTTCGACGTCGTCTCCGCGGAACGCTGCTATATCGGCGGAGTGATCGCGCCCGGCCTGGAGGCGATGACGAGCTATCTATATAAGAGAACGGCGCTCCTCCCGAAGTTGACTCTGGCCGAGCCGCGCCGCGCCGTCGGGAAAACGACGAAGGGCGCGATGATGGCGGGAGCGGTCTTCGGCTATCGCGGGCTGGTGAAGGAAATTCTTGCGAAGATCGGGCGGGAAGCTTTCGGCCGCCGCCGCGCCCATGTCGTCGCGACCGGCGGCTACGCGCGTTTGCTCGCGGAGAAAATGCCCGAGATCGATGCCGTTCATCCCCATCTCACCCTGGAAGGCTTGCGCATCATCGGAAATCTTTCTCGTTAGGCGGGAGCGCGTCCTGGCCCCGAAGCACGACGTGCTGGCTGAGCAGCTTCTCGCCCTCGAATTCGAAGTAACCGGCAAAGCTTTCGCCGCGGATGAGAAGGGGAAGCCAAAAGCGGTCGTCCTCCCACATTTCCTCGTAGGGGATGGCATCGAGCGGCGTCCAGAGCGGAATGGCTTCGTCGGTTTCGCGCGGTTCCCCGAGGAAGTCGGTCGCGAGAAAAACCGCGCAGTGCAGGCTGAAGCCGTCGCTAAATTGGAAATGCAAATCGCCCCGCTGCTCGGCCCCAAGCGGCTGGATGCCAAGCTCTTCCTCGGTCTCGCGCAGGGCCGATGCGAGCGCGCTTTCGCCCGGATCGATTTTGCCGCCGGGACCGTTGATCTTGCCCGCGCCGAGGCCGCGCTTTTTGCGGATGAGCAGGATCTGGCCGTCGCGCAGGATGAAGCAGAGGTTGGCACGTTGCTGCGGCTGCCAGGTGGTCCAGTTCATCATCGCGAAGCCAAAAAAGGGCCGCATGCCTAACGGGCGCGGGCCGCCGCGTCAACCCAGGTTTTCGCTCCGTCCCCGGGAGCGCGGGGCGATTTTCGGAATTAAAAACTTGTGGACCAAGGCGGACGAAGGTTTGATGCAGCCTGTCATGAAGATCCCTCGTATCCTCGCCATCGCGCTCCTCGTTCTCAGCTCATTCGCGGCCACCGGGGTCGCTCCGAGCAAGACGGAACTGGAGACGATGTACGACAAGGCTTTCCGGGAATTCGATGCCGGCCAATACGATGAAGCGCTCAAGTCGCTCGACGCGATCGACGCGCGTCAGCCCGATCTGGCGGAGTCGGAGAATCTGCGCGGCGTGGTCCTGATGCGGAAAGGCGATTACGACAAGGCGGAAACGGCCTTGCGCAAGGCGCTCGAGGTCGAGCCGAAGTTTTGGAACGCGAGCTTTAACCTGGCGGAGATTCCGTTTCTGAAAAAGGATTGGGCCGAGGCGCGCAATCGTTTCGAGGCTCTCGTGGCCGGGAACAGCGATGAGATGAAGGGCGAGACGAACCTGCTAATCCAATACAAAATTCTCCTCACCTTCGTCCTCCAGGGCAAAGAGAACATGGTCGACTGGATCATGAACAAGTTCGAAGGGGAGAAGGGCAGCCCGGCGCTTTATTATTCCAACGCCGCTCTCGCCCTGCACAAGAACAACCAGAAGGAAGCGCAGGAATGGATGGAGGCCGCGGCCAAGCGTTACCCGGCGGAGTTAAACAAGCTTTTCGCGGAGTCGTTTTACGAAGTCGGCTGGATGCAAAAACCGGCCGGCGAATCGCGGGCCGCGGTCGAGATCACGTCGACGGCGGAGCGGGCGGCGCGGATGAAAGCCGATGCGCAGGCCAATTTCGAGCGGGCGGAGCGCGCTTTCCAGCAGCGCGATTTTGCGGGCGCGCTGAAGTACCTCGATCTGGCCGATGAAGGCGCGCCGGACCAGGCGCCTTCCTACAATCTGCGCGGCGAGATTTTGATGGAGCAAAAGATGTTCGACGAAGCGGAGGACGCTTTCCGCAAGGCCTTCACGGCCGATCCCAAATTCCGCGAGGCGCAATACAATCTGGCCCAGATTCCCTTCAAGAAAAAAGACTACGCCAAGTCGCGCGAACGTCTCGAAGCCCTCTTCGGCGAGACCCCGGGTGGCGACAAAAATCAGGCGGCGCAGCTGATCAAATACAAGATTTACATGACGCTTCTGCTCGAGGGCAACGACAGCCAGGCGCAGAAGATGATGGACCAGTTCAAGTTCACCGGCGATACCCCGGCGCTTTATTACGCGCAGGCCGCCTGGGCTTTCAAACATGGCAATACCGATCAGGCGAACGACTGGATCGGGTCGGCGCGGAAGATTTATTCGCCGGCCTTGAATGTGGTTTTTGCGGACGGGTTTTACGATCTCGGCTGGCTCCAGCGGGCCACTGAAACCGGCCCGACGACGGCCGCGCTCGCGCAGGCCAACGCCACGCCCCCGACCGAACCGGCGCCGCCCATGCGTTTCGGTGAGGCAAACGATTTGCCCGCGCCGGTCGCTGCGGGAACGGCGCCGGCCAGCCCCGGCGCCAGCGTTGCGCCGGTCGCCGCAGGAGTGGCCGCGGCGGTCGCTGCTTCCTCGCCCGTGCCCGTGCTGGCGCCGACTGCTGCGCCGGTCGTAGCTGCCGCAAAACCCGCCGCCTCCGCCGCGCCCAAGCCGGTCGTGGCCGCGCGGAAAGCGCCGCCTCTCGTCGCCTCCAGCTCTGCGCTGCACCCCGCCGCCACCGCTCTCGCCCCCGAGCGAATCCGGGAATGGTCGCAACCGACTTTCTCGGAAAGGATGGATCGTCTGACCGAGCCGCGCGCCCTTTTGGTGGGCGGTTTATTGTTAGGCGGCACCCTCCTGCTCGGATGGTTGATCGTGCAGCAGGTGCGGCGCCCGCAAGGCGCATCCGTCTACGAGAATTCCTTGCCGCTGCCCCAACCTCGCTTCGCTGGCCCCAATCCCGGCCCGATCACCGCCGAACGGCGCGTCACTCCCGCCGACCTCGAAGGCGGACCGCTCAAGCTTTCCTTGCAGCTCAAAGGCACGGAACCGGCCGTGCGCGCCGCGGTCTTGCCGTCCGGTCTGGTCGCCGCGCGCAATCCCAGCCCCGAAGTCGCCCCGCCCGCGGCGGTTTCGCCTAACGAATTTGCTGGCCTGGACGACTCGGTCTCGGAGGTTTCCGCCGTCTCGGATGTCTCCGAAGTGAAGCCGGCGGTCGAGCCGCCGATCGAGAAAATCGCGGAGGTGGCCAAAGCCAAGTTCATGCCGCCGCTGCCGCCGCGCGAACCCGCCCAGCCGATCGAGAAATCGGCCGCGCCCGCGCCACTCCGCGACGAGAAAGAAGTTTCGCTCGCGGCCCTGCCCGAGAAGCCGGCGCCGGTCGTTGTCAAAGAGGCCGCGGAAGAAAAAGCCGCAGCCCAGGAACCCGCGCTCGCAGAGACGCTGGCCGCAAAGTCGGCGCCCGCGGCGGAGAAGATCGCCGCCAAAGCCGAACCCATCGCGCCGCTTGCTCCGATCGAAGAGCCGATTTTGCCGCGCGAAGAGCCGGTGGGCCAGGGCCAGCCGATCCCGCAATTGACCGCGTCCCTCCCAACCGAACCCGCTATGTCCGAATTAACCGAACCGGAAGCAAAACCGGAAAAAACCGCGCCTCCGATTGCGCCCGAAACGGCCGCGGCCGCCGCCATTGCCGGCGGTCACGCCGCCCCGCAGTCTCCCGTTGAAACTCCTTCGTTTGTCTCTAAGATCATCACCACCGAACCGACTACACCACCGACAACTACGCCCGTTATCATGCCTGAACCGACTCCTATCACCGCCGTCAACGAACCCCGCCCTGCCGCCGCCGCTCCGGCTGCGCCCAGCGCTCCGAGCGCCGCGCCGGCCGCTTCCATGCAGACGGCTGTGCAGTTGACCTTCTCACTCGAAATCGCTTCGCTCCAACTGACTCCGACCTTCAAGATGGGTTCGCTCCAAGTGAAGCCGATCTCCAAGATCGTTTCCATGCGTCTCTCGCCCTCGGCTCAGCCGCAGCCGGCGATGAACCTGCAAGTGACCTTCGAGCTCTCCAGTGTCCAGCTCGGCGCTGGGGGCGGCATTGGCACGGTGCGGTTGACCCCGTCGTCAGCCCAACGGCCTTCCCCGATCACTTCGCCTTCCTTTGAAATCTCCGGTTTGCAGTTGGTCTCCAACTCGGCGGCCGCGCCGGTGCAACTGACCCCGGTCCACCAGCCGCAGGCCTCCGTGCTCATGACTGCGTCGTTCCAGATCGCGACCGTGGAATTCTCGCCTTCGTTCGAGATCGCCTCGGTGGTCCTGAATTCGAGTTCGAAGACCGTCGCCGTGCAGTTGCCGGGCACCGGCCCCAGCTCCATCGAAGCCGCGCCGGTTTTCGAGATCGGCAACGTGCAGTTGGGCGGCAACAACGAGATCGGGATGATCCAGCTGAACCCGGCGGGCGCTGGGCGCCGCGCCTAACGAAATCGGGCGGGGAGTTCGCACCGGGAATAGCTCAGCTGTTCGAGGGACAGGCCCTGTAGACGTTTCGCTCTGGGAAACGCGAGGGTTGGGTCCGCTACTCAACCGCGCGCTTGAGTTCTGCGGGTGTTTATCTGTTAGCGTCTCAGGAGAAGCTAGGCGCGCTGTCATCCCGAGGCTGGCGCAGCGCGCCGAGGGATCTCACGGATGCTCTGTTGGGTCCATCTTCTCTGGACCCGTACGCCGAGACCTTACGTGAGATCCCTCGCCGTCTGCGCGGGCTCGGGATGACAAAATGTGAGCGGGGAGCGAACGCAGGACGCCGGCACGGATGACGGCTAAACGCTTGCGAAACGCGAAGGTTGTTTCCGCTGGCCCCCCGGTTCGCCGCGCTTCGCAGAGCGAAGCGTCTACAGCGCCCGCGTCGCGCAGGACGCGAGGCGCGCGCCTACTTAAACTTCGTCCAGTTCAACGACTGCAAAGCCTTGGGCAAAAACAACCCGTCTCGCCGCACCAGTTCGTCGTCGAAGTAAATCTCCCCCCCGCCGTAATCCTTCCGCTGGATCGCGACCATGTCCCAGTGGACCTGGCTGCGATTGCCATTATCCGCTTCCTGGTAGGCTTGGCCCGGGGTGAAATGGAAGGAGCCGGCGATCTTCTCGTCGAAGAGAATGTCGCGCATCGGCTCGCGGATAAACGGATTGCAGCCCAGGGAAAATTCCCCGATGTAACGCGCGCCCGCATCGGAATCGAGAATCTCGTTGAGCTTTTTCGTCTGGTTGCTCTTCGCCTCGACGATTTTGCCGTCGCGAAAATCGAGCCGGATATGGTCGAACCCGATGCTTTGATAAATGCTCGGCGCGTTAAAGGTGACGTGCCCCTGCACGGAATCTTTCACCGGGCAGCTAAAGACTTCACCATCCGGAATATTGCGATCGCCTCCGCAGATGATGGCACTGATCCCCTTGATGCTGAAACGCAGATCGGTCCCCGGCCCTTTGATCTGGACGTGCTCGGTTTTTTCCATGAGCGCTTTAAGCGCCTTCATGCCGGGTTGGAGCTTGCGGTAATCGAGGGTGCAAACTTTGAAGAAAAAATCTTCAAAGGCTTCGGTGCTCATCCCGGCGAGCTGGGCCATCGCCGGCGTCGGCCAGCGGAGCACGACCCACTTGGTTTTTTGCACCCGTTGGTCCTGGACCGGTCGCAATTTCTTCGCGACGAGCTTGAGCCGATCGATCGGCACATCAGCCAGCTCGCTGATATTGTGGCTGCCGCGCACGGCGATGTAGGCGTCCATTTTTTTCATCCGGGCGAGCTCGTGGGACGCGGTCAGATCGAGCTGTTTTTCGTTGGCTTCGAGCGCGAGCTCGCGGCTGATGCTGGCCCGCTGCACTTGGGAAAAGGGGACGGCGCCGGCCTTACGAGCGGCGCGGATGAGCGCGATGGTCATCTCCTCGGGGCAATCGAACGATTCGATCAGCACCTTTTCATCGCGCTGGAGGTCGGTGGAATAGTTAACCAGAAGGGAAGCGAGCTTGTCGAATCGGGCGTCTTGCATGGTGCTTATCATTCCATCGCGAGGAGGCGATGCAACCGTCGCGCGACCAGCGCAAGTCAGCCGGTGAGCTCGAGGCGAGCGGCGTAGGCGCCGTCGAAACCGTCGCGGAAAGGCAGGCTTTTTCGCGCCGTCGTTAGGCGGAAGGCGCTCTGGGCGCGCAGGAATCGCTCCAGGACGGCTTCGTTCTCTTCCGGCTCCAGGCTGCAAGTGCTGTAGACGAGCGCGCCACCCAGTTTGAGGAGAGGCGCGACATTTTGCAGGAGGGCCAGTTGCTGCGCGGGCATGCGCTGGAAATCCGCCGGCCGCAAGCGCCAGCGCACATCCACCCGGCGCCGCATCACGCCGGTGTTGCTGCAAGGGACGTCGACCAGAATTTTATCGAAAGACCGCTCCGGAAAAGGTCCCGGCCGCGTCCAGTCGCAGAGCGTGACGGCGGCGTTGCCCACTCCCAGCCTAACGAGATTTTCGCGCAGGCGCTCGAGGCGGCCAGCTTCCCGGTCCGTCGCCACGAGCGTCCCCTGGTTTGCCATGAGCGCGGCGAGGTAGGCGGATTTCCCGCCGGGAGCGGCACAAGCGTCGAGGACGTTTTCGCCGGGGGCCGCGGCGAGCAAATCGCCGGCGAGCAGCGTGCTTGGGTCTTGCAAATAGCAGTCCCCCTTGGCTAGGGCGACGCCCGGCTCGGGCAGGGTGGCAAAATTGGCCTGGCCCGCGAGGAGCGCGCTGCCCGGATATTTTTCCAGGAACTCGGCCGGCGTCAGCCTGAGCGGATTGATCCGCGCAAAGACGGGGGCGGGCTGGTTGTTCCAGCGGCAAAGATCGGCGACCGCGGTTTCCCCGAACTGCTGCCTCCATTTGGCGACGAGGAATTCCGGCTCGGAGAAGCGCACCGCGAGCGGCTGCGCGGCTGCGCTTGCGCGGAGCGCCGATTTCTCGCGGAGGGCGCGGCGGAGGAGGGCGTTGATCAAGCCGCGCCCGCGCGCGCTGGCCAGTTGCACGGTTTCAAAGACGGCGGCGTGATCCGCAGTCTCGATCAGGAGCACCTGATAAAAGCCGAGCCGCACGATGTCGCGACTGAGCGCGTCGAGATGGGTCGAGCGGAGTTGGCCGATCCAGAAATCGAGCAGGGTGAGATTGCGCAGGACGCCGTAGAAAAGTTCGAGGGCGAAGGCGCGATCGGCCGGCCCGAGGCCGCTCGGGCCAAAGAGGTCGCCGACGATCTTGTCGGCGAATTCCGTGCCCGTGCGCCAGCGGCGCAGGCAGGCCAGGGCCAGGCTACGGGACGGGCTCATCTTCGGGTGAGCGATGGGGGAGAGGTGGAGCGTGTCATCCCGAGCAGAGCGAGGGATCTCACGGATAACGCCACGCCCTGTTTGTTCTTCCACACCGGAGATGATCCGTGAGATCCCTCGCTCCGCTCGGGATGACACAAAAAAACTGCGGGCCTTTCCTCCCGGCGGCTGCGGGAGCTCTGCTCGTTAGGCTGATTTCGGGCCGGGCCGACCGATCGAGGTGTAATGGAAGCCAAATTTCTTCATCGTCTCCGGATCGAATAGGTTGCGCCCGTCGAAGATCATCGGGGTGTGCATTTTTTCCTTCACCACTTCGAGATCGACGTTGCCAAATTCCGCCCATTCCGTCGCGATGATGAGCGCCTCGGCCTCCTCGATCGCTTCCATCGCGCTGTTCGTTAGGCGCGCGCCCGCGATCGCTTGCACCTCGCGCGCTTTCTCCATCCCCTTGGGATCGTAAGCGGAAACTTGGGCTCCTTCGCGCAACATTTCCGCGACCAGATCGATCGCCACCGAGGAGCGGATGTCGTCGGTATCGGGCTTAAAAGTCAGCCCCCAGACCGCGATCTTTTTGTCGCGCAAAACCCAGAGCGCATCGCGCACGGTTTTGAGGAAGCGATCCTTCTGCCCGGCGTTGATCCGCTGCACTTCCTTGAGCAGGTTAAAGGGTACCCCGAGCTGCTCGCTGATAGTGATGAAAGCGGCGATATCTTTCGGGAAACAAGAGCCGCCGTAGCCGATCCCGGCGTTGAGGAAATTGCGCCCGATGCGGCGATCCATGCCGATGCCGTCGGCCACTTTTTCGACGTCGGCGCCGCTCGCTTCGCAGATCGCGGAGACGGCGTTGATGTAGCTAATTTTGAGGGCGAGAAAGGAATTGGCGGCGTGCTTGATGAGCTCGGCGCTGTTGATATCGGTGACCAAAATCGGTGCCATGAAAGGCTCGTAAACTTTCTTCATTAAGTCGATCGCGCGCTCGCTGGCCGCGCCGATGACGATGCGATCGGGCTTCATGAGATCGGCCACGGCGCAGCCTTCGCGGAGGAATTCCGGATTGCTCACGACGTCGAACTCGGCCCCATGCTTGTTGTAGCGCTTGATCGATTCGGCCACTTTCACCCCGGTTTTTACGGGCACGGTGCTTTTGTCGACGATGACGCGGTAGTCGGAAAGCACGCCGGCGATTTCGCGCGCCACCTTCTCGATAAAACTGAGGTCGACACTGCCATCGGCGTCCTGCGGGGTGGGCACGGCGATGAAAATGATTTGCGCGTTATCGACGCCATCCTTGATGCTGCCGGTGAAGCGCAAGCGTTTCGCGGAGACGTTGCGATGGATGATTTCTTCCAGGCCCGGCTCGTAGATCGGCACTTTGCCGGCCTGGAGCGATTCGACTTTGCGCGGATCGTTATCGACGCAGATAACGTTATGACCGACGTCGGCGAAACAGGCGCCCGTAACGAGGCCGACGTAACCAGAACCAATTATCGAAAGATTCATCAGGAGACTGCGGAAGAGCAACAAACGTGCGCCGCGGGGTGGCGCAGACGGGAAAAGGTGGAAATCACTGGGTTTGGTTGGTCCCGCCCGGGTCGAAATTCAAATCGAAATTGAATTTTGGGAAGGCCTTGAGGGTAAAAGTGAGGAGGACGCCGTATTCTTTCACGCCGCCATTATTGCGCACGATGGCGCCGAGGGAGCCGACCCAACTGCTGAGGTCGCGATAGACCGTGTAACGCTGCTGCTCGACGATGTTGGTGGTGGCTTCGTATTGCTCGTAGGCGCTGACGGCCCAGTTGTCGTTGATCCGATAATACGCGCCGGCGGTGAAGAGGCTGCTGTCGAGAAAGGCGGGGTTGTCGTTGAGATAGCGGTGGCCCAAGTTGAGCTGCATATTCGCGGCCGGCTGGAAACGTATGCTGGTGTCGACCTCGGTGAAGCCGTCGTCGAGCAAGGGTAACTGCGAGTCGATGATGAGGGTCGCCCACGGCACGGGCGCGAAGCTGAGCTTGTTGAAGACGTTGGAGAATTGGGTGCGATCGAACGGGTTGTCGATGTTTACGTCGAAGTAGGTCTCCAGCTCGAGCCAGCTCACGGTCAGATCGTCCCGGCGCGATTGCAGGCGATTGCGCACGCCGACCCGCGCGATCGTCCAGTTATCGAGCGAATCGATCGAAGTGTATTCCGGGAAATCGATCGGCCGCAGTTTGGTCGTGGGCTGGACGCGATCGAATTGCAGAATGGAAAGCGGATCGGCCGTCGGATCGGAGACATAGGAGAAATTGGCGAACGGCTGGATGATGTGGCGCAAGCCATCCAGTCCCAGGGCGCGGGATTGCACCTGATCCCATTCCCGCGAGATTTTAAACGACGCTTCCGCGCCGGCGTTGAAGACGGTCCGGAAGGTGTCGCCCTGCAGCACGAGCGGCACCGTGGTGCGCGTGACTGGATCGAACCCCGGGTTGGGGAGGGGAAATTCGGGCAACAGGGGATTCAACCCGGCCGGAAAAATCGTCGGCCCGAGATCCCGCGTCTGACTGTAGTAAGTCTCGCGAAAACCGATCCGCGGGACGAGCGAGAGCCAGCCGAAATAGGTATTTGGATAGGTCAGCTGATGGAAGGTGTCGACCCGAAAAGCGCTGTAATCGTTGAAGGTCGAGTTCGTCGGAAAATTCCGGCGCAGTTCCGCGGCGCTCGTCTCGCTCTCGTAGAAAATTCGCCCGCCGAAGAGCGGCGTGCGCGCGACATCGAGGTCGACTTCTGGGAGCCGCTCGGTGGTTTCGAAAAAGGAGTTGAGCTGAAAGCGGGTATAAGCCGTCAGGGTGTAGAAGGAGCCGGTCTGGGTGAGGGCGACGTTGTTATCCGGCCGCGGATCGACCCGGAATTCCGACGGGAAAAAATCCTGGAGGAGGAAGGCGTCGCTCAACTTGGTGATGTCGGCCGTCGCCTGCAGGTTTTCCGTGAAGGCGGTGCGATCCTGCAGAGTCAGGCGATAGCGCCCGGTCGGGATGGTGCCGCGCGGCAGACTCGTGCGATTGGCCTGCGGATTCTGATCCTGCAGGTAGTAGGTGCTGACTTTTGCCGTGCTCGAGTCCTTTTTGCCGTAACGAATGGTAGAATCGAAGCCGACCGCTTCACCGCGCCGGGTGCGATAATCGAGCTTCAAAGTGGTGCTGATTTTTTCGCCGATCGGAAAGGTGATCTGCCCGAGGAGCGACGGACCCCACGAGCTGAGAAAGGCGGGCGCGATGGCGTAGGTGAAGGCTTGGTCGAGCGATTGATAAACGTAGGGCCACCAGAAGATCGGCACTTTCCCGACGTAGAAGGTGACGTTGCGAAAGATGACCCGGTCGTCCGGATAAATGCGCGCGCTTTTGGCTTTGAGCTGGAAATCGGGATGGGCGGAATCGTCCGTGGTGAAGGTGCCGTTTTGCACCTGATATTTCTCGTCGGACTCGCTCGTGACCGACTGGCCGGAAAGCAGATACGGATAAGTGCCTGAGCGCATGTTCGTGGCCTGGATCGCTTTGCTGTCGAGGTTGTAGGTGGCGTTCTCGCCGAGGTAGAGGGATTTGCCGCGATAAATGCGCACGTTGCCCTTCAGGAGGAGCTCGCGTTTGGCGGAGTCGTATTGGGCGAAATCGGAGTAGACGTCGGTGTCGCCGAAATGGATCGCGACGTTATCACGCGCGGTGGCGAGGCCGTTCTCGTAGGTGGTTTGGCCGGTCGAGTTGATCTCGATGGGCAGATTGCCCGGGCCTTCGAAGCTGGCGCCCGCAGCGAGCGAGGCGCCGAGCAGTAAAATGAGCAGGGAAGCCAGCTTACGCATCGCGGGAGGGCGAAGTTAGCGGTGCGCCGGAGCGTTGCAAAGCGGAAAAGGTCCTAACGACTTCCGGGCCGCCGCAAAGTGAGGGCGGCGACCTGCTGATTCAGCCCGCAGGTTGTGACCAGCGCGCGCTCCCAGCGGCCGCTCGCCGGCGCGCGGGCTGTGGGCACGCCAGGCTCCGCGGGCGCGCCCAGGAGGGGCGGTAATTCCTGCCGCCGCAGCGCCTCGGCCGCACAAATGACCTGCCAAATTCCACCCGCCGCCACGCTTTCTCCCAACGCCGGCTTGGCCGTGTAAACGGCCGCGTCTGGCAAGTGTTGCGCGGCCACGCTGCGCTCCGCTGCGTCCACGAAAGTCCCATTCGCGCTCGCGATCAGCACGTCCGGCGGCTCGGACGCGGCCAGCTCGCGCACGATCGCCTCCAGTTTGCCGGCCAGCTCGCGTTGCCGGCCAAAATTTCCACCCGGATGAATCCGCTCCAGCGCCACGTCCCCCTCCCGCGCCAGCAGGATCGCGCCCGCGCCTTCGCTCAAAACCGTCCCGCGCGCCGGGCGCGCAAACGGTTCCACCGGCGGCTCGGCGCGCAGGAGCCGCCACCGGCGATAGGCGTCGCAGAGCAGCCAATCCACTTCTTCCGCGCCCACCACCAGACAGCGGTCCAGCTCCCGATTCGTCATCAGATCTTCCGCCATCCGCAGCGCGAGCAGGCCGACCGCGCCGTCACCGACCAAAGTGTAACTGGCGCCGGTAATCCCCAGAATCGCCGCGAGATGGCTGGCCGGCGCGTTGAAAACCGTCTCTGGAAAAAGCAGCGGACTGGCCGCCTGCGCGCCCGTCTTTACGATCTCGTGATAAAAGCGCTTCGTGTAAACGACCCCGCCGTTCGAGATCGCGAAGACCAGCGCGGTCCGCGCCGCCTGCGCGGGATCCAGGGTCACGCCAGCGTCGCGCAAAGCCGCCAGCCCGGCCAGAACGGCGAAGCGCGAGATGGCGCTGGAACGCCGGAGCCGCGGATGGCGGGCGGCTTCCGCGATCGTCGCCGGCGGGACGGGGAAAGCGCGGCAGTTATTTTCGCCTAACGAATCGGCCAGGGTCTGCACCGCGGCCGATTCGCCAGCGCAAAGCTTTTCCCAGACGGCATCGACTTCGGTCCCAAGCGGCGTGACCCATCCCAGGCCGGCCAGGCGCAGCTTCATGCCGCCAATTTTTCGAGCACGATGGTCGCGTTCGTCCCGCCGAAGCCGAAGGAATTAGAGAGCGCGACCCGCGCCTCCGCGGGGCGGGGCGTGTTGGCCACGATCTCGAGCGCGAGATCGGCGTCGGGGGCGCGGAAGTTAATGTTGGCCGGCAGAAAACCATCCCGCAGTGCGATGAGGGTGAGGACCGCCTCGATCGCGCCGGCCGCGCCTAACGAATGGCCCATCATGCCTTTGGTCGAGCTGACCGGGACCCGCCCGAGCAGTTCCGCGATGGCGCGGCCTTCCGCGGCGTCGTTGAAGGGCGTGGCCGTGCCGTGGGCATTGACGTAATCGACCGCCGCCGGGGCGAGGCCGGCGCTCTGCAAGGCGCGCTCCATCGCCTGGCGCGGACCGATCCCGGAAGGATGCGGCTGGGTGAGATGATGATTGTCGGTCGAGATGCCGTAGCCGCTGATTTCCGCGAGAATCTGCGCTCCGCGCGCCTCGGCCGTCGCGAAATTTTCCAAGGCGAGCAGAGCCGCGCCTTCGCCCAGGACGAGACCGTTGCGCGCGCCGTCGAAGGGCCGGCATTTTTCCGGGGTCGAGGCCTGAAGCGAATCGAAGCCGACGAAGACGAGCTCGGAAAGAGCGTCGTAACCGCCGGCCAAAACGCGCTCGTAGCGGCCGGAGCGGATGCACTCAAAGGCATGGCCGATCGCGTTCGTGCCGGAAGCGCAGGCGTTGGCGATGACCTGGCAGGGCGCGTCCAGGCCGCAAGCTTCGAGGGCGTCGACCGCCGGTTTTTGCGGCGGATAATTTGCGATCCAGGTCGGGAGCCGCTGGGCCCGGGCGTCGGCTTGCTGGAGCGCGCGGTAATATTTTTCGCCGAAACTCATCCCGCCGCTGGTCGTGCCCACGACCGCCAGTTCGGGCCGAAACTCCGGCGCCTGGGCGAGCAGCTCGCGCAGGGCGAGAATCATCATGCGGGAAACGCGATGCAGGCGCCCGGCCTTGCGGTCGTTAGGCAAAACTTTCGCGAGCAGGTCGTCGGGCACCTGGCCGGCGGTGGTGCAGCGGCATTGCTCGACCGAAAAACGAGTCACCGGCGTGACGCAATCGCGCGCCTCGCGCAAGGCGGCGCGGGTCGCGGCGAGGCCGGCCCCGAGTGGGCTGACCACGCCGGCCGCGACCACGGCGACGCGCCTCGCTCGGTTGCTCGCTTCTTTCATCGCGCCAGCAGTCTAGAGGGTGTCGTGCACTTGGAAACGTCTATTAGGCCGCTCTTGGTCTCGACGCGGACCAGAAAAGTTCGCGAGGCTCCCCAGAGAAGCTCACCTCCATCGCGCCATCTAAGGGCCGATTGCGGCGCTTTGCGCAAAGCGCGCGACGCTTTCGCGCCGCGCAAATTGCGCCGGCCGGCTTTTTGCGGCACAGGTTGTTTCTTCATGGCTGAGGATTCTTCCCGCACGGGCTCCGATAACCTTTGGTACAAGGACGCCGTCATTTACGAGCTGCACGTCAAGACGTTTCACGACAGCTCGGGCGATGGCATGGGCGACTTCCGCGGGTTGATCGAGAAACTCGATTATCTCCAGGAGCTGGGCGTGACCGCCATCTGGCTGCTCCCGTTTTATCCGTCGCCGATGCGCGATGACGGCTACGACATCGCCGATTATTACGACGTCAATCCGAAGTTCGGCTCGCTCGACGACTTCAAAGCTTTCCTCGCCGCCGCTCACGAACGCGGCCTGCGCGTGATCACGGAGTTGGTCATCAACCATTCGTCCGATCAGAATCCGTGGTTCCAGAAGTCGCGCCGGGCCGCCCCCGGCTCGCCCGAGCGCGAGATTTATGTCTGGAGCGATTCGCCGGAGCGCTACAAGGACGCGCGGATTATTTTCAAAGACTTCGAGACGTCGAACTGGTCGTGGGATCCGGTGGCCAAGGCCTACTACTGGCATCGTTTTTATGCGCACCAGCCGGATCTGAATTTCGACAACCCCGCAGTCCACAAAATGGTCGAGGAGGTGCTCGATTTCTGGCTGGAAATGGGCGTCGACGGCCTGCGGCTCGACGCCGTTCCTTACCTTTACGAACGCGAGGGCACGAACTGCGAGAACCTCCCGGAGACGCATGAGTACCTGAAGAAGTTGCGCGCCCACATGGACGTGAAATTTCCCGGGTGCATGCTCCTGGCGGAGGCGAACCAGTGGCCCGAGGACGCGGTCAAATATTTCGGCGACGGCGACGAGTCGCACATGAATTTTCACTTCCCGCTGATGCCGCGGATGTTCATGGCGCTGCAACTGGAGGATCGCTTTCCGATCATCGACATCCTCGAGCAGACGCCGGCCATTCCGGAGAACTGCCAGTGGGCCATGTTCCTGCGCAATCACGACGAGCTCACTCTCGAAATGGTGACCGACGAGGAGCGCGATTACATGTGGCGCGTCTACGCGACCGATCCGACGGCGCGGATCAATCTCGGCATCCGCCGCCGCCTCGCGCCGCTCCTCGCCAATAGCCGGCGCAAGATCGAGCTGCTCAATATTCTGCTCTTCTCCATGCCGGGTACGCCGGTCCTTTATTACGGCGACGAGATCGGGATGGGGGATAATTTTTACCTGGGCGATCGCAACGGCTGCCGCACCCCGATGCAATGGAGCAGCGATCGGAACGCCGGTTTTTCCAAGGCCAATCCGCAGCAGCTCTATCTCCCGATCACGATCGATCCGGAGTATCATTACGAGGCGATCAACGTCGAGAATCAGCAGAAGAATTTGTCTTCCCTCCTCTGGTGGACCCGGCGCGTCATCGCGATGCGCAAGAATTATCGCGCCTTCTCCCGGGGCACGATCGAGTTCCTCCTCCCGGATAACGCCAAGGTGCTCGCTTTCCTGCGCCGTTTCGAAGACGAAACCATTCTTGTGGTGGTGAATCTTTCCCGCTTCGCCCAGCCGCTCGAGCTCGATCTGGCGCGCTTCGCCGGCTGCGCGCCGATGGAAGTTTTCAGCCGGAATGTTTTCCCGGCGATCAAGAAAACACCCTACAGCCTAACGATTGGGCCGCACGGCCATTTCTGGTTTGCCCTGCAATCGGCCACGGGTAAGCGGTCGCCGAAAAAACGTCTCACCCCGAGCTTGCAGGTCGAACCGAATTTGCCCGCGCTCCAAGCCGACGGGGCGCGCGCCCAGCTCGAGCGCGAGATTTTGCCGGAATATCTGCGCGGTTGCCGCTGGTTTGGGGCGAAAGCGCGGAGCGTGCGCGAGCTGCGCATCATCGAACAAATTCCGATCGGCGGAGAAGACGACGCGCAGCTCTGGCTCGTCCAGGTGGATTACGTGGATGGCGCGCCGGAAATTTATGCCTTGCCCGTGGCCATGGCCACGGGGACGGCGGCGCACACGCTGTCCCGGACCGCTCCGCAATCCATCCTCACGAAAATCGGAACCGAAGGCGCCGTTCTTTACGACGCGGTCTGGGACGCCGATTTCCGGGAAAAACTTTTCCGTTTGATGGCTGGCGGTGGCCGCCTCCCGGGCCGCAAAGGCGAGCTTGTCGGCGTGGCCGGGAGCCTGCTCGCGTCCGAGCCTAACGACTCCGCGCCCGCCTCGCAGGTCCTGCAGGCCGAGCAGAGCAACTCCTCCATGCTTTTCGAAAACCGCTTTTTCCTCAAGCTTTACCGCAAGCTCGAAGACGGGGTGAATCCCGATGTGGAAGTGACCCGTTTCCTGACCGAACGCCGGCACTTCCCGCACGTTCCGGCCTTTGCTGGCGCGATCGAGTACCGCCGGCCGCGGGCTGAGCCGACCGTTGTCGCCCTGCTGCAAACGGCCGTGCCTAACGAGGGCGATGCCTGGGCGGTCACGCTCGATGCGGTCGGCCGCTTCTTCGAGCGCGTCCTGGCCCGCAAAGGCGACCTCTTGAGCGCGGACGTCGCGGCCGGTCCGCTCCTTGAGGAGCTGATCGGCGGCGTCTTTCCCGAGAAGGCCCGGCTCATCGGCGCCCGCACCGGCGAGATGCACCTCGCGCTCGCGGGCGAGCCAGCCGATCCCGTCTTCGCCCCCGAGCCGTTTAATGCCATGGCGCAGCGCTCGGTCTACCAGTCGATGCGCGCTTCTTTGCGCAAGACCTTCGCCCTTTTGCAAAAGAAAGTGGGCGACCTGCCGGAAGCGTTCCGCGCCGAAGCCGCCGAGGTCCTCGCCGCCGAAGAGCAGATCCTGGCGCAAGAGCAACGCATTCTCCAGCATCACGCCGACGCCGCTAAAATCCGCATCCACGGCGATTATCACCTCGGCCAGGTGCTCTACACCGGGAAGGACTTCGTCATTCTCGACTTTGAAGGCGAGCCGGCCCGCGCCATGAGTGAACGCAAGCTCAAGCGCTCGGCCTTGCGCGATGTCGCGGGCATGATGCGCTCCTTCCAGTATGCTGCTTATAGCGCGCTCTGGCAGCCTTCAACCCGCGCGGAAGACGTTCCTTTCCTCGAACGCTGGGCCGACCTTTGGTATCGGCAGATGAGCGCGACTTTCCTCGAGAGCTATCTGGCCACGACGGCGGGCGCGGGATTTCTCCCCCCCAAAGAAAGCGACCTGCAAGTCCTCATCGAAGCCTATCTCCTCGACAAGGCCGTCTACGAAGTCGGCTACGAGCTGAATCATCGGCCCGACTGGGTCGTCATCCCGGTTCGTGGGATCAAGCACCTTCTCAGCCTTGCCTAACGAGTATAGGACCAGCGGCGCCGCGCGAGGCCAGCCCTCGAGATGACGTTTCTCGTCACTAACGACGACGGGATCGACGCGCCTGGCCTCGCCGCCCTCGTGAGCGCGGCCCGCGCCGTGGGCGAGCCTGTGGTGGTCGCGCCGGCCGGGCCGCAATCCGGCGTGAGTCACGCCGTCACCTGGCACCAGGGCGTGCGCCTGGAACCACGCGGCGAGCGCCGCTTTGCCATCCACGGCACTCCGGCTGATTGCGTTCGCCTCGGTTTGCTCCAGGCCGTGCCGGAGGCGAAGTGGATCCTGAGCGGCATCAACCACGGCGCCAACCTGGGCGCGGATGTCTATTACTCCGGCACGGTCGCAGCGGTGCGCGAAGGCCTCCTGCACGGCTGGCCTGGCATCGCCTTTTCCCATTACCGAAAGTCGGGCGTCGAGTTCGACTGGGAGCGCGCGGGGCGTTGGATTGCGCCTATCCTCGCTGATCTCATCGACCGACCGATCGAGCCCGGGCTCTTCTACAACGTCAACCTGCCGCTGCTCCCGCCGGACGCGCCTGAGCCGGCAGTCGTCTGGTGCCCGCTCGACCCGAAGCCGCTCCCACTCAATTACCGCCATGAAGAAGAGAGCGGCCTCTATTTTGCCGGTGACTACAATCTGCGCGAACGCACTCCCGGCGCCGATGTCGACAATTGCTTTAGCGGTCACATCGCCGTGACCGCGGTAAAGTTACTCTAAGACTCAGAGTCACTTCGGCTGCGCGTCTGTTAGGTAACCGACTCATCCCGAGAAGAAGGAAAAGAGTCAGGGTTCGGTATGGGATCGGTCAAGCTCTTCTCTAGAGGGTGTCATGCACTTTGTAATTGGATAACGCCAGGTAGCTTCGAACTCTTTCGGGCTGTTTCAGCCGAAATCCCGGAGCAGCACGCCCGCCACGGCGGACAGACTTCGCCTGCGGGTCGGCCGGATTTCACCGGTCGAAATGCATGACACGCTCTAGACAATCCCGCGGGCACTGGGCAGGCTGAAACATGACCACGCGTTTTTGTTCTCTGGTCCTCCTCGGCACTTTGCTTCTCCCGCTGGAACTTAGGGCGGAGGCGCCTTTTAACTTTGAAAAGACGCCGGGGAAGCTCCCGAAAAATGTCGTGCCGGCCAGTTACGACATCGAGCTCAAGCCGGATATCGCGAAGAAGACTTTTACCGGTTCCGAAAGCGTGAGCGTAGAGGTGCAGCAGTCAACGAAAACCGTCACCTTGAACGCGAATACGCTCGCTATCGGTTCGGCGAAGCTGCTCGACGCTACGGGTCAGGTCACGCAGACGGCTACGGTGCAAATCGATGCGAAAGAGGAGACTGCGACCCTGACTTTCCCGGAAGAAATTACCGCCGGCGCGCATCGGGTTTCGCTCGATTTCTCGGGCGTGATCAACGAATCCGGGCAGGGGCTTTTTTACGCCACTTACCAGGAGCAAACGAGCGGGGCGAAGAAGACGATGCTCGGGACGCAGATGGAATCGGTCGACGCGCGCCGCCTTTTCCCTTGCTGGGATGAGCCAGCTTTTCGCGCAAAATTTCGCCTCACTGTAACGGTGCCGGCGAATTTCACGGCGTTCTCGAACATGCCGATCGAGAGCGAAACGAAAACCGCCGGCGGCCAGCGCGTGCGCTTCGAAGAAACGCCGCCGATGGCCAGCTACCTGGTCGTGTTTTGCGCGGGTGAGCTGGAGGGCGATCTCCGGAGAAGCGGATGGCGTGAAGATCAGGGTGGTGACGACGAAGGGAAAGGCGGAGACGGGCCGCTATGCGCTGGAGAGCGCGGAGAAAATTCTGCATTACTACGACGAATATTTCGGGCTCAAATTTCCGCTGCCCAAGCTGGATCTGATCGCTATTCCGGGCGGGTTCGGCGGTGCGATGGAGAACTGGGGCGGGATCACTTTTTACGAGAGCGCCCTGCTCTTTGATCCGGCCAGGTCGTCGGAGAGAACGAAGGAGTCGGTCTTCGAGGTCGAGGCGCACGAGATGGCGCATCAATGGTTTGGCGATCTCGTCACGATGGCGTGGTGGGATAATCTCTGGCTGAACGAAGGTTTCGCCTCCTGGATGGGGACGAAGTGCTCCGATCATTTTAATCCGCAATGGCAGGTCTGGCTGCGCGCCGCTGCGGAAAAGCAGACCGCCATGGCGACCGATGCGCTCTCCGCGACGCATCCGATCCAGCAACCGATCAAGACGGAAGCCGAAGCGGACAGCGCTTTCGACGAGATCACTTACGAGAAAGGCCAGTCGTTTCTGCGCATGCTCGAGAGTTACCTGGGCGCGGAGGATTTCCGCCGTGGCATCCGCAGTTACCTGGCGGCCCATAAGTTTTCGAATTCGACGACGGCCGACCTCTGGCAAGCTTTGAGCGAGGCGGCGCGAAAGCCGGTCGCTTCCCTCGCGGCGGACTGGACGGAAGAGCCGGGCTTTCCCCTCGTGTCGGTCGCCGAGAAGGGGGACGGCCTCAAGATCAGTCAGGAGCGCTTTACCATTCACCAGAAAAATCCGGCGCCGCTCCAGTGGAAAATTCCCATTACCTGGCGCGACGCCGCGAGCGCGCCCTTGGCTACACCGCACGTCTTTCTCCTCACGCAGAAATCCGACCTGCTCCCGGGAGGGCGCGCCGGCGAAGCGATCAAACTGAATGCCGACGATGTCGGTTATTATCGCGTTCGTTACGACCGCGCGCATTTCGAGAAGCTGCTCGTGGCTGCACCGAAATTGCCCGAGGCCGACCAGGTGAATCTGCTCTCCGATACCTGGGCGCTGGTTGAAGCCGAGCGCGGCCCGATCGCGGATTACTTCAAGCTGGTGGAGAAATTGCGCGAGGGCGATGGGCTGGCCCAAGGGGAGCAGATCACCCGCACCTTCAGTTATATCGATGCTCTCTACCTGGGCCGCGATGATCGAGCTGACTTCCAGGCTTATGCGCGCTCGCTCCTCCGGCCGGTCTTCGCCCGGATCGGCTGGACGCCGCAGCCTAACGAGGGCGCGGCGCGCGGCTTTCTGCGGGCGGAATTGATCGGCGCCTTGGGCGACCTGGGCGATCAGGAGGTGATCGCGGCCGCGCAGGCGCGCTTCCAGGAATTCGTGGCCGACCCGAAAAAACTTCCGCCTGATCTGCGACCGGTGGTTCTCGAAGTGGTGGGACGTTACGCCGATGCCAAGACCTGGGAAAAGCTGCACCAGCTCGGTCTCAACACGAAAAGCATCGAGGAAAAAGGAGACCTCTACAGCGCGATGGCCGGAGCGCTCGCGCCCGCGCTCGCGCAGCGCACGCTGGCGCTCTCGTTGAGCGGCGAGCTGCCCGCCACCCGCGCGACGCGGCTCGTCCCGGAAGTCTCGATCGCGGGGGAGCAGCCGGCGCTGGCCTGGGATTACGCCCAGGCGAAACGCCCGCAGCTCGACCGGAAACTGGACGCGTTGGGAAAGATAAATTTTGCCTCCGCGGTCATGGGGGGATTCTCCGAGGCGGCCCGGGCCACGGAGCTGGAAGCGTACGCGCGCCAGCATTTACCTGCCGGCGCCAAGGCCAACGTCGATAAAGCGGCGGAAAAAATCCGTCTCAGAGCCGACCTGAAAGCTCGCCTGCTTCCCGAGATCGATGAGTGGATCGCGCAGAGCAAAGACTCCGCCGGGAAAAGTGCGAAGGAATAAGCGCGCTCGGCGCGGCTCCTAATTTTATGAAAATCGCTTCTTTGCTGCTCGGCTTTTCGTTAGGCCTGACCGCTCTGCCGGCTCGCGCCGAGACGCATTTCGAGAGCGGTCCCGGCCGCACCGCGCTCCTCGAGCTTTACACTTCGGAAGGTTGCAGCAGTTGTCCGCCGGCGGAGGCGCGCTTGAGTCGCCTCAAAAACGACCCGGGCTTGTGGAAGCAGTTCGTGCCCGTGGCTTACCATGTCGATTATTGGGATCGACTCGGCTGGCGCGATCGCTTTTCCGCGAAGGAATGGACGGCGCGGCAGAGTCGCTACGCCGCGCTCTGGCAGAGTGAATCGGTTTACACGCCGGCTTTTGTTTTGAATGGAAAGGAAATGCGCGGCGGGCTTGGAAACCTGGCCGCGCCTAACGAATCCGCCGGCCGGCTCCGCGCGACGAGCAACGATGGCCGCACCTGGGCGATCGAGTTTCAGGCAGCGGCGGACGCATCCGGCGCTTGGGACGCGCATGTCGCTTTGCTCGCCTCGGGGATTTCCTCGAAGATCGGCGCGGGCGAAAACAGCGGCCGCCAGTTGCAGCACGATTTCGTCGTCCTCGCGCAGCAAGACGCGCCCCTCCAGGCCGCCGGGGGCAAGGTCGCCGCCAGCCTAACGATTCCACCCGGGACCGAGCCCGCCCCGCCCAAAGCGGTCGCCGTCTGGGTGACTCGGCGGGCTGAGCTGGCGCCGGTGCAGGCCACTGGCGGCTGGCTCGCCGCGCGCTAAGGTCGGGCCGGTGTGGCGATGGCTAAAATGGAGCGCGCTCGGCCTGGTCACAGTGCTCTTGCTCAGCGGCGGGTCGCTTTTGCTCTGGCGGGCGCTCGCGCAACATCGATTCGCGCAGGCGGTGGTCTTCCCGGTTCCCCCGGGAATCGAGGAGCTGAAGCCGGTGTCGTTAGGCGGATGGCCGCAGTGGATTTCCATTCGGGGCCGCGACACGCGCCAGCCCGTCTTGCTTTTCCTCCACGGCGGCCCGGGCTTTCCGCAAATGCCGTTCCTGGAGAACAACACGCTGCTCGAGAGCGATTTCGTGGTCGTGCAGTGGGATCAGCGCGGCGCGGGCAAGTCGTACGGGCGGGCCGTTCCTCTGGAGACGATGAACATTCCGCAGCTCGTCTCCGATGCCCACCAGCTCGTGCAGATCTTGCGGCGACGTTTTGGCGGCCAGCAAATTTTTCTCTGCGCGCATTCCTTCGGGACGATTCTCGGCGCCCTTCTCGTCTCCGAACATCCGGAAGATTTTCGCGCGTACGTCGGCATCTCGCAGATCGGCGATATGAGGATGGCGGAACGTCAGCTCTACGAATTTTCGCTTCGGTACGCCCGGCAGCATGGTCCGCCGGAAGCGCTCGGAGAATTGCAGAAGCTCGGGTCGCCGCCGCACGAGCAGAAGTCCGCGCTGGAAACTGTGATCAGATGGTCGCACGAATTCGGTGGCGCAATCCATCCGCAGACTCGGCCGGAGGACCTGCTCTGGCGGGCCTTCGCTTCGCCGCAATATTCTCTCCTCGACGATCTCGACATTCTGCGCGGGGCCGCCTTTTCCTCGAAAAACCTCTGGCGAGAGTCCTATCACCTGAGTCTTTTTCGCCGCGCCCCGCGTCTGGAAGTGCCGGTTTATTTCCTTTCCGGCCGGCACGATTACGCGGTCACGGCCACCGTGGCCCATCGCTATTTCGACGCTCTGCAAGCGCCGCGGGGCAAGGAGTTCATCTGGTTCGAAAACTCCAGTCACTTCCCGAACTTCGAGGAGCCAAGGAAATTCCGAGAAGTGATGAAACGCGTCGCCGCAACCCCGCAAAACTAACCTAAGAAGCTCGCGCCGCGGTTTTTGAGAGCGTCCATTTTCCGGTTTAATTCGAATAAGAGCCTATGGCTAACATTCTTCGTTCTTTTTCCTTCCGCCTCGCGGGCGCCCTTTTGGCTCTGACTCTTTTCGGGTCTTTGGCGGTCGGAAAAACCGAGCCGAAATCTGCTGTGATCCCCGCCGGAATCGATCACGGCGCTTGGGATCACCTGCTCAAGACCTATGTGAACGAGCAAGGCTTGGTCGACTACGGAAAATGGAAAGCGAACCAGGGAGACCTGAAAGCGCTCGACGACTATCTCGGGCAATTCGCGCCCAAGGCCGCGACCCCGGCTCAGGGAGACGAGAAGGTCGCCTCGGCGATCGATGCCTACAACGCTTTTGCCATCCGCTGGATCCTGGAGAATTACCCGACCGACAGCATCCAGGATTTGCCCGACTCCTTTAGCCGCCGCGCCCACGAAGTGGGCGGCGAAAAAGTGGCACTCGACGACCTCGAGCACGGCACCGTGGAAAAGATGATCGGCTGGCGGGCGCATGCCGTGCTCGTCTGCTGCGCCCGAAGCTGTCCGCCCTTGCAACGTTTCGCCTATACCGGGGAGAAACTGAACGGCGAGATTGACAAAGCCTACCGCGCCTGGCTCAGCCGTCCGGATCTGAATAAGTTCGAACCCAAGGATAAGAAGGTGGAGATATCGAGCATCTTCAAATGGTATGAAGGCGACTTCAAAAAAGATGGCGGAGTCAGAAAGGTTTTGGCCCGCTACGCCCCGGCCCAGTATCAGGACTTCCTGAAAGGCGATGACTATGAGGTCGACTATCTGGCCTACCACTGGGGTTTGAACGATCAGGGCGGACAAGGCAAGGACTATAGTAAGCTCGATCTCTATTGGGATAAGATAACCGGCGCTTTCAAATCATCCGACGATCAGAAGAAATAACTGTATGAAACTCATTCACTCTCTCTTTGCCGTTCTCGCTCTGGCGGTGGTCACGAATGCGGCCGCGAAGGACCCGAAACCGGTTTCGGTCAATATCCCGGCCGGCGTTGACCACGGCGCATACGATCAGCTGCTCAAGAAGTATGTGAACAGCAAGGGACTGGTGGATTACGCGAAGTGGAAAAGTAACTCTGCCGATCGCAAGGCCCTGGATGATTATCTTCGGCAGTACGCGAGCAGCGAGAGCAAAGCGGAAGGAAACGAGAAGGCCGCATCACTGATTAACGCTTACAACGCTTTCACCCTGCAGTGGATTCTGCAGAATTATCCAACGGAAAGCATCTGGCAGTTGGATAAGTCTTTTGAAGGGAAGCGGCACAAGGTTGGGGGCAAGGAAGTGTCTCTCAATGACATTGAGAAAGGAACGCTCATTCCGCAGATCGGTTATAAGGATCACGCCGTCCTCGTCTGTGCGGCGCGGAGCTGTCCGCCGCTAAGCCGCGACGCCTACGCCGCGGACAAGCTGGATGCACAGATCGACGCTGCCTACGCACGTTGGCTCGCCCGGCCTGATTTGAACGAGTTCAAACCGGCCGATAACTCGGTCGATATCTCGAGCATTTTCAAATGGTATAAGAAAGACTTCGCCAAGGCGGGCGGGGTCCCGAAAATTCTCTCGCGTTACGCGCCGGAGAAATACGGCAAATTCCTCAAGAACACGAACTACACCGTTAACTTCAAGACTTACCATTGGGGCTTAAACGATCAGGGAGCGCATGGGCGGAGCTACAGCACGCCGCAGTTTTTGCTCGATAAGATTTTCTAGAAGCGCGTAAAGGGTGTCGTCGCTGCTGCGCTGGCAAAGCATTTTAGCGTTCAGTCCTAGCGACGTTTTGCGTTCTCTGCCCGCTTTCGTTTGTGTCATCCCGAGGCTGGCGTAGCGCGCCGAGGGATCTCACGGTTGCTCTGACGGGTCCATTTTCTCTGAAGAACGACGCCGAGACCTTGCGCGAGATCCCTCGCCGTCTCCGCGGGCTCGGGATGACAACCTGAGAGCAGTAGAGTGCACGCGAAGCGCTGCCAGGAACGATTGCTTAACGGATGCCCTCCAAGAGGGAGGCGTCTACAGGGGCCGGGCATTCTGCCCGTGCGAGCAGATTTTGCTTGGCGGCAAGGAGGGATTTATCCACCGTAGGATTCGTCAATCCCCTTATGATCGACCCTCGGATACTCCTCCTCGCGGCGCTCTCTCTTTTCCTCGCTTTGACAGCGCCGTTACGGGGGCAGGCGGAGGAGGAAGGCTTCGTCTCACGGATCAGGCGAGAGCCGGTCGCCTCCAGCAACGTCGCCAGCATTGGCTACAGCCGCCATCTGCACGCACTCGAGATCGAGTTTACCCGGGGAGCTATTTATCGTTTTCTCGACGTCCCGCCTGACCTGTATCGCGCGCTTCTGGCCGCGGATTCCAAAGGCCATTTCATTGCCCATCGCATCCGCGGCGAATATCGTTTCGTCCGCATCCGGGCCCGGCGAAGCAAGTGAGAGAAATCGTGGAGCTAGTGCGTTTTCGCAACGAGAGGCTTGTGATATGGTGACCGACTATGTTTCTGCCTAATCAGAAAGTGGTCTGCGTTGACGGGCGATTTCCTTTGGGAATCGAGAAGCTTTACTCCGAGTTGCCGAAGGAGGGGACGACCTACACGATTCGCGACATCGTGCCTGGGGTCGGCCTGACCGGCGAAGAAGGGGAAACGGCGGTTTATCTGTGCGAGATCAGCGGTCCGCTCAACGCCCACGGGATCGAGCGCGGTTTTCGCGCCGATCGCTTCGCGCCCTTGCAGACTTCCGAGGAGACGGTGGAGGAAGAATTATTCGCCGGCCTCCCCGGGCTGCTGCCCGCTTGATTTTTGCTGCGCTTTTCGCCTATTCGTTAGGCTGACGGGCAGCGCCGAACCTGGAGCATGAGAACGCTTCGACCCACGACCGCGCGGAGGACGAGGGCGGCGCCGAGAGCGGCCCACTTTCCGGGTCGTCACCGAGGGCGAGGATGATCCAAAGCGGATTCAAGATCGATTCGAGCCAGGGAATGAGCGCCGCTTCGAGGGCGATGATTTGTTTGATGGCAGTGGCGTAGAAGACGCAGGGCAAGCCCGGCGGAGGGTGCCGAGCAGGCCGAGCCGCCCCCAACCGCCGAACCCGCTTTTTCTTTACGGTCAAGCAGAGCCACCCCGGCGAAGCCTAGCCCACTCCCGAGAGCCGTGGTGTTGCCCCAGCAGCCCGCGGTCGTTGGGCGATGGAGGAAGAATTGCGCGATGCTGAGCAAGGCCGCGAGGATGACCCGCCATTCAACCCGCGAAGCGCGCTCGCCCAAATATCAGGTCCGATGATCGCGACAAAGCGGGGCGGTGAGATAAACGAACCGGAAGTGACGGTCGTGATCTGTTTGCGCTCTCCGAGACGCGCTTGCCGTCAGGCCGGAGAATCTTTCATCCGCCGGGCCAGCTTCTCCAGCACAACTTCGTCATGCTTCTCCCACTGCCCGGCCGGTCCGGGGCCCCGACAAAGGCGCGAAAAACGGCCGTTCGGCTCTTCGGGTTCACCACCGCAGGGATAAGCGAGCTGAGCCCTGAGCAAATGGAGACACTCTTGTCTTACTTTGACGAGACTTAGCCCGACAAGGGAAAAACGGCGGCGCCCGATCCCGCTCTTCCAGCGTCCGCCTTCCCGAACGGCACCGTGAGGCGAAATTAATCCCGGAGGAGGTAGTCGGCGTGGGAAAGATCGCCTACGTGCACGAGGCCGTTATACCAATCGACGTAGCCACGCAAAGTTCGGCGGGGGGATTTGCTCAGATAAACTCCACCGTCATGAAAACGGGCGCCCTGGAAGGAATTTTCCCGAATTTGTTGGGGCGCGCGATAGAAAAATCCGCGATCGTCGGCGGCCTCGATCTCATAGACGCCAGCCGGGAAATGGAGGGTCGCCACTTGGGCCGAGCGGCGCAGCTCGAGCCAGCGCGGCACTCCCGAGGCGGCGCCTCGTTCCACCGAGTGAAAGTGACGGCTGCCCGCGCAGCCAGTGAGGGAGAGGAGGATTGCGAGACCGAGCAGGCACACGCTTGCCCACCTTTTATTCGGGGACGGGACAGGGCCCGTCCCCCCATGGCTCGGTATCATGCCTCACTCTTCGCCGGAACAGGCAAATACCAACAAGATCCTCTCTCGCGAAGGAGAAGGAACAGCTGCAGGAGACAACTTGATTGCCGGATTCCGAAGTTGACCGAAAGTCAGAGGAAGTCGGTTCGGCCCAGCTAAATGCACATCACAGATATTCTGAGCGGTGATTCGCCGACGTTTTCGTTCGAGTTTTTCCCGCCGAAAACGCCCGAGGCAGCCGAGACGCTTTACCAGACGATTCGCGAGCTGGAGGCCTACATGCCGCACTTCGTGAGCGTGACTTATGGCGCGGGCGGTTCCACCCGGGATCTCACGCACGATCTCGTCGAGCGCATCAAGACGACGACGAAACTCGATCCGATCCCTCATCTCACTTGCGTTTCTCACTCGGAAGAAGAGATCGAATCGATCCTGCAGCGCTACGCGCAGTCGGCCATCGGCAACATTCTCGCTCTCGCAGGCGATCCCCCGGCCGGCACCGCCTACGACCGCTCACACGACGCTTTTCGTTATGCGGTCGATCTGGTGAAGTTCATCCGCCGCTTCAATGAGTCGGGAGCGCATCCCGATCCCCGCGGGTTTGGCATCGGGGTGGCCGGTTTTCCGGAAGGCCATCCGGCCACGCCCAATCGGCTCGCGGAGATGGACCACTTGAAAGCAAAGGTGGATGCGGGTGCCGACTACATTGTCACCCAGGTCTTTTTCGAGAATCGCGATTTTCTCGATTTCCGCGAAAGGTGCGCGCTCGCGGGGATCGACGTGCCGATCATTGCCGGGATCATGCCGATCACTTCGATGAGCGGCTTTCGTCGTCTGGCCGATCTCGCCGGCGGAGCGCGCTTCCCGGCCAAGCTCTTGCGCGCGCTGCAGCGCTGCCAGGACGATGCGGCCATGGTCACGCGGGTCGGTGTCCATTTCGCTCTGGAACAATGCCACGACCTGCTCGATCACGATGTGGCCGGGATTCATTTCTATACCTTGAATCGTTCCGATGCGACGCGGGTCATCTTCGATAGCCTCGGCATCCCGCGTCGGCAGAAGGCCGAGGCACCTCTGATTTAGGGAGCCGGCAGAACTGCGGGAGGGCGCTGCTCCTCGCGGAGGGCTTTCGAGCTCGTTAGGCAAGGGAGCGGCCCTGGCCAGAGCTGGCCTGGCCGGAGAAGGAATTTCCGGCCCCGCCAGGAGCGGACGCGGCTAGTCGCGGGGGTCCCAGCAACGGGAATCAGAGGATTTCTAGGGGTTCGTAAGTCTCCGCCGAGAGCTTCGTGGTAGGCTTAAAAGGCCCTGAGAACTCGGATCATTCTTCCGCGCAAAAAAAACAACAAAACCGCCATTTTTTCTTTTGACGCGCCGTCGAAGTCGTTTACTTTGCTCGTCCGCGGTGCTGCGGCTTCGGGAGTTCCCGAAGTGTTCTTGGAAGGCTCGAAGCGAGCCGGCGTTCGAAAACATTCGAAGGCTGGTTGCCGCCGCGAACCGAAAAGAACAGAGGATCTTTGACAGTGCAATTCTGGATTTCGTCATCACGACGATTTAGTTTTTTGAAATCCAGAAGGTAGAAGTCAGCGAAAATTGAATTGTGCGTTATACGTCGAGTTTCTTTGATTAAAAATTTTCCCAAACCGGTTCTTCGGAGCCGCGAGGGAATCTTAATTTGAATAAGATCGGACGAACCCGACACCTGCTTACGAGCGGGTCGTCGGTTTAGAATGGTCAGATTTCAGCTCCCTCTTCGTTAGCGAAGAGGGGCGCAAACTTTGTCCGGTATCAGCAATGATGCCGGCTCCAAAATTTTTACGGAGAGTTTGATTCTGGCTCAGAACGAACGCTGGCGGCGTGGATAAGACATGCAAGTCGAACGGGACTTTTCCGAGTAGCAATACCTGGGAAAGTTTAGTGGCGAACGGGTGCGTAACACGTGGGCAATCTGCCGAGAAGTGGGGGATAGCTCGCCGAAAGGCGAATTAAAACCGCATGTGATCAGGAAAGACATCTTTCCGACATTAAAAGTGGCGCAAGCTACTGCTTCTTGATGAGCCCGCGGCCTATCAGCTAGTTGGTAAGGTAACGGCTTACCAAGGCGATGACGGGTAGCTGGTCTGAGAGGACGACCAGCCACACTGGAACTGAGACACGGTCCAGACACCTACGGGTGGCAGCAGTCGAGAATTTTTCTCAATGGGGGCAACCCTGAAGGAGCGACGCCGCGTGGAGGATGAAGGCTTTCGGGTTGTAAACTCCTGTCATTTGAGAACAAGTGTAGCCAAATAACTACTGGCTACTTGATAGTATCAGAAGAGGAAGGGACGGCTAACTCTGTGCCAGCAGCCGCGGTAATACAGAGGTCCCAAGCGTTGTTCGGATTCATTGGGCGTAAAGGGTGCGTAGGTGGCGCCGTAAGTGGGGTGTGAAATTTCGGAGCTTAACTCCGAAACTGCATTCCATACTGCGGTGCTTGAGGACTGGAGAGGAGACTGGAATTCATGGTGTAGCAGTGAAATGCGTAGAGATCATGAGGAAGACCAGTGGCGAAGGCGGGTCTCTGGACAGTTCCTGACACTGAGGCACGAAGGCTAGGGGAGCGAACGGGATTAGATACCCCGGTAGTCCTAGCAGTAAACGGTGCACGTTTGGTGTGAGAGGATTCGACCCCTTTCGCGCCGGAGCTAACGCGTTAAACGTGCCGCCTGGGGAGTACGGTCGCAAGATTAAAACTCAAAGAAATTGACGGGGGCCCGCACAAGCGGTGGAGTATGTGGCTTAATTCGATGCAACGCGAAGAACCTTACCTGGCCTTGACATGTATCTCTAAGCACGTGAAAGCGTGTGAGTCTCGAAAGAGACAATTTACACAGGTGCTGCATGGCTGTCGTCAGCTCGTGTCGTGAGATGTTGGGTTAAGTCCCGCAACGAGCGCAACCCCTGTGAACTGTTGCCACTCCCTTGATTGGGAAGCACTCTGTTCAGACTGCCCTGTGAAACGGGGAGGAAGGTGGGGACGACGTCAAGTCAGTATGGCCCTTACGGCCAGGGCTGCACACGTACTACAATGCTCAGTACAGAACGATCCGAGACCGCGAGGTGGAGGAAATCCAGTAAAACTGAGCTCAGTTCGGATTGGAGGCTGCAACTCGCCTCCATGAAGCCGGAATCGCTAGTAATGCCGTATCAGCTACGACGGCGTGAATACGTTCCCGGGCCTTGTACACACCGCCCGTCACATCATGGAAGTCACTTGTAGCCGAAGTGCGCGCGCCAACCCGCAAGGGAAGCAGCGCCCTACGCTATGAGCGGTAACTGGGATGAAGTCGTAACAAGGTAGCCGTAGGGGAACCTGCGGCTGGATCACCTCCTTTCTAAGGAGAAATTCTTTCACCACTTCGGTGGTGCTTGAATAGGTCGACGACTAACCCTGAAATCCTTCGGGATTCCAGACATGTCGTTAAGCCCTCAACAAGGAAACACGTTGAGGCTCAGAGAATATCGAAACGGTAACGCACAATTCAGTTTTTGTTTGATTGCTGACAACTTCCAAGGCCGGACGGCTCACGCTGTCCGGCCTTTTTCTTTGTCGTGTATGCTGCCGGCATGACCAGCCTGAGCGACCAAGCCCTCCAGATCCTGCACGAGTGGGTGCATTCAGAAAGCCTGCGCAGACACTGCTATGCCGTGGCCGACTGCATGCAGCACTTTGCGCAACTCAACGGCGCAGACGCCGACCTTTGGCAGGCCGTTGGTTTGCTGCACGACATGGACTACGAACGCTATCCAAATGCCGCGCAGAGTGCCACCGAAGAACATCCCTCTGTCGCAGCGCAATGGCTGAGCGAGAACGGTTGGAGCGGGGAAATCTGCCGCGCCATTCTTTCGCACGCGAACTACTCCGGGGTAGCGCGCGAGACGCCTTTGGAAAAAACCTGTATGCGGTCGATGAACTCAGCGGATTTGTCTCCGCGGTGGCGCGAGTGCGGCCTTCCAAAAGTATTCTGGAAGTCGATGTCGCCGCCGTCAAAAAGAAGATGAAAGACAAAGCTTTCGCCCGCGCCGTCAATCGTCAGGACATCATCGACGGCGCACGCGAACTTGGGCGGCCGTTGGAGGACATCGTTGCCGAAGTCATTGCCGCGCTGACCCTCGATGCCGAGCGGCTCGGCCTAGTCGGCGTCGCGCCTTAGCTTAGTTTGTCGCTACCAAATACGTGCTCGCGCCTCGGGAGCGACATACATTTTGTCGTCCGGCTGCACCTTAAAGGAGTCGTACCAGGCATCGATATTTCGCGCCGGACCAATGACGCGGAATTGTCGCGGCGAATGCGGATCGCTCACGACCTGTTTGCGGACGTAATCATCCGAAACCTTGCCACGCCAGGCCTGGGCCCAGCCTAACAACACTCGCTGCTCGCCCGTGTAACCGTCGAGGACGGGCGCAGCTTTTCCCTCGAGCGAAGCGCGATAAGCATCGAGCGCCAACGTCAGGCCCCCCAGATCGGCAATATTTTCACCCATGGTCAACCCGCCATTAACCTTCACCCCGGGCAACGGCTCAAACGTTGAATACTGCGCCCCCAGCACTTCCGCCCGCCTTTTAAAGGTGGCCGCGTCCTTTGCCGTCCACCAATCGCGCAACTTTCCGGCCGCGTCGATTTTGCGCCCTTGGTCGTCGAACCCGTGGGTCAGCTCGTGGCCGATCACGCCGCCAGCGGCGCCGTAGTTGATGGCCGAGTCCGCGTTGGCATCGAAAATCGGCGGCTGCAGGATGCCCGCGGGGAAAACGATATCGCGCAAGCTTCCGTTGTAGGCGTCGTTCGTCTGCGGCGTCATCCCCCAATCCGCGCGATCGACCGGCCCGGAAAATCGGCCGGTATAAAACGCCCAATCGGCCGCCGCGGAGCGTTTCACATTACCGATGAGATCGTTGGCCTTCACCACTAACGACGAATAGTCGCGCGCATGATCGGGATAGCCGACCTTGATCGTGTAGGTGTCGAGTTTCTTCAGCGCCTCCTTCTTCGTCTGCGCGGCCATCCAATCGAGCTGCTCGATTCTTGCGTGATAGGCGCTCTTCAGATTCGTGACCAGCTCTTCGATCTTCGCCTTTGCTGCCGGCGGAAAATATTTCGCGCTGTAGAGCTGGCCCACACCGAAGCCCATTGTGCCGAAGGTGCCGAAGCGGTCGCCCACCCCGAAGTCGCCCCCGCTTACGGTCGTGATCGCGCGTTTCCAGCGCACTTTTTCCTCTTTCTGACCTGAGAGCGTCTTATCGCGCATGACAAAGTAGGCATCAGTAAACGGCTTCGAGAGATAGGGCGCGGCGTTATCAGCCAGGTGAAAAGCGTGCCAAGCCTGAAGCGTGGACACCGGCGCCTGCGCAAAAATGGCCGCCAGTTTCGGGAAGGCACTCTTCTCCGCCACGATTACGCGTGTGAGCTGCGGCATTTTCGCGGCGGCCAGGAAATCCTTCCAGGCAAAACCGGGCGCGAACTTGGCCAGGTCCTCCACCGTCATCGGATTGTAAGTCGCGACCGGATCGCGTTGTTCGGCCTTCGTCCAACTGGCCTGCGCGATCTTCGTTTCCAGAGAGACCACCTCCTTGGCGGCATCTTCCGCCTTAGGCCAATTCGTTAGGCTGAGAAGCTTTCCGACGTATTCCTGGTAAGCTTTCTTCTGCGTGGCGAACTCCGGCTTCAGATAGTAATCGCGGTCCGGCAATCCGAGTCCGCCCTGGCCGAGATAGAAGGCATAGTGGCTCGGATCCTTCAGATCGACGTCGATCCCGTAGCTAAACAGCGACGACTCGAGATCGGTTGAAGTCTTTCCCATCAGCTCCGCCAAGTCCTCCCGCGACTTGGCCTTCTTGATGTCGTTCAGTTCCGGCTCAATCGCCTTGGCGCCTAACGAATCCACCGCCACTTCGTCCATGAAGGAGTGATAAAAAGCGCCCACCTTTTCCGGCAAAGTCTTCGGCTCCTCCGGCGATCTCGCCGCGGCCGCTTCCATCATCTCGTGCAGGCGTTTCTCGGTCAGATCGGTCATCGCCAGGCGCAGGGAGTAAGCTGGTTTATCCGACGGGATCTGCGTGTGGTCGAGCCAGGTCCCGTTGGCGTAACGGAAAAAATCGTCGCCCGGATTAGTTTTGGTGTCGGCTCCCGCCAAATCGAAACCCCAAGAGCCATATTGCGCCTTTTCAGGTGCATCAGCGGCGTTGACTACTCCGACTAGGCTGCTGGCAAAAGCCAGTAGGGCGAGAAATTTCTGCGTCATAATTTGTCCTCCCAAGATCCGAGGAGCCTAAGCAATCCGCGCAAAATTCCAATCGCGCCGTCAGCGCTTTTGCATTTCCGGCGGTTCCACTTACCCTTCTCTCCTTCGCGAAAAGGGGGCATAGCTCAGTTGGTAGAGCGCCAGCTTTGCAAGCTGGATGTCAGGGGTTCGAATCCCCTTGCCTCCACTTCCCCCTATTTCTTTTTCGTCAGGTTCGCGGCGTTAAGATCGAGATTCTTTTGCTCGATCACCCGCACGTCTTTGCTCTGCTTTTTCAGCGCCTCGAGAAAGTCGCTCGCCTTGCCCACCACGATCAAACTGGCCGGCGTGGCCAGATCCTTTTCCGCAAACTTGGTCACTTGCTCGCTCGTGACCGCGTCCACGGAGGGAATGTATTTGTCGAGCGTGTCGAGGGGCAAATTGTAAGTCGCCAAATCGGAAATTTCTGAGAGAACCCCCTGGTTGGTTTCGAGATTGCGCGCGTAGCTTCCGCTCAAAACTGCCTGGCGCGATTTGAGTTCCGCGCCCTTCACCGGATCGCTCGCCAAAGCCTTTAGCTCGGACTGCATGAGGCTCGCCACCTCGGCGGCGGAGGGGTTCTTGGTCTGGGCGAAAGTGCTAAACAATCCGGCCTCGCGCCGCGGATCGATCGAGCTCCCCGCGCCGTAACTCAAGCCGCGTTTGATGCGAATCTCGCGATTGAGCCGCGAGATGAATCCATTGCCGAGAGCGGCGTTGGCCACGAGCGCGGAATAATAATCCGGCGAATCCCGTTTGATCGCCGGCTTGGCCAGCGCGACCACCGCCTGGCCGGCGGCTGGCATGTCGATCACGACCTCTTCCGGTTTCCAATCAGCCGCGCCCGAGGGAATGGATTCGTTAGGCGCGGCTTCGCTGCTCTTCCAATCGCCCAGGAATTTTTCCGCGTAGGCCCTCCCCTGTTCGAGGGTGATATCACCGACGAGGATGAAAGCGGCATTCTGCGGCGCATAATTCTGCTCATAAAGGCGGACGATGTCGGCGCGACCGATCGCCTGAACCGATTCCAGAGTTCCGCCGGTCGAGTGACCATAAGCGCCCGCCCCGAAAACCACTCGCTGGGTGACAAAGCGTGCGAGCGAGGCCGGCTGTTGCAGGGCCACACGCAAGCCATCGAGTCGCTGGCTCTTCAGCCGATCGATCTCTTCCTGCTGGAAGGCGGGATGGCGCACGATGTCGGCCAGGATTTTCAGGGCCGCATCGGCTTTATCCGACATCACGACCACACTCGCCGCCGAGGCGTCCCAGCCCGCGCCGGAATTGATCGAGCCGCCTAACGACTCAATGGCTCGCGCGATTTCCGGAGCCGACATCGTCTTCGTTCCTTTGGTCAGCAGATCACTCGTCAGGCTCGCCGCGCCCGCGAGATTTTTCGGATCGACTTCGGCACCGCTGCGCAACGCCACCTGGGCCGCGAGGAGCGGGAGACCGGGACGGCGCGCGACGATGACGCGGAGCCCGTTCTCGAGTTTCGTCTCCTCCGGGGTGGGGAATTTCGTTTCATGTTGGGCCGACGGCGCGGGCGCAGAATCCACGCCCGCAATCGCCCAAGCCGAGGCGGTGAGGGTGAGACCGAGGGCGGCTACGCAGAGGGTGCAGAAATGTTTCATCAGGATTTTTTTGCCTCCTTTTTCTGCGCCGCCGGTTTCATCGCTTCCGGCAGAAATTCGATCGTGACTTTCTTTTTCCCGACGAGATAGCGCTTAAGCACCTCTTTGATTTGATCCGTGGTGACGGCTTGCAGCTTCGCGAGATCGGTATTCACCTGGTCGGGATCGCCGTAGAGGACAGCGGCCTCGCCGAGCGCGCTCGCCTTCCCATTATTGGTTTCGCGTTCGAGCAGTTTTCCGGTCAAGAATCGGGCCTTCGCCTTCTCCAGCTCCGCCGGCGCAACGCCTTCCTGGAGGATTTTATCGAGCTGCTCGGTCAACGCTTGCTCGGCCTGCACCGGCGATTTTCCGTGCGCTAAAATCAGACGGATGGTGAGCAGACCGAGATCTTCATGCAGGTCGGCCTCGAAGGAAGCGCGTTGCGCGATCTGCTGTTGATAGACGAGCGCTTGATAAAGCCGGGAAGACTCTCCGCCGGCCAGAATCTCCGCCGCCAATTGCAGCGCCGGGGCGTCGTCGCTCCGCAGGGAGGGCGCGAGATAAGTGATCGCCACCGCCGGCAGGGGAGCCTGCGGGCTGTATTCGACAAGTTTCTTATCGTTCGGGCGGGGCGGCTCTCGTAGCCCGACGCGCGGGATTTTTTCCGACGGTTTCTTGACCGCCCCGAGGTATTTGTCGACCCAATTATGCAGTTCGTTAGGCTGAAAATCTCCCACCACGATGAGCGTGGCGTTATCGGGCCGGTAAAAGGTGGCGTGAAACGCCTTCACTTCTGGCAGCTTCGAGGCGTCGAGTTCGGCGATGTTGCCGATGCCCGGCCGCTTGTAGGGATGGACCGCGAAGGAATTCTTGATCGTATCGAGGTAAAATTGCCCGTAAGGATTGGCCAAAATTCGCTGCCGATATTCTTCCTTCACCACGTCACGCTCGGAGTCGAAATTCTTCTCGTTCAAGGCGAGCGACGACATCCGTTCCGCCTCCGCCCAGAGAATCGGCTCGAGATAGTTGGAAGGCACGACCTCGTGATAAACGGTCACGTCATCCGCAGTGAAAGCATTGTTCTCGCCGCCGACGTTTTCCGTTAGTTCATCGAGCGTGTCCGGCTTCAGGTGATTGTTTCCCTTGAACATCATGTGCTCGAAAAGATGGGCGAAGCCGCTTCGGTTGGTCGGGTCGTCCTTCGAGCCGACGTGATACCAGACCTGCACCGCCACGGTCGGGCTGGAATGATCTTCCACCGCGTAGACTTGCAATCCGTTAGGCAAAGTCTGGTGCTGGAAGGAGAGTGGCGGGACGGAAACCGCCGGCTGCTCCGGCTCAGGGGTGGGCGCTGCCAGAACGGAACGAATGGCCGCCAAGGCGAGGGCGAGAGCGAGGACGAATTTCACGGCGAGTTCGACACCCTACACGCGACTTCGTTGAGAAGAATCGAAAAGGTGCCCGGCCGGCGGCCGCCCGTGGGCCTGACTGGATTCGAACCAGTGACCCTGCGCTTATCAAGCGCATGCTCTAACCAGCTGAGCTACAGGCCCGGGAGGCGCGGCGCGCCGAAAGGAACGAAACTGTGATGGGAGATTGGGGATTGGTCAAGGCGCCCGCCCGCCTGCTCGTGTCGCGCGGGCCCAAGCGAGGTGAAGCACCCGACAAACAAGGATGCCGAGGACCGCGCCGGCATAATCGATGAGCACGTCGATCGGCGAGGCGGTCCGCGTCGGCACAAAGGATTGATGATATTCGTCGGCCGGGGCGAAGAGCAGCGCGGGCGTCAGAGCGAGCGCCGCGCGCCACCAGAAACTTTCGATCGACCAGCGCAGCGCGCGAAAGAGCAGTCCGGTCAGAATCGCGTATTCGGTCACGTGCGCGGCCTTGCGCACGAGCAGATGAATGTGCATGACCGTGGTGAACGAAATATCGGGCTTCAGCCAGAGGAGAAAGGGCGTGAGATAACGCGAGGTGTGCTCGGCTGACAACAGGTCGGTCGAACCAAAAAACATCAGCGCCATCCAAAGCAGCACCGGCAGCCAGGCCTTGAGGAATTCGCGGAATTTCAAGACGGGACATTAGGCGACGGCCCGTGTCTGACAAACCGGCGTCGCCGAGTTAATTTCGCCGCGAAAAATGGACAACCCGGCGCTTTCACCGCTGCTTTTCGAGCCCCTCCTGCGCGCCCGCGTGTGGGGCGGGCGGAAACTGGAAAGCATTTACGGGAAGAAGCTGCCGCCGGGCGAACAAGTCGGGGAATCGTGGGAGATCGTCGATCGGCCGGAAGCGCAGAGTGTCGTTAGGCAGGGCCCCTGGCGTGGGAAAACTCTGCATGAGCTTTGGGCGCAACATCGGGAGGAAGTTTTTGGCGCGACGGCTCCGAATGCGGCCCGTTTCCCGATCTTCGCCAAAATCCTCGATGCACGCGAGAAGCTTTCTCTCCAGGTCCATCCCGGCTGCGCTGCCGCGGCTGCGCTGGGCGGCGAAACGAAGACCGAGATTTGGTATTTCGCCGCGACCGAGCCGGACGCGGAAATTTACGCCGGTCTGCGTCGCGGGGTCGAGCGGGCAGATTTCGAGCGGGCGTTGCGCGAAGGGAGCGCGGCGGATCTGGTCCACCGGATTCCGGTGAAAGCGGGCGACGCTTTTTTTGTCCCGAGCGGCCGCCTTCATGCCATCGGGGCGGGGAGCTTGCTCATCGAAATCCAGGAAAATAGCGATACCACTTATCGAGTTTTCGATTGGAATCGGGCCGACGACCGCGGCGACGCGCGGGAGCTCCATCTCGCGGAATCAATGCAGTCGATCGACTTCGGCGACTATGAACCCGCACTCGTTAGGCCGAAGGGCGAGGAGCTGGTCGATTGCCCGCATTTTCTGGTCGAGAAATGGGATTTGCCGAAGGCGCGCCGCGCCTCGGCGGAGCCGGCTTGCGCGCTCTTCGTATGTCTTACTGGTGCGGTCGCGATCGACGATCTCCGTCTCGGGCCGGGAGAGTTTTTCCTCATCCCGGCGACGGCCGCGGCGAGCAAGTTGAGCCCGGCGGGCGCGGGCACCAGCTTGCTGCGGGTGACGTTGCCGCGGCCCTAGATGCGCACCCCGGGGAGGCGAAGGAACGGCTCTTTGCCTAACGACTGCACTCCGTCGATTTTCCAGCCATCGGGTTCGGCCGTGAAACTATAAAGAAAACCGCGCACTGCGCCGTCCGGGGCAGTCAGGAAGACGCGGAGAAGCGCGGCCCCGCCCGCGATATGAACGGCGCCGAACTCGACCCGCCGAGCCTGGGTCATGGGCGAGAAATCGCGCCGGACCATGAGCTCGAACTGGGAGCGGGAGAATTTGTGCTGCACGCCGGCGGCCGCGCGACGATAGGCGCTGTCGAAATCGGAGGCGCGAAAATCGGAAAGTTGCCGATTCGCCACCGCGTAAAGTTCGCTGGCGACAGGCCAGGAAGGCCGTGGCCGCGCCCGCTGGACGCCAATGAGGGCCGCTCCGCAGAGCGCGAAAAAAAAGAGGAGAAGCGAAATTTTGAGCAGCCGGGGCATCGTTAGGATGGGCGCGCCGGATCGAGGCGGCGCAGATATTGATAGGAATAAATTCCGCTGTTATGACCGTCGGCCCAGGTGGGTTGGAGCGCATAACCGCCGACCAGGCTCCAGCCTGTGAGCGCGAAACTTTGCGGCGTATAATGAACCTCCGGGCGCACCAGATGACCGAGCACATCCGGTTCGCCGCCACAAGCCGCGCACGGGCAGGCCCCCCGGAGCAGGCGAAGGGGCAGGAACGATTCGCTCCCGTCGTTCCATTGCATGGCCAGCTCGTTGCCGATCAACTCGATAGTGGCGGGCTCGAGGCGCATCGAAAGGAAGTTAGCCAAGCAGACTGCCCGCCGCAATCCTCCGCGCGCCACTGCCACCGTCCCGGGTAGCGCACGCGTCTCGTGTGCTGGCGACCGTGTTCCCCCGTCGCGAACTTCCCTTAACGGCGGAGCCATCTTGAACAACGCCGGTCTCAGGAAAAGTTCGTCGCGCTGAAACAGCGCAACCAGCCCACGAGACGTGTGCGTTACCCAGAGGACCAAACCCCTTGCCTAACGACTCCCAAAAATGGCCGTGCCCAAGCGGACAAGGGTGGCCCCTTCCTGGATCGCAACCGCGAAATCTCCGCTCATGCCCATGGAAAGCTCAGCCAGGCGCACCTGGAATTCCGCTTCGATTGCGTCGCGCAACTCGCGGAGCGCGGCAAAATAACGACGGGACGCTTCCGCCTCCGGGGCGAGAGGAGGAATGGTCATGAAACCATCGACGGTCAACCGGCCTAACGAGAGCACGGCTTCAAAATCCCGCCGCAGCGCGTCGGGCGAGAAGCCGTGTTTGCTCGCTTCCCCAGCCACGTTCACCTGCAGGAGAATGCGTGGATTCATTCCTTCTTCAGCGGCGATACGCTGCAAATCCTCCGCCAGCCCCAGCGTATCGACGCTGTGGAAGAGCTCGAAGAGCGGGAGAGCGTGGCGAATTTTATTTTTCTGCAGGTGCCCGATGAAATGCCAGCGCAGCCGCCCGGGTAGATCGGGAATTTTGCCGCGCGCCTCCTGCACCCGGCTTTCGCCGAAAAGCTCCTGGCCGGCCTCCGCCGCCGCGCGGATTTTTTCCGCGTCCTGCTTTTTCGAGACGGCGACGAGGTGCACCTCCTCGCGTCGCCGAAAAGCCCGGTCCGCCGCCGTGGCGATCTGCTCTTCGACCCGCGCTAGATTTTCCGCGATCGGGTTCATCAGCCTAACGAGTCGAGCATCTCCCAGGCGAGCTGCGGGCCTCGGCCGCTCTCTTCGTGTTTGAAATAAACGTAGGCGTCCTGCCAATGCGCGCTCTGCGCCCGCACGAATTCCCTCCAGCGCGCGACATCTTCGCTGGTGTAATCTTCGCGGCGCAAGCGCAGATAGCCGTAATCGGCCGTGATCACGGCAGGCGTGGCCGATTCCTCGCTCTCGGCCAGGCAGAGGGCAATATTGTGCGACTTCAGGAGATCGAAAATTTCCTCGTCCAGCCAGGAGGCGTGGCGAAACTCGAAAGCCGCGCGCATCGTCGGCAGCTCTCGCAGAAAGGAACTCAGAACCGCTGCGTCCTTCTTAAAACTAGGCGGAAGCTGGAACAAAATCGGGCCCAGCCGCTCTCCCAGCGCCGAGACGACCCGGTAAAAAAAGCCGATCGTATCGGCGCAATCGCGCAGCTTGGCGAAGTGAGTGATTTTCTGCGGCGCTTTGAGCGCAAAACGGAAAGTCACCGGGGTCAGCGTGCTCCAGTTTTCGATCGTCTGGGCCGACGGAATGCGACGAAAAGTGTAATTGATCTCCGTGGTCGAAAGTCGCTCGGCGAAGAACGGCAGCATCTTGGCGGCCGCGAGATCCTCCGGGTAAAACGTTCCTTTCCATTCCTTGTATTGGAAACCGGAGGTGCCGATCCAGGTCTTCATCGCTCCTCCGATGATGCGCCGGGCGGAGGGCGGTGACAATGGCGCGTTGCGGCTGGGAGCGTAGGCGTTTCTCGAGGAACGCGAAAAATCAGAACGTTTTACCAGGGCCGTCCCGATTAAAGAAGGATGCCAAGCGCCAACAAACTCCTTCCGGCCTGGACCCTGCTAAAAAAAACCGCGACCGAATGGTGGAACGACAACACTTTCCGGCTCGCGGCCGCGCTCGCCTTTTACACCATCTTCTCGGTCGCGCCCGTGCTTCTCATCGCGGTCGGCGGAGCCAGTCTTTTCTTCGCGCGCGAGACTGCGGTGAATCGAGTCGTCCACGAGCTGCGCCAGCTGGTCGGCTCGCAGGGCGCGGATGCGATCCGCCAGGTGCTCGAATCGTCCGCCGGTTTGGGCAAAGGCGCCTGGGCCATCACGGTCGGGGTGGTCACGCTCTTCCTTGGTGCGTCGGTCGTTTTTGCGGAACTGCAGTCGGCGCTCAACCACATCTGGGGCGTGCAAGTGCAGGTGCGCCGCGGGCTCGTGCTCGATTATTTGATCGATCGTTTGCGCTCCTTTTCGATCGCGTTAGGCGTCGGTTTCTTGCTTCTCGTCTCGCTCGTGCTCAGTGCGGGCCTGAGCGCGGTGCAGGATTACATGACGAACTGGATGCCGAGCCTGCCCTGGCTGTGGCAAGCCGGCAACGTCCTGATCTCGCTCCTCGTCGTCGCTTTGCTTTTCGGCCTGATTTACAAGTATCTCCCCGATGTCGAGATCGAATGCCGCGATGTCTGGATCGGCGCCGGCGTGACCTCGCTCCTTTTCAACGGGGGAAAATCTCTCATCGGCATCTATCTCGGGCACGCTGCCATCGGGAGCGCCTTTGGGGCGGCCGGCTCCTTCGCCGTCTTGCTCGTCTGGATTTATTACTCGGCCCTCATCTGTTTTTTCGGGGCCGAATTTACTCAGGTCTACGCGCGCCGGCAGGGACGGAGATTGCAGCCGGAAGAACATGCCCGGGAGGAAGACGAGGCGAAGCAAAATGCCTAACGACTCCGCGCGCGCGGGAACTCTGCGCACTGTGCTCACGATCCTGGGGGTGGTTAGCCTGGGACTGATCGGGCTTTATCTGCTGCGCAGTTTTGCCGCGACGCTGTTGCTTATTTTTGCGGGGATTTTGCTGGCCGTTTTCCTGCATGGTTGCGCCGCATTTTTGCGCAAATGGCTCCATCTCCCGAGGCATCTCGCGCTCGGGCTGGTCGTGCTGCTGATGGCGGCGAGCCTCGCCCTTTTCGTCTGGCTGGCGGGTGCGCAAGCGGCGCGGCAGGTCCAACTGCTGACCGAGCAGTTGCCGCGCTCGCTCATGCTTTTGCAGGCGCGTTTGCAAGAGTACGACTGGGGCCGCGCGCTGCTTGCGAGCATGCCCTCGTTCAGCTCGATGCAATTCTCTTTTGCCTCGATCCTCGGCTCGGTCACACAGGCCTTCTCGATTACCCTGGAGTTGCTCGGCGCCTTCGTTTTTGTCTTTTTCGTCGGTCTTTATCTGGCCGCTTCCCCGGAGCTCTATGTCGAAAGCGGTTTGCTTCTCCTGCCGCGTGCGCACCGCCAGCGGGGCCGCGAAGTCTGCGCCGCGCTTGGCCTGGCCCTGCGCTGGTGGCTGCTCGGGCGTGCCGTCACGATGACGCTGATGGGGATTCTCACCGCGCTGGCTCTCTGGCTCGCGGGGATTCCGCTGGCGCTCGTCCTCGGGATTATCGCCGGGCTACTTCTCTTCGTGCCTTATCTTGGCGCGATCGTCGCGGCGGTGCCAGCGATCCTCGTGGGACTGATGGATAGCCCGACTAAGGCACTCTGGGTGGCCGTGATTTATACCGGCGTGCACGTTTTCGAGGGCTATTGCATTACGCCGTTTGTGCAACGACGCGCCGTCTCGCTTCCGCCCGGACTGCTTCTTTCCGTGCAGGTGCTGGCCGCGGCGCTTTTCGGGACGATGGGGGTGATTTTTTCCACCCCGCTCGTAGTCGTGACGGTGGTGCTCGTCCAGACGCTTTATCTGCATGACGTGCTCGGGGAGGAAGTGGAAGTGTTGGGCGACCACTAAAGCAGCGGTCGATTCGTTAGGCGACTTCGCCGGCGGCGTGGCCGCTCGCCCAGGCCCACTGAAAGTTGTAGCCGCCGAGCCAACCGGTCACGTCCACGACTTCGCCGATGAAATAGAGGCCCGGCACTTTTCTCGCCTCCATTGTTTTCGAAGAGAGCTCGCTCGTGTCGACGCCGCCGACCGTGACCTCCGCCTTCGGGTAACCTTCGGTGCCATCCGGCCGGACGGGCCAGTGATGAGCGATGCGGGTGAGCTGCTCGAGCTCAGTCTTGCGCAGTTGGGCGAGCGGTTTCGGCGAGGCGTGACGGCCGCACCAAGCGGCGGCGAAACGCCCCGGCCATTCCCGCGCGAGCAGGTCGTGCGCGGTGGCGTTCGACTGACGCTGCGCCCGGAGCCAATCGTCGCCCGGGTGATCGGGCAGCAGATCGAGCGTTACCTCGAGGCCTTCCCGCCAGAATGATGAGACCTGCAAGATCGCCGGGCCGCTCAACCCGCGATGGGTGATGAGCATGGCCTCGGCGAAGGAGGCGCCCTCCGCTTGGGCGACGACGGGCAGCGAGACACCGCTGAGCTCGGCAAAATGCTCGCTGTCACCCAAGGTAAAGGGAACCAGCCCGGGTCGCGTCGCGATCACCTTGAGCCCGAACTGTTCGGCCAATTGATAGCCGAAATCGGTCGCGCCAAGCTTCGGGAAGGACAAGCCGCCGGTCGCGACCACGAGCGCGTCGCATTCCAGCGGGCCAAGATTCGTGCCTAACGAAAAGTGTTCCCGTTTTGCGACCGACTGGACCCGGCAGCCGCAACGCACCTCGACTTCCGCGAGCGCGCATTCCGCGAGCAGCATTTCGATGATTTGGCGGGAGCTAAAATCGCAAAAGAGTTGCCCGAGCTTTTTCTCGTGGAACGCGATTCGGTGCTTTTCGAGCAAGCCGATGAAATCCTGCGGAGTGTAGCGGGCCAGCGCGGAGGTGCAGAAGCGCGGGTTGCCGGAGAGGTAATTTTCCGGGTTCGCGCCGAGGTTGGTGAAGTTGCAGCGGCCGCCGCCGGAGATGGCGATCTTCAGGCCGACCCGCGGGTTACGTTCGAGGAGCGCGACGCGCCGTCCGCGCCGCCCCGCGGTCAGCGCGCAGATCAGGCCGGCGGCGCCACCTCCGATGACGATGACGTCGTAGTGTTGCATGTTGGCTGCTGGCGCACTCAGATCGGCGACTCGACGGTTTCTCCGCTCTTCGGGTCATCCAAATCCCAGAGGAGCCAGTCGTCGTTAGGCACGTATTTTTTGAGGCGGTTATCCCAGCGTTGCGGGAGCTTCTGGGTGAGCTGCTCGAGGAAGGGGAGAAGCGGATTTTGCGGGGCGTGCGCGTTTTCCTGGGCGTCCATCGGGATATCAGCCCAGGCGAATTTTTCCCGGTAAGCGTCGAACCCGAAGCCGTCGAAAAAATTCCCGCTCCCGACCAGGGGCATGTACCAGAGGCTGGGAATGGCGCGGGGGTTCGGCTTGATCGGAACGTCGCCCGCGAGCTTTTCCAGAAGCTGCAGCGCGGTCTCGTCCTGGCGCGCGCGCAAATGAGCGCGCAATTCTTCCAGGGCGGGGAAGGTGACCGGCGGACTAACGAAAAGGACCGGCTTCCATTGCAGCCGCGAGAGCACGATCTCGTGCACGGTCCCGACGCTGTAAATATTGGTCGGCACGTAGGCGATGGTGAAATCGCTGGTGTCGACCATGCGCAGATCGATGTGGAGTGTTTCCCAAAACTTCTCCGCGCAGCGGGCCCGCGTTTCATCGCCCGCCTGGCCCTGGGCGAAGGTCCACTCCTGGCGCACGTCGACCGAGTGCACATCCTCGAGCCCATATTCCTGCGCCCCGCGCACGCCCGGTTTGAACCAGGGATCGAAAACAATCGCGCCCTGCGCGCGCAGAAAATCCCCGACGCGATTGCGCCAGCCCAGTTTCTTCTCGTCGGCCCGCGAAGCGACAAAATCCATGGGGCCGGAGAGGTAAACGCGCGCGCCGCGCAGGAAATGCTGATGACTCATGGGCTGAGGATAGCGCGCCCCTCCCCGGAAATGAAGGGGCTCGGGTGCCGAGCTCAAGCGACCGGGGAAGTGTGGGCATGCGAAGTTTAAAGGACGCGCGCGTTCTGCGGCGTTCGGAGTTATAGGCACATGCTTAAATTTAACGTTGGTTTTTTTGCCGGGATTATTCTTCTCCTTCTCGTCGGTTATATCTGCGTGATCTTGGGGGGGCTATCCCGATGACGACAAAGGGCGGGCCCTTCCCAGGAGAAAGGTTTTTGGCCCATCGGGCGATCTCGGCGGCGATCGGAAAGGCGGCCAAAGATAATGCTCCGATGCAGGCGAACGACGCGATCCTGATGGCGGGGGCACAGATCTATACGCAGAACGATTGCGCCGACTGCCACGGACGACTGGGGGACAAAGACACCGGGATGGGGAGAAGGATCTATCCGCATGCGCCGCATCTGCTGCCGCCTTCCAAGGGTGTGACCGACGATCCGGTGGGAATGACTCATTGGGTGGTGCAAAACGGCATTCGTTTCAGCGGGATGCCGAGCTTCCAAGGGAAACTCTCCGAGGACGAGATGTGGCAGGTTAGCCTGCTCTTGCGCGATGCGGACAAATTGCCGCCGGCGGTGCAAGCTGTTTTAAGCGCGAAGAATTCGGCAGAATAGGAAGACGGCTTAGCGCGCCGCGCCCATATATTTCGGGAGGAGCACTTCCTTGCGGATGGCGTCGAATAACATCCGGATTGCCTTGCGACTGCCACTATTGGCGATGAAGGCTGGAATCGATCCTCCGCTATCCGTGTAGATGCGATAAGTGGCGAGGGTCTCCCCCGGCCCGCTGGGCTCGAGCATCCAGCTTCCCGTGCAGACGGTGACCCGCTGGACGCCGGCTTTTTTGGCGGGCCCGATATTATTAGCGGGATGCCAGTCGATGCGATAGATCGGACCGCCCGGTCCGGCGCGTTTCGAGTGGCGGGAACGAAGCGTGTAATCGCGGTCGGCGACCAAGGGAAGATCAAGCCGCTGGTAGGCGACGACGTAGTCTTTGGTGCGTTGGAGAATGCGGCATTCTTTGGTGAAGGGCATGAAACTGGGGTAGGCCTCGGGGTCGTTCAAAAGGGCAAAGACCGCCCTGGAAGGGGCGTGGATTAACCCAGTGGCTTTGAACTCCTTCAGGGGCGAGTGAGGGTGGGGTCGGCTGGAGATGGTGGTCCCATCGCTTTGCTCCTCCTTCTGCCACGGGCCAGAAGCCGCCGCAGTATTGTCGGCGCGAAGTTGCCCAGCCAAAAAAACTACGAAACAGAACGGAGCTAGACTTTTCACGCGCATCTGAAGATAAATCGTGCGCGGGCCAGAGGCCGGTCCCTTATCCGGGATGCGACGTGCGATTCGAGGCCAGATGGCAGCCCTAGCCACTCAAGCGGCTATATTCAGCGGCGACCCTGGCGGAGAAGAAAATGGACTCCTTTGAAGTGGAGCTGGGAACGTCTCCGAAAGGAAGATGACTCAAGTGAGTCGTTGGAAAACCGCCCCGGGGGGTGGCGCACTGACCAATCCAAGATTTGAACAACGAGAAATTCGGTGCGCCGCGAACTCCCGCTTGCAGGAGGGCTTTAGGCCCTCACCGCGCGTTTCCGATAGACAACTACGAGCAAGAGAGCTCCACCCATGACGGCCAAGGCAACAGAGGCCGGCTCGGGAACCACATTGATCGTCGCGACCGCGCTGAACGGAACGTCCTCGAAACCGCCGTTCGTGCGATCGGTGATGATGCTCCGATTATCGAGGAAGATGGTGTACTGGCCGGCGGGCACATTCAAGGCGTTCACCGTAAGGATTCCCAAAGTGTACATTCCGGCGGGGTCCGTATCGGAGCCGTTATTGGTCGCGCCAAGATCGAAGTCGTTCACCGGATTTAACAATCCGGCCATGCCCCCGAAGGCCGTGGAATCGCTGGTCGTCGGATCAGGATAAGGCGACATGGACATATCCCGCGCCGTGAGCTGGAAGAAACCGTTGCCGTTGTTGCTCTGCAGGAAATAAGTGCAGCCGCTGGAGAGAAAATTGGTCGTAACCATCAAGGTCAACTGAAAGGTTTGATTGCTGGTGATGCTGAAGGTGGACATGCCGCTGACGGTGTCGGTGAGCGAGCCGGTAGCCGTGCTCTGAGCGAGGCTGCTTTGGCTGGCGACGAAGGGGCAGAGCGCCAGCGCCGTGATGAGGAGCGTTTTGCGAAGCTTCGTGACGATAAGATTATTTTTGGATTTCATGAATCAGGATTCTTACTTTGTTTTAGTGGTTTTGGACTGGTTTTAATTTGCGGCAGGCTTCGCCGGGGTCAGCTCAGTCATGCACGGCTATTTAATTTGCCCATTATTATCTTAACGCAGTTTTGTGTCACGATAATTTCTTGTTTTTTTCTTCCTCGAAATATCGCGTCTCTTCACTGGTCAAGACGGTCGCTATTTGCGGAGAAACCGTCGTCTTTGGCAAGCACATATTTCCTAACTTTTTTGAAAGGATCGGTCTGGAGTTCTCCCCCTCAGGGGACGGGGCGCCAGGCTGGCCTAACGACATCGAAAGCCCGTCTCTTGAACACGCCCGGGGGACGCGCCTTGGCCAGGGACGAAGAAAGAGCGCCGGGCCGAAAACACGATGTCCCGGAAGCTTCCGCCTCCGGGACATGGTCGAAGATCGCCTCGTCCGAATTATTTTCGCCCGCGCGTCCCTTGCCTGCCCCCTCCCACACCGCGCGAGAGGGATTCGCCTGACCTCGGTTTAATGGTGCCCACGTCCGAGCTATTAATGACTCCGTTGACCGTGACGTCTGCTCGGAAGTTTGCCGCCGTGGTGGTCAACCCCGAGTTGATTTTTGCGATGCCCACATCGGTGGAATTCACCGCCCGGCTACCGTTGACGTCGCCGAGGAGAACACCCATGGGAACCGAAACGGTCCCGGAGATCGGGCCGCTATTCACTCCGAGCAGATTAATCATGATGGTCTGCTGGTTCGTCACCCCGGTAAGATTGACGACGACCTGATTGCCTGTCGCGGTGGCATTCACGACCGAGCCCGCCCCGGTGAGGCTGGCGGAACTGATCGTGACTGGGTTGGCAAATCCGAAAACGATCTGGAAATCGTTGGTGGCGCCTCCCGAGCGGCACTCGATGCCCGGGGTGCCTGCCGCCGGAAGATTAATCGCGAAGGGGCCGGCGTTGCCGTGGACTTTCAGCGAGACCGCTCCGTTGAGGCCAGGGATCGGCCCGGACAGAACGTAGGTCGGGGAGTTCGCCGTGAGGTCGTTGGAAGTGGCGTTGCCCGTCGTGTCGCTGGCATCGGTCGAGCGAATCATATTTCCGGGATCGGGATAAGTGCGGGTGGAAATAGCCCCGAGCAGATCGCCGATGCGCGGATTGCCCACCTTATCTGCGGAGACCGCGATCGTGATGAGACCATTCGCATTGAAACCACCGAAGTCCGGCGCGCCCAACGCCGTCGTGGTGGGAACGCCCAGGACGAGCCCGACCACCTGGGTCGCGACCGTGCCGTATTCGAAGGTCACGGCGCTGTTCGCATCACTCGTCATGCCGACGTAGAACTGACCGTCGGGCGCGGTGGGTGAATTCCAAACGATCCTCCAACGATGGTTCGGCGGAATGGTGGAAAGATCAGCGACCTTGAGGAGGAAGAGGAGCTTCCCGGCGTTCGGCCCGGTGGCGGGTTCCGCGATGGAGAGCGATTGGATGTCGAGGTCAGTGTTGCCGGCGGGACCGCCGGTCTGATCTCCGGTGGGATCGGCCGAGATGATAATGCCGGTGGACGAGGAGCCGACAAAACGGGCGGCCGCCTCGTTGCTGCCACAGGAAGAGCCCTGCGCGTTGTTCGCAATGACTTTGTAATAGTAAGTCGCAGCCGAGTTCGTGGCGGTCGCATCGGTGTATTGCCCCTGCGCGCCGGGGACGGTGGCCAGGGCGGTTTCGCTGCCGCTCGTGGTGCCGCGGAGAATGCTGTAGGTGCTGATGGCGGAGCCGCCATTATCCGCTTCCGACCAGCTCAAACGCACCACACTCCCATTGCGAGTCGTGCTCAGAGAAGGGATGCCAGGAGCCACGGCGATGGCTGGCGGATCAAACGCCGCAAGGAGACGGCGACCACCCGATTGGCGGGCCACCGTGGCGAGCGCAGTGTAGGAATTTCCGACCGCGCTGGGGTTGGCCTGGTTGCATTCGCCGCCGGCACAACCGTCGGCAAACGCTGCGATGACGCGGCCTTGCTGATCGATCTGGAGATCCATAAAGTCGAGCATGTTGCGGCAGATGTTGGAGCCGCCGCCCTCCCAGACGCAGCCGCGCTGGACGGGATCGTTAGGCGTGGCGTCGACGGTTTGCCAGGTGGCGCCGCCATCGTAGGTCGTGGCGATATAAAGATGCCAAATACCGGTGAAGCGCGGGCCTTGCAGACCCCCAGCAGTCGGGGTGCCGAGGAAGGAAATGGCGGCGCGGCCAGTATCCCCGGCGACGGCGGCCGGGAAAACGACGTTGTTGATTCCGAAGGAGGCGCCAAGATCGAGCGGCTGGCTCCAGGTCCGGCCACCATCGGTGGAAGTGGAGACGACGGCCTTGGTGTCGCCATCGGCGTAGGCGAAATAAACCTTGTTGGCAGCATCGATTCCGATCGCCGGGTCGGTTGCGGACGAGGTGCTGCCCGGCACGGTGCGAACCGTCCAGGTGAGACCGTTATCTTCGGAAACAGCCGCGCCCTGGGAGGTGCCGCAGCCTTTATTCGGAACGTAAGCGGTGCCATCGGGAGCCACTTTCACGTGCCCATGCAGACCGCCGCACTCCGAGGTGTAAATAACCACTGCCGCGCCATAGGTGGCGCCGCCGTCGTCGCTCCGCGCGCAACTGGCGTCGACCAGCGCTTGATCGCAAAAATAGACGGCCCGCCCCGGAAGCGTGACTCCGGCCACGGCATGATAGTTTCCGCCCCCGACGGTCTGGTGATCGATCCCGGATGCGATGCCAGCGCCGCTGCTCGGCGTCCAGACATCGCCGTCATTTCCTGGCGGCGCAGTGTCGGTGAAAGACGACTCCCCGGCCAGGACGTTGCCGGCAAAAGTAAGCAGGTGGACGATGGTGCGGCCATTCATCCGATCGCTGAACAAGATGGGATCGAAATCGACTTGCGAAGTCGGCGCCGAACGATCCTCCCAAAGCGCGCGCAGCGGGTCGCAACGCCCGTTGAAAGTGATGCGCAAGGTTTGTACGTCGGCTTGGAAAAGGGCCCGGCCTTCCGGATGATCGGTAATGCCGAGACCGACACCGACCGAGGGCTCGCCGGCGCGTAGCCCGAGAGTGGCGGGGCCGGCCGCGGGCGGCGTGTAAATTTCATAGCGGGGGGCAAAACCCGCGGTAGGCGCGGGCGCCGGGATCGGCGCAATGCCGGCCGCGACCACATTGGCCACGCCGTGATACTGGTCGCTGCCAGCGTTGATGTAGTAGACTGCGTGGACCACAAAAACGCCGGTGCCGATGCTGGAGCTGCCAGGGTTTAGATCCACCTGCTCCGAGGTCGTGCCGCCCGAAGCGGAAGTGGCGACGACCGGGCCCTCCAGCGAGTTCTTGTGAACGTATAAATCGTAATCGGTCGCGGGCAACGTCCAGTTGATCTGGACGTGCACCTGTTTCCCGGCGGAGGTCCAATCGGATGGATTTCCGGAGATGGTCAGAACATAGCTGTCGCAATTGACCCCTTCCACACAGGCGTCCTCCGCGCCCGCCGTGGGAGGAACGCCCGGAGCGGTCCCGTCCCAAGCCAGATTCGGTCCGGCCGGCGAGATCGTCCCGCCAGTCGGGGCGGCCGCGAAGGCAAGATAGGCGATGAAGCCGGAGAAGAAAAAGAGAGTGCAGGCCAAGGCCACTCGGGAAAGGAAAAGGCCGGACTGCTGCGAGGATTTTTTTTGCATAGGATGAGGATGGTTGGCGCGGAGTAGAGAGGCTGATTCAGCCGAACGTTGAAGGCCGCGCGAGAATTTACGTATTTAACAAGCCCGATGGACGCGCTGGCGAGCCGATAATCCTGACAATTTGGTCATCGCGGCCGACTCGCCTCAGAAATGAGCAAGAGCTTTTTGCGCGAGGGCCGTGGCGTGGGCGATCTTTTCCGCTTCGCTGCCCGCGCTCCCGAGCGCAATGCGCAGGAAAGAATCGTCCTTTAGAATATAGAGCGCGCCGCTCGATCGGACCCAAAATGCTTCGTCTCCCAGACCGTCGACGCGGGTGGGAGGCGCGGACCGGTGGCCCTCTTCCTCCTCCTTGTTTCCTTTGACCCGCGCTGCGGAAGACTCTTCATCTTCGCCGGCTTGGGCGAACTTCCGTTCCCAAAACTTTTTCGGGCTGCGTCCCCGTGGACTGGCCGGATCGCTCCGGGTGACGGTTAAGACGACCGATTTATTGAAATCGGCCGCCTGCGAGAAGCATTGCCAAACGCGAAAGCCTTCATCGTTCTGGACGCTGCTTTTGTTCTCCCCAATAGGCGAACCGACGATGGCGGCAATCTCAGCCGGTTGCAGCAAAGAGCAGGCGTTGAAGGGGGCGCCGGCTTTGGCGGGCGATGACCTCGTGCAAGCGGTCAAGCCCAGGCAAAGGCCCGCGGCAAGAAGAGCGGCCGAAGCATGTCGCATCTCTTTCCGATTCGAAAATCCCCGGAGCCGCGGACGCTCCCTGGCGGACCCAGCGGAGGCCTAGAAGGCCTCTTAACCGAATGTCCCGGCGGCTTGCGCCGCCGGGACATCGATAATTAACTGCCGCCGGGAATTATTTCTGCCCGCGCTTTTGCGGACCATTTGCCGGAGGCGGATACTGCGTGCCCGATTTCGACTTGATAATTCCGATGTCGGAACTGTTGATCACGCCGTTGACGGTTACGTCCTGCCGGAAGTTTTCGGCGTCGGCGACATTTCCAGATTCCGTCTTGGTCTGGCTGATATCGGTCGAATTGACGGCTCCGCTAGCGTTGATATCCCCGATGAGGAGGATGAACGGCACCTGCACGTCTGCGGGCGTGCCGCCATCTCCGGCGCTGACACCTTGCAGGGTCACCGTGATCAACTGCGGATCCTGAGTGACTCCAGTCAGGTTCACCGTCACTTCACTGGCCGGGACGTTTGGAGTGACCGTGGCTGTTCCGGCCGAACTGGTCGCGCCGGTCGCCGTCACCGGCTGCGCGAAGAGGAAGACGATGTGGTAGGTCCCGCCTCCGGTTCCTTCGCCAATGCGGCATTCGATGGCGGACTCGGAAGTAACCGGGGTCAGCCGGATGTCGAATGGGCCCGCGCTACCGTGGGTCAGGCGCGAGACGGCTCGCACTAAGGTCGCGCCCGGAACGCAAGCGGCGTTGCCGACAATGTGATAACTGCCATCGACGGTGATGTCGGAAGCGTTGTTTTGCGACCGCTGGCCCGGATCGGCCCGGTTATAGAAAGTCCGCACATTCACCCCGGAGAGGTCGTTCCCCGCGCCATAACCACCATCGGCCATTTCCGCTTTGCTGTTGGAAAGCGTGATGGTGATGAGGCCGGTGGCCGGATCGTAGCTGCCGCTATCGGCGTCGCCGATTTTCACCGGCGTGTTGGCCGTGGGACTTGGGTTGGTCGGGTCGAGAGCGACCCCGAAATTGCCGTATTCGAAGCTGGTCGCTCCGCTCGCGTCGGTCGTCATCGCAACATAGAAACGATCGAATTGGGCGGTGGCATTGTGCCGGTTCCAAACGATATACCACTGAGTGTTCGCCGGTGCGGTTCCGGTCAGGGAAGGCGCATCCTGCAACGAGAAGACGAGTTGGTTCTGACCCGCGCCGATGAACGGTTCCGCGATGTAGAGCTGGCGCACGTTGACACTGCCGTCGACCGGCTGGTTCGGCGCCATATCGGCATCGCTGCCGTCGGCATTGGTGTCGTCGATCACGAGCGTTCCAGGCAGGACGCAGGTGTTGACCGGCGGTGCCGCGGTGACCGGAGTGACGTCGTGGCAATACGCGCTCTCACCCAAGGCGTTGACCGCCGTCACCCGATAGGCGCTGCCCGCTGGGTAAGCCGTGTCGGTGTAGGTCGGCTGGCTCACCGTGGCGATCGGCGTAAAGACGCCGCTGGTTCCGCGGTAAACATTGTAGCCGGTAATGATCGAGCCTCCGCTATCCGGCACCGGCCAGGAGAGGTTGACCGTGCTGCCACTGATGGTCGCGGTGACCCCGGGCGCACCCGGGATATTCGGTTCGACCGGATCATATTGCGCATACATGCGTTTGCCGCCGGATTGGCGGGCGATGAAGCCCTGTGCGGTGAAGGAATTCGCTCCGCCGTTGACGCAGCCGCCAATACAGCCGTCTTCGCCGCCGATCAGGACGCGGCCTTGGCGATCAATATCTGCGCCGAAGAAATCGAGCAGGTTACGGCAGGCGCCGGTACCGCAGATGCCGCCGCGCTGGATCGGATCGCCGGGGGTGACGTTCTGGGTCGTCCAGGTGACGCCGCCATCGAAAGTGGTGGAGACGTAAAGGTACCAGACCCCCGGGAAGGTCGGCTGATCGGCGTCGCTTCCGCCCGTCTCGGTGCCAAAATAGGCAAAGGCCGCGCGGCTCGTGTTCGCGCCGTTCTGCTCGCCGTCCCCAGCGACCACTGCGGGGAAAGCGCAATTCCGCACGCCGGCGAGAAGGCCCACGTCGGTATCATGTTGCCAGGTCACGCCTTTGTCGTGCGAGACCGCGATGCGGGCGTGTCCGTCCGCCGCCTGGTAGCCGAGGAAAATGGTGTTGCTATCCGTCGCCACCCCGATCGAGGGATCGTCGTTGCCGGAAGTCATGGCTCCGGGGATCGGCCGGATCTGCCAGGTCGCGTTGTTATCTTCGGAGACGACCGCGCTCGCGAGACCCCCGTCGAGCAACGGGACCCCCGGCCCGCCGCAGCCTTTATCGGGCACGAACGCCGTGCCATCCGGACCCAGCTTGACGTGGCCATGCAAGCCGGCGCAATCCGCCGCGGTGAACATGGGCGTCTGCAGAGGGAAAGTGATGCCGCCATCGAAGCTTAACTCGGCCGTGGCCGCGGCGATACTTTGCGAGGCGTAATAGACCGCGTTAGGATAAACCAAACCGGACGGCAAAGGCGTGTGGAAAGGGCCGCCGCCGATCGTCTGGTGATCGAGCCCGGAAGGCGCTCCGCCTTCACTGGGAAGGAAGGAGTTCCCATCGTCATCGGTATATTCGGTCGTGCTGCCAGCCGGGGTGAGACCTTCCAACTGCGAGACGAAAGTGCGACCGGTACCAAGATTCTCAGGCGTGCCCGAATAGGCGGGCCAGCCCCGATCGGTAAACAGAATCGGGTCGCCTGCCGCGCGGGTCGTGGCAGCGATCGTGAGCGCGTGCTCTACCCAGGTCGCGTTCGCCGGGGACGAGCAATCGTCGAAGAGAGTCGTCAGCAAGTAAGGAAGAAAGCCGCCGAAATAAGTGGAAGTGCCGCCATTGGGAATCGGTGGGTTCGGCGCTCCTGTGGTGATGCTGTTATTGGTGAAAGACTGCTCGCTATTCCAGTTCACTCCGTTGGACGGTTCGCCGGCATCGTCAGCCACGCCGTCAGGAGCAACATAAATTTGATAACGCGGCGCGCCGGCTGTTGGCGCCGGGGTCGGGGTGATGCCGGGGCTCGGAGTGGGGGTGGGAACCGCGCCGCCCACGACTGTGGCCACGCCATTATAAACATCCCCCGTGACCGCGATGTAGTAGACGACGTGCACGGAAAACTGGCCGGTGCCGATCGCCGGATTGCTCGGGTCCAGTTCGACCACTTCGGGCTGCATGCTGGTCGCCGCGGAACCGACCAAGGCGCCGGTATTGGTCGCGCCCTTATGCACGAAGACGTCAAAATCGTCCGCAGTCGCATCGAACTGGATTTCGAGATGCGCTTTCTTGCCCACCCAATCAGCCGGCGTGCCCGAAAGCGTGATGACAAAGGTGTCGCAATTCACTCCATCGACACACGTGGTTTCGTCGTTAGGATTGGACGCGACGGCGGGTGCGCCTGCCCAATTCACCATGCTCGCCGGATCAGGGTTGAGGGTGCCGGAACCAGGAGTGGCGTCGGGCGCGGGCGGCACGGCGGTGATCCGGCCGCCGCGATTGCCGCGCTGACCGCGATTGCCGCCGAAGGAATCCGACAAGCTAAAGGCGAAAAATAATCCTGCGAAGAGGAAGAGGATGAAGGCCAGGGAGAGGCGGTTCTTTTTAATATGTTTCATGAGTAGACAAGGATTCCCGGTTGACTGGTTAGGTGGCAGGCCGTTTCCCGACATTGGGAAACGGAAGGACTTTGAGTTGCATCGAAATCGAAAGAAACTCCGGCCGTATTCTGAGTTTTTTGTAAGGTGAGCGTGGGAACGCTGAGAGAAGGATTCTCCCCCTATCTCAAATCCGCCGGTAGTTGCCTCTTATACGCGCCCCATGCCGCAGCGGACGCATCGCTTCGATCAGCCAAACGACTCTGACTTTTTCGGCGCCGCCCTCGATTTGCGGTCGGGAGAGCTCGCGGCAATCTTCGTTCCCTGCCTTGTCGGCCCGGGAATGAATCCATCCTGGGCGCGCGGGCGAAAAACCGAGACATGCTCCCACCTTCCCAAACCGTCGCCCGCTCCACCGCCACCTCCCGCGAGGTCGTGATCGTGGGGGCGGGTCCGGGCGGTCTCGCCGCCTCCATCCTGCTCGCCGCGGCCGGCCTGCGGGTGCGCATCCTCGAGCGGCTGCCCATCGTCGGCGGGCGCACTTCCACGATCGAGGCGGAGGGTTTTAAATTTGATCTCGGCCCGACTTTTTTCCTCTACCCGCGCATCCTCGACGAAATCCTGCAGTCCGCCGGCACCTCGCTCGCGGCTGAGGTCGAACTCGTCAGGCTGGATCCGCAATACCGCCTCACCTTCGGGCGCGGCGGGACGCTCGATTGCACGGCCGGGCGGGCTGAGATGGAACGCCAGATCGGCGCCCTCGCGCCTAACGACGCCGCCGGTTTCAACCGTTTCCTGGAAGATAACCGCCGCAAACTCGCCCTCATGCAACCCTGCCTGGAGAGCGCCTTCTGCGGCTGGCGCTCCGTCCTGAATACCCGCCTGCTCAAGCTGCTCCCGATGCTCCGCCCGCATCAATCGGTCGATACCTACCTCCGCCGTTTTTTCGCCGACGAACGCATCCGGCTGGCCTTTTCTTTCCAGTCGAAATACCTCGGGATGTCGCCTTTTCGCTGCCCCAGTCTTTTCTCGATTCTCTCTTTCCTCGAATATGAATACGGCGTCTTTCATCCGTTAGGCGGTTGTGGCGCGGTTACCGCCGCGCTCGCCCGGGTGGCGCGTCGTATCGGGGTGGAAATTCATCTCGACGAGCCGGTCGAGGAAGTGCTCCTGGAAGGCCGGCGCGCCGTCGGCGTGCGGACCCGGCACGCCCGTTACCAGGCCGACGCAATCGTCTTGAACGCCGATTTCGCGCGCGCCATGAGCCGGCTTTTCCCTAACGACAAGCTGCGCCGCTGGAATCGCCGGAAGATGGCACGGAAGAAATTTTCCTGCTCCACTTTCATGCTCTACCTCGGGATCGAAGGCCGCTACGAGCAGCCTCATCACAACATTTATATCTCGGCCGACTACGAGCGAAACCTCGACGAGATCGAAAATCGGCATGTCCTTTCGCGCGATCCGTCTTTTTACCTGCAAAACGCCTCGGTCACAGATGCGTCGCTCGCCCCGGCCGGGATGAGCACGATTTATCTGCTCGCCCCGGTCACCCACCAACATTCCAACGTCGATTGGTCGCGGGAGCGGGAAAGTTTTCGCGCGCGCGTCCTGGCGCAGGCGGCCAAGGCCGGCTTCCCCGATTTGGAACGCCGCATCCGCTTCGAGCGCGTCCTCACCCCGGACGATTGGGATCGGCAACATGAGATCCACCAAGGCGCCACCTTCAATCTCGCGCACAACCTCGGCCAACTTCTCCACCTCCGCCCGCACAACCGCTTCGAAGATATCGACGGCGTTTATCTGGTCGGCGGCGGCACGCATCCCGGGAGCGGGCTGCCGGTCATCTTCGAATCGGCCCGAATCAGCTCACGCCTGCTTCTGGAAGACCTCGGCATCGCGCCGGCCCGCACTCCGCGGGCGGCCTTGGAGGAAGCGCTCGCTTGAGAGCTTCGTTGGCCGCGGCGCGGGTGGCGCAACGCTCCTGGCAAGCGGAGCCTCTGCGCCGGCGGCTCGATTTCGTTAGGCAAGCGCGCCACGCCATCGCCGCGGACGCGACCATTCTGGCCGCACTGGCGGCCGCGCCGCACGATCGCCCGGTCGCGGAAAAGCTCGTCTCGGAAGTGCTGCCACTGCTCGACGCCTGCCGTTTTCTGGAGAAGGAAGCGCGCTGGATTTTGCGCGAAAAAAGATATGGCGCGCGCGGCCGCCCGCTCTGGTTGCGCGGCAGCAGTTTTGTCGTCGAGCGCAAACCTCACGGGGTCGTCCTGGTGGTCGGCCCGGGAAATTACCCGCTCTTTTTACCCGCCGTGCAGTTGTTGCAAGCGCTCGTCGCGGGCAACGCCGTCCTCCTCAAGCCCGCCGAAAATTGCAGCGCGCCGCTCCGCTGGCTGGTCGAGCGGGTGCGGCTTCCTGCCGATCTGGTGCAGCTCCTGCCCGAGCCGCCGGAGTCGGCCCGGCAGGCCGTGGCGGCGGGCGTCGACCTCGTAATTTTCACCGGTTCCTCGGAAAACGGCCGCAACCTTCTCGCCTTGCTGGCGGAACGAAACATCCCGGGAATATTCGAACTTTCCGGGGCCGACGCTGTGTTCGTTAGGCAGGATGCCGACCTGGAGCGCGCCGCCCGGGCCATTGCCTTCGGCCGGCGCCTCAACGCCGGCGAAACCTGCATGGCCCCCCAAACCATCTTCGCTCATGTCGCCGTGGCGGAGCGCTTGCGCGCGCTGACCCAGGCGGAGGTGCGCCCGTTCGACTCGGACGCGGAGGCGCTGGAGTTCGCGCGCCAAGCGGAGTTTGGGCTGGGCGCCTCCATCTTTTCCGCCGACGCCCGCGCCGCCCAACTTTTCGCCCGCCAATTGCCGACCGGCTTCGTCACCATCAACGATCTCATCGTCCCGACGGCCGACCCGCGCTTTCCCTTTGGCGGGGTGCGCGGCAGCGGCTTCGGCGTCACCCGCGGCGCGGAAGGTTTGCGCGCGCTCACCTATCCGCACGTCATCGCGACCCGGCGGGGCCACTGGCTGCCCCACCTCGAGGAGCCGCAGCCTAACGACGCCGAGATTTTCTCCGCTTATCTCAAAGCCGCCTATGGTCGCGGACCCGGCCGCTGGAAATCGTGGCGCGCGCTCCTGCAAGCGGCCCGCCGACGTCGATGAAACGGGTCGCGGTAATTGGCGGAGGTTTGGGTGGGCTGGCGGCGGCGGCCACCCTCGCGGCGCGCGGTTATTCCGTCGTCCTTTTCGAGCGGAACGATTGGCTCGGCGGGAAAGCGGCGGTCCTCGAACAGGAAGGTTTTCGGTTCGATATGGGGCCGACCATTCTCACCCTGCCGTCGGTCTTGCGCCGGATTTTTGCGGAGGCCGGGCGCAGTCTGGAGGAGGTGCTCGACCTGGTGCAGTTGGATCCGCAATGGCGCTCGTTTTTTGACGACGGAAGCATACTCGATCTGCAGGCCGATCCGGCCCGGATGCGCGAGACGCTGGCCCAGTTCGCGCCCGATTCCGCGGCCGGTTACGAACGTTTTCTCCAGCTCTCCGCGCGGCTCCATCGCATCTCGCGCAACTGGTTTTTCTACCGGCCGATCGGCGGCCTGCGCGATATGTTTCAGGCCCGAAACATGGTCCAGGCGGGAACGTTAGGCGACGTCCTGGCCATGCGCATGGGCCGGAGCGTAGCCGGGACGGTGCGGAGCTTTATTCCCGATCGGCGGGTCGCGCAGATGGTCGATCATTTCACCCAATATGTCGGCTCCGCCCCCGACCAATCGCCGGCCGTACTCTGCGGGATCGCGCACATGCAGACCGACCAGGGCATCTGGTATCCGCGCGGGGGGACCGGACAGATCCCGCGTGCGCTCGTTAGGCTGTTGGAGGAGCTGGGCGTCGTGGTGGAAACGGGGACCGGCGTCCGGCAGATCACGACGGGGGACGGCGCCGTCACCGGAGTGGAGCTGGAGGATGGCCGAGCGTTGCGGTTTGCAGCGGTTATTTCCAACGCGGACGCGGTCCGAACGCATCGGGAATTGCTCGGCGGAGTGAAGAAGTTTGCGCGGCGCCGGCGTTACGAGCCGGCCTGTTCCGGGGTGGTGCTTTATCTCGGTTTGCGCCGCCGGCCGAAGCAATTGCTCCATCATAATTTTGTTTTCTCGCGCGATCCGCACGAGGAATTTGAATTCATTTACCGGCGCGGCGAACCGGCGCCCGATCCCACTTGTTATGTCTGCGCGCCGGCCCAGAGCGATCCCGCGGTCGCGCCGCTCGGTGGGGAAGCGCTGTATGTATTGGTGCACACGCCTTTTCTCCGCCCGCACCACGAATGGCGGAATATGTTTCCCGCGTATCGCCGGGTCATTCTGGAGAAATTGCGCCGGACGGCCGGGCTCGAATTGGCGGAAAATATCGTGAGCGAAAGTGCGCTGACGCCGCCGGATATTGAGCAACGTTATGCGGCGCCTAACGGGGCGATTTACGGGCTGGCCAGCCACGGCAAATGGATGGGAGCGTTCAAGCCCAACAATCGCAGCCCGGACCTGCGCGGGCTTTATCTGGCGGGCGGAGCGGCCCATCCGGGGCCGGGAATGCCGATGGTGCTGATGTCGGGCTGGATCGCGGCGGACGCGCTCGATGCCGATCTGGGCACAGGGGAGAAACGGGCCGCGGCGGAAACTTTGGCGGAGCGGACGTGAGGGAGCTGCCGCGGATTTCGCGCCCGCTCTGGCATTTCTTTGGGCGCTACTCCGCGCGCTATCTGGCGCGGCATTTTCACTCGGTCCGGATGTTGCAATCCGCCTCGCCGCCTAACGAGCTGGGAAGGCCGCTGGTCGTTTATCTCAATCACGCCGCCTGGTGGGATCCGCTCGTCTGCCTGCTCCTCGCCCGCACTTTTTTTGCGGGACGCCCGGCCTACGCTCCGATGGCGGCGGCGGCGCTGGCCCGCTACGGCTTTTTTAAACGGCTCGGGTTCTTTCCGGTGGAGGGGGCGGCGAATTTTTTGCGGACCTCGCGGGCCATTCTCGCGCAGGAGGAAAGCGTCCTTTTTCTTACGCCGCAGGGGAAGTTTGTCGATCCGCGCAGGCCGGCTGTTTTTGCCCCGGGACTGGATCATTTGGTGGCGCACGCGCCCCACGCGCGCTTTCTCCCGCTGGCCCTCGAGTATCCTTTTTGGGAGGAGCGAAAACCGGAAGTCCTGCTGGCTTTTGGGCAGCCGCGAGAAGATTTAGCCGGGGCCTTGAATGCGACCGCGCGCACCCTGGCGGCGGCGGCGCAACGGCGCCAGCCTAACGAATGGCAAATCTTGCTGCGCTCGAAGAGCGGGGTCAGCTGGCCCTACGATTTCTGGCGCTGGGGGCGCGCCCGCCTGCGCGGCGAAGCCTTCCAGCGCGATCATTCCCAATTATGAGCTGGCTTGCTTTGCTCGCCTTGGGCTGTGCGGCTGGACCGGCCTGGCTTTTCCTGCGCAATCTTTCCGCGCTCCGGCCCCCGCCCGAGGTGGCAGCGGCGCCAGCTCGCGCGGCGATCCTGATTCCGGCCCGCAATGAAGAGCGCAACATCCTCGCCGCCCTCCAGGCCGCGCTCGGCAGTGGCGCAGCGGAAGTGCTCGTGCTCGACGATGGCTCGAGCGACCGGACGGCGGAGATCGTTAGGCAAAGGGCCGCCGGCCATCCCGAGATCCGGCTTTTAACCGGGGAGCCGCTGCCAGCGGGTTGGGGCGGGAAGAATTTCGCCTGCGCGCAACTGGCTGCCGCGACGGAGCAGCCGATTCTGATTTTCGCGGACGCCGATGTCTGCCTGGCGCCCGGTTCCGCGGCGCGGCTGGTGGCGTTTCTCGCGGAAAGCGGCGCGGCCCTGGCCAGCGGAGTGCCCCGGCAGGTGACGGTCACTTTTTCCGAACAACTGCTGGTGCCCTTGATTCATTTTGTGCTCCTGGGCTTCCTCCCGCTGGAGCGGATGCGGGCCTCGAACCATCCCGCCTACGGGACGGGTTGTGGGCAGTTATTTGTTGCCGGGGCCGAGGCCTATCGAAAGAGCGGCGGCCACGGCGCGATCCGCGGGAGCCTGCACGATGGGCTCACTTTGCCGAGAAATTTCCGGAGATCCGGTTTTCGCACCGACCTTTTCGACGCCACCGAGGTCGCGGTCTGCCGGATGTTTCGAGGAGAGGCGGAGGTCTGGCGGGGTTTGTCGCGCAACACGACCGAGGGCTTGGGAGCGCCGGCCTTGATCGTGCCGGCCACGCTTCTGCTCTTGCTCGGGCAGGTGGCTCCCTTTGGTTTGCTCGGCGCGGCTGGGCCGATCGCGCGATCGTTAGGCGCGGCCGCGGTGGTCTGCGCGCTCCTCCCGCGCATCGTCGCGGTAGTGCGTTTTCGCCAGCCGCTCCTCGGCCTGGTCTTGCATCCCCTGGGAATTTTGGCTCTGCTCGGCATCCAGTGGTTCGGCTGGGCGCGCCGTTTTCTCGGGCGGCCGGCGCGGTGGAAAGGGCGATCGTTAGGCGAGCCCGCCTAAATCGCTGGCAGGGCGGGGCCGCATGCGCGATCTTGCCGGGTTATGTTTAAACTGATTCTGCTCGCCCTTTTCGCTCTGCCTCTGCTCACTCTGGCCCAGCCGGCCGCGCCCGCTTCGGGACTCGAAGGGTCGGTCGTCATCGGCCCCGTCTCCGGCGGTCCGATCCGCAAGGACACCCCCGATTCGAAGCCGCTGCCGGAGACGGATTTTGTGGTCAAACAAGGCGATAAAGTGGTCGCTTCCTTCCGCACCGACGCGCAAGGCCAATTCCGGGTAAATCTCGCTCCCGGCCATTATTCGGTGGTGAAAAAGGACAAGGGCCACGTGGGATTTTTCGGACCGTTCGAGGCCGAGGTGACGAGTGGAAAAATGAGAAGCGTGCAGTGGAAATGCGACAGCGGCCTCTACTAAGTCCGGCCGACGGACGATGACCGAAGTGAAGCTCATGGTCGTGGGCGCGGGCGGCCGGCTTGGGGCCGCTTTAGTGCGCGAGTTAGGCGGGGAATTTTCGGTCGTCGGATTCAATCGCAGCCAGCTTGACCTGGGCCAGCCGGAACAGCTCCGCGCCACGCTCGCGCCGCTCGCCTTCGACGCCCTCATCAATGCCGCTGCCCTCACGAATGTGGATTACTGCGAGGACCATCGCGAAGAGGCGATGCAGTTAAATGCCGAAGCACCGCGCGTGCTCGCTGAGCTCTGCCGGGAAAAAGGGGCGCGCTTTGTCCACGTGAGCACGGATTACGTTTTCGATGGTGAGAAACGCGAGCCCTACACGGAAGCGGACGCGGCCGTCCCGATCAGCGTCTACGGCGAGTCGAAGCGGGAAGGGGAAGTGCGCGTGGCGGAGGCGAACGCGGAAGCGGTCGTCGCGCGAGTCTCGTGGGTCTTCGGTCCGGACCGGCCGAGCTTCGTCGATGCGATGCTGAAGAAAGCGCAAAACGAAGAGCAAATCGCGGCGGTGGCGGATAAATATTCGACTCCGACCTACACCCGGGACATCGCGGCGATGTTGCGACCGCTGCTTAGCGGGGAGACCGGGAGCGGTCTCCTCCATCTGGCCAACCGCGGCGCCTGCAGTTGGCAGGAATATGCGCAGTGGGCGCTCGATTGCGCGCATCGTCTCGGAGTGCCGATGAAGGCGACGACGGTGGGCGCGTCTTCGTTAGGCGAGATGAAGAATTTCGTCGCTCGGCGGCCAGTTTACACGGTCTTGGGGACGGAAAAATACGAGCGCCTGACCGGCCAGACGCCGCGCGATTGGCACGATGCGGTCGCGGAATACGTGCAGGACCATTACGTCGCCAAATTTTAACTTGTCTTTCTGAGTGAGCCGGATATTTCTCCCGGCGTTCGCCTCCTAACGAGTAAAGCATGCACGGGAGGACGAAACTTCAGGGGATAATTTTTGCGGCAGCGCTTTGCCTGCTCGCGCCCGTGGCCGGGGCCGCTCCGCAGCTTTACTCGATCGGCAACCCGACCGGCGAAGAGCAGCTCTACCTCGAATATATCAACCGAGCCCGGGCCAATCCCAACGCGGAAGCCGCCCGCCTGGTGGCGAGCCGCGACCCCGACCTGCTCGCAGCGCTCTCGGCGATTACCGTCGATCTGAATCTTTTTATCGCGCAGATGAATGCGCTACCGGCGGTGCCACCGCTCGCCTTTAACGCCAAACTGATGGCGACGGCACGGGCCCATTCGCAGGAGATGTTTGCCTTCGCTTATCAGGAGCACGTGGGGCGCGATGGGAGCACGCCGGCTTCCCGCCTCCTGGTCGCGGGTTATCTCTGGACCGCTTATGGGGAAAATATCTACTCCTTCGCGAAGTCGGTTTTCTACGGACACGCCGCTTTTGAGATCGATTGGGGCGGATCGGCCGCCTCCGGTTGGATGCAAAACCCGCCGGGCCATCGCCAGATTATCCATACCGCTTACCTGCGCGAAATCGGCGTTGGGGTGGTCGACGGCAGCAATGGGAACGTCGGGCCTCAGATCGTGACCGAGGATTTCGGGCTCTCCGCGGAAGGGAACCATCCTTTTCTCACCGGAGTGGTTTATGCGGACGCGAACGGTAACGGCTTTTACGATCCGGGCGAGGGCGTGAGCGGGGTGAAGGTGAGCGTGAAGGAGGCGGACTTTTATGCGGTCACGGCGGCGGCCGGCGGCTATGCGGTTCCTTTGCCTAACGATGGCACTTATACGGTGACTTTTTCCGGCGGCGGTCTGCCCACGGCCAGCAAAGTCGCGAGCGTGCAGAGGAGTGAGAACGTGAAAGTCGATTACGCCGCGCCGATGGCGTCGCCGCCTCCGTCGCCTTCGCAGTTGGCTAACCTGGCCACCCGCCTCACGGTCGGGCGGGGCGAGGACGCCTTGATTGGCGGCTTCATCCTGACCGGCTCGGCCCCGAAAAAGATCCTCCTCCGGGCGATCGGCCCGTCGTTAGGCATGGCGGGGGCCCTGACCGATCCGACTCTGGAACTTCACGACAGCACCGGCAAAATCGTCGCAAGCAACGACAACTGGCAGACGAATTCCAACCAGCAAGCCATCGTCCAAAGCGCCGTCGCGCCCACCGATGCGCGGGAATCGGCCATCCTCACCACGCTGCCGGCACAGGGCAGCTCCTACACCGCGATCGTGCGGGGAAAAAACAATGCTACCGGAATCGGCCTGGTGGAGATCTACGATCTTGATCGCGCGGCCGATGCGCAGTTAGCTAACCTTTCCACCCGCGGCCGGGTGCAGACCGGCGACAACGTGATGATCGGCGGCCTCGTCATCAGCGGAAGCGCGCCGACCAAAGTAATCGTACGCGCGCTCGGGCCTTCGCTGCCGGTGGCCGGCAAATTAGCCGATCCCACCCTGGCGCTAGTCGATGGCAACGGCGTCACTTTACAGACGAACGATAACTGGCGCAGCGACCAGGCTGCCGCCATCTCCGCCACGACCGTTGCGCCGCAGGATGATGCTGAAGCAGCGATCGTGCGGACGCTGCCCCCGGGCGCTTACACCGCGGTTGTGCGAGGGGCGCACGAGCAGACCGGCGTGGCCGTGGTCGAGGTCTACAACCTGCCTTGAGCGGGTGAATTGAGGGCGTGCTCGCGCCAGTTGACAAGGCCACGGCGCTAGCGTTTCATCGCGCGCAGATGAAGGCCTTTTTTTCCACTTGTCTGCTCTCCTGGCTTCTCCTGGCCGGGGCGCTGGCGGGGGAGCCTGAACCGGCGCCTCTCGTCTCGCGGGAAGCTGCGGCCCCTTCCCCTTTTGCCAGGGGCGCGAAGGAATTCCAGTTTGTTACCGGCGGCTTTCGCTTTTTCGATCCGGGCAGTCGGAATAACGACCTGCCTTCGGTCGATTTTGTTTATCAAACTCTGCGGCTCGGGATCATGTTGAACGACCCGCGTGGCTCCAATTTTTTGGCGGGAAATTTCGAAGCTCTCGGGGAAGTCTTTGCCGGCGAGGTCGTGCAAGGCCCGGGGAACGTAGCCGCGGGGGCGACGCTTATTTTCCGCTACAACTTCATCCAACCACGGGCGCGCCTGGTCCCCTATCTCCAGTTCGGGGGCGGTGGCGTCTATACCGATATTTCGGAGGAGGAATCGCGCGGACTCGTTAGTCTGCCAGTCGAGTTTAATCTTCACGGCACCGTCGGTCTGCGCTATCTCGTGAACCAACGCTGGTCGCTCGTTTTCGAGGCCGGTTATCGTCACATTTCGAATGCGGGATTCAGCTCGGTGAACCGGGGCATCGATAGCGCTGGCGGGAACGTCGGTTTCGGCTTTTCTTTCTAACCTCTTATGAAAATCTGTGCTTCACTTCTTTGCGCTGGCCTCCTGCTCGTGGGAGGGCGTCCACTTTTTGGCGCCCTCGTCTGGGAAAATCCGGTGGTCGAATTACACCCGAAAGTCTCCGACGAAAACGCCGTCGCCCATTTCAAATATAAGAATACCGGAGACGCTCCAGTCCGCATCACGACCGTGCGGCCCTCTTGCGGCTGCACCACGGCGGCGCCGCCGGCCGACGCCATCGCTCCGGGGGCGAGCGGCGCGATCGAGGCGACGTTTCACATCGGCGATCGCATGGGGGTGCAAATCAAAACGATTCAGGTCGCGACCGATCCGGCGGATGCCGGCAGCACGAGTCTGACCTTGCGGGCGACCGTTCCCACCGTGCTGGAGATGACGCCGAATTTCCTTTTCTGGCCGGCCGCGCAACCGGTCGAGCCGAAGACGATCGAGGTGAAATTGGGCGGTGATTTTCCCGTGACCAAGCTGAACGTGACCTGCACCGACCCAGACGTAAAAGCGGTGGCGGAGAAAGTGCCTAACGAAAAGGGATTTCGGATCACGGTCACGCCGAAGCCGGGGAACCGGCCGATCAACGCCACGCTGCGGGTGGAGCCCGATTATCCGAAGGAGAAGCCGAAAATTTATACGGCTTACGTCCGGATCGACGCCCATCCTGCGGCCGGGGCCCCGGCCGCGGCCGCGGCGGCGGTTCCGCCGCAATAAGCCGTGCGCGCGGCTTGGCTTCGCCAGGTTCTCCTCCTCATCGGGCTGGCCTTCCTGCCCGCTCTGGGGCAGGCGCTTTATTTTCGCGGTAACCCCGCCTGGCAGAAAGCCCCGGAGGATTCCGCGCCGGTCACTTTGGCGCAGGCGAAAAGTTGGGGCGGCGCGGTCCTTTGGATCGACGCTCGGCCGGAAGAAGAATTTGTGGCGGGCCATGTCCCCGAGGCGATGTCCTTAAATGAGGACAACTGGAATGGGCTCCTCCCGCCGGTCCTCGCCGCCTGGTCCCCGCAGCGGAAGCTGGTCGTTTATTGCAGCCGCAAAAGTTGCAACGCCAGCCATGCGGTGGCCGAGCGGCTGCGCCACGAGACCGGTCTAAACAACGTCTATGTGCTCCCGGGAGGCTGGGAGGAATGGGAGGAGGCAAACCGGTGAGCAGAACGAGGGCGCGCGTAGTCGTTAGGCGGATCGTCGCTTTCCTGATCGGCGCGGTTTTTGTTTATGCCGGAGCGATCAAAGTGGCCGACCCGATGCGCTTCGCCACCGACATTGGCAACTATGCCATGATTCCCTGGCCGCTGGGCGTGCGCGTCGCCTTTTACCTGCCCTGGCTGGAGATCCTCTGCGGACTGGCGCTTATTTTTCATCGCCTCTTCTCCGGGGCGCTCGCGCTGACCGGGTTGCTCCTGCTCGTCTTCATCGGGGCGACGATCTGGGCGCGCGCGCACGGGATCAACGTGGCCTGTGGCTGCTTCGGGACGGCCAGCAGCAACCTGACCTTGACCTGGCATCTCGTCTTGAACGGCTGCCTTTTGGCGGGGCTGGTCGGTCTCTGGCTAACGCGCGAGCGCGGCGCTCGAGCGGTCGGGTAGGGTGCCCTGCCCGCTTTTTCTGCGGACCGCGTGCGTCCAACAGGGCGGCGGCGAGCGTAGTTATAATGTGGCTGGGTCATATTCGTGGCCCCGCTACAGATCACGCAAAGTATACAACAGAGAAAATATTATGGATATGAACGCACTTTCGAAACAATTAACGACCCCGCTTGGCACGACGCGCCGGCAGGTTCTCAAAAGCTTCGGCGCAGGCGCCGTTGGCCTGGCCGGCTTGCGCATGCTCACCGGAACCGCCCGGGGCGCCAGTGGCGCGGGGCTCGATGCAGCTGTTCTGCAGTTTGCTCTGAACCTCGAGTATCTCGAGGCAGAATATTATCTTTACGCCACGACCGGCGCTGGTCTGTCGGCGGGCGATATCGATGGCGCCGGCACCACCGGTACGACCACGGTGAAAGCCAACCCGAAGGTTCCGTTCACGGATCCGATCGTGGAGCAGTATGCGAAGGAGATCACTGCGGACGAAGAAAAACATGTGAAATTTCTCCGCGCCGCGCTGACCGCCGTCGGGGTGGAACCAGTCGCCCGGCCCGATCTCGATCTGCGTGAGAGCTTCAACACCGCAGCCCGGGCAGCGGGTATCGGAGACAGCTTCGATCCGTTCGCGAACGATACGAACTTCCTCCTCGGCGCCTTCATTTTTGAAGACGTGGGGGTGACCGCTTATCACGGCGGCGCGGGTTTAATCACGAACAAGGATATCATTACCGCGGCGGCCGGCATCCTCGCGGTCGAAGCCTATCACGCAGCCAACGTGCGCGCGGCGATTCTCGATCTGGGCGATCCCGCGATTGGTCTCGCGCAGAAGATTTCCGACCTGCGCGATGCGCTCGACGGTCCGAGCGATATGGACCAGGGCGTGACCACGAATGGCATGGCCTCCGGGATGGCGAATATCGTGCCGACCGACGAGAACGGGCTCGCCTACACCCGCACCACGCGGCAGGTGCTCAACATCGTCTATGGCGCAGTCAATGCGAACAGCGGCCTCTTCTTCCCCAGTGGTCTGAACGGCCCCATCAAGTAACGCAGCTTTAACTCTTACGTCCCAATGAAAAAACTTATTTTAGCAGCGGCGACGGCGGGAGTGCTTGCGTTGTTTTCGGGGGTCTCACCTGCGCAGGCGCAGGCCACCTCGAGCGATCAGGTGCTTTTCGGCATCACCTTCTTTAAGAACGAACTCATCCGTATCGATACCACCACCGGCGAAGGCAAAATCGTCAAGAGTTCTGGTATGGATGAGATGGCCTACGGGCTGACAACTTACGCGGCAGCGCTCTACACCTTTAGTCCCATCACCAATACCATCGACGAGCTGAGCAAGATCGATGGGCGGGTCACCAGAAGGATCCCGATTGGGGTGACCGGTCTGCAGGGTGAAGGAGACGTGGTCATCGGTTCGAACGGGGTCGGTTACCTCGCCTCGGCTTTTGACCCGAAGGGAGCCCCAACCCATCCGCTTTACAGCTTCGATGTGAATGCTGGAACCAGCGTTTTGCTTGGGAACACGAGGGTGGCCCTGGATGGGTTGGCGCTCGATCAGAGCAAGACTCCGAGCACGCTCTATGCGCTCGGGCAGGGTGATTCGGGAATGATGGATCCGGCGAACGCAGAAACGGAACTCTATACCGTGAATGTGGCGACCGGCGCACTCACTCCGGTGGGCCCGATCGGCGTGCCGCAGAACAGCCCCATTGCCGGTATGACCTTCTCGCCCGATGGGACGCTCTATGCGTCGATCGACGATCGTCTTTACACTATCGACACCGCCACGGGCTCGGCCACCATCGTGGACGCGGCCACGCCCGACTTTAGCTACAACAGCGTCTCGGGTCTGGCCTTTGCGATGGGCGAAAGCACGCTGGGGAATCTTTCCTCGCGCGCCCGAGTCGTGGGCGGCGGCGACGACGTCTTGATCACCGGTTTTATCATCACGCCCGAACAGCCAGGTGGTCCTCCAGTACCTCCGGGGGTCGACAAGACAGTGGTGATTAGGGGCCTCGGCCCGTCTCTCTCGATTGCAGGTAAAGCTCTGCCGGGCACGCTGGCGAATCCGACGCTGACTCTCTACGATGCCGACGGTAACGAGCTCCAGACGAACGACAATTGGAAGCAAAACAGCGAGGCCGATCGTCTTACAATCACGGAGAACAACCTGGCTCCGTCCGATTTCCGCGAGAGCGTGATCGTGGCGAGCCTGCCACAAGGTCAGTACACCGCGATCTTGAAAGGCAAGCTCAACGGCACTGGCCTCGCCTTGGAAGAGATTTACGACATCAGCGAAGGCAACGGCCTGAAGCAGGGCAATCTCTCGGCTCGCGCCATGGTTACTCCGGGAGACGGGGCCCTCATCAGCGGCATGATCGTCGAAGGGGCCGTGACCAAGCATGTGCTTATTCGCGGCTTGGGACCGAGCCTGAAAGTGCCCGATCCGTTGAAGAATCCGAAGTTGACCCTCTACAATGCCAATGGCGTTGTTCTGGAGTCGAATGACAATTGGATGAACTCGCCGGACGCGGCTGCGATCATGAGCTCCGGTTTAGCCCCGATGAATCGGAAAGAATCGGCCATCGACCGCATCTTTTCGCCGGGCCAATTCTCGGTTGTTCTCACCGGGGTGGGCAACGATCAAAGTGGGACGGCCTTGCTAGAGGTCTTCGATCGCTCCAACTCGGCTGCGATCACCCCGAGATAGATAGTAATTAACCTTCAACAATTTCTGCCGGCGGCCTGCGGGTCGCCGGCAGATTTTTTTTATCCCAGCCGCGCCCGCAGGTTGGCGCGAACCTATCCTGATGGAAACTCCAATTCTTTACGTCAAACGGGGCTGCCCCTATTGCAAAACCGCGCAGGATTACCTCGACCAACGCGAAGTCGATTATCGGGAGATAGAGGTCCGCTCCGATCCGGCACAGATGCGCAAGCTGGAAGAAGTTTCCGGCCAATCGAAAACGCCTACCCTCGTCTGGGATGGGGCGGTGCTGGCAAATTTCGGCACCGACGAATTGGAAAAGTTCCTTGCCGAACGGGGCGAGGAAAGCGGTTAGGGCCTCGATCCGACGGTCAAGCCGGTCAGCCGTTCGGCTTCATTCAACTCCACATCGTGAATGTAAAATTCCATCGCCACCGCGCTGGTCGCGCCCGTCTGCACCCGCACCCGGTTGCTACATAATTCCAAAACCGCGAGCGCGACCTCAAACGTCGGCGATAAGTCCACCCGCAGCAGGCGAAATTGCGCGATCAGCCGGACGCGCATGACCGCGCCGGTCGCTCCCGTCAGTTCGACCAGACGACCCCCCGGGACCGGTTCCGCACTGATCCGGTCGACCGCAAAATCTCTTTTGCTCGGGGAGACATGCTCCGATCGGGTGGTCGGCATGATCTGAAGCGTCTGGATTGCACCCAGGGCATCGAGCAGGGTCGGGCCGAGGAGAAAATCCTTTTCTGCTGCCTCTTGCCCGTCGCCCTCGTTCATCTGCGCCGTCAGAGTCGCCTCCGCTAATTTCAACTGCAGCGCGCCCATCCGGAAATCAGAGGCCAGCCGCACGGTCACGACCTCGCAGGCAAACGTAGCGGTTACCTCCCTCAGTTCGGTGGCTGCGCCCTGGAAAAAGCGAGGCGTGATCGCATGGGGCGAGGACTCCAGAAGTGCGGTCGGGGAAGTCGGCGGCTCGGGAGGCGGCGTCGACTGGAAGCCTCCGTGGGCAGCGGATCCGTGCCCGTTCCCGTTCGAGAGGGCTGGGGGCCCACGGCTTACCACCGCTGGGATTTCTGGCTGGACCGGAGGCGGCGAGGCGGGAGCTTCGGGTAGCGGCCCCGCCGCGAGCAGTTTCTCGACCCAATCGATCAGCGCTCCGGAGAGAAAAGGTTTCGGCAGCGTGGCGACCACGTTGCCATAGAGACTCGCCGTATTCGCCAGCTCCGGCAGATGCCCCGACATCATGAGCACGGGGATGCAGGCCGTCGCCTTTTGAGCGAGCAATTCCCGGCAGACCTCGCTTCCGTTCATATCGGTGAGGCTGTAATCGAGGAGCACCAAGTCGGGCTGCTTTTCCGCAGCTAATTTCAATCCCTCACGACCGGTCGATGCCGTGATCACCTGCAGCGAAGGATCGCCGGTGGCGAGGACGTCCGCCGCGAAAATGAGCAACATCTCTGTGTCGTCGATCACGAGAATCGTTTTTCCGGGCAGCCGGGGCGCGGCCGGCTCCGGGGAGGCCCATGGCGCCTCGGCGGCCGGCTCGAGATCGCCCACGATTTCGAGGAGGACGGCTTCCCAAGGCTGATTGATCGTGCGTGGCACCCCGGCCGGCAGTTCTTCTTCGCGGATTTTAATTTTCGTCCACTGCGCGATCACTTCGAGTGCGGCGCGACCGGTCAGTTCTTCAGCGGAAGCGTGCAAGATTTCGCCGTTCTGGAAATGAATCTCGCCGACTTGGCCATCGTCCGTCTCGATCCGCACGACCGCAGTTTTTTGCGCGAGACAGCCCAACTGCGCGATATCCACCGGTCCGAGATCGCGCAAAGTGCCTCGGCGTTGCGCCGCCGGGGGGTCCGTCCACGGCCCGAGCAGGGCTTGCACGGCGGCCCCGAATTCCGGCAGCTCGAAAGGCTTTTCCATGAATCGGATTGCCCCCGCCGTGCCGCGCGCGGCTTGCAGTTTGCGCGAAATGCCGGTCGCGATGACGAGCGCGCGGGCCTCGGGACAGGTCATCCGGAGCCGGTTAAAAAAGGCCATGTCGCCGAGCGGCGGCGGGTCGAGATCGATCACGAGCAGTTCCGGCGGCAGCGTGCCCAGGAGCTCCTCCGCTTCGGCCAGCGTTGGCACCACCCGCACTCCGTGGAACGGCGCAAACTTTTTCAGCGCCGCGGTGATGGCCACCCCGAGCGCCTCGTATTGCTCAACCAACAAAATCCCGTGAAGGGTCGACTCGGTCGCGGGATTCGGTGGTGAATTTGCAGGCACAAAAAAAGGGCGCCCCGAGAATAGGAACAAACGGGCTTGCCTGTAAAGCCTGCCCGCTATTCAAAGCGCAGCGCTTCGATCGGATCGAGCGAAGCCGCCCGGTAAGCCGGGTAAAGCCCAAAGCCGATCCCAATGGCCGAGCACACCACCAGCCCCGCAATCGCCCAGCCAAAAGGAAAAATCAGATCCACTTTCAGATAGAGCGCGAGCAGATCGCCCCCGAGCACGCCTAACAAAATCCCGCAGATGCCACCCGCTTCGGAAATGAAAACGGCTTCGGTCAGGAACTGCCGCATGATATCGCGATTGCGCGCTCCGATTGATTTGCGCACGCCGATTTCTTTCGTTCGCTCGGTCACGCTCACCAGCATGATGTTCATAATCCCGATCCCGGCCGCGAGCAGTGCGATCGTGCTGATGACAAATGCGCCGATGCGGATGACGCCGGCGATGGAGAGAAAGGCGCCCTTCAGCGAATCGTTCGTATAAACCTCGAAATCGTTTTCTTGCTCCGCCCGCAACCCGCGCGCGATCCGCATCGCACCGATCCCGCGATCGTAGGTGGTATTATAATTGAGCTGCGAGGCGGATTGCGTGGCGATATTGACCGAGCGATTGACCGAGCCGAAATCCTCGAAATAACGGGTGATCGGCATGGCCGCGATATCATCCTGGCTTTGCCCGAAAGCGGTCCCGCGCCCCGCCAGCACGCCGACGACGGTAAAGGTGTGGCCGCTCAATTTAATCACCCGGCCGATCGGCGACTCATTCGGAAAGAGGCGTTCTTCGATCGCCTTGCCGATGAGGAGGACGCGCCGGCTGAGGGCGACGTCTTCCTCGTTCAGATTGCGGCCGTAGGCGAGCGTGTAGGCGTTGGCCGCGAGGAAACTTTTGTTCGTTCCCACGATCGTTAGGCTGGGGGTGGTCTTGACCCCGTTATAGACGGCCTGCTTGCCGTCATCGAAAATTTTCAGGCAGACTTCGGCGGCGTAATCCTTCATCAGCTCGGCATAGCGTTGCGCCTCGCGGTAGCTGATGTCGCGCCGGTTATCGTATTTTTTCGAGTCCCGGCCGCCTTGATGAACCGTCACCGGGTATTTGGCGAACTGGAAGATATTCGAGCCGAAAAGAGTGAGGCCGGTCTCGATCGAAGCCTGCATCGCGCCGATCGCCGTCATCACCGAGATAACGGAAAAAACGCCAATGGTGATGCCGAGCATGGTGAGGGAGGAGCGGAGCTTGTTCGCGCCGACCGAGGCCAGGGCCATGGTGATGATTTCGCCGAATTTCATGAGGGAAATGAGGAAGCCCGAATGACGAAATCCGAAACAAGCCCCAATGACGAAGCCCGAAGCTTCGCCTTCCCAAGGTTCTTGAAAGTTCGATGGACAAGATTGGAGCTTCGGGCTTCGGACATTCCTTCGGGTTTCGTCATTCGGATTTCGTCATTTTTCCTACTCATAGCGCAACGCCGTTGCGGGATCGAGCCGGCTCGCCGTCCACGCCGGCGCGATGCCCGAAGCGAGCCCTGTGAGCACCGAGACGAGCATCGCCGCCATGACCAAGCCTAACGAAAAGCTGATCGGAAACGACGGAAAGGCCTTCGCCATGCCGAAGCACATCAGATAGGCAAAAGTTAGCCCGATCAGTCCGCCGACCATGCAGAGCGCGGTCGATTCGATGAGAAATTGCAGCAGGATGGTGCGGCGCCGCGCGCCCAGCGCTTTGCGGGTGCCGATCTCTTTCGTCCGCTCCTTCACGCTCACGAAAGTGATGTTCATGATCCCGATCGCGCCCACGAAAAGCGAGAGCCCGGTGATGAAGAGGCCCGCCACCGCGATGGTCGTTTTTACCCCGTCGAGAGTGCTCTTGAAGGCCTGTTGTTCGTTGATATTAAAGTCGTCCCGCTTCTCCGGCGGGAGCGAGCGCAGCCGGCGCATGATGCCGGTGAGCTCGTCGCGCGCGTCGGCCAGGTGGGTTTTATCGCGTACTTTTACCCGCACATCGGCGTCGCTCTTGGCGCTGAAATATTTCTTAAATGCCGGCAGGGGAATGACCACGATCGAGTCCAGGCTGAAGAGCCCGAGAAAGGTCCCCTGGCGGGTAAGCGTGCCGATCACTTTGAAGGCGTGGCCGTTGATCAGGGCCTTCTGGTCGAGCGCGCTGCGGCCGGCGAAGAGCGCGTCCGCCACGTCGTAACCGACCACGCAGACGTCGGCGCCGCCGCGCGATTCCAGGTCGTTGAAGAAACGGCCGTCGGCGTAATCCATGGTCGAGATCACGGGATAATCGGCCGTCGTCCCGAGGATGAAGACGTTGTCGACGCTGTTGTCGCCGTACTTCACGCTCCGCACCAGGCTCATCGTCGGGATGGCGATGCTCAGGTTCGAGTTCGGGGTGGCGGCGATGGCGCGGTTGATTTTCTCCGCGTATTCGGTGCGGATTTTGGGGCGGTCGCGATAATTCCACCAGTCGGGCACCCGCGTCCAGGGACGCGTCGTGATGTAGAGCACGTCGTCGCCGATGAACGACATGCTGTTATCGAAACCGGTCGAGATGCCGTTGATCGCCGTGCCCATGAGGGTGACCGCGACGATGCCGATGATGACTCCGAGCGCGGTGAGCATGGAGCGAGTTTTGTTCGCAGACATCTGGGCGAGGGCGATCTTCCAGCTCTCGCTCAGCTCGTAGATCAAACGTTTCACCGCGGCTCCTCCAAAAATTTGGAGCGAAGCTGACGCCTGGAGGGATGAGCTCCTGCGAATCCTGGCGAGGGCGCGGCGTCGCGGAGCTCCGCCCTCCAGGCGCCACGAAACTCTGCGGGTCGTCTAGCGGGAAACGACGGCATGGTTGGGTGTCGCAGCCAGTTTTCCTGCCTGCATTTCGTCGCTCTCGACCACGCCGTCGCGCAAATGCACGCTGCGCCGGGCATGGAGCGCGATGTCGGGCTCGTGCGTGACCAGGATGACGGTGTTGCCCTTTTGGTAAAGGCTCTCGAAAAGCGCCATGATTTCTTCACCGGTCTTGGAATCGAGGTTCCCGGTCGGCTCGTCCGCCAGGATGATCGAGGGATTGTTGACCAGCGCGCGGGCCACCGCGACCCGCTGGCGCTGGCCGCCGGAGAGTTCGTTAGGCTTGTGCGCGAGACGATCGCCCAAGCCGACATCGGTCAGGGCTTGCGCGGCCCGTTCTTCGCGCTCGATCGGGTCGATCCCGGCGTAAATGAGCGGCAGCTCGACGTTGCGCAGGCTGGTCGAGCGCGGGAGGAGGTTGAAGGTTTGGAAAACAAAACCGATCTCGCGATTCCGAATATCGGCGAGTTCGTCGCCATCCATTTCGGAGACGTTTTTGCCGTTGAATTCGTAACGCCCGGAACTCGGGGTATCGAGGCAGCCCAGCATATTCATGAGAGTGGATTTGCCGCTCCCGCTCGGTCCCATGATGGCGAGATATTCGTTCCGCCGAATCTGCAGCGTGACCCCGCTCAAGGCGTGGATCGTCTCTTCACCCATCACGTATTGCTTGGTGATGTTCTCGATGTCGATGACGAGCGGCCCGGGCGGGCGGATCGTGTCGGGCGGCGTCATCGCCGGGGTGGTCGCGGCGGAGTTGCTCTCATTTTTTCTCCGCTTTTTCCATCTCCACTTTGGCGCCATCTTTGAGCTTGCGGCTGATCGCACTGTAGCTGCCGGAGATGATTTCGCTGCCCGATTTTACCCCGCTCTTGATCTCGATATCGGCGTCGTCCGCGATCCCGGTGGTCACTTCCACCATCCTGGCTTTGTCGCCTTCTTTGAGGAAAACCACCTTCTTGAGTTTTTCGCGCTCCTCTTTGGCGTTCTGTTTGGCTAAGCGTTCATTTTCGACTTCGGCGTTGTTGTCCGCTTTGTCTTTGGCGCTGGCGCGCTCTTTGTTCTTCTCGATTTCTTCGGGGCTCAGGTCGCTGTCGCCGCTGCGGATCGTGACGCTCTGGATCGGGACGGAGACCACATCCTTGACCACCTGAGTCTGGATGTCGGCCGTGCAACTGAGCCCCGGGCGCAAGCGCACGGCGAGCTTGTCGACCCGGATTTTCACCTGAAAATTCGTCACCTCTTCCTGTGTGCCGGTGCCGCTGGTGGTCCCAGTGTTCGCGATCTCTTCGACCACGCCGGCGAAATCGCGATTGCGATAGGCGTCGATCGAGACTTTGGCGGGGTCTCCCAATTTCACGTGGATGACGTCGTTTTCATTCACGTCCACGACGGCTTGCATGTGGGTGAGATCGGCCACCTTCATGACTTCGGTGCCGGCAAATTGATTCGTCGCCACGACCCGCTCGCCCAATTTGCTATTAAGCACGGTGACGACGCCGTCGAGCGGCGAATAAATGGTCGTCTTGGAGAGCTGATCGCGCGCCTGACTGGAGCTCGCCTTCGCTCCTTCGATGCTATGGAGCCCGGATTGATACATCGCCTGGGCGGAGTCGAAGGTCGTTTTCGCGCTGACCATTTCCGTCTGGGATATCAGCTTCTTGTGAAAAAGATCCTCCGCCTGCTTGAGGTCCTGCTGCGCTTTTTCCACCGAGGCTTTCTGCTGGTTGCTGACCGCTTCGGCCGTACTGATGGCGGCCTGTTGTTGCTCGAGCAAGGCCTTGTAGGAATCGGGCCGAATCTTCATCAGAAGATCGCCTTTTTTCACTTCCTGACCATCCGCGACCGGCAGTTCGATGATTTCGCCGGCGACTTCCGGGGAAATTTTCACCTCCGTCTCGGGCTGCACTTTTCCGGTGGCCGAAACGGTCTGGATAATGGTGCGGCGAGCCGCTTTTTCAGTCGTAACGGGGATCGGCTGGACGCGTTTGCCGCGGATGATCGAGCTGACAATGAGAAGGAGAATGAGGCCACCAATCCCCAGAAAAATGTAGAGCTTGCGCCTTGATTTGCGCTTCCGGCGAAGGGCGACAGGTGGAGCGGCAGGTGCGGCTTGGTGCATTCGATCGAGCGGGGGAGTAAAGAACTAAGAGCGGGCTTAGACCTTTGCAAAGCCTTTCCCGTTCAGCGCGGCGGCCTCGCGCTGGTTGATTTGCGCCAGGGCCCAGGCGGCGTGTTCGGCGATCAGCGGCTCAGGATCGCGGGCCGCCGCGGCAAGAGCGGGCCGGTCCTGCACGGTCCCGACATTGCCGAGCGCGACGCAGACGTTGCGCAGGAAGCCGCGCCGCTTGATCCGTTTAATTGGGGAGCCGCGGAACATTTCGCGAAAGCCCGCATCGTCCAGGGCGAGAAAATCGCGCAACCGCATCCGCGCCACCGCGGGGCGCAGGGCGAAGGCATTTTCTCGCGCCACCTGCGCGAAGCGATTCCAAGGGCAGGCGTCGAGGCAATCGTCGCAGCCGTAAATTCGATCCCCGAGCAGCGGGCGCAGTTCGAGCGGAATGCTTCCTTTTAACTCGATCGTGAGATAGGAAATGCAGCGGCGCGCGTCGAGCCGATGGGGCGCGGTGATCGCGCCGGTCGGGCAGGCCTCGAGGCAACGGGTACAACTGCCGCAGTGCGCGGCTTGCGGCGGATCGGGCGGGAGCTCCAGGGTGGTGAGAATTTCCGCGAGGAAAAACCAGGTGCCTAACGACCGATTGAGCAGCATGGTGCTTTTGCCGTGCCAGCCGATCCCGGCTTCCGCGGCGAAGTCGCGCTCCAGGATCGGGCCGGTGTCGACGTAAGGGCGCTGCCGGCCGCCCGCGCCTGCGAGGAACTGATTTAGCTGCTGCAACTTGCGCTCGATCAGGTCGTGATAATCGTCGCCCCAGGCGTAGCGCGCGATCCGGCCGCCGCCCGCGCGAGGCGCCCCGGCTTCGCCCTGCCAGTAATTCATCGTCAACACCACGACCGAGCGTGCGCCGGCGAGGACGAGCTGAGGATCGCAGCGCTTCTCCGCGCCGCGCTCGAGCCAGGCCATGTCGCCGGCCGCGCCCTCCTCGATCCAGGTGCGAAATTCCCGCGCGTGCGCCGGCGTCTCCGCGCGGGCGACGCGACAATCGTCGAAGCCCAACGCGCGCGCCCGCTCGACCAGCGCGGCTTTGAGCTCAGCGGGCGACGGATAATTCATCGCGTATCGCTTGCGCCACCTGCGCGTGATCCAATCCCGACGTGTCGATCGTGATCTCCGCCGCCTCTTCGTAAAAATGCCGCCGTTGCGCGAGCAGCTTGGCGACCGCGGCGGCCGGATCGGCCGTCTGCAACAGCGGCCGATTTTTCCGGCGCGCCAGGCGGGTCTGGAAAGTCTCCAGGTCCGCGGTCAGCCAGATCACGGCGCCCAGCTCGCGCAAGCGGCGCACATTATCCGGCCGCAAAACAATCCCGCCGCCCGTCACCACGACTGCGCTCTTTTCCATCGACAGATTGTGCAGCGCCGCGCTTTCCGCCTCTCGGAATCGGGCCTCGCCGAGCTGCGCAAAAATCTCCGGAATCGTCATCCCCAGCTCCGCGACGACCAGCTCGTCGACATCGAAACGGGGCCAGTCCAATTGCCGCGCGAGCAACCGCCCCACGGAAGATTTTCCGCTTCCCATGAAGCCGATCAAAACGATCGAACGTGGCTGCTCGTTCACCGCGGAATATGCCGTGTCTGCTCCGCCTTGTCATACCAAGCGCCGACTTTGCTTCCCGCGCGGAGCGGCTTAATCTGCTCCTCCCGCCAAAAATGCAGACGACCAACTCGATCCTCATGCACGCTCCGCGGGAGCAGATTTTCGAGACCGCGGCGGACCTCGCGCAATGGCCGCACATTCTGCCGCACTACCGCTACATCCGCTATCTGGAGCGCGCCGCCGACCGCAATCTGGTCGAAATGGCCGCCGTTCGTTCCGGCATTCCGATTTCCTGGACCTCGGAGGAAACGATCGATCGCGAGCAGATGGAAGTGCGCTTCCATCATCTCAAAGCGTTCACCCGCGGGATGGAGGTCGTCTGGACCTTTACCGAAACGCCGGACGGCGTGCTCGTGGAAATTAAACACGACCTGCGTTTCCGCATCCCGGCTTTGGCGCCGCTGGCCGAGCCGATCATCGGCGGATTTTTCGTCCGTCACATCGCCAATCAGACCCTGCGCGCCATGAAAGCGCATCTCGAAGCGCGCGCTTAGCGGATAACCGGGATGCCTGCAAAAACACGCCGCGCGGTCATCACCGGCCTGGGTCCGATCACCGCCGTCGGGATCGGGCGCGAAGAATTTTGGGAGGGTTTGCGCGCGGAGCAAAGCGGCGTCCGCGAGGTGAGCTGCTTCGACAGCTCGATCTTTAACGCGCACTGCGCCGCCGAGATTCCCGAATGGAAACCGGAGAAATTTTTCCCGCCGCATCGGCTCAAACGACTTGATCGTTATGCGCAATTTTCCGTCGCCTCGGCCAAACTGGCGCTGGAAGATGCCGGGCTCGCTTGGTCGCCGCAAGAGCCGCAGCACCGCGTCGGCGTAAGCTTCGGCACCGCCCTGGGCGGCATCGCCAACGCCGAATCCGAGCACGCGCATTTTCTGAAAAAAGGCAGCCGCGGCGTTAATCAAACGCTCGCGCTCCAGGTTTTCGGCGGCTCCGCCCATACCAATATCGCGATCGAATTCGGCTTCCGCGGCGCGGGCACGACGAACTCGAACAGTTGCGCCAGCGGCACCATCGCGGTGGGCGAAGCGCTCCGCTATATTCGCGACGATTTTGTCGACGTCATGGTCGCGGGTGGCGCGGAATCGCCTCTCAGCCAGCTCACTTTTGGCGCGTTCGCTTTTATCAAAACGATGAGCCAGCATGCCGGCGATCCGCGGGAAGCTTGCCGGCCCTTCGATCGCGCCCGCGACGGCTTCGTCATGGGCGAAGGCGCGGCCTCGTTAGTCATCGAGGAGCTCGAGCACGCGCGGGCGCGCGGCGCGCACATTTACGCGGAAGTGCTCGGCTACAGTTTGAACAACGACGCTTTTCACATGACTTCGCCCCTCCCGAGCGGCGAGTCGTGTATCCGCGTCATGCGCGAGGCGCTGGCCGACGCGGAGCTCGCGCCCGCGCAGATCGATTACGTTAACGCGCACGCCAGCTCGACCCAGCTCAACGACAGCACCGAGACGATGGCGATCAAGCAAGTCTTCGGCGCGCACGCGGCCCAGATGCCGGTCAGTGGGACGAAGGTTTACACCGGGCATCCGTTAGGCGCGACGGGCGCGATCGAAGCGGCGGTCTGCGCCCTCGCGATTGAGCGCGGCTGGATTCCGCCCACCTTGAATTGGGAAAATCCTGACCCGGCCTGCGACCTCGATGTGGTCCCGCAACACGGGCGCGAGGCGCGCATCGATCGGGTGCTGAGCAACTCCTTCGGCTTCGGCGGGATCAACGCTTGCATCGTCCTCGGGCGGGTCTAGCCGCGCGGCGACGCCGCGAGGATTGACGCCGCGCGCGCGCGCTCCTAACCTGCGCGCGTGCAAGCCGAGTTGGAGCAGCTCCTCATTCTGCAGGATCGCGCCCAAAAGATTCGCCAGGTCGAAGCGGAACTGAAGACCGTGCCCCAGGAACGCAAGTCGCTCGACGGGCAGGGCACCGCGGCGGCCGCGAAATTGGAAGCGCTCAAGCAGCGCGGACGCCAGGTCGAGGTGGAGAAAAAAAAGCTGGAGCTCGACGTGGGCACGCGCAGCGAGAGCATCGCCCGGCTCAAGACGCAGCAATACGAGACGCGCAAGAACGACGAGTTCTCCGCCATGGGCCGCGAGATCGAGCGGTACCAGAACGAAATTAGCGGCCTGGAAGATCAGGAACTGGAGTTGATGGAGCAGGCCGACCAGCTCAAGGCGCAGTTGGGCGAGGAAGAAAAAAAGACCGCCACGGCGAAAGCGTCGATCGCCAGCCAGGGGACGAATCTGGATTCGAAAGAGACGGCGCTGAAAGGCCGGCTGGAAGAATTGAAAAAGGAGCGGGAAGAGATCGCCGCGAAAGTGGAGGAGGATTTGCTCGATCTTTTCAATCGCCTCTTCGCCAGCAAAGGCGACGCCGCGGTCGTGGGATTGGAGCACGATTTCTGCACCGGCTGCCACATGAAGGTGACCACGCAGACGGCGGTGCGGGTGAAAGGCGGCCGCGAGATCGTGAGCTGCGAGCAGTGCGGCCGGATTCTCTATTTCGCGGAGTAGTTAGGCGCCTGACTTCGCCTTGCAGGGACGACCTCTGTGTCGTCCTCGGTTCTGCCTCACGGACAGGACAGAGCCCGTCCTTCCAGGTTCTGGCGGAGCAACGTTTTGCTCAAACGTTGAAGCGGAACTCGACGACGTCGCCATCCTTGACCACGTATTCCTTCCCTTCGATGCGCAGCTTGCCGGCTTCGCGCGCCTTGGCGAAACTGCCTAACGATACCAAATCGTCGAAGTGGACGGTCTCCGCGGCGATGAAGCCGCGCTCGAAATCGGTGTGGATGACGCCCGCCGCGGCCGGCGCCTTGTCGCCTTCGTGAATCGTCCAGGCGCGCGTCTCCTTCTCGCCCGTGGTCAGATAAGTGCGCAGGCCTAACAAATGATAAACTGCGCGAATGAGCGCACCGACCCCGCTGCTTTCCACCCCGAGATCGTGCAGATATTCCTGCGCTTCGGTGTCCGCGAGATCGACCAGCTCGCTCTCGATCTGCGCGCTGATGACGACGGCTTCGGTCGCGAAATGGGCCTTCGCATAACTCTCGACCGCGCGGACATGCTGCCAGGCGGCGTTCCCTTCCTCCTGCTGCGCGATGGCCGCGAGGTCGGATTCGCCGACGTTGCAGGCGAAGAGCGTCGGCTTGGAAGTAAGGAGAAAAAATTCGCGGGCCGTGATTTTTTCCTCATCGGCCAACTCCAGGGTGATGGCCGGCTTCCCGGAGTCGAGATGGGGGAGAAGCTTCTCGATCAGGGCGGACTCGGCCTTGGCCGTTTTCGAGCCGGCGCGCACTTCCTTCTGCAAACGGTCGCGGCGTTTCCCTAACGACGCCAGATCGGCCAGGATAAGCTCGGTATTGATGACCTCGATGTCGCGCACCGGATCGATCGAGCCGCTGACGTGATGGATGTCGCCGCTCTCGAAGCAGCGCACGACCTGGACGATGGCGTTGACCTCGCGGATGTGACTGAGGAACTGGTTGCCCAGGCCTTCCCCCGCGCTCGCCCCTTTCACCAGCCCGGCGATGTCGACAAACTCGATCGCGGCCGGGATGACTTTCTGTGAATGCGAGAGCTGCGCAAGCACCTCCAGCCGCGGGTCGGGCACGGTCACGACCCCGAGATTGGGATCGATCGTGCAGAAAGGATAATTGGCCGCCTGCGCTTTTTGGGTGCGGGTGACGGCGTTAAAAAGAGTGGACTTGCCAACGTTAGGCAAACCGACGATTCCGGCGCTGAGCATGGAAGAAAAGGATGAAGGGTGAAGGCTGAAAAAGGAAAGGAAGGTTTTCATCCTTCCTCCTTGGTGGAATCGGGCCGACTGGATTCGAACCAGCGACCTCTTGAACCCCATTCAAGCGCACTACCAAGCTGTGCTACGGCCCGACGTAAGCCGGAACTATTCGTTGTTGCGTCAGGGTTGCCAACTTTTTTCCTCATTCCTGGAGGGCGGAGCTCCCGCGACGCCGCGCTTTCGGATTTCCCCGGAGCTCATCCCTCCAGCGCGACGAGGAAGCTATCGATCAATTGCGGGAGCGCTTCGCTGTAGCCACCCTCAAGGATGGCGCCCACGGGGACGTCCGCTTCGCGCAGCCAACGCCCGAAGAGCGCGAAGTCTTCCGCCTCCAGCGTCATCTGGGTGAGGGGATCGCCGGCGTAGGCATCGAAGCCGGCGGAGACGAGCAGAAGATTAGGCTGGAAATTCAACAACTGCTGCAAGGCTCGCGCGGCCGCATCCCGATGGGCGGGTCGCGGGGTCAAAGGCGCGACGGGGAAATTGTGCACGTTGCCTAACGAACGCGCGCCCGTCCCGGGATAGCCGGGAAATTGGTGGACGGAAGCAAAAGCGATCTGGGGATGACCGGCCACGATTGCTTCCGTGCCGTTGCCATGATGGGCGTCGAAATCCCAGATCGCGACCCGCTGCGCCCCGTGGGCAAGAGCGTCGAAGGCGGCCACCGCGATGTGATTGAGAAAGCAAAAGCCCATCGCCTGATCGCGGGTAGCGTGGTGGCCGGGCGGGCGCATCAAGCTGCAGGACGGCTTTCCGCCTAACGACGTCTGCGCGACCGCACAGGCCGCGCCGGCGGCGCGGGCGGCGTGGGCGAAGATGCCCGGGTAGGCCGGCGTGTCGGCGTCGAAATCATGCTGGGCGGCGCGAACGCGTTGCACGTGTTCGAGGGTGTGGGCGCGGAGGAGCGCCTCCTCCGGGGCGACCTCCGGCTCCCGCCATTCCCAATCCGGATGGGCCGCGCGGAGATGCGCGACGCTGGCCGTGATCCGCGCCGGGCGCTCGGGATGTCCCGCCGTCCCGTAGTCCGCGCAACGCGGATCGTGCCAGAGGATCACGAACGGCGACGAAAGAGCGGGGCGAAGTTTTCCCAGTAACGCCAGAGGAGAAAGAGGGCGAGGAGGGCGGTCACGACGCCAGGGAGGAGACCGCTCGGCGCCATGCAGAGATGGAAGAGAAGGATGTTAAAAATGATCGGGCAAAGGATCGTTAGGCCGAGGGGACCCCAGCCGGCGAGGAGGAGCAGGCCGCCGAGCAGTTGCAGGGCGAAGATGGCGTTGAGGAAGCCAGTCGTGCTAACCGCGCCAAAGAATTGACCAGCCGGCCCGCCCGGCGGCTCGCCCATGGGCAGGAAATGGAGGAAGCCGTTCAGGCCGAAGACGAGGAAAATCAGACCGAGGAGAACGCGCACGATGATGGTGACGATTTTCATGGAGCGAATCCTGCGCGGGCCGCGCCGAAAAACAATGCGAAAAATTGCGCCCCTTCGTCACCCTGCGGGCGTATGGGTCGAGCGTTTCACCAAAAAGCTGGGAACTTGTCATCCCGAGGCTGGCGCAGCGCGCCGAGGGATCTCACGGTTGCTCTGATAGGTCCGTTTTCTCTGACCCGGACGCCGAGACCTTGCGTGAGATCCCTCGCCGTCTACGCGGGCTCGGGATGACGAATGAAAGTGTGCAGTGGGCGCAACGCGTCGGCCGGGGTTGAACGCCAATCAGATACCGGCGCGGCCGGTTTGCTTTTCGCTTTCCTTCCGCCAAGCTTTCCCTCCAATGCCTCTGGATTTGAAGGAAATGATCGCGGCCCGCCTCGGCGAGAATTACGAGCTGCACGAGCGCCATCTCAATCGCACCCTCGTGGCCGCGCAGCGCGTGATCGGTTTCGACAAAGTCTACGCCCGGGCCGAGGGCGCCTATCTCTACGACATGGACGATGTCGATTATCTCGATTTCCTGAGTGGCTACAGCGTCTTCAATCTCGGGCGCAATCATCCCGCGGTGCAGCAAGCCATCCGCGATGTCCTCGCGCTCGATCTGCCGAATATGGTGCAGATGGATTGCTCGCTCCTCAGCGGGCTCCTCGCCGAGGCGCTCACGAAGCGGACGCCGCCCCATCTCGACGCTGTCTTTTTCTGCAACTCCGGGACCGAAGCGATGGAAGGCGCGCTCAAATTTGCCCGGGCCGCGACCGGGCGGCCTCGCGTTTTTTCGTTAGGGGGAGCTTTTCACGGGCTCAGCCTGGGGGCGCTCTCGCTCATGGGTTGCGAAAGTTTTACGGAAGGGTTCGGCGCGCTCGTGCAAGGTTTCGATGGGCGCGTCGCGCTCGGCGATCTGGCCACTTTGGAAAGGGAGCTGGCGAAACGGGATGTGGCCGCTTTTGTGATCGAGCCGGTGCAAGGGAAGGGCGTCAATTATCCGCCGGGCGATTTTTTCAACCAGGCGCAGGCGCTTTGCCGGAAATACGGCACCCTCCTGATCTGCGACGAGATCCAAACCGGGCTGGGACGCACCGGGAAGATGTGGGGTTTCGAACATTGGCAGCTCGAGCCGGACATCATCACCCTGGCGAAAAGCCTGAGCGGCGGCTACGTGCCTTGCGGGGCGATCGTGGCCCGGCGCGAGATTTACCAGAAGACCTTCAGCCGGATGGATCGCTGCGTGGTGCACTCCACCACTTTCGGGCGCAACAACCTCGCCATGGCCTGCGGACTGGCGGCGCTCGAAGTGCTCGACGACGAAAAGCTGGTCGAGAATTCCGCCAAAATGGGCGCGCTCCTGGTCGCGCGGCTCGATGCCCTGCGCGCAAAACATTCTTTCATCAAGGAAGTGCGCGGCAAAGGCCTCATGATCGCGATCGAGTTTCACGAGCCTAACGAATTCAAGTTGAAGATGGCCTGGAAGCTCCTGCACAAGGTCGACAAAGTCCTTTTCGCGCAGATGGTCGTGACCCAGATGCTCGCGCAGCATCGCGTCCTCACCCAGGTGGCGGGTCATGGCATGGATGTGGTGAAAATTTTACCACCGCTCATGATCGGCGAGCGCGAGGTCGAGCTTTTCGTGCAAGCGCTCGACGCCACCCTGAGTGAGTGCCGTAAATTCCCCGGGCCGATGTGGGAGATCGGGAACAACTTTGTCCGTCACGCCCTCCGCTCGAAACGCTCCGCGAAAGGCGCGGAACCTGCGCTGGCACCATCCCGTGGCTGAAGAAATCAAACCCTCGCCGCGCAGCTTGCGCCCGGTGCAGCGCGATCGGCTCAGTTGGCATCAATTCGCCGCCGAGTCGGCGCGCTACGAGAGCATGCCCTATCGGCGCAGCGGGGCCTGGGGTTTGCAACTGCCGGCCATCTCGTTAGGCGCGTGGGAGACTTTCGGCGGTTATCGCGGGCCGGAAGTGACTCGCGAATGCATCTTCCGCGCTTTCAATCTCGGCATCACCCATTTCGATTTCGCCAACACCTACGGCCGTACCTCCGGCCGGGCCGAGACGATCGTCGGCCGCATCCTGCGCGAGATGCCGCGGGAAGAGCTGATTATTTCCACCAAAGCCGGCTTCCCCATGTGGCCCGGACCTTCCGGCCAGGGCAGCTCACGCAAACATCTCGTGGCCAGTCTCGAGCAATCGCTCCAGCGCCTCGGGCTCGAGCACGTCGATATTTTTTACTCGCATCGGTTCGATCCGGCGACGCCGCTCGAGGAAACGCTCGGCGCGCTCGATCAGCTGGTGCGGCAGGGGAAAGTGCTCTACCCCGGGCTGAGCAATTATCCGCCCGATCAATTTGCGGCCGCGGCCAAGCTCGTCGAGCGCAAAAACTGGGCGCCGATCGTCGTCCATCAGTCGTCCTACAGCCTCTTCGATCGCGGGATCGAGAAGACACTTTTGCCCGCGGCGCAAGAGGCCGGCGTAGGCATCGTGGCCTTTTCTCCTCTCTCCGAAGGCCTGCTCACGGACAAATATCTCAACGACATCCCGAGCGAATCACGCGCCGCCAAAGTCTGGAGCGAAGAACAGCGTAAAGAAAAAATCACCGACGCGCGCAAAGCCCAAACGAAGAAGCTGGCCGAGATCGCCAAAAGTCGCGGGCAAACGCTCGCGCAGATGGCGCTGGTCTGGACGTTGCGGGCACCTGCGGTGACGAGCGCCCTGATCGGCGCCTCCAGCGTCGAGCAAATCGAAGAAAACGTGAAGGCGCTGGAGAAGCCCGACTTTTCCGCCGAAGAACTGCGCCGGATCGACGAAGCGCTGAAGAGTTAATGCGGGCCTCGGCACTGCGACGAGAGTCGGGGTGGGCCTATAGACGTTCCGCTCTGCGGAAATATCTGTTTTGCGTCTCACGAAAAGCTTGGCGCTCTGTCATCCCGAGGCTGGCGCAGCGCGCCGAGGGATCTCACGGATGCTCTGATGGGTTCATTTGGTCTGAAAAACGACGCCGAGACCTTGCGCGAGATCCCTCGCCGTCTGCGCGGGCTCGGGATGACAAAATGAGAGTGCGCGGGGTCAACGCTATGACGCCGGCCGAGATGAACGCTAACCCATACCTGCGAAACGCGGGGGTTATTTCCTTCGGCACAGTCGGCTCCCCCGCTTCGCAGAGCGAAAGCGTCTACAGCGGTCGCGCCAAGAGCTGATTCTTGAGACGCTTTGCGAGCACGAAGACCGCCCCGCCATGCCACTCCCGAGCCTCGAAATTCTGAGCGCGATCCTGCTCGCTTCGGAGCTGAGCCTCGCTCTCTCGAAACGCGCCGGCCGCGCAACCGGCCGCGATCGCTGGAGCCTGCCGCTGCTCTGGCTCGTCATTGGTCTGAGCATTTGGGCGGGATTCGAGTTTCGCGCGCGCGTCCCCGCTGGCCGAGTCCCGGCGCCGCTCGCCTTTTATCTGGCCGGGCTCGTCTGCTTCGTGATCGGGCTCGTGTTTCGTTGGACCGCGATCGTTTGTCTCGGCCGGTTTTTTACCGTCAACGTCGCCATCGCCGCGGATCACCAACTCACTACCTCCGGTCCGTACCGCTATCTGCGTCATCCCTCTTACACCGGCGCGCTCCTGATTTTTCTTGGGTTCGGCCTTTGCACGCTGAATTTCCTGGCCCTGGCGGCGATCCTTCTGCCCATCACCGCGGCATTTCTTTGGCGCATCCACGTCGAAGAAACCGCCTTGCGGGCCAACTTCGGCACCCGCTATGACGATTACGCGGCCCGCACCTGGCGGGTTTTTCCTTTCGTTTGGTGAGCGTGGACCGTTGGCGTTTTCTCGTTAGGCGCGGTTTCCCGCTTGTGCCTGCGGTTCGCCTCGCGGACTGATTGACCGATGACAGACGAAGCGAAACGTGCGCTCATCACCGGCATCACCGGCCAGGACGGCTCCTATTTGGCCGAGCTGCTTCTGGAAAAAGGCTACGCGGTGCACGGCGTCGTGCGGCGGACGAGCAACCTGCTCCGCTCGCGCATCGAGCATCTGCGGGCCGATGAATCGGTCTACGGGAGCCGGTTATTTTTGCACTACGGCGATCTTTCCGACGGGACGACGTTGCGCCGGATTTTCGCGCAGGTGCAGCCGGAGGAGGTTTACCATTTGGCCGGCCAGAGCCATGTCGGGCTGAGCTTTGAAATTCCGGAGTCGACTTGCGATGAAGTGGCCATGGCGACGTTGCGGCTGCTCGAAATTTCGCGCGATCAAGCGCAACCGCTGCGTTTCTATCACGCTTCCAGCTCCGAGATTTTCGGCGCGGCGAGCGAATCGCCCCAGACCGAGGAAACCCCGCTGCGCCCGGCCAATCCGTACGGCTGCGCCAAAGCTTTTGCCACCCAACTGGCGCGCGTTTACCGGCAAGCTTACGGGCTCTTCGTTTGCAACGGCATCCTCTACAATCATGAGTCGCCGCGGCGCGGAGAGAACTTCGTCACCCAGAAAATCGCCCGGGCGGTCGCGCGGATCAGCCGCGGCCTGGAAAGCGAGCTGGTCCTCGGGAACACGGCGGCCCGGCGCGATTGGGGCCATGCGCGCGACTATGTCGAGGCGATGTGGCTCATGCTCCAGCAGGCTGCGCCGGATGATTACGTCGTCGCCACGGGGGAGACGCACTCCGTGCAGGATTTCGTCGAGGCGGCTTTCGCGGTGGTCGATCTCCCCTGGGAAAAATACGTCCGGCACAATCCGGCTTTCGAGCGCCCTAACGAACCCACCCATCTGGTCGGCTCGAATGAAAAAATCCGGCGCGCTCTGGGCTGGGAACCGCGCACTTCCTTTCCCGATTTGGTCCGCGAAATGGTCGAGGCGGAACTGGCCGCGCTCCCAGCTCGCGCGGTTTGAGGGCGGCGGCTTGCGCTTTATTTCGCGAGTCCTAGTTTTCCGCGTGAAAAAAATCGAGGCGATCGTGAAGCCATTCAAAATGGAAGTGGTGAAGGAAGCGCTTGCCGAGATCGGAGTGGAAGGAATGACCTTGAGCGAGGTCAAAGGTTTCGGCCGCCAGAAAGGCCACACTGAGATTTATCGCGGGAGCGAATACACGGTCGATTTTTTGCCCAAGGTGAAGTTTGAGATCGTGCTGACCGACGACCGGGCGCAGCGCGCGGTCGAAGTCATCACCCAGGCGGCCCGTACGGGCAAGATCGGCGACGGCAAAGTCTTCGTCTGCGACGTCGAACAGGTCGTGCGCATTCGCACGGACGAGCGCGGGGCCGAGGCCATCTAGCGGTTTCGGAAGAGGGTCGCCCTTTCGTCGTTAGGCCAGATGCACGAATACCTTGTCTCTCTGCTCCTGGGCGTGATCGAGGGCCTGACCGAGTTCGTCCCGATCAGCTCGACCGCGCATCTGCGCATCGCCGAGGCGCTCCTGGGGGTCGATCTCGGGAGCGGCTTTTGGAAAATGTACAGCATCGTCATCCAGCTCGGCGCGATCCTGGCGCTGACCGCATTTTTTTGGCGGCGCCTCCTCAAGTTTCTGCAAACCTTTCCCGGCGGAGAAAAGGGCGACCGAAATTTCCTGACCCATCCGCTTAGCCTGGTTTTGCTGGCCTTCGTCGTCACCGCGGTGCCGGCGTTTTTGCTCGCGAAATTGATCGGCAAAAACCTCGAGAACCTCACCGTCATGGCCGCTGCGCTCCTCCTCGGCGGAATCGTCATGTGGGTGGTCGATGCGCTTTTCGTTAGGCCGCGGATCGAGCGAATGGAGCAGACTTCGCTGCCCACCGCGATCTGGATCGGCGCGGTGCAAACGCTCTCCGCCGTCTTCCCCGGGACCTCGCGCTCGATGTGCACGATCGCGGCCGGCCAGATCGCCGGGATGTCGCGGGAGGCGGCTTTGGAATTTTCCTTTTTCCTTTCCATCCCGACGATGTTTGCCGCCACCGGCTACGATCTGCTCAAGACTTTGCGGCCGCACGCGCAGAGCGAAGCGCTCGCGCCGTTGGTCATGACGCCGCATCTCTGGTCGATTCTCGCGCTCGGTTTCGTAGTGGCCTTTTTCGTCGCCCTGGCGGTGGTCGCCTGGTTTTTGCGCTGGGTGCGCCGGCATGGTTTCGCGCCCTTCGCTATTTATCGGATTCTGCTCGGGGCGGCTCTCTTCCTCGCGCTTAATCGCGGTTGGCTTGGCCGTTAGGCATAAACCGAGTAAGGTCCGTCTCGTGGCCGCAGAAATTATTTTACCGGATCTGCAGAGCGCCGTGCTCTGTGAAGATGTGCGTTGCGAATTCAATGGCATGCAGACGCTCGTCGGCGTGGTCAACATCATCCCCACGCCGCAGTTGCCGGTGAATTACATGCGGCTCTGCATCTGGACGCGTTGGTGCAGCGGCTCCGGTAAATTCCAGCAGCGTTCCAAGATCGTCGGGCCGGATGATAATCAAACGATCGTGCAGGCCGAGGTGGCCTTCGAGCTCAAGGAAATGGAAGGGCACGCCACCAACGTGCATTACTTTGGCGGGGTGCAGTTCCAGCAATTCGGCGTGCACCACGTGGAAATTTACCTGGGCGACGAGCTGCAACTGCGCTTTCCCCTGCCCGTGCTGCAAGTCAAGCAGCCCGGCCTAACGAGCGGGACGGCTCCCCGGTAGACGCCTTCTTCCGGGAGGGTATCTGTTTAGCGTTCAGCCCCGGTCGACGCCTTGCGTCCACTCCACACTCTCATTTTGTCATCCCGAGCCCGCGGAGACGGCGAGGGATCTCACGCAAGGTCTCGGCGTGCGGCTTCAGAACGAATGAACCCATCAGAGCAGGCGTGAGATCCCTCGGCGCGCTCCGCCGGCTTCGGGATGACAAAGGGCTCAGGTTTTCGTGGGACGCTAAACACATACCTGCGAGAGCGCGGCCACTTCTGGCGCGCGCGAAGCTTTGGCCCGCGTTTCGCAGAGCGAAACGTCTACAGCTGTGCGCTGGCACGCCTCACCCGACGATCGCGAGGATGATGAGGATGAGCAGGACGAGGCCGATTCCGCCCACCGGGTAGTAGCCCCAGCCGCTGCTATAAGGCCAGGCCGGGAAGGCGCCGATGAGAAGCAGGATCAGGATGATGATGAGGATGGTACGCATGCTCGCGAGCTAACGAGTTTCCCACGCCGATGGCAATCCTTTTTTCCCGAAACTCGCTTGCGCCCGCCCGGTCGCATTCTATCCTTCGGGCGCGGTCGGCGGCGGGCTTTCACATCCTCGCGCTGACGAACCTCAACTGGCGGCAAGGCTGATGGCAAACACGATTCTGATCGGCGCGCAGTGGGGCGATGAAGGCAAAGGCAAAATCATCGACGTCCTTACCGGCAAAGCGGACATCGTGGTGCGCAGCCAGGGCGGGAACAACGCCGGGCACACCGTCATTCATGGCGGAAAAAAATTCGTCCTCCATCTCATTCCCTCCGGCATTTTGCGCTCCCGCAAAATCTGCGTGATCGGCAATGGCGTGGTCATCGATCCCGTCGCGCTCGTCCAGGAAATCGACAAGTTGCGCAAGCTCGGGGTGAAGATCGGCAAAAACCTCCTGATCAGCGATTGCGCGCATCTCGTTCTGCCCTATCACCGTGCGCTCGACGAGCAGCGGGAAACGCTCAAGGGGCGCGGCAAAATTGGCACGACCAAACGTGGCATCGGTCCCGCCTACGGCGACAAGGCAGCGCGGACCGGTCTGCGCATCGCCGATCTCATGCAGCCGGAACTTTTCTCGAAAAAGCTTCGGGCGAAAATGCGCGAGAACAACAGCATCCTCAAAGCGCTCGGCGCGCATTCCATTTCCGCGGCGAAAGTGAACGCCGATTTTCTGGAGGCGGGGGAGCGGTTGCGGCCCTTTGTCGCGAACACGGTCGTCTACCTGCACGAAGCGCTGCAGGCGGGGAAAGAGATTTTATTCGAGGGCGCGCAGGGGACTTTTCTCGATATCGATCACGGCACTTATCCCTACGTGACCTCCTCGAACACGACGGCGGGCGGCGCCTGCACCGGCTCGGGCGTGCCGCCGCATCGGATGGATCGGGTGCTCGGAGTGATGAAAGCCTACACCACGCGGGTGGGCGAAGGTTCCCTCCCGACGGAAGACGCGGCCCTCGCGAAAATGCTCCACGAGATGGGCCGCGAATTCGGCGCGACCACCGGGCGGGCGCGGCGCTGCGGCTGGTTTGATGCGGTCGCGACGCGTTACGCCACGATGATCAACGGCATCGACGAACTCGCCATCACCAACCTCGACGGACTCGACAAGGTCGATCCCATCCAGGTCTGCGTCGGCTATCGGCTCGACGGGAAAAATGTCGCGGTGCCGCCGAGCGACGCCGCCCAACTGGCGCGCTGCGAGCCGATTTATCTTGCGCTCAAAGGCTGGAACCGCTCGACCGAGCGGGCCCGCCAGCTCTCCGATTTGCCTAACGAGGCCCGCGCTTATGTGCAAAAGATCGCGGAATTAACCGGCGCGCGCCTCAGCATCGTGAGCGTGGGCCCGGCGCGGGGCCAGACGCTCATCCTTTAGGAGACGCCGGATGAGTCCGAAACCAGAAACCGTCCCGCGTCACGTCGCCGTCATCATGGACGGAAACGGCCGCTGGGCGAAGGAGCGCGGCCTGCCCCGGATCAAGGGCCACGAGCAAGGCGCCCAGGCGGTCCGCGCCTGCGTGGAAGGGTGCGGCGATCTGCGCATCGAGTTCCTCACGCTCTATGCTTTTTCGGCGGAGAACTGGCAGCGGCCCAAAGCCGAAGTGATGGCGTTGATGCAGTTGTTGGAGCGTTTTTTGAAGGAGAAAACGGCCGAGCTGGTCGAGAAAAACGTCAAGCTGCAGGCGATCGGCCGGTTGACGGATTTGCCGGCGGCCTGTCAGAAACAACTGCACAAATCGATCGAGCAGACGGCGGGGAACAACGGGCTCACGCTCATTCTGGCGCTCAGTTACGGGGGCCGGCTCGAGATCGTCGACGGGATCAAGAGCCTCTTCCACGAGATCGAGCTGGGGCACATCGATCGGGCCATGATCGATGTCGAGATGTTCAGCAAACATCTTTACACCCGCTATTATCCCGATCCGGATTTGCTCATCCGCACCTCGGGCGAGATGCGGATTTCCAATTTTTTGCTTTGGCAGTTGTCCTACACCGAGATGTACGTGACCCCGAAGCTCTGGCCCGATTTTGCGAAGGAAGATTTGTTCGACGCGGTCCAGGAATACAGTCGCCGCCAGCGCCGCTACGGCGGCCTGTAAGAACGACGCGGAGCGACTTCCGGGGAGGACGGGCTGTTAGCCCGTCGGTCGGAGGTGCTACCTCCAACCCGCGCGCAGGGGAGAGGTGAGCGACCGCGTTAATCTAAGACGCGAGCGGCCCGATTTATGTGCACGCAGCTGCGGCCCATTCATTCGGGATCCGTTCGCGCGGATGCCGGCAGGCTGCCGGCATCGACGGGCTGGCAGCCCGTCCTCCCCGGAAACGTGACGCGACGCGTCTTAGCCAACGAGCTCGGGGTACTTCTGCTGCGCCAGGGTCGTGCAGCGTTCGAGAATGGCCGCAGGCGTGTCGAGCTGCAGCGCTTCCTCGACCAGCTGCGCGCATTCGCTCATCCCCAGACTCTGGACCGCGCTCTTCACCCGCGGCACCAGCGTCGGTCCCACACTCAGCTCGTCCATCCCCAGCCCGAGCAGCAGCGGCGTGTACAAAACCTCGCCCGCCATCTCCCCACAGACCCCGACCCAGATGTCGTGCGCGTGGGCGGCGTCGGCGACCATTTTTAACAGCCTAACGACGCCAGGATGGGTCGGCTCGTAAAGGTGCGCCACCCGCTCGTTCGTGCGGTCGATCGCGACCGCGTACTGGATCAGGTCGTTCGTCCCGATGCTGAAAAAATCGACCTCGCGCGCGAGCAGATCGGCCATGATCGCTGCCGTCGGAATCTCGATCATGGCCCCGATCTCGAGCCCGTCGTCGAAGGCGCTGCCTTCCCGGCGCAGCTCCTCCTTGCACTCGGCGACGATGGCGAGGCCGCGCCGGATTTCGTCGAGACCCGAGATCATGGGAAACATCATTTTGACATTCCCGCCCGCGCTGGCCCGGAGGATGGCGCGCAGCTGGGCTTTGAAAATGTCGACATTCTCCAGGCAAAAACGGATCGCGCGCCAGCCGAGGAAGGGGTTCAACTCGTCGCTGTTCTCCATGTTTTCGGAGATCTTGTCGCCGCCGAGATCGAGCGTGCGGATGATGAGCGGCTGGGGCGCGACGCTTTGGGCGACCCCGCGATAGATCTCAAATTGCTCCGCTTCGGTCGGCAAAGTTTTTTGATTGAGATAAAGAAATTCCGTCCGGTAAAGGCCCACGCCTTCCGCGCCCTGGCTGAGCACGGCGCCGATTTCGTCGGGCAACTCGATATTAGCCGAGAGCACGATGTGCCGGCCATCGCGGGTCGTGGAAGGAGTCTCGCGCAGCCCGGTGAGCTGGGCGGCGATGGCGCCCTGGCGGCGTTCCAATTCGCGATATTCTGCCAGCGTGGCCGCGGTCGGGTTGACGATGAGGAGGCCGTTGTAGCCGTCGAGCAAAAGCGACGCGCCCGAGCTCAGAATTTCCGTCGCGTCGTGCAGGCCGACCACGGCTGGGATTTCGAGCGAACGCGCCATGATCGCGGTGTGCGACGTCCGGCTCCCGAGATCGAGAGCGAGGCCGCGCACTTTTTCGCGGTTCATCGTCGCGGTGTCGGAGGGCGTGAGATTGTGCGCGACCAGAATGTGCGGCTCGTCCATGGAAAGGAACGGGCGCGGCGCTTTCCCCTGCAGGTTGCGGATGACGCGCCGGGTCACATCCTGGATGTCGAGCGCGCGCTCGCGCAGGTAGGGATCGTCGATCTTGCTGAGCGATTCGACGTAACGGTTCGCCACCTCCTGGAAAACGAACTCCACGTTGCACAGATCCGCCTCCAGCTTGCGCAGGACCTCGTCGATCAACGTCTGATCCTCCACCACGAGGAGGTGGGCATCAAAAATCCCGGCGTCTTTCGCTCCGATCGCTTCCGCGATCTGTTGCTGCATCTCGAGAATCTGGACCCGCGTCTGGATGAGCGCCGACTCGAAGCGCCCGATTTCATCGGTCACCAGGCCCGGCTCGATGTGGTACTTCGCCACGTCGTCGGTCTCCATGGTGAAGACATAAGCGGGGCCGCGCGCGATGCCGGGAGCGGCGGCCACGCCATGAAAACGTCTTTCCTCTCCGTTAAGCTCGCTCGTCATCCCGGTTCAAGAATAACCGGAACGTCAACTATTCCTCGTTAAAGCGCGACTGGATCAATTCCTCGAGCTCCTGCACCGCCTCCGCGGCATCGGGCCCTTCCGCCCGCACCCGCAGCTTCGAGCCCTGCCCGGCCGCCAGCATCATCAGGCCCATGATGCTTTTGCCATTGATCTCTTCGCCTTCCTTCGACACCCAGATCTCGCTCCGGAACCGGCTCGCCACCCGCACAAACATGGCCGAAGGACGCGCGTGCAGGCCGAGGCGATTCACGATCGTGATCTCCTTCTCCACCTTCTCGCTGCTCCCCGGCGCCGGGCGTCGATTCAATAAACCCATTTTACGTGTCCTTCACTTCCATTAGACCGAGCAACTTCTCATTAAATTCCTGCGCGCTGTTCAGGCCGAGGCCTTTCAGCTTCTGATCCATCGCCGCCACCTCGATCAAGCGGGCGATATCGCGTCCCGGACGCACCGGAATGGTAATGTGCGGGATCTGGATTTTGAGAATCTCGTAAAGCTCGCGGTCCAGCCCGATTCTATCCACTTCTTCCAGGTCCTGCCAATCTTTTAACGTCACCACCAGATCGAGCCGTTTCTCCATCCGGATCGCGCCGATCCCGAAGATCGAGACCACGTTGATGATGCCGATCCCGCGCACTTCCATGTGGTAGCGGGTCAACTCCGGCGCCGTCGCCACCAGCTCGCGGCCTTCCAGCGATTTCACCCGCGTCACGTCGTCCGCCACCAGGCTGTAGCCGCGCTCGATCAACCCGAGCACGCACTCACTCTTTCCCACCCCGCTGGCCCCGCGGATGAGCACGCCCACCCCGAGGATGTCCACCATGCTGCCGAACTCCGTCACGGTCGGCGAAAAATCCAGCTCCAGCGCGATCGTGGCCGCGTTGATGAACTTCATCGTGATCATCGGCGTGCGAAAAACCGCCACCTCCGCCGCCTCTGCGAGGGCGAGCAATTCCGGGGAAAGATGGAACCCGCGCGAGATCACCAGGCAGGGGATCTTCTGCTCGCAGAGGGCGCGAAAGCGCGCTCGCTGCTGCCGCACCGAGAGATCCTTGAGATACGATTGCTCCGCCGCGCCCAGCACCTGCACCCGTTTCTCCGCGAAATAATTGTAGAACCCGGCCAGCGCGAGACCGGGACGATTGATCGTCGGCTCGCGGATGCGCCGGTCGAAGCCGACCTCTTTCCCCTCCAGCTTCAATTGCAACTCCTTGGCGTGCAGCTTGAAAAACCCGGCCACCGTCACCACCGGCACATTCATCCGCTGCTCGCTCCCGGAGGTGATGGTCTGGACAACGGGCTCGGGGTTCATGGGCGAGAGCAGTTCTATCGCGGAACGCCGTCCATGGCCAGAGCCTTCAGCGGCGCGGTGCCGAGGGGCGCGCTTCGGCTCACTTGCCGAAGAGCAATTCGGTGCGCTTATCCGAAGCGATCACCTCGCGCTCCAACAGCCGGCCCGCCAGCGTCAAATACGCCGGCGTGAGAAACGGGTCGTCATCGCTCACCGTTGGAGAATTCAGCGTCCCCCCGGGATCGACCGGCAGATACTTCCAGAACGAAGCCTTCCAAAAGGCCGGCAGCCGGGCCGCCGCCTCATCCGCCGCGCGCTTCAGGTCGATCTCCTTCCCGATAAATTCCACCGCAAACTTTCCCGTCTTCGCGTCCGGCGATGTCTCCAGACGACCGCTGATCACGATATCAGCGGGATGCAGCAGCAGTTCCCCGACCGCCGGCTCCTGCGCCCGGGCGGAAGGGCCAAGCAGCAGTGCGAGGAGCCCAAACCACTCGCCGATTCTAGTGGCGCAGAGGGTCCTCCTCGGCCAGGAGCGTGTCATGCTCATTCAATCGTCGAGAACCCCCGGCGCGTCACCTGTAGACGCTTCGTTCTGCGCAGCGCGGGAGTAGGCGTCGCGTACTTTTAGACTCTCAGGATGCCTCCCTCGTCCCACGAATGAGCCCCCGCGCCTGCAGAATCGCGCGCAATTTTTCGAGGCGGCCACGGTTCGCCCCGAAGTCGTAGCTGCCCAGCCGGGAGGCCGAGCGCACCGCTAGGAGGTTTTCGTCCGGCCGCAATTCCAGAGTGAGATCGTCCACGAAGCGGAAGACGCGGGAACGGCATTCGACCTGAAGAAAATGCTCACTCTCCGCCACCAGCCGAGTGCGGGGCATCGCCAGGACCGCCGTGCGGATCTCCGGCCACGCCTCGGCGCGGGCGAGGACGAACGGAGGGATGGCATGACCTTGATCGGTCGCATCGGTCGAGACGCAATTCGGCGTCGAAGGACAAGCCGGCAGGCGGGTGGAAGTTTTCATGGCTCGGTCGGTTCGGTGAGTGGAGTATTCTGCTCCGGCTTGGGGACCGCTACAATGATTAGGCAGCGCTGGTTTAGGCGCTGCGGTTGTCTCGGTCTCGCTTACTCAGCCGGGACTTGCGGAAACGCATCTCACCACGCATGACGTAGAGCACAAAGACTCGCTCGCTGTCGTAGCGGTAGAACACACGACAAGGAGGCTCGACAATCTGACGGTAGCGCGACTGCCGCATCTCGGGCGGACGGGAACCGCTCTCCGGCTGCTCCGCAAGTTGCTCAACGTGTCGGAAGACTCGTCGCACAAGCCCCCGCGCGGCCTGCGAGTCTTCGAGAGCGATGTAATCGGCAATGGCATCGAGGTCATGGAGAGCCGGTTCAGTCCAGATTAGCGCAGCCATCGCGCCATGCGCTTCCTGGCTTCGGCGTGGGTGACAACGCGGCCCTCTTCGAGGGCGCGTTCGCCGCGGGCGATGCCTTCCAAAATGCCAAGCCTGCGGATGAGAGCGTCGAACGCCTCTACGGCCATGAGATAGGCCGCAGGCTTGCCGTGCTGAGTGATGAGCACGGGGTCCTGGTCGGATGCAAGGTCGGCGATGATTTCGGTGGCCTTGCGCTTGAGTGTGGTGACGAGCTCAGTTCGCATAAAGTGCTACTTTAGTGCCATTCGATACTAGAGCAAACGCAGAAACCTGCCGAGAAGAAGATCAGCGACGGCTACCGAGAGCGAACGTGGCGCGGAAGTGAGAGGTTGTAGCCATGGCAAAAGCGGATCGTAACAGCGGGTAGGCGTTCGCTGCATCGCCTCGATGACATGATGGGAGTCGGATATTCCGGTGGCTAAGAGCGGGTCATGGACTTGGAAACGTCTATGAGGGCGCAACGGTCATTCTGGGGAGCGCACGCGCCCTCGCGTGCTGGTTTTGGCGCCTCGCCAAAACGAACTTTGCGGCCGCTCTTGATCTCGAAGCGGGGAAGAAAAGTTCGCGAGGGCGAGGCGCCCTCGCCAGCACGCGAGGCGCGTGCGCTCCCCAGAGAAAGTCCACCCCCATCACGCCATCTGAAGTTCATGACACCCTATAGGAGAATCGTGGCGGCCCAAAGCCCTGTAGAAGAGTAAGGACGTCTTCACTGCATCTGAAGAGAACCAGATCAGCCACTCCGAAAGCTTTCGGAGTTGTCTGTATACTTCGTTTTAAAACGGTTGGCGTCGCATCACAATCAGTCTTTGGCGAGCCATCGCAAACGGCCGTTTCTGGTGCGAAGGTAAACAGCGGCTATAAACAACACCGAAACTCCGCCGATGGCTCCCGGGATGTGGCTCTGCCAACGTGAATCGGGAGCTAGATGGAATGCGCGTTCGATCAGAAGATCGATTGTGAGAAGCAATAGCAGCCAGCACGTGAAAACGACCGCAAATCGTCCGAGGCGAACGCGCGGTGGAAAACTGCGGCTAGAAGTAGGTCTTACCATCCAAGGAGAACAAAATTAGCCACTGCGAAAGGTTCCCGAGCAGGCATGCGGGCGAGGACGCGGATGGCGGCGGGAGGTGAAATTTTAGTCATAAGACGTTTGAGCATCCACCAGTCGGCGCGCGCCTGCTCGTGAGCGTTTTCGGGGATTGGCCGCAAAGTATGATTTGATGGACCACTCCATCGTCTGGTCAGATGCTCGTCGAACAAAATCTTGTATTTTGCCGTCGTGCCGCTCCGCCGCTTCACCACGAGCGTCTTCGCAGTCCGCGACAACAACGTGAGCTCGTCGTAGATGTCGATATCGGAGTATATGCCGAGCGCACCTGTCGGCGTGATGCGCCAATGTAGGGTTTCTCTCCGCTCGGGTCCGTTGGTGCCCGATTCGATTTGAACACCTCCGTTCGCGGCGAAAGCAAGCCACTCAAACTGGCGGAAATCAGATGAGTCTACCAACAGAATCTTAAGTCCACTCACATTGTACGGTGTCCATTCTGGATGGCCGGACGGTGCGTTTCCGATCGACGTGCAGCCAACAAGCAAAGCTGCAAGACCGATTAGGGATACCCCCGCGGTAGTCGCGACCATACGCCTAATAAGAGCCAGACCAGCCACGGCGAATGTTTTCGGAGTCGGCTGCATCGCCTTGATTGGATGCCGAGCGCCGCTACTGCTTTCGGTGAAAATCGAAGCGAGCGGTCGTCTCCTGACCGCTGCGAAGAAAGGTCCACTCCTCAAGGTGATGGTTGGATGGTTAGGCCTTGGGCGTCGTTCCATCGCTGATGCTCTCTTGATATTTTCTCTCTTCCCGCTTCCACTCTGACCAACCTACAAGAATCCCGCCTATAACTACCAAACATGCTAAGACAACCGCAAACGTGAGATCCACTCCGTGCACGGCAGGCTGCTTGGGAACTAGAAAAGCGAAGAGGAGAAACATGGGAAGGCCCCACAAAAGCACGCCATACAGGAGAAGGTATCGAACAGGCCCCAAACGACGCAGATGGACCCATCGTGCCAGCCGGGCCTGTCGGATCGTTTGTCGAATGGCGGAGAACGTCATAGAGGCCTAACGAGAACAAGATCAGCAACCGCTGGCGAGGGCGATCGTGGCGGCGAGCTGTGAGGTTCGAGTCATGGGAAACTTGGTCGTACGCCGGCCAGTGGTCGCTCCATCGCATGGGTTAGAGGGTTGGCGTGGCATCAGGGTCGATCCCGATAGACTTCATTCGCTGCCGCTCCTCTTCGCTGAGCGTCTGGCCGAGTCGGGCATACTGGCGCTCGATATCGCCGCGGAGATCATGAATGAACGCTGTGCTCAGGGCGAGGGCCGACTTCTTCAACGCTTCGCACTGTGACACGGAGAGTTGCTGGCGATCGATCTGCTCCAGCTCTGCGCATAAGCGATGCAGTTCGGCTTCGTCTGCTTCGTTCATGTGGGCATTACCATCTAACGAGAACAAGATGAGCCACCACTGGCGAGGGCGCGCGTGGCGGCGGGATGTGAGGTTGGAGTCACGGAAAACTTGGGCGTACGCCGGCCAGTGGTTGGCTCCATCGCTTGGTTAGACGATTTGCGTGGCTAGATGTAAACGCCCGCTTCTCCGGTGGGATTGACTGAGAAAGTCTCATAGTGCTCGTTGTCGTCGTAAATGGTGAGGGGATGCCCTGAGTCGAAGACTAGCTGAAAGGAACGCGGCGCATCAATGCTGAAATCTGAGATGCTGTGGCCAAGCAAAACATGCAAGACGTAATGCTCGCGCTCGCGATGCTCCATCGCTGAGTCGATGAGAGCCCCGGCTGGCTCGAAAAGCTGCCAGCCGCTCTCGATGGAAATGCTGCCTCCGACACCCGCCGCGCCAGGGAAGTGAAACTGCAGTTGAAACTCCCCAAGGCAGATCTGGCTGAGCATGCAACCGACGAAGCCCGCGAGAGGAAGATCAGCTGGCACTCCGCGCATACGATTGGGGATTTCGTCTAACGAGAATTAGACGTGGATGAGACGCCTATCATGGGGATGAGGGTGGAGGTGTTTCGGGGGAGGCGGAGGGTTGGCCTGGGTCGGTTTCGACGGGTTCGCCGGGGAGGGGGATGAAGGTGAGGCCGTAGTTGCGCATGATGCGGCGCTGGCTGGGGGCGTCTTGCCGGCGCCGGCTGCTCAGGAGGTCGGCGCGGATGAGTGTGGGGCGGGCGGGCATGTTTGGCCCCGTTCGGTTGGTTGTGGGGGGCGTGGTTCATTTGGTTTTTAATGGATCGGGGTCGGGAGGACAAGGCTTTTTCGCGGGGCGCTGAGGGATGAATTTGGAAGCCAGGAAACCAGGATAGGGAGGGGGCCGAGTTGGATTTTGGGGCGGCCTTCGGTTTTTTTGATTCGGGGACGACACAGAGGTCGTCCCTCCATGAGGCGCGAGTCGCTTATTGTGCTCCGCCCTGGGGGCCGCTAGAATCGGCCGCAATGAAATTGCCCCCTTTCTATGGCCGCGCGCTTTTCGGGTTGCTCGCCCTGGCGGTTGGCGGATGCACGGACTTGCCGAACGATGTCGGAGTGCGCCGGCATCGCTCGGCCGCGGCCCTCACGCGCAAGGCTTCGCATCATCCGGTTTTCGCTTCCTGGAATGAGGACCCGACGGCGCAGGGCGCTCCGCGTATTCTGATCAATCTGACCACACAACAGGCGTTCTTTTTTCGTGGGAATATTTTGATCGGGAAGACGAATATCTCTTCAGGCCGCCGCGCTTACGAGACGCCGCCGGGGAAATATCGGGTGATCCAGAAGGATGCAGGTCATGTCTCGAACGAGTACGGCGACTATGTGAACAAGGCGGGCGGGGTGGTGGAGCGCAATGTGGATGTGAACAAGGATGCGAAGCCGAAGGGCGCCCGGTTTGCTGGGGCGGCGATGCCGTATTTTCTCCGGTTCCAGGATGGGTATGGGATGCACGCGGGGTTTGTGCCGCGCTTCCGGGCGTCGCATGGCTGTGTGCGGATGCCGGTGGCGATGGCAAAACATTTCTTCGACGCGGCGGAGGTGGGGACGCGGGTCGAGGTGATCGAGCCGGGGATTCCGGTGCAGCCGTGAGCTGGACGGCGGAGCTGGGCGCGCTGCTGGGCGAGGGGGTGGTGGCGCTGGACGAGCCGACGCGCCGGGCGCACGGGGGCGATAAATGGTTTGCGGAGCACGATCCAGAGGCGGTGGTCCTGGCGGAAACGACGGAGCAGGTGAGCCGGGTGCTCCGTTTCGCGAATGAACGCGGGATCGCGGTGACGGCGCGCGGGGCCGGTTACGGCTACGTGGGCGGTTGCGTGCCGGTGCGGGGCGGGATTTCGCTTTCGCTGGAGCGGATGAATCGGATCAAGGAAATCCATTTCGGCGATGCCGTGGCGGTGGTGGAGCCGGGGGTGATCACGGGCCAACTGCAGGCGGCGGTGCGGGCGCAGAAGTTATTTTATCCGCCCGATCCGGCGAGTCTGGAGCATTGCAGCATCGGGGGAAATGTGGCCACGAACGCGGGCGGGCCGCGCTGTCTGAAGTATGGGGTGACGCGGCATTACGTGATCGGGCTGGAGGTGGTGCTGGCCAGCGGGGAGGTCCTGCGCACCGGCGGGCGGGTGCACAAGAACAAGACGGGGTTCGATTTGATCGGGCTCTTCGTGGGGTCGGAGGGATTGCTCGGGGTGGTCACGGAGATCACGGTGCGGCTCCTGCCCTGGCCGCCGGCGCGGGCGACGTTGTCGGCTTCTTTCGGGACGATGGCGGAGGCGGCCGCGACGGTGCAGGCGATTTTCGCGGCAGGATTTCTGCCCTCGTCGCTGGAGATCGCGGATCAATTTACCCTGGAGGCGGCGCGGCACGATCATGGGCATGGGGTGATTCCGGAAGGGAACGCGCACCTGCTCGTGGATGTGGATGGGCGCGAGGAGACGGTGCGGAGCGAGGCGGCGGCGTTACAGGAGTTGATCGCGGGGCGGGGGCCGAATTCGCTGACGGTGGCGACGACGGAGGAGGGATCGGAGAAATTGTGGGCGTTGCGGCGAGAGTTCAGCAACGCGTTGCGCGCGACCGGGCTGACGAAGCTGAACCAGGATATCGTGGTGCCGCGGAGCCGGCTGGTGGATTTGGTGGAGTTCGCCGGGGCGTTGCAGGCGCGGCACGGGTTTCCGGTGGCGACTTTCGGGCATGCTGGGGATGGGAACATTCACGTCAACATCATGGCCGCGCACTACGAGGAGAAGGCGGTGGGGGTAAAGGTGGAGGCGGCGTTGGATGAATTGTTCGCGCAGGTGCTCGCCTGGGGCGGGGTGATCACCGGCGAGCACGGGATCGGGCTGGCCAAGAAGCGCTGGTGGCCGGAGGCGACGGGCGAGGTGGCGCGGGCGTTGCACGCGCGGCTCAAGAGCGCGCTGGATCCGGGGGATATTCTGAATCCCGGGAAGTTTGTCGGATGATTCCTGTGGGCGCTTCCGCCGATCCTGTAGACGCCTCCCTCTGGGAAACGCGGGGGCGGGCGGATGCGCACCTTGGCCTCCACTCGCTGCTCACATGTTGTCATCCCGAGGCTGGCGCAGCGCGCCGAGGGATCTCACGGATACTCTGCTGGGTCCATCTGTTCTGGAACCGGACGCCGAGACCTTCCGTGAGATCCCTCGCCGTCTTCGCGGGCTCGGGATGACAACGCGAGAGTGGGAGAGTGAAGGCAAGACGCCGGGAGGGTTCACGCTAAACCCCCGCTGAGGAGGCACGGGAGTGGGGCGGAGGAGCGCGGGAGGTGGCGGGCGCCACACCCGCGTTTCGCAGAGCGAACCGTCTACAGGCGGCGCGCTTTTTGCTCCTCTACTGGGACCGCCCCCTCAGACCTTCGGCCCGCAAGGGTTGATCGACGCGATATTTATGCGATAATTCGGGACTTCAATTTACGCGCATTTCCGGCCCGCTGGCCGAATCTTTAAACAGGTGCGCCACTCCTTCAGCCGGTTTGCTGAAGCCGTTTTTTTTCGATGAAACCAGGAACACTCACACACACCATCGCCGTTTTTCTCTCGTCCCTTGCGGCGGTCTTCATCCACTCCGCGCCGGCCCAGACGCCTCAGGCCAAGGTCAAGCTGAGCAAGAAACAAAATCGGCTCACCGATGATGTCCTGCTCAAGGTCGATCCGACCGGCTCCACCCCGACCCGCATCCCGCTTTTCGGCAGCAGCAAAGGGGCGGACCGTTTCCCTTGGAAAAGCCAGATCGTCACGACTGTGTTCTGGATCGGCGAAAATCCGAGCGGGAACAATCCGGTCCCGAACCACGCGAGCAGTTGGGATGCGGCCTGGGCGAAAAATTACGGCGGCTACGACGACCCGAACCGGGCGAATCGCCACGATTACATGCCGGTGAATTTTGCTCCGCGGCAGAATCCTTTCTACTGCGCGCTGCCCTACAACGACAAGGCGCGGACCGGTCATCGCCCGGAAGCGCCCACGGTGGTGCCTTGGTTCAAAGAAGCTTACAAGGGGCCGGCCGTGTCGGTCTGTAAAGATCGCTGGGTCGCCATCCGCAAGGGTAACCGGACGGTCTATGCGCAGTGGGAGGATGCGGGTCCCTTCCGCACCGATCACTGGGAATATGTTTTCGGGAACGAGCGGCCGAAGCCGAATCTGAATCACGGCGCCGGGCTCGATGTCTCGCCGGCGGTGCGGGATTATCTCGGCCTCTCGGAGACGGACGTGACCGATTGGAAATTTGTCGAATTCAAGGATGTGCCGCCCGGGCCGTGGGCGCGCCGAGGCGATAACAACACCTTCGTTATCAACGCCCGCAAAGCCGAGGAGCGGGTGGCCAAAGATCGCGAAACCTCGCGCGCGATCTTTCGTTAGGGAAACGCCTTGGTTCTTCGGCGCGTTCTCGCTTCCGCCACTCTCGGCCTGTCTCTGCTCTGGCCCGGGCCGCTTCCCGCGCAGACGGGGAAAGTGCTGACCGGCGCGGCGGCCATGACCGATTGGACGGGCGACGCGCCGGGCGTGCGACGCAAGATCACCGTCGCCGATCTCCCCCCGCCCAATCAGACCCGCTCGGCCAATAACGGCCCCGACGTCGTGGCCCGGCCGGCCGCGGCGCAGTTGCACGTCCCACCCGGATTCAAGATCGAGGAATACGCCCGCGGCTTCCGCGATCCTCGGTTCCTCCTGACCGCGCCGAACGGCGATCTTTTTGTGACCGAAAGCCGGGCCAACCAAATCCGGGTCCTGCGCGACACGAATGGTGACGGCAAACCCGATCTCAATCAGCTTTTTACCGAGAGCGATCTGAACAAACCCTTCGGCATCGCCTTTTATCCGCCCGGCCCCGATCCGCAATATCTCTACGTGGCCAACACCGACGGCGTGATCCGTTTTCCCTATCGCAACGGCGACCTCCAGGCGCGCGCGCCGGCCGAAAAGCTCGGAGCCCAGCTCTCCGGCGGCGGCCTCCTGCGCGGCGGCGGACATTGGACGCGCGATCTCGTTTTTTCGGCGGACGGGAAGAAGATGTTCGTTTCGATCGGCTCGCGTTCCAACGATAGCGACGACGCGGCGGAAGCGGATCGGGCGCGCATCTTCCAGTTTAACGCCGACGGGAGCGGGCAAAAAGTTTACGCTTGGGGGATTCGCAACGCGGTCGGGATCGCCCTTCGGCCGGGGACAGACGAGCTCTGGATGAGCACGAACGAGCGCGACGAGCTGGGCGACAATCTGGTCCCCGACTACATCAGCCGCGTCACGCCGGGCGGATTTTATGGCTGGCCCTGGTTTTATCTCGGCGATCATCAGGACCCGCGGCACCGGGGCGAAAAGCCGGAGCTGGGCCGGCAAGCGATCGTGCCCGACGTGCTCGTGCAGGCGCATTCCGCGACGCTCAATCTTTGCTTTTACAACGGGAAACAATTTCCCGAGGCGTATCGGGGCGACATTTTCGCGGCCTTCCACGGATCGTGGAATCGGACGCGGCGCACCGGCTACAAGGTGGTGCGGGTGCCATTTGAGAAGGGCCAAGCGACCGGCGCCTACGAGGATTTCGTGACCGGTTTCGTCACGCCGCAGGGGGACGTTTGGGGACGGCCGGTTGGCGTCACCGTGGCCAAAGACGGCAGCCTGCTCTTCAGCGAAGACGCGCACGGCACGATCTTCCGCGTGAGCGCCACTCGTTAGGCGTCAGCTAATTCTTTCCGGGGAGGACGGGCTGCCAGCCCGTCGCGCTTGGGCGAGCCTCGCCCAAGGCCATCGCGCAGCGCCCCCGCGTGCACGCGAGAAAAACAGGGATCGCATCCGCATTTGAGAACCCAGGGAAGGCCAGCGAGCGTCTCCCTGTGCCCAAGCCCTCGATCAAGTCGCTCAGTCTCGAAGAGCTGACCCAGAAGTTCGCCGCGCAAAGCCAGCCCGCTTACCGCGCCAGGCAGGTGACCGACTGGCTCTACAAGAAACGCGTCGATTCCTTCGCCGCCATGACCGATCTGCCCGCGCCGCTGCGCGACCGGCTCACGGAAGACTTCGCCTTCGTCCGGCCGGAATTACTCCGCGTCCTCGGCTCGAAAGACACGACGCGCAAATTCCTCTTCCGCCTCGCCGATGGCAACCTGATCGAGTCCGTCCTCATCCCGGCGTCGCCCGCTCTTTACGGCGAAACCTCCGACCGTCGCACGGCCTGCGTTTCCACCCAGGTGGGCTGCGCTTACGGCTGCAAATTTTGCGCGAGCGGCCTCGACGGCTTCACCCGTAACCTCGCTCCGGGCGAGATCGTCGATCAGCTTCTCGCGATCGAGCGGGAAAGTGGCGAGCGCATCGACAACATCGTCTTCATGGGCATGGGCGAGCCGCTCGCCAACCTGACAAATTTGCTCGCCGCCATCCGCATCATCAACGCCCCCTGGGGTCTCGAGATCGGCGCGCGTCACATCACGATTTCGACCAGCGGGCTCGCCCCGCAAATCCGCCAGCTCGCTCTCCAGCCGACCCAATTCCGCCTCGCCATCTCCCTGCACGGCGCGACCGACGCCGTGCGCAGCCAGATCATGCCGGTCAACCGCAAATACCCGCTCGCGACGCTCCTAGCCGCTTGCGACGAATACGTCCGGCAAAAGAAGCGCCTCATGTTCGAGTACATCCTCATCGCTGGGATCAACGACTCCGACGAGCAGGCGCGTCTGCTCGCCGGGCACGCGCAGCGTCTCGCGGCGAAGGTCAACCTCATTCCCTACAACCTTGTCGAAGGCCTGGAGTGGTCGCGTCCTTCGCGGAATCGCCAGGAAACTTTTCTCCGGATTGTGCGCGAGCACGGCGCGGTTGCGACTTTGCGCCGAGAGAAAGGCCACGACATCGACGCGGCTTGCGGACAGTTGCGCTTACAGACCAAACGAGCGGAACAGCCGGCTGAGCCAGCCTTATAAATTCTCTCGGCTGGCTTCGAGAGGAGCGCTTAACTCCGCGAGCAACTCCCCGAATGGCGGGCGGAGGATTTTGTTAGCCGGCGGCGCCGGACGGTTTGCGTTTAGGCGAAAAGCGCGAGCGTTTCGTGCACGCCGGCGATCGCCATGCTCCCTTCGCCGACCGCGGTGGCGCAGCGTTTGACCGAGCCGGAACGGACGTCGCCCGCCGCGAAAATGCCCGGGACGCTCGCCTCGAGCGGAAAGGGTCGCGCCCGCATTGCCGCCAGGCCGGCGCATCGACCACCGCCGCGCCGGTTTTGATGAAGCCTTTTTCGTCGCGCTCAATCTCCGCGGGCAACCATTCGGTGCAGGGTTTGGCACCGATCATGGAAAAGACCGCGGGTGTTTTCACTGTCCGGCGTTCGCCCGTGCTGGTGTTCTCCAGCTCGACGCTTTCGAGCACTTTGCGGCCGCTCATTTTGCGCACTTCCGTGCAGGTTAGGACCTCGATGTTGGCGCAGGCCTCGACGCGGCGGGAAAGGTATTGCGACATGCTTTTTTCGAGATCGTCGCCCCGCACCACGAGGAACACTTTGGCCGCGCCCTCGGAAAGGAACATCGCTGCCTGCCCGGCGGAATTGCCCGCGCCCACGACGAGGACGGTGGCGCCGCGGCAGACCTGGCCTTCGAGCGCGGTGGCGGCGTAGTAAACGCCGGCGCCTTCGAATTCCTCGCGGCCTTCCGCCTCCAGCCGGCTGTATTCCGCGCCTGTCGTGATGAGGACGCATTTGGCGCGCAAATCGGCGTGGCACCCTTCGATCTGCAGGCTCGCCCGATAGGCCTCGTCGTGATGCAATCGGAGCGTTAAGGCCTGTGACGGGGTGGAGAATTTGGCGCCGAAACGGTAGGCCTGAAGCTGCGCCCGATAGGTCAGGTCGCCGCCGCTGATCCCGGTCGGAAAACCAAAAAAGTTCTCGATCAAAGAGGAGGCCCCGGCCTGGCCTCCGGGCGCGTAGCTTTCCAGCACGACCGTCTTGAGACCTTCCGAAGTGGCGTAGACCGCCGCCGCCAAACCCGCCGGGCCGGCGCCCACGATCGCGAGGTCACAGAGAATTTCGTGCTCGTCGTCGCGCGCGAGCGGGCGGAGCAAACCCGCAACTTGCGCGACCTCGCGGAGCGACGGTTTGCGCAACGGCGTCCCGTTGGCGGTGATGAGCGCGGGCAGATCGCGCGCGGCCAGTTGGAAGCGCCGGGCCAGCTCTTGCCCGGCGGCGTCCTCGATATGGAGCAAGCGATGCGGGACATGATTTTTGGCCAGAAAATCGTCGAGCCGATGGCCTTCGGGCGTTTCGCGGGGAGCGATCACGCGCAGCCCGGCAAACTCGCGATCGCGCGAGAGCCGGGCCCGCCGCATGATGAAGGCGTTGACCAACGGCTCGCCGAGACCGGGGAGCTCGGCCAGCGCGCGCCGCAGTTGGACGGCCGGCACTTCAAGGATTTCCGCCTCGTCGGAGGTGATGCGGGCGTTGGCCAGGGCAGAGGTGCCCTGGAGCATGGCGACGTCGCCGATGAAATCGCGTTCGTTGGCCGTGCCCAGAATCTGCTCGGTTTCCTCGCGTTTCTCGAAGACCTCGGCCTGGCCGCGGAGGACGACGAAGAGGCCGAAATCGCGCTGGCCGGCTTTGAAAAGGATTGCGCCCCGCTGGAGCACCTGCCGACGGCCGAGCGGCTCGAGGAGGGCGAGTTGTTGATCGTCGATTTTCGGAAAGGCCACCGCCTCCGTGTCGCGATAAAACTGTTCGTCGTTCTCGGCTTCGAGCATGGCTGGGGGAGTCTAATTGCAGGGGCGGGCCGAGGTCAAAACCGCGCAAAAATTTTTGCGCCTGCTGGGAAGCTGGCCTAGATAAAAAAATGGCCGAGCCCGACTCTGACCGCGCTTGGGACGAATACGAGTGGGAACGCTTTCTCCAGCAGCAGGATCAGCGCACGGAGAAATACATGGGGTTGCTCGAAAAATACATCGACGATCCGCAGCGCGACGAGATCGTGGCGCGCGAGATGGGTTGGTGCAATGCGGCCGAGGAAGTGGAAAGCGAATGGCAGGAGGCGGACGAAGAATTCGAGGAGGAGGAAGTCCGCTCCGGGGCCGATATCATCAGCGATTGCGCGGAAACTTTCGAGCAACATGTACTCTACCGCGCTTCCTTTAACCTAACGATCTGGATCGATCGTCTCTTCGAAGCAAACAGCGGCCTGCAAAACGACCCGGCCGCGGTCAAGCTGGCCACTCACGCCGCCCTCGCCGCGGCCAAATTGGCGGCCGCCTTGAGCGACGAGGAAGTCGAGGAACTCGGGATGACGATCGCTTATTTGAAACGCTCCTTGAAAGCGATCACCACGGCGATGGACGCCGCCGCTCAGCTCGGGACGGAGCAAAAACTTTCGCGCGCGGAAGGCGCGGCCTTGCAGCAGCGTCTCTTCCAGGTGCGTGATGGCATTATCCTGCTGATGGGCGAATTCCGCGGCGAATGGATGCGCCGGCATGGCTCCGAAGGGTTTCGGAGTTGAATGAATCGGGCGCTTCCCCGTCGAAGAATGGTCACGGAAGCGACTCCGGCTGAAGCCGATGTCCCCGATCTCGACCTGGTGCGACAAGCCCAGGCCGGTGACTCGACGGCCTTCGACCAGTTGGTCAGCCGCTACCGCACCCGGATTTTTGGCATGATTTACAACATGGTGCATAACGAGCAGGACGCCTGGGATCTGGCTCAGGACAGCTTCGTCAAAGCCTGGAAATCGATTGGGCGTTTTCGCGGCCAGTCGTCCTTTTACACCTGGCTCTATCGCATCGTCATGAATGTCTCGATCGATTGGCTGCGCAAAAAACAGGTGCGCGGCGCCGGGGCGGAATTTGACGACGCGATCGAGCTGAAGGAGATCGATCCGGCCTCGCGGACGGTGCCGCACGCCGACGCCTTGCCGCACGAGCGCATGGAGCACAAGGAAATCCGCGGCCGGATCGACGCCGCCATCGCCCAGCTCTCGCCGGAACATCGGGCGGTTATTTTAATGAAGGAAATCGAGGGGATGCAGTATCACGAGATCTCGGAGTCGTTAGGCTGCTCCATCGGCACGGTCATGTCGCGCTTGTTTTATGCGCGCAAAAAATTGCAGGATTTGTTGCGGGATGTTTATGAAAACGTTTGAGGAAAAGTGGACGGCGTGGATCGATGACGAACTGAGCGAGGCCGAGCGGGCCAGCTTCGAGGCGTCGCTCGAGGATCCGGCCGCGGCGCGGGTGGAAAAAGAGCTGACTCTGAAACTGGGCGCGCTCCTACAGGAACAACTGCAACCGCGCCCGATGGGTAACGAGGAATTTTTCCATCATCAATTGCGGCAACGGATCGCGCAGGAAGCGCCCGAGGCGACGAGCCGGCCCACCCCGCGGGCGCGGGAAAGCTGGTGGACGATCCGGCGTTTGCTCTGGACGGGCGCGACTTCGCTCGCCGTCTTCGCGCTTTGCACCGTCTTCGTGCTGCGCGACCAGGAGACGCCCGATCAGTCGCAATATCTCACCCAGATTTTAAACGCCCGGGTCGATCCGGGAGTAGGCCCGAATGCAACCGTCTCCAGTTTCCAGACCGGTCAGGATCGCCAGGACCGCGTCACCGTCCTCTGGGTGGATGGCTTGAAGTCGTTGCCGAGCGAATACGCCGCGAAATAAGGAATGCGCCGGAAACTGTTCGCCGCTCTGCTCGGCCTCCTTCTGCTTGGCGGCGGCATTTCAACGGTGCGGGCTGGCGAGAAAGTCTGGAGTGGTCTGGTCGTGGCGACCAATGTGGCCCGGCCGCATCCGCCTCCCCCGGAGATGAATCGGCTGGAGAAAACGCTCAAGCGCACCTTTGGCTACAACCAATTCGAGCTCATCGGTCAATCGCGCAAAGCCTTGCAAAGCGGGGAGGAAAACTGGCTCGCTTCGAGCAAACATTTTTCCCTGCACGTCGATGCGCGCGGGGCGACGAGCGACGGCTACCGGTTGAATCTGCAATTATTTCAGGATCGGCACGTCCTCCTCGAGACCGACGCCACTTTGACCAAGAGCACTCCGCTCGTGATCAAAGGCCCGCAGATCGGCGCGGGGCAGTTGTTGCTCCTGCTCGTGGTGCAGTAGCCTGCGCGTTCGCCTGGCCTTCCGTCATGCGATAACGGTGGTCTAACGACAGGCCGGAAAAGCGTTGCGAGCCCGAGCCCGGCCAGACGATTTCCACCTCTTTGATGGCGCTGGCGTCGCCCAGCCCGATCTCCTGCGCGAGCGTCGATCCGCCGTAGCTTCCGCCGGTCGAGACGACCCGGTGCAAGGTGCGCGGTCCCTGCGGGGTCGCGATTTCCACGGTGAGGCGAGCGCCGAGCGCGCTCCGATTCGTTTTCGTCCCGACTAACTCCACGGTCAGCCAATGATTCTTGTTGCCCGGGTTGATGAAGAGCGCGCGCGGGAAAATGTCGCCCGGAAATTCCCCGCCGAGCACCTGCAGGATGTCTTCGTCGCCGTCGCCGTCGATATCGCCGATGGCGGCGGCGCTTCCTTTTTGCAGGTGGGCGATGCCTGCGCTGCTCGAGACGTCGGCGAATTCGCGGCCACCCAAATTGCGCAGAAGCCGCTTCGGCAGGAGCGCCCGGTAGTCGGGAGCGCCCGTCGAAAGATAGAGATCGGGCCAGCCGTCGTTATCGAAATCGCCCGCGACCGCGCCGGCCGCGTAATAAACGTGATCTAGCTGCAACTGCGCGGTGACGTTCACGAGACGCCCGCCGTCGTTATGATAAAGGCGCGGCAACTCCGCGGTGTGCGGCTGGCCTAACAAGTCCGCCGCGACCTGGCCGGCGGCGTAAAAGGAAGCGATTTTCGAATAGCCGGCGACGAACAAATCGAGCCAGCCATCCTGGTCGTAATCGAAAAAGACGACGGCCGAGCTATGAACCGGCTCGAGTTCCTGCGGGGCCGCGAAGAGGCGACCGTTTTTCTTCTTCGGGTCGGGCCGATTCGCCAGGAGCAGGCAGGGACCGTAGCCCTGGGCGATGGCGAGCTCGGGGAAACCGTCGTGATCGAGATCGCCCCAGGCGGCGCCTTTCACGTAACCCGTCACGTTTATCCCCGCCGCCGCGGCGACCTCGCTGAATTTCCCTTGGCCGTCGTTGTGGAAAAGTTTGCAAGCTCGCAGCGGCCGGCTCGCGAGCTTCTGATAAAGCGGGACGTCGAAGCCCGGGACGGCGCTCGATTCGATCCCGACGAAAAGATCCAGCCGGCCGTCGTTATCGTAATCGCCCCAGGCGCCGCATTGGGTCGGCGCGGCGAAGAGCAGTCCCGCAGCCTCGGTCACATCCTCGAAAGTTCCGTCGCCCCGATTATGCAAAAGAGAAGGCGGCTGATCGCCCAGATCGCCTAACAAACCCGCGCCGCGGAGCACGAGGACGTCGGGATGCCCGTCGTTGTCGTAATCGGCCTGGAGCAGGTTCATCCCGCCGGTCAGGCCGGTCAGGCCGGCCGCTTCCGTCCGATCTGCAAAGGTGCCGTCGCCCTTGTTCTGGAAATAGCGCAACTGATCGCGGTGCGCCTCGAGCCCGGAAGAGCTGATCAGCAAATCGGGAAACCCGTCACCGTTGAAATCTTCCATGACGGCGCCGCCGGCCAGCGCGGGCGGCCCGAGATCGAGCGACGGCGCCACGTTGGTGAAGCGCGGAATCGAGCCGGTCGGCGCGAATTTTTCCGGCGGAATCAGCCAGCGCGCCGGAACCTTGTCCGGATGCTCGCCCAAGGTCATGTAAGCCAGGTTGAGGAGCCAGCGCGACATGAGGTCGCCGGGATTGCTCTGCAGCAATTCGAGGTATTCCTTGATCGCCGCGCGCGAACCTTCCCGATCGGTGTGAATGCCGGAGCCTTTGATCGGGAGGAGGCAGGATTGCGGACCGTACATCGAACAGCAGTTTGCCTGTTCGCCAAGGCGCAGATACGAGACGGCGAGATAACTACGGATGACCGGGAGGAAATTCGCGTCGAAATCCTTCGGGTGCGCGAGGGCTGCTTCCTTCGCTTTTCTAAAACTGTCGGCCGCGGCGCGACTGTCGCCGGCGAGGAGATTTTCGTAGGCCGATTGCGCCTCGAGGATGGCGCTGCTGCGAACGTCGACCGCTTTGTGCACGTGGCGGAGGTAGCGCGCCAGATTCGGATCGGGACGTTGCGCAATGACGCGCCGATCGTAATCCTGCCCCAGTTGGGCGAGGCGCTCGGCCATCCGCCGATTGCTCGCCGGCTGCTCCGCGCGGCCCAGGGGCGCGAGGAGCAAGGCCGCGCCGCAGAGCAAGCCTAACGAAAAGCGCACGCTACGGTTGCACCTGGAAGTTGAACATCATGGCGTGATCTTCGTGCTCCAGATTGTGGCAATGCGAAACGTAATCGCCCAAAAAATCGGTGAACGTGCCCATCACTCGCACGGTCCCGTGCCCGGGCACGAGAAAGGTGTCCTTCGGCCCATCATCCCCGGGGGAGGGAGCGACGCCGTTGATGTCCAGGATGCGCCATTGGATGTCGTGGATGTGCATCGGGTGGCGCTGGCCGGAGTTGTTCTGGAAGGTCCAGATTTCCGCGACGTTGAGTTGCGGCGCGACGTCGATGCGCGCCGGATCGTAGAGCTGACCGTTCACCGTCCAGACGGTGCGGCCGTTGGCGGTGCCGGGCTCGAGCGTAAAGGTCCGGGTCACGGGCGCGGCCGACGCGAGCAAGGCCGGTTTTATCATTGGCTGCAGGTGGGCCGGGACGGTGCTGTTGTCCGTTTCGTCGCGGGCCACGTCGAAGCGCATGAGGTCGGCGATCACTGGGGAAGTCGTGTCCTGATTCTTCAAGATAATGGAAGTGCCCAGTGCGTAATTCGCAAAATCGATCACGACCTCGATCCGCTCGCCTGGCGAAATCGTGATCGATGAGCGCGATACGGGCGCCGAAAGCAGGCCGCCGTCGGAGGCGATCTGGACTAGGGAATCGCCCGTGCTCAGGGCCAGCTGGTAGATTCGCGCATTCGACGCGTTCAAAATGCGGAACCGATATTTCCGCCGTCCGACTTCGTAGAAAGGCTGGATCGCGCCGTTCACAAGCAACGTGTCGCCGATCACGCCCGAGACGATGGTCGTGTCGTTGAGCGGGTAATTCAGCGAGGCGTCGGAGTTGAAAAGACGATCCTGGAGGGCCAGGGCCACGTCGCTCTTGCCGCTCGGCAATCCGAGGGAGGCATCCGCCGGATCGGAAATGAGATAAAACCCGGTCAGGCCCATGTAATTATGGCGACCCGTCACGTCGATGGCGTGATCGTGATACCAGAGCGTGGCCGAGGCCTGGTTGTTTGGATAGGTGTAGGTCTTGCGCGCGCCGGGCCCGATCAAATCGTAGGGCAGCCCGTCCGATTCCGACGGCGTATGGCCGCCGTGCAAATGCACCGACATGCTCTCCTGCAGATTATTAATCTGCCGCACAACTGTGGTGCGGCCGCGCCGGGCCATGATCGTCGGGCCGGGGTAGAGACCGTTGAAGCCCCAGATAGTGGTCAGCGTGCCGGGAAAAATTTCCTTTTGGCCGACTTGCATCGTGAGATCGTAATAATCCGTCGTCGCATCCGCAGAGGTCGGCGTGAGCACCGGTAAAATCGGCAAAGGCACCTGGAACGCGTTCACGATGCCGGGAATCGGAGGACCGATAAAACGCGGTCGCGCGTTGAGCGGGGCGGCGCTCAAGAGCAAAGCAGCCGCCGTCCAGCCGACAAAGGAAAGAGTAGTTTTCATCATCCGAGCGGAATGGTAGCGAAGAGTCGACTGGATGCCAATCACTCGCTTGCGAAAGGCGGTGGGCGCGGTTACGGAAACAACTCAACCACCAACCAATTTAAAAATATGCCAGCACGAACGGGATCAGCAGTGTGGGAGGGAACTCTCAAAGAAGGTAAAGGGACGATGAAACTCGGCAGCGGCGCCTACGAAGGTCCGTTTTCCTTTAAATCGCGCTTCGAAGAAGGCAGCGGCACCAATCCGGAAGAGCTCATCGGCGCGGCCGAAGCGGGTTGTTTCTCGATGGCCTTGTCGGCGAATCTGGAAAAAGCCGGGCATCCCGCGAAACGGATTAGCACCAAAGCGAGCGTGAAGTTGGAGATGATCGAGGGCGCGCCCAAGATCACCACGATCGAGCTGGAGACCGAGGCGGAAGTGCCCGGGATGGAGGAGAGCGCCTTCCAGGAACAGGCGAAGAAAACCAAGGAAACCTGCCCCGTTTCCCAGGCGCTCGCCGGGCCCGAGATCAAGCTCACGGCCAAGCTGCTTTAACCGCGGGCGGCCTGACCCGCCGCGCCCGTCCCCCGGGAGAATTGCGTCGGCTGTCGCCGGGCGTTAATTGCCGTATGCGTTATCTCCTCGCTGCGGCCCTTCTTTCTTCCTGTCTCCTCGCCCGCGTGAGTGCGGAAAATAAATTCGATTTCCAGAACACGCCGGGCAAGCTCCCGAAGGAGGTCGTGCCTAACGAGTATGCCATTCGCATCGTTCCCAATCTCCAGAAACTGACTTTCGCCGGCCTCGAGACGGTCGCGATCGAGGTCAAAAAGCCGGTCAAGAAAATCGTCCTCAACGCGCTCGAACTGCAGATCACCGCGGCTTCGATCGACGACGAGCCGCTCGCCCCAAAGGACATCGTTCTCGACCCGGCCACCCAGACCCTGACCCTTACCCCACAGAGCGAATTGGCGGCGGGCGCGCACGCCGTCGCCCTGCATTTCAAGGGCAAAATCAACGCGCAAGGCCAGGGCCTTTTCTACGCCCGCTATGAAGAGCAGGGGACCAAGGCTAAGAAGATCATGCTGGGGACGCAGTTCGAAGCGACCGATGCGCGGCGCATGTTTCCGTGCTGGGACGAGCCGAGTTTCCGCGCCCGTTTTCAGCTCACCACAGTCGTCCCGAAAAATTTCATGGCCGTCTCGAACATGCCGATCGAAGGCGAGAAAGAGGTCGATGACGGCAAGGAAGTAAGCTTCGCCCAGACGCCCTCGATGGCGAGCTATCTGGTGGTCCTGTGCGCGGGCGAGTTCGAGGCCATCGAAGGCGAGCAGGATGGCGTGAAATTGCGCGTCCTCACCACCAAGGGGAAAGCCGAGAGCGGCCGCTACGCGCTCGAAAGCGAGGCGAAGATTCTCCATTATTACAACGAATATTTCGGCGTGCCTTTTCCGCTGCCGAAGCTTGATCTCATCGCCGTTCCCGGTGGCTTCGGCGGGGCGATGGAGAACTGGGGCGGGATCACTTTTTTCGAGACCGTTCTCTTGTTCGATCCGAAGGTCTCCGCCGCGAGCACGAAGCAGGATGTCTTCGCCGTCATCGCCCACGAGATGGCGCACCAGTGGTTTGGCGATCTCGTCACCATGGCCTGGTGGGATAATCTCTGGCTGAACGAAGGATTCGCCTCCTGGATGGGCGCGAAGTGCACCGATCATTTCAATCCCGAATGGAACGAGTGGCTTCGCCGCACGACCTCGCGCAACCCGAGTTCGCGGGTCGGTTTTCCGAAGGACACCGCGATGCAATCCGATGCCCGCTCCACCACCCATCCGGTGCAGCAACCGATCAAAACCGAGGCGGAAGCGGGCGGCGCGTTCGACGAAATTACCTACCGCAAAGGCCAGGCGATCATTCGCATGCTCGAGAGTTTTCTTGGAGAAGACGTCTTTCGCGATGGCATCCGCAAATACCTGGCGGCGCACAAATATTCCAACACCACCACGGCCGATCTCTGGGCCGCCCTGACCGATGTCTCGGGCAAACCAATCAACGAAATCGCGCCCGGCTGGACGGAACAACCGGGCTTCCCCGTGGTAAAAGTGACGCGGCAGGGCGCGACCATCGCGCTCGAGCAGGAACGTTTTACGGTCAACTTCCCCAATCCTCCCGCGCTCACCTGGCAGATCCCGCTCACCTACGAAGTCGAGGGGCAGCCCGGCGCGAGCAGCTTCCTGCTGCGCGAGCGCACGGCCGATTTGCCTAACGAAGTTTCGGAAGATGGCGCGCTCAAGTTAAATGTGGACGATGCCGGTTATTACCGGGTCGCCTACGAGGACGCTTCCTGGAAATTGCTCATGGGCAAGATCGGCGCGCTTTCCGAGGCCGACCGGGTCAATCTGCTCATCGATGCCTGGGCTTTCGTCGGGGCCGGCCGCCGGCCGCTTTCCCATTATCTGAGCCTGGCCGAGCAGGTCACGGGCGAGGATCAACTCGCGGTCTACGATCAGCTCATCGACACCTTGACCTTCCTCAATCGCCTCCTCGCGGGGAATCCGGAGCGCCCGCAATTCCAGGAGTACGCCCGCGGGATTCTCCGGCCCGCTTTCGCGCGCGTCGGTTGGGAAGCGCAGCCTAACGAGGCCTTGCCGACCACCTTCCTGCGCAGCGCCCTCGTTCGCGGGCTCGGCACCTTGGACGATCCGGACGTGATCGCTGGTTGTCGCGCGCGTTTTGCCAAATTCGTAGCCGATCCCTCCGCCGTGCCGGTGAATCTGCGGCCCGCACTTTTCGCGGTCGTCGGTCGTTATGCCGATGCCCAGACTTGGGAAAAACTGCACCAGCTCGGCCTCAAAACCACGAGCACGGAAGAGAAGCAGAATTATTACAGCGCCATGGCCGGCGCGATCGACGCCAAGCTTGTCCCGAAAACCATCGCGCTCGCTCTGACCGACGAACTGCCAGTGAGCCGCGCGAGCACCTTGCTTCCGTATGCGGCGCGTTACGGCGAGCACCCCGATCTCGTCTGGGCTTATGCCCGGGCGCACATGAAAGCGCTGCTCGCGAAACAGGACGCGCTCGGCATCAACAGCTTCACCGCTGGGCTTTTTAACTTCTATGCCGATGGGAAAGGCGCCGCCCGGCTCGAAGCCTACGCGAAATCAGACCTGCCAAAATCCGCCGAGAAAGCGGTCGCCAAAACGGTCGATGAGATCCGTTTTCGCGCCGAATTAAAGGAGCGGCTTCTGCCGCAGTTGAAGGCGTGGATCGATCAGAGCAAAGCGCGATAGCTGGGAGGGCGTCTAAAAAGTTAGTTACGAATGGGCGAATCGTAGGGCGAGCGCTTCGGTTGCCCAGTTTCTGCCGCAGCAGGAACCGAGGCAGGCGAAGCGCCCGCCCTACAATTCGGCGATCAACCTAAATTTTTAGCGCCCTCTTAAGCCTCCGGCAGCGGGAAAACAGCCGGCCCGCCGGCCCGCTTCGGAATCAGCCCCATCATTCTCCCGCCCGCTCCCATCTTGTCGTCCCGAGCAGCGCGAGGGATCTCCCGGTCGGAGTGGTGGGTCCATGCCATCGGGCGATTCGCGCGCAGCGAGACGTCGCAGAATAAAGCGCAAACGCCTCCCCCGATCCTTCCCACAAACGAATCCGTGAGATCCCTCGCTGCGCTCGGGATGACACCACTTTTGACCCGAATGGCACTAAGTTAAGCGCGAGCGGTCGGGGCGACCGTCGTAGCACCGGCATCTTGCCGGTGGGGCCACCGGGCGTCTCGCTCGGTGATTCTTCCCACCTCGCCAGCGACCGGGCGAGACGCCCGCTCTCCCCACAGGCAAGATGCCTGTGCTACGAGACCCTTCGTGCTTCCGCTATCCGAAATGCTCTTAACTTAGTGCCATTCCCTTTGGACCCCGCTTTTTTTGGAAGGGCGACGGTGGTTCCCGTTCGTTTACAGGACCGGCTTTTTCTCTGGCAGATGCGCGTCCGCCGGGTCGATCCCCGGTTCCGCGTTCGCCTCATCCTGCAAAAAGCGCGCCTGTTTCCAACCGTAAGCCGCCTGGCTCAAGAGGAAAAAAGCCATGATCCCGATCCAGAGCGATTGCTGCCAGAACGCCCCCAGCAGGAGAGCGATCCCGCCGACAAAGCCGATCGCCGTAGCGATAAAAAGACTCCGAATTTGTCCGAGCGGAAACCACAGCAAAGCGCGCAAAATCTGGCCGCCATCGAGCGGATAAATCGGTAGCAAATTAAAGATGAGCAGGCCGAGGTTGATCCGCCAAAGCCAGAGAAGAATAAGATAAAGGTCGGGGCTGGTATTCACCCAGCCGGCTCGCCCGGCCAGGTGCAGCCAGAAGCTGAGGATCGGGACGAGGAAAACGTTCACCAGCGGCCCCGCCGCGATGCTCCAGAGCATGGCGCCCGCGCGCGGCGGCGGACTGACAAACGCAATCCCGCCTAACGGCCAAAGGATGATCCGATTGGCCTGGCCGCCCACCTGCCGGCAGGCGAGGGCGTGGCCGAATTCGTGCATCGTGACGAGCACGAAGAGGCCGAGGTAGAGTATGGCGGCCCAGACCGGGGAGGAGAAAATCGAGCGCCACATCTGCACTTCGTAGATCGCAACGAGAAACCAGGACCAATGGAGGAAGACCTCGATGCCCGCGACTTCAAACAGTCGAATGGTTCCTCGTTGGGTCGGCATCGGGCAGGATAGCTCGTGCTCCCGCCGCATGCACCCGGAAGTCGGCGCGGGCCCCGACTAAATTCCGCGATTGATCGTGGCCGCGGCATAAGCGGCGCCGAAGCCGTTGTCGATATTCACCACGGTGACGCCGCTGCCGCAACTGTTCAGCATCCCGAGGAGCGCGGCCAGCCCGCCGAAGCTCGCGCCGTAACCCGTGCTCGTGGGGACGGCGATGACCGGCTTATCGACCAGGCCGGCGACCACGCTGGGCAGCGCGCCTTCCATCCCCGCGACCACCACCAGCGCCGCGCACTCGCGCAGCCGCTCCGTTTCCCCGAGCAAGCGATGCAAGCCAGCCACGCCCACGTCGTAAATGCGTTCCGCGCGGTTGCCGAAAATCTCCAGCGTGACCGCCGCTTCCTCCGCCACGGGCAGGTCGGAAGTGCCGGCCGAGACCACCGCCACAGCCCGCTTCAGTCGGGGGAGCGGTTCCCGTTCGATCGTTAGGCAACGGGCTCGTTCGTGCCAGACGGCGGCCGGAAATTCCGCCTGCACCGCCTCGAATTGCTCGCGCGAAACCCGCGTGGCCAGGAGCACCGGCTCGCGTTCCAGGATGACGGCTGCGATCCGCGCCACTTCCTCCGGCGTTTTCCCCAATCCGAAAATGACCTCGGGAAAACCGGTCCGCCGGCGCCGATCGAGATCGACCCGCGCGAAGCCGAGATCAACGAAATGAGCCTCCTCCGCCATGCCGCTCAGAGCGTCGTCGGAGGTTCGTCGGCCGGGGTCGAAAGGAGCAGGCGCATCGGGAGCATGGGCGACTCGTAGAAGCCGTGTTTGCGAAAGAAACTTTGCGAGCGCAGCTCCGGGCGATCGGTCAGGAGGGTGATGCGGAGGAAATTCTTCTGCTTCGCGAAATCGATCGCGTAATCGAGCAGCTTCGAGCCGTAGCCGTGGCCACGGAATTCATTGTGCACGACCAAATCTTCCAGGAGCAGGACGAAGCCGCCCTCCGCTGTGCTGATGGTGATGAGCAAGTTGATCATCCCGACGATCGAGCGATCGCACCGGAGAACGAAGACGCGGCCCCGGTTCGGCTGCTCGAAGATCAGGCGCAGCCCGCGCAACTGCTTCTCTTTATTCGGCCGGAAATCGCTTTCCTCGCTGAAGAGCTCGCCGAGCAGACCGGATAATTCGTCCAGGTCCTCGGCGATGGCAGGCTCGATGACCACTTCGTTCACAGCGTCGTTATTCCATAATCGCGCGGCTCTGGCAATCGGCATGTGCCCTGGGGGCGTTGACAAAATGGCCGACCGCCCTACCGTAGGCACTCTTCTCCCCTCTGGGAGCACGATTTACCTATGAAGCGCACCTTACAGCGATCGAAGCGGACCCGGAAACAGCAGCACGGTTTCCGCGCGCGCATGAGCACCAAAGCCGGTCGCGCGACCCTCGCGCGGCGCCGTCAGCGCGGTCGCAAACGCCTCCTCCCGAAGGGCGCCGAAGTGCACTTCGCCCGGCACACCCAGGCATAAGCGAGGCTTCGGCCCGAGGCTCGGGTGTTGGCCTGGAGGCGCGCGGCGTTGACCCGAGGCGCGCGGCGTTGACCCGAGGCCCGCGGCGTTGTCCAAGGCGGGTGGCGTGTCCAATGCGCCTGGCGTTGTCCCAAGGCGCCTGGCGTTGTCCCAAGGCGCGAGGAGTTGTCATCCCGAGCGCAGCGAGGGATCTCACGGTTTTTGCCAGCGTCTCGCTCACACCATTCAGCCGCCGGGTGGCTCAGCCACGTCGAGGTCTGCTCCCCCCCTCGGCCAAATCCGCGAGGTCCCTCGCTGCGCTCGGGATGACACCGGGGCGATTCCAGCCTAACGATTCAGCTCGGTCAACGGCGCGGCGTAGCCGGTCAGCTCCAGGTAACCCCTTCCGCCAACTCCTTTCCCCGCGCGCGTACCCGCGAGGTCAAACGCCCCCTCCCAGTAAACGATCGGCGCCAGCACCAATTCCTGATCCGCCAGCACCGGCTCGATCGTGAATTGCAACTGCTCTCCCGGCACCGCGATCTCCCACCCGATCGGGTAATTCGCGTGGGTCGTCGGACTTTTCCAAAAAGTCCGCGGCCTCATCTGAAAATCCGCGCTCGTCAGGGCGACGGAGCTGCCGTCCGCGCGGATGAACGTCCCGCTCGAAACCGGATCGATCGCCCCGTTCGTTAGGCGCATTTGGTAGAGCATCAGCTCGCTCCCGTCGTCGAGCTGCGCCGAGACCCAGTTCCAGCCGGCCTGCCCCGGGGCCAGTTGATTAGTCGCCCATTCATGATCGAACCAGCTCTCCCCCGTCACGGCGAACGGGTCCCCGCGCAGTTGCAGTCGCCCCGTCGTCCGCAGCCGCGGGATCGAATAGTAATACGAAGCGTGCCCGGCGCCGGCGGATTTTTCGCTGATCCCCTCCTTCCCATGAATGACCGGCGGCTTCTCCGGAACGAGATGCAGCCGGAGATCGGCCTCCGCCATGGTGGCCGCCAGATCGAAGGACCCGTCCGGGTTCATCCGCAAATTCCAGTCATCGATCCAGGCTAGCCGCGCCCCTGGTCCGAAGCCGGCTTCGCCGAAACTTCCGCGACTCTCTTTTTGCTGGAAGAGAAACTTCCGGCCGGCCGCATCCGTGATCGTGAAATGCGCGAACTTCAGATCGTCGACCACAAAGCGCGAAGTGGTTCCGCCCCGCTCCGCCGCCGGCCGGATTCCTTGCCGAAAAAAAGTCAGCTCATAACCGAAGCGGCGGCCGCTCGGGTTCGTTAGGTTGCCGGTGAAATACCACCACTCGGTTTTGAAATCCGGGTGCCGATGATGATCGCGCGGGAATTCGTAATGCAATCCCGGCAGCGCCATTTGCCAGAGGAGCGCAATCCCGAGGGCGAGGCTTTTCATTCGCTCCGAATCGCCTCCGCCACGTTGAGTCGCCCAGCGCGCCAGGCGGGAATCCACCCGGCCACCACAGCTGCCCCCACGATCCAGAGCGGCGTCCAGGCGAGCGAAACCCAAGGGAAGGCGAGCTGAATCGTCCATCCAAAAAATGCGCGATTGATCACTCCCGTGAGCACGATCGCAAGGCAAAGCCCGGAGGCGATTCCGAGCAGGCTGGCGAGCGCGCCGATCATCCCGCTTTCCCAGAGAAGAAGCCGCTGCACCTGTCCGGCAGAAGCGCCGATCGAGCGGAGCACGCCGAGCTCGCGCGAGCGTTCCGCCACCAGCGTCGTTAGGCCGAGGAAAATCCCCACCACCGCGACCAGCACCGCGATCGTCCGCAGCACATAAGTGACCGCAAACGTCTGATCGAAAATCTCGAAAATGCGCGTGCGCAGAGCGCGATTGGAATAGATCGAAAACTCCCCGCGATGGCTGAAGCGCTCCCGAAAAGCGTCCGCCACCGCGGAAGGCGCAGCCTGCTGGCGCAAGTAAACCGCCACGCTGTTGACCCGGTCGTCGTGCCAGAGTTCGTGAAAATTTTTCGCGCTCAGAAAAACCGTGCCCTGGTCGTTCGTGTAATCGTAAAAAACGCCGGCGATGGGGAAGGCGACCACCCCGGCCGGCGCCGGCAACGACAGCGTCTGGCCTGCGGCCAGGTGATAGCGCCGCGCGAAACTTTCCGAGATCAGCACGCAACGTTCGCGGTAAAAACGCGGCATGATCTCGTCGTTGCGCCCCTGCAGGAAGCGCAGGTTGCGGCGATTGCTTCCGCGCACCACCGCGACCGAAATCGTGGCGTCGCGAAACGGCAGGTCGACCTGGCGAAAAGTGTCGACCGCTTCGACCGCCGGATTTGTTTCCAAAAAATGAATCGCGTCCGGCGGCATGAAGGAAGTCGGGCCCGCCACCTCGTTCGCCGCCGGGCCGATGAACAAATCGGCCACGAGCGTTTGGTTGACCCAGTCACCGACGGTCTGCCGAAAGGAGAAAACCATCACGGCCACGCCCACCGTCATGGCGACCGCGGCGGCCAGCGCGGCGATCGTGATCGAGTTGCGCAGGAGGGCGCGCCCGAGATTCTGCGAGGCCAGCCGCGCCTCCACCCCGCGCCAGCGGCCGGCTCGGCTAAAGCGAGCAGTCACTTCCGGAGCGAGCAGGGAAAATCCGGCGAGGACAAAAAAGGCGGCGCCAAAACCGAGCCCGGGCGGTCCGGTTTTCAGCGCGAGGAGAGAAAGCAGCGCGGCCAGCGCGAGCGAGAGAATCCCGCCCAGAATCCAGCGGCGCGACAACTGCACGGAATGCTCAAGACGGCCGCCGCCGTGCAAAGCCTGCACTGGATCGGTTGCCGCCGCAGCCTGGGCGGGCAGCCAGGCAGCGAGCAACACCGAGGCCAGCCCGAGACCCAGAGCGCTCAGCCAAATCCAGGGCGCGACCACGATTTGCTGCACGCTGACGAGAACGTAGAGCGACGAAATCGTTTCTGCGACCGCCCCGACGAGAGCCCGGGCCAGGAAATAACCGCCGAGCAGGCCGACCGCGATCCCAAGGAGTCCGAGCACCGCCGCTTCGCCGAGAAAGAGCCCGCGCACTTCCGCCCGACTCGCGCCTAACGAACGCAGAATGCCGATCTCCTGGCGTCGGCGCACGACCGAGGCCTCGATCGTGTTGTAGATCAGAAACATGCCGACGAGGAGCGAGACCAGGCTCATGGCCGCGAGGTTGAGCTGGAAACCGGCGAGCATTTTGGGGACTTCGGCGCTGCGCTGGGCCGGCGGCGCTACGGTCACATCGGCAGGCAAGATCTGGCGCAGTGCGGCCGCGACTTTGCCGGCTTCCGCTCCCGGTTTCAGGCGGAGCGAAATGGAATCGAGGCTCCCGCTGCGGCCGAGAAGTTCCTGCGCCCAGCCGATGTCCATGGCCGCGAAGTGCGCATCGGTCGTGGTCAGCTCGCTCGTGTTCTGGAGGATGAATCCGATCGTTAGGCGCTGACTCGCGCCGTTGTGCTGCACGGTGATCTCCCGACCGGCCGCGAACTGATGCCGCGCCGCGAAATCCGCGCTCAGGGCGATGGTGCGGGGACCGCGCAGCCACTTTTGCAGATCGAAGCTTTGCGCCTGGAAATCGGTCAGGGCAAAGGTGCGAAACGGCTCGTTGCTGAAGACGTCGATACCGAGCAGGTCGAGATATTCGCCGGGAAATTGCGGGAGGGTGACGAATCCCCTAACGATCGGAGTGGCCGCGGCCACCCCGGGCGCGTGCGCGACCCGAGGGAGGAGCCGATCGGTCAAATTTCCGGCTGGCGCGGTCACTTCGAGTTGCGCTTTGCCGGCGACGACATCGACGCTCGCCGCGAAAGCGCGATTGGCGCTGTGGTTGGCAATTTGGATCGCCAGATAGAGCGCAATCCCGAGCGCGACGGTGGCGACGTTGAGCGTCGCGAGGAGGGGATGCTGCGCCAGATGGCGCAGGACGTGCCAGCGGAAGAGGCGGGAATATTGCGCGATCAAGGGTAAGCCGCAGCATAAGAGGCCGCGGCGCCGGAAGCGAACGCCTAACGAACTTTGCCCGGGCCCCAGAGGGCGCGGCCGGGCGTGGCGCCGGTGTGCTCGCCGTCGTGCAGAACCTGCTCGCCGTTCACGAAAACGTCTTTCATCCCGACGGCATTTGGGCCGGCTTCTGGCAGGCCGCGCGATCGGCGATCGTCGCCGGATGATCACGACGACGTCGGCGAACAAGCCGTTTGGCGCCGCGGCGCATGATACGCTCCCCCCGTCGCACCGCGGAGTTAGTCGAACGCGAACAACCCGGTCCGTCACTTAACTGTCACAGTGACAGCCAAACTGTCATCTAACTGTGACATAACTCTAGATGTCATGTGAACGTAACAATACGGCACTTGAGGGAGCGCTTCCGCAACTCATAATGAGCGCCGTGGACCAGTGGAGCGCAGATTGTGGTCACTCTTTCTGCGCCGATCGCGGTCGGCTCGGCCTGGGAGCCCTTATGACTGTTACTTTTTGTTTAATGACACTTTCGCCTTCGTCTGCTCGCGCGGCGACCGCGCCAGCCGCGGCCGCGCCCCCCAGTCAGGCGGCGGTCGTGGGCTCGACCTATATTAAAGAGTATCGAGTCAAAGGCGCCCACCATCTTCCCCCGCGGGAGGTGGAAGAAGCGGTTTATCCTTTCCTCGGCCCGGGGCGCACGCCCGCCGACGTCGAGGACGCGCGCGCCGCCCTGGAGAAAGCTTACAAGGACAAGGGCTATCAAACCGTCGTCGTGCAGGTGCCGCCGCAAACCGCGGCCGGTGGCGTCGTTTTTCTGCAGGTGGTGGAGAACACCGTCGGACGCCTCCGCGTCCGGGGTTCGCGTTATTTCTCCCTAAAGCAGATCAAAAAAGAGGCGCCCTCCCTGGCCGAGGGCACCGTCCCCAATTTCAACGCCGTCACCCGCGATGTCGTCGCTCTCAATCAACTCGCGGATCGCAGAGTCACTCCGTCCCTGCGCGCCGGAGTTCTCCCGGGAACCGTCGATATCGACCTCGAGGTGCAGGATTCCTTGCCCTTGCACGGGAGTCTTGAGCTCAACAACCGCTATAGCACTGGCACGACCGATCTGCGTCTCAATGGAGCGGTCAGTTACAATAATCTTTGGCAGCTAGGACATTCGGTCGGCTTCAGTTTTCAGTTGGCGCCACAGCGCCTCAGCGACGCAGAAGTGTTCTCTGCCTATTATCTGGCGCGGATCCCGGGAGTGAGCGGACTCACTCTGCTGGCCCAGGGCACAAAACAGGATAGCAACGTCTCCACCCTCGGAGGCGCCGCTGTGGCCGGTCGTGGGGAAATCGTCGGTGGCCGGGCTATCGTCAGCCTGCCGACCGGAACGAACTTCTATCATAACCTTACCTTCGGTTTCGACTACAAGCACTTCGATCAGAACCTGACTATTGGCGGGCAGAACGTGCTCACCCCAGTCACCTATTATCCGATTACGGCGAATTACAGCGCAACCTGGTCGAGTAAGGGAGCTGTCACCGCTCTGAACGCTGGGGTCACCTTCGCTCTGCGCGGCACGGGCAGCGATGAGGCGGAGTTCGATTTTAACCGCTTCAAGGCGGGCGGCAATTTTTTCTACCTGCGCGGCGACCTCGGGCATACCCATGACCTGCCGAAAGGCTTTCAGGTCTTCGGAAAGCTGGCCGGTCAGGTGGCTGATCAGCCTCTGGTTAACACGGAGGAATTTAGCGCGGGCGGTCTCGCGACGGTGCGCGGCTACCTCGAATCGGAAGTGCTGGGTGACGACGCGGTCGTGGGCACGATCGAGTTGCGCAGCCCATCACTGGTCAAAGGCCCCGCCGAAAAGAACGAATGGCGGGTTTACGCCTTTGCCGAGGGCGGCACGGTCATGGTGGACACGCCTTTGCCAGACCAGCGTTCTTCCTTCGAGCTGGCCAGCGTCGGAGTGGGTAGCCGGTTTCACCTTTACAATCACTGGAACGGAACTCTCGACCTGGGATTTCCCCTCGTCAGCCAGACGCAAACCAGCTCCGGAGATCCTCTCCTGACCTTTCGGGTTTGGGCAGACTTCTAGAACGCCATCATGACCCGGAAGCGATTATCCTACTTTCTCCTGGCTTTGCTCGCGACCATGAGCTTTGCCGCCACGGCGGATGCCAAATGGTGGAACAGTGACTGGACGATTCGGAAGAAACTCGTTATCGACACGACCGCCAAAGGCACGTCGATTACCCAGCCGATCGAATCCGCTGCGATCTTGATCCGATTGCACGACGGAAACTTTCAATTCGGAGCGGCCAAAGAAGATGGGAGTGACCTGCGATTTCTGGCCGCGGACGAGAAGACGATCCTGACCTATCACATCGAGAAATTCGACTCCTTGCTTGGGGAAGCGTTTGTCTGGGTGAAGGTGCCGGGCCTGAAACCTGACGCGGTCACCAACATCTCCCTCTATTACGGAAACACTGGAGGCACCGCGGTCAAAGCCGAGAATGCGAAAGGAACTTTCGACGCCGACACGGTCCTTGTCTATCACTTCGCCGAGCGGGGAGGGGCGCCGACGGACTCTTCTGCGGGCGGCAACAATGGCCAGGGGGAAGGCGTTCCCGCGGATGGCTCCATGATCGGGACCGGACTCCGACTGACCGGCCGCGCTACCATCACCATTCCGGGCTCCCCTTCGCTGGCTTGGGCCGATGGAGGCGCGATGACCTTGGGCGTCTGGGTGAAGCCGGCTGCGCTGCAAGCGAACGCGGTTATTTACAGCCGGAAAGAGGAAGGCAAGACTTTCACCGTCGGGATGGACCAGGGTATTCCAATCCTCGAGATCAACGGCCAGCGCACCGGTGCCGGGACTCCGGTCGCGGTGGACACCTGGCATCGCCTTACCGTCACCGCCGCTCAGGGCAAAGCGACTCTTTATCTGGACGGAGAGAGTTATGGCGCGATCGACGCTCCGCTTCCCGGGCTGACCGCCGCGGCGCTCCTCGGCGGGAGTAGCCCGGAGGCGGCCGACGGCTTTGTCGGAGAGCTCGACGAGCTGGAGTTATCGAAGGTCGCCCGCGCCGCCGATTTTATCAATCTCAGGACCGTGAATCAAGGCGGCGACAAGGCCAATAAGCTGATGAACATCGGAACCGATGAACAGCATACCACCTGGTTCAGCGGAGGTGGCACTCTGTCGGTCCTGGTGAGTTCGCTCACGGTGGATGGCTGGCTCGTTATCATCGTCCTCGCTTTGATGGCCTGCATGAGTTGGTGGGTCATGGTGACGAAGATCCGCTATCTCAACATGATCAGTAAGGGAAACGCCGTCTTCATGAGGGAATGGAAGCGCGTGGCCGAAGATCTGACCGTGCTCTATGCCGGGGGCGAGGAAGATTTCCGCTCCATGGGTGGCCAGGTGGATCAAGCAGGCCAGCGGGCCATGCGCAATGCTTCCGTCTATCACATTTACCACCTGGGAGTGGAGGAAATTCGTCACCGTATCGCCTCCGACAACGCGGCCGAGGGAACCCGCAAAGGTTTGGCCGGTCGATCCATTCAGGCGATCCGGGCGACCCTCGATGGCGGGCTGGTCAGAGAGACGCAAAAGATCAATCGGCTGATTGTCCTTCTGACCATTTGTATCTCCGGAGGTCCATTCCTGGGGCTCCTGGGGACGGTCATAGGTGTGATGATTACTTTCGCGGCGATCGCGGCTGCGGGAGACGTCAACGTCAACGCCATCGCTCCTGGCATTGCGGCGGCCTTGCTCGCCACCGTGGCTGGGTTAGCCGTCGCCATTCCTGCTCTTTTTGGCTATAACTATATTATCTCGCGGGTGAAGGACGCCAAGGACGACATGGCGATCTTCATCGACGAATTCGTCACCAAAATGGCGGAGTTCTACCGCGAAACCCCCGGCCCCTACCTCAATCGTTCGGATTTAGTCGAGCAGAGCAGTCATTAACTCCCTCGCGTCGCCTCCACCATGCAAATCCAGGAAGATAAGCCCTACGACGACATCAATATCACGCCGATGTTGGATCTGGCCTATGTGCTCCTGGTTATCTTTATTCTGATGACGACCGCGACGGTCCAGGGCTTAAAAGTCAATCTGCCCAAGGCCAGTTCTTCGCCCAGTCTTGCGAAACCCAAGACCAAGGCCATTACCCTCAACAATGAAGGCAAGATCTTTCTCGATACCGTTCCGGTAACTCTCCAGGAGCTGGAGCAACGACTTAATCAGCAGAAAGCACAAACCCCCGATTTTCCCGTCATCGTCCGAGGGGACAGCCTCACCCAGTATCAGGGAGTGATGGATGTGCTCGATATCCTGGGCCGTCTCGGACTCAGTCAGGTAGGTCTGGCGACCAAGCCGCAGAATAAATAGGGCGCGTGGATGACTGACTCTAGCTTATGCCGTACGAAGAGAACGACGCCCCTGGTTTCCTCCGCAAGAATTGGGTGGGCGTTACCGTTATTGTCCTGGTTTTGTCGGGGCTCGGATTCCTTGCCTTCAAATTTGTCCAGGGAGCCCAAAACGCGCCGCGGCGGGCGCCGGAGTTGGTGATGATCAAGCTTCCGCCACCTCCACCGCCCCCTCCGACTCCGCCGCAGCAACCGACGCCGGAAGACAAGATGGTCGATCAACGTGAGGACAAAATCGAAACCCCGGATGAGAAGCCGAAGGACGAGCCGCCCAAACCCCCCGACGAGCCTCCCATCGGGACCGGGATTAAAGGAGATGGGCAAGGAGATTCCTTTGGCCTGACGGGTTCGGGCGGGAATGGTTTTGGCGGGGGCGGAGGAAGCCGCTTCGATTGGTATGCCGGTCAGGTGCAACGGCGCATCGCCGACGCTTTGCGCAATAACAGCGCCACCCGTGAGGCAACCCTTAGCGTGAAGGTCCGAGTCTGGACAGATCCCGCCGGCCGGATCTCGCGGGCGGAGTTAGCCAGCTCGAGCGGTGATGCCACTTTGGATGAAGCGCTGCGAAACCAGATTCTCACCGGATTGCAAGTGAGTGAAGGCCCCCCCGACGGGATGCCCATGCCGATCCTCCTCCGCATCACCGCCCGGAGACCGCGATAACTCCCAACTTTTATTGCTATGTGTCTGCTTAAGACTCCCTTTTTCTGGCGAACCTGCATCGGGTTTATCGTCCTCAGCGCAGGCAGTCTGGCGGTGCGCGGCGCTGACCCTGAGCCTTCTCCTTCCGCTGCCGACTTACTCGCGGCTCCGGTTCTCCCTGGTGCTTCGACTAGTGAAGCGGTCAACCCCATGCCCGAGGCGCTCGCCCCGGCGGAAGGACCCGTCACCCCGCCGCCAGCCCCCAGCGCAGCCCCGGCTGCTCCCTCACAGAACGTGACCATTAACCTGATCAACCGATTGGTCCAGCGTGGCGTGCTGACTCAGGATGATGCGGCCGAGCTGATCAAACAAGCGGAGGACGATGCGGCCCTGGCGCGCGCGCAGGCCGCGGCGCCGACCCCGCCGCCGCCAGCGGACGATGAAGTCCGCGTGACCTATGTCCCGGAAGTCGTGAAGGCGCAGATTCGTGATGAGATCAAGCAAGAGGTGATCGAGCAGGCGCGGGAGGAACATTGGGCGGCCCCGAACAGCGTTCCCGAATGGGTCTCGCGCTTCCGGATGTTTGGAGATGTGCGGGTGCGTTATGAGGGCGATTTCTTTCCTTCGGGCAACGATAACACCGGTGCCTTTCCCAACTTTAACGCGATCAATAGCGGATCGCCTTTCGATGTCACGGGTACCGTTTTTTCTCCCCAGTTCAATGTGGATGAGAATCGGAATCGAATTCGCTTGCGGGCGCGGGCCGGGGCGGGAATCGACTTGGGCGAAGGCTTCGCCGCTGGTCTTCGCATCGCCACCGGAGAAGATAACTCCCCGGTTTCGACGAATCAGACTCTCGGCGCCGCTAACAATCGACAAGGCGGTAACTTCAGTAAGTTCGATATCTGGCTGGATCGCGCCTTTATCAGTTATGAATTAGGTGGCGTGCCGGAGCGCGACTTCCTGGCCAGCATCGGCCGTTTCGATAACCCCTTCTTCGCCTCCACGGTGATCTGGGATGACGATGTCGGTTTCGACGGACTCGCCCTGCAAGGGAAGTATGAAGTCGTCCAGGGTCTCACTCCTTTTCTAACGGGCGGAGCTTTTCCCGTCTTTAACACGGATTTTAACTTCTCGACGAATCGCCCCTCGAAGTTCGCCAGTAGCGACAAATACCTTTTCGGCGGACAAGCCGGCGCCAATTGGCGCATCAACAAGGATTTCACCTTCAAGATCGGGGTGGCCTATTACTACTTCGAGAACATCCAGGGCCGGCTTTCCGATCCCTTTACCCCTCTGACGGCTTCCGATCAGGGGAACACGGACGACACGCGCCCCTCCTTTGCGCAGCGCGGCAACACCTACTTTCCCGTCCGCAATATTGTGCCGACGGCCGATAACAACTTCGGCACGACCAAGCAATTCCAATACTTCGGCCTGGCGACTCCTTTCCGTGAGTTGGCCGTAACGGGGCAGCTCGACTTCAATCGTTTCAACCCCGTTCACTTTTCGCTGCAGGGCGAATTCGTGACCAACCTGGCCTTTGACCGCGGCCGCATCGACGCGGTCGCAGTCAACAATCGCGCGCCGAATTTGCCCTCGGGCGCGGTCGGCAAATTCGAGGGAGGAAATAATGCCGGTATCGTTGAGCTGCGGGCGGGAGCGCCTGCCCTCGATCATCGCTGGGCTTGGAATGCTGCCGTCGGCTATCGCTATGTCGAATCCGATGCCGTGGTCGACGCCTTCGCTGAGTCCGACTTTGGCGGGGGCGGCACGAATTTGAAGGGTTATACGATCAGCGCTTCGGTGGCGCTCTCCTCGCGCGTCTGGATAAGTCTCCGCTGGCTGAGTGCCGACAGCATCGCCGGACCCACCTTCAAGAGTGACATCATTCAATTTGACCTGAACGCCAAATTCTAACCATGCGCCTTTCTTTTCTCTCCATTCTTTTGCTCACCGCCGGCGGTTTTCTTTTCGCGGGTTCCGTCCGGGCCGCCGATCCAGCCACCGATAATCGGATGCGGGAGGCTCTTCGTAATACCATGCTCCAGCTGCGAACGTGTGAGACGGATAAAGCGACCGTGCAAGCCGCCAAGACACAGGCCGACGAGAGTAATAAGGAGCTTTCCGGACAAGTAGAATCTCTCAAGTCGAAAAGTAGCAAGGCGGAAAAGGAAGTTGCCGAGCAGGGAGAAGCGCTGGAGAAATTTAAAGCAGCGTTGGAGAAGTGGCAGAGCGCCTACCAGAAAGCGACCGATCTCGCGGGGAATAAAGAGTCCGCGCGCGCGAAGCTGGCTGGCCAGGTCATCTTGCTCCAGCGACAGGTGGAGGATCAACAGCGGAGAAACGCTGCTTTGTTCAAGGTCGGGAACGAAGTCCTCACGCGTTATGAACACTTTGGCCTGGGCGACGCCCTCAGCGCGAAGGAGCCATTCGTCGGCCTCACGCGAGTGAAGCTAGAAAATTTGGTCCAGGATTACCGGGACAAGTTAGCGGACGAAAGGATCAGGCAATGAAAAACTCTTGCACCTGTCCTCACTCGGCGGCCCCTTCTTCCGTGAAAGGCCGCGTCCTTCGAATTGTCCTCGCGCTCGGTCTGGCCCTGGGCCCAAACCTGGAAGCGGGAGATATTCTGCGCGGTGGCGCGACCTTTGGCGGGGCGCCTGCCGCGAACCAAACCGGGGTGAACCCGGCAGTGATCAACGCCCCTACAGCCAACGGCCGGGACGCCCTCGCGCGCACGACCCAAGCCATGCAAGCGGTGCACGACATGCAGGCCGCCGCTCATGCTGCGGCCGTGCGCGGTGCCGCCAATCTCGGGTTAGATCCGAACCATCCTGGTCTCATCCTGCCCAATGTGCCCAATGGGCTGGCCCGAGGCGGGCTCCAGGTGGCTCCCGGCGTGCCGGCCAATCTGGCCGCGCCCGCGCCTAACGAGAATGTCTCTCTTTGGCAGGGGGCAAACCTTCCCCGGCAAACCCAGGCCGCCGGACAAACGACGGTCAGTATTAAGCAGACCGAGCAACAGGCCCTGCTTAACTGGCAGACCTTCAATGTGGGCAAGGAGACGACCGTCCGCTTCGATCAGACTGCGGGCGGCGGCAATCAAAGCGAGTGGGTGGCCTTTAATACAATTAGCGACCCGAGCGGCCGTCCCTCGCAGATTTTGGGGTCGATCAAGGCGACCGGACAGGTCTATCTCTTGAATCAGAATGGAATTATTTTTGGCGGATCGTCGCAGGTAAACCTGCATACCTTGGTCGCTTCGTCCCTCCCGATTAACACCAATCTCCTCACCCGCGGCTTGCTCAATAACCCGGATGACCAATTCCTCTTTTCATCTCTTCCTATCCCAGTCCTGCCGAATGGGGGGACTTTGCCGGCTTTCGAACCTCCGGCTCCGCCTGAAACCCTGAGCGGTCTCGTTGGTGACGTGACGGTGCGAGCGGGAGCGACTCTCTCCAGTCCTACCACCGCTAACCACGTCGGCGGCCGCATCGCGCTCATCGGGCTCAATGCGACGAATGAGGGAACGATCGCCACCCCGGACGGCCAGACCATTATCGCGGCGGGCCAACAAGTCGCCTTCACCGCGCACCCCACGACCGATCCGAGCCTGCGCGGCCTTGATATCTACATCGGCCAGGTCGGACCTTTTGGGAGCGCGGCGAGCAATACCGGGCTGATTGACGCGCCCCGCGCCAGTGTAACTCTCGCCAGCCAGGATGTGACGCAAATGGGAGTCATTGCTAGTTCCACCTCGGTGGCGCTGAACGGCCGGATCGATCTCCTGGCGAATTACAACGCCGTTCCTTCGATCCCGCCGGGGGTGAACCCGGTGGTGGTCCTCACTCCTTCGGCTTCTGGCCTTGTGACCCTTGGGGCGGACAGTGTCACAGATATCCTTCCAGAGCTAGGCAGCGCAGAGAGAATCGTAGGGACGCAACTCGCTTTGCCTTCTCAGATCAATCTCCAGGGAAACGCCATTCACCTTGCTGACAATGCTTACGTGGTAGCGCCGAATGCCAATCTTACCGCGAGTGCCGGAAGTTGGCTGCCGGTCAATCCTGGTTTCGCCTTTTTCACAACCGACGGGCAGATTTACCTCGATCCCGGAGCTACGATCGACGTTTCCGGCTCGCAAAATGTGGCGGCTTCGGTCAGCGAAAACTTTATTCCGGTAGAGTTACGCGGTTCGGAACTGGCGAATTTCCCTTTGCAACGGAATGGGCCGCTGCGGGGTGAGACCGTGACGATCGATATCCGCAAGACCGGAACCTTCGACGGCCAGCCTTTTGTCGGGACGGCTCTGGCCGACACTTCCGGTTTTGTGGCTCTGATTCAGCGGTCCGTCGGGGAGTTAACAGTGGCCGGTGGAACAATTAATCTGAGCGCCGGAGAAGCGGTTGTGTTGCAACCCGGGGCGACACTCAACGTTTCCGGCGGTTGGATTAACTATGCCGGGGCAAAGGTGGCCACGACCAAGCTTCTCTCCGATGGTCGGATTTTCGACATTGCGGAAGCTACGCCCGATCGGATCTATCAAGGGATTTACAACGGTTTCACCGAGACTCATCCGAAATTTGGCATTAGCGAGACGCGGACCAATCCTTTGGTTAATTTCTCCCAGTTCGAGCCCGGCTATGTGCAGGGTGCGAATGGCGGTTCTCTCTCCATTTCGGCCGCGAGCATGGCGCTCGATGCCACTCTTTTGGGCAGCACGGTCATAGGGCCGCAACAGCGGACAACCCCGCCGGCCTTAAGTTCTTTGTCACTCGCCTTTCAGTCCCGGCTAGCCACCGATCCTTATCCCTTTATCTCTCCCGACCCGCCCAGCATTGTGTTTCGTGGTGGGAGCGGGCTGCCCCGCGCGCGGCCTTTCGATTTAAACGAGGACGGCGCGCCGCTTCCCTTGCGTGACGAGCGCAAGGCAGAGGTGGACCTTTCGCCCAGCCTCTTCACGAACGGCGGGTTCGGTGACTTAACCGTGATTAATAGCGACGGGAACGTCACCTTGCCCCAAAGGTCGTCACTGACCGTACCCGCGGGAGGGTCGTTGACCGTTTCCGCGGCGAATCTGGACGTCCAGGGCTCAATCCGGGCTCCCGGCGGCAGTCTTAACGTTAGCGTTTACGATTTCTCGCCTTATGAGTTCGGAATCCTGATCTCGACTCCCGGGGGCGAGGTCACGACTCCGCCTCCCGATCCGACCCGCGGTCATTTCACTTTGGGAGCGAAAGGGTCGCTGGATGTTTCCGGCATGATCGCTGACGACCGATCGGGAGTCTTTGCCGCGGACACCTTTCCGCTGGTGACTAGCGGAGGCTCCGTCTCGATCAGGAGTTACGACGCCGACCTGAAGGAGGGCAGCGTGATTGACGTTTCCGGCGGAGTGGAAGTCGACGCTACAAACCTCGCGACCTATGGCGCTGCTGGCGCGATCAACATCCAGGCGGGCCAGGACCTCGACGTGAGCGCTCTCTTGGGAGGGAACTTGAATCTCCGGGCGACGCTGCGCGGCTTCGCTGGCGACGCTTTGGGGGGCGCCCTGAGCATTCAGGCGCCGGCCGTGCAAGTGGGAGGCAAGACAGACGATCGTAACACTCTCCTGCTCGCGCCGCAGTTCTTTGATCGCGGTGGTTTTGGCAGCTTCACTTTGACGGGCCTTGGCTCAGCCACTGACACGGTCGACGTTTACTTGCCCGCAGTGACGATCGCCCCGGGAACCATAATAGACCCAGTGGCATTGAGTTATCTGGTCGATCCCACTCTGGCTGAGAGCGGCCTCGCCCTTACCCCGACGTTGCTGCCGCAAGCCCTGCGCACGCCCGTTAGCCTTTTTTTCAGAGCCCCCGGAGTGGTCGATAACCTTATTAGCAACTCTCCCTTGGTCGTCCGGGGTGATTTCGTCATGGACCGGGGCTCATCGATTGTCACCGAACCGAGGGCCAGTGTCTCGTTCAACGCGAATACCGCGGCTGTGCTCGGCCGGATTACGGCTCCGGGTGGCTCTATCAGCGTCACCGGGGGAGCTAACTCCAATACTTTGTTTCTCGATAATCCGGGCTTCGCCTTGCCTACGGTAGCCCTGGGTCCGCGCAGTCTTTTGTCGACTGCCGGGACGACGCTCCTTACTCCGAACGGCTTCGGATTTCGAACCGGCTTTGTCCTCCCGGGCGGCACGATAACTCTTTCCGGCAATATCGTCGCCGAAGCTGGTTCGGTCCTGGACGTTTCTGGCGCGACCGCTTCGCTCGACGTCGATCCCGGTTTTGTCGGCTCCCCGGTTTCCCCTGACCCGACTGCCTCGCTCATGGTGCGCACGAGAATCGACAGCAACGCGGGTTCCATCACCTTTTTCGGCCGGCAAGAACTTTTTAGCGACGCCACCCTGATCGGCGCTGCGGGCGGTCCCTCCGCGGTCGGCGGCAGTCTCTCGGTTTCGTCTGGCCGCTTTCTGCCTGCGGGAGTGGTGGAGCCGCCGACGCCTCTGGATGTGACCCTGCAAGTGAGGCAGCGAGGTGCGACGATCCCGGCCGAGTTCCATTCCGCCAGAGAGACTGCGATTGGTCATGTGGTGGTCGATAAGAAAGGGGAGGCCTTGCCCGGCTTCGGTCACTTTACCGCAGCCGATTTCAATGACAGCGGATTGGCTTCTCTGACGCTCGCGGGAACGGTCGAATTCGTCGGGCCGGTTGCGATTCGCTCCCAGGGGACGCTCACGGTCGGCACTGCTGGGGTGATCTTCGCCGATGCTTCGGTCGAACTCAGCGCTTCGGCAGTCGTTTTGGGACAACCCTTCCTCGCTCCCTTCGCTCCGGAGGATCAAGTCAGTCCTTTTCTCGTTAACCAGGAGCCGTTTTTCTTCCCGCCCACCTACGGCACGGGTAAACTTAATGTCTCAGGCAGCTTGATCGATCTGGGTAACCTTTCTTTGCAAAACATCGGCCGCGCCAGCCTGGTCGCGAAGAACGGTGATATCCGAGGCGACGGAACGTTTGACGTAGCGGGCGCCATTGCCCTCACCGCCGGCCAAATCTACCCACCGACGGATGTTACTTTTAACATTGCCGCCTTCGATTACGTCCTTGGGGAAGAGACCCTTGGCGGGTCGGTAACGATCTCAGCCGCGGGAGACCGCGAGTTGCCGCTTTCGGCCGGCGGCAAGCTCAACATCTTCGCGACGACCATCGATCAAGGGGGCGTTCTTCGCGCACCGATTGGGACCATTAATGTGGGCAGCAGCGGCTTCTCGAATGCAGCCATCGATCCAATCTCAAATCAGCCGTTCGCCGCGACCGACCGACTTACGGTGGCTCCCCGGAGTGTTACTTCGGTTTCGGCGCATGACCCGATTACGGGAACCGACTTGACCATTCCCTTCGGGATAAATCGCAACGGCACCTCCTTTATCGATCCGGCGGGAATCGACATCACCGCCGGTGGAATTCCTGGGAAAACGGTCACAGTCACGGCCACGACGGTGATTGATGAAGCTGGCTCGACGATCGATCTAAGCGGGGGTGGGGATCTTCTGGCCTATCGCTTTGTGCCGGGCCTGGGCGGGACCATCGATATCCTGGGATCGAGCGAAAGTTTCGCGATCGTGCCGAACTACGGCGCCAGTTACGCCCCTTTTGATCCGGGGTATGACAACGGCGCCGTCGGCCGTGGTGATAGCATTTATCTCTCCGGCAATTCCGTCCTTCCGGCCGGCTCCTACACTCTCCTGCCCGCGCGTTTCGCTCTGCTTCCGGGAGCGATCCTGGTCACGCCGCAAAGCACGCTGCCGAATAAGAGTACGGCGCGTTTGGATGGCTCCACCCTCGTGACCGGTTATCGCTTTAATGCTTTTACAGGCCAACCGACGGCTCAACCTTTGCTCGCGACTTTCGAGCTGGCGCCGCAGGCGGTCATTCAGGCAAGGGCGGAATACGAGCGCTTTTCGGCCAACACCTTTCTCAAGAATGGCGCCCTGGATAATGATGCGGCGGTGCCTCGATTGCCGATCGATGCCGGGCAGTTGGTCCTGGCCGCGACGGGTGCGCTGAGCGTGCGCGGCAACGTTCTCTCGGAAACGCCGGCCGGCGGCCGCGGGAGCTTGATCGATCTTAACACTCCGGCAGATATCCTGATCGGCGACGCCGGCACGGTGGCTCCGATCGGGACACTCTTCCTGGACGCGGCCGAGCTGAGTTCTTTCGCGGCCGAGAGCCTGCTCGTGGGCGGGCTGCGCACCAGTACAGATGCGGGGACAACTGTAGCCGTCTCTTCCCACAATATCATCGTCAACAACCCGGGTACTCCTTTGCGGGGCGCAGGAATAACGTTAGCAGCCCAGGATAGTGTGATTCTCTCTCCTGGTTCTGCCGTAGAGCAAACAGGCGATCCAGCGCTCGCGGAGACGCTAATCTTTGGCGATGACTCAATCCCCGGGAGCGGCAACGGCGCCTTGCTCCAGGTGAGCAGCGATCCGGGAGCAGCTATTTTGCGCAGAGGGGTGGATGACTCGACCAGTCCGCTCCTCCAGATCGGTCGCGCCGTGACGATTCGTGGCGCCAGCCTTATTCTCGACTCTACCTCAGCGACGAGCCTTGAGCCCACGGCTACGCTAAGTGGCCAAGCGATCGCCCTCGATAGCGGGCAAGTAAGTCTTGCCCTGGATAATCCCGGCGAATTGCAGCCGACCACAGGACTGGTTCTTTCCGGCACAGCGTTGGCTAGCTTACAAGCCAGCGCGCGGTCCGTCTCGCTTTTGAGCTATTCGTCCCTGGATATTTACGGCACCGGGCAAGTGGGTTCCGCGGCCGTCGCGACTTTGGCCCTCCACGCTGGGGAGATTCGCGGCTTCAATCATGGCGATGGTTCGGTCGTTTTTGCCGCCCAGGATATCTTTCTCGAGAACTCTTCCAATGGACGGTCGCTCGGGGCCGTGGACGCGACCCGCGGAACTCTCGTCTTCCAGGCGAACACCATCCGTCTCGGTGACGGAAGCATTCAGATCGATCAGTTTGCCGATAACATGATGCTGGCCGAGAACGGCCTCCTTTTCCAAGGCGACGGCGCGGTCAACGCGCAGGGTAATCTTAGCCTAACGACTCCGCTGATTACGGGCACGACGGGCAGTAAGTATCTCCTGGGGGCGGCTGGAAGTTTGGCGGTGGAGCGGCCCGCAAATAGTTCGGTGGCCACGGTCGCTGGCGGCCTGGGAGCTCAGCTGACTCTGGTCGGCGAAGATCTGGTTGCAAATAGCGACATCATTCTTCCGAGCGGCTCGATCACTCTGCAGGCGGATGGCGCGTTGCCCGGGAGTAATCTCACCGTGGGAGGCCGGCTGGATGTATCTGGAACGGCACAGTCCTTCTATGACCTTGTGAAATATACCCCGGGAGGCGTGATCGATTTGAGCACAAGCTATGGCGACGTCGAGCTTCGGCAGGGCAGCGTGGTCACGGTCTCGGCGGACGCGAACGGCGGTACTGCGGGCAGTCTTACTATCAGCGCCCCCGAAGGGATGATCGATGCGGCGGGAGTCCTCACGGGCACAGGCGGCGCGGGCGGCATCTTCAATCTCGATGTCGGCACCCTGGCCGAGACCGCATCGCTGGATTCTCTGCTCAATGTGGGCGGCTTCGTCCAGTCCCGGACTATGCGGGTGCGGACCGGCGATGTCCTGATTGACGGCCATCCCTCGGCCAGCACCTATAGTCTTTCCGCGGATCAAGGGGCTATCACAGTCACTGGCATCATCGACGCTTACTCCAACCACGGCGGAACGATCGGCCTCTATGCCAATAGCGGGCTGACTTTGGCGAATGGCGCGCAGTTAAATGCGACTGCTCTGGCGCCGGATGCTGGCGGCAAGGTTGGCGCCATCGATCTCGAAACGCGCGGAGCCGGTGGCGGCGCGATTGAGATTCAAGCGGGATCTTTGATTAACCTGTCGGTAGGGGCGGCCCCGGGCGGAACCTTGCACCTGCGCGCTCCGCAGAATGAGACGGCAACCGATTTGGCGATCGGCTTAATCGAAGGTCAAATTCTGAACGCTGGCAGCATTATTGCAGAAGCTTATCGAGTCTTCGACGCGAGTGGCGACGGGTCGATTGATAACCAGGAAGGGCTGGTTCTGGAAAATGGCTTGGCCATTAGTGCTAGCGCGCCAGCGATCAAGGCACGCGTCCTCGGTGCAAATGTATTCCTTGACCCCATTTTCCACGTCCGTCCTGGAGCGGAGATCGTTAACCCCAGCGGTGATTTGGTCTTGAACAACAACTGGGACTTATCGACCTATCGCGGTGGCGAACGCAAACCGGTCGTGGATCAGGCAGGCAATCCCATTCTGGATGAATCGGGTAACCCTCTTCTCGCCGGCGTCGAACCAGGGGTGCTCACGCTGCGGGCCAGAGGCTCCATCGTGCTCAATGGTGCGCTGAGCGACGGCTTCGGAGATGGCAGCGGAAATGTGCCCTTTGATTTTCAAGGGAATCCCGCCCCTTGGTTGTCACCGCTGCTACCCGTCTTTGCCGATGGAACTTCGCAAGAGTCCTGGAGCTATCGCATCACCGCCGGGGCCGATTTTCAAGCCGCTAATTATCGCGACACGTTAGCTCCGTCCGCTGGAGTGCCGGCGGGTTCGCTTTCTCTAGGAGTCTTTGGAGGCTCAGTGGCGTTCGGCGGCTTCGACGCGATGACTTCGAGCGCCCTCGAAGGACATTACCAGGTAATCCGGACCGGGACGGGCGATATTGATATTTTTGTCAGCGGCGACGTCAGATTGCAGAACCAATTCGCTACTATCTACACGGCCGGGACTCAGGTGGTCGATTCCACTTTGGGCGGGAAGTTTGATCTTCCACGCCTCGATGCTTCCGGGGGTGAAAATGTGCTTGGCGCCATCCAGGAATCTCCACCTTATCCAGCGCAATATAGTTCCGGTGGGGGTAATGTTGTGATCCACGCGGCGGGCAACGTGATGCACCTGGGCCAGGATATTAGCGGCAACGTGATCGCGGATTCCGAGCGGCAACTTCCGAATAACTGGCTCTATCGGCGTGGTTACGTAGATCCGGCCACCGGCAAATTCGGGATCGCCCGGGGCGGCGACGTCGCTTCCACGACTTGGTGGGTGGACTTCAGCAACTTCTTCGAAGGAGTGGGAGCGCTGGGCGGCGGGAATGTGAGTCTTAGCGCGGGTTACGACGTGCAGAACGTGGACGCGGTTGTCCCGACCAATGCACGGTTGCCGAAAGACACGCTGAGTGACAGCCAGTTAATCGAGCTGGGCGGTGGGAATCTGACCGTCCAGGCTGGGCACGACCTCGACGGCGGCGTCTATTACGTGGAACGAGGAGACGCCACCCTGACGGCTGGCAATAGCATTCACACCAACAGCACGCGTTCGCCTTCGCTTACTACCATCACCGGTGAAGCTCCTCTCCCGGAGGAAACCTGGCTGCCCACTTCGCTTTTCCTCGGCAAAGGAAGCTTCTCGGTCGAGGCGAAGGGCGATCTGACTCTGGGGCCGGTCGCGAATCCTTTCCTCCTCGCCGGGGGCTACAGCAACACTTTCTCCTACAAGACCTACTTCTCGACCTATGCGGCGACGAACGCGATCGATGTGGCCTCCCTTACTGGAAGTGTCACCCTGCGCGAGGCCACGACTTTGCCGACCAAGACGTCTCCCGATCCTTTCCTGCTCGCGTGGCAGCGGGAAGTGCTTTCGCTCCCGTTGGCTGTCCAGACGCCGGCTTTCTATCAACCTTGGTTGCGGTTGGATGAGAGTGATGTAGGCCTTTTTACGACGGTCTCGGCCCTCCAGCCCGCTACCTTGCGGGCGACCAGTTTCTCGAGCGATTTAAATTTCGTGGGGCAACTCCTACTTTCGCCGTCTCCCATGGGAACGATCGATTTGGCTGCGGCTGGGGCGATCAACGGCCTGCAGCAGAGCGGCGTCGTCTCTCTCGTCAACGTTCCGGCTCCGGTGAACGCTTATAACTCGGGCCTGATTAACTTATCCGATGCCGATCCCGGACTTATCCCCGGCATTTCCTCGCCTTTCGCTTTCCAGACCATCGCCGGGATCTCGCCGTCGGCCGTCACCAGCCCATCCGACACGCTCGCTTTCGTGAACAAACTCTTTCAGGAGTCCGGTTCCCTCGAAGGGACTCAGGCGGTCTTGCAGACCAAGCAGGCGTTGCACGCTCCCGGTGTTCTCCACCTCGCCGACCCAGACCCGATTCACCTTTACGCGAATACCGGCAGTATCTCTGGCTTCACTCTCTTTGCGGGGAAGGCAGCGCGGATCGCTGCCGGCAAGGATCTGACCGATTTCGCTTTCTATGTGCAAAACACGAAAGTTTCCGATGTCACCACCATCGCCGCCGGACGCGATCTTATTGCCTACGATCCGACTTCTCCTCTGCTTACGCTTGCCCTGGCGCCCGGGAATATTCTCGACGACGAGGCCCAGGCGGGCGACGTGCAGATCAGCGGGCCGGGGACGCTGGAGTTGCTCGCCGGGAGAAATCTCAACCTGGGTGTGGGAGAGAGCAACATCGATGGGACCGGGGTGGGAGTGACGAGCGTCGGGGATGCGCGCAATCCCTTCCTTCCATTCGCCGGGGCTCAAATTGTGGCCGGTGCAGGGCTCGGTCCGTTGAGCAGTCTGGGGGAGAGTCAGCTTGATTTTGAATCCTTCAATAATTTGTTCCTTAACCCAGAAACTGCCGCGGACGCTGGGGTGCGCTATTTGCCAGAGTTAGCCGCCCTGCTCGGCGAGCCTGACGCGAGCGAAGCTACGACCTGGGCTAGCTATAACCAACTCACGCGCGAGCAGCAGGATATTCTCGCCCTCCAAGTCTTCTACACCGTCCTGCGTGACTCGGCCCGGGATAGGACCAAGCCAGAGCGCGCAGGCTTTGGCACTTATGATGCGGGATTTGCGGCGATCGCTGCGCTCTTCCCGGAACCTGCGGCGGGAGGAAGTATCTTTTTGCCTTCGAAAGAAATCAAGACCGCGAGCGGCGGCGGCGTCAGTCTCATCGCTCCAGCCGGCGGGCTGACGGTCGGCTTTGCCAGCGGAACCCCGGCAGCCGATCAAGGTATCTTGACCGAAGACAGCGGCAACATTTCGATCTTTACGAAAAACAGCGTCGCCGTCGGAACCTCCCGCATATTCACCTTGCGCGGCGGGAATGAGATTATCTGGTCCAGCGAAGGGGATATTGCTGCAGGGGCATCTTCCAAGACAGTGCAATCCGCGCCACCGACGCGCGTCTTGATCGATCCCCAGAGCGGCGACGTCAGAACCGACTTGGCTGGCCTGGCGACCGGCGGCGGCATTGGGGTGCTCGATACGGTCGCGGGGGTGCCCCCAGGAGATGTCGACCTGATCGCCCCGGCCGGGACCGTGGACGCGGGCGACGCGGGGATTCGCGTCTCCGGCAACCTGAATATCTCAGCCGTGCAGGTTTTAAACGCCTCCAACATTTCCGTGGCCGGGGCGAGCGCGGGCATACCGACCGTGGCCACGCCGAACCTGTCTGGTCTCACGGCCGCTTCCAACGCCGTCGGGGCAAGTACGAATGCGGCGGAGGCGGCGACGCGTGAAGCAGCGGCTCCGCCGGAACAGACTCTTCTGCCCTCCATCGTGATCGTTGAAGTCCTCGGTTACGGCACCGGCGATCCCACCGACAATGACGACGATGACCAGCGGCGTCGCCGGAAGCGGGGCTAAGGATCGTCTTCCCGCGTAAAAGCATCTCCCAGGTCGGTCAGTCACCTCGTAGCGTAACACCTCTGTTACAGACCGCGCCTGTTGTGACACATCTGTAACATGCCGGGGCAGGCGTCACGAGAACGTTACTCTAAATGCCTCGACACTCCCGGGGGCACTTATAAGGTGAGGACATCAATACAAACGCGTTTACTGGCCTAACTATTAGCTCGGGAACGCGAATGACCAGCCAGCAAAATCCAACCTCTTAACTTCCAACTACCACTTAATGAAACTTACAAAGCTAGCACTCACCGCCGCCTTGGCCTTCGCTGGGTCGGCGTTTTTCCACTCAGCCCGCGCGGACATGGTACCGTTCCCCACGGACGGCGACCTCTTCATGGGCTTCCATTCGACTTCGGCGAACGAGTTTCTGATCGATATCGGCCAGTACTCGCTCTTCAATAACCAGCCGGTGGGCTTTCACCTCTCCCTCGGCAATTTCGGAGCGGATCTGGCGACGGCGCTAGGGTCTAACTGGGCGACCGATAACACGGTGCAATGGGGCGCCGCCGGCACCCTGGACGCGACCAATCAGCTCTTTGCGAGCAAGAAAGAACCGTCGATTGGGGTTTTCGCCCAGCCTTGGACGCGGCAGTCGACTTCTGCGCAAAGCTCCTCCGGCAGCTTTATCGACACCATGGCCTTTGGCGATTATGCCGGTCAGGAATCCACCGCCACCCACCCCACCGGGGTCATTCATTCGACAGGTGGGTTAAGCTGGGCTTCCTACCAAGGAGGAGCGAATAGCCCCGGCGCCAGCTTCAACACCTGGGTCCCGTCAATCGAGGCGCCTATTACCCAAGGTGACCCTAACGTGACGGGCATTCCCGCCACTCGGCTCGATTTATTCCGAATTGACCCCGACAACACGGCCACGAATCCTTTTGCTGATTACATCGGCACCTTCAGCATCGATGCCAATGGCAACGTCAGCTATGATGTCTTCGCGATTCCTGAACCCTCTACCTATGCGTCGCTCCTGGCGGGCGCCGCGCTTTTGGCGGTCCTCACCTGGCGTCGTCGTTCGGTCAAAGCCTGAACCTCCACGCCTCCCTTATCCATCCTACAATCCAACTCACCAAATATCTAAATATGAAATTACTTAAGACACTTCTCACTGGCGTTCTCGCCATCGGTCTCGTCGGTGCCGTCCAGGCGCAGACGCCCGTCCGCATCACGGGTTCCACGGCTTTCCGTGGCACTACGTTAACCGCGATTCGCAATATCATGGACGCTGGTTATACCTACGGTTATACCGGCGCCACCTATACCTCTTCGAGGGCCGCTATTGTCAAAGGCACAGTCAACGGCAGCCCGGTGACGATCAAGACTTCGTTTTCCGGGTCGGAGGGTGGCAACCAAACGGTCGCCGGCCAGCTGACTGTTCCCTATCTGCCAGATACCTCGGCTACGAGTACGGGGGGAACGGCCGGGCTGCCGGATCCGACGGTGTCGGGTAATCCCAGCAGCAACGAAATTCCCGATGTGGCGCTCTCCGATACTTTCCAAGCCTCCTCGTTCTTTTTCGGGAACTACTTCGGGAGAAACTACCCAGCGTTGAACTCTAGTAACACCACGAATGGCCTGCCGGTCGGGCAGATCGTGGGAATCGTGCAGTTCAAGTGGATTGCCGGGCGAAACATCCCAGCCGCCATGACAAACATGACCAGCCAGTTGGCCCGGAACCTCTATAGTTCGGGCACGGCCGCCGTCGCGCTTTGGACCGGTTCGCCGGCCGACCACAGCACGAAAGTTTACGCCATCGGTCGTGACTTTGACTCCGGCACGCGTTTAACCGCCTTTGCCGAAAGTGGCGTTGGCGCCAGGGCGTCGGTGAGACAGTATCAGCCGCGGAACAGCGCGAATCAGGTCATCACGACCTCGGGCGGTACTATTGACAACTTGACCCTCTGGCCTGGGGGAGGCACCGTTAACGGAATCCCGGTCGCGCCGGGCAACGGTGGCTATAGCAGCGGCGGCCAACTGGCCGCGGCCATCAACAACGTTCCGCCTGCTAATTCGCTCCTGGTGGGTTATTCCGGAACCGGTGACGCCGATCCGCAGATCACAAACAACGCTGGGACGGGCGCGACCGAGCTCTCGTTCAATGGCGTCACCCTTGGAATTCCGGAAAACACCGCGCTGATCCAGGAAGGTGCCTACACTTTCTGGGGATACGAGCATCTCTATTATCGGGATGCTACCAGCGGCGTGACCAAAACCGTCGCCGACACATTGGCGCTGCAAATCTTCAACACCGACGCTCCTGCGCCGAAGTTCAATGCCATGCAGGTCTCCCGGTCCACGGATGGGGCCATCGTCATCCAGAGGTATCCCTGATTCTCGGAAAGGAATCATACCGTTCTGGAAAGGGAATTCGCCAGTGCAGGCCTTGTGCCTGCACTGGCTTTTCCGCTTTTTGGGCTGATTGATTATGACGATATCAAAACGACGCAGCGGCATGAGACCTAAGCATCTGCTGAGTATTGGGTTGCTCTTTCTCCTGGCTATTTTCTTTACCGTCAAGGCGGGACGCCGCGTCCCTTCTCTGTCCTCTGAGGTTTCCATCAGGACGCATTCGGGGGTGTCTGCCCCCGCGGAAAGGCTCGGCCGGGAATCACCCAAGCGAAAAGCATCAGCACCAGGCAAGGATATCACACCCTTAGCAGCTCGTTCACTCCAAAGCGTGGTCAGAACGGTGGGATCGACCAGTCGCGCTCAGCCTGCGAGCAATAACTTCTCCAGCACCGATGTTTTACCAACTTTTCGACCGCGCAAACGGAGGGCTCGAAGTCAGCCGAATAATGCCTTACCGCCGAGCGCGGAACAAGTCGAGCAAACGCTCGCAGTGCCGCTGGCCTTCTTTGGCGCCGCTGACGCCAGCCTGCCCTCTTCACAGGCTGCCGGCTTGGGTCAAGTCGCTACCCAATTTGAGCACGCCTTGGCGGAAACTAGTCAAGATGCCGCTGATCCAGCCTATGCGGAAAGCTTCTACAACGCGCGTCAGTTGGCAGACGAGCAGGTATGGGCAGTCTTTGGCCAAGACGCCTATACCGCTTTAGTAAATCAGCGGGCCCAAACGGCGGGAAATGCGCCCTCACCGAGTCCCTGATTCGGGGGCGCTGCAACTGCTGTTCCTTGTTCTGCGACAAAAGGTAAGATTCAGGCAGGCGAAGCGCCCGCCCTACAAAGCGCGCTTTGGTAGCGTTTTGTGTAGTCCTGCGACGGACCGGGTGGCTTGGTGTCTACTTCTCGGGAACAGGTGCCGTCGGCCCGTGCTTCTCGTGATATTGACGGACCAAGCGACGACCTGCGTCGACCTGCTCCTGAGTCAGGCCAGTCTGATAATCAGCAAGGAATTTGACGGCCGTCACTTCGCCCTTCTCGGCGCTCAAAGCTAACCACATGTAGCCTTCCAACGGGTTCGTGGCGATGTCTTGGCCGGCGCAATACATCTGGCCCAGATTACTCTGGGCTTTGGCGTTGCCTTGCTCGGCCGCGCGCCGGAACCACTTGATGGCCGCGCCGGTGTCGCGAGTTACTCCGAGGCCGTTTTGATACATCACTCCCAGAACATTCTGCGCCGCATCGCTCTTCTGCTCAGCCGCTTTCTGAAACCATTTAGAGGCTGCGGCGTAATCCTTCGAAAGACCAGCGCTGCCATTGTAATACGCATTGCCCAAATGAAGCTGCGCTGAAAGAAGGCCCTGTGCTGCTGCTTTGCGGAACCAGGTGGCCGCTTCTGAGTCGTTCTCCTGCGCGAGAAGAAGACCCAGGTTATCCTGGGCGAGAGGCGCGTTTTGCAGGGCGGCCTTGCGCAGCCAACGTTCGGCCGCCGCTTTGTCGGGAGCGGCGCCGCCATCGCCGCTAAGGTAAAAGGATGCCAGATTGTTTTGCGCTTTGGCATTCCCGCGTTCTGCCGCCTGCCGGTAGTAAGTGAGAGCCTTGGCTCGATCCCTGGGAACGCCTTCGCCTTTATCGTAGGCGCGGCCCAAGAGGTAGGAGGCGTCGGCATCTCCCTTGGCCGCCGGCAGCTCCAGCTTCTCCCTGGCAAAGGCCTTTTCCTCCCCGCGCGCCGGGCTAAGGACCAAGCCTTCCGTGAGGAGAACGCAAGAGATAACCGTGCGCAGCTTTACCCCGCGACAAGATCTCATGGCTAGATACTCCAGGAGTCCCTTGTATCCGCTCTCACATTTTTCGTGACCGGCGATTCGAAGCCTTCTCCGCAGAAGGCCCCCCGACCGCGAGGAGATACGTGAGTCACGTATAGCGTGGTCCTGCACGAAGCATCGGAGACGAGCCACTAGTTACTCAAGCGAAAGATCTCCACGAGGGCGTTGCCGGTGCTGCCCCGCACTCCTTTGACCACCGCCGTGTAAGACCCTGGCGGTAACACCGCCAAAATAGCGGACTCCTTGGGGTTGGTCGGAGCCAGTCCCGTATCCTTGATCTCTTGCTTTTGCAGGTCCATCCAATTGTTGTTCGTAAACATGAGCACGCCCGACCCGTTATAGATCGAGAGCGTCGGGTCGAGCAGAGCGTTGGCCAAGGGAAGGGAGGGCCCAATCGCGCGGATGACGACCTTGGCTCCATTCTCGCCTACGATGATGGTGCCGGCGATCATAACGTCATCTCCGGTTTGGACAAAACCACGGGTGGAAATGTTGGCGATCTTCGAAGTGGTTTTGGGTTGCAGATCGTAGACTTCTAACAAGCCCACACCGGTCGTGTCGTTTTTGCCCTTGACGACTGCGGTGTAGGAACCGGGTTTCAGAGCAAGAAGGAGAGCGGCCTCCTTGTCGTTCTTGGGAGCGACAGTGCTATTAATGATCTCCTGTTTGTTCGAGTTGTTCATCCAATCATCATTGGAGGCGATTCGTTTTCCGGACTTGTTATAAAGGGTCAAGGTCGGGTCGGCCAGGGTGCCAGGAGCAGAGACGGAGGGGCCGATGGCACGGATGATGACCTTCTTCGGGCCGCTCCCGGTGATGATGAATCCGCCGATGAGGACATTATCGCCCTTACCAACTTTAACGCGCGTAGAGATGTTACCGAGGTTGGCGTTGAGGGGAGGGGTCGCGCTCGGCGAAGGGGTGGGCGTGACGGAAGGTGAGGGGGTGGATGAGGGAGATGGAGATGGTGACGGCGAGACGGTGGGAGACGGAGAGGGCGTGGGGGTGATGGAGGGCGATGGAGAAGGCGTGGGGGTCGGAGTGGGAGTCGGCGGCGGGGCGGAAAAGTCTCGAACGTCGAAGCTGACGTTGCCGGCGGCGTCAATCGTGAAAGTACCGATATAGACGCTTTCGGGATTGGTGGCGCTGTTGTCGGGGAGAATGCGGAAGAAATCGATCGCGGTTGTGGAAATGCCACTTCCACTTCCAGGGGTGATTGGGGCCTCGATCGTGGGATTCCAGGTCTGGAAGCTGATTCCCCCCCCGAGCGAGCCATCCCGTTGGTTGGCTGCCCAACTCGGGCGGTTACTGACCGAGGGATGAATTACTGCCCCTGGGTTGTTCGCAGTGGATTCTTCGGATAAAAAGTCTCCGTAAGCCATACCTTCGATGTAACTCCCGCTAGAGCTTTGGGCGTTAAAGGATTGGCGCGACCAAGGGGTGGCAGGGAAGCCGAGGGTCGGCTCTGCGCGGCTGGCAAAGAGATGAGCGATTTGGTTCCCGCTGGCGTCAAAACCGTCCTCGGCGACCGCCCCCCATTGGATGAAGTTATTAGTCGGCCAAGAAGATCCAAAGACCGTAGTGAGGTCCGCATTCACATTACGGAGCGACAGATGAGTGCCCACGGGCTGGCCATCGAACAGGGAGAAGGATCCGATATTCCAAAGGTATTCATTCGTTGCCGTGCTGGAATGGAAACCGATAAAGACGTCTCCGTCGGTATAAGTTAAGGTATCCGCGCTCGACTGCTGGGTAAAAGGGGCCGCAGCCAGGAGACAGAGGGCTGCGGTCAGAAGGAAGGGTCTATGGGTCATAAGTAGGATTGGCTTTAAGTGTCGTGTTCGGGAGGTGTGAGAAGAAGTAGGTGAGGCTTCGTCGCACCATAATCGGGTTGGGCGCTGGTTCGAAGAAAGAAATAGTTACGTTCCTGTGACGCGAAAGTGACAATATGTGGGCGGAAATGTGACGAAGAGTTACGAGTCGTGTTTAACCCGATAGCCAAATCCCCGGATGGTTTGGATGTAGGAGCTGTATTTACCGAGCTTGAGACGAAGACGCCGCACGTGGGTGTCTACGGTCCGGGTGTTGAACTCACTTTCGTAGCCCCAGACTTCGTTCAGGAGCCGGCCGCGCCCGAGAACGCGCCCCCGGCTCTCGATGAGGGCGGCGAGGAGTTTGAACTCAGTGGTGGTGAGCTGGAGTGCCTTGCTATCGAGCGTGACAATATGCCGGCCGCGATCGAGCAGGAGAGGACCGGCCTGCAACTCCGCCTCGGACAAGGGCGCGGGTTCCTGCCGACGCATGACCGCGCGCACTCGCAGGAGCACCTCGCGCGGGCTGAAGGGTTTGACCACATAGTCATCCGCGCCGATTTCGAAGCCATTGATGCGATCAAACTCATCGGCCTTCGCGGTGATCATAATGACGGGTAGAAGCTGCGTGGCGGGGTCCGACTTCAGGGTGCGGCAAACCTCGAGGCCCGTCATGCCGGGCAGCATGAGGTCGAGCAGCAGGACGTCGGGAGCCTCCCGCCGGGCCTGACGAAGCGCTTCGGCTCCGTCCGGCGCCGTGACGATGTCGAACTCGCCGGTCTTGCGAAAAGTGCTGCTGAGCATTTCCAGAACGTCGGAATCGTCGTCCACTATTAAGACTTTGTGCTTCATGGCGCGGTCTGAGGGCGGGGGAGTATGGCCGAGCCATTGTTGCAGGTCGGCGACAGCCCGGTGACGATTCGGTAAAGATTGTGGCCAACCGGATGGCGACGCCGAGATGAGCTTGCGCGGCAGCGGGGAAAGGAGTGCCGCGCCGCGCCCGGAAGGCGACGGAACGGTGCGATTTTGGTTGCGAAACGTTGGCGTTTCGGGAGGGTGCGCCGAGGGAAAAAAAGCACCGCTAGCTCAATTGGCAGAGCAAGTGACTCTTAATCACTGGGTTGTTGGTTCGATTCCAACGCGGTGCACTCCTTCGCTTCCGCCTCATCGGGCGGTGCGTCGATTTCCGTGTATTGCTGCGCGATCGGCATGCGCCGGCCCACCCCGAAAGCGCGACTGGTTACCTTGAGCCCGGGCGCGGCTTGGGCGCGCTTGTATTCGTTGAGATCGACCCGGCGAATGATCCAACGGACGGTTTTTTCCTCGAAACCGCGGGCGACGATGTCGCGGCCGCTCAGATTTTCCTCGACGTAAAGCTGGAGAATGGCGTCGAGGATGTCGTAGGGCGGAAGCGAGTCTTGATCGACCTGGTCGGGCTTGAGCTCGGCGCTGGGGGGTTTCTCGAGGGTGGATTGAGGGATGATTTCGCCCTCGCGGCCGGCTCGCGATTTATCGGAGTTAATCCAGCGCGCGAGCTTGTAGACGATGGTTTTCGGCACGTCGCTGATCACCGCGAGGCCGCCCGCCATGTCGCCGTAGATGGTGCAGTAGCCGACCGCGAGCTCGCTTTTGTTACCAGTGGTGAGGAGGAGGTGGCCGAACTTATTCGAGAGCGACATCAGGATCATGCCGCGGAGGCGCGACTGCATATTTTCCTCGGTGGTGTCCTCGGGCAGCCCGGCGAAGATTTCCGCCAAGGGCGCTTTGAGAGCGGCGAAGGCAGGGCCGATCGGGAGGTCGAGGCAGCGGATGCCGAGGTTGCGGGCGAGGGCGTGAGCATCTTCGATGCTGCCGGGCGAGGAGTAGGGGCTGGGCATGGAAACGCCGAGGACGTTTTCCGCGCCTAACGAATCGACCGCGAGGGCCGCGACGACCGCGGAATCGATCCCGCCGCTCAGGCCGAGAACGGCCGATTGGAAGTGGCACTTGGCCAGATAATCGCGCAGCCCCAAGGAGAGGGCGCCGTGCAGCTCCGCCATCGGATCGATCGCGGCGGGCGCCACGGCGGGGCCATCGCTCGCCACCACGACGGTCGCGGGCCGGAAGGCGGGCAACTCCTCGAGCAGGGCCCCCTGCGCATCGACCGCGATGGAGCTGCCATCGAAAACGAGCTCGTCGTTTCCGCCCACGACGTTGCAATAAAAGATCGGGCGGGCGTGCGCGCGCGCCACCTCCGCCAGCATCTCGCGGCGCGCCTTCAGTTTGCCGAGGCCGAAGGGAGAGGCGCTGAGATTGACCAGAATCTCCGCCCCTTGAGCAACGAGACGCTGGATCAGGCCCTCATCGTAGAGCGCGCGCGGCAGATAAGGCGCCGTCCAGATGTCTTCGCAAATGGTCACGCCGACCTGGCGACCTGCGATCTGGAAAACATCTCCGCCGTGCCCCGGCTCGAAATAGCGCTCCTCATCGAAGACGTCGTAGGTGGGAAGGAGCGTCTTAAAAGTCTTGCGCACGAGCCGGCCTCGCTCGAGCAAGGCGGCGGCGTTGAAAAACGGCTTACCTTGGCCCGGGTTGCGATCGACGTAGCCGACCAGGAGCGGGACGGCGCCGAGCCCGCCGTGCAGGCGCTCAAGGGCGGCGAGGTTCTCCGGCACGAAGCGCGACTTAAAGAGGAGATCCTGGGGGGGGTAACCGGTCAGGGCCAGCTCCGGGGTGAGCACGAGTTCCGCGCCTAACGATGATAGCCCCTCGTAGGCGGCCCGGATTTTCTCGAGATTGCCGCACAAATCCCCGACCGTGGGATTGATCTGCGCCAGCCCGATCCTCATGCTTCAAGGGCAGACTAAGGCCGGAGGGGGCCGCGCGCCAAGGGCTTTCCCGGCTTAGTGCGTGAGCGAGATGTCGGTTTTGCGATATTCGCCGTTGAGGGCGTCATCGGCGCCGTCGACGAAGACTTTGCCCCACTGGATAAGGCAGGCGGCGAAAAATCCCGCGATCATACAGAGGAACACTTTTTGCAAAAAGGTGGAGTGCACGGTGTTTGCCAGAGCAGTTGGAGTGCCACCGCGGCCCATCTTGAATGGGAACCTCACTCTTGGGCCTCCGAGAGAGAAGCGTCTAAAGCGGGCTGGCCGGCTACCAGAAGCCCCACTGCTTGGTCGCCACGATCCAGAGGCCGAGGGCCAGATTGGTGATGGCGTGCGCGAGAATGCAGGAAGTGAGGCTACGCGTGCGGTAGGCGATCCCGTTGTAGAGCGCTCCGGTGATCAGGGCGGCCGGCCAGTCGGCCATGGAATGGGAGAAGCAAAAAGCCAGCGTCACGACCGCAAAGGAGAGCCAACTGAAGGTGCCGAAAGCAATGGTCTCGAACCGTTCCGAGATCAGGTAGCGCAACAAAAATCCGCGCCAAAAAATTTCCTCGACCAACGGGACGACCACGACCAGGCGCAGAAAGCGCAGGAGCAGCGTGGCCCAATAAAGCGCCGGTTGGGGCGCGAGCGCGTCGGGATTAAACCCCACCACTCGCGGGGCGGCGCCGAAGAATTGCTGCGGTGCGATCCAGAGGACGAAGACGAAAAGCGCGATCCCGAGGGTGAAAAGCGGGCGGCGCAATGGGTGAAATTCGTAATCGCGCCAGAAGTAAAAGAGGAGCGCGGCGCAGAGCAGCGTCTGCAGGGGATAAATCCAAAATTCCGGCGCGGCCCGCCAGGTCGCGGCGCCCGGGGTTTTCAGAGCGCTGCCCAGCCCGAGCAGGAGAATGAAGAGAAGCATCGGGGAGGCGTAGGCGTAGAGGAGCCGGGTGCTCGCCGCCTTCGTTCTTTCCACCTGCGCCATGCGCCGAAGCTACACAGACGGTGCGACCTGACAGCAAAAATGTCGCATCCGTTGCCAGCCGGGGAGGGAAGAGTGAGACTCGGGCCATGCCCAGCCCGGAAGACCGTTTCGCCTCCTCCGATCCCGATGACTTGGCCCAACGTCTGGCGCTGGAATTGGAGCGGGAGCGTGCCGTCTGGCAACGGCAGCGGTCGCAGCGCGGCAAGTGGCGCGCGCTCAGTTTGGCTTTTCTGTTCCTGGTTCTGCTCGGCGCGCTCTTCGCTTTCTTCGTTTTCCTGCCGCAATGGCGTTCCCACTCGCGGGCAAACCCAGCCGCGACGGAGGCAGCCGGAGATCGTTAGGCAAGATGTGCGCCTTTTTTCGCTGGCTGCTCGCAGGACTGTTTGTGATCGCGGGGCTCGGTCATTTGCTTATGCCGGGGCCCTACCTCGCGATCATGCCGCCGGCCCTGCCCTGGCCGGCAGCGCTGGTCGCTCTCAGTGGAGTCGCGGAAATTCTGGGCGGGGTGGGAATCTGTTTCCCGAGCACGCGAGTCGCCGCAGGCTGGGGCTTGATCGCCCTGCTGGTGGCCGTCTTTCCCGCCAACCTCCGGGCTATCTCGACCGGCATGACTATCGGGAGCTATGTCGTCCCCGTCTGGATGCTCTGGGCGCGGCTCCCTCTTCAGGCCCTCCTCATCGCCTGGGTTTACCTGACCTGTTTGCGAAGATAACCGGCCGACCGCGTTCCAAGTGGGTGCTTCACTTCTTGGCGCTGCGAAGAACAGGCATTCCGGCACGCACTCTTGAGGTCGGTAGACGCTTCGCTCCCCGAAGGTATCCGTTTAGCGTTCATTCCCGGAGCCGCCTTGCGTTCACTGGCCGACTCACATGTTGTCATCCCGAGCCCGCGGAGACGGCGAGGGATCTCGCGCCAGGTCTCGGCGTTGTTCTTCAGAGCAAATGCACCCATCAGAGCAGGCGTGAGATCCCTTGGCGCGCTGCGCCAGCCTCGGGATGACAGAGCTTTTTCGTGGGACGCTAAACAGATACCCGCGACGCGTGAGAGCGCGGGGGCCAGTCGGAACCGACTCCCACATCGGAAAGCCCGGCCAACCTGCTCGCGAGAACGGTCGGAGTTGCTCCGCATCGGTTACCCCGTGGAGCGAAACGTCTCCCGGCAGGCCGCGACTGACCTCTCCGAGAGTGCCTGACCCGCTCTTAGCCTACAATTCGCCCTCTAGAAGCCGATTTTTTGACCTCCTCTAAGCTAAGTGTGAGCTATCCCGTTCGGGCGCCGGTTCGTGTCGGCGCGGGGAAGCGATTGCCAGGCGAGCCAGGCCAGGCGCCAAGCGTAGATCGCTCCGACGACGAGGATGCCATACCATAGACTAACGAGACCAAGAGTCAGGAGTTGCCGGAGCTCAGGCGCCTTCCCGGCCCCGGCCGGCAGCTCGCCAAAGGCGCTGAAGGAAGTGAGCGCATGGGAACCGAGGAGCCGGTAAAGAATGAGCAAGCCCAGAATGCTGGTGAGCAAGCCGGTCACCGGCGGCAGCCAATACCAGTCCGGCTCCACCAGATTGATCCAGTGCTGGGCGAGACAGATAAAAGACACGAGCAAAATGGGCAGGTAAAGCGACGCCCAAATCGGAGCGAAGAATAGTCGGGCGCTTTCGTGAGTGAGCACGAGATAGGGGATGCTGGAATGTCCCAGGAGCCAAAGGATGACGATCGATTGCACGACGATCCCGGCAAGGGAGGTGAAACGCGGGATCTGACGAAGTTGGCGGTCGGATGAGGGGAGCTTCCGTGGATCCCAGTCGCGACTCCAATTTTCCAGGTAATGGAACTTATGCAGGGCCAGATCGAAAGCGGCGAAGGCCAGGGTGACGAAGAAAAGGGTCGGCAAGGCCAGGCTCCCCATTCGATAAATGATATGGCCCATCTCCCGTGGGTAGTTAGTCGACGCATCGATCGACAGAGCCGGGACGACCGCCGGAATGAGCAAAAGCAGCAGAGTTACTTTGAGCGCCAGCCAGTAGAAGGGAAAGACCACCGGGCCGATGAGCTGGCGTCCGAAGGTCACCTTCCCGTCTCCTTCGTGATAGCGGGAAGCGGCCAGGAGAGGAGAGCCGTGCGGCTTGAGCAGGGCGGCAATCTCGTCATCGGTGAGAGGCCTGCCCAGGGCGGCGGCGCGGTCGTCGATTTCGGCCTGGAGATTAGCGGCGAGCTCGGCGGCGATATCGTCGCGCTGGGCCTTTGGGAGCCAGAATTTTACGGCGGTGAGGTAACGGTCGAGGAGTTGCATGTTTGGTGTTCTTCTTGAGTTAGAGGATGCGGGTCAGTGAAGCGTTGATCTTCGCCAGTTCGGCGAGGAGAAGTTTAAGGGTCTGGCGGCCGTCGCGGGAGAGTTGGTAGAAGCGTTTGCGGCGATTGTTTTCTTCGCGCCATTCGCTTTCGAGAAGCCCCTGACTCTCCAGCCGGCGGAGGAGCGGGTAGAGCGTCCCTTCGTCGATCTCCATGCCCAGGGCGGCGAGATCCTTGCGTAAGGTGTAGCCATAATGTTCGCGCCGGAGCTGGCCGAGGACGGCGACGACGAGCAGGCCGCGCCGCAGCTCGAGGCGAAGATTATTGAAAAGGTCCGAGGCCATTTACGGTGCGCGATACACTGTGTGAAACACAGTATGCGAAACATCGTATCAGCCGTCAAAGGTTTTTTTCGTAGAGGAATTTATGTGTCGTTGGACGAGATTTCCGAGCGAAAGGGTCGTCCTGCTGTTGCGCGCGCTGCGCTTTACCAGACCGAATCGCACGCCGCTGTCCTGGAGGGATGAGCTCCTGCGAATCCTCGCGCTTGGAATCGCGCGGATGTCTAACCTGCGTATCCACGGGGTGGCGTCGCGGAGCTCCGCCCTCCAGGACGGCGGGCGCCGGTGAGGCGAAAAGGCGTGACCGTTGGTCGTGCTTGTCCGCAACTTCCTCCCGACGCAAGAAAAGATCGGATGGCGCGGGATGGGCTTTGCGGGTCCGCTGTAGACGCTTTCGCTCTGCGAAGCGCGGGAGTCTCGGGGGCATATCGGAGCTAACCCCCGCGTTTTCGCAGAGCGAAACGTCTACAGCGTCGGCGTTGGTGCCGCCACACCGCCGATTGCTCCGGGCCCATTTCCCCTCCCCAAGTTCCTCGTTAGGCCGAAGCCCTCAGTGCAGTAAACGGAAGTTAGCCGGCAACGAGATCGCTCCGCTGGCCGGAGCGTCTCGATCCAACTGCGCGCTGCGCGATCCGCCAGCGAGCGGTTCGGGTTCCTCGAGCGCAATCCTGGCCGGCGGCGGCTCGACCGCCGGTTGGCCTTTCGCTTTCAATTGCTCGTTCAGTTTAGGCAGGTCATCGGAGACCAATTTCTCGAAATCTTTCGTTGCGTCATTGAGTTCCTGTCGCAGCGAAGCGATCCGCGCGATCTGGTAATCGGCCGGTTTGCCTTCATAACTGAGGATGGCGCCATACAGCTGGTCGGTATGCTCGCGCAGCCGTTCCTCGCCGGTGATGGCGCCGCCTTCCGTGGTGGCTACGATCTGTTTGCGCACGGCGTCCACTTGGCCATCGAAAGCGGCCAGCGCTTTTTGCGCCTCATCGCCCGCGGGCAGGCCGTGTTCGCTTTTCGTTAGGCTAGCGCGCAAGGCCAGGACTCGATCCATCAGCGCGCTCTCATCGCCGAAGAGAGTCTTCACTTTTTCAGCCGCGTCGTATTGCGCTTTCCGGTCGGCTTCGCTGAATTTGTCCCGCTGATCGAGGACCACGTTCAGCTTCATTTCATAGGGCTGGCCGTTCTTGGTCATGCGCACGGTATAGGTGCCGGGAAGGACCCGCGGACCAATCACTCCGGAGCCGGCGATTTGCGCGGCCGGGGGCACGCGCGGCGGCTTTTCGTGCATGCTCCAGACGACGCGGTTGAGTCCCGGGCGTTTGCTCGCGGGCAGCGTGTCGACCACCCGGCCGGAGGCATCGAGCACTTCGAGCTTCAGTTTGCCGAAAAGGTGACGCGACTTTTGATAGTAAGTAATAACCGCGCCGCCGGGCGGATTCTCGCCGATGAAGACGGCCGCGCCGGGCGCCCAGCCGCCGCTGCTTTCGATGCGTTGCTGCTGCTCGGGACGCGCCGGCACGAGGCTGGCTTCCTTCGTTAGCAGCTCGGGCGTGAGCGCGCGCAAAGAGCTGATGTCATCGATGATCCAGATTCCGCGGCCGTGAGTGGCGACGACGAGATCATTCGTCCGCGGCTGGATCGCGAGGTCATGCACCGGCACGTGAGGAAAGCGGTTGCCTTTAAATTCGGCCCAGGTCTGCCCGCCATCGATTGAGACGTAAAGACCAAACTCTGTCCCCAGGAAGAGCAGGTTCTTTTGCACCAGGTCCTCTTTGATGACATGGGCGTAACCACGGATGCCTTTGCCGTCCTGCGCGTTGACCAGCGGCGTCCAGGTCTGCCCGAAGTCGGTGGTTTTGAACACGTAAGTCGCGAAGTCGCCAAAGGTATGGCGATCGAAAGCGACGTAAGCTGTCCCGGCATCGAACTGACTCGCCTGGACCCCGTTGACCCAGGAGTTCTGGGCTAGCCCAGGGACTTTCCCGACCACGTTGTTCCAGGTCTTGCCGCCGTCCCGGGTCACTTGCAGGTTGCCGTCATCCGTTCCGCACCAGATGACGTTCTTATCCTTGGGTGATTCGCTAATTGCATAGATCGTGGTGTACATCTCCGCGGCGGAGTTATCGACCGTAACGCCGCCGGACTTTTCCTGCTTTTGCTTCTCCGGATCGTTCGTCGTGAGGTCCGGCGAAATCCGGTCCCAGCTTTGCCCGTGATCGCGGGAGCGGAAAAGGAACTGGGCGCCGATATAAATCGTCCCTTTCTCGTTAGGCGAAGTAACCAGCGGCGTGTTCCAGTTAAAGCGGAGCTTCTCCTTGTAGTTAGGCTTGGGTTGAATGATCCGACCTTCCAGGGTTTGGCGGTTGATCCGGCCGACGTAACCTCCCTGCGACTCCGCGTAGATATAGTTGGGATCGGCCGGGTCGACGAAGGTGCAAAAGCCGTCCCCGTTAAAAAGATTTTCCCACTGCGCATTGGTGATCCCGCCGGGATACTCGGACTGGCCCACCCAGCAACTGTTATCCTGCAAGCCGCCGTAGACCTGGTAAGGGTCGGCCGCATCCACACTGACATGATAGAACTGGGAGATCGGGAGATTGGCGGCTTTCCACCACTTATTGCCGCCGTCGTAGGCGTACCAGAGCCCGCCGTCATCGCCGGAGATGACATTCTGAGAGTTAGTCGGATCAATCCAGACCACATGGACGTCGCCGTGCGCACCCTGGAAACCGCCCAGCGCCGTAAAGCTCTTACCCGCATCCTGACTCATAATCAGGGCGCCATCGGTTTTGAAGAGGCGGTCCGGATTTTTCGGGTCCACGATGAGATTGGCGAAATAGAAGGGGCGCCAGACCATCCAGTTACTCTTGTCGCGTTGCGCCCAAGTCTGCCCGCCATCGTCGGAGACGAAGAGCGCGCTGTCGGTCGATTCCACGAACGCGTAAACGCGCTTCGGGTTGGAAGGGGCGATCGCGACGGCAAGACGGCCGTACGGTTTCTTGGGAAAACCTTTGTTCTTCTCCGGCGTAATCTCTTCCCAGGTCGCGCCGCCGTCGCTCGTCCGGAAAAGCCCGCTGCCGGAAGGCGCGTCGGGCCCGTCGCCGCCGGAACGGAAGGTCCAACCTTTGCGCCGAAAATCCCAGAGGCCAGCAAACATCACGTTCGGATTGGCCGGATCCATCGCGATGGTGGAAGCGCCCGTGGAGAGATTCGAACCCTTGAGGATCAGGTTCCAGGTCTTCCCGCCGTCGGTTGTTTTGTAGAGGCCGCGATCCGGCGAGTCACTCCAGAGGGCGCCTGGGACCGCGGCGAAGACGGTGTCGCTGCTTTTCGGGCTGACCATGATCTGGGCGATTCGTTCCGAGTTAGGCAGGCCGGATTTATCCCAAGTCTCGCCGCCGTCGGTCGACTTATAAATGCCGTCGCCGATCGAGACGCTGTTCCGCGTCCAGGGCTCCCCGGTGCCGACCCAGACGTTCTTCGCGTTCTTGGGATCGAGAGCGATCGCGCCGATCGATTGCACCGGCTGTTCGTCGAAGACCGGGCGGAACACGGTCCCGCCATCTTCCGACTTCCAGACGCCGCCGCTGGCCGCGCCGACGAAGAGGGTGAGTTTGTTCGACGACTCATGGGTGGCGGCGAGCGCAGAGACGCGGCCGCTCATAGTGGCCGAGCCGATGTTGCGCGCGCCCAGGCCGGAGATGGTGGCGGAGCGGTAGGGCGTATCCTGGCCGGCGGCGAAGCCGGTGAGACTGAGGGTGGCGAAGAGAGAAAGATGTATGTGGCGCATAACTAACGAATAAAGGAATTACTTGGCGGGTTTATCTGGAAACTGAAAGAGGGCGTCGTCGAGCGGGATGTTCGCTTCGCCCTTGGCGACAATCGTTTTCTGCTTGTCGTTCGAACCTTTGGGCCCGGATTCGATCGAGAACGGAAAATAGACGTCGTTGACCTTTTCGTAATCGCCGAGGTCGGTTTCGACCTCGACTTTGGCGCCCTGTTCGGTGCGCTGGTCGAGGAGCCGAATCTCGAGAAAGTAATCCGGATCGAGATAGATGTAGGTCAGATCGCCGTTCTTGCGCGCGAGCTTGAGCTTATGCGCGGGTGTGCCTTCGACGTCTTCGATCCCGAGATAAGTGAGAGCGCCGCCCGCTTCTTTCCAGTGCTCGAGGGGACCGCCGATGGCGGCATCTTCGACGAGCGATTTGGCTTCATCGGCGGACATCCGCTCGGGATCTTTGCGGCCCTGGAATGGGAAAATCTTCCAACCGCTCTGGCCGTTGTAAGCCTGCACCAAGGCCATTCCCTGCAGCACGGCGTCGGTCCGGACTTTGTCGGGACGCTTTTTCACCTGGGTGAAGCTCAATTCGATCTGCCCTTGATTGACGAGCAGGCGGCCGGTGAAGCGGATCGTATGGATGGCTTCAAGAGCGGCTGCGCCGCCTTTGGCTTTGAGGTTTTTCGCGACCAGATCGTCCACCGTCGGAGTAGAGCTCGGGCTTTGACCGCGAAGGGGCGAGAGGATGAGCAGGAAGGCGAGAGACAGGAGAGAAAGTCTGAATTTCATAAGATTGAGGCGAAGTTTGGGCAGTGCCTCCGGGACTGAATGCAAAGCGCGTGCCACTGCAACTGATTCGTTCTAAGACCTTACGGTTCTGTAAATTATGTGCGGAGCGAAACTGGCCTAACGAATCAAGCTTTCCGAAAATGGGACGCGACCTTCCCGAAAACGGGACGAAAAGCGGGGGCTTTCTGACGCGGCCGGGTCGAGCGCCGGCTTAGCCCACTTAGCCCATATAGTAGCCGCCGTTGACGTTGAGAACGTGCCCGGTGATATAGCTGGCCATGGGGGAGGCGAGGAAAAGAGCCGCGTCCACGATCTCGTGCGCCTCGCCGAGCCGGCCTAACGGAATCTGTTTCTTGAAATTTTCCGTGACTTCGTCGGGCATGCCTTTGCTCATCCCGACGTCGATGAAGCCCGGCGCAATCGCATTGACCGTGATCTGCTGTCGGGCGAATTCTCGCGCCGACACTTTGGTGAGGGCGATGATCGCCGCTTTGCTCGAGGAATAGTTGGCCTGGCCGAAAAGCCCCATCTGTCCGCTGACGGAGGAGAGATTCACGATGCGGCCGCCCTGGCGCAGGATGGCCGCCGCCTTCTGGGTCACGTTAAAAGTCCCGGCCAGATTGACCCGGAGCACGCTTTCGAATTCCTCGAAGGTCAGCTTCTTGATCGTGCGATCGCGGATGATCCCGGAGTTGTTCACGAGCACGTCGAGACCGCCCCGTTTTTCCCCGATCTCCTGCATCATCGCTTCGACCTCTTCCGGCTTGGTCACATCGCACTCGATCACGAGCGGGTCCGGCAACGAGCCCGCCACCTCGGCCGCGTCGGCCTCGTTCCGGCCCTCGGGATCGCTGATAAAATTGACCACGCATTGCGCGCCGCGGTCGCCAAAAGCGCGCACCATCTCGGCTCCGATCCCGCGCGAACTGCCGGTGACCAGGACCACTTTGCCGGTGAAATCGAGCGGATTCGTCATGCCGCAAGGTGACGCCCCCGCGCCTAACCTTCAACCGCGCTACCCAGATTCTTGCCCGCCGGTTGATTGCCGTTAGGTTGCGCAACTCATGGCCGCTCCTGTCCGCATTTTGACCGCTGTCCCGATCTGCGATGGACACGACAGCGCGATCAACACGATCAACCTAGAATTTATCCGGCACGGCATCGAGGTGGTTTATCTCGGCTACCACCGTTCCGTGGAAGATATCGTGCGCACGGCCATTCAGGAGGATGTCGGGGCGGTTGGCATCTCGAGCTATAACGGCGGGCACGTCGAATTTTTCACGGAGGTCGCGCGCTCCTTGAAAAAGAAAGGCGCGGACGACATCAAACTTTTCGGCGGCGGCGGCGGCACGATCACCGATGCGGACGCGGCCATCATGCAGCGCCGGGGGGTCGACAAGATTTTCTTCGCGGGGACGGCCTTGACGGAGATGGTCGATTTCGTGCGCGAACATTACGGGAACACCCACCGGCCCCGGACGAAGGCGAGCGTCGAGATGAAACTGGCCCGCGCCCTGACCGAGATCGAAGATCGCTACGCGCAGAAGAAACGCCCGAAAAAAGCGGCCGCCTCGAAAAAGAAGAAGTCGTTAGGCAAAACCCGCGTCCTCGGTTTTACCGGCCCGGGCGGAGCGGGCAAGACCACCCTGATCGACGAACTCGTGCTCCGGCTGCTCCGGCGCGAAGCGGAGGCGCGGATCGCGATTCTGTCGCACGATCCGAGCGTGGTCGGGGAAGGGGCATTGTTAGGCGATCGCGCCACCATGATTAATTCGCAGAACGATCGCGTCTTCATGCGGAGCATGGCGACTCGCGGCCAGGCGGGCGGGCTCTCGCCGGCGACCGGGGAATGCCTCGAATTGCTGGCCCGTTCCGATTTCGATTATGTGATTCTGGAGACGGTTGGGACCGGCCAGGAAGCGATGCCGTTTCGCGACGAGCTCGTGCAGCGCACCGTCCTGGTAATGAATCCCGATTACGGCAGCCGCTTGCAGTTGCAGAAAATCGTCATGCTCGATCTGGCCGATCTGATCGTGGTGAACAAGAGCGATCAGGATCGCGCGCGCACCGCGGCGTCGGAAATCGAGCAGCGCCTCAGGCAGAACAAACGCGAGCAGAAGATGCTCTCGACGGTGGCGAAGCGGCATCGCGACCCGGGCGTGGATGAATTGTGTGATTGGGTAATGGAGGACGTATGAGCAAACTAGGACAAGTCGTAGCAGCGGTGGAAAATTATAACCAATTCGTGCTCGACGAAGTGCAGCGGGCGCGGACGCAGAAAAAATTCGGCCAGCAAATGGTCGAGCGCTGGAACGACGTCAAAGCGAAAACGCCGATCGGGACCGCGCCGACCGGATTGAAGTTGCCGCGGCTCGCCTTGCCCGAGATCGACGAAGCGGGAGAGATCACGCGCTATTTGTTAGGCGAAGGATTGCCGGGTGAATTCCCCTTCACCAACGGCGCCTATCGCGAAATGTACCTGGAGCCGTTGCGCGAACCGGAAGTCGGCAGCTTTGGGAAGAAATCCGGGCCTAACGGAAAGAACGGGCACGCCAAAAACGGCCAGAACGGCCAGGCCGCCAAACCGAAACAAGCCGAAGAGCCGACCCGGTTATTTTCCGGCTTCGGCTTGGCCGAGGACACGAACAAACGCTTCCATTATCTGACCGGCCACCAACGCAGCGCGCGCCTGAGCACGGCCTTCGACGGGCCGACCCTTTACGGCATCGATAGCGACGCGGATGGCGTTTTCGGGAAAATCGGCGAGGGCGGGCTGGCCATCGATACCTACGAAGACATGGTGCGTCTTTACGACGGCTTCGACATGGGCTCGCCCAGTTTTTCCGCGTCGATGACGATCAGCGGGCCGGCCCCGATCATCATGGCGATGTATATCGCGGCCGCGAAAAAACGCTTCGGGCCCGAGGTCGTGCCGAATCTGCGCGGCACCATCCAGGCCGATATTTTCAAGGAAGTCCAGGCGCAGAACGAAACCATTTTCCCGACCGAAGCGTCGCTCCGTTTCCTCTGTGACATGATCGAGTACACGACCGAGCACATGCCGCGTTGGTACCCGGTTTCGATCAGTGGCTATCACATCGGCGAAGCCGGCGCGACGCCGGTGCAGCAGGCCGCCTACACGGTTTCGAATGGTTTTGCTTACGCGGAAATGCTGGCCGCCCGCGGCCTCCCGGTCGATCGATTCGCCCCGCGGCTCTCCTTCTTTCTCGATTGCGGACTGGACGTCGAATACATCGCGCTGGCTCGCGCTTCCCGGCGCATCTGGGCGATCGGGATGCGCGACGTTTTTGGGGCGAGCCACAAAGGGCAGATGTTCAAGCTGCACACGCAGACGAGCGGGCGTTCGTTAGTCGCGGCCGAGTTCAAAAACAACCTAACGAGAACGGCCGCGGAGCTCATGCTCGCCTATATGAACGGCACGAACAGTTGCCATTCGAACAGCGCCGACGAGCCCTTCACGACCCCGAGCGAAGAGTGGATCCGCCTGGCCGCGCACGGGCAGGCCATCCTGCTCGACGAGTCGGGCATTTTTAAACACACCATGAACATGCTGACCGGCTCGCCTGGCATGAAAGCGGTCGAACGCGCGGTCGAAGCGGCCATGCTCGAGGAATTCCGCCAGATCGAAGAGCTGGGCGGCGTCCTTCCGGCGATCGAGCATCGTTATCAGCGCGCGCAGATTCAGACCGCGGCGCATCGTTACGAAGAACAAATTTACGACGGGACCCGTCCCATCATCGCCTTGAATAAGTACAACGATCTCAAGGACGAAATGCCGGAGGTGAAAATGGTGCGCACGCCCAAAGCGAAGAAGCAGTTACAGGTCGATCGGCTCGCGAAATTCAAGAAGAAGAACGCGGCCAAAGCGGAGCGCGCCCTGGATAAACTGAGCGAAGTGGTGGAGCGCGGGGAAAATTATTTCCCCACGCTGATCGAGACGGTGGAGGTGTGTTCGTTAGGCCAAATCACCCGCCGCCTGCAGGAAGTGGTCGGCCATTTTCGGCCGATGGTCTGAGCCGGGTTAAGGGTGGGGCGTAAAAGCGTCCGCAACGCCCCTGTGTGGGTGGTCGTGGAAGTTTCCGGACCTAGGAGGGAAACTCGCAAGCTAGAAGCTCGCGCCACTTGAGCCGCTGAGCCCTAAGACTTTGCCGAGGAGGAGGCCAGAGTTGAAGTTTCTTTGCCTCCAACGAAGCTGGCGGCCGATGTCCGACCGTCTTGAGCGTGGGATTACCCCGTTCGTGTTTGCCGATCCGTCTGGCCGCCGCTGGCCGCGGCTGCGGCTGATTTTGCTCATCGCGCTGGCGGTTATTTTTATCGGGGTGGTGCTCTTCGTGCGCACGCTCTTCGTCACTCCCCAGTTGCGGCTGCCCACGCAATTGCGCCATTTGAAAGGGCAACTGAAGTCCCTCCAAAAAGTGAACCCCGCGACCACTCCGCCGCCGGCGCACGTTCCGCTTTGGGTGAAATTTGGGGCCGCGCGCAGGGCGCTGAGGAAAACGCCCGCGTCCTCGCCCGCGCCGGGCCCTTGGCGCAATCCTGGGGCGCGCGAGGTGCACCTCGCCTTTTATCGGAATGGCGATCCCTACAGCTACGCGTCGCTGGTGCAGCACGCGCCTGAGATTACCCACCTCTGCCCGGAGTGGATGTCGGTCGTCGATGGGCTGGGGAATTTGCAGATCGATCCCGACACGCGCCTACCCAAATTCGCCGCGGCCCACGGTATCGCTTTGCTGCCGCTCTTGACCAATCAGGTGGGCGACAAGTGGGCGCCCGAAGCGATCGAAAATCTGGCTAACGCCGACCCCGCGCGGCAGCAGAAATTTTTCGGCAACGTGCTCGCCGAATTGCGCCAAGCCCACGCCGCCGGCGTTGTCCTCGACTGGCAGCAGATCGATCCGGCTTACACGGCGAAAATCGCCCACTTGCTGAGCCATTTTGCCGACGCCCTGCATCGCCAAGGCCGGCAACTTTGGCTGAGCGTGAATCCAGGCGCGTCGCTCGATCTGACCGATTCCGACGAGGTGGTGGAAAAAGTCGATCGCTTCGTCGCCTTACTTTACGACGAAAACGCAGACGACGAAGCGCCCGGCGCGCTCGCTTCGCGCGAGTGGTTCGAGGGCTGGCTCGACGTGCTCTTGAGCGAGGCCGATCCGCAGCAGTGGATCATCGGCCTGGGCAGTTACGGCTACGACTGGACGGCGGGCCAGTCGAAGGCCGACCAGATCAGTTTCGCGGAAGCGATGAGCCGGGCGAATTACGCGGACGCTCCTGGGTTCGCGGTCGGCGCGCCCGATTATAATCCCACTTTCACCTACGAGGATGGCAGCGATGAGCACACCGTTTCGTTTCTCGATGCGACGACATTTTTGAATGAACTGCGGAGCGCGCGACAGAAAAAGGCCGGTGGGATCGCGCTTTATCGTCTCGGCTCGGAAGACTCCGCCATCTGGGACGTGCTCGCGCTGCCGCGCGACTTGCCGCTGAATGCGCGGACTCGCCCGGCGCTCGAGGTATTGAAAAGTACGGACACGATCGCCGACATCGGGGAGGGCGAGATCGTCTCCGCGGATGAAGATCGGGCCGATGGGCGGCGGCAGGTCGGCCTCGATGCCGCGGGAAATTTTACGGAGAAATATCTACACTTCCCGCAGTTTCCCACCCTCTATCATCAGGGCGGCGGGAAGCCGACGCAGGTCGCGCTCACCTTTGACGACGGCCCCGATCCGAAGTGGACGCCGCGCGTGCTCGACCTGCTGAAGGCGGCCCACGTCAAGGCGGCCTTCTTCCTCGTCGGGGTCAATGCCGAGCGCTATCCTGGTCTCGTTAGGCGGATCGTCGCGGAAGGTCACACCATCGGCAATCACACCTATTACCATCCGAATCTCGGGGAGTGCTGGCCGGAGCACATCCGCCTGGAATTAAACGCCACCCAGCTTCTCCTCGAGACCATCACCGGCCGCTCGACCACTCTTTTTCGTCCGCCTTACGCCGCCGATACGAGCCCGGGCGGCGTGAGCGAATTACTTCCGCTCGAAATCGCGCAGGAGCTGAATTACCTCGTCGTCCTGGAAAATATCGACCCGCAGGATTGGGCCCGCCCGGGCGCGGACGTGATCCTGCAGCGGGTGAAACAACAGCGGCGCGATGGCAACATCATCCTCTTACACGATGGCGGCGGCGATCGTGCCCAGACCATCGCGGCGCTCCCGCGCATTCTCGATTACCTGCAGGAACGCGGCGACACGGTGGTGCCGCTGAGCACTTTGCTCGGGACGACCCGGGAGGCGTTGATGCCGCCGGCGCAAGGAGCGAATTCCATGGTGCGCATGGTCAGCGGGACCGGCTTCCGCGTATTGCGCAACACGGAGGAGTTGCTCTGGGCGTTCCTCATCGTCGCGACCGCGCTGACCGTGATCCGCACCCTCATGGTGGTGTGGCTGGCGACGCGTTTTCGCTGGCGGACGAACGATTTCGCCGAGCCCGTCAGCGTGCTCATCGCGGCTTACAACGAAGGTAAAGTAATCGCCGAAACGCTGCGCTCGGTCCTGGCCAGCCAATACGGCGCGGAGCTGGAAGTGATCGTGATCGACGATGGCTCGAGCGACAACACCGCGGCCGAAGTGGAAGCGATCGCGCGGACCGATGCGCGGGTGCGACTCTTGCGGCAAACGAATTGCGGCAAAGCCTCGGCGCTGCGGCGCGGCCTGCTCGCGGCGCGGCACGAGATCGTGACTTTTCTCGATGCGGATACGCATGTGCAACCGGATACGTTGCGCTTTCTCACCCAACCGTTCGCCGATGCGCGCGTCGCGGCCGTCTCGGGTCACGCGAAGGTAGGAAATTTGCGCACCTTTCTCGCGCGTTGCCAGGCGCTCGAATACACCTGCGGGTTCAATCTCGATCGCCGCGCTTACACGCGCTGGAATTGCGTGACCGTCGTGCCCGGCGCGATCGGCGCGGCGCGCAAAGCCGCCATCGAAGAAGTGGGCTGGCTCAGCCTCGACACGCTCGCGGAGGATACCGACCTGACCCTTTCCCTGCATCGCAAAGGTCACCGCGTGGAGTACGCGCCGGCCGCGATCGCCTGGACGGAAGCGCCGGAAACGGTCCGCGCGCTGGCCCGGCAACGGTTCCGCTGGGCCTACGGCACCCTGCAATGTCTCTGGAAACATCGCGACCTAACCTTCAACTGGCGCTATCGCGCGCTCGGCTGGTTCAGTCTCCCGAGCGTTTGGTTTTTCCAGATCATCCTCGTCGCGATCACGCCGTTGGTGGATCTGCTGCTGCTGGCCTCGCTGCCTTTTGGCCTGTGGGGCGCGGTCCTGCCGTTCGTCATCATCTTTCTCGCGATCGATCTTTTCATCGCCGTGCTCGCCTGTCTTCTGGAAGGCGAACCAGTCATCCGGGCCTGGCGCATTTTGCCGATGCGCCTGATTTACCGGCCGCTGCTCAGCTACGTGATTTGGAAGGCCGTTTTCCGCGCCGTCAAAGGCGCTTGGGTCATTTGGGTGAAGCTGGAGCGGACGGCTTCCGTCCCCGCGCGCACGTGAGTTCGTTAGGCAGGAATCCCATCGTGCTCGCGCTCGTGTTCGTGCTCGTGCTCGCGCTCGATGGCTGCCGCAAACCGGCCGCCGCTTCCCCTAACGAAGCGAACCAGCCCCAGGAACTGGCCATTCCCGCCCAGGGAAAATACACCGGCGCTTACATCGATTTCGGCGACACCGAAGATGACGTCACGCTCGATGGCATCGAGGATTTCGAGACGATGGTCGGGAAACACCAGGCCATCATCGCCTCGTCGAGCTACTGGGGAGAGCAAACTTTTCCGACCCGCAATCTCGGGATCATCTGGCGGCATGGCGCGGTGCCGCTCGTTTTCTGGTCGCCCTGGGACAAACCGTATTTACAAAACCGCGGCCCGGACCGTTTCAGCCTGACCGCGATCAGCCAAGGGACGTGGGATAGTTACATCGACCGCTGGGCGGATGGGGCGCGCGCTTTTGGTCATCCCATGATCGTCTCGTTCGCGAACGAAATGAACGGCGATTGGTTTCCCTGGTCGGGCGCACTTTACGGCGGGAAGACCAAAGTGCCCGGTCACCCGAACGAGGCCGAAGGACCGGAGAACTTCAAAGCGGCCTACCGGCACATCGTCGATCGGGTGCGGGCGCGCGGGGCGCGCAACATTCAGTGGCTCTTTCACACCAACAACTACTCCGAGCCTAACGAGGGCTGGAATTACCCGGCGGCCTATTACCCGGGTCCGCAGTATGTCGATTGGCTGGGGATGAGCATTTACGGCCAACAGGTGGGCGAGGGCGATTGGTCGCCGATCGAGCCGCTCCTCACCTGGCCCTACCAGCAGATGTGCGCGGTCGACCCGACCAAGCCGATCATGGTCGCGGAGTGGGGCGTCGGCGAATTTCCTGACGCCGGGAACAAAGCCAACTTCATCCGCGAGGGGTTGAAGCTGCTGCGCACGCAGTACCCGCGGATCAAAGCGGCGGTTTACTGGCACGAGCGCTGGCAGAATGACGACAACACCTACAGCAACTTGCGGGTGAACTCGTCGGTCGAAGCGCTGGAGGCCTATCGTGCCGGGGTCGCGAATCCGGGCTGGCTGGGCCAGCCGATTTTCCACGCGGCGCCGTCGCATCGGTAGTTGTCATCCCGAGCGGAGCGAGGGATCTCACGCAACACTTGCGACGTCGCCTGTGCCCGAGCGCGTGGAGTAATCCGTGAGATCCCTCGCTGCGCTCGGGATGACAGGCAGGGCGCCACCGCCGCCTAACGATTCGGGGCGCGCGGTTCGCGGTGGGCCAGCTTGAGTGGCTTCGCTTCTTTGAGCACATGCCGCGCGATGACCAGCCGCTGCACCTGCGAAGTGCCTTCCCCGATTTCGCAGAGCTTGGCGTCGCGCAGATAACGCTCTACCGGCAGATCGCGGCTGTAGCCATACCCGCCGTGGATTTGCATCGAACGATCGCAAATTCGCACGGCCGATTCCGAGGCGAAGAGTTTCGCCATGGCCGATTCTTTGGTCGTGCTCTCGCCCCGATCCTGCAAATAGGCGGCGTGCAGCGTCATCCCTTCGGCCGCTTCCAGTTCCATCGCGCTGTCGACCAACATCCATTGCACCGCCTGGAAATCGCCGATCGCGTGCCCGAACTGCTTCCGCTCGTTCGCGTAGGAGTTGGCGCGTTCGAAGGCCGCTTCCGCGATCCCGACGGAGAGCGCGGCGATCCCGATCCGGCCGCGATCGAGCACGGTGAGCGCCTGTTCGCGCCCGCGCCCGCGTTCGCCTAACAATTCCGCCCTGGCGTTTTCGAAACGCAATTCCGCGGTGTCGCTCGCCCGCATCCCGTAAGTGTGAATTTTCCGCACCGGCGTGACCTGATCTTTCAGCAAAATAAAGGCGCTGATCTCGTTCTTGCCTTTCTCCGTCTGCCCGGTCGTAGCCATGACCACGACGAGATCGGCGGTGCGCCCGCTGGTGATGAATTTCTTTAATCCATTCACCCGCCAGCCGCCGTCGTGCTCGCTCCCTTTGGTCTCGATCCCGCCGGTGTCGCTGCCCGCGTTCGGCTCGGTCAGAGCCCAGGCGCCGATCCATTCCCCACTCGTTAGGCGGGGCAGGTATTTTTGCTTCTGCTCGTCGCTCCCGAAACGATTGATCTGGCCGACGCTGAGCGCGTTGTGCGCCGCGATATCCATGGAGAGGGCGGCGTAGGTTTTGCCCAGCTCCTTGATCGCGAGCGCGGCGGTCACGTTGCTCATGCCGCCGCCGCCGTATTCCTGCGGCGCGGCCATTCCCATCATTCCGATCTCGCCGGCCCGGTTGAAAATTTCGCGCGGCAACTGCTCGTCGTGATCCCATTGGTCGGCATGGGGCAGCACTTCGTCGCGGGCAAAAGCGGCGACGCGATCGAGGAAGGCGCGCTCGGGGTCGGTCAGAGGATGTTCGAGAATCATGAGCGGGAGATGGAGGGGGAGCGCGGCGGCAGCAATCTTTCCGGCTCGCGCACACTTCTCGGGTGCTGGCGACGGCGTTCCACCGCGTCCGTGTTTTTTAGCGTCCTGGACAAGCTCGGCGCTCTGTCATCCCGAGGCTGGCGCAGCGCGCCGAGGGATCTCACGGTCGCTCTGATGGGTTCATTTTCTCTAGGAACGTCACCGAGACCTTGCGCGAGATCCCTCGCCGTCTGCGCGGGCTCGGGAATGACAAAATGAGCGTGGGCGAGTGAACGCAAAGCGGCGTCAGGATTGAACGCTAAATAGTTACAACTTCCGCAACCAGTCCACGTCTCGTGTTCTGGCGACGCGGCGTCAGCTCTTCAGCGCGACTTCGAAAGGCGCGCCGGTCTTGGCCCGGATGTCGTCCACGCTCGCGTCGGAATGCACTTCGGTGAGGACGAGGCCGCCGCCTTCTTTGACCTCGAAGACGCAAAGATCGGTGATGATGAGGTTCACCACCCCGAGCCCCGTGATCGGGAGCGTGCACTTCGGCAAAATCTTCGGGCTGCCGTCTTTCGCGCAATGCTCCATCACCGCGACGACCCGCTGCACGCCCGCGACCAGATCCATCGCGCCGCCCGGGCCCTTCACCATCTTGCCGGGGACCATCCAGTTGGCGATGTCGCCTTGGTCCGTCACCTCGAGCGCGCCCAGGATGGCGAGGTCGATGTGGCCGCCGCGGATCATGGTGAACGAGTCGGCGCTCGAGAAAAAAGCCGAGCCGGGCATGGTCGTGATCGTCTGTTTGCCGGCGTTAATGAGATCGGCGTCGACCTCGTCGTCGCTCGGGAACGGCCCGATGCCGAGGAGGCCGTTCTCGGATTGCAAAGTCACGTTCATCCCTGCGGGAATGTAGTTAGCCACGAGGGTGGGAATGCCGATGCCGAGATTCACGTAGTAGCCGTCGCGCAGCTCCTGCGCGGCGCGTTGCGCCATCATTTCCCGGGTCGGCGACGCCTTCTTCGAGGCGGCGCCCTGCACCGTGCGAAACTCGATCCGCTTCTCGTAGTTCGCGCCTTGCAGGATGCGATCGACGAAAATGCCCGGCGTGTGAATCTCGTCCGGCTCCAGCTCGCCCGCCTCGACCAGCTCCTCCACCTCGGCCACGCAGACCTGGCCGCAGGTCGCGATCATCGGGTTAAAATTGCGGGCGGTTTTGCGGAAAATGAGGTTGCCCGATTTGTCGCCCTTCCAGGCTTTGACGAGCGAGAGCTCCGCTTTGATCCCCGGCTCGAGGACGTATTCCTTGCCCTCGAATTTTTTCGTCTCTTTCCCTTCGGTCAACTTCGTGGCGAAGCCGGTGCGGGTGTAGAAACCGGGAATGCCGGCGCCGCCCGCGCGCAATCTTTCGGCCAGCGTGCCCTGCGGAATGAGCTCGAGATCGAGCTCGCCCGCGAGGACCTGGCGTTCGAACTCCTTGTTCTCGCCCACATACGAGGCCATGACCTTTTTCACCTGCCGGGTCGTGAGCAGCACACCCATCCCGAAGCCATCCACGCCCGCGTTGTTCCCCACGATCGTTAGGCCCTTCACGCCACTCTCGTGCAGCGCAGCGATGAGATTTTCCGGGATGCCGCAGAGCCCGAACCCGCCGGCGGCGATCGTCATGTTGTCGTGGAGAAGGCCGTCGAGGGCGGCCGTGGCGTCGGAGTAAACTTTGCTGCTCATGAGAGGGGAAACCTAACCACGGATTACCCCGATGGGCACGGATGAAATCCCTGACGATTCTGCCCGTGAATTTTCTTCTATCCGAGTAATCCGCGAAATCCGTGGTTAAAAATTGAACCGTTGCCGCACGAGATTTCGACGCCAGATTGTCCGCTCAATTTATGTCCAAATCACTCGCCCATCGCCTCGCCGAATATGCCTGTTCCTTAAATTTCGAAGACCTTTCCCCGGAGGTCGTGCACGAGGTGAAACGGCGCGTGATCGATTCTTTCGGCTGCGCACTCGGGGCGTGGGACGCGGAGCCGTGCGCGATCGCGCGCCAGGTCGCTTCGGATTTTTCGGCCAAAAACGGTGGGACCGTCATCGGCACCGAGCATCAGGCGCCCCCGGATTGGGCCGCCTTCGCGACCGGCTGTTGCATTCGTTATTTCGATTACAACGACACTTATCTCTCGAAGGAACCGGCCCACCCGAGCGACAACATCGCCGCCTGCCTCGCCGTCGCGGAGAGCGTGGGTGCGAACGGCCGCGAGCTGATCACCGCGATCGCGCTCGCTTACGAAGTGCAATGCCGGTTCTGCGACGCCGCCAGCATTCGCGCGCGCGGTTGGGATCATCCGACCTACGGCGCCTTCTCAACCGCGCTGGCCGCGGCACGCCTGATGAAACTCGACCCCGAAAAGACGCGCCACGCCGTTAATATTGCAGGCGTGAATTGCGCCGCCTTCCGCCAGGCGCGGGTGGGGGAGTTGTCGCATTGGAAGGGCGTCGCGTTTGCGAACGCCGCGCGTTGCGGTGTCTATGCCGCGCTCCTCGCGCGCGCCGGCATGACCGGTCCGGCGCCGATTTTCGAAGGGCAGATGGGATTCGAGAAGGAACTGGGGGTGTCGTTAGGCGACGTCGGCCAAGTGTTCGTGAAACGGCCCGACGAGAAGAACGTAAACGAAGGCACCGCCGCGATGATTCTCAACACCAGCATCAAATATTGGCCGGCCGAATATCACAGCCAGAGCGCGATCGAGGCCGCCCTCTTCCTCCGCGAACAGATCGGCGACCCGAAGCAGATCCGCTCCGTCCGGATCGAGAGTCACGACGCCTCGGTCGACATCATCGGAAGCGAGCCGGAGAAATGGAAACCGGAGACGCGCGAGACGGCCGATCACAGCCTGCCTTACATCACCGCGATCGCCCTGCTCGACGGCGAGGTCACGGAAAAACAATTTCAACCAAAGCGTTTCACCGATCCGGAAATCTGGAAGTTTCTCGAGAACGTCACCGTGCAACGCAACGCCGAGCTGACCTCGCTCTACGCCAAGGCGGTGGCCAATATCGTGCACGTCACCCTGCACGACGACCGCGAGTTTTCGAAGCGGGTCGATTATCCGTTAGGCAACGCGCGCAATCCGGTGACGGATGAGCAGTTGGAAGGGAAATTCAACGCGCTCGTCGTGCCCGCGCTGGGCGAGGAAGGCGCGGAGAAGCTGCTCGAAGAAGGCTGGAACCTCGAGGAAGCAAAGTCGCCGGCGAAACTGATGAAGCTGGCGCAAATGCCGGCCTAACGAGTAGTCGGTGCCGCGAAAATTCCGGGGAGGACGGGGTGCTACCCCGTCGTTCGGCGGAGTCTCCGCCGAACAGCTCGCAGCGTGCTGCGTAACCCTTCCGCCCGCCCTCACGGGTTGCGCTCTGCGCAAAGGGCCTTGGGCGAGACTCGCCCAAGCGCGACGGGCTACCAGCCCGTCCTCCCCGGCGCAGGCCGCAGCCGGCGTTTTCCTGCGCGCGACATCGCGCGAGGCACGCTAACGTTTCCGATGGCTGCTGCACAAACCAAGACCTCGAAACTCCGCGAACTGATCGCTCGGAACATCGTCGCCATGCCCGGGGTCCCGAACGCCTCGATGGCGCGGCAGGTGGAACGCGCTGGTTTCGAGGCGGTCTACATTAGCGGCGCCGGTCTCGCCAACTGCACCGCTGGTTTGCCCGACGTCGGCTTGCTCACGCTCAACGAAGTCGCCACCCTCGCCGGCTTCGTCGCCAGGGCGGTGAGAATCCCCGCGATCGTCGATGCCGACACCGGCTTCGGCGGCGCCGAGAATGTCGGGCGCACGGTCTACGAACTGGAGCGCGCCGGACTCGCCGGTTGCCATCTGGAGGACCAGGAATTTCCCAAACGCTGCGGTCACCTGGCCGGCAAGAAGCTCGTCCCGCCCGACGAGATGGAAGCCAAAATCCGCGCGGCCGTGGCCGCTAAAAGCGATCCCGATTTTCTCGTCATCGCGCGGACCGATTCGCGCGCCCTGGAAAATTTCGACGGCGCGGTGCAGCGGGCGAAGGCCTACGCCGCGGCGGGCGCGGACGCGATTTTTCCCGAGGCGCTGCAGACGCGCGATGAATTTCGCGATTTCGCCCGGGAAGTAAGAGTGCCGCTGCTCGCGAACATGACCGAGTTTGGCAAGAGTCCGCTGCTTTCCTTAGGCGAACTTTCCGAGCTCGGTTATCGCATGGTCATTTTTCCGCAGAGCGCCTTTCGGGTTTCCATGAAGGCGACGGGCGAATTCTTCCGCGACCTCCAGCAGGCCGGCTCGGCAAAGGAGTGGCTCGACAAAATGCAGACGCGGAAAGAACTTTACGCGACGCTGGATTATGATCCGTCGGCGGACCGCTGGCCGGGTTACGATTCGGCCTAACGAACAAAATCTTATGAGCACCGAAACCGAAAACAAACCAGCCTACAGCCCCGGGCTCGCCGGCGTGATCGCGGGCGAAACCGAAATCTGTTGGGTCGATCCCAACGCCGGCCTCCTTTATCGCGGTTACGACATCCACGAGATGGCCGAGAAAGCGAACTTCGAAGAGGTCGCTTATCTGCTCCTCAAGGGCGAGCTGCCCACGATCCAAGAACGCGAGGAATTTTCTCAGGCGCTCGCGGCGGAGCGTTCGCTGCCCAAGGAGGTGCTGGAAATGATGCGGCTCCTCCCGAAGAACACTCATCCCATGGACATGTTGCGGACGGGCGTTTCCATGCTCGGGCCTTTCGATCCCGACCTGAACGACCACTCGCACGACGCCAACATTCGCAAAGCGATGCGGCTGATCGCGAAAACGACGACGCTGATCGCCGACGGCCATCGCATCCAACAGGGTGAGAATCCGCTGCCGGAACGCCCCGACCTCACGATGGCGGGAAATCTTTTCTACAAGCTGAGCGGCGAGGTCCCACCTTCTTGGAAGATTCGGATGATGGACACGATTTTCATCCTTTACGCCGATCACGAATTCAACGCTTCCACCTTCGCCGCGCGCGTCACCGCCGCCACGCTGGCCGACATGTATGCGGCCGTGACGAGCGCGTGCGGCACGCTCAAGGGCCCGCTCCACGGCGGCGCCAATGAGGAGTCGATGAAGATGCTCGACGACATCAAAACACCCGATCGAGCCGAGCAATGGATGATGGATGCGCTCGCGAAAAAGGCGAAAATCATGGGCTTCGGCCATCGCGTTTACAAAGCGGGCGATTCGCGGGTGCCGATCATGCGCGAGATTGCGCGCGATCTCGGCGAGCGGGTCGGGAAGGAAGATTGGGTGCCGATCTGCGAGACGCTCGAAGCGACGATGGATCGTGAGAAACATCTCTGCGCGAACGTCGATCTCTACGCTGCGCCGGTTTTCACCATGCTCGATTTTGCGCCGGAATTGAACACGCCGATCTTCGCCGCTTCGCGCGTCGCCGGCTGGTGCGCGCACGTCGTCGAGCAGCAGGATCACAACCGGCTCATCCGCCCGCGTTCGCTCTACACGGGACCGGCCGCACGGCCGTACAAGGCGGCGTCGGCTTCCAATGGCGCCTAACGAACCACGTCCGGGCTGGTCTGGTGGCGCGAGCTTCTAGCTTGCGCGATGCAGAACCACGCAAGCTAGAAGCTCGCGCCACGCGGGGAAGCATGCCTCAGATGAACGACCAATCGCTCCAGGAAAAATACGCGCCTAACAATGCCTGCTGGGGCTGCGGACCGGCCAACCCAGAAGGCCTCCGCGTCCGCAGCTTTCCGAAGAGCGACGACGAGCTGGTTGCGGAATGGAAGCCCGAGGAAAAATACGAAGCCTTCCCCGGCGTCCTCAACGGCGGCATCATCGGCACCCTGCTCGATTGCCACTGCAATTGGACGGCCTCGTATTTCCTCATGCAGCAATCCGGGGCCGACCGCGTTCCCTGCACCGTCACGGCCGATTACGCGATTAAGTTGCTCCGCCCGACGCCCACGAACGACGCGGTTTTTCTCTCCGCCAAAGTCGTGGAGTCGGCGCCCGATCGCGCGACCGTCGAGGGAACGCTGACCGGCGGCGGCAAAGTTTGCGCGACCTGTCGCGGCACGTTTGTCGCCGTCCAGGAAGGCCATCCCGCCTTTCATCGATGGTAGCCTCGTTAGGCAAGCTCTGCCACGGGCCGCGCTCCCCGGCAAAACATCGCGCCGAATTCGCTGCCTGAATTCCGCCGATGCGCGCGACGGCGGCGCCGGCTTAGGCTCCGTCATGCAAACATCGAATTTTCGAATTGTGCCGCTGCCGACCGAGGTCGCGGAAACCGCCAGAAGGCAGGCGGCGGCGGGCGCACCAGATCACGCCGTCGAGACCGCCGATGCCCCGATCGGTTATCCCTGCCGCCATTGCCTGCAATGGGCTCAGCCGGGTGAGAAGGTGGTTCTTTTCCCCTACGCGTCGATTCCACCTGGTCATCCCTACGCGGAGAGCGGACCGATCTTCGTGCACGCGGAGAAGTGCGAGCGCTACGCGGCGACAGAGAAATATCCGGCGAATTTCCGCCAGCATCGCGTCCTCCGGGCGTATGATGCCGGGCACGCCATGATCGACGCCGTCGTGCTGGAAAGCGACCCACCCGAAATGACGATCGCCCAGCTCCTGGAGAATCCGCGCACCGCCTTTTTGCAGGCCCGGAGCAGCCTCCGGGGATGCTATACTTTCAGCATCGAGCGCGCATGAAAGCGATGGAACTTCTTCCGCCTAACGACACCATGTATGACGCGCTGGTGAAGCGGGACGCCAGCTTTGAAGGCATTTTTTTCGTCGGCGTGCGCACCACCGGGATTTTCTGCCGGCCCACCTGTCCCGCGAAAAAACCGGCACGCCAGAACGTCGATTTTTTTGCGACTCCGAGCGAAGCGCTCCTCGGCGGTTACCGTCCATGCCTACGCTGCACGCCGATGGATCCGGCACAGCGTCCGCCGAAGCTCGTCGCACAGCTCCGGGCCGAAGTGGAGCGCGCTCCCGGGGGTCGCCTCACCGATAAGGAACTCGCGGCGATGAAGATCGATCCCTCGACCGCGCGCCGGCAATTTCAGCGGCATTACGGGATGACGTTCCAGGCTTATCATCGCGCCCGCCGGATGGGGCTGGCCTTGCGCGAGGTGCGCAAAGGCAACCGGGTCGACCAGGCGCAGACCGAGAGCGGCTTCGAGTCCGCGAGTGGTTTCCGCGAAGCGTTTAACCGCATCTTCGGCGAGTCGCCGACCGCGGCGAAAGAGCGGCCCGCGCTCTTTGCGCAGCGAATGGAGACGCCGTTAGGCGCGATGGTCGCGATCGCGGATGACGCAGGCTTGCGCCTGCTCGAGTTTGCGGAACGCCGCGCCTTGGAGCGCGAGATCGGCCTTCTGCGCAAGCATCTGCGCACCAATGTCGTCCCGGGAGAGCATCGCCACCTCGACCGGATTCGAAAAGAGCTGGGCGATTATTTTTCGGGCAAGAAACTGGAGTTCACCGTCCCGCTGGCGCCGATTGGCTCTGATTTCCAAACGCGCACCTGGGAGGTGCTCCGCTCCATTCCCGTCGCCGAAACGCGTTCCTACTCCTGGATGGCGGAGCGACTCGGGACGCCGGCTGCGCGGCGCGCGGTCGGTCGTGCGAACGGCACGAACATGATGAGCATCATCATCCCGTGTCATCGGGTGATCCGCGCCGACGGCTCGCTCTGCGGCTACGGCGGCGGACTTTGGCGGAAGAAATGGCTCCTCGAGCACGAGCGGAAATGGAGCCGCGCCCAGCAGGACTCGAACCTGCGACCGACGGATTAGAAATCCGTTGCTCTATCCGGCTGAGCTATGGGCGCCGGGCAAGAGCAAGAGTAGGCCAACGCGGGAGCACTGCAATTTCCAGCGCGCGGGCGTTGGCCGGCGCTATTCCCGGATGCCCTGCTTCAACTCCCAAACGCGCAACGCCGCCAAGAGCAAACTTTTCGTTCGCGTGAGCGTCCCGACGGCGGCCCGGTTCGGCTCTTCCCCCGCGGTTTTTGCTGACGCCTTTGGAGTGCGCTTGGTTTTTTTTGGTTTTTTGCGTTTTGGCAATCTTCGGACTGCTGCCTGGCTCACTTTTAGATCTCCCCCTGAAGTCATCGGCCCCATAGTTTTATGGTCCTTGTTCTAGCAGCTTCCCTGCCACGGAAGAAAATCCGCTCCAGCCCGGCTTTTGGGTGCGGAAAAGCGCTTGTGCCTCCACGCTTCTTCGGCGACTTCATCCCGTCATGGCGAACCGCAAACTGGGCTGTCTCAGCATTTTTTTGTTCGTCGCTCTTTGCGCCAGTGTCCTGGTTAATTTTTTCCTGGTGGCGACCGCGTTTCGGCGTTTCCAGTCGGCCAGCGGCCAGATGGAAAACCGCCCGCGTTTTCAAGAAATGATCGTCGAGGGGGCGACCAACGGGAGCTCGGAGAAGATCGCGGTGATCTCGCTGCGCGGGCTTATCAGCACGGGCGTGGCGGGCAACGTGGGGGAATCGATGGTCGACGATTTGCGCTGGGAATTCGAACAGGCGCGCAACGACGACACGGTGCGCGCGGTCGTTCTGGAGGTCGATTCCCCGGGGGGCGAGGTAACGGCTTCGGACATGATTTATCATGCGGTGGTGAAAACGCGGTCGAAAAAACCCGTGGTCGTTTATATGGAGTCCCTGGCCGCTTCCGGCGGTTACTATGTTTCTTGCGGCGGGGGTTATTTGATGGCCAATGAGACCAGCATTACGGGCAGCATCGGGGTCATTATTCAGACGCTGAATTACGAGCAGCTATTCAACAAGATCGGGCTGGCCTCGGTGGTCTTTAAGAGCGGCAAATTCAAGGACATGCTCAACGGTGCGCGGCCCATCACCCCGGAGGAACGCGATTATATCCAGAGCTTCGTCATGAAAACCTACGAGAAATTCCTCGGGATCGTCGCGAAAGAGCGCAATCTGCCGGCGGACGCGCTGCGCAACGGCATCGCCGACGGGCGCATTCTCTCGGGGAGCGACGCGCTCGAGAACAAATTGATCGACGGCCTCGGGCAGGTCGAAGACGCCTTCGCCAAGGCGAAAGAGCTGGGGCACGCGCCTCACGCCAAGGTCGTGAAATATGGGCCGCCTTTCAGTCTGGGGCGGGTTTTTCGGATGCTCACGAAAGCGGGCGACACCAAAATCGAGCTTTCGCTGCCGGGGCAGCTGACCCCGCAGTTGCAGAGCGGTCGGGCTTATTTTTTGCCGGGTTACTACGCTCCCTGAGGGCGCGGCGGCGAGATGTTCGACAGCCTGATCAATGCGCTGCTCGTGGCGGCGGGCCTCTATGTTTACGTCTCCCTTTCGCGCCAGGTCGCGGTCCGGCAGGCGGGCGGGGCGGCATCGTTAGGCGAGAAACAGCTCGGATGGCCCGAAGCGCTCGCGGCCGCGCTCCTGGTCGGCTGGTTTGGTTTGAACGTGGCGGCGGCGGCGCGGAGCGGGGTGGGGGTTTACCACACCCGGGAGCTGATTTTGACCGGAGGCTTTTCTCTCGCGGTCTTGCTCCTGCTCGTCGCTCTCCTGCAACTGCGCGGCTTCAGCGTCTCCTCGTTAGGCGGATTTTCCCGGCTCGGTTTCGGACGGATCGTGAGCACGGCGGCGGTCCTCCTTTTCGCGGCATATCCGTTACTTTTCGTGGCCGATGGGATCACCCAATGGTTTCTCGGGAGCGGCTCGAGCCGGCAACAGATCATCGAGATGTTTACCGGCTCCCAGACGCTGGGCCAGCGCGTCCTCATCATCGTGCTCGCCATCAGCATCGCCCCGATGACGGAGGAATTTATCTTCCGCTTTTTCATTTATGGCGTGCTCAAACGCTATCTCGGCGCGGGACCGGGCCTGGTCCTCAACGCGCTCCTTTTCGCCGCCGTCCATAATCACCTGCCGAGCTTCGCGCCGCTCTTCGTGCTCGGCAGTTGCCTCACCCTGGCTTACGAATGGAGCGGATCGATTCTCGTTTCCATGACGATGCATGCGCTCTTTAATTTCCTCTCCCTCAGTGCGCTCGCCTTCCCCCATCTGCTCCCGCAATGAAGCTGCGGGAAGTGGGGGAAGACCGGCTCGTCGCGGAGCTGGTTGGGCGCTGGCGGACGCGCCCCGACGTGATCGCGGGCCCGGGCGACGATTGCGCGGTGCTGGCGGCGCCGGGCGCGGACCAGCTCCTCCTCTTGAAGACGGATTGTGTGGTCGAGCGGGTGCATTTTCGGCCTAACGAAAAGCCGGCGGCGGTCGGCTGGAAGGCGCTGGCCCGCACACTAAGCGACTTCGCCGCGATGGGGGGCGTGCCGCAATTTGCGCTCATCACCCTGATTGTGCCGCCGGAGCGCGAGGTGCGTTGGAGCAAAGCGCTTTACCGCGGCCTGCAGCGGTTGGCGGACCGGTTTGACGTCGCGGTGGTCGGCGGAGAAACCAGCGGCACGGAAGGGCCGGCGGTGGTGTCGGTGAGCGCGCTCGGTTCGGTGGAGAAAGACCGCTGGGTTTCGCGCGGCGGAGGGCAGGCGGGCGACGCGCTTTTTGTGACCGGGCGGCTCGGCGGTTCGCTCCGCGGCAAACACCTGCGCTTCCTCCCCAGGATCGCGGAAGCGCGCTGGCTGACGAAAAATTTCCGGCTCCACGCCATGATGGACCTGAGCGACGGGCTCGGCGCCGATCTGCCGCGCCTGGCCCAGGCGAGCGGGACCGGTTTCGAGATCGACGAGCAAGCGCTCCCGCGGACGCGTGGCTCCTCGGTCGCAGAAGCGATCAACGACGGGGAAGACTACGAACTTCTCTTCGCGCTTTCGCCTAACGATGCCGCAGCCTTGCAAGAAAAGTGGCGCAAAAAATTCCCGCGTCTCCCGCTCACCCGCATCGGCCGCCTCGATCAACCATCAACCATCAACCATCAACCATCCTTCCATGGCTACGTTCATTTCGCCTAGCGTGGACGAGACCGTCGCCTTCGCCCGCGGCTACGCGCAGGCGCTTGGGCCTAACGACGTTGTGGCCTTGCGGGGCGAGCTGGGCGCGGGCAAGACGCATTTCGTCAAAGGCCTCGTCGCCGGCTGCGGCAGTGCCGAGGCGGTGACCAGTCCCACCTTCACGCTCCTGCACGAATACCGCGGCGGACGCCTTCCGGTTTTTCATTTCGATTTTTACCGGATCGAGAAACGCACCGAGATCGAGCGGCTCGGTTTCGACGACTTTTTGCACGAAGGCGGCGTCGCCGTGGTGGAATGGGCGGATCGATTTCCGGAGCTGCTCCCGGAGCGCGCGCGCTGGGTCAGCCTGAGCGCGGGCTGCGGGAACGAGCGCACGATCGAGACGGGGGAATGAAGATTCTCGCTCTCGAGCTTTCCTCTGCGGTAGGGAGCATCGCCTGGCGGGCGGACGAGGGTGTCGAAGTCGTTAGGCAATTCCCGGCGGATCGCCAGCATTCCGGGCTTTTTTTCGAGCACCTGCGTGAGCTGCGGAGGGAAGTGGGATTGCCGGAGACGATCGTGGTCGGTCTGGGACCGGGCTCCTATGCGGGGACGCGCATTGCCATCGCCACCGCGCTCGGTCTGCGCGCGGCTGGGGGAGCGCGCCTCGTGGGGTTGCCTTCGATCTGCGCGATCGACTTGCCGGAGTACGGGGTCGCGGGCGACGCGCGCCGCGGCAGTTATTTTTTTGCGCAGGTTCGCGGAGGCCGCTGCCTGGCCGGTCCCATGCTGCTGACGGCGGAGGAGCTGCGTGGGCAACGGAGCGCGCATCCTCTTCTTCCATTTGTGGCGAGCGAAGCGTTGCCGGAGTTTGCCGAGATGACTCGGGTCCATCCCTCGGCAGCGGTCCTGGCCCGGCTGGGCGAGGGGGCGGAGAGCGCGGAAAACTTGGAGCCGATTTACCTGCGCCCACCCTACATCACGACCCCGAAAGCGAAGCCATGGATTCGTTAGGGCACGAGCGTTGCTGGGCGGAGATCGATCTCGCCGCGGTGCGACAGAATGCGCAACTGGCCCGAGCGCGCACGGGCGCGGAACTGCTCGCGGTAGTGAAAGCCGACGGCTACGGCCACGGCATGATCGGGATTGCCCGCGCCCTGCAGGAAGAGGCCGCGCTCTTTGGCGTGGCCAATCTGCGCGAAGCCAGCGCCCTCCGGGCGAGCGGAATCGTGTCGCCGATCTTGCTCCTGGGGCCTGCCTTGCCGGTCGAGCGGGCCGAGATCCAAGCGGCCGGGTTCATTCCTTCGGTCTCGAGCATGGCGGAAGCGGAGGCTTTCGCGGGACATCCGGTGGGGATTAATTTTGTGGTCGATACCGGGATGGGGCGGATGGGTTTTCCGGCCGAGGAGGCGTTGGAGGAACTGGCTCGGATCGCGGCGCGGCCCGGACTTCAGGTGCACAGCGTTTCCACACATTTGCCGTCGGCCGATGAGGATCCCGCTTTTACGGAAACCGAGCTGGTCGATTTCGCCGAGCTCGTTAGGCAAATGCGCGCGCGCGTGTCCGGCTCCTTTAAAGTTCACGTGCTTCTGAGCGCGGGGATTCTCGGGTTTGCCCAACACCGCTGCGAGATCGTGCGCGCGGGCTTGATGCTCTACGGCAGCTCGCCGCTGCCGGCCGCCCAGGAGTTGCTGCGGCCGGTGATGACGCTGAAGGCGCGCATCGCGCTGCTGCGCGATCTGCCGGCGGGGCGCAGCGTGAGTTACGGCCGCACTTTTACGACGGCGCGGCCGACCCGGGTGGCGACGATCAGCGCGGGCTATGCGGATGGGTATCCGCGCGCCCTTTCCAATCGCGAGGCCGTGGTGCTGGTGGGCGGGAAGCGTTGCCCGGTGCTCGGCCGGATCACGATGGATCTCATGATGGCGGATGTCTCGGCTGTGCCGGAGGCGCGGTTGGGGGACGAGGTCGTGCTCATGGGCCGCCAGGGTGAGGAAGAAATTCCGGCGGCGGAAGTGGCCGCGCGCGCCGGCACGATTGCCTGGGAAATTTTCACCGGGATTGGCAGCCGGGTGCGGAGGGTCTACAGGTGAAACGCGGATGTTCCAGATCATCTTCAACGAATTGAGCGCGGCGGAAATGGCGGCCTTGCCCAAAAAGCTGCAGCTCGAATTGCTCGCTGAGTTCCAAATCCTACCCGAGGACTTGGATAATCTGGACGCGAGCCGCTTCGGGGTGATCGAGCGCAAGGGAAAAAAGCTGCATCGCTACCGGGCGAAGGATTATCGCATCTATTTCGAGCGCAGCCCGGAAGGCGTGACCGTGCACCGCGTCCTCCACAAAAACACCCTGCAGGATTTTCTTTTCCGCAGCAAACTGCCGATGGCGGAGGACGATCAGCTGGGAAAAACGCGGGAGTTCTGGAACTTGATCGAGCAGGGGGAAAAAACCCGCAAAGCCTAACGAATGAGCGCTCGCCACTTCGATCACCTCGACCTGCGGGTCACGTCCCTCGCGGAGACGCTGCCGTTCTACGAAAAGTTTCTCCCGGCCGTCGGCTTTTCCCGTCAAAGCGGCGAGGGAGGGTGGCGCACTTTTGCGCTGGCCGCGCCTGATCCGGTGGAGTTCGTCTGGATCGTCGAAGAGCCTTCGCACCAGCCGAGCGAGACCCGGGTCGCGCTCTGGGCGGAGACGCGCGAGGAAGTGGATCGGCTCGCGAAAATCGTCGCGGAAGCGGGCGGCCGGGTGCTGGAAGGGCCGGAATTATGCGCAGACTATGGTCCGAACTATTACGGTTTCTTTTTCCAGGACCCGTGCGGTAATCGCTGGGAAATCTGCTGCCGCTGAAGGCGGGGCGCAAGGCGCGCCGATCTTTGCACAACCTGCGACCGCGGCGGAGCCGAATCCTTCCTGATGAAAGACACCAGCGTTACCAAGGTCACTTCGGAATTTTCACCGCACGGCCCGGAAGGGCAAAAATATCTCGCCGCGGGCACGCAGATCGCGATGCGGCTCTGGGAAAACGAGCAGCCTAACGAAAAGAAGCCAACCTCAAAACATCCCTACGAAGTCGTCGGCTATGTGATCAAGGGAAAAGCGGAGCTGCATCTGGAAGGGCAGACGCTGATTCTGAAAGCGGGCGATTCCTACGCGGTGCCGAAGAACGCGGAGCACACCTACAAAATTCTGGAAACTTTCACCGCGGTGGAAGCGACGAGTCCGCCAGCGCTCGCGCACCAAGACAAATAGGGTGTCCTGTGATGGAGCAATTAGACGCTGGCCGGGCAGAGCCGATCCCGGCCGAGTGGCGAGAGGAGTTTGAAGCCGCCGCCCGCCGCCCCCTCGCTTTGCGGATGCGCTACGCCTTCATCCAGACTTATAAACCCGTGCTCGACGACGCTCCTTTTCGGTCCTGGAATTCGACCGCCGAGTATCGGGACTGGTGCGAAAAAAGCCTACCCGACTGGCTCGGTTATGGCCGCATTTGATTACCGTCAGGCGCAGGAGATTCGCGATGTCTTTGCCCGCCACGGCGTGCGTTACCTTTTTCTGGGCAAATCAGGAGCCATCCTGCTTGGCTTCCCCGACACGACTCAGGATGCGGACCTATATCTGGAGCGCTCGCTGGAAAACGGACTAACCGCCACCGCGGCCCTGCGCGAGTTGGGGTTTATGCTCACTGACGAGCAGAGCGCCGAGATCGAACGCGGCAAAGACTTCATCCAATTAAAGAACGGCCCGTTCGATCTCGATCTCATCTTTTCCCCGGATGGCATCGAGCGCTTTGAAGACGCCTGGAACCGGCGTGTCGAGGTAGAAGGCTTTCCGGTCTGCCACCTGGATGACATCATTGCGAGCAAAGCAGCGACCAACCGGCAAAAAGATCGCGAATCGCTGCCCCGGCTCCGCTCCTTCCGGGTTTGGTGGCAAGAGCGCCAGCAATAGCGCAGGGTCCGCCAGCCGACGGGGCACTGAGCTTGGCCGAGCGACTGTTAACGAAGGGATGTTTCCGGTGCGCGCGTTAATTTGCTCGCGATGCGGCCCGGGGAGAACGAGAAGCCTAATGAAAATAAGCCAACCTCAAAACCTCCTGACGAAGTCGTCCGCGCTCAGCAGAACGAAGCGTCGACCGGAGACACGGCCGAGCGTTACTTCATGAGCAGCACGGAACGGCTGCGCTTGATCTCGCGGGTGATTTTGCGGTGCATGTGCGCGGGCATGCCGGTGACGCGGCGGGGAAGGATCTTGCCGCTCTCGGTGACGAACTTTCTCAGCAAATCGGGGTTCTTGTAGTCGATCGCTTCCGCCGCAATATCGATGCGGCGGCGCGGCATGGTGCGGTTGGCCCGGCGAAAGGCGGAACGGCGTTTGGCGGTCTTCGGTTGCATGTTATCTCGTCTCCCGGTGCAAGGTGTGCCGCTTCATGAACGGATTGTATTTCTTCTTCTCGAGCCGGTTGGGCGTTTGCGGGCTCTTTTTGTTGCGCGTGCTCATGTAACGCGAAACGGGCAGGCCGGCGGCTTTCGCCTCCGTGCATTCCAAAGTGATGATTTCCTGGGCCATGATGATTATTCTTTCGTCTCGTCGGACTTCTCTTCTTCCTCGCCTTCGCGGCCTTCTTCATCCGTTAGGCCGAAGAGCGAGGTGACAGATTGGCGAACCCGGGAAGCCTTGTTTTGCTTCTCGAGCTGGGACTGGCACTCGACGGTGTAGCGGGCGAAAGGAATCGCCTCAAGCCGCGCGTGCATGATTGGTTTACCCGACATCTCGCACTTGCCGTAGGTGCCGAGTTCGATCCGCTTGAGCGCTTCGTCGATCTCGTAAAGGGCGTCCTGTTCCTGGGATAAAAGGCTGAGCGCAAAATCGCGATCGTAGGCGTCGCTTCCGGCATCGGCCTGGTGCATGCCGAAGGCGGAAGCTTCGCTGCCCTCGGCCCGGGCGCGCAGGGTATCCTGGGCGACGCCCGCCATGGAGTCGACCATGGCGTCGCGCAACTGCAGGAGACGCTCTTTCTGCGCTTTGGTAAAAGGATCGAGGTGGCGTTCCTTGCCGCGGACATGGTTGCCGATGATCGCGTCGGTCTGGCTGCCGTTTTTCCCCGAGGACTTCAGCGGCTTGGCGACGCTGGCTTTGGCCGCCGGAGCGGTCGTTTTTTTGGCAGACTTGGCCGGTTGCGGAGCTGGAGCGGCCTTGCTTTTTTTCGTCGATTTCGCCGGCGCCGACTTCTTCGTGGCAGGAGCTTTCCGCTGGGGCGCAGCCTTTTTCGGCGGCGCCTTTTTCACGGGCTTTTTGGCAGCGGAAGTCTTCTTGGAACTGGGCATAAAATTGGCGGGTAGCGCCCGGCGTTTCGGAGCGGTCCGGGCAAGGGGAGGCTTAATTAAGGGCAATTAGATTTTGGCGCAAGCGGTTTCGGACCGATTTTGCACTCGGATAAGCGGCGATCCTTCCCGGGCTGGACTCGGCAAGATTCTCGCTTGTTCCTTTCTGATTTATCCTGGCCCCGGAGGATCGTAAATCAGGAGCTGGCGCTGGAATAATGTTGCAGCGCCCAGCGCCAAAAAAGCCGGCTGAGCACGGTCACGATGGCGCCGGCGGCGACGAGGTGAAACATCAGCCAGGCGGGTTGGCCAAGCGATTTGATCAGGAGTCGCGCGGGAATATTCGCCACGATGATGACGGGCACGACCCAGCCGAAAACCCAGCGGAAGACCTGCGGAAAAATGACGTCGGGATAGCGGGCAATGTTGAGGAAGTTAAAATAGCCGTAGACCAGGCCCTGCGCCCTCACGATCCAAAAGCTAACCGCGGCCAGGCTGAGCATGATCGCGTAATGAATGGCCACGCCGAAGCCGAGCGCGACGAGGTAAAGCGCGATCGCCCCCGCGCCCGGGGTGACGTGCAGTTGGGCGAGGGAAAAGATGACGACGAAGGCGCCGACGAGCGCGTTGACGATGCTGTCGAGCCCGAACTGTTTCGTCGAGACCACGAACTGGCTATCGAGCGGCAGGACGAGGAGCGAATCGAGCTTCCCCGTGCGCACGAGTTCGGGAATGTTCGCGAGGTTGACGAAGAAAAACGCCTGGAAAAGCTGGGCGATGATCTGGTGCGTGCCGACGAGCAGGACCACTTCCCATTTCGTCCAGTCGCCGATCTGATCGATCTGGCCGAAGATGATGCTGAAAAACAAAATCTGCCCGCAGAACCAAAGCACTTCCACGAGCATCCAGAGGAGGAAGTTGGCCTTGAAGCTGAGCTCGCGGATGAGGGAGTTGCGCAGCATGATCGAGTAAATTTCGAGGTAACGGCGCACGCATGTTTGTGGTCATAGAAGGATGAGGAGTCAAACGCGAGAGCTGCGGCCGGCCCATTTGCCTAACGAAATCGGGACGCCGCCGCCGGTTGACGCGGCTCTCCGCCGGGGCGACGCAACGCGCGGAACCATGCGACGTTTTCTTCCGCTCCTTCTCGGCCTCGGCGTGCTCCTCTTGGCGTTTTGGGGTTTCCGGCATTGGCGCGGATCGAGCGGCCAGACCTACCGCACGGCGGAGGTTACGCGGGGCGCGATCACCCAAGCGGTCACGGCCACGGGCACCCTCAACCCGGTGTTGAACGTGCAGGTCGGTAGCCAGATCTCGGGGAACGTTTCCAAGCTCTACGCCGATTACAATTCCGCGGTCAAAGCCGGCCAGGTCATCGCCGAAATTGATCCCGCTATTTTTCAAGCGGCGGTCACCCAGGCGCAGGGCGACATGGAAAGCGCGCAGGCTGGTCTGGAATTGGCCAAGCTGAATGCGCAGCGCATGCAGGACCTGGTCAAACAACAAACCACCTCGCAATCGGAGCTCGACCAGGCCAACGCCACTCTCCATCAGGCGCAGGCCAACGTCATGATCAAACAAGGCGCGCTCGACCGGGCCAAGACCGATCTCGACCATTGCAAGATCACCTCGCCGATAGACGGCACGGTCATCTCGCGCAGCGTCGATGTCGGCCAGACCGTCGCCGCCAGCCTGGCCGCACCGGTTATTTTCACGATCGCCAACGACCTCGCGAAAATGCAGATCGACACCAACTTGGCCGAAGCCGATGTGGGCGCGATCGAGCAAGGGCAGAGCGTCGATTTCACGGTCGACGCCTTCCCCGCGCGCACCTTCCACGGCCAGGTCGTGCAGGTCCGCAACGCCCCCACCACCGTCCAGAACGTCGTCACCTACGACACCGTCATCGGGGTGAACAACCAGGACCTCAAACTCAAGCCCGGCATGACCGCGAACGTCTCCATCGTGGTGGCGCAGCGGGAGGGGGTATTGAAAATCGGCAACGCTGCCCTCCCCTTCCATCCGCCTGAAGAAACGCCCGCCCCGAGCAGCAGCGAAGCCCCGAAGAGCGCGCGCGGCGGGCACGGGCACGGCGGCGCGCATGCGACCGCGGAAACAGTTTACCGCCTCGTCTCCGGCACGCCCCAGCCGGTTAAAATCAAGACTGGAATCAGCGACGGTATTTCCACCGAGGTAACCGAGGGCCTCAAAGCCGGCGACCAGGTCGTGACCGCCGCGCTCGGCCCGAGCGCCTCCGCCGCGCCGGCCAACAACCTCTTCACCGGCGGCAGCCGCCGCCTGCGCTAGCGCGCGCCATGGCCGGGCAAGCCGTCGTTAGGCTGGAGGAGGTGCACAAAGTTTACCGCACCGGCGAAGTCGACGTCCATGCGGTGCGCGGCGTCTCCCTCGAGATCGAGCGCGGCGAATTCGTCGCCTTCATGGGCTGGAGCGGCTCCGGCAAATCCACCCTCATGAGCATTCTCGGCTGCCTCGATCGCCCGTCGCGCGGCCGCTACCTGCTCGATGGCGACGACGTTTCCCGCCTGGAGCGCGATCAGCTCGCCGACATCCGCAATCGCAAACTCGGGTTTGTCTTCCAAAGCTTCAACCTGCTCGCCCGCACTTCCGCGCGCGAGAACGTCGAGCTCCCGCTCCTCTACGGCGAACATCGCCTGACCAGTGCCCAACTAACCGAGCGCGCCGATCAGGTGCTCGCTGCCGTCGGTTTGGCCGGCCGCGAAGCGCACCATCCCAGCCAACTCTCGGGCGGACAGCAGCAGCGCGTCGCCATCGCCCGCGCCCTGGTCAACCAGCCCGAAGTCGTCCTGGCCGACGAGCCCACCGGCAACCTCGACAGCCGCACCAGCGTCGAGATCATGGGCATTTTCCAAGAGCTCAATGCCCGCGGCATCACCATCATCATGGTCACGCACGAGCCCGACATCGCCTCCTACGCCCGGCGGAACATCGTTATGCGCGACGGCCTGGTGCAAGATGATCGCGCAGTCAAAGAGCCGCTTTCCGCCATGGTGGAAGCCGAAAAGCTCGCCGACCTCGTCCAGGAAGAAGCAGAGGTGAAAGCGTGACCAGGCGCTTACTTGCGCCGCCGGCTGCCCGACTTGCGGCCTCCCGGAATCACCCGCGTGATCTGGCTCGCCGCCACGATCTCCCGCTTCACTTCATCAGAGAAAATGTAGAGGTGATCGTTGCCCGGCGTGATGAAACAGTAGTCGGGATGTTTAACGTAAAGATTCTTCCCGTCGGAGGTCACGACGGTGTAGGGCTCGAAGGGCGTCGCCGCCTGCAATCCGCGAATTTCATCGGCAATCATCGTCCTAGTTTCGTCCTTCTTTTCGCCTCAGGCAAAGATGAAGACTAACACCACCCTCAAGATTGCCTTCCGCGCCTTGCTCCGGAACAAGATGCGCTCCGTCCTCACCGCCCTCGGCATCATCATTGGGGTCGGCGCCGTCATCGCCGTGGTCAGCATCGGCAATGGCGCCAAGGCGCAGGTCGAGCAACAAATCGCCAGCCTGGGCGAGAACGTCATCCTCATCTTCTCCGGCAGCGTCACCGCGAGCGGCGTGCACACCGGCTGGGGCAGCGCCGGCACGTTGAAAATCGAGGACGCCGAAGCCATCCGGCGCGAAGTCCCCGGCGTCATCGCGGTGAGCGACGAAGTCGTTTCCACCGGCCAGGTCGGGGCGGGAAATCAGAACTGGTTCACCCGCATTTACGGCGAGTCACCGGAGTATTTCGACATCCGCAAATGGCCGCTGGCCGACGGCGCCGGCTTCACCGAGCAGGATGTGCGCAGCGCGAACAAAGTCTGCGTGATCGGCCAAACCACTGCGCGCCAGATCTTCGGCTCGGTCAGCGCGGTTGGCGAAACGTTGCGCGTCAAAGGCGTGCCCTTCCTCGTTACTGGCGTGCTCCTGCCCAAAGGCCTTAGCCCGCAAGGGACCGACCAGGACGACATCGTCATCATGCCCTACACCAGCGCCATGAAACGAGTCGTCGGCGGCACCACCCTGCGCGGGATCAACGTGCAAGTCGCTTCGCCTAACGACCTCGAGCCGGCCCAGCAACAAATCGTCGCCCTCCTCCGCCAGCGCCATAATATCCGCCCCGGCCGCGACGATGATTTCACCGTGCGCAACCAGCAGGAGATCGCCGAGACCGCCACCGCCACTTCGCGAGTCATGACCTTATTGTTAGGCGCGATCGCCAGCGTCTCGCTGGTGGTGGGCGGGATCGGGATCATGAACATCATGCTGGTGAGCGTGACCGAGCGCACCCGGGAGATCGGCGTGCGCCTCGCCGTCGGGGCGCACGGGCGCGACATCCTCACCCAGTTTCTCATCGAAGCGGTCGCCCTGAGCGCGCTCGGGGGCGTCATCGGAATCTTGCTCGGGCTGGGGACTTCGCACCTGCTCTCGATCTTCGCCCATTGGCCGACCCTGATCTCGATCCCCTCGATCGTGGCCGCCTTCTTCGTCAGTGCGGCGGTGGGAATTTTCTTCGGCTTCTATCCCGCCCGCGAAGCCGCCCGACTCGACCCGATCGAAGCCTTGCGCTACGAATAGCTGCGCAGGCTTTTCCGAGTGGCGCGAGCTTCCAGCCTTGCACGGTCCGAACGCAAAAGCGCCCGCAGGTTTGAACGCTAAACGGATACAGCCAAGAAAACGCGTGGACTTTTGACAAGCCGGAAAACGCCGCTAGCTTCCACGTCCCTCCAACCCCCGGCGCACCATCTCAGGAGAGTCTCACGGCTCGTTCGCACTGACTTTATTATGCAAAAAAATCGCTCTAAACGTTATCGCGCCGCCGCTGAGCTGGTCGATGGCAATAAGTCTTACAGCTTCCCCGACGCGGTCACCACGCTGAAGAAGCTTCCGCCAACCAAGTTCGACCAGACGGTGACGATGTCTTTCCGGCTTGGAGTCGACCCTAAGCAATCCGACCAGATGGTGCGTGGAACTTGCCCGCTGCCCCACGGCAGCGGCAAACAGGTGCGGGTGCTCGTTTTCGCCCAAGGCGCGGCCGCAACCGCGGCCAAGGAAGCCGGCGCGGAATATGTCGGCTACGAAGATTTGATCAAGAAATGCCAGGAAGGTTTCCAGGATTTCGATGTCGCGATCGCGACGCCCGGGACGATGGGCGAAGTGCGTAAGCTCGGCAAGGTGCTCGGCCCGCGCGGCCTCATGCCGAACCCGAAGATCGGCACCGTGACCGAAGATACCGCGAAGGCCGTGCAGGAAGTGAAGGCCGGCCGGGTCGAGTTCAAGCTGGACAAGAACGGCAACGTCGCCGTGCCCCTCGGGAAGTTTTCCTTCGAGGAGAATCAGTTGGTCGAGAACGGCACCGCCATTATCGAAGCGGTCATGAAAGCGCGGCCGGCCACGGCCAAAGGCCGTTTCGTCGAAGGCATGAGCCTGGCCGCGACCATGTCGCCCGGGCTCGCGATCGATCCGTCGCCCTACCTTACCGCCTAATCCGCCGGTCTCCCCGCTCAATCCAACCCATCTTTACTTCTTCGCAAAATGAGACCTGAAAAAGCCAACATCGTTTCGGATTTATCCGAGAAACTGAATCAGTCGCCCTTCCTGCTCGTGACCGATTATCAGGGCATGAAAGTCGACCATTTCGGTGAGCTGCGGAATCGACTCGCGCCCACCGGAGCGGAAGTGCACGTGGTCAAAAATAGCTTCCTCAAGCGGGCCATGTCGGCGAGCGGATTGCCCGACGTGGCCAAGGAGCTAAGCGGCCAGACCGCTGTCGTGACCGGGAACAGCGATGTCGCGCCGGTGGCCAAGGTGCTGAAAACTTTCGCCGCGGAATTCAAGATCGCGGCGCTCAAGATCGGCGTGGTCGACCGGAACATTCTCTCGACCGCAGAAGTGGAATCGCTCGCTGATCTCCCGCCGCGCGAACAACTGCTCGCGCAGTTCCTCGGTGTGCTTCTGGCGCCGGCGACCAAGCTGGTCCGCACTTTGAACGAGCCCGGCGCTTCGCTGGCGCGACTCCTGCAGGCTAAGGCTGACCAGGAAGGGGCACCGGCGGAGGCCGCAGCCTAACGAATTTCTACGACATCGCTTCGGCGATGCGTGGAGCAACCAAAAACAACAACTGTCCGGTTCGGCGGCTGCCGAGCGTAATTTCCTGGAGGCTTCCGGGAGCGGCAATCGGAGGATAAATACTATGGCAGATACAGATGCAATCGTGGAGCAACTCAGCGGCTTGACCGTTCTCGAGGTTGCTGGACTGGTGAAGCAACTCGAAGAAAAATGGGGCGTGAGCGCAGCAGCTCCGGTCGCGGCGGCAGCCCCGGCGGGCGGCGGCGGCGCGGCCGCTCCGGCGGCTGAAGAGAAAACCACTTTCGACGTCATCCTCAAAGAAATGGGCGCGAACAAGATCGGCGTGATCAAAGAAGTGCGCGCCGCGGTCCCCGGACTCGGCCTGGCGGAAGCCAAGGCTTTGGTCGAGGGCGCACCCAAGACAATGAAGGAAGGCGTGACCAAGGAAGAAGCTGAAGAGATCAAGAAAAAGGTCGAAGCGGCGGGCGCCAAAGTCGAGATTCAATAATTTCCAGCCGGCGGCGGGCGAGGCGCAGAAAAGCGCTTGCGCCCGCCTGCTGGCTGCGGATAGTAGACATCCCTTTCCCCGCTAAAGCAGTAGCTCGATTTATTTTTTACCCGGTTTCGACGGTTCAGCCCAAGATTGGCAACAAAACAGCGGAGGTCAGATTGACGGGCCGCTGTTTTGCTGCTACTTTTTTTGCCCGCGATTCCCGGCCACAGCCATAAGCCCCTCAGCCCCGCGCGACCTGCATCCAGGGTCGTTGCCGGAATTTTAACCACTGGAGATTGGTGCCACTAGTTATGTCAGACCGTACCGCAGAGCGTATCCATTTCGGAAGCATTAAAGAGGCCATCGAGCCACCGAACCTGATCGAGGTTCAGCTTAATTCCTACGTCGATTTCCTGCAGAAAGACGTGCCGCCGTCCAAGCGTAAGAACACCGGTTTGCAGACCGTTTTTAAGGAAGTTTTCCCGATCGAAAGCTACGACGAAAAAGCCCGGCTCGATTTCAGCCACTACGAAATCGGCGAGCCCAAGCTGAGCGCGCTCGAAGCGCAGCGCGAAAGTCAGACCTTTAGCGCCCCGCTCCACGTCACCTTTCAGCTCAAGGAGGAGAAGGGGACCAAGGAGGAGAAAGTCTACATGGGCGAAATCCCGCTGATGACGCCCCAAGGCACCTTCGTGATCAACGGCGCCGAGCGCGTTGTCGTCTCCCAGCTCCATCGCTCACCCGGCATCGCCTTCGAGTCGAGCATCCATCTTAACGGCAAGGTCCTCTACAGCTTCCGCATCATTCCCGATCGCGGCTCCTGGATCGAAGTGCAGTTCGACACCAGCGACCTGCTTTACATCTATCTCGATCGGCGCAAACGCCGGCGGAAATTCCTCGCCACCACTTTCCTGCGCGCCCTCGGCTACGGCCCGGACGAGGAAGTGATCAAGCTTTTCTACACCATCGAAGACCTGAAATTGAGCGACAAGCTCGATGAAGAAAAGCTCGCGACCAAAGTCCTCACCGCCGACGTCCTCGACGGCGAGGTGACGGTGGCGCGCGCCTTTGAGCCGCTGACCCAGGCCACGGTCGGCCAGATCATGGCACTCGGCTTGACCGAAGTGAAAGTGATCGACATTTCGAACGACGACACCGTGGTGAAGGCGCTGAAAAAAGATCCGGCGCACGATCAGGAAGAGGCGCTCAAAGATATTTACCGCAAGCTGCGTCCGGGCGATCCGCCCACCGTCGCGAATGCCCGCGCGCTCCTGAAGCGGCTCTTTTTCGACCCAAAAAAATACGATCTCGGCCGGGTCGGTCGCTACAAGCTGAACCAGAAACTCGGCATCGACGTCGATCTGAGCGAGCGCATTTTGACCGACAAAGATTTCATCGCGGCGATCAAATATTTGATCAACCTGCGCCGCGGCGAAGGCACCCTCGACGACATCGATCACCTCGGGAGCCGCCGCGTCAGGACCGTGGGTGAATTGCTCGCCAACCAGTGCCGCGTCGGGCTCGCCCGGACCGAGCGTTTGGTCAAAGAGCGCATGACTTTGTTCGACATCAACATCGACGGCATGACGCCGCAGAAGCTGATCAACCCGAAAGCGCTCAGCGCTGTCGTGCGCGATTTCTTCGGCCGCTCGCAGCTTTCGCAGTTCATGGATCAGACGAATCCGCTGGCCGAGTTGACCCACAAACGCCGCCTCAGCGCCCTCGGACCAGGCGGTTTGAGCCGCGATCGCGCCGGCTTCGAAGTGCGCGACGTGCATCCCTCCCATTACGGCCGCATTTGCCCGATCGAGACGCCGGAAGGTCCGAACATCGGTCTGATCAGCTCGATGAGCACTTTTGCCCGGATCAACGAATTCGGCTTTATCGAGACGCCCTATCGCAAAGTCGACGGCGGTCGCGTGAGCGATCAGGTCGATTACCTTACCGGCGATCGCGAAGAGAACTTCATCGTCGCGCAAGCGAACGCGCCGATGGATGCCAAAGGCAACTTTACCGGCGAGAAAGTCTCGGTCCGTTATCGTGGCGACTTCCTCGAAGTCGAACCCGAGAAAGTCCATTACATGGACGTCTCGCCGAAGCAGCTCGTCTCCGTCGCCGCCGGCCTCATCCCGTTCCTCGAACACGATGACGCCAACCGCGCGCTCATGGGTTCGAACATGCAACGCCAGGGCGTGCCGCTGATCGTTTCTGAATCGCCGCTCGTCGGCACCGGTCTGGAAGGCAAAGTCGCGCGCGACTCCCGCGCCGTCGTGGTCTCGACCGAAGCGGGCAAAGTCGCTTCCGTCACGGCCGATCAGATCGTCGTGACCAAGGATGGGCACATGCCGGAAAGCCGCAAGAAGCTCAAGACCGATCTGGAAGCGGGCGTCCACGTATACGAGCTGCGGAAGTTTATGCGCTCGAACGCCGGGACCTGCGTGAACCAGAAGCCGATCGTGAAAAAAGGCGCGCACGTCAAGAAAGGCCAGGTCATCGCCGACGGTCCGAACACCGACAAAGGCGAGCTCGCCCTCGGTCGCAACGTCCTCGTCGCCTTCATGCCTTGGAACGGCTACAACTTCGAAGACGCCATCATGATTTCCGAGAAAGTGGTGAAGGAAGACATCTACACTTCCATCCACATCGACGAATTTGAGATCGGCGCCCGCGACACCAAGCTCGGCCCCGAAGAAATCACCCGGGATATTCCGAACGTGAGCGAAGAAGCGCTCCGCAACCTCGGGCCGGACGGAGTTATCCGCGTCGGCGCCGAAGTGAAACCGGGCGACATTCTGGTCGGAAAAATTACCCCAAAAAGCGAGACGGAACTGGCCCCGGAAGAGCGTCTCCTCCGCGCCATCTTCGGCGAAAAAGCGGCCGACGTGAAAGACACCTCGCTGACCGTTCCCTCGGGCACCTACGGCATCGTCATGGACGTGAAAGTCTCGTCCCGCCGCGAAATCTCGCACGAGAAGCTGACCCCGGCCGAAACCAAGCGCCAACTCAAGTCGATCACCGAAGATAACCGCAAGAAAAAGGACGAGCTAACCGAGCAACTGACCGACGCGCTTTCCAACTTCTTGTTAGGCGAGAAAGTCCCGCTCGATGTGGTGAACGCGCAGAGCGGCGAAATCATCATCCCGGCGAATCGCAAGATTACGAAAACGCTCCTCCGTAAACTGGCGGTGGCGCACGATCACATCGAGATCGACCCGAGCCCGATCCGGAACAAGATCCGCGAGATCATCGCGCAGTACGAGCATAAGTTTGCCGAGCTGGAATTGGAGCGGGAACGCTCGATGGATCGCGTCGAAAGCGGCGACGACATCGATCCCGGCATCATCAAGCAGGTCAAAGTCTTCGTCGCGAGCAAGCGCAAACTGAGCGTGGGCGATAAAATGGCCGGCCGTCACGGCAACAAGGGCGTCGTCGCCCGGATCGTGCCGGAAGAAGACATGCCTTATCTGGCCGATGGAACGCCGGTGGAGATCTGCCTGAATCCGTTAGGCGTGCCCAGCCGTATGAACGTCGGCCAGGTGCTCGAAACGCACTTGGGCGTCGCCGCCAAGGCCCTCGGCTTCAAAGTCGCCACCCCGGTGTTCGACGGTATTTCCGAAGCGAAAATCCGCGAGTATCTGAACGAGGCCCAGAAGGTGGACGGCTTTAACTGGGTGCAGGAAAACGGCAAGGCGCGCTTGTTCGACGGTCGCACGGGCGACCCCTTCGATCAGGAAGTCGTGGTCGGCTACATCTATATGCTCAAGCTGGGTCACTTGGTCGCGGATAAGATCCACGCCCGCGCGGTCGGCCCTTACTCGTTAGTCACGCAGCAACCGCTCGGGGGCAAGGCGCAGTACGGTGGCCAACGTTTCGGCGAGATGGAAGTCTGGGCGCTCGAAGCTTACGGCGCGGCTTACACCTTGCAGGAGCTCCTCACGGTCAAGTCCGACGACGTGCAAGGCCGCACCCGCATCTATGAGTCGATCGTTAAAGGCGATAACTCTCTCGAAGCCGGCACCCCGGAATCTTTCAACGTCCTGATCAAGGAAATGCAGTCACTCGGTCTCGACGTCAAAGTCGGTGGCCAGGCTCCTGCCTTTCTCGAAAACGTAGCCTAACTATTTCCCAACCTTAGAAAAAGACACTTTACTTATGAACGAACATTCCTGGCGTGAGTTAGTGGGCGAAGAACGCCCCGTCGGTTTTGACCAAGTAGCGATCGGAGTGGCTTCGAGCGATACCATGCGCTCCTGGAGCAAAGGCGAAGTCAAGAACCCGGAGACGATCAACTACCGTACCTTCAAGCCTGAAAAAGGCGGCTTGTTTTGCGAACGCATTTTCGGTCCGACCCGGGACTGGGAATGCTCCTGCGGAAAGTACAAGCGGATCAAGCACAAGGGTGTGATCTGCGACCGTTGCGGCGTCGAAGTGACGCTCGCGCGGGTGCGCCGCGAGCGCATGGGTCACATTGAGTTGGCCGTGCCGGTCTCGCACATTTGGTTTTATAAATGCATGCCTTCGCGGCTCGGCCTCATGCTCGACATGAGCGCCCGCCAGCTCGAGCGCGTGATCTATTACGAGGACTACATCGTGATCGATCCGGGTAACACGCCCCTAACGAAATGCCAGCTCCTGACCGAGGTGGAATACCGCGAAGCGCAGGAGCAGTACGGGGAAGAATTCAAAGCCGGCATGGGCGCCGACGGCGTGAAAGTGCTCCTCTCCGAGATCGACCTCGCCAAGCTCAACAAGGAGTTGGAGGAGGCGATGGGAAACACCAAGAGCAAACAGATTCGCAAGAAGCTGGCCAAGCGGTTGAAGCTCGTGCAGGGATTCGCCTCGTCGCACTCGCGTCCTGAATGGATGGTGCTCGAAGTCCTTCCGGTCATTCCGCCGGATTTGCGTCCGCTCGTTCCGCTGGAAGGCGGCCGGTTCGCCACTTCCGATTTAAACGATCTTTATCGTCGCGTCATCAACCGGAACAACCGGTTGAAAAATCTCCTCCAGCTCAAAACGCCCGACGTCATTATCCGCAACGAAAAACGCATGCTGCAGGAAGCGGTTGACGCGCTCTTCGACAACGGCCGCCACGGTCGCGCCGTCACCGGCGCCGGCAATCGCCCGCTCAAGTCGCTCAGCGACATGCTCAAGGGCAAGGGCGGACGTTTCCGGCAGAACTTGCTCGGCAAACGCGTCGACTACTCGGGTCGTTCGGTCATCGTCATCGGACCGGAGTTGAAGCTCAACCAGTGCGGCTTGCCCAAGAAAATGGCGCTCGTCCTCTTCGAGCCGTTCATCATTCGCCGGCTCAAAGATCTCGGCTACGTCCACACCGTGCGCAGTGCGAAGAAAATGATCGAACGCCAGACCCCCGAAGTCTGGGACATCCTCGAAGAAGTGACCAAAGGCCACCCGGTCCTGCTAAACCGCGCCCCGACTTTGCACCGTTTGTCGATCCAGGCTTTCGAGCCGCTCCTGATCGAAGGCGAAGCGATCCGCATTCATCCGCTCGTCTGCACGGCTTACAACGCCGACTTCGACGGCGATCAGATGGCCGTGCACGTGCCGCTCTCGGTCGAGGCGCAAATGGAAGCGCGCATGCTCATGCTCGCGCCGAACAACATCTTCTCGCCTTCCAGCGGCAAGCCGATCACGACGCCGTCGCAGGACATCACCCTGGGCTGTTATTATCTCACGCAAAACCCCCGGCGCGCCGCTGGCGCCGCCGCGGAATCGCGTCTCCCGCTCTTCGAGAACGCTACGGGAGTGGAGTTTGCGATGGCCGATGGCGCGGTCAAAACGCACGATCGTATCCGCCTGCGTAATCCGGATCTCGGGAAAGACACGATCTATGGCGACAAGGAAACGCGCGTCATCGAGACGACGGCGGGCCGAGTCATTTTCAACGAAATTTGGCCCGACGCTCTCGGGTTTTTCAATAAAGCCGCGGGCAAGAAACAGCTCAGCGACATCATCTGGCGTTGCTATCAGGTGTCCGGCCAGGACGGCACGGTCGAGACGCTCGACAAGCTGAAGGAGCTCGGTTTCCGCGAGGCCACCAAGGCCGGTGTTTCCATCGGGATCTCCGACATGATTATTCCGAAGGAAAAAGAGGTCGAGCTCGCGAACGCCTACAAACAGATCAAGCAGGTCGAGCAACAGTATCGCAAAGGCATCATCACCGATGGCGAGCGCTACAACAAAATCATCGACATCTGGACCCACGCCGGCGACGAGATTTCCAACGTCATGTTCCGCACCCTCGAGCATAACGAGGGTCGCAAGGAACTGAACCCGGTCTTCCTGATGGTTGATTCCGGCGCGCGCGGTAACCGGCAACAGGTCAAACAGCTGGCCGGCATGCGCGGTTTGATGGCTAAGCCTTCCGGCGAAATCATCGAGCGGCCGATCACCTCCAACTTCCGCGAGGGCCTCAGCGTGCTCGAGTATTTCATCTCCACCCACGGCGCGCGCAAAGGTCTGGCCGACACCGCGCTCAAGACGGCGGACTCCGGTTACCTCACGAGAAAGCTGGTCGACGCGTCGCAGGATGTGATCATCAACGAGCTCGATTGCGGTACGGTCAACGGCATCGTCGTGAAATCGATCTACGAAGGCGACGAAGAAGTGGTCGATCTCTCGACCCGCATCATTGGCCGCGTCAGTTGCGAGACGGTGGTCGATCCGGTGACGAAGAAGAAAATCATCAAAGCCAATCAGATGATCGACGAGCCGACCGCGGCGGCGATCGAGAAGATCGGCGTGGAAAGCCTGAAGATTCGGTCTGTCCTCACTTGCGAAACCGGCCGCGGCGTTTGCGCCCTTTGTTACGGGCGCAACCTGGCTACGGGGCAGTTCGTCAAGCTCGGCGAAGCGGTCGGCATCATCGCCGCGCAATCGATCGGCGAACCGGGCACGCAGTTGACCATGCGGACCTTCCACATCGGTGGAACGGCTTCGCAGACCTTCAAGCAGCCGATCATCAAGGCGAAGAACGACGGCACCGTGCAGTTCAACGATCTGCGCACCGTGCAATCGCTCGACGGCAACTGGATTGCGCTGAACAAAAACGGCTCAATCACCCTGCATAATTCGGAGGGCCGCGAGATCGAGCGCTACAACATTGTCATCGGCTCCGTCATTTCCAAGGCCGACGGCGGCGAAGTGAAAAAAGGCGAGACCTTCGTGCAGTGGGATCCGTATAACGTCCCGATTCTGACCGATAAAACCGGCAAGATCGAGTTCCGCGACATGATCGCGGGCGTGACCATGAAACGCGATGTCGACGAAGCGACCGGCCTCATGGGCACGGTCATCATCGAGCACAAGGAAGATCTGCATCCGCAAATCGTCATCATGGGCGACGACGGCGAAGTTTCGGCCAGCTATTCGATTCCGGCGGGCGCCCACGTCATCGTGGAAGCGGGGCAGAAGATTCGCGCCGGCGCGCTCCTCGCGAAGACGCCCCGCAAAGTGGCCAAGACCAAGGACATCACCGGCGGTCTCCCGCGCGTCGCGGAATTGTTCGAGGCGCGTCGCCCGAAAGACAACGCCGAGATCGCAAAGATCGACGGCGTGGTCGAGATCGGCGGGACGGTGCGCGGCAAGCGCAAGCTCATCCTCAAGGATGCCGAGACCGGCGCGGAAGAAGAGCACCTTATCCCGTTGAACAAGCACATGATCGTCTTCAAAGGCGACTTCGTGAAGAAGGGCTCACAACTCACGGAAGGCCCGGTGGTCCCGCACGAAATCCTCGAGATCTGCGGACCGCAGGATTTGCAGGAGCATCTCGTGAACGAGGTGCAGGAAGTCTACCGTCTCCAAGGCGTCGAGATCAACGACAAGCACATCGAGATCATCGTGAGGCAGATGCTTCGCAAGGTGAAAATCACCGACCCGGGCGATACTTCGCTCCTCTGGGGCGACCAGATCGACCGGCTCGATTTCGAGGCCGAGAACAAGAAGGTTGTCGACCAGGGCGGCAAGCCCGCGGAAGCAACCCCGGTGCTGCTCGGCATCACCAAAGCTTCCCTCGAAACCGACAGCTTCATCAGCGCGGCTTCATTCCAGGACACCACGCGTGTGCTGACCGAAGCGGCCACGTTAGGCAAAGTCGATCGTCTGCGCGGCTTCAAAGAAAACGTTATTATGGGTCACCTCATCCCGGCCGGCACCGGCTTCCCGGCGGTGCGCGAGATCAAGCTGGTCGAGCTCGGCGAGCAGGTCGGCACGCCGCTCATGGAAGAGCCGGAAGCGCAACCGGCGCTTGGCTAAACTAAATTCAATGCTGTAAAGATGAGGGCCGCACGCGCGTGCGGCCCTCATTGTTTCAAAATATGTCGATCGCAACCAAGACGGGCGACCAGGGCGAGACCTCGCTCATGTATGGGCGGCGGGTGGCCAAGACCGATCCGCGGGTTGAGGCCTACGGCTGCGTCGACGAGGTCAACTCCGCGCTCGGCTTGGTGCGCTCCGCTCCCGGCTCGGAGTCGATCGCGGAACAAATCCTCACGATCCAAAAGGAACTCGTCACCGTGATGGGCGAACTCGCGACCGCGCCGCAAGATCTCGGGCGTTACGAAAAAGACGGCTTTGCCCTCACGACCTCGGCGCTGGTCGAGCGCCTAACGAACGCAATCGACGAGCTGGAGAAAGACAAGACGCTCTATGGCAAAGGCTGGGCCATGCCCGGCAACTCTCCCCTGGGGGCCGCGCTCGATCTCGCGCGCACCACCTGTCGCCGCGCCGAACGCCGGGTGGCCGCGCTCGAGGTCGACGAGCATTCGAACCCGGAAATCCTCCGCTACCTCAACCGCCTCTCCGATCTCTCCTGGCTCCTCGCGCGCTTCGTGGAGAAAAGCGCCGCCTAACGAGCTGGAGGGACGACCTCTGTGTCGTCCCTGCTTCTGAAACGGGGACGAGACAGAGCCCGTCCCTCCAGACCCCCGCGCGCCCGGCGTGTGCTCCTCGTTATTTCCGTACTTCCAGCGCGGGCGACTGAGCGCGGCTCTCGCCGGTGCGCAGAAGGATGAGAACGAGAAGAGCAGCTAAAAACTGACTGCCGACTCTAACGATCTCGCGGATTACTTTCGTCGTGCGGCCGGCCCGGATGAAGCTGGCGGGGAGCGCCGCTCCGGCCGAGAAGCACGCCACGTCTCCCAGACGACGCGTGCTCCCGGCCGGCGACGATGATGTTTACGGCACGTGGGTGCCGGACATCGATTTGACGAGGGAGACGTCGGTCGCATTGAGGAAGCCGTTGGTCGCAACGTCCGTGCGGAAGTTGGACGAGGTGACGGTTCCGTTGGCCACCTCGATTTTTGTCAGGCCGATGTCGCTTCCGTTGACCGTGCCATTCCCATTCACGTCCCCTTGGAGCGCCCGCATCGACACCGTGACGTCTGGCAGCGTTTGCGAGAGGCTATCCGTGACGCCAGACAACTTGACCGTGATCTGACTGACGTTGGGGACCCCGCTCAGATTTACCGTCATGGTGTCTCCATTAAAGGTGGGATCGCCAACGATCTGGCCTTCCCCTTCGGTAAGCGTCGCGCTCCCGCTCACGACCTCGTTGCTAAAGGTGAAGACGAGCGTGTGCTCACCGCTCACGGTGCCCCGGCGGCATTCGACGCCGGGATCGCCGCTCAGGGGCAAGTCGATATCGAAAGTGCCGGCTTCGCCGTGCGTCTTGCGAGAGGCCGCGCTGGTGAAAGCGAGCGGAGAACAGGAATCAGGCGTGGGCGCCTGGATCGCGACCGTGATGGGCTGGCCGGTCTTGAAAAATCCAATCGTGGCCGTGGCAGCCTGTGGCGCCCGGTTGGAATCGAAACGGAAATTATAGAGCGTGCCCCAGCGCAGCGCATTCGCGTTGGCATTCTGCGCCATGGTTTCGCAGGCCCACTTCACGGCGCTTTCGGTCTGGGTGACTGTCCAGGCAGCGTTACTATAGCCCGCGTCGTTCAGGGTCCCATCGGCGGCGCTCCCAGGCGGATTAAGCGGGGCGTGGAACCCGGCGTTGCTCATCGTCACATTACAGCCCAGAGGCACACTGAAAGATTGGATCGCGCGATCGAGGTTTTGGTTGTTGACCGCATATTCGTAATGCCAGACGCCGTTGTTGTCGGGGCCGGTGACTTTATAAGCGACAAAGCCTTGACCATCCATGCCAGGATCGGGCTGGAACGAATTGACCGTCGCGCCGGGCCAGGCGTTTACCGCCGGAGCCATCCGCACGGTCGAGCCAACGGGGGAAAAGCTGAAGCTGGTGGCGCTATTCGTGGTCACGTTGAAACGACGGTAGGAGGCGTTGTTATACATGTTGCACTCGCCGGGGTGAGCCTGGCACCAGGCGTATTCATGCGGGGTCACATACTGAGCTTCGGCATAGTAAGTGGCGCCCGGATTTGAGGAAGCCATCAGATCGCTCCCTTCGACCAGAAGCCGGTGGCTCGTGCCGTTGTGCGTGTGGGCGGAGTGGTCTCGGGCGACATATTGGCCATTGGAACTAGTTCCCGACGGGAAGTATCCGGTAAAGGGATTCACCCAGGCGCGCGAGCCCAGACCAGTTTGGCTGCCGTTCAGTCCGGCACTGTAGGGATCGGAGCACCCGACCCCGAGATGCGTGCCATTCGAGGCCGACTGGCAGCCGAGACCGCAGGCATTCTGTTGCAAGGCGGTGAAGGCGTGCTTGAGCCACGACTGGCCGACCTGTTCGAAGCGCAGGTCATTGTTCGCTCCGCCGCTCATGCGATAAAGATTCTGCGGGATCACCGGATGGTCGTTGCTCCCCAGTTGGAACCAATCCAGCTCCACGTTGCCCAAGTTGCAGGAGGTCGTGCCCACCGCGAGGCCGACCTGGGAGCCGCTGCTCCCATCCTCTTCCATCGAAGGCAGATCGCCTACGATCACGTCCGGGCCGTTCGATTGCGCTTCGGGCGCATTGAGCGGGACGAGCACGGCTGAGTCCTCGACGCCGTTAACGACTTTCCGGGTCTCGATCGGGCGCAGATTCGCGGTCATCGAGATGCTTCCCACGACAGCGTTGGCCGTTCCGGGCCGGCCCAGGCTCTTGGCAAACGCATCCGTCAGGATGAGTCGGCCGCCGGACAACCGCAGCGTCTTCGTGGCGGCGTCGTAATCGTAGGTATGTCCCTCCACGTTAAAGAAAGCGAACCCCGTTTTGCCATCGCGCACCACCAGATCGAAAGTCTCTTCGTAGTCGAGTTTCTCAATCACCAGGCGCTTCTGCGCGTCGTTCAGTTTTCCGGGCAACGCCATCGCATTTTCCGGCTTTAGCCCGATCGAGCCCGGTTTGGGCCCGCGCAATTCATCATTGAAAACGACCACGGGAAAGAACGAGTCGGGCGCGGCTTGAAAGCGCAGAGCGGCCGGCTGCGCCGGAGCCCCGGTCAACTGATTCAAATCCAGGTTCAGCGCGACCGAGCCCTGCGCGACAATCATCGTCGAGAGGGTGCCGGTGGGCGCTTCCGCGGATTTTTTGGCGTTCTGCGCCAGGGAAATTCCCGTGGTGATACCGACGAGCGCGAGCAGGGGGAACACAAAATAGATTGCGATTGTCTTCATTGTTGTGGTCCTTTTTTTACGTTTATTTAAGGTTGAGAGAGTTTGCTTTCACCAGGGAAGCGGACGGGAAACGCTTCGCGGCGAGGCAGTGAACTCCTTTTTTAGTTTTATTCAAAGCGATTCTTGGCCTGGCCCTTGGAAAGTGGCCTGCTCGCTCGAAATATTTCCAATCCTGTGAAAATCGGCGACCTAAAGCAATCCAGAAAATCGGCCCGCGGAATGAGCGCCCGTCCGCCGGATTCCTTGGCCAACCGGCCGCGCGGCATCCGAAAATCCAAGATCGCTCCCTGGCGCGGAGCCGCCCTCGTGTTTCTCAATCTTTTGATGCTGGCCCATCTGTTGCAATGGTGGATCACCGGCCGAACGGTCTCGCCGATCGAGCCTTCGGAATCGATGGCGACGCTGCAGCACGGCGCGATCAACGCCGGCTTCATCTTCTTCGCCCTCGCGATTTTGAGCACGATTCTCTTTGGCCGTTTCGTTTGCGGTTGGGGTTGTCACATTCTTTCGCTTCAGGATTTCTGCGCGTGGCTCCTCAAGAAAATCGGGATTACGCCGAAACCGTTTCGCTCCCGGCTGCTCATCTACGTTCCGCTCGCCGCCGCGCTCTACATGTTTGTCTGGCCGACGTTTTACCGGCTTTTCCTCAGCGGGGATTCCGGCCCGGTCATTCCCGCTTTTTCAAATCACCTCGTGGTCGATAATTTCTGGGCCACTTTTCCCACCGTGGCCGTGGCCATCCCCTTTCTCTTCATCTGCGGATTCGTCACCGTTTATTTCATGGGGATGAAGGGATTCTGCACCTATGCCTGTCCTTACGGCGGCTTTTTCGTCCTGGCCGATCGCCTCTCGCCGGCGAAAATCCGGGTGACCGATGATTGCGAACAATGCGGGCATTGCACCGCCGTCTGCACCTCGAACGTCGTCGTCCACGCCGAAGTAAAGCACTACGGGATGGTCGTCGATCCCGGCTGCATGAAGTGTATGGACTGCGTCAATGTCTGCCCGAAAGACGCGCTCTATTTCGGCTTCGGGAAACTGGCGTTGGGCGTTCCGAAATCGGATAAGATCCCGGTCAACTATTCCTTAACCTGGCCCGAAGAGATCCTCGGCCTCGTGGTTTTTCTCGGCAGTCTCCTCGCCGTCCGCAACGTCTACGGACTGGTGCCTTTCCTCATGGCACTGGGCTGTGCGGCCGTGACCACTTTTCTTTTTTTGAAAACGTGGCGCCTTCTCGTGGCCCGCGAAGTTTATTTCCATCGGTTCCTGCTCAAGTCTGCCGGCCACCTGCGGCCGGCGGGTTGGGCTCTGCTTGCCGGCGCGCTTCTTTGGATCGGACTCACCATTCACAGCGGCTGGATTCGCTACCACGAATATCGCGGGAACCAGGCTTTCCGGCATCTCCAGATCCCTGACGAACTCGCCCTCGCCCAGCCCAATCCCGCGCCCTGGCTCAGCCCGACGGATCAGACCACCATCCGCGCCGGCCAGGCCCATTTCGGCGCCACGACGCACTTCGGATTATTCGAAAATGACGACGCCCTGGCCAAACTGGCCTGGTTCGATTATCTCGCCGGCGACGCCGACCGGGCCGTCCACCTCCTCGCCCGGGCCGCCGCTGGCCAGGCCGGCGAGGCAAAAGCGTTGAGCCTTTATTATCGCGGCGCGATCCTCAACCGGCTCGGCCGTTATGGGGAGGCTGAGGAAGCGTTGCAGGCAGCGCTCTCCGAGCGCCCCGATCTCCTCCTCGCCCGGCAGGAGAAAGGCGAAGCCGCCTGGCAACTCGGGCGTCGCGAGGAGGCCATCGCGGATTGGCGCGAAGCGCTCCAGCGCAATCCGAAGCTCGTCCTGGTGAACGAGCAACTTGCGGGGGCCGAACGTCTCCTCGGCCATCCCGACGAGGCGGCCGCGGCCGAAGCCCGCGCCGAAGCGACCGCGCCTAACGATGCCCTCTATCATTGGATGCTCGGCCTCCGTTTGCAGAACGTCGGCCTGCCCGCTTTGGCCGAGAAACATTTCGCCCGCGCGGCGCGACTCGATCGGCGTTACGAGAGCGCTCCGCGGTAGGCTCGCTCCGTCAAGAAAGCGCCGCCTAACGAGCAGCGCTGGAGGGACGACCTCCGTGTCGTCCCCGTATCTGAAACACGGACGGGACAGAGCCCGTCCCTCCAGACCCAACGTCCCCGTGGTCGCCCTGTTCCGGGACCGCATCGTCTTTTCCAAGGTATTCCCAACGTTGCAGCGAGATTGGCACGTTCCCGTTCTTCCAAACGAAATCGTGAAACGCCTGCAGGTTGAATTTGTCCCCCTGCTGTAGCCGCGCTTCCGCGAGCAACTTCGTGATTTGCAGCTTCCCGATTTGATAGGTCAGCGCCTGCCCCGGCCCGGTCGAGAACGCGATCGCTTCCGAGCGCGCCGTTTCCGCGTCCATCGGCACTTTGGACTCCAGATATTTCGCCGCCTGCTCGAGAGTGAATTCGCCGAGCGCGAGCCGCACATCCACTTCCACCCGGAGCGCGCGCAGCCGCATGAAGTTATAGATGATTTCGCGCGTGTGCGGGCTGTCGTCGAAAAGCCCAGCCTGCAGCATCATCTCCTCGCCGTAGAACCCGATCCCTTCGTTCGCGCCCGAGTCGTAGTAATGCCGACGGATCGGGTCCTCGTGTTTCCAGGAAAGACAGAGCTGAAAATAATGGCCCGGGATACCCTCGTGCACCGTCAGCGGTCGTGGATCGGCCGCGGTCGCGCGCAGGAAATACCCGAGCTTCGGCGAAGGCGGCGGGACGTAGCGAATGCAGTTCTCGCTCAGCCGCGATGGCGAAGTGAAATCATCCAGCTCGGTGAATCCTTCCATCGCCGCGAGATACGGCGGCATCGCGCGGAAGGTGTAATGCTGCAACCAATCCGGCACGGTGAGAATTCCATGCGTCTCGAGGAACTCGCGGATCTGCTGCTCCTTCGCCGCCTCGTCGCGTTTCCAGCTCTCGATATCGGTCGCGAGCGCGAGCTGTGGGACGTTGCGATTTCGCTTCCTCTCGAAAGCTTCGAACGCCACCGCGCGATCCCATTCCTGCCGCCCCATCGCCAGCAATTCCTCGGGAGAATACGGATTGAGCGCCACCTTCTTGAGGAAGAACAGATAAGCGTCGCGGCCGAGCGACGTCTGTTCAGGCAACGACGAGAGACGCTTCTGCAGGTTGGCCTGAAATTTCTCGAGCGCGTCCGCCGCTCCCTTGATCGCATCGTTCAACTCCGCCGTCGAGAGCGTCGTCGCAAACTGCAACGCCGTCGCCATCTCTTGCAGACGCGGCCGAATCTTGTCGAGCGCCGCGATGGCGACGGTCGCAAATGGCTTCGGCGGATTCGTTAGGTTGGTTGTTCCGCTCGCAAGAATCGAAGGGATGTTTGTAATTCGCGTGAGGATCTCGCGGCTGCGCGCTTCGTCGAAAGGACCGGGCACGGTCAGCGCTTCGGCCACGGGGGTAAGCGTCTGCTCGAGATAAAAATTCGGATCGCGTTTCCAGCGCGGATTCACCTCCAGCTCCCAGTGCCCGCGAGCCAGCGCCGAACCGATCAACCGATAATCGACCTGCTGTGGGATTGACCAATTGCTCGGATCGATCTCTTTCCAGCGCGCCTCGAACTTCGCGAGATCCGCATGCCGCTTTGCCATCGCCGCCGCCGACCAATCGCGCTTCCCGCCGGGCCGCTCCATCCGGTTCACATCGTCGCCCGAGAAGGGCGCGTATTGCGCGCGCCAGGTCCAGAAATCCGTGGACAGTTTTTGCAGCGGCTCGTCCGGCGCGACCGCAGCCTGACAAAACCCGGTGGCAGCGAAGAGAAGAAAGGCGGCGGAAACCGAGAAGCGATTCATATTGGCGGCAGCCTAGCGCGGCCGCGCGCAGGACCGAACAAAATCGCTTTGCCTAACGAGTTCTTCCCCGCGCCGCGCCACTATCGGATCCACCCCGCCCGCCCGCCAGCCGCCGAAACCAGCGCAGCGCTGAGGCCACCTGCGAGCCGAGGACGATGTGTCCGTAAGGAAATATTTCCTGGCGAATGCGACTGAAGCCCGTCCTCTGCATGGAGTAGCGCACGGCGATCTGTTGCGTCGGCGTGGCGATGCGGTCTTCCGCGCCCGTGCTGAGGAAGATCGGGGTCCGCAAAAATGTCGCGCCTGGTTTGTATTGGCGGTAGCCATTGGTCAGCCGGTTCTCGTTGATCCCGCTAAGGTAAATCCCGATGACTCGATTTCCCGCCAGCGAGAGCAAGGGCGCCATCAGTCCGGATTGTTTGGCGCCGCCGGACGCGCCCGCGCACGCTATCGGCCATTTGTCGGAACCAACAAAGCTGCGATGGAGTGCGTCCAACGCGGCCAGAGTCGTGCCTGCCCGCCAGCCGGAAGTATCCCGGCGCGGCGGCCTGGGGCCATCCCCGGCGAGTACCACCCAGCCCTGCGCGAAGGCCGCGCCGCGATATTGAGGGAGAGAATCGCGATTCTGATGGCGCTTATCGCTCGACGAAAAAACCACCAGGATGGGCCAGCTTTTTTTGGGAGTAAACCCGGGCGGCACCGCGAGCACGGCCACGGCATATGGCGGCGGTCTGTTTCCGCCCTCGGAGACGTAAGCTTTCTCCAGCGCGCTCAGTGGAACGGTGGCGCGCACGGTCTCGCCGGGAGCAACCAAGACCCCAGCAAAAGTCGCACCCGTCGAGCTCGCGGGGAGCGTCAGGGCAAGGCCCAGCGCGATGACGGCGCCACCTAACGAACTGCGTTTTGCCACTCTGGCAGCATATCATTTCGCCATCTGAATGTCGATCAGGGCAAGGGTGTTTCGCGCTTTCAGGGAGCGCACACTCCGCGGCGGAAACCGTTGAAAGACACGCGCCGCTCCCACCGCGCCCCCACGCGAACGACGGTTGAGACACGGCCGACGTTTCTTGCGGCTCGCAGCATTTTTAATTTTGTTGTTGACACGATTATAAGAATTCATCAACTCACTAGTGTGCAGGCCCCTCCCGAGTCGGTGATTCAGATGGATTCGGCACTTTCGCGCGTTGATCCCCCCCAATTAGACGAAGGCGATTTGCCGCTTTTCCGAGACGAAGTGCTCGCGGCCAGGGCCGTGAACTGGATGGGTAGGATCACCTTGGCCCCAACCCGTCTCTTCCCGGTCGTTTACTCCTCGGGCCATCTCCTTCGCGGCTTCTCTGGTCGGCTTCTTCTTTGTCGGCACCTGTGCGCTCCACTTAAGCGTCCAAGGCGAACTCGTTTCTTCAGCAGGTCTCTTGCCGGTGGTGGCGCACTCCGCCACCACCGTCATTGTGACAAAGATCCGCGAAGGCCAGGCCGTCGCAGAGTCGTAATGGCGAATCGGGCGGAAACAACCGTCGGCCCCGACAAATTTTTTATCCTACAAATATGGACATAACATCTTGAACGAGTGTCGAATTATCGACGCGTCTAAGGCGGAAAGCATGATCCGTTTTCATCATGCAACAATAAAGAAAGGGTAACAGAACCGATGAAAAAGAAGGGACAAGAAACAAAAAGTAAAGGAGTGCCAGTCATGAAACAACTGGCGCGGTCAATGTCAAAGCATGAGATGACCACTGTGAGTGGCGGAGCCAGCTGCAGCCCGTATTTGGGCGATGTGGATACCCCGTGTGGTCCACACGAACAGCAGCCTTAGTCTCAACGGCGGTGCTCCTGGAGATCTAACCTCCGGGAGCACACGCTGGCCACCGCTGCTGCGGATGAACAAAGCCCGCCTTTAAAAGCGGGTGGTGGTTTGAATATGCACTTGAAAGCTGCGGAATACCCCATTTTTGTTAGGGGCACACGCGCCCAAGATTTGTTTACTGTGATTATTCCAACAATTGCGATAGGGTTTGGGATCTTATGAAATCTTTTCTCATTGTGGGGGAGCCTGCGGACATCCACGCGCGATATGTAGCTTGGGCACTTGAAAAAGCAGGTTATCAGGCAAAGTTTGTTAACTCTTGGCACGAAAATTGTCCCACCCAAGTCAATTTATATTTAGACAGCGGTAACGGAAGTGATGAGTTCACATGCCCAGATTGGAACGATGCCGAGGCTGTCTGGTTTCGGAGATCGCCAATGTCTCCTATATCGGACGCTAATGACGAAGACGAACGGTTCGTGCTGGGCCAGGACCTAGTGTTTACTCAATGGCTTATCGAGATGCAGGAGAACTGCCCAATTCGCTGGATTAACTCTCCCACTGCTGCTCGAGCAGCTGAAAACAAATTTACGCAACTAAAGATTGCCAGGTCTCACGGCATCGTAGTTCCGCGAACACTGGTCACTGCGCAGCCGGATCGGTTTAGGGACTTCTTGAAAGTTGAAGGAACGATTGTTGTTAAGCCGCTCAGGCCGTATATGTGGGAATATAAATCCGGCAAAACGCTAACACTTTTTGCAAGCGTTTTGGACGCGGAGCGTGGATCAAAGTTGTCCGATGAAGACATCAAACGATGCATTACAGTGTATCAGCAGCGCATCGACAAGATTGCCGAGGTAAGGGTGGTTGTACTCGGCCAAGAGGCATTCGCATATAAGATCATCCAAGAGGGCGAACAACATCTTGATTTTCGGATCGGCTTCTACCTAGAGAACCATTTGCGCTACGAGCCAATCCTTCTGCCTGCTTCTCTCAAGGCAAAGATTATTCGCTTCATGGATTCGATGAATATCAACTTCGCCAGTGCCGATTTCGCACAGACGGCGGACCAGGAGTTTGTTTTCTTGGATTTAAACCCAAGTGGTCAGTGGCTATTCATCGAGGAGGTGTGCCCGGAGGCCCGGCTAGGCCAAAAATTCTGTTCCTTCTTCGCAACAGGGAATGTAGATTCTAGCACCGAGAATCTATTTCCATCTTACACCGAATATAAGGAATCCGATGAGGCTAAATCTATGGAGGAAGCGTTCCGGCAACAGGCGAATCGACCCTATCCAGCCTATTTATGGAAGGAGAGTCAGCAGTAGAACCGATTCGCTATTCTCAGTTCCGGGGGTCTATCAAGGCGGTAGACCTTGCTCAGTCTGTCTTCAGTTATCCCGTTCACTTAAATGCCGATGATCCGGTTCCCGGCCAGCCAGAGTAAGGGAGCCTGGAGTTCGGACCGCTTGGCTCCGCCATCCGGAAGTCGATCAGAGCAGCGGTGCATCGCATTTCCACGGAGCGCACGCTTCGCGGCGGAAACCGTTGCAAGGATGGGTTGCCATTTTGCTCCGTCCAAATTTCTACTATGTGCAAGGGACCAAATAATTTTCGTCCCCTGTGGCGCCAATTATTGTTCTGCACGCGCCGCGCCGCCCCGACCACCAAGCGGAACGGCTGTTAAGACACGGCCGACGTTTCTTGCGGCTCGCACCAATTCTTTTATTTTTTTGTTGACACGATTTTAAGAATTCATCAACTCACTATTATGCAGTCCCCTCCCGAATCGGTGATTCAGATGGATTCGGCACACTCGCGTGTCGATCCCCCCCAATTAAACGACGGCGATTTGCCGCTTTTCCGAGACGAAGTGCTCGCGGCCAGGGCCGAGAACTGGATGGGTAGGATCACCCTGGCCCAACCTGTCTCTTCCTGGTCGTTGACTCTTTTAACCATCGCCTTCGCGAGTGCTCTGGTCGCCTTCTTGTTTGTCGGCACCTACACGCGCCACGAGAGCGTTCAAGGCGAGCTCATTCCTTCCGCTGGTCTCTTACCGGTGATTGCGCACTCCGAAAGCACGGTCATTGCGACAAAGATCCGCGAAGGTCAGGCCGTCGCGAAAGATCAAGTCCTGGTCGAATTGTCCGGCGAAGTGAACAGCGTCTCCAAGGGGCAGACTCAGAATGCCGTCGTGGCGGATTTGCGCGCCCAGTTGAAGGAGATGGCAGCGGTTCTGGAAAGCCGGAAAAAATTGGAAGACCAGGAGAACGCCGGTCTCTCAGACCGAATGCAAGTGCTGAATCGCGAGCTGGCCGAGATCGATCGGCAAGCGGACAGTCAACGGGAGGTCGTTGAGATCACGGAACGTCGCTTGGAAAAAATGAAGCAAGGCGTCCAGGATGGCACTTTTTCTCAGGTCGAGCTTGAGAGGTACCAGGCGGAGGCCTTGAACGGGCGGGGACAACTGAACATCCTGGCCCGCCAGCGGCTCGACACCGAGCAGCAGCTCAAAGTGATGCGGGAGCGGCTGGAGCAGCTTCCTCTTAAGACTGAGACGGAGCGAAATGAACTGCGGATTCGGATGTCGGGAATCAATCAAACCCTGGCGCAAAGTGAGGCGCAAAGAGCGGTCGTCATGCGAGCCCCGCGCGCTGGCGTCGTCGCCAACCTCGTCGTCCAGGATGGCCAGACCGTGACTGCGGGTCAGCGCCTGCTCTCCATCCTCCCGCAGGGATCGCTCCTCCAGGCGCAGCTTTGGCTGCCGACCAAAGCGGTCGGCTTCATCGAGGCCGGAAATCCTGTCGTCTTGCGTTATCCGGCCTTTCCCTATCAGAAGTTTGGCCAAAGAACGGCCCGGGTTCTGGAGATTTCTCGCAGTGCGACCGCCGCCTCAGAATTGACCAGTCAGCTTGGCCGCACAATTTCTGAACCGTTGTATCGGGTTCTGGTCGCGCTCGATCAACAGTCAGTCGCCGCTTACGGGAAGGCGGAACCCCTGAAACCGGGAATGACCGTCGACGCCGACATTCTCCTCGACCGGCGGCGCCTGATCGAATGGGTGTTGGAACCGCTTTACGGGATTCGGCGCTCGCTGCAGGGACATAAGGAAGGCTGAGGCGAAGGCTTTAGGCGGTCATGGACTTCACCGACCAACTGCAACGCCTGGGGAAGAGGAAACACCTGCCGGTTTTCCTCCAAACGGAAACGGCGGAATGCGGGACGGTCTGTCTGGCCATGATCGCGAATTATCATGGGCACGAATTCAGCCTCTCGGTCATGCGCCGTCGCTTTCCCACCTCGATTAAAGGCGTCACCCTGGCCAGTCTCATCGACATCAGCCACGCCTTAGGCTTTAACTCTCGCCCTCTCAGGGTTGAGCCGGAATACCTCCCCCAGTTACAGACTCCCTGCATCCTTCATTGGGATATGAGTCACTTCGTTGTCTTGAAGAAGGTGACCTCTCGTCAGGTTGTGCTGCACGACCCGGCTCGCGGCCTCGTGCGGCTCTCGCGCGCCGAAGCTGCCCGGCACCTTACCGGCGTTGTCCTGGAGCTTGACCCGACGGAGGATTTTCAACCGATCGAGGACCAGGGTTCCGTCTCCATCGGCGCGGTTACCGGAAGGATCGTGGGAATCAAGCGATCTCTTCTTCGCCTCCTCCTCCTCTCGCTTGCGCTCGAGGTCTTCATTCTGATAACGCCCTTCTTCCTCCAGGGAGTTATCGACCAGGTTCTTGTTTCGGGGAATCGGCAACTCCTTACTGTCCTGGCCGCCGGCTTTCTTATAGTCGTTCTCTTCCAAGCTCTCGTCACCGCCCTTCGCGGCTGGGTTCTTACCTGGATGAGCGCGCGGATCAATACCCAGTGGAAGACTAATCTTTTCCACCATCTTCTACAGTTGCCCATGGACTATTTCGAGAAGCGCCACATGGGTGACGTCCTCTCCCGATTCTTCTCCATAGAGGTCATCCAGCAGACTCTGACCGCGAGTTTTGTCACCGCCATTCTCGACGGACTCACTGGTGTGCTCGTCCTTGTCCTGCTTGCTGCTTACAATCTGCCGCTGACCGGCGTGATCCTCCTCGCTTTTTCCGTTTATGCGTTCCTGCGCTGGTTATCAGCCCGCCAGCTCCGCAACGCCCAGGCGGAGCAGATTCATCATTCGGCATCGCTCGCCACTTCCCTCATGGAATCGGTCAGAGGGATCCAGACCCTCAAACTCGCCAATGCCGAGCCGGACCGGGTTTCCCGCTTTGCCAACACTACGGTCGAAGTGGCGCACCGCGAGCTGACCGTTGCCAGAATAGGGATCAGCTTCGAAGCCCTGAACTACTTTCTCTTCGGCATCCAGCGGGTCGTGGTGATCTGGCTCGGCGCTCTTGCCGTCCTGCAGCAACAATTATCGGCGGGCATGCTCATCGCCTTCATCGCCTATGAGGAACTTTTCACCAGCCGCGGGAAAAATCTCATCGATAAGTTGATCGAGTTTAAGTTACTCCGGCTCCAAGCGGAACGAATTGCCGATATTGCTCTCACCGCGCCGGAATCTCACGTCGAGGGCGCTTCCAGGGGCTCTCCGGCGATCGGCGCCATCGAGCTGGATGGTCTTAGCTTTCGTTATGCCGTGAGCGAACCTTGGATCTTGCAAGACTGCTCCCTCCGAGTCGAACCAGGTGAATCCGTCGCTCTCGTCGGCTCTTCCGGTTGCGGAAAGACCACCCTGGCCAAACTCCTCCTCGGACTGCTCAGCCCGCAACGAGGTTCGATCCGAATCGGTGGCGTCGACATTCACAAACACGGTCTGAAGGAATACCGCAAACTCTTCGGCGTCGTCATGCAAGAGGACGAACTGTTCTCCGGTTCCATCACCGAAAACATCACCTTCTTCGATCCGACCCCTGATTTCGCCCGGGCCGAGCGTTCCGCGCGTCAGGCGGCGGTGCACCAGGAAATCCTCGAAATGGCGATGGGTTATAACACCTTGATCGGAGACATGGGCTCGGCCCTTTCCGGGGGCCAGAAACAACGCGTCTTGCTCGCTCGCGCCCTTTACCGCGAGCCGAAGTATCTCCTCCTCGACGAAGCCACCAGTCATCTCGACATCTTGAACGAGGAGAGGGTCAATCGCGCCCTGCGCGACTTGCAGGTCACCCGGATTGTGATTGCGCATCGGCCGGAAACAATCGTCAGCGCGGATAGGATTTTTAGCCTGCAAAACGGGCATATCACATCTTGTACGAACGTCGAATATATCGACGCGTCCAGGGCGGAAAGCATGATCCGCTTTCATCATGCAACAACCAAAGGAAACAAAGGAAAATGAAAAAAGAACCTAATCAGAAACAGGCAGATCCAGTCATGAAACGGCTGGCCCGGCTCCTGTCGAAGAAGGAACTCGCCGCGGCGAGTGGCGGGGACTGCACCATACCTCCACACAGGACTGACGCGGACACCGGTCCCCAACGGCCGCGCGATTACTGAGGATAAGCAGTTAGAGGGAAAGGTTAGGGCGACCCCTATATCGTTCTCTCAATAGATGTGCTCCCGGAGTTGTGCCAACTCCGGGAGCATACGACTCTCGGCATGAAACCATTTTTGATTCTCGGTCAACCTGGCGATCTGCATGCCGGGTATGTCGCCTGGGCTCTGAGAGAGACTGGTTACGAGACGACGTTTATTAACTCTTCGCACGACAGCTGCCCGATGCTTTGCACTTTATACATCGATCGCGGGGCAGAGAACTTTGGGAGCGTGATTTGGGAGGGTGCGGAGGCTGTCTGGCGCCGTCGAATCAGCCTCTCTACCGCTGACGACAAAGAAGGTGGAAAGGATGAGGAGTTTGTCCGTGGGGAGGAAGAACGATTCACTACCTGGCTCATCGACCTGCAGGAGAGTTGTCCCATTCGCTGGGTCAATCCCGCCACCGCAGGGCTCCAAGCGGAAAATAAGTTCATCCAGCTCAAGGCGGCCAAATCTTATGGTATCGTAATTCCGCGGACTCTCGTCACGACTCAGCCAGAACGCTTTCGAGCGTTTCTAAGAGCTGAAGGAAAAATCGTTGCAAAACCGCTCGGCGCGTTCAGCTGGGAGATTGAATCGGGCGAAGAATCGGCACCGTTTGCCGTGGTCGTGGACGCTGCGCGCGGAGCGGATCTGGCCGACGAAGAAATCGCGCGATGCGTGACCATGTATCAAGAGCTGGTCGACAAAGTTGACGATGTTAGAGTGGTCGTTCTAGGAGAGGATTTTTTTGCTTATCGTGCGCTGCAGAATGGGGAGCAGCATTTCGATTATAGGCTTGGCTTCTTCCAGGAGAATTACTTAAGATTCGAAGCGATTCCGTTTCCGGCGCCACTGAGAAGCAAGATGATCGAACTAATGAAATCGTTAAATCTTAATTTCGCGAGCGCGGACTTTGCTCTGCAGCGCGATGGCGAGTGGGTGTTTCTGGATTTGAATCCCAACGGGCAGTGGTTGTTCATCGACCGGGGATCACCGGAGGCTCGAATCGGCCAGAAGTTTTGCTCCTTCTTTGTCCACGGGAAGGTGCAGGCGGACGCGGACCAGGCCTTCCCTTCGTTTGCGGAGTATTGTAGCTCAATGGCAATTCAGCTTCGGACGGATGCGGCGGATCGGCCCCTCGTGGCGCGCGCCAATTAAAAGGAGAGTTACTCGTAACGCAACGCCACCATCGGATCGACTTTCGCCGCGCGGCGAGCCGGAATGAAGGTGGCCAGGAGCGTCGCCCCGCCGAGCAGCGCGACGACGAGGAGATACGTGGGAAAATCGATCGCGCTCACCCCGTAGAGGAGCGAGCCGAGAAGATGCGACCCGCCGAGCGCGCCGAGCACACCGAGGACGACGCCGACGAGAACGAGCGCGAAACTTTGCCGCAAAATTAGCCGCAGCATGTCGCCGCGTTGCGCGCCGAGCGCCATGCGAATGCCGATCTCGCGCGTCCGCTGCGAGGTGACGTAGGCCATGATGCCGTAGAGCCCGACCATCGCCAGGAGCAACGCCGCGCCCGCGAAAACGCCCAGCATCACCATGCTGAAGCGGCGGCTGTCGAGGGATGACGAGACGACCTGTTCGAGAGTTTTGAACTTCGTGGGCATTTGCGGATCGAGCGCGCGGGCTTCCTGTCGCATCGCGGCGATCAAAGAGGACGGATCACTTCGGCCGCGCAGGACCACGGAAAATTGCGCTGCGACCCGCGGTCGCTGGACGAGATCCACATAAACCGTCGGGCGCGGTTCCGCGTCGAGGCCGTCCTCGCGCACATCGCCCACCACTCCGACGATGTGGAGTAAACGCACATCGCCATCCATGTTGCCGAACTGAATTTGTTTTTCGATCGGGTCCTCGTTAGGCCAGTAACGCCGCACCAGCGCCTGGCTGACCAGGGCCACCTGTTGCGAATCCCGCCCATCCGAGGAATCGAAATAACGGCCGCGCACGAGCGGAATGCGCATCGCCGAAAAATATCCCGCGCTGGCCACACGGAACTCCGCGTCGCGCAGCCGCGGCGTCCCGGCGAGCGCGGAAAATTCTTTCCCGAGCTCAGCCTCCGTTTTCGCGGTCTCGCCGCCGGTCTCGATGATGAAGCTTCCGTTCGCTCCCGTGTCGCTCATCGGCAGCGCGTTGATCCCTCCGACCGCGCTGACGCCCGGCAACTCCCGCAGCCGATCGAAAAGACGCTGATAAAATTGCGCCAACCCGCGCTGCTCCGCCGGCGTCGCCGGATCTCCGCGCGAGACAGTCATCGCCACCGCGCTCTCCGCTTCGAATCCGGGATTGACCGCCATCAACCGCTGAAAACTCCGGCCTAACAATCCCGCGCCGACCAGCAACATGAGCGTAAGCGCGACTTGCGAGACGATAAGAAAATTACGAATGCGGGAACCGGAATGCCCGTCGGAACTTCCGCGTCCGGCTTCCTGCAGATCGGCCTGCAAATGGCTATTCGAGAGGTGAAGCGACGGCACGAGCCCGAGGAGAATCCCAACCAGCAACGAGATGCCGACGGTGAAAACGAGCACGGTCGAATCGACCCCGATCTCGCCGATGCGCGGGAGATTTCCGTGATAAATGCCGATGATCAGCGCAACGCCCCAATAGGCGAGCAAGATCCCGAGCGCGCCCGAGACCAAGGTGAGGAGGAGCGTCTCGGCAAGGAATTGCCGGGTCAGTTGCCAGCGCGACGCGCCGAGTGCGGCGCGGAGCGCGATCTCTTTCCGCCGGGAAGTTGCCCTAACGAGAAGCAAATTGGCGACATTGGAGCAGGCGATGACAAGGAGCAGTCCCACGGCGCCGCAAAGGACGAGGAGCAGCCCGCGCACATTTTTCACCATTCGCTCGCGCAGCGGCGTGAGGCCGAAGCTGCTGGCGTCGGTCTGGTTGCCGTATTCACGCTTCAGCTGCTGGCCGAGCGCCGCGACTTCCGCCTGCGCCTGCTGCATCGAAACGCCCTCGCGCAGGCGCGCAATCACGCTCCAGTTATGCGCCGTGCGCGAAGGCGTCGCCGGATAAATCGAGGCGGAGAACCAAACCTCCACACCCTGCGGAAACTCTACTCCCGGCGGGAGCACGCCGATGACCGAGAAGCTGTGATCTTCCAGCCGCAAGGTGGTTCCTTCGAGACTCGTCCTTCCGCCTAACGAACGTTGCCAGAAGCCGTAGCTCACCACCGCGACCTGGCTCTCTTCCCGATTGGAGAAAAGCCGGCCGAGAAGCGGTTGCACGCCGAGCACGCGAAAGAAATCCGTCGAGGCCGCGCAGGCGATCGTGCGGATGGGTTCGCTCCCGCCCACGACCGCATCCGGGCCCACGCCATAGCGCGCGATCGCCTCGAAACTGCGGCTCTGTTTTTGCAGATCGTCGAAATTCGGATCCGCCATCCGCATGCTGTTGCCCGTCTCAGCGAGCTCCCGCAGCTCGACGATCCGTTCCTGTTGCGGGTACGGCAGCGGTCGCAGGAGGACGGCATCGACCACGCTAAAGATGGCGGTCGAAGCGCCAATCCCGAGCGCGAGAGTGGCGATGGCAATGAGGGTGAAGCCCGGTCGCTTGAGCAGCGACCGCGCAGCAAATCGAAGGTCGGAAATCATAGTTGGTTCATTCTTGGGATGCCGCCAAGGCATCGATTGGATTCGGCTAAATTCGCGTGGCTTCTTGATCGTCGTAGCACAGGCATCCTGCCTGTGGGGCCACCGGGCGTCTCGCCCGGTGAATATTGAATCGTCGCGCAGCATTCACCGGGCGAGACGCCCGGTGACCCCACAGGCGAGACGCCTGTGCTACGATCGAGGTGCTGCTCGCGCGGAGATCACTCATTACGCAGCGCCTCGATCGGATTCACCCGCGTGGCGCGTTGCGCCGGGAGCAGGCAGGCGACGAGCGCGACTCCACCGAGAAGGAGCGTGATCGCGCCGAGCGTGAGGGGATCAAATGCGCTCGTCTGGAAAAGGATCGAACCCATCGCGCGCGTCGCGAGCAAAGTCGCCACGAGGCCGACGAGCAATCCGATTCCCACCAGCTTGCCGCCGCCGCTCAGGATCAAGCGCAGGACGTCGCGAGTCTGCGCGCCGAGGGCCATGCGAATGCCGATTTCGCCGCGCCGCTGCACGACATTGTAAGACATCACGCCGTAAATTCCGACCGAGGCAATGACCAGCGCGACGAGCGCGAAAACGATGAGCAGCGTCATCGCAAAACGCTGTGTCGCGATCGTATCGGCGACGATCTTCTCCAGCGGCTCGATCTTTCCAACCGGTTGATCCTTATCCACCGCGTAAACTGCCGGGCGCAACGCGCCGAGCAGCGCCGTCGGCGAGCCGGTCGTGCGCAGGACGACGTTGAGCGTGTTGAACGGATGTTGCGCGAAGGGCTCGTAGGCCTGACTCGTGGTGGCCTTGTCCACCCCGTATTGCTTGATGTCACCGACGATGCCGACGATCTGGCGGAAGGCCTCCGGCCCGCCCGCGATGTTGATTCGTTTCCCGATCGGATCCTGGTTAGGGAAAAATTGCCGCGCGAGGGTTTCGTTGATGATCGCGACCCGCGGCGCCTGCGCATTATCCTGCGCGGTGAAGAGACGCCCGCGTCGCAGCCGGATGCCCATGGCGCGGAAATAACCGGGCGTGACCGCGTAGTAATTCGTGCTCGGCATGTCGGTCGGCGCGACGGCGGGCCGGCCTTCGATGTTAAAAACCATGACCCAATCGTCGAGCAACGGCAGGGTATGAGTGAGGCCGGCGCTCTCCACGCCGGGGAGCGCGCGGAGGCGTTCGAGGAGCGCGCTGGCGAAGGCGGTTTCCTGCGCCGGTTTCTCATACTTCTTCTCCGGCAAGGTGACCTGCAGGACGGTGGCGTGGGCCGGGTTGAAGCCCGGGTCGACATTCGTTAGGCGGAGGAAACTGCGCGCGAGCAAACCGGCTCCCGCCAGCAGCACCAAGGCAAACGCGACTTCCAGCACGACGAGGGCGCCGCGCAGGCGTCCGCGCGCATCGGTCGAACCGCGCGCGCCCTGCTTGAGCGACTCGTTCATGTCGGTGTGCGCAGCCAGCCAGGCCGGCGCGACCCCGAAGACGACGCCGGTCACGAGGCTGAGAAGAAAGGAAAAAACCAGCACCGTGGGATCGAGATGAATGCTGCTCGTGCGCGGCAGCTCATCCGGCGCGAGCGCGAGCAAGGCATCGAGTCCCCAGCGCGCCACGAGCAGACCCGCCGCGCCGCCGCCGAGCGCGAGGAGCACACTTTCGGTGAGCAATTGCCTAACGAGTCGAAACCGGCTCGCCCCGAGGGCGGCGCGGATGGAAAGCTCCCGGTGCCGCGCCGTCGCCCGCGCGAGGAGGAGATTGGCGATGTTGGCGCAGGCGATCAGGAGCACGCAGCCGACCGCGCCGACCAGCGTGTAAAGAACTACGCGCACATCGCGTACGGCGAATTCTTCCATCGGCAGAACGAACGCTCCCCAACCCTTGTTCGTGTCGGGATATTGCCGGGCTAATTGCGCCGCCAGCAACTTCATCTCGGCGTCGGCCTGCGCGGCGCTCACTCCGGGCTTGAGGCGTCCCGCGACGTTCAGGTAATGCGCGTCGCGATATTTATTACTCCGCTCTTCCCCGCTAAACGCCCTCGGCAGGAAGAGGTCCACTTTAGTTTTGAAGCCGGGCGGCGCCACTCCGATGACCGTATAAGACTCGCTATTGAGTTGGAGTGAACGCCCGAGAGCCAACGCGCTCCCGCCGAAAACGCGCTCCCAGAATGGATGGCTTAGGACGACCACATGATTTTTTCCGGGCGCATCTTCCTCGGGTAGAAAGGTCCGTCCGAGCACCGGATTGACGCCGAAGACCTTGAAATAATCCGCGGTCGCCTTGACGCCCATGAGCCGCTGCGGCTCGCCTTCGCCAGTGAGGTTAATCTGCGCCACACCGTAAGCGGCGAGATGGGAATAGGACTTCGCCTGTTTTTCCCAATCGAGGAAGTTTGGCGGCGAGACGGAGAACTCCGGAAACTCCGGCACGTGGGATTCCATGATGCCGATCAATCGCCCCGGGTCGGGATACTCGAGTGGGTGCAGGAGGACGGTATTCACCACGGAAAAGATGGCGGTGCAGGCGCCGATCCCGAGCGCGAGGGTGAGAATGGCGACGGCGGTAAACCCGGGCGCTTTGACGAGTTGGCGGAAGGCGAAACGGAGGTCGTTCATAAGTTAGTGGCGCGAGCTTCCAGCTGGCGCGTTTGGTGAGTTTGCTGGTTCGAGAAACGCGCAAGCTGGAAGCTCGCGCCACGTCGGCTATTCATCTGATTATTCACTGCGAAGGGCTTCGATCGGGTTGAGCTGACTGGCGCGGCGGGCCGGCAACCAGCAGGCGAGCAGCGCGGTAATCGCGAGCAGGAACGCAATCGCGAGAAAGGTCGCCGGATCCCCGGGCGCGACTTCGTAAAGGAGACCGCGCAGGAAACGCGCGCAGAGAAAAGCGCCAACGCATCCGAGCACCAGACTGAATGCGATAATTCGCATTCCTTCTCCGAGAATGAGGCGCAGAATCGCGGACCGCTGGGCGCCGAGCGCCATCCGCACCCCGATTTCTCCGGTGCGTTGCGCGACGGAATAGGCGATCACGCCGTAAACGCCGATGGCGGCGAGGAGCAGCGCGAGGCCGGCGAAGATCGAAAGCAGGAGCGCGTTAAAACGCGACGCGCCTAACGAGAGGGAGCGGTAATCATCAAACGCGCGCACCGCGGTGAGCGGGACCCCAGGATCGATCTGAGCCAGGGCCTTCCGCAGCGCGTTCGTCATCGCTGCCGGATTGGAATTTTCCGTGCGCAACAAGATCGTCGTCGTCGGGTAACCGATCTGCGCGACCGGCAAATACATCTCCGGCACGCAATCGTCCCTCAGCGTCAAGTGTTTCGCGTTCCCGGCCACGCCGATGATCTCGCGCATTTGGGGCGGCTCGTTCCCCATCGCCCAGCTTGGTTTGATCTGTTTGCCCACGGGATTTGCGCCCGGGAAATATTTCGCGGCGAAACGCTCGTTCACGATCACGACCGGCTTCGCGCCGAGCCGATCGGAAGCGGTAAATCCGCGTCCGCGCAGGAGCGGGATGCCCATCGCCTGGAAATAATCCGAGCCGACCAGCTGCGTCACTTCGCTCGGCCGCTGATTGCTCGGGAAAGGATGATCGGCGCGATCGAAACTCGTCGTGCTGACTGAGCCGCTCAACGGAAGCGGAAACGTCGTGCTGGCCGCCTGCACGCCGGGCGTGGCTCGCAGGCGCGTGATCAGTTGATCGTAAAAACGCACGATCATTTCCGGGCGCGGGTAAGCCACGTCCGGCAGCGTAACGCGCGCGGTCAGAAGTCGCGCGGTCTGCATCCCCGGCCGCACCTGGCCGAGACGGGCGAAACTTTGCAAAAGTAACCCGGCGCCGACGAGCACGATGAGCGCAAGCGCGATCTCCGAGATCACGAGCGCGCGGCCCAGACGCGAGCGTTGCCCGCCCGTCCGCAGACCGCGCGCGCTCGCTTTGAGCGCGGCGTTGCAATCGAGCCGAGTCGCCTGCAGCGCCGGCGCGAGTCCGAAAACGATTCCCGTCACCGCGGAGATCAGGAGCGTGAAAAACAAAACCGCCGAATTGAGCTGGATGCTCGCGGCGCGTGGGATTTCTTTCGGCACAAGCGCGAGCAAACCCTGCGTCCCCCAGAGCGCGAGAACGACGCCGAGTCCGCCGCCGACGAGCGCGAGCAACAAACTTTCAGTCAGCAGTTGTCGCACGATCCGCCCGCGACTGGCGCCGAGCGCCATGCGCAAAGCGATTTCGCGCTGACGCGACGAGGCCCGGGCGAGCAAGAGATTCGCCACGTTTACGCAAGCAATGAGGAGCACGCAGGCGACCGCGCCGGAAAGAACCAGGAGCGCGACGCGCACGTTGCCGACCAACTGCTCGCGCAGCGGACGCACGAGGTAATCCTGGTTGGTGTTCGTCACGGGATATTGTTTTTCGAGGAGCGCGGCTTGCGCGTGCAGGTCGGCGCTCGCTTCGGCCAAGCTCACCTTGGGGAGGAGACGACCGATGCTGCGGAGCCAGCCGTTATCGCGTTGCGCAGTCAGGGGCGGCCGGCCGGCGGACGGGATGCAATCAATCGCGGTCGTGATGTAAACTTCACTCGGCTCGGCCTGAATCGGATACTGAAACCCGCGCGGCATCACGCCGATGATCGTGAACGGTTGCCGATCGAGCGTGATCTGACGACCGAGCACGCTGCGGTCGCCGTGAAATTGGCGTTGCCAGAATTCGTGGCTTAGGACGACGCTCAGACCATTCGTTCCGCCGCCGGCTTTCTCGTCTTCCAGGTCGAAGGTTCTACCGAGGGCTGGTGGAATTCCGAGCGCCGCGAAAAAATTTCCGCTCACGTGCTGACCGCGCAGATTCTGCACTTCCGTTCCCTCCGAGAAGGCGACGCCTTTTTCCCGGTAAGCCGCCAGTTGGGCGAAGCTGCGATTGCGCTCCCGCACATCGAGATACTCGGGAAACGAGATCGTATTCAGCCGCCCGGCGGGATTAAAGCCATGCTTATCGAAAGCGCCGAAAGCGATCAACCGGGTTGGATCGGGAAAGGGCAGCGGCTTCAGGAGAACGGCGTCGACCACGCTAAAGATGGCGGTGTTCGCGCTGATCCCGAGCGCGAGCGTAAGGATGGCGATGAAGGTGAAGCCAGGCGATTGGCGGAGCTGGCGGATGGCGAAGCGGAGGTCGTTCATAGTTTAGTGGCGCGAGCTTCCAGCTTGCGAGTTTGGTGAGTTTGCCGGCTCGAGAAACACGCAAGCTGGCAGCTCGCGCCACATCGGGTAATTCATCTGATTACTCACTGCGCAACGCCTCCATTGGGTTGATGCGTGTGGCACGGCGCGCCGGCAGCCAGGTTGCGAGCAACGCGGCTAAGGCGAGAAGAGCGGGGGCGAGCGTGAAGGCGAATGGATCGAGCGGACTCACTTGGAAGAGAATGCTGCTGACGATTTTCCCGGTGCCGAGCGCGAGGAGCAGACCGAAAAAAACTCCAGCCGCGACCATCGTTAGGCCTTCGCGCAGAAACATCTGAAGAACCGCTTTGCGCTGCGCGCCGAGTGCCATGCGAATCCCGATCTCACGCGTGCGCCGCGCCACGGAATAGGCTTTCACGCCGTAAATCCCGACGACCGCGAGCCCGAGCGCGAGCACCCCGAAAATCGAGAACAACGCCGCTCCCATCCGCACGATCCAGAGCTCGGGGTTCGCATCCATGTGCTGTGCGAAAGTCCGCAGCTCAAGAAGCGGGAGCACCGGATCGACACTCTGCACGGTTCGCCGCAACAGGTCCGCCGTGGCCGACTCGTTCTTCTCTGGTAACGACGCGAAGCGGACAAAAAAGAAGGCGTCGCTTTGAAATCCACGCGCGGCCGGCAGGTAAATCGTCCCCGGCGGTGTCTCCCCGAGGAGTCGGCCGGTCACTGTCGGGACGATACCCACAATCTCGATCGGGGTGCCGCGCGGAATTTCGCCGCTGCCGGGATCGATTTTTTCCGGCGGCGCGTCGATTCGAATGGGGAACTGGAGAGATTGCCCGAGCGCGTTCTCGTTAGGCCAGAGTTTCCGGGCCAGGGCCTGGTCGATGATCGCGACCGGCGGCCCGCCCGGCTCGGTCGCTTCCGCCTGCGTAAAAGGACGTCCGCGCAAGAGCGGCAAACCCGCCGCGGCGAAATAATCCGCGCCGACGCTGTTCCAAAACGGGGCGATCACTTCGGCTTTCGGGTCGGGTGCCACGCCAGCGCGCGCCACCCTGCGCATCACGAACCGATCACTAAATGGCGCCGTCGCCGAGATCGCCGCGTGTTCGACGCCCGGAAGAGCGGCGAATCTTTCGCTGAGCATGCGGTAAAGTTCCTGCGCGCGCTTCTCATCGGAGCCACTCAGACTCGCGTCCACTTCCACGAGGAAGGTGTTGTCGGCAAGCATTCCCGAATCGACCGCAGCGGCTTTGGCGGCGCCGCGGATAAAGAGCCCCGCCGCAGTCACGAGCGCGAGGGAGAAAGCGATTTGCACGACGACAAGCAAATTGCGCGGCAGAAATCTCCAGCGCCGCCTAACGACATCCTCGCCGGCCTGTTGTTTCAGATTTTCGAGAACAGCGACGCGCGAAAGTTTCAGGGCCGGGCCGAGCGCAAAACCAAGGGTGCCGAGCAGGCAAAAAAGCAGGGTCGCGCCGAGGATCGCAGGATTCGGTCCACCTAACCAAAAGAGGTCGACCGGGAAGATTTTGCCGAACGAGGCGATGAGCAGATCGGACGACCAAAGTCCGAGAAGCAATCCGCCGAGACCGCCCAGGAGCGCGAGGACGAAGCCCTCGGTGAGCAGTTGCCTAACGATCCGTCCGCGACTCCCGCCGAGCGCGAGCCGGATCGCGATCTCTTTGCGGCGGGCGGCCCCGCGCGCGAGGAGCATGTTCGCCAGATTCAGACAAGCGACCAGCAGGACAACCGCCGCCATCGCCAGGAGAAGGACGCCGGTGGCTTTCTCAGGTCCATCATTCGACGGATCGCTGCTGGTGGAGAATCGGTCGAGTGGCGCAGTCAGGAACGTCTGATCTTTTTGTTCGATCGGAAACGCCTTTTCCAGGTTCGCGGCGAGACTCTTGAGCGCGGGCGCCGCGGCCGTGGCGGTCACTCCCGGTTTGAGCCGGCCGACCAGCAAGAGCCGGTCGCTCCCGTGTTCGGCCAGCGGTCGGTTCGATCCGCCGCCCCATTCGTTCATGATTTCGTCGTAGACGCCGAGCGGCAGCCAGACCGCCGGCGAGACTAGGCCCGAGGTGCCGGTAAATCCTTCCGGCATAATCCCGACGACAGTGAAAGTGCGGCCGTTCACGATGAGGCTGCGGCCGAGGAGGGCGGGATCGCGCCGCTCCTTCTGCCAGTAGCCGTAGCTTACGATCGCGACCTGCTGGTTACGGCCCGGCTTTTCTTCTTCATGGAGAAACGTGCGGCCCACGAGCGGACTGACGCCGAGAACCGAGAAATAGTTCGAGCTGACGATGTCCGCCAGACCTCGGCGGATGTTTCCCTTTTCGCCCAACCCGACGAACGTGTCGTCGTGCGCGAGCAGGCCGGAGAAGACGGTGTTCTGTTCCCGCAAATCGCGATAAATCGGGTACGAGAAAGGCCGAAAACTCTTCGGATTCTTCACGTCCTGGGAGAAAAGCTGCACGATCTCGTGGGGCCGTTGGTAAGCCGGCGGCGCAAAGAGTATCTGGTTGACGAGGGTGAAGATGGCGGTGTTCACCCCGATCCCGAGGGCGAGCACGGTGAGGGCGGCGAAGGTGAAGCCGGGTGATTTCCAGAGTTGGCGCAGAGCGAAACGGAAGTCGTTCATAGCAGTATTGAAAGATCGTTAGGGGCGATTGGTGGCGGCTCTGGGTAGCGCACTCGTCTCGTGTGCTGGCGACGGTGTTCCACCGTCGCGAACTTTGTGGGGAAGGTGAGTGTTCTGGCGCGCGGGAAACGAGAAAAAGTTCGTCGCGCTGGAACAGCGCGACCAGCACTCGGGACGAGTGCGCTCCCCGGCGGGGTCGGCAACGCGTCGCGCTTATTCATTCCGTAGAGCCTCAATGGGATTCACGAGGGTGGCGCGGCGCGCGGGGATGAGGCAGGCGCAGAGGCCAACCAGCCCGAGCAAAGCGGCCGTGCCGCCGAAGAAAATCGGATTCGTCGCGGAGACTTCGTAGAGCTGGGTCGTGAGCAATCGCCCAAGGAGAAAGGCGGCCGCGAGACCGAGCCCAAGGCCGATGAGGACCGGACTCATTCCTTGCCTAACGACCAGCCGAAGCACATCCGCGGTCTGCGCGCCGAGCGCCATGCGCAGCCCGATCTCGCCCGTCCGCTGCTCGACCGTGTAAGCGACCGCGCCGTAGATGCCGACGGCGGCGAGGAGCAGCGCGACGCCGGCAAAGAGACTGAGCAGAATCGTCGTGAGGCGCGCCTGCCCGAGCGCTTGCGCGACGATCGCGCTCATCATTTGCGGCTGCGCGATGGCAAGACTCGGGTCAATGCCCGCGAGCGCCTTCTGGGCCAGCGCGGTGATCTCCTTCGGAGGCAGCGTGCTGCGCACCGTCAGCGTGACGAACGGAAAATTCTCCTGTGCCCACGGACGGTAAAATTCCATCTCGTTGCGTTGCGCGACCCGCTCGGAGCGGACGTCGCCGACCACGCCGATGATTTCCGTCGGGACGCTCGCGCTGGTCACGAGCAGGGTTTTGCCGAGCGGATTTTCGTTTCCGAAGACTTTGCGCGCGCCGGCCGCGCTGATCAGCATCACGTTCGGATGATCGCTCAGATCGTGTTCATTAAACGCGCGGCCAGAGAGCAGGGGAATACCCCAGGTCTCGAGGTAACCGGGTGCGATATCGTGCGAGGGCGCCGCGGCGCGCTCGTTGACCGGCAGGACGTGGCCGTCGGGACGGGTATAGAGCGTGCGGTCGCCTCCGGCGAGCGGGATATCGCCGCTCAGGCTCGCTTGTTCGAACCCGGGAACCGCCCGCAGTTTCGCGTCAAGCTGCTGCGCGAAACGGGTGCGTGCCTCCATCTCCGGGTAAGGCGCGGCCGGCAACGTGACGAAACCGACCCAGAGATTCTGGGTGCGAAAGCCGAGGTCCTGGTGACTCAGCCTAACGAAACTGGCGATGAGGAGCGCGGCGCCCGCGAGCAAGGTGAGCGAGAGAGCGACCTGCGCCCCGACGAGAATCTTGCGGAAACGCTGCTGCTTCACGCTGCCGCTCGAGCCGCGCCCGCCTTCCTTCAGGCCATCGACCAGATCGGCGCGGGAACTTTCCCAGGCCGGATAAAGTCCCATCGCCAGACCGGTCACGACCGAAAGCGCGATCGCAAAGAGGAGCACCGGCCAGGACAGCCCGACGCCGGTCACTGGATCGAGCGGGAGAAAGTTCGCCGCCAACTGCGGGACGAGCGGGATCAATTGCCAGGCGAGCAGCGCCCCGACGATGCCGGCGAGGACGCTGACGAGCAGACTTTCGAGAACAAACAGGCGGAGGACGCTGGCGCGCGAAGCCCCCAGCGCCATGCGCAAAGCGATCTCGCGCCGCCGGCCGCTGAACCTAACGAGAAGCAAATTTGCGACATTGCTGCAGGCGATGAGGAGAACGAAGCCGACCGCGGCGAGGAGGGTGCCGAAGGCCGGGCGCAAATCGCCGCTCACATCTTCGGGCAGCGCTTTCACAAAACCGACCACGTCCGCATCGATCTTCCCGGGATTCGCGCTCCGATAACTTTGCGCGAGCGGGAGCAGCGCGGCCTGCACCTGCGCCACGGTCTGCCCCGGTTTCATCCGCCCGATGACGCGCAGGAATGCGGTCCCGCGCATCATCCGTTCATGCGAAAAACCGGGGATGACCATGGGTTTGGTCGTCCAGACTTCGTTGCCGTTCGGGCCCACCCATTGCGCGGGCATGTTCGGGATCACGCCGACGATTGTGTGCGCGACGCCGTCGAGGGTGAGGCTGCGGCCGAGCACCGCCGGATCGCCGCCCAGCCGGTTGCGCCAGAATTTTTCCGAGACGATTGCGACATCGGCGCCTTCCTCTTCCTGTGGAGAAAAAGTCCGGCCCATAATCGGTCGCACGCCGAGGACCTCGAAATAGTTGGCCGTGGTGCGAAACCCTTGGAGCTGCACCGGTTCACCGATGCCGGTGAGGGTGAAGGCGGTGCCGCTTTCCGCCGCGAAGCCGTCGAAGATCCGCTGGCCGTCGCGGTAGTGCAGGAAGCGCGGCGCGGAGAGCGGGTAATCGAAGTTGTCGCCGCCGGGCGGCTTGGTGAAGAGGTGAACGACCCGCGTCGGCTCTTTGAAAGGAAGACCGCGGAGGAAGAGATCGTTGATCAGGCTGAAGATCGCGGTGTTGAGCCCGATGCCGAGGGCGAGGGTGATGATCGCGAGGAGGGTGAAGCCGGGTGACTTCAGGAGTTGGCGGATGGCGAAGCGGAGGTCTGTCATGGGATGTTTGGGTGTTGAGGTTGCGAACGGCGGTCGGAGCCCAGGCCGCCTGCCTCGGAGCACAGGCAGCTTGCCTGTGGGGAGCGCGGGCGGCTCGCCCGCAGCGCGATTTGAAACAGGCGAGCCGCCTGTTTTCCGCACAGGCAGGCTGCCTGTGCTCCGGCCTGCGCGAGATTATTCATGACGAAGCGCGATCATGGGATCCACTTTGGTGGCGCGGCGCGCGGGGATAAGACAGGCTACGACCGACACGACGGTCATGACCAACGCAGTGCCAAGAAGCGCCGCAACGGGCAGCGCTGGCACGTCGAAGAGGACACTCTGCATCGCTCGTCCTGCCAGCCAGGCGCCGATCAACCCGAAAGCGGTTCCGGCAGCGAGTAAACGCAGGCCTAACGAGAGAAATTGCCCGCCGATTTGTTTTCTCTGCCCTCCCAAAGCCATGCGGATGCCGATCTCGCGCCGACGTTGCGCGACCGCGTAACTTAGGACGCCGTAGGTTCCAATGGCGGCGAGCAATAACGCGACTCCGGCAAAGATGGCGGCCAACATCGCCGGCGAACGCCGCGCGATCAGGCTGTCGTCGATCCGCGTTTCCATCGACTGCACGTCGCCGAGGGCCAGCTTCGGATCGATCGCGCGGACCAGTTTGCGGAGTGTTTCAGCAAACGCTTCCGGCCGCCGGCTCGTGCGGGCGACGACGTAAACACTGTTGCTGCCACGGTCAGCGAACGGCAGGTAGACCGCGCCCTGCCCCGGCGCTTCCGTCAACTCGGCTTGCCTCACCACACCGACCACGCCGACGATCGTGAACAGCTTCGCGTCGTCTCGTTCGTTGCCGTGCGCGATTTGTTGGCCGAGCGCACCCCCGTGGGGCCAATAGCGGCGGGCGAAATCTTCGTCCACCACACAGACGCGTTCAGCGCGGTGAGAATCCGCAGAGTTGAGGAACCGTCCCTCCCGCAGCGGGATCCCAAGAGCGGAAAAGTAATCGCCGCTCACGCCATAGGAATAATGACCGTGCACCGATTGACCGGGCGGCGGCACATAGCCTTTGGGTGTGACCGCGGTTTTACCACTATCGCCGCTGAGAGGAATATTCGTGATCGTGCCGGCGGCGGCGATGCCAGGTTGCTGCCGGATAGAGTCCAGCAAGCGATCGACAATGGCGACTCGGTTCTTCCCCAGTTCCCAGGAGATGGTGCACTGGCCGGTGAGGACATGCTCGGCGCGAAAGCCGGGCGAAACGGCCATGACCTTCTGCAGGCTGAGCCCGAGCAGCGCCGCGCCCGCGAGGAGCACGAAGGCGAGCGCGATTTGCGCCACGATGAAGCCGTGGCGCAGACGCTGCCCAGCGCGGCTGACTGTGCCGCTGCGCGATTCCGATTGCAGCGCATGCGCGAGATGGCTGCTCAGGTTGAACCAGGCCAGCGGGATCGCGATCACGACTCCGAGGAGGATCGCGCCCACGAGCCCGAGCACCGCGAGCGTGCCGTCGAAGGTAATCTGCGCGCCTAACGGCAGACGATCCGCGCCCAGGACTTCGAGTAGCCGGGTTCCCCACGCGCCCACCCCGAGCCCGAGCAGCCCGCCGACGAAAGTGAGCAGGACGGTTTCCACCAGCACTTGCCTAACGACATGTCCGCGGCTCGCACCCATCGACTGGCGGATGGCCATTTCTTTGGAACGGCCGCTCGCGCGGATGAGGAGGAGGTTGATTAAATTTACCGCGCCGATGAGGAGGAGGAAAAACACACCTCCCTGCATCAACCACAGAGTCGGACGGATGGAGCGAACGTGATCCGCATGCAGCGAAACCACGAGCGAGCGGAAGCCCGCTGCGCGCATCATCTGCGCTTCCGGGTTGTCTTCTTCGACCGCGGTGTTGTGCGCATCGATCTGAGACTGCGCTTCGGCGATGGTCGCGCCTGCTTTCAAGCGCGCGATCATATGCGTGTCGCCACCGCCGGAGTGGCGTTCTTTCGGCCCACGCTGTTCCGGCCCGGATTTTATCGGGAGAAAAACGCGCGCCTCGGAGGAGAGAAAGCGAAAAGCCGGAGGCAGGACGCCGACGATCTTTCGGGGGATACCATTGATCCGGGTCTCACGACCAAGAACGTTTGGATCGGAGTTAAATTGCTGACGCCAAAAGGCGTTCGACAGGATAATGACGTTCGTCTGCGGGTCCGTCTCCTCCTCCCTGAAGTTGCGCCCGATCGCAGGACCGACGCCAAGGGTCGTGAAAAAATCCGGCGAGACGCGCACGATTTCCTCCTGTTGCATGGAGCCCGGTTCGCCGACGGTTTCGGCTCTCTCCATGTAAATCGAGAGGCTCGCGAAGGCGGGGATGTGGCCGCGCCGTTCGTAGTAATTCGTGAGGGATGAGCCATCATTCTCCACCCCGGCTTTCGGATAAGTGTTGTAGATCGAGACCAGCCGATCGGAGTGCGGAAACGGCAGCGGCTGCAACAAGACGGAGTTGATCACTGCGAAAATCGCCAGGTTCGCGCCGAGACAGAGCGCGACGGTGGCCAGCGCCGTCAGGGTGAAAGCGGGCGACTTGCGCAGTTGGCGGAAGGCGTAGCGGAGGTCGTTCATAAATGAAAATGACGAAGCTCGAATGACGAATGACGAAGGAATGACCAATGACCAAATAACGAAGCTGTCGCATCCTGATTTCGGGTTTCGGACTTCGTCATTGTTTCGGGATTCGTCATTCGGATTTCGTCATTCCGCGAAGCGGTCATTCATAGCGAAGGGCGACAATTGGATCGACCCGGGTGGCGCGACGGGCGGGGAACCAGCAGGCGAGGATCGCGACGCCGGCAAGCGCGATGATCGCGGTGAACAAAGCGGCCGGATCGAGACTCCCGACGTTGTAGAGCAAACTCGTGAGGGCCCGTCCCGCGCCGAGCGCGCCTAACAATCCCAGCGCCAACCCAATTCCCACGAGCAACAACCCGCGCCCGAGCGCGAGCCGGAAAACATCCCTCCGCGGCGCCCCGAGGGCGAGGCGAATCCCAAACTCCCGCGTCCGCTGCGCCACGCTCAAGGCCATTACGCCATAGAGCCCGACGCTCGCGAGGACGAGCGCGAGCGCGGCAAAGGCGCCCAGCAGCGTCATCGTGAGGCGACGGGTCGCCAAACTTTCCGCGATGTTCTTCTGCATCGTCGCGATATTCGCCACCGGTTGGTCCGGGTCGATGCTTTGCACCGCCCGCACGACGGCCGGCGCGAGCGCCGCCGGGTCGCCGCTGTTCACCCGCACGAGCAGGGTATTTTCATGAGTCGCCATCTGCGCGGCGCAGAAATACATTTGCGGCAGATTGAGTCGGTCGAAGGTCTCACCCGGCACATCGGGGCGCACGTGCGGCACCACCCCGACGATCGTTAGGGGCGGCGCGTGCTCGTCGTTCGTCTGGTTGTCATCGAGGTGCTGCCCGACCGGGTTTTGCCCGGGGAAAAACTTGTTCGCGAAGACATCGTCGATAATGATCGCCCGCGGACGGCTCGGATGGTTTTCCGCGGCCGGACCGGGCTTGGGCGTTTGCGTCACCTTGAAATTGTCCACTGAGATTGTGGGGTCCGGTCGTTCCTCTGGTCCGAAGTTGCGGCCGCGCAGGATCGGCATCCGCAGCACTTTGAAGTAGTCGAACGAAATCACGTTCGTTTCCGCCGAAGGCTCGTGACCGGGGATGGCGGGCGGCGACCCGGTGATGTGAAACGAGTTATCCCACTCCGTGTTGTCGAAAGGCACGTTCTGCCCGATCCCGGCCGCCGCCACGCCGGGCAGTGCTTCGACCCGCTCGATCATCCGGGTGTAGAAATCCGCGATCTTCGCGTTCGAATCGTAGCGCGCCTGCGGCAACGCCAGGGTCATGGTCAGGACATCGTTAGGCTCGAAACCGAGCGGCGCGTTTTCCGAATTCCAAAAGCTGCGCAAAGTCAGCCCGGCGCCGGCGAGCAGGATAAGGGCGAGCGCCACCTGGACGACCACAAGAATGCCGCGCGCTCGTTGCCGATCGCCGCTCTCGCTCCCGCCGCGGGAGCCGGCTTCGTGGAGCACGCCGCTCAAGGAGACCATCCGCGAGACGCGCCAGGCCGGCCAGAGGCCGACGAGGATTCCGCAAAGCAAGGCCACGCCCGCGGTGAAAGCGAGAGTGAGCAAATCGAGCCGCGTCTCCTGAAAACGGATCACGTTAGGCGGACTGAGCGCATGGATCGCGTCGAGGCTCCAGACCGCGATGAGGAGGCCCGCGCCGACGCCGACGATGCCGAGGACGGCGCTTTCGAGCAGCATCAGTCGCATCAAACGCCAGCGACTCGCGCCCATCGCAGCGCGGACCGCGAGCTCCTTGCCGCGGGTGAGCGCGCGCGCGAGCTGGAGGTTGGTCACATTCGCGCAGGCGATGAGCAGGACGCAGCCGACCGCGACCAGGAGGAGATGAAGATTCTGCCGGTAATCGCCCACCGCCGACTCGAGCAGCGGCACGGCGTTGACCGCGCGACCGGTGTTGGATGCGGGATATTTTCGGGTCAGCTCGCGCGCGATGTTGGCGAAGTCGTCGCGCGTTTGTGACAGGCTCACGCCCGGTTGCAGACGGCCGAGCGCGGAAAATCCGGGATGATTATCGCGCTGCAAAACGCTTTTGTCGGCGCGCAGATCGCCTAACGGGAGATAAACCTGCGCCTTGCGCACCAGCTGCATTTCGTTAGGCAAAACGCCCACGATCTCGCGCGGGACGGTGTCGACGATCAACTGTTGCCCGAGCACTTTCGGCGAACTGCCGAAGCGGCTTTTCCACAGCGCCTCGCTGATCAGCGCGATCTTCGGTCCGCCCGCCACATCCTCGGCCTCGGTGAAATCGCGGCCGATGACCGGCTTCAGCCCGAGGATGCGGAGCAGATTCCAGGTCATGACCGCACCGGCCACGCGTTCCGGCGGAGTCGCTTCGTCGCGGCCCGAGAGATTGATCGCGTCGCTCCGGTAGAGTGCGAGATCGGTGAAGCTGCGATTCTGCGCGCGCCAATCGAGATAATTCAGATAACTGACCGACCCAGTCTCGTACCAGGGCATTTTCTCGCGGAGCAGAACGAGCCGGTCGGGCTGCGGATAGGGCAACGGCCGCATGAGGACGGCGTCGATCACGCTGAAGATGGCGGTGTTCGCGCCGATCCCGAGGGCGAGGGCGACGATGGCGATGATGGTGAAAGCGGGCGCTTTCAGGAGCATGCGGATGGCGTAACGGAGGTCGGTCAGCATGATTGTTCGTTAGGATGAGGATTGCCGAATGAGCCGCGCGCAGGTAACCTCCGCGCATGACGTTGCAGACGATCGAAGGCACTTATGAGAACGGGGCCGTGAAGTTGACTGGAGAGCTGCCGGCCATCGAACACGCGAAAGTGCTGGTAACCTTCCTCCCCCAAGATGACGCGGTTGATCTATCTGCTCGCGGGATCGACCGGGAGCAGGCAGCCGACCTTCGCGCGCGGCTCGCGCCCTTCGCGGAGGACTGGAATCGCCCGGAGATGGACGCCTACGATGCGCTGTAGTCGGGGAGATTTTGTCCTCGTCCTGTTTTCCAATTCTGATTTGCGCACCGCCAAGCGCAGACCGGCCCTCGTCGTCCCGGCAGACAACTTGGATACGGGCTTGCCCCAGACAATTGTGGCGATGGTATCGAGCAACCTGGCGCGGGACAATCATTCGAGCCGCGTTCGCCTTAAGCGTGGTGAAGCTGGATTCGCGGAGAGCGGGCTTCTCAATGACTCCGTGATTATGACCGATAACCTCGCCACGGTACGCGAGACAGAGATCGATCGCGCGATCGGTCGGCTCACCTCGGGAGAGGAAGTGGATGCGGCTATTCGTCATACTCTGGGGTTGTAATCATTCAGCGCGGAGGGTGATCATCGGATCGGTTTGAGCGGCGCGGCGCGCCGGAATCCAGCAGGCGAAGAGGGCGGCGAGGGCGAGGAGCAGGCTGACGACGAGATAAATCTGCGGGTCGATCACGTTCACTTCGAAGAGCACACTGCGCAGGAGCCGCGCGCAGAGCATCGCGCCGATGAGCCCCATCGTTAGGCCAATCACCAGTAGCCGCGACCCCTGCCCGACGATGAGCGTGCGGATGTCGCTGCGCTGCGCGCCGACCGCGAGGCGCACCCCGATCTCGCGCCGTCGCCGCAGGACGTTGTAGGAGATGACGCCGTAGAGCCCGATCGTGGCGAGGAGAAGCGCGAGCCCGGCGAAGATCGCGAGCAGAAAGGTGAGTAGACGCGGCGCGGCCCAGGTTTCGCCGACCCGGCCCATCATCGTGCGAACCTCGAAAACCGGCTGCGTCGGATCGATCGCGGCCACGATCTCGCGGATCGATTTTTCCAGTGCGGCGTGGCCGATGGTGGAGCGGACGAGCAACACCTGACCGGTCCGGTCGACCTGCGCCTGCGAGAAATAGAGTGCCGGCAGCACGGTGGGATCATCGAAGCCACGGAACCGCGCGCGCCCCGCCACGCCGACGATCTCAAACCAGCGGTTCTCGTTGTCGTTGCCGCCCGGGGCGGAGGCGATTCTTTTGCCCAGCGGATTCTGGCCCGGGAAAATTTGCTCCGCGGCGGTCTCATCGATCACGACTGCGAGCGGCGCGTTCGCGGTATCGCGGCGATCGAGCGCGCGGCCGCGCAGGATCGGCGTTTGCAGGGTTGCGAAATAATCCGGCGCGACCACCTCGCTATCGGCGTTCGGCTGGTCCGCCACCGCGGGCGTGCCGATGCCTTCCCGATAGAAATTACTCTGCCACCCGGCGAACTGGGGCGGATTGGTTCCGATCGACGCGCGAGTCACGCCGGGGAGCGCGCGGACTTTGCTCAGGACCGTCTCGGAGAAAATGCTGATCTTTTCCGGGCTGTTGTAGCGCGGGTAGGCGAGATCGATCCGCGCCGTGAGTAGATGGCGCGGCTCATAGCCTAACGAGAGCGCCTGGGTGCGGGCGAAGCTTTTCATCACCAGCGCGGCGCTGCTCAGGAGAATGAGGGTGAGCGCGATCTCGCCGATGACGAGCCAGTCGCGCGAGCGGCGGGCGGCACGCGAATCGGAGGTCTGGGAGCCAGACTTCAGCGCCAACTGCACGTTGGCGCGCGATGCGCCCCAGGCCGGCCAGAGACCGAAAAGGACCGTCGTAAGAGCGGCCAGCGCGAAGGTGAATCCGAGCACCCGGGCATCGAACGAAACCTCATGAAACCGCGCCACCTCCGCCGGCCCGAGGGCCACCAGCGCGTCGCGGCTCCAGAGCGCGAGGAGATAGCCGCCGCCGCCGCCGAGCGCGGCGATGACCGCGCTCTCGAGGAACAGTTGCCTAACGATCCGCGCCCGGGAAGCGCCGATTGCCGCGCGGATCGCAAACTCCCGCGCCCGCGCCGCCCCCCGGGCGGCGAAGAGATTAGCCAGATTCGCGCAGGCGATGAGGAGCACGAGCGCGACCGCGCCGAACAGGAGCGTCAGATTCTTCCGATAACCGCCGACCAGATTTTCCAGGAGCGACTTTACCTCCGCGGTCACGCCGGCGTTCGTTTCCGGATACTGCTTCTCCAGGCGCGCGGCGATCGTCCTTATCTCGGCGCGTGCCTGCGCGACGCTCACGCCCGGCTTCAGCCGGCCCCAGCCAAACATCATTGGATGATTGGCCCGGTTCATCCAACCGGGGTTATCGCTCCGGCGCATGATGGGGAACCAGGCGTCGGTGCCCTGCGGCGACGACATCGCCGGCGGCATCACGCCGACGACGGTCGCCGGTTTCGAGTCGAAAATCAGCGCGCGTCCGAGCACGTGGGGATTGCGCTTGAAAAAACGCTCCCAGAGCCGGTCGCTGATGACGATGAGTTGCGGTCCGCCGACGCGATCTTCTTCTTCGGTGAAAGTGCGTCCGAGTTCCGCCGGCAGGCCGATGACTTTGAAAAAGTTCGCGGTCACATAAGCCGCGCCGACGCGTTCGGCTGCCCGCCCGGGAACGCCGCTGAGATTGCGCGAGTCGATCCGCGAGATGGCGAGATTTTCGAAGGCAGTGTTATCGCGGCGCCAGTCGAGATAATCGGGGAAGGCGAGGGAGAATTCCTGCGCGTCGTTGCTCTCGTGCAACGACATAATCCGGTCCGGTGCTGGATAAGGTAGCGGCCGGAGCAGAACGGCGTGAATCACGCTGAAGATCGCGGTGTTCGCGCCGATCCCGAGCGCGAGCGTGAGCACGGCGATGATCGTGAACCCCGGAGATTTCCGGAGCTGACGAAAGGCAAAGCGAAGGTCGTTCATTCGTTAGGCTGATGGTTGGTGGATGGGTGGCCGCGGGCCGATGGAGCGGAGGTCGTTCATACGCCGAGTCAGCTTGGAGGTGGCGTCGGCACGGGGTCGTTCAGGGCGGCGGTCGGCTCGAGATAGAGTCGTCCGTGGGGTGCATCGAAGGTGATGTCGAAGCGGCGCAGGAGCTCGAGCCCGATCGCCGGATTGGGACCGCCCGGGCCCCAGACATGTTGGATCGTGAACGGCCCGAGCTTCACCGAAGTGAAGACGCCGGAATAGGATTTGAAATTCTCGCCCAGGCCGCCGCCCAGAGTGCTCGTACGCACTTCCTTCGATTCGCGGACGATCTCGTCGTTGACCGATGATTCGGAGCCGGTGTCGATGCGCAGCTTGTGTGTGACCACGCGGCCAGCCGGAACTTCGAGTGCCGCTTCGAGAAAGAGCTTGTCCCCTTCGACCAAGAGCGGGAGCGGCTTGCCTTTTCCCTCATATTGGTAGGAGCCGGGATCAAAGACGGTCAGGGTCGAGTGCACCGGATCGAACCGGACAATGTAATTCTTGAATAACTCCGCGCCGATGAGGCCCCGCACCGTCCGTGGAAATGGCGCCTTACTGAGGTCGATGATCCAGGGTTCGGGCAGGTTTATTTGCAAACCGTGTATGCTCATCACGACGGCTCGGGTGCGCGACTTCGCGGCCTGACCCGAGCCGGTGCCGGTGGTGGGAGGCGCGCTTTCCGCGGCCAGGCCAAGCTCCTTCGCAAATGTGGGATCGAGCACCGTGTGCGAAGCGCCCGAGTCAACGATGAAAACCGCGGGCGGCGCGCCATCGACGCTCGCTTCCACCAGCATCAACTGCCCATCGCGTTTGAATGGAATCGTACCGATCGGTTTTTGCTGGGCCTGAGACGAGGCCGCGCACATCAGGAGCAGGATCGCGGGCAGCCTAAAACCAGCGGAGCTGCGGAGCTGGCGAAAGGGGAAGCTCGCGCCACGAACGCTGCTCTTTCCTCGCTTACTCATAACGAAGCGCGACCATTGGATCGACTTTCATGGCGCGACGCGCCGGGATGTAGCTGGCGAAAAACGCGGTTGCGCCTAACAAGAAGACAACGCTCGCGTAAGTGAAAAGATCGTTCGCGCCGACTCCGTAAAGCAGGCTCGCGAGCAGCCGCGTCGCGGCGAAAGCGGCCGCCAGTCCGATGACGAGGCCGATCACGACGACGCTCAGGCTTTGCCGCAAAACCATCCGGAGCATGTCCGTGCGCTGCGCTCCGAGAGCCATGCGAATCCCGATCTCGCGCGTCCGTTGCGCAACGCTGTAAGCGATCACTCCATAGATCCCAATCGCCGCGAGCAGGAGCGCGACCGCGGCGAAGCCGCCTAACAACATCATGTTGAACCGCGGTTGCGCCAGATTGCGCGCGAGCAGGAAATCCATCGTCCGCAAGTTGCCGACGAACACAGCGGGATCCTGCTCGTGGACAACTCGGCGAATGGCCGCGCCGAGCCCGGCGAGCTGCGCGCTCCTTGTGCGCAAGGTCAGCCAGACGCGGCGGCCCGGCGCTTGCGCAAACGGCTGGTAGAATTCCGGCGTTACCTCCGCGCCGAGGCTGGTCTGTTTTGCGTCGCCGACCACACCCACGATCTCGAGGTCGTCGGCGCCGTTCTCCTGATCACGCAGGATGCGTTCGCCGAGGGGATTCGTCTGCGGAAGAAAGCGACGCACAAAGGCCTCGTTCACGATCACCACGTGGCGGCTGTTCTCGTTATCGTGCTCGTCGAAAACGCGGCCGGCGCGCAGCGGGATTTTCAGCGCGCGAAAATAGCCGGGGAGCACGTTGAGATTCGATGCGTCGGGATGGGAGCCGGGCCCACGCTCCGGCTGGCTCGCGAGGCGGAACGAAGAGGCGTTATCGTTATCGCTGAAGGGCAGCGGGTTCGCGCCGCCGACCGCTTCGACGCCCGGGAGCGCAGCCAGTTTCGGGACGAGGCGTTCGTAGAAACGGCGCTGCGCGTCCGGGTCGGAATATTTGGTGCGCGGGGTGGACTGATCGAGCACGAGGAGACGCGCCGGCTCGAAGCCGGGATCGGTCGCGCGCAGATTGAAGAAGCTCTTGATCAGCAGCCCCGCACCCGCGAGGAGGAGCAACGAGAGCGCGACCTGCGCGATGACGAGAAACTGCCGGGTGCGCGCGCCGTGCAATCCGCCGGTCGAGCCTTTCGCGCCCTGCTGAAGCGCTTCATTTACATTTGGCCGGGAGACCTGCAACGCCGGGACGAGTCCGAAGAGCAGCGTGCTCAGAATCGTTAGGCCAAAAGTAAAGGCGCAGACTCCGAGATTGACCTGCACCTCAGCGAGCCGCGGCACCTCCTGCGGTCCGAACCGGCCGAGCAAATCGACCAACCACCAGGCGAGCACGAGGCCGGCGATCCCGCCGACGAGGGCGAGGAGGAAGCTTTCCGCGAGCAATTGCCTAACGATGTCGAGTCGGCTGGCGCCGAGCGCGGCGCGGATGCTGATCTCGCGGCTGCGCGCGGCCGCCCGGGCGAGGAGGAGGTTGGCGACATTCGCGCAGGCGATGAGGAGAACGAGAGCGACCGCGCCCAAGAGGATGAGGAGCGCCGGCCGGACGTCGCCGACGACATCGGCGAGCAGCGGCCTCACGAGGACGCTGCGTCCGAGATTCGTGTCCGGATATTGCGTGGCTAGGCGGGCCGCGATCGGCTTTAGCTCCGCGTTGGCCGTTTGCGCGGTCAGGCCAGGTTTGAGCCGGCCGATGATTCGAAGAAAGTGCGAACCACGCTGCGGCGCCTGGTTCGAGACCAGCGGCTCGAGCGGTTCGACAAAATCGGCCGCCTTCGCTTCGACTGGAAACTTCCAGCTAGGGGGCATCACGCCGAGGAGCGTGTATTTCCGGCCGGCGAGATTGATCTGTTGGCCGACGACTTTGCGGTTGCTCCCGAAGGCGCGTTGCCAAAGTCCGTAGCTGATCACGACCACGTTCGGCTGCCCGTTATTCGCTTCCGCCGCGCTGAAACCGCGGCCAAGCATCGGCTGCACCCCGAGGGTTTCGAAAAAATCGCCGCTGACCGCAATCCCGCTCAGCTCCTGCGCTTCCCCGACGCCGCTGAGAACCGTGCCCGCGCCGGAGTAACCTGCCATCGCGCTGAAGCTCCGGCTTTGCGCGCGGTAGTCGTAGAAATCGGGAAACGAATCGGTCTCGTGTGCGTTCGGCTGTTTCGCGTCGCTGTTCCAGATGGCGACGAGTTCGTTAGGCTGAGGAAACGAGAGCGGCCGGAGGAGGACGGTGTCGACGACGCTGAAGATGGCGCTGTTGGCGCCGATCCCGAGCGCGAGGGTGAGAACGGCGATGAGGGTGAAGCCGGGCGACTTGAGGAGTTGGCGAAAGGCGTATTTCAGGTCGGTGATCATAAGCTGTGTTCGTTAGGCGTTAGGCATTCGGCGTAGCACAGGCATCCTGCCTGTGCTACGGCTGCTGCGCTCCGTGGTGGCAGCTTGTTCATCATTCGGTGCGAAGAGCGACAATTGGATCGACCTGGGCCGCGCGGCGCGCGGGCAACCAGGCGGCAAGAAAAGCCACGGCGGAAATCAGGAGCACGATCGCGATAAAGGTCACCGGGTCTCCCGCGCCGACGCCGAAGAGCAGGCTGTTGAGCAGACGCGTCGCGGCAAAGGCGCCGACCACGCCGACGCCGACGCTGATTGCAACCAGCGTCATCGCCTGTCCGACAATGAGCCGAAAGATCGACGACTGCGCCGCTCCCAGCGCCATCCGAATTCCGATCTCGTTCGTCCGTTGCGCAACCGAGTAAGCCATCACGCCGTAAATCCCGATCGCCGTGAGGACGAGCGCGACGGCGGCGAAGATGGAAAGCAGGAGCGCGTTGAAGCGCGGCCGAGCGAGCGACTTCGCGATGTAATCCTCAAAGACTTTTACACTCGTTAGGGGGATATCCGGATCGACCGTGGCGAGCTGCGCGCTGATCGCGTTCGTCAGGCTGGCCGCATTCGCGACCCGCGTGCGCACGACGAGCGAGATGGAATTAAACGGAATCTGCGTCTGCGGCAGATACATCTCCGGCGTGTCGTCGCTACGAAGCGAACGGTGTTTCACGTTCCCGACGAGGCCGATGATCTCGCGCATCTTCGGCTGTTCATCGCCCGCGCTGAAGCCGGGCGCGATGCGCTTGCCGATCGCGTTCTGGCCCGGGAAAAACTTCTTCGCGAAGAACTCATTCACGATCACGACCGGGGCGGAGGTGAAGGTATCGTGCTCGTTAAATGCCCGGCCCTGGAGCAGGGGAATGCCGACAGTCTGGAAGTAGCCACTCCCCGCGATCCGCGCCGGAGAAGTGGCGCGTTGGCCTTCCGGCAGCGGGTGATCCGCGATGTCGACATCAGTCGCGATATTGCTCGGGCTGAGCGGCAGCGGGATGATCGTGCTGGCCGATTCCACGCCGGGAAGCGCGCGAATTTTCGGAAGCAACCTCTGGAAAAACGCGGTCGTGTTTTCGTTCTTCGGATAAGCGGAATTGGGCAGGACGATGCGGGCGGTGAGAAGCCGATCCGGACGCAGACCGGTCTTCACCTCACCAAGCCGGCTGAAGCTCTGAATGAGCAGGCCGGCGCAAATCAGCAGGACGAGCGCGAGCGCCACTTCCGCCATGACGAGGCCGCTGCGGAGTTTTCCCTTATGCCCGCCATCGCTCCCGGTGCGCATCCCGCTTTTCAGCGCGGTATTGAGATCGACGTGCGACGCCTGCCAGGCCGGAACGAGTCCGAAGACGATGCCGGTCGCGAGCGAGACGATGACGGTAAACCCGAGCACAACGGGATCGAGCGAGATCTCCCCGATGCGCGGAATGTTTTGCGGGACGGCGTGGATCAGCGCGGAGGTCCCCCAGAGCGCGATGAGCAAGCCCAGGATCCCGCCAAACGTGGCGAGCAGGACGCTCTCGGTGAGCAGTTGCCTAACGATGCGCGAACGGCTCGCGCCGAGCGCCGCGCGCAACGCGATCTCCTTCCCCCGGACGGAGGCGCGCGCGAGCAGGAGATTCGCGACGTTCGCGTTGGCGATCAGGAGCACGCAGACGACCGCGCCGAAGAGCACATAAAGTGCGGTCCGCACATCGCCGACTAATTCGTCGCGCATCGGCTTCACGAGCACGCTGAAGTAACTGTTGCTGTCGGGATATTGTTTCTCGAGACGCGCGGCGATGGTCGCGAGATCGGCTTGCGCCTGCGCGGCGGAAACGCCCGGTCTCAGTCGCGCGATTCCCTGGAGGCTGTGGTTGCCGCGCTGCTCCGTAGTCGGCTTCGAGCCGTCGGGACTCTCGGCGTCTTCCGAGGTCGTCTCGTAAATTTCGATCGGGTCGTTCTGGATCGGGTATTGGAAACGCGCCGGCATGATGCCGATGACCGTGCAGTTCCGCCGATCGACTTGGATGGTGCGGCCGAGTACCGACTTGCCGCCGCCGAATTGCTTCTGCCAAAAGTCGTAACTGAGCACGACCTTGTAGCCGCCCGGTCCACCACCAGCCTGCTCATCCGCCCTCACGAACCCACGACCGAGGAGCGGTTTGATCCCGAGCACATCGAAAAACTCGCCGGTGGATTTGATCGCGACGAGGCTCTGCGCGCTTCCGCCGTCCGTGAAAGCGACGGTGAGCTCGCGGTAAACGGCGCTGCTCGCGAGGGTGTGGTTCTCTTTCCGGAAATCGAAATAGTCGGGATACGACATCGAGCTGAGCTGGTCCGGCGCCGAGCCGTCGTGCGAGTTCGACATGCCGACGGCGACGAGTTGCTGCGGAGTGGGAAACGGCAGCGGCTTCAGGAGAACGGCGTTGACTACGCTGAAGATGGCAGTGTTGGCGCCAATCCCGAGTGCCAGGGTAAGGACGGCGATGAAAGTGAAGCCCGGCGATTTGCGGAGCTGGCGAAGGGCGAAGCGGAAGTCGTTCATGAGTTATGTTCGTTAGGCGAAAAATTCATTCGGCGCGAAGAGCGACGACGGGATCAACGCGGCTGGCGCGCCGGGCGGGGAACCAGCAGGCAAAGAGAGCAATCGCACCGAGCAGAATACTGGTTCCCGCCAAGGTCAGTGGGTCGAGCGCGCTCACGCCGAAAAGCAGGCTGGAAAAGAGCCGCCGCACGACGAACGCACCCGCCAGTCCTGCACCGATTCCTATGATCGTTAGGCGCAGACCCTGCCCGACGACGAGACGCAGGAGGTCCGCGCGCTGCGCGCCGAGGGCGAGACGAATTCCCATTTCTTGCGTGCGCCGGGCGACGCCGTAGGCGATCACGCCGTAGATGCCGATGGCCGCGAGGAGGAGCGCGATCGCCGCGAAGAGGCCGAGGAGTAACATGTGGAAACGGCGCTGCGCGACCGAGTCTCCCAGTCGCGTTTCCATTGTCTTGATGTCGAAGGCCGGCGTCGTCGGGTCGAGCGCAAAAAGCGCGCGTTGTACCGTCGGGATGAGGGCGGCGGGAGCGGCCGTCGTCCGCAGGACCAGCGTCATCGCGGGCCAGGCCGATTGCGGAAGGGGGATATAGATTTCCGGAACGGGCGTCTCGTCCAGGCCTGCTTGATGGATGGATGCGACTACGCCAACGATTCGTGTGTTCGGCCACCCGGCGGGCGCCCGGTCGAACCGCAACTCCCGGCCGACCGGATCGCTCTGTCGGAGGAAACGCCGCGCGAAAGCTTCATTGACTACGGCCACCGGAGCGGAGTCCGCGGTGTCGCGCGGATCGACCGCGCGGCCTTGTTTCAGCGGAATCCCGAGAGCTTCGAAGTAACCGGGAGTAACGATTTGAAATTCAGTCAACAGACGCGCTTCGGGCGCTTGTGATTGACCTTGGATATGAAACGCCATCGGCGTGCTGGAAGAATCGAGCGGCAGAAAACTGGTCGCCCCGCTCGACTGCACTCCCGGCAGAGCGCCGAGTCGCTTTAAGACACGCTCGAAGAACGCAGGCGCTTCGGGGACGCGCTCCCACGGCAACGAGACTTTCATCGTCAGGACCTTCGTGGGATCGAAGCCGGGATCGACCCGTTCCACATTGAGCAGGCTCTCGATCAGCAGCGTGGAGCCGATGAGCAGGACGAGCGCGAGCCCGACCTGGCTGACCAGGAGCAGGCTGCGGAGCCGTTGACTGCGCACACCGCCGCTCATTTTGGTGCCACCTTCGCGCAACGCGCTCTCCAGCTCCGGGCGCGCCGCGCGCCAGGCCGGCCCAATCCCGAAGAATAAACCGGTGAGCGTCGTGATCGCGATGGTAAAAAGAAACACCGCGAGGTCGGGCCGGATCTCCTGGACGCGCGGAAGCTGGTCCGCACTGGCCGCCACGAGCAGATCCACGCCCCAAGTGGCGAATAACGCACCGAGCAAACCGCCCATCGCGGAAATCGTTAGGCTTTCCACCAGAAGCTGCCCGACGAGACGCGCGCGACTGGCGCCGAGGGCGGCCCGCAGCGCCATCTCTTTGCGCCGCCCTTCCGCCCGGGCCAGTTGCAAATTGACGACATTCACACACGCGATCAGAAGGACCGCCCCGACCGCCCCGAAGAGAAGGAGCAGACCGGTGCGGGAGCGCTCGACGATGCGAGCGTGGAGCGAGCCAACCCGCACGCCCCAGCCTGCTTCCGCCTCGGGGAATCGTTGGACCAGCCGGCGGGAGAGGAGGTTCATCTCCGCCTGCGCCTGGCTGACACTGACTCCAGTTCTCAGGCGCGCGACACCGACGACGAAGCGCGTCAAACGGTTGGCCGGCGAGGTAAACATCTCCGGAGGCAGCGCCGCCGGAATCCAGACTTCCGCGGCGCTCGGAAAGCGGAAATTCGCTGGCATGATTCCCACCACGGTATAGCTCTCTTTGCTGAGCCGGACCTCCCATCCGAGCAGCGCCTGGTCGCCGTGGAAACGCGTTTGCCAGAGCGCATGGCTGACGATGGCCGCGCGTGGCCCGCCGAAATGGTTCTCTGCTTCAGTGAAAAGGCGACCCGCGATCGGCGCGACGCCCATCGTCTGGAATAACTCGCCGATCGTTCGCGCGGCGGTGATCGATTCTGCGCGATCTCCCACCGGCAGACTGAGATCTTCGGAGTAATAGCCACCGACGCTGGCAAAACTCTTTTGCTCCCGTTGCAGATCGGCGAGCTTCGGCGTGGAGAGCGACGAGCGGCTTACATCTTTGGTTGGATTGCTTTCCGAAAGCTCCACCAGTTGGCTGGAGTCGGGGTAGGGTAACGGGCGGAGGAGAACGGCGTTGACCACGCTGAAGATGGCGGTGTTCGCGCCGATCCCGAGCGCGAGGGTAAGGACGGCGACGAAGGTGAAGCCCGGCGATTTACGGAGCTGGCGCAGGGCGAAGCGAAAGTCGTTCATGGGATTGCTGATTTATGATTGGCAGATCGAAGAATCATTCGGCGCGTAGTAGCGACGTGACATCGACCCGGCCGGCGCGGCGCGCGGGGAGCCAGCAGGCCAGCAACGCCACGGCGATGAGGAGGAGCGCGGTGCCGAGCAGGACCGGCAGGCTGTGGATGCGCATGCCGGGGTTAGTCGCGGCAAGAATCCGGGTTACGCCGAATGCCCCGAGCAGGCCGATGAGTGATCCGAGCAGCGCCAGCCGGATACCGGCGGCGAGGACCATCCGCGTGATGTTCTCGATCCGCGCTCCCAAGGCCAGACGGATGGCGAATTCGCCGGCGCGTTGGGTCATCGTGCGAGCGATGACGCCGTAGACGCCTAACGAGGCGAGGCCGAGACCGAGCAGGGCGAAGCCGGTGAGCATGTCGCGGAGGACCGCGGTCTCATAGTTTGCGCGCTGGATGGTGACATCTGCGGGCTGGAGTTGGCGCACGGGCAGGTCGGGATCGAGAGCAGTCATCGTCGTGCGGATGCTTTCCACGAGTGAGGAAGGAGCGACTCCAGTGGCGCGCACCGCGATCTCGTTTTGGCCGCGCGGCTCTTGTGCCATGGGCAAATAGATTTGGTAGGTTACCGGGCTGGGGTCGGGCATGACCGATTGCACGTCGCGCACGACGCCGACGACCTCGCCCCAGGAACCCGCCTCGCCCTCTGCCTGCGCCAGTCGCCGGCCGATGGGATTTTCTTCGCCAAACAAGCCGCGAGCGGTGGCCTGGCTAATAATAAAGACTTTCGTCGAGCCGCCAGTGTCGCGGTCATTGAAGACGCGTCCGGAAAGCAGGCGCGTCCGGAAGGTTTCGAAATAACCCGGACTGACGCGATTCGTGAGGGCGGCGGGTTCGCGCCCCGGCAGGGGACGCTCCCGGCCTTCCACGAAAAACTTGCGCGTATCCGGCCAATCAAAGAATGGCGTGAACGAGGAAATGCTGACGGACGCGACGCCGGGCAAGGCTGCCAGACGATCGAGGACAAGGCGATGGAAGGCAGTGATTTTCGCGGCGTCGGAGTACTTCGCGGGTGGCAACAAAATGGTCCCAGTGATCACTTGGGCGGATTCCCAGCCGGAGCGACGATCGTTCAAATCCTTCAATCCGCGGACGAAAACGCCGGCGCCCGAGAGCAAAACCATGGCGACGGCGAATTGCCCGATGATGAGGACCTTCCGGAAAAGCTGATGTCCGTGACCTCCGGTGGTTCCGCGTCCGCTGCTCTTCAGTGTCTTGTTTAAATCAAGTCGCAGCGCGAAAAGAGCTGGGACAATTCCAAATGCCGCGGCCGTAACGAGTGAAGCGATGAAGGCCCATATGAGCACGAGCCAGTCGAGCACGAAGACAACCTGCTCGCCGTTGTCGGCGGTGGAGCGCACGGCCAGCCAATCGGCCACCCAAACTGCCACGAGGATGGCACAGAGGCCGCCCGCGAGCGCCAGCACGAGCGATTCTACGATCAGTGGCCGGAGCAACTGCATCCGCGAAGCGCCTAAAGCTCCCCGCACCGCGAACTCGCGCGCACGGGCCATGGTGCGGGCGAGGAAAAGGTTGGCCAGATTCGAGCAAGCGATGAGCAGCACGAAACCAGAAAGACCAACGAGCATGATCACAGTCACCCACTGGTTCGGCCCGTTGATGGAGTTCTGGAGCGAGACGCTATGCCAGGTGGTTTCGGCATTCGCTTGAGGAAATTCTGCCGCCAGGCGCTTGCCGAAGCTGGCGATAAATCCGGCGCTCTCAGACGTCGGGTGAGCGGCAGACCTCCGACCCAACACTCGCAGGTGGGCATCCGTGCGATCGGTCGATTGCTCGGAGGTAAAGGCGAGCGGCCGGAAGAAATCAATCCCGCCCAGATGCCGCCAGTCGTTGAATGCTTCGGGCAAGACCCCGATCACTTCATGCGGCTCGCCGTCGATTCGAATGAAGCGCCCGATAACGTCCGGATTGAGCGCGAAGCGATTGCGCCAGGTTCGTTGGCCGAGAATGACGACATGGTCCCGGCCCGGCGTATCTTCTCCAGTGCGGAAGCTGCGACCGAGTTGAGGCTGGACGCCGAGCAGGGAAAAGAGATTGGCGGTGCTCCGGGCGGCGTGCGCCATCTCGGCCGGCTGGCCCGGTTCCGAAAGACTCGCCTCGTCAATGCCGTAAGCGGCAACCTCGCCATAGCCTTGCTCGGCCCGCTGGAGAGCGAGGAAGTCCGCCGGCGCGATGTTGCCCTCGCGGTTTTGGGCAGTGGCGCGGTAAATACGGTCGAGCCGAGCGGTATCTGAATAGGGAAGCGGCTTGAGCAAGATTCCATTGAGCACGCTGAACATCGCGGTGTTGGCCCCAATCCCCAGAGCGAGCGCGGCGATGGCGAGGATGGTAAAGCCCGGCGATTTGCGGAGCTGGCGAAGGGCGAAGCGGAGATCGTTCATAAAGTCTTATATTCGTTAGGCGTAGTGGCGGTCGCGGGCTGTGGCGCGAGCTTCTAGCTTGCGTGTCTGGTGGGTCCGCTTCGCGGAGAAACGCGCAAGCTGGAAGCTCGCGCCACCTGAAGTGAGCTCGCGCGTCATTGCTGCGCGGTCTCCTGGCTGGCCGAGACGATCTCGATCGCGCCGGCGCCGCTGCGGAGGGCGAGTTTCGTGCCTCCGCCGTTGATCGTGGCCTTGAGCGAGTCGTCGTCGCTGCGCACGTTCGCCATCGGCAAATCGCTCCGCACGCGCCCCGCGCCGGTCTCGGCGTCGATCGTTAGGCCAGCATTCGGCGGGGTCACGACGGTGATCGCGCCGGCCGAGGTCTCGAGGTGGATATCGTTCGCGACCGTCGCTGGAAGGATCGCGGAAATCGCGCCGCCGGAAGTTTCGGCGTGCAGCTCTCCGCTGATGTTCGCCAGGCGCAGCTTCCCGCCGCTGCTCTCGACTTTGGCGTCGCCCGCGAGGTTCAGGACGGTGACGTTTCCGCCGGAAGTGTCGGCGTTGAGATCGCCGCGGCCGTCGGTGACTTCGATCCGGCCGCCGCTGGTGTCGAGATCGGCCTGCCCTTCGCAGTTCGTCACCTTGATGTTGCCGCCACTCGTGTCGGCATGAATGTCGCCTTGAATTTGCGCGAAGGTCAGGTCGCCGCCGCTGGTGTCGGCCTTCACTGTTCCGGTGAGGCCGGTGGCGGAAATGTTTCCGCCGGAGGTGTCGAGATCGGCGTGAAAGCTCGCCGGCACGCGAATGGTGTAGTGGCCTTCGGTCCTCGTGCGCCCGAAGAGATGCCAAAAGTCTGTGCCTAACGAATTGTGCTGGCGCGTCGCGCGGATGATGACTTTGTCGCCTTCCGTCGTGACCGTGATCGGCGCCGCTTTGAAGTATTCTTCCTCCTTCGCTTTCGAGGAAGTTTCGACTTTGCGATACGCGTCGAGCACGACCTTGTCGTTCTCGCCTGGAGCGATATCGATCGAGCCGAAGTCGATATCGACCACGATGGTGCCGCCGGGTTGGGCGGCGCGGGTTTCGTGAATGTTTTCCTCCGTCGCCGCGACCGCGGCGAGAGCGGTCAGGCTAACGAGGGTGATGGTGGTGAGCAGTGTTTTCATAGACGGATCGATTCGTTAGGTAGCGGGTTGGTAGCGCACCCGTCTCGTGTGCTGGTCGCGCTGTTCCAGCGCGACGAACTTTCCTGAGAGCGTGGAGGGAACGGGTCGGCCGGCCTGAAAGGAAGTTCGCGACGGTGGAACACCGTCGCCAGCACCCGAGACGGGTGCGCTACCCGGAAATATTTTGGCGGTCGTCGCCATCACTTATTCACGATCCAGCCGTCACGCAGCTGGATGACTTTGTTGCCGTAGGCGGCGTTGGTTTCGGAGTGGGTCACCTGGATGATGGTGATGCCCTCGCCGTTGAGCTTCTGGAAGAGCTGCATGATGTCCTCGGCCTGGGCGGAATGGAGGTTGCCGGTCGGCTCGTCGGCCAGGATCAACTTCGGCTTCGCGATGATCGCGCGGGCGATGCTGACGAGCTGTTGCTGACCGCCGGAGAGCTGGCGCGGGTAGAGGTCTTTTTTCCCGACAATGGAGAAGCGATCGAGGGTATCGGCCACGAGCGCAGTGCGTTCGGATTTGCTGTAACGCCGATAGGAGAGGGGGATATCGAGGTTCTCGTAGACGGTCAGGTCATCGAGCAGGTTGTAGTTTTGAAAGACGAAACCGATCTGCTCGTTGCGGAGGGTCGTGCGCTCTTTCGGCTTCAGTCGATGGACGGCGGTTTCATCGAGGGTGTATTCGCCCGTCCAACCGAAGTCGTGCATGCCTAACAAGTGTAAGAGGGTCGATTTGCCCGCCCCGGATGGACCCATCACGGAGACAAAATCGCCTTCCTCGATGTCGAGATGGAGGTCGCGCAGGACATAGGTGAACTGCTGTTTGCCTAACGGATAAGAGCGTTCGACGTGGCGGAGTTGGATGAGCGGACCGGTATTCATAAAATTAGCCTCGCCCGAGGGCGATCATCGGGTCGGCCTTGGTCGCGCGACGGGCCGGGAGATAGCTGGCGAAGAAAGCGACGAGCGCGAGCGTGGCGGTGACGAGGGCAAAGGTCGCGAGGTCAAACGCGCTCGTGCCGTAAAGCGCGGAGCGGAGCGCGGAGGTGCTGAGGAGCGCGGCGATCAAGCCCAGGACGGTTCCCGCGCCGATGAGCATGCCGGCGTGGGAGATGACGAGGCGGAGGACGTCGGAGCGTTGCGCGCCGAGGGCCATGCGCACGCCGATCTCGTGCGTGCGCTGGACAACGAGGAAAGACATCACGCCGTAAATGCCGATGGCGGCGAGGAGGAGCGCGACCGCGGCGAAGACCGCGAGGAGGACGACCGACAGTTTGCGCGGCGCGACCGAGTCCGCGATCACCTGCTCGAGGGTGCGGACGTGCGCCACCGGCAACGTGGGATCAATCGCCTGCACTTCGCGCCGGATCGCACTCGTTAGGCTGCGCGGGTCCTGTGTGCTCCGCACCGTCATGCTGAGCGAAGGATCGGGCACCTGCGCGACGGGAAGATAATATTCCGCCTGCATCGGCCGATCGAGCCCGAGGTGATGAATATCGCCGACGATGCCGACGATCGCGGCCCAGACTCCCTCTTTGCCGTTGTAGATTTTGATCCGCCGGCCGAGCGCGTCCTCGTTAGGCCAATAACGCTTCGCGAGCGCGTGATTGATGAGAACGACGTAGGGAGCGCCGAGCTCATCCGAGGCCGCGAAGAAGCGGCCGCGAAGAAGCGGGATTTGCAGGGCTTTCAAATAACCAGGCGAGACGAGGCGGACTTGTTCGTCAGGCGACGGGTGGGCGTCGTCGCTCGGCCGGCCTTCGATCTCAAACGAGGAATCGCTGTTCATGCCGCTCATCGGCAGGATGGTCGTTAGGCCAAAGCCGCTCACGCCAGGGAGAGCGCTCACGCGACGCTCTAGCTCGTCGAAAAAGTTGACCTGCGATGGCGCGTCCGGATAACGCAGCGCCGGGAGAGAAGCCTCGGCGGTGAGAACCTTCCGCGGGCCAAAACCGGGATCGACCTTTCCTAGCCTAACGAAACTCTTGAGGAGCAATCCCGCGCTGGTGAGGAGGACAAGGGTGAGCGCGACTTCCGCGATGACGAGCCCGTTGCGCAGCCGGTTGTGTCGCCGGCTGGAAGTGGAGCCGCGGCCGCCTTCCTTGAGCGTCTCGGTCAGGTCAGGTTTGCCGCTGGCGAGCGCGGGCACGACCCCGAAGAGTAATCCGGCGCCGATCGCGATCGCGAGGGTGACGAGCAGAACTGCGCCATCGATTCTTACTTCGCCGAGCCGCGGGATGGTTTGGGCGCCGAGCGTTTTGACCAGCTCGATCGCCCAGGTCGCGAGCAGTGTTCCGGCAATTCCGCCGAAGATGGCGAGAACGACACTTTCAGTCAGGCCCTGGCGCAACAAGCGTCCCCGGCTCGCGCCGATCGCGACGCGGATCGCCATTTCCCGCTCGCGCGCCGAAGCGCGGGCGAGCAGCATGGTCGCGAGATTAGCGCAGGCGATGAGCAGGACAAGCGCGACCGCGCCCGACAAAATCAAAAGGAGCGGCTTCATTCCGCCGAGGACCTGTTCTTTCAGGGGAAAGATGGTGGCCCCGAAGCTCTCGGTCTGCGGATAGTTGTTCGGATAACGCCGGCGCATCTGCCTAACGACGGTCTCGACTTCCGCCTGCGCTTGTTCCGCGGAAACGTTAGGCGCGAGCCGGCCGATGAGGCCGTAGCCGCGCGAGCCACGCTGCTTCATTTCCTGGTCGGTAAAAGCGAGCGGCTGCCAGATATCGGCCTGTTCGCCGAGGCGCGCGCCGGTGATGTTAAAAAGCGGCAACGGAAACTCGAAGCTCGAGGGCATGATCCCGACGACGGCGAAAGCGCGGCCGTCAGCGACGACTTTGCTCCCGAGAACGCGCGGGTCGCGATCGAACTTTCGCCGCCAAAGCCGCTCGCTGATCATGACGACGTCGTTGCGTCCGGTCGCACATTCCTCGGCGCGAAAAACGCGGCCGCGGATCGGCGCTACGCCTAACAATGGAAAAAGATCGGCGGAAACGGTCGCGCCAAAGATGCGTTCGGGGGTTTCGCCTTCGGCGAGATTGTAGGTCGCGGGAGTGAAGGCGGCGAGTTTATCGAAGCTTATGAGCTGCGCCTTGTATTCAAGAAACTCGGGCGGCGAGACCGGGATGACATCGAGATGCTGATCGCGGAAATGCTCCAGGAGCAGAACGAGCTTGGCCGGGTCTTGGTAAGGGAGCGGCTTGATCAGAAGCGCATTAACCAAGGTGAACACAGCGGTCGTCGCGCCGATCCCGAGCGCGAGGGTGAAGATCCCGACCAGCGCGAAGAGCGGATTCTTGATCAGCTGGCGAAGGGCGAAGCGAATTTCGTTGATCACGGTGTTTGTGCCTCCGGCAGCCTGAGCGAGGCCGCGGAATCCCGGTGAGCTTCCGCGAAGCGTGGCTGGCTGGAGTAAGCGGCAGGTTGGGTTGCGCTCCGCGGATGACCGAAATGCGCCGCCGCGATGTTGGCCACAAGGAGGGCGATGATAAGAAGCGCTTTCAGTGACCCATCGCTGAGAACCTCTTTGCGCATGGTCTTTTACTCGTTAGGCGCTACGCGGCGATCTTGTCCTCGACCACCCGGCCGTCGAAGAGGTGAATCGTGCGGTCGGCGTGCTCGGCAAAGCGGGTGTCGTGCGTGACCATGCAGATGGTCGCGCCGCCGTCGTGCAGCTCTTTGAGGAGATCCATCACGGCCTCGCCGTTGCGCGAGTCGAGGTTCCCGGTCGGTTCGTCGGCGAGAAGGATGGCCGGTTTGCCGGCGAGGGCGCGCGCGACCGCGACGCGCTGTTGCTGACCGCCGGAAAGCTGGCTGGGCAGGTGCTTCGCCCGGTGGGCCATGCCGACGCGTTCGAGTGCGGCGTTGGCAAACTCCTTGCGCTCGCCCGCGGGCATCCCGCGATAGGTCAGGGGCAGCTCGACGTTTTCAAAAACGGTCAGGTCGCCGATCAGGTTAAAGCTTTGGAAGATGAACCCGATCTCGCGATTGCGGATGCGGGCGCGCTCGGGGAAGGAGAGGTTCGCGACCTCGCCGCCTTTGAGCGAGTAGCTGCCATCGGACGGCGTATCGAGCAGGCCGAGGATGGAAAGGAGCGTCGATTTTCCACAACCGGAAGGCCCGGCGATGGAGACGTATTCGCCTTCGCGGATGTTGAGGTGGATGCCGGAGAGGGCATGGGTTTCGACTTCGTCGGTGAGGAAGACTTTGGTGACGCCGTCGAGGTGGATGAGGTTTTGGTGGCCGTTGTTCATATAAGGTTAGAGACGTGAGGTGGTGAAATGGATTCGTTAGGCGGGGAATTGGGCCGAGAAAAATTCGACTCTCCAGGTTGTCATCCCGAGCAAAGCGAGGGACCTCGCGGTCGCGCTACGCGCTTCCCGGAAACGAAGAAAGTTCCGTAACTGAGGAGCTAAAATCATTTCGTGGCTGCTGAGAGGTTTTGAATTATCCGGGAGGTCCCTCGCTGCGCTCGGGATGACAGGTGGCGCAGTCATTAGTTCAACTGAATGCGGTCGTGGGAGTCGTAGGCGCTGGTGTCGGAAAGGATGACCTGGTCGCCGACGTTGAGGCCGCTCAGGATCTCGATGGTGTTGACCGAACTGCGGCCGAAATGCACCGGCGTGCGGATGGCTTCGCCGCCGCTGGTGAGTTTGAAGACGCCGACGGTCGCGCCATCCTGGGCAAAAGCGGGGCGGCCGACGTAGAGGACGTTGTTGAGCCGTTCGAGCTCGATCGTGCCGTCGACGCTGAGATCGGGGCGCGCGCCTTTCGGAAGTGCGCCATCGAGCGCGACATCGACTGTGACGGTGCCTTGTTCGACCGCCGGATCGACGCGGGTGACGTGACCGGCGACGACGCCGTTGCGCGTATCAATCGAGGCCGGCTGATTGATCTGAATGTCCTTGGCCTGCGTCTCCGCGATCTTGATTTGCGCCTTCAATTTCTTCGGATCAGCGACGCGAGCGATGTTGGTGCCGGGGATGACGCGCTGGCCGACTTCGACCGGAAGTTGTTGCAGCACCCCAGTCATGCCGGCGCGGACGTGGAGGTTTTCGACTTCGTTTTGCCGCATCTGCGCGGAAGCTTTTAGTTGATCGACAGCGGCCTGTTTCGACGCGAGCTGGGGCTCGATCGAGTCCCGGGCAAAGGCGAAGCGCTTGTCCTCGATGGCGTCGCGATTGGCCAGTTCGTCGCGTTTGATGATCGAGGTCTTGTATTCGAGATCGGCGATGAGGCCGTTCTTTTTCAGATTGTCGTTCGTCTCCGCTTCCATCTTGGCCTGCTGAAATTCCGAGTGAACCTGGGCGGCGGTGGATTCCTGGTTTAATAGCTCGCGTTGCAAAGTGGCGCGCAGGGTGGTCAGCTCGGCCTCGCCGGCTTTCTCCTGCAGCTCGGCGTCGCGCGCGGCCTGCTGCAGCTCGGGGCTGGAAAGTTCCACGAGCAAAGTGTCGGGCTCGACGTGGGCACCCGGCCTAACGACGATTTTTTCCACCCGGCCGTCTTTGGCCGCGGCGATCCAGCGGATGTCTTCCGGCACGAGCGTGCCGAGGCCGCGGACCTGACGGAGCATCGGTCCGCGCTTCACCGTGTCGATCCAGACGGAGGAACGATCGACGCTGGGCGCGGCCGGTTTCAGGCGCGAGATCGCCACCGTGATGAGGAGGAGCGCGAGGAGAGAGCCGCCGATGATGAGGAGCCGGCGTTTGCGCTTTTTCCGGGCGGCGCCGACGCGCGGCACATCCATGGAGGAAGTGGGCGCGGCGAAGCCGGGGGCGGATCTGGGCGCGGGCTTGTCGCCGCCGATCACTTCGAAGCTCCGTTGCGGTTCCATGGCAGCCGAGGCGCTGGCTTAGAGCAGGCCAATGGTGCGGAGAAGCGTGATGGCCTGGACGCTGTGAATGATGGGCATGACCGCGAGGGCGAGGAGGGCGCTGAAAACAGCGGCCTCGACCGCGAAGCTGCGCGGCTCTTCCTCGGCGAAATATGCTTTGCCGATATCGCTAAACGCGGGGTGCTCGAATTTGGCCGGTTTTCCGCAGCCGCCGGTGAACTTGCTGGTCTGGAAGTGCTCGCCGATTTGCGGGAAAGGCCGACGGCGGCCGGCGCGATTCTCGGATTGGTGGCGCTGGCTAAGGTTCTGAAACTGGTCTGTGTTTTTGATTTTCATAACTTTCTGTTTCCTTTGTGATGCTTTGAATTCCCGGTTTGGATTCAGGAATCTTTTTTTGCATCCATTCCTATTGCAAAGCCCGTGCCAACGAATTTGTATTTTTATAACCATCTGATAGATAACTACTTATATGGCCACTGTAATTTTGGACCCTCGCCGGTTTTCTGCGGACGTGGGATTCTGTCGTCCCGATTTTGGGACGGATTCGAGGGCGGTTTTGCGACCGCCCGAGGGCGCTTGGAAAAGCTCCTCTTTTGCCTAGCGAGGCAAACGCAGGAGCGCCTCGCTCCCGGCGCGGTCTTTCCGGTTCGTTAGGCTGAGGGAGCCGCCGTGCGCTTCCGCGATCTGGCGGCTGAGGGCGAGACCGATGCCGGAGCCGCCCGGCTTGGTGGTGAAGAAGGGGACGAAGAGGTTACTCGGATTCATGATGCCAGGGCCTTCGTCGCGGATGAATACTTCCTCGCATTCGCCGACCGCGCGCCAGCCGATGGCGACGCCGCCGCCGGTCTCGAGGGCCGCGTCAACCGCGTTGTGCAGAATGTTGATAAGGAGTTGCTCGATCTGCGCGGCGTCGGCCGAGATGGTCACGTTCGGTCCCGTCTTGATCTGGACGGCGAGGCGCGTCTCCAGGCTGGCGACGCGCCTAACGAGTGGGCCGAGATCGATCGGTTCGCGCTGCGGGGGCGGGAGCCGGGCGAGCCGCGCGTAGGCCTGCATGAAGCGGCTGAGGGAAGCGGCGCGGGTGGCGATGACGTGGAGGCCGCTCTGGGCGTCGTCCCGCCAATCGGGCGGCGGCGGATCCCGGCGGAGGAGCGATTCGAGGCTGCCGGCGATCGATTTAATGGGGGCGAGGGAGTTGTTCATTTCGTGGCCGAGAACGCGGACGAGGCGCTGCCAGGCGACGCGTTCTTCCTCGCGCAGGGTGCGGCTGAGATCGGTCAGGACGAGGAGCTCGTGCGGCAAACCGTGCTCGCGGAATTCGCTTTTGCGCACGCCCCAACGGCCGGCGGCGCCGGGGAAGCTGAGGGTGAGCGGGGTGTCTTCGTCGGCGTCGAGACAGACGGCAAGCCCGAGATCCGCGGCCCGGCGCCCGAGTAATTTGTCCATCCTTTGGCGGAGTAAATTTTCGCCGGCGCGATTGACCAGGCGGAGGCGGCGTTCGGGATCGAAGGTGAAAACCGCGACGTCGATTTCAGCCATGATGGTGCGAAGGAGGGCGGTGGCTTCGAAGGCGCCGAGCCGCTGCACGCGCAAGGTTTCGCCGAGCTGATTGATCTCGAGGAGCACTTCGCCGAGGGCGTCATCAGCGCGGGCGCCGCGGGCGCGGATCGAGTAGTCGCCTTCGCGGAGGGCAGCGAGCAGATTGCTCATGGTCTGGAGCGGGCGGACGACATGGTCGCGCGCGGCGGCCAGAAAAATGAGTGCGCAGGCGGCGATGAAAAGAAGCAGCGTCCAAATCGCTTTGGCGCTGTAATCGCCCGACCAAAGCAAGAGGAGCACGACCAGCATGGCGGGGCCAGCCGCGCCCAGGGTAAACCAGGTGAGACGGGCTTCGTGAGAGAGACGATGGCGCGGTTTGCGGTCCTGGCGTTGCTTTTTCATGGGATCGCGCCGTAGCACACGCATCCTGCCGGTGGGGCGACCGGGCATCTTGCCCGGTCTTTTCCCGCCACATAACCACCGGGCGAGACGCCCGGTAGCCCCACAGGCAGGATGCCTGTGCTATAGCCCATACTGTTGGAGGCGGCGGTAGAAGGCGCTCCGGCTCAGGCCTAACGATTCGGCGGCTTTGCGCGCGTTGCCATCGTGGCGGGCGAGGGCTTTCTTGATCAGAAACGCTTCCACTTCTTCCAGGCTCATCTCCTCGAGACGGGGGGAGCCGTCGCTCGCCGTGGTCAGGCCGAGATCGTTAGGCTTGATCTGCGCGCCCTGGGTCATGAGGACGGCGCGCTCGATGACGTGATCGAGCTCGCGCACGTTGCCGGGGAATCCGTGCCTAACGAGGGCTTCGTGCGCGGCCGGTTCGAAGCCGGTCAGCTTCTTGCGGTAATGTTCCGCGTGCTGGCGAAGGAAGTGCGCGGCGAGGGGGGCGATGTCCTCCCGGCGCTCGCGCAGAGGGGGGAGGGCGACTTCGATGGTGTTGAGGCGGAAAAGCAGATCCTGGCGGAAACGGCCGGCGGCGACTTCCTCGTGCAGGTTGGCGTTGGTCGCGGAAATGAGGCGCACGTTGGCGTGCAAAGTTTTCGAGGACCCGACGCGCTCGAAGTCGCCGGTCTCGATCACGCGCAGGAGTTTGGCCTGCTGGCTGAGCGGCAGATTGGCGATCTCGTCGAGGAAAAGGGAGCTCTCGTCGGCCAGCTCGAAGCGGCCGGCCCGGTCGGTTTTCGCGTCGGTAAAAGCGCCTTTGACGTGCCCGAAAAGTTCGCTCTCGAAAACGCCTTCGGAGAGGCCGCCCATGTTGACCGTGATCATAATTTTGCTCGCGCGCGCCGAGAGGGAATGGAGGGCGCGCGCGACCAGGCCTTTGCCGGTCCCGTTTTCGCCCGTAATGAGGACGTTGGCGTCCGACGGAGCGACGCGGGAGATCAGTTCGATGACCGGCCGCATGCGCGGCGAAGCGGAAACGATGTCGGGCATTTTGCCGCGGAGCAGTTCGTTCTTGGCTTCGGCCTGCTGGCTTTTGCGGAGGGCGCTGCCGAGCGCGATCTGGGTGCGGACGATGGCAAGGAGGCGGTCGTTATCCCAAGGCTTCGGGACGAAATCGCGCGCGCCCAGTTTCATTGCTTCGACCGCGAGATTGATCGTCGCCCAGGCGGTCATGACGACGATGGGGAGGTTCTCGTCGAGCGCCTGGATGCGCGGAATCGCTTCGAGCCCTTCCTGCCCGGAAGTGGTGTCGCGGGTGTAATTCAGATCCATGAGGAGGAGCGCGTAATCTCGCTTTTCGAGCGCATTAAGGACCGCGCCTAACGACGTCACGGCATCCGTCTGGTAGCCTTCGCCCTTGAGCAAAATGCGCAAGGCCTCGAGGACGTCCGCCTGATCGTCGGCGATAAGAATGCGACTCACGCGATAACGATGAACCGCATTTCCGGGGCGGCGTCAATTTCCCCCGAGGTGTCCGCTCCGGCCGATCTGCCGCGCAGTTGCATCTTTTCTGCCCTCCGCGATCGGTGTAAGCTGGGACGATGAATTGGGATCGAGGAGCCGGGGTTTTGCCGACGACGCATCGGCGGATGACGGCGGAAGAGTATTACCAGATGCCGGAGGGGCCGCCCTACTTTCAGCTAATCGACGGCGAACTATTTATGTCCCCATCACCGCACTTTTTTCATCAGGAGATAATCGGAAACATCTTCTCGCTCATCCGCGAATACCTGCGCACGAATCCGCTCGGCAAGGTGATCTTGGCTCCCTCGGATGTGGAGTTTAACAAGGAGAACATCTTTCAGCCCGATGTCTTCTTTATCCGCCAAGAGCGGCTGGGCATGGTGGACAAGCACGGCGCCAAGGGTGCGCCGGATCTGGTCGTCGAGGTCATCTCCGGCAGCACCGGCCGACTCGATCTGGGACCGAAGATGACGATCTACGCGCAGAGCGGAGTGCTCGAATACTGGGTCGTCCTGCCCGAGTCGCGCACAGTCGAAGTTTATCGTCTGGCGGAGAACGCAGAACGGCCCGCGGCGACCTTTGCGGAGGGCGACACGCTCATGACGCCGTCTCTCCCCGGGCTGGAACTAGCCTTGCAGGAAATCTTCGCCAGCTGAGGGAGAAGCGGGCCGCGTCGCAGGAACGAAGGGCTTGTTCGTTGGGCCAAGGCGGCTCATCGCGGTCCCTCGAGGCGGAGGGTGGGGAAGAGTTTTTGGAAATCGCGGAGGTTGCGGGTGAGGAGGCCGTCGAAGCGTTGCGCGAAGGCGCCAATGAGCACATCGGCGACGGGACGTTTTTCGATCTCGCCGCGCCGGCGTTTTTCGGTGAACACATGCCAGGCCTGATGGGCGGCGACGGTGTCGCGCGCTGTCCAGTCTTCCGCGTGGCTGACCGAGAGATGCTCCAGGAAATCGTCCTGCGCGCTGAGCACGCCACGGAAACGCGGAGCCAATTCCACATAGGAAACGGGCGCGACGAGCAGGCCGGACGACCGCTTTTGATTCAGGAGGGACGCGGAGTCCCGTCCAAAGCGCGGATCTCCTTCGGCGATATCAATCAGGATGCAGGTATCGACCACCCAGGGCACTAGCGTTCGCCCTCGCGGAGTTCGGCCATGATCTCTGCGGTAGTTCGTCCTTTTTCCCCCCGAAAACGTGCGGCGAAACCGAGCATGGCCATCGCGCCGAGCGGCTTTTTCTTTTTTTTGTATGGCACCCGCACCAGGCATTCGGTCGGCGAGACCTGCTCCCAGATGAGCGCTTGCCCGGGCTTGAGCCCAAGTTCCCGACGAATGGCGGCGGGGATGGAGATTTGGCCGCGTTCGGTCACGACCGTGGTTTGTGCAGGCATGGCTAAGTTTATCATGTCGATTCATCATGTCTAGCAGTGCACTGGGATCGTTAGGCGGATGGGGGCGCCCTTCCTAAGGGCTTGATTTCGCGGTTGTGATTCGGGGCGTTGTCAGCGAAAAAGGTCCGGCCCGAATCGCGATTTGTTCATGAGCGTCCACACCCTTCATTTGATCATCGTCTTTGGCCTCGTCGTCCTCGTTTTCACGGCGTTTTTGCGGGAATGGCTTTCGGCCGATTTAGTAGCGCTGAGCGCTCTCGGCGTGCTTCTCGTGACCGGTATCCTCGGGACGGACGAGACGCTGACCGTCTTCAGTAACAGCGCGCCGATCATCATTGGTTGCATGTTCGTCCTCAGCGCGGCCTTGGAACGGACAGGGGCGATCGATGCGCTCGCCCGGGTTTTCCTCCGCCTGGCAGGGAAGAGCGAGCTGCGCGCGCTCCTCGCGCTGATGGTTTTTACGGTGCCGCTTTCGGCTCTCGTCAATAATACCCCGGTCGTTGTAGTGTTCCTGCCCGTCGTCCTGGCGCTGGCCCGGCATACCGATCTGAAAGCTTCCCGGCTGCTTATTCCGCTTTCGTTTTTTTCCATCCTCGGCGGGACCTGCACCTTGCTCGGCACTTCGACGAACCTGCTCGTCGACGGCGTGGCGCGGCAACACGGGATGAGGCCGTTTGGGATTTTCGAAATCACCAAGCTAGGAATCGTTTATGCAGCCATCGGCGTGGTCTATTTGCTCTTCATCGGGCGCCGGCTGCTGCCTCGCCGCGAGACCCTGGCCGCGCTCATCGGCGGCGGGATGACGCGGCAATTTTTGATGCAGGCGGTGATCACGGACGAGTCGCCCCTGGTCGGCAAAACGATCGGGGAAACGGCGCTGGTGCGTTTGCGCGAAGCGCGCATCATCGACGTGCGACGGCAGAGCGTGCGGGTGGAGACGCCGCTGAATGAGCACCGTTTCGAGGCCGGCGATCAGCTTCTCCTGGAGTCGCCGGTCGCGGGGGTGAAGGGGATCAAGGAAATGCCCGGGGTGGTTTTCCAACCCGAAGCCGAGCTGGGTGTGGAAAGCACGGGGACGCGCGAAGCCATTCTGATGGAGGGGATCATCGGCAGCCGCTCCGCCTTTGTCGGCCGCACTTTGCGCGACCTGAATTTCCGGCAGCGCTACGGGGTGCTCATTCTGGCGGTCCATCGGCAGGGCGAGAATTTGCGGGAGAAATTCGAAGACGTGCGGCTGGCGTTTGGCGACACCTTGCTCGTGCAAGGGCCGGCGGAAGGGATCAACCGGCTCATGCAAGAGCGCGATTTTCTCAATCTGACCGAGCCGAAACAACGCGCTTTCCGCCGGGAAAAAGCGCCGCTGGCGATCGCGGCGATCGCGGCAGTGATGGGGCTGGCCGCCTTCAACGTGCTCCCGATCGCGGCCCTCGCTCTCCTCGCGGGCATTCTTGTGATCGTGACCAAATGCCTCGATCTGGAGGAAGCGTACGAAGCGATCGAGTGGCCGATTTTGTTCATCATCTTCGGCATGCTCGCGCTGGGCAAAGCGATGGAAGTCACCGGCGCGGCCCACCTCATCGCCAACGGGGTGACTGGGGCGGTGGGGCATTTCGGGCCGGCTGCGACCCTCTCGCTCATGTATCTGGTGGCCACGCTGCTCACGGAATTGATCAGCAACAACGCCGTCGCGGTCCTGCTCACGCCGATTGCTTTCGAGATCGCCGCGACCATGGGCGTGGATGCGCGGCCGTTTGCGGTTGCGATCATGTTCGGCTGTAGTGCGAGCTTCGCCACCCCGATCGGCTACCAGACGAACACCTACGTCTTCGGCGCGGGCGGTTACCGGTTTTCGGATTTCCCCAAGGTGGGCGCTCCGCTCAATTTCATTCTCTGGATCGCGGCGAGTATTTTGATTCCGATCTTCTGGCCTTTCGTGGCCAAGCCCTAGAGCGTGTCATGCACTTTTCGCTTGGTGGAGGGACGGGCGCCGTCCCGTCCGTGGTTCTGAATGGGAGATCCGAGGCGACCCAACGTTGCGGACGACACAGAGGTCGTCCCTCCATCGCGCTCCGAAAAGTGCATGACACGCTCTCGGCATTTGGATGTGTTTAGCGATGGATTGAGACGTACTTTCGGCTTGTCTGAGATGGGAGAATCGTGAATTCTTTCCAGCCTGAAGACGACACTCGATATTCCCGAGAAGGTTCTAGCCGAAGCAATGCGAGCGGCCGGCGCGACGACGAAGCGTGACGCCGTCATCCGAGCGCTGGAGGATTTTAACCGGCGCCATCGGCTCCGGAAATTGACCGAACGCCTCGGACGATCGGAAACTTTCATGACTCCCGGGGAACTAACCGAACTCCGCCGCCACGATCTGCAGAAAAACGAAGAAAGGGAAAAGGCGATGACTCTGCTCGACGCCTCCAGCCTGGCTCATCTGCTGCGGAGCAAGGGAGATAAGGGGTTGAAGGAGGAGATAGCCTAACGAGCACAAGTCGGGATCGGTCCTGAATGGCGCCAAGTTAAGCGCGGGTGCGGTCGGGACTCCGTCGGAGCACTGGCATCTTGCCTGTGCTACGAAACCCTTCGCGCTTCCGTTATCAAAAATGCTCTTAACTTCGTGCCATCCGGATCAGTCCTTGAAATGGATGCCGAATCGGACCGGCCAATTGTCCGCCGGAGGGGGCGGATAGGTAAACGCCATCAGTTTGGCGTAGTAGCATCCGGCCAGTGAATCCTGCGCATCGCGAATAATCCAGCGCAGTTTGCCCGACTTGCTCACGATGAGCACGCAATCAAAGCCGGCATAGAAAGGCGGTCGATGACTCGGTCAAACGGCCATGGCGGCGCGCACGACTTGAACGGTGGTGTCCTGGATAGCTTGGAAATAAGCCTCGCCTTCCGGAATTTTACGGGCGCGGTCCGCCGCGGCCAAAGCGCGTTCCAACTCGGCCGAGGGCTGGGGGACGGCGCCGGCCGGAAGGGTGGCCGAGAGGCTAACGATGAAAGCGAGGACCAGGCTCCGCATCCTCCTGCCAGCCCGTGCCCTCACGGTTCTTCGAGCTGGTAAGCTTCGACCAAGCCCACACCCACGCCGCCGGCGGCTCCGCGCAGGACGGCCGTGTAATTCCCTGGACTGAGGGTCGTGAGGAGCGCGGCTTCCCTTGCTTCCGCGGGCGGGATGCCGGTCTTTTCGATTGCCGTTCTTTGCGCGGACTTCCAGTTGTCGTTCGACGCGATCAGGTCGCCCTGCCCGTTGTGCAGTTCGAGGCGCGGATCGGCGAGGGCGTTGGGCACCCCGAGACCAGTCAACGATGGACCGAGGGCGCGGACAAGGACGGAAGCATCGGCCGCTCAGGGCGGGCCGACAAAGATGCCGCCGATGAGCACATCATCTCCGGTCCCGACGAGTCCGCGCGTGCTGATGTTGGCCAACTGGGAGTCGGCCGCCTGCTCGAGATCGAAGATTTCGACGAGGCCGATACCGGTGCGGCCATTCTTGCCCCGCACGATCGCGGTGTAAGTACCGGGATCGAGGGTGCGAACGATGGCGGACTCGCGATCGTCGATGGGCGGTATGCCGCTCTCCAGGATGGCGGTCTCCTGGCTGGAGCGCCAGTTATCGTTCACCACCACAGTGCCGTCGGGCTGGTGCAATTCAAGGAGGGGATCGCTCAGGGCTCCCTGGACGTTGGCCCCGCCTAACGAGGGTCCAATGGCGCGAAGGATCACTTTCTTGGGAGCATTTCCAGTGATAAATCCGCCGATCAGAGCCTGGTCGCCGCTCCCCACGAGGGCGCGCGTGCTGATGTTGAGCGCTTGGGCCGGATTCCCACTGGGCGTGGGCGTAGGAGTGGGCACGGGCGGAAGGGCTGGGGCGGGCATGGCGCCGTTCGCGGCAAATTCGTTCGGCACGTTGGCGAAACCACGATAGGTCTCACTCTTACCGTAACCTCTCGGATCGCGGTTAGTTCCATCAAAATCACCCTGCCTAACGATGTCGTCCCTGGTCTTGGTCAAGAAGTAGGTCCCCACGACGATGCCAGGGCTGGCTGTGTGACGGGCTGGTGCGGGAGGGCCGGTTTGGTTGCAACGATTTCCCGTCAAGCTGCCGCTGGTCCCGGGATAAGTTTTGCTGTTGCTACCGAGCGTGCCGCGAAAAGTAAGCGCCGCTGCGGGCGGCGCGCAGATGGCCGGAGCGGCGATTGCGATCAGGCCCAACGCCATGGTCCTTAGGCATGGCACCGGTTTTCCCTGACGCCGAAAACTCCGGCCAGTCTCCGCGCTGCTGGGGTGGGGATGAATCTCGTCTGTTTGATTGGGGCCTCTCGTTGACGTCGTATCAGGACGAGCCATTGCTGGTCAAACAAATATTGGATCTGCTTCACCGATGAAAAACCGCGGGCTGCCGCGCGCTCGATTTGCGAGACAGTCGGCGGACTCCGAAGCTCCGGAATGAATATTCTTTTCTTTCGCCTCGGGGCGGCACTTTGTTTTCTGGCGGTGGCGTTGGGAGCTTTCGGTGCGCACGCGCTCAGGGGAACGCTTCAGGCTAACGACACCACCGAAGTCTGGAAAACTGCGGTGCTTTACCATTTTGTCCACGCGCTGGCCCTGCTCCTTCTCGCGACCATCCCGGGGGCGAGCCGGGCGGCTTCCTGGCTCCTTCTCGCCGGCATCGTGATCTTCAGCGGCAGCCTCTACCTCCTCGCCCTAACGAACGTAAGATGGCTCGGCGCGATCACGCCCCTCGGCGGTCTGTGTTTCCTTGCCGGCTGGCTTTCCCTGGTGCTCTGGCCGCCCCGTTGAGCGTACGCCGCGGGCCGCACCTTTTCCTGCCCTGAGTCGTGCGGACTGCTAGAATTTCGCCTCACCAATCCTGCCTCAGCTCATTTTGAGCCTAACGACGCCCGCCTGGAAGGTCGCGCCTGCCAACGAGCCTGTTCTTACGGCGACCGGGCCGTCGGAATTTCGCTCAACTGACCGCGGAATCCGACCAAGTTCGCGGTCGGAGACGATGCATGCGCCGAGCCGCCGGGCGGCTCTTCTTCGCCGCTTACCCTCCCCGCAAAACGCATAACTCTACGGTTGAATATTTTAGCGGCGCGGCGGCCCCAGATAAGCTATAGGTGATCGTATGACCCCTCGTCTCCCCGACGGTTCCCTCCCTTCCGCTGTCCTCGCTGGCAATGACCATCAAGGGTTCCGTCCCTTCGACAGCCAACGAGGTGGTTTTATCCAACATGCCTCCCAAAGAGAGGAACATTACCCCGCCGCGGAATGTCTCGACGCCACTGAGATTCCCCTCGTGCGCGTGCTCGCCGTGGAGGATGCGCGGAGCGATCTGCTGATGCTGGAAAACGCGCTCGCCGGAGTCCCCAGTGTCCGGTTCGACGTGACCGCGGTAAGCCATGTGCGCGACGCCGTCACTCTCCTCGGCTCGGTCCAATTCGATGTGGTGCTCACTGACCTGGGCCTCGCCGACAGCTCCGGGCTGGATACTTTTCTCACCCTGCGCGCGGCGGCGCCCCGGCTCCCGGTGATCGTGATCACGGGGACAAACGACGAGCGCATGGGGATCAGGGCGATGCGCGAAGGGGCTTACGACTATTTCGTGAAGGGGCACTTCGTGGAGAACGGCCTCATCCGGTCGATTCGCGACGCGATCGAGCGGCGGCGGGCGGAGGAAGCCAAGGAGCGGGACGTGGAACGTTTCCGAGCGTCGATTGAATCCTTGCTCGACGGGTTCGTGCTCCTCTCGCCGGTGCGGGAGGCCGATGAAACGGTGGTGGAGTTCAAGGTCGATTACATCAACGCGGCCGGTCTCTCGTGCCGGCCCGGCGATCCGCAGGCGCCGGCCCCGCTGAGCCTGAGCGAACTTTTTCCCGAGAGCACGGCGCCGGGGTTATTCGAAGACCTCTTGCGGGTGCACGGCACCGGCGAGCCCTGCGCGCGCGAGAGCGCCCTGTTCCGCGAAAGGAGCAGCGATTACGCCGCTCCCTGCTACGATTTCCGGGCCACGAGCACGCGGGATTGCGTGGCCCTCAGTTGGCGCGATGTGACCGAACGGCTGAGATTGGAAGCGCAGATCCTGCAGGCTCAGAAAATGAGCTCGATCGGCCAGCTGGCCGGCGGGATCGCCCATGATTTCAACAATCTCCTGACCGTGATCCACGGCCACGCAGACCGCTTGGGGGATTCCCGGGTGCTCGCCCCGGCGCTTCTGGGTTCGATCACGGAGATTTCCGCGGCGGCGCAGCGGGCCACCACGCTCACGCGGCAGCTGCTCACTTTCAGCCGGCAACAGCCGCTCATCGCTGCCGATGTCGACCTCAACGATACCGTCGCGCAAATGAGCAATATGCTCGGGCGCATCCTCGGCGAGAGCATCCGGCTGCGGGTGGAATTCCGCCAGCCCCCGCCGCACGTGCGGGCCGATCGCGGGATGATCGAGCAACTGCTGCTCAACTTCGCGGTGAATTCGCGCGACGCCATGCCGGGAGGTGGGGAATTGGCGATCACGACGACGGTCTGCACGGTCCGGGAAGAGGACCTCATCTCCGGCACGAGGTCTCGCCGGGGCTGTTCGTCTGTCTCGCGGTGCAGGATACGGGCTGCGGGATCGCCCCCGAGAGCATGAGTAAGATTTTCGAGCCTTTTTTTACTACCAAAGAACCGGGCAAAGGCACCGGCCTGGGCCTGGCCACGGTTTACGGGATCGTCAAGCAGCACAAGGGCTGGATCGCCGTCGAGAGCGAGGTCGGGCGCGGGACTTTGTTCAAGGTTTACCTGCCCAAGCACAGCCCTCTCGCCGTCGCCCCGGTGCTCGTGCCGGCCATCGCGCCCGTGGCCGAAGGCACCGAGACGATTCTACTGGTGGAGGACGAGGAGACGATTCGCGAAATGGCGAAGGTGTTCCTGGAGGCGCACGGCTACCACGTGATCGAAGCGGGGGACGGAGTCGAAGCGCTCCGCCTCTGGCAGGAACATCGGGAGGAAATCGCCATCCTCCTCACCGACCTGGTCATGCCGCACGGCGTGAGCGGCCAGGAGCTGGCGCGGCAACTTAAGCTGGATCGACCCGATCTCGAGGTCATCTATAGCAGCGGTTACAGCGCCGATCTGTTCGGCGAAAATTCCTTTCTCAAGACGGACACGAACTTTCTCCAGAAGCCGTATCGATTGAAAAGTCTCGCGGAAATGATTCGCGCTTGTCTCGACGGTCGCGGGCGATGTTTCGCAGGCTGAGCGAGGGTCCCGCGTTCCCTCCGGCGAACGGTTGCCATCTAGGGGCGCGGTGGTAGATTTTGGTCGCCATGTTGCACGAGTTCATCTCCCTGAACCGGCAGGATTTGATCGACCGCTGCCGCTCCAAAGTGGCGCGGAGGTTAGCGGTGCAAGCAGACGATTCCGAACTGGCGCACGGCGTCTCATGTTTCATCGATCAAGTCGTCGAGACACTGGAAATCGAAGAGACATCGTCGCCGCTCGAAAGCCGCCGCATCTCAGGTCGCGCGGACGGGATGCGTCCCGCCGACTCGGAGATTGGAGATATGGCGGCGATGCATGGCCGGGACCTCCTGGCGCGGGGCTACACCATTGACCAAGTGGTCCACGATTATGGGGATCTTTGCCAGGCCGTGACCGACCTCGCGGTGGAGAGAGGATATTCCATGGGCTCGAGCGAGTTTCGCACCCTCAACCGCTGCCTCGACAACGCCATCGCCGAGGCCGCGACCGCTTATAATCAGCAGCGAGACCTGCATGTCTCGGTGTCGCACACGAACGAGTTGAACGAGCACCTGGGCATCCTCACCCACGAGCTGCGCAACCTCCTGAACTCCGCCATGCTGGCGCTGACGGCGATCCGGGCGGGGCGGGTGGGGGTCAGCGGCGCGACCGCCAGCGTGCTCGACGCCAGCCTGGTGGGGATGCGTAATTTGATCAATCGCTCTCTGGTCGAAGTGCGGCGGGCCGCCGGCATGCCCGTGCAACGCGAGCTTTTCTCGCTCGCAGATTTTATCGACGACGTGAAGCTAGCCGGGGCTCTCGAAGCGCAGCTCGAGGAATGCGACCTGAAGGTGATCGAGGTGGACCCGCGTCTCGCCCTCGAGGCCGACCGCGACCTGCTTTTCTCCGCGGTGGGCAATCTCCTGCAAAACGCCTGCAAGTTTACCCACCGGCACTCGGATGTGACGCTGCACGCGCACGCGGTGGACGATCGCATCCTCATCGAGGTCGCGGACCATTGCGGCGGGCTGCGCGAAGGCGCGGCGGAGAGCATGTTTGAGGCTTTCACCCAAGGCACCGAAAACAAGGGCGGCCTCGGGCTCGGGCTCTCGATTGCGCGGCGCAGCGTGGAAGCAAACCGGGGCACGCTGAGCGTGCGCGACCGGCCCGGGACGGGTTGTGTCTTTACCGTCGACCTTCCCCGCTGCGAAATGCCCCGGCCGGCGTTGCGGTGGTAGCCCACATCCGCTTGGCGGGCCGAGTCGCAAAAATCCTTGTGCAAGGCCCGCAGCGGCTGCTAGGACATGGGCCATGAAAATACGACTGGCTGGTCTGGGCCTTGCGGGAATGCTGCTGGGCGGCTGTCTCACCACAGCGACGCATTACAAGTCGGTGAACGGGATGTCTTATTGCGAGAACTGCAAAGCCATCATCGTCGGCACCTCGGAGAGTACGAAAATCGCGCTGCCCAGCGGAGGCTACGCGGGAGCTTCGGTGAACCTGGGAACGATCGAGAAATCTGAAACGCGCGCCGATGTCTCGAAGACGCTCGGGGTGGTGAATCAATCGCTCGTCAGCACTTGCGAAGGGAAGAAAGCCGCCGCCTTCGCGAACGACCGGACCACTTACGACAGGTGGGGCCAGGTGGAACAAAACCAGGTGGTCAAGTTGCAGCAACTCGAGGAGTTACTGGTTGCGCAGGAACGCCCAGCCGGGTCAGCTCCCGTGGCCGCGGCGCCGGCGCCGGAACCCGTTGCTCTGGCTGAAGCGACGCCGAAGCCTTCGACGAAAAAGGATGCCCGCTTGAAGAAATGGGCGTCGGTTTATTCGCCAAAAAACCATGGGAAATTGAAGCTGCCCGCCGGCACCAAAGTGGCCGCCAAGAAGAAGAAAGCAGCGCCGGCCGACGCCGCGGCGCAACCGACCCCACCGGTCGTGACTCCCGAGGTGCGAGCGGTCCTCGAGACCCAGCCGAAACAGCCCCAGGTGCTGGGGCTGGCGCCAAAATCCTAAGCTCCCTAGATCGAGTCATGGACTTGGCACTTCGATAAGCGCGCAACCGTCTTTCTGGGGAGCGCACGCGCCTCGCGTGCTGGTTTTGGCGCCCCGCCAAAACGAACTTTGCGGCCGCTCTTGGTCTCGAAGCGGGGAAGAAAGTTCGCGAGGGCGAGGCGCCCTCGCCAGCACGCGAGGCGCGTGCGCTCCCCAGCGAAAGGCCACCGCCATCGCGCCATCCAAGGTTCATGACACCCTCCAAGCCCGGCCGCGAGAGCGCGTCAGGCGCTTTGCGCCGAATCTGCGAATCCGGCGCTGGGTTGCACCGGGATTGTCGGCCTTCGCCTAGGTTGGCCCGCGGCGGCGCGGCGCTCCGCCCTCCAGGGGTGGCGTCAGCAGAAGGGCAAATTCCATGACAAACCCTGGCATCGAGGGCTGGCCGTCCGGGCCTACGAGTCTTCAGCCTTCTTGAGATACTTATTCAGGAAATCCAGGATCGCTTTGTAGGCGCGCAGCTCGTTTTCTTTCTTGGTGAAACCGTGGCCTTCGTTGGCGAAGACGACGTATTCCACCACGCCTTTCTTTTTCTTGATCGCGTCGACGATTTCGTCCGACTCTGCCTTGAGCACGCGGGGATCGTTTTTGCCCTGGAGGACGATGAGCGGCTTGGTGATTTTGTCGGCGTGAAAAAGGGGAGAGGTCGCGCGCAACATCTCCAGATCTTTGGAGGGATCGCCGATCTCGGCGTAGAGCGCCTTTCTCTGCGATTCCCAGTAGGGCGGAATGCTTTGCAGGGTGCGGACCCAGTTGGCGACGCCAAAAATATCGACGCCCACCGCGAACTCGTCCGGCTGAAAGGCGAGCGCGGCCAGCACCATGTAACCGCCATAGGAGCCGCCAAGGATTCCGATCTTATCCGGCGCGACGTAGCCTAACGGGTAAAGGAACTTCTTCGCCGCCACGCAATCCCAGAGTGGCTCGCGGCCATGCTTGCGATCGTCCGCGGTGAAGAAGGTCTTGCCGTAGCCGCTCGAGCCGCGGTTGTTCACGTCGAGGATGACGTAGCCGTGATTGGCGAGATATTGCACCGGGGCGGAGTAAGGCAGCCGCGCCTGCCCGCCCGGGCCGCCGTGCACGACGACGAGCGCCGGCATCTTGTGCTCGGCGCTAGCTTCGTGGGGCTGGTAGAGAATCGCCGGGATCTCCAGGCCATCGAACGATTGGTAGCGCACCACGCGCGGCTCAACCAGGTCGGCCGGATCGATCGCCGGACTCAGCGTGTCGGTTAATTTGGTGACCTTTTGGTTGCGCAAGTCGTCCAGGTAAAGGTTGTTCGGCGAGCGGGCGCCGTTGTGGTAGAAAGCCATCTGGGTCTCGCTGTCGGAGATGGTCACACCGGTGATGTCGCCCTCGGGCAGCGCGGGGAGCGCGACCGGTTTGCCGGTGGCGGTCTCGACGATTTTGATTTTGGTGCGGGCGTCTTCGTTGGTCGCAGTGACCCGGTATTTGCCGGTGCGGGAGAACGACATCTCTGTCATGTCCCATTTCGCTTTCTCGACCACTTCGCGCTGCCCGCTGGCCAGATCGTAGCGGGCCAGATAGAGGAACTCTTCGCCGGCATCGGAGAGGAAATAGAGCGACTTCGAGTCGGGCGCGAAGGCTTGCGGGAGGTTCTGCACGTCGCCTTGGTGCGCGCTAATGTTCTTCATCTCCTTCGTCTGCAGGCGGTAGAGATAGGTGTCGGAGTCGGCCGTGGTCGCGCCCGATTTGCCGAAGGCGATGAAGCGGCGGTCATCGGAGATATCGGCGAAGTCGTAGCCGGTTTCGTCCTGGTAAATCAGCGTCGGCTTCAGGTCGGCCACCTCCATTTCGAAGACGTCGAAAAATTTCGGATCGCGCTGGTTGGTCGCGAAGAAGAACGACTTCCGGTCCGTGCTCCACTTCAGAAAATTGGCTTTGGTCTTTTCGCCGGGAGTGAGGTCGCGCTCCTGACCGTCCAGTCCGCGCAGATAAAGGTGGGAGTTCTCGTTCCCGCCTTGGTCATGGGTGTAAAGGAAGCGCGCGTCGTTTGGAAACGCGGTCACGATGTAGGTGCTTTCCTTGGTCGAATGAGTGAGCTGCTCCGGCTCACCGCCGGTCACGGGCAGGCGGTAGACGTTAAAAATCCCGCTTTTGTTGCTGTGCAACAGGAGCGCCTTCTCGTCGTGGGTGAACGCGCTCCCACCGATCTTCGTCGTATCCATGAACTGCTCGATCGTGTACTGCTTCACGCCGCGAGCTTCGGCCAGCGGGGCCGCGCTGTCGCCCGGAGTGACCGGCTTTTGTTTGGTGATCAGCGCCTTGTCGCTCATCTCGGGAGCCTGCTGGACGGTCGGTGGCGTCTGACCGAGCGCGTCGCCAGCGTGGAAGAGCGACCCGGCCAGGGCGAGGGAGCAGCAAATTTTCGTGAAAGCATTCATCCGCCGAGCATGCTCCCAGCGCCGCGGCTTTGACAAGATAACTCGCGGCCGGCGCGCCGCGTCGCGTCAGCCTTGGCGGGGGCCGGTTCGTTCTGCTATGCTGGCCGCCTAACGACATGCTGGCTTTCGCTGAACCTTCGCGCGCTTTTGCCACGGTCGCGGTTTTTATCGCGACTTTCTTTGTTACGCTTTCGCTCGGGCGCGTTCTCAAACGGAGGGCGGGCGTCCGTTTTGGAGTCTTTTTCCAGCTCTTCGCCCTCGCCCTCGCCTTCTATGCCGCGGTCTGGGTTTACGGGATCGATCTGCGCTACCGCAATCATGCCGGGGCCGTCCTTACGCTTCTCAGTACCGGGGTCGTGATCGCGCTGGTCGATCGCTATCTCTGGGACATTTATTTCGAGCAACGCCGCCAGACCGTTATCCCGAAATTTCTCCGCGAGCTGGTCGCGCTGATCATTTTCCTCATCGCCCTTCTACTCGTGCTCAGCGTCGGATACCACGCGGAAAGCCAGCTCAAGTGGCTCCTCTCGGGTTCGGGCGTGGCCGCGATCGTCCTCGCTTTCGCGACCCAGAACATGCTCGGCGGCGTCATCGCCGGGATGTCGTTGCAGATCAGCAAACCTTACAAGGTGGGCGATTGGCTCAAGTTGGATGAGCATTTCGCCGAGGTCATGGAGATCAACTGGCGCTCGACCCGGTTGCGCACGAACGACGCCATCTATCTCGATATCCCGAATAACGAGATCATCCGGCATACCATCATCAACCTGCATTATCCGCAGGAGCTGCACGCCATGCGCATCCGGGTCGGGGTGGAATACGGCACGCCCCCGAACAAGGTGAAGGACGCGCTCATGCGTGCCACCCTCCATGCCGACGGCGTGCAGGAAGAGCCGCCGCCGAAGGTGTTCTTGGTCGATTTCGCGGATTTCGCGATCGTTTACGAGATCAAGTTCTGGATGCTCTCGCACCAGAATTACAACAACGTCTGCGACGCCATCCGCACCAATGTCTGGTATGAATTCAAGCGCCAGAAGATCACCATCCCGTTCCCCATTCGCACTCTCGAGATCAACCGGAAGCCGGCCCCGAAGCCGCAGGAGGAGCACAGCAAAGCGCGCACGATTTTAGAGACCGAGCCGCTCTTCGCCTGCCTCGCGGAGGAGCATCTCGAGGCGCTCATTCGCGGTTCGCGCACGGTCCATTTTGGCCGGGGGGAAAGCCTGATCGAGCAAGGGGCGGAGGGCTCGTCGATGTTTGTGCTCCTGGAAGGGACGGCCCAGGTGTCCGTAGATCAAAATGGCAACGCCATCCGGGTCGGGGTGCTGCGGGCAGGCGATTGCTTCGGCGAAATGTCGCTCCTCACGGGGGAAAGACGAACGGCGACCGTGCGGGCGGAGCACGACTGCGAGGTCCTGGAGATCAGCAAACCGGTCATGGCGCAGCTGATCCGGGAGTCGCCGGAATGCGTCACGCAACTGAGCGACTTGCTCGCCCGGCGGAAGATGGAAACCGATGGCCTTGTGCGAGATGCGACCCGTGACGGGGAGGACGACCAAACGCGGGAGTACCGGGCGAATTTCTTGCGCCGGCTGCGCGGGTTCTTCGAGCTGTAGCTCTAGCGGTCGCGCCGGTTTGCCCCGTGGGTTGGTTCGTCTGCTCAACGAGCGCGTGCTTCCTGCTTGGCGCCAGTTTTTTAGCTCGGTCCCGCGCGGAGAGAGCGCTCCCGGTCGCAAATCTCGTGGAGGCGCCGTGACATCACTCTGCTACGGTGCGTCGTTGGGCAAACGAACTAAAATTTCCCCGCGTCCGTGAGGTCCCTCCCTTCGTTCGGGATGACAAAGTTTGGCGACCTCACGAGAAGCGTCAGTCCTCTCGCGGCGCGCGCGCTTTTGTCATCCCGAGCGCAGAGAGGGACCTCACGGACGCGGAGAAAACGGCGCTTCAAATGTGTTTCCTTTGCCCCAACGCCTCCGCTATTTCCAATCAAACTCAGCCATAATCCGCCCCGCCCCAACCACGGCTTCTCGTCCTCGTCCTCGATCCTCCTGCCGCCGAGCACGATTGCAGCACGATTACGATTACGAGCACGAGCACGAGCACGAGGAAGAGGGGGAGATAAGCGGTTGCCGTCGGGGTAAATCCCTCTACACTCCCCCACCTTATCCGCCTTACCTTTATGACCCTTTTTGCTCTCACCATTCTCGATTCCGGCATCTGGCTGGCCATGCTCTGCGCCCTCGCCGGTCTCGGCTTTGCCTACTTCCTCATCCTTTCGGTCATCAAGGCCTCCCCGGGAAATGCCCGCATGCAGGAAATCGCCGGCGCCATTCAGGAAGGCGCCAAGGCCTATCTGAACCGCCAAGTCGTCACCATCAGCGCCATCGCGATCGTCATTTTCATACTCCTCTTCATTTTTAAAGATCACGCCACCTCGGCTGGCTTCCTCGTCGGGGCGGCCTGCTCGCTCGCCGCCGGCTTTATCGGCATGCGCATCGCGGTCCTCGCGAATACCCGCACCACCCAAGCCGCGACCCATTCCCGCACGGCTGCGATGCGCGTCGCTTTCAATGGCGGCGCCGTCACCGGTCTGCTCGTGGTCGGGCTGGCCCTGCTCTCAGTGGGGCTTTTCTACATCGTCGCGGGGCGCATGATCGGTCACGACCCCGCGGTCCGCAGCCTCATCGGTCTGGCTTTGGGCGCGAGTTTGATCAGTGTTTTCGCTCGTCTGGGCGGCGGTATTTACACCAAAGCGGCTGATGTCGGCGCCGATCTCGTCGGTAAAATCGAGAACACGCTCGACGAAGACGACCCCCGGAATCCGGCCACGATCGCGGATAACGTGGGCGATAACGTAGGCGATTGCGCGGGTATGGCCGCGGACGTTTTCGAGACCTACGCAGTCAGCCTCATCGGCGCCATCCTCGTCGGCGCCCTCACCCTGGCGAACTCGCCGGCCGCTATCGTCTACCCGTTTGTCCTCGGCGGCATCTCGGTCTTGGGCGCGATCGTGGGCATCCTTTTCGTCAACCTGGTCAACGCCAAGCCCGGCAACGTCCTCATGGGCGGGGTCATGGCCAGCGCGATCGTCTCCGCGATCCTCTTCTGGCCCGCGACCCATCTGCTGTTCCCGGATGGCGTTCTCATTGCCAACGCCCTCCGCACTCCCAACGATCTTTACTGCGCTTCGCTCGTCGGTTTGCTCATGACCGGCATCGTCGTCGTGATCACGAATTACTACACCTCGATGAGCTTCTCTCCGGTGCGGAAAATTGCCAAGGCGTCCGAAACCGGTCATGCCACCAACATCATCGCCGGTCTCGCCATCGGCCAGCACGCCACCGCACTGCCCGTCGGCTTCATCGGTCTGGCCATTTTGTTTAGCTTCCATTTCGCTGGTCTCTACGGCATCGCCGTCGCCGTCATGAGCATGCTCTCCATGGCCGGCATCATCATTTCCCTCGACGCCTTCGGCCCCATCACCGACAACGCCGGGGGCATCGCAGTGATGAGCGATCTGCCCAAAGAAGTGCGCGGCGTGACCGACGATCTCGACGCGGTCGGTAACACCATGAAAGCCGTCACCAAAGGCTACGCCATCGCCTCAGCCGGGCTGGCCGCGCTCGTCCTCTTCGGTTCCTACGTCGAGGAACTCCGGGCCCACGTCACCGCCGCCGGGCGGACCTTCAATTTCCAGTTCTCCCTCACCGAGCCCAAAGTGATCATCGGCCTGTTCATCGGCGGATTGCTCCCTTTCATCTTTACCGCTTTCAGCATGGACGCGGTCGGCAAGGCAGCCGGCGCGGTCGTGCGCGAAGTGCGGCGGCAATTAACCGCCAAGCCCGGCATCCTCCGGGGCGAAGACAAACCGGACTACGGCGTCTGCGTCGATATCGTGACCAAAGCGGCCCTCCGCGAGATGATCATCCCGGCCCTGCTCCCCGTCGTTTTCGTCGTCGTCGTGGCCATGATCCCAGCGCTCGGGCCGGTCGTGCTCGGCGGATTGCTCGTCGGCACCATCGTGACCGGCTTATTCGTCGCCATCGCCATGACTTCGAGCGGCGGCGCCTGGGATAACGCCAAAAAGTATATCGAAGAAGGCGCGCTCGGCGGCAAAGGTTCCTTCGCCCATGCCGCCTCCGTCACCGGCGACACCGTCGGCGACCCTTACAAGGATACCGCCGGCCCGGCCATCAACCCGATGATCAAAGTGGCCAACATCGTCGCCATTCTCATCATCCCGATCTTTTTTTAGTCTTAGCCTAACGAACATAGCATGATCGACCCTTCCAAGTTCCAGTTGGTCCCGGCGGCGGTAAAAACGGAGCCGGCTCTGCCCGATGCGGGAGCGAACCCCTTTAAAGTCGTGGTCGATCCGCAGATGCGTCTGCAACTGCGGCGCGCTTTGATCGATCTCATCGATAACCACGACGAAGCGCTGGCTGCTCATTACGCCGACGGCAAGCTCTCCCTGGAGTCCTACAAAGAATACATCGAAGTCTTCGCCCGGAGTTTAAAAGAGACCATGGAAAGTCCCGAAGGAGTCTCCTACCTCCTGCGCGCGGTCGGCTTCGACGTCCCTCCGGAAGAAGTGAATCTCCAGCCCGACCTGCGCTGGAAATCCGCCCCCCGCGCACCTAACTAGAGCGTCTCCGCCCCCCCAGAGCGTGGAGTGACCACGCGCCCGGTAGACGCTTCGCGAGGATTTGTTTTGCGCCCAACTTCTGGCGGCGGCGTGCGTCCACTGCCGCACTTTCATTATTGTCATCCCGAGCCCGCGCAGACGGCGAGGGATCTCGCGTCAGGTCTTGGCGTCGTTCTTCAGAGAAAATGAACCCCTCAGAGCAACCGTGAGATCCCTCGGCGCGCTGCGCCAGCCTCGGGATGACAAAGGGCCAAGCTTTCGTGTGACGCTAAGCAGTTACGCAAAGCGCGAGAGCGTTTTGCTCCCTCGCCCAAACCCCCCGCCTTCACCGAGTGAAATGTCTCCAGGAAAAACACTTGTCTCCGGCCCCCACTTCTGAGCAGAATCCTTCTCCTAAATGGCTACCGTTCTTTTAATTGAAGATGATGCAGAGGGACGGCGGGCGACCGGCGAATTGTTCCTGCGCCAAGGCTGGGAAGTGCTGGAAGCGGGTGACGGCGAGGTGGGCGTCGCCCAAGCCCTCAAACATCAGCCCGACCTCATCCTCTGCGATCTGCTCATGCCGAAGTCGAACGGCTTTCAAGCCTGCCGCAGCATTCGGGAAAAGCTGCTGCGCACCAAGATCATTATCGTTTCCGGGCGTGACTACGGCGTCGATCGGAGCAGTGCGCTTGAGGCCGGCGCCGATGAGTATCTGGTCAAGCCGGTGCTCTGGGAACACCTGCTCGAAGTCATCGAGCGCGTTCTTCCAGCCAATGGGCATCGCGCCGCCCCCGACACCGCGGTCCCGGAATTCGTCCTCCCTTCCACCCGTTTGAAATTCTGGGGCGTCCGCGGGTCGATTCCGGTGCCCGGCGCTTCCACCGTTCGCTACGGCGGCAACACCAGTTGCATCGAGCTGCGCGCCGATGGAGAAATCATCATTCTCGATGCCGGTTCCGGCCTCCGCCTCCTCGGTAAGTCACTTGAAGAAGAGTACGGCCCCAAAGCCATCAGCCTCACCATCCTCATCACCCACACTCACTGGGATCACATCCAGGGCTTACCCTTTTTCCTACCCGCATATAAGGAGAAAAACTGTCTCCGCGTCCTGGGCTACGATGGCGCGCGCAAAGGTCTGGCCGCCATCCTCGCCGGGCAAATGGAAACCTCCTTCTTCCCCGTAAGTCTGCGCGACATGCCGAGTACCATCACCATCGAAGAACTCAAAGACATGGAATTTTCCATCGGCAAAGTGAAAGTGCGTTCGCGGTTTGTGAATCACCCGGGCATTTGTGCCGGCTACCGGCTCGACACCAGCAAAGGCACCGTCGCCTACCTGCCCGATAACGAGCCTTACGCTATCTCGCGCGGGCAGGGAGGCCAAGAAGACGAAGCCGGCCAAAAGGAAGCGCGCGCCTACGCCCTCTCCGAGCGGTCCAAGCTGGTCGACTTCATCCGCGACGTCGATGTCCTGATCATCGACGCGCAATACACCGACGACGAGTATGCCGAGAAAGTCGGCTGGGGTCACGGCTCCTTGAGCAGTGTCGTCGCCCTCGCGCTCGACGCCGACGTCCGCAAACTCTTTCTTTTCCATCACGACCCCGAGCACGACGACAAGAAGGTGGATGAGATCGTCGAAGCCGCGCGCACCCTTGTCCTGGAGAGCGGTAAATCCGTCGAAGTAGAAGCCGCTCGCGAAGGCGCCGAGATCTGGCTCGGTCACGCTCGGAGCTAGCTGACCTAACGTCCGGAAGCCGTCCTATCTCCCAATTGGCAGTCGCCAAGCCATCGCAGCGGTCGGGACGCCCGTCGTAGCACCGGCATCTTGCCGGTGGGGCAACCGGGCGTCTCGCCCGGTGAGTCTTCCCACGTCGCCGAAGACCGGGCGAGATGCCTATGCTACGAGACCCCACGCGCTTCCTTTATCCAAAAATGCTCTTAACTTAGTGCCATTCCCGACTGACCCCTTTCGGCACGCCAGCAGCCGTCGCATACCTGGAGGGCGGAGCTCCGCGACGCCGCGTCTGCCAGAACGAGAGCTTCCCCCGAGCCCCCGCCGGACCGCGAAAACCGGCGACCTGCCGCCGCAAGCAAGCAAAACCGCGGCGAGGTCTCCCTCGTCGCGGCTCGCTTATTTGGAATTCCTTTTTTAGGGGAACTCGGCTTAGATAACCATCAGGCCGGTTGCGGCCATGCTGTAGTCACTCGGTCCGGCCGAGCCGACCGCGTTGACGTCGACCACGTAGACCTGGCCGGGAGTAAGCCCGGCAAAGGTCACGCGCGCCTTGGTCGTTTGCACTTGCTGCAAGTAGACCGTCGGCGCCGAGGCCAGCGCCACCCGCCAGTTGTAGGTGCCTGCACCATGCAAGGGCGAGGTCGACCCATCGATCTCGCCCGAGCGGGACCCTTGTCCCACCGTCGGAGTCGTCGGCGCGGGTAACACGCCGATCGGCGTGCGCGATGGCTTCTGGATCGGGAACCCGCTGCTCAGCAGCGTCGCCAAGTCACCGCCGCAGGCTACTCCCACATAGGAAGCCAGCAGGCGCAGCAGCGCGACCAGTTCGGCGCGCTTCGCGTTTTTCAGCGCGGTGAACTTGGAGCCTCCCCCGGCCGCGTTGGCGCGAGCCAGTTCGAAGGCGGCGTGGGCGTCATTGACCAACGCCAGGGTTGGCGAGGGTGCCGGGTAACTTGCATTACCGGTCATGGCGACCACGATCGTTCCCGTGTGGCCGGACAACTCACCGTCGCTGTCCGCCGTCACGAATGTAATTGAAGGTTTAATAATCATCATCTTTAGTCTCCTTTCTAAGTCACGCATTCCTTCGGGTAACGATCAGAGATTGAGCATTCCCAATGCCAAACCATATAACTAACGAGTAAAAGACTTAAATTTTGCCTAACTTGCTCGGAGCGTAGTGTTTTCTTGCGTTTCGGAAAAAGTTGCCGCCTGGAAAGAACCCTGCCACTACCTGGCAAAGCCATTATTTAACTTTAGACAGCCATGGTTGAGGTTTAGGACAACCTTTTACCGGAGCGGAAGCGACGCCCGAACCTTGAAACGGCTCAAACTAAACCTCGGTCGTCGCTTTCGAAGGCTCGGCCAAGAATTCCGAAACCTCGGCAACGACCGACCAAGTCTCGGAAATGATTTCCGACGGTAAGTAAGCGGCTGCCCAAACCTCAGAAATGAGTTCTTAGCCTTGGGCAAAGAATTCCGAAGGTTAAGCAGGCGTTCTTCAAACCTCGAAAATGCCTCGGGAACCTTGCTCAAGAGATTCTTAATCTTCCGAAAGGCGCAGGAAGGCAGGAGGCCGCCTGTTTGCTAAGAAAATGCCCTTCCGAGAGGCGAAAATATTTCCAAAAAAAGTGCTTGACTGCTCGGATGTTAATTTCTCATAAATCACCGAAATATGAAAAAAAGCGTTCCCTCTAGTGGCGGCGGAACCAGCTTAGGTCTCTGCTGCGTGCCAGCCAGTGTCCTCTCATTCGTGGCGGGCGCGCCAAGAATCACCTCCCAATTCCCCTTCAGACATTCCCCGAGATCCCCACGCTCGCGCTGCCCAACTCAACTTCGGCATCGTCCATTGCAAAAACGAATTTCGCGCCCCTCTCTGGGCATAACAACAAACACATCCCCTGTCTATGATTCGTGAAACCATCCCCACATTGCTGAAATCCGCGCGCTGGCTTTTCTTCGCGTTTGCCTTCCTCCAGGTGAGTCGCCTCCTGGCTCAGGACCCAGATCCTTCACCTCCGCCCCTGCTGGAGCCGCCCGCGGCTGCGCCCTTGGACGCGCCCATCGCGCCGGATCCAATGTTCCAACCCGAGGTGGAGTGGGACCCGCTTCCGCCGGCTCCCGACGAAGCGGCCGAGCCGACGCCCATCGCGGCAGAGGCAGTGCCCTTGCCCGAAGAGGAGACGCCGCTGGAGCTTCCCGCCGCGCCTGAGACCGTTACGGTCGCTCCCGACGATTTCCAGGCGCCGGACATGAAGAAGGAGCCTTCCGAGGTCGATGTCTGGAGACCCACTTCGGAATTTCCGCAAAGTCCGCCCAGCCTCATCGGGCAGTTCAAGGAGACTTTCGTCGCCGACGCCAACCCAGTCATCGTCCAAGTGCAGTTCGATCCTCTTACGGCAGGCAAGACGGTGATGGTGCAGATGGGGGAGGGAGTGGCGGTCCTTCCGGAAGGGGAATTGACGATAGACGCCAACGGATTGTGCGTTTTTTCCGTGCAATTAGATAACGACACCTTGCACAGTCTCGCCACGTTGGTTTGCGATGGGCAGCGCACCGTGATTCCCATTTCGCGCACGACCCTGGCGGAAGTGATCGAGAAAGAGAATGAAACCGGAGGAGCTCAGTGAACTGGCGCGTGTTTCTTCTCTTTGCCTTACTCATGAGCAGGGTGGGCGCCGATCTTCATGCGACGACCAGCCCCGCGGAGCCCGATCAGAATCCCACCGGCAACACCGGGGCGCTAAAAGGACAGATTACGACCGCCGGCAGCTACGACGCCCACAGTGGCAACGCCACTCGCTCGATCACCGATCTTTATGTCCCGAACGCACCGGGTCTCTATGGCTTGGACTTCACTCGCCATTATAATTCCGTGCGAAGCGACAGCCAGCACAATAGCAGGGCTCAGACCGGACCGGTCGCAGACCAAACCACCGACTTCGGCTCGCCCGGTTGGTCGCACTCCTGGAGCTGGAAAGCGACCTATCAAGAGGAGTTCGAGGTGGTGGGGGGCGCCGATGGCGGACAAGAAAACTATATCACGTCAATCACCATTACCTTTCCCGATGGGCACGCGACAAAGTATTCCGTTTTCCGCTCTAATCGCCGCCCCATCGGGCAAGCCTGGCCGGCAGACCCGCGCTGGGGCCCACCCTACCTGGCCAGCCATGAAGAGGCGAACTTCGTGACCCGAGGGGCTGGCATTCATGACCGCCTGAACGCGATGGCGGAAGATGGCTCCAGTTTTTGGCTTTATCTCACCGACGGCGGTTCGATCCTTTTCCAGAACAGCCCGCAGGGGTATCAGGCAAAGAAAATTTTTGATTCGAACGGGTTTCTCACCACTTTGACCTACGGCATCGATGCGAAGCTGCGCGACATCGCCCAGGAGGGCGGGCGCCATTTGCTTTTGACCTGGGGGACGGTGTGCGAGCCAGGAACCAACCCAAACCACTGTTGGTCGAAGGTCATCACCAAAGCGCAATATGTCCCCTCTACAGGGCAGGCGGCAGTGCAGACAGTCGATTACGGCTATTCCTGGATCGCCCATGGCTCGGGCAGCCCCTGGCTCTTCTTGACCGCCGCTACCTATCACGACGAACCGGCCATCGGGCAGACCTCTTCGGCCGTTTACACCTATGAAGACTATATTCCTTCGGCAGGATATATCTTTGGCGGGCCCCGTCTGGTCGTCGCTGACGATCCCCATTTCGAGGGGCCGATGCGCTCCATCCGTTACCGATATCAACTCGAGGCCTGCGACCCCTGGCATCCGCCCATTCCCGAAAATCCCCCCGGCTCGCACTTTTACTATTACCATATGGGACCAACCTCAGTCGCAGCCGAAATGAGCGGCACCCAGAGGAATGCAGCCGGCCCGATTGTCGTTTCCCAATTCCATATCGGTTGCTACGACGGGCGCCGGACGGAGACCAATGGGTTGGGCGGCTCGCGCATGTTCTTCTTCGGCGGAGCCGCCGGCCCGCAAGGCTCTTTCACGATTCTCGGCTATGAATTGGGCAAGGTAACCGACTTTACGACGGGCGATCCTTTGGCCCCGAGCGTCCCTACCCAACGCCAGAACTATTATGCCGGCGAGCCGAGGGAGGTGTGGGATGGGCGCGGCATTCGCACCGAGCTCTTTGAAGGAGATGACAGCGGCCAGCCGAGCGAGATTCGCCACGTCGGCTCGGATGGGAGTGTTTATCGTTACGACCGGACTAACCCAGGCAACTCCGCTGCCCGGGATACCGCCCGGATACCCAACCCCAACAATAAGTGGCTCTTCAGCCAGACCGACGAACGCAACCAGACCACCGTTTATACGCGGGATTCACGCCGGCGGGTGGTCGGGATCGACCACCCCGGCGCCAGCTCGGAAGCGTACAGCTACAACAGCCTTAATGAAGCGACCAGCCATACCCTGCCAAGTGGCGCCGTCGTAACCAACATCTACGACGGGCGCGGCCTTCTCCAGCAGGAACAGAACAGCGTCGATGGAGCGCTCGGGGCGAAGATCTACACCTACGATGCCAACGATCGCGTCGCGACCATGAGCGACTACCGCTCGCGGGCGAGCGGAGCGCCTTATGCCGTGCGCCTGGAATACAATGGGCGCAATCAGGTCACCAAAGTGCACTACGCCCCGACCGGCGGCAGCCCCGACCCGGTGACGAGCTACGAGTATAACCGCTACGGTGATTGCATCGCAATGACAGACGAAAAAGGTTATCGCAGCGTGTATCAATACGACGACTACGGGCGTTGCGTGCGCTATACGGAGCCCGTGAGCGCGGGGGTCACCCGGACCTGGCGCTGGACCTACGATCGGGACATTCCGGGTGTCGGGCTGCGCAGCGCATATGCTCACACTTCGAGCGAATGGCGGCTGCAGATCGAGCCTATTTTCAATGCCGCCAATCAACATCGCGTGACCGCGCGCCAACATGACGTCGAGAATCGGATCACAGTCGAAACCACGGGCCTGATTGTGACCGGGCCCGACGCGACCACCCCAGCCGATCTGACCACGCTGCTCGGCACCTTGGCGACGCCGGCGGACGCGCAAGTGCGTCGTTTCACCTACGATGGAAATGGGCAGAAGCTAACCGCGACCGACCCGTTGGGCCGGGTCACAGAGTTTACCTACGATAACCGCAACCGGCTTTGGAAGACGACCGAACACCCGACCGATTCGACTCCGCCCCGCGTGACGGAAACCCTCTACGACACGACCGGAAACAAAACGCTCGTGCGCTTCCCTGATTTGCGGACCCAACAGTGGCCGGCCTACAACCCCTTCGGCGAGCCGACGCGTTTTATTGACGAGCGCGGGAACGCGACCGACCTGCTCTATCAGTGGGGGCCGATGAAGAAGCTGCAAAAAGTGACGACCTACCGGACGAAGGATGGGGGCGGGATCGAGGAGCAGCCGACGACCTTTTCCTACGATGGGATGGGACGAGCAACGAACACCCTCTTCCCCGATGGCAGCAACGAACACACCCGATACGACCCAGCCGGGCAACTACTGAGCTGGAAGACGCGGCGCAACCAGACCAAGACGGTGACCCTCTACGACGCGCGGGGGCGGGAAAAAGCGCACAGCTGGAATGATGGGACGCCGGGGGTAACGCGGAGCTGGGACGATGCAAACCACCTCCTAACCCTGTCGAACAACTACGCGCAGATCGGCTACATCTACGATTATGCGGGGCAGGTGCTGAGCGAGAGCGACGCGATCGCGGGGAGCAACGGGGTCGCAGGGCCGGGGAGTGGGGCGGTGGCCAAGAGCGTGGTTTACAGCCGCTACCCGGATGGGGAGATTAATACCGTGACCTACCCGAGCGGGACGGTAGTGACGCGGACCTACACCGCGCGCCATCAAACCAAGAAAGTGTCGTGGAGCGGGGGGAGCGTGACCTACAACTACCTGCGGGACGGGAAAGTGGATTACAGCGACTACGGGAACGGGCTGCGCAACGACTTCGGGTACGACGGGCGAGGGTATGTGAGCCTGGTGGATGTGTCGCGGCTCTCACCGTCGCAGAGATACACGCGGCGGACCTATTGGCGGGACACGCGGGATCGGATCACGGCGTGGAAGAAGGCGGAAGACGGGCGGGGGGATCGCTACGGGTATGATGCAGAGGGGCAATTGACAAGCGCGAGTTATGAGGCGCTCACGCCGGAGAGCACGCCGAGTGGAGCGGCACGCAGCGATCGGTTTATCTACGACGAGTTGGGGAGCCGGCAAGGGAGCAATTACGTGGCCAACCGCGGGTGGATGGCGATGTTGCGGCGCAATAACAAGCTCAATCAGTATCTGAGCTGGGAGAACAGCTACGCGGTGGGCGATCCCCATCACTGGGGGTCGGCCCTCCCCTACGACGACAATTTCGGATCGCCGTGGGTGCCGCCGGCCAATGGGGTGCTGATGGGCGATGGCTACCTGACGGCGAGCTACAACGCGCTCAACCAACCCCTGGCGGTCTATAGCCCGGCTTTAGTCAACCCGGGGCCGTATCTCTATTTCGGGTATGACCCGTTGGGGCGCTGCGTGAAGCGCTGGCGGGCGGGGACGAACGCTGGAGTGGGGAGCAACCCGGCGACCTACTATTATTACGACGGGTGGGACCTGATTCAGGAAGGGGGGAGCGCCAGCGCGCCGAGCCGGGTCTATGTGCACGGAGCGCGGGTGGACGAAGTGGTGGCGAGCGGCCTCTTGCCAGGCAACCAATGGGCCTACAGTCACTACGACGCGCGGGGCCATTGCATCCTCCTGAGCCTGGCGAGCGGGGCGATCCAGGAGAAGTATGGCTACGACGCCTTTGGGTTGCCTTACTTTTACACGGCGAGCGGGACGGCCCAGCCGAAGGTGAACGGCCGGCCGGTTTCCGCCTGGGGGAACCGGTTTCTCTTCACCGGGCGGGAATGGCTGGGGGAGGTAGGGCTATACGACTTCCGCAACCGGCTTTACCAACCGGAGCTGGGCCGCTTCATGCAGCCCGACCCGAAGGAGTTCGCAGCGGGCGATTACAATCTCTATCGCTATTGCCACAATGATCCAGTCAATAAAACCGATGCGTTTGGATTATTCGATGTGGGCTTCGAGGGATTTGGAACACCGACCCTGACTGGTGGAACAAGCAACACTGTAGGGAATGTCGCGCTGCGAAATTTCATACAATCGCAAGGCGGTCAAACGTTCTCCCGGACCCAGGCAGGTCAGACCCAGGCAATCGCGGCAATCAAGCAAGCGCTAGCACAAAATCCCAAGGAACCCATAAACGTGACTGGTTATAGCCGCGGTGCAGAGGCGGCCAATGACGTGGCCGGAAAATTGGGCAAAGAAGGGATCCCGGTTAACAGAGAAAGATTGATCGATCCTGTATCCAGAATTGGCACCCCTCAGCACCTAACCGCCCCTGACAACGTGAAGCAAGCTGATAACTACTACCAGCGAAATGGGGGTCCATTCTCTGGCGGAGCTTTAGCCAACCCAGGCGCAAATCGTCAAAATCATGACCTTACGGACGAGGGCGTCAATCACAATACTATCGTCGATAAGGTGCTTAAGAAACGTGATCAATGAACCGCTTAACTGTCATATTATGCGTGGTCGTTGCTATCTCCTGTTCAGCTGGAGAAACTCGAAAATTTTTCGGTAAGTGGGAACCGCCTCGGTCTCTACTCGAATTTTGGGCGCCGATCGACGATTCATGGTGGAACAAAGGAGCGACTCCGCGGCTCGATGAGCATTGCCGACGCTTCGCCAAGAACACACACCCAGAAGCTGTGGTTCCGGACATGATCTCTGACTTAAAAGCGAATCCTTCTGAGGTGCGTTGGTTCGTCTACCTTAACGTGATGACCAATTGGAATAAAAAATCCGCCTTGCATGTCCTCGCACCCTTTCAACACTCACAGGACGATCAAGTTCGGCACATTGCGAATGAATTTGTTGCAGACTTGCAATGAGGCGTCATCGCCAAAGTCGGCGATCACGCCTAACGAGTAGTAGAAGTTAGCGCAGCTGCGCTGCAATAAACGAGAACGGCCGCGCGGCCACCGCCTTGGGCAAGCAAAGACCCGGCACGCGACGCGCCAGCGCAGCACTCGCCCCAATTCCCCTAACGAGTCCTGCGCTGTCACGCCGCGTGCTCCCGGAAGCCCCCTCCGCCGTCTGTCACGCGCGCTGCTTGCACGAGAATCATACAATGGGCGGTGAGGCAAAGTGCCGCCTTGGTCACTCGCGTCTGCGCGCTCATGTCTTCTGCCGCTCTCCAAAGGAGGCCTCCGGCAGAGGCGGTGCGTTACGGCTCGTTCCTCGCCTCCACCCACATTTACCTCACCGCGCATTGTATGATCTAGTGCGGGCAGCGGGCGCGCCAGCCGGCTCCGGGGGCAAAGAGACCCAAGAGCCCAAGGCGGCGGCCGCGCGGCCGAAGAGACTCGCGCTGGCGCGCGATGATCCAGCCTAACGGCTGGAGAAAAGAAAAGCAGTCGTTAGGCGCAATCGACGCCCGGGAGATTTTGCGCGGGGCGGGCGGGCGTGGCCGTGCGGAACGCAGGGCCTTGCTAACGCAGTCCCTGCGCCGCCACGTGGCCCCCGCCCGCCCTGGCCTGGTGCTCCGCCAATCGCTGACGCTCGGCTGCGCACACGTTCGCTAACGCTCACTCAGGCCCCCGCGAACCAGGACAGGCCAGAAAGAAGAGAAGAAGAAAACTCGTCTCTAACGAGACGACACTCCACGCAACGCAGTTCGCGTCTCGAGCTGCGCTGTCGTTGCCGTCGGAAGCGACGGCTAGGAAAAGAAAATCAGGAACCGTTGGCGTGTTGAGCGATGAACACTTGAACAAACTCCGCCAGCTTCTCCTGCTGGCGGCGCGGCAGTCGTTGCTGCGCGGCGTGGAACGCCGCACCAAGCTTGCCGCCCGCGGGCTGGGCCCGCCTGGGAGTATTTTCGCCGAGTAGTTCCTCGACGCTCACGCCGAGCGCCTTGGCCATCGGCGCGACCACATTGGAGCGCGGGAGATTGCCGCTCACTTCCCAATAACGCACGTTGGATTGCTGTTCGCCGATGAGCCGGGCCAGCTCGCGCTGGCTCAAGCCGGCCGCTTCGCGCAGTTGGCGGAGTTTGCTCTTTGCCATGACCAGAGCATACGCGCGGTTTAAAAAAGCAGCTTGCATGTGAACAGTATAGTGTTCAGTTCTGAGCAATGCAATTTCCGCTTGACGCATTTCGGAGGCGACGGCGATGAGGCCCGACTTCGCGCGGATCAAGACGACGACCGACATCGTGGCGGTGATCCAGGAGCACGGAATCGCGCTGACGCGCGAAGGCAACGACTTCGTCGGGCTTTGCCCGTTCCACGAAGACACGCGGCCATCGTTGCGCGTGACGCAAAGCAAAGGGCTCTTTCGTTGCCCGGCCTGCGGCGCGGCTGGGAACGTGATCCAGTTCGTTGCCCGGAAAGAATCGCTCACCGAACGCGAAGCCGCGTTGAAACTCTGCGCATCGATCCCCGGCGTGCAGCGCGGCGCGGACTTGCGTCCGGCCCGAGCGTCGGCGCCGACCCCGAAAGCTTTCGGGGTCGATAAAGCGACGCGCGCCAGGCTGCTCGCTCGCGTGACGAGCTTCTACGCCAAAACGCTCTGCAAAGATCGGGCCGGACTCGATTACTTGAAGTCGCGGCGGTTGGACGATCCGGCGATGCTGGAAACTTTTGGGGTTGGCTACTGCAATGGCACACTGCGCAACGCGCTTCCAAAGTCGGGCGAGTTGATCGAGCAACTGCAAGCAATCGGAATCCTCAACGCTCGCGGCAACGAAATCTTTTACGGCCGCGTTGTCGTGCCGATCCTGGACGCGAGCGGGAACGTGGCCGGCCTTTACGGCCGTCGCTTGAACGACGAACAGCCGAAGCACATTTACCTGCGCGGCGAGCGCCGCGGCGTCTTCAACGGCATCGCCGCCAGGACAAATCAGACGCTCATCGTCACCGAATCGATCTTCGACGCGATGAGTCTTTGGAGCGCGGGCCTGCGCAACGTGATCTCGCTTTACGGGAAAGACGGCTGGACGAGCGATCATGAAACGCTCGTTAGGCAAAACGGCCTCACGGAAATCATCCTCGCGCTCGATGGCGATGCGCGCGGCCAGGAGGCCGCGGACGCGCTCGCCTCCCGCCTTCGCGGGATCGCGAGCCTGGTGAAAGCGGTCCATCGCGTCACGTGGCCGGAAGGAGTGAAGGATGCAAACGACTTCTTCCTCTCGCGCAGCGCGGAGGAGTTTAAAACTCTTCTTCCCCAGCCGTCAGGAACTTCGCCTAACGACGCGACGACGACGGCTAGAGAAGAGAAAATCACACTCCGTGCTGATAGCTTCACACTCTCGCTCAACGGCAGAGCGTACGAACTGTGCGCGATCGAGAAGCCAAGCGCCTCGCGTTTGAAAGCGACCATCAAAGCGCTGAGCGATGAACCGGCCGGTTCACGCTTCCACATCGACACGGTGGACTTTTACTTGAGTCGGTCGCGCAAGAGCTTCGTCGCGGAAGCGGCTCGGCTCTTCCGTGAAATGCCCGACGCAATCGAAGCCGACATGAACCGCTTGATCGTCGCAGCGGAAAAGTATGTCGCGCAGAAACTCGACGGCACGAGCGCCGCGGTCATCACCGTGCCCGATGCGGACCAGCTCGAAGCGCTGCGGATGGGCCGGAGCGCGGGCCTGGTCGATGCACTGCAGCGCGACCTCGCGAAGCTCGGGATCATCGGGGAGGAGAGCAACCGGCTCTTGCTTTACCTCGGCCTAACGAGCCGGAAGATGGACGACCCGCTCGCGATCCAAATCCTCTCTTCGAGCGGCGCGGGCAAATCGCATCTCCAGGATGCGGTCCTCTCGCTTTGCCCAAGGGAAGACCTGATCAAGCTGACGTCGCTCAGCGGCCAGGCGCTTTTTTACAAAGGCGAAGATAGCTTGCGGCACAAGTGCCTTGCCATCGCAGAAGTCGCGGGCGCAGAAGGCGCGCGCTACGCGCTGCGCAACTTGATCAGCGAGAAAAAGCTCGTGATCGAATCGACAATCAAGAACGCGCTCACCGGCCGGCTCGAAACGCAGCTCAACATCGTGCACGGCCCGACGGCGGTTTTTGAAACCACGACCGATCCGGAGACCGACGCGGAAACGCGCTCGCGTTACGTGCTCCTCTCGGTCGATGAATCGGCCGAGCAAACCCGCGCCATCCTGGAAGCGCAACGCCAGAGCCACACCCTCGACGGGCGCAAGCGCCACAAAGTGCGCGCGGCCTTGATCGCGAAGCATCACGCCTTCCAGCGTCTGCTCGAACCGGTGGCGGTGGTGAATCCCTTCGAGCCGCTGCTCTCGTATGGCGATGATCGGCTGGCGTTCCGGCGCGATCATCCCAAATACCTCAACCTGATTTTGGCCGTGACGTTTTTGCATCAGATGCAGCGGACGAGGAAACACGACGACTCGTTAGGCGCGTACATCGAAACCACGCTCGACGACATCGCGATCGCGAACGACCTGGCCCATCAACTCTTTGGCCAATCGCTCGACGATCTTTCCTTCCCTAGCCGTCAACTGCTGCGCTTGATCCGCGACTACGTGCACGGCCGCGCCGCGGAAACCAACGTCGCGCCGGCGGAAGTGGAATGGACGCGACGCGAACTGCGCGAAGCGATCAAGTGGACCGAGGCGCGGCTGCGAATGCACCTCGCGGAATTGATGCGGCTCGAATATGTCGGCGCGGTCCGCGGGAGCTTTGGTCAGCGCTACGCGCATCGGCTTTTGATCGATGAGGCAACCGAGGTGTGCGCGGTGCCGGCGCTCAAATCGGTTGCACAGCTGGAGAAAGAAGCTGGCCCGCTCGGCTGGAAACCTCGCAACCTCGCAGGTCGAAATGGCCACCTCGCAGCAACCTCGCAAGCCCAAAGTTGCGAGGTTTTGAAGCCGCTGCACGAGGGAAACGGACGCAAAAACGCAAACCTCGCAGCAAATGGCGGGAGGCATATATACGTGTTGCGCAACGAGCCGACTCGTACTGATAAGAAAAACGGCACGGAGGTTAAGGTCCGAGCCGGACAGGCATCATGATCTTCACCGACGCGCTGGAAGCGCTGCGGAGTTCCTTCCTCGAAAGCTTGCGGGTCCGCGGGCAAGCGCCGGCCACGCTGCGCGCACGCTCGCAATCGCTCGTCACCTTCTTCCTCTGGCTCGCGTCGCAGAACATTGACGACGTGCGCGAAGTCACCTCCGAAAGCATTCGGAGTTACGCGCTCTGGCTGCGGGCGCGCGGCCTCACGACTTATACGCTGCACGCAAAATTGATCACGCTGCGCCGCTTCTTCGAGCATCTCGAAGCGACTGACGCGATCCTGCTCAACCCGTGCATCGGTCTTGTCTTGCCGAAGCTGGAGGAGCGCTTGCCGAGAAATGTGCTCAGCCAGGCAGAAGCGCGCCGCGTGCTGGATGCGCCCGACACCCAGACCAAGAAAGGCATCCGCGATCGCGCCATCCTCGAGTTGTTTTACTCGACCGGAATCCGCGGCGAAGAAATGGCCGCGCTCACCATCCACGATGTCGATTGCAAGAGCGGCTTCGTCCGGGTGCACAAAGGCAAGTTCGCCAAAGATCGCGTCGTGCCAATGGGCGCGAAGGCGAGCGCTTACGTGCGTGAATATCTCGCCCAGGTCCGCTTGCCCTGGAGCGCGCAATGCAAAGACGAACGCGCGCTTTGGCTCAGCGCGAAGGAGCCGCACCGCGCTCTGAAAAAACAAGCCATCGCCGCGATGGTGAACGAGTACAAGAAACTCGCCGGGATCGAGCGCCCAGGGCGAACGCATCTTTGGCGGCACACCTGCGCGACGCATCTCGTCGCCAACGGCGCGAACCTGCTCTCGGTGCAACGGCTGCTCGGTCATCGCTCGCTGAAAACGACGCAGCTTTACACCCGCGTCGCGCCGAAAGAAATGCAGGCGACGCATCGCCGGGCGCATCCGCGCAACCGCGTTCGCACGTCCCGCGCCTAACGAATGACTCGGGAGGCTTTACTGGAGCGTTATCGCGCCGAGCTCACCCTGCGCAATTACTCACCGCACACCATCGCGAAACAGCTCGCCGCGCTCAATCTCCTCTGGCGCTTCCTCGCCGAAATCAATCAGAGCGACACGTCCGCCAAAGCCTTGGCGAAGGTGGATGTGATCGCCCTAACGACGACTGCACTGCACGACTTCCAGCGCTGGCACTTTTACCAGCCGACCAATCGCGGCACCGCTCGTTGCGTCGCCTATCAAAACCGCGTCCTCGCCGCGATCAAAGGCCTCTTCAAATTTTTACTCGCGGAAAACCTGATCGCGCGTGATCCGGCCGCGCCGCTCGCTTACGCACGCGAGCCGCAGACGCTTCCGCGCAACGTCCTCACGCCGCGCGAAGCGAGAAAGATCATCGAAGCGCCCGACGTGCAGAGCGTCCTCGGCTACCGTGATCGCACCATCCTCGAAGTCCTTTACTCGACCGGCATCCGCAAACAGGAGCTGATGAATCTTTGCGTTGCCGACGTGCAGTTGGAGGAAGGACTGCTCCGCATCAACGGCGGCAAAGGCGCGAAAGATCGCGTCGTGCCCTTGACCGCAATCGCCGCTTCCTTCCTCGAATCGTACCTCAACGCCATCCGCCCGCAGTTGCTGCGTTCGCGCCTAACGAGTCGTCTCTTCCTCTCGCAACGCGCCCGTCCCATCGCGCGCAACACCCTCGGCGGCATCGTGGAAAAATATGCGCGCCGCGCGCAGATCAAGAAACGCGTCACCTGCCATCTGTGGCGACACAGCTGCGCCACGCATCTCCTGCAAAACAAGGCCAACCTCCGTCACGTGCAAGAAATCCTCGGCCATCGCTCCCTCGCCACGACCGAGCGTTATCTGCATCTCACCATCACCGAACTCAAAGCCGCGCACGTGAAGTGCCATCCCCGCGAACGCGATCATCGGCGCGAAAAACAGGCTGGCCAATAGCGCGCGCCCTTCGCACCGTTCTCAAACGCATGCGTTATCAACTCTTCCTCAGCGCCAAAGCGCGCCAGCAGTTGCGCGCCCTGGAGAAGGCGACTCGCCGCAATATTGGCCGGCGTCTCGAAGCGTTGCGCGACGATCTGCACGGCGACGTGAAAAAGCTCGAAGGCAGGAACAATCGCTACCGGCTGCGCGTGGGCAACCATCGCGTCCTCTTTACGCTGGAGGGCAACCTCATCGCCGTCTATCGTGTCAAAGACCGCAAGGAAGCCTATGAATAGCACCCGACCGCCGGAGCCGCTCAGCCTCGAACTGCTTGCCCGCGAACTGCGCGCCTTGCGCGCACGGGTGGAGGACCTCGAAGACCTGCGCGAACTGGAAGAGGCCATCGCGGAAAACGGAGCGCAGCCCCTCATCCCCTGGGACGAAGCGAAAAAAGACCTCGACCTGGATTGAAGCGCGACGCTCGCCGCCCCCAGCGTCGTAATCATCTTCTTCCCTAGCCGTTGCGGAAAACCGCTCGCCACGGCTGGGAAGAAAACGTATCGTCGCAGCATGTCGCCGCGGCTCCTTGCCCTCGTGAGCGCGCTCGCGCTTTTGCTCGCGCCATCAAGCCGCGCCGCGCTCTTCGTCGCTCCCCCGGCCTCGTCGCCACCGACCCCGGAAAACGCAGGTACCGCGTTTTTTGAGGCCTCGGAAACGCGGATTGGGCTCCTTTGCCACAATGATCCAGTAGAAGGGATCCCGGTTAACAGAGAAAGATTGATCGATCCTGTATCCAGAATTGGCACCCCTCAGCACCTAACCGCCCCTGACAACGTGAAGCAAGCTGATAACTACTACCAGCGAAATGGGGGTCCATTCTCTGGCGGAGCTTTAGCCAACCCAGGCGCAAATCGTCAAAATCATGACCTTACGGACGAGGGCGTCAATCACAATACTATCGTCGATAAGGTGCTTAAGAAACGTGATCAATGAACCGCTTAACTGTCATATTATGCGTGGTCGTTGCTATCTCCTGTTCAGCTGGAGAAACTCGAAAATTTTTCGGTAAGTGGGAACCGCCTCGGTCTCTACTCGAATTTTGGGCGCCGATCGACGATTCATGGTGGAACAAAGGAGCGACTCCGCGGCTCGATGAGCATTGCCGACGCTTCGCCAAGAACACACACCCAGAAGCTGTGGTTCCGGACATGATCTCTGACTTAAAAGCGAATCCTTCTGAGGTGCGTTGGTTCGTCTACCTTAACGTGATGACCAATTGGAATAAAAAATCCGCCTTGCATGTCCTCGCACCCTTTCAACACTCACAGGACGATCAAGTTCGGCACATTGCGAATGAATTTGTTGCAGACTTGCAATGAGGCGTCATCGCCAAAGTCGGCGATCACGCCTAACGAGTAGTAGAAGTTAGCGCAGCTGCGCTGCAATAAACGAGAACGGCCGCGCGGCCACCGCCTTGGGCAAGCAAAGACCCGGCACGCGACGCGCCAGCGCAGCACTCGCCCCAATTCCCCTAACGAGTCCTGCGCTGTCACGCCGCGTGCTCCCGGAAGCCCCCTCCGCCGTCTGTCACGCGCGCTGCTTGCACGAGAATCATACAATGGGCGGTGAGGCAAAGTGCCGCCTTGGTCACTCGCGTCTGCGCGCTCATGTCTTCTGCCGCTCTCCAAAGGAGGCCTCCGGCAGAGGCGGTGCGTTACGGCTCGTTCCTCGCCTCCACCCACATTTACCTCACCGCGCATTGTATGATCTAGTGCGGGCAGCGGGCGCGCCAGCCGGCTCCGGGGGCAAAGAGACCCAAGAGCCCAAGGCGGCGGCCGCGCGGCCGAAGAGACTCGCGCTGGCGCGCGATGATCCAGCCTAACGGCTGGAGAAAAGAAAAGCAGTCGTTAGGCGCAATCGACGCCCGGGAGATTTTGCGCGGGGCGGGCGGGCGTGGCCGTGCGGAACGCAGGGCCTTGCTAACGCAGTCCCTGCGCCGCCACGTGGCCCCCGCCCGCCCTGGCCTGGTGCTCCGCCAATCGCTGACGCTCGGCTGCGCACACGTTCGCTAACGCTCACTCAGGCCCCCGCGAACCAGGACAGGCCAGAAAGAAGAGAAGAAGAAAACTCGTCTCTAACGAGACGACACTCCACGCAACGCAGTTCGCGTCTCGAGCTGCGCTGTCGTTGCCGTCGGAAGCGACGGCTAGGAAAAGAAAATCAGGAACCGTTGGCGTGTTGAGCGATGAACACTTGAACAAACTCCGCCAGCTTCTCCTGCTGGCGGCGCGGCAGTCGTTGCTGCGCGGCGTGGAACGCCGCACCAAGCTTGCCGCCCGCGGGCTGGGCCCGCCTGGGAGTATTTTCGCCGAGTAGTTCCTCGACGCTCACGCCGAGCGCCTTGGCCATCGGCGCGACCACATTGGAGCGCGGGAGATTGCCGCTCACTTCCCAATAACGCACGTTGGATTGCTGTTCGCCGATGAGCCGGGCCAGCTCGCGCTGGCTCAAGCCGGCCGCTTCGCGCAGTTGGCGGAGTTTGCTCTTTGCCATGACCAGAGCATACGCGCGGTTTAAAAAAGCAGCTTGCATGTGAACAGTATAGTGTTCAGTTCTGAGCAATGCAATTTCCGCTTGACGCATTTCGGAGGCGACGGCGATGAGGCCCGACTTCGCGCGGATCAAGACGACGACCGACATCGTGGCGGTGATCCAGGAGCACGGAATCGCGCTGACGCGCGAAGGCAACGACTTCGTCGGGCTTTGCCCGTTCCACGAAGACACGCGGCCATCGTTGCGCGTGACGCAAAGCAAAGGGCTCTTTCGTTGCCCGGCCTGCGGCGCGGCTGGGAACGTGATCCAGTTCGTTGCCCGGAAAGAATCGCTCACCGAACGCGAAGCCGCGTTGAAACTCTGCGCATCGATCCCCGGCGTGCAGCGCGGCGCGGACTTGCGTCCGGCCCGAGCGTCGGCGCCGACCCCGAAAGCTTTCGGGGTCGATAAAGCGACGCGCGCCAGGCTGCTCGCTCGCGTGACGAGCTTCTACGCCAAAACGCTCTGCAAAGATCGGGCCGGACTCGATTACTTGAAGTCGCGGCGGTTGGACGATCCGGCGATGCTGGAAACTTTTGGGGTTGGCTACTGCAATGGCACACTGCGCAACGCGCTTCCAAAGTCGGGCGAGTTGATCGAGCAACTGCAAGCAATCGGAATCCTCAACGCTCGCGGCAACGAAATCTTTTACGGCCGCGTTGTCGTGCCGATCCTGGACGCGAGCGGGAACGTGGCCGGCCTTTACGGCCGTCGCTTGAACGACGAACAGCCGAAGCACATTTACCTGCGCGGCGAGCGCCGCGGCGTCTTCAACGGCATCGCCGCCAGGACAAATCAGACGCTCATCGTCACCGAATCGATCTTCGACGCGATGAGTCTTTGGAGCGCGGGCCTGCGCAACGTGATCTCGCTTTACGGGAAAGACGGCTGGACGAGCGATCATGAAACGCTCGTTAGGCAAAACGGCCTCACGGAAATCATCCTCGCGCTCGATGGCGATGCGCGCGGCCAGGAGGCCGCGGACGCGCTCGCCTCCCGCCTTCGCGGGATCGCGAGCCTGGTGAAAGCGGTCCATCGCGTCACGTGGCCGGAAGGAGTGAAGGATGCAAACGACTTCTTCCTCTCGCGCAGCGCGGAGGAGTTTAAAACTCTTCTTCCCCAGCCGTCAGGAACTTCGCCTAACGACGCGACGACGACGGCTAGAGAAGAGAAAATCACACTCCGTGCTGATAGCTTCACACTCTCGCTCAACGGCAGAGCGTACGAACTGTGCGCGATCGAGAAGCCAAGCGCCTCGCGTTTGAAAGCGACCATCAAAGCGCTGAGCGATGAACCGGCCGGTTCACGCTTCCACATCGACACGGTGGACTTTTACTTGAGTCGGTCGCGCAAGAGCTTCGTCGCGGAAGCGGCTCGGCTCTTCCGTGAAATGCCCGACGCAATCGAAGCCGACATGAACCGCTTGATCGTCGCAGCGGAAAAGTATGTCGCGCAGAAACTCGACGGCACGAGCGCCGCGGTCATCACCGTGCCCGATGCGGACCAGCTCGAAGCGCTGCGGATGGGCCGGAGCGCGGGCCTGGTCGATGCACTGCAGCGCGACCTCGCGAAGCTCGGGATCATCGGGGAGGAGAGCAACCGGCTCTTGCTTTACCTCGGCCTAACGAGCCGGAAGATGGACGACCCGCTCGCGATCCAAATCCTCTCTTCGAGCGGCGCGGGCAAATCGCATCTCCAGGATGCGGTCCTCTCGCTTTGCCCAAGGGAAGACCTGATCAAGCTGACGTCGCTCAGCGGCCAGGCGCTTTTTTACAAAGGCGAAGATAGCTTGCGGCACAAGTGCCTTGCCATCGCAGAAGTCGCGGGCGCAGAAGGCGCGCGCTACGCGCTGCGCAACTTGATCAGCGAGAAAAAGCTCGTGATCGAATCGACAATCAAGAACGCGCTCACCGGCCGGCTCGAAACGCAGCTCAACATCGTGCACGGCCCGACGGCGGTTTTTGAAACCACGACCGATCCGGAGACCGACGCGGAAACGCGCTCGCGTTACGTGCTCCTCTCGGTCGATGAATCGGCCGAGCAAACCCGCGCCATCCTGGAAGCGCAACGCCAGAGCCACACCCTCGACGGGCGCAAGCGCCACAAAGTGCGCGCGGCCTTGATCGCGAAGCATCACGCCT
>CBDCJI010000002.1:0-1638783 GCA_965217815.1 Chthoniobacterales bacterium
AGCTCCGCCATGTGCTTGGGATGAACCGGCGTGAGATCGTCGATCTGATGGCGGCAACTCGTGCCCGAGGCCACCACGACCGCGCCGGGCGGTTGCTCGGTGACCTGTTCGACGAGAGGGGCCGCGACTTTGAGCGAGAGATCGTATTTCGCCTTCAGCATCCCGAAAGCGCCGGCCATGCCGCAGCAGCCGGTGTCGAGCAAGGTGGCTTTACGGCCGGGCAGCCGCTCCGTCAGGCGCACCATGAACCCCGGATGAAGCAACGACTTGGCGTGGCAGTGGGCATGGATCGCGACCTGGGCGGCGCGCCGTTCGAAGGAAAGCGCTTCCGGTTCGCGCTCGAGCAGTTCGTCGACAAATTTTTCGAAAAGGAAAGAGCGCGCCGCGACCCGTTCGGTCTCCGGTAACTTCAGCTCGCGATAATCCTCCACGAACATCGAGTAACACGACGGCTCGAGGAAAAGGATCGGCGTCGTTTCCGGGCCGGCGTTCAGCAGGGCGAGATTGTGCCGGCCGAGGCGCGCGGCTTCGCTCAAATTCCCCTGGCTAAACGCGGGACGCCCACAACACTTTCGCTTCGCCAGAAGGGTGACGGCAAATCCAAGCGCTTCCAGGACCTTGACCGCGGCCTGCCCGATGTGCGGCTCGTGGTAACGGACAAAAGTGTCGTCCCAGAGAATGATCGGTCCGCGCGGCGCCGCCGCTTCCTTTTTTTGCCTAACGAACCAGCGATCGAATCGTTCCGCGGCATAACGGGGCAGGGTGCGCCGCGCGGAAATCCCGAGCCCCTTTTCCATGAGGAAGCGCAGGGCGGGAAATCGAGCGAAAAATTAGCCAGGGCTGGTAAACTGCAGCCGAGCCTCCCTAACGAGTCCACAGCGCTCATCAGGCGCACCCGCAGGGGCAGGCCGTCGCGGGCGTAACGCGCGTGCACGAGTTCCGCCTTGAGGAGCGCGAGATTGACGTTGGAAGGACATTCCGTGGTGCAAGCTTTACAGGAAAGGCAGTTGCTCAACGCATCTTCCAACTCCTGCGCCCGCAACGGATTTTCCCCCGTAATGCGGAGATCGAGGGCAGCGCGGATGGCGTTGGCCCGGCCGCGCGTCGACATGTATTCCTCGCCCGTAGCCAGAAAAGTGGGGCACATCGTCGGCGCATCCTTCCGGCAACCGCCGCAGCCGTTGCACTGTTCGAGGTTGCCGACGAAAGAATGATCCTTGGCGGCAAAAGCGAGCACGGGATCGAAAGGCAGCTCGATCCGGTAGCCGGCGCCCCAGCGCAGATCGCGATCGATCTTGAAGCGGCCCTGGCCGACGATTTTACCGGGGTTAAAGAGATCCGTCGGGTCGAAGACGCGTTTGATCTGGCGCATCACCTCGAGCAACTCTTCGCCGACCTGCTCCGGCATGTATTCCGTCCGGGCGATCCCGACCCCATGCTCAGCCGCGAGCGAGCCTTTGAATTGCCTAACGAGCGCGGAGACCTCGCCGGTGACCTGCCGGAAGATGCGCAAATCGGCCGCCGAATGCAGATCGAGCACGGGCCGCACGTGGAGGAGTCCGGTGGCCGCGTGCCCGTAGAAACAGGCTTCGAGACCGAGCGGCTGAAGGATGGATTGGAGGCCGGCGACATAGGCGGGGAGATGGCGCGGCAGCACCGCCACATCCTCGATCGCGGTGACCGGTTTGGCCGCGCCGGCCCGGCCGGTGAGGAGGGAGAGGCCGGCTTTGCGCATCGACCAGACGAGCGCCATCTCGGTGGGGTTGCGGCAAATCGTGGTGCGCAATCCGAGACTTCGTTTGCCTAACGACGCCAGGCGTTCGCTTACGTCCTCCTGGAATTCGACCAGCAAAATCGATGCGCAAGGATGGGTGTCGAGTTGGAGCAACTGCCGGGCGGCATCGAAGGCGAGTTGCCCTTTGGTTTGATCGAACAGAATCCGATCGATGTGCTCGATCGCGGAAGGTTTGAGATCGAGCAACTCGACCGTCGCCTGCATCGCTTCCGCGACCGAGGCGAAAAAGACCAGCCCCAAACCCTTCTCCCGGGGGAGGGGGACGATGTTTAATTCGGCCGAAAAAATGGCCGCGAGCGTCCCTTCGCTGCCGCCGAAAATCTCCGGGAGATTTTGCGGCGCGCGCCGGAAGCGCTCGATCCCGTAGCCGCTCCAGCGCTTTAACAGCCCCGGCGGCATCCACTCCGCGAGCGCGGCGGCATGGGCCTCGACCAGCGCCGCGATCTCGGCCCGCTCTTTGCCTAACGACTCCTCCTCCGGGCCAATCCTCTCGATCCGGCCATCCGCCAGGATGAGTTCGAGGGAGAGCACGTGGTCCGCGGTCGTCCCGTAAACCGGCACCCGCGCCCCGGAAGAATTGTTCGCGATCATCCCGCCTAACGTCGCCCGCGAGCTCGTGGCCACGTCGGGGCCGAAACAAAAACCGTGGGGCTTGAGGAAGGTATTGAGCTGGTCGAGCACCACGCCCGCGCCCACCCGCACCCGGCGCCGCTCCAGATCGAGCTCGGTAATCTGCCGGTTATGGCGCGAGAAATCGACGACCAATCCCTCACCGAGCGCGCCGCCCGCCAGACCGCTCCCGGCCCCGCGCGGAGTGAGGGAAATTCCCGCGCCAGCCGCTCCTAAAATCGCTTCCCGGGCTTCCGCCGCGCTTCGCGGGAAAGCGACCGCGGCGGGGAGGATTTGGTAGATCGAAGCGTCCGTCGCATAGAGCTGGCGGGTGCGATTATCGAAGGCAATCTCGCCGGCGCCGGCCGGGAAATGCTTCGGCTCGAGCGCGGTCACCTTACTGGCCCGGGACCGGCGGCAGGGTCGTATCGTCGGCCCGGCTGAACGGATCGACCGGGGGAGGACCCGAGAGCGTCCCGGGCTGGTTGAGCTGTTGTTCGTCGCCGGAAGGCAAATCCGGGTTGGACGAGGCGCAGCTCGCGAAAAGCAGGAGCGCGGCGGCGAGCGGAAAAATTGCTTTCATCAGGGGAACTAACCGCGAGAGCCGACCCTCGGCAAACCGGTGCTCGGGGGACAGAGGCGCGGATTACTTGTTCGGCTTGTCCATGAGGGCAAGAATGCGGTTTTTTTTCGCGCCATAATCGAGCGAGCGGAATTGGCGGATTTCTTCGAGCCGGCGCAGGCCGTTGATGGTGTCGAGGAAACGCGTGTAGCTGGCGGCCAACTCCGTCGTCTCGAGATAGCGGCCGCGCAGATTCGCGTCGTGAAAGGCGCTTGGATTTTGCGCTTCAAAAAGATGGAAGCGCAACCAGCGGCGATCCGTGCGGGAGACGCGCTGGGTCTTGCGGAAAAAGGCCACGAAAAGAAGCAGCACGAGATAGGTGTCGACTCGCGCCTGCAACTCGAGATCGCGCGCAAAATCTTCACTGGCCAGGCGGCGTTCGCCGTCGCGGAACTGCAGCGCGGCGTGGAGCGCGTGATTGATTTCCTCCACGAACATGATGAGCGAACGGATGTTTCGATTCGTGAGGCCAGCGCGCGGATCGTGCTCTTCGAGCTGATCGATCAGCCAGCGGGAATAATAAATCCCGACGTAAAGCTGATCGTCGGCGGTGCGTAGAAAGGTGCGCGCGAGTTCGCTCAGTTCGGCGGCCGAAGCGCCCGCCAGTTTCGTGAGCTGCCGGCAGCGCCGCTGATCGATCAAGCAATCTTCCAGATTGATCCCCACCTGCGCGTAGGTGCGCTCGAAGAGATGCTGGATCTGGCTGAAGAGGGTCTCGTTCACAAGAGGAGCGCGCCGCTCGCGTCGTCGTCGAGGTTGAGCAAGTCGTCGGAGAGATGATTGAGGGCGAGGCGGATGTCGTGAAAACGATCGGCCAGCTCCTCGAACACGTCGTTCAATTCGCAGCGCCGCGCGGCCGAGTGACCCGCCACGAGTTGGTAATTGGTCCGCCCAATTTTCTCGTAGAAATCCAGGTCGGGCGCGCCCCGCCGGCTGCGCCGTTGCGTGTTTTCGTGGAAGATGCCGCTGACGAAAAGCGAGTAATTCCCCACATGCGCGCGGAGCAGAAAAGTCTCCGCGGCATTGGCGCGAGTCAGCGCGATGAGCATGTCGGAAAGATATTGCCGGCCTGGCTCGTCGCCGGGGTGCGGCGCGTGCAAGCCATTGGCGCGGGAGAAAGTCTCGAGCAAGGAAGCCACGTAATCACACAGCTTGCGATCCTTGATCGCGGCGCCCTGGAGGACATGCCGCGCGAGCACATAAAAATAAAAAGCAGACGAGATAGCGAGCTGTTCGCCCTGCGAGAGAATGGCCTCGACGAGGCGCGGCTGATCGAGCACAGCATCGCGGGTTTCTTCGTCGCCCAAGAGGTCGACGAGGGAGACGGCATCGTTAGGCGAGCGCGCCAGCGTGCGTACGATAAATTGGAAATCCGCCGCGGTGAAGCGGGCCCGACAATTCGCCTGGATCATCGGAGACACATCATAAGCATCAGCGATGCCGCGCGCCAAGCGGAAACGCCGCGGGGCCAGCCGGATTGGCCCGGAAATCAGTCTCCCGCGAGGCGCTCGAGATCTTTGCCTAACGAAAGATCTGCGTGAAATCTTTCTGCTGATCGCGCTGCTCGAGGGAATCGAACGGTCGCAGATTGAAGTGGCGGAGCAGGCTTTGCCAGTAGGGTTTTCGGTTTTCCAATCCTGCGCGATCGCCTCCGAGGAGGCGTGAGCGAACGCCGGGTCATGCTGCAAAGGAGTAAAGCCTTTGAGAATCTTTTCCGCGCCCCAGCGGAGGAGGGCCAGCTGCACCGGCATCGAGACCATGGCGAGCGGTCCGAAAATCTGCGGTCCGATCCAGGTCAGCATCATTGCAATTTGCCGGTAAAGAGTATGCCGACAGGCATGTGCCCACACTCATAGGCGAGACCGCGTGCAACTCGTCCTCTTCCATCGCTTCGATCAAACCGGAAGTAAGGACGATGAAGGGCTGAGTATCGGCCATGGTATAGGGGTTAGGCTCGGAATTCATCTAGATAGACTTCGGGCAGAGCCAGCCCGAGCCGCTGACAAATGGGCGGGACATGACCGTAAATGGCGGGAAGCTGGTCGGGACCGAGACGAAGTTTTTGGGCGAGATTGATCCTGTGCATCGCTTCTTCGATGCCGATCTTCTGAAGGCCCTGAGGCGAGGAAAAGAGCGAATCGACTTGAGCTGTTCCTGGGCTGCCCGATCCTCGGGATGGATAAATTCGAGCTAAGAAAGCGGAAGATGATCGGCGTTCATCTACCGATAAGAAATACTGCGGCCGGCACTTGCGAAACAAGCCTGAATTTCTGTCCGGCTGGCGGTCGCTTTCCCTCACTGGCGCAAGGCAACTCCGAAAGATTTCGAAATTGCGCAGGCCGGGTTTTTCAGCGCGGAATTTCACCCCCTGCAATTGGTGGCTCGAACTCCTGATATTCCTCGTCCACTGGTTAATTGTCCGAAGAGCTGGTGTAGAATTCACTGCTTCCGTTGGGTCTTTCATCAAGTGTTCGACCTCAGGCATAACCTCTCCTTGACGGGCCCCTCCGGTAGGGCCGCGATGTTGCGGTTGATCGTGAATCCTGCCGACGCACCTCACACGGAAGGAGCGTCGGCAAGTCGCCTTGCAGCATCCGAGAATAGGCAGCTTTGACGAATGCGTAATCGATCAGCGTTTGCCGTCCGGCTCCGCCCTTCAGGGCGATCTTCACCCACCGCTCTTCCTCGGGAATTTCACTCCGAGAAAAGAACAGTCCCCGCTGCACGATCCCGTACGCTACCAACGATCGGATCACCGTTCTTTTTGGAACGGCGAGCGGCTCGATTGAATCGGTAGCGTTCGCTTTCACACCGACAATCTGCGACAAAAAATCACAGAGATCATGGAAACGAGTGGTTCCAACTGTTTCCGCCATGTGTGAATGCAAACTATCCCAGTGGGTCGCTGAGCTGGCAGATAAGACAACGCTCGGGCATGAACAAGGTGACCAACAGGTAAAAAAGTAAACAGTCGCGCCCGTCGAGGGGAATTTCCCCCGATCAATCACGTATGAAGGGCGTGCCGTTAGGCCAGAGCTTCCCGGTCGTCAACCGCAACATTAGCCTTTAACGCAAAGGCTAATATTTGCGTTGACAATGCTGCCGGACACTGCAATTTTGGTTTCACCTATGAAAAGCATGACCTCTCTCCGCCAACCCAAACCCAAGCTCAAAACACGATGGAAACTGAGTTCGAATCCGATGAACTGGATAAACTGGAAACTGATACAAACTTCACCGGAGGTTACGCACGAGAAATCGTAAAAGCGTTTCGCAAACGAATGCAGGCGATTCGGGCTGCTATCGATGAGCGCGACCTGTACGCCATTCGAGGTAACCGCTTTGAAAAACTCAAGGGAGAGAGGTCACATCAACATTCGATGCGTCTCAATGACCAGATGCGCCTCGTTGTAGAAATCGTACCTGGTTCCCACAAAAACAAAATCATCATCGTCGCAATCGAAGATTATCACTGATCGATGAACGACCGAAAACCAGCACAAGTCTTTCCGCCTGGAGAGTTCATTCGAGATGAATTGGAGGAACGTGGGTGGACTCAGTCTGATCTGGCGAAGATTATGGGCCGCCCCTTGCCTGCTCTCAACCTCATCATCTCCGGCAAGAAGTCGATCACCCCCGGAACAGCAGTGGAGCTTGGAAGCGCTTTCGGCACGAGTGCGGAATTCTGGCTAAACCTCGAAGCTGGTTTCCAGCTGTCGAAGGTAAAATCGAAAGATCAGGGAAACATTCGAGAGCGTGCGCGGTTGTTTGAATCCGCTCCTGTCAAAGATTTGGAACGACGTGGATGGATTCGGCCTACTCGAAAGATTATTGATTTACAGCATGAATTGACCGCGTTTTTTAACGTCCCAGAACGCGAAAAACTGCGCGCGGCTGCCAAGGCGTCAACGCAAACTGATGAACTAACACCTGAACAATTCGCTTGGTGTCTCCGAGCCTTACAGTTAGCACGCTCTGTTCCCGCTAAAAAGTTCACTCGCGCATCCCTTGAATCCGGCATTCCGAAACTTCGCGCGCTGGCAGATTTTCCAGAAAACGTGCGGTACATCCCCACGATCTTGAGCGAAATGGGGATACGCTTTGTCGTGATCGAGCACCTTCCGAAGAGCAAAATCGACGGCGCTGCCTTATGGCTCGGCGATGATTGGGAGCGGCCCGTTATCGCGCTTTCTCTCCGATTTGATCGAATCGACTCTTTTTGGCATACGTTGTTTCATGAAATCTCACATATCCGACATAGAGATTCCTATGTGCTCGACGTCGATATAGTTGAGTCGGACCGTTGTTTATCAACAGATGCGGTTTCCGACATTGAGCGGCGCGCGAATGAAGAGGCCGCGAATATGCTTATCCCCCACGATACGCTCAGGTCTTTTATTACTAGGACGCGGCCTTTTTACTACACAAACCGCATCAATCAATTCGCGAATCTATTGAAGATTCACCCCGGCATCATCGCGGGACAACTGCAGTTCAAGAAGGAGATCAAATGGACAGCGAATCGCGCAATGCTCGTAAAAGTTCGCGGTATTTTAATAGACAGTGCACTCACTGATGGGTGGGGCATCACTCTTGCCAAAAGAGAAAGAGCTTGAAGACAAAAACAGAGTTTCTCCAGCAACTAGTCGAACAGTATCGAGAATCAGGAGCAGAATGGCCTGCAACTACGAAACAGATCGCTATGTGGGCGATACGAGCACGTTTGTGGCAACCGCCAACAAAGAACCTCGTTACACAGTGCGCGTCGGAAATAGCGTCCGCGATGCGACAAGAAGTTTTCACTGACCCGCAAGGTCGCCGCGTTAGGGCAAAACACCCCTACGTCACAATAGCCGAATTGTCCGACGGTACGTGCGAACAATTATATCTCTGGATTGATGTGCATGACGAAACTGCCCAAACAGATGAAATCGAATTAGCCTTTCAATATGGGCGACGGCTTATTGTTGGAAACTGCAAACAACTAAGAACCGACGTGGATAGCTACAATGACAACAACAAGGCGGGGCATTATGTCGAAGTAGATTTCGATTTTACGCCGGATTTGCAGGAAGCCGAGCAACCGGTCGCTTACCCGGGTTTGTGAGGTTTTTTCAGCGGGCGTTTGTCGCTTTGATCTCGATTTGCTTGCGCGAATTGGGGACAGCTTTTGCGCTCTTGCCTTCCTGCAGTTGAGTCCGCCGCACCTTCCGAGCGTAACCGCAGCCAGATTTTTGACGGAATCTTCGCTCTTTGTCTCGGGAGATTCTAAGGTGGGGGCTCAAGAAGTTGTCCATGGTGAGGTTGAGTTTTGAGATGGGGGATGGTCGAGAGCGGAGCGAGGTCGATGGCAGTTGCAGTGATGAATGGAGGAAGGCAAAAAAGCCGCGCACACTTTTGCGCGCTGGTAGATAACGGGCGTAGGTCCATTCGCCCAAAGAGGTTTGGATGAAGTTGTCGGCGTGGCCTTGGTCTGTAGTCTAGGGGCGCGAAAGAAGAGATGGCGCAGGCCCGCCGTGCGGCAAGCTTGCGCGAGGAGTTTGGAGATATAGCAGGGCCATTATCGGTCATGATGCTTTTGGTCTCGATGCCCAGGGAGCGGAAGGAGGCCAGGGCTGCTTGGAGGAATGCGATTGCGCGGTGCGCGGAATCATCAGGCATTGATCCGGGCGAGGGCGAAGCGGGAAGCATCATCAATGGCGACGTGCACATGTTCCCATGCTGCACCTTTGACCAGATCGCGACGGTTGCCGGTAACCCGGTGGCTGGGGCGTTCGATCCGAGCGAGCTTTGATATCGCTGGGGATGGAGGAATCCAACAGGGCAAGGCGGTGGAGACTTACGCCGGCGCAGGGTGCGCGCGACGGTCGCCTTGGAGAGGACCGCATTGGGGCGCGATCTGGAAGCCTGACAGGCGGAGTCGGCGCAAAGCGAGGACTCAGCAACCTGCGCGGGCGACGTCTGTTTTGGGCTTTTGGCGGCCGCGAGGAACAATTCGCGAAGGGCGACGCTTTGCGCGAACACGACTCCCTCGACATGATGCGCTCCGGTGAGGGGCGGCCTCTGGTCCACGCGAACGCCGCGAGGGTTGTAAATTTCCGCTGAGCAATACGTAGAACCTCGCGAATTATGCGGTATTCGCGATACGATTGGAAGAAATGCAGAGCCGTATTAATAGACTGCTGAAGGGCGACGGCTGAATGGCGCACAATTGTGCGCACAAATAGAGGCCGGTTCCAATCAGTGCGGTTGTGTACGCCTAATTCAAACGCCCGCAATGAGACTGGGCTTTTACCGAGGGAAAATGGCGGAAGGGGTGGGATTCGAACCCACGGTGAGTTTAACCCCACGTTCGATTTCGAGTCGAGTGCCTTAAACCGGGCTCAGCCACCCTTCCTTTTTCGGCCGCTGGCAGTATCGGAGCCCGAGGGAATTTTGCAATCGGGAAAGTCTGGCCGGGGAGTTGCTCCGATTTCCCGAAAGGAGGCCCGCGCAGTGTTGAAAAATCGCGTTTTTATCGTTAGGACCAAGGAAAAAAATGTAACAATTTTCTGCTTGCCCAGGGTCCGTGCGAAACCGCATGTTGGGGTTCCCGTTTGAGGCGGCCCCAATATCGTGTTGTTAGGCGCTTTACACATCTTGTTCACAGTCGTCTTCAGAGGGCTATTCACCGTTATTCACAACTGCCTTAAACCGCTCCGCACATGATCCAACTCAAACCCGGCCTCCAGCCTTCCACCCTCGCCAAAGATCGTAAATCGCTCGCCCGCCGCCGCCCGGTGCCCAAAAAAAAGCGCGGTTTGCGTTTCGAACGCGTTTTTAGCGATGCGTCGACTTCGCCCTTCGAGGCGACGGAATGGGAAAGCCGCACCGCCGAGATCACCGACGACGGCGGGAAGGTCATTTTTAAACAGGAAAAGATCGAGGTGCCGAAAAGCTGGAGCCCGCTCGCGACCAAGATCGCAGTCTCGAAATATTTCTACGGCGACCTTGCCAACGGAACCGATCCGCTCAAAGGCGGTCGCGAGACTTCCGTGCGGCAGCTGATTCATCGCGTGACCCGCACGATCACCGATTGTGGGGCGGCGGACGGGTATTTTGCCGACGCGAAAACGGCGGAGATTTTTTATAACGAGCTCACCTGGCTCTGCCTCAATCAGTACGGCGCGTTCAACAGCCCGGTCTGGTTCAACGTTGGGCTTTATCACGAGTACGGCATCGGGAAGGACGCCGGGGTGGGGAATTATTTTTTCAACCGCGAAACTGGCGAAGCCGAGCGCGCGCCGACCCAATATGAGTATCCGCAGGGCAGCGCCTGCTTCATCCAATCGGTCGAGGACACGATGGAGGACATCATGCGCCTGGCCATGAGCGAGGCGATGCTTTTCAAATATGGCAGCGGCACGGGCACTGATCTTTCCTCGCTCCGGAGCACGCGCGAGAAATTGAGCGGCGGCGGCAAACCGAGTGGGCCGCTCTCGTTTTTGAAGGTCTACGATCAGGTCGCCAACGTCGTCAAAAGCGGCGGCAAAACCCGGCGCGCGGCGAAGATGAATACGCTCAAGGATTGGCATCCCGACATCGAGGAATTCATTAACGCGAAGCAGAACGAAGAGCGCAAAGCCTGGGCGCTGATCGAGCAGGGCTACGATGGCAGCTATAACGGCGACGCCTACGGCTCCGTCATGTACCAGAACGAAAACCTGAGCGTGCGAGTGAGCGACGATTTCATGAATGCGGCGCTGGAAGATCGCGAATGGTGGACCCGCCGGGTGCGCGACGGTTCGCCCTGCGAACGCAAGGAAGCGCGCGCGCTGCTCAAGAAAATCGCCGAAGGCACGCACGTCTGCGGCGATCCGGGGATGCAGTTCGATACCACCATTCACAAGTGGCACACTTGTAAAGGCACCGGCCGGCAGAATTCGACCAACCCGTGCAGCGAATACCTTTTCCTCGATAACACGGCCTGCAATCTCGCGTCGCTTAATTTGATGAAGTTCAAAACGGCCGACGGCGCGTTTGATGTCGAGCGCTTCAAGGCGGCGGTCCGCGTCTTCATCACCGCGCAGGAAATCATCGTTGATAACGCCAGTTACCCGATCAAAGAGATCGCCGAGAACTCGCACATCTTCCGCACGCTCGGCCTCGGCTACGCCAATCTCGGCTCGCTCATCATGAGCTACGGCTACGGCTACGACAGTGACGAAGGCCGCGCCATTTGCGGCGCCATCACCGCGATCATGACCGGCGAAGCCTATGCCGAAAGCGCGCGCATGGCCGCCGGGATGGGACCTTTCCCGGGTTACAAAGACGCGCGCGCCAGCGGCGTGCCCAAGCCGGTCGCGAAAGATAACGTCGCCGCCATGCTCGACGTTATCGAGCAACATCGCCGCGCCGTGCGCGAGATTCCGGATAACGAAGAGTTCGGTTATTTAAAAAAGGAAGCGGCCAAAGTATGGGAGCGCGCCGCGGAGCTGGGCCGGGAACACGGTTACCGCAACGCCCAGGTCACCGTCCTCGCCCCGACCGGCACGATCAGCTTCCTCATGGATTGTGACACCACCGGGATCGAGCCCGACATCGCGCTGGTGAAGTACAAACTGCTGGCCGGCGGCGGCATGTTAAAAATCGTCAACCAAACCGTGCGGCCCGCGCTCGAGAAGCTGGACTACAGCGCGGACGAGATCGAGCGCATCATCAATCACATCGACGCCTACGACACGATCGAAGACGTCGACGACAGCGACGGCTCCGTTATTACTTCCGGGCTCAAACCCGAGCACCTTTCGATCTTTGATTGCGCCTTCAAACCCTACCGAGGTGAGCGTTCGTTAGGCAGCATGGGCCACCTGCGCATGATGGCCGCGGCCCAGCCGTTTCTGAGCGGCGCCATTTCCAAAACGGTCAACCTGCCCGAATCGGCCACGGTCGATCAGATCATGAACACCTACATCGAAGGCTGGCGGCTCGGTTTGAAAGCGATCGCCATTTATCGCGACGGCTCCAAACGTTCCGCGCCTTTGAACACCCGCAAAACCAAGGACATGGGCGCGCTCGAGGACGCGCTCGATCCCGCGGCCGATCGCGAAACGCTCGCCCAGCGCATCGTCGAGCTGGACGAGGAGATCGCCGAACTTCGCGGCCAGGTCGATCAACCGACGCGCCATCGCATGTCCGACACGCGCATGTCGTTGACCCACAAATTCGAGATCGCGGGCCACGAAGGTTACATCACCGTCGGGCTCTTTGAGGACGGCCAGCCGGGTGAGCTCTTCATCCAGATGTCGAAGGAAGGCAGCACCATCGGCGGCCTCATGGATACCGTCGCCACTCTCACTTCGATGGCTTTGCAGTATGGCGTGCCGCTGGAAAGCCTGGTCAAGAAATTTGCCTACCAACGCTTCGAGCCGAGCGGGTTCACGAAAAATCCCGACATCCGCAATGCCAGCAGCATCACCGATTACGTCTTTCGCTGGCTCGGCTGCCAATTCATCAAAGGCTACAAGGAAGCCACCTCGCCCAACCGCACCCATCCCGAGCTGCCGATGAAAGAGATCGCCGACATGGAGAAAAAAGCGGTCAACCGCCCCGTCTCCGATCTCTCGCGGACCGGCGAGAAAGAATTGATCGACGTCATCACTCAGCACGCGCCTAACGAAGGCAGCCCGGCCGCCGCGCCCAACGGCCGCACCCACGCCGAGCGTGTCTCGGAAGCGCTCGGGAGCATGTTCATGGAGACGACCTGCTCGCACTGCGGGAGCGACAAAGTGATCCGCGCGGGCGCCTGCGGCGTCTGCACGGAGTGCGGGACGAGCCAGGGCTGCAGCTAATGCTAATTTGGCGAAAACAATTCGACTGACCTAGAGCCGAAAGCAAACATATGACAACATTGATTCCCGCGACAACCCACCTTTGACTGTCAAAATTGGGAACGAAACAATCTATCAAGAGCCGCGTATATCGGCCAACCAGCTCGCCCAATTTGTAGTTGCCGACCCTGCGAGGCAGGAAGGTATAGTTCGAGATGCAAGGCGCGTGCTGGCGGTTCGCGTGGCAAATTATCAACCAGCCCGGACCGCTTTGCCGCTTTGTCAGCGACGGGCCTCAGTGAAGCCTCCATTATTTTGAAAGCCGCTCGCATGTCAGAAACTGCAAATAGCGCGGATGGGTTTGAGCAAAAATGCAATGAATTGAGCGCGGCCTCGCTGACGAAGCTCGCCTCTTTAGCGTCACAGATCGATTGCGCTGGCGAGAGAATTCACGCTCCTCGTCGCGGCTTTGACCACCTAGTGATCGAAGGCGTTCGTGTAAGCGTACAGCCTGAAATCGTATTCTCGTTTGCACACCGAGGCGTCAGGAAATTCGGGGGCGCAATTTTCAATTTCTCGAAGGGTGAACAATCCTCCCTCCAGAACGGAGGTGATCGGCTTGCCGGCGACTATGTGGCGGCATTGGTATTTCTGATGCTCGGCGTGCACTTTGGGGCCGGCGGCGGTATAAGAAGCAGCAACTGTCTTGCCGTAGACGTGTATCGAGAACGAGTCTTTACGTGTTCCACCGCTCACAAGACGATGCTCAAACATGTGGAGGCAGCCTGCCGCAACATCGTCCGCCAATGGCAAACAGAAGAATCATTGTTCTGATTCTATTCAAAGCCACTTAGTTCCCAAAAAGACGCCTTCGATATCCAACCGGTGAATAAGACGGATTCCACGAAAATTTCATGTTGGTTTTCATCGGTAATCATGCCTTTGGCGTCTCCCTCTTCGAAGACGAGTTCGGTGCCGAGAAGCACTGGCTGAAAACTATCGGAAGCATCCGGCGATAGTGAGTTCATAAATTTCCGTATTAGACACGCTGCGATTTTTTGAACAACAGAATTTTTGCCACGTATAGTCTGCTCGGTGCTACCGAAGCCCACGGGAACATTGTTCACGGAAGCCGCCTGCTATTGCCGGAGCGGCAAAAGTGATCCGCGCGGGAGGGTGCGGAGTCTGCACGGAATGCGGGACGCGCCAAGGTTGCAGCTAAAGATTGCCGTGGACGCCTTCGCGCGAATGGCGCGCACCTTGGTTGGACTGCAACCGTAGTTACTGAGAAAAAAGAATCGCGTCCTTTCTTTGTTGGGCGCAGTCTCGTTGGAAATTCAACCGGAGAATATTCGCTATGGCCGCTGATATCATTGTGACCCTGAGTGACCCCGACAAAGCGGAGCTGGCCGCCGCTTTCCAAACCATCCGCGCCAAATTTCCGCAAGCCCAGGCGGTCTCCGGGGCTGAGGCGAAAAAGCTCTTGAAACTTCGTGAAAAAGCATGGGCTTCGTCGGCCTGGCCGGGACCCGGCCCACGATCATCCGACGCCATGCCCGATCACGCCAAACCGGCGGCGCACGACGCGATCAAGGGATCCTACAACACCGTCGCCGAGTAGACGAACCAAGCCGAGGAGGTTGGCGGCCTTGATCAGCGGGCTGCAAATGCGCATCGGCGCGCGGTGGATCAATAAAAGCCTTACCACCTACGAGTCGCTCAAGCGGGTGCAAAAGACGAGCCGGAAGTGACCTCGCTGGTCGAGTAACTGGGCGAGCGTTTCAAGCGACGCCCCGGCCAAAAGTTAAGTTTTCCCTCGGACGCGGGATTGCAGAGCCGGGAGAGGCAAATTTGCTCGCGGTCTGGTCTTCAGCAGAGGAGCGCGAGCGTCGCGCGCTCGGCGGCGAGCCGATAATCGAGGGTCGCGAGTGATTTTACCGCCCGTCCTCTGCCCGGCTCGGGCACGAGTGCCGGTCAGTGTCAGCCGGGGAAATTTTTCTCGTCACCGAGACTTTTCCCTCGGCCACGAGCAAGAAAGCGAGGGGCGCGAGCAAAAATCACTCGCCCGCGAGAGAAAAGAGCGCTTGAGAAGGTCGGCAGCCTCGTCCGCGAGAGAATTTATCTCGCCTCGTCAATCAGCCGGCTCTCGATTAAAGAAGAGTCATGGCAAAAGACACCGGCAAAGGATACAGACAAGGCGCGGTCAAAGGCCGCACGCAATCAAAAAAACCAGTAACACAGGACTGGACCAAGCGCGATGAAACGCTCGGAAGCAAAACCAAAGGCGAGTTCATGGGCGTGAAGAGCGACGGCAGGAAATTCAAAGGCGTCGCCAAAGAGCCGGATGAACAGCGGAGGTAAGAGGAGAGTCTAGTATGGCTGACGATATATTGGAGAAATACAAAGAACTCTTCACTTACTCCACCGACGTCCTGCTAAGGGAACACGACCGATTCACAAAAGCGGATGGCAAAGCCTCGAAGTACTCCACGAACTTCGTCTTTTTGCTTGGGATCTTCGCGTACACGGCGAAGCGCCTCTTTGATCGTTTTCCCTGGCGAGCGCTAACGACCTTTTCTCCACATTGGCCGGCTTTCGCCCTCACAGCGTCAGTCATTTTCGCGACTGTAGTTCTAGGAGCCATCGCCATCGCAGCGGGATGGTTGTTGTCTAATCAGGTCATACAAGTCGCGCCGATTGTGAGCAGGCCACTGAACGATGACGTTGTCGCGTTTTACGATGCTCAACCTTTGCTAAATATCTACGATAGCTTCGCGAGAGCGAACGTTGCCGCGTACCAGGAGAACAAAGCATCCACGGACAAAAAATATGCAATCCTAAGCTGGGCGCACAGGATGATGATCCTGTCAGTCCTGCTGTTAATCGCCATGCTGGGCCTCTGTGGTTTGTGTTCTCTCCTTTTATGAACGATAAATTGTTGTGGAGACCGAAGACAACAAGGTTCCTCCTTCGCCACCACCAGAAGCGAAGGTCGAGCCCCCAACGACTAAAACGCCCAAGCCCGATCGTGCTGTCTCGGCGCCTCGATTTTCGGTAGGTTTGAATTGGGAGCCGCCGAAGAGCGATCAACTCGAAAACCAAGATGCTATGCCGTCGCCGCCAGAACCGAACGTTCAGTCGCCACCTGCGCAACTTCCACAACCCAACCGAACCGTCACTGCCCCCACCTTTATGGTCAGCTTCAATTCGAAACCGCCTGAGGACAAAAAGCCGAGGAACAAAGATGTCAGAAAACCCTAATACCTCCGAAGGAGCAACCAATGACACGCCGTCGAAAGAGACGGACACACCAAAAACGCCTGCTCCCACTAAGCCGGACCGAACAGTTGCCGCACCCGCCTACATAAGGGTGACAGAAGGCTACGACCCGGCGAAGTTGAAAAAAGGTTAAGGCGCTACGCGGTTAGACCGAGGCCTTCTGCTCTCGCTACAGGTTGTGAAACCTCTGCCGGATAGATGAACCAACTCTGCGGCGACAATTTGCAGGTGCTGCGCGAGCTGTCGATCCTCTGACCAACCCGTGCCCGACCAATTCGCTGGCGAAATTCAGTTGCGCGTAAAGACGTCGAGACGTCTAATGAGCAGGTGAAGTATTCCTCGAAGCGGAAACATGGGGCGGTGCGCGACGCGATTATCGAGACGTTGGCCTATCGGCCAAGCGGCGCGACCGTCGCTGAGATCGCGCGCGAAGTCAGCGCGCGCATTGGCGAAACCCCCGCCTCTTCCATTCGCTCTTATCTGCGGCTGAATACACCACGACTCTTTTTGCAGGAGGATCGTGGACATTATCGGATTCGCGAGGAGGCTCAGGCGACTCTTCCGCTGGGGGTGAATGGGAACGGCTCCAAGGCGGAATCTTCTGCTCAGAGTCACGAAACCCACGTCATCGGAAAGGCAACTTTGATTCGCGCCAATTGCTTCGACTGGCTCGCGAGCGCACCTGCCCAGAGCGTCGAAGCAGTGGTGACCGACCCGCCCTACGGCCTCATCGAGTATAGCGATCGGGAACAGGAGAAGCTGCGCAAGGGGCGCGGCGGCGTCTGGCGCATCCCGCCCTCGTTTGATGGAAATGTGCGCGCGCCGTTGCCACGCTTCACCGTGCTTTCGCGCGATGATCTGGCCGAGCTGGAGCGCTTTTTTTTCGCTTGGGCACGGCTGATTCTTCGCGTCGTCGTGCCGGGTGCGCAGGTGGTCGTCGCTTCCAATCCGCTTCTCTCCTATGTGGTGGCAAACGCCGTGACCCGCGCAGGGTTCGAACGCCGCGGAGAAATCATTCGGCTGACGATGACGATGCGCGGCGGCGATCGGCCAAAAGCAGCGCACGAGGAATTCGCCGACGTGAGCGTGATGCCTCGCTCGATGTGGGAGCCTTGGCTGATCTTTCGCAAGCCTCTGGAGGGACGCGTGCAGGATAATCTCCGGCGTTGGAAGACGGGCGGCTTTCGCCGCCCTTCCAAGGAGCAACCGTTTGGCGATGTTATTCACTCTGCGCCGACGAGGAAAGAGGAACGCGCGCTAGCACCTCATCCAAGTCTTAAGCCGCAGGCGTTCCTGCGTAAGATTGTGCGCGCTGTTCTGCCCCTTGGGGAGGGAACGATTCTTGATCCTTTCGCCGGCGCTGGCTCGACGCTTGCCGCAGCCGAAGCCGCCGGTTATCGCAGTATAGGAATCGAGCGAGATGGCCGCTACTTCGCTGTCGCGCGCAGCAGCATCGCAAAGCTACGAGCGCTCGGAGTCTCCTAGCTAGTCCTGGTAAATCCAATTGGCGCGCAGCTTTAGAATTCCTTCTTTATGAAGAGTGGCGGTACGCGTCCCAAGTTCGCCGCGAGGGTTCTTGCGGAAGTCGGCGATTTCGACCTTGCCAAGATAGACCTCAGTGAAGGCCATGGCTTTGCGTTCGCGCGCGGGCTCGCTCGTCGTGTCCACGTTATAGACAAAGACGGCCATCCACTGGTCGCGTGCTCCGTGTGTATCGACCGCGCCTCCGCTCTTTCGAGTCGTCTTTATCTCCACGCCGTCGGTTCCACCTTTCACCGAATCCTTAGGGTAAACGCCTTTTAGAACAAGATCTGGATGCCCGTTGAAATAGGCATTGATAGTCAGCGCGCGGGCATGCTTCGCAATGCTAGCGGTCAATAAATCCGAGATAAGGCCGGACATGATTGCCGGCCTGAGAAAATCATCCAGCCGTTCCAATCCCTTTTCCAGCAGGCCAGAGTTCAAGTCGAAGAAGAGGTCGTAAACATCCTGCATCGCAATTTCGAAATCCTGGAGGCGTAGCTCATAGGGAAGCTTCGCGGCTTGATTGAAGTTCTCCCGCTTCGGTTGGTTTCGCTCAGCTGGCATAGTCGCCGACCTTAGAGGTTAGCTTCACGAGGTCAACCTTACTCAAAGTGTTGAAGGGTTCGCAGGGCATCGACATTCCCTGCCTCGCCATTTCCCTGAGCGAATCGCGCTTGAAGAAGGCTTTCCCGGAAGACTTCGGCGAGGAAGGCCAGCGGCGCTTGCGCTGTTTGCTGCCGCTAATTTAAGGCATCGCCGTGGGACGCTTGCGAGGTCCCTCTCCGCGCTGCGCCGGCTCGGGATGACAATCGGGGCTTATCTCGATTTGGCAGAACGCTTCTTCTTTTACAGGCCAAACGTCCACTGCGGCATGCTGACGTTGACCCGCTTCAAGGCGCGCGATCGATGCTGATATTGCCCCCGCCCGTCCTCAGAATTAACGAGAGCGAGGGAGCGCCCCCGGTCTTCGCCTGAAGTAACTGGCCCGGGCCGTCGCTAGGCGGAATTTGCAGGCCGAAGCCGTTGCCGATGCGGCCGTTTGCGGTCGCAGCATCGACCCAAAATTGCGCCACGGCCGGAAGCCGCGCACCGATCCGTCCGTGTTCGATGCGATAATCGAAAGCGGCCGGCAGATTTTCCCACCAGTCGTAAAACAGCTCCAGAACGCCGTTCACCGAGTGGGCTTGGATCTGCGCGAAACAGTTCAGCGCGGCGACGCGTCCATTCACCAGCTCGATCTCCGCGCTCCCTCCGCGCAACCCTTCCAGCGTGACTTCGCCATTCACGAGCTTCAATTTTAATCGCGCCGTCTCCGGCACCGTTACCGTGTAATCGACCGTCCCCGAGCGATCCGCGAAAAGCCCCGAGACCGGCGGGATGACCGAGCGTACCGCGAGCGATTTTGGCTGCGCCTTGGTCTCCACGCGAATCTGGCCGAGCCTCGCTTCAGTATAAGCGCGCCGCAGCGCCGCCACCCGCACCCGCGGCTCGTACCAACTGAAAATGTGGATGGAGCCGTCGCTATTCTCGATCGTGATCGCGCCATCCAGCGGCAACGAGAAAAACTCCTGGCTCTGCCGCCAGAGCGGATCTGCGCCCTGCGCACGACCCGAAAACAGCTCCAGCGTCGCCAGCGCGAAAACGAGAAAACGTTTCAATCCCGAGACACCTAGCGCAGCCCACCGCCAAGGTCGAGGTCGAGGGAGCGACCAAAGTTGCGCCGGAACTGCAAAAAGGAGATCCCCGCTTCCGACCAGGGGAACGCGCGGACCAAACTTCTGCCAGCCTGCGGCGGATATACGTGACTCACGTATATCAACCCCCAGACGAGTCCCCGCCGGGACACTTGGCGCAGCCACCGCCCAGGTAGCCGAAACGGGATTTTGCGGAAGCATTGTCACCCCGAGCGAAGAGAGGGAGCTCACGTTTATCGCAAGCGTTCGTCGGCCTCGCGCGCAAACCGCTGGGGGGAAGTCCGGGTTCGACTTAACTTGCGGCCTGTGGCTCATATACGTGATTCACGTATAGCAACTTCAGATGAGTCACCGCCAAGACATTCGGCCCAACCACCGCCCAGGTTGAGCAAATCGGCATTTGAGAAGGATTGTCATCCCGAGCCCCCGCGGGATCTCACGGGTAATCGCAATCGTTCGTCGTGCCCAAGCGCAGGATGAACCGCGAGCTTTCTTTCCCGGACACTGTGGAATTGGGATGCCAACGGTGGGGCCGAAGCCCGAGTGCGGCTTGCCTGTGCAGCGTGTAGGTTCATATACGTGACTCACGTATATCGAGACGAGTCCAACGCCGAGACCCAGGCATCCCCCACCGCCGAAGGGAAGAGGGAGCACCTTTTCGAAAGCCTCGTCATCCCGAACGCTGCGAGGGATTTCACGAATCGTCGCAAGCGTCCGTCATTCCCAGGCGCAAGGTAAACCGTGAGATTCCTCTCCTGTGATCGGGGGATCGGGTGCCAACGGCAGGTTTCGGAAGTCCGAGCGCGGCTCGCCTTGACGATTTCATCCCGCCGTGTTGCATAACGGAGTCCTCCGCCGGATCCACCAACGCATGCCTAACAAACCGCCCGCCATCCTTTCTCTCATCGGCCACACCCCGCTGGTCGAGATCACCCGGATGGATACCGGCCCTTGCCAGCTTTTCGTGAAGCTGGAAAACCAAAACCCAACCGGCTCGATCAAGGATCGGGTCGCTCTCGCCATGATCGAGGCCGCGGAGCGCGAAGGGAAACTGCAACCGGGCGGCACCGTGATCGAGGCGACCGCCGGGAACACCGGCCTCGGCCTTGCCCTGATCGCCGGCGCCAAAGGGTATCGCATCATCCTCGTCATCCCCGACAAGATGTCGCAGGAGAAAATCGCCCACGTCCGCGCCCTCGGCGCGGAAGTTCACCTCACCAGATCGGACGTGACCAGCGGACATCCCGAATATTACCAGGACGTCGCGGCCCGGCTGGAGCAGGAGATTCCAGGCGCTTTTTACGTCAACCAATTCGCCAACCCGGCCAATCCGCTGGCTCACGAACGCGGCACCGGTCCGGAACTTTGGGAACAGATGGAGCATGACCTTGATGCCGTGGTCATTGGCGTGGGTTCCGGCGGCACCCTCACCGGGCTCGGCCGTTTCTTCTCCGAAGTCAGCCCGCAAACCGAGCTCGTCCTGGCCGATCCGACCGGCTCCATCCTTTACGAATGGGTCAAGACCGGCGAGCTGGCGGAAGCGGGGAGCTGGTCGGTCGAAGGCATTGGGGAAGATTTCATCCCTTCCAATGCGGACATGGCTTTCGTGAAATCGGCTTACGAAATCGACGACAAGGAAAGTTTCGCCGTCGCCCGCGAGCTCCTGCGCAAGGAAGGCATTTTGGGCGGTTCTTCCACCGGCACTCTCCTGGCCGGCGCGCTCCGTTACTGCCGCGAGCAGACGGAGAAGAAACGCGTCGCCACCTTCATCTGCGACACCGGGAACAAGTACCTCTCCAAGATGTACAACGATTTCTGGATGGCGGAGCAAGGATTCGTTAGGCGCGAAAAACAGGGCGATCTCTCCGATCTCATTTCTCATCGTTACGAAGCCGGCGAAGTCGTCTCCGTCGGGCCTAACGACAGCCTCCTCACCGCCTTCAAGCGCATGCGCGGCGCCGACGTGTCCCAGGTGCCAGTGGTCGATCCCACAGGCCGCGCCGTCGGCATCCTCGATGAGTCCGACCTGCTCGTGAAGGTCCACGGCGATCCCGCCGCCTTCAACGAGACGGCCGAATCGGCCATGACCGACCGGCTCGAAACGCTCTCGCCCGCGGCCAGCATCGCCGATCTTCTCGCCGTCTTCGATCGCGGTCGCGTCGCCATCGTCATGGCCGGCGATAAATTTCTCGGCCTCATCACCCGCACCGACCTGCTCGCTTATTTGCGCCGGAAGATGGAGAAATAACCGCGGAGCACGCGGACCGCGCGGATCAGAAGAAAGAGGGTGCGAATTGTCCGTCCCATCCGTGACCTCCGCGCAATCCGCGGTTTAAAAAAGAATGCAAAAGAAGAAACACCATCTCGCCACCCGCGTGATCCACGCCGGCCAATCGCCCGATCCCACGACCGGGGCGGTCATGATGCCGATCTACCAGAATTCCACCTACGCCCAGGAAAGCCCCGGCCGGCATAAAGGCTACGACTACGCGCGCTCCATCAATCCGACCCGGAGCGCTTACGAACGTTGCATAGCCGATTTGGAAAGCGGCACGCGCGGTTGGGCCTTCGCTTCGGGTCTCGCCGCCATGTCGACCGCGCTCGAGACGATCGACAGCGGCTCGCACGTCATCGTGAGCGACGATCTTTATGGCGGTACCTATCGGCTTTTCGAAAAAGTGCGGCGCCGCTCGGCCAATCTCGATTTCACCTTCCTCGATCTGAGCGATGCCTCCGCCCTGGAGAGCGCGCTCAAGCCGAATACCCGCATGGTCTGGGTGGAAACTCCGAGCAATCCACTGCTCAAGCTGATCGATCTGGCAGCGGTTGCGCAGCTCGCGCGACAGCACAATCTCATCTCCGTTTGCGACAACACCTTCGCCAGCCCGTGGCTGCAGCGCCCGCTCGAATTCGGCTTCGACCTGGTCATCCATTCCGCGACCAAATATCTCAACGGCCATTCCGACGTGGTCGGCGGCGTCGCGGTCGTGGGCGAGAACACTGCGCTCGGCGACCAGATGCAGTTTCTGCAGAATTCGGTCGGCGCGATCGCCGGGCCGTTCGACAGCTTCCTCGCTCTGCGCGGATTGAAGACGCTCGCCTTGCGGATGGAACGGCATTGCGAAAACGCCCTGACCCTCGCGGGCTGGCTCGCCGAAAAATCCCAGGTGCGCCGCGTCAGCTACCCTGGCCTAACGAGCCATCCCCAGCACGAGTTGGCGCGCCGCCAGATGGGCGGAAACTACGGCGGCATGATCACGCTCATCCTCGAGACCGACCTGGCGGGCACGCGGCGTTTCCTTGAGAACACGCATCTTTTCACCCTCGCCGAAAGCCTGGGCGGCGTCGAAAGCCTGGTCAATTATCCGCCGCTCATGACCCACGGCGCGATCCCGGAAGCGCAGCGTCTCGCGCTCGGCATCGGCGAATCACTCGTTAGGCTCTCGGTCGGGGTGGAAGACGTGGAAGACCTGCGCGACGACTTGAGAACCGCTCTCGCCGCCATCTAAAAGTCGGTTTGCGACTGGGCGAATTGTAGGGCGACCGCTTCGGTTGCCCAGTTTCTGCCGCCGCAGGAACCGAGGCAGGCGAAGCGCCCGCCCTACAATTCGGCGCTCGACCAGAATTTTTGGACTTCCTCTAGTTGTTTGCTCGGCTCCCGAATATTTGTCATCCCGAGCGCAGCGAGGGATCTCACGGATTACCCCGAGCAGTCGGATTCTCCCAAAGCGCGCGGCTAACGAAAGGCTCTTTTGGATTGCGAGTTTCCCCCGTCGGTCCCTCGCGTTAGCGTGGCCCTTCGATGGGCAGCTCGTTTGGCCAACTTTTTCGCATCACCACTTTCGGCGAATCCCATGGGGGCGGCATCGGCGTGGTCATCGACGGCTGCCCGCCGCGGATCGCGCTTTCGCCTAACGACATCCAGCGCGAGCTCGATCGCCGCCGTCCCGGCCAGAGCGCTCTCGTCACCCCGCGCCAGGAAGCCGACCTTTGCGAAATTCTTTCCGGTGTTTTCGAGGGGAAAACGTTAGGCACGCCCATCGCCCTCCTGGTGCGAAACACCGATGCGCGGCCCGAAGCCTATGCCGGGATGCGGGAAACCTACCGGCCGTCGCACGCCGACTTCACCTACGAAGCCAAATATGGAATTCGCAACTGGCAGGGCGGCGGTCGCGCCTCCGCCCGCGAGACCGTCGGACGCGTCGCTGCCGCGGTGGTCGCCCGCCAAGCGCTGGCCGCTCTTCATCCCTCCTGCGCGATCATCGCATACGTGACTCATGTATATGATATCGCCGCCTCGGTGGACGCTTCCGCAGTCACGGCGGAGGGAGTGGAAGCGAATGCGGTGCGCTGTCCAGATGAAGAAGCGGCCGCGAAAATGCAGCGAGCGATCGAGCGGGCGCAAGCGGAGGGCGACTCGTTAGGCGGAGTCATCGAGTGCGTGGTGCGCGGGGTGCCGCCCGGTTTGGGCGAGCCGGTTTTCGATAAACTGGAAGCCGACCTGGCGAAGGCCATGCTCAGTCTGCCGGCGACCAAAGGCTTCGAGATCGGCTCCGGTTTTGCCGGCGCTCGGCAAAAAGGTTCGGAGCATAACGACTCCTTCGAGATGCGCGAAGGGCGAGTGCGGACCACGACGAATCGCTCCGGCGGCGTCCAAGGGGGCATCAGCAACGGCGAGGACATCGTCTTTCGCGTCGCCTTTAAACCGACCGCGACGATTGCCCAGCCGCAGAGCACGGTGACCGCCTCCGGAGAAGAAACCACTTTGAGCGCTCGCGGCCGGCACGATCCCTGTGTGCTTCCTCGCGCCGTTCCCATCGTCGAAGCGATGACTGCGCTGGTCCTGTGCGATCACGCCCTGCGCCAGCGCGCGCTCGCGCTTGAAGGTTGAGACGATGGCCGCTGGTTCGCATCTCTGGCAAACAATTTTCGTCTCGTTTGCGCTTGTTCTCATCGTCTTCGAAATCGTGCGCGGCTGGCGCCTCGGCATCGTTAGGCAACTGACCCGGCTCCTCGCGGTCGTGGCGGCCTACGCCGCCGGACTTTACGGCGGGCGTCTCTTGTTGCCGATATTGCGGCCCTTCTTTCACCTCCCTGATCTTATCCTTTCTACGGTCGCGGGCGCGATTTTCGCCCTCGTCGTCTACGCCGTCATTACCGGGGTCGGGGCGATTCTTTTTAAGCGCACGGCGCAACAAAGAGCCGGGGTCATTCGCTTGCTTTACGGAGCGAGCGGCGCGTTTCTCGGGATCGCTTTCGGACTCTTCAGCGTCTGGTTGATCGTGGTCGGCGTGCGCGCGGTCGGTTCGCTCGCCAGCGCGGAAATCCGGCACGAACCGACTTCGCCGGCTCATCCCCGACCGGTCGCGGTGACGGAGCCGCCGGTCGTCAATTCGCTGGCCAAGCTGAAGAATTCGCTCGAGCTGGGTTCGTTAGGCCAGGTCGTGAAAAGCGCGGATCTGATCCCGGCGACGACTTATCAGGCGCTCGGGAAACTGGGCGCCATCGTCTCCGATCCGCGCAGCGCCGAGCGTTTTCTTTCCTATCCCGGCGCCCACGCTTTGACGGAAAATCCGAAGATCGTCGCCTTGCGCGACGATCCGGAGATCATCGATTTGATTGAGCAACAGCGGTTCCTCGACCTCCTGCACAATCAAAAACTGATCGATGCACTAAACGACCCAACGCTCGCCGCGGAAGTGCGCCGCTTCGATTTTCAGAAGGCGCTGGATTACGCCCTACGGCGGGAATAGTTTTCGTATGCCTGTCGCCCTTGAGGTCAAACCTTTTGCGAATCACCGGATATGGCTGCGCTACGCGGACGGCGTGGAAGGAATCGCCGACCTGACGGAGTTTGTCGGAAGCGGTGTCTTTAAGGCGTGGGCTGTGGAGGGGGCCTTCGAGCAAGTCCGAGTCGGACCCGCTGGAGAAATTCGTTGGAGCGATCAAATCGATCTGTGCCCTGATTCACTCTACCTCAAAGTGTCAGGTAAAACGCCGGAAGAGCTGTTTCCGAAATTGAGAGTTCTCGCCACGCATGCCGGAGATTAGCCGATTTTTCGGCATCATTATGGAGCAGGCGGCCCGGAACGAGCCTTTGTCGAAAATCGCGCCGCTGGAATAATGGTTTACCTAACGGCCATCGGCCTTGAGGTCCACGTGCAGTTGAAGACGCGCTCGAAAATGTTCTGCGGTTGCGCGGTGGAATTTGGCGCGGAGCCGAATGCGCGGACTTGCCCGACCTGTCTTGGGCTGCCGGGCGCGCTCCCGACGATGAATCACGAGGCGCTCCGCCTCACGACGCTGACCGGGCTGATGCTCGACTGCGAGATTGCCCCGATCTGCAAGTTCGATCGGAAGAATTATTTCTATCCGGACATGCCGAAGAATTATCAGATTTCGCAATACGATCTTCCGCTTTGCGCCGGCGGCCGCGTCGCTTTGCCCGATTTCGCTTATCCGAAAAATACGGTCGCCGCCGTCCCGGCAAAGGCGGTGTCTCTCGTGCGAATTCATTTGGAGGAGGACGTGGCGAAGAGTTTCCACTTCGAATCCGGTAGCGGGATCGATTTCAACCGGGCGGGCACCCCGTTGATGGAGATCGTGACCGAACCGGTGATCGCGTCGCCGGAGGAGGCTTTCGCTTTTCTTACCGCACTCAAGCAAATCCTCGTCTACGGCGGGGTGAGCGACGCAGATATGGAGAAGGGACAGTTGCGCTGCGATTGCAACATTTCGCTGCGACCGGAAGGAGAAGCGGAGTTGGGCGCGAAGATCGAGATCAAGAACATGAACTCGATCAGCGGCGTGCGGCGGGCCCTGGCCTATGAGGTGGCGCGGCAGACCGAAGCGCTGGAGCGCGGAGAAACCCTGGCGCAGGAGACGCGGCGCTGGGACGACGAGGCCGGGCAGACTTTTCTGATGCGGCGCAAGGAGATGGCGCACGATTATCGTTATTTTCCCGAGCCGGACTTGCTCCCGGTGGCGACGGCGCAGTTGCGCGCGGAGATGGATGCGCGGGTGCCGGAGTTGCCGCAGGCGAAGCGGCAGCGGTTCGAGGAGGAGTACGGGGTGAGCAGTTATGATGCGGGAGTGCTGGCGAGCGATCTGGCGCTGGCGGCTTACTTCGAACAGGCGGCGTCACCCGGGGCGCGCGCCAAAGCGGTGGCGAATTGGATTCTGAACGACCTGCAAAATGCCCTCACGAATGCGTCCCTCACGATGGCGGATTGCCCGATTCCGCCGGGAGCGCTGGAGGAATTGGTCGGATTGATCGAGCAGGGGAAGATCAGCGGGAAACAGGGCAAGGAGGTTTTTGCGGAGATGTTCGCGAGCGGCCGGCGGGCCGGAGAGATTGTGCAGGAAAAAGGGATCGAGCAGTTGAGCGACGTGAGCGCGCTCGAGGCGCTCTGCGCGCAGGTGATCGCGGCCCATCCGAAACCGGCGGCGGATTTTCGAGCGGGGAATCGCGCCTCGATTAACTTCCTCAAAGGTCAGGTCATGAAGCTGTCGCAAGGCCGGGCGAATCCGGCGCTGGTCGGGGGGATCCTGGAGCGAGAGCTCAGCTAGATTTTGGCGGTCACCTTTCGGACCTGTCATCCCGAGCGGAGCGAAGGATCTCGCGGACCACTCCACGCTTTCATTGCACTAAAGCGCCAGCTGAACCGTGAGATCCCTCGCTGCGCTCGGGATGACAAACCGGGGGCGGTTTGTCAGTTGGCGAAATTGCGGAACCAGCGATAGGGGAAATCGTCCCCCGGACAATCGGTCGCCCAGCGCGGCGGGTTCATTTCCCGATGGGGTCGCACCGGAATATTTTTACGATCGACTTTGCCGCAACGAGCGCGCAGGTAGCGGATCAATTCCTCGCAGGAAGCGAGCTGAGCTTTGGTTGGCTGGCTCCGGTTAAAATCGCCGACCAGGCAAATGCCTAACGAAATGTTGTTGAGGTAATCGCTGTGGACGTGGCCGCCATTGATCTGCCGGGTCCAACGATTTCCCACTTCGATCTCGCCGTCGCCGGAAGAGGTGCCGTTCCCGATGACGAAGTGATAGGCGAGCCCGTTCTGCATGCGCCGGACGTGCTTATGATAGTAATCAAAAATGCGGGCGTTCCCCTGCTTCGTGCCGCTGTTGTGCACGATGATGAAACGCCAGCGCTCGCGCAGGACCGGGGCGCGGTCGATCTGATTGCGGACGGAACGGGTAAGGTAATCGTAGTGCTTCGAGAAAAGATGAAAGGGCAGGAGGGAGAAGCCGCGCGGTTTTTGGTAGCCTGATTTCTCGACCACGACTTGCCCCGCTGATCGATTGGATTTGGGCGGGGCGGAAGGCGCCGGGGTGGGCGGGTTGACCCGGGCGGCCCGGCGCGACCGGGTCTCGTTAGGCTGGGCGCGGGGCGGGGGAGTTTCTTCCGGTGTGGGCGAGGCCTTCGCGGGCGTGGGGGCTGGTTTTTCTTCTTCGGGTTCGGGGGTGGGAGTTTTCTTTCGCTTCTTCGCCGGGGGATGTTTGGCCGGTTTCGGCTTCGGCCGCGGGGTGGCCGATTTCTCCGGAGTGGCGGCCGGGACGGTGCGCATGCGCTCGCGGGTTTTGAGAAACATCTGGCGTTTCTCTTCATCGGTCGGTTCCGCATGGAGGAACGGGGCGAGGGCCGCGCCGCAAAGGAGGAGCAGCGCGAGCGCGAGGCGCCAGGGAGCGATGGAGCGCAAGGGAATCAAGATGCGGCGGCGGCCTCTTCGGCCGGAGGCGTTTCGTTCTCCGCGCGCTGCGCCGCCCGTTCACTTTCGCGGCGCAGGATGGCGTTTAATTTTCCTCCGAGGAGAAGGAGCAGACAGGTCAGATACATCCAGGTGAGAAGCATGATGATGGAGGCAAGGGCGAGGTAGGTCGGATTATAGCGGTCGTAACGCGCGACGTAGAACCCGAAGAGTTTCGTCACCGTGATCCAGCCGACCGCGAAAAAAACGGCGCCGGGCACAGCCTGCCGAATCGTTAGGTAATTTTCCGGGGTGAGGAGATAGAGGGCGAGAGCGAGGATGATGAGGGCGACGACGGTGAGCGGAAGATTAAGCGCGGCGACCCATTCCTGGAGCGGGATGCGGAGTTGAAAATTCACTTCGGCAATGCCGGCCAGGGTTTCGCCGAAGACGGTGATATTAAAAGCGAGCAGGATGGTGATGCCAAACCAGAAAAGAAGGAGAAATGAGATGATGTATTTGGACCACCAGTTGCGATCTTCGTGCACGCCGTGGGTGCGGCTGAGGGCGTGCGAAATGGTGGAAATAAAAAGGGTGCCGAGATAAATGCCGAGGACGATCCCGGCGGTGGCGAGAGCGCCGTTGCTCCCGGTGACGATGACGTTGGCCACGATGGTATCGAGAATTTCCTGCACCTTGGGATCGGGCGGGAGGAAGGCGCGGACGACGCCGAGCATGCTGTGCAATTTCGCCGGGTCGGTCCCGAAAAGCCCGAGGAGATGCCAGAGAAAGAGGAGCCCGGGAGCGAGGGTGAAAAGCATCTGGTAAGCCATCTGCGCGGAGAGGCCCATGGTCTCGTCCGTGGCTGTTTCCCAGACGAGCCGGCGGGTGACGCGGCCGAACGCGCGAAGCTTTTTCATCGTCATGAGAACTTTACTTTGCCCCCGGGGGAATGCCATTAAACTCTCGCCCATTCTGCCTAACGAATGCCGAAACGCATCCTCATCCTGACGGCGGGCTACGGCGAAGGGCACAACGCCGCCGCCCGCGGCCTCCGCGCCGGCCTGGCCGCGGTCGCGCCGGAGGCGGCGGAAGTGGAGGTGCACGACATCTTCGCCGAAACCTACGGGGTCGCGAACGATTGGGTGCGGCGCTCCTACCTGGCCGCGATCAATCGCGCGCCGGGGGCCTGGGGCGAGTTTTACGATTGGCTCGATCAACGCGCGCGTTTTGGCGGCGGATTGAAGTTGTTTTTCTTGGCGAAAAGGCGGCTCCGTCAGTTGCTCGCGCGTTTTCAACCGGAGATCGTTATTTCAGTTTTCCCCGCCTATCCGCACTTCCTGGATGAGATCGTGGGCTCGGCGCCGGCCCCCTTCCAACGGGTGGTGTGCGTGACCGATTCGATCACCGTCAACGCCATCTGGTATCGATGCGCGGCCGATTATTTTCTCGTGCCTAACGAGTTCACCGCCGCCGTCCTCTTCGCGGCGGGCGTGCCGCCGGAAAAAGTGCACGCACTCGGGTTTCCCGTGCCGCCGATTTTTGCCGAGCTGGGGAATTTACGACAACCGCCCTCGCCGGAGTACGGCCGGCGCATCCTCTACATGCTCAATCCGGGCCGGAGGGTCGTGCCGGAAATCATCAGCGGGCTGGCGAAAATAGCCTCCGCCCGGCTGACCGTGACGGTGGGCCGCGACGCGCGTCTGCACGACGCGGTCGAAGCGGTGCGCCGGACGGTGGCGCGGAAATTTGAGATTTTGGGTTGGAGCGATCAATTGCCGCGGCTCATGCTCGAGAGCCATCTGCTCATCAGCAAAGCGGGCGGGGCGACCGTCCAGGAAGCGGTCGCGGCGCGCTGCCCGATGATCGTGAATCAAGTGGTGCCCGGCCAGGAGCAAGGGAACGCGCGGCTTCTCGTGGAAACCGGGTCGGGGGCGATCGCGACCGAGCCGGCTGCGATCGTCGCCGCGGTCGAGGGCGCCTTCGCGAACGGGGCGCGGCAATGGTGCGAGTGGTCGGAAAACATCAGCCGGATGAGCCGGCCACGCGCGTCGCTGGAAATTGCGGAGAGGCTGCTCGCGGGGTTCGATTAGCGCTCATCTCAAACTCACGCAGCATTGTCATCCCGAGCGGAGCGAGGGATCTCACGGATGCTCAAACAGCGTCAGCGAGAGATCGTTCCACTTCGGGTTAAGGCGTTTGACGAGCGCATTCTTCTTACCCCGGCGCCAGCCCTTTAGCTCAGTCTCGCGGGCGAGCGCGTCGCGGATGTCGTGGAAGGTTTCGTGGTAAACCAGATGGCGCAGCTGATACTTTTTGCTAAAGCCCTCGACGGTTCCGTTTTGGTGCTGCCAGACGCGGCGCTCCAGGCTGTTGGTCACCCCGATGTAGAGGACCGCTCTGCTGCGGTTGGTCATCATGTAAACGAAGTACGCTTTCACCGTGTCCGCGAGATCCCTCGCTCCGCTCGGGATGACAATAGCGCGAGGTTCGGGAAGGGAGACAGCTGATTGTCCCTACGACAAAATCTTGTCATCCCGAGCAGCGAGGGATCTCACGGATGCACGAAAAGCGTCAGCGAGAGATCATTCCACTTCGGGGTGAGGCCCTCGACGAGCGCGTTTTTCACGCCCCCACGCCAGCCTCGGCTGCCTCCGCCGCGACGCCTACGCTTCCGGCTTCGGACCGGCTTTGTCGTTCAAGACCTGCGTGAACTCCTGCAGGCTGGTCACGATCTGGGGCGCTTTCGTGAGCACGGTGCTGGCGAGCTTTTCCGCGTAATCGGGCCGGCGTTGCGACATCTCCGAGAGGGCCATCATGACCGCGAGAGCGTTGTTGATGGAGTGCTTGATCTCGCTGAATTTCTTCTGCAATTGCGCGATTTCTTCCTGCGAGATGGTGCGGCCGAGGTCAGTCATGATAAGGCAAATTCGCTGGAGAACCTGATCGGGTGTGCTTGACTTATAGGTTCGAGTAATCCCGTCCGATGCCCGCAAAAGCTATCAAGATCAGTGGAGCGCGCCAGCATAATCTGAAGAATCTCCACGTGGAGATTCCGCGAGAAAAGCTGGTCGTCATTACCGGCCTGAGCGGCTCCGGCAAATCGTCGCTGGCCTTCGACACGCTCTATGCCGAAGGCCAGCGCCGCTACATCGAGAGCCTCTCCGCTTATGCCCGGCAATTCCTCGATCAGATGGAGAAACCGGAGGTCGATTTCATCGAGGGACTTTCCCCCGCGATCGCGATCGAGCAGCGTACCGCCGGGACCAATCCGCGCTCCATCATTGCGACTACGACCGAGATTTACGATTACCTGCGCGTCCTTTATTCGGCCGTCGGGCAGCCGCACGATCCGGTCACCGGCCAGCCGATTTTCCGCCAGACGGCGCAACAAATTGTCGACCAAATCCTGGAGTATCCCGCAGAGACAAAGATCATTCTTCTCGCCCCTCTGGTGCGGAACGAAGTCGGCGAATTCCGCGACGTCATCGAAAAAACCAAACGCGAAGGGTTTGTCCGCATCCGGGTGGACGGCGAAATCCTCGAGCTGAGCCGGCCCGAGCCGATCCGGCTCCAGAAAGGGACGCGCCATACGATCGAAGCGGTGGTCGACCGGCTCGTGGTTAGGGAAGGCATCCGTTCGCGGCTCGCCGATTCCGTGGAGACGGCCCTAAAATGGGGTAACAACCGCCTCGTCGTCCTGCGCGGCGACGAAGAAGTTCGTTATTCAACCGACTACGGAAATCCCGAGACCAACTTCTCGTTAGGCCAGCTCACTCCCAAGCATTTCTCCTTCAACAGCCATCTCGGGGCCTGCCCGGCCTGTCACGGTCTCGGCACCCAACCGGTGCTCGATCCCGAGCTCATGATAACCGACCCCGCGAGGTCGCTCGCGGAGGGGGCGATCGTGCCCTGGCGGCGCGGGACCAAGCGGATGAAAGCGTATTACCGCGGATTACAAAACGCGCTCGTTAGGCATTTCCGGGTGGCCGAGACCATGCCCTACGCGGAGCTGCCGGAGGATTTCAAGCAGGCCCTCCTTTTCGGGACGGGCGCCGAGCCGGTCGAGCTGAGCACCGGCCGCGGCGCGAAGATGGCGAAGCCCTTCGAAGGTCTCGTCCCGCAGCTCCAGCGCCTCTACGAGGAGACCGAGAGCGAATTCACCCGCTCCCGCATTCGCGCCTTCATGAACCGGGCGACCTGCCAGGTCTGTCAGGGCGCGCGGCTCAAACCGGAGATTCTCGCGGTCACCCTCCGGGGAGCGCACACGCCCTCGCGTGCTGTTTTTGGCGCCTCGCCGAAAACATCGGGCGAAGAGAAAATCGGCCAGGGCGGGCTTGAGCTGCGCGAACTCAACATCCACGAGTTCTGCAACCTCACCATCGCCGCTGCCGCTCAGTTCGTTAGGCAAGTCGATCTGACCGAAAGTCAGCGCGTGATCGTCTCCGAAGTGCTCCACGAGATTTCCTCGCGGCTCGATTTCCTCCTCGAAGTCGGCCTCGATTATCTCACGCTCAATCGCGAAAGCGGTACGCTTTCCGGGGGCGAAGCGCAGCGCATCCGGCTCGCCACCCAGATCGGATCCGGGCTCGCCGGCGTCCTCTACGTTCTCGACGAACCGAGCATCGGCCTGCATCAGCGCGACAACGCCCGCCTCATCGGCACGCTCCGCCGCCTGCGCGACCTGGGGAATTCCGTCATCGTCGTCGAGCACGACGAAGAGACGATTCGTGCGGCCGATCACATTCTCGATCTCGGGCCGGGCGCCGGTCCGCGGGGCGGCGAGATCGTCGCCCAAGGGACGCTCGAAGAAATTCTCGACGCGAAAAATTCTCCCACCGCCGCCTACCTTTCGGGCCGCTCGCGCATCGCCATCCCGCGGCAACGCGTCGTCCCGCGCCCCCGCAACTCCTCTTCCGAGGGCTGGCTCACCATCGCCGGCGCGACCGAGAACAATCTTAAAAATCTGACCGCCGCCTTTCCGTTAGGCTGTTTTACCTGCATCACCGGCGTCTCCGGGAGCGGCAAATCCACCCTGGTCGACGACATTCTGCGGCGGGCGCTCTTCCGCCATTTTTACCACTCGAAGGACAAGCCGGGCGCGCACCGGGCCCTCCACGGCCTCGACCAGATCGACAAGGCAATCATCATCGATCAAAGCGCGATCGGCCGCACGCCGCGCTCCAATCCCGTCACCTACACGGGTGCTTTTACGCCGATCCGCGACCTCTTCAGTCAGTTGCCGGCGTCGCGCGTGCGCGGCTACAGCGCGGGACGTTTTAGTTTCAACGTGAAGGGCGGCCGCTGCGAAAATTGCCAGGGCGACGGGCTGATCAAGATCGAGATGCACTTCCTCGCCGACGCCTACGCGGTCTGCGAAGTGTGCCAGGGGAAACGCTACAACCGCGAGACCCTCGAGATCACCTACAAGGGAAAAAACATCGCCGACGTGCTCGCGCTGACCGTCGATGAAGCGTCGCGTTTTTTCCGGAACGTCCCGACCCTGGCCGATAAATTGAGCGCGCTCCAGGATGTCGGCCTCGGCTACCTGCGCCTCGGCCAGGCCGCGACGACCCTCTCCGGCGGCGAGGCGCAGCGGGTGAAACTGGCCACCGAGCTGGCCAAGAAAGCGACCGGGCGCACCCTTTACATCCTCGACGAACCGACCACCGGGCTGCACTTTGCCGACATCGAGAAGCTTCTGCAGGTGCTCATGAAATTACGCGACGCGGGCAACACCCTGGTCGTGATCGAGCACAACCTGGAGATGATCAAATGCGCCGACTGGGTGCTCGATCTGGGCCCGGAAGGCGGCGAAGGGGGCGGCGCGATCGTCGCCGAGGGGCCGCCCGAAGAAGTCGCGCGAGTAAAGGAGAGCTATACCGGAGCGCAGTTGCGGCCATTGTTAGGCAGATGAAAGCAATCGCGCTCGGTCTTTTTTTCTGCCTCGGGTCGTTAGGCGCGAACCCCCTGAAGGAGGCGGTCCGGCCGCTCGACGAGGGCGTGCCGGAAGTGGCGGTTGAGCGTTTGCAACGGCTGCTCGCCGAGCATCCGCCGGCGGTGGAGGAAGCGACCGCAAAAGCGAAGTTAACCGAAGCGCTCGTCCGCTCCGGGCAGCCCGCGGCAGCCTTGCAGGTCTGGCCGGCTGCCGCGGCCGCGAAAGATCCCGCGGCTCTTTTCTGGCGGGCCCAGGCGCTCGCGGCCCTCGCGCGTTGGGCTGAGGCGCAAGCCGCCTACCACCAGGTGGCGGTCCAGGCCGAGGAGCCGCTCCGGGGCGACGCTCGCTTCGGCGAGGCGCAAAGCTCCCGCGCCCTCGGGCAGTCGGCGCAGGCTTTGGCTCTTTTCGATTCACTGCGGAGCGATCCACGTTGGAAAGCGCCGGCGTCGTTAGGCGCGGCCGCACTCCTGCTTGATCGCGGCGACCTCGGGGAGGCCGAGCGCCTCTTGCGGAAACTCGCGCCGGCCCAGCCAGCGGACCGCTCCGAGCAGCTCTTTTTGTTAGGCCGAATCCAACTGGCGCAACACCACCCCGACCGCGCGCTGGCCGCCTGGGGGCCCCTTTTGGACAAGCAGAAGCCGGTCTCGCACCCGCTCCTCATCGCCACTCTCCTGGCGGTGGCCGAGGCCCATTTGCAGGCCGGCACTGCGGAGCGAGGCGACGACCTCCTCGAGCAATTTATCGACGATCATCCGGCCGATCCTTCGTTGCCGGTCCTCTTCGCGAAACTGAACACCCTCTACCAAGCCGAGCGAAAAGCTTCGCCTAACGAACTGAGGCGCTGGGCGCGCGATCGGGCGGAGCCGCGGCGCGCCTTCGCGCTCTGGGGTCTCGCGCGCAGTCAGTTGCGCTCCGGCGATCGGGCGGCCGCCCTCGCCACCCTGGCCCGGATCGACCGGACGGCGGTGCAGCAATTGCCGTCGTTAGGCCCGGCCTTTTTGGAACAGGCCCGGCTCCTCCTGGCGGACGGACAATGGGACGCGGCGATCCGCGCCGCGGAGACGGCGCGGCGGCAAAATCCAACGCCGGCCTTCGCGCCCGAGGCGGATTGGTTGCGGGCCGAAGCGAGCTATCGGGCGGGCCGGCTGGCCCAGGCGGCGCCAATTTTCGAGGAAATCGCGCAAGGCGATTCGAACTTGGCAAGCGCGGCATATTTTAATGCTGCGCTCTGCTGGTTGCGGTTGGAGGAGCCGGAAAAATTTGCCAGCGATTATCGGCGAATCAGCAACCAACCGGCGCAACAAGGAGAGCTGCTCCTGGAAGAGGGAGCGCTGGAGGCAGCCCAAGGCAAGGCGGAGGCGGCCAACTCCTTTCAAAAGTTCATTCGCGATTTTCCGCAGAGCCCGCGGGTCGCGGAAGCCTGGGTGGCGCTGGCCGAGCTGGCTTTCCACGCGCGCGAGCCAGACTTGGATACGGCTCGGCAGGATTTGGCGCGGGCCCGCCTCGGTCGTCCCGCGCCGGCCGCGCTCGAGCGCGCCGATTACCTGGAGATCTGGTTGGCGGACGCCGCCCCCGCCGCGGAAAAATCGCAGGTGATCGCGGCCGCGCTGGCCTTTCTGCAGAAGCATCCGGGCTCCGCCTTTACGCCGGAAGTGCGGATGAAACTCGCGGAAGTATATTTTCGGCGGCAGGATTTTGCCAACGCCCAAACGCAGTTTGAGCTCCTGGCGCAGCAAAATCCGCAGGCGGCGCTGGCGGAGAAGGCGCTCTTTTTCGCCGGGCGCGCCGCTCTGTCGAGCATGGGCGCGGCCTCGCTCGACCATGCCCTCGCCCTCTTTGATCAGGTGGTGAAATTAAACGGCGAGCTGAAATGGCCGGCGCGCAATGAAGAGGCGGCGATCGAGCGGCGCCTGGGCAAGAACAGCGACGCTCTGGCCATTTATGACGAGGTTCTGAAGAACCCGGCGAAGCCGCCCGATCGCCGGGAAGCGCTCTGCGGCGAGGGGGACGTTTATTACGAGATGGGAGCGAGCGATCCGCAGAGTTATCGGCGGGCGATCGAGTTTTTCGAGAAGTTGGCGAACGATCCCGGCGTCCCCGCGCATTGGCGGAATCAGGCGGAGTTCAAAAAAGGGAAGGCGCTGGAGAAATTGAACGACCGAACGGGCGCGCTGGCGACTTATTATCGTGTGATCGAGGGCGGGGGCGGACCGGATCGGGAACACGAATATTTTTGGTTCTACAAGGCGGGGTTTAACGCGGCCCACTTGCTCGAGGAAGCGAGCGATTGGAAGGCGGCGGTGGCGGTTTATCGGAAGCTGGCGGCAGTCGGCGGGGCGCGCAGCGAGGAAGCGAAGACGCGGCTGACTCAACTGCGGATGGAACATTTCCTCTGGGAGGAATGACTCGTTAGGGACGTTCGAGCCAGGGCATGAGGCGGCGCACGCGTTCGCCCACTTTTTCGATCGGCTGGGCTTTTCCTTGGGCGAGCAACCTGTGATAACGCGTGCGCTCCCCCGCTGATTCGCGCAGCCATTCGCGGGCGAATTTGCCGCTTCGAATTTTCTCCAGCAATTCCTCCATCCGCGCCTTCACGCTGGCGTCGATTATTTTCGGGCCGGCTGTGACGTCCCCCCATTTTGCGGTCTCGGAGATGCGCTCGCGCATCCCGCTGATCCCCGCGCGATGCATCAAGTCGACGATAAATTTTAGCTCGTGCAAACATTCGAAATAGGCCACCTCGGGCTGGTAACCGGCTTCCACCAAAGTGTCGAAACCGGCCTGCACGAGCGCGGTCATGCCGCCGCATAAGACCGCCTGTTCCGCAAATAAATCGGCCTCCGTCTCCTCCGCAAAAGTGGTTTCGATGACTCCGGCGCGCGTCCCGCCGATCGCCTTGGCGTAAGCGAGGGCGAGCGGGCGCGCTCGGCCGGTGGCGTCCTGTTGGATGGCGAAAACACAGGGCACGCCTTTGCCTTCGACGAACTGGGTTCGCACCATCGGGCCGAGGCCTTTCGGCGCGACCATGACGACGTCGACGTCGTTAGGCGGGAGGATGGTGCGATAGTGAATGGCGAAACCGTGCGCGAAGAGAAGCATCTGCGCCGGGCGCAGGCTGGGGGCGATTTCCGCGCGATAAATCTCGGCCATTTTCGCATCGGGCAGCGCGAGAAAAATAACGTCGGCCCGGGCCACGGCGGCGGCGGTCGTGGTCAGGCAGAGACCTTCGCGACGAGCGGCGGCGCGGGAACGGCTTTTGGGAGGGAGACCGACGACGACGGCGATCCCGCTATCCCGCAGATTGAGCGCATGGGAGCGCCCCTGCGCGCCGTAGCCGACGACCGCACAAGTCTTATGCAGAAGCGGCGCGAGGTTGACCTCTTTGTCGGTGAGAATTTGCGCAGGCATAAGCCGCGGCCGGCGCCGCCGATGGTAACGCCCCGGACCCGGGTGTCAACTTCGCGGGGCGACTAATTGGCCTGCGATTGGGAGCTGCCGCGGCCGATGGCTAATAGGCGCGCCCCTTCTGCGATCGCGTCCTGGGCTGCAGATACTTGTCCCATTCTGCCCAGGATGTCGGAAAGCAAAGCGTATTGGCGCGGGGCGTCGGGCTGGCGTGCGACCGCGCGTCTCTGCAGCCGGTAAGCGTCGTCCAAGCGATGCTGCCGTACCTGCATCTGTGCCATCAAATTCAGTGCGTCCACTTCATGCACGTCGAGCCAACTGGCCCGGCGTAGCGCAGTCACGGCCCGGGCGGTGTCTCCGAGCGCGGTATAGAGGCGTCCACTGGCCAGAGCAGCTCCGTAGTGCCACCAATGATCCCGCGCGAAATTCTCGACCAGACGCAGGGCTCCATCGGGTCCTTTGGTTTGGCGCAGGATTTCCGCTTCATAAGCAATCAGGTCCCACACATCGGGATATTCGGCCCGTGCTCGATCGAGGACGGCGAGAGCGGCCAGGTCATCTTTCTGGAAATGGCGAAACCGAGCCAGGTTCGCCGCTGCAATCCAGGTGCGAGGATAATCATGGCGGCTTTTCTCGCTCTCCTTTAAACTCGAAACCAATAGGCTTTCGGCCTCAGCATTTCGACCAAGATGACGCAAAACATCCACGAGATTATTCCGAGCGATCGGGTCATTCGGCGACACCTCAAGGACGTGGCGCAGCAAAGACTCAGCCGCGAGGTAATGACCGCAGCGCGCGCGGCTCAGGGCCAAATTGATTGCGGCGCGGGAGCTGGTTCCGCCGGAGGCGAGTGTCTGCCGGAAGAAGGTTTCAGCACTCCTCCAATCGGCGCTCCGCACGTAACTCCTCGCGCCCAGTCCGATTGCGAAGAGACAGGCTGCCGTTATCGCCCATGGATAACTTCGACGTGGCATGGCCAGAGCACATCCGGCAGCGAAGATAAGAAAGCCCACGCTGGGTAAGTAGAGCCAGTGCTCCGCGACGGTTGCGTTTAGATCGACGAGGTTGGAGGTCGGCAGATAAGCGAGAATGAACCAAGCCATTCCTAGAACTCGAAGTTCCCGTCCGCGTTCGCTGCGCAAACTTCCCACCGCAAACACGCCGAGTACTCCCAGCCCGAGCATTGAAAGATATTCCATCCCGGCGGAGAACCCAGCTTTGTGCGCATTGCGCGCGAGAGTGGGATCAAGAACGGAACGTTCCATGTGCAGATTGGAAGGAAAGACCATCAAGCGTCCATAGTCGCCCAAAGCTCGCAGCATCAGGACGCCGCGAGTCTGGGACGTCCAACGCAACGCGGAAGCGGTCTGAGTTCGCGCCGGCGGCAGATGTCGGAGGCCGAGATAGCTGACTGCTAGAAAAACGCAACACAAGGTGACAGCTAGCTTGGACCTCGCGCCCGTTCGTTCGCCGAAGAAGAGTTGATAGCCAAGAAAAATCGCCAGCCAGAGCAGGGCGCTTTCCCGAGAACAAAGCGCCAGTAAGCCCAGCAAAAAAGAACCTGCGTAGGCCGCCCCGCGAACGATGGGAGAGTTGCCAAAGCGAGCCCGAAGAAAGAGCAGCCAGGCCGCGCAGGAAAAGACAAAAGCGACGCTATCGGCGCGTCCCGAAATATAGTCGACCGCCGCGCTATGGACTGGATGGACGATCCAAAGGAGGGCAAGCAGGAAGGCGATGATTTGAGATGACTGCGAAGAGATAGGTTCTCGACGCAAGCCGACGAGCAGGCGCCTGAGCAGAAAAAAAAGCATTACTCCGCTGGCGACGTGCCACATCATGTTCGAAAGATGAAAACCGAACGGATTGTCGCTCCAGAAATAATAATCGGGCATCATCGATATGTCTTGCACCGGCCGATAGTGAGGTGAGAAAGAATCCAGAAAGAGAGAATGCCGAAAAGTCTCCAGGATTAGGAGCGGACTTTTGATCAGCGGATTGGCTGCGGCAAGATATTCGTCATCCCAGAGGAACGGGCCGCGCAGGGCTGGGGTGTGAACAAGAAAGCCCGCGAAAAATAAGCAGAGGCAGCAAAGCCATCGCTTCTGCGTCAGAGCGAAGAGTAACTTAAGACGTTCTCGGGGACGGGAGCTGGAGCTTTCTTCAACTGGTGGTTCCAGACTTTCGGTCCCGCGAGAACAGCCGAAGGAAGTGGGAAAGGGCGGGCACCGCTGGAGAATCGGGCGAGATGATGCAGAAGCCATGCAACGATTCATTCCCCGCCATTCCCGCCAGCCGGGAATGACAGGTAAATGAATCCTCCAGCTCGTTTAATAATAGGGCGCCCAGAAGCTCGAAGGAGCCACATCGGAGAGCGCAGTATAGGTCGTGGCAGGCACCTTGGGGATGGTGTCGACCTTCTGCTGCCCATAGGGAGCACCGAACAGGTCCGCGCCGGTTTTATAAAGAGCCGTGCCATCCTTTAAGTAGGCCGTCCAGGCAGCCACGGCCACGGTGCTGCCCGACGTTCTATTGTTTTCGATGGCGTACTGATCGACGGCGGCGTCGATGAGGCGAAGATCGTTGAGGATGCGGCTCGCTTGGGAGCGTTTACGAGCCCGGAGGAATCCCGGCACCGCAATGGCTGCCAAAAGCGCGATAATCGCGACTACGATCATGATTTCTACGAGGGTAAAGCCCCCATGGCGTTTGTTGAATTTATTTAACATATTACTTTTTGTTTGGTTTGTTTGTTTTGATTGCGTCCGCCGTTCCTATCGCGGATTGCCTTCTCTAAAGCAGCGTTGATGCCAAGAGAGGCGAAATTCGTGCTGCAAACGCTTGAGGGGCGGCAAGGAGAGAGTTTCATGAGCCATTAATAAAGAGCGACTTGGCGCGAAAGTTTCTTCGTCATCCTGTCAATGACTGCCGGTATACAATTCGCGCGACCGATCCAAGAGTCCGTCGCCGCGTCGCGAGGGCAGGTCCCAAGGAAACCCGATTTTGGCCAGTCCCACGGCAGCTTCTGGCCTTGCTTTTGCGTATTTATGGGCGTTTTCGCCTTCCGCTTGCTCGTCCTGGCCCGGCTGGCTGACAGTCATTTTCTGCTCCCGAATGCCGGCGACATGCGCTTCTATAATGATTGGGCGCTGCGGATCTGGCATGGCCAGTGGACCGATCATCAGGCGTTTTATGGATTGCCGCTCTATCCTTTTTTTCTGGCACTGCTCTACAAAATCTTCGGCTACAACCCTTTTGTCCCCGGGCTATGCCAGGCCCTTGCGGATGGGGGGACCGCGGTGATTCTCTATGCGCTGCCCGGTGTTCTCTCTGCTGGAGAGCGGTCATCGGAGGCGTTGGAGTGGACGCCGGGATTTTTAGGGCGGCGCCGCGTCCAGGTCATCGGACTGCTCGCCGCTGTCGGCTGGGCCTTCTTCAAGCCGGAACAGGCATACGCAGCGATCCTCATGCCGGTTGCCCTGGCGATCTTTGTTTTCTGGTTCGTCGTCTGGCAAATCGTCAAGCGCCGCCAGCTCCCGGCGCTTTGGCTGTCCTTGCTCCTGGGATTGTTGATGGGGTTCACGGCCATGGGCATTGCGACAATCCTGCTGCTCGTCCCGCTCGTGCTCGCGGCTCTTTTCCTGCGCTGGGCCGGGCCGCTCTCCCAGCAGCTCGCCGGCGCGGGCCTGGTGCTGGGCGGAGTTCTACTTGGCGCATCACCCGCTTGGATACATAATGGCGTTGTCGCCCGCGACCCGGTCTTCCTCTCCGCCCATAGCGGTCTCAATCTCTGGATTGGTAATAATCCGATCGCGACAGGATATCCGGAATTTCCACCTGGATTGCATGCTGGTCAGGAGGCCCTGCTGAAAGACTCAATCACCTCGGCTGAGAAAGCGCTGGGGCGGCCCCTTAAACGTTCGCAAGTCTCCGCTTACTGGTCGCAGCAGGCGCACGAGTGGATTCGAGATCATCCCGCAGCCTGGGTGCGATTACTGGGGGGTAAGATCACACGGTTCTGGAATGCCTTTAGCTATGACGACATCAGTGTCGTAACCTCGTTGCGCGATCAGTCGATCACCTTTCCCGGAGAAGGGTTCGGCCTTGTCGCCGCCTTTGGTCTTCCCGGTCTTCTTATCGCCTGCTTTAGAGTTCCAGGCTCGCGCTGGGTTGCGGCGGCGGTTCTTCTCCACATGGTATCCCTCCTTCCGGTGTTCGTGACCGAACGCTACCGCGACGCGGCGGTCCCGGGCTTGTTGCTTTTTGCGTCCTTCGGGCTGTGGGAATTGGGACGGGGAATCGCGACGCGGCGTTACCATTTCACAGGACTTTTTTTTCTGCTGCTCTGCGGCAGCACAGCTTTTGTCTCAATACCGCAAAAAGACCCGACGCTGTGGGCGCTCGATACTTATAACTCCGGCCTGCAGGCGCTCGAAGCGCGACAATTGCCCCTCGCCAGGAAGAAGATCGAGCTCGCCTACGCCTATTCGCCCGAAAATGCGGAAATCAATTTCGCCGAAGGCAATCTGCGCCTGGCTGAAGGAGACCGCGCGGGAGCGAAGGCATTTTATGCCGCCGCCTTGCAGCTCGATTCGCAACATGAGGGAGCGCTCAACAACCTCGGCGTGCTGGCGCTCGAGGAACAACAATGGAAAGCGGCGAGCAAGCTCTTTTCGAGTGCGCTCGCGCTCGCTCCAGAGGATGCAAAAGGTCATTATTTGTTGGCGCGGGCGAAGCTGGGAAGTGGTGACAAAAAAGGGGCGTTGGCCGAGGTTGAGATAGCGCTGAGGTTGGAGCCGGATCAGCGAGAATTCCTGGAGTTGCGAGAACAGATGCTAAGGCGCTGATACCTGCCGAATCCCCAAATTCGACGGACTGTTTCTCGGAGCCGGTTTCGAGTCCACCTTCGTTCGCCATAGATGTGGCACTCATGCTGCTTCAAGAGGCGCAGCTGCAAGAAATCCTATCGCTGGAGCAAAATGGATCCCTTAGTTTCACTGCCTCGAACCAAAGATACAGACTCCCTTAATCGAGGAGCCACTCGCATCGCCACCACACCGGCCGTCGCCTTCTCGATCATCATTCCCTGCTACAACGAGGAGGAGGCAATCCCCGCCCTGCTCTCCGCGCTCGTCCCGAAGCTCGAGCGTCGCGTTGGTCGCGCCTGGGAAATCGTTTTCGTGGATGACGGCAGCCGCGATCGATCTCTCGAACTCATCGCCCGCGCCCACGCCTCCGACTCGCGGATCAAGGCCATCGCGCTCAGCCGGAACTTCGGGCATCAGCCGGCGCTCGCTTGCGGCCTCGCCTTCGTCAACGGCGAAATCATCGGCGTGATGGATTGCGATCTCCAAGATACTCCCGACGTGCTCCTCCAGCTCTACTCGCGGGTGAAAGACGACGGCTTCGACGTTTGTTACGGCGTGCGCAGACGGCGGGAAGCTTCGGCGCTGAAGAACGCCTGCTACCGGACCTTCTACCGCGTCATGCGCGCGCTCTCGGAGCACCCATGGCCGGAGGACGCGGGCGATTTCTCTGTCTTTAATCGCCGCGTCCATTGCACCATCCTGAGCCTGCCAGAGACGGTGCGCGTGCTCCGCGGGCTGCGCTCGTGGGTCGGCTTCCGGCAGGCGGAGATTGCCGTCGATCGGCTGGAGCGAAAACACGGTGCGACGAAGTACAATTTTTTCCGGCTTTGGTCCCTCGCGCTGAGCTCGCTGACCGGCTTCAGCTACGTTCCGCTGCGCATGGCGAGCATGATCGGGATCGCGATGGGCTTCTTCAGTCTGCTCCTCGGCGCGCTTTTCCTGCTCAATCGCTGGCTCCCGGAATTCACCCCTTTCGGATACAACATCGGCGCGAACCCCGGCACGACCACAATCATTCTTTTCCTCGCGGTCATTTCCTCGATGCTCTTTTTCTGTCTTGGAATCATGGGGGAATACCTCGTGCTCCTGGTGAAAGAAGTGAAAGGCCGTCCCACCGCGATCGCGGATCGGCTGATCGGCGATCTCACGATGCAGGCATCGACAGGAGCGATCGTATCGACGGCGGAAGAGCGGCCCGTTCCTTTCGTCGTCGTCCACGGGACTGGCCCCGATGGGCGCAATCGCTTCGTCGGCGGAGAACTGATCGATGCGGACATTCTAGAAGCCGCAGCTCGCGCCTTGTGACGGCGCAGCGTGTTTTTGCCGCGGAAGAAGAAACCGCTCCGAGAGGGAGTTCATCCAGCGCTCCTTCCGTTTCTCGGCCTCTCTGCGTTAAATCAAACCGCTCCACCCAGATGACCCGCGAGATCATCTACCTTTCACAACCCGAGCCGGTGAGCATGGGCGACGCTTGGTTCGACATCGCATCCACGAGTCACTTTTGGATCCGCCGCCGCTTTGAGGTGCTGCGCAAGCTGGCGCCGCAGTTCGACTGGCCTCGCCTTAAACTCGCCGAGATCGGCAGCGGCAGCGGGCTCGTGCAACGGCAGTTTGAAGACCAGTTCGGCGCGGAGATCGATGGCTTCGATCTCAACGAAACGGCACTGGAAAACGCCGTCAGCCGCAGGAGCCGGTGCCTTTGCTATAACATCCACGCGCGCGACGATCAGCTCCGCGAAGCCTACGACGCGATCGTGCTCTTCGACGTCATCGAGCATATCGACGACGACCGCGGCTTCCTCGAGTCGGCGCTCTTTCATCTCAAGCCCGGCGGCTCGCTCATTATTAACGTCCCCGCACTCATGTCGCTCTTCTCAGCTTACGACAAAGCCGCCGGACACGTGCGGCGCTACACTGCCGAGGATCTAATCACGTTGCTCAAAGGGTTCAAGTTAAAGACGGCCGCATGGACCTACTGGGGCAGGCCTATGCTTCCGTTGCTCGCCGTCCGCAAGCGCCGGCTCGAGAAGATGACGGACGAGGATGAAATCCTGCGCGACGGATTCGCCTCTCGCGGCGTGCTGGGAAACGCGGCGCTGCTCGCGCTCTCGCGTTGCGAGTGCATCCCGCAGCACAAACCGGGGACGTCGCTAATGCTCGTAGCGCAACGCCAGAGTGACGGCGGTTCGAATTAGGCTGGTGGCACCGGTTTCACCGGGCGGACTCTGAATGCGAATCAGGGATGGGGGACGTAGAAGCGGAGGGCGGTAAACATGTCGTAGCTGGTGAGGGCGTAGCCTTTCGCCTCGACCCCGATGCGCCAGAAGCTCTCCACTTGCAGCGCACCAATTAGGACGAGGGCGACGGCGTAGATGAAATGCGCTCTTGCCTGGGAAAGGCGTTCGGAAAGTTGGGCGAGCTGAAGCGCCGCCAAAACGGCAATCGGGAAATCCCAAATGATGGCGTAGCGATAGAATTGGCCATATTTGATATTTGCCATGAGTGCGAAGGTGACGACAACGAACATGGTGAGGTAGCGCGCCTTCGCGTCCTTGAATGGCAGCCAGAACAGTGCGGCAAGCGCGAGCACGGTGGGCAATGGTTGTGCGAGCATGGAATCGACGAGGTAGCGGAACCACGGCCCGTCTCCAAAGATGTGAACATACGGCGTGGCAAGCGACAGCTGCACGAGCGTGCGGTAGAGCTGGAAGAACTTTCCGAATCCGCCCACGAGCAGGCAAAGAATGGAGAATGCCACTGCTCCAGCAGCCACCGTAACGATAAGCATATTCCGTGGCAGCTCGGGAAGGGTCTTGCACCGTCGCCCGACTGCAACGGATGCGGCGATGCCGATGAAGACGACGAATGAACTCTCTTTTACAAATACAAGGGCGAAGAGCGAAGCGGCATAGATGGCGCCAAAGAGCCATTTGTGCCCGCTCCCATTGCCAAGTTCCCAGAGCGACCAGAGCGCGACCATACAGAATGCGCCAATGATTGGGTCGATCATCAGCCTTTGCGAGAGGTGAAGCTGGTTAAGGCTTACCGCCATGAGAAGAGTGCTGCCGACCGCGAGCCGCCCCGCGAACATACGGTGCGCCCAGACGCCGCCGATGATGAGCATCGCGCAGGATGCCAGCGCAGAAAGTAGCATAAGACTGCGCGGGATGGACGTTCCGAAAACATTGTGAATTAAGGCGCCGAGAAAAGGGTACAAAAGACGGGTCGGCGGCGGGATGCCGACCTTTTCCGTCTCCTGCATCTTCATGAAGGCATCGCAAAAACCAGGGAACGCGGCAAGGGAATGCTCCGAGTGGAACGTGGCATAATTGATGTAGTAGCCCTCATCGAAATACAGTTTTTCGATGGACTCCCACTGAGTGAGCCGGGCGCAACACCCGATAAAAACGAGAGCGATGACGCACCACAAAACGTGGCGGGCTGGCGCGGACGGGGCGCCGGTGCTGCTCATGGGATGGGATCGCGAAATTCAAACATAACGATGTCGTATGGAATATTCAGCAGGCGCGACGATGTCTCGACACGAATGTCGCGGAAATGAGGCGCTGCGATTTTTTCGTATCCTTCGCGACTGCGCACGTGCCTGCCGCGATCATTACCGATCAGAAAACGGGAGATGGGATTTTGACCGGGGAATGTGTGATTATCCAGCGTGCAAAACCGTCCGCCGCTGCTGATGAGCTGCTTCGCGCTGGCGAAGAGAGCATCCGCTTCGGTGTCGTCAAGATGGTGCAGCAGGGCGTTGGCGAAGACGAGATCGGCGGGTGGGAGCAGATTTTTCAATTCCGTGCTCACGTTGGCGATGTAAAACTGCGCGTGTGGAAACCGATGCCGGTTGTGCTCGATGTAATGCGCGTTGTAGTCCACCCCAAAGTAGTCCACCGCAGGGAGGTAGTTCAAAATATCTGCAGTCCCGCAGCCGATATCGACCACCCGGGAGGCTGGCTCGGGTTTGACGAATTCATCCACGTAATGGCGCCTCATCCTGTGAGTGCCGAAGAGGCCGTGGAGCATTCGATACCCGAGTGGGAGTGCAAGAAGCGATTTGAATCCTATCGGCTCACTGCGCGAGCGGACGGCTTGGGCGGCAGCTTGGTTGAACGCGGCGATGTCGGCGATGGAGTTCATGATGGCCGGAGGTTGTTTTCAATGCAGTGACGCAGCTTTCGCGCCGTAGCGGGCGTATGTCGTGAAAAAGAGCTTTCCGCCCTCTTCCAAGATGCGCGTCCAGGAACGGGCCAACCGCCCGAAAATTATCCGCCGTTGCGACCCGATGCGCTGCTCTTCCCGAGCAAGGCATTGGCCGTTTCGAGCAGGGCCGCGTCGTCGTTGTCGCCGAGGTCGCGGAGCGCTTCCTTGATTTTGCGAAACGAACGCTTCACGAAAAGATCGGCGGCGACGTGATTGGCCGCAGCGCTGCCATTGCTCGCGACCGCTTGCAGTTCCGAATCCCAACGGCTCAGCACACACGTCGCGGCGAACATTTCCATGGCCGCGACCGCGATGCGTTCCTGCACCAACTGCATGTCCATGACCGGTTCGCGGTAGGCGATGAGCGCCTTGTTCACGGCGAAATTAAAGCGCCAGACGAGCCGGCCGAGCTGGCTGCCGTAAGACTTGAGGGAATCGTGCCGGATCGGCACTTCGGGCACCTTGACCGCCGCGCTCAAGCGCTTCAGGCCCGCGCCCCAGGCTTTGCTGCCCTCCGGCCGCCAGGGCTTTAGCACCGTGTCGAGGATTTCCTTGAACTCCATGCCGGGGCCGCGCATGCCGACGAGCGCGACAAAAGACGTGAGCACTTCGTTGCTCCCTTCGCCGATCTGGTTGATACGCGCGTCGCGCAGCATCCGGCCTAACGGGGAGTCGTCGAAATAAGCGGAGCCGCCATGGATCTGGAAGCAATCGTTGACCGCGTCCCAGAGCCGCTCGGTCGTGAAGACCTTGAGCATGGCTGTCTCCAGCATGTAATCCTCGAAGCCGCGATCGATCAGCGAGGCGGTCACCTGGGTCATCGCTTCCATCGCGTAAACGTCGGCCGCCATGCGCGCGATTTTCTTCTTCACCAGGTCGAAATCGCCCAGCGTTTTCTGAAATTGCCGGCGGGTGTTGGCGTGTTCGATCGCCATCCGTAAGCAGGTTTTCGCGCCGCCCGTGCAGCAGGCGCCAAACGTCGTGCGCCCGAAATCGAGCACGGTGAGCGCGACGCGCAGACCTTTGCCTAACGGGCCCAGCACATTTTCCTTCGGGACCCGCATATTGGTCATGCGGAAACGTCCCGTGGCCGTCCCGCGAATCCCGAGCTTCGGCATGCGCGGCTCGAGCATTTCAAAACCTTCCATGTCCGGCGTGACCAGAAACGCCGTGATCGCCGTCTTGCCTGCCTTGCCCGGCACCGGCGTGCGCGCCATGACCGTGAGGACCTGCGCGATCGAGGCATTGGTGATGTAGCGCTTCTCGCCGTTCAGGATGAAATGCGAGCCGTCTTCGCTCGGGTTCGCCTCCGTCTGCACGTTGGCCGCGTCCGAGCCCGCTTCCGCCTCGGTCAGCGCAAAAGCCGCCAGTTGCTCGCCGTTCATGAGGCGCGGGAGCCATTTTTCCTTCTGCTCTTTGGTCCCGAAAAGAAGGAGCGCGCGAATCCCGATGGAATGGTGCGCGTTTGTAAAAACGGAAGTCGAAGCGCAACGGCTGCCGATTTCCTCCAGCACCTGGCAATACATCATCTGCGAAAAACCGCGCCCACCCACGTCTTCCGGCGCGGTCATGCCGAGCACCCCGGCGCGGCCCAAGCCATCGATCACTTCCCGGGAGATGTCGGCTTCGCGATCGATCTTCTCCGGGTCGAGATGGGCATCGAGAAATTCCCGCACCTCACCGAGCGCGCGCTCCAGTTGGGTGCGTTGCCCGTCGCTCATTCGCGGGTAGGGCATGGCCCAATCGGCGATGAAGTCCCCGAGGAAAAGCCCTTTGGCGAAGCCGAGTTCCTGGCGGCCGGTAAAGAGGAGTTCCTCGGCCTGTTGAATTTCTTTCTGACGTTGGATTTCCGTTTCGCTGAGAGCCATAAAATGGGAGGCCGGCGACTGCCGGCGAGTCATCCACTGTAGCGAGACGGGCCCGATTGTCCACCGCACGGCCGGTCTTGCGCAGGGCTGGCGCCAGCGCCAAATAAGAGCATGCCTTCTTTCGACATCGTTTCCGAGATTGATAAACAGGAGATCGACAACGCGCTCAACCAGGCGCGCAAAGAGCTCGCCACCCGCTTCGATTTCAAAAATGTGAAAGCCGAGATCGAACTGGAGAAAGACAAGATCGTTCTGACCGCGGAAGACGCCTCGCGGCTCCACGGATTGCGCGAAATCGTGATCGGCAAACTCTCGAAACGCGGGGTGGATCTGCGCAATATCGACCAGGAAGAGGCGGCGATTTCCTCGATGGGCCACGCGAGGCAGGAGCTGAAATTGAAACAGGGCCTCGAAGGCGACAAGGCGAAGGAGATCATCCAGGCGATCAAAGGCAACGGCTTCAAAACGCAGAACGCGCTCCAAGACCGGCAGATTCGCGTGACCGGCAAGAAGCGCGACGAGTTGCAGGAAGTGATCGCGTTTGTGAAGAGCAAAGACTTCGGGGTCGCGACCAATTTCCAGAACTTTCGGGACTAGTGCAGTGTCACAGATGAAGTGAACAGGTGACCTGGAGGGCGGAGCTCCGCGACGCCCGCGGTCTCGCGGAGCTCGACCCTCCAGGTCCGATCAGAACTCGAGGAAACATTGCACAGGGGGAGAGCTCGCGCAGAGTTCCTGCGCGAGCTCGTGCTTGGAGCCGTTCGTGGAGCTTGGTCCGCAGCGGTCTCTACTGCCCGCTAGAATGAACAATTCCCGGGATCTGCGGCGTCGATGCGAAAGGCGCCGCCGACCGGCACGTCGAAGTAGGTGGCCCAGAGCTCAAGATTCTGGGTTCCTTCGTTGCGGGCTATGTGCACATGATCCACGCCGATGTCGACAAAGGATTGACCAGCCGAGTAGATGCGAGCCGTGCAGGTCGCATCCTCGCCATCATAAAAGGACATCTGACCTGCCTGGATCAGCACCACCACTGGCCCTGCGTGGCTGTGCCAACCAGTGTGGCCGCCGGGGGCGATGATGATTTGCTGCATCACCGTTTCCTCTGCGTGGGGGGCACTGACGATCTCGCGGATCAGTCCCCGAATCCTGAATCTTATGTCTGTGGAGTCCGCGAAGACTCCCCTGGCCACAACCGGCGCCATCAGAATTCCCGCCGGCGGCGTCGCGACGGCCGCAGTAGGGGACAAGGCAACGATGGCCGCCGCTGCCAAAAGGGCGGCGCTGATCTTTCCGCTGGCACGGAGCGCCAGTGATCGAATGGAACTTTGGAAGTAATTGCAGGTTGATTGATTCATATGAGTTTTCTGTTTTTCATGGTTTTCCGCGGCCACCGATTCGCGCCGCCCGGAACCCCGGGCCGTGAACCGCGGCCTACCTTTTTATGCGAGAACCCGGTCACCGAACCCACCATCGAAGTTCAGAAAAAAATTCGCGTGACCCATCGTCCCGCGCGCAGTTGAAAGGCCTCGCGTTTCGCGCGGCGGCTTGATAAGGTGGGCACGGTCAGCCGATGAAGACGTCTCCACCGCCCCCGCAACAGGTCACGCAGCTCCTCGGCGAATGGCGCCGCGGAGATCGCGGTGCGTTGGAAATGCTGATCCCTCTGGTGCAACCGGAGCTGCAGCGCCTGGCCCACCGCTACATGAGCCGGGAGCGACCCGGCCACACGCTGCAAACCACCGCGCTACTCGACGACGCTTATCTCCTGCTCGCGGATAGGACCAACCCGGAGTGGCAGGACCGCGCCCACTTCTTCGCCGTCTCCGCGCAGCTCATGCGCCGCATCATGGTCGACCACGCGCGGCAGCGAGAAATGCTAAAGCGCGGCGGGGGCGCGATCCGGGTCGAGTTGGATGAAGCGGCGGCGATCACGCAGACGCGCTCGGACGAGCTCCTCGCGCTCGATGAAGCGCTGGAAAGACTCGCCGCCTTCGATCGGCGCAAGGCGCAGGTGGTGGAGATGCGTTACTTCGGAGGTTTGACGATGGAGGAGATCGCAGACGTCCTGAAGGTCCACGTCAACACCGTCATGCGTGACTGGACGGCGGCGCGTGCCTGGCTTCTGGCGGCGCTCAGCGGAGAAGAAGTCAATGCAATCTGAGCGCTGGCAAAGTTGCACCGAAGTGTTCGACGCCGCGATTGAGCAGCCGCGGAACGGACGAGCCGCTTTCCTCGAGCAACGCTGCCAGGGCGATCAAGCCTTGCGCCGCGGAGTTGAAGTGCTGCTCAGATACCATGATCAATCGGGCGATTTCATCGAAATTCCTGCGTTCGAAGTCGCACCTGAGCTCCTGGTGAGTGTTCCCGAAGCGCTGCTCGGCCAGCACCTAGGCGCGTATCTCGTCCAGGCCATCCTGGGGAGCGGCGGCATGGGCGTCGTCTATCTCGCGGCCGACGAACGGCTCGGGCGGAAGGTCGCTTTGAAGCTGCTGCCCCGGGCGCTGATTGCGAATGAGGCGAAATTGCGGCTCTTGAAATGCGAAGCACGAACAGCTTCGGCCTTGAACCATCCCAACATCGTGACCATTCACGAGATTGGCGAAGCGGATGCGACGCACTTCATTGCGACAGAATTCATCGAGGGGATCACCCTGCGAGAACGAATATCGAAAGGGGCGATCCCGCCTAACGAAGCGCTCGATATCGCGCTCCAAATCGCGAGCGCGCTCCGGGTGGCACATCGCGCCGACATCGTGCACCGCGACATCAAGCCCGAGAACGTCATGCTCCGGCCCGATGGGATCGTGAAGGTGCTCGACTTCGGGATTGCGAAGTTGATCGAGCAACCGGCGCCGCGCGGCGAGATCATCGGCACGCAGCGCTACATGTCGCCAGAGCAACAGCGCGGCGAAACCGTCGATGCCCGGAGCGATCTTTGGAGCCTGGGCGTCGTGCCCTCGGAGATGCTCGGGGGCGCGGCGCCGGCGGGGTTGAAACAGATCGTCCAGCGATGTTTGCAGGAGCATCCCGCGGCGCGCTATCCAGACGCTGACGCATTGCTCGCTGCTCTCCGCGCGGCGAAGGCGAAAGCCCAGCGGAGCATCGTGAGCCCTCTCCCATGGATCGGTCTTTCCCTCGCCGCCGCGGTGCTGACCGCGTTGGCCCTCTCCAACCTCCTCCGGAGCCCGTCCCAGCCTAATGATAAAGGTGTCGCCGTCCTGCCGTTTGCAAATCTTACGTCCGACAAAAGCGATGCGTTCTTGGCCGATGGGATTCACGACGATGTGCTGGCGAGTCTCGGCAAAATCAAAGACCTGAAAGTCATCGCCCGCAGCTCCGTGATGGACTATCGCGGAGTGCGCCTGGCCGGGAGGGTGGGCGAGATTGGCCGGGCCTTGCGCGTCGCCCACGTGGTCGAAGGCAGCGTCCGCCGCAGCGCCGAGCAAGTGGTCGTTAACGTGGCATTGATCGACACGCGCGACGAACGCCAGGTGTGGACGCAACGCTACGAACGCACCATGACCGATACGCTCTCGCTGCAAGGCGAGCTGGCGATCGAGATTGCCAGCGCCTTGCAGGCTACCCTTACCCCGGCCGAAGGAACGCTCGTGGCCGCCAAACCAACCGAAAACCCGGAGGCTTACCTGCTTTACCTCCGCGCCCGAGAAATCGACCTGGCGGCGTGGCTCCCACAAGGGGAGGAAGCGGCGATCAAGCTTTACCAACAAGCCATCGATCTTGACCCAACCTTTGCCCTCGCCCGGGCGCGGCTCTCGATCTGCGCAACCCAGCGCGCTCTGTGGGAGAAGCCCTCCGATTGGCCGGCGAAGGCGCGCAGCGAGGCCGAGGAGGCGATGCGCCTTCGTCCTGAACTCGGCGAAGCACATCTCGCGCTGAGCCATTGCTACCTTTTCGGCGAGGACAATTACGATCGCGCCCTGCGAGAACTCGAGCGGGCAGCGGAATTGTTGCCGAGCTCCGCTGAGGTCCCGCTGACGGCGGCCTTCATCTACAAGCGGCAAGCCAGATTCCGCGAGCGCGTGGCGGCGCTGCAACGGGCCGAGGCGCTTGATCCACGAAGCCCGAAAGTTCTGGGTTATTTAACCAACACCCTCCGATGGGTTCGCGATTGGCCGGGAGCCATCAACTCCATCGACCGCTACGACGTGGTGACGCAGGGTATCGGTTGCCTTCGGTCGCGGAGGGAGCGTGCCAACGACGAGTTCCGGCTCCACGGCGATATCAACGTGCTGAAAAAGGCGATCGCGGAGCAGCCTGATTCCGACGCGCCAGCCACTCGAGGTTCGCTCAATTTGATGCGTTACGAAACGGCCATCCTCGAGCGCGACTACGCCGCGGCCGCGCGGCTTCTCGCCGCGATTCCGTCCGAGCTATTTGGCGACTCGGATGATCCGGTCTCGCCGCATTTGAAACCTTTTCACGAAGCGCTTTTGGCCGTCGCCACGAATGCGGCGGGGAAGGACGCGGCGCTGAAACTTGCGCGCGGCGCCGTTGAAAAACGTCTCGAAAGCAGCGTGTTCGACAAACCGCACCAGGACCTCGCCTTGCTCGACGCGTTTCTCGGTCGAAAGCAGGAGGCGATCCGCGAGGCCCAGAGCGCCTTCGATCATGCGCCGGGGCCGTCGTCGGGCACGATCGAAAAGAATAACGCCCTGGCGACACTGGCGATGGTCTATACGCAGGTCGGGGAACCGGACAAGGCGATCGATCTGATCGAACATTTGCTGAGCGTGCCGGGCGAACTGCAGTGCGGCGCGGTTTACAACATGACGCTCACCGACCTGAAGTGGCGCTGGCAATGGGATCCGCTCCGTGGCCATCCACGCTTCCAGAAAATCGTCGCGAGGCCGGAGCCGACGACGATCTTCTGATGGTGGAGCGAGCGTTGCTGGAGACACCGCCTTCCGAGGGAAAGAGATGAAGAAAGTAAACCTGAACGAGATCGACGAGCAGGAGCGCCAGTCGCCGAAAGGGAAATTCCACAAGTTTGTCAAAGACATCTCGATCGCGCTCGGCCGGGAAAAGGACTCGCTCGACCTGGGGAAACGCCATCCATTTGATCTCGCACTCGTCCGCATTCCGCCGGGCAAAGCTTATTGCCCCTATCACTCGCATGGCGCGGAGACGGAGCTCTATCTCGTCGTCTCCGGTCGCGGCAGCGTGCGCGAGAAGAACGGCCTCACGGAAGTGGCCGCCGGTGACAGTTTTCTTTTTTCCCCCGGCGAAACGCACCAGCTCTCAAATCCCGGCTCGGAAGATTTCGTTTACTACGTGATCGCGGATAACCCGCGGGGTGATACCTGTTATTATCCCGACAGCGGGAAGTGGGTCGTGATCAAGGAAGGCGCGGAGGAAGCGATCGCGAAGGGTCAGGAGACGGACTATTACGAGGGTGAAGAGTAACGAAGATGGCGGCGGATCCTTTCGATCTGGGGCGGTTTTTGTCGGCGCAGGAGGACGCGTTTGCAGCATCTATTGATGAGCTGACGCGCGGGCGAAAAGAGAGCCACTGGATGTGGTTTATCTTTCCCCAAATCGACGGGCTGGGGAGCAGCTCGATGGCAAAGCGTTACGCGATCAAGTCACGGGAAGAAGCGGAGGCCTATTTGCGGCATCCCGTTTTGTGCCAGCGCCTCACGCAGTGTGCGGAGGCATTGCTGAAGGTTGAGGGGAAGTCGGCCTCGCAAATCATGGGCAGCCCCGACGACTTAAAGCTGCGCTCCAGCATGACTCTTTTCGCGAGTGTCGCCGGCGGCGACGCTGTTTTTCAGAAAGTCATCGCCAAGTATTTCCGAGGTGGAAAGGATCAGAGAACACTCGATCTCCTGGCCGAGAGGGAGCCGGGCAGAAGCGATCAGATCGACTCTTGATGGGCAGGGGAATTGAAGCTTCCTGCCGCCCAAAATGTTCTTAAATATTGTCTTGACACACCTTTACACATTTTCGCACGCTCGCCGATGTGACGGGTTTCATGCAGTAATGAACCTGCCTTACACAATCCAACCAAGAAAAATCCAAACATGAAAAAAAGACATTATTTAGCCGTGGCGGCACTCGTGGCCGTCATGTTTTCCGCGACGTCTGCGAAGGCAGACGTTCTTTACAGCACATTGGGGCCGGGTGGCGCGTTCGATTCGACCAACGGTTACTTTGTGGATGGCTCCAACTTTTTTAATCAAGTGATCGCGAGCCCCTTCACCGTGAGCAGCACGGCCATGTTTTCCAATGCCATGCTCGGCTTGAACAATTTCTCGGGGAGTAACAACCCGGTGAACGTCTATATCGAGACGGATGCCGGCGGGGTGCCGGGGACCATTTTGGCCACGCTGACGCAGACCGGGGTCATCCCTCCATTTAATACGCAGAGCCTGACCATGTTTACCACCGGCGCCAATCTCACGCTGACGGTGGGGACGACGTATTGGCTGGTGGCTGGGGAAACCGATCCCGGCACGGAGCAGACGTGGGATTTCGCTTTCCAAGATGCGATCAACAACGTCGCGTTCAACCAAACGGGCAGTCCGACCGGTCCTTGGACAACCTTTACTGGGACGGATGTGGCCTTCGAGATTAACGGAGCTGTCCCGGAACCGAGTTCGTTCATGCTTCTGGGAGCCGGCTTGCTGGGCGCGGGAGCAGTCGCATTTGCGCGTCGCCGCCGCTTGAGTTGATCAACTGAGCTTTGCTCAAGAAACCCAGGAAGCCTTCGGGCTTCCTGGGTTTTACATTTTAGGGCTGCTTCAATCCTTGGTTGGCGGAAGGAGCTGCTCGCGCGCAAGCCGCGTCCTCGACCACTTCGTCCCGCCGCCGGCCTAACGATTCCGCGGGTCTCACAGGTTGCGCGCCGCCTGACAAATCCTGCGCAAGGCCCAGAATGACAACCCGGCACGCGCGGACCATTTCTTGAAGTGTGGTTGCGCATTTATTCATCGTTGGAGCTTCCCTTCGAGGTCCCGGCGGCGTCCGCCTAACGACGCCGCGGTGGCTCGCCGTTGCCCCTCCTGAGGAGCAATGGTAACTAGAGGGTCGCATGAACTTTGAAAGGGATGGGGAGCGGCGACGCACCGCCTGTAGACGCCTCGCTCTGGGAGGCGCGCGCCGGGAGCCTCGTCGATTGAAGTGCGTCACCCGTTCCAAGCAGATGCATTGGGCGCGCCGCTTAGGGGCCGCGCCTTTGCTCGTCGCTTTGCTCTTTGGGGTCGGCAATGTGCGCGCGCAAAAGTTTGAAGGACGCCAGTTGGTGCAGGCCAGTCTCATCGCGGATACGACCGTAGTTGTTCCGGGCCAACCTTTCACCGCCGGGCTGCTGCTAAAGATGGTCCCGGAGTGGCACACCTACTGGCAATACCCGGGCGACGCCGGCATACCGACCGAGATCAAATGGCAACTGCCTCAAGGCTGGAAAGCCGGTCCGATCCAATGGCCCATCCCGCTGAAGCTAAAAGAGCCGGGCGACATCGAGATTTACGGTTATCACGACGAAGTGCTGCTCATGATGCAGCTCACGCCGCCGGCGAAGATCGCGGATAAGTCGGTTCATTTGGCGGCCGACGTGGATTGGCTCGTCTGTGCGAAAATTTGCATCCCCGGCAGTGGCAAGGTGCAGCTCGACCTCCCGGTGGGCGGCACGGCGGCCGCGGCCCACGCAGCTCTCTTCACAAAATATCGGGCGCAACTTCCCCGGCCGCTCCCGTCCGCCGCCGCCCCGGCCGTGCAATGGAGCCGGGAAGCCAAGGCCTTTCGCCTCACCATCGGGGACAAAAGTCTCGCCCAGAAGGCGAGTCTCGACTTTTTCCCGCTGCCGGAAAAGGAGACGGTCCTGGGTCATCCCCGCCGCGCGGAGACCAACGACGGCTCGGTCGTCTTCACGATCCCGTTTGAGGCTGCGGCCGCGAGCGTGCAAGCGCTCGATGGGTTGATCGTTTTCGATCGGCAAGCCTGGTCGTTAGGCGCGGCCGGGAACACCAGCCCGCTGGAGCCTGTCCCGGCCCCGCAGTCGGTGAGCGCGCCTCACTCCGGCGGTCTGCTAAAGTTTCTTCTCTTCGGGTTCATCGGCGGCTTCATTCTCAATTTGATGCCGTGCGTTTTGCCGGTGATCTCGCTCAAGATTTTCGGTTTTATCCAGCACGCGGGGGATGATCGCCGGAAGATTTTTGGCAACGGCTTGGCCTTTGCCGCCGGCATCTTCGGATGGTTTCTCGCCCTCGCTCTGCTCCTGATCGGGCTCAAGGCCGCAGGTCATCAGATCACTTGGGCCTTTCAATTTACAAATCCGCTCTTCGTCGTCGCGATGAGCGCGGTCGTGCTCGTTTTCGCCTTGAATCTTTTCGGCGTCTTCGAGATTACATTGCCCACCGCCGCGACGACCGGTCTGCTCGGCTGGAGCGCGCGGGAAGGTTACGCCGGGTCCTTTTTTCAGGGGGTCTTCGCCACCGTCCTGGCCACGCCTTGCACGGCGCCGTTTTTGGGGAGCGCGCTTGGTTTTGCTTTCGCCGCGTCGGCCGGTGTGATCCTGCTCATGTTCTTCGCCATCGCCGCGGGGATGAGCGCGCCCTATTTGCTCCTCACCGCGCAACCAGGCTGGCTCCGTTTCCTCCCGCGGCCCGGCCCCTGGATGGTGGCGGTGAAGCAATTTATGGGCTTCCTCCTCATCGCGACCTTGCTCTTTCTCCTCTGGGTCATCGGGGCCGAGCGCGGCCCGGCAGCGATCGTTTGGACGGGGGCGTTTCTGCTCGTCTTGAGCATCGCCTGCTGGATGAAAGGCGCCTTCTCCACTCCCCTCGCCTCGGTTCTCCAGCGCTTCCTCGTGCTCATGCTCATGCTCGCGCTCGTGCTCGCGGGCGGCTGGTATTTCATCGGAGAAAAATTCGCCCGCACCGAAACCGCCGCCTCCAGCCTAACGAATGACGGTTGGATCGCCTTCACTCCCGCCCGCCTGCAGCAGGAGCTCGCCCAAGGCCGCGGCGTCTTCGTCGATTTCACCGCCGCCTGGTGTATCACCTGCAAATTCAACGAAGCATCCGTCCTCGAGACCGCATCGGTGAAAGATGCTTTCGCGCGCGCCGGCATCGTCAAAATGAAAGCCGATTGGACCAACGCCGATCCGATGATCACAAAAACTTTGCAACAATTCGGCCGGGTCGGTGTCCCATTATATGTGCTTTACCCGGCGGGCGCTCCCGATCATCCGATAGTTCTGCCGGAATTGCTCACCCAGGGAATCGTCCTGAATCAACTTCAATCCGCCGCGCCGAAAGTCGCGGCCGCTCCTTAAAAACTATGAAAACAAAACTGCTTCTCGTCACTCTCACCACGCTTTGCACGGGCGCGCTTTTCGCCGCCGAAGGGCCGCAGGTCGGCTCGGCCGCGCCCGCTTTTTCGCTTCCCAGCGCGCAAGGCAAAACCGAATCGCTCAGCCAGTTCAAAGGCAAATACGTCGTCCTGGAATGGTTCAACCCGGGATGTCCGTTCGTGAAAAAACACTACAAAAGCGACAACATGCAGGCGTTGCAGAAAGAGTTCACCGGCAAGGGGGTCGTCTGGCTGACGATCGATTCCTCGGCCCCGGGCGAGCAGGGCAATCTCTCGGCCCAGGAAGCGCAGCAGCAAATGAAAGAATGGAAAATGAGCCCGACCGCGCTCCTGCTCGATCCGGACGGCAAAGTCGGCCACGAATACGGCGCGACGAACACGCCGCACATGTTCGTGATCGATCCGGAAGGAAAAGTGATTTACGAAGGCGCGATTGACAGCAAAGCCTCGACCGATCAGAGCGACATCAAGACCTCGACCAACTACGTGAAAGCGGCCTTGAACGAAGCGATGGCGGGCCAACCGGTCCAAACGGCGACGACCAAGGCCTACGGCTGCGGCGTGAAATACGCCAACTAAGCGCGCCGCGGCGCGCCCCTCCTTGTAGACGCCTCCCTCCGAGGAGGGCATCGGTTGAGCGTTCCACGAGAAGCTTGCTTCCTGTCATCCCGAGGCTGGCGCAGCGCGCCGAGGGATCTCACGGCTGCTCTGCTGGGTCCATTTTTCTCTGAAGAACGACGCCGAGACCTTCCGTGAGATCCCTCGCCGTCCGCGCGGGCTCGGGATGACAACGTGTAAGCTGGCAGGTGGACGGGAGACGCCGGGAGGGATGAACGCAGCCTACCGGGCAGGCCCTTGGGGAGCAAACCGTGCGGAAGCTCGTCGCCTAACGACGCCCATACCCGCGCTTCGCAGAGCGAAGCGTCTACAGTGCGCGCTTCGCGCTGAAGCGGCTCGCCAGCCGCAGAATCGGCATCGGAGTGAGCCGCACCAGCGACATCCCCACTTTCATGACCCAACCCGGGATGACAATCGGGCGGTCGCCCGCGGCGCCTTCCAACGCTTGCGCCACCACCTCTGCGACGGGGACGTAAACGAGCGCCGGCCCCAGCTCGTTTTCGCTCGCCGCTTGGCGGTGGGCCACGCCGGTGAACTCCGTCCGTACCGGCCCCGGACAAAGCGCGGTCACGCCCACGCCGCTGCTCCGCAGCTCGCTCCGCAGCGCTTCGGAAAAACTGGTCACATACGCCTTCGTCGCGGCGTAGACGGCGAAGTTCGCCAACGGCAGAAAGCAGGCCGACGAACTCACATTCAAAATCAAACCGCGCCGACGCGCCACCATCGCGGGCAGCAGCCGGCGGTCAGCCGCGTCAACGCGACCATGTTGACCAGCATCATTTGATCGAGCTTCTCCGGATCGGCGGTGACGAAAGCGCCCAGGTCGCCCAGCCCCGCGTTGTTGATCAGGAAATCGATCTCAAAATTTTCTTCTTCCATCCACGCCGCCAACGCTTCCAGGTCGTCGTTCTGCGCGAGATCGCTCGGGCGAATTTCCACTCGCAATGCCGGATGGCGCGCGCGCAACTCCTCGCGCAATTCTTCCAGACGTTCGCGACGTCGCGCCACCAGGACGAGCAAGGCCGACCGGCCCGCCAGTTGCCGAGCGAATTCGCGGCCGATGCCCGAGGAAGCGCCTGTGATCAGCGCATGACAACCGTCGATTTTCACCCGCCTTTTGTGAGGAGCGGTTGCAAAATGCGCCAGACATTTTCCGCGACGATTTTGTGCCCGGCGGGCGTGGGATGAATATGATCGGCCTGATTCAAATCGAAATGGCCGCCCACGCCTTCGAGCAGAAATGGGATGAGAGCGGCGTCGTTGGTCTTCGCCAGTTCGCCGAACGCAGCCTGAAAAGCGGCCGCGTAGTCGGCTCCGAAATTGGGCGGAATTTGCATCCCGGCGATGACGATTTTGACCTCTGGATTTTTCGTTTTCACCCGGTCGATGAGGGTCTGCAGATTTTTCTTCAACTCGACCACGGGAAGGCCGCGGAGGCCGTCGTTGGCTCCCAGCTCGAGCACGAGAATGTCGATCGGCCTTTGCAGCACCCAATCGAGCCGACTCAATCCACCCGCGGTCGTGTCGCCGCTGAGGCCGGCGTTGATCACCTCGAAAGGCAGATTTTTTGCGCGAATCTTCTCTTGGATCAGCGCCGGAAAAGCCTGCGCCGGTTCCACCCCGAGGCCAGCGGTGAGACTGTCGCCGAGGAAAAGAATCGTCCCGCCCCAAGCCGGTCCCTCGCAGCAGAAGGCGAAAAAGGCGAAGGCAAAAGTGCCTCGAGCCAAATTCCTCATGCGCGACGAACTCTCATCGCGTAAGCAAGACGCGCCATCCTGCACCGTCAATGTCCTCCTTCCCGATTCTCGACGTCCGCGCCCTCACGAAAAGCTATCCGGCCGCGGCTGGCCCGCTGACCGTTCTGCGCGACGTTTCCTTCACCCTCGCGCAAGGCGCCACCTGCGCGATCCTCGGCCCGTCCGGCAGCGGCAAAACCACCTTGCTCGGGCTCGCCGCCGGCCTCGACCGGCCCACTTCCGGCGCCGTCCTCCTCAATGGCATCGCCCTGGCCGAGATCAGCGAGGACGAACGGGCGCGCGTCCGCAACGAGCATGTCGGCTTTGTCTTTCAAAATTTCCAGCTCATCCCCACGCTCACTGCGCTCGAAAACGTGACCGTGCCAATGGAGCTGCGGGGCGATCGCGGCGCCCGCGCGCAGGCGCGTGATCTCCTCGAGCAGGTCGGCCTGAGCGAGCGGACGGATCATTATCCGACCCAACTCTCGGGTGGCGAACAACAGCGAGTTGCGCTCGCTCGCGCCTTTATCAATCGCCCCAAAATCCTCTTCGCCGACGAACCCACCGGCAACCTCGACGCCGAGACAAGCCAGACCGTGATCGCGATCATGCTCGAGCTCAATCGCACTGCCGGCACCGCGCTCGTCCTGGTCACGCACGATCCGGAAGTCGCGCAGTTGACCGAGCGGACGATTCGCCTGCGCAACGGCGCGATGGTAAAGTGATCGCCATGGGAGAGGTAAGAACGAAAGTGCGACTAACCAATCCCTATGACGAACGAGACGCTCGCCATGGCCGCTTGGAAGCTGCGCAGGTTCACGCCTGCACTGTTGACGCGCTCGTCGACACCGGCGCTACGCGCTCGATTATCTCGTCAGCCGTCCTGGAAGCCCTCGGATTGGAGACAGATGGCGACGCTGTGGCGACGCTGGCTGACGGCCCCCAAAAAGTGATTCAGCTTTCGGACGCAATTCGTTTCGAAATCATGGGGCGTGACACCACCGAAGAAGCGATGGTTCTAGGTAAAGATGTGGTGATTGGACAAACGGTGCTTGAAAAACTGGGTTTACGTGTCGATTGCAAAAATCAACAGGTCATCCCAAATCCTGAGCACCCCGACGGGCCAGTGTTTCGAGTTTAGTTTGGTCTTATTAGCTCGTTAATATTTATCGCGCGCATGGCCTGGCGGGACAGCCGCTCGAGCCGGCGCCGGCTTTTGCTTTTCTCGATTTCGATCTCGTTAGGCGTAGCCGCCCTCATCGCGATCGGGCTTTTTCGGGCCAGCCTCTCCGAGGCGATCGACGAGCAGGCGCGCGCGCTTCTCGGCGCCGATCTGGTCGTGGAAAGCTCGCGGCCCTTCACGCCCGAACAAGAGCAAATGTTGCGTTCGTTAGGCGAAACGCAAGCCCGCGAAGTCCGCTTCCGCACCATGGCTTCGTTCCCAAAAAGCGGCGGCACCCGGCTCGTCCATGTGCGCGCGTTAGGCGGAAATTTTCCTTTCTACGGGAAGATGGAAACCGCCCTCCGACGGCGGCGCAGACTTTTCGCGAAAGCCGCGAGGCGGTTCCGGAGGAGAGTTTGCTCTTCCAATTTCACGCCCAAAAAGGCGACCCGATCAAAATCGGCGACGCCACTTTTACCATCGCCGGCGCGCTGACCAAGATGCCCGGCGAAGCTTCCCCCGCCGCCAGTTTTGCTCCGCGGGTTTACATTCCGCTGCAGAATCTTGCCCAAACCAACCTGCTCAAGCCCGGCAGCCTGGCCCGTTATTTGAACTTCGTGAAATTCGCGCCGGGCGTCGACGTGGCCGCGGAAGTGCAAAAACTGGCGCCCCAGATCGAGCATTTCGGCCTCGAATACGACACCGTGGCGAAGCGCAAAAAGGATCTCGGGCAGGCGCTTGATAATCTTTACCGTTTCCTCAACCTCGTCGGTTTCATCGCGCTGCTCCTTGGCGCGGTCGGGGTGGCCAGCGCGATCCAGGCTCACTTGCAGCAAAAAACCCGGACCGCGGCGATCCTCCGCTGTCTCGGCGCGGCCGGGCGCACCACCGTTCTGGTCTACCTGCTGCAAGCGGTCGCCTTGGGAATTTTCGGGGCGCTGGCCGGCGCGGCGCTGGGCATTGCGCTCCAGCAGTTGCTTCCTGGCACCCTGCAGAAATTCATCCCCTTCGCTCTTCCGACCGCGATCGCCTGGGGAGCGGTCGTTAGGGGAATGGGCGTCGGACTGGCCGTCTGCGTTCTTTTCGCGTTGCCGCCGCTCCTGCGCTTCCGCCGGGTTTCGCCGCTCCTGACCTTGCGCGCTTCAGTCGATCATCCGCCCGCGCGCGATCTGGCGCTGTGGCTGGTGTACCTCGCGATCGCCGCCGGGCTGACGGTTTTCGCCATTTTCCAGGCGGAAAAATGGACCGACGGATTGCTCGTGGCGGGCGGGCTCGGGATTGCGGTCGGGGTGCTTGTGCTGGTGGCGAAGCTCCTGATTTTCCTCGTCCGAAAACTTCTGCCCCAGAGCTGGAGTTTTGTCCTGCGCCAGGGGCTGGCCAATCTTTACCGGCCGCACAACCGCACGCTCCTGCTCACGCTCTCGTTAGGCTTGGGCACCTTTTTGCTCCTGAGCGTTTATCTCACGCGGGACGTCCTCCTCGCCCAATTCCGTTCCATCGATGCGCAGAACCAGCCGAATATCTTCCTTTTCGATATCCAGCCAGACCAGACGCAGGCGGTCGCCGCGCTCGTTAGGCAAGAAGGTCTCCCCGTGATTCAACAGGCGCCGATCGTGACCATGCGCCTGGCCGAAGTGAAAGGCCGGAAGTCTTCCGACATGCTGAAAGATCCAGGCCGGACCGCGCCGGAGTGGGAATTGGAGCGCGAGTATCGCTCGACTTATCGACCGGACTTGAGCGAGACGGAAAAAATCACGGCCGGGCAATGGATCGGGCACGTCGCTTATCATCCGGGCGACGTGGTGCCGGTTTCGGTCGAGCGGGATATCGCGAAGGACCTTGGCCTAACGATCGGGGACGAAATGGTCTTCGATGTCCAGGGCGTGCCGATCAAGGCGCGGGTGGCGAGTTTGCGCGAGGTCGATTGGAAACGCTTTCAGACAAATTTTTTCGTTGTCTTTCCGACCGGCGTGCTGGAAAAGGCGCCGACTTTTAACGTCCTCGTCAGCCGGGTGGCGACGCCGGCGATTTCGGCGCGTTTGCAGAATGCGGTCGTGGAAAAATTTCCCAACGTCTCCGCGCTCGACCTCACCTCGGTCATTCAAACGGTCGATGCGATTCTCACCAAAGTGGCGCTGGTCATTCGCATCATGTCGTTCTTTATCGTCGGCACCGGCTTGATCGTGCTCGGGAGCACGATCTGGAGCGGGCGTTATCAGCGGCTCAAGGAAAGCGTGCTCCTGCGGACGTTAGGCGCGTCGCGCCGGCAGATTTGGGAAATTCTGGGCGCGGAATATCTATTTCTCGGGCTGCTCGCGAGTGCGACCGGGATCGTGCTGGCGCTGCTCGCGAGCTGGGCGCTGGCGGTGTTCACCTTTAAGCTGGCCTACGCCCCGTCGCTCTGGCCGGTTTTGTTCGCGGCGGTGGCGGTGAGTGGGTTGACGCTTTTGGTGGGGCTGTTAACGAGCTACGGTGTGGGCAGCGCGCCGCCCTTGGCTATTTTGCGCGACGAGCTCGATTGATGGAGCGCAGCCAACTCGCTTTTCGTGAGGGGACGCCAGGCGCCGCGCGGCAGCTCGCCGAGCCGCAGCGGCCCGACCCGGGTGCGGAGGAGACGTTTCACTTCGTAGCCGACCTCGTAAAACATCCGGCGAATCTGCCGGTTCAATCCCTGGCGGAGCACGACGCGCAGTCGAGTCGTGCCGATCTGCTGCAAAAAGGCGAGTTGGGCCCGTTTGCCGTCTAGAAAAACCCCGGTGCGCAATTTCTCCGAGAGCGCGGGCTGCCAAAGTTTGTCGACCGTGACTTCGTATTCCTTCTCCACTTTGTAGCGCGGATGGGTCAGCCGCTGCGCGAGATCGCCGTCGCTGGTCAGGAGCAGCAGGCCTTCACTTTGCGCGTCGAGTCGGCCGATGTTGAAGAGCCGGGAAAACTTCGGCGGCAACAGATCGTAGATCGTGTCGGTGACGTTCGGATCGCGCCGGGTGGAAACGAAGCCGGCCGGTTTATGCAAGACGATAGTCAGCGTTTCCGCTGGCCTAACGAGTCGGTTGCCGACTTTGACGTGATCGGCGGCTTCGACCTGGGTGCTGAAATCCGTGCAAGGCCGGCCGTTGACGGTGACGCGGCCTTCCGCAATCAACTCGTCGCAATGTCGCCGCGAACCGAGCCCAGCGGCGGCGAGGTAACGATTAAGGCGCAAGCGGGCTTAGAGATCCGGCTTCGTCTTCGGCAGGCCGAGGACTTTGCTCGAATCTTTCCACTGGCCCCGCTTTTTCAAAAGCTCGACCCGTTCGAAACGTTTCAGGACGTTCCGCTTGGCGGTGATGGTGCTGGCGCCTTTCAGGCTGCGATGCTGTGACATAAAACTTGCTCCGGGTTGTGCTGCGAAAATGAGCGGCCAAAGTAACGGGCTTCGCCGGTTTTTCAAATGGATTACACTTCGCACCCTCGCTCGGCCCCCCGCCGCCGGCTTTTCCGGCGAGCTTTTGGGCTCGCCGCGATCTTCCTTTTCGCGGCCGCGCTCGGCTCCTGCCGCGGGGTCGATTGGTTTTTCCTCCAGCGCTCGCTCCGGAGTAAATTTAGCGACGTCCACTGGATCACGACCGCGCAACTGGCCGCCTGGCTGGCCGATCGGCAACGCCCGGCGCCCGTCTTGCTCGACGTGCGCACGGCGGCGGAATGGGAGGTGAGCCACCTGCCCGGCGCGCGCCGGGTCGACCCGCAAGCGTCGGCCGAAGCCGCGGGCGCTGGCCTGTCGAGAGAGACGCCGATCGTCACCTATTGCTCGGTCGGTTATCGCTCCGCGAAAATGGCGCAGCGCTTGCGCGCCGCCGGCTTTACCAGGGTGCAAAATCTCGAGGGATCGATCTTCGCCTGGGCTAACGAGGGGCGGCCGCTGCGGCATGACGGAAAACGAGCGCGCCTGGTCCATCCCTACAACGCGGTCTGGGGCCGGCTCTTGCGGGACGAAGTGCGGGGGCCGCTCCCCTAACGACTCCGCTCGATCAGCAGAAAAATGCGCTCGGGATTTCCGGGAGACATCGTTAGGCGGAGATTCCGGCGGGGCGCTGGCGCTCCCATTCGTCCGGCAGGCGAAGCAGTTTTGCCTCCGGCATCTGGATGAGGGCGAGCATTTGCCGGCATTCCGCGATGAGGGCGCCGTCGGCTGGGCGAGTGACTCGGAAGGCGCACCAGAAACGGACGCGTTCCAGCCGATCGAGCCAGCCTTCGATCCGCAAATGGTCGCCCAACTGCGCGGGGCGCCGGTAATCGATCTCCGTGCGCACGACCACGGGATAACGCTGGGTCGCAGCCATCTCGCTCAACTTCATCCCCAACTTTTCCGCGAGCAGGGTGCGCGCGGTCTCGATGAAACGCAGGTAGGCGATGTTATGCACGACGGCGGCGCAATCGGTATCAAAGAACATGACCTGCACTTCGGTTTGGATGCGGGAGGCGGAGCTCGGATTCATCGCGGGTTTAGCGGCGCGCGCCGCCCTGCTGGCGGAGAAGTGCAGGAATGACGAAATCCGAATGACGAAGCTCGAAGGAATGACCTAATGACGAACGAAGGCGTTGCGCCTTTTCGGGCTTCGGGCTTCGTCATTGCTTCGGATTTCGTCATTCGGGCTTCGTCATTTTCCCCCCGCTCACATGCGGACGAGATCGAGCAGAAACTGACACCAGAGATAGAGCATCCCCCGCCACGAATATTTGATTTCGCCGCCGGGGGTCTGCGTGAGCACTCCCTGGGCCAGGTTGTGCGCGATCTGCTGGCGCAGATCGTTTTCGATCTCATGCTGGATCTGCTCTTCGTCGAGGGGATCGATGGTGTCGAGCTCGACCGCGTTTTCGCGGAGGAAGGCTTTGTGGCTTTGATAAAGCTGCCAGAAGGATTGATCTGGCCGTTGCCGGTTGATCCGAAAATGCGGGGTCAATTTTAGACCGTAGGAGAGGGGGTAATTCCACGTCGTCCAGATGATGCCCTCGTGGGTGCGCGAGGAAATGCGCAAGTAATAGAAGGAAAGATCGTTCTGTTCGTTCAGGCAGATGGCGGCCTGGGCGCGATCTTCCGATCGGTAGAAGAGGCGAAAAAATTGACGGTAATCTTCCCAGTCCCAGCCGGCGTCGCTGATGTGGCCGAAGCCCTCGTTTTCGATCTGGGTGGAAATCTCGTCGAGGGTCGGGAAAACGTCGGGCGCCGGGGGAGTCTTGGGCCGGAGGGTTTTCTCGCGCGGAAGACGGAGCGCGCGAATGCGGGTGAGAATTTCCACCCAGGGCAAGAAGAGCCAACTGAGCGCGCTACAGACCCCAAGGATCCAATTCCCGGTGATGTAATAGATGGCCAGAAACGACGCGGTCAGGATGCCGAGAGCGCCGACTTTCTGGGAGAAGGACGATTCATAGCTGCGCAGGGCGACACTGAGCGCGGCGACCCCCAGGGTGATGAAAAGACCGAACAGCATTTACGGGACGATGTTGTGCGCGCGAAGAAATTTTTCGAGCTGGTCAGTGTCGAAATTCGCAAGCACTTCATCGCCCGCCTGGAGCGTGGGCACGTAAGTCTGATCGGAAAGCTGTTTCATTTCCTCGTAGGCGACGCGGTCCCGGCCGACATCGATCTCGTTAAATTGGTAGCCGCGCTCCGTGAGGTATTCCTTGGCGTCGATGCACCAGGAACACCATTCCCGGCTGAAGAGTTTGAGATCGGTCGCCACGGGGAGGAATAAACAGGTGCTGGGAAAGGCGTCAACGTCTCACTCACGCTCGCGGCGCTGGGCGCTGCGCGAGGGTTGGGGAATAGCGCCTTTTGAGGGGTAAGTGAAAGTTAATGAGTAAGGGCAAGTCTGGTGCGGCCCTTACTTAGGCCGCGGCCCTGAGCGACTCTTTTTTCCGCGCCAGATATGGAGGATGAGGATCAGGGGCAAAGCCAGCCCGACCCATAGATGCGCCGCGCTCGTCCAGGCGCGTAAACGTTCCCCGCCCGCGTAGTAAAGCCCGTAGCCGGTCACGACCAGAAAACCGAAAAAGCTGAGCAAGGAGAGCCCGGTGCGCAAGTTCCGGCCGGCGCGCCAGGCGAATTTGATGTGCAACGGCCAGAGCGTTCCCAGCAGTAAAAGCGTGGCCATGGCGGCGCCGCCGTGCGCTTTTAGCATCCAGCTCTCCGCCGGGGTGGCCGCGCCGAATTCGTTAGGCGAAGCGGCCAGATAATGAAGCGCCGCCCAGCCCGCCCCGGTCCCGAAAACGGCCGCGCTCACGAGATAGACGATCCACTCGTGGCGGCGGCTAAGTCTGATCGAGCTGCGGCGCATGCGTGCGGGAAAGCCAGCGCGGCGGGAGCTGTCTTTGAAGCAAAAAGGCATCCGCCCCAAAGCGCGCGAGCAACGGCTGGGCTGCTTCGCGCAGGACCAAGGCCGCTTTGGTGAGCGCATCGGCGGTGAGGCAATCGGCCGCGCCGACGGTCACGCTGATTTCTTCCGTGACGGGTTGACCAGTCCGGCCGTCGAAAAGGGCCGGCGCAAAATAAAGGGCGGAAGTCGCCAGCGCCCGCTCGCGCAGCAGGATCGTTCCCGCTCTGCGGCCGGGATCGAGCGGATGACGAACCTGCACGCTTTGCGGGTCGGCGCCGAAAACTCTCAGGTCCCCGCCAGCGTTTACAATCCCGGCGCACGCCCCCGCTCCTCGCAGCGCCTCGACCGCGCGATCCACGGCAAAACCTTTCGCGATGCCGCCGAGGTCGAGCGTGAGCGGCCGGCGGAAACGGACCCGGCCATCCCGGCCGATGACAACGCCCGACCAGCCGCCTTCCAAGGTGATGTCGAAAGCGCCTGCGCTCGCGTGGGAAAATTTGCGGGCGGCGCGCAGGACGGTCCGCGTCCAGTCATGCACCGCGATCGGTGCGCGCGCCGCGGCCCGATTGAGCAGGCTCACTTCGCTGGCCCGATCGTGGCGATTGAGCAAACGTTGCGCCTGGCCGATCGCGCCGAAGCCGGCCGCGAGCGCGCGTCGCAAGGTGGATTCGTTAGGCGCGTGCGCCTCGATTTCCACAAACGTCCCCAGGAGCGGGCGGGCCCGGCGGGCTTTAAGGCAACGCGACATCGTGCATGGCCAGGACGCGGCGGACGCCGTCGGTGAGATGGCGCGAGGAAAGGGTGGCGCCGCTGATGTTCTGGATGTCGCGATCGAGAGCGAGAGGCGACGCCTTCGTTTTCCCGACGAATTGGGCGCGCCATTTCGGGTCGCGCACCTGCCCGCCGTAGCTTTCCCGGTAATCCATGATCTCGATGCCCTGGACCGCGCCCGCACTCGTTAGGCCAACCGCGTAAGTGATGAACTCGTGTTTGCCCACCACTTCGTCGACGATGAACCAGCCCCCGCCGCTTACCCGCCAGACTAGCGGCGGCGTCCCGGTCAGCCGGACGCGGCTTTGTTTTTCGATCGCCTGCCTTTGCCCGTCGCTCAGGTGGAGCGGGAAAACGGTGAAAGTTTTCCCGGGAAAGATGGCCTGCTGCGCCTGGCCGGCGCTTAAATAAGTGATGGCAAAGCCGGTGCTGACCAGCGCTGCGGAGAGAGGCGCGGCGACGAAAAGGAATTGAGGTTTCACGCCGCTGGGGTCGCTTCCTTTTAGAAGTTAATCCCGATCTTGAAGCGGAATTGGTTGCTCGATTCTTCCGCGAAAGTCTGGCCGTCGTTAGGCTCGTTGACTCCTTTGCCGAAGACCTGGTAGTTATAGGTGAGCGTGGCCCACCAGCGTTCCCGGGCGTAATGGATCGAGGGGCCGGCGTAGAGCACGCGGTGCTCGAAAAAGTTAAGATCGAAGAGGGGATATTCCGCGCGAAAATGCCCTTCCACGCCAGCGTACCAATTCGGCGCGAAGCGGTAGGTGATGCCGGCCGCCGATTCGAAGGAAAATTCTCTCGGATATTCTTCCGCCGGCTGTTTTCCCCAGGCCCATTCGGCCCCGACGCTGAAGACCGCGATCAGGGTGTCGTCGAGGAAATCCTTCTGGAAATCGATCTCCGGTTTAAGGAAGCGTTCGTGTTGCGGAAGGCCATCGACGTCGTCGTTCAGGAGATAGCCGCCCTCCAGCCGCAGGGCGAGGCCGAGCGGGTCTTTGAACGGGCTGAGCAGCCGGTATTTCAACGCGCTTTCTACGCCGCCGAAGCGGTAGTTATTTCGATTCGGCAGGCCTTCGACATCCTGGTTGTAGAAGTAGTGGTTGATGACCGAGGCGCTGGCCTGGAACTGATCGGTGAAGCCGTATTCCACTTCCGTCTCGTAGTCGGAGGCGTAATATTTTCCCTCGTTCTTCCCCGTGCGCAGGGTGACGAATTGATAATACTCCCCGTGGCCCTTGGGCAGAGTCTCGGCGCCGCGGGCGAAGCCGAAAAATTGTTCGTCCGCGCGGAGCAGCGGAGCGCTGACGGCCAGGAGCAAAGTGCAGCCGGCGAAAAAGGTGAATTTCATCCACCGATCCTAGGCCAGCGGCCGCGCGTTTACTGCCGGCCGGTTGCTAATTATTAGCGGTCGGTTGCTCGCCGGAGGCTTAGCCGAGCGAAGCGCGGTAGGCGGCGGCGTCCTGCAAGCCTTCGAGTTGCTCGGGGTTCTCGATCTGCAGGACGTAGATCCAGCCTTCCCCGTAGGGATCGGTGTTGACGAGCGCCGGATTGGCTTCGAGCGCGGCATTCGCTTCCACCACTTCCCCCTTGGCCGGGGCGTAAATGTCACTCGCCGCCTTGACCGATTCCACCACCGCGATCGTGCTCTGCGCCTCGTGCTTGGCGCCGACCTTGGGCAGCTCGACGTAGACCACATCGGTCAATTCCTCCTGCGCGTGATCGGTAATGCCGACGCGGATTTTGTCCCCTTCGCGGCGGACCCATTCGTGCGAGGCGGTGTAAAGGAGGTCGTCTGGAACGTTCATGATTTTTTGTAGAGTGGTTTCTTTTCGATGACCGCGGGAAATTTTCGCCCCCGGATTTCAATCTCGATTTCTTCGCCCGGTTTCGGGACGGGCGTGGCGAGATAAGCCATCCCAATGCCGTAATTCAAGCTCGGGGAAAGCGTGCCGCTCGTCACTTCCCCGGCGTCCGCCCCCTCGCGGAAGACGCGGTAATGGGGCCGCGGCGGCGGACCTTTGCCTTTCATCTTAAAAGGAATGAGCCGCCGCACGAGGCCGTCTTCTTTGACCCGCTGGAGCTTTTCCCGGCCGGTAAATTGCGACTTCGAAAGGTCGACGAAAAACCCAAGGCCGGCTTCGAGCGGATTGCGCTCGGGGGAAAGATCGGAGCCATTGAGCGGGTAGCACATCTCCAAGCGCAGGGTGTCGCGCGCGCCCAGCCCGCAAGGCCGGATGCCTAACGATTCCCCTTTTTCGAGCAGCGTCTGCCAGACCTCGACCGCGTCTTCCGCGCCGAAGAAAACTTCGATCCCGTCTTCCCCGGTGTAGCCGGTGCGCGCGATCCAGAGCTTTTTACCGGCGAGATCGAAGCGGGCGATCTGGTTCCGCTCCGGCAGGGCCTTTTCCTCGCCGAAAACCGCCTGAAAAAGTTCGCCCACGCGCGGACCCTGGACGGCGAGCCCGGCGTAGCGCTCGCTTTCATTCGTGAACTCCACATCGCGCCCGAGATGGGCTTGCAGCCAGGCGAAATCGTCCTCGATCCGCGAGGCGTTCACAACCAGAAGGAACTTCTCTTCGGCCAGCCGGTAAACAATGAGGTCGTCGATGATGCCGGCCTCGTCGTTGAGCAGGAAGGTGTATTGCCCGGCGCCGACTTCGAGTTTGCTGACGTTGTTGGTCAGCATGGTATTAAGCCATTCGCCGGCGCGCGGGCCGGTCGCGACCAGCTCGCCCATGTGGGAAATATCGAAGACGCCGACGCTCCTGCGCACGGCTTCGTGTTCTTCCATGATGCTGCTGTATTGCACCGGCATCATCCAGCCGCCGAAAGGGATGATCTTGGCGCCAAGGCGAACGTGTTCGTCGTAGAGAGGAGTGGTTTTGCTCGCGGCGTCGCTCACCGCGCTGATCCTAAAGGTTGCGTTTGCCCTGTCAATCGTCGCCGCTTTCCCCTCGTGCTCGTGCTCGTGATCATGCTCGTGATCGATTTCTGAATCTGCGCCCACCTGATCGAGCACGATCACGATCACGAGCACGAGCACGAGGGGGGCGGCCGGAATGTTGAACTGGGGGTGGCCCGCCGCTACGGTGCTCCGCCCGATGAGTTTTCTTGATTCGCTCGAACGCCGCCTTGGCTGGATTGCCATTCCCGGCCTCATTCGCATTGTCGTCGCCCTCACCGCGCTGGTTTACCTGCTCACTTTGGTTAACCCCGAGTACGTCTCCGTCCTCACCCTCAGCCCGGGGCGCATCCTCCACGGCGAAGTCTGGCGGCTCGTCACCTACATCTTTATTCCGCAATCGATCGGCCAGCCCGGCTCGATGATGCAGCCCTTCTGGTTGTTCGTCGCGCTCTGGTTTCTCTTCTTCATCGGCGAACGGCTGGAAAGCGCCTGGGGCGCCTTTCGTCTGACCCTTTATTTCCTCGTCGGAATGATCGGGACCACGATCGCCGCCTTCCTTTTCGGCGCGCAATTTTCCAACGCCATGCTCGCTTCCTCCCTCTTTTTCGCCTTCGCCCACTTCTATCCGGATGAGGTGATCTACGTCTTCTTCGTCCTCCCGATGAAAGTAAAATGGCTCGCCTGGATCTCGGCCGGCTTGCTTCTTTATGGCTTCGTCACCAACCCGATGTCCTATCGGATGGCGATGATCGCCGCTTTCGCCAATTACCTGATTTTCTTCGCCCCGGGTTTGATCCGGGCGGCGCGGACCCGGCACGAAGTCACGGATCGGCGCCGCCGTTTCGAAGAAAGCTCGCGGCCCGAGGAGGAAGCGCTCCACCATTGTGCGACCTGTGGAGCGACCGAGCTCTCCAACGCCAACCTGGAATTCCGCGTCTCCCGCGACGGCGAAGAATATTGCCTCGCGCATCTCCCGAGCGCGAGCCAGGTGGAAGCCTAGGAGCGGGCGCGCCCGCTTGACCCCATCCCCGCATAACCGGAAACTCCGCCCATGGATCCGACCTCCGCGCCGCTCATCCCGCAGGAGGGCTGGCATTGCCTCCACCTTTTCTACCGGATCGAGTACGGCCAATGGCAATTTCTCAGCCCGACCGAGCAACGCGCCGCCAAAGTCGCCCTTTCCACCCTCGTGCAGGAGACCCGCGCGCTCGAAAAAACCCAGCTCCTCACCCTCAGCCAGGTCACGCCCAAAGCGGACCTCGGTTTCATGCTCATCACGCCCGATCTGCAAGCCGCCAACCGGATCGAGAAACAGCTCACCCTGTCGTTAGGCGCGGATGTCCTGGTGCCGGTTTACAGTTATCTCTCCCTCACCGAAGAGAGCGAATACACCACCACCGAGGAGCAGTGGGCCCAGACCCTCGAGACTGAGCAACAACTCAAACCCGGCACCCCGGAGTTTGCCGCCGGCCTCGAAACTTTCCGCGAGCGGATGAAACATTACCGGTACGAGCGCATGTATCCGACCCTGCCGGATTGGCCGATCGTCTGTTTCTACAACATGGTGAAACGGCGCGGCGAGCAGCGCAATTGGTACTCGTTGCCCTACGAAGAACGCCGCATCCTCATGGCCGGTCACGCCCGGGTCGGTCGTCGCTACGCCGGTAAAATCAAACAGCTGATCACCGGCTCGACCGGCCTCGACGACGCCGAGTGGGGTGTGACGCTTTTTGCCCACGACACCTTTCAGATCAAAGCCATCGTCTACGAGATGCGCTTCGACGAAGTGAGCGCGGCCTACGCGGATTTCGGCGAATTTTACATTGGCATTCAGCTGCCGCTCGACGAATTGTTTCGCCGCCTCCAGCTCTAAAAGTCGTAATCGTGCCTGCTCGTGATCGAGTCTCACAATCGATTACGATTACGATTACGATTACGATTACGAGCACGAGTAGGAAAAGGATGGGTGGCAGAGTGGTCTAATGCGCACGCCTGGAAAGCGTGTTTGCCGCAAGGCAACCAGGGTTCGAATCCCTGCCCATCCGCTCTCGCTTCTTTGGAATTTCCTCTTGCCTCGTTCGGCTTTTTGCAAAAGCATCCCGGGCATGCGAACCGTTCTCGCGCTCTCCTGTCTTTTCCTCGCCAGCGCCCTCGCTGCCGCGCCGGAAAACCCCTACGTCGCCAACCTGGTCGAGACCGCGCGGACCGACTACGCGGCCGGCCACCTCGCGACCGCTCTCGCCAAACTCGACCAGCACGACCAAGCGAAAGGGCCCACCGGCGAGTCGCTCGATCTCCGGGGGACGATCGCTTTGGAACAGGGAAAATTCGAGGTCGCAGCCCGCGCCTTTAACCAGGCGCACAAAACCCAGCCCGAACTTTTTTCGCCCCGCATCCATCTCGCCGATCTCTTCCTGCGCGCGAAAAAATACCCCGAGGCTCGGGAGATTTATCTTAAGCTCGCGACCGAGACCAACATCCTGATTTCGAACGAGCGGCTCCGTTACGGGCTGCTCATCACGGACCTCGCGGCCCACGATGAAGCGGCCGCCAAAGCCGCCCTCGCCAACATCAAATTCCCCACCGAAACGCCGGCCTACTATTTTGCTCAGGCCGCCTGGGAATTTGCCCACGGTGACGAACGCTCCGCCCGAAAATGGCTCGGGACCGCGCACGAAATTTTCGAGCCTAGCTTGATCGCCTGGTTTGCCCGCCCGCTCTACGACCTCGGCTGGATCAAAGACAAGCCGGCCCCGCCGGTTATCTAGGAAAGTGGCGCGAGCTTCTAGCTTGCGTGTTTCTTAAGCCGGCAAGCTGGAAGCTCGCCCCACCCCAATCAGAGGCGGCCTACCGCCGGCTCATCACTTGCGTCGTCTGCCGCAATTTCACCATGCTGTTCGCCGGCAGGACTCCGCGGAAATTAGTCCCCGGATAAATCAAGCAATCACGCCCGACGATCGAGCCCGGATTAAGCACGGCGTTGCAACCGACCTCGGAGCGATCGCCCAGGATCGCCCCAAATTTCGTTAGGCCGGTCGCGATCAAACCGTCCGTCGCCAGCACCGAAATCTCGGCGTGATCCAGCTTCACGTTGGAAAGAATGACCCCGGCGCCGAGATGCGCCTGGTAGCCGAGAATCGAGTCACCCACATAGCTGAAGTGCGGCACCTGCGCCTCGTCGAAAAGGATGCAGTTCTTGAATTCGCAGGAGTTCCCCATGACTACGCCATTCCCGACAATGACGTTCTCGCGCACGTAACAACCGCTCCGGATATGACAGTTCTCCCCGATCCAGGCCGGCCCTTTCAACATCGCGCCCTGCTCCACGATCGTGCCTGGCCCGATGAAAACTTCCCCGCTAATGAACGGCTTGCCCACCAGCTCGCCGAGCACGGCCGGTTTGAGGCGAAACTTCAGGTAACTCGGGATCTGCTTGAGCGCGTCCCAGGCGTATTTCTCCGGTTCGAAAAGCTTGGAGTGCGCGGTGCGCTCGAGCTCGAAAAATTCCGCGGCCGTAAACATTTCGTTAGGCTCCCGCTTGCGGCGTCACCACCTGGCCATCCTTGGTATCGCGCGCCTCCCAGCCGAGCGCCTTGAGCTGGTCGCGCAGCTCGTCGCTCTTTTGCCAATCGCGCGCCATCCGCGCCTGCGCCCGCGCTTCCGCCAGGCGCACGATTTCATCGGAAGGTTTCGCCGCCACCGCTTCCAGGGCGAGGACGCTGTTGACCCGCTCCCACCATTGCAACCAGGCGAGCGCCCGCGCCGAATCAACCCCGCCATCCAATTCGCGATTGCTCTCCCGGATCTGCTCGAAGAGATGGCCGAGCGCCGCCGAAATATTCAAATCGTCATCCAGCGCCTCGGCGAATTTATCGTCCTCCACCGCAATCGGGGTGTGCCGCTGCAACTGGCCGGCGCGGGCCGCTTCCCATAGCCGGCGCAGCCATTCGTCGAGCCGGGCCAGGGCCTGCCGCGCTTCTTCCAGCCCCTCCCAGGTAAAATTAAGCGGCGCCCGGTAATGCACCCGGAGGAGCGCGTACCGCACCTCGCGGCCGCTGTAGCCTTTGCCCAGCAAATCGGCCAGGACGTAAAAATTGCCTAACGACTTCGACATCTTTTGCCCTTCCACCAGGAGATGGGCGCAGTGCAGCCAGTAGCGCACGAAGGGCGCTCGCCCGCTGCAGCCTTCCGACTGCGCGATCTCCGCTTCGTGATGCGGAAAAATGTTGTCGACTCCGCCGCAATGAATATCGAGCTGCTCGCCTAACAAGGCCGTGGCCATGGCGCTGCACTCGATGTGCCAGCCGGGCCGGCCCCGGCCCCACGGACTCTCCCAGGCGACCTCGCCATCTTCCTCGTCCCACGCCTTCCAGAGAGCGAAATCGCCTACGTGTTCCTTGTCGTACTCGTCGCTCTTGACCCGGCCGGTGGCGCGCAGCTCGGCCAGGTCGAAGTGCGCGAGATGCCCGTAATTCGGGAAGCGATGAATCCGGAAATAAACCGATTTGTCCTCCGCTTGATAGGCCAGCCCGCGCTCGATCAGGGTGGAGATCATTGCGATCATGGCCGCGATGTAACGCTCTTCCGTAGCCGCGGGAAATTCGTTAGGCGGCTTGATCTGGAGCGTCGCCAGATCCTCGAAGAAGGCCTGCTTGAAGGGCGCGGTGAATTCGCCCAGCGGCAAATTTTCCGCGCGGCTGCCCCGGATGGTTTTGTCGTCCACATCGGTCAGATTCATCACCCGGTGCACGGAATAGCCGCGCAATTCGAGGTGCCGTTGCAGCAGATCTTCGAATATGTAGGCGCGAAAATTACCGATATGAGCGCGGCTATAAACCGTCGGCCCGCAGGTGTACATCTTCACCATCTTCCCCGCCGGATCGAGCGGCTGGAACTCTTCCAACTCCCGCGAGTAAGTATTAAAAAATCTCAGCGCCATAAACTTGTCATCCCGAAAACTCCACACTCGCCACCGCCATCGCGGCCATCCCTTCCTCGCGCCCAATCGCACCCATGCCTTCGTTCGTCGTCGCCTTGATCCCGACCTGGCTCACCTCGATCCCGAGCGCGGCCGCGATCTTCTCCCGCATCGCCTCGAGATGCGGCCCGATCTTCGGTGCCTCCGCGATCAAGGTCGCGTCCAGATTCGAGATCCGATAATGCTGCGCCGCCAGAATTTCCCCGACCCGCCGCAAAATTTCCAGGCTGCTGATCCCGCGAATCGCTTCGTCCGTATTCGGAAAGTGATGGCCGATGTCCCGCTCGCCGATCGCGCCTAACAACGCGTCGGCGATGGCGTGACAGAGCACGTCGGCGTCGGAATGACCTTCCAGCCCGCGCGCATGCGCGATCTCGACCCCGCCGAGGACGAGCTTGCGGCCGGCTTGAAAACGATGGGCGTCGTACCCGATTCCAGCGCGCGACATCTCGTTAGGCTAGGGGCAGGTCGAGCAGACCGTTGGAGGCCACAATGCTGAATTTATCCGGCAGATCGGTCCGCGGCTTCATCTCCACCCGGCCGCCGGCCGCTTCCACCAGGAGCCAGCCGGCCGCGATATCCCAGAGGCTGATCCCTTGTTCGATATAAGCGTCGAGCCGCCCGCAGGCGACATACGCAAGGTCGAGCGCGGCGCTGCCTAACATTCGACATTTCCGCACCCGATGCGCCATTTCCTGGAGCAAAGGAAGCCCCGCATCGATCGTCGCGCTGGTTTTGGAAAGGCCGACCGAGACAATCGCTTCGGCCAGATCGGCCCGCGCGCTCACCCGGAATTCCACCCCGTTCAAAAGCGGCGGCTGACCTTTCTCGCCGCTCCAGAGTTCCTCGCGGATCGGGTCGTAAATCACGCCGAGAATAATTTCTCCGCGGTAGCGCAGCGCGATCGAGACGCAGAAATGCGGAAGGCCGTAGAAATAATTGACCGTCCCGTCAAGCGGATCGACCACCCATTGATGAGCGCTCGACTGATCGCCCACGAGGCCTTCTTCGCCGTAGAGCGCATGCTCGGGAAAATGCCGCAAAAGGATTTCCGCGATCAGATTTTGCGCGAGCACATCGACTTCGAGTTTGATGTCGTGGGCGGTGGTGGCGTTGACCGTGAGCGGCTCGCGAAAGCGGGCGCGGAGCAGATCACCCGCTGCGCGCGCGGCTTCCTCGGCCGCTTCGAGATAATGGAGCACCGCGCACCCTAACCGATTCTCTCGTGCTGCCGCCAAATTTTTTGGGCAAAAAAAAACGGGAGGAGAAATAAATTTCTCCTCCCGGGTTGAAGTGAACGTAAGGAAGAACGGCGAACTCACCGCTCTTCTGTGGATGAACGGCCTTAGCGTTTTTTCTTGGCCGGTGCTTTTTTTGCAGGAGCTGCTTTTTTCTTAGTCGCCATTTTTTTCTTGGCGGGTGCCTTCTTTGCAGGTGCTTTTTTCGCAGCGGCTTTTTTCTTAACTGGCATAGGGAATCCCCCCTTTCAATCCGCAGAAGCGGTCTGTTAACAATCGGTGAATAACTTCACCTTCCTCGTGTCACTAAGCGTCACGTTTTTTTTGTCAAACAATTTTCGCGCGCATCTAAAATTATTTTAAGCAAGGCGCGTGCGAGGACGGTTTTTTTCGCGCGCGGAAGTTTTTTGGTCGCGCCGTCCGGATAGAAAATGAGCAGCTCGTTTTCGTCCGATTCCATCCCGAGACCAGGCTGGCTGACGTCGTTAGCCACCAGCAGGTCGCAATTTTTCTCCCGCAATTTCCGCGCGGCGTTGCGCTCCAGTTCCTCCGTTTCGGCGGCAAAACCGACCACGAAACAAGCCGGTTTCGGAGTCGTTAGGCTGGCGAGCAGGTCGCGCGTCGGGACGAGCGGGAGCGCGAACGGTTCTCGCTCCTTGGGCAACTTCCCGGGCGAATAGTGCGCCGGCTTGTAATCACAGACCGCCGCGCACATCACCAGGACATCGCAGGCCGCGAGCTGGGCGGACACCGCGGTGAACATTTCCTCACCCGTGGTCACGCGGGTCACCGTCGCGCCTAACGGATCGGCGAGCGCGACCGGGCCAGCAATCAACGCGACCTGGTGCTTTTCCGCGAGCGCGGCGGCGGCGATGGCGTAGCCCATTTTGCCGGAGGAGCGATTGCTCAGGTAACGCACGGGATCGAGCGGCTCGCGCGTCGGTCCGGCCGTGATGACGAACTTCACGCGATTAAGTTATCCTGCCGGCCGAGCAGGAACTCGGCGCGGAAAGCGATCTCGTCGACTTTCCAGAGGCGGCCGAGCCCTTCGTAGCCGCAGGCGAGCAAGCCGGCTTCCGGCCCGATGAATTCCACGCCGCGCGCGCCTAACGTCGCCACGTTTTCCTGGGTCGCGGGATGTTCCCACATTTTGCCGTTCATGGCCGGAGCGAGCAGAATCGGGGCGCGGGTCGCGAGCGCGATCGCGGCCAGCGGATGGCCGGCCAGACCATGGGCCAGCTCCGCAATAAAATGGGCGGTCGCAGGAGCGACGAGGAGGAGATCGGCCCGATCGGCCAGGGCGATGTGGCCCGGATGCCAGCTTTCTTTCTCGTCGTAGAAACTGCTCGTGACCGGATTCTTCGAGAGCGTCTGCAAGGTCAGCGGAGTGATGAACTCGGTCGCGTCGCGCGTCATCACGACGAAGACTTCGTGGCCTTGTTTGACGAGCAGACTGGCCAGCTCCGCCGCTTTGTAAGCGGCGATGGAGCCGGTCACGCCGAGCACGATTTGTTTTGCTTTCACCGTCTTGTCGTTAGGCCAATATCATCCGGCTGCTCAGGTAGCGTTCCGCGCCCATGATATGGCGGAACTTGAGCAGATCTTCCTCCACCGAACGGCTGATAATAGTGTAGCGATAATCCCGCCAAAGCTCCATCTCGCGCGCGGCCGTCTGCAAACGCACTTCGATCTGATCCCCGGTTTCCGTTCCGCGTTTCGTGAGCCGGCGGCGCAATTCTTCCAGATCGGGCGGCATGATAAAAACATCGGCCAGCGCCTGGCGCACGAAAGCGTCGTCAAAGGCCCGGATGGTGGCCGCGCCCTGAGTGTCGATGTCGATGAGCACGTCGACGCCTTCCCGCAGATTGTTCACGATCGGATCGCGCAAGGTCCCGTAATATTTCCCGTGCACGTTGGCGTATTCGAGAAAGTCCCCCGCGGTGGCGCGGGCGGCGAACTCGGCCTCCGAGAGGAAATGATAATCCTCGCCCGCGATCTCGCCCGCGCGCGGCGCGCGCGTGGTGCAGGAAACCGAGTAGACGAAATCGGGGGTCTGCCGGAGCGCGTCGCAGAGAGTCGATTTCCCAGCGCCGGAAGGCGCGGAGACGACGAAGAGGATTCCGTAGCGGCTAAATTCCTTACTCAAGGTTTTGGATTTGCTCGCGAATCTTCTCCACTTCCGCCTTGCAGGCCACGACATGCTGCGAGATTTCCGCGTCGCCCGCTTTCGCGCCTAACGTATTCAGCTCCCGGGAAATTTCCTGGGTGATAAATTCGAGAGTGCGCCCGACCGGCTCGTCCTTGCGCAGGTGTTGCGCGAATTGCGCGAGGTGACTTTCCAGCCGGGTGAGCTCTTCAGAAACGTCGGAGCGATCGGCGAAAAAGGCCACTTCCTTGAGCAGGCGATCGTCGTTAGGCTCAAGGCCGAGGCCGGCCTGGTTGATCCGCTCGAGTAAAGTGGCCCGATATTTTTCCGCGACCGCGGGATGCATTCGGCGCACTTCCTTGAGCGCCTGGCGGACCAGTTTGAGCCGATGAATCAAATCGCGCGCCAGATGTCTGCCCTCGCGTTCGCGCATTTTTTGCAGCTCGTCGAGCGCGCGCTGGAGCGCCTCTGTCATGGTCGGCCACAGCGCTTCCGGTTCGACCGCGTTCTCGGCGAAACGGAGCACACCGGGCGCCTGCAAGACCATCCCAATGGTGATCTCACCGGCCGCGCCCAATTCGCTCTGCAACGAGCGCATGGCCTCGTGATAGGAACGGGCCAGGGCCGGGTCAAGGGAGAGCTGGCGAGCGGCCGCGGCGGTGGTGTCGCAGGTCACGACCACGTTGGTGCGGCCGCGGGTAAAGCGCTCGCCGATGGCGGTACGGATGCGCGGTTCGAGCGCGGCCAGCTCGCGCGGGAGGTTCACCACCACGTCGCTCTGCCGGCGGTTGACGGAGCTGATTTCGACGGCGATGCGGGCGCCTGACCCGGCGCTTTCGCCGCGGCCATAACCGGTCATACTGCGCATGGTCAGGCAGTCGTTAGGCAAAAACGGCGGGTGAGCGAAATCATCGGGGCGGCATGTTAAGTGCCAGGAAAAGTGCTGCAAAGGTTTTGTCGCGGGAGCAGCTGGGCGAGGGCGCGACGATGGGGCGAGGGCAGAGGCAGGCTGGCGAGGGCGCGGAGGGGAAACCAGCGCAATTGGTCGTTAGGCAAAGCCGGTCTGGGCCGGGCGAAGACGGAGAGGGTGATGCGATGATGGGTGAAGGGGAAATCGAGCCGGAGCAGGGGCTGGCCGGGCGGGACGGCGGCGAGGCGGGGGAGAATCCACATCCCGCGCCAGCGCTGCTCCGATTGCTCGAGGAGAATGCGATCGCGGCGAAGGGCGAAAGCGTGCGGCTCCTCCTGGAGGACCAAGCGCGCGCGCTTTTTCTTGCGCGGAAGGAGGGCCGGCTCGGAGGCGGCGCAAAAATCGCGCACCGGGCATTGCGGGCAAAGCGGGCGGCGCGGCAAACAGACGAGGGCGCCCAATTCCATGAGGGCGGAGTTGTAGGAGCGGGCGTGCCTTTTGGGCAGGAAAGCGGCGGCGGTCTGCCAGAGGTGAGCCTGGCCGGCCGCAGTATCGATCGGAAGTTGCCAGTTCGTTAGGCGAGTGAGGACGCGGGCGATGTTGGCGTCGACCATCGGCTCCGCTCGATCGAAGGCAAAACTGGCGACCGCGCCCGCGGTGTAGCGCCCGATTCCGGGCAGGGTGGCGATTTGCGCGGATTCGTTAGGCAAAACGCCGCCGAAATTTTGCCCGACGGCGCGGGCGGCGGCGTGCAGATGGCGCGCCCGGGCATAGTAGCCGAGCCCCTGCCAGGCGTGGAGGACGGCGGATTCCGGGGCGCGGGCGAGGCTGGCGAAATCGGGGAAACGAGCGAGCCAGCGCTCGTAATAAGGAAGCACCGTCGCGACCTGGGTCTGCTGGAGCATGAACTCGGAGACAAGGATGGCGTAGGGATCGCGGGTGCGACGCCAGGGCAGATCGCGGCCGTGGCGGCGGAACCAGGCGACGAGGGAGCGGCGGAAGCGCGGCGACATGCAGAATTAGGCCACAGATAGGCCGAGATGAAACAGAGAAAGGCTTCTGCCTGCGGGGGAATCTACGGTCGAGAACATGTTTATTTGAACATATATTGAGGCATGGCATAATCCGGCATGACGGCGGGAAAAATCGTCGATTTACGCAAACTGCTAGCGGAACGTTTCCCGCAGGAACCGGCCCCGGCGCCCGCTTGCCTAACGACCGGACTGCCTCAACTCGACGAGCTGCTGGCCGGTGGTCTGGCGAAAGGGGCGATCACAGAATTAAGCAGCCCGCCCGGGACGGCGGGGAGCGCCACCCTCGTCGCGGCGCTGCTCCGGCGGGCCTGGCGCGAAGGTTATTTCATCGCCCTGATCGATGGCCGCGATTCGTTCGATCCCGCTTCGATCGAGGGGCCGGCTCTGCCCCACTTGCTCTGGGTGCGTTGCCGGCGGGCGCGGGAAGCGTTGCCCGCGGCCGATCTGCTTTTGCGCGATGGAAATTTTCCGCTCGTGGTGCTTGATCTCGCCCTCAATCCGCCGGCGGAATTACGCCAGCTGCCCTCGAGTATTTGGTATCGGTTGCAGCGGTTGGTCGAGCCGGCGCCGACCGCGTGTCTCGTCCTGACCAGTCAAAGCATGATCGGCAGCGCGCAATGGAAGCTGGGTTTGGAAAATCGCTGGAGGCTGCCCCAACTGGAGGAGCAGACGGCGGATTTGCCCGCGCAACTCACCTTTCGCTGCCGGCGGGGGCAGGCGCAGAAATGGCCGAACGCACGGGTCGGATGATGTTTGCTGCGCTTTATTTGCCCGATTTTGCGCTGCAGGCGGCTTTACGGCACGAACCGGATTTGCGGGAGGAACCGGTGGGAGTGCTGGCGGGCGAGGAAGCGCGCGCCACCCTCTTGCAGTTAAACGCGCCCGCGCTGGCCGTGGGCGTGCGCGCGGGCATGACTCCGAGCCAGGGCCTGGCCCGTTGTTTGCGCCTAACGATCAAAGCCCGAGCCTATGCGCAGGAGAAGATCGCCGGCGAGATTTTACTGCATCACGCGGCCACCCTGGCGCCGGAGATCGAAGCGACGGCGCCGGGCGTTTGCACGGTGCGTTTCAGCGCGCGGAAAAATTGCCGGGAAAAGGTCGAGCGGGTGGTGCGGCAACTGGCGGAGTTGAATTTGCGGGCGCAGGCCGGTTTGGCGGCGACGCCGGATTTGAGTTTTCTGGCGGCCTGCCTGGCGCGGCCGGTTTTGCAGATCGACGACGCGGCGAAATTTCTCGCCCCGCTGCCGATCGAGACCCTGGAGCGACTGGTTTGTTTGTAGCGTCTGCTCTCTCAGGATGAGCAAAAGATCACTGCTGAACTGAGATCATCTGCGCTTGAAGAGGCGAACTACCGTCATCACGAAAATCCAAAAGAGCACCCCCGCAGCCAATAGAATATAGAGTTTTTCTTCATCCGTTGCGTCAGCGGCCGGAATCCCCCAAGCAATTCGGCAGACGCGAACCGCTCCATAGATAGTGACGGTGGAGACAAAAACCTCTCCTACCCGAAGAATGTCCGGGGGCTGTTTCCAAATACAGAGGGAAACAAGGACATGGATGATGCCCAAAAAGACTCCCAGCACACCACAACCAATGATGATGGGATCGTGCATTAAAGGGGGAAAGCCGGCCTATTCCCCTGACGATCTCTCTTCGGACCTCTTGCCGCTGCGTTGGTGAATCGCCACCAGTGAGAGCGCCAATCCCAGCACAGCGCCTACCCCCATTCCCACAGGACCGGCCAACGCGAGGCCCCCCGTGGCGCCACCCAAGGTCACGCCGACGATTTCATTGCCATGATCTAGAGTTCGCTCGATTTGCTCCGACGCGGTCGCCCCATTTTGATTATGCGCGCTGACATCCATAAATATTCGCTCTTGCAAAAATTACTTCGAATTCTGTCAAATGGGAAGGGTGTTATTCGGTTTGATCGGTGATGAAGCGGGACCGGTGTTTTAGAGCAGGCAGCACGCCCTCAAGTTAATAATTAACCGCTCGCGTAGTCAGGATATTTTTGCTGGAGCTGGATGCGGGCGCGGGCGGCTTCGTCGGGCTTGCCCGCTTTTTCGTAGGCTTGGGCGGCTTTGTCGAGCGCTTGCGGGGTGATCGCCGGATCGTCGTAGAGCAGGGCCACGCTCATGAAGGCTTTGCCCGCGTCTTCGAATTGCTGGCGTTCCATTTTCACTTCGCCCGCGAGGAGGCGCGCTTGCGCGTTGACCCGGCCTTCCGGTTGTAACTGCATGATTTCATCCGCGATTTTTTGGGCGTCGTCCGGTTTATGCGCGCCGATTTTGGCTTCGCCGAGCGCGAGCAAGGCTTTCGCTTTGGCCGCCGGATCGGAGGCGCTGGCGAGGAATTTCTCGAGCGCTGCCTCGGCTTCGGCCGGTTGCTTTAATTTCATTTGCGCGTCGCCCAGATAAAACCAGAAGTCGGGTTTGACGCTGCTCACGTTGGCGGTTTTGCTCAGCGCGGTGAGGTATTTGGCGGCGGCGGCGTAATCTTTCGCGTTATAAGATTCGAGCCCGAGCCATTCCAGAATCTCCGCCGGGACCTGTCCGTTCGGCGTGCTCCCGGCGAATTGGTCGACTTCCTGGGCGAGGGCGTCGCGCTCTTTTTGGTAAAAATAGGCGGACATGATGCGGAGCGTGGCCGAGGTGCCGTATTGCTCCGGATTGAGTTGGCGGGCAGTTTTTAGTTCGGCGATCGCGCTCTTATAATCCTTCGCTTCGAAAGCAGATTTGCCGATGTAGTAATGCGCCTGACCGGCTGCGGCGCTCTTCGGATATTCCTTGAGCAGCTGGCGAAAAGCGCCGGCCATTCCCGGGGCGTCGTCAGTCTGGCCGAGGAGCAGGGCTTTTTGCTGGAGAGCCGCTTCCCGCTCGGGCGCGGCGGGGAAGTTGCCTAACAATTGGTCGAGATCCTGGAGGGCGGCCGGATATTGCTTCGTCTCCTGGTAAGCGAGGGCGCGCTGGGCCCGGGCCGAGGCGGCGTCTTTGCTCTCGGGATAGGCTTGCAGAAAATAAGTGAACGCCTCAATCGCGCGCGCCGGCGCCTTCGTTTGCACGTAACACCAGCCGAGCTTGAAAGCCGCTTCGGCGAGAAGTTTCTCAGGCAATTTCGCCTGGTGCAAGCCTTCGTAGAGGGTCGCCGCGGCGGCGAAATCCTTCGCTTTGTAGAGCGTCTCAGCCTTGAGCAATTTAGCCTGGGCGGCGTGTTCGCCCGCCGGATTTTCGCGAAGAAATTGATCGAGTTTGGCGAGCAGCGCGGGATCGTTCGCGTTGTAAAGACCGATCAACTGCTGATAGCGCGCGTCCTTCGCTTCCTCGCGCTCGGGATATTTCTGGATGATCTGGCGATAAAGCGCCTGCGCTTCGGGATAATGGCTGAGCTGGCGCTGGCTGTTCGCGGCCAGAAGCATCATTTCGGGTTGCACGGCGGCCGGGACGGCGTCTTTGCTTTGCTCGTAATCGGCGACGGCTTTGGCGTATTGGCCGCCTTGGTAATCGAGCCGGACCAAGCCCACGGCGGCGATGCCCGCCCAACGCCCGGCTTCCGGCAAGGCGCGGCCTTTTTCGAGGAGCGCTCTGGCTTTCGCCGTCATGGTTTTATCGCGTTGCGAAAGCTCGAGCGCGAGGGTGCCGGCGCGCACGGTGGCTTCGGCTTTCAGCGCCGGCGTTTTCGTTTCGTCGGCGAGCGCCTGGAATTGCGCGAGCGCATCGGCCTGCCGGCCTTTGCTGAGGAAGATCGCGCCGATCGCGAGGCGGGCGTCGTCGCGGTAGGGATTCGGATCGGTCACCTCGACGACCTGTTGGTAGAGGTCGCGCGCTTCATCTTTGCGCTCGAGATTTTCCAAGCAGCGGGCTTCGAAATAGCGGGCCGAAAGAACGAGGGTGGAGGCCTTCGCACGCAGCGCCGCGCGATGGAAAAGCGGCCGGGCCGACTCGTAATCCTTGGCGTTAAAATAAATCTCGGCCACTCCGTAGGCAGCCGGGCCGGCCAGCTCGCTCTCCGGGAAATCGTCCAGCACGCTCTGGAAACTGGTCCGCGCGGGCGCCGTCCGCCCGAGGGCGCGATAGGCTTCGCCGAGATAGAAAAGAGCGGAGGCGCGATCGGGGGAACGGGGATAAAGGCCGAGGAATTTTTCGTATTCGGGGACGGCGAGATCGTAGAGTTTGCGACCGAAGAGGCCGTTGGCGTAATTGAACTGGCGGGCCTCGGGCGCCTCGACCGATTCGGGAGCGGCGGCGGTGTCGTTAGGCACGGGCGCGGGCGCCGGGGTTGGGGTGATCGGTTCGCTTTCTTCGGGCACTGGCAGGGCGCGGCGAACGGTCGGCTCGGTCGCGCCCGGCGGAGGATTCACCGGAAGGGCGCGCGGAATGCCCGGCTGCTCCACCGGGAGGGCACGCCGGATCGGCGGCTCTTCCTGCGCGAAGGCGAGCGAAGAAAAGAGAAGCGCGGCGAGGCTCCACGCTCCGATGCGCGAGCGCTTCATTTTGCGGTGGCGAAGGCCACATTGGTGACGCCCGCTTCGCTGCAAATATTGAGCACGTCGACGATGTTTTTGTAAGCGCCGGCTTCGTCGCCGCGGATGACCACGGCCTGGTCGACGTTGAGCTGGACGAGGCCCTTGAGCAGGCTGGTGAGGTCGGGCCCGGAAAGGGTGCGCCGGTTCACGACGACGTTGCCATCCGCTTTCACGTTCACGATGACGTCGCCGATGGGCGCGGATTTTTCCTTGGCCGCGCTCGCTTTCGGGACCTTGACGTCGAGCTCGTTTTCGTTGCGCGCGGCGTTCCAGGTCATGAGGAAAAAGATGAGGAGCAGGAGGAGCACGTCGACCAGCGGGGCGAGCTGGATGCCGGGATGTTGCGGAGCGGTGCGGCTGCGAAGATTCATCTGGCTGACTAAAAAGTTCCCTCGGGGCGGAACGGCAAACTTCGACGCCTAACGACGCCTAAAATTCATCTTCCAGGAGGACTGGCGCCCGTTCCGGACGGCGCTGGGGTTGGACGGAGAGCAGCGCGAGCAGGTGGGTGCAGGCGGATTCGAGATCGGAGATGAGGCGCTGGGCGCGCCCGCGGAAAAAGGCGTAAAAAATCATCGCGGTAATGCCGATGCCAAGACCGCCGCAGGTGTTGATGAGCGCCTCGCTGATGCCCTTGGAGAGGAGCATGTAGCGGGTCGGGCCGAGATCGGAGCCGAGCGCGCCGAAGGAGCGGATGATGCCGACGACTGTGCCTAGCAATCCCACGAGCGGCCCGATCGTGCCGATGTCGGCCAGGTAAGTGACGCGGTTGTGCAGGTTGGTGGCGACCCGGGTGCCTTCGGTTTCGGCGATTTCGCGGACCTGCTGGAAATCGGCGTTGGGATTTTTGGTCATGAAATCGAGCGTTTTTTGCACGACCCGGGCGATGGCTTCGCCGTGACGGTTGGAGACGGCGAGGAGGCCGAGGTAATCGCGTTTGCGGAGGAGGGCGTCGGCCGTCGCCATGTAGCCGTTGGAGACGACGGCGCCGCGTCGGATGGTGAAGAAGTAAACCACGATCATGGCCACGGAAAAGATCGACATGAGGAGAAGGACGTAGACCACCGGGCCGGAGGAGAGCATGGCCTGGAGCACGCTGGTGGTGGCGGGGAGTGCCGGTTGGGCGGGCGAGCCGACCTGGGCGAAGGCGGAAGAGGCGCTCGCGACGGGGATGAGCAGTGAGAGAAAACGTTTCATGCTCCGGTGCGGTTTAGCATAAGTGGACGGAGGGGCGATGCAACTTACGGTGGTCGTTAGGGGAATTTGGGGACGAGCAGGCTCGGAGCTTTTTTGGCTCATTCTGAGCGGAACGAGCGATCACCGAGGCCTGTAAACGCTTCCCCTGCGAAGGTATCTCTTGAGCTTCCGTCCCTGCCTGCAGCTTTGGGGTTCACTGGCCCGCTCTCATGTTGTCATCCCGCGCCTCGGGATGACAGGAGCGCAGAACTTTTCGTGAGACGCTAAACCCAGACCGGCGCAGCTCGGGCCTGCGCGAGATTCGGAACGAAGGGCGTGGGCGTGCACGACTCCCGCGCCTCCCAGAGGGCGGCGTCTACAGGGTTGGCGCAACGTTTACAGACGGCGGACGCGGAAGATGTGCGCGGGTTGCACGCCGGGATGAAGGGCGATGTAGTTGCGCCGCCCGTGCCAGGTGTAGCGGTCGCCGGTGAGCAAATCCTCCACTTCGTAGGTGTCGCCGCCGATCTCGCCAAAATCCTCCAGCGGCGCATGCACAAAAGCGCTCTGGGTGTGCAGCGGATCGAGATTCACCGCGATCAAAATGATGCTGTCGCGAGCCGGCGTCATTTTGCTGTAAAAAAGGATGGCGTCGTTCTCCGCGAAATGGAAACGCAGGTTGTCGTAGAGATGGAGCGCACGGTTTTGCCGCCGGATGCGGTTCAATTTTGTGATCAGCTCCTTGATGTTGCCGGGCGCATCCCAGTCGCGTTGTTTGAGCTGGTATTTCTCGCTGTCGAGATACTCTTCGCGGCCGGGCAGCGCCGCGCTCTCGCAGAGCTCGAAGCCGCTGTAGATGCCGTAAACGCTCGATAAGGTCGCCGCCAGGACGGCGCGAATCATGAACATGGCGCGGCCGCCGGTTTGGAGATGGAGCGGCAAAATGTCGGGCGTATTGGTGAAAAGATTGCCCCGGAAATATTCGCTCATCTGGGTTTGGGTGAGCTCGGTGAAATACTCGACCAGCTCGGCCTTCTCCGTCCGCCAGGTAAAATAGGTGTAGCTCTGGGTGAAGCCGGCTTTGGCCAGCGCCTTCATCATTTTCGGCTTGGTGAACGCTTCCGCGAGAAAGATGGTGTCGGGAAATTTTTCGCGCACCCCGGCGATGAGGAATTCCCAAAACGCGACCGGTTTGGTGTGTGGATTATCGACTCGAAAAATGCGCACCCCGCGCTCGGCCCAGAAGAGGATGATGCTCTTCATCTCTTCCCAGAGAGCCGGCCAGTTCGCGCAGCGGAAATTGAGCGGATAAATATCCTCGTATTTTTTCGGCGGATTCTCGGCGTACTTGATCGTGCCGTCGGGACGTTTGTAAAACCAATCGGGATGGTCCGCGACGTAGGGGTGATCGGGCGAGCAGTTGATCGCGAAATCGAGCGCGATCTCCATTCCGCGATTTTTGATTTCCTTTTCCAGCCAGGCGAAATCCTCGAAGGTGCCTAACGATGGCTCAATGTCTTTGTGCCCGCCGCCGTTGGGGCAGCCGAGGTTGCGATTGCCGATCGCGTAGGGGACGCCCGGCTCATCCGGCTCCGCGGTGACGGAGTTGTTGCGGCCTTTCCGATTGGTCAGCCCAATCGGATGGATGGGGGGGAAATAAACGACCTCGAATCCCATCGCCTTGGCGTCGTCGACCCGCTCCAGGCAATCGCGGAAAGTCGATCCGCGATCGGCCCGGCCTTCGGCGCAGCGGGGGAAAAATTCGTACCAGGCGGAGGTGCGGGCGGCGACCCGATCGACCGTCACACGCGGAGGCGGGCCGTATTGGGTGGCGCCGGAGCGCGCGGCGTAGGTCGCCATCAACACTTCCAGTTCGCCGGAATGGGCGATGCGATCGACGTCTTCGTTTTCGCCGGTGCGCATTTCGTCGGCCAGATCGCGCAGGCGTTTGGCATCGGCCCCGGCGGCGCGCTGCGCGGCGGCGCGGAGAAGGGCGGCGCCTTCCAATCGTTCGCTCTTCAGATCGGTGAGGCCGGCTTCGAATTTCGCACCGAACTCGTGTTGCCAGCCGCCAAAAACATCGGTCCAGGCTTCGACGGTGTACTCGTAAGTGGCGTTCTCGTAGAGCGAACAAACGCCGCGCCAACGGTCGTTATCGATGTGGACCATGGCGGTTTCGTGCCATTGCGGTTCGCCCAGGACACGCCATTTCAAGGCGGCCGCGACGATATCGTGGCCATCCTTGAAAACGTCGGCCTCGACCACGACATCTTCGCCGACGACGCGTTTGATCGGGTAGCGTCCGCCCTCGAGGAGCGGCTGCAGATTTTCGATCACGGCAGCGGGAAATTGGGCAGGCATGCGCCAATCAATCGAGATTCGCCCGGGACGAAAGCGTAAATTCGCCGCCGAGATCTGGGCCTCTAGACGCTTCGCTCTGCGAAGCGCGGGGGCGATTTCGGCCGGGTCTCGCCGGCCAACGCCCTGGAGGGGTGAGCTCCTGCGAATCCGGGCGCTCTGGCACAAGGGAACGCCGGACCTCTGTCTTCCCAACCGCGGCGTCGCAGAGCTCCGCCCTCCAGATTTGCCCGCGTCAGCTCACTGCTTAGGCGGTTACACCCCGAAATAGAAGGCCGCCTCGAAGAGCCCGGAAGTCCAGGTCTCTTCCCGGCGCACCGGGGTTTGCAGAAGCTTCTCAAACATCTCCTGCTCCAGTTTTCCGATGCACTTGTATTTCTCGACCAGGTTCATGATGGGGCTGTGGCATTCGAGAATTTGCGGGCCGCCTTCGGCCGGGTCCGAGACGAATTGCGACATGTAGCCTTCGCTGTCGCGCGCCGCCGCCAACGATTTCGCCCGCTCCTCCACGGTTTCCCCCTGCACTTTGGCCCGGAATTCCTCGGTCTTCCGCTCAAACATGTTGTAGAGGAGCTTTTCCGGCGCGTTCGGTCCGTGGATCTCCTGGATGGAATCTAAAAGATCGAGGGTAAAAGCGTTGCTATCAGCTTGGAAAAGTCCGTGGCTGCGCCGGGTCAACCGGTAGACCATTTCTGGGCGGCCCATTTTTTGCGGGCGGCGCCAGGTATCGAGATAACCATCGCGCTCGAGGGTGAGGCAATGCTGTTTGATGCCCATGTAGCTCATCTGCATGCGCGCGACGAGCTGGTTGACCGACAGGCCGCGGGTGCGCTTGAGGGTGTTGAGAATTTCGAGGCGCTGGGTGCGGCCGATTTCAGCTAATAATTGTTGGTTCAAGGTGTGTTCTCCGATGGGTTTTCTCTGAGGGGGCGTAGCAATTCGGATTTATACGCGAGGCGCCGATATGTCTGCAAGAAAATCTCTGCATCCGACCCGGCGACGTTGTCGTATTAAGCGATTCGTCTCTTGGAAACCGGGTCAAAAAAATGGGCTTTGCCCAAATTTATTTCGCCTTGGGAGCGATGCCCTGCTTCCCGACGATCGATCGCGCGCCGGCTGCGGCAGAGTAGCGAGTGCGCTCCCGTCTGGAGAGTTAAATAGGTCTCCGCCCCTCGCGGTTCCACGCTCTCCAAGATGGCGGGAAAAGCCGTCCCGCTCGCGCGCACCTCTTGGCGGCTCGCCGCGCTGACCTCGAGATCTTCCGGCCGAATCCCGAGCAGGATGGGCTGGCCCAGAAATTCTCGCGCGCCCGGCCGCTCCGCTTCCGCAAAAGCGACTTCGATGGTGCCGCCGGCGCTTTCCTTAAAGCGAATTTTGTCGCCCTCGGCTTTGAGTGTCCCGTCGATCAAATTCATTTCTCCGAGAAACCCGGCCACGAAAAGATTGGCCGGCTCCTGGTAAAGAGCCAGCGGCGGCCCGTCCTGCTGGACCACGCTTTCGCTGAGCACGATCAGGCGATCGGCCATGGTCATGGCCTCGATCGGATCGGAGGTGGCATAGATCAGCGTGGTCTGGAGCCGCTCGTGCAGCTGGGCGATTTCCAACCGCAACGGATTTCGCAGCTTCGCCTCCAGGCGGGAGAGCGGGTCATCGAAGAGAAACACTTTTGGCTGGCGGACGATGGCGCGCCCAATCGCGACCCGCTCCCGCTGGTCTCCGGTCAACGCCCTAGGTTTCGTTTCCAGCACGCTTCCGATACGAAGAATTCGGGCGGCATCGGCGATGCGTTTCTTAATCTCGGCTGCCGGATATTTCCGGAGCTTCAGGCCGAAAGCGAGATTATCGAAGACGCTCAGGTGCGGGTAGAGCGCCTCTTCCTGGAAAACCATGGCGACGTCTCGATCTTTCGGGGCGAGATCGTTGACCCGTCTGGCGCCGATAAAAATGTCACCGCTGGAGGCGTTCTCGAGCCCGGCGATCAGGCGCAGGAGAGTGGATTTTCCGGCGCCGGCGGGACCGAGAAGGACGACGAATTCGCGGTCGCCGACCTCCAGGCTAAAGTCGCGCAGGGCGCCTGAGTTCTGTCCTTTTGCGCGGGGATAATCCTTGGAGACATTCTTAAAAGAAACCTGGGACATGCGGAGAGGCGAAAAGTAGGGAGTCGCCCGGAGGGGTCAATCCACAACTCCGCGCGGGGGGTTTGCGGACGGTTTTGCGGGAAGGGCGCGCGGGTTCGAGAAAATGCTGGCGGTGGCGCGAACTTTCCGGGCGTGTCACCTGTCGACCCTTCGCTCTACGAAGCAATCTGTTGAGCGTTCCACTCCGGCCGGCGCGTTGCCTTCCTGGCCCGCTCTCATGTTGTCATCCCGAGCCCGCGGAGACGGCGAGGGATCTCGCGCAAGGTCTCGGCGTCGTTCTTCAGAGAAAATGCACCCATCAGAGTAACCGTGAGATCCCTCGGCGCGCTGCGCCAGCCTCGGGATGACAGAGCTTTTTCGTGCTACCGGCGCTGCCCCACGATTTCCCCGCCTCTGGCAGAATACGCGACCACGTTGCCTAACGAAAAGGCAGCTCGACCACTTCGACCGTGGCCAGCCGCGTGCCGATCTCGTTCGCGCCTCGCTTGACGTAGCCGAGCGCGATCTCCCGGCCGAGCCGATCGCTCCATGTCGCGCTCGTGATCCAGCCCACATCTTTTCCCTCTGCCTCGGCGCTCGTTAGGCGCTGGTTTGCCTGCAGCGGCGAATCGTCCAGCGAAAGCAGCCCGCAGAGCCGCTTGTTCGTCTGCCCCGACATTTTCATCCGCGAAATCGTTTCCTGGCCGATGTAGCAACCTTTCGCGTAATCGATCGCCTCATTCGCGAGACCGGCTTCCACCGGGATGATCTGATCGGTCAGCTCATGGCCCCAGCGCGGGACGCCTTGCTCGATGCGAAACCGTTCGCGTGCCTCGCCCTCGCAGAGCGGCTCCACGGCCGCGAGCGACTGCCGCAGGCGTTCCTTTTCCGCGGCCGGCACGCGTCCATCCCAACCCGCCTGGCCAAAGCGTTTGCTCCGTCGCCAGTGCACCGATTCGTTAGGCAAAACGGGCGCGCTTTCTCCCAGCACATGGAAAAGCCCGAACTCCGCGGAGACATCCTCGATCGTGACCTCATCCGCGATGAGGTAACGCTCGAGCCGTGGGAGGAGCGTCTCGCGCAGCTCGGGATCAGCGTCGACGAGCAGTTCGTCCTCCGCGCCGGCGACATAGACGAATGCGTCCATTTTCCCCTTTGCATTGAGCACGCAGGCGGCCAGGGAAAGGTTCGGGTTGGCTTTGCGGATATCGTTGGTCACCTGGCCGTTCAGGTAACGCACGCGGTCGGCGCCGGTCAGGCGCAACTGCACGCGATCGCTCAGATCAAACAGCACCGGGATCCTTGGGCGCTTCTTCTGCCTGCGCGCGCCGGTTAAACCAGCTCAAAAATCCACTCGAAACATCCGCATTGGCCGCGACTTCCTGGTTCTCCGGTTTCATCTCGGTCGCGGGAGCAGCGGGTTCCGCCGGTGGCGGGGCCGAGCTGGCCGCGGGAAAATACCGTTGCGCCACCGAAGAATAATCGGCGTCGCCCCGGCCCTGCTTCATTTCCGCGAGCAGCATGTCGCTCGAAGTCTCCGTCATCGGAAGAGTAAGCGAATATTCCTGGGCCAGCCGGGAAGCAATCCGCACATCCTTGAGCATGTGCTTGACCGAGAAGTGCGGCGAATAATCGCCCGCCTCGATCAGCGGAATCTTCATTTCGAGCGTCGCGGAGTTGGTCGCGTTGAACTTCATCGCGCGGCTGAACAGCTCCGCCGAAAGTCCCGCCTTGCGCACGAGCGCGAGCGCTTCCGCCCCGACCTGCGCGGTCGCCGCGGTCACGATATTGGTCGCGACTTTAATGATCGTGGCGTCGCCGATCCCGCCGATCACGACGATCTCTTTGCTGCTCGCTTCCAGGATCGGGCGGACCGACTGCAGAGCGGCCTCGTCGCCGCCAATGTAATAAACCAGTTCTCCTTTTTCCGCCGCCACCTTGCTCCCGGTGAACGGTGCCTCGAGAAAACGCGCTCCGCGCCGCTGCACCAAATCGGCCGCCGTCCGCATCGTTTCCGGAGAGACGGTGCTGTGCGCGGTCACGACGTGTTGCGCGCCCAGACCCGGGGTCAATTGGCGGATCGTCTCGAGGAGCGCCTCGTCGTCCGAGACGAAAATTTGCACCACGTCGCAGAGCTCCGCGACCTCCACCGGGGAGCCGACAAAATTCTGCTCCGGGCGCGGGGTGCGATTCCAGACGAAGACGCTCAGGCCGCGCCGGCGCAGGGTCGCGGCGACCCGCGCCCCGATGATCCCGAGGCCGATGAGGCCGACATTTTTGGATTTCGAGCGCGCCATGGGTGAGGGAGCAAGCTGGGATTAATCGCGCTGCGCCGCAAATTCGATTTTGCCGCCGAGCTGCGCGACGAGCGCGGCCACGGCCGGCCCGCGCGCGGCGTTCTCAAGTGCGTTGGCGATTTCCGGCGCAGCTTCCGCGAAGCTCAACGGCCGCGGCGTCAGCGCCTGCGTTCGCTCCAGAATGTGAAAGCCGAGCCGGCTGCGCAAAGGCGCGCTCGTCCCGCCGTCGGGCAAGGTTTGGGCGGCCCGAAAGATCTCCGGCAACATTCGTTCTTCGGCGAAGTAATTGAGGTCGCCCGCACGCGCTTTGGTGGCTTCATCCTCGGAAAATTCGGCGACGAGCAGAGGAAACGACTCGCCGTTTTTGAGGCGCAAAGCGAGCGCGGTAATAAGGGCGCGCTTCGCCTCGATGACCGCCGTCGGAGAACCATCCGGCGCCGCCAGGAAGAGATGACTGGCGCGAAAACGAAGCGGCGCGCGAAAGGCCGCCGGGTGCGCGTCGTAAAAGGCGCGCGCCGCCTTTTCGTTAGGCGCAAGGTGGCCGGCCAACTGCGCTTCCAGCCAGGCCCGGGCGCGCAGTTGCGCCGCCGCGGCGCGGCGCCAGGCCGCGCGTTCCGGGAGGGCGGCGTTCCAGGCTTTTTCATCGCGGAACTGCGCGTGCAGCAGTTCCATCTCATGTGCGAGCGCGGCCGGATCGAGCGGCTGGCGGGCGGCCGCGGCTTGCAATTTCTCGAGTTCGATCAGGCGCGCGAGCAGCTCGCTTTTGACCGGCGCGGCGCCTCGCAGATAAAACTCGGCCCGCGCCGCCCGCTCCAGATCGGACTGGTAAATCCCGCGGCCCGCGACGGTCGCGAGCAGTTCGCTTCGCCTAACGAGTCGGCCGAGAAGTTGCCGGAAAGGAAAATTGCTCCCGAGATATTCGCCCGCCGCCAGGCCCAACCCGAGCGCGAGCAGGAGAAGGAGGAGGCGCCTCATCGGAAGGCAATGTTCGCCAGATAATAGGCCGTGACCGCGCCCACGATGCGCAGGCTTTCCGCGCTCAACTTGTCCATCGTATCGCCCGCGGTGTGCCAGGGCGGATAATCGAAATCGATCAGATCGATCGTCGGAATGTCGATCCGATTAAGCGGTTCGTGATCGTCCAGAATGCTGTTCGTGGCGAAGGTGAAATGGCTCCGTTCCCCGAGCGCGTCGGCTGCCGCGAAGATCCCGCGGGTCAATTCTGCCGGCGAATCGGGGGACAAGGTAATGGTCAGATCGCGGTCGCCCATCATGTCCCAAAGGATTCCGCCCCGATAGCGCGCGGTCGTTTTCGTTGCCTGGATGCGTTGCGCGAAATAGCGGCTGCCGTAGAGGCCGTCACTCTCGTCGAAGCGCTCATAGGCTTCTTCGCCATCGAAGAAAACGAGCTCGATTTTCTCGGCCAATTTCGGATGCAGGGAAAGGACCCGCGCCATTTCGAGCAAGGCCCCGGTGCTGGAGCCGCCGTCGTTCGCGCCGACGAAGCGGATCGAATCAAAAGTCTTGGTGTCGTAATGCGAGCAGAGGAGAAAATATTTGGCCCGCTTCGATTCGTTAGGCCGGCGCGCGAGCAGGTTGGTGAAGGAAACCGTCCCGCGCGGGGTGCGGTCGGCGAAAGATTGCTCAGTCACTTCCCAGCCGTAGGCCTCGAGGTTTTTGCGCAGGTAAGTGCGCGCTTTGCTGAGGGCGGCAGATTCCGGCGGGCGCGGCCCGAAATCGACCAGCGCCTGGACATGAGCGAGCGCCTTCTCGCCGGAAAATTCTTTCCAAGGCGCACCGTAACGGCTCGCGCTCGGTCCCTTGGTCAGGAGGAAAACGAGGGCGAGCAGGAGAGCGAGCGCGAGGAGCACGAGGCCGCCCCAGCGGCGCCATCTTCCTTCCAGGCCGCGCGCCTGCCACCACTTCCGGGCGGTTTCGCGCCAGGCCGCGAGGCCGCTGTTTTTGCTTGGCCTCCGCCGTTTTGTCCGAGAACGCGTCATGCCCGTTGCGCCGGGTGGAGGGATGGGCTCTGTCCCGTCCGTGTTTCAGGCGAGCAGAGCCGAGGTCGCCAAAACCTCACGGACGACACGGAGGTCGTCCCTCCACCACGCCCCCTAAAGTGCGGACACGCTCTAAGCATCGGGCGGCAGGCCAAGCCGGGTGACGACTCGCTCGAGGTCGTCGCTGCCGTAATATTCGATCTCGATCCGGCCGCGTTTCTCGTGGTGCTGAATCTTCACGTGGGTGGCGAGATATTGTTGCAGCCGATTTTCCAGATCGGCGAGCGCGGCGGTGGGAGCGTCCGCGGGGCGTTTCTTCCAGCGGGTGCCGCCGGGCCGGCCGAGCTGGCGGGCGACCATGCGCTCGGCGGTGCGCACGGTGGAGCTTTGCCGGAGGATGGTTTCGGCGACGGCTCGTTGTTCTTCGTGCGCCTTTAAACCGAGCAGCACTTTGGCGTGGCCGACGGAGAGCAAACCTTGCACGACCCAGGTCTGGATTTGCGGGTCGAGATCGAGCAGGCGCATGGCGTTGGCTACGGAAGCGCGGCTGCGCCCGACCTTTTGCGCGATGTCTTCCTGGCGCATCCCGAACTCGCCGGCGAGCCGGGCGTAGGCCTCGGCTTCTTCGATCGGGTTGAGATCGGCTCGTTGCAGATTTTCAATGAGCGAGAGCTCGAGGACCTCCAGATCGGTTGCTTGCCTAACGATGACGGGGGCTTCGCTCAGGCCGACTTCCTTGGCCGCACGCCAGCGGCGCTCGCCCGCGATGAGCTCGAAACTGTCGTTGACCAGCCTAACGATAAGAGGCTGGATAATCCCGCGTTGCCGGATGGAATCGATCAGCTCGTCGAGGGCTTCGCGCTCGAATTCGCGGCGCGGCTGGAGCGGGCTGGGGACGATACTGCTGAGGCTAACGAGCTGGACGCGCTCGCCGCTCTCCGGTTCGGCGGGGCGCAGGGTCGGGGTGGCGCTAATGAGGGCGCCGAGACCTTTACCGAGACCGGATTTAGCCATGGGCGTGAGGGTATCGGAGCGGTCGCGGGAACGCAAACCGGCTTTCCGGCGCGGTGGAGCTTTCGCTCTGCGAGCATCCAATCGCGGCCGGCGTTCTGCGATTCGCCCGCGCGTTCCCACGTTGTCATCCCGAGCCCGCGCAGGCGGCGAGGGATCTCACGCAAGGTCTCGGCGTCGTACTTCAGAGAAGATGGACCCTGACAGAGCCACCGTGAGATCCCTCGGCGCGCTGCGCCAGCCTCGGGAGACAACGCGCCTAGCTTTTCGTTAGGCTCGAAAGCGATGCCCGCGAAACGTCTACAGGTCGCGCGCGATCGCGGCGGCGCACTGGCCGAGGAGGCGGCTCTCGGCCGCGACCACGGCGGCGTAGCCGTCGCCGTGGATCGGCTCGCGGAAGGCGCCGCTGCCGCGGCGAAGGGTGTGGCCGCTGGCGTTGCGAATGCGCCAGGCCGTCTCGAGAATCGCGTCGCTTCCGCTGATCCCGTGGAATTGGCGGATATCGAGGGCGACCTGCCGGCTCGGCGAGCGCCCCGCCGGCCACGGGTAGGTGGCGATTTCCGGCGCGCCCAGTTGTTCCTGCAAATCGCGGGCGAGGACGCTGGCGATGTTATCCTGGAGCGGGCCGGCCCAGCTCACATTGGGCGGCACCTGGAATTCGTTAGGCGCACTTTGGAAAACGATCTCGCTGCGGTCGAGGTAAGCGGGCAAGGAGACCGGGCCGACCCCGAGACTGAGCGAGGTGCGGGCGTGGGCGGCGGCCGCCGGTTCCGCGCTCAGGCGATAAAATTGCTGCGACGCGCCCCCGCAGGCGGCGAGGCAGAAAAGAGCGGCGAGCGCGCCGAGAGAGCGCAGAAAATGGGATCTGTTCATTGTTAAGGACGGCTCCCTTTGGGCGGCGGGACGCTGCCCGGTTTTCCGAAAATGAGCGAGTTCGGTTTGCGTTCCAGGGCGTTGCTGAGCCCGCGGAGGGAACGCAGGGTAGCGTCGAGCTGCCGCAGGGTTTCGGAAAGGCCTTGGTAAAGGGAGGAGTCGGCATTGAAACCGGCGGCGGTTTTCTTGAGGTCGTCGGCGGCGGATTTGATCGAGGCGAGGGCGTCGGAAGCGTTGTTGACCGTCTTATCGAGCGGGAGCGCCTGGAGCTTGGCGAGAAGGGCGGAAGCCTGCTCCTGCAAGCGCGCCAAACCTCCCGCCGGCCCGGTGGGCAGAATGTCGTAGCCAGCAAGAGCATGCACTTCCGCCGGCTTGGCATCATCCTGGAAATCGAGATCGACGAACATCTGGCCGGTCAGGAGGTTACCGGATTTGAGGCTGGCCCGGAGCCCTTTCTCGCGCACGTTGCGGGCGATGAAAGCCTGGGCCGCGGCGTAACCGTCGGGAGGCAATTCGGTGATGAGGTCGGGATCGATTTTGATCAGGACGGGGACGCGCTGGTCGGGGTCGTTAGGCAAATACCGGAAGGAAACGCCTTCGACGGTCCCGATGCGGATGCCGCGGAATTCGACGGGCGCGTCGGGGCTGAGGCCGCGCACGCTTTCGGTGAAGAGGAGCAGGTAGGAGAGGGGATTCTGCATGAGGAACTTGGTCGTATCCTCGAAGCTGTCGTAGAGGAGGAAGGTGGTGCCATCCGCGACCGGTTTGGAGGTGTCCTGCGGGTCGGGTTCATTAAAGGTCACGCCGCCGAGGAGGAGCGCTTCCAGGGTGCCGGTGCGGAGCTTGATCCCATTCGCGCCCACGTTCAGATCGATCCCGCTGATGTTCCAAAATTTGCTCCCCTGGCGCACCAGTTTGCCGTAGTCGCCCTCGATGAAGGCGTCGAATTCCACCTGCCCGGTTTTGGGCAGGAAAGTGCGCTTCTCGATTTTGCCCACGCTCAGGCCCTTGTAAGTGATAGGCGATCCCGGGTCGATGCCGCCGGCCTGTTCCCCAATCAATTTTATGTGCAACCCCGGGACACCTTTCGGCGTGACGGGGGGCTGCTCGAGGCCGATGAAATGGTTCCGCTCCTTCTTGGAAAGACCCGGTTCGAGCTCGATGTAGTTGCCGGAAACGATCGTGCTCAGGCCCGAAATGCCGGAGGCGCCGTAGCGCGGGCGGACCACCCAGATTTGCGTGTCCTGCACGAGCAGTTCATCCGCGTTGCTGGTCATTTGCATGCTCACCAGCACTTTGAGTTTGTCGGTCAACTGCACTTTATCGACCGTGCCGATGTTGACGCTGCGGCAGAGGACGGGCGTTTTCCCGGCGATGATTCCTTCGGCGGTCTCGAAGCGCACGGTCACTTCCGGGCCTTGCGCGGAGTAGTATTTCCAGACGAGCCAGAGCCCGAAGAAGGCCGCGACCATGGGAATAATCCAGACGGCTGAGAAAAAACTGCGCGGCCGGGAGACATTCGGGGAGCGCGGTGGGGCGGGTGCTTGGGGTGCGGAATCGGAAGCCATGGAAATTAGTTATTCGTCTGCTCGGGGTCGGCGGCTGCATCCCAGATCAAACGCGGATCGAAAGAAATCGCCGCGAGCATCGTCAGCACGACCACGCCGGCAAACGAAAGCGCCGCCGGCCCCGGGTGAATGGAGATGACCGAGCCCAACTGCACCACCGCGACGAGAATGGCGACGACGAAAACGTCGACCATCGACCAGCGCCCGACCAATTCCGTGACCCGATAAAGGCGGGTCATGGCGAGAGGATGGCGGCCGAGCCGGGCGGCCAGGCAGAGCCAGAGGAGCGCGACGATTTTGAGCACAGGAATCATGACGCTGGCGGTGAAAATGATGATAGCCACCGGGTAATCCGCGGTCTGCCAGAATTGAATTACGCCGCCGACAATGGTGTTGGCCTGCGCGCCGGTGAAAGATTCGACCCGGAGGATGGGGAGAAGATTGGCGGGAAAATAGAGAAAGAAAGCGGCCGCCGTGAGCGCGAGCGTGCGTTGCAGGCTGGCGGGATTGCGCAGATGGAGCCGGGCATCGCAGCGCGGGCAACGCTCGATCTCGACCGGATCGACCCGCCCGCAGGCGTGGCAAAGCGCGAGCCCGCTGGCCGCGGCGGAATCGGGATAGGGAGCGCTCATTCGCGGGCGTGCTCCAGCCGGTTCCATAGTTCGCGGTAATCGATCGAGGAAAGCGCCGCCGTCAGGCAAACGATCAAGCCGACAAAAGCCCAAAAGGAAATGCCGAGCGTAAGCGTGGCCAGCTTCCCGAGCTTCAGCAAACTGACCAGCGCGCCGAGCAGAAAAACCTCGACCATGTTCCAGCGGCGCGCGCGATAAACCCAGCGACAAAGCGGAATCGCGCCCGGCAGGCGGCGCCCCGCCATTAGCGGGAGAAGCAGGTAAAGGAGCCCGCCGATAATCAAGGTGGGCGCACCCAGGGTGAAAACGCCGACGATCACGCCGAGGTAAGGGGAGCCATCCGCCTCCAAACCCGAAACGCTTTGGGAGAAGAGCATCTGGCTTTCGCGGAAGCCGGCGCGCAGCGTCATAAAAGGAAAAGCGTTGGCCACGAGGAAGAGAAAGAGCGCCGCCACCGCGAGGGCGGCCGCGCGATGGACGGAATTCTCGCGGGCATGGAAAAGGGTCGCGCCGCATTGCGGGCAACGCACCTGATCGCCCTCATGCACCACCGGCACGTCGAAGAGCGCATCGCAATCCGGGCAGGCGAGATGTTTGGAAGAGCCGGCAGGGCGCACGCGGCCACCGTAGACCGGGGCGAAAAACGCTGCCACTCTTTCTTCCGGCGCGCCGGCTCTGGCGCCGCTGCCATTGGCACCGAAAAATTTTGCTTGCTTTTCACGGCAAGGAAATCTGAAATGCGCGCATGAAAACAAAAAATTGTTTATTACTACTCCTCAGCGTGCTGACCCTCGCGGTCTGCACTTCGGCCTCGGCGCAAACCTTCAGCGGCTCGATCACGACCAGCGATCCGACCGAAAACGGTCGTCTTTTTCGCGATGGGATCGCCTCGACCTGCGCAGCCCCGAAGGCATTTCCCGGGACCTTTAATGCTGGGACCCCTTACCACTACGACGCCTACCTCTTCACCAACCCCTTCGCCGCCACCACCTGCTTCTCGATCACTCTTTCCACCAACACCGTGGGAATCTTTCCATTTAGCGTGGCTTATACGGGAGCGTTCGATCCCAACAATCTCGGCACCAATTATCTGGCCGATTCAGGGGGCAGCGCCGATTCCGGAGCGCCGGTGACTTATTCATTCGAAGTGCCCGCAGGAGGGAATTTCACCGTGATCGTCAACGAGGTAACCCCAAATGGTGGGGTGGCGGACTACAGCTTTACCGTGTCCCCAGCCGTCCCTGAGCCTTCCACCGTCATCGAGCTCTGCGCGGGTGCGGTCCTTCTAGGGGTCTGGGGCTGGCGCCGTCACGTGCGCTCAGTCGCACGCTGCAGTTAAGCGCAGACCCACGAAGACACTCCGGCGCGTCAGCCAGATGGGGCACGCCGGCCAAAGCTTCTTCGCCTGTTCGTCGCCCACCGGTCGTTTTCCCGGTGGGCGACGCGGTGAATCTGGACTTAGTCCATCGGTCTGAGCCGGGACCTATTTTTTCTTCTCGGGGTGGATTTTGGCCTCGACGAACTTTTCCACCCGCTGCGCTTCCTTCCCGAAGCCTTCCGTGAAACCGCTCGGGCCGTACTCGAAGAGGACGAGAAAGCAGAACGTGAAAAAGACGAAAAGGATCAGCCAGAAGAGTCCGCGAAGTAATCCCACGGGGCCACGCTAGCCGCGCGGCTCCGGCCGGTCAATCCACGACTGCTCGCCAGCGGGCCGCTCCCATGCTTCGGTAGCGCGTGCGCGTGCCTCTGCTCGACCTGAGCGAACAATACCGGCTCCTCGGCGAGCCGATCCGGCGGGAATTTGACCAGATTCTGCAAAGCCAAAGCTTTATCCTGGGGCCGAAGGTCGAGGAATTCGAGCGGGCCTTGGCGGACTACTGCGGCGTCCGCCATGCGCTCGGCGTCTCCTCCGGCACCGATGCGCAACTGGCCATGCTCATGGCGCTCGGGATCGGTCCGGGCGACGCCGTCATCACCACGGCCTACACCTTTTTCGCGACCGCCGGTTGCATCGCCCGGGTGGGAGCCGCGCCGCTTTTCGTCGATATCGATCCGGCGACTTTCAACCTTTCCCCCACCGCGCTGGCCGCTTTCCTGGAACAACGCTGCCACCAAAACGCCGCCGGCCAGCTCCTCGACGAAGCCGGACGCATCGTCCGGGCGATCATGCCCGTGCACCTCTTCGGCTTGTGCTGCGAGATGGATCCGATCAACCAGCTCGCGCAACGTTTCGGGCTCACCGTGATCGAAGATGCGGCCCAGGCGATCGGCGCGGAGTATCCAGCGCGGAGCGGCCCGCGCCAGGCCGGCACGATGAGCACAGCCGGGTCTTTCAGCTTTTATCCGTCGAAAAATCTCGGCGCGGCGGGCGACGCCGGGGCGATCGTCTGCGACGACGACCAGCTCGCGGAGCGCTTTCGCATTTACCGGCAGCACGGGATGGAGCCGCGTTATTTCCATCACGTCATCGGAGGCAACTTCCGGCTCGACGCCCTCCAGGCCGCGGTCCTGCGCTTGAAATTACCCTATCTCGACGAGTGGTCCGCCGCCCGCCGCGCGGTTGCGGATGTTTACCGGACGGAATTCGAGCGCGCCGGCCTAACGAAAACTATCACCCTCCCGGCGGAGCCGTATCGCGCGAGCGGCCTCGAGCGGCATCACATTTATCATCAGTACGTCATCCGGTCGCCGCGGCGCGATGAGTTGCAAAAGCATCTCGCCGCGGCCGAGATCGGGTGCGCCATCTATTATCCGCTGGGGCTGCACGAGCAGGAATGCTTCGCCTCGCTCGGCTACCAGCGGGGCGACCTCCCCGAGACCGAGCGGGCCGCGCTGGAAACGCTGGCACTGCCGATTTTCCCCGAGCTGACCGGCGAGATGCAGCGTGCCGTGGTCGCGGCGATCGCAGAATTTTACGAATCCGAGCGCGCCCTGTAGACGCTTCGCTCTGCGAAGCGCGGGAGTCCGTTCTGCGAGGGGACCTCCACGCGCTTGGCAGGATGTGTTTGGCGTCGCACAAAAAAGCCTGGCGCTTTTGTCATCCCGAGGCTGGCGCAGCGCGCCGAGGGATCTCACGGTTGCTCTGATGGGTTCATTTGTTCGGAAGAACGACGCCGAGACTTGCGCGAGATCCCTCGCCGTCTACGCGGACTCGGGATGACAAAACGTGAGTGGGCGAGTGGAAGCAAGGCTTCGACGAGGATGAGCGATCAGCGGATTTCTTCGCACACCGTCACTGCGAGCGACGCGCCCGCCCGCGCTTCGCAGAGCGAAGCGTCTACAGGGCAGGCCTCGGCGCCGCCTGCCGCCGCTCAAATAGTTGCGAGGCCCGGCGAGCGCGCCTATATCAATCGCCCGGCTTTTGCGGGTAGGTACCGAAGTGGCCAAACGGGGCGGACTGTAAATCCGCTGGCTTACGCCTTCGTTGGTTCGAATCCAACCCTGCCCACCATTTCCCCCCAGTCCGCGCGCGCAGGGTCTCGCGACCGGAGCGCGCGTCCAAAATCCCCTCAACCGCCGGGCGGATGGAGCACTTGGGCGCGGGGCAAATTGACCACGCGGGGAGGGTCGAAGCCGTTGCTTCCCGGTTGGGCGAGTTGCAGGCGCACAGAAGTGCCCGGCTGACCGCGAATCAGGTCGATCACTTTTTCCAGGTCCATCCCGCTCGTGCTGAGGAATCCCTGGCCCAGATCGACGCCCAGGATGCGGTCGCCCGGCTGCACTTGCTGGCTGAGAGCCGCGGGCGCGCCGGGCGCCAGACTGTTGATCACCGGTAATCCGTCCTGCATGCCAACGATGGCGCCGATCCCAACCGGGGCGACGCTTTGCACCGCGCCCGCGGCTAGTTGCTGGTCTGTCGTCGTCGGTAATCCTTGCGCCCAGGCGAGGGCGGCGGCGGTGTCCTTGGAGGCCATCTCGGAAGCGACCGCCCTGAGCAGGGAGTCGCGGGTCGCGCCCGGGGGCAGAGCGGCGAGGCGGTTTTTCGCGCCGTCCAGATCGAACGTGGCCCAACTGCTGGCGATCGATTCCTGCAGATTCTCCCGGAGCACCGGATCGGTAATTTGCATCGACCAGTCGAAGGCCGCGCCGCCATCTTTTTGCGCCCAGCCGTCGGTGAATTTTCCGATGAAATGGAGGTAGTCGTCGCCGGTCAGGCCTTCGCCGAGTTTCAGCGCCTCGCTTGGAGAGGAAAGGGCGATCGCCTCCGCCAGAGAGGCTAGGACTCGACCCTTGGCTTCCTCCGGGCCGAGCTCTTGCGCCCAAAGAATGGCCAGATCTTTCTGCGGCGGGGAGGTCGACATCAGTTGCATGGCCAGACCGCCGGAGCCGTAGGTGTGGAGCAGGTAATCATTGCGGGGCGAATCTTCGGCCCCCTGAGGAGCCCAGGCGGCGAGGAGTTCTCTGCGGGCCGCCGTTCGGTCCGCTCCTGGGGATAACTGCTTCACCGCTTCGAGAGCGGAGCGGGGATCTTGTCCCGAAAGAAAATGAAAGATGCCATGGATCAAAGCGTGGCGGTCCTCTGGCCGGCGGAAGTTAGGCAAGGCTGCGATCGCGCCCTTCACATCTTCCGTCGCCCAGCGGAGGCCGAGTAACTCCAGCGCCTGTCGCCGTTCCAGCACATCCTTGATTTCTAGCGTCTCGGCCAAAGCGTCCGCCGGCGAAGTCTCTTGCTCGGGTTTCGTTCGGCGCGGACGGGGCGGAGGCGTCGCCGTTAGGCTGGGCAGAAGCACGGCGTTCCTGGCGTAGGGCGAAGCGGCAGTCTTAACGGTTTTTTCCGAAACGTTGGCCAGCGGCCGCGAGACCAGGATGCCGACGGCAACTCCCAGGAGGGCCGCGATGGCCAGGTTGAGCCAGCTGGTTTTAGTCATGGTGGAACGCGCTCGCGATTGAATCCCGGAGGGGACGCCGAGTCAAGACTGTAGACGTTTCGCTCTGCGAAACGCGCAGGTTCGGGGAGCTGACGGGAACGACCCTCGCGTTTCGCAGAGCGAAACGTCTACAGGGCCTCTAGCGCTGGAGAGAGATGACTCCGCCCTTCATGACGAAACGCACCTCGCGCACGGCCGATATGTCCTGGGTCGGATCGCCGGCCACGGCGACGAGGTCGGCGAGCTGTCCGGCGCGAATGTTTCCTCGGTCGGCCAGATGGAAAATAGCCGCGTTCCCACTCGTGGCCTGACGCAAGACTTCCAGCGGCGTGAAGCCGTATTCGCGAACGAGCAATTCCAGCTCCCGCGCGTTATCGCCATGCGCGAAAACCCCGACATCGCCCCCCAAGGCAAAGGTGACGCCGGCCGTTCGCGCCGCTTTCATGCTCACGCGTTTGGCGCGGATTCGTTCCGGCTCGGGATCGACGCCCTTTTTCCAACCGCGATATTGCGCGATCGCGTCGCCGGCGGCGACGGTGGGGCAGAAGGCGACGCCGTGGGCTTTCATTAATTGAAAGACTTCCGGGGTGCCTTCATCGCCGTGCTCGATCGTGTCGACGCCGGCGAGGATGGCCCGGCGCATTCCTTCCGCCGTGGTGGCGTGGGCCGCGACCGGGCGCCCGGCGTCGTGCGCCGCTTTGACCGCGGCGGCTAATTCCGCTTCCGAAAAAGTCGGGCGCGAAGGTTCGCCCGGTCCCCAGCGATAATCCGCGTAAAGCTTCACCCAATCGGCGCCCTGACCGATTTGCTGGCGGGTGACCTTGATTATGTCGTCGACGCCGCTCGCTTCCTGCGCGCCTTGAGGCAGGTCGAGATCGGGCGATAATTTCGGCCCGTAGCTGCCGGTGGCGACGATCGCGCGGGTCACCACGAGCATGCGCGGGCCGGGCACGATGCCTTGGTCGATCGCCTTTTTTAAGCCGACATCGCTGGCGCCGGCCCCTTCCGTCCCGAGATCGCGCACGGTGGTGAAGCCGGCCCGGAGCGTCTTCGCGGCGTGGGCCGTGGCGGCGGCGGTGCGGAAGGCGAGCGACTCGTTCAAGACCTGGTCGTTCCAGGGCGTTTCGTTATAGGGATGGAGGAAAAAATGCGAGTGGCCTTCGATCAGGCCGGGCATAAGGGCGTCGTTAGGCAAGGCGATCGTGGTGGCGTCGCCGGCCGTGATTTCGGAGGCGGGACCGGCCGCGGCGATCTTGTCGCCGCGCACCAGCACGGCCCAGCCGGGGTGCCGTTCGGTCCCATCGAAAACGGCGGCCGGGCGAAGGAGGAAGGAAGGGCCGGTTTCGGCCCGGAGTGAGCTGGCGGAAAGCAACGTGCCGCTAAGAAAAAGAAGAAGCGCCTTCACCCCGCCAAGTCTATCACAGGGTTGGAGTAATCCGTGAGATCCCTCGCTGCGCTCGGGATGACAAGGTTGTGGGGTTGTCGCCTTATTCCCACCGCCCGCCCGCTCGCGTCGCGTTGGTCCGTAGAATTTACCGGGCGCGGCGGGCGGCGCGATCTTTCCGATCGACTTTGTGTTGAGCCTGCAATTCGGCCAGCCGGGCCCGCTGTTGCGGGGTCAGCTCCGGCGCCAACTTCCGGTCGCTCGCCGCCAACACTTCCTGCACGCGCTGGCTCATCTCGGCCCGGATCGCCTCGAGCTGCCGCGCCGTGTTTTCAAAAATCGGCGACGTTCGGGCGACTTGCTCCGGAGTGAGATCGAGCTGGCTCTGCATCCGGTTGCGGACCCGCTCCGTCATGGCGCGGTGGTGGCCAAAATCCCGATGGTGCCGGCGCGATTGGGCGGCGCCCAGGAACGCGCCCGCGGCCAGACCAGCGAAAAAAACGAGCGCGAAACCGGCCAGGAACTTCCATTTGAGGGTCGCGCTCATGGTTCGAAAGCTCCGCCGATGACCGAGTCGGTAAAGGCGGAGTCAGCGCCTAACGAATCAGGCGGCTCCGTCAGGAGCTCGCGATAGGCGCCGGCTCCGGCGACCACGAGCAGGGCTAGAGCGGTGAGCATGACGCGCCGGAGGAGGCGCGCGACGCCTTCGCCCGCGAGATTCTCCCGCCAATGCGCCAGCACCCGGGTCTCGAAGCCGAAGGGCATCTCCGGCCCGGGTTCGTTAGGCACGGTGGCGGCGGCGCGGAGGAGCCGGTCGAGGGAAGAAGCGCGCTCTTTCATCCTGGTCCTCCAGCCGAGAGACGGGAGAGCTGCTGCTTCAATTTCTGGCGGGCGCGAAAGGTGCGGACCTTGACCAGCGAGGCGCTCCAGCCGGTTCGCGCCTGGATTTCCGCGACGGAGAGTTCCCGCAGGTAGAAAAGGTCGATCACGAGGCGTTCCGCCGGCTTGAGCGCGAGGAGCAGATGCTCGACCAGATCGCGCGCGGCAAATTTCCGGTCGGGCGCGACTTCCTGAGTGGTCGCGGCCAGATTTTGCACGACGGCGACTTCCTCTTCACTGAGGTCGGCATAACGAAATTCCGGCCGTACTTTTTCGGCTCGGATTTGATTGAGGCAGGTGTTGATGGCGACGCGCGAGACCCAGTGTTCCAGCGGCACTTTGCCGGAGAACTGGGGCAGCTTCTGGAAGATCTTCACGAAAATCATCTGGCAAAGATCCTCTTCCGGCGTGCGACGCGGACGATGGGAACGCACCAGTTTTGCGACCAGCGGATGGAGGCGGCGGACGAGCTCGCGCGCCGCCGTTTCATCCTGCTGAAGGGCGCCCGCAACCAGGGTGCGGACATCCTGTTCTTCGGCCATTTCATCCAAAACGCATCCACACTACCGGAGATGACAGCAGCGCGCGCCTCTCGGTTACAAAGACGAAGCGACCGACGGCGGCGGCAAAAAAGTTGTAACGATTGCGCCAGACGGATGGTCACATTGCCTAACATATGAAAATAAAACTTATCACACTTACGGCCTTGACCGCGCTTTCCCTGGGGAGCGTGGCGCTGGCGCAGGATCAGGACACCGATGGACACTCGCGCCACCGCGGGCGGGGCGGACGCCATCACGACATGATGGAAAAGATGACCGAATCGCTCAACCTGACCTCCGACCAGAAAACAAAAATCGACCCGATCCTGCAGGAGGCGAAGCCGAAGCTGGAACAAATCCACCGCGACGCGATGGAAAAGAGCAAGGCCGTGATGGATGAGATGAAGGCGAAGATTCGCCCGCTGCTCACGCCTGAGCAGCAGAAGAAAATGGATGAGATGAAAAACGATCGCCGCGCCAATCGGAAAGCCCGCCATGGCGGGGGCAGCGACGAGGGCGACAACGGCTAATGTTCGACACGCTTTTACAGAAGCCGCCAGCGGCGCGCCTGTAGACGCTTCGCTCCGCGAAGCGCGGGAGTCGGGTTTTGCCCACGGGGACCACCTCTCGCGCTTTGCGGGGGGGTGTTAGCTTTGCGGGGGTGTCAGATTAGGTGTCCCACAAAAAAGCTGGGCTCGTTGTCATCCCGAGGCCGGCGCAGCGCGCCGAGGGATCTCACGGTTGCTGTGCGGGGTTCAGCTTCTCTTGACCCGGACGCCGAGACCTTGCGCGAGATCCCTCGCCGTTTGAAAGCCCGGCCTCGTCCGCTGCGCGACCTGCGTTACGGCCGCGGGATCGGGATGACAAAATGAGCGGACGAATGAACGCGCGACGCCGGCAGGTCGAACGCTTAACAAATACCTGAGAGGTGCGGGGGTTGCGCCCCGTTTCAGAGTAGGCGACCTCCACTCCCGCGCTTCGCAGAGCGATGCGTCTACAGGTTGCGAGTGTCTCCGGCGTGCATGGGTTTTTCCAGTGCCGAGGAGAAGGCCATGACGCGTTCCAGCGTTCATTTGGCTGGGCGGCGGTTCTCACAACTCGATCGCGAGGCGCCCGCGGCCTCGGCGAAAAAAACCGCGCTCACGGTCGAGCGCGGTCGTTCTTCGTTGGCAAAAGGCGAAATCATCGGGAACGTCCGATCAACCTCACCCGGCCGGCTCGCGCCGGCCTTGCCTAACGACTCGATTCGCTGGCGGCGGCGCTATTTATCGAAGACTTTCTTCACGTCGCCGACTTTTTGCTGGACCTTGCCTTCGGTCTTTTCGGCCGCTCCTTTGGCTTCCAGTTTTTCATTGCCCACGGCCCGGCCGGTCGTTTCTTTGACCGATCCGATGGCTTCCTTGGCTGTTCCTTTGGCTTTATCTTCTGAGCTTGAGTTCATACTCTTAATTCGTCTTTGGTTGCTGGCGAGGCTGTGCCAATGTCGTGGCCTTTATGAAAGCGCGCCAGGCCGCCCTTGTTTTCATCCTTATCACGGTCGCGCTCGATATGATTGCCCTCGGCATCATCATCCCGGTGCTCCCGACCTTGATTTTGAATTTCCTCGGCGGCAGCGCCACCCGCGCCGCCACCTGGCTCGGCATATTCGGGACCGTTTTTGCCCTCATGCAGTTCGTTTTTTCTCCGGTCCTCGGGGTTCTCTCGGACCGGGTGGGACGGCGCCCGGTCATTCTCCTCTCCAATGTCGGGCTCGGGCTCGATTACATCGTCATGGCGCTGGCGCCGACGATTGGCTGGCTTTTTCTCGGGCGCGTTATCTCCGGGATCACGGCGGCCAGCATCACCACGGCGATGGCTTACATTTCCGATGTCGTGCCGGCGGAGAAACGGGCGGGTGCTTTTGGCCTCATCGGGGCCGCTTTCGGCCTCGGCTTTATCATTGGCCCGGCCTTGGGCGGCTGGCTCGGCGGGATCGATCCGCGCCTGCCCTTCTGGGTGGCGGGCGGCTTGAGTCTGCTCAATGCGGCCTACGGCTTTTTCGTGCTCCCGGAATCGCTCCCGGTCGAGCGGCGCCGCGCTTTTTCCCTGGGCCGGGCCAATCCGGTCGGCGCGCTCGTGCTCCTCCGTTCGCATCCGGAGTTGTTCCGTATCGCGATCGTGCAATTCATCGGCTACACCGCGCACGAGGTGGTGCAGATTTATGTGCTTTACGCCATTTATCGCTATCTCTGGGAGGAGAAAACGGTCGGGCTCTCCCTCGCCTTCGTCGGGGTCTGCACCGTTCTTATTTCCGGAGGCATGGTGCGGCCGTTGGTCGCGCGGATAGGAGAACGGCGCACGCTTTACATCGGCCAGTGCCTGGGCGGAGTCGGCATGGCCCTGATGGGCTGGGCGACGACGGGGTTCGTCTTCATGATCGGGGTGCTCGTGATGAGCCTGTGGGCACTCTCCGGCCCGGCGGCGCAAGGCATGATGACGCATCGGGTGGGGGCGTCGGAACAAGGGGAGTTGCAGGGCGCGATCAGCAGCCTGCGCGGGATCGCGATGTTGCTTGGGCCGGGTCTTTTCTCCTTTACCTTTGCCTGGTTCATCAACGCGCGGCACGGCTGGACCCTGCCCGGCGCGCCCTGGTATCTGGCAGCGGCCATGCTCTTCGTGGCCATGGCCCTGGCCTTCACGGTCGAGCAGCCGGAGATGGCCAAGGGGACTTTGCCCAAGGAAGCGCGGGTCTAGGCGGCCGCGGGATTTTCAACTCGACGCTGGGATCGCCTTAGCCCGCTCACTAAAGTTTTTTAAAAAAAAGTTTGACGTTTTCCTTCCGATCCTAGAAAACGGGACCGCTACCAACACAAAATCAATTAAAAAATAGAAGACAAAAAATGAATACAAAATCACTTCTCAATCGGGTCGACACTCGCCTCGCAGCTTGCGCCGCAGTCGCGGCAGCCGGTACTGCCATGGCCCCCGCGCCAGCGAAAGCCGACATTATCTACAGCGGACCGGTCAACATTCTTATTCCTGTCACTACCGCTGGCATTTATCTGAATGTCGTTACCGGCATGTCTGGCACCGCATCAGGCACGCCCGGGTGGGACGTGAATCCGTACGGCTCCTCTAACCTTACTCTCTTCAATCCTTCCAGCCCGACCGGCGGCGTTTACGAAGGTTCGCCCAGTAACTTCAATCTGGCGGTGGGCACTCTCGTTGGTCCGGGTGGACCGTTCTCGAGCGGACTTTACGGCCCGGCAAATCTAAATAGCAGCAACAACTATGTCGGCTTTCGCCTAACGAACGAGAGCACCGGGGCGATCAACTACGGTTGGTTCCAGATTTCTCTGGGATCGAGCACGACGGATCCGGCCCGCGCGATTGTTGGCTATGCCTTCCAAAACGACGGGAGCACGATCAACGTTGGCCAGGTTCCCGAGCCAACGACCTTCGCTCTCCTGGGCATGATGGGTGTGGGTGCGATGGGCGTGCGCGCATGGCGCAAACGCAAAGCGGCCTAGCCTCCGGCTAATCTCTGAAAAACCCGTGCAGACGTGATCTGCACGGGTTTTTTGTTTCCAAATCACGCATCACTTCAGCATGGCAAATCCCTCGACTCCTCGTCTTCTCCTCATCGGTTGGGATGCCGCGGATTGGCAGATCATCCATCCGCTGCTCGATGCCGGTCTCATGCCGAATCTGCTGCGGCTCGTGGAAGGCGGCACCATGGGCCATCTGGCGTCGCTCTCGCCGATGCTCTCGCCCATGCTTTGGACGAGCATCGCTACGGGCAAGCGTGCTTACGACCACGGCGTGCATGGATTCGTCGAGCCGTTGCCGGACCGGTCCGGCTTGCGCCCGGTGGGCACGCGCTCGCGGACGGCCAAGGCGCTCTGGAACATTCTCGCGCAAAACGCCCGCCGCTCTGTCGTCTGTAGCTGGCAGGCGTCGCATCCGGCGGAGCCCATCCCGGGCGCGATGATCTCGAATCTATTTGCCGTCCCGCCTGCGGACTCGAAGCCGGATCGGTGGCCGGTCGCGCCGGGAAGTGTCCACCCGGAAAATTTAGGCTCGGCGTTGTCCGAACTGCGGGTGCACCCGCACGAAGTGGAAGGCAGCATGTTGCAGCAGTTAATTCCGCGCGCGGCGGAGCTGGATCAAAGCAATCCCGCTGTGCAGCACATGTTCACCTTTCTCAGCGAACGCCTCGCGGAAGTGATCACGATTCACGCGAGCGCGACCGAGCTGCTGGAAACCGAGCAATGGGATTTCGCGGCCGTTTATTACGAATGCATCGATCAGGTCGGACATAAATTCATGCCGTTCCATCCGCCGCGTCTTCCGGAGATTTCCGAAACCGACTTCGCTCTTCTGCAAAATGTCATGACCGGCATTTATCAATTTCACGATGTCATGCTGCAGCGGCTGATTGAGATGGCCGGTCCGGAAACCCCTATCATGCTCCTCTCCGATCACGGATTTCAGAGCGGAGCGCAGCGGCCACGCCAAATGGTGGAGCCGGCGCAATGGCACCGGCCGCAGGGCATCTTCGTCCTGCATGGCCCGGGCATCCGCGCCGACGAAATGGTCGAGGGCGCGACGCTCCTCGACGTCGCGCCGACGGTGCTGACGCTGCTGGGATTGCCGATCGGTGAAGACATGGAGGGCAAAGTGCTGGTGAACGCGTGGGTTGAGCCGCCCACCATTGCGCGCGTTCCTTCCTGGGAAAACGTGGCCGGTGACGCGGGCCAGCTCGCCGCGGTGACAGAGGAAGCAGACCCCGCTGCGGCGCAGGCGGCGTTACAGCAATTGATCGCTCTTGGCTACGTCGCACCCGTGGGGGAAGATGTGGCGCAGTCGATCGCGGTGGCGGAGAACGAGGCCGATTTCAATCTCGCAACCTCCCTGAGCGAAGGCGGCCGGGTGACGGAAGCGAAAGCTCTCTACGTGGCGCTGCACCTGCGCCAGCCGAATGAGCCGCGCTACCTCCGCGCCGTCGCGCAGGCTTGCCTGGCCACTTCGTCCCCCGAGGAGGCCGGCCCGTATGTCGAAGCGCTGGAACGTCTCGAGCCGGAGCGCCCGCAGACCTTGGTGCTGCGCGGCGCTCTGGAATGGTCGCGCGGGGACATGGCGGCCTGCGCGACCGCGTTTGCGGCCGCGGAAAAAATCGCGCCTAACGATTCCATCACCCAGACCTATCTGGGCCGCCTTTACCTCCGGCAACGCCGCTGGGCGGATGCCGAGCGCACTTTCCAGCGCGTTCTCCTCCTCGATCCCGATTCGGCGGAAGCGCACTACGGTTTGAGCATCGCGCTGCCGCGTCAGGATCAGGTCGAGCCGGGGATCGAACATGCGCTCTACGCGATCGGTTTGCGCCACGATTTCCCAGAGGCGCATTTTCAACTTGGGGCCGTTCTTTCACGTCGCGGGTGGTACGATCGCGCGGTCCAAGCCTTCGAAATTTGTTTGCGGATGCGGCCCGGTTTTATCCTCGCCCATCGCTATCTCTCGAAAATCCACACCCATCTTGGCCGGCTCGAAAAGGCCCGGCAGCATCGCGAGATGGCCGATGAACTGACGACTCAAAACACCCCCCAGCCGCCGGTCGACTAGCCGAGTTTCTCCTGGAGAGGGGCATGAAATTTTAAGTGGCGCGATGGAGGGGGCCTTTTCTGGGGAGCGCACGCGCCTCGCGTGGTGGCGAGGGCGTCTCGCCCTCGCGAACTTTTCTGGCCCGCGTCGAGACCAAAAGCGGCCGCCAAGTTCGTTTTGGCGAGGCGCCAAAACCAGCACGCGAGGCGCGTGCGCTCCCCGGAAGGACAGTCGCCATTCATCGACGTTTCCAAGTCTCTGACACCTCCTAGCGTCGCCTGTCCCGACCGCGTGAAAGATGGGAGACCGTCGGTGGCAGAATGTGGGCGTTGCGGTGGAGTCCCATCGCTGCTTTCGTCTTGGATGGGCTGCCGCTTTCTCTTCTCTTTTCTTCTTTGTTTCGCTTTCTCTTCCATGTACGGAGCCAGCCCGGAACCGAAACCTTCCAAGCCGGTAAAAGCTGAGGCCGCAAAACTCGTCGGCCAGTGGCGCTACGACGACAAGGCGGGACAGATCGCGACGTATGTTTTTAAGGATAACGGCAGCTACACCGCGGAATTGCGGCGCGACCAAAACGTGGTCCGTAAATTCTCGGGATTGTGGCGCATGGCGGACGGCATGATCGTTTACACCTATCTTTCTGACTCGTTGGGCCAGGTAAATGAGGGCGCGGTGGAGAAGGATCGTCTCATGCGAATCGACGCCGATTCCTACACGATCGAAGCCGGCGACCATCTTCTTCGCACTTACTTTCGGGTCAAATAGAGCGCTGGGTTCGATAGGGGGATTGAGACCAGCTGGGGTGGGATAAACCCACTATGACCTTGACCGCGGATGGCAAGAAGCGGGTCGTCCTGCTCGGGGCGGCTCCGGGCGACGTCTTCGCTTGCCAGCAGAGCAGCGAAGTCATTCTCTTGCGACGGGTCCATCGCCACCTGCCAATCAAAAAAATGACCAGGGCGCGGGCCCGCAAGGCCGTGCGTAGTCTAAAATTCAAGCCTGCCATGTCTTGGGAGAAACTTCGCGCCCTCACCAGGGACTCGTGATTCTTCTCGATAGCAACGTCCTGATTGACGCCCGCGATGGGAGTTCGGCGTTTCATCAGTGGGCGGAGAGATCATCGCCGACGGGCTGGCCGGCGAAGGGGCGGCGCTGAATGCCATTGTCCTCGCCGAACTCTACGTTGGGCAGGACGATCGAGCCACGATCGAAGTCGATCTTCACGCGTTGGGCATCCACATCGTCGATGTTCCCGCCGCGACCGCAGTGCTCTGTGCTCGCGCCTATTCCCGCTACCGCCTGACGCGAAGAAAAGCTGGTGGAGGGGACGCTCCCAAAATTCCGTCTCCAACTGCTACTCGCCCGGGAACCTGCGTTTTGAGCGATCGCAAGCGGAAGGCATGTGCTACTATTTTGCCCGGTGGCCCGCAGCGTAAAAAATAACCCATGGAACGAAGTCTACGCCCTTATCCTTCTCGGGACGGGGACGTTGCTCTTCCTCGCCCTGATTTCTTACGTCCCCAAGGATATCCCGACCTGGTTCCCGCTCCTTAACTCCACTTCCTCGCCCAATCGTCCCGCGCAAAATTTTCTCGGTCCGTTAGGCGCGGTCATCGCCGGGATCTGCTATTTCCTGATCGGCGCGGCCTCCTACCTGTTCGCCGCCATTCTCCTCGGCTTCGGCGGGGCCAAGCTCTTCCACGGCGAGCTCAAAGTCAGCCGGCGCCTCGGTTGGATCGCGCTTTTCCTCGTCTCCGGCGCCTGCCTCATTCATCTGCAACCGTGGTTCCTGCATGATTGGCGCCGCGTCTTCAAAGGGCAGGGCCCGGGCGGTTGGGTCGGTTATTTTTTTGGGCGACACATTTTCCGGCTCGCCCTCGGGAAGGGCTCCGTCATCGTCCTGGCCGGTCTTTACCTAACGAGTCTAATCCTTATGACCGGGCTGCGGCCCGTTTATCTCGTTAGGCAAGGCGTCCTCGCGAGCAAGCGAGGCTTCGTCGCCTGGCGTCTCTGGTCGCTCCGGCGGCGCCTGCGCAAGACCGATTTGAAAGGCCAGCTCGAGATCAGCCAGCAACAAATCAGCAAACAGCAGCGCGTCCTGGAGAAGCGGTTGCGCAAAAAAGGCACGCCCTTGGCGGAGCCATCCGCAGGGCTGACTCCGGAGGAATTTGCCAACCGCCCGCAGCCGAAAGTGGTCGACACGACCGCCTTGCCCGAAGAGTCGCCGAGGAAAAAACCGTCCCTGGCCGAGTTGAAGCGCGGGAAGAAATCAGCCGCCTCCGCGCCCCTCACCGCCGCGCAAGAGTGGGACGCGGAGAACTACGAGCTCCCCGGGATCGATCTGCTCGAAGAACACGACAGCGAAGGGCGGGTCGCCGCCGACCCGGCCGAGCTGGAGGAAATTCAGCGGACCTTGATCGAAACGTTAGGCCAGTTTGGCATTCAAGTGGCCGCGGGCGACATCACCAAAGGCCCGACCATTACGCGGTACGAAGTCTATCCCGCCAAAGGGGTGCGGGTGGATAAAATCGTCAGCCTGGAACGCGATCTCGCCCGGGCCACCCGGGCCGAGCGCATCAACATTCTCGCGCCCATTCCTGGCAAAGACACCGTCGGCATCGAGCTGGCGAACAGCCGGAAAGTAAAGGTGACGCTGCGCGAGCTGCTCCAATCGGAAGATTGGAATGCGAGCACGGCCAAGCTTCCGATCGCCCTCGGCAAAGACGTCTACGGCAAAACCATCATCGCCGATCTCGCGCAGATGCCGCATCTCCTCGTCGCCGGCACCACCGGTTCCGGCAAGAGCGTCTGCATCAACGCGCTCATCGCGAGCATGCTTTACCGGTTCACGCCCGACCAGCTCCGCTTCATCATGATCGACCCGAAAGTGGTCGAGATGCAGGTCTACAACTCGCTTCCGCATCTCGTCATCCCGGTCGTGACCGATCCGAAAAAAGTGCTCCTCGCCCTTCGTTGGGTGATCGATGAGATGGAGAAACGCTACAAGATTTTCGCCAAAGCCGGCGTGCGCAACATCACCAGCTTCAACGCGCGGCCGCCCAAAAAAACTCAGGCCGAGTTGGATCTTGTAGCGTCCGCTGTCTCAGCGGAAAACGAAGGGCGTGACGTCCGCGCAAGCCAGTCCGCTGAGACAGCGGACGCTCCAATCAAAGTCCCGCGGGACGACGAGCCGATCATCCCGGACCACATGAGCTACATCGTCGTCATCATCGACGAGCTGGCCGACCTCATGCAGACCGCGCCGGCCGACGTGGAGAGCGCGATCGCGCGCATCACCCAGATGGCACGGGCCGCCGGCATCCACCTCATCGTCGCCACGCAGACGCCGCGCGCCGACGTCATCACCGGCGTGATCAAGGCCAACATCCCGAGCCGCATCGCTTTCCAGGTCGCGAGCAAGATCGACAGCCGCGTCATCCTGGACGAGAACGGCGCCGATCGATTGTTAGGCCAGGGCGACATGCTCTATCTGCCGCCGAGCACTTCGCGCCTCATCCGCGCCCAGGGCGTGCTCGTGACCGACGAAGAGATCACCCGCCTGGTCGATTTCGTTTCCGCGCAAAGCTCGCCCAACTTCGACCTCGCGATGCACCAACGGATGGAATCTTCTTCCGCGCCTAACGACGACGACGTGACCGAGGAAGATGAAGAGCTGGTCGAGAAATGCCTCGAAATCATCCGGCAGGAGAAGCGCGCTTCCACTTCGCTGCTGCAACGCCGCTTGCGCCTCGGCTACACCCGGGCCGCCCGGATCGTTGATATTCTGGAGCAGCGCGGCATATTGGGACCCGGCGAAGGCGCCAAGCCGCGTGAGATTCTCGTCGATCTTGACGCCGCTGTCTGACCCCGGCACCGCCATGGAACCGCTCGGCCAGAAATTGAAAGAGGCGCGTCTCGCGCGCAAAATTACCCTCGAAGAAGCGTCGCGGGTGACCAAGATCCGCCCGGACCGCATCCACGAGATCGAGGAGGAGGATTTTTCCGGCTTCGCCAGCCTCGCCTACGCCAAAGGTTTTCTGCTTATTTACGGCAAGTTCCTCGAGGTCGATGTGACCCCTTACCTGGACGCGTTTGAAATTTCGGATCGCGTCACGGTCGACGGCTATTCCTACCTGCAGGATAGCGGGCCGAGCGCGCCGCCTCCGATCGTGCGGCGGCAAACGACGAAACGGCCGGCCCTCCTCCCCTTTCTCTTCGCCCTCGCCGTCCTCGTGATCGGCATCTACGTGATCAAGCTATTTCTCAATCTCCAGCGGATCGCGCCGCCCGCGCATCCGGCCGACGCCGTCGCGACGGTTTCCGCCACGCCTTTCCCGCCCGCGCCCACGCCTAACGAAACCGCAATCCCGCGCGCGCTTCCAGTCGAACCGCCGCCGGCGAGCGAAGCGGCCGCCGTTCTTCCGACCGCCACGCCGACTCCCGCGTCGCCTGAGCCGGAAGTGCGCCGGGCGCAACCCGTGCACCCGGGGGATTTGCCGCCCGCGAGCAGCCTGGCGCCTTCGCCCAACGTCGCTGCCGCGGGGGTAAACCGCATTCAGATTACCCCGGTGCGCAAGACCTTCGTCACGGTGACGTTGGATCGCGATTCTCTTCATCCGGCCTACGCGGGCTGGCTCAGCCCGTCCGATCCGCCCCTTACTTTTCAAGCGCAACAGATCACGGTGAAAGCGCTCGAGCGCGGCGCCATCGAGGTGACGAAAAATGGCGCGCCCCTTGCGGCGGGCGATTCGGGAGTGACGGTTGAATAAGGCCGCGAGCTCGCCCCGCCTAACGACCGTGGGCATGGTCAGCCTCGGCTGTGCCAAGAACCTGGTCGACGCTGAGATCATGCTCGGAAGCGTGCTCGCGCGCGGGATGAAAATTACCCGGCACGCCGAGGAAGCCGACGTTCTCGTGGTCAACACCTGCGCGTTCATCGATTCGGCCAAGGAAGAATCGATTGAAGCGATTCTGCAGGCGCATCAAACGCAGGGCCTGGCGAAACGGCCTAACCAAAAGCTGATCGTGAGCGGCTGCATGTCGCAACGGTTCGCGGCTGAGCTGCGGGAGTCGCTCCCGGAAGTCGACGCCTTCATCGGGCTCGATCAGGTGCGCGATCTCGGGGCGATCGTCGAGGAGGTGGTGGGGCGAGCTTCCAGCTTGCCGAATCTCAGCCTGGTCACCCCGCGTCCCAGCTATCTGCCCGACTGGGACACGCCCCGTTTCCGCCTCACGCCCGCGCATAGCGCCTACTTAAAGATCGCCGAAGGTTGCAATCATCCCTGCAGCTTTTGTGTGATCCCGCAGATGCGGGGGCGTCACCGGAGCCGGCTGCCCGCTTCGATCGTGGCTGAGGTGCGCGGCCTCGTGCGGGAAGGAGTGAAAGAGATCAATCTGATCAGCCAGGATACGACCTATTACGGAATGGATTTGTGGGCGGAAAAAGCCGGGCCGCGTCAACCGGTCGACTCTTCGCGCGGGCCGACCTTGAGCGCCCTCCTCCGCGATCTGGAGGAGATCGAAGGCGAATTCTGGGTGCGCCTTCTTTACACCCATCCGGCTCATTGGAGCGATGAATTGATCGAGACGATCGCGCAGTGCCGCAAAGTCGCGCGTTACGTGGACATGCCCTTGCAGCATATCGACGAGGCCATGCTCGGGCGGATGCGCCGGGAAACTTCGCGCCAGCACATTGAAGATTTGATCGTTAGGCTGCGAGGCGGGATTCCCGGGATCGCCTTGCGCACAACCTTTATCGTCGGATTTCCCGGCGAGACGGAAGCGGAATTCGAGGCCTTGCTCGAGTTCATCGAGAGGGTGCGTTTCGAGCGGCTCGGGATTTTCAAATACTCCCAGGAAGAGGGATCGCGCGCCGCCAAAATGCCGGGGCAGATTTCTCCCGCGCAGAAAAATGCGCGTTACCGCCGGGCCATGACGCTGCAACAAAAGATCGCGCGCGAAATGGCCGCGGCGAAAATCGGGCAGGAGCTGACCCTGTTGGTCGATCAACCGTTGATCGCGCGCAGTGAGAGCGATGCGCCCGAGGTCGATCCGCGGGTGATCCTCGCGGAGGCGGCCCCGGTCGGGGAGTTTATTCGGCGGACGATTTCCGAAGCGCGGGGTTACGATTTGGTGGCGGGAGCGATTACGGATTGACAGGACAAGGCCATTTGCGGCAGAGATCACCTTCGCGGGAAGCGCGACCCGAAAGATGGCTGATGTGAACGAACCGAGAAAAGAAACCGTTCGGATAACCCTTCCTCCTCGCACTCCGCCCAAATCCGCCGCCGCGATTCCCAAAGGAACGGCGCGGATCAATCTCCCAAATCGACCCCCGGGAACGCCACCGCCACCATCCGCAAAAAATTCCGGCCCGACGGCGCCCGTCCGACCGCCGCCCTCTCCTGTCGCCCCGAGGCCGCTGCCCCCTGCGGGAGGCAGTCCCTCCGCCCGGCCGCCCGCGCCGCCGATGGCTCGAGCGCCCGCTCCTCTTCCACCCGCCTCCAATGGCGGAACGCCACCGCCGGCCCGGCCCGCTCCGCCCGGAGCGGTGCGACCGCCTAACAACCCTTCAGCGCCCGCTGCTTTGAAGCCGGTCGCCCTCGCGCATCCGCCCAGCCCGCCGCCGCCCCGGCTTGTTCCGGCGAGTCCCCCAAGGGTTTCCCCCCCTCCGGCAGCCCTAAAGCCGGCGGCTCCGTCACCCCCTGGATTAGAAGCACCGCCACCGCCACCACGGCCGCCAGTGGCCCCCGCGAAGTCAACTCAACCCATGCGTCCGCCGACAGAGGAACCGAAGGCTGCCCCTCCACCTCGTCCGTCGACCGTTCCCTCGATCCCGTCGCCTCCGCCGCCCGGCGCGGTGCGTGCGCCGATCGCTCCACTGGCGACTCCGCCCGTGCGGCCGCCCGTTGCCGAATCGAAGCCAACCCCTCCGCCTCGCCCGCCGACTGCTCTCGCGATCCCGGCGCCGCCCGCGCCTGGCGCGGTGCGACCGCCGATCGCTCCACCGGCGACTCCGCCCGTGCGGCCGCCCGTTGCCGAGTCGAAGCCAACCCCTCCGCCTCGCCTGCCGACTGCTCTCGCGGTCCCGGCGCCGCCCGCGCCTGGCGCGGTGCGACCGCCGATCGCTCCACCGGCGACTCCGCCCATGCGGCCGCCCGTTGCCGAGTCGAAGCCAACCCCTCCGCCTCGCCTGCCCACTGCTCTCGCGGTCCCGGCGCCGCCGCCGCCTCCTGGCGCGCTCCGTCCGCCGATCGCCCCGCCCGCTCCTTTGCCGAAACCGGCCGTGTCCGTTCGCCCTCCCGCCGCTCCACCGGCGCCCCCTCCGCTCCGGCCGTTGCCGGTCGCTCCTCCGCCGTCGCCGCCCCAACGACCACTTCCTTCTTCCCTCGATGAGCCCGACCGGGGCGGGGCGGGAGGTCCGCGCAAGGAAACTGCGCGGATCGCGGTGATGCCAGAGTCGCCCATGAAAGCGACGGTCAAGCTCAGCGGCCTCCCGCCCGCCAGTCTTCCGCCCGCGGGAATTTCGCGCCCCGCGCCGCTTCCGGTTGCAGGTCCGCCTCCGGCAGCGTTAGTTGAGTCGATCCCGACGACGTTCTGCTGGGCGTTACTGGGGATTTCCGCTCTCACCCTGCTCATTCAACTCTGGACCTATTTCTCATAAAAAAATGGAAAACTCTGCTGCCGTAACCATCAACGAATCGAATTTTGACGACGAAGTGACCAAGAGCACCGAGCCGGTGCTGGTCGATTTTTGGGCGGAATGGTGCGGCCCGTGCAAAATGATCGCGCCTATTCTGGACGAGATCGCGAAAGAAAAGGCGGGCAGCGTCAAGGTGGCCAAAGTGAACGTGGACGAGAATCAAAGCCTCTCCGCGCGCTACAATGTGCGGGCCATCCCGACGCTGCTTTTCTTCAAGGATGGCGAGCTGCGCGATCAGGTCACCGGGATGACGAGCAAGAAGGATTTGCTCAGCCGGATCGAAGCGTTGGCCTAACGAGCGCCCGTGCGCCCGGCGCGGCTCGAACGCGCAACCTACAGCTTCGGAGGCTGTCACTCTATCCAGTTGAGCTACGGGCGCAGTGGAGCGGTGATTATAATGGCTGCGCCGAAGATGACAACCAGCCCCGCTCTGCCACCCTGCCTGCGGCCTGCGTTTACCTGGCGACTCACATGGTGTCATCCCGAGCCCGCGGAGACGGCGAGGGATCTCGCGCAAGGTCTCGGCGTCGTTCTTCAGAGAAAATGCACCCCAGCAGAGCAACCGCGAGATCCCTCGGCGCGCTGCGCCAGCCTCGGGATGACAGAGGGCCAAGCTTCTCGTGAGACGCTAAATCAGCTGCCTGCGAGACGTTCGCATGGCGCGGCCCAAGCGAGCGACTCCCGAGCCGCCCCAGGGCAGAGCATCGGACCGTCTCCCTTTACAATTCGCCGCAATCGCGCTAGGTATTCGGCCCCCTTTTTTCCAGAGGAAGCCACGCTATGAACATCATCGACACCATCGCCAAGGAGCAGCAAAAAACAGACGTGACCAAGTTTAAGGTCGGCGACGGGGTGCGCGTGCACACGCGCGTGCGCGAAGGCGAGAAGGAGCGGATCCAGATTTTTAGCGGCATCGTGATCGGCCGCAAAGGGACCGGCTTGAACCAGTCCTTTACCGTCCGCCGCATTTCCTATGGCGAAGGAGTCGAGCGCGTATTTCCGATCCATTCGCCGCGCATCGCGAAGGTGGAAGTGGAGAAAAAAGGCCGCGCCCGGCGCGCCAAGCTGAATTACCTGCGCGATCGCAAGGGCAAGGAAGCGACCGCGGTGCGGGAATAGCGGAGATGGAACGAGCGGGAGATGGCGTGAGTTAGCGATTGCAGAAATCGCCGGATCTCTCAATCATGCCCTGGTTCCATTTCTGCCATGTATCGCCGCTGCGGTTTCCGACACGAGAAGAAGCTTCGATCGTTAGGCATCGTCCGCATCGCCGGGATCGATGAAGCCGGCCGAGGCGCGCTTGCCGGACCGGTAGTGGCGGCGGCGGCCATCTTGCCGGAGCGTTTTCGGCACAAAAAGCTAACGGATTCCAAGCAGCTCGCGCCGGAGTTGCGCGAAACGATTTTCCACTACCTCACCACTCACCCGGAGATCCTCTGGGCCGTCGGCGTGGTCGACCATCTCGAGATCGATCGGATCAATATTCTGCGCGCTTCCCACCAGGCGATGCGCATCGCGGTTGCCGCCCTCCCGGCTGCCCCCGACCACGTCCTCATCGATGGGCTCCCGGTTTCCCCCTTCCCGCTCCCGCAGACCGCGGTGATCGACGGCGACTGCCTCAGCCTGAGCATTGCCGCCGCCAGCGTGATTGCCAAGGTCACGCGCGATCGGTTGATGCGGGAATTCTGCGCGCGTTTTCCGGAGTATTGTTTTAGCCGGCACAAGGGCTACGGCACGCTCCTCCATCTGCAACGACTTCATGAGCATGGGCCTTGTCCGATTCATCGCCGCTCCTTTGAGCCGGTGGCGCAGCCGCTTTTCGTCTTCTGATCCCAAGCATTTGCGGCTCGGGAGACGCGGGGAAAAGCTGGCCGCGCGCTTCCTGCGCCGCGCCGGTTTCAAGGTCCTCTACCGCAACTTCCGCGGCCGGCGCGGCGGGGAAATCGATCTCGTCTGCCGAGAGGGCAAGACGCTCGTTTTCGTGGAGGTGAAAACGCGCACGCGGGAGGATTTTGGCCGGCCTTCCGCGGCGGTCGATCGGAAAAAACAGCGGCGGATCTCGTTAGGCGCGTTCGCCTGGCTGCGGCTCCTCGGGAACCCGGAGATCGCGTTTCGCTTCGACGTCGTCGAAGTGGTCGTGGCGGAAGGAGCGCGGCCGCGGATCGATCTTATCCGCAACGCCTTTCAATTGCGGACGCCTTATATTTACTGAGCTATCTCGGGCTGTTTCTCCGCGCCGGGTTCGCGCTCGACGAACCAGCGTGCGAGCAGCGTGTCGGTCGAGGAATGGGCGACGATCGAGCCGACGATAACGAGCGCGATCAGGCGGAAAAGCCGGTCGGCGTTAGGCACGCCGCGCTCGAACAAGAGGAGGCCGTAAACCACCGAAGCGAAGCCTTTGGGACCGAACCAGGCCGCGGTCATCCGTTCTCGCCAGTCCAGCTCACTGCGCCAGAGAGCCACGCCCATGGCGGCCGGCCGCGCCAGGATTAAGGCGAGCAGGGCAAAGAGGAAATCGGGCGCGTGCAGATCCAAAAATAAGCGCGGCGACATGAGCGCGCCGAAGAGGAGCAGCGTGCCCAGTTTGAGCAACTCGGTGATCAATTCGCCGAAGCGATGGAATTCATCGCGCAAGGCCGGACGGGCGCTCGCTACGGTCACGCCCGCGGCGAAAGCGGCCAGAAAAATATTGCCGTGCGCGAGGGTGGCGATCGCGAGCACGAGCAGGCCAATCGAAACCGCAAAGAGCGGCTCAAACGGTTGGGCCACGCCGACAAGATTCGACCGCCGAACCCAGCACGCCACCCAAGGCACCGCCACGCCGATCGCCACCCCGACGAGCAATTCGATGCCCAGGCCGGTGTAGCCCGCCTGATATTTTCCGATTACGCTCAGGCAGACGAGCACGAGGGGCAGGGCCAGCCCATCGTTCACTCCGCTTTCGATATTGAGGAGATGTTTGAGACGCCCCGGAATCGCCTTTTGCCCGATGATAGCCGAGGCGAAAACTGGATCGGTCGGGCTGAGAATGGCCCCGAGGAGCAACGCCTCGATCCAGGAGACGTTGACGAAAAAATAAGCGAGCAGGGCGGTGATGATGAGGGTGAGGGGCATGCCGAAGAGGAGCGCGCGCCCGGGCAGAGCCCAGGCCCTGACCAAATCGCCGATCGCCGCCCGCATCCCATCGGTGAAGAGAACGCTGAAGAGCGCCAGCTCCGCCAAGTGCATGACAATGGGATCGCCAAATTTGAGCGGCAGAAAATTCAGCATTCCCGGCCCCACGAAAAATCCCGCGACGAGAAAGAGCACCGCCGTCGAGAGCACACTGCGGTCCGCCAGATCCGAGACGAGCAGCGCCAGGAAAAGCGTGACGGCGAAGATGAGCAGCGCGGTCACGCGTGGAAGTGAGCCAGACGGCCAGCGAAGCGTCGAAACACGTTAAGGAAGAGCATGGACGAGAAAGAATCCGAAGCCAAGGCACACCCCACCAAGAGCACGACAAGCGAGCCGCAGGAAGAATTCATCGAGCAAAAGGCGCGGCCTTCGCAGGACGAAAAGGAGGTCGCCCAGGAAGCGCCTCCGAAGTCCGACCGGTAGGCGCCTCTCTCTGAGAAGGTCGCTGCCTTAGCATTCCACGAAATAGCTAGACGCTTTGTCATCTCGAGGCTGGCGCAGCGCGCCGAGGGATCTCCCGGTTGCTCTGATGGGTTCATTTTTTCTGAAGAACGACGCCGAGACCTTACGCGAGATCCCTCGCCGTCTACGCGGGCTCGGGATGACAAAATGAGAGTAGGCGGGTAAGGCAAAGCGCCGATCGAGCTGAACCTAGAGGGATACCTGAAAGGGCGTGTAAAAATTGGGGTTGATGGCCGAATGGTAGGGCGGGCGCTTCGCCGGCCTCGGTTCGTGCTGCGGCAGAAACTGGGCAACCGAAGCGGTCGCCCCACAATTCGCGGGGGGCACGAGCCAGGTGTCGTGCTTGGGGAGCTCAGCCTCACCGACCGGCGGCGGCGCCCGTTAGTAGCGGTAGTGCTCGGATTTGTAAGGCCCTTCCACCGGCACGCCGAGATACTCGGCCTGTTTCTCGGTCAAGGTCGTCAGTTTGACGCCGATCTTTTCCAGGTGCAGGCGCGCGACTTCTTCGTCGAGCTGTTTGCTTAGGACGTAGACATCGACTTTGTAAGTGTCCTTGTTCTTCCAAAGATCGAGCTGCGCGAGGACTTGGTTGGAGAAGGAGTTCGACATCACGAAGCTCGGGTGACCGGTGGCGCAACCGAGATTCACCAGGCGGCCTTCCGCGAGCATGAAGATGGCGTGGCCATCCGAGAAAGTGTATTTGTCGACGCCGGCTTTGATGTTCAGCCGCTCGACCTCTTTGGCGTCGTTCAGCGGATCGACCTGAATTTCGTTATCGAAATGGCCGATGTTACAAACCACCGCCTGGTCTTTCATCTTTTCCATGTGCGCCAAGGTGATGACGTCGACGTTCCCGGTGGTGGTGACATAGATGTCGCCCCGGCCTAACGTTTCTTCGATGGTCGTGACTTCAAAACCTTCCATCGCCGCCTGCAGCGCATTGATCGGATCGATCTCGGTGATGACGACCCGGGCGCCCTGGCCACGGAGCGATTGGGCGCAGCCTTTGCCGACGTCGCCGTAGCCGCAAACGACCGCGACTTTGCCCGCGATCATGACGTCGAGGGCGCGATTCAAACCGTCGACGAGCGAATGCCGGCAGCCGTAGAGGTTATCGAACTTCGACTTCGTGACCGAGTCATTAACGTTGATCGCGGGGACGAGCAGCTGGTTTTGCTGCTGCATCTTGTAAAGGCGATGCACGCCGGTGGTCGTCTCTTCCGAAACGCCGCGCCATTCCTTCACCATCTCGTGCCAGCGATAAGGGTTTTCGCGATTCACCTCCTGGAGCAGGTCCTTAATGCACTGCTCTTCTTTGCTCGCGCCCGGCGACTTCGCCCAATCGGAGCCTTCCTCGAGCTGGTAGCCCTTGTGGATCAGCAAGGTCACATCACCGCCATCATCGACGACGAGCTGGGGACCTTTGCCTTGAGGGAACGAAATCGCCTTGTTGGTGCACCACCAATATTCTTCGAGACTCTCACCCTTCCAGGCAAATACGGGCACGCCCGCCTGGGCGATGGCCGCGGCGGCGTGGTCTTGGGTGGAGAAAATATTGCAGCTCGCCCAGCGCACATCGGCGCCGAGATCGACCAGCGTCTCGATCAGCACCGCCGTCTGAATGGTCATGTGCAGCGAGCCGGTGATGCGCACGTCCTGAAGCGGCTTATCTTTGGCGTACTTCTCGCGGATCGACATGAGGCCGGGCATTTCCTGCTCGGCGATGGAAATTTCCTTGCGGCCCCAATCAGCCAAGCTGATGTCGGCGACCTTATAATCGTTAGTCTCGGTCTTAGTGATGGTGGTGGTCATAGTTTTAAGCTTTAAGAGTTAAGTTTTAAGTGGACTTCTTGGGCGGGACGCGTTTGAGCATGGAACGACGGAGGCCTTCTAGCATGGCAGAGAGCTCCCGGGATTCGGCGACCGCGCGATCGAACGCTCCTTTCGGCAAACGACTGATAAGCCATACTTCAAACTTCAAACTTAAAGCTTGAAACTACCTGGCCGCCTTTTTCAGTGCGGCCGCCTTATCCGTCTTCTCCCAGGTAATATCCGGGTCGTCCTTGCCGAAGTGACCGTAGTTAGTGGTCTTCGAGTAAATCGGGCGCAATAGGTCGAGCTGCTGCACGATCTCAGCTGGCTTAAAGGAAAAGACGCGGTTAACGGCGCGCTCGATGTCTTCTTCTGGGACGGTGTTGGTCTCGAAAGTGTTGATGTTCATGCTCACCGGGTCGGGATAGCCGATGGCGTAGGCAAATTGAATCTCGCAACGTTTCGCCAGACCGGCGGCGACCACGTTCTTGGCCACCCAGCGGCCCATGTAAGCGGCGCTGCGATCCACCTTACTCGGGTCCTTGCCCGAGAAAGCACCACCGCCGTGCCGCCCCCAACCGCCGTAACTGTCGACGATGATCTTGCGACCGGTGAGGCCGGTGTCGCCTTGCGGCCCACCGATCACGAAACGCCCCGTCGGGTTAATCAGAAATCGGGTGACGCCGTTGAGCATCGATTTCGGGAGCACTTTGCGGATCACTTTCTCGATGCAAAATTTCTCGATCTCCCGGTGGTCTTTCTCCTCGGTGTGCTGCGTCGAGATAACGACGTTGGAAATGCCGACCGGCTTGCCATTTTCGTAAATCACCGAGACCTGCGATTTTGCGTCGGGTCGGAGCCACTCCGCCTTGCCGCTCTTGCGGATGCGGGTCAGCTCGCGGCCGAGCCGATGGGCAAACATGATCGGCGCCGGCATCAATTCCTTGGTGTCGTCGCAGGCAAAACCAAACATCAACCCTTGGTCGCCGGCCCCTTGTTGAGCCGTCGCTTTGCCCTTCGCCTTCTTCGCGTCGACGCCTTGGGAGATGTCGTGCGACTGATCGGTGATGACGGTGTTGACGAAAATTTTCCGCGCGTGAAAAACGTCGTCGTCGTGCACGTAGCCGATTTCGCGCACCGTATCGCGGACGATTTTGTTGATCGGGATGACGTCTTCGAGAAGCTGGCCCTTCTTCAGATTCGGGATGGTAATCTCCCCGCCGACCACGACCACGTTGCTCTTGGCGTAGGTCTCGCAGGCGACGCGGCTCGTTTTATCCTGGGTCAGACAAGCGTCGAGGACGGCGTCGGAAATGGTGTCGCAAACTTTATCCGGGTGACCTTCACCGACGGATTCGGAAGCAAAAATAAAACGGCGAAGCATGAGAAAAAGTGGAGAGCTGAGAGTTGAAGGTGAGGCCATCAGAGGGCCGCCGCGCACGACGATCATATTGACCAATCATGATGCGTCGATATATCGTAGCGACATCCGATGGCGTCAACTTTAAATTTTCTCCGGCTCCTGGCCGATCCGACTCGCCTGCGTCTGCTTCTCCTCCTCGAGCAGGAGGAATTGTCGGTCGCGGAATTACAGGACGTCCTCGGGATGGGCCAGTCGCGCATCTCCAGCCATCTCGCGCAGCTCAAGCGCGCCGGCGTCGTGGCCGATCGGCGCGCGGGCAAGAATGTCTACTACGGCCTCACCACCAAAGGCGGCCCCGATCCGCAGCGGGCGAAGGTGGCGGAACTGACCCGCGCGCTCGCCCGCGAGATGCCGGAAACGCAGCACGATCGCACCGCGCTGAAAGTCGCCCTGCGCAAACGCCAGGACAAAGCGCGCGAATATTTCGACCAACTGGCCGGGCGCTTTGGTCGCAGCTACGTCCCGGGCCGCTCCTGGCAGGCGCTTGCTCACACCATGATCGCGCTGCTCCCTCCGCTGACCGTGGCCGACCTGGGCGCGGGCGAGGGAACGCTCTCGCAGCTCCTCGCCAAGACCGCGCAAAAAGTGATCGCGGTCGATAACGCGCCGAAGATGGTGGAATTCGGAGCGCAGCTCGCGAAAAAGCACGGCTTCAAAAACCTCGAGTACCGCCTCGGCGACATCGAAGATCCGCCGATCGACAAAAACTCAGTCGACCTCGCCATTTTCAGTCAGGCTCTGCACCACGCTCTTCACCCCGAGCGTGCCCTCGCCGCCGCCCACCGCATTTTAAAGAAAGGCGGCCGCCTCGTCGTCCTGGATCTGCTGAGCCACCGCTTCGAAAAGGCGCGCGAGCTCTATGCCGACCACTGGCTCGGCTTCAGCGAAGTGCAGCTCCAACAGTGGCTGGAAGCCGCCGGTTTCAGCGATATCGAAGTCACCCTCGTCTCGCGCGAAAAAGAGAGCCCGCATTTCCAAACCGTTTTCGCCTCCGGAATCAAATAGCAGGTCGCCTCGGGGGCGGAGCGCTGCGACGCCGCAGGTGGAGCTTCGGGGGTAAGGCGGAGGCGGATTCGCAGGAGCTCATCCCTCCAGGATTTCTTAGCTTAAGGGCGTCTAAAAAGTCGGTTTCGGCTGGGCAAATTGTAGGGCGACCGCTTCGATTGCCCAGTTTCTGCCGCAGCAGGAACCGAGGCCGGCGAAGCGCCCGCCCTCCAATTCGCCTGCCCGGCGGCGGTGGCCTAGGTTGCTCCCACATGAAATACGATCTCATCGTGATCGGCGGCGGGCCGGCCGGCTACGTCGGCGCGATCCGCGCCGCGCAGCTCGGGAAACGCGTCGCTTGCGTGGAGAAAGAACGCGCCGGTGGCACCTGCCTCAACTGGGGCTGCATTCCGACGAAATCGCTCCTGCGAAACGCCGAGCTTTATCACCTCATGAGCCATCGCGCGGAAGACTTCGGGTTCAAGATCGAAGGGCTCAGCTACGACTGGAGTAAAGTGATCAAACGCTCGCGCGACGTCTCCGACAAGAATGCCAGCGGTATCGAGTTCCTCTTCAAGAAAAACAAGGTCGACTATGTTCGCGGCGAGGCGTCGCTCGAAAAGGGCGGCGAAGTAGCGGTCAAACTCAAAGACGGGAAAAGCGAGACCCATCAGGCCGCGAATATTCTCGTTTCCACGGGCGTGGTCTCGCGGCCGTTGCCGAATTTTCCTTTCGACGGCAAGAGGGTCATCGGGAGCCGCGAGGCGATGGTGCTGGAGCCGCAGCCGAAGAGCATGGTCATCATCGGCGCGGGCGCGATCGGGGTGGAGTTCGCTTATTTTTTCAACGCTTTCGGCACCAAAGTGACGCTGATCGAGATGTTGCCGAACATTCTTCCGATCGAAGACACCGAGGTTTCGCAGACGCTCGAGAAAGCGCTCAAGAAACAGGGCATCAACATTCGGACCAACTCCGAGACAACGAAGACCGAAGTCAGCAAGACGGGCGTCGCCATTACCGTGGAAGGGAAGACCGCCCAGACGATCGAGGCCGAAGTTTGTCTGGTCGCTATTGGGGTGCAGCCATTGTTGCCTAACGGAAAGCTGAAGCCGAAATTAACCGGGCGCGGCTACCTGGAGACGAACGAACGTTACCAGACCAGCTTGCCTGACGTTTATGCGGCGGGCGACATCATCGGCCCGCCCTGGCTCGCGCATGTCGCGAGCTGGGAAGCGATCCAGGCGGTGGAAGGGATGTTCGGCGAAATCGAACCGCGCAAAGTCGGCTTCTTCCCCGGCTGCACCTATTGTCAGCCGCAGGTGGCGAGCGTCGGTCTGACGGAGCGCGCCGCCCAGGACGCTGGGAAAAAATTCCGCGTGGGTAAATTTCCTTTCAGCGCCAGCGGGAAGGCGCGCGCCATCGGCGAGACCGAAGGATTCGTGAAGTTAATTATCGGCGAGCCGCACGGAGAAATTCTGGGGGCTCACATCATTGGCCCGGAAGCGACCGAGATGATCGCCGAGCTAGGGTTGGCCATCACCCTGGAAGCGACGCACGAAGAAATCGAAGCGACGATTCACGCCCACCCGACGCTCAGCGAAGCGGTGCACGAAGCGACCGGGCAGGCGTTCGGCCGGGCCATTCACCTCTGAGCCGGGCGAGGGATAGCCCTCGCCCGCCCGAGAGCGAATTATTTTCTGCTGCCGACGATGACGAGGGCGATGCCGCCCGCGATCGCCAGGCCGCCCAGGATTGGCGGCAAAGGAACCGAATGTTCTTCGGTGTGACCGATTTGGACCGGACCGATGTCCACGTCCTTTTTGTGTTCGGTAAAGCTGAACCCGCCGAAGGCCAGGACGACGATCCCGACGACAATGAGGATGATTCCGATGATGCCAGCAGGTTTCATGAGGCGCTTCTTAGATTCCGCGCCGACCGGAAACGAGATTAATCACGAGCACGATAACGGCGAGCACGAGCAGGATGTGAATGAATCCCCCGAACGCGTAACCCCCGACCAAACCGAGCAGCCAGAGCACCAACAGAATAACAAATATTGTCCACAACATATAACGATCCTCCAAGTTAAGGTTTCCTTTCCTTCGTGGCGCGACCGGTCGGTGCGCTTGTTTTTGCTGAAATAAATCGGGCGTTCCCTCCTCCCGCACCCTCGGGCTGGCGAAGTTTTTTCAGCCGCGGGCGCGGAACTTGCATTGGCGGAAAGGAGCTTCGTTTTTTTTCGTTATGCTCTCTCAAACTTTTCTCATGCTCACGCTCAGCGCTTTCCTCGGTGGGGGCGGCCTGCAAGGCGTGGTGGTCGAGAAGACCTTTAAACCGCTCCCCCTTTCTCATTCGTTAGGCATGGACGGCATCTACCGCCTCGAATTGCGTGGGGCCGGCGGAAAAATTTCCCGGCAAATGGTTTCGCAGGAGGTTTTCGCCGCTTACGAAGTGGGCGATCCATTCGACGATCGTGCCACCGCGCAGGAAATCCGGCGACGCCGCCAGGCGCGGATCGCGCAGGAGGAGGAGGACAAAGCCGGCCGTCTCGCCGCGGCTGCGGCGCAAGCCCAAGCCAAGGCCCGTGCAAAAGTCGAAGCGCGGGACTCGCGCATGGCGACGCTTTTTCGGCGCCGGGATATGCTGCCCGAGACCGAAGGATTCTGAGCGGGCGGTGATTTGTCGTTAGGCCAGCCGTTTGTATGCTGGCCCATGGCGGAGAAAGAAGCAGCGCTCGCGCAAGAGGCGGCCGCGCTGCGGGCGGAGATTGAGGAGCATAACCGGCGCTACTACGAAGAAGCGGCGCCGGTCATTTCCGACCGGGATTACGACCGTCTCTACCGCGCCCTGATCGACCTGGAGACGCGGCATCCGGAGCTGATCACGCCGGATTCGCCGAGCCAGCGGGTCGGCGGCCAGCCGCTCCAGGCGTTTTCTCAGGTCGCGCATCGGGCGCCCATGCTCAGCCTCGATAACACCTATTCGGAGGAAGAGGTCGCCGCCTTTTACCGGCGTCTGGAGAAGCTTCTGCCTAACGAAAACATCCCCGTGGTGGTGGAGCCGAAGGTGGATGGCGTGGCTGTTTCTTTGCTCTACGAGCAGGGCCGGCTGCGCTATGCGGCCACCCGCGGCGATGGGACGGTGGGCGACGATATTACGCAAAACATCCGGACCATCCGCTCGATTCCGCAGCAATTGAAAGGCGCGGCGCCGGAGCTCTTCGAAGTGCGCGGCGAAGTCTTCATGACGAAGGCGGGCTTTGCCAAATTGAACGCGGACCGAAGCGCGGCCGGCCTCCCGGTGTTCGCCAATCCGCGCAATTCCGCGGCCGGCTCTTTGAAGCAGTTAAATCCGGCGATCACGGCGCAACGGCCGTTAGGTGCGATTTTTTACGGGGTCGGTGCGGTGGCCGGGATCGAGCTGTCTGAGCACTCGAAGTTTTTCCCACTCCTTCGGCGGCTGGGATTGCCCGCGAGCGAACTTTGGTGGGCGGCCGATTCGGTCGAGGGAATTCTGCACGCGATCCACGAGCTCGACCAAGTGCGGCATGAATTTCCCTACCAAACCGACGGCGCGGTGGTCAAGGTTGACGCTCTCGCCCAGCGCGAGTCGTTAGGCGCAACGGCGAAGTCGCCGCGTTGGGCGATGGCTTTTAAATATGAAGCCGAGCAGGTGGAAACGAAGCTGCTCGACATCCTCATCCAGGTTGGGCGCACCGGCACGCTCACGCCGGTGGCCGTGCTCGAGCCTGTGGTCGTTTCCGGCAGCACCGTGGCCCGCGCCACTTTGCACAACGAGGAGGAAATCGAGCGCAAAGACATCCGCATCGGAGACACGGTCGTGATCGAGAAGGCGGGGGAAGTGATTCCCGCGGTGGTGGGCGTGCGGACCGATTTACGCGAGGGCGCGGAGAGGAAATTTCGCATGCCGACGAAGTGCCCGGTCTGCGGCAGCAAGGTGGTGAAGGAGGAAGGCCAGGTGGCGGTGCGCTGCGTCAATGCGCAATGCCCGGCGCAGTTGAAACGCCGGCTGGAACACTTCGCCGGCCGCGGCGCGATGGACATCGAGGGGCTGGGCGAAGCGATGGTGGAGCAACTGGTGGCGCACGATCTGACGGGCGAAGTGAGCGACCTTTACAGCCTAACGAGCGCGCAACTGAGCGGCCTCGAGCGGATGGGGGAGAAGAGCGTGAGCAAGCTGCTGGAAGCGATCGAGCGCAGCAAAAAGCAGCCGCTCTGGCGGCTGCTTTTTGGCTTGGGGATTTTGCACGTGGGGGTGAGCGCGGCCCGCGCGCTGGCCGAGCATTTTCCCGATCTGGATGCCTTGATGGCCGCGTCGGAAGAGGAGCTGCAACGCATTCCGGATGTGGGCGAAGTGGTGGGCGCGAGCATCGCGCAGTTTTTTCGCGAGCCGGGGAATCGGGAGATGATCGAAAAGCTGCGCCAGGCCGGTTTACGCCTAACGAGTGAGCCGAAGCGGGCCGCGCCGGCCGATTCCACGATCCAGGGCACGACCTGGGTGATCACCGGCGCCTTGAGCCAGCCGCGGGAAGAGATCGCCGAGGAGATCGTGGGCCGGGGCGGGAAAGTGAGCGGCAGTGTGAGCAAGAAAACGAGCTACGTGCTCGCGGGCGAGGAGGCGGGAAGCAAACTGGAGAAAGCGCGCAAGCTGGGGATTCGCGTGCTCGACGAAGCCGAGTTCCGCGAACTGATGCGGTGAGGCATCGGGAGTCCCCGCCTGTAGACGTCTCGCTCTGCGAGACGCGGGGACACCGGATGCGAAGGGGAGCAACTCCCGCGTCTCGCAGCGTATCTGGTGAGCGTTCATCCGGCGGCGCCTTGCGGTTACTCCCCTGCCTTCATGTTTGTCATCCCGGGCCCGCGTAGACGGCGAGGGGGATCTCGCGCAAGGTCTCGGCGTCGTTCTTCAGAGAAGATGAACCCTTCAGAGCAACTGTGAGATCCCTCGGCGCGCCGCGCCAGCCTCGGGATGACAGTAAGGCCGAGCTTCCCGTGGTACGCTAAACCGGCACCTGCGAAGCGCGGAAGTCGGGCCGCCGGCGGAAGCAACCCCCGCGTCTCGCAGAGCGAGGACGTCTACAGGTCTTCCGTCTCGCGGCTTAAGGAATTTTTCGCGAACTTTCGAGCTTCAGCGGGACGGCCCACTTTTTCGCGGGGGCCTGCGCCATGGTCGCTTTCGTCGATTGCGCCTCGACGTTAAAGGTCAGTTTCTCCGTCCCGCGCATGACGGTGATGGGAACGGAATCGCCGGCGCTGATGAAGAAAGAAGCGTCGATCACATCTTCTGGCTGATGCACCGCCACCTTGCCGACCTGGAGGAGAATGTCGCCCGCCTGCAAACCAGAGTTCGCGGCCGGGGCGTCGTCCTGGATTTTCGTCATCTGCGCGCGCGAACCGGCCACGGTCTCTGGCGACTCCCGCACGTCGATGCCGATCCAGCCGTGGTGGGCGTCGCCGAAGCGCGTGTAGTCGCGCCGGATTTTTTCGGCGGCGTCGATCGGGAGGGCGTAGCAGGCGGAGCCGTTATCGACGCTGCTGATGACAATGCCGACGACTTCGCCTTTAAAATTGAGGAGAGGCGCGCCGGCTTCGCCGCGTTGGGTGGGAAGGTTGACGCGGAGGTGAGTGGTCGAAAAATAACGGCCGAGATATTCGCGGTCGAACCCGGCGACCATGCCGAAGCTGGGCGATTCCGGCAGATCGAGCGGATAGCCGATGGCGACGACGGGCGTGGCCAGGCCGAGAGCGGCGGATTTCCCGATGGGCAAAAAGGGCGTGGCCGCTTCGACTTTGAGGAGGGCGATTCCGCTGCGCACGTCGGCCATCAACTGGGTGGCGTGATATTTCCGGCCTTCGAACTGGACGGTAAAATTATCGGCATCGCCGCCCACGGAATAGGAGGTGAAAATCGTTCCGGTCGGATCGACGAAGAACCCCGTGCCGGACAGCTCGCTGTGCTCGTCGACGGCGTGAATCTTGACCACGGCCTTGCCGCAACGGTCGAAGATGCTTTTGACTTCGCGGCTGATCGCGCCCGCGGTGTCCTCCTGCGCGTAGAGGAGGCAAGGGAGGGCCAGACTAACGAGTCCGACGGCGCAGAGCAGCGGGAGGATTTCGAGGCGCCCGCAAAAAAGGGAGGGACGCGGGGGCAGCCTAAAAATTGAAAGACGGCTCATAACTCACGGGCAGCCGGTCGAGCACATAACGCGGCGGCGTCTGGACTCGGTGAGTGTAGGCGCTTTCATCAAGCTGGCGGGAAAGATCGGGCCCGAGGCTGCGAGTCGCCAGGGTGACCGGCGAGCTCAAGGTGAAGTGATCCGCGGGGGCAACCGCCGCCACAGGGACGACGGCTTCGGTGTTGACGGCAAAAGTGTCGGGCGCCGGGGCCTGGGAAATCTTCAAGGAAACGACGGCGGCGCAGACGAGAACGGCGGCGAGCGCAGCGGGATAAGAAGTGAGCGAAGGAAGGTTGAGCCGAAAGAACGACTCGGAGAGGCGCTGCCAGATGACGCTCCAGAGCGGCTCGCGGAGCAGCTCGTCGCGCTGGCGGCGATGGAACTCGTGCAGGAAATCTTCGAAATAACCGGGCGGCGGTTGCTCGTACTTTTTCAAGCGAAGCAATTTACCGATGTCGTTATCGTCGAAGTTGTCCATGTGGCGGCGGGTGTTTAAGAAACGGGGTTCTTGCGGAATTCGTCCAGGTGGTTCTGTAGTTGGCGATTGGCGTAAAACAAGCGGGAGCGCACCGTTCCTTCGGAGACGCCGAGAATTTTACTGATCTCGGCGTGGGGCATCCCCTGAATGTGAAACATGGTGACGACCGCTCTGTGTTCTTCAGACAGCTTCATCATCGCCTCGTTCAATCTTCGCTGGAGCTCGCCGAGATCGGCCTCGCGCACCGGGCTGGTCGTGGAAGTGAGCTCGATGAACTCCTTGTCGTTGGCGATGCTGCCGTCGACGTCGTCCAGGCTGAGGTGATAACGGCGGCCGCGCTTCTTCAGGAAGTTCAGCGTCATGTTCACCGCGATGGTGTGAATCCAGGTGTAAAAAGACGATTTCCCGCGGAACCCTTTGATCGCGCGATAGGCCTTCGCGAAGACATCCTGGAGCATGTCGTTCGTGTCCTCGTGGTTCGAGGTCATGTTGTAGACGAGGCCGTAGAGACGAGGGGAATATTTCACCACCAGATCGTCGAAGGCGGCGGCCTCGCCAGCCTGGGCGCGCGCGACCAGCGCCTGGTCTTCGTCGGTTCTCGGTTGGTCCATCGCCTCGCGGCTACGTTTAGCACGCGCGGGGGAGGGCGACGATAATAAATCGGTTAGGCGGCGCGGGGCCCGGAAAGCGAGAGCAGGCGTCATCGATTAATTGCGGCGATCGCGCACGGAAAGAAGCCAGAGCAAGTTGCCGAGGGTGGCCACAAAAGCGGCCACATAAGTCCAGGCCGCGGCGTTGAGCGTTTTGTTTACCCCGATCGTTTCGGTCCCCGGCTGGATGATGCCCATTTGCCCGAGGATGATCTTGGCCCGGCGCGACGCGTCGAACTCCACCGGCAAGGTGATGAGCTGGAAAAGGAGGAGCGCGAGGTAGCAGTAGATGCCGACGGTGATGAGACCGGTCATGCGGAAAAAGATTCCGCCGATGATGGCAAAAGGGAGAATACGCGAAGCGATCGAAGTCACCGGGACGATGGCCATGCGGGCTTTAAGCGGGGCGTAGGCTTTGGCGTGCTGGATGGCGTGGCCGGTTTCGTGCGCGGCGATGCCGAGAGCGGCGACCGACGGGGTCTGGTAAACTTTGCTCGAGAGACAGAGCTTTTTGCTCGTGGGATCGTAATGGTCGCCGAGGTAATCGTTGATCTCGACCACGTCGACGTCGCGAATATTCGCGGCCTGCAAAATTTCCCGGGCAGCTTCAGCGCCGGTAATATTCGAGCTCGCGCGCACCTCGCCCCATTTGTTGAAGGCGCTTTTCACGCGGAACTGCGCCCAGAGACCGATGAGGAGGGGGATGCCGATCAGGATCAGATAATTGGACGAGAAAAACATCCCGCCCCCAAAACCGTAGGGATGATACATGTGGGTAAAGAGAAACCTGCCTTCGTTATAGACGCCTGAAGGCCTTCGATGTTCAATTTCAGCGGGGCGAGCCCCATCTGGTGGCGCGAGCTTCTAGCTTGCGTGTTTTCTGCAGGTCAGGGTGTCATGAACTTTGGCTGGCGCGATCGCGGTGGACGGCCGCCAAGTTCGTTTGGCGAGGCGCCAAAACGAGCACGCGAGGCGCGTGCGCTCCCCGGAAAGACCCGTTGCGCCACGTTTCTAAGCCGGAAAAGCCTGGCCCGTTGATGAGCCGGAACAACCACGCAAGCGAGAAGCTCGCGCCCCAAAACCTCACAGCTCCAGCCGATTCTCAAACCGCGAAAGCTTGCGCACGCCGCTTTTCGTTAGGGCGACGACATCTTCCGTGCGCACGCCGCCGAGCCCCGGATAATACAAACCGGGCTCGACCGTCAGCACCTGCCCTTCTTTGAAAACCGTTTTCTGAAATCGCGGAAACTCGTGAATCTCCAGCCCGAGCCCGTGGCCGGTGCCGTGGAAAAATCCCGTTTGCCGTCCGTCGCGCACTTCCGTGGGATAACCTTGCCCGGCAAAAAACTGCTTTACCTCCTGGTGCAGCTTGAGGCCGTCGACGCCCGGCTTCATTTTTTTCAAAGCCAGCGCCTGACCCGCATTGACCGTCTCCCAGAGCCGGCGCTGCTCGTCGCTCGCTTGTCCGCGCACCACCGTGCGCGTGAGGTCTCCGTAATAACCGCTCGTCGCGGCGCGCGGGAAGATGTCAAGAATGATCAAGCTATTCGCCTTGAGCGGACCGTGCCCGCGCTCATGCGGATCGCAGGCTTGTTCGCCGCCCGCCACGATCGTGTTCGCGGGCAGGCCACCGGCTCGCAGGACCGCGGCATCGACTTCCGCGCGCAACTTTTCCGAGGTCAGCACGGCACCCGACCATTCCAACTTGCCGCCTTTCCCGGGCGTCGATTTCTTCAACACCTCGATCCCGCGCGCCATCCCGGCTTCAGTGATTTCGAGGGCCTTGCGCAGCAAACGCAACTCCGCTTCGGTCTTGCTTTCGCGCGCCGGCCAGAAGACTTCGCCGGCCGGTTCCACGCGGATTTTTTGCGCGTCCAATTCCCGCGCGTAACCGAGCGGAAAACTCGCCGGGACGAGCGCGGACTTCACTTTTTTCGTCTGCAGAAAATGCGCCAGCACCTGGGCGTACGGCGGCGCTTTGCTGCTCTTGCCCTGCACTTCTTTTTCAAACTTGCTGTAGGGCAAAAACTCATCCGCCTCGGCTTGGCGCCGGCCGCGATCGATCTCGAGATCGCTCAAGACGAGCGTGCGTTTGCCGTTTTGCTCGAGAAAAATAAAAGCATCGGGCGCGAAAAAGCGCGTCGCGTAAAGCATGTCGGCGTCCTGTTCACTGGCCGCGACCATCAGTCGGGTTTTGGGCAAATTCTTCTTCATGGTCACCATCCTACTCTCGACCTTGCGAGCCCGTGAAGATTTTTACCTGTAGACGCTTCGCTCTGCGAAGCGCGGGAGTTGGTCCGCTTTTGCATTTCGAACTGCCGCGCTCGCAAGGGTTCATTCCTCGCGTCGCGTTCACGCGGCCACTCCCATGTTGTCATCCCGAGCCCGCGCAGACGGCGAGGGATCTCGCGCAAGGTCTCGACGTACGTAGCAGAGAAGATGTACCCATCAGAGCCACCGTGAGATCCCTCGGCGCGCTGCGCCAGCCTCGGGATGACAACGCGCCAAGCTTTTTGTGAGACGCTCGACCCATCCGAGTGGAGGCGTTCAACGCGGGCCGCCTCCCCGGAATTAACTTCTTCGCACCAACAACTGCCGGCGCAAGATCCAGTGCAGAAGCCACAGCAACAACAAACTCGAGCCGACCAGGACCACGGTGTTGAAGACGAAGACGCTGATCTTCCAGCCGAAATAGCGTTTCTGCGCGCCGAAAAAAACGTTCGGCTGCCCGCCCCGGCGGTAGTCGGTCTGCTCCATCTCGGCGTTTGCGATCAAGTCGGAGATCTTCTGGTTGACGAAAAGCTGCTCGGCTGTGATCGGGCCGTTGGCGTGCTTGAAGGCGGAGCGCTGGAAAGCGGCCTTCCCCTCGAGCACGCGATCGATCACGGCCAGATAACGCTTTAGTTCGCCCGAGGTCGGCGCTTCCAGGCCGGAGAGCACCGCGAGCGTTTCTTTGAGGTCGTCGAGGCGCTTGCTATCGCCCGGATTGCTTTCGTGCCGCTCGACAATGGCGTCGATCTGCCGCTGCGTGTTCTCTTGTCTTTTCGTGAGGGGATTGAGCTTGGCCTGAGCCACCACGAGCTCTTCGTAGGACCAGCGCATGGCCACAAATTCACAAACGAACGGCACCTGCAGACGGCTGTCCATCTTTTGCGACTCGTCGCGGTTCGGATGCTCGTGGAACCAGCGGCTGAAGGTGTAAACCAGGCCGAGATTGCGATTCATGTCCTGATATTTAATCAACGCGCCGCCCATGATGATCTGCGGAATGAGCACGAGCGGGACGATGTTGGCGGCGGTTTTCGGATCGGCCACGAGCGCGGAGATAACGAGCCCGAGCGCGACGCCGCTCATCGCGGTCATGAAAACGACCGCCAGATCGGGCCAGAACATCCCGCGGATTTGCAGAATGTAATTGCCGATGAGGACGAAGAGGACGCACTGAATGAGGGCGAACACGCCTAACGAGAGCGTTTTGGCGAAGACGTAATAGGTCAGGCGCACGTTAAGATTGCGCTCGCGTTGGAGTACCGCGCGGTCGCGGATGATATCGTCGGCGCTATTGGTGAGGCCGAGGAACATGGCCACAATGAGGCTGAGAAAAAGAAACGTCGGGATGTGATAGGCGGAGGCGAAGTCGTAGTCGCCGCTATCCGAGTAGCGCAGGAGCGCGGCGATGAGGAGAGCGAGGATGGGAGCCACGCCTACCGTGATGACGAGGTTGGCGCGGTTGCGCAGTTTGCTCATCAAGGCGCGGCGCAAAAGCGTGCGCAACTGCGTCCACTCGTCGTGCCAGCGAACCGGCTCGCGCACCCGCTGGGTGGGGACGGGCGGGAGCGGTGTGACGGTTTCGCGCCGGAGCGGGACTTGCTTGACGTCCTGGATGAGGCGGAACGCCTCGTATTTGTCGCGCCAGAATTCCGGCGAATAACGGCGCGCCGGCATGAGCTGGCCGCGATTATTCTCCTCGTAAATGATGTCGCCGCTGAGATCGCGCAGCGGCGTTTCGAGCACGTCGAAGATGAATTCCGGCCGCGTCGTGCCGCAGGCCTCACAGGTCCCGAGGTCGGCGCCGAATTGATGCTGATGTTCCGCTTCCGCGAAATAACGCAGCATGTCGGTCGGGGTGCCGAAGAAGACGAGCCGGCCGCCTTTATCGAGCAGGATGGCCTTGTGAAACATCTGGAAAATTTTCGAGCTCGGCTGGTGAATCGTAACAATGATTATTTTGTTATGCGCCATCCCGCGGATGATCTCGATGACGTGCTCGGAATCCTTTGAGGAGAGGCCGGAGGTCGGCTCATCGAAGAGGTAGACGTCGGCCGAGCCGATCATATCGAGGCCGATGTTGAGCCGCTTGCGCTCGCCTCCGCTCAGCGTTTTTTTCATGGGGCTGCCGACGATGCTGTCGCGGCGCTCGCTCAGGCCGAGCTCGATGAGCTTGCTCTCCAGGCGCCGGGTGCGATCGCGGCGCGAGAGATGCGGCGAGCGAATGGCCGCCGCGAACTGCAAATTTTCCCCGATCGTGAGGTGCTCGTCGAAGGCATCCTCCTGCGGGATGTAGCTGGCGTAACGTTTCAGCGCCTCGAGGTTGTCGTAGAGGGATTGGCCGTTGAAGAGAACGTCGCCCTGGACCGGCTGGAGCTGGCCGCCGAGCACGCGCATGAGGGTGCTTTTGCCCGAGCCGCTCGCGCCCATCACGCAGACGAGCTCGCCGCGATTGACCGCGAAGCTGATCCCTTCAAGCCCGATGTCGCTGTTGCTGAAGCGGTGGTTGACGTCGACCACCTCGAGGCTGCGAATGATGTTGCGCTCTTCCTCGATGATCCGCTCGGCGAAATTGCAGCGCAGGAATTGCCCGACGTCGATGCGAATGGTGTCGCCGTCGGCCAGCGGCGCGGTCGTGCGCACGGGCATTTCGCGGACCATGATCGGCCGGTCGGATTCGAGCACTTCGAGCACGCCGATGCGCTTGTCGTAGTCGCACAAAATTTTCAGGAGCACGTCGCCCGCCGTGCCGGGCGAGAGCAGAATGTCGTCCGCTTCGAGGAGGCTGGGATTGTTCGAGACGAGGTATTCGGACTTCGACGCTTTGAGCTGGAAACGTCCGCCCATGGCGCGCGCCCGGCGGCGGAGATCGACCAGGTCCAGCTCGGTGTCGTTATGGAAAACGATCCGATCTTCCAGCGCCGCTTCGACTTTGGCGCCGGCGTTTAATTTCTCGCCGTTGAGCGTGGCACGGACGTCGCGCAAAGCCTTCACCCGCACCTTGAGGCCGAAGGTCACTTCGAGCGAACTGTCGCGCGTGCGTGAGCGCTCCAGTTCCACCTCGTCGGAATCCTTGTTTACCCGCACGAAAATCTGCGGGAGCGAGACGTTCTTCTTCGCGTTGAAATAAGTAGCCAGCTCTTGAAACGAGAGCACCTGGTCGCCCACCAGAATGCGCTGGCCCGGATAGATGCGGCAAAATCCGCCGCGCGCGAGCGGCCGGCCCCGCACCGAGACTTGCTGCGCGCTGTAGTTCTTCAGGAGGATGAGATCGTGGTAGCGGAAAGCGAGGAGCCGCTCGTTGCCGGTGAGGCTTTTTAAGGTCACGTCGGATTGCCCGTTTGGCCCGAACGAGATCGATTCGAGCGGAGAAGCGCCGCGCTGATAAACGGCGGAGTCGGATTCCTCGGAAGCGTTGAGCTGATAAACAATGTCGATCGCCTGCGCGGCCATCCCGAGCTGCGACATGAAAGAATAAAAGGCGACGACCTGCTCCTGCTTGAGGCCAGCTTGCGAGATCAAATCGTAGAGCTGCACCCCGAGCATGATCTTGCGATCCGCGCCCAACGACGCCGCCAGCTTCTGCGCCATGGCCGACAGATCCTGCTGCTCGTAAAGCGCCTGCCGGAAGAGCATCCGTAGCTCCGAATAAACCGTCTCCGGGTAATCGTAACGAAGAAAGCCGAGGCTCGAATCGATCTCCTCCTCTAGGAGCACGCCGTCGGCTTTGGAGAAGCTCGCCAGCACCTGGATGAGCAAGGGCAGCAGGTTCGGGCCTTCCGCGACACTGCGCGGTTTGCGCAGCGCCCGGCGCATCCACCGGCGGCCGCGCCGCCGAAGGCGCCAGGCCAGCGGGGTCACGCGCTGGACGGCGCGATCGATCCGATCTGCTACGGTTGAGACAAGTTCCGACATGCGATTTCCGACAAAATTACCTGCGTCAGCGGCCCTGCGCAATGAACCCCGCGGCGCTTCGCGTTGTCTCAGTCAGCAGGATTCGGCCCGGGTCCTGCTCTTTTGCAATGCCGAACGCTTCATGATACTTATTTCGTTCGCGCTCTTTCGGCGCGATATCTCCTATGGCTCAGCCTGATCGTAATTCTCCTAAAGATAACAAACCGCGCGGCGGCGACCCCAATTTCAACTGGCGGGGCGTCATCCTTTTCGCCATCGCTTTCGCTCTGATTGGCCTGGCGATCTTGTTCCGGGGCGGGACCGGCTACAACACGGAAGAAAACGTCCCCTACAACCGCTTCCTCGAGCTGCTCGATCACAAGCAGATCGTGAACGATCCCAAGTATCCGCTCCTCCTCGTCGTCGAGGAAGGCCGGCCGACCCAGACCATTCGCGGCGCTTATTCGCGCGCCGGCACGGGCAGCGCGCCCGAGCAACAGGTTCCGTTTCGCACCACGGTTTATCTCACTTTTACAACCGATCTGGAGCAGCGCCTGGCCGACGCCGGCATGCAACCCGCCATCCGCACCGAGTCGAACGTCCTCGCCCAGGCGGTTATCGGCTTCGTCCCGATCGCGCTTTTTCTGCTGATCCTTTATTTCCTTTTCCGCCAGCAGATCCGCATGGCCGGGAAAGGCGCGCTCAATTTCGGCAAGTCCAAGGCGCGGATGCTCGCTCGGGATAAAAACAAGATCACTTTCCGCGATGTCGCCGGGGTCGAGGAGGCGAAGGACGAAGTCCAGGAGCTGGTCGAGTTCCTGCGCGATCCGAAAAAATTTCAAAAACTCGGCGGCCGCATTCCCAAAGGCGTGCTTCTGGTCGGCCCTCCGGGCACGGGCAAAACCTTGCTTGCGCGCGCCATCGCCGGCGAAGCGGACGTGCCGTTTTTCTCCATTAGCGGCTCGGACTTTGTCGAGATGTTCGTCGGCGTCGGCGCGAGCCGCGTGCGCGACATGTTCGAACAAGGGAAGAAGTCCGCGCCTTGCATCATTTTCATCGACGAAATCGACGCTGTCGGCCGCCATCGCGGCCACGGCGTCGGCGGCGGCCACGACGAACGCGAGCAGACGCTGAACGCGCTCCTCGTCGAGATGGACGGCTTCGACACGCAGGAAGGCGTCATCATTATCGCCGCGACCAACCGGCCCGACGTGCTCGATCCCGCGCTCCTGCGTCCGGGCCGTTTCGATCGCCAGATCACGGTCAATCTTCCCGACGTCAAAGGCCGCGAAGAAATTCTCCGCGTGCATTCCAAGAAAGTGAAACTGGCGGAAGGCGTCGATCTCGACGTCGTCGCGCGCGGCACGCCGGGCTACTCTGGCGCGGAGCTGGCCAACGTCATCAACGAAGCCGCTTTGTTAGCGGCCCGGCGCGGCTTGAAAGGCATCACCCTTGCCGAGCTGGAAGAAGCGCGCGACAAAGTGCGCTGGGGCAAGGAGCGCCGCAGCCTCGCGCTGAGCGAGAAAGAGAAAACCAACACCGCTTATCACGAAGCCGGCCACGCCCTTTTGCTCGAAATGCTCGAGCACACCGAGCCGCTCCACAAAGTCACCATCATCCCGCGCGGGCCATCGTTAGGCTCGACCATGTGGCTGCCCCTGGAGGATAAATACACCCAGCGCCGCAAGGAATTGCTCGACGATCTGGTCGTCAGCATGGGCGGTCGGGTCGCGGAAGAAATTGTTTTTGGCGACGTCACCAGCGGAGCGCGCGGCGACATCCAGATGGCCACCCGGCTCGCGCGCAAGATGGTTTGCGAATGGGGCATGAGCGAGAAAATGGGCATGGTCGAGTACGGCGAACACGAAGACTATGTTTTCCTCGGCCGCGATATTTCCCGGGCCCGCGATTACAGCGAAGCCACCGCCGAGCAGATCGACACCGAGGTGCGGAAACTGGTCGACGACGCCTACGCGCGGGCCACAAAAATTCTAACCGAGCAGCGGGCCAAACTCGAGACCATCGCCAAAGCGCTCCTCGAGTATGAAACCCTCGACGGCGCGCAAATCCGCGACGTGATCGAACATGGCCGCATGCTCAACCCGCCCGGGCCGCGCCCGCCGACAAGCGGCGAGAAAATGGCGCCCGAGAAACCGCCCAAACAAGTGGTGGTCGCGCCCGACGTCGCCCCGCCCCTGGGCGGTGGCCTCAGCGGCGCCCCCGCCTAACACACCGCGGGCTTCGCCCGCCTGTAGACGCTTCGCTCGGCGAAGCGCGAGCGTTGGCAACTGTCGTCGTCCAGAACGCTCGCGTTTGGCAGATCCGTTTCACGGTCGAACCCTGCCGCCGCCTGGAGTTCACCCGCCCACTCCCATGTTCTGTCATCCCGAGCCCGCCTAGACGGCGAGGGATCTCGCGTAGGGTCTCGGCGTCCGGGTCAGAGAAGCTGGAGCCAGCAGAGCATCCGTGAGATCCCTCGGCGCGCTGCGCCTGCCTCGGGATGACAGCGGGTTCAGCTTCCAGGGAGCTAAATAGATTTCTGAAGCGCGGCCGCTAATTACTTCGCGCGTTCCGGGTTCACCGGGAAATGCTTGTTCTTCAACTTCTCCGGCACTCGCTTCGTCTGCTCCGCCTCGATCTCTTCCGTGGCCGCGCCTAACGAGTCGTAAGCTTCCCGATTTTTCGGCGCCCGACTCAGGTAGCAAACCGCGTGGGCCAGCGGAATCCGCGCCTCCGGCAAGCCGACAAATTCCACCGCCTGCTGCGTCGCGATGGCCAGCGGGAGCGCCGCCGCGTCCGCCAGGCCCACATCCTCGCTCGCGAAAATCACCAGGCGCCGCGCGATAAAACGAAAGTCCTCGCCGGCATGAAGCATTTTCGCGAGCCAATAGATCGCGCCCTTCTCATCCGAAGCCCGCATGCTCTTGATGAACGCGCTGATCGTGTCGTAGTGCGCATCGCCCGCACGATCGTAGACGATCGCTTTCGTCTGGATACTTTCCTCGGCCACCGAGAGGGTAAAATGGATGATCCCATTCTCGTTAGGCGGAGTCGTGAGGACGCCGATCTCGAGGGCGTTCAAACATTTCCGGGCATCGCCGTCGCTCAGCTTGGCCAGGTGGCGTTTCGCCTCCGCGTCCATTTTCACCTCGGATCGGCCGAGCCCGCGCTCCGCATCCCGGAGCGCCCGCTCGATTAACTCCTCCAGCGCCTCCACCCCTAACGACTCCAACTGAAAAACCTGCGAGCGCGAGACGAGCGCGCTGTTCACGTAAAAGAACGGGTTGTAGGTCGTGGCGCCGATCAGGCGAAGATTTCCGCTCTCCACATCGGGCAGGAGAATATCCTGCTGCGCTTTGTTGAAATGATGGATCTCGTCCACGAAAAGAATCGTCTTTTTGCCCGAAGTGCGGCGCCGATTCGTGGCCGCGGCCACCACCTTGCGCATCTCCGCGACGTTGCTTTCCACCCCGCTTAGTTTTTCAAAAGTCGACTCCGTCATCGCTGCGATGATCTGCGCCAGGGTGGTCTTCCCGGTGCCCGGAGGCCCGGAGAGAATGAGCGACGGCAGGCGATCGGCCTCGATCGCGCGCCGCAAAAGTTTGCCGGGCGCGAGGATGTGCTTTTGTCCGACAAATTCCTCGAGCGTGCGCGGTCGCATCCGGCTGGCCAGCGGGGCGGCGGCGTCCGGCTGCGCTTCCGCCTCCTTCTCGGCCTCGCTGAAGAGATCCTGCATCCGCCAGATTAGTGTCACGCATTGTCACCCGCCAGTCCGGCTTGACCGCACCGAGGTGCGCCCGCATTCTCCGGGAGAGGCCATGAAACGAATCCTTGTCCCGGTCGATTTTTCCTCCGCCACCGAAACGGTGCTCGCCCTCGCTGCTGAGATCGCGCGGGCCCTCCAGGCCGAGCTTCACCTCGTCCACGTGCGCGAGCTCAAAAGCTTTCCCGTTTTTCCCGCCGCCACCATCGGCTATCCCGGAATCGGAATGCCGGAGATGGGCCTAACCGGTGGCGTGCCCGTCGCCCCCGAGGTTGGCGCGGCGCCTCTGCCTAACGAGGGCGAAAGCAGTCAGCTGGCGGCCTTGCAAGAGGCGCTCGCCCGGCAAAATCTCCCCGCGCGGGCGCATGAGTGCGACGGAGCGGTCGTGGAAGAAATCCTCCGCACGGCCGAGGAGATTTCCGCCGATCTGATCGTGATGGGCTCGCACGGCCACGGTTCGGTCTACAACCTGCTTGTCGGAAGTGTTACTGAAGGCGTTCTTAAAAGCGGTCGGCGTCCCGTGCTGCTTGTCCCCGCTCCCATGGCGGCGACGAAATAGCCGCTTCGCGCCTTGCGCGCTCCCCCTTTTACCCGAACGGTCAGGGGTCATGCGCGCGCGCAACCTCCTTCTCGCCCTCGGCCTTTTCCTCGCGGCTTCGCTTAGCCTAACGAATGGGGCGTCCCTCCCTTTCGAGACGGTTTTCCAGGGGCGGGCAACCTTCGACCGTCTCGTGCAGGAAGCGCAGGCCCAGAATTGGCGCACCCTCCCGATCGGCCAGCGCACCGCCGCCGTCGGCCACGCTCTCCTCGGCACGCGTTACAAATCCTACACCCTGGAAATCGACGACCGCGTCGAAGCGGCCTCCGCCAATTTCAACGGCCTGGATTGCTGGACCTTCTTCGAGGTCTCCCTCGGCTTCGCCCGCATGCTCAACGAAATCCCCGTGGCCTGGACGCCCGCCACCCTGCTCCATTACATCGAGCAGGATCGTTATCGCGGCGGCGTTTGCACCGGCGAATATCTGTCCCGGCTGCATTACCTGGAGGACTGGCTCTACGACAACGATCGGCGCGGTCTGGTCGACGACCTGACCCGAAAACTCGGTGGCGTGCAGGTCCACCACGCGGCGCAGGAGATGACCTTCGGCTGGCGCCATTATCGGTATCTCAAGACGAACCCTTCCTTGCTCGCCCCGCTCCGGCAGATGGAAGAACGGGTCACCGAGCGAGCGCTTTACCAGATCCCCAAAAGCAAAGTCGCGCGGATCGAGTCCCAGCTCAAAAGCGGCGACATCATCGGGATCATCTCGCGCGATCGGCCGGGGATGTATTCGACCTCGCACGTCGGGCTCGCTTACCGCACCCCGGATGGGGTGCTCCACTTCATGCACGCCTCCTCGCCGCATAACTATGGCAAGGTCGTGGTCGATTCACGCCTCTCCAGTTATCTCGCGCGCTATCGCAGCGACACCGGCATCCTCGTAGCGCGCCCAATTCGTTAGTCTAAACTAAATAAGGGGGCCGCCGGTGAGAACGTTCTCCTCTGGCGCGGTCCGGGCGCCTCGCGGAACGCCAGCACTTCGAAGATTTGCAAATAGCAGAGCTGGTCCTTATTTAGAAACGCATGCCCGCCCAACCCTCTGACCTGATCGACACGCGCGTCATCTACTGCGGCGACAACCTCGACCAGCTGCGCAAGCTCCCCGAAGCCTGCATTGACCTCGTCTACATCGACCCGCCCTTTAATTCGAACCGCAACTACGAAGTCTTCTGGGGCGAGACGAAAGAGAAGCGCAGCTTCGCGGACCGCCACGAGTCGACCAAGGCCTACATCGACTACATGCGCCCGCGTTGCGTCGAGCTGCACCGCGTCCTCAAGAAAACCGGCAGCTTCTATTATCACTGCGACTGGCACGCCAGCCATTACGTCAAAGTGATGCTCGACCAGATTTTCGGCGAGAATAACTTCGTCAACGAGATCGTTTGGAAACGGAGTGACGCGAAAAGTGATGTCGGCCAGGGTGCGAAACACTTCGGTCGTGTGCACGATAGCATCTTCTATTACGCCGGAGGCGACGACTACACCTTCAATCCAAAGTTCAACCCACTACCGAAATCCACCGTGGATTCGTGGTATAAGCATGTTGAAGAAAAAACCGGCCGCCGCTTCAATAAAGCTGATGTCACCGGGCCAGGTGGTGCTGCAAAAGGCTGCCCAGTCTACGAATGGAATGGCGTCACCCGCGCCTGGCGTTACAGCAAGGAGAACATGGAACGCCTCTCCCAAGAAGGCCGTCTTGTTTATAGCAAAACAGGGATGACCTATCAAAAGCGTTATCTTGACGAGAGCAAAGGAGTCTCCCTGAGCAGTTGGTGGAATGATATCGATATGCTTCGCGGCATTACCACCGGCGGAGAGCGACTGGGCTACCCGACACAGAAGCCCCTCAAGCTCCTCGAACGCATACTCGAAGTCAGCAGCAACGAAACGACATCGTTCTTGATGCATTTTGCGGTTGTGGAACGGCGCTAGTAGCCGCCCAGAAGTTAAAGCGCCAATGGATCGGTATCGACATTTCGCCGACAGCCTGTCGTGTGATGGCGCAGCGACTGAAGAAGGACTGCGGCCTAAAGGAAGACGAGAAGCTGCAACAGGTTGGCCGCGGATTTGTTGTTCGAGACTTACCGAAGACGGAAGCAGAGTTACGCAAGTATCCGCCGTTCGAATTCGAAAACTGGGCGGTTGTGGCTATCGGGGGGACGAAGAACGCACGGCAAGTCGGCGACATGGGAATCGACGGCCGCATCTATCCCGTCACGGCCATGCCCGAACGCCACGACGCGCGCACCGGAGAGATGGATTTCATGGACGAGTGGTATCCTATCCAGGTGAAACAAACAGCCAAAGTCGGGCGCCCCGACATCGACGCTTTCGAGGCCGTTCTGATTCGCGAGGAACGAAAACTGGGTTACTTCGTCGGATTCGATTTCACGGGTGACGCACTTTATGAGATCGACCGCTTCCGCCGAAAAGAAGGCCGCGAGATCAAACCGCTGAGGGTTCGAGAAATCCTCGATGAGGAGATTGACCGAACGTCGAGCTGAATGGCATTTAGAAGTTTCGCAGGCGTGCGGATATTCCGTCCGTCCGGTGAAGTCGAGGCGGCGATTCGGGTTCGTGCTCGGGTACATCTTTTCTCAACTTTTACACCCGGCGAATATCGAGGTGTGGAAGCAGCGAACAGGGTCATTCAGCATCAATTCGGAATTTACGAGCGGCTGCTCCGACCACTGATTCCAAAGCTGGCTTCGCGCGAAGCAGCGGAGTTCTTGCTATTTCAATATGACGAAGCTTGGCGACTTCTTCACGGGAAAGGAATTCTCGACCTGAGGGAGCGCGAACACTGGGCATATATCGAACCCCGCCTTAAAAGAGCGATTAAGTTCCTCGTAGAGTTGATCTGCATAACGGATCCGACGATGGCGCAACGGGTCCAAGATCGCCACGAGGCGCAGATCGTCGCCGAGAGAGCTCTTGCTTGCGCCGAGAGCATGGTCGATTTGGCGATGGAAAGCGACTTGGTCCATTCAGTGTTTCCCGACGACTGCGTGGTCAGAATTTTCGATTCAGGTCCGTACGACTTCACGATCAAAATCGAAGGGAGATTTGAGGGCTACGATCAAACATTTTCAGATCGAATGATTCGCGACCGGAACGCCAGAGAGCGGTTCGTACCGTGGCCTCAGTTCGACAATCATACTGCGACGCATCAACGGTTCCTAGACGACCCTTTCCGCGATGCATTCGGGATGACGTACGGCGAATTCGTCGCAGCCTTAGTTGCGGTCATCAACGACGCTCAGCCATCGCTTCATCCCTCCGCGTTTCCGACGTTGTTTGTAAACCGCGCCCACGTCATCGACGAGCTCGCGAAGTCTGGACGTCCCCGTCCTGCGATAGAGCGGGCGCTCGACGGCTTCTCAATTACACGACTGAATCTGATTGCCGATAAAAGAGTTGTTTGGAAGCCCAAGCAAGAAAGTAGGGCCTACCGACGAGGATTCTTTGTCCTGCCCGATGCAGAGGGGCCACATCTTGCCTTCTCCCGCGAAATGGCCCGTGAAAGTTTGGTCCAATTGGCAGGCTGGGTGAGCTATAAGCATTTGCCAATCGAATGGCGCACAAACGTAACGGAACAGGCACTCCAAGGGCTGTCGCGTGAGGCTGGGATTTGGTTCGAAACAAGTTGTCCAGCGGTGCCTCAGCAACCTCGGAATCGTCGGGAGACGGGCTCGCAAGGTCGTCGGGAACGGGCGGCATCGTCTGGTGATCCCGCACGATGTCGGCGAACTCGATTTTCTCGGCTATCACCAAAAACAGCGAATACTCGTCCTCGCTGAAGCGAAGATGGTAATTACCGGCCTAGAGGCAGCTTATTGGCGTAATGATTTAAATGAATTTGTATTTCGCCGGGGCTCGTATGCCGAACGCTTCCGGCGCAAGCTCGGTTGGGTTTCCGCACAACGAGAAGCGATTTGCACCGCTTTCGCTGTAGATCGTGCGGACGCAGTTGGAGCCGTCATGCTCACTCTTTACCCATGCATTGCGCGAGTGTTCATCCCCGACTTTCAATGCGTTTCCATCACGGAATTCATGCTGGACTATGCTGATCGCGGGGGATGGCCCTATCTACTCTCGTGAGCAATTCAAAAAATCAGCATTGGCTGCCGCAATTCTATCTTCGCAGTTTCGCGGTTCCTGGGTTCCGGCACAAGAAGAACGCCAAGATTTGGGTGTGGACAAAAGATGAGAGCGATCCCGAGAGGCGGAAAATCAAGGACGTCTGCGCAGAAGAATTCTTGTACTCGCCGCTTCTCGAGAATGCTCGGCGATGCTTCAGAACAGATGATAGGCTGCACGACATCGAAACAACCATCGCTCGCATGTACCCTATGGTTTCCGAAGGCTTCCCCGACTTGGAGCAAGCGTGGGGCATTAAAAAGCTGTTGTCGCTGTTTCTTGCGACCTTGCTCCTGAGGCATCCCGACGAGTTAGAAGGTAACAGACGGACGCATAGCCAGCTCGTTCAGTATTACGAGACATTTCCCAAAGACACTCAAGGAAGGCCAGTAGTTCCTGATTTCGAGCGTGAAGGGCGCCGCTATCCTTTCGATTCGTCACGGTGGGAGAAATATCGAGACGCCGATGAAAACGAGATCCGGAAGATGTTCAGCGCGAGCATTGATGCAAACGCCGTCTCTCTGGCGAACGCGATGTTTGAAAAGCGCTGGGCCTTCCTATGCTTGGACAAACCACGGCTCTTAACATCGGACTCTCCGGTTGTGGTGAAGCACTTCGAAAAGAAGGATGCCGGGCTACGAACTCCCGGAGTTAACGTATTCTTCCCGATTAGCCCGACGCGGATGTTGCACATGACGGATCGGGAGCAAAACGCCGACGACTTCTACGCTTTCCCGGAAGATCGAGCGGCCGAATTGAATTTCTTTACGTCGGGCAACGCCAAGCGGCTCCTGCTTTGCCAAGATCAACCGGACTCATTGCTTCAGGGCTTAGACCGATACAGCAATAAGCTTATTGCATACGCGTATCAGGAGCGGTGCGCTGCTATGGCAAATCCTGGGGGCCCTCGGAGAATGAGAATGGAGCCCAAGAAAAAGGTGTTAGTCGGCGATTCTCGCTCTCTTTGACCGAATCTTCCTGAGATGATAAGTCTTTGCATCCTCTGATGACCGCGGAGCAAATTCTTGAAGAGATCCGTGCCCCGCCGCCCGCCGAGCGCAAGCGTTTGGCGATGGGGTTGCGCCAACTCGGCGATGATGAAATCCCGCAGGATTTTCTCGATGCTTTGGATGACTTCCAGAATGCCCGCTTCATCTCGATGGAGACGGTGCTATTATTGTAGGATTATGAGTACGACAGAGGCACTCATGCAAGAGATCGCGGCCGCGCCGGAAAGCGTCCAGCAACAGGTCTTTGATTTCGTTCTTTTCCTAAAGGCCCGGAGACGCGCGCAAGCGGAAGGCAGCGAAGACTTGTTGCCACTGGCCCAAAGTGCGTGGGCCGCGGATTGGAATACGCCCGAAGAAGACGAGGCATGGCGCGATTTGTAAGCGGCGACGTGGTGGTGGTGCCGTTCCCGTTTACCGATCTTTCCAGTGCCAAGGTGCGGCCCGCCGTTGTGATCACATCCTTGACGCGCGGGGACCTGATTCTTTGCCAGATCACCAGTCAGGCTGCCGGCCATCCCGAGAATGTGCCGATCAACCCCGAAGATTTTGAGCCTGGGGGCACCCTCCCGCGCGCCAACTTCGCGTTGCCGCACCGGCTCGTCACAGCTAACGACGTTTGCATCAGGCGCTCGGTCGGCCGGCTAAAAGAGGCCAAGCTCGATGAGCTGCGCGAACGGATTTGTTCGCTGATCAGGCGGAATTAAATTTCTCGTCAACGACCCGACTTCCGGGTTCCATTTTGCATCGATGGCGAACCTGTCCGATCCCGCTAAGCTGGCGACGCGGCAGACGAAGCATCTGGTCATGGGTGTTTCTTCAATTCCTGATCTGGTTTTATGCTGATTTTCCAATGGGATGCCCGCAAGGCCCGGAGCAATCTGGTGAAGCATGGCGTCGGCTTCGAGGAGGCTGCGACGGCCTTCGGAGACGAGCGGTCGATCACGATCCCCGATCCGGCACATTCTTTAGTGGAGGAACGTTTTATTCTTCTGGGAAGTTCGGAGGCTAGGCGGTTGCTGGTGATTGTGCATACCGTGCGCGGTGATAGTATTCGGCTGATCAGCGCGCGAGTGGCAAGTCGCAGGGAAAGAAAAAGCTATGAAGAAGTCGTCTAGCCCAAAGAGAGAACCCGCCATCCAGCCGGAATATGATTTCACTGCTGGAGTGCGGGGGAAGTATGCCCGGCGCTACTCCGAGGGATCCAATGTCGTGGTGCTCGAAGCGGATGTCGCAAAGGTGTTCCCGAATGCCGAAGCCGTAAATAGCTCGTTACGCGCTTTGGCCGGGATCATCAGTCGGCAGCAGAAAACGAAGGCGCGGCGGAGGTAGGAGAGTCGGTCCCGGAGGTTTGCGCTGGAGGGACGGGCTCTGTCCCGTCCGCCTGTGGTGGGCGGGACGCGCGCGGGCTGTCGTTCAATTGTCCCGGGGGGAAGCGGGGACGACACAGAGGTCATCCCTCCAAGTTAGCGGCGCTGTTTTTCGACCAGGGTCTTGAGCTGGCGCTCCATCGTTTTGAAGGCGTCGTTGATCACTTTGCTTAACGGTTCGTGCATCTCGTGGGCGGCCGGCTTTTCTTCGGCGACCAGCTCGTGGCCCGGCGGGACGGTCAGGTCGATGCGGACGCGGTAGGGGTTGCCGTTATGCTGGGAGTGGTTGGGGTGTTCGACGACGATGTCGCACCGGCTGATGTGGTTGCAAAAGTGGTCGAGCCGTTCGGCTTTGCTGCGGATGAGGGTTTCGAGTTCTTCGGTCTTGTCGACGCCGCGGTAGCTGATTTCGATCGGTAGTTGCATGCTCCTACTCTGCCGGATCAGAGCGGCCGGAGCGAGCGGAAATGGCTGGCCAGTTTGGCGGGCTCGATCTTGACCAGGTCGCTTTTGACGTGCTCGACGATGCGGCTCTGGAGGGCCGCCGGGAGGAGGTCGGTAACGGCGCTGTGGATGGAGGCGGGAGCGGCAAAGGACCAGCCTTCGCCTTGCTGCGCGGTGACGATCTCGGTGATGTGCCGGGCCAGTTCCGCGCAGTTGCGCTTGTCGTTTTCGAGTTCGAGCCCGGTGCGTTCGGCGACGGAGCTGGCGTGGAAGGCGCTGCCGTCGCTGACGGGGAATTTGCCGGCTTGGTCGGTGACTTTTTCGTCGGTGTGCTGGTGCGGGCCGGTAATGGCAAGAGCCTGGATGAGTTTCAGGCTGGGGCCGCGATTGGGCGTGTCGTCGACGCGGTAGGCTTTCACGTTGCCCCGGTCGGCGACGATGATGAGTGAGGTGGGTGTCATAGGTTGGATAATAAATTCGCGCGCGCGGCGGATTTTGCGCTCACTTCGCCGGGCCTAGAGCGTGTCATGAACTTTCGTGCCTCGATTGCGCCCGCAAGCGTACGGGAGGCGGTTGTAGCGTGCGCTGTCCTCAGCGCATTTCGCTTGGGTCCACCGATTTTCCGCTGGGGACAGCGGACGCTACAACGCCCCGACGCTGGTTCAAAGTTCATGACACCCTCTAGGCTTTCGCGGCCGGTTTTTCGTCTGGGGCCGGTGCGCTTTTGGCTTCGGCTTTGGCGGGCGCGGGGATGTTTCGCTTTTTCCACGATTCGTGGCGGGCCTGGGCGGTGGAGCCGGTGGTGAGATCGAAGAGCATGGTGGCGCGGCCCTGGATTTCGACTTCGTCGCCGGAGACGTGTTCCTGGGGCTGGTCGCAGAAGCCTTGGGCGGAGGCGGTATCAAGGAGGAGCGACCAGCGGACGCTTTTCTGCCCGGGCAGGATGAAGGTGATGGGCTCGTGGTGGGCGTTGACGAGGAGGAGGAAGGTGCGGTCGCGGATGGGCTCGCCTTCGAAGGTCTGGACGTCGATGGTGTCGCCGCTCAGGAGCATGCCGAGGCAGCGCACATGCGGGGAATTCCATTCGTCGTCGTTCATCTCGGCGCCGCCGGGGGCGAACCACATGACGTCGCGGATGTCGGAGCCGCGGATGCGGCGGCCCTGGAAGAATTTCGGCCGGCGGAAGACGGGGTGATCGTGCCGCAGCTGGATGAGGCGGCGGGTGAAATCGAGGAGGGCTTTTTGCTCGTCGCCGAGGTCCCAGTGGAGCCAGCTGATCTCGTTATCCTGGCAATAGGCGTTGTTGTTGCCCTGCTGGGTGCGGGCGAATTCGTCGCCGGCGGTGAGCATGGGGACGCCTTGGGAGAGGAGGAGGGTGACGAGGAAGTTGCGGCGTTGCTGGAGCCGGAGCTGGTTGATCTCGGGGTCGTCGGTGGGGCCTTCGGCGCCGTGGTTCCAGCTGTGGTTGTTGTTGTCGCCGTCGTGGTTGTCTTCGCCGTTGGCTTCGTTGTGTTTCTCGTTGTAGCTGACGAGGTCGTTGAGGGTGAAGCCATCGTGGGCGGTGATGAAATTGACGCTGGCGTAGGGCCGGCGGCCACTCGTCTGGTAGAGATCGGGGCTGCCGGTAAGGCGGTAGGCGACTTCGCCGATTTTACCTTCGTCGCCTTTCCAGAAGCTGCGAATGGTGTCGCGGTATTTGCCGTTCCACTCGGCCCAGAGGACGGGGAAATTGCCGACCTGGTAGCCGCCTTCGCCGACGTCCCAGGGCTCGGCGATGAGTTTGACCTGCGAGATGACGGGGTCCTGGTGGATGATCTCGAAGAAGGCGTGGAGTTTGTTCACCCCGTTGGCGTCGCGGGCCAGGGTGGAGGCGAGGTCGAAGCGGAAGCCGTCGACGTGCATGTCGACGATCCAGTAGCGGAGGCTATCCATGACCAACTGGAGGGTGCGGGTGTTGAGCAGGTTGAAGGTGTTCCCGGTGCCGGTGAAATCCATGTAGAAACGCGGATCCTCGGGCGAGAGGCGGTAGTAGGCCTGGTTATCGATGCCGCGGAAGCTGAGGGTGGGGCCGAGGTGGTTGCCTTCGGCGGTGTGGTTGTAGACCACGTCGAGGATGACTTCGAGGCCGGCGGCGTGGAGGCTGCGGACCATCGCTTTGAATTCTGTGACCTGCCCGCCGAGGGCGCCGCTGCTGGAATATTTCGAGTCGGGCGCGAAGAAGCCGATCGAGTTGTAGCCCCAATAATTGGTCAGGCCGCGATCGACCAGGGACTTGTCGTTGGCGTAGGCGTGGACGGGGAGGAGCTCGACCGCGGTCACGCCGAGGTCTTTCAAATAGGCGACGGCGGAGGAGCTGCCGAGGCCGGCGTAGGTGCCGCGCAGCTCGGCTGGGATGGCTTCGTTGAGCTGGGTGAAGCCTTTGACGTGGAGCTCGTAGATGACCGAGCTGTGCAAAGGGGTGCAGGGGCATTTGTCGTCGCCCCAATCGAAGGCGTTATCGACCACGATTGCTTTCGGCATGCCCCAGGCGTCGTCGCGGAAGTCGCGCGCCAGGTCGTCGGAAGGCCCGCCCACGACGTAGCCGAACATTTCTTCCGACCAATCGATGCGCCCGGAGATGGCTTTGGCGTAGGGATCGAGGAGGAGCTTGGAGCTATTGAAGCGAAGGCCGCGATCGGGGTCGTAGGGGCCGAAAACACGAAACCCGTAGAGCTGGCCGGGCCGGACGTCGGGCAGAAAGATGTGCCAGACCTGGTCGGTATGCTCGGTCATGGGGATGCGGATGTTTTCCTGGCGCGCCTCCGGGGAATCGAAAAGGCAGAGATCGACGGAAGCGGCGGCCTCGGAGAAGAGAGCGAAGTTGACCCCGTTCGGGAAGACGGTAGCGCCGAGCGGATAGGGATAACCGAGCCAGATTTTTACAGGAGTCATAGAAATGTCGGGCCTGCTTTATCCCATTGGTGACTGGCAGGCGCAAGCGGGCAGGGGGTGGGAAGGGGGTGGAGAAGGCTCTGTCCTGGAGGGGATCAGTTTAGCGTCTCGCGAAAAGCGGGGGGCTTGTCATCCCGAGGCTGGCGCAGCGCGCCGAGGGATCTCACGGATGCTCTGCTGGGTCCAGCTTCTCTGACCCGGACGCCGAGACCGTACGCGAGATCCCTCGCCGTGTTCGCGGGCTCGGGATGACAACATGTGCGTGGTTGAGCAAACGCGGGACCGCCTCTTGGGATGGCAAGCGGGGAAGGGGTGGGAGGGCGCTGGAAGGCTCGTCTGGGGGGGGATCTGTTTAGCGTCTCGCGAAAAGCGGGGAGCTTGTCATCCCGAGGCTGGCGCAGCACGCCGAGGGATCTCACGGATGCTCTGCTGGGTCCAGCTTCTCTGACCCGGACGCCGAGACCTTGCGCGAGATCCCTCGCCGTCTTCGCGGGCTCGGGATGACAAAATGAGAGCGGGTGAGCGAACGCGGGACACCACCCGGGATGAATGCCGAGCGGATAACTGGGGCGCGGAGTGGTTTTTGGGAGATGGTGTGAGCGCAGGCCCGCGCTTCGCAGAGCGAAGCGTCTACAGACAGGCGCCCGGCTACCCCTTGCTTTTTGCGACGGACCGGCTGCGCGCTTCCGGTTTGCTCTTCGAGTTGGGCTCGAGTTTGCTCTTCAGCGCCGCCACGCTGATCCCGAGCACGCTGGCCGCTTTATCCGGCAGCCCTTTGTATGCCGCCATCGTCGCTTCGACATATTCGCGCTCCTGATCGTGCAGAAAATCTTCCAGCGACTGCCCGACCGCGGGGTGGCTCGGGCCGCGGCGAGAGCCTTTGCTCTTCGCGAAATCGACGATCTGCGGCGGAAGGTCGTCCGCCAAAATCCGATCGTCGTCGCAGAGGGCGCAGGCGCGTTCGATGGCGTTTTCGAGCTCGCGGACGTTGCCGGGATAGTTGTACTCACCGAGCAAATCGACCGCTTCGGCATCGATTTTCTTCGGCTCCGTCCCGGTAAGGCCGGATTGCTTCTGCAGGAAATGATTGACCAACAGCGGGACGTCTTCGAGCCGGTCGCGCAAGGGCGGAATCTCCACTGGGATGACCGCGAGCCGGTAATATAAGTCCTCGCGGAAGGTGCCGTCCTGGATTTTTGCCTGGAGGGGCTCGTTCGTCGCGCCGACTACGCGGACGTTGACCGGGACGCTCTTATTGTCGCCGACCCGGCGGACTTCCCGTTCTTGCAGGACGCGGAGCAGCTTGGTCTGGAGCGAGGTGGCCATGGAGTTCACTTCATCGAGGAAAATCGTCCCGAGATTCGCTTCCTCGAACAGCCCGCGCTTATCCGCGACCGCGCCGGTGAAAGAGCCCTTCTTGTGCCCGAAGAGCTCGGATTCGAGGAGATTTTCCGGGAGGGCGCTGCAGTTGATCGCGACGAAGGGATGGTGCTGCCGGTTGCTGTTGAAATGGAGGGCGCGCGCGACCAGTTCCTTGCCGGTGCCGCTTTCGCCCTGAATGAGGACGGTGCTGTCGGTGTCGGCGACTTTGTTGATCAGGTTGTAGACGAGCTGCATTTTCTGGCTCGAGCCGACGATGTTCTCAAACTTGTATTTACTCTTGAGCTCTTTCCGCAGGTAGGTGTTCTCGCGGACGGTCGAGAGGTAATCGAGGGCGCGCTGCACGGTCATCTGCAGCTCGTCGATCTTGAACGGCTTGGGCACGTAACCGTGCGCGCCCATTTTCATGGCTTCGATCGCGGTGTCGACCGAGGCGTAGGCGGTGATGAGAATGACCAGCGTCTGGCGATGATGTTCGCGCACATGCCGAAGCACGTCGAAGCCGCTCATCGTCTCCATCTTCACGTCGGTGATGACGATCTGGGGCTGGATTTCGTCGAGTTGCGCGACGGCTTTGGCGGCGGAATTGAAGGGGAAAACCTGGTGTCCCTTTTCGCGGCAGAGAGTGACGATGACCTCCACCATCGCCGGCTCGTCGTCTATGATGATGATCTTGGCCATGTTCGCAGGGCGGAGACTATTTCACGTCAGTGAAAAGAAAAGGCAAATCTGAGTAGCTGTGCTCCGCCCCATCTCCAGGCGCGCCCTGTAGACGTCTCCCTCTGGGAGACGCGAGAGTTGTCCGCCGTCCCGCCCGGATCCTGCAATCTCCGAGCCGGCCCCTCACCGCGCTTCGCTGGCTAGGTGTGCATCGTCTTACGGCAAGCTTGGCCCGTTGTCATCCCGAGGCTGGCGCAGCGCGCCGAGGGATCTCACGGTTGCTCTGATGGGTCCATCTTCTCTGAAGAACGACGCCGAGACCTTGCGCGAGATCCCTCGCCGTTTGAAAGCCCGGCCTCGCCCGCTGCGCGGCCTGCGTTACGGGCGCGGGCTCGGGATGACAAAATTGAGAGCGGGCGAGTGAACGCATAGCGCCAGGAGGGATGAACGCGAAACAGATGCCCGGGACGCGAGAGTTGTCCGCCGTCCTTGCTCCGACCCGCATCCTCCGGGCCGGCCTTCTCCCCGCGCTTCGCCGAGCGAAGCGTCTACAGGCCGCGCTCTTTCACCACCTTGCGCGCCTCCGCCACCAGGAGATTGCACGCTTCCTGGCAGAGCAACGGCAGCACTTGTTCGCTCCGCCCGGTCTGATCGATCGGCGCGATAAACTTGTCGAGCGGCAACCGCATCGTGGGCCGTGCGCCACTCTTGTCCCGCGGCCACAGAATAGTGCGCAGGCATCCCGGCGCTCCCCCGCGCGAGCGGCAAAAACCGCTCACCAGCGTTTCCACTTCCCCATCCGAAATTTTCTCCGCTACCCGATACATCCCGGACTGGCGCGCGAGCGTCTCGCGCAGGGGCGTCGGTTGCAGCCGGTTCGCCTCCCATTGCGTGAGGACGGCGAGGCGGCCGGGATAAAAGAAATCAAGGGCCAGCCGCAACGCGTCCAGGTTTTCCAGCTCGAGCCGCCAGCCGTGCTTCAGGTTCGGCGCCGTCTTCAGCGGCCGGTAGCTCCCGGAGTCGTCGAAGCGGGCGATCGCCATAGCGTCGTTAGGCGAGCGGAAAATCTCGAGATCGCTGCGTGTCTCATCCTCCCGATGAGAAAGCGCATAACCTTCCCCGGCCCGGGCAATCAGAATCTGCCCCATCCCGCGCGCGCCGGCCCCGAGCCACTCGGCCAGGACCTGCTCAAGGGGTGGCCGCATGCTTCTGCTTTTTCGCCGTGCAGAGTTTCCCCGCCATCAGCACCGCCACGTGTTCGAGGAAATCCCGGTCGTCCTCACGGAAGGCGCTGAGCTGATCGCTCTCCACGTCGATGATCCCGAGGACGCGCCCATTCGCTTCGCTCACGATCGGGACGACGATCTCCGAAAGCGTGGTCCAGAAAGCCGGCAGCCAGCGCGGATCTTTGCGCACGTCGTCGACGATGATCGTCTCCCGCGCTTCGGCGGCCGCGCCGCAGAGTCCCTGGGTCACGGGAAAACGCGGATAGGTCGGTGGTTCCTCGCCGGCACCGACCGCGATGACGAACTCGCCGCGATCGATTTTATAAACACCGAGCCAGCGGTAACCGCGTTCGGCGCGAACCATCTCGGCCGCCCGCTTCAGGGTCGCGGGGCTTTTCGGCGCGGCCAGGAGGTAGGCGGCCAAATCCTGCAGAAGGCTGGTTGAGTCGGTTTTCAAAATGGCGTTTCCAACAGTTTACGCAATCTGGCTGAGATCAAGGGCCGCCGCGTCGAATGCGGCCGCCTGCTCGACCAGGATCTCGGCAAACTCCGGCGCCGTCCCGATCGCGCTGGCGTAGTAAAGCGTGCGGCCGCGCAGCTGCTCCGGCGCGCGCGGGGTGGCGGCCGGCCCCGCCGGGGCGATCCCGAGGAGCGCCGGAATGTCCTCATAACTATGCAGCCCATCCGAGATAAAAAACGGCACGACCACGACATGCGGCGTATTCGTTAGGCTGGCCCAATCGGCGATGAAGGGCGCTTCTTCCATGTAGCTATTCTGGACCGAGGCGTAACGGCCGAGCGCGGCGATCTTCTCCACTTCGCGTTTCGCGGCCACCGCGCTGCGATCGTTCAAGGCGGTCCCGTGGCCCACGATCAGGAGCGTCGTCTCCGCTTCCGGCACCCCCGGCGCGATCTCGCGCGCCCGCCGCAGGAGGAGTTCGGTGACGCCCGCATGATTGCCCACCGGCGCGCAATATTTCCAAACCTGTCCGCTTGGGCGGGTCGTTAGGCGGCCTGCCAACTCGAGCTCCCGCGGGAGGACCGTCTCGGTGAAATATCCTTCGCTGATGAAATTCGGCACCACATAAACCTGGCGAATCTCCGGGTCGGCGAAGAAGAGCAAGGCATCGCGCAGGCTCGGCTCCTCCTTCCAAAAAGCGCAGGCCACTTCGCGAAAAATCCCGCGGGCGCGCAGGGCCTCCGCCTGCGCCAGGCTGGGCGCGCTCGAGTCGGGATTCACGGTCGAGCCGTGGCCGGCGATGAGGAGCGCGGCGTTGATTGAGAACATCGCGCACCCTACCGAAGGCGCCGCGACGGCGAAAGCGGTTTCAATGATGGCCTGGACCGTGGATCACCTGGGCGCAACCGGTCTTTCTGGGGAGCGCACGCGCCTCGCGTGCTGGTTTTGGCGCCTCGCCAAAAACGAACTTTGCCGCCGCTCTTGGTCAACGAATTTGGAAACCAGGAAGCCAGAACGAGAAAGATTAAAGTCGCACCTTCCTCTTCCCGGTTTTCTGCTTCCAAATTCACTTCCTCTTCAGCGCGTCGCGCCCGCCATGACATCGGTCGGCGCAAGCGGCAGCGCGAACGGTTCGAGCGGCATTGGCTCGTCGTGCTCGAGAAAATCCCGGCAGTGCGCGAAGAAATCGGTGCGCGTGGTGGTGCGGCGAATCCGGTGCAGGAATTCGCCCGTCGGCTCAACGCCGAGGCCGATAAAGTTCAGATATTTCTTCATGTGATGCACCTGGCTGAGCTCGGAAACCTCCGGCGCGCCGACTGCGTCCCAGAGCGCGTGGATGTAGGCGAGCACCTCGCGCCCAGTCGGGCGGAAGACCGGCGCGCCCCGGCGTTGCTCGCGAATCTGGCGGAAGAGCCACGGGTTGCGGATCACCCCGCGCCCGATCATGAGCCCGCGCGCGCCGGTCAGCGCGAGGACTTCATCCGCTTTATCGGCCGAATAAATATTGCCATTCGCGAAGACCGGACAGGGCAGCGCCGCGACCGCGCGCGCGATGAAATCGTAACGCGGCGCGCTCCGATACATTTCCTTCACGGTACGCGCGTGGATGGTAAGCAGGTCGAGCGAGTGCCGCGCGAAAATCGGCAGGAGTTGCTCGTCGAAAAGAGCGGAATCATCGAAACCGATCCGCGTTTTCACGGTGAACGGAATCTCGATCGCTGCGCGCAGAGCACCAAGGATTCGATCGATCCGCGCGGGATCGCGGAGCAGGCCGCCGCCGGCGCATTTGCGATACACCACCGGCACCGGACAGCCGAGATTCAGATCGATCGCGGCGACCGGATGCTCCTGCAATTCGCGCGCCGTGCGCACGAGCGCGGCGATGTCGTTGCCGATCATCTGCGCGATCACGGGGCGGCCGGTCGGGTTCTCGTCGATGGAGGCGAGGATGTTCCGATCGAGCCGCGAATCGGGCAGAACGCGGAAGTATTCGGTGAAATAAACATCCGGGTTCCCGTAGCCGCTGATTAGCCGCATGAACGGCAAATCCGTCACATCCTGCATCGGCGCGAGCGCGAGGATCGGCCCGGGCTGGGCGAGGAGGTTCTGGAATTCGGTCGGGGCGTTTACCCGCTTCGAGGATGGCTCAAGGTGATCGATCAAAGCGCGTAGGGCGTGCGGACGCCGGGGTGGTCGGGCGGAAAATGCTTCGTGTTCCGCGTGACGAGGAGGGCTCGCTGCACGAGCGCCGACGCCCAGACGATGGCATCGGGCAAGCGCAGGCGATGCTCCTGGCGCAGGGAGATCGCCCGCCGCGCGACGGCGACGTCCAGCTCGATCACCTTAAAATGCCGGAGAAAATTTTCCCGCACGTCACGCGAGGCGGGCGTGCGCGCTCCCCCCAGCACTTCCATCCAGCTAATCCGGCTAACGAACAGGGTGTCGTAGCGCGCCAGCTCACCGGCGGACGCCTGGATGCCGTCGAAGTAATCGATCAGGACATCGGAATCGATACAGGCGATCATCGCCATTCTTCCCGTAGCCGCCGCACGGTCTTCACGCTGTCTTCTTTCCGGGCGGGCCGGCTGCTGCCAAAGGCCGGGTGGCTGGCAAAATCCACTCCGCCCTGGCCGCGACTGGGAATAAACGCCTCCACCGCCCGACGAACTGCTTCCGCCCGGGAGATGCCCTCGCGTTTCCGGTAGGAATCGAGCGCTTTGATTTGCCTGTCCGGGAGATCGACGATCGTTCGCATTCCGTCATCATCGGATGATGACGTTGTCGAGTCAACTATCCCGCCGAGTCCGAATTGATGCGCTCTATGGGCTCGCTCGCCAGTGCCGCAGCACGCGATGCGCCGGCGCCGCGGTGGCGTGGTCGCTCGTGCTGGCGATCAACTCCCGCCGGCGCAATAGCTCGAGCGCGCTCTGCACGGCGCTTTTGGAGAGACCGGTCGCATCCGCGATCGTCCGCAGACTGCTGGCGACGGCTTTCCAGCGGCTCCGCGCGGCCAGGCCGTAGAGATGGAGATAGACGAGGTAAGCGGCCGGCTGGCGATCGTGCCCGACCAGATCGCGCATCAGGACGTCGAGCACGTAGTCGTCGACCGGGATGGTTTGGCGAAAACGAGGCATCGGAAGAAAAAGCTGAGACGCTGAAATCCTGCAACGCTGAAAGGGAATCAGCGGCTATGTTTTTAAACGGACAGCACTTTCGCTCGTCTAACGGGTCTGGCAACTGGACGAGCGCGGCAATCCGAAATTACGCTGGGCGCACCATGATCAAACAAATCAAGTTCATCAGCATCCCGGTCGCCGATCAGAACCGGGCGCTCGATTTCTATACCGACAAACTCGGGTTCACCATCATCACTGATCAACCGTTCGACGAGAAGCAGCGCTGGCTCGAGTTGCGCATCCCGAAGGCGGAGACGCGGGTCGTCCTTTTCACCCCGCCGGGCGACGAAGCGCGCATCGGCTCCTTTATGAATCTGTCGTTTGCTTGCGACGACATCGACGCGACCTACGAGGAATTGCGCGGGCGCGGCGTCGACTTCGAAGGCCCGCCCGAGAAACAACCCTGGGGCACCTACGCGAAATTCAAGGACAGCGAAGGCAACCTCTTCGTGCTCTCCGAGGAACGCTAACGCGCTCACTGCGGGCCGGCGATCTCCAGGTCCTGCAACCGCGGGCCGTAGCGGCGCCCGATCGTTTTGGCGGAAGAGAAGAGCAAGGCGTAGAAGGCGAGCACCGCGAGCAAGGCGAGGGTGGCCGTGGCCCAATGGTAGGAACGCATTCGCTCCCATTTGGGCAGAAAGGCGATCCAGCCGAAGACGCTCAGGAGCACGATCACGGCATCGAAACTACCCCGCTGCCAGTAACTGCCGCCGAGGTGAAACCACATCCCAAACTCGTCGAAGGTGAGCGCCATCGCGCAGCCGTAAAGGAGCGCGCAGAGCTTGCGCAATTTGTCCGACGGCTGGGTCACGAAAACGAGCAGCGCGCCGACCGCGGAGAGAATGAAAATCCCGTAATTTAAGTGGTGCACGTGCGTGCCGCGCTCGTGCAGAAAGAGATCGGGAATCCGGCGACTCATGATGAGAATGACGAGCACCCGGGCGGTCACAAAAGTGAGCAGGAAGGCGAGAAAAACCCGGCGCGCGAGCCGGCGCTGCGGAGTGGGCGCCCCTTGGACTGAGTCAGTCACGACCACGAATCTAGGCAAGGCCTGGAGCGCGCGCCGCCGGCGGTTTTCGCGTCGGGAAAAGGACCGCGATGCCAAAGGTGACGATCGTGCCAAAGCAAATCCACCAGGGAAATTCCATGATCGGGAGCCACTTCGGCGGGACGTAAAAGACCGCGCCGAAGATGCGCGCGACGTCGTTAGGCAGATTGCTGATCAGCGCGACGAAGAAGAACCCGGCGATCATCGCGATGGGATTGGTCCCATCGCTCCCGCGCCGTTTCGTCAACATTCCGCAAAAGAAAATGCCTAACAGCGAGCCGTAGGTGTAGCCAAAAATCCCGAGCGCGATCGGAATGATGCGGACGTTCGGCAGCACGATCACGCAGTACGAAGTGGCGGACGCGACCACGATCATAAGGATGGAGAAACAAACCGTGGCCCAGCGTACAGCCCGCAGGCTCTCCTCCTCTCCCGCACCGGGATTGAGATAGGGCTGATACCAGTCGCGGGTGAAGCTGGTCGCGAGCGCGTTCAGCGCGGTGCTGAGCGACCCCATGGTGGTCGCGAAGATGCCGGCGATGAGCAAGCCGCGCAGCCCGACCGGCATCTGATAGAGAATGTAGTGGCAGAAGGTCTCGTTAGGGGTTTTCGAGAGCGTCGGATCGGGATGCGCCTGGTAGTAGACCCAGAGCAGTAATCCGATGGTGAGAAAGGTGAACGCGATCGGGATATCGGCCAGCCCGGAGAGAATGAGGGAGCGCCGACTCCGCCGGATATCAGGCGCGGTCAACATCCGTTGCACCATGTCCTGGTCGGTCCCGTGCGTCCCCATGGTAATGAAAGTGGCGCCGAAGAGCCCGGCAAAAATCGTGTATTCGATCCCGAACATCCCGACGATTTTCTGCCAGCCGGACTTGGCCGGATCGAGCCCAGTGGTGAAGAAATCGTGGAGTTGAAAGCCACCGGTCCGCTGTACAATTTCAGCCCAGCCGCCCGGGATGGAGGAGTAAAGCAGCGCGACCGCGACGAGCGCGCTGCCGAACATGATCGAAGCCTGGATGAGATCGGTCCAGATCACCGCCTTGATCCCGCCTAACGTCGTGTAGACGGCAGTCAGGGCGACAATCGCGATTGTGGAGAGGACGTAAATCCAGAGGGTCTGCGCCGGCGTCGGCCGCACCCCGCTGATCATCTCGTAGGCAAGGGCGAGGGCGATCGCGCCGACGTAGAGCCGCGCGCCGGAAGCGAGCAGGCGCGTGACCATGAAAACGGCGGAGGCCGCGTTCTTCGTCCGCGGGCCGAAGCGGACGGTCAGGTATTCGTAGATCGAGAAAACTTTGTGGTCGTAATACGGCTTGATGAAAATGTAGCTGACCAAAATGCGCGCGATGATGGTGCCGAGCGCGAGCTGGAGATAGGTGTAATTGCGGAGCGCGTAGCCTTCGCCGGGCGTGCCAAAAAAAGTTCCCGCGCTCGTCTCCGCCGCAATGATGGAGGCGAGCACCGCCCACCAGGGAATCTTCCGGCCGCCGAGCGCGAAGTCCTCGAGGTTATCCTCCTTCCGGCCCATGTAGAGGCCGATAAAGATGATAACGAAAAAGTAGAGGAGCAGGACTCCGGTGTCGATGACGAGGCGCGCGTCCACCGGGGGGTTATAGCCACGGTTGAGCCCGGATGAAACCCGGATTTTTGCAATCCAGAGCGTGCGGGCGCCCGTCCTCTTCCCTGTCTTTCATCTGTGTTAATCTGTGGTCGATGAAATTATTCGAGGTCGCGGCGCCCGATTTCGATCTCGCGCTCACCCTCGACTCCGGTCAGACCTTTCATTGGGAATCGTTAGGCGCCGGATTTCTCGGCGCGCTCGGCGGGCGCGCCGTTTACCTCGAGCAGCGCGGGGCGGCGCTGCGGTTCCGCGGGGCGACGGCCCAAACGGTGGCCCGCTATTTTTCGCTCGATCATCCCCTCGCGGAAATTTGCGCGGCCTTGCCTAACGACCCCGCGATGCAAACGGCGGCCGCCTTTTGCCGCGGCTTGCGCATCCTGCGGCAGCCGCGCTGGGAATGCCTCGCCACCTTTATCTGTTCCTCCATGAAACAGGTCGCCCACATCCGGCAAATCTCGCGCGCCCTCCGCCAACGCTTTGGCCGCAAGCTCATGATATACGGGACTCACGTATATGTTTTCCCGAGCGCCGGTCGGCTGGCGGAGGCGACGGAAGCGGAGTTGCGGGGATGTGGGCTGGGTTATCGGGCGAAGAATTTGCTCGCGACGGCGCAGCGGGTGGCGAGCGGCGCGGTCAATCTGGAGGCGCTGGCCGAGCTGCCGGATGAGGCCCTGCGCGCGCAGCTTTGTGCGCTGCCCGGGGTGGGGGCCAAGGTGGCGAATTGCACCATGCTCTTCGCCTACGAACGGCTGAAGGCATTTCCGATCGACGTCTGGGTCGAGCGCGTCTTGCGCGAGAAGTATTTCCCGCGCCGGCGCAAATTCCGCCCGGGCGAGCTGCAGAAGTTCAGCGCGAAATATTTCGGCGCGCACGGCGGCTACGCGCAGCAATATCTTTTCCATCACGCCCGCAAGACCTCGCCGCGGCGGTTGTCAGCCCGGGCGAGCTGAGATAATTTCGCCACACTGACCGCTCGGACCACGGCGCCGTGGTGCGCTTTTCAGCGGTCCCCGCTCCTGCGACGACGAAGCAATCATGAAACCAAATCGGGATCGCAAGAAAGTCTGGTGGGCCGTGTTCGCCTCGCTCCTCCTGCATCTGCTCGTCGGCCTCTCCCTGGCGGCGTTCGGGGGCGGCCTGCAAAAGCCGGCGCCGGAAGATTCCGGCCCGCCGGAGTTGACGCTCATGGAGTTGCCTCCGGAAGAGACGCCGCCGCCCCTCGCGCCCAAGAATGCGCCGACCACGGTGGTCGACCCGGCGCAGGCTTCCGCGGTCGCGCCTAACGAGAAGACGTTTGAGGCGAACGAGAACTCGATCGCCGCGGCGGAGAAGGCGGCGACGGAGCAGAATGTCCTCCCCGGCCAGGATGGAAAAGATCGGCCCTTCGCAAATCTGGAGGAGCACGAGCAATCCTTTGCCCGGGAAGGCGCCGCGCCCGCGCCAACCCCGGAAGCCACCGCCACACCTCGCACCGAGCCCACCCCGACGGAAAGCGCCCCGCCGGTGGCCACGCCGACGCCGGCCGCCGATGAGCTGGCCCTGCTCACGCAGACTCCCACCCCGCTCCCGTCACCGCCCCCGACCGAGGAAAACACCGAGGCGCCCACGCCTGCCGAGACGCCCACCCCGGAACCTTCCGCGAGCTCGCCCGTGCCGGCTTCGAGCTATCGCGATTTCCAGCAAAAGACGATGATCCGCGGCGGGATCAGTAACCGCGGCCGCTCCGCCGTGAACGCGATCGGGACGCCGCTCGGGCGTTACAAAAAGATGCTGGAAGACGCCATCGGTTCGCGCTGGTACTATTATGTCGGCGTCCATCCCGATCTGGCGAACATCGGCACGACCGTCGTGACCTTCGAGATCACCGCCGATGGCAGCGCGCGCAACTTGCGCATGACCGAGAACACGACGACGGAGGTCTCCGCGAGCATCGCCCTGCGTTCGATTCAGGAGACGAAGTTCCCGCCGATTCCGGAAGACCTTCTGAACACCCTGCCTGACGGTCACTTGAAAATGGAAGAATCCTTCACGATTTTCGCGAACCGATGACCCCATTGTTGCTCGTTGATTCACCCGAGGCGGTCCAGGGCGTGTTTGATTTCCTGACCCGCGGCGGACTTTTCATGTGGCCGCTGCTCATCTGCTCGATCGTGGCGGTCACGGTCATTCTCCTGCGCGCAATGGCGTTGCGGGAAAAAATGGTCGTGCCCCTCGTGCTCGAGACGGAGATCGAACGCCTCGTGCCGGGGGCGAGTCCGGAGCGCCTGCTGCGGATCGCGCAATCGGATCCTTCGCCGCTCGGCCGCATCTCGCTCGTCGCCTTGCAGCATTTGCGCTGGCCGCGGGCCGAGAATATCGAGGCCGTGCAAACGCGGGCGCGCCACGAAATGGTGCGCCTGGAGCGCGGTCTCCTCGTTTTGGAAGTCATCACCGGCATCGCCCCGCTCCTGGGTTTGCTTGGGACGGTTTCCGGTCTCGTCCATGTCTTCGGTCACATCGGCCTGAGCGCCGGCGCGACCGATACCAAAGGGATCGCCGTCGGCATTTCCGAGGCGCTGAACACCACCATTTTCGGTCTCTCCATCGCGGTCCCGAGTTTGATCGCCTTCAGTTATTTCTCGAAAAAAGTGGAGGTGATGGCGGTGGAAATGGAATCGCTCGTGGCCGATCTCCTGGCCAAATGTTATTACGGCCGGATCAGCCGGGAAGAGACGCCGCGCCCCGCGCCCATCCCGGCGGCGGCGCCGCTGGCCTAACGCTTTCGCGCCCGCGTCTCGATGAAATTTGCCGTCCGCAAACGACGCGCTCCCGCGATCATCATCGTCTCGCTCGTCGATATCCTGACCATTCTGCTCATCTTTTTTGTCGTGACCACGACCTTCAAAAAGGATCAGCCGGAAGTGCAGATCAATCTCCCGGAATCGAAGACTTCGACGAGCAAACCGGCCGAGACCGAGCACGCTATCGTCAGCGTGAATGCCAACGACGAGTTGAAACTGGATGGCGAAACGATCGCGGTCGACCAGCTCCAGCAAGCGGTCACCAATCTCCCGGCGGAGCGGCGCGGGCTGCTCGTGCTCAAAGCCGATCAGAAGGCTTCCTTCGGCATCATCGTGAAAGTGATGGACGCGCTCAAACTTGCCGGGGTGAAAAATCTGCCGGCCTTCACCCAGTCGGGGGGACAATGATCCTGCCGATCGTGCGCTACGGCGATCCGATCCTGCGCGCGAAAGGCCGGCGCGTCGGAGGGGTCGACGAACGGCTGCGCGAGCTGGCCGCGAACATGATCGAGACCATGCGCGCCGCGAACGGCGTTGGGCTGGCCGCGCAGCAGATTGGCCAGGCTTTGCAGCTCACCGTGCTCGACGTGAGCGAGGTGGAGGAGCGCCCGAGCACGCTGAAATTAAACGGCCAGGAAGTGGACCCGAGCACGGCCATGCCGCTGGTCTTATTGAATCCCGAGCTGACCCTCGACGCGGAGACCGACGTGGGGGTGGAAGGTTGCCTGAGCTTCCCCGAGATCACCGCGGATATTTCGCGCGCGAGCAAGGTATTGGCGCGGGCGGAAACGTTGGAGGGCGAAGCGATCGAGCTCGAGGCAACCGGTCTGCTCGCCCGCGCTTTGCAGCACGAAGTGGATCATCTCCAGGGCGTGCTTTTTATCGATCGGATGACGCCGGTGACAAAAGTGGCGCTGCGCAGTCGGCTGAAAAAGATGCAGAAAGAAAACGCTCCGCGGTAGGAGCGGGGCATGGGTTGGTTAGGCGAGGGCCGACCGCTCCCGCGTGCGGGGTTGGGCGTTCGACTGTGTCGGCGTCTTTGCGTTCCCCGCCCACTCCCATTTTGTCATCCCGAGCCCGCGCAGACGGCGAGGGATCTCACGGAAGGTCTCGGCGGACGGGTTAGAGAAGCTGGGCCCTGACAGTGCCACCGTGAGATCCCTCGGCGCGCTGCGCCAGCCTCGGGATGACAACGGCGAAGCGTTGCGGGACGCGAGACTCGTCACCGCGCGCCGAAGCGGCTAACACCCCTGGTTTCCCGGCAAATCTCGCGCAAGCCCGCGCCTCGCAGAGCGAGGCGTCTACAGCGCTTTGTAGGTCACGGTGATGTTGCGATAGACGTTCTTGTCTTTTTGCGCGGAAAAATAAAAGAGTTCGAGGGCTGACTTCGCCACCACCCATTGATAGCCGACGAGCGTCTGGAGCACCTCGGTCTCGTTGTCGCGTGAACGCGAGATCAAACGGCCGACCCCATATTTTTCGTCGAAGTAACGGCGAATCTCGCCCATCCGCCCGTTGTAACGCTCCAGGTTCCAATCCGGATATTCGTATTGCAGCTCGACCTGCGTGAGCACTCCCGCCTTAAAGGTGAAGAGCGTCCGTTTCAGACCCGGATGAATCAGCCCTTCCACCGTCCAGATTTCCTTTCCGCCGCTTTTGTCGCGCGCGACGATTTTCGCTTTCGCCCCTTTCAGGACGCGCTCCACCCGCGTCGTCGGATCGTCCCAGCGGAAGCCGAAAGGCGGCGGGATCTCCCCGATGGCGCCGGCGCCGGAAACGAATAAAAAAAACGCGGCCGCCGCCGTCCAGAAATGGCGCATCGTGCCTAACGACCGCCCAGGTTATAGACTTCGTAATGCCGGACGAGCGGCCGCAAATAACGTTTCATGGCCGTCTCATGGCGGGGATCTTTCTCGTAACGGGCGAGCGCCGCGCGATCGCGGAAAGTCATCACCACCCCAAGATCAAAGCTGCGATCGACCGCTTCGTTCATCGTCGGCAGGACGCGGCCGGTCTCTACCCGCACAATCCCCGGCATGTAGCGGAGGGACTGGGCGGCGCGAATCAATTGCGCCCGATCGCCCGCGCTTTGCGGTCGCTTCATCCAGAGCAGGACGATATGCGTCACTTCTCCCAGTTGCACGGGAGTGGTCGCGCAACCAGCCCCCAGGAGCGCGGCGCTCAGAAGCAAGGCGAGCCCGCCGCGGCCGCTCTTTTTCCAGGAATTTCTCATCACCTTTTTCCTTCGGAACTTTCCGGCAAAATCCCGCCCACGCGAACCCTTTCGCGCCGAAAATCTTCGCCGCCGTCGCGATCGCGCCATCGAAAAAGCGGGCCCGAAATTTCGAGCCTAACGAGTGCAAGCGAGGCCACGAGGGTAAAAAACCGGACTGCCAGACCCAGGCCCCGGTCAAGAAATTTTTGGTCGAAAAAAGAAAATAAAAAAGCGGATTTTTCCTTGTGACGGCGGCGGTCGATTCCTAATCTGAAGCCGCTGGGCGGAAGGAAAACCGCGAGTGTGAACAAGATGTGAATAAGGTCGGCGACCAGAAGCAGGAGAAAATGTATGAATTATGATTTGAGAGTTATCTGGACGCGCCCCCTTCGGGTTTCTGTCCTCCCCGGCCAAGGCCTGCGTCTCCTGCGCCCGTGCGTTTTTCCCTCGTATAACGGCTTTTTTAACGCTTTTGGGGCGAGCGCGAACGCGCTCCGCGGCGGCGCGGCCCTCCTTTGCGGTCGTCACACAAACGTCACTTTCACTCCTGACCAGCTCACTTCCGGCGTTATTTAACGCTGTTAACAAGTCGCCATGGACGAGAAGTGTGCCCTGTTGTGGACGAAGCTTTCCGCGGCTCTAAAACCGCAGGTTTCCGCCGATACTTTCAAGCGTTGGTTTTCCGCGGTGCGCCTGCACGGCGTGACGCCCGAAGCGGTCACTCTGCTCGTCCCGAACAACATTTATCAGTTCTGGATCGAGAGTAATCACATGCCCGCTTTGCAAGGCGCGCTCGAGTCCGTTTTAGGCGGTCCGCGGCAGGTTAAATTTGTTTGCGCGCTGGAAAGCGCCGATGGCCTGGAGAGCGCGGTGCTTGACGCCGGAACGAACCCGGACCTTCCGCCGGCCGGGGCGGGCAAAGCGAAATGCAAAACGCCCGCGGGGCTCAATCCCCGCAACACTTTCGAGTCGTTCGTGGTCGGGCCTAACAATGAGATCGCGCACGCCGCCAGCCTCGCGGTGGCGAAGTCGCCGGCCAAAACCTACAACCCGCTCTTCATCTATGGCGGAGTCGGCCTGGGCAAGACGCACCTGATGCAGGCGATCGGGCAGTATCTCGCGAGCAATGGGAAAAACACCCGCGTGATGTATCTCTCGAGCGAGCTTTTCATCAACGAATTCATCGACGCCATCCAGCACAACAACCTGGTCAAATTCCGCAAACGCTATCGGCAGGCCGATCTGCTGCTGATCGACGACATCCATTTCCTGGGCGGGAAAGAGCGTTCCCAGGAGGAATTTTTCCACACCTTCAACACCCTCTTCGACGGGCATAAACAGATCGTCCTCTCGAGCGATCGGCCGGCCTCCGAAATCGCCAACCTCGAGCATCGGCTCGTTTCCCGCTTCGAGTGGGGGCTGACCGCCGAGCTGCAGCCGCCCGACGTGGAAACGCGCCTGGCTATTCTGCGCAAAAAAGCGCGCACCCTGCACATCAAGTTGCACGCGGAGATTTTCGATTTCCTGGCTAACCGCATCAAGACCAACGTGCGGCGGCTGGAAGGGGCGCTCATGCGCGTCGCCTCCTTCGCCTCCCTGAGCGGGAAGGAGCTGACCCACGAAGTGGTCGAGCATTTGCTCAAGGATATTCTCCAGGAAGAAGCGCGCCGCTCGGTCACGATCGATCAAATCCAGAAGCGCGTGGCCGAGCATTACGACGTGCGCCTGGCCGACATGACGAGCAAACGCCGGCCGGCCAACATCGCTTTCCCGCGCCAGATCGCGATGTATCTCGCGCGCGAACTGACCAAAGCGTCGCTCAACGAAATCGGCGAAGCCTTCGGCGGTCGCGATCACGGCACCGTCCTGCACGCCTGCAAGCTGGTGAAGAAGCGGATGAAAGAGCAGGACAAAATTCGCCAGACCATCTCTTATATCGACAGCGCGCTGCAACGTTAGGCGCGACTTCGCGGAGATTGCGGTTGCCGGATAAAAACGCAGGCCTTACATCTTAACGACTCGGTTCTCTTTTCATGAAATTTAGCGTTACGAAAGAAAAGCTCCTCGAATGTTTGCAGCAGGTTCAGAACGTCGTGAGCACGCGGACCACCCTGCCGATTCTTTCCAACGTCCTCCTCCAGGCGAACGGTAATGAAGTGCGCCTGACCACGACCGATCTCGACGTCGGGGTGCGCGGCAGCTTCGAGGCGCAGGTCGAAAAAGAAGGCTCGACCACGCTGCCGGCCCGCCGGCTTTTCACCATCATCCGCGAGCTGCCTTCGAGCGAAATTTCGTTCGACATCGATGGCAAAAACGCCGCCTCCATTCGCAGTGGACAAAGCTTTTTCAAGATCCTCGGGCTGCCCGAGGAAGAATTTCCGCCCCTCCCGAAGTTCGACGATTCCAAGGTCGTGACCATCCGGCAAAAGGATTTGCGCGACGGCCTCAAGAAAACTTCCTACGCCATCTCGACCGACGAGACGCGCTACGTCCTCAACGGCGTCCTCTTCAGTTTCAAGGATAACAAGCTCACCCTGGTCGCGACCGACGGCCGCCGGCTCGCCATGCTCGATATCGATCTGGAATTTCCCCGCAGTCACGAAGCTGACATCATCGTCCCGACCAAAGCGGTCGCAGAATTGCAGCGGCTCCTGACCGACGAAGGCGACGTCCGTGTCAGCCTAACGAGCGGACAGATCGCCTTCGACCTCAACGGCACCCTCCTCGTCTCGAAGTTGATCGAGGGAAATTATCCCAACTATCGCCAGGTCATTCCCGGGGAAATGAAGGAACGCGTCACCCTCGAGCGGGAGACATTTCTCAACTCGCTCAAGCGGGTGTCCCTGCTTGCGAGCGACAAGTCGAATTCGATCAAGCTCAATTTTACGAAGAACAACATCGACATCACGGCGAACACGCCGGAAGTGGGCGAAGCGAAAGAGTCGCTGCCGGTGGCTTATAAAGGCCGCGAATTTTCCATCGCCTTCAATCCGGAATTCCTGATGGCGCCGCTGCGCAATTTGGCGGAAGACGAAATCTTTCTCGACCTGATCGACGAGATGAGCCCGGGCGTGATCAAGATTCAGAGTCCCTTCCTCTACGTCCTGATGCCGATGCGCATCAGCTCGTAGCGCCGCCGTCCTGTAGAGGCTTCGCTCTGCGAAGCGCGGGAGTTGATACCGTTAAGCGCCCCAGACTCCCGGCTTCGCAGTTATCTGTTGAGCCTTCAAACGGGCTAGTCTAGCGCCTTGCGTTCACTCCCGCGTTCCCATATTTGTCATCCCGAGCCCGCGCAGACGGCGAGGGATCTCACGTAAGGTCTCGGCGTCGTTCTTCAGAGAAAATGTACCCAGCAGAGCAACCGTGAGATCCCTCGGCGCGCTGCGCCAGCCTCGGGATGACAAGCGCGAAACGTTTCATAAAGGCGGGAACCAGACAGCGGCGAATGCGAGAGCGACGCCCACCGTGGGGCGAGCTTCCAGCTTGCCTGCTTCAACCTCGCAAGCTTGAAGCTTGCGCCACTTCCGCCCACACCGCGGCCACCTCGATTCCCTCCATCGTTGGGCTGGGCGCGCGCAGCACCCGCACCCGCGGATTCGCCGGCGCCCAGATCGCCGGATCGGTTGGCCCAAAGAGAAGCAGCGCCGGCGTGCCCACGGCCGCGGCCAGATGCGAGATGCCGCTGTCATGTCCCACGAAGAATCCGGCGTCGCGCAACCGCGCCGCCAGCGCCGGGAGCGGCAGATTCTGCGCCGGCTCCACCCGTTCGTTAGGCAATTCCGCCCGCAACCGCGCCATCTGCGCCGCGTCAGCCTCGCCGCCCACCAGCAGAATCTTCCGTCGCTCGTTAGGCGCGAGCCAGTTTCGTGCGACCTCGAGAAACCGCTCGAGCGGCCAGTTCTTCGTCGCGCTGCCGCTCCCGGGATGGAGCGCGAGCGTGTCCGGCGCGATCCGCGCGGCGTCCGGAAGCTCGAGGATCGCCGCCGGATTTTTCAGATAAAGAGCCAGCTTTTCCAAAGGCCGCGCGAGCTGGCGCGCGGCGTGTTCTTGCTCGGTTATTTTGGGCGAGCCGGTGATCAAATTGCGCACGCCCGCTCTGCGCAGATTGGCCGCAAAGATTCCGTCCGGGTCGAAAAGATAACTGATCACCTGCTGGAAACCGCCGAAGTATTCGACCAGGGCCGGCGCCAGCTCACCGTCGCGACTAAAAAATCCGGAGAGCGCGCCGTACTCGATCGAGCGGATCGCGTCGGCGTAGCCGCTCATCAGGGCGAGAGCGATGATGTGTTTGTAACCGAGGATCTCCAGGTGTGCCTCGGGGAAACCTTCCCGCAACAATTTCACCGCCGGCAGAGTGAGGATGAAATCCCCGATCGCACCGCCGCGGATGACGAGAATCCGGCTCACCTCTCCTCAACCGCGCGTCGTTTTTTCAGTAAGCCACGAACGCGCAGACCAAGATGGCCAGGCCAAAGGTAACGGTCAGCCCGGAGAGCAAACGCCATCGTCCATCCGATTTGCCGCTCCAGGAAATCTGGTCGCGCAGGAGATACGGCATCGTCACCCAGAGCAACCCCGCCACGATCATCAAATAAGCGAGGACGGTCACGAGCAGCCGGCTCATTTCCGGACGCAAAAACGCGGCATCAAGCAACGGCTCGGCCGCGAGCAGACAGAAAATCCCGAGCGCTCGCGCGGTCAGAAATTCGTCGACAAACATGAGCGTGAGAATAAAGCCGATCGGCAGAACGATCAGGAGCGGCCGGCGCAGATTGGAAAACTCGCCCATCTCCATGGTCGCGAGCAGCCAGAAACTCCAAACCAGATCGACCGTAAGCAGGGCCGCGCCAACCGGCCGGGATCGGGGCAGGCGGGGAAGTGTGAGCCGCGCCGGGAAGAAAAAGCCCGCCAACCCCAGAGCGATGAGCACAAAACCCGCGATCAACCCGGCGGTGTGCAAAGAAAAATGGTAAATCATGAAGAGGCGACTGGAGGCAGAATCTCCCCCTTTCGCGCCGGAGCACAACCCGGGGCTGCGCCGGAAAGGCTGAACCCGGTCGAGTGCGTGATCCGCAGGTCGACGAGCTGGCCAACCGCTTCATCGTCGCCTTCGAAGACGACGATCTTGTTCGTGCGCGTGCGGCCGGTCAGGCGGGCGGCGTTGGTCTTGCTCGGGCCTTCGCACAGAATCTCCACGGTTTCTCCGACGAGGCGTTCGCCGGCTCTTTTCGCGGAATGATCGACGACCGAGAGCAAATCATGGTTGCGTGCCTCCTTGGTGGACTCTTCAACCTGGCCGGGCATTTCCGCGGCGGGCGTCTCGCTCCGTTGGGAGTAGCGAAAGACGAACGCGTTATCGAATTGCACGCGCTCGACCAGCGCCCGAGTCATCTCGTAATCGGCCTCCGTCTCGCCCGGAAATCCCACGATCACATCAGTGGTCAGCGCGGCCTCGGGAATGGCGGCGCGGAGTTGTTCGACCAGACGGAAATATTTCTCCGCCGTATAGGTGCGATGCATCGCCCGGAGAATCCGATCGGAACCCGACTGCAGCGGCAGGTGCACGTGCTCGCAAAGTTTTGGCAGATCGCGTAGCGCCTCGATCAGGTCGGCCCGAAAACCAATCGGATGCGGCGAAGTGAAGCGGAGCCGGGCGAGACCTTCGACTTCGTGCACCGCCTCGAGCAACTGCACGAACGGACTCTTCCCGCCGACCTTGGGAAATTCATGCCGGCCGTAGAGGTTGACGATCTGGCCGAGGAGCGTGACGTCCTTGACCCCGCGCGTCACCAACTCGCGCACCTCCCTCACGATCTCCGTGATCGTCCGGCTCCGCTCCACGCCCCGCGTCCGCGGGACGATGCAGAAGGTGCAATGCATGTTGCAGCCCTGCATGATGGAAACGAAGGCGGTCGCCTGCCGCGCCCGCAGCGTGTGCTCGCGAATCGTCTCCTGCGAGCCGGCTTCCGCCTCCGTATCGACGATGGAAAAGCGCGGGTCGTCCATGCGCCGGGCGCGTTTTTGGGCGAGCAGCTCGTCCACATACTCGGCCACGCGATGAAATTTTTGCGTGCCCACGACGAGATCGACGTGCGCTCCGGCGCGGAGAAGCTCCGCCCCGCGGGCTTGCGCCATGCAGCCGAGAAAACCGAAAACCGTTTCCGGCCGTTGCCGGGCGATTTTGCCGAGCATGCCCATTTTCCCGAGCGCTTTCTGCTCTGCCATGTCACGCACACTGCAGGTGTTGAGCAGGACGACGTCGGCTTCGGCCTCGTTAGGCGCGGCCTCGTAGCCGCGGTCGAGGAGCGAGCGCGCGACCTGTTCGGAGTCGCGCTCGTTCATCTGGCAGCCATAGGTTTTGATGAAAAATTTCGGCATTTGGATTCTCAGAATCGAGCGTCCATCTTCGCCCGGCCGGACTCGACTTTCAAAGCGGGCGCCCCGTTCTCCTGCCAGCAATCAAACAGACGGCGGGCAGATCAGCGGAATCATCTCTCGGCGGTTCCGCCGGTAAACTCGAAAATCTCCGACATCGACTGTGATCACACTATGCCTCGGATGGAGTTCGCTCATGCGAATCAAGCACAGATCGGCCAGATCTGGCTGCCGATCCTGGTAGCGTTTTGCGAGCGTGGCCAACTGCGGCAGATGAGCGCTGCAATCGAAGGCCAGGGTGAGCAACTCCTCCGCGACCATCTCCAGGACAAGACTGACGTTGCCGAGTTGGAAGGCGGCCTCCGCCAGGACCGGCTCGCAGGTCAGGAGAGGCTCGGTCACTTGTTCGGCCAGGCCGATTGCCCACCCGTGATACCGATCGCGAGCGCGGGCAAAAGCAACGAGAAATCCCGTATCGGCGATGCCCTTCACCGCTTGGAAAAACCTTTCCGCGTCGAGACATCGGTCGGGCCGCCTTTAATGGCTCCGGCGAGTCGCATAAACTTTTTCGACGCAGGATCGCTGCGGCGCGCGTGTTCGAGTTGCTGCCGGATGATCTGTCCTTGGGGGAGTCCGATGCGAGCCGCTGTCTCTCTTAGCCAGGCGGCCAATCGCTCCGGAAGACGAACCGTAATTGTCTCACTCATTTGCCAAAAGTGTAAACATCTCCCGCCGTCCGTCAAACCCAGGAGGCGCGCAGGCAATTCAACTCTATCCGCGGCAATTCGTTAGGGCGGAGTGGCGAAGCGGTTGAGAAACGGATTCGCCTGCAATCGTTTCTTCACCTCGGGATCGGTCCAGAGATGGGTGACGCGTTCGATCGGCCCAGGGGAAGGTGCCGCGTTCGTTGGAAAACAGCCCTCCTCACTTGTCATCCCGAGCGCAGCGAGGAATCTCACGGATTACTCCTGACGTTGCGAAGGAGCCGGACGCACAAGCCAGTCCGCGAGATCCCTCGCTGCGCTCGGGATGACAGCTAAAGCGGGGGTAGCGACGCCTGAAGTTCGCCGCGCAGGCAAACCGCTGCGAACCGCCTGCGCTGAGGACGGATGGTCCCTTGGTCTCCCCTGGAATTCGTTAGGGCGGAGTGGCTAGGGAAGGGATTCGCCTGCAATCGCTTTTTTACCTCGCGATCGGTCCAGGGAAACGTGCCGCGCTCTTTGGGAAACGGCTCTCCTCATTTGTCATCCCGAGCGCAGCGAGGGATCTCCCGGATTACTCCTGACGGCGCGATGGAACCGGACGCACAAGCCAGTCCGTGAGATCCCTCGCTGCGCTCGGGATGACAGCTGAAAAGGGTTAGCGATGCCTGGAGTTCGTCGCGCAGGCAAACCCCTTGCAGCGAGCGCGAAAGGCCCATGCTATCCGCTGCACGTCGTTAGGGCGGAGTGGCGAAGCGGCGGGGAAATGGATTGGCCTGCAATCGCGTCTTCACTTCGCGATCGCTCCAGGGATAGGTGCCGCGTTCGTGGAAGACCGCCACCCCGATGACGCCGACGTTGCGAGTCCTGCGATATTTTTCCTGCGCATACGATTCGCGCACCGGGCTGAAGCGAAAAGCCGCCACTGAGTCGGCGCTCTGGCGGAAGCCCTCCACCACTAGGGTGCGGCCCGGCGGAATGACGTAACCGCGTTTCCGGACCGAGGCCGGACGCCCGTCGAGCACATCCAGGCCGTCGACCGAGAGGACAACTTCGAGCCGCAGCTCGCTGCGATTGCGCACCACGATCGAATAGCGGCGTCCCTCTTCGCCGACCACGAACCAGCGATCTCCCACGATCAGGCCGGGAAGAAAACGGCCGGTCTGGTCGCGTAAACCGACCGAGACCAGACTCGAGATGGGCCCCGGAAGAACCGGCCAGACGCGCCGCAACTGGGACGCGGCGGCCATCGCTTCGATCCCTGGCCGATCGTTGTAAAAAATCTGCGCGGTCGCAATCGGATCGTTCGGCGTGGCCCGGGTAAAGCCGGTCAGACCCGAATGCGATTTGCGAGTTTCGCCCCATCTGGTCCCCAAACCGGGCCGATCACGCGGCGGCGAGGCAAAAGCGGATTCCCGCTGTCGCAGGGCGCCGCTCTCGGGGAAGGACGGCGCCGCGCAGGAGCCGAGCAGAAGAAGGGCGAGCAAACCTGACCAGGCTCGATGACTGCATATTTTTGTTCTCATGTTTACTTCCAATGGAGGAACCGATTATCCCCTTCCCAAGCACGCTTCCTTTTGAATAAATCGCCACGCAAATGAAATCAGAAAATGCGGCCATCGGCATCATCGGCGGGAGCGGACTTTACCAGATTGACGGTTTTACCGATCCGCAGGAGCAGACGGTGGAGACACCGTTTGGCGCGCCTTCCGATGCGATCATCGGCGGGACCGTAGCGGGACGGCGGGTTTATTTTCTCCCGCGACATGCCCGCGGGCACCGGCTCCTGCCCCACGAGTTGAATCATCGCGCGAATATTTATGCGCTCCGTTCGTTAGGCGTGCGCTGGATAATCTGTGTGACCGCGGTCGGCAGTTTGCAGGAAAAATATGCGCCGCGCGATGTCCTGCTGCCTTCGCAATTTTACGATCGCACGAGCCAGCGGGCAGATCACACCTTTTTCGGCAACGGGATCGCCGCGCACATCACCTTTGCGGATCCGATCTGCGCGCCGCTCCGCCAACTGCTCGCGCAATCCGCCGGCTCGTTAGGCGTGAAGGTGCATAACGGCGGCACCTACGTGAACATGGATGGCCCGGCCTTCTCCACCCGGGCCGAGTCCGAGCTGAATCGCCGCCACGGCTTCGACGTCATCGGCATGACCAATCTGCCGGAAGCCAAACTGGCCCGCGAAGCCGAGATCGCGCTCGCCACCCTGGCGATGATCACCGATTACGATTGCTGGAAAGTCGAGGAAGAGCCGGTCTCGGCCCAGACCGTGATCGAGCATCTCCTGGCCAACGCGGAGACCGCCAAAAAAATCCTCGCCGATCTGATTCCGCGCATCCCGACCGAGCCGGATTGGCCGGAACATCGCGCGCTCGATTCCGCCTTGGTCACCGATCGAAAACTGTGGCCGCCGGAAACGCGCGCAAAGCTCGAGGCGATTCTGAGCCGTTTTGCTTGATTACCGTCCCAGAAAAAGGCAGAAAAAGAGTTCTTGCCGCCCACGAACAAAATATAGTAATTATAACTTCCACGGGGACGATAATGGTTTCGCCTCCTCAAAAAAGCCCAAATATGAAGATCAAAATTGCTCTCTGCCTCTGCCTCGCCGCTTTGTTGCCGGCTTGCACCTCCACCCAAACCGCCGCGAACCGGAACGACGATAAAGGTTCCCGCTACGCCAACAATTCCATTGGCGCTGAGCCCGCGGCGCCCGCGGAAGGCCCGGTCGAGGATATCCCCTCGGAAGGCCCGGCCGACGTGAACGCCAATCCCGCTTACGTGCCCACGCCGCTCCTGCGCCGTTCCGCCGCCTCGAATCCGTAATTGTCCGCGCCCAGTCGGCGCAACGCCGCCGCCAAACGCCCGATCTGCTCCTCCGTGTGGGACGCGGTCAGGGTGATGCGGAGGCGGGCGGCGCCTTTCGCCACCGTGGGGTAGCGGATCGCGGGCACGAGCATCCCTGCCTCTTGCAGGGAGCGCGAGCAATCGAGCGCGCGCTGCTCGTCGCCGACGATCCAGGGAAAAATGGCGCTCTCCGGACCTTCGCTCGAGCCCAGCTCCTTTTTCAGTCTGGTCATGCGTTGCCAGAGAGTCCGGCGACGCGCTTCGCCTTCATTCGAGCGGAGAAATTCGATCGCCGCGGTCGCGGCCGCGGCCAGGGCGGGCGGCGGGGCGGTCGAGAAAATAAAAGAGCGGGCGCGATTGATCAGCCAATCGATCAGACTGCGCGAGCCGCAGACGTAGCCGCCGCTCACGCCGAGTGCTTTGCTCAGCGTGCCCAGGTGCACGTCGACCTCCGCCTCGAGCCCGAGTTCGGCCGCGAGTCCGCGTCCGTGCGGTCCGACCACCCCGACGGCATGCGCCTCGTCAAGGAGGAGGAGGGCGCGGAAACGTTTTTTGAGTTCGATCAACTCGCCTAACGGCGCCCGATCGCCGTCCATGCTGAAGACCGATTCAGTCACGATGAGGTGGCGCGCCTCGGGATGCTCGCGCTGCGCCCAGGCGAGGTGGCTCTCCAGCTTACCGAGATGGTTGTGCGGAAAAATCCGCAGGACCGCGCCGCTCAAGCGCGCGCCGTCGATCAGGGAAGCGTGGGAAAGTTTATCGAGAATCACGACATCGTGCCGCGAGACGAGCGCCGGCAAAACGCCGAGCGCGGTGGCGTAGCCGCTGCTGAAAGCGAGGGCGGCCGGAGCACCTTTCCATTGGGCGAGGGACGCTTCGAGCGCGACATGCGGCGACTGCGTGCCGCTTACGAGCCGGGATGCGCCCGCGCCGACCCCGAACTTTTCCACGGCCGCACTGGCCGCCGCGCGGAGCAGGGGATCGGCGGCCAGACCGAGATAATCGTTCGAGGAAAAATTAACCAACTCGCGTCCGACGATCTGAATCTCGGGACCTTGCGCGCTGCCGATCTCGCGCAATTTGCGGTGGAGCGAACGCGCGCGGAGGGCTTGCAGTTGCTCCTGGAAAAGTTCGCTCATGGGCGCGCGCCGGTCGCGCCCCCTACAGCCAGTCCGCGACTCCTCAAGTGCATGGCACGCCTACAGCGTTATCAGGCCCCAGGAGAGCAGCGCGGAAGCGTCGCGCCAGACGTTCGCTTTGCTGTCGCCCAGGACGACGACGATGACGTCGCGCCCCGGGACGGTTCCGCTGGCGATGAGACAATGCCCGGCCGCCTCGGTGTAGCCGGTCTTCATGCCGTTACAATAAGCCAGGCTCTTGAGGACTTTGTTGGTGTTCTCGAGCTCGCGGGTGCGCCCGTTGGCGTAACGAAAAACCAACTGCGGCAGGCAGACAATCGAGCGGATGGTCGGATTCGAGTAGGCGGCCCGCGCAATGATGGCGAGGTCGCGCGCGGTCGAGTATTGATCGGGAATGGGGAGCCCGTTGGGATTGACGAAATGGGAATGGGTCGCGCCCAAAGCGAAAGCTTTTCGATTCATCTTCTCGGCGAATGCTTCGATGCTCCCGGCGTTATCGCGGGCCAGGCAACGGGCGACGTCGTTAGGGCTTTTCACGAGGAGCGCGCGCAGGAGATCGATCCGCTCGTAGACGTCGCCCGGTTTGATATTCAGGCGCACCGGTTCCGCCTGGGTATCGATCGTCTGGACCGTGACCGGTTGGTCGAGATAGCCCGATTCCGCCACGATCAAAGCCGTGAGCAACTTCTGCGTGCTGGCGGCGGCGCGCGGCGCATCGGCGTTTTTTTCGTATAGGATTTGCCCGGAACGGACATCGGTCACGAGGACGGCGGCGGCGCGAGTTTTGGGCGCGCCATTTTCCTCCTTCGCGCCGGCGCTCGGGGTGGGAAAAGTCTGGGGCGCGGGCGCCGATTCTTCGCTCACGGCAGTGGCCCGCCGGACGGTGTGATGCTTCTTTTTCGGCTTCGAGGCGGCGACGCAGAGCAACGCCATCCCCAGCGTCACCGGCAGGGTGCAACGGGCCCAAAGTGTTTGCCTCATGGCTGGGAAACTAGCTCCATCCTCCCTTGCAAAGCAATGATCGCGCCTAACGATCGCCGCCGCCGCGCTGGATCAGCTCGATCTCGTAGCCTTCCGGGGCGTCGATAAAAGCGATCGCGCCGCCCTTCCCATTGGGGTGCGGCCCGTCGGAAAGGGGATAACCTTTGGCCGCCGTCTCCTTCGCGAACGCCTCGAGATCGTCGACCTCGAAAGCGAGATGGGTCAGGTCGGGGCCGACCTGGACCGGACCGCTCTCGTCGAATTTGCAAAGTTCGATCTCCTCATCGCTTTGGGGCGCTTTCAGGAAGACGAGCTGCGAGCCCCGCCCCGAAGTATGACGGCGCACTTCCTCCAGGCCGAGGACATCGCGGTAAAAGGAAACAGTCTTTTCCAGGTCGGTCACGCGATAGCGGGTGTGCAGGAGTTTCTTGATCATCGGTATCTTATTGCGCCGGATGAGGCTTAATTTCAAATTCGCCCCCGACCACTCATGCTCAGTCTCGGAATCGATAGCGGAACCAAAAGCACGAAAGCGCTCGTCCTCGACCTCGAGTCCGGCGCCGTCCTCGCGCTCGCCCAACAGACTTACGGCACCATCGAAGGCCTCCCGCCCGGTCATGTCGAACAGGATCCGCAAACCTGGATCGAGGCCGCCGAGAGAACGGTCGCGGAATGCCTCGAAAAAATCGGGAAACGCCGGAGCGAAATCAAAGCGATCGGGGTGAGCGGCCAGCAGCACGGCCTGGTCGCGCTGGACGAAGCGAACGAGCCGCTCCGCCCGGCCAAGCTCTGGTGCGACGTCTCGACCGAGGAGCAATGCGACGAGCTGAACAAGGAATTCGGCGGCCTCGAAGGAATGATCAAACGCATCGGCAACGCGATGCTGCCGGGTTACACGGCTCCGAAAATTCTTTGGCTGAAACAAAACGAGCCGGCCAACTTTCGCCGCCTCAGCAGCATCCTCCTGCCCCACGATTACCTCAATCTTTGGCTGACCGGCGAGCGCCGGATGGAGTACGGCGACGCTTCCGGCACCGGCCTGATGGATGTGCGCACGCGCACCTGGTTTCAGCCGATGCTGAAATTTATCGATCCGAAACTCGAGTCGATGCTGCCGCCGCTTCGTTCTTCCAAACGCCCGGCCGGCCTCCTCCGCAGCAGCTTGCGCGAGGCCTGGGGTTTGCCCGACGACGCCCTCGTCAGCGCCGGGGGCGGCGACAACATGATGAGCGCGATCGGCACCGGCAATATTCGGCCGGGCGTGATCACGGTGAGCCTCGGGACTTCGGGGACGATCTGCGCGTTTTCGGCCGAGCCGACGATCGATCCGAAAGGCGAGATCGCGGCTTTCTGCGACAGCACCGACCACTGGCTTCCGCTCACCTGCACGATGAACGTCGCCCTGGCCACCGAACAGGTGCGGGCCCTCTTTGGCTGGGATATTCCGACGATGGAGAAACGGGTCGGAGCCGCGGCGCCCGGCGCGGGCGGCATTCTCTTTCTTCCCTACCTTCTGGGCGAACGCACGCCCAATCTCCCCCGCGGCCGCGGCGTTTTTCATGGCCTCACGACCGGAAACATGACACCGGATTTCATGGCCCGCGCCGTAGTCGAAGGCGTCACCCTCGGGCTCGCTTACGGGATGCGGCGTTTCCGGGAATTGGGGATCGTGCCGGAGGAAATTCGCCTCACCGGAGGCGGCAGCCGGAGCGCCATCTGGCGGCAGATCGCGGCCGACGTGCTCGGGTTGCCGGCGGTGGCGTTGCGAGTGACGGAAGGGGCGGCGTTAGGCGCGGCCATTCAGGCCGCCTGGACGCAAGCCCAGGTCGAAGGCCAGCCGGTGAAGTTAAAGTCGCTGGTCGATCGTCTCGTGGTGCTCGAGAAGAAATCGCGGGTCGAGCCGCGAGCCGAGACCGAGCAGCTTTACCGCGAGCTGCTCCTGCGCCAGATCGATCTCACGAAAAAGCTCAAGAACGGCGGTTATCTCTAACCTCATGGCGGCGCCTCTGGGATTGTGAAAATCGAAGGCTGGCGCGCGCGATGGCTGATCGCCTTTGGTTATCGCCTCCTCCAGGTCTGGGCGCGCACCTTGCGCTTCGAGGTGGAAGATCGCGGCCACCTCCTGACCGCTCCGCCTAACGAACGCTACATCGGCGCGGTCTGGCACAATCGTCTCCTTCTTTTGCCCTTCGTCATCCAGCGTTTTTTCCCAGCCCGCCGCGGTGCCGCCCTCATCAGCTCGAGCCGGGATGGCGCGTTGCTCGCCGATCTGGTCGAGCGCTTCCGCTTCGAGGTTGTGCGCGGATCGAGCTCGCGCCGGGGCGCGAGCGCGATCCGCCGGCTCGCCGAGGTCATCGCGAGCGGTCGCGACGTTCTCATGACTCCAGACGGCCCACGCGGTCCCGCTTACGAGTTGGGCCAGGGGATCGTTTTCCTGGCCCAACTTTCGGGCGCGGCCGTCGCGCCGATCAATCTCGAGTATGGCTCCTGTTGGCGGCTGAAAAGTTGGGATCGCTTCATCCTGCCGAAGCCGTTTACGAAGGTCCGCGTCATTCTCGGGGTGCCCCACGCCGTCGCGCGCACCACGACGGACGAAGCCTTCGAGCAGGAGCGCGCGCGTTTGCAGGAGGCGATGAGGCAGCTGGTCGTCATGCCCTGACCCGAATGGCACCAAGTTAGGCGCGGGGGGGTCGGGACTACCGTCGTAGCACCGGCATCTTGCCGGCGGGGCCGCCGGGCGTCTCGCCCGATGATTCTTCCCGCGTCGCCCTCGACCGGGCGAGACGCAGCGAGACGCCCGCTCTCCCCACAGGCAAGATGCCTGTGCTACGAGACCCTGGGCGTCGAGTTGGATGAGGCCGCCATGGTCGCCTGCGTGAAGCCGGAGCTGCATCGCAATCGCGCCTCCACGCTTGCAGGTTCCTGAGCTGTCTCGATCATCTCTCATGGCTCGTTTGATAGATGGTCGCGCCGTCGCGGTAAAAGTTTACGCCGAATTGCGCGGCGAAATTGCGCAACTGCAAAGAGCCGGCGTCACGCCTGGGCTCGCGGTTGTGCTCGTCGGCGAAGATCCGGCGTCGCGCGCCTACGTGCGCTCGAAGGACAAGATGTGCCGGGAGCTTGGGTTGCATTCGGTCAAGCTGGAATTGCCGGCCGATACGACCCAGGCCGATCTGCTCGCGCGGGTCGAGGAACTGAATCGCGATCCGGCGATTCATGGCATCCTCGTGCAATCGCCGCCGCCGCCCCAGATCGACGAAGGCGCGATCGTGAGGGCGCTCGATCCGGCGAAGGATGTGGATGGTTTTCATCCGATGAACATCGCCAAGCTCGCCCTCGGCGACGCCACCGGTTTCGTTCCCTGCACGCCGTTAGGCTGTTTGCGTTTGCTCCAGGAAAGCGGCGTCGCGGTGAGCGGCGCGCACGTCGTCGTGCTCGGCCGCAGCATGATCGTGGGCAAGCCGCTCGCCCTTCTGCTCATGCAAAAAGGGATCGACGCCACGGTCACGGTAGTGCATTCGCGCACGCGCAACCTGCCGGAGATCACGCGCTCGGCCGACGTCATCGTTGCCGCGATTGGCCAGGCTGGATTCGTGAGGGCGGAGCACGTGCGGGAAGGCGCCGTGGTCATCGACGTTGGCATTAATCGGGTGGAGGACGCGAACGCACCGCGCGGTTATCGATTGGTCGGCGACGTCGCCTTCGAGGAAGTCGCGCCGAAAACCGCGGCGATCACGCCGGTACCGGGCGGCGTCGGACCGATGACGATCGCGATGTTGATGGCGAACACGGTGAAAGCGGCGAAAGCGTCGACTGGCTAACCGGCGCGACGGATTTTTCCGGGGAGGACGGGCTGGCAGCCCGTCGTTCGGCGGAGTCTCCGCCGAACTCGCGCGGCGCTTGGCCTAACGAAAAGGTTTTTTCGCAGGTCGGCGCTGCGTGCCAGGGCCTTGGGCGAGACTCGCCCAAGCGCGACGGGGTGGCACCCCGTCCTCCCCGGAAGGGGATTTACGCGAGCGCCAGGTTGGGGTCGATCTCGGTCGTTAGGGGAGTCGATTCCCCTTCTTCCAGTCGGAGCCGGGCGGCGAAGGCGATCATGGCGGCGTTGTCGGTGCAGAGGCGCGGCGGGGCGAAACGCAGCGCGAGCCCGGCGCGCTCGCAGCCTAACGACATCCGGGCGCGCAACTCCTCGTTGCAACTGACCCCGCCGCTCAACGTGACCAGCGAGCGCTCCGTCGCGCGCGCGGCCGCGACGGTTTTCGCGACGAGCACGTCGACGACCGCGCGCTGGAATGAAGCGCAGACGTCCGGGAGCGCCGCCCGGTCGATTTTCGGCAGCAAATAACGAACCGCTGTTTTCAATCCGCTGAAGCTAAAATTCGCGTCGCCGGAGTGGAGCATGCTCCGCGGCAAATCGAAGCGGGCCGGATCGCCCGCGCGCGCGCAACGTTCGATCTCGGGGCCGCCCGGATAGGCGAGCCCGAGCATTTTAGCCACTTTGTCGAACGCCTCGCCCGCCGCGTCATCCACGGTGCGCCCGACGATACGGTAACGACCTACCCCTTCGACCTCGACCAGGAGAGTGTGGCCGCCGCTTACGAGAAGGGCAACGTTCGGCTCGATCCCGTTCGCGCTTCCGAAGAAAGGCGAGAGCAAATGACCTTCGAGGTGATTGACGGCGAGGTAGGGCCGCTCAAATCCGAGGGCGAGGCCTTTGGCGAGCGAGGCGCCGATCATGAGCGAACTGGCCAGGCCCGGACCGCTGGTAGCGGCAAAGGCGTCGACTTCGCCTAACGAGATCGCAGCGGCCGCGAGGGCCCGTTCGAGGAGGCGGGGGGCCTGCCGGAGATGATGGCGCGAAGCGACTTCCGGGACGACGCCGCCGTAAGGCTGATGCTCGTCGATCTGTGAGGCGACTTCGCTCGCGAGCAGTTCGCGTCCGCGCAGGATCGCGATGGCGGTTTCGTCGCAGGAAGTTTCAATCGCCAGGATGATCATAACGCCTCGCGACAGATTCTTCCTCGTGCTCTTGATCGATTACGAGCACGATTACGAGTAGGAGCACGAGGAAATGGAAGCCGCTCTACTTCTTCACCGCGGCGCCGCTCGGCGCGATTTGCTGGGCGTAAATCATGACGCCTTTAAGCGCGTCGATCCCGCGCAAGAGTTGCAGATCTTTCGACCGGATGACGGCGGTCGCTTCTTCCGGCTTGATTTTGTCGTTGTTGCGCAAGGCGGCGACGGCGCGCTCCTGCTCCAGGGTAAGGGGAACGCGAATATTCGGCACGACGCCGTTGCCCTGGATCACTTGTTTGCTCGGGGTGAAATATTTCGCGGTGGTGAAACGCAAAGCTGAGCCGTCCGGCAATTGCATGACGTTTTGGACGGAGCCTTTCCCGAAGGTGGTCTCGCCGACGACGATCGCGCGATGCAAATCCTTGAGCGCACCGGCGACGATCTCCGACCCGCTGGCGCTGCCTTCGTTAACCAAGACGACGAGGGGAAAATGGGGGCGTTCCTTGAGGCCGACCGGGGTCGAATACTCGTGCTGCTGGGAGTAGGCGCGGCCTTGGGTGGAAACGACTTTGGTGTTGGCCGGGAGGAATTGCCCGAGGACGTCGACCGCGCTGTTGAGGAGGCCGCCGGGGTTGTTGCGCAGGTCGAGAACAAGCGCCTGCATGCCCTGCTTCTGTAGTTCGTCCAGCGCCTTGCCGAATTCTTCGGCGGTCGGCTCGTTGAACTGCACGATGCGCACGTAGCCGACCTTGTAAGGGCCGGTCAGCTCGGGCGAAAGCAGGCGGGTGCCTTTGACGCTGGCCAATTTGATCTCCTTGCGCTCAAGGAGGTAGTCTTTGATCTGCTTGTTCGAAGGACGCAGGATGGTGAGGGTGATTTTCTGGCCCTTCTCGCCGCGCAGCACGTTGATCGCGTCATCCAGCCCGAGCTTCTCGGTCGAGGTGCCGTTGATTTTTAAAATCTCATCGCCGGCCAGGATGCCGGCCTGGGCGGCGGGCGTGTCTTCCATCGGGGTGACGACCGTGAGCACGCCGTCGCGCATCGCCACTTCCACGCCGAGGCCGTTGAAACGGCTGCGGGTGTCGTCCTGCATATCTTTGAAGTCGTCCGGATCCATGTACTGACTGTGCGGATCGAGCGAGGAGAGCATCCCTTTCATGGCCGCCGAAATCAGCTCGTGATAGCTGACCTTTTGCCCATCGACGTAATCCTGCCGGATCAACTCGATCGCCTTGGCCAAGGTCGCGATCTCGCGGTAGCCGCTGTCGTCGGTCTGCGGCGGCGGTGAAGGATCGGCGGCCGTGGCCAAAGGCAGCCCGAACGCGAGCAGAAGGCCGGCGGCCGCGAGTGGAATCAATCTGCGCTGGAGCGGATGGCACTGCATAGTCGGGTGCTTGGACGCGCCCGAGCCGATTGTCGTTCATTCTCTGTTTTTTGCCAGTGAGCCGGCATGACAAGTCCGCGCCTCCCTTTTAAGCTGGCCGATGAAATCGCCCGGCCGCGGCCTGCTACTTTTCCTCTGCTCGTTAGGCTGGATCGCGCCCCTCGCGGCCCAGACTCCGACCCCAGCAAAAGGAGACGCCGCTTTCGACAAGCTCGCGCTCGATTTTGTGGGCGGTTATCTGGCGGCGCGCCCGCTCACCGGCGTGGCTCTCGGGATCCATCAGTTCGACGGCAAGATTGGCGATTACACCCGGCTGGCCATCGATGCCGAGGTGGAGCGCTTGCGGCGGTTCAAGGGAGAGTTCGAAAAGATCGCGCCCGGCCAACTGAGCAAACGGAGCGATATCGACCGGCGCATTCTCCTGGCCACGATCAACGGAGCGCTCGCCGAGATCGTCGACCTGGGCGCCTACGAGAAAAATCCCATGACCTATGCCAGCGCGATCGCCGTGAACATTTACATCAAGCGCGACTTCAAACCGCTCGATGATCGCGTCCGCGACATCGTCAACATCGAGGACCAGACGGCTAACATCATGACCGCCGCGCGCACCAATCTGGCGCCGGTCCTCCCCAAGCCCTTCGTCGAACTGGCCATCCAGATCGCCAACGGCTCGGCCGATTTCCTGGAGAAGGATCTGGTTGCGGCCGTGAAAGATCTGAAGGACGAACCGCTGCAGGCCGCGTTCGCAGACGCGAACAAGAAGGCGGCAGCGGCGCTGCGCGATTACGCGAAATGGTTGACCAAGGAAAAGCTGCCCAAAGCGAGCAACGATTTCGCCCTCGGGGCGGAAAAGTTTCAGCGTCTGCTCGCGGGGAGCGAGCTGGTCGATATCTCCCCCGAGAAGCTGCTCGCGCTCGGGTTGGAACGTTTAAAAAACGAGCAACAAGTCTTTGCCGCCGCGGCGAAAATCATCGACCCGAAAAAATCGCCGATCGACGTTTTCAAGGAAGTGCAGCAGGACCATCCGAAGCCGGGCGAGCTGATCCCGAACGTGGCCAAAGACCTCGATCAGATTCGCCAGTATGTGCTCGATCATCATCTTGTGACCATCCCATCGGATGTGCGCGCCCAAGTGACGGAGACGCCGCAATTCGATCGCGCGACCACTTTCGCCTCGATGGATACGCCCGGGCCCTTCGAGAAAAAGGCCACTCAAGCCTACTACTACGTCACGCCGACGGAGAGCAGTTGGACCGAGAAACAGAAGAACGAATGGCTCACTTCGTTTAACTTTTACACCTCGGACGTGGTCTCCATCCACGAGGCTTACCCGGGTCATTACGTGCAATTTCTGCACCTCAACGCTTCCTCCGCGACCCAGATCGAGAAGACTTTCAACAGTTACTCGTTCGTCGAAGGCTGGGCGCATTACGGCGAACAAATGATGCTGGACGAGGGCTACGGCAGCGTGCCCAATCCGACGCCCGAACAGAAAGTGCGCGCGGCCAAATATCGCCTAGCTCAGGCCGACGAAGCGCTTCTGCGGATTTGCCGCCTCTGCGTCTCGATCAAGCTGCACACGCAGGGAATGTCGGTCGCGGACGCGGCCAAATTCTTTCACGAGAACTGCTACTACGAAGAGAAGCCGTCGCTCGCCGAAGCGATGCGCGGGACCTTCGATCCGGGCTACCTCAATTACACGTTAGGCAAACTGGAGATTCTGAAATTGCGCGTCGACTACAAGGCGCAGGAAGGCGCCAAGTTTTCGCTCGAGAAATTCCACGACGAAATGCTCAATCACGGCGCTCCGCCCATCCGGTTATTGCGCGAGATCCTGCTCAAGGACCCGAAGCAATGGGATGCGGTCTTGTAGCCTCATTTGTCATCCCGAGCGCAGCGAGGGATCTCACGGATTAGGACGGACGTCGCTCGCAGACTAACCCACCGCGTAAACCGTGAGATCTCTCGCTGCGCTCGGGATGACAAAATGGAGAACGGAGGGAAAGGCCTCGTTAGGCTTTGCCGCCGAAGGTCACGTAATCGTCGAGATCGAGCAGATCGGCCCAGCTCTTGATGTCTTCGCGCGTCTGCGAGAATTTCCCGACCGCGCTCGCAAAATACTCCAGCGTCTCCGCGTCGCTATCCGGCCCACGACGACCCATGTACTCGCTCCATTGCTCGATTTCCCACGGCGTGCGCTGATGCTGCGCGTTCGTCTTCAGCATTCCAGAATTTCGCCGTCCCCACTCCCTTGCGCGAGCTCTTCGCGCAGGGCGGCCGCGTCGAAGCCGAGGAAGTTCACGATGTGCTGATCGAGCGGGCAGTTGAAATTAAACTCGCCATTCTGACCCGCGATTTCAGCGCGGCCTTTGTCGAGCATGCGGGGCAGAAGCGCGTAACCGCCGAGGCGGGTGCGGGCACTGCGCGGTGGCCGTTGGGTGAGATCGGGCGCGGAGAGGTTCTTGGTGTCCATAGGTCTTTTGTTGGTTAGGCAGCGGTGGGTTTATTGCTGAGGGCTTCGAGTTTATCGACGATCGCTTTTTTCGCGGCGACGCCGACGATCTGATCGCGCATCTCGCCGCCTTTGAAGAAGAGCAAGGCGGGGACGCCGCGAATGTGGTAGCGCTGCATCAAGGCTGGGTCGTCATCGATGTTCACCTTGGCAATGCGAAAGCGGTCGCCGCTTTCCTTCGCGATCTCCTCCAGGACGGGCGCGATCATTTTGCAGGGGCCGCACCAGGCCGCCCAGAAATCGACCAGCACCGGCATCGGCGCCTGCAGGACGGCTTTTTCAAAACTGGCTTCGTTGATGTTAATCGGTTCGTTCATGATCCTTTTCTCGTTAGGTTCTTTTTTCGCGCGGCCAGGGGCGGTAATTCTCGCGGCACAACCATGGCGAAACGTTTCTCGGTCCCGCGCAAAAACATGATCGGCGAGGCCACTCCAATTTCCCCCGCGACGAGCTGTTTCTGGAGATCGTCGATCGTCGCGATCGTCTGACCTTTGAAGCCGGCGATGGTGTCGTTTACCTTCAGCCCGGCGAGGTCGGCCGGGCTCCCCGGCTCGATTTCCAGCACGAGCACGCCGCGATCCGCCAGCAACTTATGATAGCGCACGACGCGGGGGTGGAGGGGCACGTTCTGCCCGCCGATGCCGATCGAGCTGCGCCGGATGCGGCCTTCCTTAATCAGCCAACCGGCCACGAAATGCGCCGTGTTACTCGCGATCGCGAAACAAATTCCCTGCGCCGGGAGAATGACAGCGGTGTTCACGCCGATCACTTCACCGGCGCTGTTCAGGAGCGGACCGCCGGAATTTCCCGGATTAAGCGCGGCGTCGGTCTGGATGATTTCGTCCATCAGCCGGCCTGACTCCGCGCGCATGGAACGCCCGAGCGCGCTGACGATTCCGGCCGTGACCGTTTGCTGAAAGCCATAGGGCGAGCCGACCGCGATCGCGACCTGGCCGACGCGGATGGCCGAGGAATCCGCCAGGCGCGCGTGCTGAATGTTCGGCGCGTCGATGCGCACGACGCCGAGATCGGTCTCCGGGTCGGTCCCGATGAGTTCCGCCGGATAGAAACGGCCATCGTGCAGCGTGACCTCGAGCTCGTGCGCGCCTTGCACGACGTGGCTGTTCGTGAGGATAAAACCATCGCGCGCGATGATGAACCCGGAGCCGCCGCCCGCGCCGCGTTCCGCGCTTTGCACCCGGATGTTGACCACGCTCGGCGCAACCCGATTTACCACCGCCGCGACGGTCTTGGAATAAGCGTCGAGCAATTCGCTGTCGCCATCGCTCGGGGAATTGGACGGCGGCGCGTGCTCGAGAAATTCGTCCGCCGTTACCACGGGAGCTCCTCGCCCCTGTGCTGGAAAGTGCCATTTGGTCCGTCGGTGCCGATTGTCGCCAATTCCACACTTGTCTTCGCACCTTCGGGAATTTCCATCATCGCGCCTTCCCCGCCCATCTCGGTCTTGACCCAGCCGGGATGCGCCGCGTTGACCTTGATCTTGGTGTCCTTCAGCTCGTAAGCGAGCTGCACGGTGTAGGCGTTGACGGCCGATTTCGAAACGTTGTAAGCCGCGACTTTGTTGTCGTAGACGGGCGAGCCCGGTTTCGCATGCAGGGTGATCGAGCCGAGGATGCTGGAAAGATTGACGATTCGGCCGGCCTCGCTTTGGCGGAGGAGCGGAAGGAAAGCCTGCGTCGTTTCGATCAGGCCGAAGACGTTGGTGTCGAAAGTTTTTCGCCAGGTCTCGAGCGTTTGTTCGCTCACCTTCTTCTCGTCATCGTCCAGCATCACGCCGGCGTTATTAACCAGGATGTCGAGATGACCGAACTCCTTCTCCACCTGCGCGGCAGCTTTTTTGATGCTGGCGGAATCGTTCACGTCGATCTCGAGGGCGCGCGCTTCGAGCCCTTCCTTTTTTAACTCGGCGACGGCTTCTTCGCCCTTCGCCGCGTCCCGCGCGCCGACCAGAACGGTCATGTTTTGTTGGGCCAATTGGCGGGCGGTTTCGAGGCCGATGCCTTTATTCGCGCCGGTGACGAGGGCAATTTTTGGTCTGTTCATAACTGCTTAAATTCCTATCTGTAACGAATACAATTACAGTTTAGACGATCTCGTCAAATGACAATCGCACGCCGCGCTATTCTTCAGCCTCTTCTTCTTCCTCGTCCTCAGGGGCGACCAGTTCGGGCAGCAGCGGTTGCGGATTCGAGGGGAGTTTCTCGGCCCGGTTCAGTTTTTTCTCGATCGTGCGCGATTTCTTCGTCACGTCCTCGAGCTGGGTCGACGCTTGTTCAATTTTCTTCCGCACGCCCTCGAGCAGGCCGCCAAACTTGCCGAATTCGCTCTTCACCGAGGCGAGCAGATTCCAGACTTCACTCGAACCCTTTTGGATCGCGAGCGTGCGAAAACCCATCTGCAGGCTGTTGAGCAAGGCCGCCAGCGTGGTCGGTCCGACGAAGACCACTTTGCAGTCTCGCTGCACTTGTTCGATCAAACCGACGCGGCGGATCGCTTCGGCGTAAAGTCCTTCGGTCGGTAAAAACATGAGCGCAAAATCGGTCGTCCGCGGGGCGTTGATGTATTTGCTGCAAATCGCTTTCGCGCTTTTGCGCAATTGCGTCTCGAGACCTTTCAGGGCCTCCTCCGTCGCGCCGAGATCGGCCTTTTCCTGCGCCAGAAGCAGGCGCTGATAATCTTCGATCGGAAACTTGGCATCGATCGGCAGCCAGACCGGCACGCCCTCTTCCGTCCCGGGGAGCTGGATGGCGAAGTCCACCATCTCTCCGCTGCTCTCGCGGGTCTTTACATTGCGCGAAAACTGCGCCGGCGTGAGCACCTGTTCGAGGAGCGCGCCGAGCTGCACTTCGCCCCAGCCGCCGCGCATTTTCACGTTCGTGAGCACGCGCTGCAAACCGCCGACGTCACTGGCGAGTTGCTGCATCGTCCCGAGGCCTTGGTGCACGCGCTCGAGGCGTTCGCTGACCAGCCGGAAGGATTCGCCGAGGCGCTTTTCCAGGGTGCCCTGGAGCTTCTCGTCGACCGTCGCGCGCATCTTGTCGATCTGCTGCGCGTTGTCTTCCTGGAGCTGCTTCAGGCGCACGTCCACGACCGCGCGCAGACTTTCCAGGCGCGCTTCGTTCGACTCCGTGAGCTTGCCGGTTTGGTGAGAAACGGTCTCGAGCTGGCCCTTTAAAATCACGCCGATTTCCGCGATCGATTGCAGGTTGCTCTCGCCCAGTTTTTGCAAGCCGCCGCTGAGTTCTTCGCGCTGCGCTTTGGCCGCGTGGGCCGCTTCCTCGCGGGTGCGCGCGGCTTCTTCGCGACGGGTGCGTTCGTCGCGTTCCTGGGTGCGATCGAGCGCTTCGAAACGTTCGAGCAGGGCCGCGTCCTCCGAACGCTTGCGCCGGGTGAGCAGGAAAATCGCCGCGACCAGAATCGCGCCGACGATCAGGCCGAGCGAAGCGGAAAGAAGAGGATCCACGGTTTAGCCATTAACAGCCGGGCGACCGCGTCGCAAGTCGACGCGCCGTCGCACCGGCTCTCGCCGGTGAATCTTGCGCGGGGCGGGCGGGGTTTGTGTTCTTTTCATATGCTGGAGGCAGTCACCGGGCGAGACGCCCGGTGGCCCCACAGGCAAGATGCCTGTGCTACTAGAATGACACCCGCAGGCCGCCGTAGGCGGCCCGACCGAGCGCGGGGAACCCAAACACCTCCGCGTAGTGCTCGTTGGTTAGGTTATCGATCCGGCCGAAGATCGTGCACCGCGCGTTGATCTCGTACTCGGCGGCGAAGTTCACAAACGAGTAATCTTCGATGTCGAAATTCGGTCCGCCGAAGTTCAGCTCTTCGCGCGCGTTGACCCATTTCGCTTCCGCGGTCGTGTGCAGTTTGTGGAACCAGAGATACGAAGCCGACACGTAAAATTCGTTCCGCGGACGCCGCGGCAAACGCGCGCCCGGGGGTTGCGAAATGTCGGCCGCGGAAGTTTTCTCCGCCTCGAGATAGCTGTAACTGGCCGCCAGGGTGAGCTCGTCGGTCGGGTGCGCGTGGACTTGCGCTTCCAATCCTTGCGTCCGGGCCGCGCCCAGATTGACGAGATCGAAAACGCCGTTGTAGCCGATCACGTTGGAGAGGTCGTTGTGAAAATAAGTGACATCGAAGACGACGCGCTCGTTCCACAAATTCTGAGTCACCCCGGCGTCGAAACCGCGGACTTTCTCCGGGTTGAGCCCGAAGTTGTTGCCGAAAATTTTATCCTGGCTGGTCGGCGGACTGAAGCCGGTGGCGTAGCTCGAATGCAGAATCGTATCGGTCGGTTGCACCCGATAGCTCGCGGCGAAGCGATAGGTCCCGACGTCGCCGAATTGATTGAAGTGGTCGACCCGGCCGCCGGCGATGAGGTTAAGCCCGGTGAAGGGCTGCACGCTGGCCTGGAGGAAGCCGGCGACCTCGTCCGTATGATCGCCGATGAAGAGCGACTGCGGGCCGAAGGCTTGCGAAACGAAGGGGCGATCCTGCCGCGAACCGATGTCGCTGTAGAAAAAACCGCTGGTCAGGGTGAGCCATTTGGCGGGTCGCAGATCGTTCTGGTAATCGATCGTGAAACGCTCGAAAAGGCCGCGGGTCGGCCCGGTGAAACCGTCGTCGTTTGGGTCGTTCACCTGGCGCTCGTGATCGTAGCTGACGATGAGTTTGTGCTCCCACCATTCGACCGGCCGGTAGTCGAGATGGGGCGCGATGAGCCAGCGTTCGGTGAGCAGATTGTCGAGCGGGCGGGGGTCGAAAATGGTGTTCGGGCTGCTCGCGTCGGAGTTCGAGTAGGTGAACAAACTGCTCAGGCGCAGTTGTTCGTTAGGCGACCAGCCGAGGTTGGCGACCGCGTTGGTGTTGCGGTACTGATTGTTGGGCCGCGCGTTGTCGGTATCGAACCGGCTCGCGCCTAACGAGTAATCGAACTGCTGCCAGCTTCCGGAAGTCTGGAGGGTTTCCCGGAAGGTGTCGTAGGAGCCGCCTTCCGCGCTGAACGAGCCGCTCGGCGGGCCGCTTCCCTGCTTCGTGAAAATCTGGATCACGCCGGCGAGTCCGCGCGGTCCGTAAAGGGTGCTCTGCGGCCCGCGCACGACTTCGATGCGGTCGATGTCGTCCACCGTGAGATCGGCGAAATTGAAGAGCCCGGCGAGCCCCTGATTGATGGGAATGCCATCGATCAGGACTTGGGTGTGCTCGCTTTTCAAGCCGCGGGTGAAGACCGAGGTGAGCTGGCCGGGCGCGCCCGATTGCACGACGGCGAGCCCGGGAATTTCGCGGAGCGCGTCGGCGACGCGCTCGGTTTGTTTCTGCGCGAGATCATCCGCCGTGATGACGCTGACGCTCGCGCCGGTTTCTTCGACGGGCGTGGGAATGCGCGTCGCGCTGACCACGATTTCCTCGGCCGCAGGCGTGGGCGACGGATTCGTCACCGCATCCTGCGCGCGCAAGTGGCTTGACGAACCCGCAAGAACAAAAAGAACCACGAGCCAAAGTTCCGGGGAGCGCACGCGCCTCGCGTGCCCTTTGCGGCGCCTCGCCGCAAAGCGTCTGCAAATTGTGGGTGCAAGTTGCGGCCACGCCTTCCATTCGATTGCGCGCCAAAACAAAGTTCGCGATGGCGAGGCGCCATCGCCAGCACGCGAGGCGCGTGCGCTCCCCAGAGTTTGCAGCAGTGACGCCGCCCCAATTTTTAATCCCAACATGACAAGTGACCTCCAATAATTGAGAGGCGGACTCGTCACCTGCCGGCAGTTCGTCCACGACTCTCATTCTTCTTTTCTGCGAAGAAGTTTTGTCGTGCCGGTCCGCACACGCGGCGGCACGAATGAGAGTGGAGCGGGCAAATATTCTGGCTCCTGGCTTGCGGGAATTTGAAATCTCAGATCTGAAATTTCAAATTCCCCTCCTTCTTCCCGCCTTCACCGCCGGTTCTCGCCTAACGAGTGCCGAACGATTGGCTCAGGGGAAGTCGTATCCAGTTACAGCAGCGCAACTGCTCCCGGTTCCAACGGGATTTCTCGCACCGATCCACTGATCAAACTCGCAAAGAACTGCCCGAGCCATAAACGCGGAGGGCGCGCCCGGCAAGCCTTATTCCGGGGCCCGGTTTGACACTCCTCATCAGGTATAGTAAGCACTGACATTCCATTCCAGTGAAAGCCGAATTCCAACCTCTTAGCGTCGCCCAGGGCCCGGCCGCGCCGCTCAACGAAACCCAGGAGCGCATCATCCGCGCCGCTCTCGATCTTTTCGCCGAACACGGCTTCGCCAGCGCCACGACCGAGGCGATCGCCGGTCGGGCCGGGGTCACGGAGAAGACGCTCTTTCGCCATTTCGGGAGCAAGAAAGCCCTCTTCGCCAAGACGCTTTATCCCGCCATGCTGCGCATGCTCGAGCCGCTCGCCTTTCAAAGTCTGCGCCACGTTTTGCAGGCCGATTATCCGACCCTGCGCGATCTTCTGCACGGGATCGTGGCCGACCGCATCGAGTTCAACCGGCAGCATCCCGAAATTCTTAAATTGCTCGCCCAGGGCCTCCTTCTCCATCCCGATTTCCGCGAGGCTTTCACGACTTTCTGGATCAAGGAGATGCTGCCACCGAACAAAAAAGTGCTCCGGCGCGCCCGGGCCCGCGGCGAACTGCGCGCGCTCCCCGACGCCTCCGTTTTGCGCGCCACCATCAGTCTGACGGTGGGCTTCGCCCTTTTCCGCCTCCTCTTTGTCCCGGCGAAGACGAGCGATGAGAAAGAGGTCGAAATCCTCGTCGACATTTTGATGAACGGGATCAGCGCGTCCGCCCGCGGAGGAGCGAAGAAACGGAAACGCCAACCATGAGCGAGCACGAACAAGACCACCACGACGGAGCGACCGAAGCGCCGCCCGAGGAAAAACGCGGGTCGGAAGCGAAAGAGAAAGATCGCTCCCCGGAGGAGGAAAAAGGCGGAAAAGAGGGGAAAAAATCTCCGGAAAAGAAAGGCCCGGGCAAGCCCCCGAAAAAGGTTCTGATCATCGCGGGCCTCGTCTTTCTCGTCGCGCTCATCTGCGGGGTGCTCTACTACCTGCACGCGCGCAATTACGAATCGACCGACGACGCTTTCACGACCGGGCATCTGCACCAGATCAGCACCCGCGTCGCCGGGACGGTGCTGAAAGTCTTGGTCAACGACAACCAAGCCGTGCATCAGGGCCAGCGCCTGCTCACCCTCGATCCGAGCGAGTTTGAGCTCGGCCTGGAGAAAGCCGGAGCGCAACTCGCGCAGGCTCGCGCGACCAAGGAACAGGCGGAGGCGGAGGTCGCCCAACGCCAGGCCGCCACCGCGCAGGCGTCCGCGCAGTTGGACAAAGCGCAGACCAATTTCGACCGCATCACCGGCCTCTATCAGAAGGACTTGAAGGCGGTGTCGAAAGCCGAAGTCGACACCGGCACGGCGGATTTGAAAAACGCGCAAGGCGCCTACAAAGCGGCGACCGCGAACGAGAAAGCGGCGCGCGCCCAGGAAGACGTGGCCCAAAGCGGGATCAAGACGGCCGAGACCGCGATCCACGACGCGGAGTTGCAGCTCTCTTACACGACGGTGGTCGCGCCGGTCGATGGCTCGGTCGCGAAGAAGACCGTCGAGTCGGGACGGCGGGTGCAGCCGGGGGAAGCGCTCCTCGCGGTGGTCGAGCCGGACGTCTGGGTGGTGGCGAATTTCAAGGAAACGCAGATGTCCGGGATCAAAATCGGGCAATCGGTCAAGATCGAGATCGACGCCCTCCCGGATCACGAATTCCAGGGCCACATCGACAGTTTTCAGGCGGGCACGGGCGCGACTTTCTCCTTGCTGCCGCCCGATAACGCGACCGGCAATTTTACCAAGATCGTGCAGCGCGTGCCGGTGAAAATCGTTTTCGATCCGGAGAGCATCCGCGGGCTGCGCCAGCGCATCGTCCCCGGGCTCTCGGTCGCGCCGACGATCGATTTGCGCAGTCGTTAGGCGAAAAAATGAAGGCCTCGATTTTACTGGGCGCGAGCGCGCTGTTCCTGGCCGGTTGCGTGGTCGGTCCGCGCTATGCCGGGCCGCCCGCGGCGGAGAAAGAAGTGCCGGCCGCTTTTAAGAATCATTGGAAAGTCGCCCGGCCGGCCGACGGCAAGGCGCGCGGTCCCTGGTGGGAAGTTTTTGGCGATCACGCCCTTAATCAGCTGGAAGCGCAAACAATCGCGGCCAATCAGGATTTACGGATCGCGGTGGCGCGCATCGCCGAGGCGCGGGCGCAGACGCGGGTGGCCGCGGCGGATTTTTTCCCGACGCTGGACGCGAACCCGCAGGCCCAGCGGGAGCGCAACTCGAACAACCTGCCTTTCCAAAAAGGGAAGCTGATCGGGAACAATCCCTTTGGCGGCGGCGGCGCCACGGGCGGCGGCGGGGGAGCCGAGACCGTGCTCAGCACACAACCGCTCAGCACCATCCAGAACGATTTCCGGGTCCCCGCGCAGCTCAATTGGGAACTCGACCTCTTCGGCCGAGTGCGGCACGAATACGCGGCCGCGCGCGCCGCCGCGGCCAGCCAGGAAGCGGATCTGGAAGCGATGCGCCTAAGCGTGACGGCCAATGTCGCGATCAGTTATTTCATGCTGCGCGCCTTCGACGCCGAGCTCGACGTGCTCGAGCGGACGGTGGCGGCGCGGCAGGATGCGTTGCGCATCGCGGGGGAACGGTTGCAAGCCGGCTTGACCAGCGATCTCGATATGGCGCGCGCCCAGGCCAATCTCGCCGCCGATCAGGCGAGCGGATTCCAGGTGACCCGGTCGCGCGCGGAGATGGAGAACGCGCTCGCCACCTTGATCGGCCAACCGGCGAGCGAATTGCGGGTGCCGCGCCGGTCGCTGGCGGGGACGCGCCCGAAAATTCCGGCCGGCCTGCCGAGTGAGCTGCTGGAGCGCCGGCCCGACATCGCGAGCGCGGAGCGGACGCTGGCCGCGGCCAACGAACGCATTGGGGTGGCGACCGCGGCGTTTTTTCCGCGGATTCGCCTGACTGGCGCGGGCGGTTTTGAGAGCGCGGATTTCGGTTTGCTTTTTAACGCCGAGAGCCGCTTCTGGCAGATCGGGCCGAGTATTTCCCTGCCCATTTTCGAAGGCGGCCGCAACGTCGCCAATCTGCAAACGGCCCGGGCGCGCTACGAGGAAGCGCTCGGGCAATATCGCAAACAACTGCTCGTTGCTTTTCAGGAAGTGGAGAACGCGCTGGTCGATTTGCGGACTTTAAGCGGGGAAGCGGAAGCGCAGAGCCGGGTGGTGGCGGCGGCGCAGCAGGCGTACGATTTGAGCCAGCAGCAATATCAAAAAGGCGCGATCAACTACCTCGACGTGCTCGACGCGCAACGCACGCTCCTGCAAGGCCAGCGGGCGCAAACCGCGCTCCTCGGCCAGCAGATGCAAGCGACCGTGCAGCTGATCAAAGCACTCGGCGGCGATTGGGGTTAAACGATCAGGACTGAGAGGCGAGGGGAAAAGATGCCTAACGACAGCGAAAATGTGAGCGTGCGCCGCTGGATCGCAGTCGGCGGGACGATCCTGGGCGCCTTCATGGCGGTGCTCGACATCCAGATCACGAACTCCTCGTTGCGCGACATTACCGGCGGAATCGGGGCGACGATCGACGAAGGCTCCTGGATTTCCACCTCCTACCTGATCGGCGAGATCGTCACCATCCCGCTCACCGCCTGGCTTTCGCGCATCTTTGGCGTGCGCTGGTATTTGATCGCCAACGTCCTGCTTTTTCTCGGCTTTTCCATGCTCTGCGGCATCTCGCACAGCCTCGGGGAGATGATCTTTTTCCGCGCTGGCCAAGGCTTCACCGGCGGCGTCATGATCCCGATGGCCTTCACCGTTCTCCTCCAGTATCTCCCGAAATCGAAACAGCCGATTGGCTTCGCTCTCTTCGGCATTACCGCCACCCTTGCGCCGGCGATCGGGCCGACCATCGGCGGTTATCTGACCGACAGCTTCGGCTGGCCGATGGTGTTTTACGTCAATCTCGTCCCGGGCGCGGCCATGCTCGGCGCGATTCTTTACGCGATCGATCCGCAGCCGCTCAAGCTGGGGCTTTTTCGAGACGGCGATTGGTGGGGCATCGCCACGATGGCGATCGGGCTCGGCTCACTCATTGCCATGCTCGAGGAGGGGCAGCGCAAGGATTGGTTCGGCAGCGGCTTTATCCAAATTTGTGCGCTGCTCGCGGCCATTTTCATCCCCATCTTCCTCCTGATCGAATGGTATCGGCGCGAGCCGTTCGTGAATTTGCGTCTCCTCCATCATCGCAATCTCTGGGCCGGTTCGGTCGTGACCTTCGGGATGGGATTCGCCCTCTACAGCAGTGTCTATCTCCTTCCGCTTTATCTCCAGTCGGTGCAGGGCTACGACGCTTTTCAGACCGGGAAAACGATGCTCTGGATCGGGCTCCCGCAGCTGCTGATTTTCCCTTTCGTCCCGTTCCTGATGAAAAAATTCGATCTGCGTTTGCTCGTCTGCTTCGGCGTGCTCGTTTTCGCGGCCAGCTGTTTCATGAACATCAACATGTCGCCCGACTACGCCGGGCCGCAGTTTTTCTGGCCGAACGTCGTGCGCGCGCTCGGGCAGCCTTTCACCATCGTCCCGCTCTCCGCGCTGGCCACGGCCATGCTTTCTCCGGAAGAGTCGGCCGACGGCTCCGCCATTTTTAACATCGCGCGCAACATCGGGGGCTCGGTTGGCATCGCGCTCGTCTCCACCATCATCACCCGCCGCCAGCAGTTCCACGATTTCCGGATCGGCGAATCGGTCACGGCTTACAGCGTCGCCACCCAAAACCGGGTGGAAATGATCTCGAACAATTTCATGGCCAAAGGCTCCGGGCCGATCACGGCGCTGCAGCAGGCCTACGCTTCGATCAAGGGCGAAGTGCGCAAAGCGAGCTATGTCATGGCGGTGAACGACGCCTTCGCTCTCATCGGCATCTGTCTCGTCCTGGGCGCCGCGATCGTCTGGATCTGCAAGAAAAGCGAAAGCAAGGCCGGCGCGGGCGCCCATTGAGCGCTTCCGTTTTGGGCTCGTTAGGCAACTCCAGCCTTGCGCTCCGGCCCGCCTGCAGGAATAGCTTCCGGTAAGACGCCCGGCCTGTGAATTCGCATCCTACCCATTTTGTCGTGACCGGCGGAGCCGGCTTCATCGGCTCGAACCTGGTCCTCGCTTTGCAGGAGAAATATCCCGAGGCGCGGCTGACCGTGATCGACGATTTTCGCTCGGGCGATTTCAAAAATTTGCGCGGCTATCGCGGCGACGTGATCGCGGAAAATCTGACCGCCTTCGATTGGCGGGAGCGCTTCGGCGAGGAACCCTTCGAGGCTATTTTCCATCTTGCGTCCATCACCGACACGACGAATCACGACCAGTTCGAGCAGGTGCACGACAACGTGGAAAGCTTTCGGCGCTTGCTGGCCTTCGCGCGGCCGCGCCGGACGCGGGTCGTCTACGCCTCCTCGGCCGCGACTTACGGCGCCGCCAACGGGGTAAACTCCGAGGCGCACAAGGCGGCGCCGGCCAACGTTTACGCTTTCTCGAAAGCGATCATGGATAATCTCGCGCGGCGCGCGGCGGCGGACGACCCGGAATGGACGATCGTGGGGTTGCGCTATTTCAACGTTTACGGGCCGCGCGAAGCGCACAAAGGCGTGCCCGCGAGCATGATCCTGCATCTCTCGCGCCAGATGAAGGAAGGGAAACGGCCGCGTATTTTCAAACATGGCGAGCAGAAGCGCGATTTCGTTTATGTGCGGGACATCGTGCAGGGAACGCTCCGGGCGATGACGGCGAAAGAGAGCGGGATTTACAACCTGGGCTCGGGCCAGGCGCGGACGTTTAACGAGCTCATCGCAATCCTGAACGACTCGTTAGGGACAAATTTCGAGCCGGAATATTTCGATAACCCGCACGCCCATTACCAGAACCACACCGAGGCCGACCTGACGAAGGTGCGGCAGTCGTTAGGCTACGAGCCGGAATTTTCCCTGGAAAAAGGCGTGGCTGATTACCTGCGCTGGCTGGACCTCGCCTGATTAAAGTTGCCCAACCAAATGAAAGCCAAACGACGCTCCCAAAGCCCGGAAGAGATCAATGCCGCGCTCGCGGCCAAAAAAGGTCCGGTTTCGAAATTCGTCGCGCAGAATTATCGCCACTTTAACGCGGCCGCGTTGCTCGATGCGGCGAAGGGCTACGAGACCCACCTCGCCGCCGGCGGGAAGATGCTGGTGACGCTGGCCGGCGCCATGTCGACCGCCGAGCTCGGGATTTCGCTGGCCGAGATGATCCGGCGCGACAAGGTGCACTTGATCGTCTGCACCGGCGCGAACCTTGAGGAGGATATTTTCAATCTCGTCGCGCACGACCACTACGAGCGGGTGCCGCACTACCGGCAGCTCACGCCGCGGGACGAGCAGCAACTGCTCTCCCGGCACATGAATCGCGTGACCGACACCTGCATCCCGGAGATGGAAGCGATGCGGCGGATCGAAAAGGCGGTGCTGGCAGAGTGGGTCGCGGCCGACCGCGCCGGAGAGCATTATTTCCCGCATGAGTTCATGTATAAAATTCTGCGCAGCGGGAAGCTGAAGAAGAGCTTTCAGATCGACCCGAAGCATTCATGGATGATGGCGGCCTGCGAAAAAAATCTGCCTATCGTCGTGCCGGGTTGGGAGGATGCGACGCTCGGCAATATGTATGCGGCCGCGGTGATCCGTGGCGACGTGAAGAACGTGCACACCGTGCGCACGGGCATCGAATACATGACCTGGCTCGCGAATTACTACACGAAGAACGCGAAGAAGCTGCGCAACCGCGAGGGCTCCATCGGTTTCTTCCAGATCGGCGGCGGCATCGCCGGCGATTTCCCGATCTGCGTCGTCCCGATGCTGCACCAAGATCTGGAGCGCACCTCCGTGCCGCTGTGGGGTTACTTCTGCCAGGTCAGCGATTCGACGACGAGCTACGGCAGCTACTCAGGCGCCGTGCCGAACGAGAAAATCACCTGGGGCAAACTAGCGGCCTCCACGCCGAAGTTTGTGGTCGAAAGCGACGCCACGATTTGCGCGCCCTTGATTTTCGCCTGGGTGCTCGGGCAGTAAGCACAACGCCGTAGCACAGCCATCTTGGCTGTGGGGCCACCGGGCGTCTCGCCCGGTGTTTGTTAGGCGCTCAGCCTTCCCAAAAAAACTCAGTCGGTCGTTCCATTTCCGCGGCCAGACTGCGGTGCACCGGACAACCAACCGCGGTCTTCTCGAGCAGCTCGCGCTGCGGATGATCGGCCGCCAACGGCACATGCACCTCGGTCGTTAGGCGACTGATCCGGCGCGGATCGCTCGCCATTTCCTTCGCCACTTTTACCGTCATTCCTTTGAGCTCGATCTGGTGCCGCTCCGCCACGATCGCCATGGTCGTGGCGATGCAGGTGCCGAGCGCCGCCGCGACCAGGTCAGTCGGGGAAAACGCTTCACCTTTTCGCTGGTTATCGGCCGGCGCGTCGGTCGCGATTTTGGCCTGGGACGGTTCGTGGTGCGCGTCGCAGTGGAGGCCGCCCGTGTAATCGATGGAAATGTTCACCATGCCCGGAATGTCGCTCCGGGAGCGCGCGCGAGCAACGTCAGCCCAAAAGCACGAGCCCCGTGATCACGACCAAAAAATACGGCACGAGCGAAGCCGCGCCCGGGTATTCCTTGGCCATCCGCTGGCCGAAGAAGAGCGCGAGCAGCGCGATCCCAGAAAGAATGACGGCATAAAACGCGATCGTGGAATCGCGGTGCAGGAGTAAAACCAGACAACCGAGCGCGCTGACCGCGCCGGCCGCCAGTTCGAGGAAAGTAAGAACGCTGAGGAGCAAAGGGACGGTGCCGGCGAGCGGGCTTTTCGCGAAATGACCAGTGAGCCAGTCGAGATTGCCGCGGCGGTCGATCACTTTGTCGAGGCCGGATTGGAGAAAAAGAATGGCGAAGAAGGCGGAGATAAAGATCTGCGAAACAAAAACGCCGCCAAGCAGGGTATGGAGAATGGGCATGGCGGATTCTAGCATGATGGGTCAATCCCTCCTTCTGCTCGTAATCGTGCTCGTAATCGAAATCATCAGGTCCGTTAAGCCGGACGGATCGAGCACGAGCACGATTACGAGCAGGAGCACGAGGAGGGGGTGGAAAAGGCCCTTGCGCGCCCCGGGGCACTGGACATTATTGGAGTCCGCCAAATCCAGGGCGGACTGCGGGTGTAGCTCAGTGGTAGAGCACCTCCTTGCCAAGGAGGACGTCGCGAGTTCGAGTCTCGTCACCCGCTCCAGCCCCGAAGGCTTTTTGGGCTGGAGCGCCGAAGCGAAGGCGAGCCCCCAGCCTGGGGGCCTTTCTCCCGCCTCCTATCGGCCCGCGCGTCCTACTTTCAGGTTCGCCAATTCGAGCCGAGACAATTTGTAGAAGTCGCGAAAAAGCGGCTCCCCCAACTCCCGCGCATCTCCGCGATAGACAAAGATCGCGCCCTCTTCTTTTTTGCTCACCATCAATCCACCCGCGGAAGCGGTATGGGCATGGATTTCCTGCAGACCGTTCCTAGCCTGGTAATAAACTCCCGCGCCATCTTCACTCACGGCAAGAAACTGACCGGGCAGGACGCGAACTCTGATGCGATCGTATTCATCGATCTTTCTCATCCCCGGTGAGGCGCGATCGATATCGATGGGTTTAAGTAATACAAAGCGTTCCATCTCGCGGCCAAAAATCCTGGGGGTTCCTTGGACTGGGCTTCGCACGGGATCGGCTTGCACCGCCACGCCGGCAAGAAAAAGGACTGCGCTGAGCAAAAAGCTGGATAAGTCACGCACGATGAACTCTGCGATTGGCCAAAGAAAAAGCAATCTTACTGCCTTTCCGGCTTCCCCCGGGATCGGGCGCTGGCCTTCCGACTTTTGCGGGAGAAAGTTGAATCCAAATCCGGCCGGGAGCGCATCTCATGGCAAAAGGATCATTATGAAAATCTGCATTGTCGCTTGTTTCTGCTCTCTGCTACTCGCGCTTGGCGCGAACGGGCAAACCACTCCACCTCCGCCTCCGCCGACCGTCTCGCCGACGACCGCGCCTTCCGCTTTTCCAGCCGGTCCCTTACCGGTGATCGCTTCCCCAGTTGCCACGGCCACGCCGGCCAGATCAGTTACGCTGACGGTTTCTTCTTCCTCCACCCCGAGCGCGGATGACGCGATCGACGCGGCGATCGAGAAGAAAATCCGCAAACATTTCAGCTTTACCAGCGATGGCCATCACGGCTCCGACGACGACTCCGCCTGGATCGCCTTGCCGATCGTTTTTATCGTCTTCCTGACCATTTTCGGCACCCCGGTGATGATCGTGGCGGTGATCATGTATTTCAGCTTCTCGCGCAGCCGCGCCATGCACAAAACCGTGCGCATGATGGTCGAGAAAGGCCAGCCCGTGCCCGAGGCGCTCCTTACTCCGCCGCCGGTCGTGCGGCAACGCTCGGACCTGCGCCGCGGGGTCACCCTGCTCATGGTCGGGATCGGCCTGATCGTCTTCTTCGGCGCCTGCAACGACTGGGAAGGCGGTTCCTGGAGCCTGGGTCTCATCCCCTTCCTGATCGGGGCCGGTTACCTGCTCGTCTGGAGGCTCGATGTGCGCAAAGAAGAGATTTCCCCACGGGTGTAGTCTGGCTCTGTGCCACTTACCGATGCCGACCTCGTCGCACGCGTCCTCGTCGATGACGACCATCACGCGTTCGCCGAGTTGGTGCGGAATCATCAATCGGCCACGCGCGGGCTTTTGCGGCAGCTTACCCGTAACGACTTCGCGCTGGCCGACGATCTGGCGCAAGAGACATTTCTGCGCGCCTACAAGCACCTGCGCAGCTTCCGGGGAGAAGCGAAATTTTCCACCTGGCTCTACCGCATCGCTTACAACTGCTTTCGCGAAGAGGCGCGCAAACGCAAAGAGCTGGTCGGAATCGACGAAACCCTGCTCGCGACCCAGATCGACCCGCAAACCAGCGACCCCGCCCTAAAACACGATCTTATGCACGCGCTCCAACTCCTGCCGCTCGCGGAACGCTCCGCCATTTTGCTCTGCTGCCAAAACGGGCTCTCCCATGACGAAGCGGCGCGGGTGCTCGAGATTCCCCTCGGCACGGTGAAAACGAATGTCTTGCGGGGACGGGAGAAACTGAAGAAATTGCTCGCGGGCTGGGGACCTGCCTAACGATGAAGGAATCACTCGAGGAAGATTGGCTGGACGCGCGTTTGCGCGGGGAGGCGCCCTATCTGGATGATGCGGGCTTCACCGCGCAGGTGCTGCGGAAATTGCCGGCCCGGCGTGCGCGGCGTTCGCTCCGCGGCGTCATCCTCCTCGGCCTCACCGTGCTCGCCTGCGTCATCGCCTATCTGGTCTCGGATGGCGGGCGCTTCGTCGTGCAGGGACTCAACCGGCTGGCTTCGCTGCCGCTGCCTTATCTTTGCCTGCTCGCGATCGGCTGCACACTGCTCGTGACCCTGGTGGCGGCCGGGGCGGCTTTCGCCCAGACCCGGGAAGAGACGTTAGGCTAAAGCGTGTCCTGCGCTTTGCGCCGGGTGGAGGGACGGGCGCCGTCCCGTCCGCGGTTCTGGGCGGGAGAGCCAAGGCAGCCTAATGACACCTCACGGACGACACGGAGGTCGTCCCTCCATCCCGCTCCATAAAGGGCGGATCTCCTGTAGACGCTTGGCTCTGCGAAGCGCGGGGATTGGCGTGGCGCGCAGCCGCTTGACGCCTGCCCCGCGCCTGCAAGGGGGGCGTCTGCAAGAAGGTCCGGCGGAAGGCTTGGACCCGGCGCCCAAGCACGGAACCATCAGGGGTTATTACCGCTTGCGCTCCTTCGGAAACACCCTTAGATAGCCGCCTGAAATAGCGGCCGGGACCTTGGTAAATTGTCAGCTGAATTGTTCAGTGACGGTTCGAAATCCGATGATCGGGAACGATGACTCCAGCCGCGTTTCGTTAGAATAAACTCAGATGGGCACCAAATTATACGTAGGAAATCTTTCCTTCAACACGACTGAAACCGATCTCCAGGACCTCTTTGCGCAAGCGGGCGCGGTCTCGGAAGTCACCCTCATGCAGGACAAATTCACCGGCAAATCGCGCGGTTTCGCCTTTGTCACGATGAGCAACGAAGCTGATGCGCAGAAAGCGATCACCGACTTCAACGGCAAAACCGTCGAGGGCCGGCCCTTGACCGTGAACGAAGCGCGTCCTCGTGAAGCTCGCCCGCCCGGTGGTGGCGGCGGCGGCGGTCGCGGCGGCTACGGCGGCGGCGGTGGCGGTTACGGTGGTGGCGGCGGAGGCGGCTATGGCGGCGGCGGTGGTGGTGGCTACGGTGGCGGTGGAGGCGGCGGTGGTCGTCGCGACGGCGGCCAGCGGCGCGGACGTTAAGCAGCAAACAACATTTTCAAAACGAAGCGCCTCGGGAAACCGAGGCGCTTTTTTGTTCTCGAACCGGATGTCTCGCTCGCACTCCTCGATGATCGGTTGGGCATTCAAACCCGGCGACGCCTGGCGTTCACTCGCCCGCTCCGAGACCGCGTAGACGGCGAGGGATCTCGCGCAAGGTCTGGGCGTCGTGCTGCAGGAAAGATGAACCCTTCCGACCCACCGCGAGATCCCTCGGCGCGCTGCGCCAGCCTCGGGATGACAACGGGCCAAGCGCCAAGTGGAACGCGCCCCTCGGCCACTCGTAAGGGAGCCAGCGCCTTACGAGTACAAATATTCGTCGTGATATTCGCGCTGGGGCGCAAACTGCACGGTCTCGTCGCCCCCAGTCTCGGGGTATTCGAAAATCTGGCCCTCGTAATTGCGGATCACGATTTTCTCATTGTCGTGATAGAGGACATAGCCGGGATTGATCGGCACCTTGCCGCCCCCGCCGGGAGCATCGATGACAAACTGCGGGACCGCGTAGCCGGTGGTGTGGCCGCGCAGACCTTCGATAATCTCGATCCCCTTCGCGACCGACGCGCGCAGATGGGAGGAGCCATCGATCAGGTCGCACTGGTAGATGTAATAAGGGCGCACCCGGCACATGAGGAGTTTGTGCACCAGCGTCTTCATCGTCTCGAGATTGTCGTTCACACCCGCGAGAAGGACGCTCTGGTTGCCCAGCGGGATGCCGTGGTTGGCTAACATCTCCAGGCCGGCCTTCACTTCCGTGGTCAGCTCGCGCGGGTGATTCACGTGGATGCTCATCCAGAGCGGATGATATTTTTGCAGCATCGCGCAGAGCTCGGGAGTGATCCGTTGCGGGAGAAAGATCGGCACGCGGGTGCCGATGCGGAGAAATTCGATGTGCTTGATCGCGCGGAGGCGGCTGAGAATTTTCTCCAGCTTGGCGTCGCTAAAGAGCAGTGCGTCGCCCCCGGAGAGAAGCACATCGCGCACTTCGGTGTGCTCTTCGAGATATTTGAAGGCCGCCTCGAACTCCGTGTGCAATTCCTGCTCGCCCACGCCGCTCACCACCCGGCTGCGCGTGCAATAACGGCAGTAGCTCGCACAGCGATCGGTCACCAGAAAAAGCACCCGATCCGGGTAACGATGAACCAATCCCGGCACCGGCATGTGCGAGTCTTCTCCGCACGGGTCCGCCATGTCGTAGGGCGAGGTCCAGGTTTCCTCGATCCGCGGGATGACCTGTCGCCGGATCGGGCAGTCCGGATTATCACGTTCGATCAGGTTAAAAAAATGAGGCGTGACCGCGAGCGCCAGCTTGTCGCCAGAGAGCAGCACCCCGGCGCGCTCCTCCTCGGAGAGGACCAGATGCTGCTCGAGTTGGGCCAGCGTGGTGACCCGATTCTTGAGCTGCCATTTCCAATCGTTCCAGAGTTCCGGCGCGACCTCCGGGAAATAACCGGGCGCCTCCGAGGTGAACTCTTTTCCGTCCTTTTTCCCTTCGGCAAGAGTAATCATTTTGATATCGAAGAAAAGGTTAAGGGGGTTAACTTTCGTGTCAACGTAGGCACTTTCGGGTGCGCCAGGCACCTCACGCGCTCCCCAAAATCTCCTACTCGTGCTCGTGCTCATAATCGTAATCGTGATCGTGAGAGAACAGCAATCGATTACGATTACGATTACGAGCACGAGCATGAGCATGAGCACGAGGGGAGCGGTTTGCCCGCTTCCTGTTACTTTGAACAGCGCTCGCTGCGCTTTTGTCCACATCGCCTCTTATGCACCGTCTTCTTTTGCTCTTCCTTGCCTTATCGTTAGGCGCGTCCCTGCGGGCCGCGCCCGCTCCGGCCGCCCCCGCGCCGTCGGCGCCCGCCCCGGCCTCGCCTTCCGCCACTCCCACGGTCGCGCCCGAGGCCGCCGCGCCGGGCAAGGATGTCGTCCATCAGCTCAATAACGCTTTCGAGAAAGTCTTCGAGGTCGTCGCGCCCAGCGTCGTCATCATCGAAGTGACGAAAAAAGCCGACGCCAACGACAACTCGCTCGACGATCTCTTTTTCCAGGCGCCGCCCGACGACGCCGACCCGCGCCCCGAGCAACGCGCGCCGGAGCCCGTGCAAAGCGAAGGCTCCGGTTTCATCGTGCGCCCGGACGGTTTCATTTTTACGAACTTCCACGTGGTCGAAGGCGCCGACAAAGTGGAGGTGAAGCTGAAGGATGGCCGGGAGTTTACGGGCCAGGTGGTGGGGACCGACGAGAAAACCGATATCGCGGTGATCAAGGTCGAGGCGAACAACCTTCCGGTCGTGCAACTGGCCGATAGCGACGCCGTCCGGGTGGGCCAATTCGCTTTCGCCATCGGCGCGCCCTTCAAGCTCGACTACACCTTCACCTACGGCGTGATCAGTGGAAAAGGACGGAACAAGTTGCTCGAGACCGGCGGTTACAACATCGCCGATTATTTGCAGACCGATTGCTCGATCAACCCGGGCAACAGCGGCGGCCCGCTCTGCGACATCGACGGCAAAGTCGTGGGCATGAACACGCTCATCAACGGGCTCAACCGCGGCCTCGGTTTCGCCATCCCGAGCAACCTGGTCAACGAAATCGGCCAGCAACTCATCGCCGGCCAGAAAATCGTGCGGCCCTGGCTCGGCATCCGCATCGAGACGCTGGGCGACGATCCTTCTTTGCGCGATCTCTTCAAAGGTCTCGAGCACGGCGTCATCGTGCGCTCGATCGAAGCGGACGCGCCCGCCTACGGGAGCGACCTCCGGCCTTTCGACGTCATCACCGCGGTCGACGGCGCGCCCGTCACCAGCGATACCCAGTTGCAGCGGGAGGTTTTGAAAAAGAAGATCGGCCAAAAAGTCGCGCTGAGCGTCTGGCGGAAAGGCCAGACCCTGCAAATCGCGGTCACGACCGGCGAATTGCCGAACGACACCAACCAGGCGGCGGCCGCGCCCTCCGCCGCGCCCGAGCAGCCGCGCGCGGAGGAAGCGAACAAGTTCGGGCTGCAGGTGCAGGATTTGACCAAGGAGATGGCCGCCCGGCTGAAATTGAAAGTCGGCAAAGGCGTCATCGTCACCGATGTGACCGAGAATAGCATCGCGGCGGCGCAGGATATTCGGCGCGAAGACGTCATCACCGAAGTGGACGGCAAAGCGGTCAGCGACGTCGCCAGCTTTCGGGGCGCGCTCGCCGGGGCCGATCCGCGCCGGGGGATTTTGCTCTACCTCGATCGCCAAGGGAGCCGCACCTTCGCGGTCCTGCGCGCCGGGCAATAAAGGCGCCCGGATGAGATTCCTCCTGCCGACCCTGCTTTGGCTGGTCTCCGTCACCCTCGCCGCGGCAGGCTGGCAGATGACCCAGTCGACCCGCGAAAATCCGCCTAACGAACTCATCGAACATCGCAAGACGGTCTGGCGAGAAACGGAAACCGGCGCAGAGGCAACTTTGCACCTGGCCCTTTTCAAAACGAGCAAGGCCACCCTGCAAGTGGTCGATCAACCCGCTGCGCCGCGCCAGGATTTGGCGGAGACGATGGCGCGAATCGGGGCGCTCGCTGGCGTGAATGGCGGCTACTTCGATCCCGAGGACAAGCCGGTCGGACTGCTCGTCCAAGCGGGAAAAAAGATCACTCCCTTGAGCAGCGCGCACCTCCTCAGCGGCCTGCTTTGGGCCACGGCGAGCCGCGTCGAGATCGTGAGGGCGAAGCATTTCCAGAGGAACGGCAAAGTGCGCGAAGCGGTCCAATGCGGCCCGCTCCTGGTCGAACACGGCGAGCCGGTGGCGGGATTGAATGCGACGCGGACGGCGCGGCGCACTTTCGCGGCGGTGGATGGGAAAGGCGGCGGCGCGCTCGGGGTTTCTTCCGGGGTCTCGCTCGCTCAAATCGGCCAAATTCTCGCTCTCCCGCAGGTCGAAGGCGGGCGGTCTTTTCTGCGCGCGCTCAACCTCGATGGCGGTTCTTCGAGCGCCTTTTGGATCGGTGGCCCGGACCACGCTTTTTCCCTCTCCGAGCAAAAAACGGTGCGCGACTTCGTCGCCATCGTTCCGCGGCGGGATCGTTAGGGCGCCTCAGGCATTGTCGCGTCGCGGGGTCGCCTGTAGACGCTTCGCTGGGCGAAGCGCGGGCGGGGCCGTGGCTTAGCCTAACGACATTCATCTCGCGCCTCCCGGGTATCGGCTTGGCAACCGGCGAAAAGCTGGGCGCTCTGTCATCCCGAGGCTGGCGCAGCGCGCCGAGGGATCTCACGGATGCTCTGTTGGGTCCATCTGTCGTGGAACCGTACCCCGAGACCTTACGTGAGATCCCTCGCCGTCTGCGCGGACTCGGGATGACAAAATGCAGTGGGCGAGTGAACGGGTGGCGCCGGCCGGGTCGAACGCTCGGCGGTCACGTCCAAGAAGTTTCCGCGCAGCTCGCAGCGCGTCACCTTCCCAGAGCCCATTCGCGCCAGGCTTGACGAAAGCTGGCCGGCCCGCCCAAGCTGCGGCGCGATGCGAACTTTTGGCGGCTTTCTCGATCACGGCACCCTCCGTTACGGCGAGTTGCGGGACGGCACCGTCCATTTTCTCGAGCAGCCTTTCTGGCTCGGACTGAAACCGAACGGGGAGACAAAATCGTTAGGCGAACTCGCGATCGGCCTCCCGGTCGCGCCGAGCAAGGTCATCGCCGTCGGCTTGAATTACCGCGATCATATTAAAGAAATGCAGCGCACCGAGATTGGTTCGCCGCTCATCTGGTTCAAGGCGCCGAGCTCGCTCCTCCCGCACGAAGGAACGATCGAGATCGCTTTTCCAGAGCACCAAACCGACTACGAGGCGGAACTCGCGATCGTCATCGGCCAGCGGGCCAAGAACGTTTCGGTGGAGCGCGCGCTCGATGTCGTCTTCGGCTACACCGTCGCGCTCGACCTCAGCGATCGCGATTTGCAGAAAGCCGAGAAACAATTTTCCCGCTGCAAATCCTTCGACACTTACACCCCGGTCGGGCCCTTCGTGCAGAGCGACGTGGAGGTGGGCGACCTCCCTCTTTCCTTGCGGCAAAATGGCGAGATGCGGCAGGAAGCGCGAACGTCTCAGATGATCCATGGGGTGGCGCAGATCGTCGCTTTTGCCAGCGAAGGACTCACTCTGGAACCGGGCGACCTGATTCTCACCGGCACGCCCGCGGGGGTCGGCGCCATTCGTGCCGGCGACGATTTGGAAGCCCGGGTGGGCGATTGGCCGCCCCTCCGCAACCGGGTGAAAAATGCGGACCGCTGAGCAAAAATTTCTCCCGAAATGCAATTTGCCGTTCTCCTCTACATCCCACTGCAAAACTAAATCCGAATAGAACAAAGGAATCTTGCATGAAGAGGCACGCCCAAAAAAATTTAGAAACTTTTGCTGGACGCAGGCCCGCTTCATTTGGGATAACCAGCGACCACAGGAACCCCACCGCCGGAACATTTGTCGAACCATCAACCTGCCTAATATGAAAAAAACGCTAATCGTTAGTCTCTGCTCCATCTCCATCGCGCTGGGCGCATTCGCGCAAGATCCCGCCGCGTCACCGGCAACCACTCCAGATGCCGCCGCCTCTCCGGCCCTGGCCGCTTCTCCGGGCGTTAACGCCGTTCCCGATGCGGCGGCCGCGCCTGGGACCACAGTCGCCCCGGCCATTCCGGCCGCGCCGGTGACCGCGCCTCCGGCTGCCGCCGCCGTTTCCGCGACGATCGCGCCCGACGCCGGGGCCAACCCGGTCCAGCCCTCCACGGCCGAAAGCCCCAAGTCGAAAAATTTCTTCATCGACAACTTCAACGCGGGCGGCCCGATCATGTGGCCGATCCTACTCGTCTCGATCATCGCCTTGACGGTGGTGATCGAACGTTGCTTCTGGTGGGGTGCCCGCTTTTTCCGCCGCGATCCGAAGCGGATCGAGAAGGTGTTCACCGCCATTGAGACGGGCGACGTTAACGAAGCCTCGAAGCTGGCCCGCGGCACCCGCGACCCGATTTTGCGGATGCTTTGGAACGGCTTGAATCACCAGCACGCTTCCCTGCAAGGCGCCTTGCAGGTGGCCGCGGGGATCGAGATCAAACGCGCTGGCCGCTTCCTCGTCGTCATGGATACGCTGGTCACCCTGGCACCGCTCCTCGGATTGCTCGGCACCATCACGGGTCTGATGAAATCGTTCGGGTCTCTCGGCAACGAAGAACTGGCCGTGCAAGCGGTCACCGGCGGTATCTCGGAAGCGCTCATCGCGACGGCCTGCGGTCTCGGTCTCGCCATCTTTTGTTTGGTTCCGTTTAATTTTTTCACTTCCCGGGTGTCTAACCTGGAGTTCGAATTGCAGACCGCTGCGACGAATCTGGAAGTGATGTTGGAAGCCAACGCCAAGGCGAAAGCCGAAGCGGAGATGACCAGCACAACGAACCGCCCGTAATTGTAATCAAGTAGATCTTATGGATTTCGTTTCACCTATCCCGCACAAGAAGGCGCGGATCGAGATCATCCCCTTGATCGACATCATGTTCTTTCTGCTGGCCAGCTTCATGATGGTAAGCATAAGCCAGGTGCACTTGAAGGGAATGAAGGTGAACCTGCCGACCGGCATCAGCGGGGAGACGCAGACCAAGCGCGAATACGTCAGCCTCTCCGTCGACAAAGATGGACAGATCTACTTCGACAAGGTGCCGATGGAGCCCGACGAAGTCTACAAACAGCTCGTCGAAGTTCACAAGACCAGCCCCGGCGCAAAGATCTTCATCCGCGGCGACCGCGACACTTACCATGGCGATATTATCCGGCTGATCGAGCAGGTTCGCTCGGCCGGCATTTACCGGATCGCCTTCGAAATCAAGAGCCCTTCGCTGTCGTCCCGCAACAACCAGTAAGGATCAAGAATATGGCTCAACCTCAATACTATAAACCCGCCCCAAGATGGCAGGTTTGGACCGCGTTAGCTGCTGCGCTGGCGATTGAGACGGCCGCGATTGGCGTCGCCAGTCTTCATAAGGAAGAGGAAGTCCCCACCGACCTCGGTTTTACCACCCAGCAGCCGATCGATGCGGTCATCACCGAGATTCCGCCGGAGCCGACCCCACCGCCTGAAGAAGAACCGCCCCCCCCGCCGCCCCCACCGGATGTGCCGACCGAGTTTACGATTGAAGAACCGACTCCGCCACCGCGGCCGAAAGATCAGCCTACGCCCAAGCCAAAACCGAGAGCGAGGGTGGCTGCTTCCCGCCCGGCCGGTCAGCCCACGGGTCCAGTGAACCTGTCCTCGGCTCGGGCCAATCTGACCAGTGCTCCGCGTCCGGTGTATCCTTATGAGGCTCGCCGCAGCCATGCCACGGGCAGCGGGAGATTCATGTTGCATTTCGATTCCTCAGGTTCCGTCACCGATGTGGATGTCACGCAGAGCACGGGAAACGCGATTCTCGACCAGACTTCGGTGAGCACCTTTCGCCGCTGGCGTTGCAAGCCGGGCGCCTACACTAAGGTCAACGTGCCCATTACCTACACCATGAGCGGAGCGCAGCTCTAACCACCTGTTTACCTATGCGAGTCGCCTCACCTTTGCCTCATAAAAAAGCCCGCATCGAGATCATTCCCTTGATCGACATCATGTTTTTCCTGCTCGCCAGCTTCATGATGGTGAGCTTGAGCCAGGTCCACATGAAAGGCATCCGGGTCAACCTGCCCTCATCGGTGCAGACGGCGCAGCCAACACCGCCGGACAAGAAGGATTACACCAGCGTGCGCGTCGATATGGATGGCGTGGTCCACTTCGATAAGGAAGTCGTTTCCGACGGGGAAGTCACCGCGCGACTCGTGCGGATGTACAATGCGAACCACGACGCCAAGGTCTTCATCAGTGCCGACAAAGAGGCGCTCCACGGTGACGTGATCAAGCTGCTCGATCGGGTACGCTCCTCGGGCATCTCCAAAGTCGGCTACGAGATTCGGGTGAAAGCAGGCTCTACGGGCGGCGCTCCCGGCGCCCCGGCTGTGCCACCTCGGCCCCCGTCACCGTAGCGGGGGCTTATTCCTCCTTGGCGGCGACGAAATCCTTTCGGCGCCGCTGTAGACGCTTTCGCTCTGCAAAGCGCGGGAGTTGAGATGCTCGCAGAACCCGTCCCCGCGTTTCGCAGAGCGAAACGCGTCTACAGGCAACGTTCTTAGCCGTAACGATGCAGTTCGAAGCGGCGCGACCGTGCAGAGGGTGGCGGCGACGCCCTCGTCGCCGGAGGTGTTCGCGGCGCCTCGCCGCGGTCGAATCTTTGACTAATTTCTTCCCTCGTCACGGGTCTGTCTTGGAGAGCAAACATCCAGGACATGAGCCCAGCACCATTCTATAAACCGGCCGGCCGCTGGCCGACGATCGTCGCGTTGGGAGCGGCTCTTTCGCTGGAGTTGGCGGCTGTCGGGCTTGCGAGCCTCCAGAACGAGGCGCTAATACCGACTGCTCCCGCTTTCCTTTCCCCCCAGCCAATCGTAGCCGAGTTTGTGGCCGTTCCACTCCAACCGATTCTGCCTGAAAATATCGCGCCTCCCCTCCCGTCTCCACCCTCGGAGACGTCGCCCGAATTTTCCCTGGTCGAGCCCACGCCTCCGCCAACTGTGAAAAAGCCGCGGAGAACGCCTGCCATCGCCGGCCCAGTGATGGCAATCCGTCGCTCCGGACCCGCGACCCTCTCCTCCGCCCGCGCTCGCCTAACGAGTGCGCCGCTGCCTTCTTATCCCTACGAGGCCCGGCGCGCTCACCAGACAGGCAGCGGGATTTTTCTCCTGCGCTTCGATGCCCAGGGCGCCGTCGCCGAGGTCGCGGTCAGTCGAAGTACGGGGAGTGCGGCGCTCGATCAAAGTTCTCTTCGGACCTTTCGCCGCTGGCGCTGCCAGCCGGGCGCTTATCAATCGGTCTACGTGCCGGTTACCTTCACCCTGGCGGGCGCTCAGCTTTGAGGAGAAAATCGCGCAACTCCGCCACCGCCGCGGCGCGATGGCTCACCCTATTTTTCTCCACGGCAGAGAGCTCCGCGAAAGTGCGGTCGAATCCGTCCGGCTGGAAGAGCGGGTCATAACCGAAGCCCGCCGCACCGCGCTCCGGCCGAACGATTTCTCCCTCCACGGTGCCCGCGAAGGTCGCGAGGATGGTGCCTGCTTGGGCCAGGGCGAGGACGCAGCGAAAACGCGCCCGGCGGGAAGCGGGCGGCGCCAGTTTCGCCAGCGCCTCGCGCAATTTGCGCCGGTTCGCCGCATCGGTCGCTCCGGCCCCGGCATAGCGGGCGGAGAAAATTCCGGGCGCTCCACCTAACGAATCCACTTCCAGGCCGGAATCATCGGCGAGGGCGAGGCCCGGCAACTGCCGCGAGACCGCGATGGCTTTCAAGCATGCGTTTTCCGCGAAGGTCGTGCCGTCCTCCGCGATCTCGCCGATCTCCGGATGCCCACGCAGATCTTGCGGGGCGAAATCCGGACCGAGCAGCTCGATCAACTCGGCGGTCTTGTGCGGGTTGCGGGTGGCGAGCCAGAGGTGGTGCATCGGACGGGAGGAAGAGGAGCAAACCCATCCTGTAAAAGCCAGTTAATCTTGTCTACTGTCTGCCTTCTTTCCGCATGAGCGAGCGCCGTAAACCGTATCCTTTCGATATCATCGAGCCGAAGTGGCAGGCGCTTTGGGACGAGCGCCGGCTTTTTCACGCGGCTAATCCCGGCGACCCCGGCTTCGATCCGGCCCGGCCGAAATACTACGTGCTCGACATGTTCCCCTACCCGAGTGGCAGCGGCCTGCATGTCGGCCATCCCGAGGGCTACACCGCTACCGATATCGTCGCGCGCTATAAACGCCTGCGCGGCTACAATGTTTTGCACCCGATGGGTTGGGATGCCTTCGGTCTCCCCGCCGAGCAATACGCCATCCGCACCGGGCAGCATCCCGAGATCACGACCCGCGAGAATATTGCCCGCTTCAAGACGCAGTTGCAGCGGATCGGTTTTTCCTACGATTGGGAGCGAGAGATCAACACCACCGACCCGGGTTACTTCCGCTGGACGCAGTGGATTTTTCTGCAGATTTACAACTCCTGGTTCAATCCCGCGACGCGCCGGGCGGAACCGATTGCCACTTATAGCGGCGCCGATCCCGATGGGGTCCGGCTTGCCTACGTGGCAGAGGTGCCGGTGAATTGGTGTCCGGAGCTCGGGACGGTGCTGGCGAATGAGGAAGTGATCGACGGGAAGAGCGAGGTGGGAGGTTTCCCGGTCGTGCGACGGCCGATGCGGCAATGGATGCTGCGTATTACGGCTTTCGCGGAGCGGTTGATCGATGAGCTGGAGCCCCTTGATTGGCCGGAAGGGATCAAGCTGCTCCAGCGCAACTGGATCGGGAAAAGCGAAGGCGCGGAAGTGCGCTTCGAGATCGTGGCGCGAGCTTCCAGATTGCGCGATGCAGAAACTCGCAAGCTAGAAGCTCGCGCCACTACGGACGTGATCGCCGTTTTTACCACTCGGCCCGATACACTCTATGGCGCCACCTACATGGTCCTCGCCCCCGAGAATCCGCTGGTCGATCGCCTCACGACGGAGGAACATCGACAGGCGGTGGCCGATTATCGCGCGCAGGTCGCGGCCAAGAGCGACTTGGAGCGGACCGATCTCGCGAAAGACAAGAGCGGCGTTTTTACCGGCGCCTTTGCCCTCAACCCGGTTAACCAAGAGCGCATCCCGATCTGGATCGCGGACTACGTGCTCATGGGTTACGGCACCGGTGCGATCATGGGCGTACCGGCGCACGATGAGCGCGACCTGGAATTTGCGCGTAAATATGGACTTCCCGTCACCATGGTGGTCCTCGCGCCAGAAATTCCGGGGAGCGCACGCGCCTCGCGTGCGCTCCCCGGAAAAGAATCCACCGGCGACCCCCAAGAGACACTCGCCGCGTTCACCGGCGACGGCGTCGCGATCAATTCCCCGCTGATCAACGGCCTAACGACACCGGAAGCGAAGGGTCGCATCACTGCCTGGCTCGAAGAGCAAGGCCTTGGGCGCCGCACCATCAACTACAAACTGCGCGACTGGCTTTTCTCGCGGCAACGCTATTGGGGCGAGCCTTTCCCGATCGTCTGGAGCGACGGGAAACACCGGGCGCTCGAGGAGAACGAGCTCCCGCTTGTCCCGCCCCCGCTGGAAGATTTCAAGCCCACCGGCACGGGTGAGCCGCCGCTGGCCCGGGCGCAGGATTGGGTTCGTTATTCCGAGACCGCCACCCGGGAACTCAACACCATGCCGCAATGGGCCGGCTCCTGTTGGTATTACCTGCGCTTCTGCGATCCTGGAAATGGCAATCGCTTCGTGGGCGAAGCGGCCGAAAGATATTGGATGGAAGGGGGGAGTGAGAAAGCGATCCCGAAATCCCAAACCTCAACGGCGAGCGAGTCTTCTTCGGATTTCGGTTTTCGGGCTTCGTCATTCCCGGCGCAGCCGGGCGGCGTCGACCTTTACGTCGGGGGCACCGAACACGCCGTGCTCCACCTCCTTTACGCGCGTTTCTGGCACAAAGTGCTCTTTGATCTCGGCCACGTCTCGACCAATGAGCCGTTCCAGCGCCTGGTGAACCAGGGCATCATCCTCGGCGAGGACGGCCGCAAAATGTCCAAGCGCTGGGGTAACGTGATTGATCCGCTCGACGTCATCGCCGAGTACGGGGCCGACGCTTTTCGCTGCTACGAGATGTTCATGGGACCGCTCGAGCAGATGAAACCCTGGAGCATGACCGGAGTCGAAGGGGTCTCGCGTTTTCTGGCCCGGGTCTGGCGGCTGGTGATGGAGGAAAATCAGGCGGGCGAGTGGGTGCTCACGCCGGCCGTCGGCGAGCTCGAGCCGACCCGCGCGCAGCTCAAAGTCGTCCACGCCACCATCAAAAAAGTGACCGCAGACATCGAGGCGCTCTCGTTCAACACGGCCATCGCCCAGATGATGATCTTCGTGAACGCCTTCACCGGCGTGAAGACGCGGCCCATCTCGGCCCTGCGCACGCTGCTCGTTTTGCTCAACCCTTTCGCGCCCCACCTTTCCTCGGAGTTGTGGGAAACCCTAGGCGGCCCGGGGCAAATCACCGGCCAATCCTGGCCCGAGTGCCGGGAGGAGTATCTCGTGGAAGACGAAGTGGAGATCGCCTTGCAGGTCAACGGCAAGGTGCGCGACCGTCTCCAGGTGGCGCTGACTGCGACCAGCGCCGAGCTGGAAGCGCTCGCCCGCGCCAACGAACGAGTTCAGGAATTCACCGCCGGCCTGACCATCCGCAAAGTCGTGGTCATCCCGGGAAAACTCGTCAATATCGTGGCGAATTAGTCCGCCGGGAGAGGGGGCGCTTCCCAATTCGCTCGTCAAGCGCCCGGCCGGCCGTGTAAAATCCCCCTGACATGTGGAAGGAATTCAAAGAATTCGCCGTCAAAGGCAACGCCGTCGACCTCGCGGTCGGCGTCATCATCGGGGCCGCTTTCGGGGGCATCGTGACCTCGCTGGTCAGTGACATCATCATGCCGCCCCTCGGGTTGGTCACCGGCGGCCTGGATTTCTCCAACAAGTTCGTCGTCCTGAAGGCCGGTGCGGATGGCGCCACCAACTATGCCACCCCGGCGGCGGCCGAGGCCGCCAAAGCCATTACCCTGAACTACGGGCACTTCGTCAGCGTGCTGGTTAATTTTGTCATCGTGGCCTTCGCGATTTTTCTGCTCGTGCGCGCCCTCCATAAACTGAAAAACCCGCCGCCCGATGTCGCGCCCACGACCAAAGATTGCCCCGCCTGCACCATGACGATACCGATCCAGGCGATCCGCTGCCCGCATTGCACGAGCGAGCTGGCTCCCCTGTAGACGTTTCCCTCTGGGTAACTCGGCTCCCCGCATAGTTAGGTCGACAGCGTCGGGCGGACGCGGAACACCCGTCGGGGGGTGCAAAGCCAGATCCGACTCGCGCCGTCGTCGTCGGCCCAGACGACCCCGCCGGCCCAGGGGGAAAAGGCCGGCAAAATCCAGCAGCTTCCCGTGGGGCGAGCTTCCAGCCTGCCAATTTTCGCATCAGGCAAGCTGGAAGCTCGCCCCACGCACTGGATAAAAGCCGGAAACTTTAACCGCAAACCAGCCCCGTCCGTAATGCTCGCGGCCGGATGATGATGCCCAATGATCTGAATCCGTCGCCCCTCGTCCAACGCACCGTCGCCGTGTTGAAAAACAAATTCCGGGGTCTCCCAGCGCGGCTGGAACTCGATCACGCCGCCCAGGTGCCGGTCGTGATTCCCCGCCAGCGCGATCACCTGGCAGCGCCTCCGCAAGCGTCTAAGCAGCTCCGCCGCGGCCGCGCCGGATGCTTTGTCATGCACCAAATCGCCCACGATGATGAGCTGCCGAGGCTCGTAATCGTCCAGCAATTCCATCAGCCGTTCCTCGATCGAAGCCATCCCCCAAAGCGGCATCAGCCGGCCCGCCGCGCGCTGGCTCAGCTCGTAGCCGAAGTGCAAATCGGCGACCGCCAGCCAGCGTTCCTCCTCGTGAAACAGGGCCAAACGCCCATCCAGTAAAACCTGCGCGGCGACGACGACTTGGTGGCTGGAGACGGCGGGCATGGTGCGGGCGGCGAAAAATTAGAGCTTGCCCCCCGCTGCTTCAACCGATAAGCAGGCGCTTACCCCGCCATGAAAACTTTGACCCGACTTCTTTTTCTCAGCGCTTGGGCGCTGCTCGGCGTCGGCTGCGCCACCCAGGCTCCAGTCCTCACCAGCCACCCCACCGTCAATCGCGTCCACCAGGTGCGCACCACCGCCTACACCCACACCGAGCGGGGCGGCCCGCGCAACGCCCTCGGCGCCCGCCTCTGCGGTCACGACGTGAAGAGCGCCTCCGCCGATTGGTCGCGCTGGCCGCTTGGGACGAAATTCCGCATCGTTGGCACCGACGAGGTCTTTCAAGTCGACGACTACGGCGGCGCGCTCGTCGGCACCGGCACGATCGACCTTTATAAAACGAACCGCTTCGAGATGAACCAATGGGGCGTCCGCTCCGTGGATATCGACATCCTCGAGTGGGGCTCGCCCGCGAAAAGCCTGGAAGTGCTCGCCCCGCGCGCGCGCAACCGGAAGGTCCGCGCCATGATCGCAAGCCTCTCGAAAAAAGCTTACGGCCGCGAAAATCCCCACCTTTCGCCGGCATTTTTTTGACAGCGGCGAGGCCCGTCGCACCTTCCGCGGATGAAGATTTTCGTGGTCGGCGGGGCGGGTTACATCGGCAGCATCTGCGTCGAGCTGCTCCTGGATGAGGGCCACGAGGTGGTGGTCTTTGATAATCTCACCGAAGGCCATCGCCTCGCGGTGGACGAGCGCGCGGCTTTTATCGGCGGCGACCTCGCGCGGCGGGAGGAAATCAGCCGCGCCCTGGCCGAGACGCAGCCGGACGCGGTCATGCATTTCGCCGCCAACGCCCTCGTCGGCGAATCGATGGAGAACCCGTCGAAATATTTCCGCAACAACGTCTGCGCCGGAATAAACCTCCTCGACGCCATGCGCGAGGCCGGGGTCGGCCGGCTCGTTTTCTCCTCCACTTGCGCGACTTTCGGCCCGCCTGAGCGCATCCCGATCGATGAGACGCTCCCGCAACGGCCGATCAATCCCTACGGCGAATCGAAACTCCTCTTCGAGAAAATCCTCCGCTGGTACGACGAGATTCACGGCTTGAAATTCGTCGCCCTGCGTTACTTCAACGCCGCCGGCGCGACTAAAAAATTCGGCGAAGACCACCGTTGCGAGACCCATCTCATCCCTAACGTGCTCAAAGTCGCGCTCGGCCAGAGGCCGCACGTCGAGATTTACGGCACCGACTACGAAACGCCGGATGGCACCTGCATCCGCGATTACATCCACATCCTCGATCTTTCGCGCGCCCACATCCTTGCCCTCGGCGCGGAGAACAGCGCCTTCTACAACCTGGGCACCGGCGGCGGCATGAGCGTGCGCGAAGTGATCGATATCTGCCGCATAGTGAGCGGCCGAAATATTCCGGTGGTGGAAAAGGCACGACGCCCGGGCGACCCCCCGCGCCTCATCGCCGCATCCGAGAAAATCAAACGCGAACTGGGATGGCAGCCGCAATTCGAGAACCTGCGCGCCATCATCGAGAGCGCCTGGCAGTGGCACCAGAAATTTCCGAACGGCTACGGCGACTAACGAACCTGTGGCGCGAGCTTCTAGCTTGCGTGGTGCGGGATCAGGCAAGCTGGAAGCTCGCCCCACCAAGAAAAACGCCCGCGGACACACGGTCCGCGGGCGCTTCAATTTTTTATCAGCCTAACGACTGCGACCGCTTACGGATTTTCCGTTGTCGTGGTCGTCGTCTTAGACGTCTTCTCGTAGTAGGTAATCGGCTTTTCCAGCGTCACCTTGGTGATGACCATGCGATCGCCTTCCTTGGCGTAAGTGTAGGTCACCGGCATGTCGGGGCGGAGGGCCGAGATCTGCACGGCCTGACCGTCGGGGTCGACCACCGTGGTCTTGCCCGTGTAGTAATACATGGTCGGGTCCGCGCTGCTGGAGGTGCGCACCGTCATCATGTTGCCATCCGGCGAGAGCTTCATCAGAGTCCCGGTGCCATTCATGACCGAGGTACTGGTCGTGGAAACCGCGCCGGTCGTATCGGTGGTGGTGCTGGCCGTGACGCCGGTCGTGCCCGCGCTCGTGGTCGTGGTGGTGGTGTCCTGGGCTAGAGCGGTGCCGAGCGCGAACGCTCCCGCCACTCCGGCTGCCAATAATTGTGTGAATCTGTTCTGTTTCATATTTGTCCTTTGGTTTGGTTAAACGGATGCTGTCCGTCGCTTATGTCCGACTCTGCTGCGCCGGTCTTTATTCAACGGCATCTTCATTTCGGAAACGAAGCAGGAATCGGTCCCATTGTTAGGCTGAATTTATGAAACCCTTGCCCGGCTTCCGCGATTTCCTGCCCGACGACTGCGCCTTCCGCAACGCCATCTTCGCGCGCTGGCGGGAGGTTTGCCGCCGCTACGGCTTCGTCGAATGGGATGGGCCCGTCCTTGAGCCAACCGAGCTTTTACAAAAAAAGAGCGGACCGGAAATCGTCAGCCAGCTCTTCAACTTCACCGACAAAGGCGGGCGCGAAGTCACCCTGCGCCCCGAACTCACGCCCACCCTCGCTCGCGTCGTCGCCACCCACGAGCGCGCTTTCAAGAAGCCGCTTAAGTGGTTCTCCCTCCCGCAATGTTTCCGCTACGAGAAACAACAGCGCGGCCGGCTGCGCGAACATTACCAGCTCAACTGCGACCTCATCGGCGACGATTCGTTAGGCGCGGATGTCGAAGTCTGCGCGCTCGCGATCGACTTGCTCCGCGCCTTCGGTTTCACGGCCGAGGACTTCGTTCTGCGCTTGAGCGACCGCGCTTTCTGGACCGATCTCCTGGCTGCTCACCAGGTGCCTCACGAGCAATGGACCGAGCTTCTACAGGCGATCGACAAAAGCGAACGCGAACCCCGCGAAAAGACCGCGGAAAAGCTGGGCGCGTTCGCCGAGCCGGTTTTCCAGGTCCTGGAGGGCGGCGGCCGGAGCGAAAAACTCGAGCAACTGGTCGAGCAACTCGCGCTCCGCGGTCTGGCCGATTTCGTCAAGATCGACCTCTCCATCGTGCGCGGCCTCGCTTACTACACTGGCGTCGTTTTCGAAGCTTTCGACCGCCAGGGCGAGCTGCGCGCCATCGCCGGCGGCGGCCGCTACGACAAATTGATCGCGCAACTAAGCGACGACGCAGTTTCGTTGCCGGCCGCGGGTTTCGCCATGGGTGATGTTGTCTTGGGCGAGCTGATCAAGAGCACGCCCGCCGCCTGGCAGCAGATCAACGAAGTCGTTAGGCAGGAAAACGCGCTCGACCTTTACCTCGTCATCGCCAAGGAAGAACGCCGGGCCGACGCTCTGCGCGTGCTGCAACAACTGCGCGAGGCCGGCTGGCGGGTCGATTACGCGGTCAGCCCGGCCAAAGTCGGCAAGCAATTCCAAACCGCCGAGGCGCTGGGCGCGAAGGCCACCCTCCTTTTTGGCGACGAATGGCCCGCCCTAAAAATGAAAACCCTGGCCACCCGCGCCGAGACGCTCGTCCCGCACGACAAGGTCGCCGCCTACCTGCAGGCACGGGCCGGAGAAATCCGGGAAGCACCCCGGAAACCGGCCGGGTAGAGCGGCGCACAACCACTTGCGCCTTTTCCCCCTTCGCCCAAACTGACGCCTCGCAGCCATGTATCGCACCCACAACTGCCACGCCCTTCGCCTCGCCGATGTCGGCCAGCAAGTCACCCTCGCCGGCTGGGTCAACTCCCGGCGCGATCACGGCGGCGTCATCTTTATCGATCTGCGCGATCGCGAAGGGCTCACCCAGATCGTTTTCCGTCCGGAGGAAAACTCTGAGGTCGCCGCGCAGGCGCACCACCTGCGCGACGAAGATGTGATCCGGGTGGTGGGCCGCGTCGCCCAGCGCCTCGCCGGCACGGAAAATCCGAAACTCGCCACCGGCGAGATCGAAGTCGTCCCCACCAGCCTGACGATTTTAAATCGCGCCGACGTCCTTCCGTTCCCGCTCGACGGCGAAGTCTCGAACGAAGATTTGCGCCTGACCTATCGCTACTTCGATCTGCGCCGCCCCCAGCTCACTCGTAATCTGCGCACCCGGCATCGGGTCACAAAAGCGACCCGCGATTATCTCGACGCCGAGGGTTTCGTGGAAATCGAAACGCCCATTCTCTCCAAGAGCACGCCGGAAGGGGCGCGCGATTTTCTCGTCCCGAGCCGTCTTGCGCCCGGCCGTTTCTACGCCCTCCCGCAGGCGCCGCAGCAATACAAACAGCTCCTCATGGTCGGCGGGATCGAGAAGTATTTTCAGATCGCGAAATGCTTTCGCGACGAAGATCTGCGCGCCGATCGCCAGCCGGAATTCACCCAGATCGACATCGAAGCTTCGTTCGTTAGGCCGGAGGATATCTATTCGTTAGCCGAAGGCATGCTCGCGCAGATTTTCCGGGAGACGCACGGCGTGGAAATTCCCGTGCCCTTCCCACGGCTCACCTACCGGGAAGCGGTCGGCACTTTCGGGAGCGACAAACCCGATCGGCGTTTTGAAATGAAGCTGGCTGATTTCACCGACGAATTCCGCGCGAGCAGCTTCAAGGTTTTTCGGAGCACGATCGACGGCGGCGGCGTGGTCAAGGCGATCAACGCCAAAGGCTTTGCCGGCATCACCATTGGTCAGATCGACGAGATGACCGCGATCGCGAAAAACTTCGGCGCCAAAGGTCTCGCTTTCATCAAAATCGAGGATGGCGAATGGAAATCGCCCATCGTGAAATTCTTCACCGAGGCCGAAAGAAGTGCACTGCAAAGCAAGCTCGCGCTCGAAGAAGGCGACCTTGTTTTCTTCGCCGCCGCGCCGTGGGACATCGCCTGCGAAGTCCTCGGCCGACTGCGCCTGCGCGTGGCCGAGATTCAAGGCCTAACGAAAGATTCCAAGGCGCTCGACTTCCTCTGGGTGACCGATTTCCCGCTGCTCGCTTTCGACCCGGCGGAAAATAAATGGAACGCCGTGCACCACCCCTTCACCCGGCCGCACCCCGACGACTTCGCGCTGCTCGACGCGCAACGCTACGGTGAAATGCGCGCCGAGGCCTACGACGTCGTCTTGAACGGCGTCGAAATCGGCGGCGGCAGCATCCGCATCCACGAGCCCGATTTGCAGGCGAAAATGTTCGCCGTCCTGGGGATCAGCCCGGAGCAACAACAGGCGCAATTTGGCCACCTCCTCCGTGCTTTCCGGCTGGGCGCGCCGCCCCATGGCGGCATCGCCTTCGGGCTCGACCGCCTCGTTATGCTCATCTGCGGCGAGCAATCAATCCGCGAAGTCATGGCCTTCCCGAAGAACAACCGCGGCCAGGATCTGATGTCGCAATCCCCCAGCGACGTCGATTTCAAGCAACTCCGCGAGCTCGGCCTCCGCCTCGCCGAAGAGAAGAAATAGCAATCATCGCGAGCGCCCGGCGGCTTCTCGTTAGTCAGAAGTATCTTCTTCCGACTCCGTTTTCTCGTTCTTGTCGCTCTTTTTCCCGTAAGTCTGCCGCAGAATCTTCCCGATCATGGGCGCGGCCGCCGAGCCGCCGTGGACCGTGCTCCCGACATCGCCTTCGTAGAGCGCGGCGAAGGCGTACTGCGGATGATCGGCCGGCACGAACCCCGCAAACCAGGCCGCGGTGCGCTCTTTTTCCTTCGGTCCCCATTGCGCGGTGCCGGTTTTTCCCGCGACCGAAACGTCGTCGAGGCTCGCCTGGTGCGCGGTCCCGGTGGGAGCGTTGACCGCATCGACCATCGCGGTGTGCACGTCCTTCATCGTCTCGGGTGAGGCGTCGATGGTCTTCTTCACCCGCACGGCGTAGGCCGCGACGATTTCGTTTCCGACCGTCTGCACCTGTTGGACCAGCCGGGTCTGGTAAAAGGTCCCGCCATTGGCCACGATCCCCATCGCCTGGGCCATCTGCAGCGGCGTGACCAGCAGATCGCCCTGGCCGATCGAGAGGTTGGCGATGTCGCCGGAGAGGATTTTGCGCCCGTGCGTTTTCTTCATGTAGTCGTCGTTAGGCAAACGCCCTTCCACCTCCCCTTTCAAGGGAATCCCGCACTTCGCCCCGAAACCGAGGCGCGCCGCCCAATCCATAATCGGCTCCGCCCCGGTCTTGATCCCGACTTGATAAAACCAGGTGTCGCACGACTCCGTGAGGGCCTGGATGAAATTGAGCGAGCCGCGGTCGGTGTGCTTCCAATTATGGAAAGTGGTGTTGCCCACGTCCATCGCCGGCACGCATTCATATTGATCCTGCGGGGTGATGGCGCCGCTCTGGAGGGCGGCGATGCCGACCGCCACCTTGAAGGTGGAACCGGGCGGATAGCTGGAACGAAAAGCGCGCGGAAGCAGCGGGATGTCGGGGTCGTCCTGGAGCGCCTTAAATTTCGCGGTCGAGATCGAGGGGATGAATTCATTCGGGTCGTAGGTCGGCCAGGAAGCCATCGCCAGGATGTCGCCCGTGTTCGGATCGGTCACCACGATGGCGCCGCGTTTGGCTTTGGCGGCGAGCGCTTTTTCCGCCATCTCCTGCAGGCGCAGATCGAGGGTGGTGACGACGTTGTATCCGGGGACCGGCGGATCGACAATGCGCGCGGAAGTTTGGCGGCCTTCCTTGTCGAAGGTCACTTTGTAATGGCCGTGCCGGCCGGTGAGCATGCTATTAAAAGTTTGTTCGAGACCTTCGCGCCCTTCGGTTTCCGGCCAAAGAAGTTGCCCGTTCTGGATGATCCCGGAGGCGTTGCGGCCGGTCTTGCCGGTGTAGCCGACGATTTGGCCGGCCACCTTTCCGTTAGGGTAAAGGCGCAGGTAAATCGGCTTGAGCGAGAGCGCCTCGGAAAGGCCGGCCTTCAGTTGGTTGCGTTCCGCTTCCGGCAAATCCTGCGCGATCTCGAAGGGCAGGAACCCGCGGTTGTGATAATGGCGGAGGATGGCGGCGTCGGCCACCGGGAGCGGACGGCCGAGCAATTTTTCCGCGAGGCCGATCTTGTCGTGGGCGAAAGCGAGCACGCGGGCGTCGGAGAAATCGAGCGGAGTCGGAAAATCGACCGTGAGGTTGTAGCTCAGTTTGTTCTGCGCGAGCGGGGCGCCGTTGCGGTCCGTGATCTGACCGCGCGGCGCAGGAATATCGAGGATGTAGGTGCGAGCCTGTTTCTGCGTCTCGAAGGTCGGCTTGATCGTCTCGGCAAACGGCGTCGGCGTGGCCTCCGCCGGCGGGAGCGTTTCCTGGCCTGACGAAATCGTGGCGACGCCGAGGAGGCAGCTGAGAAAAAAGCTAAAACGGGCCAGCATGGGCGAGAGAAAAATTCAGTGGCGCTCCAGAAAACGATGCACTTCTTCGGCCAACTTCTGGCCTATTCCTTCGGTCGACGCAATTTCTGCGACACTCGCCTTGCGCAAGCGCTGGACGGAACCGAACTGCCGCAGGAGCAAACTTTTCCGGTTCTGGCTCACCCCGGGGCAGTCATCGAGAATGCTTTCGCCGATCCGTTTTTTCATGAGGAGCTGGTGATAGGTGTTAGCGAAACGATGCGCTTCATCGCGGATGCGCTGGAGCAAACGGAGCGCCCCAGAATCGGGCGGTAGCTGTAACGGGAGGGCGCGCCCGGGCCGGTAAATTTCCTCAAACTCCTTGGCCAGCCCGATGATCGGCAGCTCGTGCAAGCCGAGCCGCTGCAGCTCGCGACAAGCCGAGGAGAGCTGCCCCTTGCCGCCGTCGACGATGATCAAATCCGGCAACCGCACGAAGCTTGAGCCCCTCCGCGCCAGCGCCTCCGCGGGATTCTCCTGCGAAAATTCCGCCGTCTCCGGCTCCGCTTCTCGCGCTTGCAACAAAACCCGCGCGTAGCGTCGCCTAACGACCTCGGCCATGCTCGCAAAATCATCCTGCCCGGCCACCGTGCGGATGCGATAGCGCCGATAGTTATTTTTATCCGGCACGCCTTCGCGGAAGGAAACCATCGAGGCGACCACATGCGTGGTCGAGATATTCGAGATGTCGAAGCATTCCATCACCTGCGGCAAGGCCGGCAGTTGCAGGGCATCGGCGAGCGAGCGCACATCGGCCTGCGGATCGATCGTGCTCGGCAAACTGTGCCGCGTGAACCGCCGCATCGGCTTGGTCGTGCGGCGTAAATCGTCCAGCATGTTGCGCAGCTCCGCCGCTTTCTCGAAATCCAGTTTCGCCGCCGCCTTCCGCATCTCTTCCTCGAGCGCCTGGAGCAGCTCGCGCGAATGTCCCTCGAGAAATTCCGTGGCCTGCTCGACCCGCTGACGATAAATCTCGGCGTTGATCTCGCTCAGCCGCATCGGCACCTGGTAGGTCGACGATTTCAACTCCCGCTCGGTCGGCGCGCCCCGCCCAAAGGTGAGCACGCCGAATTTTTTGCGCATAAAATTGAGCGTCTGCCGGAGCGCGCCGGCATGCGCGTAGGGCCCGAAATAACGGGCTCCGTCGTCTTTCTTGAAGCGGGCTAGACGAAAACGCGGCCACTCTTCCGCCGGATCCACTTTGACGACGAGGAAGCGTTTATCGTCGCGAAAGGAAATGTTATAGCGCGGTCGATATTCCTTGATCAGCTTGCCTTCGAGCAAGATCGACTCCGCTTCGCTCGCCACCGTGTGCGTTTCAAAATCCCAGACCGCTTCGAGGAGCGCGCGCGTTTTCAGATCGGCCACCGCCATCTTCGAAGGCATGAAATACGACCCCACCCGCTTGCGCAGATCGCGCGCCTTGCCCACGTAGATGACGCGCCCAAAACGATCGCGCATCAAGTAAACGCCCGGTTTGTGCGGCACCTCGTGCACCTTTTTGTTCAGGTCTGGCTTTTCCTTCGACAGCGGCACAGTCGTGAGAGAGTACTCGCAAATGTGGGATGTCGCCATCGTGGGGAGCGGTCCGGCGGGCGCGACCTGCGCGGCCTTTTGCGCGGCCGCCGGCTTGCGCACCCTTGTGCTGGAGCGGGCCAGGTTCCCGCGCGAAAAGGTTTGCGGCGATTGTTTGAATCCCACCTGCTGGCCGGTGCTCGAACGACTCGGGGTGGCTTCGGAAGTGCGGGCCGCGCCGCATGGCGTCCTCTCGAGCGTCGCCTACATCGCGGTGGACGGCCGTTCCGTCAGCGCGCCCTTGCCGCAGGGCGAGAACGCCGAGATCGCCATCCGGCGGAGTCTGCTCGACGATATCCTGCGCCGGCGGGCGCAGTCGTTAGGCGCGGTCGTGCGCGAAGGCGAGACCTTGCTCTCCGTGCACCGAGAAAACGAAAGCTGGCGCCTCGGCAGCAGCAACTTTTCCGAAGAGGCGCGGCTCCTGGTGGCGGCGGATGGACGCAACTCGACGGTGGCCCGTTTGTGCAACCTCATGCCGCGCAAAGGGCGCGATCGGGTCGCGCTGCAAACCCACGTCCCGTGCCCGAGCGACTTTGGCGATCGTGTCGTGCTCCAGCTTCTCCCCGAGGGTTATTCCGGCCAGGCGCCGGTCGGCGACGGGTTGCTCAATCTCTGCCTGGTCAGCCGACCGCGCGATCTGGCTGCGATCAAACGTTGGGCGGAAGAGAAATTCACCATTCCCACCGATCACCATTGGCGGACCATCGCCCCGCTCGCCCGGGCCTCTCTCCCGGCGAGTCAGCCCGGTCTTTTTCTCGTCGGGGACGCCGCGCGCGTGGTCGAGCCTTTTACCGGTGAGGGAATTTATTACGCGCTCCGCTCCGGCGAGCTGGCCGCCGCCGCCATCGTCGCTCGGGACGAGGCGCAATATCGGCGCGCCCACCGCGAGCTCTATGCCGGCCGTCTCTGGATCAACGCCCTGGCCCGCGCCGCGGTCGAACACCCGCGCCTGACCAGCGCCCTCCTGAAACTGTTGCCTAACGAAGAACGCATCCTCGCCTTCCTCACGACCAAAGTCGTCCGCTCCTAGAGCGTGATTGCGGGCGGCGTGCCGCGTTCCCTTTCCGGGGAGGACAGGGTGCCACCCCGTCGCGCTTGGGCGAGCCTCGCCCAAGGCCCTGAGCACGCAGCGCCCTCGCGCGAAAACATCTTCTCGTTAGGCCAGGCGCTGCGCGAGTTCGGCGGAGACTCCGCCGAACGACGGGCTCACAGCCCGTCCTCCCCGGATACAAGAATCAGTACTCGCGCGCGAGGAGATGATTGGCGAGCGCGTGCAGCGTTTCGGCTTTTTTGCCTAACGGCTTGAGCGCGTCGTGCGCCAGCTTCGTGAGGCGACCGGCTTCCGCTCGCGACTTCTCGAGGCCGATGACCGCCGGATAAGTTGCCTTCTGCGCGGCCACATCTTTCCCCGCGCTCTTGCCCAGCTTCTCGCTCGTCTGGGTGACGTCGAGAATGTCGTCGATCACTTGAAAAGCGAGCCCGAGGGCGCGGCCGAAATCGCTCACCGCGCTCAGCTGCGTAGGCGTGGCATCCGCGCTCATCGCGCCGAGCCGCACCGAGGTGGTGAGGAGCGCAGCGGTTTTGTTTTCGTGAATGTAACGGAGCTGAGCGCGGGTGTGGGGCTGGCCTTCGCCCTCGAGATCGGCCACCTGTCCGGCGATCAGTTTGCGGCTGCCGGCGGCGACCGCGATCTCGCGCATCAACTCGCGCAGATCGTAGCGCGGCCAGGTCTCGGCCTGTGCGGCGATCTCGAAGGCGATGGTCAAAAGCGCGTCGCCCGCGAGCACCGCGATGCCATCGCCGAAGACCTTGTGACAGGTGGCGCGGCCCCGGCGGAAATCGTCGTTATCCATGCTCGGGAGATCGTCATGGATGAGCGAGTAGGTGTGGATGCACTCCATCGCGCAGGCGAGGGGGAGGGCGCGGGTGGCGGGACCGCCGCAGGCTTCGGCGGCGGCCAGGCAAAGGATTGGCCGCAGCCGTTTGCCCCCGGCAAAAACCGAATAGCGCATCGCTTGGTGGATGGTGGGCGGTTTCGCGGAAGCCTTGGGAAGAAAGCGATCGAGCGCACGATCGACCTCCTTTCCCCGGGCGCGAAGATATTTCGGCAGGTCCACAGGGACGAATCTGGAAAGCGGCGTGCTCCGGCGCAACTGGATTGTCTCAGGATTAGGTCGTGTCATGCACTTTAAAAGTCACGGGGGAGTCGTGAGGTAGCGCCGGTAGACGCCTCCCTCTGGGAGGCGCGGGTATTTTTAGCGTCCCACAAAAGCTCGGACCTTTGCCATCCCGAGGCTGGCGCAGCGCGCCGAGGGATCTCACGCCTGCTCTGGTGGGCGCATCTGCTCGGAAGAGACACGCCGACACCTTGCGCGAGGTCTCTCGCGGTTGAAAGCCCGGCCTCGTCCGCTCCGGGGTCTGCGTTATGGGCGCGGGCGGGAGATCGCTGGGAAGCGCCGCTCCAGACCCGCGCTTCGCAGAGCGAAGCGTCTACAGGCGCCGCGGCCTAGCCGCCGACCGCCTGGTAATGGCCCAGGCCGCGTTTCCACATGAAGCGGGCCGCGGCCCACATGGCCAGGAGCCAGCCGAGCTGGATGGCGAGCGCGCCCCACATTTCCGCGCCGCGCAGCCGGCCTTGGAAGATGGCGATGGGGCAGAAGAGTTCGTAGTAAAAGGGCAGCCATTTCATCACCGCCTGGATGACGGGCGGCATGATGTCGAGCGGGAACATCTGTCCGCCGAGAAAGTACTCGAAGCTGTAGACGATGAAAACGATGGTCGAGATTTCCAGAATCCAGAAGGCAAACATGGAGAGCGAATAGGTGAGGAAAAATTGGATGAAAGCCGACATGAGAAGCGAGGCGAGGGCGGCCAGCCAGGTGAGGGGAGCGTGCGGGAGGACGATGAACTGCCGGAAGTAAAAGAAGATGGCGGCGATCGGCAGAATGGTGACGGCCGTGTAGACGAGCCGGCCGCTCAGGAAAATGCTGGCGCGATAGCTGAGGTAGCTCATCGGTTTCGTCAGGAAGGAATTGATCTGGCCCTCGCGGATGTCGGCGGCGATCTGCCATTCGTCCTCGGTCGGGGTGACGAGGTTGCTCACGAGAATCGTGAGGAGGTAATAATAGATCATCGAACCGTAGTCGTAGCCGCGCATGCCGCCGCCGTTTTCGCGGAAGACGGCCCGCCAGAGGAAGATGGTGCCGACCAGCGGGATGATTCCGAAGACCGCGCGGAGCAGATAATTCCAGCGGTAAACGAAGGTGTTCTGGATGCCGAGGTTGAAAACGGTGAGGTATTTGGCGGGCTGCATGCAGAGGTTCTTTACCGCGAATTTCGCGGATTACCCGGATAAGAGTGAATCATGGCGGCCTTTTTTTTGATCCGTGGAATCTGTCTAATCCGTGGTCAGATTTTCGTCGTCGGCGCGGGGAAGTCATCGCGCATGCTCTCAATTTGTCATCCCGAACGCAGTGAGGGATCTCACGGTTCACTCCTGACGCGCATCAGGAACCGGTACGCACAAAGCCGGTCCGTGAGATCCCTCGCTGCGCTCGGGATGACAGGATTCGCCGCCGCTGCGGATTCTCTCCGGCGTGCTCGATTATGCGCCGACCTACCTGACGTTCCTGGAAGCGTCCATTCATTTGCCGGCCAGTTCGGCGGCGAGCTGGATGGCGGCGATCATACTGTCGGCGCGCGCGATTCCCTGGCCGGCGATCTCGAAGGCGGTGCCGTGATCGGGACTGGTGCGCGGAAAGGGGAGACCGAGGGTGACGTTCACGCCTTCGTGGAAAGCGTGCAGCTTGAGCGGGATCAAACCCTGGTCGTGATACTGGCAAAGGACGGCATCGAATTCACCCGCGACCGCGCGGTGGAAGATGGTGTCGGGGGAGAACGGGCCGGCCGCGGAGATTCCTTCGGCGGCTAACTCCGCGATCGCGGGAGCGATGAGATCGATCTCTTCGCGGCCGAGCGCGCCGCCTTCCCCGGCATGGGGATTGAGGCCGGCCACGGCGATGCGGTTTTGGCCGCGGCGGGCGAGGAAGCCGGCCAGCAACTTGCCGACCCGCACGATCTCCTCAGTGCGCAAATTTTCGGCGACCGCTCGCAACGGAATATGGGTTGTGACCAGGGCCACGGTGAGTCCGCCGCCGGTCAGGAGCATGGCGAAATTCTCCACCCCGCAGCGCGCGGCGAAAAATTCGGTTTGCCCCGGGAATTCGAAGCCAATTTCATACATGCGCGCCTTGTGGATCGGTCCGGTGACAACGGCGTCGAGCTCGCCGGCCAGGGCGCGGCGGGCGGCGCTTTCGAGCGCAGCGCGCGCGGCCTCCGTGCTGCGAGGAGTGGGTTGGCCTAACGAAAAGCCCTCGCTCGGGCCGATGACCTCGTAGTCGGCTTCCGGGGGCAGTTGGCCCGAGGCCAGCGCGGCCCGGATGATTTCCGGTCCGATGCCCGCGGGATCGCCCGTGGTGATGCCGATGCGCAGGCGCATCGCCTTCCATCAACCATCAGCGCTCAACCATCAACCTTCCCTCAGAAGGTCTTGATGTAGGCCTTGGAGCGGAGGCCAGCCATCCAATGCTCCTGTAGTTGCTGCGATTGCTCCTGGCGCAGCCGGGCCTCGATTTCGTCGCGCACGGTTTTGAACGGCTTGAGGTCGCCGCCCTGGCGCGCTTCCACTTTCAAAATGTAATAGTTGTCCATCAGCTTGACCACTTTGCTGATCTCGCCCGGCTTGAGTTTGAAGGCGACTTCGGAGAGCTGCGGGGAGAGGGTTTTGTCGTCGATCCAGCCCCAATCCCCGCCCAGATCGCGGGTGCTGTCTTCCGAATACATTTGCGCCATTTTGTCGAAATCCGCGCCCGTCACGAGCTTGGAGCGGATCTCGCTGGCCATCGCCAGTTGCGGGTCGGGCCCGGGAGAATCGGCTTTTCCGGGGATCATGATCATGCGCAGTTTGACCTGCGCTTTGCTCGAGAAAAGTTCGGGATGTTGCCGGTAATATTCCTGGATCTTGGCGGGCGGCACGATCAGCTTCGATTTCAGGGCGCGCTGGCGCATCGCCTGCACCTTGATTTTGTCGCGCTCGAGCTCGCGGAATTTGGCCAGCGAATAATGCTGTGCCTCCATCGTCTTGATGAAAGCGTGGCGATCGTTCCCGAAAGATTCGCGGATGATGGACTCGACCCGGTCGTCGACCAGGTAATCGGGAAATGACAGGCCTTCTTTGTTGAAGGATTGGATGACGAGCTGGCGATCGATCAGATCCTGCAAGGTGGCTTTGCGCACTTCGATGATCTTTTTATTAAGTTCCTCGCCGGAATACTGGGAGCGCAGGAGACGCTCGCGCGGCTCAGCCAGGTCGCGCACTTCGGAATAGGTGATGACGTCGTTGTTGACCACGGCGGCGATGCCGTTGACCGACTCGGCGCCGCTCGTGGGCACGGCCATGGCCGCAACGGTGAGGAGGAAAAAGGCGAGGAGCGCGACCGCCGGGTTCCGCCAAAAAAGGCTCAGAGTTGTTTTAGTAAATGCCATATCTCGGATAGGTAGCGGTCAAGGCTACTGGAAGTTAAACGGGGGAATTTGCCCCCCACAAGGATAAAGTCGCCGCGGCGGCTCAGCATCAATTTGCGATCGCGCACTTCGACCCGACTGACGCGGGAGCGGGCGGCGGAAAGCTTGATCTCGCTGAGGAGGAAGAGATTGTCAACCGCTGCCGGCCAAGGCCCGAAGCGGTCGCGCCAGTCGCGCTGGAGCCGGTGGAGGGCTTGTTGGGTGGTGATCTCGGCCAGATGCCGGTAGGCCTGGATGCGAAGGGCGGCGTCGCTCAGGTAGCTGTGCGGGAGGAAAGCCGGGATGCGGGTGCCCGTGACGGCGGCGAGGAGTTCGCTCTCGTTCCCGGCCAGGAAATCGAAGCGCACTTCCACTTCAAGGCGGGGCCGGAGTTTTTCGCCTTTGAGTTGGGCGACCGCCTGCTTGAGGAGCTGGCAGTAAAGATCGAACCCGACCGCGACCATGTGCCCGCTCTGGGCCGTGCCGAGAATGCTCCCGGCCCCGCGGATTTCGAGATCGCGCATGGCGATGCGGAAGCCCGCGCCTAACGAACTGTATTGCTGGATCGCGTTGATCCGTTTGCGGGCGGCGCCCACCGTCATCATCTCACGCGGGAGCAGCAGGTAAGCGTAGGCTTTATGCTCGGCCCGCCCGACACGGCCCCGGAGCTGGTAGAGATCGGCCAGCCCGAAGCGATCGGCGCGATCGATGATGATGGTGTTGGCATTGGGAATATCGAGCCCGCTCTCGATGATGGTGGTGCAGACGAGCACGTCGATTTTGCCCGCGACAAAACGCTGCATGACGGCTTCAAGTTCGTCCGCGCTCATCTGCCCGTGGCCGAACTCGACACGCGCCTGCGGGCAGAGCTCGACCACGCGGTCGCGCACTTTCTGGATCGTTTGCACGCGGTTGTGCAGGAAGTAGACCTGACCCTGGCGCTCGAGCTCGCGGTTGATGGCGGCGCGGATGATGCGCTCATCGTAGCCGGCAACAATGGTCTCGACGGGCAGGCGATTAAGCGGTGGAGTCTCGATCGTCGACATGTCTTTAACCCCGACAAGCGACAGATAAAGCGTCCGCGGAATGGGCGTGGCCGAAAGGGTGAGGACGTCGACGAGCTTGAAGAGTTCCTTGAATTTCTCCTTGTGCAGGACGCCGAAGCGCTGCTCTTCGTCGATCACGACGAGGCCGAGATCTTTGAAAATAACGTCGCCGGAGATGAGCCGATGCGTGCCCACGACGACGTCGACGCTGCCGTCGCGCAGCTCCTCGAGCACTTGGCGTTGCTCGGCCTGCGAGCGGAAGCGGCTCAGCATCTCGATCCGCACCGGGTAGTCGAGCATGCGCTGGCGGAAGGTCTCGAAATGCTGCTGCGCCAGGACCGTCGTGGGGGTGAGGATGGCGACCTGTTTCCCTTCCATGACCGCCTTGAAAGCCGCGCGAATCGCCACTTCCGTTTTGCCGAAACCAACGTCGCCGCAGATGAGCCGGTCCATCGAGCGCGCAGATTCCATGTCGTCCTTGGTCGCCTGGATCGCCTTGGCCTGGTCGGGCGTTTCGCGGAAGGGGAAGGAATGCTCGAACTCGAGCTGCCATTTCGTGTCCACGCCAAAGGCGTAGCCGGTCTGCGTTTCGCGCTCGGCCTGGAGGGCGAGCATTTTGCCGGCGTAATCGAAAATCGAGGCGGCTGCGTTTTTCTTCGCGCGCGACCATTTCGCATCGGCCAGCGAGCTGAGCGGCGGCGATTTTTTCCCGACCCCGACGTAGCGCGAGACGAGGTAAGCCTGCTCCAGGGGAACGTAAAGTTTCGCCTCTTCCGCAAACTCGATCACGAGCACTTCGCTGGTCTGCGCCTCGTCCAGCTTCTGCAGGCCGAGGAAACGGCCGATCCCGTGTTCGAGATGGACGACGAGGTCGTCTTCGTGCAGCTCGCTAAAATCGATCTGCGCGCGTTGCCCGCCAAACTTCGAGGTCCGCTGCAAACGCCGCCGGCCATGCGTCGGCGCGCGGCCGAAAATCTCCGCCGCGGCCAGGACGACGAGATTGGCCGCCGGATAACAAAAGCCGCGGGGCAGCGTCCCCTCGACCAGTTCCAGACCGCCCGTTTCGATCTGCGCGTCGGCTATGATTTCGCGGAAACGCTCGATCTCGCCTTCGGTCTGAAAGTAGATCGCAAGGCGGGCGCCGCTCTCCTGCCACGCGGCCAGGCGGTCGAAAAATTGCCGGCGTTTCGCCTCCGCGATGAGGAACTCGCCGGTGTCGAATTCCCCAATCTCGCAATCGACAAAGGCGCCGGAAAAGTCTTCCTCGGGCCCGGGCGAGATCCAGCTTTCGCTCAGTATAACGTCCGCCTCATCGCCCTCTTCCGGTTCGAGCGCGATGCGCAGGTCGTTCGGCCCGATGTAGTCGCGCACCGCGCCGCTTTCATCGTCCGCCCCGCCTAACAAAATCTCGACCGCCGGCAGATGGCCGACGGAGGTCTGGGTATCGAGATCGAACTCGCGCAGCGATTCGATCTCGTCGCCGAAAAATTCCGCGCGCACCGGCCGCTCCGCCTGCCACGAATAGACGTCGAGAATTCCGCCGCGGACCGCAAACTGCCCGCGCGTCGTCACTTGGGGAGCGCGTTCGTAGCCGGCTTCGCCTAACGACTCCACCACGCGTTCAAGCCGCTCCGACGCGCCCCGCTGCAGACGCAGCGCCGCCGCGCGCAAGGCGTCCCGAGGCGGCGCCGCTTGCGCCAGGCTGGCCCGCGTCGCGACGATGACGTGGCGGCCTTTTCCTTCGAGTCGGCTAAGCAGACTTAAGCGTTCCGCGGCGATTTCTTGATCCGGTAAAATGCTCTCGGCCGCGAAGACCTCGACCTCCGGGAGGAAAAGCGCGTCCGGCCACCAGTTGACCAGGCTTTCGTGCAGGAGTTCCTGGCGGCGCACGTTTGGACAAATAATCCAAAGCGTTGCCCGCAGCTCGCGCGTCAGGACCGCGACGAGAAAGGCCTGAGCCGACTCGATGACGTGGGAAAAAGCAACCGGCCGCTGCCCTTGGCGCAGCGCGCGCAAGCGTTCCGCGATCGGCGCGCTTTGCGCCACCGCTCCGAGCAGCTCCGCGCCTAACGAATCCGCCACGCCCGTTAGAGATCCCGCCCGACCGCCGCCGCGACCGCGCGGACCCGTTGCACGAGATCGGCGAAGACCTCCGGCACGAGGGCCTGGTCGCCGTCGCTGCGCGCTTGCTCGGGATCGTCGTGCACCTCGATCATGAGCGCGTCGGCGCCCGCCGCCACCGCGGCCAGAGCCATCTGCGGGATGAAATCGCGCAAGCCGATCCCGTGCGTCGGATCGACCACCACGGGTAGCCGCGTTTTGGCTTTCAAGATCGGAACGGCGTTGAGGTCGAGGGTGTTCCTCGTCATCGTCTCAAAGGTGCGGATGCCGCGTTCGCAGAGGAGGACGTTCGGGTTGCCCGCGCTCAGGATATACTCGGCGCTCATGAGCAGGTCGTTGATCGTGGCGCTGAGGCCGCGCTTAAGGAGGACGGGGAGCCGGCCCCGGCCGACTTCTTTGAGGAGGGAGAAATTCTGCATGTTGCGCGCGCCGATCTGGAGGCAGTCGGCATATTTTTCGAGGACGGCGAGATCGCGCGTATCCATGATCTCGGTGATAATGGGCAAACCGGTGGCGTCCCGCACGTCGGCGAGGAAGCGCAGACCTTCTTCGCCCAAACCCTGGAAGCTGTAAGGGGACGTGCGCGGCTTGAAAGCGCCACCGCGCAGGACGCGGGCGCCGGCTTTTTTGACCGAGGTGGCGATGGAAAGGAGCTGCTCTTTGCTCTCGACCGAGCAGGGACCGGAAATGAGGACGACCGGCTGGCCGGTGCCAAATTTCACCTCGCCGACCGAGATCGCGGGCGGGGCCGCGCCGTTCTGGGCGACCAACTTGTAGGGCTTCATCACCGCCAGGACCGACTCGACTCCGGGGATGGCCGCCAGGGGTTTTTCCTGGATCGCCTCCTCCGGACCGATCACGCCGATGACGACACGCACGGCTCCACGCATGACCTGCGCGGCGAAGCCCCATTCCTCGACCCGCGAGACGATGTGATCGATCTGCGCATCGGTGACGGATGCTTGAGTGATGATGATCATGGCGCGAAGAGGGGGAGTCTACCTTCGCGTGGGAAGGCGGGCAACCGCGGCCGACTTTCCCTCTACGGTCGCGCGCCGCTTTACGGGTCGATCTCGACCGGGGTGCCGACCGAGACGGCGCCGTAGAAATTTTCGGCCATGAACTCCGGCATGCGGATGCATCCATGCGAGGCCGCGTAACCAGGCAGATAGCCGGCGTGCAAACCGAATCCGGGCGCGATCTGCATGTAATAGGGCATGGGCGCCCCTTTGTAATGCGTCCCGGGCGGCTTCGGGTCGACCTGCTTGTCGATGTTCGGCATGACCACGTTTTCGTTCGTATCGACGTAGTCGCCGTAAACGCTGGAGGCGTGATCGATATCTTTCCCGATGACCTTGAATTTACCTATCGGCGTGTCTTTGCCTTCGCGACCGGTCGAGAGCTGGGAGACGCCGACGACCTGTCCATCTTTATAAAAATAAGCGCGCTGCTCGGCCAGACTGATCCTGACGGAGGGCTTGCCCGGCACCCCGTCGCCGTCCCAGTAGGAGACGGTATCGGTCGGCGCATTCGAGGAAACGGGCTGATTCCCGTAGACGCCGCCGAGATACTGGGTCTGACCGTAGGCCAGGCGCGGATCGTCTTCGCCGCAGCCGGCCAGGGCGAAAAGGGTGGCCGTCGCGAGCAGAAAAAGAAGCCGGGGACAGATGCGAGACATAAGGTTTTTGGCGGGAGGAAGCGCAACTAACGCGCGGCCTTCCTAAAGTCAAGATGGAGGGGGAAGCAACATCCGCGCCTCGGCGGCTTGAATTTTGCTTGGATTTGTCGAGACTGGCGCTTCGTCGGCCGCGACACCCGTCCCGATAATCCCATGCCTACTTACGAATATTCGTGCCTGAAGTGCGGCCAGAATTTCGACGCCTTCCAATCGATGCGCGACGAGCCTTTCAAAACGTGCCCGAAGGAACTCTGCCAGCAGGCCAAATGGGGCAAGGGAAAGGTCAAGCGCCTTCTCGGCACCGGCGCGGGCCTCATCTTTAAGGGCTCCGGTTTCTACATTACCGACTACCGCAGCAATAACTACAAGGAAGGCGCGAAGAAGGACGCTCCGCCCAGTCCCGAGAAAAAAGCCGAGACCGGAGCCGCCAAAACCGAAAGTAAACCGGCTCCCGCCAAGGCCTCGCCAGAGCCGGCCAAAAAGAAAGCGTCCGATTCATGACGAAGTTGGTCTGTCCCGATTGCCGGCACGAGAACGAACCGGAACGGATCTACTGCCATAACTGTGGGGCACGCCTCGAGCGGAGCCAGGTGAGAAAGGAAATCGCCGCGGCCGAACCGACCCCGGAAGAATCGCAGCAGCACCTGCGCAAGATGTTTCGCCCGAGCCGCCGGGAACAGTTGGCGCCGGTTTTCACTTTCCTGAAAATCCTGGGGGGCGCTTTTTGTTTCGCCTTCCTGATCCAGATGCTTTTGCCGCCCGACCTTCCGGAGCTCAAGACCGGGGACTCCTTCGCTCCCATGATCAGCATGGACTTACTTTCGGCCTCCCAAAGCCATAACCCACCGCAACTCACTTACAGTCAGGATCAGGTTAATGACTACCTTGCTTCGGCCATCCGGAGGAGTAAGAGCCCGGCCAAGGAGGGTTACTTCCCGATCCAGCGCATCTTCGCGCAATTCTCGGAAGGGGTCTGTCGGATCGATGTCGCCTACTCATTTTTCGGCCTGCCACTCTATGTCGGGAGCGCTTATCGGGTGTCCGTTGGGCAGGATAAGATCCAAGCCGACGTGATCTCAGGTTCCATTGGAAGAATGCCGATTTTGCCTTCCCTCATGCAGAATTTTGGTCTCCTTTTTCATAAGACATGGGAAACTCTAAAGCGGGAGCGAGAACAAGTGGCGCGGCTGGCTGGGATCGAGTTTCACCCGCAGTCGGTCACTTTGGTGATTGTGCGGTAGGCCAAGCGCGAGGGCGCTGGCGCGCTGACCTGCAACCTAAACTTTAACTTACACTCCCTTCCGAACGGTTAAGGCAAAAAGCTGAGTGTAAGTGAAAGTGAAAGTGTAAGAGCAAGTGGGGCGCTGGCGCGTTCCGTAGAAGCCTCCCGCTGGGAGGGTATCTGTTTAGCGTCCAACCTCGGGCGGCTTGCGTCCACTGGCCCGCTCTCATTTTGTCATCCCGAGCCCGCGTAGACGGCGAGGGATCTCGCGCAAGGTCTCAGCGTAGTTCTACATGGAAAATGAACCCACCAGAGCAACCGGGAGATCCCTCGGCGCGCTGCGCCAGCCTCGGGATGACAACGGCCAAGCTTTCTCCTGAAACGCTAAACAGATACCGGGGAAGCGCCGAGCCCGGCGTGCCCACCTATTCCACGTGGCGCCTTTCCGCCGCGCTTCGCAGAGCGAAGCGTCTACAGCGGAAGCCCGGAGTTGCCGGAGTTTCGCTCCGCCTATCAACAAAAAGCGCCGACGGTGTTAATTACTCAACAACCGTCGGCGCGGTAAGAACCGGCCAGCTTTTAGCCGAGACCCATGGTGGCGAGCAGATCGTCGTCGATCCGTCCGTCCACTCTGAGCTTGTTATCGCGCTCGTAACTCCGGATGGCGCGGCGGGTGTTCTCGCCGACGATGCCGTCGATCGCCCCGCGGTAATAGCCGGCTTGCGCCAGTTGTTGTTGCACTTGCGCCTCCAACGAAAGCTGGCGCCCGCGATTGACTACCCGGCCGGTGTAAACCCCTTGCGGATCGTAGGTATAGGAAGGAACAACGGCCGCGCTGTAACCGTAGCCATAACCAGATCCGTAGCCGTAACCATAAGGATAACCGTAGCCATAGCCGGAGTAAGGATAGCCAAACCCATAGCCGTAGCCATAGTAGGGATAGCCAAAGCCGCCGAAGTAAACATTCACGTGATTGCGGCCGTGACGGTAGTGGCCGTCATGCCCTCGGTCATCACCGTGATGGCCATCGTGCCCGCGGTTATCACCGTAATGCCCTCCATTTGCGTGATTGTTGCCCGGATTCCCGCGGACTCCGCCGCCTTGGTTTCCGCCCGCCCGCGGACCCCCGCCGCCCGCCTGGCTCCCACCGGGACGCGCTCCGCCTCCGACCATCCCGCCGCCTCGACTTGCTCCACCGCCCCCGCGGCTTCCGCCGCCGTGACCCCGACCTTGACCGCTGGCTGGCACCGCCAAAGCGAGCGCTCCGGCCAGCGCACCTGCAAATAAAATTGTCGATCGAATTTTCATAGTTTTCTCCTTTTTTTAGCGAAGGAAAAGATAGCACAATTCAACGTATTTTGCGTTAAAGAATACCCGCTCCTTCGCGACTTATTTTGTGGACCGAAAATTACCTATTTTTCTGGCGCTTCTGCTTGCCTCCAGCCCAGCGGGCGTGACGGCTGCCGCGAAACCCCAAAGCACCAGCGCGTCACGCCAGTTTATTGTTTACGGCGCCGACATCCCGGTGCGCGGGGCCGTCTGCGATCTGGCCGAGACAACCAAGGCCGGGCTCCTCAAACTCTTGCAGATGCGCGACAACTGGAAGACGCCGCTGGTCATCAATCTCGACTACCCGCAGGCCAACCTGCCCGAGCGGCCCGCGGCGCGGCTCGATTTCAGCCAGATCGGCTCCGGGCTAAAACTCCAGCTCAATCTCCTCCTCACCGGCGAACTGGAGGGCCGCGCCGTCCAGCGCCAAATCCTTCGCGCCATCCTCATCGAAATGATTTACCGCGCGCGGCCCGAGGTGGCGGTCGGGACCCAATATATGGCTCCGCCGGATTGGTTGCTCGACGGTTTTCTTCAGCTCCTGCCCGGCCGCGCTTCGGATGAGGCCGCGCACTTGCTCCGGACCATCCTGGCTGGCGAGCGCATCGCTTCGCTCGAAGAAGTAGTGCGGCAACGCCGCGATCTGCTTGAGCCGGCGCCGCAGAAAATCCACGACGCCCTTTCCCTGGCCCTCGTACAACTGCTGCTCGAAGCCAGGGACGGCCCGCGCAAGCTGTCGCAATTTCTGGCCGACCTGCCCGATGCGCCTAACGATCCCATGGCCGATCTGCAGGCGCATTTCCCGGGCGTTCTCGGCCGGTCCGCGGGGAAATGGTGGACCCTCAGCGTGGCCCGCCTTTCCGCGACCGATCGCTATGAAATCCTGAGCGCGCCGGAGACGGCCGAGAGGCTCGATAGGCTCCTCCGGCTGCTCTCCATTCCCGGGCCGGACGGCGTGGAGACGCCCCGGCAACTGTCCGACTACGCCAACTTCTTGAAGCTCCCGGCGAGCCGGCTCGCGCTGCGGCGGCTGCAACAGCAATTGCTTCTGCTCGGCGCTCGGGCGCACCCTTCGTATCGCGCGATTATTCAGGAATTCGCCGACGTGGTTGGTCAGCTCGCGCGCGGCAAGACCGGCCGAATCGATCGGCGCCTGGCTCACCTCGCCAGTTACCGCGCGGTGGTCGAGGATGAAGAACGCAGCCGGGAAGATTATCTGAACTGGTATGAAGCCACCCAACTCGAGAGCATGAGCGGAGCTTTCGCGGGCGTGCTCAAGAGCGCGAACGACAAGGCCGTCCCGCCGCGCCGGCGGGATCCCATTTCCGTCTACCTCGATACGATCGAGGAGCAGATGAAATAAGGAGCGGCTCGGGGAGAGGAACCTTCTCCGCCCGATCGCGCAACTTCCTTAGGTCATCATCTTTTTTTACCCGAGGACGGGACAGAGCCCGTCCCTCCACGTCCGAGCGCGCCGCCCTGGTATCACCGAGCATCCCACCGAGGAAGAAGGAGAGGGCCTGGCGCCTTCCCGCGGTCTCCCTTATTTGCTCCCGCGCCGGTTGCTGACTATCATAGCGCTCGCTCGGAGCCCTCGCCCGGCGCGCCTCTTTCCCATGCAGAAAATTGGATTTGCCGAAGCCCTCGATTCCATCGTCGCCAGTGACGAGCGTTACCAGCGCGACGCCTACGTTTTCCTGCGCGACGCGCTCGATTACACGACCAAGCAACAAAAGAAAGCGCGCGGCGCGGCCGTCCGTCACGTCGCTGGTCCTGAGCTGCTCGAGGGCGTGCGCCTCTACGCGCTCAAGGAATTTGGCCCGATGGCGCTGACCGTTTTCTCCTACTGGGGCATCGAGCGCTGCGAGGATATCGGGCAGATGGTTTTTAATCTCATCGGGGCCGGCATCTTCGGTAAAACCGAGCAGGACGCGCTGGAAGATTTCAAGGCGGTTTACACGTTTGAAGATGCGTTTGTGAAACCGTTCCGCCCGCAGCCTGCGCCCGCGCTCCATCCCCTGCCGCCGGCCTTGCCCGCGCCGAAGATTTCCTGAGCCGTATGGTGACCACTGCCGAACTCAATCCCGCGCCTGCCGTCAGCTCGCCCGCGATTACTTTCCCGCCGGTCACGGCCCAACAATGGACCTTGCCCAACGGGCTCACCGTGATCGTGCAGATCGATCGCAGCGCGCCTGTCGCCAGCGTGCAGGCCTGGTGCGGCACCGGCAGCGTGGACGAGAACGCTCACCTCGGGGCCGGCCTTTCCCACATTCTCGAGCACATGCTTTTCAAAGGGACGACCACGCGCACTCCGAACGCCATCGCCCAGGCGGTGCAGGATCAGGGCGGCTACGTGAATGCCTACACTTCTTTCGATCGCACGGTTTACTGGATCGATGTCCCCCAGGAAGGCGTGGCCAGCGCGCTCGATATTTTGGCCGATGCGATGATGAACTCGACCCTGCCCGCGGCGGAGTACGTCAAGGAGCAGGAAGTCATCCGGCGCGAGTTTGCCATGAGCCACGACGATCCCGATCGGATGGTCGGCCAGCTCATGTTCAAGACCGCTTACCAACGCCATCCCTACCGGCTCCCGGTGATCGGCGACATCCAGGTCTTCGATCAGCTCACCCAGGCGGACGTGACCGCCTACTACCAGGCGCGCTACGTCCCGAACAATCTCACCTTCGTCGTGGTCGGCGATGTCGATGCCGGGCAGATCTACGCGCAGCTCGCGGAATATTTCAAAAGTTACCCCGAGCGATCGTTGCAACCGGTTTACATTCCCGCGGAGCCGCCCCAGAGCGGCCGGCGCGAGGTCAATGAAGAATTTCCCACCGAGCTCACCCGGCTCGCTCTGGCCTGGCACATCCCCGGCCTCACCCATCCCGATGTGCCGGCGCTCGATCTCCTGGCCACCGTCCTCGGGGATGGCCGCAGCTCCCGGCTTTATCGTCAGGTGCGGGAAGAAGCGGGCCTCGCCTTCGGGCTAGGCGCTTTCTCCTACACGCCGGGGGATCCCGGCCTGCTCGGCGTCGACGCCACGGTCGAGCCCGAAAATCGCGTCGCGGCCGAGCAACTGATCCTGCAGATCGTTGCCGAGCTGGCGGAGCAAGGGGCCAGCGCCGCGGAGCTGGCCAAGGCCAAGAAAATCGTCCTCAGCCACTCGTTAGGCGGGCTCACCACCATGCGCGGACAGGCCTCCGACCTGGGGGCCAACTGGCTCGTCACCCGCAATCTCAACTTCACCCGCGAGTATCTCGAGGCCGTCCAGAAAGTGGCCCTGGCCGATCTCCAGCGCGTTGCGGCCACCTATTTGGTCGAGGAAAATCTCACGGTCGTCTCCTTAAATCCCCGCGGCACGATGGCGCTCAAGACCACCGAAGCCGTCACGGTTTCTGCGGGCGAGATCGAGAAATTCCAGCTCTCCAACGGCCTCCGCCTGCTCGTCCGCGAAGATCCGCGGCTTCCGCTCGTCTCCATGGTCGCCGTCTTTCGCGGTGGCCTTCTCGCCGAGACGCCCGAGACTAACGGGATCACCCGGCTCCTGGCCAAGACGCTCCTTAAAGGCACGGTCACGCGCACTGCCGAGCAGATCGCCGATACCATTGAAGCTGTCGGCGGCAGCATCGGGAGCGACGCGGGGAACAACAGCTTCAGCGTTTCCCTCGATGTCACCCAACCCGATCTGCGCCTTGGCGCTGAGCTTTTCTCGGACGTTCTCCTCCACGCCACCATCCCGGAAAAAGGGGTCGCCCGCGAGAAGGAAGCGCAGCTCGCCGCCATCCGCGATGACGAGGAACGCCTCACCAGCGTGGCCCGCAACCTCCTCCGCGCCGCCCTCTTTCCTGGCCATCCCTACGCGCTGCGTCCCCGCGGCACCCCGGCTTCTCTCGCTTCTCTTTCCCGCGATGATCTGCTCGCTTTTCGCGATCGGTTGCTCGTCGCCGGCAACGGCGTCATTTCCGTTTTCGGCAACGTGCGGGCGGCCGAAGTGAAAGAAATCTTCGAGCAAACCCTCGCCCGCATGACTCCCGGCGAGCTGGCTCTGACCGGCCTGCCCGTCAGCCCCGTGCTCGGCGAGACCCTCGCGGTCGACGAGCAGAAGGAAAAGGCCCAGGCCGTTCTCATGGTCGGCTTTCGCGGGGCCGACATGTTCAGCCCCGACCGTTACGCCCTGGAACTGATCGACGAAGCGAGCAGCGATCTTGGCTCGCGCTTTTTCATCCGCATCCGGGAAGAAATGGGGCTGGCCTATTACGTCGGGGCCAACCAGATGCAGGGGCTCGTCCCGGGCCTCTTCGCCTTCTATCTCGGGACCGATCCGCAGAAGCTCGGCCCCGTCCAGGCGGCGCTCCTCGACGAGATCGACCAGCTCGCCCGCCATGGCCTAACGAATGAAGAACTGCTCCGGGCGAAAAAGAAACTCATCGGCCAGCAGCGCATCTCCAATCAAAGCAACGACAGCTTCGGTTATATGGCCGCGCTCGATGAGCTTTACGGTTTGGGCTTCGCCCATTACCAGGAGCTGGAGCGTGAAGTCAACCTCGTGACCGTCGCCGACGTCCAGCGGGTCGCGGCCAAATACTTTCAACAACCCTACATCCTCGTCACCGTCCGCCCAGCGCCGCCGGCCTAACTCCTAACCAACACCTTGTAACTCACTATGGCTGAAGTCCAAAAAACCACCCAATCCGGAGAACTCACCCAGCGCTTCATCGAATTCGTCATGATGCAGGCGCAGAACGCGGCCTTGTTTCTCGGTCAGATCCCGAATCCGCAGACCGGCCAGGCCGAAGTGAACCTGGAAGTCGCGCGCATGTTCATCGACCAACTGGCCATGATCCAGGAAAAGACGCGCGGCAACCTTTCCAGCGAGGAAACGACCGTCCTGCGCAATGCGCTGGCCAGTTTGCAGATGGCATTTGTGGAAGCGTCGCAAGGGCAGGGGAGCGCCAGTGCTGGGCCCATCCAGGCGGCCCCGAGCGCGCCGGCCGAGCCGGCCGAGTCCCTCCCGGAAGCGCCCGTGGGGTCGGTCGAAGCGGAGCCCGCCGCCGAACCCGAGCCGGAGCCTGAGTCGAAGAAGAAGTTCACGAAAAGTTACGGCGCGTAGTGCGGGTCCACCTGCACTTACACATTAACTTTCACTCTTCTCCAAAAGGGTAGGGGAGAGTGTAAGTGAAAGTGTAGGTGCAAGTCGGGCGCTGACGCGTCCGAACACGCCTCCCCTCTGGGACGAGTCTGTGGTTAGCGGCCCACGAAAAACATGGCGCGCTGTCATCCCGAGGCTGGCGCAGCGCGCCGAGGGATCTCACGGTTGCTCTGCTGGGTCCATCCGTCCCGAGAGCGTGTCTATCAGTCTGGTTCGATCGCCGAATTGTAGGGCGGGCGCTTCGCCTGCCTCGGTTCCTGCTGCGGCAGAAACTGGGCAACCGAAGCGGTCGCCCTACAATCGGAAAAAGGCATGGCAGCGTCGCCAGTTCCGCCCCATCTTTTCCCCTCATGAAACTCACCTATTACGGCCACGCCTGCTTTGCCGTCGCAGCCGGTGGCAAGACCCTTCTCTTCGACCCCTTCATCACTCCGAATCCCCTCGCCAAAACGATCGACCTGGCCAGCGTGGCGGCCGATTTCATCCTCGTCACCCACGGGCATGGCGATCATGTCGCCGACGTGGTCGCGATCGCCGAGCGCACGGAAGCGTCTCTGATCGCCCCTTACGAGGTGGCCACGTGGTTCGAAGAAAAGAAAGGCCTCAAAAACGTCCAGGGCATGAACCACGGTGGCGCCGCGGCGACCGATTTCGGCCGGGTCAAGCTGACCGCGGCCGTCCATAGCAGCTCGCTCCCCGATGGGAGCTATGGCGGAAATCCTTGCGGCTTTCTCATCGAAAGCGAGGACGGTAACTTCTACTATTCCGGCGACACCGCCCTGACCTACGACATGAAACTGATCGGCGAGCAGGTAAAACTGCGCTTCGCCGTGCTGCCCATCGGCGATCACTTCACCATGGGCATCGCCGACGCCTTGCGCGCGGCCGAGCTGGTCGGGGTCGACCGCATCGTCGGGGTCCATTACGACACCTTCCCGCCGATCGAAATCGACCACGAGCGGGCCCAAGCCGCCGCACAGAAAGCGGGCAAGGAACTCCTTCTCCCGAAGATCGGCGAAACGATCGATCTTTAGGGCGTGTCGGGCACTTTGAAAGGGAACCGCGAGGCGCTGGCTGTAGCCACGCCTCCCTCTGGGAGGCGCGGGTATGTGCGTGGTCCCCAAACCGCGTCGACACCCGCGCTGCGCAGAGCGAAGCGTCTACAGGGTGACGCACCCCGACAACCGCGATGATTGAAGTGCATAACACGCTCTACGCACAGCAACGCACGCTTCTGATCAACCAATCCCCAAGATGAATAAAGCTACGGCTCTTCTCAAGAGCCTCTCCGGCGTTTCCAAAACAGTTCCAAAAACCCGCTTGGGTCGCTCTCTCCGTCGGACCAATCGAGTGGTCCTCATCCTGGCGGTTCTTTACGCTGCCCTCCAATTGTTTTCGGAGGTGCTTTTCGCTCACAACGTCACCGCGAGCGACATCACTTTCTACTCCCGTCGTCCTCTTCCCACAGACGTGGTCTCCCGCGCGGCCCGCGCTCGCAGCCTGCTCGAGCGCTCGGAACTGGCCGCGCCGGAGCGGCCGGAACACGTCTTTATCTGCGACTCACCCTGGTTATTCCCTTTCTTTAGTCCCTCCTCGTCCCAAGCCTTCGCTTTTTGTGGAACAATAATGATGTCTCCGATCATGATGGCATCCGCCGATCACGCGCACTACGCCGCTAGTGTCTGATCTTTGATTTAGTTACACCTATGCGAAGACTAATCATCGGAGCCGTCATTATCGGATGTAGCTCAGCGCTGGGGAGTCAAATTCGCGAGTTTGACCTCAAAACCGTAGAACGCCTGGGCGCGGAATTAGCGCGATTAAGCGGCACCCCTTCCATGGGGGCGACAACTCCGGCGCGCAAACGCGCGCGCTTGACCAGCATTGCGGCTGTGAAGGGCAGCCTCTTCCACATTTCCTACTGGTACGTCGTATTGGATGATCCAGATGGCAGCGGATTTCTCGTTTACGCTCTACCGCATGCCAAAGAGGAAATCATTCTCGGTGGCAATTTTCGTGTAACGGTTTCGGCGGATGGCGCCAGGGCAGAGAGAGTGGACGCACTCTCGAAGACGTTGCTCCGACAGCCTTCGCCACCCAAAGGCCACGAAGGTGAGAGGCCGATCACAGTTTCCGTGTCTCAGATCGTCAGCAACAAGCCGCTGGAGACGTGCGTTTACACGAGTGTGCACGACAAAGTCATTGTGTCCGTCGGAATGGTCAATGATAACGCAAGGGTCTGGATGTTCGTCGGCGACAAAATCTTCGAAATGACGCCCAAGCTGATGAAGCAGATGGGAATTCAGGACAAAAACAAGTAATAGGACTGAGCAGACGACGCTGCGAGAACCGCCCTCTTATGTTGACCGCCCAACTGTGATGCGAAAAGTCACTTCCAAGTCGTGTGGGGTTGAACTTGTATGTCGTTAACGAGCTCTTTCGAAATGGCTAAGTTGCTTCATCGTTAGGCGAGCGGGGTCAAGCGCGATGGAGTCTTTCTTGGATTTTGTCTTAGAGTGGTGCAGTCACCTCGTGGGGTGGCGCACATGGCTCTGCGTGATCGGGGCGCTGATCGCCGCTTGGGTTCTTTCTGCGTGGGGCCTTCGCCTGGCAGACGGGCCGGGACCTTATGTCGTCGCCGGCGTGCTTGGGCTCGTGGTGGGACTCTGCTGGGACGCGCGCGAGACCTGAGAAGCCGATCGGCCGAGCGACGGAATCGCCAGCGGCGTCAAGAGAGGGAGCCCTTTCCGCTAATCGCGAGGCGACCTGTCGGCATCCGCGCTGCGTATTGTTGGCGATGCCGATCTCTGCCCGCAGGCTGCGCCAGGAAAAGAAGAAGATCGCCGAACTCGAGGTGGTGACCGATCCCGAGGAGGCGGCGGAGGAGGCCGGGCTCCGCTATGTGTCGGATGATCAACCGGGCTACTCGCGGCAGCGGCGCGGGAAGAAGTTTCTCTATTTCGATACGGGCGGGAAGGAGATCAAGGATGAGGCGCGCATTCTGCGGTTGAATCGGCTGGCCATCCCGCCGGCTTATCGGGATGTCTGGATTTGTCCGTCGCCCAATGGCCATCTGCAGGCGACCGGGATCGACGATCGCGGGCGCAAACAGTACCGTTATCACGAGCGCTGGCGGGCGGTGCGCGATGAGAATAAGTACGAAAAGATGGTGATCTTCGGTCAGGCGTTGCCGAAGATCCGGCGCCGGCTGACGCGCGATTTAAAGCGGCGCGGGCTGCCGCGGGAGAAGGTGTTGGCGACGGTGGTGGAGTTGCTCCAGAAGACGCTCATCCGGGTCGGGAACGAGGAGTACGCGAAGGAGAACAGGTCGTTTGGCCTGACCACGCTGCGCACCCGGCATGTCGATGTGCGCGGGGCGCGCTTGCGTTTTCAATTCCGGGGGAAGAGCGGGATCGATCACGATATTCCGCTGGAGGATCGGCGGGTGGCGAAGATCATGAAGAAGCTGCAGGACTTACCGGGCCAGGATGTTTTCCAATATCTCGATGAGGAGGGCGAGCGGCATCACGTGACCTCGGACGATGTGAATGAGTATTTGCACGAGATCACGGGGGAAGAGTTTACGGCGAAGGATTTTCGGACCTGGGCGGGGACGGTGATGGCGGCGATAGCCTTGCAGGCGCAGGATGTTTTCGAGAATAAGTCGCAGGCGAAGAAGAATGTGAAGACGGCGATCGGGGCGGTGGCGAAGGTGCTGGGGAATACGCCGGCGGTCTGTCGCAAGTGTTATGTGCATCCGGCGGTGCTGGAGACTTATCTCGAAGGCAGCCTCATCGAAGGGCTCAAAACACGCACGGAAAAGGCGCTGGAGGAATCGTTCGAGCACCTGCGCTCGGAGGAGGCGGCAGTGCTGACTTTTCTGCGGGAGAAGTTGGAGAAGAAGTAGCGGTCGGCTCGCGCAAAGGGGCGGATGATGAACTCGAGGGGCGATTCCTGGCAGCTGTCGGGCTCCGCCGCCCGAAACCGGGCAGCGAGCGCGTGTCCAGATTGCGGGAATTCGGCGGGGGGCGCCGGCTGCCTAACGATGTTCGAGGAGGTGATCGCGCGGGAGTTTGGCGACTTTCGTTATGGACGCCGGCATCGGCTCACGGTCGATGCCTACGCCTTGCAACATCCCGAGCCCTACCTGGACTCGGCCAAATCGTTTGCGGCCCACTTGACCGGGATGTGTCTCGCCCTCGAATTCGAAGACCCGGCCGCGCTCAATCAAGCGGTGCGCCGCTGGCTCGACGGCCCGCGGGATTTGACCAAGCCGGCGCGGCTGCCGGTCAGGCCCGCGGCTTTGAATGTTTCCCATGTGCACCGAGCGAGCAGCGCGGAAGAACATCTCGCGCGGGTGGGGGAATGGGCCGCGAGCGTCTGGCGCGAGTGGACGGATTTTCAGCCGCTGGCCCGGGAATGGATCGCCGCCGCAACGCACCGCGCCTGAAGTCCGCGGGGGGCGTGACAGCGAGCGACTCTTCGAAGAGGTTGGGCGATGGAGAATTCTTTCGCGATCCGTTCCGCCACGGTTGCCGATGTCGGCATCATCCTGCAACTGATTCGGGAGCTGGCGGAATACGAGCGCGCGCCTAACGAGGTCGTGGCGACGACGGCGGGCCTGGAGGAGGCGCTGTTCGGGGCGCAGCCGGCGGCCGAGGTGCTGCTCGGGGAAGTGGCGGGCGAGCCGGTCGGGTTCGCGCTTTTCTTCCATAATTTCTCGACCTGGACGGGTCGGCGCGGGCTTTATCTGGAGGATCTTTTCGTGAAACCAGAGACGCGCGGAAAGGGTTACGGGCGCGCTTTGCTGGTGCGGCTGGCCGAGATCGCGGAGGCGCGAGGCTGCGGCCGGATGGAATGGGCGGTGCTCAATTGGAACGAGCCGGCGATCCAATTTTACCGCAAGCTGGGGGCCCGGCCTAACGACGATTGGACGATCTTCCGTCTGACCCGCCCGGGCATCGCGGAGCTGGCCCGTGCAAGAGTGGCGGACGCCCCCACCCCTGAAGGCGTCCGCGTTTCTCCCACCTGACAAATCAAGCTTTGGGCAGGCTGACGACGATGGTCCCGTTCTCGCGCTGGACTTTCATGCGCTTTTCCTGGACCGGGCCGGGCAAGGTCATGAGCTGCTCGTAGCGGCCGGTTTCCAAGCTGTTGCTGCCCTTGGTCTGGTCGCGTTCGTCCTCCGATGCGGTTAGATGCAACTGGCCGTTCTCCAACTTTACGGAGACGTTCTCGAGGTTCTTGTCGGGCAGGTAAAAGCGGACCACGTACTGGTCCTTCTGGTTGTCGAGATTCACCGCGGAGCCGAGCGGGAGCCTGGGCGAGCCGTTCGTTAGGCTGTCCTCGTCGGGGAAGGCGTCGCGGAACATTTGCTCCATCCGTCCCTGCATTCGGGCCATCTGGTTGATGATCGATTGATCGAAAGCGGCCAGCTCGTCAGCGCCGGCAGGCAGCGCGGTCGGCGGGGCGGTGGGCGTCGCCGCGGCGACGTGGCCGGGCGCTTTGGGAAGGCTGATGACGACGAGGTTCTGCTTGCGCTCGAGGTGCATCTGGCCGGCCTGAACGGGACCGGGCAGGCTGATGATCTGCTCGTAGCGCTCGCTCCGGGCGGAGTTCGCGCTCGTCTTTTCGCCCTCGGCGGTGACGTGGAGAAGGTCGCCCTCGACGCGGGCGTTGACTTTGGAATTATCGGCGCCCGGCACGTAGACGCGCACGATATATTTATCCTTCTGCTCGCGCAGATCGATCGAGGAAGCGAGAGCGGAGGTGCCGAAAGAGTTGCCGAACCCGCGGAAGGTGTCGGCAAAAACGTCGTCAAGTTGTTGGTCGAGTTGTTCCATCCGGTCGCGCGCCGCCGGCGTGGCCGAAGGGGACGGCGCAGGAGTCGCCGCCCGCAGGAAAACCGGCGCCGCCAGCGTGCTCATGACCAGAGAAATAATGAGATAAGGGCTGGTGTTTGTTTTCATTCGTTATCAAATAGGGACGTGGATTTCGGACAGGCCGTTCAAAATTTCCGCTGAGGCGGGGCAATGACGAAGAAGCGCGCACATCCGAAATCGGCCCGGATCGAGGACTACGCTTTCCTCAGCGACACGCAGAGCGGGGCGCTCGTCCGGCGCGACGGTTGCATCGAGTGGCTCTGCCTGCCGCGCTTCGATTCCGCGGCCTGTTTTGCCTCATTGTTAGGCGAGGAAGAGAACGGCTGCTGGAGCTTCCAGCCGCACGGGCGGGTGAAAAAATTGGAGCGGCGCTACCGGGGCGACACGCTCATTCTGGAGACGGAGGTGACGACGGCGGAAGGGCGCATTCGCTTGCTCGATTTCATGCCGCCGCGCGGAACGAATCCCGACATCGTCCGCATCGTCGAAGGGCTCGAGGGCAAGGTGCAAGTGCGGATGGAATTGATCATTCGTTTCGGCTACGGGTCGGTCATTCCCTGGGTGCGGCGGCGGCACGGCGGCCTCGAAGCGGTGGCGGGCCCGGACGCGCTCATTCTGCATACGCCGGTCGAGACCCGCGGAGAAGATTTGAAGACGGTGGCGGAATTCACGGTCGGGAAAGGGGAGCGCCTGCCTTTTGTCCTTACCTGGTTTGCCTCCCACGAAGCGCCTCCCCCGGAGGTGCATCCCGAACACGCTTTGCGCGACACGGAGAATTATTGGCGGGAATGGGCGCAGCGTTACGAGCGGAGCGGCCCCTGGCAGGACGCGGTCATGCGCTCGCTCATTACCCTGAAAGGCCTGACCTACGCGCCGACCGGCGGCATGGTCGCGGCCCTCACCACTTCCTTGCCGGAGCAGATCGGCGGCGTGCGGAATTGGGATTACCGCTTCTGCTGGCTGCGGGACGCGACCTTTACCCTGCTCGCACTGACCAGTGCCGGCTATGCCGAGGAAGCGCGGGCCTGGCGGGAATGGCTCCTGCGCGCGATCGCGGGCAGCCCTGGGCAGGTGCAAATCATGTACGGGGTGCAAGGCGAACGCCGGCTCGACGAATTCAAGCTGCCCTGGCTGAGCGGCTATGAAAATTCCGAGCCGGTGCGGGCGGGCAACGCCGCTTCCGCGCAATTCCAGCTCGATATTTTCGGTGAGGTGACCGACGCCCTGTATCAGGCGCACCGCGGCGGGATGGAACTGAACGACGCCGACTGGCGGATGCAGGTCGCGCTGATCAATTACCTGGAATCGAAATGGGAAGAGCCCGATGAAGGCATCTGGGAAGTGCGCGGGCCGCGCCGGCAGTTCACTCATTCCAAAGTGATGGCCTGGGTGGCTTTCGATCGCGCCCTCAAACTGGTCGAGCGCGGCGGCTTCGAAGCGGACGGCAGCGTCAAGCGCTGGGAGAAAATCCGCGCCAAAATCCATCGACAAGTCTGTGCCCGCGGCTACAACAAAAAGAAAAAAGCGTTCACCCAATACTACGGATCCGAGGAAATGGACGCGAGCATTCTCATGCTGCCGCTGGTCGGCTTTCTTCCACCGGAGGACGAGCGGGTCATCAACACGGTCGCCGCGGTCGAGCGCGATCTGCTGCACGATGGCTTCGTCCTGCGTTACCGGCCGGAAGAGAAAAAGGTCGACGGCCTGCCCGGCTCGGAGGGCGTTTTTCTGCCCTGCTCATTTTGGCTGGCGGACTGTTATCACCTCCTCGGTCGCAAGAAAGAGGCGCGTATGCTTTTCGAGCGCCTGCTCGATTTGCGCAACGACCTTGGTCTTTTATCCGAGGAATACGATCCCAAAGAGAAACGGCTCCTGGGGAATTTCCCGCAAGCCTTCACCCACGTCGGCCTGGTCAACACCGCGCACGCGCTTTCCGAAAAACCGGACGCGGCGGCGGAACAGCGGCAGCGTTAGAAAATTGTGAACATCCTCCGGCGGCCTGGTCCGCGATCAATCAAGGCGGACAGCGGCACAGGGTAAATTTCGGATGCACCAAATCAACATCGGCGAAGATGGACTCGTCACGGTGCGCGCGAGCGGCACTCTCACCCAGGAGGATTACGACGCGCTCCTGCCCGCCTGGGAAAAGGCGATCACGCAGTCGGGCGCGCTCCGCCTCCTTTGGCTCCTGGAAGATTTCCATGGCTGGTCACCGACCGCCGCCTGGGACGATTTTCGCTTTGAGAGCAAGCATGCCGCGCAGGTCCAGCGCGTCGCCCTCGTCGGCGAAAAAGCGTGGCAAAAATGGATGACCAAGATAGGCTCCTTTTTTATGCGCGAGAGCGTTCGTTATTTCGACGCCGCTGAGCAGGCGGAAGCGGAACGCTGGGTGCGGGCGGGCTGAGGGCCGCTTTCCCATGGCACAAATTTTTTTGCGGAGCGCCAACGTCCACGCCCGAGTGCTTCTCGGCGGCTTCGTCCTCCTCATCTGCGGAGCGGGCTGGGCGACCTCGGCTATCTTTTGGTCGCCCTACACCACTTACGTCGATGTGCCGCTCGATCAGCCGGTCCCTTTCAGTCACAAACATCACGTCGGCGACGACGGGATCGACTGCCGTTACTGCCACACCTCGGTCGAGAAATCGGAATTTGCCGGGATCCCGAGCACCCAGATTTGCATGACCTGTCACTCGCAAATCTGGACGGACGCGCCCCTCCTCGAACCGGTCCGGCGGAGCCTAACGAACAACCGCCCGTTGTCATGGAACCGGGTCAACGACCTCCCCGATTTCGCTTATTTTAATCACAGCATCCACATCGCCAAAGGCGTCGGGTGTTCCACCTGCCACGGCCAGCTCGACCAGATGCCGCTGACCTGGCGCACCCAAACGCTCTACATGAAATGGTGTCTGGAGTGCCATCGCGCGCCGGAAAATTACGTGCGCCCGCAGAGCGAAATCTACAACCTGCACTGGCAGCCGCCGCCCGATCAGCACGCCCAGGGCCTGCGCCTGGTCCAGCAAAACAAGATCGACACCACCGGTCGCCTAACGAATTGCTCCGTCTGCCACCGATGAACCCATCCTCGCCTCGCTATTGGCGCAGTCTCGAAGAACTGGCCCGCACCCCGGAGTTCGAAGACTGGCTGCACCGCGAATTCTCGCAGGGCGCTTCCGAGTGGAGCGAACTGCCGCGACGCGATTTTCTGCGCTTGATGGGCGCGTCGCTCGCCCTCGCCGGCCTCGGCGCCTGCACCAAACAGCGGATCGAAAAGATCGTTCCCTACGTCAACCAGCCCGAGGAAGTGGTCCCCGGGAAACCGCTCTTTTTTGCCAGCGCCACCTCGTTTGCCGGTTACGGCCAGGGGATTGTCGTGACCAGCAACGAAGGCCGGCCGACCAAGATCGAAGGCAATCGCGCCCATCCCGCCAGCCTCGGCGCGACCACCATCTGGGCCCAGGCCGACCTGCTCGATCTCTACGATCCCGATCGTGCCAAAGTGCTGACCCACGGCGGCGGCGGGGCGACTTGGGGAAATTTCCTCGACCAGCTCAATGGCCTCCTGGCCAGCCAGGCGACCGGGGGCGGAGCCGGTATTCGCATTCTCACCCAGACCGTCACTTCGCCCACCCTGGCCGCCCAGATGGAGGCCCTCGGCCAGAAATTTCCCGGCGCCAAATGGCATCAATGGGAGCCGCTCGCGCGCAACCTCCCGGGCGGGGAAAATCTCTACGACTTTGCCAAGGCCAAGGTGATCGTCGCGCTCGACTCCGATTTTCTTTATCTGCATCCGGCGGCTTTGCGGCACACGCGCGATTTCGCGGCGGGGCGCCGGGTCGAGCGGGCGGAAGGCGCAACCATGAGCCGCTTCTACGCGGCCGAGCCGACCCCGAGCATCACCGGTTCCAACGCCGATCACCGGCTGCCCATCGCCGCGCACGACATCCCCAAGCTCGCTGCCACCCTCGCCGCCCTGGTCGGCGCAGCGGATGCCGGCGGCGAGGTTCCGGCGCAGACAGACCCTTGGGTTCGGGCCGCGGCGAACGACCTGCGCGCGCACGCCGGCGCCAGCATTGTCATCGCCGGCGAGACGCAGCCGCCCCAGGTTCACGCCCTGGTCGCGCAAATCAACGCATCGTTAGGCAACATCGGCGTAACCATCCAGCCACAGCCCGCTGTCGCGGCCCATCCCGGGAACGCGACCGAATCGCTCCAGAGCCTGGTCGAAGCGCTCCTCGTCGGCGCAGTCGACCTGCTCCTCATCCTTGGGGGCAATCCAGTTTATGATGCGCCGGTCGATCTCGATTTCGCGGGCTCCTTGGCCAAGGCGAAAATGCGCATTCACCACAGCGTCTTCCCTAACGAAACTTCACGGCTCTGCCAGTGGCAGATTCCGGCGACGCATTTCCTCGAGAGCTGGAGCGACCTCCGCGCCTTTGACGGCACCGCCGCGATTGTCCAGCCGCTCATCGAGCCGCTTTACGACGGCATCTCGGTCCATCAGCTCCTCGATGCTTTCCTCCGCCAGCCCGGTCGCTCCGCCTACGAGATCGTGCGGTCCACCTGGCAGGCCCAAAACGCCAGCCCGGATTTCGAGAAGGATTGGCGTAAACTTCTGAGCGACGGAGTGGCTAATGGCGCCCCGGCTTCAGGCGGCCAGCCCGCTAGCTCGCCGCCACCGGACCCTCTGCCCGAGCCCGCGAGCGGACTCGAAGTTGTTTTTCGCGCCGATCCCAACATGTTGGACGGCCGTTATGCCAACAACAGTTGGCTTCAGGAGTTACCCAAGCCCTTCTCCAAAATCACCTGGGACAACGCTGCCCTGGTCAGTCCGGCCCTGGCTGCGCGGGAGAAGCTCGAAAACGGAGATTACATCGAGCTCAGCTATCGCGGACGAAAACTGGGCGCGCCGATCTGGATTCTCCCCGGCCAGGCTGAGAACACCGTCACCCTCCAGCTTGGCTACGGCCGGGCGCATGCGGGACGAGTGGGGACGAACAAGGGCTACAATGCCTACCTTCTGCGCACTTCCGCAGCGCTCTGGGCAGACACAGGCCTAACGATTCGGAAATTGCCGCGCCGGGAAAAATTCGCGACCACTCAAAACCATTTCACGATCGAGGGGCGCGAGATGTATCGCGCCGGCACGCTCGCCGAATTTGTCCGCGATCCGCGTTTCGCGGCCAAGATGGCGGAGGTGCCGGAGCGCGACCAGACGCTCTACGATCCCGACGAATTCAAAAACGCCGGCTACGCCTGGGCGATGGTGATCGATCTTAATACCTGTATCGGCTGCAACGCCTGCACCATTGCCTGTCAGGCGGAGAACAACATCCCGGTCGTAGGCAAATCCCAGGTCATCGCCGGGCGGGAGATGCATTGGATTCGGATCGACACCTACTACAGCGAATCGGCCAACGAACCGCGGTTTCACCACCAACCGGTCCCTTGCATGCATTGCCAGAATGCGCCTTGCGAACTGGTCTGCCCGGTGGCTGCGACCGTGACCGACGACGAAGGCTTGAATCTGCAAGTCTACAACCGTTGTGTCGGGACGCGTTACTGTTCGAATAACTGTCCTTACAAAGTCCGGCGCTTCAATTTCCTCGAGTATAACGGCGCTTACACGGCGAGCGAGAAGCTGGTCAAGAATCCGGATGTCACGGTCCGTTGTCGCGGGGTGATGGAGAAGTGCACTTACTGCCTGCAGCGGATCAATGCCGCGCGCATTCCCGCCGAGCTGGCGCGGAGAAAGATTCGCGATGGCGAAGTTACTCCCGCCTGCGCGCAAGTCTGCCCCGCGGAAGCGATCACCTTCGGCGACATCCACGACCCGAAGAGCCGCGTCTCGCGCTTGAAACAGTTACCGCTCGACTACGGTATGCTCGCCGAGCTGAACACGCGGCCACGCACCAGTTACGCCGCCAAGCTGCGCAATCCCGCGAACGGACTCACCTGACCATGCCGCGCCGGCCAACATCTCCTCCTTTCGCTCTAACTCCCCCAAGTGTCATCCCGAGCGAAGAGCGGGATCTCACGGATGACCCCCGGCGTCACTTGACCTGTGACTCTCGAGCGTCCCACGCTCTGCTCGGGTTCGCAGCCGATGGGGGGTTGCAGCCTGCCTGTAGACGCTTCGCTCTGCGAAGCGCGCGAGTGGGTTCCCGTCGGCATCCCGGACTCCCGCGCTTCCCAGAGCGAAGCGTCTACATGCGGTGCTCAAGCATGCTTCCCGGAGTGCCCTCCGGAGGGAGCCAAACCAAATGAAAGCGACCATTCCGCCGGAAGAACAGGCCAACACGCGGATGTCGCCGCTCGGCTACCCCTCCAACCTGCTCGCGCCCGACCAGACCTACGAGACGGTCAACGAAACCATCGGCTCGATTGTTCTGCGCAATCATCAACCCGCCACCTGGTGGATTGGCTTCGTCGTCGCCTTCGCGCTGCTCATGATGTTCTTCTTCGCCCTCGCCTGGCTCTTTATCCGGGGCGTCGGGATCTGGGGGATCAACATCCCGGTGGCCTGGGGCTTTGCCATCGTCAACTTCGTTTGGTGGGTGGGGATCGGGCATGCCGGCACCTTCATCTCGGCCATTCTGCTCCTCATGTTTCAACACTGGCGCACTGCGATCAACCGCTTCGCCGAAGCCATGACTCTCTTTGCCGTCGCCTGCGCCGGACTCATGCCGTTACTCCATCTCGGCCGCCCTTGGCTCTTCTTCTATCTCTTTCCCTACCCCGATACGATGGGACTCTGGCCTCAGTTCCGCAGCCCGCTCGTCTGGGATGTCTTTGCGGTTTCGACTTACTTCATTGTCTCGCTCCTCTTCTGGTATCTCGGCCTGGTCCCGGATGTCGCCACCTTGCGCGATCGCGCCAGCAAAAAATGGCAAAGGAGGTTCTACGGAGTGCTTGCGCTGGGCTGGCGTAATTCCGCCGCGCACTGGCAGCGGCATCAGATTGCCTACCTGCTCCTCGCCGGGTTGGCGACCCCGCTCGTTCTCTCGGTCCATAGCGTGGTCAGTCTCGATTTCGCCGTCGCCATCGTGCCCGGCTGGCATTCCACTATTTTTCCACCCTACTTTGTGGCCGGTGCGATCTACTCCGGGTTCGCCATGGTGCTGAACATTGTCATTCCTGTCCGCAAACTCTATCACCTGGAGAACCTCATTACGGAACGCTATCTCAACAACATGGCCAACGTCATGTTTGTGACCGGGTTGATGGTCGCTTATGGCTACGTCATCGAAGCATTCATGTCCTGGTATAGCGGCGACATCTTCGAGGCTTATATGATGCAGAACCGGGCCTTCGGTCCCTATGGCTGGGTCTTCTGGGGACTTATGCTCTGCAATGTCCTGGTGCCCCAGGCGTTATGGTCGGCGCGGATTCGGCGTAACCCGCTAACTCTCTTTATTGTCGCCTTCTTCATTAACGTCGGCATGTGGGTGGAACGTTTCGTCATCGTCATCACCAGTTTGCATCGTGACTTTATGCCTTCCGCCTGGGGGATGTTTTATCCGACAATCTGGGATTGGGCGGTTCTTTTCGGCAGCGTCGGGCTTTTTCTTACTCTGCTTTTTCTCTTTGTTCGCTTCTTCCCCATGATCTCAATCTCCGAGTCCCGTGAGCTCGTGGCCGAGCCGGAGAAAGCCAACGCCCTATGAGCGAGGCCTGGGTCTACGGATTGGTCGCGGAGTTTGAGACCGACGCGCAATTGATGCACGCGGCCGAGCAGGCCTATGCCAAGGGTTACCGGAAGATGGATGGCTTTACCCCATTCCCGATCGAGGGGCTGGCGCGGGCCCTGGGCAAAACGAATCGGATTCCGCTGCTCGTCCTTTGCGCCGGCATCCTCGGCGGATGCAGCGCCTATTTCATGCAGTGGTTCGCCAATGTCATCAGCTATCCGCTTAACATTGGCGGCCGGCCGCTGCATAGCTGGCCCGCCTTTATTCCGATCACCTTTGAGTTGACCGTGCTCGGCGCCGCCCTGACCGCGTTCTTTTTTTCGTTAGGCCTGAACGGCCTGCCCAAGCCGTATCATCCGATGTTCAATCTGCCGGAGTTCGAGCGCGCTTCCCAGGATCGATTTTTTCTCTGTATTGAAACGGATGATCCGCTCTTCGACGGGTCGGGCACGCGATTGTTTTTGGAAAGTCTCGATCCTCTGATGGTGAAAGAAGTGGCGAAGTAGAATGACGAAGCTCGAATGACGAATTCCGAAATAATGACGAAGCCCGAAATCCGAAGGAAGCGGACCGCCGCCTTCGTCATTCGTCATTCGTTCATTCTTTCGGGCTTCGTCATTCGAGCTTCGTCATTAGCCCTAGCCTTCGCCCTTCTCATTACGAGTTGCCGCCAGGACATGTATAACCAGCCGAAAGCCAAAACGTATTCGGAGAATGAGTTTTTCCGCGACGGGACGAGCGCGCGCCCGCTGCCGCCGCATACGGTCCAGTATCGGCACGCGCGCGAGAATGAGGCTTTCTATACCGGGCTCACTAACGGCGTTCTGGTCGCGCAACTCCCCGCGCCGCTCAAACTGACCCCCGCCCTGCTCGAGCGCGGGCGCGAACGGTTCGATATCTACTGCGCGGTCTGCCACGGGGCGAACGGCGACGGGCACGGCGAAATCGTGCAGCGCGGATTTCCCGCGCCGCCGACCTATCATAGCGCGCGGCTCCGGCAGGCTCCGATCGGGCATTTTTACGACGTGATCACGAACGGCTACGGGGTCATGTATTCCTATGCTTCCCGGGTCGAACCCTCCGATCGCTGGGCCATCGCGGCCTATATCCGCGCGTTGCAGTTGAGCCAGGGTGCGGGGCCGGGCGACGTGCCGCCTGACGAACAAAGTAAATTGGAGGCGAGCCGGTGAACGACGAGATCGAACCTCTGGCCGGGAAGTACAGCCGGATCGCGCTTGGCGCCGGTGTCGTGAGCCTGCTTCTTTGTCTGTTTGGCTGGTTCCTCGACCCGCGGCAGTTCTTTATTTCTTATCTCTTCGCGGAGCTGGTCTGGGTGGGCGTGGCGCTTGGCTGTATGGCCTTTCTCATGATTCATTACCTGACCGGCGGGAAGTGGGGCTGGCCGGTGCGCCGGTTTTTCGAAGCCGCGGCGAAGACGTTTCCCCTCCTCGGCCTCCTTTTCGTGCCCCTCTGCTTCGGTCTGCCTTATCTCTATCCTTGGGCGATGCCGGCGCGGGTGGCGGCCGATCATGTCTTACAGCATAAACATCCCTACTTGAGCCTGCCCTTTTTCAGCGCGCGCGCTCTGATCGCTTTCGGGATCTGGAGTTGGATGGGTTACCTCTTAAATAAGTGGTCGCGGGAACAGGATGAAACTCGCGAGGTAACGCCGATGAAGCGTCTGCGCAAGTTGAGCGGCCCCGGGCTGGTCATTTATCCGCTCACCGTCACAGTTGTTTTTGTCGATTGGGTCATGTCCCTAGAACCGGACTGGTTCTCGACCATGTTTCCCATTTTGATCTGCATCGGGCAGATGCTGAGCGGCCTCGCTTTCATCATCCTTCTCCTCGCCTGGCTGGGACCGCGGACTTCGCTTTCCGAGATCATCGGAAAGGAAAACTTCCATCACTTGGGAAGTCTGCTGCTCGCCTTCACCATGCTCTGGGCTTACATGGCTTTCTCACAGTTGCTCGTCATCTGGTCGGGCAATCTGCCGCATGAAATTTCCTGGTATCTGCACCGCATCGCCGGAGGCTGGCGTTGGGTGCTTGTTTTCCTTGTGCTTTTTCATTTCTTCGGGCCGTTTTTCCTTCTCCTTTCCCGGCAAATGAAACAGACGCGCCGGGCTTTGGCCGCGATCGCCGGGGTGATGTTTATCGCTCACGTCATCGATGTTTGGTGGATGGTGGCGCCGACCTTTTATCCCGGCGGGATCTATGTGAGCTGGCTCGACTTTACGGCGTTTTTCGGGATTGGCGGGATCTGGCTCTTCGCCTTCGCCCGTAACCTGAGCCGGAAACCGCTGGTGCCGCTGAACGATCCGCGCTTTGTCATCGCCACGGCTAACTTATGATTCCGCAGGGTCATCAATCGAAGGAAGGCGGTTACGAGCGCAAGGATGCCGATGTCATCGGGGTGATTCTCGTGGCGGGTCTGATCTTACTGATAATGGCCATTAGCTATCTTACGGTGGAGGGGTTGCTACACTTGATCAGCGGAAGCCATGGCGCCTCCGCCCTCGGGCAAAGCGCGGTCGGGGAAAAGAGTCGTTTTCCGGAACCCCGCTTGCAGGTGAACCCGACGGCGGATCTGGCGATTTCGGAGAAAGCGAGTGAGAGCGAGCTGCACTCCTATGGCTGGGTCGATCGATCGGCCGGGGTGGTGCATCTTCCGATCGAGCGGGCCATGCAATTGCTGATCGAACGCGGTCTCCCGGAAGTAGGCGCTGGTCAGACGCGTCTGCAGCTTATGCAAGCGCGGCCGACTACGGACGTGCAACCAAAAAGTCCGACCGGCTCACCCATGCCATGAAGAGAACCCTTTGCCTCCTCCTCGGGGCGCTCGGAACCTTCCTTCCGGTGGCCTGGGCCATTCCGCCGAACGAGCTTAACCGGATCGGCTACGATCAACACATCGGGCAGCCGATCTCAGGTAGCCTGGTTTTTCGCGATGCGGAGAAGCGCACTGTGGCCTTGCGCCAGCTCTGGAATACCAAGCCGACCCTGCTCATTCTTGGTTATTACCATTGCCCGATGCTTTGCACTTTGATTAACGACGGGTTGATTGAGTCTTTGCAGGAGCTGCGCTTCGATGTGGGCCGCGATTTTAACGTTATCAACGTGAGCATCGACCCGAATGAGACCCCGGAGGTCGCCGCGGTGAAGAAGCGTGAGTATCTGAAACGTTACGGCCGGCCGGGCGCGGCAGCGGGCTGGCATTTTCTCACCGGCGACAAGGCGACGATCGCGCAGTTGGCTAACGAAGCCGGCTTTCGCTTCGCCTACGACCCAGCGAGCCATGAGTATGCCCATCCGAGCGGGTTCCTTGTCCTGACCCCGGAGGGCAGAGTGTCTCGCTACTTCTTTGGGGTGAATTACGACCCAAAAACTTTGCGCAGCGCTCTTATGACGGCGGCGGAGAATAAGAGTGGCTCGGTTATTACACAGCTCATTCTTCTCTGTTATCACTACAACCCAATCACGGGAAAATACGGCGCGCTTGTCCTGAATGTCTTACGAGTGTTGAGTGTAGCGACGGTCCTCCTCCTGGCGGGCTGGATCGTTTGGCTGAGCCGGCGCAGTCCGAAGGAGCGCGAGACCGTGGAGGCCGGCTAAGATGAACGACTTTCACCTTTTCCCGGTAGAAGGATCGAGCGGCGCGGCTCAGATCGACTGGCTCTATTTCGGCCTCATCCTGATGTCGCTGTTTTTCATCGCAGCGGTTTTTCTTCCGATCATTTTCTTCTCCGTCCGTTACCGCCGCGGGTCGAGCGCGGATCGTTCGAATCCTTCTTCCGGTTCGAACTTGCTCGAAAGTGGCTGGACGCTTTTCCCGTTGCTCGTCGGGCTCGGATTCTTTACTTGGGGCGCGGTTGTTTACTACCATATCGAGCGACCGCCCCGGGATGCGCTGCAGGTCCAGGTGGTAGGGAAACAGTGGATGTGGAAACTCCAGCACGCCGAAGGCAAGAAGGAAATCAACGAGCTCCATCTTCCCCTCGGCCGGACGGTCAACCTCACCATGACCTCCCAAGATGTGATCCATAGCTTTTTCGTCCCCGCCTTTCGGATCAAGCAGGATGTCGTGCCGGGGAAATATACGAGCGAATGGTTTCGGCCGACGCGGCTGGGTGAGTATCATCTTTTCTGCGCCGAATATTGTGGGACGAATCACTCGGCCATGATTGGCCGGGTGGTCGTGATGCGCCCAGCCGACTATGAGCGGTGGCTTGCTACCGGGGAAACCGGACGATCGATCGTCTTCGAAGGTCGGCGGCTCTTTCATGAGCGGGGATGCAGCGGTTGTCATGTGGGGAGTGCGGCGATTCACGCGCCGCCGCTCGATGGAATTTACGGCCGACAGGTCCCGCTCGCTTCGGGGGAGATCGTGACGGCCGATGAACAGTATCTGCGTGATTCGATTCTGGTGCCGGGAAAGCAGATTTCCGCAGGCTACGAGAATCTCATGCCTAGCTTCTCCGGTCATATCACTGAGGCGGAGATCATGCAGATCATTGCCTACCTGAAGTCGACCAGCGAGCGCCCGGTGAGCGCGCAGGAAGCGGCGCCAGAAAATCCGGTGAATCCACAATGAGGGACGGGGAGAAGATCATGAAAACGGCGACCGCGGTGGAGTTGAGAACGTCCGGGGAAATGGCGCCGGTGAACTATCTCAATCGAGAGCATGGCCTTCGCTCCTGGCTGCTCACGACCGATCATAAGCGAATCGGGCTGCTCTATCTCTGGACGATTCTCATCTTCTTCACCATTGCCAGTGTCGCGGCCGCCCTCATGCGGATCGAACTTCTTACTCCGCAAGGCGATCTCGTGACCTCGGAGACTTATAACAAACTCTTTACCATCCACGGCGTTCTCATGGTCTGGTTCTTCCTCATCCCCTCGATCCCCGCGGTCCTGGGTAATTTTGTCATCCCGATGATGATCGGCGCGCGCGATGTCGCCTTTCCCCGGCTCAACCTGGCGAGCTGGTATATCTTCATCTGCGGCGGCGCCCTGGCGCTTTGGTCGCTTATCCACGGCGGGGTCGATACGGGGTGGACGTTCTATACGCCTTACAGCACGACCTACGCGAACTCCCATGTCATCGCGATGGCGGCGGGAGTTTTTATCGCCGGGTTTTCCTCCATCGCGACGGGGCTGAATTTTATCGTGACGGTTCATAAGATGCGCGCGCCGGGGTTGACCTGGTTTCGCCTGCCGCTCTTTATCTGGTCGATGTATGCCACGAGCCTGATCATGGTGCTGGCGACGCCGGTGCTCGCGATTACCCTGGCTTTGATGTCGGTCGAGCGTATCTGGGGCGTAGGAATCTTCGACCCGAAGTTGGGAGGCGATCCGGTCTTATTCCAACATCTCTTCTGGTTCTACTCCCATCCGGCGGTCTACATCATGATTCTGCCGGGGATGGGAGTGATCAGTGAGTTAATCACCTGCTTCTCGCGCAAGCAGATTTTCGGCTACGCCTGGATCGCTTGTGCGAGTATGGCGATCGCGATCCTGGGCTTCCTCGTCTGGGGTCATCATATGTTTGTTAGCTCGCAGTCGATCTATGCCGGGATGGTCTTTTCCATCCTGAGTTTTATTGTCGCCATTCCCTCCGGGATTAAGGTCTTTAACTGGACCGCGACCCTGCATAAGGGCTCGATCACCTTCCAGACGCCCATGTTGTATGCCTTGGGTTTTATCGGTCTCTTTACGATTGGGGGCTTAACCGGACTCTTTCTGGCGGCCCTGGCGGTGGATGTGCACGTGACTGACACCTACTTCGTGGTGGCGCATTTCCATTACATCATGGTCGGGGGAATGGTGATGGCGTTCATGGGCGGCCTTCATTACTGGTGGCCCAAGATCACGGGGCGGCTTTACCCCGAGTTTCTCGGCAAAATGGCGGCAGTCATTACCTTTATCGGTTTCAATCTCACCTTCTTTCCGCAGTTCCTCCTCGGCTACCTGGGGATGCCGCGCCGATACCATGCCTATCCGCCGGAGTTTCAGGTTTTCCATGTCCTCTCCACGGCGGGCGCGTCGATTCTAGGAGTAGGCTATGCGCTGCCGTTTTTTTATTTTCTTTGGTCTTTGAAGCGCGGGCGAATCGCCGGGCCCAATCCCTGGCGCGCAACCGGACTGGAGTGGCAAACGGGTTCGCCTCCGCCGAAGCATAACTTTGAGAAGACCCCCATCGTGACCGGCCCGCCGTACCAGTATTCGGCGGAAGAGGACAAGAGCCTGGAAGTGGCGGCCATCTAGAGCATGTCATGAACTTTGAAAGGGAACCGCGAGGCGCTGACTGTAGACGCCTCCCTCTGGGAGGCGCGGGCATGTGCGCGGTACCCCCAAGCCGCGTCAACACCCGCGCTTCGCAGAGCGAAGCGTCTACAGGTGACGCATCCCGGCAACCTCGACGATTGAAGTGCATGACACGATCTAGAGGAGTTAAATGAATTAGTGAGAGGAGACTGGCTGGCTCATCCCGAATCTCCGCGGGAACGGTTGCGCCGCGCGCAGAGCTGATTCTGTTAGGCCATGCCCGGCTCGATCGAGGTCATCCTGAATGCGAAGTCGGGTTCGCAGCGCGCGCATGAAACGGCCGGCGTGATCGCGAAAGTGCTCCGCGCATCCGGGCGGACGTTTCATATTTCCACGGCCACGGGCGAGGAGATCACCAGCCTCGCGCAGGAAAAGGCGGAAGGGGATTGTGAGATTCTGGTCGCGGCCGGGGGCGACGGGACGATTTGCGGCGTCGCCGAAGCGGCCATGAAAACCGGCAAAACACTTGGGGTGATTCCCTTGGGGACGTTTAATTATTTCGCCAGGAACCTCGGCATCCCGCTCGATCCGGCGGAAGCCACCAAGGTGATCCTGGAAGGGGAAACGGTTCGCGCGTCCGTGCTCGACATGGATGGGCGACTGATTCTGAATAATGCGAGCATCGGAATTCATCCCGCGGTGATGGTAAAGCGGCGCCAGCTTTATCGCCGCTGGGGCCGGAGCCAGATAACGGCTTTTCTTTCGGTGGTGATGACCGCTTTTCGGCCGCCGCCTCGTCTGCGGGTGCGGTTGGCTTCGGATGAAGGCGAGGTGCTGCGGGAGACGCCGCTGGTGATGATTTGCTCGAACGCGTTCCAAATGGAGACTTTCGGGTTGGCCGGGAAAGAATGTCTGGCCGACGGCCAGTTCGCGCTTTATGTGGCGCGGATGGCGGGGCGAGCGACGATTTTCCGGCTCGGTCTGCGTGTTCTCCTGCGGCGGCTGCGTGCGGGCGTGGATTACGAGGTGATCCGTACTTCGGATGTGTTGATTGAGACGTTGCGGCACCAGCGTTTTCGCGCGGCCGTGGATGGCGAGTTGGAGCGCTTGCAAAGTCCGCTGCGCTTTCAGGTGGGACCGAAAGCGCTCTGCGTCCTGGCGCCGCGGGAGCGTCCCGACGCGTGAAGAGGATTCTGCATCTTTCCGATCTACATTTCGGGCGGGTGGATAGTGCGTTGGTCGAGCCGATGGTCGAGGTGGCGCATCGGCTGGCGCCGGATTTGCTGGTGGTTTCCGGCGACTTCACGCAGCGGGCACGGCGCAAACAGTTCCAGGCGGCGCGCGCTTTCCTGGAGCGGTTGCCGCAGCCGCGCCTGGTCGTGCCGGGCAATCACGACATCCCGCTCTGGGACGTGATCCGCCGGTTCGTTAGTCCGCTGGGACGTTATCGGCGTTTGATTACGAACGACCTGGCGCCCTTTTATGAGGACGAGGAAATGGCGGTGCTCGGGATCAACACGGCGCGTTCCCTGACGCGAAAGTATGGCCGGATCAACGAGCAGCAGATCGCTCATGCCCAGGAAGTTTTTGCCCGAGTCGGAGCGGGAATCGTCAGGGTGGTGGTGACTCATCATCCTTTCGAGTTGCCGCCCGGTTCACACAGTCATCTGGTCGGACGTTCCGCCATGGCGATGCGCGGATTGGCGGCGGCGGGAGTGGATCTAATTCTGTCGGGTCACCTGCATCTGCAGCACGTCGGCACGACCGCCAAGCGTTACCGGATTGAAGGTTATTCCGCGCTGGTCGCGCAGGCCGGCACGACCATTTCGACGCGCGGACGCGGGGAAGCGAACTCGTTTAATTTCATCCGTCTGGGCGGCGACGGCATCACGATCGAACAACATCTCTGGGAACCGGAGAAGGGGAGTTTCGAACTGGCCTTGAGCGCGCGTTATGTGCAGACGGAGACGGCCTGGACTTATGCCTGACGAAAAGACGGGCCGCTAGATTTCGACTTCGATGCCCAGCTCGACCACTTGCTGCGGCGGGATGTGGAAGAAGGTGATCGGATGCGTGGTATTGCGATTAAGGAAAGAGAAAAGACCTTCCCGCCAGCGTGAGAGATGCGAGCGTTTGGCGGCGACGACGGTTTGCCGGCCGACATAGTAAGTGACTTCCGCCAGATCGAAGGCTTCATCTTGTTGCGCCATGGCTTCGAGCGCGCGCGGCACATTCGGTTCGTCCATGTAGCCGAAATTGAGGGTGAAGCGGCGAAAGCCTCCGCTCAATTCTTCTCCTTCGAGCTGTTCTTTCGGCGAAATGTGCGGCACGTCTTGGGTATCGACGTTGAGGACGATGACGCGCTCGCTCAAGACCTTGTTATGCTTGAGGTGGTGGACCAGGACCGCGGGGGTGCCATGCGAGCGGCCGGTCATGAAAATGGAGGTGCCGCCGGTTCGCAGCGGCGGGTCGCTTTTCAGGCCGGCGAGAAATTTCTCAAGCGATTCCTCGGTTTTCCGGAGACGATTCCAGATCAACTCTCGGCCACGATGCCACGTCACCATGATGAGAAAAACGAGACTCCCGACGAGGAGCGGGAACCAGCCGCCATCGACAAATTTAAGGATGTTAGCGCCGAAAAATCCCAGATCGATGATGAGAAAAAAGAGGGTGAGCGCGAGGACGAGAAAACGATTCCATTTCCAAACGCGCTGGGCGATGGCGGCGAGGAGGAGGGTGGTGATGACCATCGTCGTGGTCACGGCCACGCCGTAAGCCGCGGCCAGATGGCTCGAGGTGCGGAAGCCGACGACCAGGCCGATGCAGGCAATGAGCAGGAGCCAGTTCAGGACGGGGACATAGATTTGGCCGAGCGCTTCTTCGGAGGTTTGATGAATCCCGACCCGCGGGAAACGATCGAGGAGGACCGCCTGGCGGGTGAGGGAAAAAACGCCGGAAATAACCGCCTGCGAGGCAATGATCGCGGCCAGGGTGGCAAGCAACACCAGAGGATAGAGCGCCCAGGAAGGCGCGAGGTGAAAGAAGGGGTGGGCGATTTCCCGGCCATTCTTGAGGACGAGCGCGCCCTGACCGAAGTAGTTCATGAGCAGGCAGGGCAGGACGAGGCCGAACCAGGCGATCCGGATGGGCCTACGCCCGAAGTGCCCGAGATCGGCGTAGAGCGCTTCGCCGCCCGTGACGACGAGGAAGACCGCGCCGAGGACAGTGAAACCGGTCCAGCCGTTGGCGAGGAAAAAGCGCAACCCATAAAGCGGATTAAAGGCTGCGAGGACATCTGGCTGCCTAACGATGCTAACGACCCCGAGTAACCCGATGGTGAGGAACCAGGTGAGCATGATCGGGCCGAAGAGCAGCCCGATGCGCTGGGTGCCGCGTTTTTGTAAAAGGAAGAGGCCGAGAAGAATCGCGGCCGTGATCGGCACGACGAAAGGTTTCAAGCTGGTCGTCGCGATTTCCAACCCTTCGACCGCGCTCAGGACGGAGATGGCGGGCGTGATCATGCCGTCGCCGTAGAGGAGAGCGGCGCCGAAAATACTCAGGCTGGCGAACCAGAAAGGCGCCTTGCCGCGGCGTTGCATGAGGGCTAGCAGGGCGAGAATACCGCCTTCCCCCTTGTTATCGGCGCGCATCACATAGACGAGGTATTTGATCGAGATGACGATAAAGAGCGACCAGGAGATGAGGGAGAGGACGCCGAGGACGTTGAGGTGATTGACGGTGAGTTGGCCGCTCGTTTCGGAGGAACGGAAACATTCATGGAGCGCGTAGAGCGGGCTCGTCCCGATGTCTCCGTAGACTACGCCCAGAGTCGTTAGGCAAAAAAGGGGCAAGGCGCGCTGGGAGGATTCTTCCCGGCGGGCGACCCCTTCCTCACTCGGTTCCGCCGGGACCGAGACGACGGAATCGGAGTCGTCTTTTGCGCTCGTCTTCCGGGATTTTTGTTTCTTGCCGGCCGCCATATCTCGTCTTCTGGAGCTAAGTCAACGAGCCCTCTGTACAGCAAAAATCTTCCCCCGGGAACACCCGGAGGAAGATTTTGCGTTAAAAAATTAAAGGCTAAGACTAAGGAGTCGGCGACGTTCCGGTTGTCGTGGTCTCGGTCGTCGTGCTCGTCTCGGCTGCCGGGGTGGCAGTTTCCATCGGAGTCATCGTCGCCATCGGCGTGGTTTCCATCGCAGGAGTCATCGTCGTGGTCGTATCGGTATTGGTCGTCGTCGCGGTGTCAGTCCCCGCAGGCGAAGGATTCACGACCGTCGTGTTATTCTCGGTGGTTTCCCCCGGAGAAGCAGCAGGAGCTGCGGTTTCGGTTTTTTGTTCGCACGCGACGAGAAGGGCCGCGCTGGCCAGGATGCAGATGTATTTCTTCATAAGGTTGTTGGATGAACGCCCACGGTGGGGTAACTATTGATTCGGAGCAAGCAAAGTTTTCGGACTTACGGAATTTAATTTTTCCGAAAAATCCTGGGCTACGAAGGAGATGCGCCTGCTTCGTCCTCCGAAAAAGGTGGCTCATATTTCATCCCGTGGGCTTCCGCGACCGCGCGATAAGTGAGGCGTCCATCCATTGTGTTGATGCCGCTGAGGAGGGCTGGCTGACGTTCGCAGGCTTCCTTGAGGCCGAGATCCGCGAGGAGCTCAACATAGCGGTAAGTGATATTCGTGAGGGCCTGGGTGGCGGTGCGCGCGTAGGCCGCGGGCATGTTGGCGACGCAGTAGTGGATGATTCCTTCCTCGACATAAGTCGGATCGAGATGGGTGGTGGGCCGCGAGGTTTCAACGCAACCGCCCTGATCGATGGCGATGTCGACGACGACGCTGCCCGGGCGCATGGCGCGCAACATGTCGCGCGTGATCAGCTTGGGCGCTTTTGCGCCCGGCACGAGGACGGCGCCGATGAGGAGATCGACCGAGGGCATTAGCTCCTGGAGATGCGCTTCGCTCGAATAGAGGGTGTGGGCGGAGTGCATCGTGATATCGAGAAAGCGCATCCGCTCGAGATCGACTTCCAGAATGGTGACATCCGCCCCGAGCCCGCTGGCCATGCGGGCGGCGTTGACGCCGGAAGTCCCGCCGCCCAGGACGACCACCCGTCCGGGGAGTACTCCGGGCACGCCCCCGAGGAGGACGCCGTTGCCGCCATTATGTTTCGCCAAAAAGTAGGCGCCCATCACGACGGACATGCGTCCGGCGATTTCGCTCATCGGCTCGAGGAGGGGGAGACGGTTGCCGACCAGGATGGTCTCGTAAGCCACGCCGGTGACGCCGGATTTCAATAACGCTTCCGTCAGCGATCGGCTCGCCGCCAAGTGCAAATAGGTGAAGAGAATCTGACCTTTGCGCAAAAGCTCGTATTCCGCCGGAAGCGGTTCCTTCACTTTCACGATCATCTCGGCCCGGCGGAAGAGTTCGGGCGCCTGGTCGATGATCTCCGCGCCGGCGGCGGCGTAATCGGCGTCGGGATAACCGGTGCCGACCCCCGCGTTCTTTTCCACCAGGACGGTGTGTCCGCGCTTGGTCAATTGATAGGCCGCGGAAGGCAACAGGCTGACGCGGTTTTCCTGTTGTTTTATCTCTTTCGGGATGCCGATGATCATATTCCCACTGCTTCGCACTAGAATCCGCGCGAAGCTAGTTCAAAGAAGGGTCGTCCGGCGCGGCTGCGAGCAGTTTGAACCAAGGCCCCAGATTCCGCATGATCTCGAACCAAAGCCGCGGCAAACGCTCGGGCGCGAGCGCGTCACGGTTCGGCTTTTGGACGAGCCAGGCATGTTGGCGCAGCTCATTCTCGAGCTGGCCGGCGCCCCAGCCAGCGTGCCCGACAAAGGCGCGGACGCCGGGTTGACCCTCGGCCGCGAGCGCATCCGCCGTCTCCGGAAGAAAGCTCTGCCCGAGCGTGAGAACGTCGCTTCCGTCCCAATCGAAAGTGGCAAAGGTGAGTTGATTCGTCGCGACCGGGCCGCCGAGGAAGACCGGCACTTCCGCGAGGGCCTCGGGCGCCTCCTCCGGGACGAGCTCCGCCACGCGCTTATCTAGCGGACGATTGATGATGACTCCGACGGCGCCCTCCTCCGCGTCGTGAGCGGAAATGAAGAGAACGCTGCGGCGAAAATTCGGATCGAGCATGCTCGGATGCGCGACGAGCAACTGGCCGGCGAGACACTGGGACTTTTCCGGCGGATGACGCATGGAGAAGATAAAAACGCGCTTGCGGCCGGCGCAAGGAAGATCGGCGGCGTTCGGCCGGGCGCGGCTTCCGGCGGCTTTGGAAAAAGGCTTGAGGGTATCACATGCCCTTTGCGCGTGGTGGAGGGACGGGCTCCGTCCCGTCCCGGGTTCTAAAGGGGAGGCCAGCCCAATCCTCACGGACGACACAGCGGTCGTCCCTCCATCGCGCTCCATACGCGCTAGCGGGATTCCTGTTTGCCCGGCAATTCCAGCACCGGCCCGGGCCAATCGCCCTCCCGCCAATCCAGTGCCGTGGCCGTCACCAATTTTTGCGATTCGTTAGGCAAAGCGGTCAGGAGCGCGTTGCGTCGCGCGCCATCGAGTTCGCCGAAAATATCGTCGATCAAGAGCAAGGGCGGCGCACCGGCCTCCTCCGCGAAGATGCGCGCCTGCGCTAATTTAAGGGCGAGCGCGGCAGTCCGCTGCTGACCTTCCGAGGCGAATTGCGCTGCCGCCATCGTCGCGACCTGCAAGCGCACATCGTCCCGATGCGGCCCGACGCTGGTCAGGCGCAGCCGGGCATCTTCCGTCGCCACCCGCTCGAGATGCTCGGCAAAATCCGGCTCGTTCCCGGGCGCGTAGCTCAGGGAAAGAAGTTCGCCCCCACCACTAATCGCGCGATGGCCCGCCTCCGCCACGGGGGCCAAACGCCTAACGAGATCGGCGCGCATCTGCCCGAGGAGCGTTCCGGTGCGGAGCAAGGGTTCGGTATAGGCGGCCAGCTCTCGCGGGCGCGGGCGGGACGATTTGAGAAGGGCGTTGCGCGCCCGCAGCGCTCGCTCGTAGGCGCGCAGGGCCGGCCGATAGCGGGCGTCCACCTGGCTTCCGATAAAATCCAGATAACGCCGGCGCATTTCTCCGCTGCCCCGGATCAAATCGAGATCCTGGTTAGCGAAAGAAACGACCCGAAGCAGTTGTAAATACTCCGCCGGATCGCGTTGCTCGACCGCGTCGAAAGCGACCTTGCGGCGCAGCGTGCTGTAATAGAACTGGAGGAGATGCCCCTCCACGTGGCCCGCGACGACGAAGGAACGTTGTCCCACCTGGATCGCCGGCCCGAGCGTGGTGGCGCGCTGCGATTGCAGACGCAGGAGCACACAAGCCGCTTCCAAGAGAGTGGTTTTTCCCTGGCCGTTTGCCCCGACGATAAAATTAAAGCCCGCCGAGAACTCGGCCGCGAACGCTTCGAAGCAGCGGAAATGGCGCAGTTGCAGATCATGGAGCATGTCGAGCCTTCACAGGTGGACCAATTCCAGCCGGCTCGTCATGCGCGCGGTGTTTGGTCCGCGCCGATAAAAACTGCCGTCGATCGGCGTGACATCGCCCGGTTCGATTCCGACCGCGGCGGCGATGAAGTTGTGATTACAAAAAGTGCCGTTCGTCGGGTCCATCCCAACCCAGCCCGCGCCGGGCAGAAACACTTCCGTCCAGGCATGGAGCGAACCTTCCGCCCGCTTCGTCCGGGCATCGGCCTCGCGCAAATAACCGCTCGTTAGGCGAGCGGCCAGGCCCAGCTGGCGGAGGAGAGCGGCCAGGAGCACCGCGACATCGCGACAGGCGCCTTTCCCGATCCGCAGTGTTTCCGCGGGCGCGCGCGCCGGCCCCTCCTCGCGCCGCTCGTAGCCGATGCCTTCATGGAGGCGTTCGTTCAATTCCACCAGCGTCTCAATCGTGGGGCGCGGGGCTTCGGCCTGCGGCGGTGGCCAGCGTGGAATCTCCAGCCGCTGATTGATCGCTTTTCGAAAAGGGGCGAGCACGCCGCGCAGCTCGGGAGCGTAGGAAAAAGGCAGCGAGAGCGCGACGGGCGAGAGTAGAAAATCGAACGGGTTTTTTTTCTCGAGGGCGAGATCGAGTTCGAGGGCGAAACGCAACTCCGTTGCCGGCGTCGCATAGGAACAGATGGCCACGCAATTATCGAAGACATCGCGACCGAAGCGCACGGTCGCGCCTTCGTTCGTCTCGAACTGCAAACGGAGGACGCGGGTGAAGGCGTCGCCCCGTGGAATTAAGCGCAATTCATGCTTGGAGAACCGCACCGGCGCGGCATATCGGTAGGCGGTTTCGTAGCGGACTCCGAGCTTCACCAGAGCATGCTAGAGGAGGCTGAAAAATTTTCCTCTCGGAAGCGAAAATTTTCTTGCACTGCGCGAAAGGATCGCTTATCTCCAACTCGGATTTGAAAGATTGTTCTGGGGGGAACAGCCGCCCTTCATACCCTTCGGGTGTGGGGGGCGGTACTTTTTTGGGGTAATGACATTCTCCGCCGCTCGCCCCGAACCCTCTCGGCGGCGACGAGGTTGCTCGCTCCCCGCCATTTCCGTCGCTTTTCTGCTCGGGCTCCTGGCCCTCTTTGGCCTCTACCGCTGCGAGACTTTTCCCGGGCGTGCCGCCGAGCAAGCGGCCAGCGCCCTCGAGCGCATTGGGCGCGACGCGCGCGATCAATTCGTTCAACTGGCGCATCTCCAGCCGCGGGTGACCATTAACAACCGCGTCTATCTGGAGCAGACCCGGACGGTCGCGCAGCTTGCCGTGCTTGAGCGACGCGTCGAGGTCGAGCACGAGATGCTTCATTCCTGGGCCGGCAGCACCAAGCGGATCAAGCTGCACGGAACTTTTTTGGTCAAAGCCGGGTTCGATCTTGGCCAGAAATTTACGGTCAACGTCACTCCCGTTGAAGTGTTGCTCGAGCTGCCCCACGCCAAAATCCTTTCCGTCGAGCAAGTGAAAGTCGACGTGCTCTCGTTCGAGAACGGACTCTGGAACCGAATTTCGCCTAACGACATCGAACGCGAGCTGGCCGCCCTGCCCGGCCTCGCGCGGGAGAAGTCCGCTGCGCTTCCGGCCGAAGCCGAGCGCGTCTTCACCGGGCAGTTCCTGGAAAAATTCCATCCCTCCCAGCCGGTGCGTGCGATCTTTCCGGCGCCGCGGCCGGCCGGTTAAAGGGTGGGAGGCGGCGCGTCGCGCACCGCATGTCCTTTCGTAAACGCCTTCTTCTCTTCCTGGTTATCCTCCTGGCGGCGGCCGGTCTTGGCGCCCTCCTCTCGCCTTGGCTGATTTCTTCCGGGCTTCGTTTCTGGCTGTCGCGCACCGCCCAGGCGGAAGGTCTCGCCGTCGAGATCGGTCAGATTGACGCGCCCTTTCTGGGGGACGTCACCATCGCGGAGTTGCGCGTGCGATCGGCCCGCACTGCGGCCCGCCAGGTTCATTTGCAGGCCTCAAAAATCTCTCTCGATCTGAACTTTCGTGGGCGAATTTTTTCGCGCGAGGAGCGGCTCCTCCGCCGGGTCGCGGTGGCGCGCATCACCGGGAACATCCAGCGGGAGGCGGGCCCTGCCGCCGTGCGCCTGGAGTGGCGCAAGCTGGAGCGGATGCTTCCGGAGAATTTCGACCTGCAAAATGTCGATCTCGATGTGGTGACCCGCTCCACTGCCTTTCGCTTCCGTGGGGTCGAGCTGAGCGCGAGCGAGATCGAATCGGGAAAATTTTCCGCGCAGCAGATTTCCGTCAGCTCGCCGGTCCTGCGCCAGACTTTTACCAATCTGCGCGGGGCGACCGCGTGGTCGGGAAATCGTCTCTCCATCGCCGGTGTCTCCCTGGTGCGCGGGCTCGATCTCGAATCCCTCACGATCGATCTTTCCAGCTTGAAGCAACGCCGGATCGACCTCGACTTTTATCTCGACGCTTTCGGAGGGACGGTCCGCGCCAGTTTCGGAGGCACCGGCGGCGCGAGAAAATTCCTGGTCGATCTCGCCGGCTCCGCGGTCAACGTTTCCCTCTCGCAACTCGCCCAGGCCGCTGGCTTTCTCGAGCCGCTCAGCGGTTCCGTGCGCGCGGCCAAATTTACCTTCCGCGGCAATCCGGGGGAATTCCTCGACGCCACCGCTTCCGTCTGGATCGAGGCGAAGGATTTTGCCTGGCGGACGCGGCGGGCGGATAACGTGGTTTTCGGCGCGACCTATTATGATCGCCGGCTCCAGGTCGAGCAACTCTACCTCCAGCAGCAGCACAACGAACTGACCATCAACGGCGAACTGCGCTGGCCGCAAAAGCGAAGCGGCTGGAGCACGTTGCCTTTCCGCGGCCAGCTCAACGCGACCATTCCCAACGCCGATAGTTTCGCCCAGCTTTTCGGCGCGCGCTCGGGCGATTTTTCTGGCGCGCTTTTCGCCACCGGACAGATCGATTCCCTGGCCCCGACCGCGTCCGGTCAGCTCAAGCTGCGGGGCGCGGGCGTCAGCTTCCGCGGAGTCGCCCTCGACTCGTTAGGCGCGGAACTCCATCTCGAAGGCTCCGAAGTGACCCTGGGAAACGTCGAGTTCAGGCATGGCAACGATTTCCTCCGCGGCCACGGCACCGCCGATCTCACATCGCCGCATGCCTATTCCGCGCGCCTGACTGGCGCCGTCGACGACCTCGCCGAGTACGCCCCGCTGCTCCCGGCGAAATGGCGGGCCGCCTCCATCGGGGGCGGGATGACCTTCGATTGGAGCGGCGACGGCACTTTCGCGGCCCACTCCGGCACCGTTCAGTTTTTCGCCCGCGGCCTGCAGCTCCCGGTCGCGCCGCTCCGTTCCCCGCTCGACGTCACGCTCGAAGGAAGCTATTCGCCACAGGATATTTTCTTTCGCACTTTCAAACTGGCCAATTCGCGGTTGTCGTTAGGCGGTTTTGTCATGCTCGGGCCCGACTTCATCGAGCTGCAAGCGCTCGAGCTCCTGCTCGACGGCGTGCCCCGCGCCCGGGGGACGCTCTTTCTGCCCATCGGGGTCGATCGCTGGCGCAAGACCGGCAGCCTGCGGGAAGCGTTCGACGAGCGGCAGAAATTCGATGTCGACTGGCAGGTCGACCACCTCGCTCTCGAGAAACTCTCCCGGGCGCTCGGGGAAGAAGCGCACACGAGCGGTCTGCTCACGGGAAAACTGGCGGTCTACGGGCCGCTCGCATCGCTCCAGGTCACCACCGATTGGCAGCTAAAAAATCTCGGCCCGGCGCCTGCGCCTAACGATCTCGATTTCAATCTGCATTACGCGCTGGGCCGGGCGGAGGCGAACCTGCGCGCCACTTTCGGCGTCTCCTCGCCCGTGCTGGCGCGGGCTTCGCTGCCCTTGCAATTGCGTAAAGATGCGCCCTCCTTCGCCTCCCTGATCGAGCCGGGACAGCCGCTTTCCTTGGAGATGGATTGTCCCGCGCTCCTCCTCGAGACCCTGCCGCAAAGATGGCAGCTGCTGGGCTTGAAGAGCGGATTGCTCAATGCCCAGATCCGCTTGGGTAAGACTGCCGCCGATCCCAAGATCCAGGGCGGCACCGAGTTATTTGACGGTAAAATCGATCTAGGCCCGTCTTTTCCATTGCTCACGAATGTAACGGCGGAAGCGCGATTTTCGAGGAGAGAAATGGCGATCGAGTTCCTTCAGTTCGAAGCAATGGGGAAACTCTTCCGCTGGCAGGGCAGCCTAACGAGTAAATCATCATCCGTTTCCTTTGACCTGAAACCCTGGCATCAGGTGATCCGACTCGCCAGCGCGCCACCAGCGGTGGAAGACGCTTCCCCTGTCGAGGAAATGGTGGTGAAAGGAACGATCAATTCTCCTGTTTGGAGCGTCACTTTCGAGACCGGCGCTGGGCAAACAACACGCTTTTTTAATCCAGCCTCCGTGCCTGCGGGTAGCCCGTTCTTACTGCAGGGGGAAATGCCCGAGTCTGACAAAAACTTCCTCGACCTTCGCCAACAGCAGCCTTTTCCTTAGCGAAGGCTTGCGGAGATGCCTCGGGCGGCACCTCTTTGGAAAATTAGAATGCAGAATCGGTTGCGAACATCGTAAAATCACACCTGACCAGCGGTCGTTTTAAGAGCCTTGTCGACAGGTCTGGTCTAAACTCTGAACAGTCGCAAAATTCACGATTCAAAACTCCCGACCTACGGAGTGTTATCTTCAGACTCGTTTCGCGTCGCGATGTGAGATCAACGGGGATACTGGTTTAAACATCCTTCCGAACTGCAATGTAACTTTTGGTAAAACCAAGGAATTTCTCGCGATAAATCTCGCAATCCGGAAAAAGTTCGCGCATCTCGCAGTAGCTCAATAATCGGACCTCGTCGAGGAAACCTGTTACCTCCCTCTTGCTCGGCTTGGTCATCAATCCCCACACTGTACCATAGCGCAGCAAGCGTAACTGCAGTGAGCGAGGCAAAAAATGGATAAACGGGGTCAATAGATGTGGCTCGATAAAAAACTCCCTCGCGGGCGTCTGTATCCATAACGCCCGTCCCACCCGACGGACCTCAGCGGCGAACGCTTGCTGTCGCGAATACGTCCCTACATGTTCAATTACACTGTTAGAAAAAACAATGTCAAAACTAAAATCGGGATACTGAAGCTCGCAGCCATCGCCGACCGCCAACTCAAATTTTCCAACATATTGCTTAGCCAAGCCTGGTATCACATGCGGATTCAACAAGGTGATTTTATAACGTGGTATCTCATCCTGCCAAAACCAAGGGTAGCCGCCGACATCGAGAATTGTAGTTGGAGGGACGGGAGACAGTACATTCTCGAACCACCTTAATCTACGAATACGGAAATTCGGAGACAAAATTCCGTAGAGTCTGTGAATCGAAAACATTTCCTTTCAGCAGCAGACGCCTTCAGTATCGGCCGCTTAATAAGATCTCGAAATCCCGTTGGAAAAGCTAGACTCGTGTGAGAGCCAGATCGTCACAGCGTAACGTTGGGCAACCTAAAGTCACGGGGACCAGGAGATAACATGATCCATCCCGTCGTGATCTATCGCGTGAAGTCTTTTATCCTTCTCGTAGAACCAAAGTGTAACGCCGCTAGCCGGGGCAGGAGGAATGGAGGTAGATTTAATTGTTAGGCCAGGGCGGCCTAAGGGAACAAAATTACCATTCTGGTCGTAGTTGTCTCCCACTTCTAGCCCAACAGAACCGCTTAAGTCATTTGGAGTCGTCGATTGAATAATGTTATCCCTCAGTATGCCCTTAGTATTGATTCCAATCCTGAGAGGTCCCACCGAGGGGTTATTTTGAAGGATTGTGTTATGGTAGATTTCAGCCGTAACATTTGCCCCATCGGTCACAAGAAGCGAGTCATACAACGATCCCGACGTGATTAGATTATCATAAACTTTGATGTTTTCGTAAGTTCCTGCGCCGTTGAATACAATCCCGCGCGTATGTGTAAACTTGTTGCCGAAAATTGAGACATTATAGTAGCTGAATGTGTCAATCACAACAGGATAGGAAAGCCCGTCTGTATAATTTCCCGAGACCTCAAAATTTCGCCACTGTCCCGATCCAAAGCCGACGCCTTTCGAATTTCCCGTGATCACGCAGTTACGGATGAATCCCGAGGCGTATCCCCCTGCTTGATCGACCACAGAAATACAGGTCATATAGCCCGTAAAGTTCACGGCGTCGCACCCTTGCACTTCAATTCTGTCACCATTGATCCCGCTATCGCTACCGTTGTGGAGGATGGAGAACGGGAAGCTTTCGCCAATCCCTGACCAGGCTCCGACTGCCCGGACATTGGTAACGCGGCAATTTCTTGCAGCAATGTTTAAAGCATTGAGAGTTTGGCCAGTTGAATTGGCAACTGCGGAAGGCTGATTTGCAAAATTACAATCGAGCGTGAGATCTCGGATCTCGAAGTAGTTTAAAAAGCTCACGAAATCTCTGTGCTGGATTACAAAAGCGTCGGCAACTCCTGAAACGAGCACATTATTCGCCAATTTTATGGTTGTGAGAGTTTTCCCCAGTCCGTTTATGCTCCAACCTTCCTTCATTTGCGTGGACCCATTGGTGAGAAATGTGCCAGCACCAAAGTGGATACTGGTGTTAGGCGCGATACTCGGCAAGAGTGCATCCAGCTTCGCTTGGGTGCTCCCGTCGAAAGGGTCATTTTCAGTGCCGGTGCCAGCGGTGCCGTCTGTCCGAACCGCTATATAAACTTCATTCGGCGGGGTATAGGCGTGGCTGGCCGGAGGCAAGAGGGTAACCACTAAAATAATGCCTATTGTGATCGCAACTTTGTTCATGAGGATTTTCATGCTCGATTTGTTCCGGATATATCCAATCGCGTCAAGGATAAATTTTTGAATTCCAGAAGAAGGGTGTGCCCGGCCTTCTCGGTTGTCGTATGTAGTAGGAAAAAGCGGGTCAGCGATAAACGAACCCGGTCGCGGTCACGACCTTGCCATCGCGCAGGAGCGCGGTGTGTTTCTGGGCGCCCGTGTAGGAGCCAAAAATGTTCCGGGCGTTCACCGTAATGTCGACCAGATAGCCGCTGATCTTCTGACCCTTGACGGTCAGGCTGCCAGCCCGGGGCTCGCTCATCGATTTTATGACGACGCTGTTGGGATCGACGAGGCCGCCCTTCAACCAGTCCTCGATGATGACGCGGTAGTTCGCAGGATAGCCGGCGGGTGTCGGGCTCGCCGCCGAAACTCCGCCAGGGAGAAGGAGCAGCAAGGTGGTGAGGACGAGGAAAAATTTTTGGGCGAACCGCGACATGAAGTCATCGTAGCGAGGTGCGCGGGCTGTGTCGAGGAAGGAAGAAGAGGCTTCCCCTCCCGGGCCCAGCTCTCTATTGCTCGGCTATGCGAAAAATTGTTGTCCTGCTTTTGCTCGTCGGATGTTTTCTATGCGCTCCATCCCCGGGCGCGCTTGCCCAAGCCGACTCCGCCCGCTTCACGACCTCGGCGGCGCTGCAAAAACCCTTCGACCCGGCGGCGGCAACCGAGGCCTGGCTGGCTTCCGTCCCGGCTGAGAAACGCGCTCAATCGGACGCTTATTTCGAGGGCGGTTACTGGTTGATCCTTTGGAACTTTCTCATGGGCGCGGCCATCGCTCTTTTCTTTCTCCTCAGCGGACTCTCCGCGCGCCTGCGCGATTTCGCCGAGCGCACCACCCGGATTAAAGCCTTCCAGGTGGCCCTCTATATGATTCCCTATGTCCTGCTCGACGCTTTGCTTTCCTTTCCGTTAGCCGTCTATACCGGCTACTTTCGCGAGCACGCCTACGGTTTGGCCACCCAGACTTTTGGCCCCTGGTTTGGCGAGCAACTGATCGGGCTCGGGGTTTCCCTGGTCGCGACGATCTTGGTCACGATCATTCTCTACGCTGTTTTCCGGCGGGCGCCGCGCACCTGGTGGCTTTGGGGCACCGGCGTCGGCATCGTTTTTCTCGTCATCGGCATGTTGCTGGGCCCGATCTTGATCGAGCCGCTTTTTAACACCTACCGGCCGCTGGCCGATCCCAAGATTAGCGGGCCGATCCTGACCATGGCGCAGGCGAATGAAATTCCGGTACACCAAGTCCTGGAAGTCGACGCCTCGCGCCAAAGCAACCGGGTGAGCGCGAACGTTTCGGGAATTTTTGGGACGGCCCGGATCGCCTTGAATGACAACTTGCTCAAGCAATGCACGCTCCCGGAGATCCGCGCGGTCATGGCCCACGAGATGGGACATTACATCCTCAACCACGCCTACAAGCTGATCCTCTACTTTACCGTTTTCATCTTTCTGGGCTTCGCGCTCCTCCGGCTCTGTTTCGATGGGTGCGTGCGCCGTTGGGGAGCGAACTGGGGCATCCGGGGCATTGCCGATCCGGCCGGGTTCCCGCTCCTTGGCTTAATTTTCGCGATCTACTTTTTCTTCCTGACTCCGTTCACGAACACCGCCGTCCGGGTGACGGAACGGGAGGCGGATCAATTCGGTATCAACACCGCGCGCGAGGCGGACGGCTTCGCCAGGGTCGCGCTCAAGCTTGGCTCCTATCGCAAGCTCAACCCCGGCGCTCTCGAAGAATTTGTTTTCTTCGATCACCCGAGCGGCCGGGCGCGCATTCGCATGGCGATGGATTGGAAGGCGGCCAATCTCCCGGCGGGCGACGCCGGCACAGTCACGGCGATTCTTCGGCATTAGGATGGCTATGGCCTTTGGAAAACGGCGGGGCGGCCCTGTCGACGCCTCCCTCTGGGAAGGGGTATGTGTTTAGCGTTCCACCAAAAGCTGGGAACTTGTCATCCCGAGGCTGGCGCAGCAGCGCGCCGAGGGATCTCGCGGTTGCTCTGATGGGTTCATCTTTTCTGAAGAACGACGCCGAGACCTTGCGCGAGATCCCTCGCCGTCTCTGCAGGCTCGGGATGACAAATGAAAGTGTGCAGTGGACGCAACGCGTCGGCCGGGGTTGAACGTTAAACAGTTACCTGGGAGTCGCGAGAGTGACGTCCGATGGCAGAGAAATTCCCCAGCGCAACGCCCCCTCGCGCTTCGCAGAGCGAAGCGTCTACAGGTCCGCGCCCTCGCGCAGAACTCACCTCGCTGGCCCCGGCGGGATCGCTAGCGGCCGGACGGCGTGGGAGGGACCGGGGCGGACTCGTTAGGCGAGGTTGAGCTCGGGCTGGAATCCGCGGGCGGCTGGTCGCCATCATGAATGACGAAAGGAGTCGCGCTGCTCTCGGGAATCGCGGCTGCGGCGGGAGGAGAGGCGGTGGACGGGGCCTCCGCGCTCAGAGCGCGCTTGAGCAGATCAGCCAGCCGCCAGCCGGCCAGATGCATCTCGTTCAAGACCACCTGCCCCGACCATTTTCGGTAGGAAAGCCCGTCCGGCATGGCGCGTTCGAGAGCGTCGCCATCGGCCACCATTTTGTCGTGCTCCAGCTTCGGATGCACGTGCTCGAAACGGAGGCGGGCGTGGACTTCGCGCGCGAGCGGCAAGATTTCGTTGGCCCAGGCTTCGGGATAGCTGGCCACCGGCAGATTGGGCGGCAATTCCCAGTGTTTCGGCGCCACTTTGGCCAGGCGCGTGGCCAAGGCATCTTCGGCGGCATCCATTTTTTTCTGCCGCTCGGCTTTCGGCATCTGCCGGGAAAGCTGCGGGAGGTTCGCGACGACCGCCTCGCTATCCCAGAACCCGTGCAGCTTGGGATTTTTCGCGGCGTTGAGCGGTGGGGTGCCGTTTAGTTGGAGATGAAGCGAGTTGCCACCTTCATCGGGAAAAGTCTCGCCCGGCCGATCCGGATTCGCCGGTTTGCCCTGGGCATCGAAATATTCCGCGCCGACATGGAGCGGCTGGTGAATGTCGCCGACGAAATGCGCCAATAAAATCACCGCCATCGGCTTGGTGATCCCGCGCGCGTTCTGCTCCGGCTCCGCGCCCTGCAGAACGGCGATGCAGTAACGCATCATGTGGACCAGGTCCCACTGGGAACGGCCCGCTTTGCCATCCGCATATTTCTCCGCCGGAACGGCCAACGGCACATCGGTGTAGTGGAACCAGTGATGATTGGGGATGGCGGATTTCTCGTCAAAACTGGGCGGATTGGCCTTCCAAAAAGCGCGCAATTGCTCGGCGATATTCGGGTGCGAGGAGAAATAGCGCTGCACCTTCGGATCATCCACGCCGGGTTTATCCCATTGCTTGATCGTATCCGGGATGATGGCGACCTCGCGCAAGGTGTAACCGTCGAGCAGAGCGCTCACCTTGGCGCCGGTCGGCGTGTGCGCGAGCAGCTGATCGGCGATCGCGCCAATCGTCATGTGGCCCTCCGGGCCGTAAGCGCGGGCTTGGGGGACCGCGGCGCCAGCCAGGATAAGGAGAGCAAGGAGAGGTGTCTTCATGCGTGCAGAATTCGCGAATCTAGCCGAACGCGGGCGCGGCGACAGTATTCTCGGGGGGGGTAGCGCACACGTCTCGTGTGCTGGCGACGGTGTTTCACCGTCGCGAACTTTTCTGTCACTCCACGCTTAAAGCCAATCCCTCGCACGAGGAAAGTTCGTCGCGCTGGAACAGCGCAACCAGCACACGAGACGTGTGCGCTACCCGAAAGCAGAATCGCGCCTAACGGGTGGCGACGACGTTCTCGGCAGCCGCTTCGTCCAGCTCGAGCGGGCGTTGTTCCGACCGCTCCTCCCTCGCTGGCAATGCCTTGGCTTCGGGCTGGGCCGCGGTCAGGCGCATTCCCACGAGTTTGCTCACGCCGCGCTCTTCCATGGTCACGCCGTAAAGAATGTCGGCCTTCGCGATCGTGCGCTTGTTGTGCGTGATGATGACGAACTGGCTCTGGCTAACGAACCGATCGAGCACCTTGATGAACCGGTTGATGTTTGACTCGTCGAGGGGCGCGTCCATTTCGTCGAGGATGCAGAAGGGACTCGGGCGCACCATGTAGATGGCGAAGAGGAGCGCGACCGCCGTCATGGTGCGCTCGCCACCGGAGAGGAGCGAAACGCTTTGCAGTTGTTTGCCCGGCGGTTTGGCGATGATGTCGATCCCGCTGTTGAGCGCGTCGTGCTCGTCGAGGAGCGCGAGATCGGCCCGGCCGCCACCGAAGAGTTCGGCGAACATTTCGCGGAAGTTGATTTTTACCTGCGCAAAAGTTTCCGCGAAAAGCTTCTCCGTCGTCTGGTTGATCCGCGCGATCACGTCGAGCAGTTCGCGCTTCGAGTTCGTCAGGTCGGCGTTTTGGGTTTCGAGGAAAGTGTGGCGCTCCTCCAGCTCATCGTATTCGTGCACGGCGTCGAGGTTCACCGGGCCCATGGCGTCGAGCTGGCGGGTCAGCTCGGCGATGATCGCCGTGAGCTGCGCCTCGTCCACTTCGCGGTCAGCCGGCGCAACTGGAAGGGTGAGATCCGGGGAACCTTCGGGGATCGGCTCGTCCTCGGCCCGCTCGTTAGGCGGGGCCGCCGCTTCGGTTTCCAATTTGGGCGCGCGCTTCACCTGGGCTCGCAAGGTTTTATGAAAGGCGTAACGATCGGGAGAGAACTCGCGCAGATCGATCTGGTAACGCCGCAGGGCATGCTCGGCGATGTTCTCGATCCGAAGCTGTAACTGCGTCTGGCGCACCTCTTCCTTGCCCCGCGCGTCGTGCAAGTCGCTCAAGGTTTTGCGGCGTGCGCGCAGATCGGCGTCGAGCGCGTTCACCTCGTGGAGATGGGCCGCGCGGGTCGCGGCGATTTCCCGCACCGCCGCTTCCGCGACCGTGAGCTGCGCGCTTTCCGTCGCGATGGATTCTTCGGCGGCGGCGCTTTCCTGCGCCTGTTGCGTGTGGCGCGCCTCGTAGGTGACGATGTCGGCGCGGCGGGTGGCGATCACTTCGGCCAGCTCCGTCTGGCGCGCGGTCATCGGCTGGCGCTGGCTGCGCAGGCCTTCGTGCCGTTGCCGCTCGGTTGCGACGGCCAGCCGCAGCTCGTGCAAATGCTCGGTTAAATCGGTGTCGCGCAGGCGGGCCGCTTCGGCGGCGGCCTGAGTCGTGGCCCGCTCTTCGCCCGCGCTCGCTCCGGTGGCGCGGAGGTCGTTCGCTTCTTCTTCGAGCTGGGCGACGCGCTCCGAGGCCGCGGCCAATTGCTGATCGAGGGTCGCTTTTTCCCAGGCGATCGCATCGGCCTGGCGATTCGCTTCGTGCAGCTCGCGTTCGCGCGCGGTCACTTCGAGGGAGGTGGCGGAATGCTGGGCGCGCGCGTCTTGTTGCGCTCCACGCATCTCCTCGAGCCGCGCGGTCACGGCGGCGTGGGCGCGTTCTGTTTGGGCGCGCTGGGCCCGGAGCATTTCGCGGGTGGCGAGGAGTTCGCGCAGTTCATTGCCTAACGACACCATCTGCGCCTTGCGCGCGAAAAGGGAGCTGCTTTCTTCGTTGACCCGGCCGCCGTAGATCACGCCCGGCGCGGAAATGAGCTCGCCCGCGACGGTCGCGAAAGCGAGGGCGGGCGCGGTCTTTTTCAACTCCTGCGCCTGGGCCAGATCCTCCACGAGGACGACTCCACCTAACAATTGCCTAACGATGGCCTGTAAAGCTTCCGGCGCGTGCACCCGGTCGGTCGCCCAACCAAGCGCGCCGGTCGGCAGGGACTGCTCGGTTGCGGCGCTGGCGCGGAGCAGCTCGGGCGCGATGAGCGCGGTCTGCCCGAGTTTTTGTGCCGTTAATTTCGCGACGATCTCGGCCGCGAGCGCGTCGTCCCGCAGGACGATGGCGTGCAGGTTGCGGCCGAGCGCCGCTTCGATCGCAGGAATGAATTTCTCCTCGACTTCGATCAGGGAAGCGAGCGCGCCGACCAGCGCGGGGAGGATGCGTCCCGGCTCGTCCAAGCCCTTGAGCAGCGCTTGCGAACCTTGGGCCAGGCCTTCGCCTTCTTCATTAAGCTGCTGCAAAATATCGAGGCGTGATTGGCGTTCGGACACGGCCCGCTCGCTTGCGAGCAGCTCGGCCTCGGCCGCGCGCAAAGTCTGCAACTGGCTCGCGAGCTCTGCTTCGGTGGCGGGAATTCTTGCGGTCAATTCCTGAACCTGCTGGCTTTGCTTGTGGGCGTTGCGGCGGAGCGCGGCGACGGCTTCCGCCAGCCGATCGCGCGCGGCCGTCGCTTTGCCTAACGACGCCTCCAGTTCGGCCAGACGCGGATGGGTCGCGGCCCGGCGCTCGTTCGTCCCGGCGATTTCGGCTTCGAGATCGGCCAGACGGTTTTCCGCCTTGGAAATCGAGAGCTCGAGCGCTTGCAAGGTCTGCTCCTGGGCTTCGCGCTCGCGGCGCACTTCTGCGGCGCGGGCCGACGCTTCCGTCAGCTCGGTTTGCTTGCTCGCGAGGAGACGCTCGGTCTCGGCGAGGAGCGCGTCGGTATCGTGGATCGCGCTTTCCTGTTGGATCAGCTTGGTTTCCGCGGCGGCGATGTCGCCCTCGTAACGCGCGATCAGCGCGCTCAATTCCTCCGCCCGCTCGTGGTTAAAATCGATCCGGCTGCGGTGCGCGGCGATTTGGTTTTGCCGGCGCTGCACTTCGGCGCGGGCCTCGTTGATCCGGGCGTCGACTTCTTCCAGTTGGGCGCGCTGGGCGCCGACGGCGTTTTCCTGGTCTTCGATCGCGCGTTCGGTTGTGCGCTGTTCTTCGTCGAAACGAGCGGTGGCGGCGCGCGAATTTTCCAACTCCGTGCCTAACGACTCCAGTTGTGCGCGCGAATGGTGGGTATCGAGCACCTGCAGGTCGGCCATGAGCGCCTGGTAGCGGCGCGCCTTGCCAGCCTGTCGCTGGAGCGAGCCGATCTGGCGTTTCACTTCCTTGATGATGTCGCCGAGCCGCAAGAGGTTGGCTTCCGTCGCCTCGAGTTTGCGCAGCGCCTCGCGCTTTTGCCCTTTGTATTTGGTGATCCCGGCAGCTTCTTCGAAGACCGCGCGCCGATCTTCCGGACGCGAGCTGAGGATCTGATCGATCCGGCCCTGCTCCATGATCGAGTAGGCGCTCCGGCCCACGCCGGTGTCGGCGAAGAGGCTTTGAATATCTTTCAGCCGGCAGATGTTCTTGTTGAGCAGGTACTCGGAATTGCCGTCGCGATAGACCCGGCGCGAGACGCGCACTTCGTGCCAATCGACGCCCAATTCGCTGCCGCAATCGGTGAACGTTAGGCTGACTTCCGCGTAACCGACCGGCTTGCGCGAGTCGGTGCCGTTGAAAATGACGTCGGCCATCTCGCCGCCGCGCAGCGCCTTGGCCGATTGCTCGCCGAGTACCCAGCGGACGGCGTCGAGGACGTTGGATTTGCCACAGCCGTTCGGGCCGACGATGGCGGTGACGCCTTCGTGGAAGTTAAAAACGGTTTTGTCGGCGAAGGATTTGAAGCCGAAGAGCTCGAGCGATTGGAGGTTCATGATGTGGCGGGCCTGAATGATTAACCGCACCCTAACAACCGATCGCAAGCAAAATCATACCAAATGCGGGCGCGCGGCCCGGCCGGGCCACAAAATATGGGGATGGGACGGTATAACCGTAGCACAGGCATCTTGCCTGTGGGGCGACCGGGCGTCTCGCCCGGTCACTCGGGAGCGGCATGAATCACCGGGCGAGACGCCCGGTGTCCCCACAGGCAAGATGCCTGTGCTACGCGGATGGCAGCGCCCTGCGGATGAAATAGAGGAGCGTCCCGGCGACAAAAACCGCGCCGGCCATCTTGAATTCGCGCGAAGTTGCCTGCGCCAGAATCCAAAGGATGAGCGCGATGGAGATCAGCGGCACGATCGGCGCCCCGGGGAAGTTGAACGGCTTCTCCTCGGTCCGGACGTCGCGCCGCAAGAGAACGAAAGCGGCGGCGCAGCAGACGAGATAGAGGAGGAGCGCGGCGACGTTCGCCATCACCGCGAGCGCTTCGAAGGTGGAGCTGAGCGAAAACAGAAACGCGAGCACGGCATAGACGACAATCGCGACATCCGGCGTGCGGAAACGCGGGTGCACATGAGTGAGCGCGCGCGGCAGAATTCCATCGCGCCCGAGGGCAAAAAGAATCCGGGGCGAACTGAGGACGTCGCTGGCGATAAAACCGAACGAGGAAACGGTCGCTGCGCCCAGGAGGAGCAGCCTCCCGGTGTGCCCGAGAAAGGTGGCGGCAGCCGCGGCCAGGGGCGCGTTCGTGTCCTCGGCGAGGCGCGGGCCTAACGAACCTTGGGCGACAGTTTGAATGAGCAGGTAAAGCACGGTGGTGACGGCGAGCGCGAGGTAGATCGCGCGCGGCACGGTGCGGGCCGGATTTTTCACCTCGCCGCTCGGAATGAGGGCGACTTCGATTCCGAAAAACGCGAAGAGCAAAAGCAGCACGGATTTCCCGAGCGTGCCTGTCCCCGGCCAGCCGGGCCAGGCGAGATTAGCCGGGTGAACGTAAAAGATGCCGACCGCGACGAGGATGAGGAGCGGGATCAATTTTGCCACGGTGACGACGCCGACCGCGCCGGTTCCCGCGCGCACGCCGCGGACGTTGATCGCGGCGAGTCCGCCGTAGATGAGGAAGAGAAGGGCGACGTGGCCCCAGATCCCGGCGAGCGTCGGGAGCAACGCGACGACGGTGCCGGCAAAAAAGTTAACGACCGCCGCGACGCTGAGGACGGCGGTGGTGTAATAAAAAAGCCCGGTGATAAATCCGACGTAGCGGCCGAAGGCGACCTCGGCGTAGGCGTAGAGGCCGCCGGTGAGCGAGACGCGACTGCCGGCCAGCGCGAAGCTGGTGACGAAGAGCGCCATCGCGATTGCGCAAATGATGAAGGCGAGGGGAGCGGCCGCGCCGAGCTGTTTCGACATATCGGCGGGGAGCTTGAAGATGCTCGCGCCGACGGTGGTGTTGACGATGTTGGCGGTGAGCCCGAGGACGCCGATGGCGCGGAGAAGCTGGGCGTCGACGCGTTGAGGTTTTGCCGGCAAATCCATCACGCGCGCAGGCTGCTTGAAGTGTCACCGCGAGACAAGCTCGAATGGCGAACGGACCTGTCTCAAGCGAATCTCGGAGAGAGCGAGTTGAATCAACGACGTCGCGTCACTTCCGGGGAGCGCACGCGCCCTCGCGTGCTCATTTCGGCGCCTCGCCGAAATGCTCTCAGCGCGCACCCAGAGGCAAGTGGCGAGGCGCCACTTGCAGCACGCGAGGGCGCGTGCGCTCCCCGGAGCTAGCCACCCGCGGCTAATAACCGGCGGCTTGGCCGTCCTTCCGGCTTTCGCTTGCGCCGACGTAGACACGCTCGCCTTGGTGCCTCTCGACCTTGATGGCCTGGTAGCCGCCATACCCGCCGACGTCGAAACGCAGGTCGTGGCCTTTCGCCCTCAAGGCCCGGACGGTGGCGTAGGGCACGCCGCTTTCCACTTCAACGTAGCCGCCGTTAGGCAACATTTTCTCGCCGGTCGGTTCGTTATCGCCCTCGTGTTGCCAGCGCGAGGCGTCGCCCGCTTCCTGCACGTTCATCCCGAAATCGATCATGTTGGTGAGCACCTCGACGTGCCCCTGCGGTTGCATGTCGCCGCCCATCACCCCGAAGGCGAGCCACGGTTTTTTGTCCTTCATGACGAAGCCGGGAATGATCGTGTGGAAGGGCCGCTTCCCGGGCGCGTAGACGTTGGCGTGGCCCGGTTCCATGGAAAAAAGTTGGCCGCGATCCTGGAACATGAAACCGAGCCCGGGCACGACGATGCCGCTCCCCATGCCGCGGAAATTACTCTGGATCAGGCTGACCATGTTGCCTTCGTCATCTGCTGTGCACAGGTAAATGGTATCGCTCTGGCCTAACGACGGGTTGCCGGCGTCGACGCTTTTCGCGGCGTGGTCGGGATCGATCAATTTGCGCCGCTGCGCCGCGTAACTTTTCGAGATCAGGCCGGCTACCGGCGTTTTGGCGAAGGCCGGGTCGGCGTAATATTTCGCGCGATCGGCGAAGGCGAGCTTCTTCGCTTCGACCATGGTGTGGAGGGTTTCGGGAGAATTGAAGCCCCACGTTTTCAAATCGTAGGGCTCGAGCAGATTGAGCATTTCGAGAGTGGCGATGCCTTGTCCGTTCGGTGGCAATTCGAAGACGTCGTAGCCGCGATAATTGGTCGAGACCGGCTCGACCCATTCCGACTTATGCTGCGCGAAATCGGTTTTGCGGAGGTAGCCGCCATTGGCCCGCATGAAAGCGTCGATCTTGTCGGCGATCTCGCCTTTGTAGAAAACATCGCGGCCTTTCTCGCCAATCAGACGCAGGCTCCGGGCGAGCGCGGGGTTTTTGAAAATGTCGCCCTTGGCCGGCGCGCGGCCTTTGCCGTCGAGCGTGTAGGTCTCAAGGAATGCGCCTGGCAGACCCTGGTAGATCGGCACGCTCCGCTCCCAATAGTAAGCGATCAGCTCGGTCACCGGAAAGCCTTCCTCGGCGTAGTGGATGGCGCCGGAGAGATCGTCGGCTAACGAGAGCTTGCCGAACTTTTTGTGCAGCTCGGCCCAGGCATCGACCGCGCCGGGCACGCTAATCGGGAGCATTCCGGTGGGCGGCAGAAACTCACGATGCAACTTGGCCAGCTCGCTTTTCACCTGCTCGTAGCTGAGCCCGCGAGGCGAACGGCCGCTGCCGTTGAGCCCGTAAAGTTTGTCCTCCTTCGCGCTGTAGACGATCGCGAAGAGATCGCCGCCGATGCCGTTCGAGACCGGCTCCATCAGGCCGAGGGTGGCGTTGGCCGCGATCGCGGCGTCGACCGCGCTTCCGCCGCGTTTCAGCACCTCGAGCCCGACCTGGGTGGCCGCCGGCACGCTCGTGCAGACCATGCCGTGGCGGGCCAGCACTTCGGAACGAGTCGCCCAGGTCTTGCCCGTGATGCGATCGATCTGCGCGTGGGCGGTGACGCCCGCGCCTAACGAGATTCCGGCTAAAATAAACAGTGCGCACGATTTCATTCGAGCACTTTAACACTCTTGTCATCCCGAGCGCAGCGAGGGATCTCGCGAAATCAGGAGTGACGCGGCGGCGGCGACCGTGGAAAGCGAAGCGGGCGCTTCCTGAATCGGCTCGCGTAAACTCCATCCGTGAGATCCCTCGCTGCGCTCGGGATGACAAGGGGTGGAGCGCGCACTAGCTTCTCCTCCTATGCGCCAGGAACATCTCGACGATTATTTCACTTTTCTCCGCTTCCCGAGCATTTCGACCGACGACGCTTACGGTGAGAAGCTCAGCGAATGCGCCCATTGGCTGGTCAAAAAACTCACCGGCATCGGCCTGGAAACGCAGCTCGTTTCCACGCCCGGCCACCCCGTCGTTTGGGCCCGCAATAAACATCAGCCGGGCCGCAAAACCGTCATGCTCTACGGGCACTACGATGTGCAGCCGCCCGATCCGCTCGAGCTCTGGGATTCGCCGCCTTTCGATCCGGTGCTGAAGAACGGCTTCGTCTTCGCCCGCGGCGCGACCGACAACAAAGGCCAGATCATGGCGCACATTCTCGGGATCGAGGAAACGATGGCGGCGCAGGGCGATCTGCCCGTGAACCTGCACCTCATCATTGAAGGCGAAGAGGAAATCGGCAGCGGCAACCTGCCTGGTTTTTTGAAGGAAAATCGTGACGCCTTGAAGTGCGACGTGGCCCTCGTCTCCGATACCGGGATGATCGCGCGCGGCATCCCGACGCTGAGCTACGGATTGCGCGGGGTGACCGCCCTTGAGATCAAAATTACCGGCTCGAAGATGGATCTGCACTCGGGCGTTTTCGGCGGGGCGATCGCCAACCCGGTGACCGCGCTGGCGGAATTGGTCGCGACTTTGCACGACAAAAATGGCCGCATTGCGATCGAAGGTTTTTACGACCAGGTAAATCCGCTGGAGGACTGGGAACGCGAAGCTTGGCGCAACCTGCCGATCGACGGGGACAAGGAAATTTTGGATGAAACCGGCTCGCCCGATCTCTTTGGCGAGGAAGGTTTCAGCACGCTGGAACGTCTCTGGGCGCGCCCCACCGCCGAGCTCAATGGCATCGGCGGCGGTTATCAGGGGAAGGGGACGAAAACCGTTATCGCCAGCCACGCCATGGCCAAGGTCACCTTCCGCCTCGTGCCCAACCAAGTGGGCGACGAAATTCTCAAGCTGGCCCACCAGCATTTGGAGAAACATCTCCCGCCGGGCGTGACCATGGAGATCGTCGATGGCCACAGCGGCCCGTGGTATTTGACCGATCCGCATTCCGCCTTCGGCCAGGCGGCGCAGAAAGCGCTCAAGGAAACGTTCGGGAAAACGCCGGCCCTCATTCGGGAAGGCGGAAGCATCCCGATCGTCTCGCAATTCCGCGATATTCTCGGGGTGGAAACCTTGCTCATCGGGCTCGCCTTGCCCGGTTGCCGGGCGCACTCGCCTAACGAGAACTTCCCGATCGAAAATCTGGAAGCCGGGATGAAGATGAACCAGGCGATCCTGGCCGAGCTCGCCTCCTAGCTGTGCGTTGGCTCGTCCTCTTCCTCGCTCTCTTTCTTTTTCTCCGGCCCGTGGCGAGCCGGGCGGAGGAGAAGTCGTTAGGCGATAAGATCGGCGACTCGCTCAAGAAAGTCTTCGCCACGCCCACGCCGACGCCGTCCCATCATCGGCGTCACCACCCGGAGACGACAAAAAAGAAGAGCACGCCCACCCCGACCCCGAAGCGGAAGAAAAAGAAATCGCCAACCCCGACGCCCACGCCGGAAGAGACTCCGACGCCCAAGCCGAGCGCCACGCCCACCCCAACCGAGACGCCGACGCCAACGAAAGCACCGAGCCCGACCCCAGAGGAATCGCCTTCTCCGAGCCCTTCACCGGCGAAGGGATCCACCGTGGCCACGATCTCGTCCGCCGCGATCAAAGGTTACGACAAAAATTCCCCGGAGATCCGCAAGGTCCTCGAGACCGGACTCGCCCTCACCAATCGCGATTTGAAATACAGCTACGGCTCGGCCGATCCGGAGCAGGGGGGGATGGATTGTTCTGGTTTCATCTATTATGTCCTGCGCGAGAACGGCGTGAAAGAGGTGCCGCGCGACGCCAGCGGGCAATATGTCTGGGTGCGCAAAGCGGGGAATTTCCGCGCGGTCCTAAGCCGCGACCTCGATTCCTTCGAGCTCGATGAATTGAAACCGGGCGACCTCCTTTTCTGGACCGGAACCTACGATGTGGAGAAAGACCCACCGGTCACCCACACCATGATTTACCTCGGAGAAAACAAGGAGACCGGCGAGCCGCTCATGCTGGGCGCGAGTGACGGGCGCACCTTCGAAGGGAAGCGGATGTTTGGGGTGAGTGTGTTCGATTTCAAGACCTCGTCGAAAAAGGCAAGCAGCTCGGGTCGGCACCCGCGCTTTGTCGGTTACGGCCACATCCCGGGGCTGGGCGCGGCAGGCAAATGATTGGGTAGCGCGCGCGTCTCGCGTGCTGGTTGCGCTGTTCCAGCGCGACGAACTTTTCTCGGAACATCGACGCCACGAGCAAGGCCGCCACGGCGGGAAAGTTCGCGACGGTGAAACACCGTCGCCAGCACCCGAGACGGGTGCGCTACCCGGAGGGACGCATCGCCCTGGGTGACTCGGCTGGTTGCACCTGATCGTTAGGCGCGGCTGGCGGATGAGTGGCGCGGTAATGTTTGGTCAAGAGCCCGAGCATCAGGATGAGCACGATGAAGGCGATGGTGCGCTGCTCCTCTTTGGTGAGGACGAACAGGCCCAGCTTGTCGCGCAGATTCATCCGGCGTAAGCGATCGGATCTTCCAGGCCAGCCTCGCGAAAACCTTTCAAGCGCAACTGGCAGGAATCGCATTCGCCGCAAGCCAGGCCTTGCGGGGTCGGGTCGTAACAACTGTGAGTGAGCGCGTAATCCACGCCTAACGAACTCCCGCGCCGAATGATTTCCGCTTTGGTGAGGCGAAGGAGCGGCGTGTGCACTTCGAAACGTCCGCCTTCCACGCCGGCTTTAGTGGCGAGATTGGCCAGCTCCGCAAAGGCCGCAATGAACTCCGGCCGGCAATCCGGATAACCGCTATAGTCGACCGCGTTGACCCCGATAAAAATATCGGTCGCCCCGAGCACTTCTGCCCAAGCCAGGGAGTAGCTCAGAAAAATCGTGTTCCGCGCCGGGACGTAGGTGATGGGGATGCCGGAGGTCATTTCATTGTTCGCGCGATTTTTCGGGACGTCGATATCGTCCGTCAAAGCGGAGCCGCCGAACAGGCGCAGGTCGATCTCCACGGTGCGGTGGTCGGTTGCGCCTAACGATTTCGCGACCCGCTCCGCCGCGGCCAGCTCTGGCGCGTGGCGTTGGCCGTAGCGGAACGAAAGCGCGTAAGTCTCGAAGCCGTCCGCGCGGCAAATCGCCAGCGTCGTCGCGGAGTCGAGCCCGCCACTTAGGAGCACAACGGCTCGCTTCATTTCGCGTCTGGGAAACTGGCGGTCACGGTCAGAGCGATGCCGCCGCGCGCCGCGAATTCCGCTTCGATCATTATGCGCCGAGGCGCGCAGGCCCGCACGAGATCGTCCAGGATGCGGTTGGTCACGTTTTCGTTGAAGGCTTTCTCGTTGCGGTAGGACGCGAGGTAAAATTTAAGCGATTTGGTCTCCAGGCAACGCCGGGCCGGTTGGTAATCGATGGTGATTTTCGCGAAGTCAGCCTGACCGGTGATGGGGCAGAGCGAAGTAAAATCGGCGGCGTGAAACTGGATCCAATAAGGGCGCTGGGCGGGGTTGGGGAAGGTCTCGAGAATTTTCTCAGAAGGCGAGGTGGGTACTCGCGTTTCGCTTTTCCCGAGCAGGGTGAGGTCGTTTTTTCGCGCGCGTTTCGCCATGAGGTTAGTTAACGAAGGAGCCTGACGAGATTCAATCGCTTTCGCGCGCGGCTTCTTTTTCCGGGGAGGACGGGGTGTTACCCCGTCGCGCTTGGGCGAGTCTCGCCCGAGGCCCTTTTGCGCGCGGCGCAACCCGGTTGACAACCCGACATGGTAGGTCATCGCGCTGCGTAGGTTCGGCGGAGACTCCGCCGAACAACGGGCTACCAGCCCGTCCTCCCCGGAGGTCGCTCGTCGGCTTTTCGTTAGGCGGGATGGGGCAGGGTCGGGGCCGAGCTTCCGGCTTGCGAGGGAGAGGGCAAGCTGGAAGCTTGCCCCACGATGGCGAACGAAACACCAGCGCCCAGTGGCGTGGCCCACGCGGGCGTAATCGATTTTTTCGCGTACGAGACCAAGAGCGATGAGCTGCTCCTGGCGATGTTCGAGGAGCGGCCCTGGGACGAAAGCGACCTGCAACTGTTTCAGCTTCAGGAAAAGTTTAACGCCTACGTTTCTTTTCTCCTCGACGGCGAGTTGGCCGATGCTCACCCGGAGTTGGCCGGGAAAAAGGCGCGGATCGAGTTGCGTTGCGCCACGCTGCCGGAAGGGCGCGCGCTCGATCTGCTCACGGCGATTCACGATCAGCTCTCGTTGCAGGAGATTCGGGTGGAGGTGATCGCCGGGGGCGAGGGCGGATGCGGGGCGGGTTGCACCTGCCAGTAAGCTCGTGCTCCTACTCGTGATCGTAATCGCATTAGGATCGAGCACGAGCATGATTACGAGCAGGAGCACGAGGAAGAGAAGCGGAGGCTCTGGCCGAAGTCGGCTTCGATGGGTATCGTGCGGCCATGAAAGTTCCATTCACCATCGGTCAGGTTGGGCATTTCGGGCTTTCCGTTAGTCACCCGAAGAAGAGCGCGAAATGGTTTGAGCGCGCGCTCGGATTGAAGAAGCAGTTCGAGTTCGAGGGCGGCGTCGCCATCGGCAATCAGAACATCACGATCGCGCTGCACAAAGGGAAGCCGCGCCCGAAAACTTTCGGCCACATGTCCTTTCACCTGCCGAATATGACGGCGCTCAAAAAAGCGCTCGCCCATCTCCAGAAGCAGAAGGTGAAACTGGAAGACCCGGGCGACGAGATCGGGCCGGAAGCGCCCGGCTCGAAGCACCTGGGAATCTGGTTGCACGATCCCGACGGCTACCGTTGGGAGCTGTCGGTTCAGAACGCAAAGCGTCGCTAGAAAGTAGCGGCGAAGGATTTTTTAAGCACGGATTACGCGGATTCGGAAAAAGGAGGGAACGTGGACTCGATCCTCTTCCGATCCGTGTCATCCGTGAAATCCGTGGTTAAAATTTCAGGAATGAAACGACCGGCGTCGGCTCCAGCCTGGGCCGGCCGTCGAGGAACTCGAGTTCGATCAAGAACTGCGCCTCGAGCAATTCCCCGCCCGCTTTGCGAATGAGCGCCGCCGCCGCCGCCGACGTCCCGCCGGTCGCAAGCAAATCGTCGATGAGCACGATCTTCTCCCCGGGCTCGATGCTGTCGATGTGCATTTCCATTTCCGCGTCGCCGTATTCGAGCGAATAGGCCGCGCTCGCCGTCTTGAAAGGCAGCTTGCCCTTCTTGCGGATGGGCACGAACCCGACCTCCAGCGCATAAGCCACGGCCGCTCCGAAAAGAAAACCGCGCGCATCGATCCCGACCACTTTGTCCACCGGCAGGGCGCGGCATCTTTCGAGAAAACAATCGATCGAGGCGCGAAATAAAACCGCGTCGACCAGGATCGGCGTGATGTCTTTAAAAATGACGCCGTGTTTGGGAAAATTCGGCACGTCGCGGACGGCCGCGCGCAGGCTTTCGATGGAATTGTCACCCATGGGCGGCAGGCTAACTGGTCGAGCCAAAACGTCAACGCGCCTGTAGCCGCGCGCTCTCGGGCAGGTCCTCTTTCCATCGGTAGTCGTCCTGCGCCACGCGCCACCAGAATAACCGGCCGGCGTGACGCCAGCCGTCGATGATGTAGCCGCTCTCGAAAGGCTGCCCGCGCGCGGTCACGACGATGCAATTGTGCTCCCTGACGGTGCCGGGATTGGCCGCGCCCCAGTGCAGCTCGAGCGTCTTGAGACGACGTCTCCGCAAGCGCGCGCCGATATCGTGCGCCCACTGGAAACAGTAGCCGCGTTGCCGGACGCCGATATGGATGAGGAAATTTTGGAAGAGCGGCGGGCCGACGACCCGATACTGGCGCGCCAGCTCCCGGGCGCTGCCGTGCGCGGTGCGTGCGGCCGCTTCCGCCTCGGCGGGATCGACGTTAGGCGAGAGAGTTGCGAGGGCGTGGGAGAGCCGGAGGATGGATTTCGTGTCGTCCGCCGAGGCGGCAGACGCGAGCACGAGAACGGCGGCGAAGACGAGCAGTCCTCGCATCCCTCGATCAATCATCGTCGAAGCGGAGACCGGTCTTCTGCACTTCCTGATACGGCAGCAGCCAGACGAGCGACTCGTCCTGCAGATCGACGACCTGAATGCGATTCCCCCACGGATCGCGGAAGTCGCAACGAAACCGCGGCTCGAGTTTCAGGTGGTATTTTTGCGTGATCTTCTCGCGCACTTCGGCGAGCTGTTTTTCGTCGCGCACCATCAGGCCGAAGTGGCGGGTGCGATCGGGCTGCAATTTCTCCACCTCGAAGATGGCGAGGAACTGGTGCGCCCCGAGTTTGAAAAAGGCGTCGCCTTCGCCGCTCTCCAACTTTTCCAACCCGAAGACATCGCGATAAAACGCGATCGCTTTCTTGATGTTATCCACTTCGATGGCGAGGTGATTGCAGCCGTAGACTTGCACGCTCATGCGAGAGGATAACGCAATTTTTTCGGGGTCAAACGGACGCAACCCTCGCGTTTCGCAGAGCGAAGCGTCTACAGGCAACGCGCAAGCTCGCGCAGGCTTAAGCGAGGAGAGGGCGCTCGCCGTTTTCCACCCGCACGCTCACGCAGGCGTCCGCCGGGTCTCCCATGCCGTAGTAACGCTCCCACTCGGCCTGCGCGCGTTGGCGCAGCCGGTCGTAGCTCCGGTCGAGGGCTCGGCGCAGCCCGTTGCTTTCCTGATCTCCTTGTTCCGCCCTGTGGTTCGCTCGCGCCATGAGTTTCATTTCGATCCTCGTAAAAAGCAGGTTTCACGCCGGAAGCGGCGTTGCCAAACCCTCCCTCCGCCGTTTACCTTCCCCTCCCGATGGATCGCGAGCTGCTCATCGTTTCCACCCTCTGTTTTTTCCTCGCCATGGCGCGGACCGCGGTTGCCATCCGCGCGGGCAATTACCGCCCGGCCGGCTTTAACTTCTGCGCCATCGCCCTCGGGTTCGTCTGCCAGACGCTCTTCCTTTCCGTGCGCGGCCACGCCCTCGGGCGCTGCCCGATCACCAATCTTTTCGAAGTCTTCATCTTCCTCGCCTGGTCGGTCACCCTGATTTATCTGCTCATCGGGCCCACCTACCGGCTCTCGCTCATGGGCGCGTTCACGGCCCCGCTCGTTTTTGGGTTACAAACCTTCGCCCTCCTCGCTCCGATCGATCTCCGCCATTCCTTGCGGCGCTCCCCGAGTCCCTGGCTGGAATTCCACGCCTCCATTTCCCTCATCGCCTACGGCGCCTTCGCCCTCGCTTGCGTCGCCGGCTTGATGTATCTCGTGCAGGAGCGCCAGCTCAAGCAGCGCGAGCTCAACTCGATGTTCTATCATTTCCCGCCGCTGACCGATCTTTTCGCGGCCATCACCCGGCTCCTCTGGCTGGGTTTTTTCCTCCTCACCCTGGGTATTGCGACCGGCTTCTTCACCGGGCAACCGCTCCCCTACGGCAAGGTCGCGTGGTCCTTTGGCGTCTGGGCCTTTTACGGCGCCATTCTCCTCGCCCGCCATCTCGGGACGACCGCGCCGCGCCGCATCGCCGCGCTCTGCGTCGTTGCCTTTAGCGCCGCGCTCACGCTCCTTTGGGGCATCACCTTTCTTTCCCAGACCCACTCGCTCTGATGCACTTATTTTGCGTGGGCCTGAGCCATCACACCGCCAACGTCGAGACACGGGAACGTTTTCTGGGCCGGGCGGAAATCGATCGCACCTTGCGGGACGAGATTGGTTGCACGGAAGCGCTTCTCCTCACCACCTGCAATCGGGTGGAAGTCTATGCCGCCGCTCCCGCGACGATTCCGACCGAGCGCATCGCGCATTGCTTGCTCGGCGCCGGGACGTCGTTAGGCGAGGAACGCTCCGCCTTTTATCGCCACGAAGCGCGCCAGTGCGTGCAGCATCTTTTCCGGGTCGCCTCAGGACTCGATTCCATGGTCATCGGCGAAACTGAAATCCTCGGTCAGGCCAAAAAAGCCTACGCCGCGGCCCGCGAATCGGGCGCGGCCGGGCCGTTCCTCCATCGCCTCTTTCAGCGCGCTTTCCGCGTCGCTAAACAAGTCCGCACGCGGACCGAGATCACGCGCGGGGCCGTCTCCGTCGGCTCGATCGCGGTCGACCTGGCGGAACAGATTTTCGGGGATTTCGCCACCCGCAAAGTGCTGTTGTTAGGCGCGGGTGAAGCGAGCGAGCGGACGGCGCGAGCCTTGGTCAAACGCGGGGTGCGCGATCTGCGGGTGAGCAATCGCTCGATCGCGCGGGCGGAAGCCCTGGCCGCGCTCGTCGGCGGCCGGCCGGTGGCGTTCGAGAGCTGGCCTTCGCACTGCCACGAAGTCGATATTTTGATTTCCTCGACCGCCTCCCCGACGCCGCTGGTGACCCGGGAAAATCTCGCGCCGCTCCTGCGCGACCGGCTCGATCGGCCGCTCTTCATCGTCGACATCGCGGTGCCGCGCGACGTCGCGCCGGAGGTCAACGAGATGGAAGGCGTCTTCCTTTACGACATCGATTCGCTGCAATCGATCGCGCAAAAGTCCCTCGCGCAACGCCGCCAGCAGATCGCCGCGGGCGAGGAAATTATCGCCGGGCACGTCGACGAATTCAGCGGCTGGTTCACCGCGGCGCGAGAGCGGCGGGCGGAAGGGGCGCTGGAGTTGCGACCTTCGGAATCGTGACGGATCGGATCGTGCTGGGCTCGCGCGGGAGTGAGCTGGCGCTGGCCCAGGTGCGACTGGTCGAAGCGGCTCTGCGCCGCGCCTGGCCGGAGCTGGCCATCGGGCTGGAGATCATTCGCACCAGCGGCGACGAAGGCTCCGCTCCGGTGCTCGATCGCGTGGCGGGCCGCAAGGGAATGTTCACCCGCGAGATCGAGAAACAGCTTCTCGTTAGGCAAATCGACGTGGCGGTGCATAGCGCGAAGGATCTGCCGAGCGAGCGAATGGAAGAGCTGGAATTGCGGGCCGCGCTCCCCCGAGCCCGGACCGAGGATGTGCTCATCACGAAATCCGGCGCCGGCCTCGCGGCGCTCCCCGCTGGCGCGACGGTCGCGACCGGGAGCGTGCGGCGGCAGCACCAACTGCGTTGGCGGCGGCCCGATCTGGCGGTGGTCGATCTGCGCGGGAACGTGCCCACGCGGCTGCGCAAGTTGCAGGAAAACGACGCCTGGAGCGGAATCATTCTGGCGCGCGCCGGCTTGGAGCGGCTCGGGCTGGAGGTGAAGGGAGAAATTCTTTCGCCGGAAGATTTTATCCCGGCGGGCGGGCAGGGGGTCATCGCGCTGCAAATCCGCCGGGACGACGCGAAGGCGCAGCGTCTGCTCGATGCGGTGAATGATTCGCCCACGCTCCAGGCGTTGCGCGCGGAGCGGGAATTCTTGCGGCTGCTGGAGGGCGACTGCGATTCGCCGGTGGGCGTGCAGGCCAAATCGGAAGGCGGCCGGCTGAGCTTGCGCGCGCAGGTTTTTGAATCGGAGAGGACTGCGCCGAAAGTGGGGACGACAACCGGTGCGGGCGACGATCCGGAAGCGGTCGCGCGAACTTTGTGGCAGTTAATTTATGGCGGATAAAAAAAAGCGGGGAAGATGTTATTTGGTCGGCGCCGGGCCGGGCGATCTTGGGCTCGTCACCTTGCGCGCGCGGGAATTGCTCGAGCGGGCCGAGGTGCTCGTTTACGATTATCTCTGCAACCCCGAGATGCTGGCTTGGGCGCCGCCGGCCGCGGAAATCATTTACGCCGGGAAAAAGGCCGGCGCGCATACCCTCAAACAGGAGGAGATCAACGCCCTCCTCGTGGCCAAGACCGGGGAAGGACTCGAAGTCGTTAGGCTGAAAGGGGGCGATCCGTTTTTGTTCGGGCGCGGCGGCGAGGAAGCGCTCGCCCTCGCGCAAGCCAAGCTGGCCTACGAAATCGTCCCCGGAGTCACCTCGGCGATCGCGGTGCCGGCTTATGCGGGCATCCCGGTGACGCATCGCGGGATCACATCGCACGTCACTTTTTTTACCGGCCACGAAGATCCGGAGAAAGGGGAAAGCGCGATTGATTTTGCCGCCTTGGCCAAGCTCGGCGGGACGCAGGTGATGCTCATGGGGGTCGAGCGGCTCGAGGCGGTCGCGACAGAAATGCGGAGTCACGGGATGCCTGAAGATTTGCCGGTGGCGCTGGTGCGCTGGGGCACGACGGGCCGCCAGCAAGTCCTCCGTGGCACCTTGCAAGATATCGCCGAGCGCGCCCAAGCAGAAAACTTCGAGCCGCCGGCGGTCGCGATCTTCGGCCAGGTGGTTTCGTTAGGCAAAGACCTCGCCTGGCGCGCGGGCCTTCCTTTGGCCGGCCGGCGCATCGTCGTCACCCGTACCCGCAAACAGGCCGGCGCCTTGAGCCAGCGGCTGCGCGATCTGGGCGCGGAGGTGATCGAGCTGCCGACCATTCGGATCGAGCCGCCGAGCGATCTGCGCGCTTTTGCCGAGCTGGTGCAGGATGCGCACGGTTACAATTGGATTGTTTTCACGAGCCCGAACGGGGTCACGGCGTTTTTCGAGATGTTCTATAAACTCTACGACGACGCGCGCGATCTCGGCGGCGCCCGCATCGCGGCGATCGGGCCGGCGACGGCGCAGCGGGTGCGCGATTTTCATCTCAAGGTGGATCTAATGCCCGAGGAGGCCGTGGCCGAGGCGGTGCTACGCGCTTTCAAGCAGGAAGGCGACGTCGAAAATCTGCGCATCCTGATCGCGCGAGCCGAGGAGGCGCGGGACCTGCTACCACGAGAGCTGGGAGCCCTGGGGGCCATTGTGGACGTTGCTGCCGCCTACCGAACCGTCGCCGAGACGGACGATCGGACGGAAGCGCGGGCGCGGTTGGTCGAGCAGGGCGCGGATATGATTACTTTCACGAGCTCTTCCACAGTGGAAAATTTCCTCGCTCTCGCCCTGCCCTGGCCGGCCGGGATGCAGGTCGCGAGCATCGGGCCGATCACCTCGCAGACGGCGCGTGATCGCGGCCTCGAGGTCGCGGTGGAAGCGCGGCAGCACGACGTGCCCGGGTTGGTCGAGGCGATCCGGCGGTTTTTCGGCAGCTCCGCCTGAGGCATGAACGAGTCGACGGAGATCGAAACAGACTTCTCCTCCGTGATGCAGGAGTTAAGCGCGCGGGCCGCCAACGGGAAGGAAGAGACGCGCCGCGAAGCGCAATTCGCCGCCGGCATGTCGACCCTGGTCAGCGCCATCCATTCGTTAGGCCAACGGGTCGAGTCGCTCGAGGAATCGGTCCTGCGGAAATTTGAGACGATTCATTTCGAGAAACTCGAAGGGCAGATCGAGGCCATCCGCAAAAGCGAGACGGTCAATCAGAAGCTCTTCGATTCGCTCCACCAGGAGTTGATCAGTTACCGGGATAATTTCGTGCGCGACGCGCTCCAGAAGCCGATCGTGCGCGATCTCATCACCTTGTTCGACGATCTCAGCGGGATCGTCGCGCGCCTCGAAACGCCGGCGCCGGAGGAAGAGGACGAGCCGTCCCGCTTGCGCGAGAACATTGGAAACACACTCCATTTTCTCCTGGAAATTCTGCATCGACTCGAAGTCACGGAGATCGAGACTTCGGCCACGGTGGATCGGCAACGGCATCGCGTGATCAGCGTGGAGCGGACGGAATCCGCGGACGAGGATGGGCAGATCGTTAGGCGATTGAAGCGCGGATTCACCTGGCACGACAAGGTGCTGCGGCCGGAAGAGGTCGTGATCAAACGCCTCGCCTAAGCGGGAGCCAAGCGCTCGCGCGATTGCACGGTCGGCGGGCACGAAAGCTGCATTCAGGGAAGGAGCCACTCTGGCTTCATCCTCACACCCGTTAAAAAAAACATGAGCAATCGCAAAGCAGTCGGAATCGATTTGGGCACGACTTTTTCGGCCATGGCCCACATCGACGCCTACGGAAAACCACAAATCATTCCCAACGCCGAAACCGAACGGATCACTCCCTCGGTGCTGCTCTTTGACGGCACCAATGCGATCGTCGGCACCGTCGCCTCGAACAACACCGTCTCCGAACCGGAAAAGGTGGTCGATTTCGTGAAGCGGGAAATGGGCAAGGGGAAGGAGCAGTTCCACCGCAATTTCGACGGCAAGAATTATTCGGCCGAGGAACTTTCCGCCCTCATCCTGAAGAAGCTCAAGGCCGACGCGGAACGTTATCTCAAAGTCCCGGTGACCGACGCGGTCATCACCGTGCCGGCTTATTTCAACGACTCGGAGCGGACGGCGACGATCACGGCCGGGCGGCTGGCGGGCTTGAACGTCCTCCAGATTATCAACGAACCGACCGCGGCGGCGCTCGCTTACGGGCTCGACAAGCTCGATGAAGACCAAACCGTTTTCGTCTTCGATTTAGGCGGCGGCACTTTCGACGTCACGCTCATGCGGATCGAGTCGCATCGCCTCGAGATGGTCGCGACCAACGGCGATCACCGCCTCGGGGGCAAGGATTGGGACGACGTCATCGTCAACTGGGTGGCGGAAGAATTCGATCGGCAGCACGGGGAAAATCCTTTGCTCGACCTGCAAAGCTACCAGGACCTGCAGAGCCGCGCGCTTTCCGCGAAAATCCAGCTCTCCAGCCGGCCGCGCACCACCTTGGTGCACAATCACAATGGCAAGAGCATCAAGCTCGAGCTGACCCGCGAGGCTTTCGAGAAGATGACCCGCCATCTCATCGAGAAGTGCAAAGCGATCTGCGAAATCGTCATGCGCGAAGCCAAGATGGAGTGGGACGCTGTCGACAAAATCCTCCTCGTCGGCGGGATGACCCGGATGCCGATGGTCCGAGAGATGATCAGCCAACTCTCCTCGGTCCCGCTGGCGGAAGATGTCAATCCCGACGAAGCGGTCGCGGTCGGCGCGGCCATCCAGGCGGTCCTCTCGCTTCTGCATGAGGAAGAAGTTTCCGGCGAAAAATCGCTTCCCGACGAAACGCGCGAGCAATTCTCAACTCGCGAGGGCGGCCTCATCCAGGTGCGCAACATCACCTCGCACACTCTCGGCGTGGTCCTTTGGGATGAGACGCAGTTGGAGGAATACGTTTTCCCGATGATCCGGAAGATGACGGCAATGCCGGCGACGGCGAAGAACTCCTTCGGCACCGCGACGGCGAATATGCAGCGCGCCATCGTGCGCATCGTCGAAGGGGAAAGCAGCCTGCCGGGGGAATGCACGCCGCTCGGCATCTGCGACGTCGAGCTGCCGCCTTTTCTGCCGAAAGGCTCGCCCGTCGAGCTGACTTATGAGTACAACGCCAACCAGGTCCTCGAAGTCGCGGTCCAGGCTTGCGGTAACTGCGCGAGCGTCTCGATCGAACGCAAGACTGGGCTGAACGACGCCGACCTCGACCGCGCGGCCCAGGCACTCGAAGGCCTCACGATCGCGTAAATGGTCCGGCAAGAGCTGAGTTTCCCGATTCCGTTGCCGGACGACCCGCGCAAGTGGGACGGCTGGAACCGCTATAATTCGGACGATCTCTACGAGCGGCTCTGTCTCGATTCGCGGACGCATCCGAGCAACGAGCTGATCGAGGAGCGCTTCCGCGAGCTGCTTCTCTGGTGGCAGAAGAAGCTGCCGTTGAAGAATCAGCCGAGCAATCCGCTCGCCCAATTGCTCCGGGCCGGCCTGGACGAGTCGTCGCGTTTTTTGACCGAAGCGCGCCTGGAATTGCTCGATCCGGAGCGACGCCAGGAACTGGACGACCAGCTTGCGGCGCAAGCCGAGGAGCACGCCAGCGCCGAGTTTGAGAAGTATCTCGCTTTCGCTCTGGCCAATAAAACCCTCCTCCCGCACGAGGAAGAAGCGTTGCTCCAGCTCGGCCGGGACAACGGCCTGCCGGAAGAGCGGATGCAGGAGTTAATCGAGGTGCGGCTGGCCGAAGAGGGCGCCGAGCGCGTAGTGCCGCCGACCGCGGAGGAACTGGCCGCCGCCGCCCACGAAAACGAGCGGTCGCTCGCTCCGAAAGAAGAGTTTCAGCGCGTGCTCCAACTCAGCGGACTCGACGAGGACGACATGACCGACGACCAGCGCGACGCCTTCATCAACGTCGCGGAAAACCTGGGGCTCGATCCGGGCGACGCGGAGGATTTGGTCGACCTGTACCTGGAAGGCATCGAGGAAAAAGCGGCCCCGGCCGCGTCGGCCAGCCCCGCCGTGAAAATTGCGCCGAAGGCGGTGAAAAAAGCGGCGCCCGCCATCGACGTGCAAGCTGAGCGGCAGCGCTTTCCGAGGTTTAACAGCACCATCGGCAGCGAGATGTTGCTCGTCCCTTCCGGGACTTTTAAAATGGGCAGCGACGATCCCGAGGCCGCGCCTAACGAGCGCCCGATCACTCCCGTGACGGTCTCGCGTTTTTATCTTTCGCGGCATCTCGTGACCAACGCGCAGTACGAGCTTTTCGATAAAAGCCACCTCCGCAAACGCGCCCCGGGCGCGGGGGACCGGCACCCGGTGGTCTATGTGAGCAGCGCGGAAGCGAACAAATTCTGCCAATGGCTCAGCTCGCACGAGCGCCGCAAATACCGCCTGCCGACGGAAGCGGAATGGGAGTACGCGGCGCGCGGCAAAGACGGCCGCAAATATCCCTGGGGCAACCAGGAAGGGCGGGGCGACCTGGGAAATTTTGCCGATCGCAACACGGTTTTTGCCTGGAGCGATCGCGAAATCGACGACGGCTTCGCGGAGAGCTCACCGGTCGGCGCCTTTCCGGTCGGCGCCAGCCCCTTCGGCATCGAAGACATGGCCGGCAACGTCTGGGAATGGTGCAGCGATTTCCTCGAGCCGTATCGGGGCAAAGCGAAGACCGATCCGCACGGACCGGCCAGTGGAGCGAAGCGAGTCTATCGCGGCGGGAGCTGGAAATCGCGCTTTAACAGTCTGCGCGCGACGACCCGCGGATCGAACGTGCCGAATTACTCCTGCAACGATCTGGGCTTCCGCGTCGTCTGCGAGTGCGAGTAGCACGCGCGCCGGGACGAGACCGGTGTATCTGGGAGGCGGGAAAAAGCGGCGGCTCGCCGCGGGGTTTAGGAGGGATTGAAACGGAACTTGGCGCGACCGCGTTTGGCGTTGGCCTTGGCCTTGCGCCGGGTCTTTTGCGTGGGCGTTTCAAAGGCGCGCAGGCGCCGGACTTCTTCCAAAATTCCTTCCGCGTCCAGCTTGTTCTTGAGCCGCTTCAACGCGCGATCCACGGGCTCTCCTTTACGAACGATCACTTCTGGCATGGTAATTATTATTCTCCTCGATCCTGTTAAAATTTTTGTGAAACCCGAAACGTCTGGGGTGCGATCCTACGGCTCCGCCCGGGAAGCGTCAACTTCGGGTTTTTCGCGGCAAAATCGCGGGCCCCGGTGGACGAAGACGGCCCGCTAAGCCGCCGAGCTTGGCGTGGTCACCGCCGTTTTTTGCCTGACTTCGCGGCGTAGGCTGCTCGCGCTACCGCCGCGGGCGCGGGTCCACCAGAGGACGATCGGTGAAGCGATAAAGATCGACGAATAGGTGCCGACCGCCACGCCGATGATGATGGCGAGCGAGAAGTCGCGCAGGACCGCGCCGCCGAGGAAAAACAAACAGAGAATCGGAATTAAAGTCACGCTGCTGGTGAGGATGGTGCGGCTGAGCGTCTGATTGATGCTCTCGTTCATGATCTGCTCGATCGTCCCGCGCCGTCCGCTGGCCAGACCTTCGCGGATTCGATCGTAGACGACGATGGTGTCGTTAATGGAATAACCGGCAATCGTGAGAATGGCGCCGACCAAGGGCAAGGTCAGCTCGCGCCCGAGAAGCGAGAAGACGCCAACCGTGATGAGGACGTCGTGGAGCAGAGCGACGATCGCGCCGATGGCGAAGGAAAGCTCAAACCGGAGCGTGACGTAAATGAGAATCCCCAAAATACCAATGCCGAGCGCCCAGATGGAGTTGCGGGCGAGCTCACCGCCGACGAGCGAGCCGACGCGCTCTTCGCGCTCCACCTTGAACTGGCCATTCGGGATCTTCGCTTTGATCTCCTTCTGAATCTGGTCGCTGGTGTTGATCGGGCTGCGGATGGTGATGAAGTTGCGGGCGCCCTGAACGGATTGCTGGATCGGTTCGTTATCGAGATGGAGGACTTTTCCGTCAGGCATCTGCACATCCCGCAGCGCCTGGCGCACCTGCCCGACCTGGACGGATGGGGCCGCGCTGAGTGAGAGCAAATCGCCGCCCTTGAAATCGACCCCGAAATTCCGATCGCCCCGCACCACGAAAGCGGTCGCGCCCGCGATCAGGAGCGCGATCGAGCAGATCACGGCGATGAAACCTTTCCCGAGGAAGTTAATGTTCTTCGAGGAAATGAGGTGGAGCATCGAGACCTTTTTCACCCGGCCCGTGTCGACGAACCAACTGAAGAGATTCCGGCCCACGATCAGGGCGGTGAAGAGAGAAGCGAGAATGCCCAGAGTGAGCGAAATGGCGAAACCTTTGACCGGCCCACTCGCTTTCCAAAAGAGAATCGCGGCGGTGATGAGTGTGGTGACGTTGGCGTCGAGAATGGAGGAGAACGCCTTTTCGTAAGCCGTTTGCACGGCCACTTTGAGCGATTTGCCGAGGGCCAGTTCCTCTCGTAAGCGCTCGTAAATAAGCACGCTGGCGTCAACCGCCAGACCGATGGTGAGGATGATGCCCGCGATGCCCGGGAGGGTGAGCACGAAGTTGAACATGGTCAGCGCGCCCATCAGGAGGATGATGTTGACGATGAGCGCGAGGTTGGCAATGAGCCCGGCAAATTTGTAGTAAACGAGCACGAGCACCAGGGTGATGCCGAGGCCGAGGAGACCAGCGAAGATGCTCGCGCGAATCGAGTCCTGCCCGAGAGTCGGGGAGACGCTGCGCTCTTCTTCCACGCTCACCGGCGTTTGCAGCGGATTCTCCAGCACGCTGGCCAGGCCGCGCGCTTCCTGCTCGCCGAAATGGCCGGTAATAATGGCGTCGCCCCCATAAATGGCGGTGCGAATGCTGGGCGCCGATTGGATCGCGCCGTCAAGCACGATGGCGAAACGATGGCCCACGTTGGCTTCGGTGATCTGGCCGAATTTCTTCGCCCCTTCATTGTCGAACTTCATCTGTACGGTCCAGCCGTCGTTCCCGTAGTAAGCGTTCGATTCCACCACCCGATCGCCGCCGAGATCGGCTTTCTTCTTCACCAGGAGGCGCTCTTCGATCGGCTTTTTGCCTTCGCCTTGCTCGATCTTGTATTTCTCGATCCGATACTCTGGCGGGATCACTTCCGTGCCGCCGTCGATGGCGCGGAGCCGCTCGCCGTTATCCGGATAAACGAGCCGGAACTCGAGTTTGGCCACGCGGGAAAGTTGCTGCCGGGCCTCGATGATTTTAGCCGGGTCGAGCCCCGGAATTTGCACCAGGATGCGATCGCTCCCGACTGGGCTGATGAGCGGTTCGCCGCCGCCGAAATAATCGACGCGTTTGCGGATGACATCGACCGCCTGGTCGAGGTTATTTTTGGTGATGCCACGCTCGCCCGGGATGAGGCGGATGAGGAAAGAAGTGCCGCCCTGGATGTCGAGGCCGAGCTGAATTTTCTTCTTCGGCGGCCAGATGGTGAAGATGCTGAAAGCGACCAGGAGCGCCATGAGCAGGGTGGCCAGGAGGCGCTTGCGCGGCCCGAAATCGGTCGCGAAATACCAGCCGAAAAGGACGAGCAGAACGAGACCGATAAAGAAGGTGAGTGCGGGAGTCATGGCCGGAAGCTGGTTGAATTTCTCTCCATGCTCATCGCTCAGCTTTCGATCGTCTTGACCACGCTGGAGATCGCGGATTTTTCCATTTCGATCTTCACGTTATCGGCCACTTTCACGATCACGGTGGTTTCTTTCACGTTGGTGATGCGGCCGTGAATCCCCGCGGCCGTGATGACGTCGTCGCCCGTCTTGAGCGCGGAAACGAGGCGAGTCTGTTCTTTCTGCCGCCGCATCTGGGGACGGATCATGACGTAATAGCCGATGATGAAAATGAAAACGATCGGGAGCAGCCCGATCAGACCGGATCCGGTGGACGCGGGGGCGGCCGGAGCGGCTTGTGCGAGAAAATTGAGGAGCATGAGAATAGGCGGTGCCCGCCGTGGCAGGCATGCCGAAAGCGGGATTTCACTGAGCACGGCTCTCGCCAGAATGCAAGGCGGAGCGTGTTCTTCCCGGTCGCGGCGACGGGCTCGCGTATGGACGTTGTCATCCCGAGCGAAGCGAGGGATCTCGCGGTTTAGCGATGGCGGAAATGAAAAAGAGCGCGTCGGCGCAACCCGTGAGATCCCTCGCTCTGCTCGGGATGACAAAACTGAGAGTGAATTTGAGACAAGCGAATCAAGCGGCAGCCTCACCGCGCGAATTTTACATGCGGAGCGAGGATGTTACTTTTCTGGCGCGATCCGCGCCGCTCGCGCGGACGCCAGCCAAGATGAATCAAAACCCGCCCTTTCCTTCTCCCGACGAATTGCAGTCGAAGCTCTCCGAGTTCATGAAATCGAACTTTGGCGACAAGGTTTCCTTCGCCAGTTTCGCCCAGCCCGAACCGGCCGAAGCCGGGGACGACGAGAAGCCATCGCCGCCCGAGGGTGAGGATTTCGCCTTCGACTTTCTACCGCGCGATATCAAGGCGCACCTCGACCGCTTCGTCATCCAACAGGACGAAGCCAAAAAGGTCCTCTCCATCGCGGTCTGCGATCACTACAATCACGTCAACTACATCCGCACCCTCGCGACGGAAGACGCCGTCCGCGCCGAGGAGACGGAATACGCCAAGCAAAACGTCATCCTCGTCGGCCCGACCGGGGTGGGAAAAACCTACCTGATCAAGCACATCGCGGAGCTGATCAAAGTGCCGTTCGTCAAGGCCGACGCGACCAAGTTTAGCGAGACCGGTTACGTCGGCGGGGACGTCGAAGATCTGGTGCGCGAGCTGGTTCAGAAAGCCGATGGCGACGTTGCGCGCGCCCAGTTCGGCATCATCTACATCGACGAGATCGATAAAATCGCCTCGGCCAACACCTCCGGCGGCCGCGACGTAAGCGGACGTGGCGTGCAGACGACGCTGCTCAAGTTGATGGAGGAAACCGAAGTGCCGTTGCGCAGCGCGAACGATCTGCAGGGACAGTTGCAAGCGGCTTTCGAATTCCAGCGGCGCGGGAAAACGAAGCGGGAGACGATCAGCACCCGGCACATTTTGTTCGTGGTGAGCGGAGCCTTCGAACGGCTCAAGACCCAAATCTCGCGGCGGATCGCGCAAGGGCAAATCGGCTTTCAAAACGAGCCGCTCACGGTGCTCGATAACGATATTTTCAAACACGTGACGACGGGGGATTTCGTCGAGTACGGCTTCGAGCCGGAATTCATCGGGCGGCTGCCGGTGCGGGTGGTCTGCGAGGAATTGAGCGCGGACGATCTTTTCAAAATCATGAAATTTTCCGAGGGCAGCATCCTGCGCCAATACGAGCGCGCTTTTCGCGCCTACGGAATCGAGATCAGCTTCGAGGATGAAGCGCTGCTCCTGATGGCGGGCGCGGCATCCCATGAAAAGACCGGCGCGCGCGGTTTGCTCACGGTCTGGGAAAAGCTCTTCCGCGATTACAAATATCATCTGGCCGGCTCCGGGCTGACGCAGTTGCGGGTGACCGAAGAATTGGTCCGCGAACCGGCGCGCGTCCTCGAGCGGCTGCTCGCGGAGGGCCACCAGCAGGAGAAAGCCGCTCTCCGCCAGGAGGCGCGGCTTTTCGCCGAGCGCTTCTCTGCGGAACACGGAGTGGAATTGCAGTTCGACGATTCAGCCCTGGCCCGGCTGGTCGAGCGCGCGGAAGCGGAACGGATGAAGATGGAGGATCTTTGCGCGCATCTTTTCAAGGACTTCCAATTCGGCCTCAGCTTGATCCGCCAAAACACCGGGAAAAATCGGTTCCTTCTCGACGCCGCGGCGGTTAATGCGCCGGATAAATTCTTGAGCGACTTGGTGCTGCATTCGTACGGTCCCGGCGAGCGTCCGGCGGAATGAAGCGTTCGCTCAGCCTCACCTTTTGGGTTGGCGCGTTCGCGGGGGCGCTCGTCCTCATCCTGCAAAAATGCGGGCTTCTCCTGCGGCCGGAGGCGCTTTTCGACCGCGTGTTTTTGGGCGTGCCGCTGCCTAACGAAAGGATTGGTCTCGGCGGTTGGTTACTCGTTTTCGGCCTCGGTTTTGCGGTCGCGTGGACGCTCGCGCAAGTCACGGAATGGCCGCGCCGGGGCGCTCTGCTCGTCGTTCTCCTGGCCGAGCTGGTCGGGGCCGCTTGGGTGCTCCATTGGGCCGGTGTAGCCTTCCAGCCGGTGCCCGGGATTCTGGTCTCGCTGCTCGCCGCGGCCGGCGCGATCGGCGTCGGCTCGACCCAAACCGGCCGGCGGCGCCGCGTTGCTGCCGCTTTGTTCGCGGGGCGCCTGGCGCCTCGGGAAATCGATCGCCTAACGGACGGCCGGATCCGCGATTTAGCCGCGCCGCAGAACTGCGAAGTGAGTCTGGTCTTTGCCGAGATTGGCAATTTGGCCGAGCTCGTCGACGAGCTGGCGCCGGCCGATTACGCGCGGGTCATGGCCCGGTTGGCGGAGGAGGCGAGCGCCTGTTTTTTGGCGGAAGGCGGCTACCTGCACGCGGCCGATGGCGAGGGGCTGCGAATTCTTTTCGGCTTTCCCCAGGCGCTCGAGGCGCACGCCGCCGCGGCCGCCCAAGCCGCGCTGGCATTTCGCGATCGCATCGCTCTGGCCGCTTTCAAGGAACCGGAGTCGTTAGGCAAGATTGCTTTGCGGGTCGGGATCAGCTCCGGCGTGATCGTGGCGACCGTGCCGGAAGGAGCCTCGCCGGGCGATGTGCTGATCAGTGGCGAACCGGTTGAGTTGGCCCGGCGGCTCGCGGCCGCCAATCAAATTTACGGCTCGAAAATTCTCCTCGGTCCGCGCGCTTATAATTCGGCGGGCGCGCACATCGTGGCGCGGCCGATCGATTTTCTGCGGAGCAGCGAGGCCCATGAACGGGTGGAAGTCTACGAATTGCTCGCGCTCACCGCCGACGCCAGTGCCGAGGAGATTGCCTGCCGGGACCGCTTCTGGAACGGACTCGTCTATTTCCGCGAACGGCGCTGGAGTGAATCCTTCGCCGAGTTCAGCAGCGCCCGGCCGGCCAACCCGGAGAACGACCAGCCTTTGCAGTGGTACTTGCGCCGCCTCGAGCCGCTCATTCTGCAAATGGCGACCGAGCCGACGCCCGTCACGGAACCGCTTTCACCGCTGTGAAGCGCACCGAATATCCGGCCGCGATCCGGGAACTGATCGCGCAATTGCGCCAGATGCCGGGAGTCGGTCCGCGGTCGGCCGAGCGGATCGCGCTCTGGCTGGTGCAGACGCGCGCCGAGCAGCCGGCCGCGATTGCCCGCGCCATCACGGAGACGCGCGTGGCCATCCGGCCCTGCCGGCAATGCGGATTTTTCGCCACGGCGGAGCTCTGCGAGATCTGCCTCGACGGATCGCGCCTGCCCGCGCTGCTCTGTGTGGTCGAACAGCCGACCGATATTTTGCCGCTCGAAAAAACGAGCGCGTTTCGCGGGCTTTATCATTCGTTAGGCGGACGCATCTCGCCGCTCGAGCGGGTGGCGCCGGAGGATTTGCGCATCGCCGAGCTGATCGCCCGGGTGGAGGCAGAAGCGCCTAACGAGATCATTTTTGCGCTGGCGGCCGATGTCGAAGGGGAGGCGACAACGCATTACCTGGTCGATTTGTTGCGAAAATATCCGGTTAACCTCACGCGGATCGCGCACGGTCTGCCCGCCGGCGGCGGGCTGGAATCGGCCGATGAATTGACTCTTTCCCGCGCGCTCTCCGGGCGGACGAAACTGAGTTAAAGCCTGGCAAATCCCTCCCACGTTGGTTGATCCGCTTGAAGGTTGCGCTGCCTTCAGCGACACATGAGGCCGTGAGCAAACAAACCGCCCCGCTGCAGAAAATGCTTCGGCCGCAGGGACGAGTTCGTTATCTAAAGATCATCGCGATTTTCAAAATCCTGCAGAGCCTGCTTCTCCTCAGTATCGGGGTCTCCCTCCTCTTCCTGAACAGCCGCACCCGATGGCTTGAGCAAATCGGCGATTGGGCGGGCGACGAGCTGGCGCTGGTGCACAGCCGGCCGTCCACTTACTTGCTCACTCGATTGCAGGATGTGGTGGCGGGCGGGCGCTTGCAGGTGACCGGGTTGGTCGTGCTTTTTTATGCGGCGCTCCTTTTCACCGAAGGGTTCGGGGTTTATCTGCAAAAACGCTGGGCCGAAGTCCTCATGGTCTTCGCGACGGCGGCGCTGATTCCGTTCGAGATCCAGCATCTCTGGCGGCAGCCCAGTTTGGTTACGGTCCTCATCCTGGCGGCGAATTGCTTCATCGTCTGGTTTGTTTACCGAGTCTTACGACGGGAAAAGCGCGAGGAACGGGTGGTCGAGGAGCGGGAAATCGCCGCGGTTCGTTAGGCGCGGGGCCGGAGGCCGAAGCGGCCGAGGGCGGCGGCGGTTTCTTCCAGGGGAAGGCCGATGACGTTGCTGCGCGAGCCGATGATGCGCGCGACGATCGCGCCGCCGGGGCCTTGCGCAGCGTAGGCGCCGGCTTTGTCGAGCGGGTTAATTTGATGCAGGTAATTTTCGATCTGCCGGCGATTCCATTTCCGAAAAATCACCCGGCTGGCGACCGCAAACGTCTCCGTGCGTCCGCTCGCCAGATGCCCGAGGAAAACGCCGGTCGCGACGGTGTGAGAACGCCCACTCAGCCGCGTGAGAATGCGCCGCGCGTCGTCGAGGTCCGCCGGTTTTCCGATCACTTCACGCTCCAAAGCCACCAGGGTGTCGGCGGCGAGGATCACCGCGCGCGGATGGGCGCGGGCCACGGCGAGCCCTTTGCGGAGCGCGTTCCAGAGGGTGGTCTCGCGCAGGGTCAGCTCCGCCGAGGAAATCTCCTCGATCTCGGGCGGGACGATCTCGAAAACAAAGCCGGCCTCTTCGAGCAGGCGCCGGCGCCGGGGCGAAGCGGAAGCCAGGAGCAAACAGGGCCGGCCCGCGCTCACTCCGGGGTGGGTTTATCGGGTTCGCTCGCGGGCGGTTTGCCCCCGAGAAAGCTGGGCATTTTCATCTCCGAATAATCCGACGGGATGGCAAAGGCCGAGTCGGGGACTGGATCGGTGTTGACCGAATCCAAAGTGCTGACCACCTCTTTCTGGCCGGGCACTTTGATCACGGTGCGCAGGGGCAGCCCGGGCAGATCGTGATAATCGGGCAGGCCCTGGCGCAGGGCGGCGAACGCCCCGCTCTGGAGGACGTTCATCTGTTGCAGGATGCTCTGGTAATTCGGGTAATCCTTCGCCACCCAATAACTGGTTTGATATTTCGGCGTCTCGCTGACGAATTCTTCGGTCTCGTAGCCGTTGATTTTTTCCGTTTTACCGGTCGCCTTGGGCTTAACGTTTTCAGGCGTGTTCTCCTTCATCATCGCCTTGGCCATTTCCGCCATCGCCTTGGCCCGCTCACCGGAAATGTGCATGACTTTTTTCTGATCGTTCAGCAGGGTCGTGAGGTCGCCGGTTTTCGCGTCCATGATGGTGGTGATCTTCGGGTTGATCTCGATGCGCGCCTTGTCGCCTTTCACTTTTAGCGTGACCTGATTATTGCCTTCGGGGCCCTCGATTTTCTGCACAATCGTGAGGTCGGCGCGGGCGATGACGGCCGCGGCGAGAGAAGCGAGAAGAAACAGGCGCAGTGGGTGCATTCTTGTTGGTAACCGGGCGGGCGGTTCTTGGCAAGCCAGCGGACTGCGGGCGGCAAAAAAACTTGGCAATTTTTCTCGCGCGCGCCACCTTGGGCGGTCTCGCGGGCATAGCTTAATGGTAAAGCTCCAGCCTTCCAAGCTGGCTATGAGGGTTCGATTCCCTTTGCCCGCTTTCTTTCTCCGCGGGAGGAAATAAATGTATTGACCCTCCTCCCGCCAACGTTGTAGAAAAGCGAGAGGTTACCTATATCCATATGAAAAATTTTCTCACCTTTCCCAAAGGCGGTCTGCTTTCTTTTCTTTCTGCCCGGACGACTTTATCCCTTCTCCTGACGGCGGCGCTGGCGACTGGCCTCTGGGTCGCGACCTCGCCCGCGGCGAAGGCTCGGGAAATGACTCCGACGGAGATGATCCAGGAGAATTTACCGCCGGGCAAAACGATGAAGAGTGCGACCAAGCCGGAGTTTCTTTCCGCCGTCTGCGCCGCGGTCAAGAAGCATCGCGACGTGGCGCCGGCGATCACCAGGGTAGCGGTGTTGACGCATCGCTCCTATGCGGGCGATATCGTGGCGACGGTGCTGCGGTGCGGCCCGAATGGCGATTGCGATTTTGTTAGGTCAATTGTGGGAGCGGGTATTCGCGTGGCCCCCAGTGAGGCGTCAGCCATCGATGATGCCGCCCTCGCGATCGCTCCCGATTGCGCGGATGCGATCCAGGCGGCGATCCCACATGACGGCAAGGAAGTGCTTGAGGCGCCGGCGGAGGGTCCGGCTGATTTCAGCAGCGGTGCGCCCACTAATCAGCTCCCTCTGCCCGGCTCGATCGGCGGCGGTGGGGGCGGTTTTAATCCGCAGGATAATCTCATCCTCGTCTGCGATAATGGAACGCAGCGGAAGGTGCGGGAAAGCCAGCTCGGTTCTTTCCTGAGCGGTCATCCGGGTTCGTTTGTCGGCTCCTGCCAGCCGACTCCGGTGACGAATCCATAATTCGTTCATTTTTTCGCGAGATGCCGTTGCAGCGAAACTGCAACGGCATTTTGCTTTTGCCCAAGGCGAGTTGGCCGCTCCATCTCATGCTGTAAGCTCGCTGCGCGGTGCAAAAGGAAGCTTCACTCGTTAGCCGCGGGGCCGAATGGCTGGCCGTGATCATTCTGGCGATTGCCCTCGCTGGGATGCAGGTGCTCATCGGCGGAACTCGGATGGTTTTCAGCCTGCCCATTTATGGACTGCTCGCTCTTGTCGGGTTGCTCGGCTTATTCGCTCCGCGGTCGCGGTCGCGCGCAAGCCGAATTTGCCTGGCCGCGGCGGCTCTTTTTTTTGGCTACGTCTTGCTCCGGGCCTGGTTTTCGCCCGTGCCGTATATCGCGCGGACGGATATCTTTTCCGTCCTGGGCGGGCTGGTCGTTTATCTTTTCACGGCCTGCGTTTTTACTTCGGCGAAACGTCGGATCGGGTTGCTCGTTTTCCTCGCCCTGGTGGCGCTGGTGCAGGTGGTGATCGGGGCGATTCAGTTTCGCGACGGCAACAATTTCATGCTCATCCCGTTTCTGCAGCGCTTCGATTACGGCCGGCGCGCGAGCGGCTTTTACGTCTGCCCCAATCACTTCGCCGGCCTGGTCGAGGTGCTCGGGATTTTTTGCTTCAGCTTCGTCGGTTGGAGCCGCTGGCCGATCTGGGGGAAAATGCTGCTCGGTTACGCAGGCGGCCTCTGCTACGTCGGGCTCGCGCTGACCGGAAGTCGCGGCGGTTACGTGAGCGCGACCTTCAGTCTGGTCGTTTTCGCCGGGCTGACCCTGCTCGTTTTGCGAAAAGCTGGTCGCACCATGTTTTGGCGGGCCGCTTTATTTGGCGGCGTCTTCGCCATCGTGCTCGCGGGAGCGCTTTTTTTCGGGTTCAAGAATAGCCGCTATTTGAGTGGGCGGGCCCAGAACGTCTTCGACACGGAAAATATGCGGTTCGATCTCTGGCAGGCAGCGACGGAGCAATGGAAATTGCGGCCGCTGCTCGGGACGGGCAGCGGCACCTATCTCTATTACGGGCGACGGTTCCGGACAGAAAGGGTGCAGCTCGATCCGATCGAGGTGCATAACGATTACCTGCATCTTCTCTGCGAGTATGGCGCGCTCGGCGGGGTGTTTTTCCTCTGCTTCCTGGGCGCTCATTTGCAACGCGGATGGCAATCTTTTCAACTGCTCGGGCCGCGGCGGATGACCCGCGCGTTGCGGCTGCCAAGCAATCATCTGGCGCTCAATATCGGCGCTCTCAGTGCGCTCGGAGCGTTTCTCATCCATTCCTTTTTCGACTTCAATCTGCATATCCCCGCCAACGTGCTCCTGCTGGCGTTTGTCTTCGGCCTGCTCGCGAATCCGGGCGTCGAACTCTCGGCCGAGCCCGCGGCCCCCTGGTCGCGATTCGGTTTCGGTCGCCTCGCTTTGCCCTTGCTGGCACTGGCTCTGGCCGCCGGCTGCTATTTTTATGGGCCGGCGGAATATTTCGCGGAGCGAGCTCGCATGGCCTTGCGCGATGAACGCCATGTCGCGGCCACGCTCTGGGCGAAGAAGTCTCTAAAGTTGGATCGGAATAATCCTGAGACTTATTTTTATCTTGGAGAAAGCCGGGTGCGGAGGGCGGAAGGTCCGATCCTGCCGGAGGCGCGGATTTCGTTTGCGGAGGCGGCGCTCGCTCCCTTCCAGGAGGCGCTCGCGCTCGCCCCTAACGACGAGACGTTTCTCATCGCGCTCGGCCGGGTCTACGACTCGTTAGGTCGTTACGCCGAGGGAGAATGGATGTTTGGGCGGGCCCTGGCCTGGGATCCGCGCTCCACGGCGGTGCAAAAATCTTACGCGGCTCATCTCGCTTTCTGGAAGGGAGTCAACCCCGGCGAGATCGCGCTGCCGAAGCAGGAATTGCCGGATAAAAATGCGCCGGTGGAAGCGACGCCCGCACCGCAGAAGCCCTGAGGCGCTCGCTCATTGCCTGGCACGCAATTGTCTCAAGAAAAGGATTGATCCTTTTTTCCGAAACACCTACTCTTCGACGCTATCGACGGGAAAAGACCCGGTTAATGATTCCGGCTTGTCCGGCAAATTTATGAGAACGAGAAAATTTTCTGCCGGCGGCCTCGCTTTCCTTGCGGCTCTGGCTCTGTGCGCGCCGACCGCCTTGCGCGCGCAGGACGAGGAGGCTAACAACGGCGCGGTCAATAATTCCGGGGAACACGCCACCACCAGTTCGGGCAAGGAGGTCATGCGCGACTCCAGCAAGGAGGTCATGGACGACTCTGGTAAACAGGGGGTCGAAAACTCGGGGGAGGGGGCAACGGCCAGCGGCACCGGCAACTTTGCGCGCTCGCCTTTCCACGTCTCGGTCTCCGTCCGGGAGGGGTATGACGATAACGTTTATACGACGAAGCTGAACAAGGTTGGGTCCTTCTTCACCAACGGTTCGGTCGTGCTCGACTATAATTTCGGAAGCCCGCGGACGCGTTTTGATCTCGAGGCGGTCGCTGGGGCCACCTATTATTATTACCGGCCCTTCGGTCAGCAGTATGACATCAATACTTCGCTCACGCTGGGCCTGGAGCATCATGCGACGCCGCGTCTCACCCTGACCGCTTCGTCTTATCTGACCTACCAGACCGAGCCGGATTTCAACCGGACGTTCGGTTTCGGCGTCAACCGGCGGAGCGGAAACTTTTTCTACACCGCAGACAAATTTGGCGTCGCCTACCAATGGGCGCCGCGCTTCTCCACCGTGACCAGCTACACCCTCGGGGTGATCAATTATGATGATTCCGCGATTGGTTCGTTTGAGGATCGCTTCGAGCACACGTTCGGGAACGAATTTCGTTTCCTCGTCCAGCCGACAACGACTCTGGTCGGCGAATATCGCTACCAGATCGTCGATTTCGTGGATGCTAATCGCGATTCCACCACCCACTTCGTTCTGGGAGGGGTCGATCACACGTTCAATCCTCGCTTCAACGTCTCCCTCCGAGGCGGCGTGGAATTTCGCGAATTCGATAACAGCAATTTCAACGAACGCACTTCCCCCTACGCGGAGGCCACCCTCCGTTACGCCGTCGGTAAACGGACGAGTGTGAGCTGGGTCAATCGCTATGGTCTGGAGGAACCGGACGTCCCCGGAACGCCCTCGCGCAACACTTTCCGCACGGGCCTGGTGGCGAGTTACGGGATCACTCCTCGCATTACCGCCAGCGGCTCATTTTTTTACGAGCACGACAGCAACGATGGCGTCGTCACTCCGACCTTCGTCGTGGACGGGTTTGACGAGAATACGATCGATATTGGGATCGGCCTTCGCTACGAAATCAATCGGGTTTTTTCCGTGATCGCTGGCTACACGCACACGCAGGTCTTCTCCGATATTTTCCTGCGCGAATATTCCCGGAACCGGTATTATCTCGGTCTGACCGCGACTTTCTAGTCGCTCTGGAAGCGCGGCGGTACGCTTTGCGCTTCTAGGGTTCGTTGAGTAGATTCTCAATCTCCGACAAGGGATATTCATGGCACAAACAGAAGAAGTTAAACTCCATTTTCTCGACTACTGGCGAGTCATCCGCGTGCGCCGGGTGCTCATTCTTCTCGCCTTTTTGCTCGTTCTCATCACCACCGCGGTGGTGACGTTTTTTCAACCGCGGGAGTATTCCTCGTCGGTTTTTATCGAGGTCAAATCGACCGCCGAAAACCCCCGCATGTTCGGCAGCGACATGAACATTCCCTATCACGATCCGCAGTTGGCCCCGACAGTTTATCAGGTCATCCAGCGGACCGGGATTCTGTATCCGGTGATCGAGGATCTGAAGCTGCAGGATAAATGGACGAAAGACGGCAATCGGCCCACGCGCGAACAGACCTACCAGCTTTTGCGCAACAAACTGGACCTCGATGAGGTGCGAAACACGGATCTTCTGCAGATCAGCGTTTTCGATCGGGATCCGCAGGAAGCGGCCAACATCGCGAATAAAATCGTGGCCGTTTACCAGGAGAAACGGGTCCAGGAAGAGCGGGAAATCCTCAATCGCGCCGTCGCGACGATGAATGAAGAGGTCGCCAAAGAAGATAAAAAGGTGGAGGACGCAGCGGCCGAAGTGGCGCGCATTCGCGACGCCGAGCACATCGTCGATTTGAATCCGGAGGGGATGGAGGATTCCCTCACCGCGGCCAATTCCAACGTGGTCAAACAGGAGGGCGAAGTGAACGACGCGGAAACCGGCGTGGCCGTTCTCCAGTCGAAGTTGCAGCAAACGGAGAATCTGAAGGGCGAGGAGCTCATGCGGATGATGCCGACGTTGAACATCCAGGATCCGACCATCCAAAAGATTTTGCCTAACTATCAGGAAGCGGTCGCCACCGAGGCCCTCCTTTTGAATTCCGGGTTGGGCGAGAATCACCCCAAGGTCAAAGCGCTGCGCGCGACCAAGGCGGTTTATATCCGTCAGCTCGAGCAGCAAGTTGCGAGCGTGCGGGAGGCGCTCCAGCGCAATCTGAATTCCGCCAAGTCGACGCGTGACCAACTGACCAAGCGTCTCGGCGACATTAACGAAGCCCAGGTGACTTCGAAAAATCTAAGCGCGAATTACACCCGGGCCAAGAACGCCTACATCAAGGAGAAACTCTTGCGTGACGGCGTCCGTCTGCGCGCGCAAACCCAGACCATGGAAATGGCCATGCCGCGTCAGGCCGTGAGCGTGAAGCAGGTGGCGGAACCGTCGGCTTATCCGGCGCGTCCCCGCGTCGGGCTGAACCTGGCGTTGGGCGCACTGGTCGGCCTCATTTTGGGCGTCGGTCTCGCCTTTTTCATCGAGTATCTCGATACCAGCGTCAAAACCATGGAAGACGTCGAGACGCTTCTCGGGGTGCCGGTGCTGGCGATTATTCCCAAAAACATCAAGCTGCTCCATCAGGAGGTGGGCGATATTCCCGATGCCGAAGCCTACCGAATTCTCCGCACCAACATCGAGTTCAACCGCAAGAGTCCCGATGCCAACACCATCTCCCTGGTCAGCGGCGGCCCGGGCGAGGGCAAATCGACCACCTTGGCCAACCTGGCCTTCATCTCCGCCCAAGGGGGTTACTCCACCCTCATCGTCGATGCCGATTTGCGCCGGCCGGTCCAACATGCCCTTTTCAATCTCGACAACAAAGTTGGCCTAACGAATTACTTGACCACCGAGGTCCTCCTCGAGGACGTCATCGTTCCGACCACGGTAGAAAACCTCGCGCTCCTGCCCAGCGGCATTCTTCCTTCCGATGCGGTCGGCGTGCTCAACTCCCAGCGCATGTCGGATCTCATCGCGGAGTTGAAGACGCGTTACGACATGATCTTTTTCGACTCGCCGCCCATGCTCGGCGTGAGTGACGCTTCCGTCCTCGCCAGCGAGGTCGATCAGACGATCATCGTCGTGCAACATCGCCGCTTCCCGCGCGCCATGCTCACCCGGGTCAAGCAGGCCATTATCGGAGTCGGTGGAACCGTTCTGGGCGTCGTCCTCAACAACGTCGATCTCAAGCACGACCAGAACTATTACTACTACACCAGTTACTACGGTTACTATCAACCGCGCGACGAAGGCTCGAAGAAGGGCGGGCGCCGACCGGGCGTCCCCACCCCCGCCGGCAACGGCACATCCAGTCCGGAGGAATTCTAATGCGTATCCTTACTTTCCTCTTTCTTCTGGCTCTCGTTCCTGCCGCCCTGGCCGATTCGGTCCTCCGGATTGGCGACCCCGTCGAGCTGCGCATCAGCGGCGTCCCGACGGATGAACAAACGCAGGTCAACAATCTCTACACGGTCGACTCCAACGGCATGGTCAACATGCCTTACATCAACAAAGTGAGAGCCGTCGGCCTCACCCCGGGCCAGCTCGCTGGCGCGATCGAGGGCGGCTATCGTTCCGCTGGCATTTACACAAATCCGACGATCACGATCGTGATGCAGCCTCAGGCGCGCTTCGTCAATGTGGGCGGCGCCGTGCGTGCTCCAGCGCGGATCCCGTATACGGAAGACATGACGCTCCTGACCGCGATCAACGCCTCCGGTGGTTTCAACGACTTTGCCGATCAAAAGCGAGTCCGTCTTCTCCGCGGGAGCGAAGCGAAGATTTTCGACGTTCGCCAATTCCGGAAAGATCCGGGTCTGGATCCCAAGCTACAGCCGGGCGATCGCGTCGAAGTTCCGCAGAGCTTCTTCTAATCCTGTAGACGCTCCGCTCTGCGAAAACGTCGATTGAGCGTTAATCGGGCTGGCTCCTTGCGTTTCACGGTCCGCTTTCATTTTGTCCTCCCGAGCCCGCGCAGACGGCGAGGGATCTCGCGCAAGATCTCGGCGTCGTGGTCAGAGAAAATGAACCCATCAGGGCAGGCGCGAGATCCCTCTCAGGCGGTCCCGGGATCGGGATTACGAAGCACCGTCGGGGCCGTAGATTTTTCGGGCGCTCGCGTTGCTGCGACGATTACCCCGCGCTTCGCAGAGCGAAGCGTCTACAGGGTGCAAGCCCAGCTCATCCTTTATTCCCGGCGGGCGGGGCGGGCTGTTCCTCGAGAAGATGGTGGGTATCGGCCAGTAACCGGGTGACGGCGTCGGCCTCCGTCGCATCGTAATAGCCGCGGATCACTCCCTGGCGATCGACCAGAATAATCCGCGTGCTGTGAATGGGTTCGCCAGTGTTCCCCGAGGCGGCGGCGAGCTTGAAGCCGTCCCGGGAGAGGCGGTAAATCGCCCCTTTGTCCCCGGTCAGAAATTCCCACCGCCCCGGCTGCGCTGACAGCTTTTCCGCGTAACCCCGCAGGACCGCAGGGGTGTCATGCGCCGGATCGACGCTGAAAGAAACCAGTTTCACTCCTGTATCGCGCAGCGGTTTTTGCGTTTCGCTCATGCGGCTGCTAATCATCGGGCACGGTCCCGGGCAGGTCGTGTAAATGAAATCGGCCAGCCAGATTTTGCCCCGAAGCTGCGCCGAGCCGAAGGGCCGCCCATTCTGATCGGTCAAGGTGAAGGGCGGGATTGCCCCCAGCTCCGGCAGCACGTGGTGTCCAAGCCGCGAGACTTGCGCCTCCCGGAGGAAGAAAAGGCCGGCGGCGATCAGCAGCGGAACTAAAATGAGCGTCACTTTCCAGGCGATCGCGCTCGGGGAGAGCGGGGCCCGGGTGGGAGCGAGAGTAGTGGCGGAGTTCATCGTTTTGTTAAGACCAGAGCGCCGAGGAGAAGCGGAAGGTAAATGATAGACCCGAAAAATAACTGGCGCGCGGTGTTAAGGCTGCGCTCCCGATAAAAGCGAACTGCCAGGACCAGAAAAACTCCGCCTAACGAGAGCGCAATCGGGAGGTCGACGAAGCGGCTCAGCCCCAACCAGACCGGGGTCGCGCTCGCCAGGAGCAGGAGGATCGTAAAGAAAACACTGCTTCGGCCAGTCCGCGCGCCCTGCGGATCGCGCCCGGAGAGCATGACGAAGCCCGCGCGGGCGTAGTCTTCGCGGTACATCCAGCCGATCGCGAAAAAGTGCGGCAGTTGCCAGAAAAAGAGAATCGCAAACAAACTCCAGGCGGGCAGGGCGAGATCGTTGCGCGCCGCCGCCCAGCCGATGAGAGGAGGCAGCGCGCCGGGGATGGCACCGACCAGGGTGTTGGCGGTACTGATGCGCTTGAGCGGGGTGTAGGCCAGGAGATAAATAATGATGGTGGCGGCGGCCAAAGCCGCGCTGAGGAAGTTAACCGCCGCGGCCAGATAAATCACGCCGGCCAGGCCGAAAAGAAGGCCCGCGATCAACCCTTCGCGCGGGCGCATCCGGCCGGCCGGAATGGGGCGGGTGCGGGTGCGATGCATGATGGCGTCGAATTTATGTTCCCACCATTGATTGAGCGCCGCGGCGCCGGCCGCGGCGAAGGCTGTTCCGACGACCGCATGAGTGAGCGCGAGGTAATCCATCGGCCCCTGCCAGCCAAGGTAAAAGCCGACCGCCGTAGTTACGAGGACGAGAAAGGTAAGACGCGCTTTCACGAGTTGGGCGAAATCCGCCATGGTCAGATTGCGCTCGAGGGGAATGACCGGCGGTTCGATAACAGCGGCCTTCACGCGCTCCTTGCCTCGGCCAGATGTTGCGCCCGCGTTTCGCCAATCGCCGGACAGACCAGAAATTGCAGGCGCCAAGCGAGAGCGGCAATCGACACCGCGGTGACAAAAGTGATCGCTCCTACGGCCACGTGAGCGGTCGCGATATCGGCGGCCTTGTTGCTCCAAATCGTCCAGGCGCCGAGGGCGATTTGCAGGACGACGAGGAAAAGCCAGAAAGAAGAAAGCCCACCCAGCGGCGCGATCGGCCGGCCGTTCCGCCTCACCGCAAACCAGAATCCCAGAATGGAAAGGCCGATAAGGAGTGCGCCGAAGCGATGCACCATTTGCAACCAAATCTGGCCGGCTGTGACCTCCGAGAGCGCTTCCCGGTCGCGCGCGACGTTGATTCGGGCGATCGCGGCGGGATTGGTCCGGGGTAGGAGCTGGCCATAAGCGAGCGGAAAATCCGGAATGGCGAGATCGCGATGCTGGTGCCGCATGGTCGCGCCGAGCGCGAGCTGGCCATAGATGAGGAGCGCGATGACGATCGCGCCGCGCCCCCACGCGCCCAGACCGCGCCTCCCGACCTCAGGGGAGAGACGCCGCCAGACCGGCGAAAGGGCGAGCGCGATGAGCACGAGTAGGGCGAAGAAAGCTTGCGCCACGCAGGCATGAAAAATCCCGATCTGATCTTTCATGAGGGTGACGCGGAGCCCTCCGAGGACGCCTTGCAGCACGACCAAGCCTAGCGAAACCCAGCCAAGCTTTTTCAGCCAGGTTTCCACTTTCGAAAAAGCCAGCCAGATCGCCAGGATGATGGTGAGAAACCCCACGACCGAGGCAATCAGTCGATGAGTGTGCTCGAAGAAAATGCCTCCGACCCATTGCGAGACCGGAAAATAAAACATGTTGTAGCCAAAGGTCGTGGGCCAATCCGGCACCGCCAGGCCAGCGCCTTTGCTCGTGACCATCCCGCCGCTACAGATCAGCAGCAGCGTCGCGCCCGCCGTGAACCAAGCGAAGCGGCGCAAGGCGGGATTCGGATCGGCAACGGGCGTGCGCATCAATTCATCGCGGTGTGCTCCGGCGGGGCGCCGGCCACCAATTATCCGCCGCCTGGGTTGCCTGTTTTGGGAGCGCCGGGCGGCGCCACCGTGCCGGGTGTCGGGCCGACGGGCGGTTCACCCGGCGGACGCTGGAGCGGCGGGGGCGCGCTCTGGGTGCCGGAGAGTTCCCGGCGTTCCTTCAGCCAGGCCTGATAATCTTCCGGCGTGTCGACCACGAGCATGCCCTTCATCCCGTAGTGCCCGAGCCCGCAAAGCTGCCCGCAAACGATCTCGTAGTTGCCCGTTTTGATCGGCTTAAACCACATCGGTATCATCTGCCCCGGGATCGCGTCCTGCGCGATCCGCATGCCGGGAATATCGAAATTGTGGATCACATCCTTCGAAGTGATTTCGACGATGACGTTGCGATTGATTGGCACATGCAACTCCCCGAGCGCGGTGAGATCGTCTTTGCTCGCGGGATCGGCAGGATCGAGCCCGAGCGGATTGGAGTTGGTGACCAGATAGAGATCGCGCCGGCCGAACTTCCCATCGGTTCCCGGGAGGTGGAAATTCCAGTTAAACTGCTGCCCAACCGCACTCACCACGATCGCATCCTTCTCCGGCGGAAAAGCATTCACCCGCTTCGCCCAGAGCGGCACGGCAAAGCCAATCAAGAGCACGCCCTCGATCAGGACGACGGCGAATTCCAAGTGGGTGGAGATGCCGCTGGTCACTCCCTCGTGGCTCGCCACCGGGTTGCGGCCTTTGCGGAACCGCCAGAGGACATAGATAAAAAAGGCCGACCACCCGACAAAGAGCGCGCCCATGAACCAATGGCTGAACTCGATAATGTGATCGATCTGGTAACCATGCTCGGAGGCGTTCGGCGGCAGCCCGAGGAATTCGTTGATCAAGGCCAGACTAATCATATTTCTCGAGATCTTCGTCGATCAACTCTTCGTGCGGCTCCAGCGGAATGCTGGCGTGCCGCCAGAGGTGCACTCCGAAAGCGCTCACCCCGCCGAGGACCGACATAACGGCACCGATCATGACCCAGATGGCGATCGCCATGTGCGCGGTCGATTTGGAATCCTTCGCGCCCATGCAGGTCGCGCAGGCCAGGGCCTGGCCGGTGGGCGACGCCAGCCAGAGCGCGAGCAGAACGAATAATTTAGCCTTCATCAGATTAAGCGAAGCCGTTTCATTTTCCGCCAAAACCAGCAGCCGTAGACGATCAGTGCGACCGCGGCCAGAAAAGAGCAGATCGCCCCGATGGTGTAGGAGGACGACGCTTCGAGGCTATTGATCCAGAGGCACCAGACGCCGCAGCCGAACGCGAGCAGCGTCGAGAAGGTGATGAAGATGATATGGAAACCTTTAAGTGACATCTAGTGGGTAATAGGGTCGTACCAAGCAAGGTAGGTCAGCCAGAAAAGGGCGAAAACGAAGATCGAGGTGAAGATCAGAACCCGGTAAATCAGCTTCTTCTCCGCGGAGAGATGCATGAAAATGTAAGCCACCAAACCGGCCTTGAACGCCGCCAGGAACATGGCCACCGCGACGTTCGCCTTCTCCGAGCCAAAGTTCACGTAGGAGAGAAACACCGTCAGCGCGGTGCAGAAAATGAGCGTGCCTCCGACCACCAGATAACCCCGCACGTGTTTGCTCACGTCGTGGGCGTACTGCTCGGTCTCGTGCTCGGCGGGCGAAATATCGGGCGGGTTATTCATCGTCTAGAGCAGATAAAAAAGCGGAAAAACGAAAATCCATACCAGATCAACAAAGTGCCAGAACAACCCCGCCACCTCAACTCGATTTGCGAGATGCTCGGGATTTTGGCGATACAATTTCGAGCCAAACGGCAACCAAAAATAAGTGAACACGATCACCCCCCCGAGCACGTGTAATCCGTGCAAGCCGGTGATCGTGAAATAGGTGGCGAAATAAGTGCTGTGCGTCGGCAAAAACATCGTCGCCCGTTCCACGTCGGCCTTGTCGATCCGCGCGACCGTCTCGGTCGGCGGGACATAGAGGAAATGCGGCCGATCCATCTTCGGATTGGTCGGGTCGGTGTAAATGGGATCGAGGCCGATCTCGTAGTCCTTGATCTTAGGATCGTTCAGCGCCTCATGATTATGCAGATGCCCGGTGATCTCGAGCCGCGGTGGAAGCCCTTCGGAGAGCAAATGTTTGTTCCCGAGATACGGCTCGTACTTCTCCAGCGCGCTCGGTTTAATGAAAGCGCCGAAATGCTCGAACTTCTGCGGCCATTCGTAGGCCAGCTTGACCACGAGAAAGATGATCCCGCAGAGGATCGTGATCCCCATGTAAATCTTGTAGCGGTTAAACTGCCGCATCTTCAGCGAAGCCCAGGCCAACACCACCGTGACCGAGGAGAAGATGAGAATCGCGGTGTTCATCGTCCCGACGGGCACGTTGAGCAGGCCGTGCGGCCAAAGGCCCGGCTCGGCATCGAGCCGGAGGAAAATGTAGGCGGAGAATAATCCGCCGAAAAGCATCACTTCAGAAGCGAGAAAAAGCCAGATGCCGATCTTGGCGTTCCAAAGACCGGTATCCGGCCGGGCGGTGACTGTGTAAGGAATTTCCATTGGTAAAATCGTTAGGCGGAGAGAAAGACAGAAGGCACAGAATTAACAGAATGCGGAGGAGAGGGAAGTGCGCTCGCGCATTTCTTCATCCTGTTCACCCCGTAAAAACCTGTCCCAAAACTCCGGCACTTAATGTCCCAGGGACATGGTCGGCTCGGGCAGGGAACGCTCGTTAGGGCGGACCGGCTCCGTCTGCATCGTGTAATCTTTGTCCCGGCCCGGCAGGCTGTACTCGTAAGGCCCGCGATAGGCCACCGGCGCGGCCAGAAAGTTGCCATGCGGAGGCGGCGAGGGCGCGGTCCACTCCAGCGTGGTCGCCTCCCAAGGATTGTCGTTCACTTTTTCCCCGTGCCAGATGCTCCAGAAGAAATTGATGATGAATGGAATTTGCGCCAGTCCCATCACCCAGGCGGCAATCGAGATCGGCGTGTTCCAGTGGAAACCGCTCATGCCCCAGACCTTCTCCGCGGCCAGATTCCAGCCTTGGCCACCGTCATACCAGCGGCGATGCATCCCGAGCATGCCTTGCAGGAACATGGGTAGAAAAATGCAGTTCATACATATGAGCGAAGGCCAAAAATGCACCTTCCCCCAGAAGTCGTTCATCTTTCGCCCGGTCGCCTTCGGGAACCAATAATAGATGCCGGCGAAGACCGCGAAAATCGTCCCGGGCGCGACAATGTAATGGAAATGCGCGATCACATAATAGGTGTCGTGCAGGTAAAGATCGGCCGTATTGAAGGCCAGCGGAATCCCGGTGAGCCCGCCGATGCCGAACATGGGCAGGAAAGCCGTCGCGAAAAGCATCGGCACGGTAAAGCGGATCGATCCGCCCCAGAGCGAGATAAAGAACGCGCTCAAAATAATCACCGACGGGATCGAGATGATCATCGTCGTCGTCTGGAAAAACGCGCTCACCACCGTGCCCATGCCGGTCAGCCACATGTGATGCGCCCAGACGATGAAGGAAAGGAACCCGAGCACGAGGGCCGCGAGGACGAGTGATTTGTAGCCCCAGAGCGGCTTGCGCGTGTTGTTCGCGAGAATCTCCGCGACGATGCCCATGCCGGGCAGAATCAAAACGTAGACTTCCGGGTGGCCCAGGAACCAGAAAAGATGCTGCCAGAGAAGCGGGCTCCCGCCTCCGCTGATCGAGACGGCCGCCCCATTGACGACCAGGCCGCTGGGCAAAAAGAAACTCGTTCCCGCGATCCGATCCATCAGCTGCATGACGATGGCGGATTCCAGCGGCGGGAAAGCGAGGAGAAGAAGAAACGCCGTGACAAACTGCGCCCAAACGAAGAACGGCAACCGCATCCAGGTCATCCCTTTGGCGCGCAGCTGGATGATCGTCGCGATAAAATTGACCGCGCCTAACAACGAAGACGTGATCAACAGGATGAAGGCGATCAGCCAGAGCGTCTGCCCGTTAAAAAGCCAGTGATAGGTCGGCCCCTTATCCGCGATATCGGCCAGCGGCGTATAGGAAGTCCAGCCCCCTTTGGCCGCGCCGCCCGGGACGAAAAAGCTGCCGAGCATGATCAGCCCGCCGACGAAAAACGCCTGGTAGCTGGCCATGTTGATCTTCGGGAAGGTCATATCCGGCGCGCCGATTTGCAGGGGCACGACGAAGTTGCCGAAGGCCGCGAAAGCCACCGGCACGATCCCGAGGAAAATCATGATCGTGCCGTGCATCGCACCTAACGAGTTGTAAAATTCCGGCGTCATCACCCCGTTGGTCAGGGCGCCCGGGCCGAGCACGTTCTCCAGCATCTTGCCCACCACGGGAAGGGGTTGGCCCGGGAAGGCGAGCTGCCAGCGCATCAACATCATCAGGCAAAACCCGAGGAAGAGAAAAATCATCCCGGTGATGCCGTATTGGATGCCGATGACCTTGTGATCGGTCGAGAAGATGTATTTCCGGAAAAAACCGGGCTCGTGATGATCGTGCGCGTCGTGCGAATGCGGTGCGTGCGCGGCGTGAGTGGAAACGGAAGAAGAGGCGTCCATAGATTGCGATCTGACACTGAGTATCGAGCGGAACATTTCAAGAGGAAAGGCCGGAAATTTTTCTCTTTCGGCGCGTCGCCTTGGAATTCGCCCCGGGGGCAGCGCAGGATCCCACGGCTGAGCAGAACTCTCACCCCGTCTCCGGGCTGGTCCGTTTCTCTTCCAGTTGCGCCTCCCGCAACCGCCGCAGCGAATGCGTCCGCAAGCTTTCCTCGAAGAGCTCCCGATTGATCGTCTGCGCCGCCGCCGCGCCTTGCCCCGCGGCAATGATCATCTGGCAATTCGCTGGCGTCACGCAACCGGCCGAGTAAAGGCGCGGGACCGACGTGCGCATGCACCCATCCACTCGAATCTGCCCGTCCTCGTCGAGCCGCGCGCCTAACGACTCCGCCAGCCGCGTGTGGAAAACATCCCCGCGCGTCGTGAAAATATAATCCATGCGCACCTCGCTCCCGCCGAGCAGGCGCAGCCCGCGCACCTGGCATCCACGATGGTGCACCCCGGTGATCTTCTCCCGGTGCACCGGAATCTCGTACTCCTTCAACCAGCCCGCGTGCCGTCGGCTCCAGCGCGGCGTCTGCGCATTCGTCGCCACGATCACGCAGGCCGAATAAGAAAGCATCCCGAGCGCATAGTCCACCGCCTCGTTATTCGCCCCGCAGATCGCGATGCGCTTCCCCCGCACCCGGAAGCCGTCACAATCCTTGCAGAAAAACATGCTCCGCCCGAGACACTCCTTGACCCCGGGAATATCGGGCGGCAGATGAAAAATACCGGTGGCGAGAAGCAGCCGGTTCGCCCGGTAACTCATGCGCCGGCCCCGCACGGTGAAGCCGGCCTGGCGCGCCCGCACGCTCTTGATCTCGTCTTCCTTGAATTCCGCGCCGTAGCGTTTCGCCTGCCGCCGGCCCTGCCCGAGCAGTTTCTCGCCTGCGATCCCCTCAGGAAAACCGAGGTAGTTTTGCACCTCCGGCTCCCACTTCGCCATCGAATGGCCGGAATCGATTACCAGGGTGTCCCGCTCCGCGCGCCCCAGATAAATCGCCGCGGAAAGTCCGGCAATCCCCCCGCCGACAATAATCACCTCCCGCTCCGACGTGCCTGTCCCTGGCTTGCCTTTGCTCATCCTCTTTGATTCGCGCCTGCGCTCTTCCCGGCCTTCCCCGTCGCCGTCCGTTCTTTTTTCTTTACGCTCGCCTAACGTTGCTTTTACCGTCCACTCCATGAGAAAAACCTGCATCACCCTCGCCCTCTTCCTCACCGCCATCGCCGCTGGCGCGAGCGCTTTCGCCCGGGGCGCTTCCACTGCGCCCGGCCGCTACGAGGACTGGAACGACCTCGATCACGTCCAGATCATGCAAACCCTCAGCCTCGCCAACTACAAAGCGATCGTCGTCGCTCCCGTCACCAGCAAAGGCGCCGAGCTTCCCTCGCAGGAGGACAACTCCTTCAAGCCAATCATGGAAGCGCTCGCCAAAATGACCGCCACCTTCGCCGACGGCATCTCCGAGGAAGCGCCGCGCGGGCTCCAGGTCAGCCAGGGCCTTGGTGGGGGCGCGGGCCTTTTACTGGTCCGGGCACGCGTCACCGCGGTCCATCCCGGCTCTGAAGCGGCGCGCCATTTCGGCGGCATCGCCGGGATGGCAGGGGGCGCGGCCAGCATCGCCATGGCGGGCGAAGTGTTGGATGGAAAGACTAAGAAAGTCCTCTTTACCTTCCAGCAGGAACGCCGCAGCGGCGCGAACAGCGGCGGCATTTTTGGCTTGGGCGGCCGGGGAGACAACAACCCCTACAGCCGCCTCGTCAACCGCAGCGCCAAACAAATCGGCAACGACATCGGCGCCGCGCTCAAAGCCTTCTAGAGCCGGCAATAGGTCTCAAGGGTCCGGACCTAGCGAGTGACACCTGTAGACGCTTCGCTCTGCGAAGCGCGGGCCTGGTATAGCGTCCCAGGAAGAGCTTGGCCCGTTGTCATCCCGAGGCTGGCGCAGCGCGCCGAGGGATCTCGCGGTTGCTCTGCTGGGTCCATCTTTTCTGGACCTGTACGCCGAGACCTGGCGCGAGATCCCTCGCCGTCTGCGCGGGCTCGGGATGACAGCACGAGAGTTGCGAGTGAAGGCAACGCACCGGCAGCGATTCACGCCGAAGGACGCTTGTTACAGCCCGATGAGTGAAGCGATGATGTTGCGCTGGATCTCGCTCGTGCCGGAGTAAAGCTTGCTCGCGATGGCGTCGCGCAGCTCGCGTTCGATCTCGTACTCGGTCAGGTAACCGTAGCCGCCGTGGATCTGGATGGCGTCCTCCGCGCATTTTACCCAGGCTTCGCTGATGTGAAGTTTGGCCATGGCCGCTTCCAGGTAGACGGCTTTGCGATGACCGCTCAGCCAGGCGGAGTGATAAAGCATCTGGCGCGAGCTTTCGACGCGCATTTTCATGTCGACGATCTTATGCGCGACTTGCTGGAATTTGCCGATGGCCTGGCCGCCTTGCTGGCGCGCGTTGGCATAACGAATGCAGGTCTCGAGTAACCGTTGCATCGAGCCGACCGCGCTGGCCAGGATGCAGCCGCGTTCCCAAGTCATCGAGCGGGTGAAAAGCCAACTGCCGCCGCCTTCTTGGCCGAGGAGATTCGCGGCGGGCACGAGGCAGTTTTCGAAGGTGACTTCGCCCATCAAGGCGGTGCGCACGCCCATCTTTTCGATTTTGTCGCTCACTTGCATCCCGGGTGTTCCTTTTTCAACCAGGAAAGCGCTCAGGCCCTCGGCGCCGCGGGTTTTATCGACCGTGGCGAAGACGACGAGGAGATCGGCGACGGGGCCGTTGGTGATGAAAATTTTGCGGCCGTTCAGGAGATAATTTCCCCCCTTCTTCTCCGCGGTGGTGGCGAGGCTGAAGGCGTCGGAACCGCTCTCCGGCTCGCTCATGGCGTTGCCCCCGATGAGCCGCCCGCGACAAAGGTCGGGGAGGAACTTTTGCTTCTGCTCTTCGCTCCCGTGGTAAAGAAGCGGAATGATCGTGGTCCACAGGTGGGCGTTGATCGCGAAGAGGAGCCCGTTGTCTTTGCCGACGTAGCCGAGCCGTTCGAGCGCGCCGACGGTGGTGAGCGGGTCTTTCCCCAGGCCGCCATATTTCTCCGGCACGGGCAGGCCGTGAATGCCAAATTCGCCGCAGCGGTTCCAGGCGTCGCGGTTAAAAAGAGCGGCGCGATCGTGCGCCACCACATCGTAGTCGAGTGCTTCCTGCCCGAAACGCCCGACCGTTTCGAGGAACTCGCGTTGTTCATCCGACCAGGCAAAATCCATTTCGGTATAGGTAAAAGCGCTGGTCGAGCCAGGGTGGGGCGATTGGCGCCGATTTTAGCGGCGCGCAGGGGAACGGTCAAGATTTTGACGGAGGGAAGGCGCTGGCATTGTATCCCGATGACTTATCGCGGCCGTCTCGCGCCTTCCCCGACCGGTTACCTGCACGCCGGGCATGCCGCGACCTTCTGGCGGGCGCAGGAACGCTGCCGGGAGAGAAACGGGGTCCTCGTGCTTCGCATCGAAGATCTCGATCGGGCGCGGGCACGTCCGGAATTTTCCGACGCGCTCCTGGAGGATTTGGCGTGGTTCGGTTTGCGCTGGGAGGAAGGCCCCTTCCGGCAAACGGAGCGGCCTGCTCTTTATCTCGCAGCTTGGGAAAAATTGCGCGACGCCGGTTTGATCTACCGCTGCGGTTGCAGCCGGCGCGATCTCGCCACGGCGGTGGCGGCGCCGCACGCGGAAGAAGAAGAGACGCTTTATCCCGGGACCTGCCGCCCGCCCGAGCGCACCACGCCTAACGAAGAAGCACCGGCCGGTTGTCACTGGCGTTTCCGGGTTCCGGAAGGGGAAGCGCTGGCCTTTCTCGATCGTTGCGCGGGCCGGCAGGAAGCGGTCGCGGGGGTCGATTTCGGCGACTTCGTCATCTGGAGGAAAGACGACGTGTCCGCCTATCAACTCGCCGTGGTCGTGGATGACGCCGCGATGGGCGTGACTGAGGTGGTGCGCGGCGCGGATCTCTTGCGCTCGACTTTTCGACAACTGCTCCTCTACCGCGCCCTCGGCTGGAAAGCGCCGGAATTCTGCCATCTGCCGCTCGTCCTCGATTCGTTAGGCAAGCGCCTGGCCAAGCGCCACGACGCCCTCAGCCTGCGCGCCTTGCGCGACGCCGGCCTGACCCCCGACGAAATCCGCCAGCGCTACCTGTAGACGCTTACCTCTGGGAAGCGCGAGCCAAGCGCGGCCGGCAGGAAGAAGCGGACGCCACTCCCGCGTTGGAAAGCCCGGCCGTTGCTTCGCATCCGTTACGGCGCAGAGCGAAACGTCTACAGGAGCGGACCCTGCAACCGGAGCAGATTTAGCAGGCTCAAAATTAACGCCAAAACCGCCAGCCCCGCTGCCGCGTAAAGCGCGGTCGCCATCGGATCCCGCTCCTTTTTGCGATCGGGAAAAGGCGAGGCGTTGGCGAAATCGGCCGGCTTCTCGCTCGTCTCCCCAGGGCGCGCTTCGATCTCGTCCGCCGCCGGCAGCGCCTGCGCTGCGCCGGTCCCGTCCGCTTCGTAGCGCGCCTCCACTTTCCCGAAACGCACCCGGTCGCCCTCCTTCAGGAAAATCTCGGTCACGCTTTCACCGTTGACCCTCGTGCCGTTGGTCGAGCCGGCATCCTGCAATCGATAGCGCTCGTCTACGAGCAGGAGGAGGGCGTGCCGGCCCGACACGGACGGATCCTCGATTTGAATCAAATTATCCGGCGCGCGCCCGATCGTGATTCGTTCTTCGCTCAGCTCGTGCGTCGTTTTCTCATTCTCCAGCGCGATCGAAAGTTGGGGCATGGCAATCCTCCCGCCTATCACTTTTTCAGGAACACTTCCACTGCGTTCCAGGCCTCATCTGGCGGCGCGCTTTCGTATTCGAGCGAGCGCTCCAGATACATTTTCGCGAGGAGATCGGTCGGATAAAACTCCAGAAACTGGGAGAACAAAATCTTCGCGTCGCGAAAATCGCGCTTCCGGAATTTATGAAACGCTTCCTCGTAAGTCTCCAGGCGCCGGAGCAGCTCGGGATCGAGCGAGGCGTCGTCGCGCGCGCCGATCAGGGTCGAGATTTCCACCGGCTCGGTTTTTCCTTTCACCTGCACGCGGGCGACGCTGCGCAGGTGGAATTCGTCGCGGATGAAATCCGTCGCGGTCGGGCCGACCAATATATCGGCGCCGTAAGTTCGGGTCAGGCCTTCGAGTCGCGAAGCCAGGTTGACCGAATCGCCGATCACCGTCGGATCGGCTTTTTCCGAGGAGCCGATATTGCCGCCGAGCACGTCGCCCTGGTTGATCCCGATGCCGATGGCGAAAGGTGCGATCCCGCGCGCGAACCAGCCGTCGTTCAAAATCTTCAACTCCCGCCGCATCATCAGCGCGGCTCGGGCCGCCATTTTCGCATCCTGGGCGATGCCCTGGCTGCGCACATTTCCCCACACCGCCATGACGGCGTCGCCGATGAACTTGTCGAGCGTGCCGCCGTTCTCAAAGACGGCGGTGGTCATGCGGCTGAGGTATTCGTTGAGCTGGGCGACGAGCGCTTCCGGGTCGGCGTTTTCCGTTAGGCTGGTGAAGCCGACGATGTCGGAAAACAAAATCGTCGCGGGGATGCGGACGCCTTTAAGCGAGCTGTAGAACCCGCCCGGGTTATCGAGGATTTCCTTGACCAGGTTCTTCGAGACGTAGCGCTCGAGGGTGCGCCGAGTGCGCTGTTTCTCGAGGCGTTCGAGGGCGTATTCGTAGCCTAACGAAAAGAGGCCGCTGAGCAGAAACGCGGTCAGGACCGGCACCGTGAGGAGGAGCAAACCCATCCGATCGTAACTGATTCGGACGACCGCCAGATAAGCCAGACTGGTCGCGAGCAGGAGGGTGAGCGCAATCCCGGGCCGGCGCACGAAGGCGATGAGCAACCAGGCGAGCGCGCCCGCCCCCGCGACCAGCGCGAAATCAATCCGCAGCGGAGTCATGCGCAAAAACTGCTGCCCCAAGGCCGCGGCCATCGCCTCGAGATGCAGCTTCGGCCCGGGCCGGTCGGGATCGAGCGGTGTATTCACGAAATCATGCAGGACCTGGGCGGACGCGCCCACGATCACGGTCTTGCCTTTGAAAAACTGACCGTCCTGAAAATTAGCGTGCCAGAATTTCGGATCGAACACCTCGTAGACCGGCACCGGTTGGTAGGCGGCGTCGCTGCTGAAACGGATCATACGCGCGCCCTGATCGAGCGGGACCTGAGCGCCGTGTCCCATCTGTTGCAGGCCTCGGGCGGAGAAGGAGTAAAACGTCTCATCGCCCGGCCCCGGCTCGCTCCCGACAAGCTGCCGATCGGTCACGGTAAAAGGAATGGCGCGCGTCATCTGATCGAGCGGATCGGGGAAGAAATTCACGTAGCCGACGCGGCGATCCTGCATCTGGGGCGGCGGGATCAAGGTGGGATTGGGCACGATCAGAGCCTGCGTGCTCGCGTCGAAGTTCGCCGCCAGCACCACCCGGTCGCGATAGCGATCGAGCGCGGCGTGGAAGACCGGGTCGCCCTCGTTCGGCGGATTAAAAACCAGATCGAACAAGACCGCCCGTGCGCCCGCCCCAAACAACCGATCGAGGAGGAGCGCCCAGACCTCGCGCGACCAGGGGAAAGGGCGCGCCGTCATCAACTGAAAAGCGCGATTCTGCGCCAACTCCTCGGGCGCGAAGGGCGGCAGTTCGAGCGTACTCTGGTCGAGCCCGAGAAAAACGAAATCGTCCCGCGCGGGCGTTTTCCGTCCCTCCTTTTGCAGAAAATCCTCGAAGCGTTTCTCCCCCGACCAGACGGCGGAGACAAACGGCACGTCCGCGGCGAAGTGCAGGAGCAGGATGAGCCCGGTGAAAAAAGCGCAGATCGCTCCCAGGATGAGCAAACGATGCCGGGTGAGCCAGTGCACGAGCGCATTGTAGAAAAAACCTGCGGTTTTTAAATGACGAAATCCGAATGACGAAATCCGAAGGAATGACGAAACTCCAAGCCCGAGCCGGCCCCGCGGGAGCATTCGTCATTCGGACTTCGGGCATTCCTTCGGATTTCGTCATTTTGCTCCTTTTCATTTGCACCTTGTCATTCCCTCCTCCCCGTTTATTTTCCCGACCCGACGTTTTCAGAAATGGAAGCGTCCGCCGCACTACCCACCTGATCCTTTGCGGATCGACTCAGCGAATGAGGTCGGGCAGCGTCGAAACGAAATAACAATTCGCTGAAAGAAGGAGCCTCGGGTTTTCCCGGGGAATAACACTATGCCAAGAGCCACTAACGCGCCCGCCAGCCGGGAGCGCCGCAAACGCGTCATCGATTCTGCCAAAGGCTTCCGCGGCCGCCGGTCGAAACTTTTCCGCTACGCCAAAGACGCGACCATGAAGGGCAAGTACTGGGCCTATCGCGATCGCAAAACCCGGAAGCGCAACTTCCGCATGCTCTGGATCCAGCGGCTTAACGCCGCTGTCCGCGCCGCCGGACTCACCTACAGCCGTTTCGCCGAAGGCTTAAAAGCCGCTGGCATCGGGCTCGATCGCAAGATCCTTTCCGATCTCGCCATCACCGATGAAGCGGCCTTCAAGAACATCGTCGGCCAGGTTAAAAACGCGCTCGAGAAGAAGTCGAGCGAAGCCAAGAATAAGAGCGCAGCCTAACGACAGCGCGCCGCGCCGCCGGCGGACGCCTAACGAATGACGCATCCGCTGGAAGAACTGCGAGAAGCCGCCCTGGCCGAGATCGGCGCCGCCCCCGACGAATCCGCGCTCGAAGCGGCCCGCGTCCGCTACCTCGGGAAAAGCGGCAGCATTTCGGGCTGGAGCGAGCAGATGAAGAGCCTCTCCAAAGAGGAGAAGCCCATCGTCGGCAAATTTCTTAATCAGGCTCGCAGCGCCGTCACCGCCGCGCTCGCCGAAGCCGGGGAAAAGTTGCGCGCCGCGCAGGAGTCGGGCGCGCTCGCCGAGCTCGACCTTTCCCTGCCCGGCACACCTAACGAACTCGGCGCGATTCATCCGCTCACCCAGATGCTCGACCGCGCCATCGGCCTCTTCCGGCGGATGGGTTTCGCCCTCGCCGAAGGCCCCGATATCGAAGACGAATGGCATTGCTTCGACGCCCTCAACACCGCTCCCGATCATCCCGCGCGTAATGAGGCCGACACCTTTTACCTGCCCGACGGTCGCCTCCTCCGTACCCACACTTCCACCGTGCAAATTCGCACCATGCAAGCCGCCCCGCCGCCCATCCGCGTGATCGCGCCCGGCGCCGCCTTCCGTCGCGACGAAGTAGACGCGACGCACAGCGCGCAATTCCATCAGATCGAAGGCCTTTATGTCGACGAAGGGGTCAGCGTCGCCGACCTCAAAGGCACGCTCGAATATTTCCTGCGCGAGCTTTTCGGGTCCGACACCGCGGTGCGTTTTCGGCCGCACTACTTCCCTTTCACCGAGCCGAGTTTCGAGATCGACGTGAAATCCAAAGCGCTCAAGGGCGGTGAGAAATGGCTCGAAGTCGCGGGCTGCGGGATGGTCCATCCGGCCGTCTTCGAAGAAGTGAGCCGGGCGCGCGGCGACGCCGCCTACGATCCGGAAAAGTGGACCGGTTTCGCCTTCGGGCTGGGCATGGACCGGCTCGCCATGATCCTTTTCGGCATCCCCGACATCCGGCTTTTCGCGCAGAACGACCTCCGTTTCCTGAGGCAGTTTGCCTGAATGCCACGCCATGAAATTTTCCTTTAACTGGCTGGCCGAATTCGTCGCCCTGCCTAACGACACTGCCGCGCTCGCCGACCTTCTCACCCGCGCCGGGGTCGAGATCGAAGGCCTCGAGCAGCGCGGAGCGAATTTCGCCCATGTCGTGGTCGCGCAAATCACGGCCTCCGCCCCGCACCCCAATGCCGATCGCCTCAGCGTCTGCCAGGTGGACGACGGCAGCGGATCGGCGCGACAGATCGTCTGCGGCGCGAAAAACTACCAGGTCGGCGACAAAGTCCCGCTCGCCTTGCCCGGCGCCGTTTTGCCTAACGACTTCAAAATTAAAGCGAGCAAGCTGCGCGGGGTCGAGTCGCAAGGCATGCTTTGCAGCGCGCAGGAGCTGGCCGTTTCGGAAGAAAGCGCCGGGCTCCTCATCCTCTCGCCCGAAGCCAAAGTCGGCACGCCCATCGGCGAACTTTTCCCGAGCGACACCATTCTCGACGTCGAGATCACCCCGAACCGCTCCGACCTTCTGAGCCACTACGGCCTCGCCCGCGAGATCGCCGCGCTCACCCGGCAGCCTTTGCGCGCTTTAGAAATCAACCCGCCCGCGACCGCGCCGGGCGAGGCCGTTAAAATCAGCGCAGCGCACGAATGTCCCTTTTATTCCGCGCGGCGGATCGAGCATGTCGCCGTCGGTCCGAGCCCCGCTTGGTTGCGTGCGAAACTCGAAGCGGTCGGCCTCCGCTCGGTCAACAACATCGTCGACATCACCAACTTCGTGATGCTCGAACTGGGCCAGCCGCTGCACGCTTTCGATGCCGCTCAACTAACCGGCGGGATCAACGTGCGCCTCGCCCAGCCTAACGAAAAGTTTCTCGCCCTCGACGGCCGCACCTACACGCTCGACGCGAAAACGTTGCTCATCGCCGACGTCGCGTGCGCCGTCGCCATCGGCGGAGTGATGGGTGGCGAAGACAGCGGCGTCACCGCCACGACGCGCGACGTCCTGCTCGAAAGCGCTTATTTTCTCCCCTCCAGCATCCGGCGCACGGCGCGCGAATTGGGCCTGCCGAGCGACGCCAGCTATCGTTTCGAGCGCGGCGTCGACCCGGGAATGGTCCTGCGCGCTTCCGCGCGAGCCACCGAACTGATCGCCGAAATCGCCGGCGGCCAGGCGGCGCACGAGACCGTGATGGCCGGCGTGCTCCCGGCGCCGCCGGCCGGTTTTCCGCTGCGCTACGCGCGCTGCCATAAGTTGCTCGGCGCGGTCGTGCCGGCTGCGGAAGCCGATGCCATTCTGGAGCGTTTCGGTCTCGAAAAACTGGGCGGGACGGAGGAGCAATCGAGCTGGAAAATTCCGAGTTACCGCTCCGATCTTCGGCGCGAGGTCGATCTCATCGAAGAGATCGTGCGGGTTTTCGGGATCGATCGGATCCCGAGTTCGAATCGCAGTTCTTTCACCGCCGTCTCCGTGGCTGATCGCCGCTCCGATTTCGAAGCGAAGCTGCGGCACGGTCTCGTCGCCCGCGGTTTTTTCGAAGCGCGCACCTCGGCCCTGGTCAGCCGGGAATCGTTAGGCGCGGGCTTCGCCGGGGGCGCGGTCGAGCTGCGCAATCCGCTCAGTGAAGATCATGTCGCGCTCCGCCCGAGCCTGCTCCCGGGATTGTTAAGCACGTTCGCGCGTAATCTTCGCCTGGGCGCGAAGAGCGTGCGCCTCTTCGAGATCGGCCGCACCTTTCTCCCGCCCGAAGGCGCGGAAGCGCGCCGCCTCGCCCTCCTCCTGGCCGGCCCCGCCGCGAGCCAGGCCCACTGGCGCGGCGGTCCCCCGCGTGCGCTCGATCTCTTCGATCTGAAAGGCGCGCTCGCCCCGCTCGGGCTGGGCGCTTTGCGCTGGGAGCGATTGGAAAATCCGAATTTCGCCCTGGCCGCGCAGATTTTTGCCGGGGATCAGCTCCTCGGCGTGGGCGGCCAGCTTTCCTCCGCGCAGGCCGACCAAGCGGGGGCGACGACTCCGGTTTTGGTGGCCGAACTGAATTTGCCTAACGACCTCGAGACCACCCTGAGGGCGCGCCGTTTTCAAGAGCTGCCCCGCTTCCCGGCGGTGACGCGCGACATCGCGCTCTTCGCCCCGGCCGGGATGGGCCACGCGCAAATTCTTGCGGTCCTGCAGGGAGCGGAGGAGCCATTGTTAGGGACGGTCGCGTTGTTCGATTTGTTCAGCGGGGAGAAGGGCGACGACGGGCGGAAATCGCTCGCCTATTCGTTGACATACCGGGACATAAATCGGACACTCACGAACGACGAAGTGACCGCGGCCCACGACCGGATTCGCGCTCGTTTACGGAGCGAACTGGGAGTGGAGTTGCGGGAGTGATTGTTCTTTGAAAAGCGCGGGAGACGCCGCTTGAGAGTTGAAGGTTCAAAGACCTATTTGTGTCTACTTTCAGCTCTCAATCGACGCCTTTCGATCCCGGAGAGTTCCGGAAAAATTTACCCTGCGGTGTTCGAGATTACAGGTGCGATGCCCGGACCGATGTTTGTTAGCAAGGGGACTAGGTCGGCGGGGAAGATGGCAAGCCTTCATTGGAAGTCAGACGCCCCGGCGGCGGTTACCCGCCCGTTACCATAAGGGAACGGGATATCCGCCTTAACGGCACCTGCGGGGTAATAATTTGCAGCGCCCGGATCAGCGATGGTCCGGGCGTTCTCCTTTCTGAGCGGAGATTTGGTCCTGCCGAATCGCTTCCAGCTCGGCGATGGCCTCATTATCCTTCGTCCGACCGGCGAAACGTTTTAACTCGATGAGCTTGTCCAGATCGACCGCCCGAAACTCGCAGCCGTAGCCGCGGAGCTGCTGGGAAAAAGGCCGGAGGTCCTCGTATTTGCCGCCGGCGACTTCGCCTAACAAGTCGATTCCGCCGAGGGTCGTGAGGAGCGTAAAGTTCAACCCGTGGCGGAGAGTGCGTTCATCAAAGACGAAGGGAAGATTTGGCGCCGCGCCGCGCAGATACGGCCGAAAGGGGTGGAGCGCTTTGACGAGCAGCCGGTAGTTCTCCGGAGTCCGGCGATAAACTACATCGACATCGTAAGTGCTCCGGCCCGCTCCGTGCATGATCGCCGCGAGGCCTCCGATGACGATGAACTCGATCGGTTCGCTCGTAAGGGCCTTCAGGACGCGGTGAAAATCGGTTTGGGGAACTTTCTCAGGCATCGAGGTGCAGCTCCCAGAGTTGCGACTTGTCGGGTAAGGCCGCGCCGCGCAGCTCGTAGATTCCGTTCATGAAATTTGCGAAACGATCGAGGCGCTCGGCGACGGTGAGCTTGAGATTTTCGCGCAACAAGCCGCGATCGACATCCTCCAGGTACGCTTCGATGACCGGGTCGGGGAACAAGAGCGGAACCGCCTTCGCGTCGGCGAACCAGGCCGGATCGATGCCCAGGTCGAGGCTGTTTTTCCGGGCCGGCCAGCCCGGTGAATCTTCGCGCGTGACCGACTCTGCGCTTGGCCTTTCCTGGTCCATTTTTTCTTGAGCTGCCCGCAGGCGCTCCTCGACGGTTTTCTGCGACTGCTCGCGCAACGCCGCCCGGTCGATCTTCGCCAGGTAAAATTCGGTCACCGGGTCGGGGAACAACAGCGGCACGCTCGCCGGGTCGATTTCCGTTTCGCTCACAATTGCAATCTAGCGGATTGAATTTTCCGCGCGAGCAAACAGAGTGCGCCAGCATGCGCGCGCTTCTCGCTCTCGAAGATGGCCGGGTTTTTGAGGGCGAATCCTTTGGCGCGACCGGCAGCTGCGTCGGCGAGATTTGCTTCAACACTTCCATGACCGGCTACCAGGAAGTGCTGACCGATCCGTCCTATCGCGGCCAAATCGTGGCCATGACCTATCCGCTCATCGGCAACTACGGCACGAACGAAGCCGACGCCGAGAGCCGCTCGCCGCACGTGCGGGGTTTCGTCGTCGAAGAGTTGTCCGAAGTGGCGAGCAATTGGCGTTCGGAGAGTTCGCTCGACGATTATCTGCGGCGCTGGAAAATCCCCGGCGTCCAGGGCATCGACACCCGCGCCCTCACCCGCCACCTGCGCACCCGCGGCGCGATGAAAGCGTGCCTAACGACGGCCGAAATTTCGAGCGCGGAAGCCGTCCAGTGCGCGGTGGAAGGGCAGGGAGTGATCGGGATGGATTACGTGCGCGAAGTCACCGCGCCGGCGACCTACCAATGGGACCCGGACGACCAGGCGAGCGCGGCCTGGGCGGCGGCGGGCCGCGGCGGCGCGCCGCTTCCGCCGATTCGGCATCGCATTGTGGCCTATGATTACGGGATCAAGGAGAACATCCTGCGGCGACTGCGGCAGAACGGTTTTGGCGTGACGGTCGTCCCGGCTACGACGCCGGCGGAGGCAGTGCTCGCGCTTAAACCGGAAGGCGTTTTTCTCTCCAACGGGCCGGGTGATCCATCCGCGCTCGATTACGCGCACGAAGCGGTCCGCGGGCTGATGGGGCGCACGCCGATTTTCGGCATCTGCCTCGGGCATCAGGTGCTCGGTTATGCTTTCGGCGGGGGGACTTTCAAACTGAAGTTCGGCCACCGCGGCGGCAATCAGCCGGTCCAGGATCTGACCACCGGGAAAGTTGCGATCACCTCGCAAAACCACGGTTTCGCGGTCGACCCCGGCTCTTTGCCTAACGAGATCGAAGTCACGCACATCAATCTGAACGACGGCACGGTCGAAGGCATGCGGCACCGCGAGCTGCCCATCTTTAGCGTGCAATATCATCCTGAAGCCGCGCCCGGGCCGCACGATGCCAGCTACTTTTTCGGGGATTTTGCCCGCTTGATCGAGAGCGGTTCTGAACGGTAGGCGATTGACCCGGAAGCCGTTCGCCCCGATACTCCCCCATGTATTTAAGCAACGAAAGAGTTCCAAAATTGATGAAGGCGGCGGTGACGCTTGCTTTCGCGGCGGCGCTGGCGGCCACGCCCCTGACTTATGCCGCTGAGCAAGGCAAAGAAAGCCTCGACGCTTCGGCGACGAAGGAAGTGACCGGCGAGATCGTCGATATGATGTGCTACGTCGATCACAACGCGATGGGCGAGAAGCACGCGGCCTGCGCGGCCAAGTGCATCAACGGCGGCGGCCCGGTCGGCATCGTCAGCGACGGCAAAGTTTTTCTCGTCGTCGGCGCGCACAAACCGATGAACGAGCAGCTCGCCCCGCTCGCCGGCAAGACGGTGACCTTGAAAGGCAAGATGGCCCACAACGGTGGCGTGAGCATGCTGGAGAACGCCGAGATCGTTAAGCAATAGTTCGTTAGGCGAAAAACGCGCCGGCTTCGGTGTTCCGAAAGCGAGCGCGTTTTTTTGCGTACTGAGAGCACCCTTTTGAGCACGACTATCGCTGCGAGCCACGCCGGGAAATCAGTGACTTTTCCCGACGGGACGGTGGTGCCCAGTCTCGGCCAGGGAACCTACCAGATGGGCGTGCGCCGCTTCCGCCGGCGCAAGGAAGTGGCCGCCCTGCGGCTCGGGATCGACCTCGGCCTCACCTGTATCGACACGGCTGAAATCTATGGCGACGGCGGCGCCGAGCGGATTGTTGGCGAAGCGATTGCCGGTCGGCGCGAAGAGGTGTTTCTCGTCACCAAGATGGCGGCGCCGAACGCCACCCGCGAGGCGATGCCGAAATCCTGCGAAGCCAGTTTGCGCCGTTTGAGCGTGGAGGTGATCGACCTTTATCTCGTCCATTGGCACGGGGAGGTGCCGTTGGCGGAAACGGTGGAAGCCTTCGAAAAATTGCGGACGGAAGGAAAAATCCGCTTTTGGGGCACCTCCAATTTTGATGTCGCCGATCTGGAGGCGCTCGACTCGCAGGCGTGCGCCGCCAATCAGGTGCTTTATCATCCCGAAGCGCGCGGCATTGAATACGATCTTCTGCCCTGGTGTCAGGAACGCGCCCTGCCGCTGATGATTTATTCGCCGCTCGGGCAAGCTGGCCGGCTCTTGCGCAATCGCACTGTGCGCGCGATCGCGCGGGAGCATGAAGCAACGCCCGCGCAGGTGGCATTGGCTTGGGGCTTGCGTCAGCCGGGGGTCATCTCGATTCCCAAAGCGTCCCGGCGGAAGCACATCCGCAGTAATGCGGCCGCCCGCGATCTTCTCCTCAGCGCGGCGGACCTCGCCCGGATGGACGCCGCCTTTCCTCCGCCTAACGAAAAGCAGCCGCTGGTCATTTGGTAAGGGCAAATATCCGTTGCTGGCCCGCGTTTCGCGCGTTATTTGCACCTCCGCCCGGAGCGCCGCGTCGATGAATATTCACGAGTACCAAGCGAAGGAACTGCTGCAAAAATTTGGCGCCGCCACCCCGCGCGGCAAGGTCGCGGCGAGCGCGGCCGAAGCGGAAAAAATCGCCCGTGAGCTGGGGACAAGCGAGCTCGTGGTCAAAGCCCAGGTGCACGCGGGCGGTCGGGGCAAAGGGACTTTCGCCAACGGTTTCAAGGGCGGCGTCCACCTCGTGAAATCGCCCGCCGAAGCCGGCGAAGTCGCCGGTAAAATGCTCGGTCAAACGCTCGTCACCCACCAGACTGGGCCGGCTGGACGGGTCGTCAACCAAGTCCTCGTGGCCGAGTCGGCCGACATCGAGCGGGAGATTTATTTTGCCGTCCTGCTCGATCGCGCGACGGCTGCGCCCTTGATCGTGGCGAGCACGGAAGGAGGGGTGGAAATCGAAACCGTGGCGGAGAAATCGCCTGAGAAAATCATGCGCGAGCCAATCGATCCGCTCGCCGGATTGCAACCTTTCCAGACGCGCAAACTGGCCAAGCAGCTCGGGTTCAAATCCGACCAGATCAAACCGGCGGCCAAGCTTTTCAGCGCGCTTTATCGCACTTTCATCGAGTCGGATTGCTCGATGGTGGAAGTGAATCCGCTCGTCGTGACGAAGAGCGGCGAGGTCCTCGCGCTCGACGCCAAGTTTAACTTCGACGACAACGCGCTCTACCGGCACCCGGAGATCGCGGCGATGCGCGACACGGCCGAGGAAGATCCGCGCGAAGTCGAAGCGTCCAAACACGGTCTCAACTACATCGGTCTCGACGGCAACATCGCCTGCCTCGTCAACGGCGCTGGCCTCGCCATGGCTACGATGGACATCATCAAATTTTACGGCGGCAGCCCGGCCAACTTCCTCGATGTCGGTGGCGGTGCGACCGAGGAGCAGGTCACGGAAGCGTTCAAGCTCCTCGTCTCGGACCCGAACGTGAAGGCGATCCTGGTCAACATTTTCGGCGGTATCATGCAATGCGACGTGATCGCGCAGGGGATCGTGAATGCGGTTAAGGCGGTCAACCTGCCCGTCCCGCTGATCGTTAGGCTGGAAGGCACGAACGTCGATGCCGGGAAGAAAATCATCGCCGACTCCGGGCTGCCGGTGACAACGGCGGACGATCTCGGCGACGCCGCGCAGAAAGCGGTCGAGGCGGCGAAAGGAAAATGAAAGTTAAAGCCATCGCCTTTGTCGGCATCCCCGTAACGGACATGAAACGCGCCCGCGACTTCTACGAAGACGTGCTCGGCTTGCAGCCCGATCCGGAAATGACGAACGAAATGTGGCTGGAGTATCCGATCGGTTCCGGCGCGCTCGCGCTCGGTTGCATCGGGGACCAATGGAAGCCGTCGAGTGACGGGACGAGTGCGGCGCTCGAAGTGGAAAGCCTGGAGGACGCGATCGCGCGCCTGAAGGGTCAGAATATTGCCTTTGAAGAAGTCGATTCGCCGGTCTGCCGGATGGCCGTGGTCCAGGACCCGGATGGAAGCAAACTGATCATCCACAAATTGAAAACCGAGAAAGAAAAAGGAGCTGATTCATGATTAAGGATGTCGCCTTTATCGCTGTCGCGGTGACTGACCACGCGCGAGCGCGAAAGTTTTATGAGGAAACGTTGGAGCTGACTGCGGGCCCGACCGCGATGGAAGGAATGTGGGTCGAATACGAGGTCGGTGGCGCGACCATCGGGGTCGGGTGTCATCCCGATTGGAAGCCGTCGCGTGACGGGACTTCGATCGCCTTCGAGGTAGATGAGATCGATGCCGCGATCGCGAAATTAAAGGAACGTGGCGTGGCTTTCGATATGGAGAAGACCGAAACGCCGGTTTGTTTCATGGCGCAATTCCGCGATCCGGACGGGAACAAGTTGCTCGTGCACCAGCGCAAAGGCGCCTAACGGCGAAAGGACGAAATTCGAATGACGAAGTCCGAAATAATGACGAAACCCGAAGCTGCAAGGAGTCATCCACTTCGGATTTCGGGTTTCGGGCTTGCTTCGGGCTTCGTCATTCGAGCTTCGTCATTCCTCTTCTTATGTCCATCTTAGTCGATAAAAACACCCGCCTCTGCGTGCAGGGCATCACCGGCAGCGCCGGCGGATTCCACACCCGGCAGTGCATGGAGTATGGCACCAACGTGGTGGCCGGAGTCACGCCCGGGAAGGGCGGGCAGAAGTTTGACGAGAAGGTGCCGGTCTTCGACACGGTCTGGGAAGCGCGCCAGGAAACCGACTGCAATGTCTCCGTTATTTTCGTGCCCGCCGCCGGCGCGGCCGACGGCATTCTCGAAGCGGTCAATGCCGGGGTCGAGCTGGTCATTTGCATCACTGAAGGCATTCCGGTTGTCGACATGATGCGGGTAAAAGCGGAGATGGCCGGGAAGACTTCGCGCCTGATCGGGCCGAATTGCCCGGGCATCATCACGCCGGGCGAATGCAAAATCGGCATCATGCCGGGTTACATCCATAAGCCGGGCGGCGTCGGTGTGATCTCGCGCAGCGGTACGCTCACCTACGAAGCCGTCTGGCAGCTCACCTCGCGCGGCTACGGCCAATCCACCTGCATCGGCATCGGCGGCGACCCGATCAACGGCATGTCGCACCTCGATGCGGTGAAACTGTTCCACGACGATCCGCAGACCGACGCCTTGATTTTGATCGGTGAAATCGGCGGGACCGCAGAAGAAGAAGCGGCCGCTTGGATTCAGGAAAATTTCCGGAAACCAGTCGCCGCCTTCATCGCTGGCGCGACCGCGCCGCCAGGACGCCGGATGGGGCACGCGGGCGCGATCGTTTCCGGCGGAAAGGGAACAGCCGAAGGTAAAATCGAGGCGCTTAAGGCGGCTGGAATCGCCGTCGCAGAGACCCCCGCGACCATGGCGGACACGTTGATTGCACGGATGAGCGAGTCGCCTAAGGTGACTTCATGACGCTCGACCGATTGCGCGACGCGATGCACGCTGCGCCCTTTCAACCGTTCGTCATTCACGTGTCGGATGGCGACGTGGTCGAAGTCCCTCATCCGGATTTTATCGCTTTAATGGGCACGTCGACGGCCATCGTCACCTCGCCTCTGGAAGACGCGCGGCCCTCTTATCGATTGATTTATTTGCCCGCAATCACGCAACTAGAAATCCGCGGGATGCCCGCGAACGATACCTAACGAATATGCCCGTAACTGCCAAAGGACTCGAAGGAATCATCGCCAACAGCACGCGCTTAAGCGCGGTCATCGGCGACAAAGGTCAGCTCGTTTATTGCGGCTACGACATCAACGAATTGGCTGGGAAAGTCAGCTACGAAGAAGTCGTTTACCTGCTTTGGAATAACAAGCTGCCCACGCGCGCCGAGCTCGAAAATTGCCGCGAGACCCTGCGCTCCGAGCGCGAGCTGCCCGCGGGCATCGTCGATTTCCTGAAGAACGCGCCGAAAAAGGCGGAACCGATGGATGTCATCCGCACCGCCATCTCCATGCTCGGCGTTTACGATCCGGAGATGGAGAAAGAAGCGACGCCCGAGCTGAACAAAAAACGCGCCCGCAGCATCACCGCGAAGATCGGGGTGATCGCCGCTTATTTTCACCGGGCGCGCGAGGGCAAAGACCTTCCGCCGGTGCGCGACGATCTCGGCGAGGCCGCCCATTTTCTTTATCTCATGAGCGGGGAAGCGCCGGCCAAAGAAGCGGCCGACACCCTCGATGTCGCCTTCGTCCTGCACGCCGATCACGGGATGAATGCTTCCACTTTCAGCGCGCGCGTCACCATCGCCACCTTGAGCGATATCTACTCTGCGATCACCTCAGCCATCGGCACGTTGAAAGGTCCGCTCCACGGGGGCGCCAACGAAGGCGTCATCCAGATGCTCGAAGAAATCGGGAGCGAAGACAAAGTCGACGCTTACATCGAGAATGCCCTCGCTCAGAAAAAGAAGATCATGGGCATCGGCCACCGGGTTTATAAGACGCTCGATCCGCGCGCGCCGCATTTGCAGAAGATGGCGGTAAAGTTGAGCGACAAGCTGGGCGACCCGAAATGGATCAACATGTCGGAGCGGATCGCGGAGTTGATGAAGGAAAAGAAGGGGCTCAACGCCAACGTCGATTTCTATTCGGCGACGGTTTACTATTCGTTAGGCATCCCGACCGATTTGTTTACGCCGGTTTTTGCGATCGCGCGTTGTTCCGGCTGGTGCGCGCACGTTCTCGAGCAGCTGGAAGACAACCGCCTTTACCGTCCCCTGAGCGAGTACGTCGGCGAGCCGGTCGGGAAAAAAGTCGTCCCGCTGGACGAGCGCTAACCTCCTGGAGACGCCTCCCGTTGGGGTCTTCGTTGAGCCTATAACCCGCCCCGCGTCCGTCGTCACCGGACCGCTCAATATTGTCATCCCGAGCCCGCGGAGACGGCGAGGGATCTCACGCAAGGTCTCGGCGTACTGGTCCAGAAAGGATGTACCCATCAGAGCAGCCGTGAGCTCCCTCGGCGCGCTGCGCCAGCCTCGGGATGACAACGGGCCGCGCTTTTTTCGTGGGAGGCCAACCACATTGGAGCGCGAGCCAAGGCTTGTCGAGTGAGATGGAAGTATCGGTCAGCCGTCCCCCCGCGCTTCGCGGAGCGAAGCGTCTACAGAGGTGAGCCACGCACCTGCCGCCTCCCTCTTTGTCCTCGCATTGCGACGGCTCTCTTCACCGCGTATCTGTTGCTGCCGATGAAGCCAGAATCGTCACCTTGGGGAGCAGAAACGCGCGCGCTGCTGCGGGCCGGCCCCTTCCGCCGGTACCTTCTCGGCACCTCGGTTTCCGATACCGGCACTTGGATGCAGATCATGGCCCAAGGCTGGGTCATGAGCTTGCTCACCGATAAAGCCATCATGCTGGGAATGGTTAATTTCGCGGCCGGGTTGCCCATGCTTTTCCTGACCATGTTTGGCGGGTCCGCCGCGGACCGATTCGACAAGCGCAAAATTCTCGTCTGGACGCAGATCGTGCAGATCGCGCTCGCCCTTACTCTCGGCTGGCTCATTTACACCCACCGCGTCCAGATCTGGCACATCGTGGTCGTGGCGGGGTTGTTAGGCGTGGCCTACGCCTTCGAGCATCCGGCCCTCTCCGCCCTCGTGCCGGAACTCGTGAAGCCCGAGGAAATCGCCGGCGCGGTCGCGCTCGATCGCGCGGTTTTCCATTGCGCTCGCTTCGTCGGCCCTTCCGTCGGGGGTCTGGTCGTAGCGGCCTGGGGCGCGGCCACGGCATTTTTTACCAACGCTTTTTCCTTCGTCTTCCTGATCGTCGCGCTCGTCTCCCTCCCGGCGCGCGCGCTCGGCAGCAAGGAGGAAGAGGAAGCCCGCGCCAGCGGGATCAAGGATGGCTTCCGCTATATCCGGCAGGATAAACCGAGCCTCGCCATGGCCGCGATGATGGCGGCGATGACGCTTTTCATTTTTCCGAATGTCTCCGTCATGATGCCGCTGTATGCGCGCGACGTTCTCCATTTTGGGGCGGATCAATTCGGCTATCTCATGGCTTCGGCCGGGATCGGCTCGGTCTTTGGCGCGATTGGGTTGATCAACATCCCGCGGGGCCGGCGCCTTTTCTGGATGATGGCCGGCGCCCTGACCGTGGCCGTGGCGACGATCGTGCTCAGCCGGGTGCACGCCTTCCTCTTCGCGGCGGGCGCGCTGATTCTGGTGTCGTTAGGCTTGTCCATGCTCTTCGGGCTTTCCAACACGATCGTGCAGGAACGGGCGCCCGCTTATCTGCGCGGGCGGGTCTCCGCGGTGATGGGGTTGAGCTTTTTCGGGCTCATGCCTTTTGCCGGCCTCGGGGTGACGAGTGTGGCCGATGCCATCGGGATGCGCACGGCCCTGGCTGGCTCGGCCCTTTGTTATGCCGTGGTCGCCCTGCTCATTCTGGTCTGGATCGGGACGGCCCTGAACGAAACGCCGGCGACGCTCCATCGCCCGCTGCCGGAAGCGGCGGCCCTCTCGTGATGTTTCGTTAGGCAAGAGCGCATGATTTCGTTTTCGACCTGCTGGAATTCCAGCCGCCACACCGCGGGCGACGAAATGCTGCGCGAAATCAAAAGTAAACTCGGTTTCGATCTGATCGAGCTCGGCCACGGCATTCGCCTTTCCCTCATGCCCGGCATCCAAAAAATGTTCGAGACCGGCGAAGTGCGCTTCAGCAGTTTGCACAATTTTTGCCCGTTGCCCGTCGAGGTGATGGGCGCTTCGCCGGATTGCTACACCTTCTCCGGGCGAACCGCGCAGGAGCGGGCGCGGGCGGTCAAGCAAACCCTGCAGACGATCGATTTCGCCTCCAAGTTGGGGGCGCCTTTTGTCGTGCTGCACTGCGGGCGGGTGCCGATCGCGCCCGTGACCGAGCCGCTCATCGCGCTGGCCAAGGCGGGGGAAATGTTTTCGCGCGAATATGTGCGGCGGAAGGTCAAGGCGGTGGCCGCGCGCGAAGCCCACGCCGACGTGTATTTGGATCGGGTGAAAGAGTGTCTCCAGCCGATCGTCGAACACGCCACCGCCAAAAACATCCGCCTCGGCATCGAAGGCCGCCGCGGGTATGAGGAAATCCCGAGCGAACGCGAGCTGCCCGCGCTCCTCGACGCGCTGGCCTCTCCGCAGGTCGGCTACTGGCACGATATGGGCCACATCCAGATCAAGGAAAATCTCGGGTTTCTCGATCACGCCGCCTGGCTCGAAGAGATCGGGCCGCGAACCTTAGGCTGCCATCTCCAGGATTGCCTCTGGCCGGCCCAGGATCATCAGCCGCCCTTCGCCGGCGACATCGCTTTGCAAAAACTGATTCCGCTTCTGCCCGCGGACTGCTTATTTGTCTGGGAAATGAGTCCCCGCAAAACGGCCGACGAAATCCGCCGCTCTGTCGCCATCTGGAAAGAGCGCTACGGCACATGAAAAAAGTCCTCGTCTCCCTGCTCCAGATCGCCGTTACGATCGCGGTCCTCTTCTGGGTTTTTCACGATCCGCAGAAGCGCGCCCAGATGGCGATCGCCCTACGCCAGGCGGATTATCGCTGGATCGCGGGCGCCATTTTCGCCTATTGCCTGGTCGAGTTCGTGGCGGCTATTCGCTGGCACATTTTGCTCAAGGTGCAGCGGATCCATCTCAGCATTCCGCGGGTCTCGGGGCTTTTTTTGATTGGGATGTTCTACAACCAATTCCTGCCCGGCGGCACCGGTGGCGACATCATCAAGAGCTATCTCTTGCTCAAAGAAACCCCGGGCAAAGCGACCGGCGCGCTTCTCGCCGTCGTCTTCGATCGCATGGTCGGCCTGGTCGCGCTCATCAGCATTACCGGGACCCTGATCGCGCTGCGTTATCACTGGCTCACCCAGTTACAGGAAACCCGGCACCTCGTCTGGCTGCTCATCGCCATTCTCGGCGGCGCCGTCCTCATGCTCGTGACTTCGTTTATTGTCAGCGGCTTCAACCTCGCGCACTCGCTCCCGGCGCGCTTTCCCGGCCGGGAAAAGTTGATCGAGCTCTCGGCCTCCTACCACCTTTACGCGCACCACTGGCGCGCCACCCTCATCGCTTTCGGCGCGTCGATCATCGCGCATCTCTCCACCTTCGCCACCTTCCTCTGCGTGGCCTACGCCTTCGGCCTGCGCGTCGGCGTGCTCGATTTTTTTGCCATCATGCCGATCGAGCGCACCATCTCGTCCCTGCCTATCAGCTTCGCCGGGGTCGGTCTGCGCGAGAAAATTTTCCAGGTCATGCTCCACGGGCTTTGCGGCGTACCCGAAGCTGTGGCTGTCCTCATCGGGTCGATGAGTTTCCTCGTCATGCTCGTTTCCTGCGCGCCCGGCGGGATCGTTTATTTCTTCTACAAACCGAGCGGCCAGACGGGCCACGTCAAGCTCAGGGAGATGCGCGAGGAAGTGGCCACGCTGGAACATGAGATCACCGAAAACGAGTGATCGGCCGCCCACCGCGTCGGCCGCCCGCCAAGTGCCGCGCCCGCTCGTCGCCGCCACTTTTGCCATGACCGTCGATGGCAAAATCACCACCCACGCCTTCACCCCGGTCGATTTCACCTCCCGCGAGGACAAGCAACACCTGCTCCGGCAACGTTCGTTAGGCGACGCCGTCCTCATCGGCCGGAGCACGCTCGCGCACGATAACGTGCGCCTGGGCCTGCCTGATCCGAAAATGCGCGCGGCCCGCGTGGCCCGCGGGCAAGCGCCCTACCCGCTGCGCGTGATCGTTTCCAACCAAGGCCGGATCGATCCCACCCTTAATATTTTCCAGACCGATTTCTCGCGCATCGTCATCTTTTCCACCACGCGCATGCCGCGGAAATTCCAGAAAACGCTGCGCGAAAAGGCCACGCTCCGTTTAAGCGACACGCGCACGGTCGATCTGGGCTGGATGTTGCAGCAGTTGCGGAGCGAGTACGGAGTGCGGCGGGTGGCCTGTGAAGGCGGGGCCGAACTCTTTCGCGGGTTACTCGAGCGGCAACTGGTCGATCGCCTTCATCTGACCATCGCCCCCTACATCTTCGGGGGAAAAGGCGCCCCCACTTTGACCGGCCGCGGCGACTCCTTTCTGCCCGCGAGCGTCCTTTGTTCGTTAGTCTCAATGGACACCATCGCGGACGAATGCTTTCTCGAGTACCGACTGAAATATGGCCGCGGGCAGGGCTCGGCCGCCGACGCGAGCGGGGCGCAGCGAACCTCCGAGGCGGTTACCCCTCTTGCGCCTCGCGCCTAGGTTCCAAACTGATCGTCCTTCTCCCGGAAAAGGACGTTGAAGGTCGTGAGCGAGCCGTAGCAACGGGTGATGTACTGTTGCAGGTCGAATTTGTCGGCATCGCTCAACTTGTCGTTGGCGTTCACCTTTTGCTCGAGGACGCGGAGGTTGTTGCGAATCATGACGATTTTGTGAAAGAAAGTTTCCAGCGGGATTTCTTTCGCCTGGAGCGACGCGTCCGCCGGGCGCAAGGCGACGGTACCGCTCTGCCAGCGGGCGGCCAGCCCTTCCACGAGTTGCTCCGGTGGCTCGAGACCGAGCGCGTCGACCACGGCCTGCGCGGTCTCGCGCAGGAGCGCAGCCAGGGGCATTTCCATTTCCGTTAGGCTGGCGACCGGCTCGGCCGTGGTGAGCTCGCTCGCGGCCGGATCGACGGTGCGTGGCGCGTCGTCGAAGGTGATGTCGGCGGTGTGCTCGGTCAGCGCCTTGATCGCGCCCACGCCGTAGCGCGGGTGCCGGACTTTCATGCCGATATGCAGGGTTTGAATGGGGATACCCATGCGAAGCAGGGTGCGTCAGGACGGCCCCCGCGCAACCGGAAACTCCCGGGGGTCGCGATCGTTAGGCGAAATTTCACTGGGCTGGCGAGGGTCTGTGCCTCATTCTCCCGGCCCTCCGAATGACTGCTGCCAAGATTCCTCACCCGCCCGGCTTCCGCCCGCGCCGCGGCTTGAACTGGTTTATCATCGGTCTGCTCTACGCCTCCTTTTACATGTGCCGGTACAACTTCCGGTTTGCCACGCCGGGTTTGGTTCGCGAGTTGGGTTTCAGCACGTTTCAGATCCCGGGGGATGCTCAGCGCCTGGTCGCTAGCCTACGGCACCGGGCAACTGATTAACGGTCTGTTGACCGATCGCATCGGCGGCAAGACGGCGATGCTCGTCGGCGCGGCGGGCACGATCGTGATCAACCTTATTTACGGTTTTGCTTCTTTCGCCGGGACCTTCACGACCTTCGCTGCCATCTGGCTGATGAATGGCTACCTGCAATCCTTCGGTACCCCCGGAATGGTGAAGATGAACGCGGCTTGGTTTCGCCGTACGGAGCGCGGCACATTCGCCGGGATCTTCGGGTTCATGATTCAACTCGGGCAATTCGCGATCAGACATTGGCGGTCGCAAAATGGCGGGCTTCGTCTTCGGGCGTGGTCGACTGGTTTCAGTACTACGGCAGGGCGATCGCCTTGCCTGTCACGGGACGGCTGATCGATCGCCATGGCTGGGGGATCTGGTATCCGATCATGGCCGGCTTCGGCGCGCTCGGCGGAGTCGCGATGTGCTGGTGATGCGAAAACGGAAGCGCCTCGCGGCGGCGGTGGGCGATGCGCGGGCCTCTGCGCGCGCCTGAGCGCCGACGCTTCAGAATAACGATAATTGTTCGTGAGGCCGACGAAAGCTTGCGGTCGACAGTTTCACCCGGCCGGGAAACCCGGCGCGCTTGCAGCCGGCTTCGAAAAGCGCGCGGATTTGCTCCGCGAAAATTCCTTCGCCGACCATGCGTGATTTGAAACTCGGATCGTTCAGCCGCTCACCGCCGCGGAGGCGCCGGATGCGTCCGAGCACCTTTTCTTTGCGCTCGGGAAAGTGTTCCTCCAGCCAGCGCTCGAAAAGCGGCGCCACCGCATAGGGCAGCCTAACGACCGTATAACCAGCCCACTGCGCGCCCGCTTCCGCGCAGGCCTGCAGGATCGCCGGCAGCTCGTGGTCCGTGAGCCCGGGAATGACCGGCGCCGTCATCACCCCGACCGGGATGCCGGCCGCGTGCAATTGCGCGATCGCCTCGAGCCGGGCCCGCGGTGTGGAAGTGCGTGGCTCGAGGAGACGCTGTAATTTCGGATCGAGCGACGTGACCGAAATATTGACCGCGGCGGCCTGGTGCGCCGCCAGTTCGCCTAACAAATCAAGGTCGCGCGTGACCAGCGCGTTTTTGGTGATGATGGCGACGGGATTGCGAAAACGCGCGAGCACTTCAAGACAGCGCCGGGTAAGCTTGAGCCGTCGCTCCACCGGCTGATACGGATCGGTCACACCGCTCATGGCGATGACTTGCGGTTTCCAGCCGGGCTTGGAAAGCTCCGCCGCAAGGAGTGCCGGCGCGTCCTCTTTTACCATGATGCGACTTTCAAAATCGAGCCCGGCGGAGAAGCCGAGAAACTCATGGGTCGGCCGCGCGTAGCAGTAAATGCAGCCGTGCTCGCAACCGCGGTAGGGATTGAGACTCGATTCGAAGCCGACATCCGGGCTGTCGTTATGGGCGATGATCGTGCGGGTGAAATCGCGGTAGAATCTCGTCCGCGGCGCTGGCGCTTCTTCGTCGTTAGGCAAATCGGTTGGATCGGGGGCAAAGCTGAGGGCTTCGAAGCGGTTGGCCGGATTGGCCGAGGCGCCGCGACCGTGCAGCGGTTGAGCGGCTGGCGGGCGCAGCACGGGCTCCGCCATTTCGTCCCAAGCCTGATCGTTTGCCACGGCCTACGTTCAAACGAACGCACGTGCTTGTCCAGCCTGTAGACGCTTCGCTCTGTGAAGCGCGGGTCCGCGGGACCTTTTGCCCTCAGCCTAACGAGCGGTAAAATCGCCGCACTCGCGCAGCGGGTCGCCGGGGTCGGGTTTCGCGTCGCCGCCGACGGCCAACAGGAAGAGGAAAGGAAGCGGAGGGTGATATACGTGGATCACGTATATCATTCCAACCGCGCGCGCCCAGTTCTCTCACTGACCTTGCCCTCCCCCCGAGAAGGCGCTTGCGGCCCGTGCGGCGCGCGCTCACTTTGCCCGTCGCATGCACCCTGTGCCGGAACCAGACCACGCGCTCCGCGACCGGCCCATCGGCGTCTTCGATTCCGGCATCGGCGGGCTCACCGTGGTGAGAGCGCTGCAGGATCTCTTGCCTAACGAAAACATTTTTTACCTGGGCGACACCGCCCGCCTTCCCTACGGCGGCAAGAGCGCGGCCACCGTCGAACGCTACAGCCTTGAGATCACCCGGATGCTTCTTGAGGAAAATTGCAAAACCATCGTCGTCGCTTGCAACACCGCCTCCGCCCTCGCTCTCCCCGCGCTCGAAAAGGAGACCCCGGTGCCCGTCACCGGAGTGATTTTGCCGGGGGCCGAAGCCGCCGTCGCCGCCACCCGGATCGGCCACATCGGCGTCATCGGCACCCGGGCCACGATCAAGAGCGGCGCCTACGAGCGCGCCATCCAGCAGCTCGATTCCGCCCAGCGGGTGACGGCGCGAGCCTGCCCGCTCTTCGTTCCCCTGATCGAGGAAGGCTGGCTCGAAAGCGCCATCACCGACGCCGTCGTGGGCCAATATCTGGGGCCGTTGCTCGAGGAGAAAATCGACACCCTCGTGCTCGGCTGCACCCATTACCCGCTCCTGCGGGCAGCGATCGGCCGATTTCTCGGCGACACCGTTACCTTGGTCGACTCGGCCCAGAATTGCGCGCAGGCCGTGAGACAACTGCTGGAAACGGAAGGCTTGCGCACCTCCAACCCAGCGGCGGGAGAACTAGCGGTCGCCCTAACCGATCCCCCCGATGCGTTTCTCGAGGTCGCGCGGCGCGCTTTGCAGTTGGAGATCGGGAAAGTCCAACTGCGCCAGGTCATTCACCCGGCCAAAGCCTAACTTCCTCCCGTCCTGGGGCGCGGGAGAAGGGATCTCACGGATTTCGCCACGCTCGGAGTGCAAAGAAAACGCTCGGCGAAATCCGTGAGATCCCTCGCTCCGCTCGGGATGACAAAGTTAGTCGCCGCGCGCCAGCCCGGCTCGCTCTTTCCTGCTCAGCGAATTAACCACCAATTGATACGAATCGTCGATCATCCGGCGAATTTCGCCGAGCGGAATCCCGCCCTCCAACTCCACCGTATTCCAATGCCGCTTATTCATATGATAACCGGGCGTGACCGCATAACGATCGCGCAGATCGAGGGCGCGCTCCGGCTCGCACTTCAAATTCGCCCGAGCCGGCACCTCGTCGAGCGCAGCCAGGGCGAAGATTTTGCCGGCCACTTTGAAGACCAGCGTATCCGGCCCAAACGGAATGCCTTCGCTCGCACCCATTTTCGTTAGGCAATATTCGCGAAAAGTTTCCAGATCCACCCCAAGCCCTTCGGTCGAAAAAGTCGCGCGAGCAAAAGAAACCCCGCAGGATGCCTCCGATCCCGGAAAATCTATTTGCTCGAAGCCAGCGTGCCCCCGGGGGTCGGCTTCCCAGGGTCACTCCTTCTCGCGCCGCTCCCGCAGGCCGATAATCATGCGCGTTGTTGAGCCGTCGAAGAAAGTCGCGTTCTTCAGCTTGAACTGGTCCGCGTCCTTCTTCCCCGCCCGCAATCGTCGCGGCGAGCCTCCGCTTCACTTCAGGCCGCGGAGGTGCTCGAAACCGTCATCGGGCAAACTTCGTCGCACCAACTTTCGATCTTTTCGCGAATCTCGTCCCGGATTTCCCGCACCCGGGCGAGTTTTTCATCTTGGCTGCCGCTCAGCGCGGAGGGATCGGGGAAACCCCAGTGCAGGCGCTCCCCGTAGCCGGGAAAGATCGGGCAGCGCTCCGCGCTCGCCGCAGCGCACACGGTGATGACATGGCTGAAGATTTGCCCCGACTTGTAGACCTCGAAAACACTCTGGGTCTGCTTCCCCGAAATATCGATGTCCACTTCCTCCATCGCTTCCACCACGAGTGGGTTGAGCGTCCCGGGCTCGAGCCCGGCGCTCTGCGCCACGAAAAACTCGCCACAGATGCGATTGAGCCAGGCCTCCGCCATCTGGCTGCGCGCGCTGTTATGGATGCAGATGAAGAGGACTTTGGTTTTCATGATTCAAGGACCGGGGAGGCGTGCGCTGGCAGAAAATAATTTCGGCGCAGACGCAGGGCGACCTGGACGAGGAGGATGAGCGCGGGCACCTCGACCAGAGGACCGATAACGGCGGCAAAGGCAGCGCCGGAACCCAAGCCGAAGACCGCGACTGCGACCGCTATGGCGAGCTCGAAATTATTCGAGCCGGCGGTGAAGGCGAGGGTGGCTGAGCGTTCGTAATCGGTCCCGAGCCACCGGCTCATGAAGAAGCTCAGGAAAAACATCGTGACGAAATAGATGACCAGTGGCAAGGCGATGCGCAGCACATCGAGGGGCAGACGAAGGATGTTTCCACCCTGGAGCGAGAACATGATCACGATGGTGAAGAGCAACGCCACCAGGGTGAGCGGTGAGATGCGCGGGATGAATTCGCGTTCATACCAACTCCGGCCTTTCGCGCGGACGAGGAAAAAGCGCGTGGCCATCCCAGCCAAGAAAGGCAGCCCCAGATAAATAAGGACGCTGACCGCGACGCTACCCATGGTCAGCCTGCTCAGGTCGACCGTGCCCAAGTGGAAACCGAGCGCCTGGGGGAGGACCTTGAGGAAGAAAACGGCGAAAACCGCATAGAAGAGCACCTGGTAAATCGCGTTGAACGCCACCAGCCCGGCACAGTATTCCGAGTGGCCCCGGGCGAGATCGTTCCACACGATCACCATCGCGATGCAGCGGGCCAGCCCGATCAAGATGAGGCCCGTCATATATTCAGGCTTGTCGCGGAGGAAGATGACCGCGAGGGCGAACATCAGCACCGGCCCGATCACCCAATTCTGCAGAAAAGACAGAGCCAGCACCTTCTTATCCCGGAAGACGTCGCCCATCTCCTCGTATTTCACTTTCGCCAAAGGCGGATACATCATCACGAGCAGGCCGATGGCGATGGGGATGGAAGTGGTGCCCACGGTCAGCCCGGTGATCGCATGGGTGATCATGGGCGCGAAGTTACCGATGGCCACGCCCAGGATCATGGCGAGTAAAATCCAGAGCGTGAGATAACGATCGAGGAAAGAGAGGGATTTCATCTTCAGCGTCTCACCCGACCAGCGCGCGAGAAAATCCCCGTCGGCTCGCAACACGCAGAGCGGAGCGCGGTCAGCTTCTTCAAGTCCCGCCGGAACTCCGGGTCGGTCTGCACGCAATCCTGCAGGCACTTCAAGTTTGCCTCCAACTCCGGGGCGCGTTTCGCGCCTAGCGAATAGATGATCCAGTTTCCCTTGCGTTCGGTTTCCACCAGTCCCCGCGCGCGGAGATAGCCGAGATGCTTCGAAATCTTCACCTGCGGCTCGCCGAGCAAGTCCTGGAAATGGCAAACGCAAAGCGGCGCCTGAGTGAGCAGATGCAAAATGCGCAGCCGCGTCCGATCGCAAAAGCATTCGTAGATCTGGATCAAGTCCATCGCGCTAGCAGCAGCCGCCCGAGCTGAAGCTGGGATCGATCCCGCACTTTTCCTTCGCGGCGCAATCGGTGTGTTTGCCTTCCAAGCGGATCTCGAGATGGGGGCCGCTCAGTTGCGCATCGCGCACCGGATACTGGGTGGCGTTTCCGTTGTCGTACTCCACTTCGACTTCGATTTCCTCGCTTGGAAGAACCGAGCGGCCGAGGTCGAGAATTTGGGCAAAGGTTTCACCGTCGAGCCGATGATCAAAATCATTGGCGACGAAAGTTTGCAGCACGCAGGTGTCGATCGCCTCGTGCACCGTTCCGCCGCAATCGACCGCGCGCCTGGCAACGTGCCCCACCTCGGAGATGTGGAAATGGGCCGGCGCCGGCTGGCCATCGGGCAGAATGAAACGGGTGGTGGTCCCGGGGTGAGAACGGAGCACTGACTTCAAATCGGATAGCTTCATGCGGCTGCTATATTCCTATAAAGGAATATCGTCAACCCGAGCCCCGTAACCTAACGGATAGCGCTGAGGAGCCGCGCGGGAAGCTCGGCGATCGGCACTCGCTCCTGCTCCATGCTGTCGCGATGGCGCAAGGTGACAGTGTCGCGCAAGGTCTCGTCGCGTTCGCCTAACGACTCGAAATCGATCGTGATGCCGAAAGGCGTGCCCGCTTCGTCCTGGCGGCGGTAGCGGCGGCCGATCGCGCCGGTCTCGTCGTAGAAAACGTTCATGAGCGGGCGCAGGAGCGCTTGCACTTCGCGCGCTTTCTCGACCAGGGCGGGCTGGTTTTTGAGGAGCGGGAAGATGCCGGCTTTGATCGGCGCCATCCGCGGATGGAAACGCAGGACGGTGCGCGTTTCGGTTTTGCCTTTCTCGTCGGTTACGGTCTCTTCGGCGAAAGCTTCGCAGAGGAGCGCGAGGACGGTGCGATCGACGCCGGCACTCGGCTCGATCACATGCGGGGTGAAGCGCTGCTTGGTCTCTTCGTCGAAGTAATCGAGCGGTTTGCCGCTGCCTTTCTGGTGCTGGGTGAGGTCGTAGTCGGTCCGGTAGGCGACGCCTTCAAGCTCCTGTTTTCCAAACGGGAAGTCGTACTCGATGTCGTAGGTGCCTTTGGAATAGAAGGCGCGGTCGGCGTCGGGCACGGTGAGGACGTGCAGTTTTTCCCGGGGCAGGCCGATGTTTTCGTAGAATTCGAGCCGCTGGTCGCGCCAGTAATCGAGTAACTCCATGCCTTGCTCGGGCCGGCAGAAGTATTCCAGCTCCATCTGCTCAAACTCGCGGGAGCGGAAGATGTAGTTGCGCGGGTTGATCTCGTTGCGGAAGGCTTTGCCGATCTGGGCGATGCCGAAGGGGAGCTTTTTGCGCGAGGTATCGAGGACGTTTTTGAATTGGACGAAGATCGATTGGGCGGTCTCGGGGCGGAGGTAGGCGATGGAGTCGGGGTCGGCCGAGGCGCCCATCTGGGTGGAGAACATGAGATTAAAGGGGCGGGCTTCGGTCAGGTCGTGGCCGCCGCAATTCGGGCATTGTGGGGCGCCTTTTTTTTCCGGGAGCTGATCGGCCCGGAGCCGCGCATGGCAGGTGCGGCAGTCGACCATCGGATCGCTGAAAGTGTCTTCGTGTCCGCTCGCCTTGAGGACGGCGCGATGGGTTAAAATGGCGCCGTCGAGGCCGACGACGTCGTCGCGTTCGCGGACCATCACGCGCCACCAATAGTCTTTCAGGTTGCGCTTCAGCTCGACGCCAAGCGGGCCGTAATCCCAGACGCCGTTGAGGCCGCCGTAGATCTCGCTCGCCTGGAAAATGAAACCGCGCCGTTTGCACAGGCTGACGATTTTTTCCATCCGCGGCGATTCGTTAGGCGTGCTCATGAAAGAGATTTAACCACGGATTTCACGGATGACGCGGATCGGAAGAAGCTTGTAGCGTCCGCTGTCTCAGCGGACCAGACGGGTGAGAGCAGGCAACGCCGGAAGTGCGCTGAGACGGCGCACGCTACAATACCGTGACCTCGGTCTTGACCGAGTTGGCGATGAAACAGTTCTCGTGCGCGAAGTGGTGCATCGCTTCGATGTCCTGTTCGCTCGGCTGGTTGTCGCCGGAGAATTTTAGCTGCGGATGCAGCTCCACTTTGGTGATGGCGAGCTTGCCTTCGGCGTTCTTTTCCATGTGGCCGACGGCTTGGTCGAGGTATTCGTCGAGGAGGAATTTTTTCTTACAAGCGGCCGCCAGGAAAGTGAGCATATGGCAACTGGAAAGGGCGGCGACGAAGGCTTCTTCGGGGTCGACATTTTCCGGGGTGCCAAGGTAGGCGGGCGCGGCCGTGGCCGTCATTTTGTGGCCGCCGTCGAAGGCCCACTCGTGGTCGCGGTTGTAGGTTTTGTATTCGAAGTCGGGCGTGGCGCGCTTCCAGGTGAGCGTCATTTTGTGTTCGGACATGCCTGTTAATAAAGGCCGGCCCGCAATTCGCAAGCCGCGGCCCATTTACCGGGCCGAAATGGTCCGGTTCTTGCAGTAGCGGGAAGGGCCGGCTGCGCGGGGCAGAAGCGGAGCACGCCCCCTCTCTCCCCTCGGTCGGCCATGGGACCAATGACGAACAGCGAATTGCAAGATCTTCTCAGCGCCATGCTGGAAAGCGGCGAGGGCGTTTCCGACTGCCTTTTTCTGGTCGGCAAACCGCCCCTGATCGAGCGCCACGGCAAGCTGTACGAGCTGCCCGTGGAGGAATCGGGCGCGAGCGCCCTGCAGCCGGCTCACCTCGAGGCGATGTCGGCGCTCCTCCTCGCCGGGAGCGAAAGACTGCGCGCCGATCTGGTCGAGAGCGGCTCTTGCGACACCAGCTACGCCATCCCCGGGGTAGCCCGTTTCCGGGTGAACATTTACCGGCAAAATGGGCGGACCGGCATCGTCATGCGCAAGCTGCAATCGGTCGTCCCGACGATCGAATCGTTAGGCTTGCCGCCTATTTTCAAGAGGATCATGAGCGAGAAATTCGGCATCGTCTTCGTCACCGGCGGCACCGGCAGCGGCAAGACGACGACCCTCGCCGCTCTCCTCAACGAGCTCAATAAGACCCAGCCCATCCACATCGTGACCTTGGAGGACCCGATCGAGTTCCTCCACGAACATGCCCGCGCCGCTTTCAGCCAGCGCGAGCTGGGGAAGGATTTTTCCGATTTTCCAACTGGCCTGCGCGCCGCCTTGCGGCAGGCGCCGAAGGTCATCCTCATCGGCGAAATCCGCGACCGCGCGACGATGGAGATCGCCCTGACCGCCTCCGAGACGGGGCATCTCGTCTTCAGCACTCTGCACACGATCAACGCCGGCCAGAGCGTCAACCGCATCCTCGGCATGTTCACGGCCGACGAAGAAAAACAAGTCCGCGAACGGCTCGCCGACACCCTGCGTTACGTGGTGAGCCAGCGGCTGGTGAGCAAAATGGACGGCGGCCGGATGCTCGTGACCGAGATCATGGGCAGCAGCCTGCGCACGCGCGAAACGCTCGTCTACGGCGAAGGAGAGAACCGCACGTTTCAGGAAATCATCGAAGCGGGCTCCACCCTGGGCTGGCACAGCTTCGATCAATCGCTCATGCGCGCGTTTGAAGATGGCCTGATTTCGGAAGAAACCGCGCTTCTCTTTTCGACCCACAAAAACAAAATGCAACGCGACCTGGAGATGGCGAAAAAACTTCGCGACCCCGGCGAACAGGAGCCCTCCGGCCTCAAGATCGCAACCTTCTAAAGACCTATGCACGCACCAGAGAACGACGAATCCGTCCAAAAAGCCCTCCGTCTCGCCCAGCTCGAAATCAAGATGCTGCGCGAGCAATTACTCAAGTCGATGGAGGAAGCGAAGAGGGCGCGGGAGGAGACGCAGAAACACTCTCCGCCGCCTCCCGTCCCGCCCATCCCGTCAGCCAAGGTGGAACGGCCCAGCCAACCCCGTCCCGCCGCCACCCCCGGAGGCGAGCAGCGTGTCCTTTGCGTCGAAGATAGCGCGGCCAATTTTCAACTGATCGAATCGATCCTCGGCGATCGACCCCGCGCCGATCTGGTCTGGGCCGACAGCGGCCGGAAGGGCGTCGAGATGGCCGCTTCTCACCAGCCGCAGCTCGTGCTCCTCGATCTCGATCTGCCCGATATGCACGGGAGCGAGGTGCTCGGCCATCTCCGCGCCCAACCGGCCACGGCAGAAACGCCGGTCATCATCATCAGTGCCGACGCCACCCCGAGCCAGATCGAGCGAATGCTCGCCGCCGGCGCACGCGACTACATCACGAAGCCGTTCGAGATTCGGCGGTTCCTCCTCATGTTCGACGAGATTTTCGCGGAAACAGCTTGAGGGTTGAAGAGTTGCTGCGGTTTCCCGTCTGAAACGCGGGTCCCTTTGCAACTCTTGCCAATCTCGCCGTCCACTTCATTTGCTCGCGCCCGCGACCGCGCTACCCTCGTCGGTCGCATGGAAACCGAACGTGCTCCTCGCCCGCTCCTCGGCCGGCCCGTCGTGCGCTATGCCCTCCTCGGGGGTGCCCTGCTCGCGCTTCTCTTCGCCGGGGTGCAGATGCGCCGCCTCGCTTGGAAGGAGACGAAGCATCTCCGTTTCCAGCGCGATATCGTGAACGGTTTTTATTGGGGGAGCCAGACCCTCAAGGAAGGGCGCATCCTTCTGCCTAACGAAAAAGCCGATTCCTGGCGCACTTTCTCGCGCGGCTATCTCGGCCTCTACGAACGGGTGCGCCGGGACGCCTACCAAGGCCAATACAATCTCGATTATCCGCCTCTGCGCCTCCTCGTCATGTCGCTCTGGGCCAAGGAGGTGCGCGCGAAATATCCCGGCGCGGAAGACGGTACCCCGGAATACGTCGAGCCGCTCCTCCGGGTGAACATGTTCTGCGAGCTGCTCACCGCCGTGGGAATTTTCCTACTCGTGCGGCTGGGCGTGCGGCAGGCCTCCGGCGCGACCGATTCCCGTCTCCTGCAACGCCTGCCTCGTGCGCAACGCGGCTGGCTCTGCGGATTGCTCGCGGCCGCCGCCGCCTGGCTCGATCCGTCCATGATTCTCGACGCCCATGCCTGGCCGCAATGGGACACCTGGATTTTGCCTTTTTACCTTTTCGCCGCTCTGGCCGCGCTCACCCGGCGCTGGTTTTGGTGCGGCTGCCTGCTCGCGGCGGGCGGAATGCTCAAGGGTCAGCTTCTGTTCGTGGCGCCGTTTTTTATCTTCTGGCCGCTCTGGCAAAAGCGCTGGGCCCACGCCGGCCATGTCGTGGCCGGGTTTGCCGCGACCGCCGCTCTCATCGTCTCGCCTTGGCTGCTGCGGCATCCGCTCGGCTGGGGCGTGGTGGCGCTGGCGGGGATCGCAACGGCACTTTGGTTTCGACGCCGTGGCCGAAAGGACGCCGCCGTCTGGGGGGCCGGCGTGGCAGCCCTCGCGGCTTTCCTCGCGGGCGCATTCTGGGGCGGCAGTTTCGCCTGGCTCAAGGTGGGCTTCCTCTACGGCAGCGAGCATTACCCGTATCTCTTCATCAGCTCCTGCTACAACCTGCCCTCACTCATGGCCGGTCTGGATTGGTCGCTCAAGACGCCCTTCTGGTCGCTCCATCTCGGGGCGGTTCACCTCGCCTTCACCTGGCAATGGACCCTCCGGCTCCTGTATTTGGGCGCACTCATCCTCTGCGCACGCGGCGCTGCTCGCCATGCCCGCCGGCGTGACCCGCGTTTACTCATCGCCATCGCCGCGCCCTGGCTCCTCATGTTCGCCCTCCTCGCGCAAATGCACGAGCGCTACCTGCTCTGGGGCGCGGTCCTCAGCGCCGTCGCCCTCGGGGTCAGCCTTCGCCTCACGCTTCTGCACTTCCTTTTCTCCCTCATGAGCGCGGCCATGATCACTCACGTGCTCCTCTTGGATAAAAAAATGCCCTCCACCCTGCATGCGATCGATCTCCTGGCGCGGGCCGAACCGATCGCCTCCTGGATCTTGCTCGTCGCGGTGGCGATTTATTTCCGGGAAGTGCTCTCGACCCGGCGGCCGCTCTTTCGCCCGGGGCGTCAGCCGCGCCCGCAAATCGCGGAATCGCCGCTGGCGCTGGCGGCTGAGGAAGCCTGAAGGAAGCTGGGCCCGATCAAAAAAGTTGCCGCGCGCGGCCAGCGCTGCAATTCTACGGACTGCTTTTTCGGCGCGATTAGCTCAGTGGTAGAGCGCTTGCTTCACACGCAAGAAGTCGCAGGTTCGAACCCTGCATCGCGCACCAGATCCGCCCCGCGCCCGCCGAAAGCGAGCTTTGCCTTTCGGCCGACCCCGGCTACGATTGGGGGGTGAGTGTGGAAGAGATCAAGAAGGGGTTGGCCGCCTTATCCTTAGCTCAGCAAAACGAGATCACGGCCTTTCTTTTTCATCTTCGCCACTCCCGTGCGCAAGATTATGAGGCGACGATCTCACAGCGTCTCTCGGACTCCGACAAATCCCATTGGCTGAGTGCGGCCGAATTCGAGCAAAGGCTGGATAACTCGTAATCCTCCATGCGGGAATACGACGTCTTCATTCACGTCGATCTCTTAGCGCGTGTTCCCAAGACGGGCGTCCAAAGAACGAGGATCATGCAGTTTCTCGAGACTCTGCGGAACGATCCCCGGACTCCCGGGGATTTCACGGAGCAGGATGCCACCCTCCGCCAGCGCGAAATAAAGATCGTGGGCGACTATGCCGTGACCTACTGGGTGGACGATCCGGTGCGGGCGATCATGGTCGTGGATATCCAGCGCGCCGATGGCTAACTGGACTCCGGGTAGCACTCGAGATATTTGATCCCCGAGCCGGTGTTGAAAATAACCACCCGCTCGTCCCGCGCGACTTGGCCTAACGAGCATAACTCTTGCAGCGCCGCGAAACAGGCGGCGCCTTCCGGCGCGACGAAAAGGCCTTCGGCCGCGCCCACTTCCCGGGTCACCTGGATCATCTCTGCGTCCGTCACCGCGAGCGCCCCGCCGCCGGATTCGCGGAGGATACGGAGCATGAGAAAATCGCCGATCGCTTTCGGCACCCGCAGTCCGGACGCCTGGGTCTGGGCGTCGGGAAATTCCTCCGCCGACTCCGCTCCGGCCTCGAATGCCCTAACGATCGGCGCGCATCCCGCCGCCTGGACGGAATACATCCGCGGCCGTTTTTTCCCGATCCAGCCAAGTGTCTCCATTTCGTTGAAGGCTTTCCACATGCCGATCAGGCCGGTCCCGCCGCCCGTCGGGTAGAGAATCACGTCGGGCAGTTGCCACTCGCTTTGCTCGGCCAATTCGTAGCCGAGCGTTTTCTTGCCCTCGACGCGATACGGTTCCTTCAAGGTGGAAACGTCGAACCAGCCTTCCGCTTCCTTGCGCCGGGCGATCTCCGCGCCGCAATCGGTGATGAGACCATCGATCAAAGTGACGTGGGCGCCGACTTCGCGGCATTCGATCACATTCGCGCGCGGCGTGTCGCTCGGCATGAAGATGTGCGCTTCCAGGCCGGCCCGCGCGGCATAGGCGGCGAGGGCGCCACCGGCATTGCCGGCGCTCGGGACGGCGAGCTTGGTCGCGCCGAGATATTTAGCCATGGAAACGGCGGTCGTCATTCCGCGCGCTTTGAAGCTCTGCGTGGGATTTTGCGCTTCGTCTTTTATCCAAACGTCCGAGAGCCCGACGCGCTCGCCCCAGCGGCGGGCGGGGAGCAGCGGCGTGTTCCCTTCGCCTAACGAGACCGGCTCGACCCCCGCGGGCAGCGGCAAGACTTCGCGATAACGCCAGAGCGATTTCGGCCGGGTCGCCAGCATCTCGCGGGTGAAGACGCGGCCGATCGCGGCAAGATCATATTCGGCGAAAAGCGGCTTGCCGCACGCCCGACAGACATTTTGCAGTTCCCGCCAAGCGGAGGTGAGGCCGCAGGCAGTGCAGCGCAAATTCGTTAGGGACATCGTCCCAAGATTTCGTCCAGAACGCGGACGATGGCGAGGCCGAGTTTGGCGTTCATTCCTGGCCGGCGCCTTGCGTTATCCGCCGCTCTCATTTTGTCATCCCGAGCCCGCGCCCGTGACGCAGGCCGCGCAGCGGGCGAGGCCGGGCTTTCAGACGGCGAGGGATCTCACGTAAGAATCTCGTGGTCCGGATCAGAGAAGATGGACCCATCAGAGCATTCGTGAGATCCCTCGGCGCGCTGCGCCAGCCTCGGGACCACAACGCTCCAAGATTTTCGTGTGACGCTAAACAAGCAGAGTGGCGGAGCCGATCCCGCGAGCGCGCGCTTCCCTCTTCCCCATTCTGTTAATTCTGTTCATTCTGTCCAAAATCCCCATCCCTTCCGCCTGGGATGAGTCCACCTATGATCAGCCACCACAGCAGCACCGGTCGTCCCTGGTATCGGCCTTCCCTCACCACCCAGATCATGATCGGTCTGGTCGTCGGCGGGTTTATCGGCTGGCTCCGGCCGGACTGGGGGAACGCGGTTTATTTCCTCCGCGACATTTTTCTTAACCTGATCAAATCGATCATTGCGCCGTTGGTTTTCTCGACGCTCGTGGTCGGAATCGCGGGCGGCGGCGATCTGAAAAAAGTCGGCCGGATGGGCCTGAAAGCGCTCGTTTATTTCGAGATCGTGACCACCGCCGCGCTCGCCATCGGCCTCGCCGTGGTCAATTTCACCAGGCCGGGCGTCGGCGTCATCCTTGCCGCGTCCGACACCGCCATCGTGCAACAGATCAGCCGCGCCCATCCCAAGACGCTGGTCGAGACGATCGTGCACGCCTTTCCGGCCAGCGTAGTGGAAGCGATGGTGCACGGCGACGTGCTCCAGATCGTCGCCTTCGCGGTCCTCTTCGCGATGGCGGTCTCGGCCGTCGGGGAGAAGGGCAAACCGATTCTGCGCGCCATGGAAAGCCTCTCGCAGGTCATGTTCAAGTTCACCAACTACGTCATGATGTTCGCGCCCATCGGCGTCGGCGCGGCCATGGCGCATACGGTCGGGACGCAAGGCCTCGGTGTGCTCGCCCATCTCGGGAACCTCATCCTCTCGCTTTACCTCGGACTCGTTATTTTCATCGTGCTCGTCTTCGGCACAGTCGTGCTCATGGCCCGGGTGCCTTTGCGCCAGTTCGTTAGGGCGGTGCGCGAGCCGGCCACGATCGCTTTCGCCACCACGAGCAGCGAATCGGCTTTACCCAAAGCGATGGAAGCGATGGAACGCTTCGGCGTGCCCAAGCGCATCGTCGCCTTCGTCATGCCGACCGGTTATTCGTTTAACCTCGACGGCTCGACCCTTTATCTCGCGCTCGCCTCCGTTTTTGTCGCCCAGGCGGCGGAAACAACGACGGGACATCACATGGGTCTCGGGCAACAAATCGTCATGATGCTCACCCTCATCGTCTCGTCGAAAGGCGTGGCGGCGGTGCCGCGGGCGTCGCTCGTCATTTTGCTCGCGACTTTGAACACCTTTCTGCCCTCAGGCCTGGGTCCGATCGGGGTGGCGGTTATTTTCGGCGTCGACGAGTTGATGGATATGGGACGGACCTGCGTGAACCTGATCGGCAACTGCCTCGCGACCGTCGTGGTCGGCCGGTGGGAGGGGGAATTCGACGAGGCGCGCGCGCGGGTTTTCGGCACCCCGCAAGAGGCGGAAATGGACTTGGCCGAGGGCAACGTCGCCTTCGCCGAGGCGGTCGCGCAAGGCGACTAACGAAGCCGGTGGCTTTTGCGGGTCCAGAGATTCAACTCCAACTGCCGGGCCGAGAGAGGAGCGGACCGCGTCCAATTTGCCCAGAGTCGGAGAAGCCGTCGCATACGTTCTACTGAACGTTTCTTTGCGATCGTCGTCAACAAATAAAGCGCCGACCCGCAGAACATCTCCCTAACTTATCATCCCGAGCGGAGCGAAGGATCTCACGGATATTGCCGAGCGTCGTTCATCGACACGTGGCCAGAGCAAGAGTTCGTGAGATCCCTCGCTCCGCTCGGGATGACAAGTTGAACGTTGTGATCACACCGGAAAAATTTCATCACAACGTCTACGTCATCCTGCTCGACGCCGCCGTCCTGCAACATCCCTCCATCCTGCGGCTAAACCGGCGGCGCGATCCCGCCAAACCGTGCATCTACGTCGGCATGACCGGGCTCCCGGTCGAGCATCGTTTCGAGAATCACAAACACGGCTACAAGTCGGCCTGGGTGGTGCGCAAATACGGCCTGCGCCTGTTGCCCGAGCTTTTCGCGCATCTTAACCCCATGCCCTTCGACGCGGCGGTGCAGATGGAGATGGAACTGGCCGAAGATTTGCGCGCGGAGGGTTACACCGTGACCGGCGGGAAGTAGCCTAACGAATAGACTGGAGCACTTTTTGCGCGGCGTTGTGGCCGGGGATGCCGCTGACCGCTCCCCCGCGATGCGCGCTCGAGCCGCAGAGGAAAACGTTTTCGAACTCGGTTTCGACGCCCCAGGTGCCGACTTGGGCCGGCGTCGCGGCGAAGGGAAAAGTGGGCGCCGATTGAAAGATGTTGCCGTGATAGAGACCTAACGACTCTTCAATGTCGACCGGGCTTTTGCTTTCGATGCAAGGGCTTCCGTCACGCGCCCGGGCGAGACAATCTTCCAGCGGTTCGTCGAGCCACTTATTGATTCCTTCCAGGAATCTATTTTCGGCGCGTTGCCGCATCGCGGCGTTGTCCTTCGCGAAAAGCGGCCACGGCGTATCGAGCCCGAAAAGGGTCAAGGTCTGAAATCCTTTCGCGCGTAACTCGGGGGCGAGAATGCTGTCGTCGGTGAGCGTGTGACAGTAAATCTCCGAGGGAATTTGCTCGGGTAAACGGCCGGCGCGGGCTTCTTCGTAGCTGCGATTCATTTCCGCGTAGCCTTCGTCGATGTGGAAGGTGCCGCAGAAGGCTTCGGTCGCCGGATAACGCGTCGCTTTCAGCTTGGGCAAGCGCCGTAAGAGAAGATTGATCTTGAAGACCGAGCCTTCGTCGGTCGCGGCCGGCTGGTAGGAATTGCCGAGGAGTTTCGAGAGAACATTCCAACCGAAATTCACGAGCAGAAAACGCGCTTCGACGGTTTCGATCTTCCCGGCGCGCTCGAACTCGACGGAGCGCATTTTCCCGACCACGTCCAGGGATCGAATGGTCACGCCGGTCGCGATCTTGGCGCCGCTCCGGCGCGCCGCTGCTTCGAGTTGGCGCGCGACTGCGCCCATCCCGCCGACGGGCACTTTCCACTCGCCGGTTTTATTCCCGATGAGGTGATAGAGGAAGCAGCGATTCTGTAACAATGTCGGATCGTGCGGATGCGTCAGGACGCCAATTTTCGCATCGGTAAAAACGAGTCCGCGCAGCAGATCGTTTTCCAGGTAACGCTCCAGCACGAGGCCGAGCGGCTCTTCCGCCAGCCCGCGCCAGGCCTCACGACTCCTCTCGTTGTCGGCAAAATGCTGCGCCATTTCTTGCTTCGAAACGAGCGGCTGAAGAAGTGAATCCCAGACCCGTTCCGCGAAAATTCGCGAGAGCTGATAGAAGCGTTCCATCTGCTCGAACTCGCGCTCGCTTCCGGTGAGCGCGACGACCGAGGCGCGGCTTGCTTCTTCGGAGACGTTGCTGAGGAGCAGACCCTCGTGCCGCCCGTCCTTCTGATAAGGGGTGAAAGAACCGGTGGTGCGCCGCCGCAGCTCGAGATCGAGGCCGAGGTCGCGCATGATTTTCTCGGGAAAGAGACTCACCAGATAGGAGTAGCGCGAGAGATAAGCGTCGTAGTCGGGGAAGACCTTGGTCGAGGTGGTGGCGCCGCCGACGTAGTCGTTTTTCTCCAGGAGGAGCACGCTCAAGCCGGCGCGGGCCAGGTAGGTCGCGGCGACGAGGCCGTTGTGGCCCGCCCCGAGGATGACCACATCGTATTTCGATTGCGTGCTTTGTTCGTTAGGCATAGCGAGCGCGGGAAGCAGGTCCTCCCCGCGGGCAAGACCACGATCCCACAAACGAGCGCGCCCGGCCAGCGACCGGCATAAATCGACTCGTTAGCTGCTCCGCGAGGTTAGAACTTCTTCGTCAGGCGCACGTAGACGAACCGGCCGGTCGCGTCGTAGGTGAAGCCGGGATAGCCGACCGCATTCCCACCTTCGCCGGAAGCAAAGGGCGGGTCGTCGTCGAAGAGATTGGTGCAGCCCACGGTGATGACCGTACCCTTAAGCAAAAACTCCCCGAAGGAGTTATTCGTCACCGGGGCGGCCACCTCCGCCGTGCTGACATTCTTGGCCGAGTCTTTCGCATAGCCAGGCACGGGCTTGTTCTCGACTGGGATCAGGGCGGTGAAGTCATAGGAAGCCTGGAGATCGAGCCGGACCGTGTATTCGACGTGACGCTGCACCAGATCGGGATCGAGTTCGTCGAAACCATCGATGTAACGGACGACCGCCCCCAGACCGAAGCCCTTCCAATTCCAGTCGAGGCGCGTATCCGCTTTCCATTGGTAGTAACCTTCATTGGAAGCGCCGGGGTTGGTGGTGAAGCCGACGAGGTTGCCGGAGCCCAGACCTAACCCCAAGGCCGTTTCTCCCTGCGGGAATTCGAAGTTATACAAATAGGTCGCTTCGGTTAAGGAAGTGAAGATGCCCCAGGGCGTCTCTTTCTGGTAGAGCAGGGTGAAGTCGATGCCGTTCGCCTGCTGGGAACCGAGATTCCGGTTCTGCGTGACAATGCGGGTGATGCCTCCCCCCGCATCGCGCTCGACCGATTCCCCGTTGAGCAGTTGTCCGATGAGTTCGCGCGCGAGCACTTCATCGGCCGGGGAAGAGCCGATGACCTTGTCGCGGTTGATGCCCCAGGCATCGACGGAAAAGGTCAAGCCCGCGAGATACTTCGGGGAGTAAACGAAGCCGACGTTGTAAGAGCTGGATTCCTCGGGCTGAAGGTTTCGATTACTGAGCACGAGCACGTTCGTTTCCGGCTCGAAAGCGCCGCCATTCATCGGATCGTGCGAAAGTTTCAGGCCGGAGATCGGAGCGGAAAACAGTTCCTCGAGGCTGGGCTCGCGGAAGCCTTCGCCCCAGGTCGCGCGGATGGTCAGTTGGTCGTCGAACGGCTGCCAGCGAACGCCCACCTTGGGGACAGCCACATCGGTGTTGTTGTTGCGGAACGCCTCGTAGCGTCCGGAGGCCGTCAGGTTAAGAGCGTGGAATCCGGGGATCGCGTTGCTCGAGCCAAAGATGGGAATGTCGCTCTCGGCGTAGAAAGCATACGACCTTCTTCCGCCATTGGCCGCTGGCACCGGCGAGTTACCTGAGATATCTCCTGCGAGATTGAGCGCGTCGGGGTTTTCGTCGAGCGATTCCCTCCGGAATTGCCCGCCCACCGCGAGACCGACGCCGCCGCCGGGCAATTCGATCAGCGAGGTCGTGTAGAGATTGGCGTCCAGGGTCGCAAGCTTCGAGGTGTCCTCATCCTTGGGATGCACCGTGGCATAGGCCACGGTCGCGGCATTCGAAGGGACCGGGGCGCGATAATCGCCGAAAGGATTGAACGCGGCCGTCGTGCCGATGTATTCGGACGAAGCTGGATCGAAGATTGGATCCGCCTGATTCAGGATGCGATTGAATCTCGAGATCGAAACTTGCGTTCCCTGCTGCACATTCTTCACCTGGCTGTAGCGGAAGCCGGCGTCATACCCCCACGTGCCATCAAAGAGCTTGTCGCCCTTGACGCCGACGGTGGTGAGAAAGGCGTCAGTTTCGTTATCAAATTTACGGTTGCCAAATTCGGCCAGACGGGCGCGACTCCCACCGGAGATAATCTGGTTGAACGGATTAAAGGGATTGAACGCTCCCGGAGTGACTCCGGTTTCGTCGTAGGTCGGGCCGCCGAAGGGCGTGGTGCCGGCGGGATTCGGGACGCGCGGCGGTATGGCCAGGGTGACTTGGCCGGCGGTTTGAAATGAGCCCGTCGCCGGTGGGGCCAGCTCGTTGTGACTCTGGACGTTCTGATAAAGGAGATCGCCATAAATCACGGCCTGGTCGCCAATGAACTTGTGCTCGAAATGGGTGTACCCTCCGTAGCGCTCGGTGGAGGGAAACGAGAGCGAGAACTGGTTGAAGTTAAAACCGTTGGCCCCGGCTCTGATGCGCGAATCGCTGTAAAGATACGCGTTCGCCGGAGCCGCCCCATTGGTCAAATCCGGCGGGGTCGCAAATTGGAGACCGGAGCCCGTCGGAACCACCGTCCCGCCCGCCTCCGCCACCGCCGCATTTGTTAATTGCAGGTTATAGGGGCTCGCATTCGAGCTCAGAAAAGGTGGCACCGCCGAGTAACTCCGGTCCCGGTTGGCAATGGCGTTACGATGGTAATAGTTAATGACTCCGGCAAACTCGGTCGTGCTCGTGCCGACGCCGTAGATGAGCGAGGAGGAGAGCACTCCCGAATCTTTATCGGTCGTGTTGCCGTATTCGACCGTGGCTTCAGCCCCATCGAAGTAATGCCGCATCTTGAGATTGACCACGCCCGCCACGGCATCGGCGCCATAGGTGGTGGAAGCGCCATCTTTGAGAATCTCGATGCTCTCGATCGCCGCCTGCGGGATCGAATTTAAATCTACGAACATGGCATTAACCGAGCCGGGATTATTTCCGACCGGGTAAGGAGCCACGCGGCGCCCATCGAGCAGGACGAGGGTCGCGCGGGAATCGAAACCGCGCAGAGCGATCGCGGCCGCTCCGACGGCGGTATTAGAACCGTTCTCGTTGTTCGAGACCGGCACGCCGTTAGCGTTGGCAATCGGCAGGTTGCGCAGGAACTCCTCCGCGGTGCGCTCGCCCGACTTCTTGATGCTTTCGCGATCGAAAGTCAGGACCGGGTTGGTCCCGACTTCAGCGGCGCTGGGAATATTCGAGCCGGTGACGATAACCCGCTCGGCCGAACTGACGGCGGTGCCGTTGGCATCGACGGGCGTTGTCTCAGTCACGGCAGTCGCTGGATTTTGGGCGCCCGCCGCGGGCGCGTTTGGCACCGGCGCGGGCGACGGGGAAACGCCTGCGGGCGAGACCGCGTCCTGCCCAAAAGCGGCGCTGCCGGTGAAAAGAAAAAGGATCACTAGGAGCGCGATCTTTTTCCCGAAAACTTCTGCTGCTCGACGACCTGATTTTTTCATAAGTTTGTTAGGCTGGGGAACGGCTTAACGAACTCGTCGAACGCTGACAAGCTTTTCTCACGAAAAAAATGAGCTTTTTTTCGAGACCCGTCTGGCGCCGCGGTTTTCGGCGAATCGGCCCCGCTTAAGGAGCCGCCGCTAGCGGCCCGCGGCCAGCCGTTGCAAGGTCAGCCTAACGAGATCTTCCGCCCCCTGAGTTTCCTGGCTCGCCTGCTGCACGTCGCGCACTGCCTTGTGCGCTTCGACTTGTTTGTAGCCGAGCGCGATCAGGGCGAGAACGGCTTCGTTTGCCTGCTCTTCCTCCGGCGTCGGCGCGTGCGCGCCGCTGGCCACTTCCCACGCGGCCGCGACGCCGAGTTTGTCTTTGAGTTCGAGGACAATTCGTTCCGCCGTCTTTTTCCCGAGACCGCTAATTTTCGAAAGCGACGCCACATCCGAGTTCACGACCGCGCTTTTGAAATAACTCACGCTCATCCCGCTCAAGACCGCGAGCGCCAGCTTCGGGCCGATCCCGCTCACGTGATTGACCAGGAGCCGAAACAGATCGCGCTCCGCCGCGGTCATGAAGCCGTAGAGAATCTGCGCATCCTCGCGCACATGCAGATGCGTCAAAATCTGCACCGCCGCGCCGGGCACGGGCAATTTATCGTAACTGGAAAGCGGGATGAAAACTTCGTAGCCGACGCCGCCGACATCGACGATCGCCTGGGTCGGAAGCGCACTCGTGAGGCGGCCGTGCAGGAAGGTGATCATGTCTTTTTTAAAATCAGCGTCAGGTCCACGAACTGGCCCTTGGCCACGTTAATGCCGCGGGTCGAAAACTTCCGATAACCGCTCGGCAGCGTCGGGTAAAGTCGATCCGCCCACGCCGTCGGCACGATGACGAAATGCGGCCCGGGCGCCGCGAGAAATTTTGCGATCTTTCCCGGAGGCAAACGCCCGACATCGTAGCCCTGGATTTTACGACGAAAAACCCAAACCAGGCTCGGCTCTTCAAAACCGGTCGCGGAAAAATCCATCGCCGCTTGCAGATCGGGCTCCGCCTTCTGGTAAAGCGTGGTCGCCGGGAAATAGCGGGCGGCCAAAGGAAACCCGATCAAGGCGAGCGCGAGCCCGGTCGCCGCCGTGGCGATCGACCAGCGGCGCAGATTCACGCCGGTGGCGAGCCAGTGCCGCGCGAGCAAAAGCGAGAGCAGCGGAAAAGCCGGGAGCGTGTAGTGCGGCAACTTCGTTTTCACGAGCGTGAAAATAAGAAAAACGAGGGCGATCCCGACGACGAGATAAAGATCGAGCGCATCCCGTCCGCGCCAGAGCCGGCGGGTCAGCCAGGGCAGCTTCACCGACCACGGGGCAAAACTGAGGAAGACGGTGAGAAAATAAAAGGGCAAGGTCAGGAACCATTTTCCGCCATGTCCCTGCATCGTCCCGAAGGACCGGCCCACGACATGGCGGCCGATGCCGATGGCGAAAAATTCTCCATGCGTGCGGAGGAGCGCGGGCACGCCCCAGAGCGCGACCAGCCCGAGCACGAGGAGCATTCCCCTAACGAAAAGAAAACGGCGGCGAAAATGCGGCGCCGGGCGAAACCATTGCTGGAGCGCGACGGCGCCGAGCGGCACCCAGCCGATCGGACCCTTGGCCAGAAACGCGAAGGTGAGCGAGAGATAAAAGACCCACCACCAGCCGCGGGTCCCCTTCTCGCGCTCGCGCCACAGTTCGTGGCCCGCCCAGAAGGCCAGGGTCACGAAAAGGACTAGCCACATATCCGCCACGGCGGCTTTGGCGTGCATGAAAGTTTGCAGGCAAAGCGAGAAAATGATCGCCGCCCACCAGCCCGCCTGGGCCACTTGCAAGCGGCGTCCCCAGGCAAAAAGGACGAGCGCGGTGAGGGCCGCCGCGACCGCGGAAGGGAAGCGCGCGGCGAAAGCGTTTTCGCCGAAAACCCGGTAGCTCGCGACCTGGCACCAGTAAGTCAGCGGCGGCTTGTCGAAGCGGTAGCGCGCGTTGAAATAGGGCACGACATAATCGCCGCGCTCCATCATTTCCCGCGACGCCTCGGCGAAGCGGGGCTCGTCCCGATCGACCAGCGGCAGCGCCCAGGCGCCGGCGAGATGGAAAAGAAGCGTCCCGCAGAAGAGGAGCAGGAAATTACGGGTTGCAGGCGACAAGGGAGGATTCAAAAATAGCAGCCGCCGAAAGACAACCGGCAATTTCATCATGAAAAAAATCGCCCCGGCCAAAAAGTGGCTCCTTTTCCTGCTTCTCGCACTCGTCGCGATCGCGGCGGCCTTCTCCTTCGACACCGCCGTGCGCGCCTGGGTCGTGGCCCACCCGAACCGCGCCGCCCGGCATTTTATGCAGGCCGTCAGCCACTGGGGCGATTGGCCGGCGCATGTCGCGGCCGGCTTGCTCCTCGTCGCTGTCGCCTGGTGGCGCGGGAGCAAACGCTGGGTGCGGCTTGGCCTAACGATGCTCCTGGCCTGCGCGCTCGCCGGCCTCGCCGCCCGCGGGGCCAAGATCGCGACCGGCCGGGCCCGGCCCTCGGTCAAACACGAATTGGGCTGGCACGGGCCACGCTTGCGTTCGAAATACAATTCTTTCCCGAGCGGCCACACCGCCGCGACCGTCGGTTTTTTTGGCGTGCTGGTTTACGCGCGCCGCGGGCTCGGCCTCGCCTTGCTCCCGATCCCGCTGCTTATCGCGACTTCGCGCGTCTATGTCGCGGCCCACTATTTATCCGACATCGTCTGCGGAGCGCTCCTCGGGATACTGTGCGCCTGGCTCTGCGCGCGCTGGCTGGTCGCGTCGCGCACGGGGTAAGAGCGGAGGGGGTGGGATTCGAACCCACGAGGGCTTGCGCCCTGCCAGTTTTCAAGACTGGAGCCATCAACCGCTCGACCACCCCTCCGAAGTGACGCGTTGTGGTGGTCATTTTGCCATCGCCCCAGCCGCGAGCAAGCGAGGCCGCCGTGCCGCCCTGTAGACGCTTCGCTCTGCGAAACGCGAGAGGGGCGTGGCTCCTCCCAACGGGGCGGGCGCCCAGGCGATCTTTTTGTTCGTTAGGATCGGGACGAAAAGTCCGCACCAACCTGCGCTTCGCAGGCATCTGTTGAGCGTTCGAGCCTGCGGCCGCCTGGCGTTCACTCGCCCACTCACACGTTGTCATTCCCGGGGAAAAATTCGCTAGAGCGCCACCCCTCCTGGGGCGGTGAAGTTGGACTCGGGAGCGTCCCCGGTATTTTTCGTCGCCGCCGGCTCGAAGAGGATGATCTCGGCTTCCTCATCGGCTGCGGTCCGATGCTCGATCCCGTGGGGAACGACGAGAAATTCTCCGGCCTCCAGCTCAACCGTGCGATCGCGAAATTCCACCCGCATCCGACCGCGCCAGACGAGAAACAGCTCGTCCTCGCGCTCGTGGCGATGCCAGGGGAAGACGCCGGAGAATTTCACCAGCTTCACTTCCTGGCCATTCAGTGCGCCCGCGATTTTCGGGCGCCAATGCTCGGAGAAGGAGGCGAATTTTTCGGCTAACTTCACTTTTTCCATCGCCGGGAAGGTAGCATGGGAGGGAAATGACGAAGTCCGAATGACGAAGCGCGAAGGAATGACGAAACCCGAAGGCCGAAAGTCGCGCGTCCCTTCGTTATTCGTCATTTGGGCATTCCTTCGAGCTTCGTCATTCGGACTTCGTCATTGAAATTGCATTCCCCGGACGCTCTCCGATGATTCCTCCCCATGGCGGAAATTCCCAAAGCCTACGAACCGCAGGCCGTCGAAGAAAAATGGTACGCGCGTTGGCTCGCGGAGGGCAATTTCACCGCCAATCCGGCGTCGCCCAAGCCGGCCTATGCCATCGTCATTCCCCCGCCCAACGTCACCGGCGTCCTTACCCTCGGGCACGTCCTCAACAACACCATCCAGGACATCCTGGCGCGCCGGGCGCGAATGTTAGGCAAGGAGGTGCTCTGGCTCCCGGGGACGGATCACGCCGGCATCGCCACCCAGACCGTGGTCGAGCGCAAGATGCGCAAGGAGGAAGGGAAAACCCGCCACGATCTCGGACGAGAGGAATTCGTCCGGCGCGTCTGGGAGTGGAAGGAGAAACACGGCGGCATCATCATCGAGCAACTGAAACGGCTCGGCTGCTCCTGCGATTGGTCGCGCGAACGCTTCACCATGGATGCCGGCTACTCGCGGGCGGTGCAGCAGGTTTTTGTCGATCTTTACAAAAAAGGCCTGATCTACCGCGGCCGGCGGATGGTCAATTGGGACCCGGTCGCGCTCACCGCGCTCTCCGACGAGGAAGTCATCCCGACCCCGCAAAAGAGCACGCTCTACTACGTCCGCTACGAGCTGGTTGACGAAGAGCCCAACCTGGAGGGCGGAGCTCCGCGACGCTTCCTCGAAGTGGCCACCACCCGTCCCGAGACCATCATGGCCGACGTCGCCCTCGCCGTGCACCCGGCCGACCAGCGCTACCGCTCATTGTTAGGCAAAAAAGTCTGGCGTCCGCTCGATCGGGCGGAGTTGCCCATCGTGGGCGACGAAGCGATCGATCCCGCCTTCGGCACCGGCGTCCTCAAAGTGACGCCCGCGCACGACAAGGTCGACTTCGAGATCGGGCAACGCCACGGCCTGCCGGTGATCGACGTGCTCCATCCGAACGGTAAAATTAACTGCCCCGCCGTCCCGGAACTCGACGGCCTCGACCGTTTCGCAGCCCGCAAAAAATCGGCCGAGTTGCTCGCCGAGCGCGGGCTTTTGGCGAAAGAAGAACCGCACGAAAGCACGGTCGGTTTCAGCGAACGCGCGGGCGTGCCGATCGAGCCGCGGCTGAGCGAGCAATGGTTCCTAAAATATCCCAAAGTGCGCGAAGCGCGGGCCGCGGTGGGCGAAGGGAAAGCGATCCGCTTCCGCCCGGAGCGCTGGGAAAACGTCTACCAACACTGGCTCGAAAACATCCAGGATTGGTGCATCAGCCGCCAGCTCTGGTGGGGGCACCGGATTCCGGTTTGGTACAATAGAACTTGGGCCGAAGTTCGAGAAAAAACAGTCCCCATTATCCGCCAGGACTGGGACACGATCTCAGGCAAAACTGCTTCCGAATTGCGTGAAAACGCGTGGCGTTTTGCGCACGAAAGCGGTTATCTCAATTCGGATTTTCTCAATCAGGATGCCGGCTTCAACATCACCGTGCAGCGCTCCAGTCTCGAGCACGCGTTCTCCAACGTCGGACTGGCGAATATTAAGCTAATCCCCGCCCTGCCTCAGCTTCTCAAGTACGCGCGAAGAGTCGCTATTATCGAGCACGAGCCTCCGGCGAAAGAGGTCGTGCAGGTCCATCTCTTCTTCGGGGCGATCCATCTCGGTCGTTCGCTTTATCGGGTGAAATTTACGGTTAAAGAATTCACCAGCCGACTTCGGCTTTACGATCACCAAACCGTCGAGGTACAAAAAGTGGAGACCGACGGTAAGAATTCTCCAGAGGAGGCGGCGGTTTCCCACAGCTTTGCCCCCTGGCCTGCATCGGTCTCCGAGATCAGCTTGCAGGAATTGGTGGCGGACGTCAACTGGGACAACGCTGTTGTGCGCTGCCAAGTCGATTCCCCGGGCGAGGGCTGGGAGCAGGATCCTGATGTGCTCGATACCTGGTTCTCCAGTTGGCTCTGGCCTTTCGAGACGATGGACGCGAAGACGCGCGCCAAGTTTTATCCCACGGACGATCTCGTGACCGCGCCGGACATCATTTTTTTCTGGGTCGCGCGCATGATCATGGCCGGGCTGGAGTTCACCGGAAAGACGCCTTTCCGCGATGTCTTTTTTACCGGGCTCATCCGCGACGGGCAGGGGCGGAAGATGAGCAAGTCGTTGGGCAATTCGCCCGACCCGCTCGACCTGATCGCGCAACACGGCGCCGACGGCCTGCGCTTCGGTCTGATGCGGATTGCGCCGAGCGGGCAGGATTTGCGCTACGACGAAAAGCAGATCGAGGAAGGCCGCAATTTTGCGAACAAACTTTGGAACGCCATCCGCTTCCGCCAGCTGCAGGGCGGGGAGACGGAAGGGGAAATCAATCCGGCGCTGCTCACCAGCGACGACAAGTGGATTTTGTGGCGTCTCGACGCGGCCATCCAGGCGGTCACGCAGGCGCTCGAGGGATACAATTTCAGCGAAGCGGCTCAGGCGCTTTATCGCTTTTTCTGGAGCGAGTTTTGCGATTGGTATCTGGAAGCGAGCAAGGCCAGCCTGTTGGGCGAAGTCGCGACGCGCCAGGCGAATACCCTCGCGGTGATCGATTTTGTGCTCGGGCATCTCCTCCGGCTTTTCCATCCCTTCATGCCTTTTATCACCGAGGAGCTTTGGCACGGACTCGGTTTCAACGTCGATTTGCCTAACGAACAAGGCGGCCGCACCATTCAGTTCGCCCGCTGGCCGGAAGCGCTCGGCGCCGATTTTAAGCAACACTACGGGCTCACGCCTAACGACGAGAAAATCGCCCAGGCAAAATACGAAACGGTCGGCGCGGGCCGCGCCCTCCGCCGCGATTTCAACGTCCCCTCGAACAAGCGGGTCGCCTTCGTCCTCCTGCCTTCAAGCCCCTTGCCCGAGGAAGAGGCCGCGGTCCTGCGCCTTCTCCTCCAGGCCGAGCGGCTCGATCTCCCTTCCACTTATGAGCCGGCCAAGGGCACCCCGACCGCGCTCACTCCGCTGGGCACGCTTTATCTGCCCCTCGAAGGTTTAATCGACCTGGAAGCCGAACGGGAGCGCCTCGGCAAAGAGATCGCCAAAGCCGAGGCAGAGCTCGTGACCGTGCGCAAGAAACTGGCGAACGAGAACTTCGTCGCGAATGCGCCGGCCGCCGTGGTGGCCGAACATCGGCAGCGGGAAAGCGATTTCGCGGAGCGGCTCGCGCAGCTCCAGACGATGCGCGATTCGTTAGGCTAAGCCGGTCGCGGCGGCCGCGCGAAGGCCACCTGGTTCTCGTGCACCCGCGCTCCGCGGCGTTCAAAGAGCGCCCGCAACGCCGAGGTGTAAAAGCTCCCGTCGAGCTCGCGATTCAACTCCAGCCGGATGCGGCCGCGCGGCGTCAGCCAGCTGGCCAGGTCGTCCAGGAAAAAATTCCACTCCGCCGTGTCCCAGAGGTTGGCGTGTTTGTGATTGTTAAAACAAATCAGGTGCGCGGTGATGGCGTCGAAGGGCGCCCCGAGGTCGGGCAGCGGCTGGAACGCTTCGATCCGCCATTCCACCCGGCGCACCCCGAGCAGCCGCGTCATCTCGGTGAACATCTTCATGTCCCCGATGTCGAGGCCGACGGCGTCGTGCCCGAGGAGCGTGCAGATATAAAGGAAGTAACCGTTGCCGCAGCCGATATCGAGGACGCGCCGGCGCCGGCCGCGATCGAGTTCCAGATCGCGAATGCGCCGGACGTTGGCCGCCAGCCAGGTGCGCCAATCGAGATATTTTGGCGGATCGCCGCCTGGATTATCGACGTGATAACGGCGACGAATTTCTTCGAATTTCTCCTGATCGATCGTGCCCATGATCGTCGCGGCATCGAGGACGGCCGGGCCGCGCCGGCGGGTCAGAAGACGATGGGCGTGGCGGCGCGCGCTTTCCCAGGCATCCCCGGAGGCAACTTTGTGAAGCTTGTGGAGAAAACGCACGGCAGGAGAAGACGGACGGCTTGCGTAAAGCGGCCGGCCCGCGCTGTCAACGAGTTCATCCATTGCCGCGGCCGGCCAAATCTGCCATAAGCAAAGGCGACCTATGGCTTGGGCAGCGAAACTCTTCTGGAGCGCGATCGGCGCGCTCGGGCTCCTCGCGGTCGCGGTTTTGGCGTTGGTCCGCGGGGAACAGATCAGCGCGCTCTGGATCGTCACCGCGGGGCTTTGCGCGACGGCCATCAGTTACCGGTTTTACAGCAAATGGCTGGCGGCCAAAGTGCTCGTGCTCGACGACCATCGCGCCACGCCCGCGCTGGTGGTCGATGACGGCAAAGACTTCGTGCCGACAAATCGCTGGATGGTTTTCGGCCATCATTTTGCCGCGATCGCGGGACCGGGGCCGCTCGTCGGACCGGTCCTGGCCGCACAGTTTGGCTACCTCCCGGGCACGCTCTGGATTCTGATCGGGGCCACCTTAGGGGGCGGCGTGCACGACATGATCGTGCTCTTCGCCTCGGTCCGCCGGAGAGGCAAAACGCTCGGCCAGATGGTCAAGGAAGAAGTCGGCAGCGCGGTCGGCGCGCTCGCCCTCATCAGCGTGCTCGCGATCATGGTCATTCTCCTCGCGGTCCTCGCGCTCGTCGTCGTGCAGGCGCTGGCCCAAAGTCCCTGGGGCGTCTTCACCATGGCCACGACGATCCCGGTCGCGGTCCTGATGGGGCTGGGGCTGCGCTCCGGCCGTTTCGGCGTCGGCTCGATGACGGTTTTCGGTTTGTTCGGCTTGCTCTTCGCGGTCTGGGGCGGGCAGTTTTTGCCGCAGTTCCCGATGATCGAAGGCTGGTTCCGGCACGATCAAAAATGGCTCGCCTGGGCGGTCATCTTTTACGGTTTTGCCGCTTCCGCGCTGCCCGTCTGGTTGCTCCTGACGCCGCGCGATTACCTCAGCACTTTTCTCAAATTAGGTGCGGTCGCCGCGCTCGCCGTCGCCGTCATCATCATTCATCCGACGCTGCAAATGCCGGCGCTCTCCCGCTTCATCGATGGCAGCGGGCTCGTTTTCGCCGGGCCGGTTTTCCCGTTTGTCTGCATCACCATCGCCTGCGGCGCGGTCTCCGGATTCCATTCCCTGATCGCTTCGGGCACGACCCCGAAAATGATCGAACGCGAGTCGCGCATCCGCGACATCGGCTACGGCGCGATGGTCACGGAAATGATGGTCGCGCTCATGGCGATTGTGGCCGCCTGCGTGCTTCCGCCCGGGCAGTATTTCGCGATTAACGCCAAGGGCACCCCGAGCGAAGTGGTGGCCAAGGTTTCCGCGGCTGGTTTTCCGGTGACCGAAACGGAGATGCAACAGCTCGCGCGCGATCTGGGTGAGAGCACGATGTTCAACCGCGCGGGCGGCGCGCCGACTTTTGCCGTCGGGATGGCGCACATGTTTTCCCGCCTCACCACCAGCCCGACCGCCCTCGCGCTCTGGTATCACTTCGCGATCATGTTTGAGGCGCTCTTCATTCTCACGACGATCGATGCGGGGACGCGAGTCGGGCGATTTTTGCTCCAGGACTTGCTCGGCCAGCTTTGGCGGCCGCTCGGCAATACCCAGTCGTTAGGCGCAAATCTGGGCGCGAGCGCGCTCCTGGTGGCGGCTTGGGGCTGGTTCCTTTACCAGGGCGTGCTCGATCCGTTAGGCGGAATTAACAGCCTCTGGCCGCTCTTCGGGCTGGCCAATCAACTGCTCTCCGTTATCGCCCTTTGCCTCGGCACCACCCTGCTCATCAAGATGGGCAAAACCCGCTATCTCTGGACCACCATGGTGCCGCTCATTTTCATGGTCGGGGTGACCTTCTCGGCCGGTTACCTGAAAATCTTTTCGGCCGATGCGCGGATCGGTTTCCTGAGCGGGGCGCGCCTCCTGGAGGAGAACGTCGCGGCCCAGACCACGAATGTGAATTTCGCGCGGCAGGCGGTGATTTACCGGCTCGACGCGCTCGTCGCCCTGGGCTTCCTGGTGCTCGTGCTGTTGATCGTGGCCGGTTGCGCGCGGGAATGGTGGCGCCTCCTCCGCGGCACGAAGCGCATCGTCCTGCACGAAAGCGCCTTTGTTCCGCTGGCGGAAGTTCGTTAGGCGCCGCCTCGCTTAGTGGCGGCGGAGCGGGACGACGATTTCGCCGCCTTCCGAGCTCAGCATGACCTGACCATCCTGGATCGCCTGGACCGTGACTTCGTAGACGTGGGTGTCGATCTGCAGGCCAAATTTCTGGCCTTCCTGCATGATCTTGCCGTTGAGGATGGCGAAACGCCCGCCGCCGCCCGTCGTGACCGAGGTGAGTGCGAAGGAGGCGGGAGTCAGGGCCGGCCCCGCGCTAGCCGAGTCCGTTTTTTTCGGATCGGGCTTTTTCCAGCCGATCGGCCAGAAGGGACTGCGCTCGCTGGGCATGGCGAAGGTCGATTGCTGCTTCAGCGCGACCGGGGCAGCCCCTTCCGCGGCCCAAGCCGGGCGCCACAGACTCGTCAGGCAAAGGAGCGTGAGAAGAAGACTTTTCATTGTGCCAAAAGCGCGATTTGCGCGGTCAGGGTTACCTGCTGGAATTGCGGATCTTCCGGTGCGGAATGGATGGAAATCTTGCGCACGGCGAGGAGTGGCTCGGTGTTTTCCAATTCGGCCAGGGCTTGGCCGAGATTGCTGAAGTCACTCTTGGGCAACTCGATCGCCCAAGTGTCTTTGATCCAATCGGAGAGCTCCGGCTCCTGGAAAGCGGTGCTCGCTTCGAGGCGGACGCTGGCCTTTTCGAGCGCGTGGGCGGCGAAGAAATTGCGCATTTTCGGGGGGAACCAGGCAATCGGCGCGCCTCCCGCAGTCGTGCCTTTGAGAGCTTCGTAGCGGGCGGTCGCGGTCTTGGCCTGGACCTCGAGATTGGCCGTCTTTTTGATCTCAGTTTTGGAAGAGGCAGTTTTCTCCTGGAGATCGGTGATGGTGGCGCTGGCTTCGGCCCGGCTGCGATTGAGCGGGCCGAGGAAAAAGGTGAAGTAGCAATAGATCAGCGCGATGAAGCCGAGGACGCTGAGGGCGATTTTCTGGATTTGATCCTTGTTAAATTTGCCGGGTTTCATTCCTGGGTCTCCTTGGGCGCGGCCGATTTGGCGCCCGTCGGTTTTTCCGGCGCGGGCTCTTTAAGACGGAAGGAAATGTCCAGCCCGAAGCGGGCGCTCCGCGTGGGCACCCCGGCCAGGGGAATAGGCGTCTCGAGATCTTCGAGATTGCGGAAATCGACTTTGGCGCCCGGGTGGATCTTTGCCAAGGCCTCGTAAAGATGCTCGCGAAATGCCTCGGCCGCAGCGCGCGGTTCGCGGGCGGCGCTCAGCCCTTCGAGCGTGAGCGTGATCGACTCGTCGTTATCGGCGACGGTGCCGTCGAGGGTGGTCAGCTGAATATTTTCCGTGACGCATTGGGAGAGGGTAGCGAGGAGCGGCGCCCAGTAAAAGCGGCCCTCGATGAGGGCGTCGAGCACCTTGGTGCCGTCGATGATCTTGCGCAGCTCCTCGGCCCGCTTCTGCGCGGCGGTCACGCGGGGCTCGACTTTTTCCCAGTCGGCCTGGGCGTCGCTGAGCTGGCTCTTGATCTGAATCGTTTGGTAGGCGTTCCAGCCGTAGTAGAGGAAGAGGAGCGCGGCGAAGGCGCCCAGCGCGATGAGACCGAGCTTGAGCGGATCCCGCTGGCGCTGGCGCTGCTCCGAGATTTCTTCGTGGAGAAGGTTGAGTTGCAGGGCCATCGTTAGGCAGCTTTGAGGTAGGAGAGGGCGGCCCCGCAGGCGACGTTGAGAGAGACGAATTCGCTGGCCAGCGCTTCCCGCTTCGAGGCGGGCAGGGCGACTTCGCAAGTCTCCAGCGGGTCCCAGATTTCACAGGGCAACCCGAGCTCGTCGCTCAGGATTTGTAAGATCGCTTCCGTCCGGGCCATCCCGCCGGAGACGAAGATGCGATGGATGCTCTCCTCGGAGTGGCCTTCGAAAAACCCGATCGAGTTGCGCACCTCCGTGGCCAGTTGCAGGAGGGATTGGCGGCCGATTTCGAGCATGCCCGGATCCCGCTGTTGCACCAGAGCGAGCGCGGCGTCGGGGGTGTGGACGCCGTCGGCCGTGAGCTCTTCGACGAAAATTTTGCCTCCGAAATCGACGCTGCGGATAAGAACCAACTCAGTCTTGTGGCCGATCAGCACGGTGCTCTGGGCGTGGCCCATATCGAGGAGGAGGAAAGCTTCCCGGGCGAAAACGTCGGGGTAAGCGCAGGCAAAAGCGTTGAAGGAACAAACCGGCGCGAGCTGCAAAATATCGGCGTTCCGTTTCGTCATCGACATGGCTTCGGCGATTTGTTTGACCGCTGGGCGGAGCAAGCCGCCGACGAGGTAACGCGTCTTGCCGACCTCACCGGCCGGGGCTCCATCGGGTGTGACCGGCGCGAGGGCGACGGCCGAGACGGGCGCGCAATCGAGGACGAAATCTTTGCACTGCTGATTGAGCACAGCGAGGCCGTTCAAGCGCAGGGCGCTGCGCAGGAGCTCGACCGGCGTGGTCGGCTGTTCGATGATGCGGAGGAGCGCTTCGGGATCGGAGGCGGCGACGGCGCAGCCTTTTGCGCTCCCGCCCATTTCCTTCAGGAGCAACTTTACCTCCTGGGCGAGATCTTCCGCGGTCGCGAGCGTCGCCGGCACTTCGCGGGAGGCGAAGTTGGTGAGCACGAAACGCTCATCGCCTTTCCGTTGGAGGAGGACGCTTTTGAAGGCGTGCTTGCCGAGATCGATGCCGATGACAGAATTTGCGGGCTTGGCCATGGTGGTTGCGCCTTGCTAAAGCGAAAACCATGCCGGACGCCGCTTCTTTCTCCGCCGCGGCTCGGATTCCTCCCGCTCAAGCCGGGACCGGCGTGCGGTAGCCGAAAAACTCCCGCTCCTTGATGATGCGGGAGACTTCCGGCGGGACCATTTCCTCCCAACTCGGATCGCCCGATTGCAATTTGGCGAGGACGTTAGGCGGGAAAATTTTCAGGTATTCCCGGTGGTAATCGGTGATTTCCTGAATGTAACAATTATCGATCAGGTGCTGATAAAGGTGGTGCAAATTAGGCGCCACTTCGAGCTGCTTGGCCGTGATCAACTCGCCCGTTTCCTCATCCTCCATCGGATAAACGAAGAGCTTGAGGCCGCTCTTGAACATCCGCCCGAGCGCTTCGAGAATGCCGCCTTCCAGGTTAAGGTAATATTTTTCATCGAAGATCTCGTGCAGACTGGGCACGCCCATGACCAGCGCGATCATCTTGCTGGTATAGCGCGAGAGATAAGCTGCCAGCCGATAGTATTCGCCAAACTTCGAGACCAGGACGGTCCGGCCTAACGAACCCAGAATATCGACCCGGGCGAGGAAATCGGCGTGATTGAGCTGCCCTTCCGAGAGCAGATTTTCCAGGGTCATCTCCATGACCACGACCAGCTCCTCTTCGGTCGCGCCGGCCTGGCGGAGGACGTCGCCGCGCGCGCCGTCGAGCATGTCGTTAGTCGCGTAGGTCACGGGGCGGAAGTTGCCGCGCTCGACGATAATGGTCTTTTTGTAAAAAATTTCCGCCGGCTGCACGCACTCGCCTTCAGCGGTGAACATGACCGCATTGGTCAAATCCTGGCTAACCAGTTGCAGGCTCATCAAGCGGTTATCGACGCCTTCGTAAGCCGGCCCGGAGAACTTGATCATGTCCACCTGGATCCGGCCGGGAGCGAGATTTTCGTGCAACGAGGAGATCAGCTTCTCCGTCTCATGATAATAGAAAGCGCCGTAAATCAGATTGACCCCGATGATCCCGAGGCCCTCCTGTTGATCGACGTTGCCCTCATCGAGCATGCGCACGTGGATGATGATCTGGCTGGGCTCGCCCCGGATTTCTCCCTGGAAGCGAATCCCGAGCCAGCCGTGCGATTCGTTATGCTGCTTGAAACTGCGCGCCGCCACGGTGTCGGCGAAAACGAAGAAAGAGCGTTCCGCGCCGATTTTTTGATCGAGCCGTTCGATCAGGAGATTGTATTCATGATCGAGCATCGTCTGGAGGCGGCCGCGGCTGACGTAGCGCTGCGCGGCGCCGTAGATCGCGTCGCTAAACTGCATGTCGTAGGCCGACATCGTTTTGGCGATGGTGCCGGCGGCGCCGCCGACGTGGAAGAAACGCCGGGCCACCTCCTGGCCGGCCCCGATCTCCGCGAAAGTCCCATACTTCTTGAGATCGAGATTGATCTGGAACGCCTTCTTGTTCGTTCCGATATCCATCTCTGCGTTCATCAGGCAAGATGGAAAGCTCGCGCGGCAGATCAACCTTTGGCGGAAAAATGAGGCCGCGCACCGGTAGACGCTTCGCTCGGCGACGCGCGGGCGGAGGACGAAAAATTGCCAATGGCTCTTGGGCCGCGTTACCCGGGGAGGTGTTTGGCTTGCCGCGAAAAAGCCGGGCCCTTTGTCATCCCGAGGCCGGCGCAGCGCGCCGAGGGATCTCACGGTTGCTCTGATGGGTGCATTTTCTCGGAAGAAGGACGCCGAGACCTTGCGCGAGATCCCTCGCCGTCTTCGCGGGCGCGGGATGACAATATGAGAGCGGGCGGGTGAAACGCACAGCGCGAGGAGGGATGAACGCGAAACACGTCTACGGAAGGAAGCGCGCCGCCACGTCGGGCGCGTAGCGCGGCAAGTCGCTCCGCAGCCGCAGCAGGGCGAGGTCCTTGGTTTTCGCCTCGATCATGACGTCGAATTCCAAGCCCGCAAGCTGACGCATCATCCCAATGAACTCGAAGGGCTGACAGAAGTCGGCGTGGCCCGTCCAGAGCGGCGGCCGGATGATCGTTTCTTTTTTTCCGGTCCGGCGGTTCTTGATCTTCAGCTCGCGCAGCTCGGTGCGGGGCGAGGAGAAATGCAGCTTCGGCCGGACCCCGCGCGGCCAGGTCGCGAGAAATTTCTCGACGGTCGGGCGCAGCTCCAATCCGCCCGGATTGTGACAGCAAAAATGTTGATGATCGAAGACCAGCGGCACGCCCGTTTCGCGATGAATTTCGAGCACGTCGCCGGCGCTGTAACGCAGGTCGTCGTTCTCCAAAACCAGCCGGCGCCGGATCGCGCCTGGCAACCGGCGATAAGTCCGCGCCCAATTGCGACAGCCTTCCCGGACGTCGCCGTAGGTGCCGCCGGCGTGCACGACCAGGACGGCTTCCGGGCCCAGCTCCATCCGGTCGAGCATCTCGGTCTGCGCGGCCAGATCGGCGATGCTCTTCTCCACCAGGATCGGGTCGGGGCTGTTCAGGACGATGAATTGCGAGGGGTGAAAGGAGAGCCGCAGGTCGAGCTCGCGGGCGCGCCGGCCGAGCGCGCGCAAGTCCCGGGCACACTCGCGCACCTGGCCATGGAATTGCGGCAGGTCCGGGTGGGTCACGTAAGGCGCGAGGTCCGACGACATCCGGTACATGCGGATGTTTTGTTCCGCGAGGTAATCGAAAATACGCTCGAGGTATTCGAGCGAAACACGCAGGTGCGGGGACTGCGCCCAGCGCCGGCTGTCATTGCTTTTCAAGCCCTCAGCGCCGAGCACTTTGACGGCGAAACCGAGCCGGCAGGGCGGGGAGGTTTTGGCTTGGGGCGAGGTTCTCACGGGCAGCGCCATCCTCGCGAGGGCGGCTCCGAATTACAAACGGACGCGCTCGGCGCTCTCCGCCGGAATCCAGCCGCGGGAGTCGTTAGGCAGGGCGGCGTAACTCCATTGGCCGCGCGTGCTCAGGATTTTCACTTCGCTCCCAGACGGGAGCACGAGCACGGTCCCGGCGTTTTCCGCGGTGGCGAGGCGGGCCTGGACCTGGGCGCCGGTCACGACGGCGAGATCACGTCCGCTGCTTCCGTTTTCGTATTGATAGACGGCGAAGGCCGAACCGGCGGTGATGGCAGCGAGGAGAAGGAGGAGAAAAATCCAGACGACGGCGCGCCGCCGCGCCAGGCAGAGGCCGCAGAAAATAAAAACCGCGCCCCAAAACGCGATTGCGCCCAGCCAGACGAATTCGTCCCGGGTCAGGTAGGTAAGATGCTCTTCCGTCCAATTTTTGCTCCATTCGAGCGCGCGCGATTGATCCCGCACCAGGAGCAAATTGGCTCGCGCCTCCGGTTGCGACGGATCGAGCGCGAGCGCCCGTTGGTAATTCAAAATCGCCCGGCCCGCGTCCCCGGCCCGGAAGTAAGCGTTGCCCAAATCGTAAAAGAGGGTGGCGTTCCAGTGCTGCTGCTGGACGAGCGATTCGTAGGTCGTGATCGCTCCGCGGAAATTACCGGCGGCAAATTCCGCGTTGGCTTTGGCGAAAGTCGCGTCGGCCGGAGCGGCCCACGCGGGCGGAGTGAGGCAAACGACTGCGGCGAGGACCAGCGAAAGGAAGAAGGCGCGCATTTCAGGAAAGGCTTTCGACTAATTCCAGGACCTCACGCCGCGTCTCCGGGGTGACGGCGCCGTTGCCATTGCGGCGTCCGCTGTAGCGCAGCTCGTCGCTGCGGCGGAAGAGCTCTCGCACCCGCTCTTGCTTTTCAGCCGGTAAATTGAAAGCGGCGACTGCGGCCTCGGCGTCGACCGTGTTCGGTTCGACTCGGCGAGCGAGCGCGGTTTTGAGCTGCACGAGCCGAAGCGCTTCGGCAAAATATTGGTCCGGCGGATCTTCTCCACGGCGCAATTTCCGCTGCAGCTCGGCCGTCTCATGTTCCCAGCCAGCCCGGCGCAGTCCTTCGCGGTTGGCCAGCCGGCGGCGTCGTGTTTCCCAGGCGAAAAAGCCGACCAAGGCGAGCAGCGGGACGGCTTGGGCCGCCCAGAAAACGGGGTGGAGATAGAGCGGCGCGAAGCTTTGCGCCCAGCCGCTGTGATCGGTCCGCTGGTAGAGAATATCCTGCGCGGCGGGAGCGGGCGTGGCGCTGCCGGTCGGCGGCCTCGGCGCGGTCGCGTTGCGCGCGACGGCGGAAGAGCTGGGGGGCGCGACCCCTTCCACCACCACCGGAAGCTGGTCGCCTTTCAAGGTCACATAGGTTTCCTTGAGCGGATCGAAGTAGGAGAAAACGAACGGCGGGACCGCGCTCTTACGTTCGTTAGGCGTGAGCACCAGCTCGAACGATTTTGTCCCGCTGATCCCGATATCGTCGTCGGCCTTGAATTTCGCGTTCGGCGGATAGGTGTGCCAGCCGCGATCGTTCTCCAACTCGGGCGCGCTTACCCGGTCGAAGTTGCCGCGGCCCGAGAGCGTCGCGGTGACGGTGAGCGGATCGCCCACCTGCACATTTTTCGGCTTTACCTCTTCGCTCAGGGCAAAATTTCCGACCGCGCCCGCAAAGCCGGGAGGGGCGTGGGGAGGCAGCGGTTTCACTTCGAGAGTGGCCGGTTTGCTTCTCACCGTGATCTCGCGCTGCTCGGTCATGCCGCCGAAGGGATCGTTAAAAAACGGATCGGAGAAAGGGTCGCCCATCCCGAAAAGATCGCGTGGAGAACGCCCGCCGCCGCGCCGGGGCACCTGCACGACGGCCTTAAGCTCGACCGGGCCGATCTCGATCTTGCCGCTGCGGGCGGCGGCGATGGCGGTTTTGAAAGTGACGATCTGATAGGCGCGGCCGTCGATTTGCTCGATCGTCTGCTGCGGCTCGGGCATGCGCTGGGTAGTGAAACCCTGGCCGGTCAGGTTGGGGCCATCGCTCAGGCGAGTGGGAATGCGGGTGTTGACGGCGAGGCGAATCTGGATCGGCACCATCTCGCCCACGTAAGCGGTCGCCTTGGGCACGACGAGCTCGACGAAGACCATTTTCCGCTCGTCGGCGGCGGCGGCGCCACCGCGGGAGTTGGCGCGGCCGGCCGCGCCATTGTTCCCCGCCACCTGCAGGGTGAGAGCGGGCGTGCGCAGCGGGCCGTTGGCGCCTTGCACGATTTGCGCCGGGATGGTGAAGCTCCCGGCCTGCATCGGCATGACCGTGTAGTTGTAGACGAAACTGTAGGTGAAGTGGAGCCCGCGCCCTTCGATCAACTGCGATTGACCGCTGTAGCGGATGTCGAGCCCGGTGACCGTGATGTCGTTAGGCGGAGTGGCCTGCGAGTCGCCCGTGATCTTGATTTGCAACTGCACCGGACGGCCTACTTCCGTCTCCGAGCTGGTCAGCACGGCGGTCACCGTCGGCTCCTCGGCGAGGAGCGCAGGCGCCAGCGCGAAGGCGCAAAAGGCCAGCAAAATAAATCGTCGCAACATCGTCTTTTCCATCAACCATCCGCCCTTAACCATCAACTCTCCCTACCAGTCCTTATAGACACGACGCACCGCCTTGTGTTCATCGAGCTGGACCTTCTGCTCTTCGTCTTTCATCGATTCGAGTAAGCGGTGCGCCTGCTTCGGGCTCATCTCGCCTTCCGCGACGGGCTCCGTTTCCGCCTCGCCCGGGGTAGGGCTGCTCTGCGGCTTCTCGCCGTCAGCGCCTTTGACGTCGCCGGTCAGCGGCTTGGCCGGCGTGCCGGCGGGCGTGGGTGTGGGCTGGCCGTTTTTGCCGTTCTGGTCGCCCGAGCCAGGGGTGGGCGTTGGGGTGCCTTCATTGCCGGGCGTGGGCGAAGGGGATTTCCCCTGTCCTGGAGAAGGCGAACTTCCTCCCTGCTCGCCCGGAGACGGCGTCGGGGTGGGGGTGGGCGATCCTTCGCCGGGCGAAGGACTGCTTCCCGGCGATGGCGATGGCGATGGCGACGGCGTGGGCGTAGGAGTCGGCGTGGGCGTGGGCGTGGCCGTGGCTCCAGGCGATTGCTTGGGCGGCGGGCCGTTTTTGTTCTGCTGGTTTTTGTCCTGACCACCCTGACCGTTCGGTGATTTCTGATCCTTGTTCTGCTGGTCCTTGTTTTGTTGGTCGTTCTTTTGCTGATCTTTGTCGTTCTTCTTGTCCTGATTCTTTTGCGGCGAAGGCGACGGGGTGGGGGTGGGAGTCGGCGTGGGCGGCGGTTGCTCCTTCTTTTTCTTCAGCTCGTCGATCTTCTTTTTGACGTAGTCGTAGTTGTCTTTCGCTTCTTTGTTTTTCGGCTCGGCCTTGAGCGTCTCAGTGTAATGCTGGAGCGCGTTTTCCCAATCGGTCAGCTTTTTCTCGTCGTTCTTCTCCCCCTCGCCCCGCTGGTAGAGCGTGTTCCCGAGATTGTAATGGCTGGTCGCTTGCAAGCGCGGGCTTTGCGAGAGCAAAGCCTGGCTGAAAGATTGCATCGCCTTGTTGTAATCCTTCATCTTGTAAGCGGACGCGCCCGCGTCGAACTCGATCTTGTCGCTCTGCCGCGTTCCGGGATTTTCCTTCAAGGTCTCTTGAAAATGCGCGTAGGCTTCGGGGAATTTTTGCTGCTCGTAGAGTTCGAGACCGGCCGACGCAGCCTGACTCTGCCTAACGAGTAAAAGCGCCAGTAAGGCGACAGCGACGCTGGAGGGACGCCCGCTGTGGCGTCCCCGTCTCTCACTCGCGGACGGGACGGAGCCCGTCCCTCCAGTCTTTGCCATCCGCTGGCGGTCGTTAATCAAGAGCGCGAGCGCGAAGAGCAAAATGGCTGCGGCCAGCGGCCATTCGTAGCGCTCGATCGGTCGGCGCGACAAACGCGCGTTGATGTCGGCCACTTTCATTTTTCCCAATCCGTCGGTGAAGAGCTTCTTCATCGTTTGCGGCCCGTTCTCCAGGTGCAGGTAAAAACCTTGCGTGGCCCGCGCGATCTCGCGCAGCCGGGTCTCGTCCAGCTTCGATTTCACCACCTGTCCCTGCGCGTCCTTCACGAAAGCCGTGCCGCCGTTCTCTCCCTCGACCGGAATCAGCGATCCGCTCGCCGTGCCCACGCCCACCGTGAAAATCCGCACCCGCGCTTCCGCCGCCACCTTGGCCGCGGCTGTGGCATCGCCGTTCAATTCCTCGCCGTCGGTGAAAATAATCAGCGCGCGGTTGCCCGTGGCCGATTTCCCGTAAGTACGGGTGGCGAGCTGGATCGCCGCGGAAATATTGGTCCCGCCTTCCGGGATACTCTGGGTGTCGAGATCGTTGATCGAATCCACCGCCGCGTCGTAATCAATCGTAAGCGGCGCCTGCAGAAAGGCGCGGCCGGCGAAAGCGATCAGGCCGACGCGGTCGCCTTGCAATTCGTCGATCAAATCCTGGGTGGCCAGTTTCACCCGCGCGAGGCGGTTCGGCTGCACGTCGTTCGAAAGCATGCTGCGCGAGACGTCGACCGCGAGAATGAGGTCGAGTCCTTTGCGCCGCACTTCATCGAAAGCGTAGCCGACGCGCGGCCGGGCCAGGCTCACCATGACGAGCCCGAGGACGAGGAGGAGCAGGACGAAACGCAAGATGCGCCGGCTGCGATTGACCGTTCCGGCGAGTTGCGGGAGGAGCCGCGCGGCCACGAATTGCTGCAGCCGTTCCGTCCCGCGTTGCTCCGCGCGGGCGAAGAAAAAAGCGAGCAAAGGAAGCGCGAGCAACGCCCAGAGCCAGAGTGGATAACCGAAGCTCATGGGGCACTCTGGAGGAACGACCTCTGTGTCGTCCCCGGACCTGCGGACGCGACCGAGCGCGTCCCTCCATCGTTAGGCGCAATCTTCATGGCAGCTTCTTCCAAATGGTTTGCGAGAGGAGCAGCTCAGCCAGGAGCAGACCGGCGCCCGCCATCAAACAGGCCGGGAAAAGATCGCGGTACTGCTGGTATTTTTTTACCGAGACGGTCGACTTCTCCATCTTGTCGATGTCGCCGTAAATGCTTTCGAGCGAATCGGTATCGGTCGCGCGGAAGAACTGGCCGCCGGCGATTTGCGCCACTTGCTTGAGCCCCGCTTCGTTGAAATGCACCTGCTGATTTTGGTAAAGGATGTTGCCTAATGCGTCGGTCATCGGCCCGGTTCGGGTCAGGACGGGGACCGGCGCGACGCCGTTGATCCCGGCGCCAATCGCATAAAGCTGAATGTGCAGCGCCTTGATCGCCTCCGCGGCCGTCTCCGGCGGGATTTTGCCCGCGTTATTCTCGCCGTCGGTCAGGAGAACGATGGCGCGGCTTTTCGATTGTTTATCGGTCAGGCGATTGGCCGCGGAAGCCATGGCCGAGCCGATCGCCGTCCCATCTTCGACCAGGCCGATGCGGACGCGCTCGAGGTTTTGCAGGAGCCAGTCGTGATCGAGGGTGAGCGGACTAACGACATAAGGACGTCCCGCAAAAGCGATCAGGCCGACGCGGTCGTTAGGCCGAGCTTCGATGAACTTCCGGGTGACTTCGCGGATGGCATCGATCCGCGTGGCCGATTCCCCGCCGACGGTGAAATCTTTGGTCAACATCGAGCCGGAAACATCGAGCACGACCATGATGTCGATGCCGCTCGCTTCCACCTCGGTCAGGCTCTTCCCGAGCTGCGGCCGGGCCAGGGCGACGATGAAAATGGCGAGCGCGAGATAGAGCAGACCGCGGAGGAATTTGCCCACGTTCGAGCTGCTCCGTTTCCCGAGCGCGCGCAAGGTCGCGGTCGAGGAAAAAACGAGCGCCGCAGCCGCGCCGCGTTGACCGCGCAGCCAGGCCAGCAACGGCACCAGGAGAAGAAGAAAAAGCAGGCTCGGATGGGCGAAAGAGAAAGCCCAGGGCGAGTGCGGTGAGAGAAAATCAGGCAGGGGCAAGAGCGCCTCCTTTCACGAAGCGGCTCGCTTCCTCGAGGAGCTGCCGGCTATCCTGGGTCGTCGCCTCGTAGCGGGCGAACTTGATCAAATCGCAGCGGTTCAGGAAATCGCTCAGGAGCGATTGCTCCTCGGCCGAAAAAGAGGAATTGGCCGCAAGCGTGTTGAGGAATTCGACCGAGGTCCGGCGCGTCACCGGGAGCTGATATTGCTCGGTCACGTAGCGCCGCAGAATGTCGGAAACCCGGATGCTGAATTGGTAAGGCGGGAGCGTCTCGATCTGGTTCTCGATCCGCGCCAACTGATCGATCGCGCGCTCGCGCGGGGTGAGAATTTTAGCGGGCCGCCGGCGCCACCATTTCACCAGCCAGACGAGCAAACCGATGAGCAAAAGGGTGACCGCGACCGCGCAGAAAATCATCCATGGTTTGAGCAGGAAGTAATCGATCGGCGGAGCGATGTCGTGGAATTCCTGAGCGAGAAATAACTGCATCAAAAGTCTCCCCTAACGACGCGCCAGGCGCCGTTCCCGTTGTTTGAAAAACGAGCGCAAGGCGGGCAGGTAATCGTTCCCCGTGCGCAGCGAAATTTCGTCGATGTTTTGCCGGCGCAGGATGTGGGTGATCTCGGCCCGGCGCGCCTCGGCCAGGGCGCTGAAGCGCGTGCGCGTCTGCCGGTCGGCCGTGTTGAGCTCAATCTGCTCGCCCGTCTCGGCGTCTTCCAGGGTGATGATGCCGACGTTAGGCAAAGTCTCCTCGCGGGCGTCGTCGATCCGGATGGCGATCAAATCATGCCGCCGGCTGGTCACGGTGAGGGCCCGGGAAAAGTCTTCCGCCTGGAAATCGGAGATGAAGAAGACGACCGAGCGGCGAGTCACGAGGTGATTCAAATAATCGAGCGCCAGACTGGGAAGCGTGCCGCGCCCTTGCGGCTCAAAAAAGAGAATCTCCCGAATCAAACGCAGGGTGTGGGAGCGGCCTTTTTTGGGCGGGATGAAAAGCTCGACCCGATCGGAGAAAAGGATGAGCCCGACCTTGTCGTTATTCCGAATCGCGCTGAAGGCGAGGAGGCAGGCCACTTCCGCGGCCAGCTCGCGTTTCGATTGCGCGACGCTGCCGAAATCTCCGGAAGCGCTCACGTCGACCACGAGCATGACAGTGAGCTCGCGTTCCTCGGTAAATTTTTTCACGAAAGCGGTGCCGAGACGAGCGGTCACATTCCAGTCGATGGCGCGAATTTCGTCGCCGGGCTGATACTCGCGCACGTCTTCGAAATTCATCCCGCGACCCTTGAAAACGCTGTGGTAATCGCCGGCAAAAGCGGATTGCACCAGACCCTTGGTCTTGATCTCGAGAGCGCGGATTTTTTTGAGGATCTCGGCCGGAGTCTGTTTCTCAGTCATGCCAGGGCCTTTCCGCCGGAAGCGTTGTCATCCCGAGTGGAGCGAGGGAGCTCACGGATAACTCTTGGCGCGGCGTCGCAGAGCTCCGCCCTCCAGGGGCCTCGCTGGGAGATTCCTCGTCTCCGTGCGGGATGACAGCATGCTTTGCCATGCGCGGCGGGGAGAAGCTCACGGCACCGGCAACCCCGCAAAGATCCGTTCGATCACTGTTTCACTCGTTAGGCTTTCCGCTTCCGCTTCGTAACTGACAATGACGCGGTGCCGCAAGACGTCCGGGCCGATGCTCTTGATATCCTGCGGAGTGACATAACCGCGCCCATTCAGGAAGGCGTAAGCTCGCGCCGCCAGGGCCAGGTAAATCGTCGCACGAGGCGAGGCGCCGTAACGAATCAAACCATCGAGTTCCAGCCGGTAACTGGCCGGCTCGCGCGTCGCCCAGACGACGTCGACGATGTAATCTTTGACCCGATCGTCGATGTAAATCTGATTGACCAGGTCGCGCGCGGCAATGATTTGCTCGGGCGCGACGACCGCATTCACCTGAAGGTTTGGCGCCGAAGTGGCCATGAGATCGAGAATGCGGCGCTCCTCGGCCTTGGCCGGATAGCCGACATTAAGCTTGAGCATGAAACGATCGAGCTGCGCTTCGGGAAGTTGATAGGTGCCTTCCTGCTCGAGCGGATTTTCGGTCGCCAGGACGAGGAAAGGATCGGGCAGGGGATACGTTTTGTCGCCGATCGTGACCTGGCGTTCCTGCATCGCTTCGAGAAGCGCGCTTTGCACTTTGGCCGGGGCGCGATTGATTTCGTCCGCCAGGATGAGGTTGGAAAAAATCGGCCCGAGCTTGGTCGTAAACTCGCCGCTGCGCGGGTTATAAATAAGGGTGCCGATCAAATCGGCCGGGAGCAAATCGGGCGTAAACTGGAGCCGCTGAAAGCCGGTCTGAATACACGCCGCCATGGTCTTGACCGTGAGCGTTTTGGCGAGACCGGGAACGCCTTCGAGGAGAATGTGACCATTGGCGAGCAACCCGAGTAAGAGCCGGTCGACCAGGTATTTCTGTCCGATCACGACCTGCCCGACCTGCTCGCGCAAGGGCGGAATCCATTGCCCCAGCTCCTGCACTTGCTGGGTGATTTCCTGCGTTGAATTCATAGGGAGGATGAGACAAACGGGAGCAAAATGCGTTCGAATAAAGCTCGCGCGAGCGCCGGCTAAGAGCAGATTTGCCGGGGAAGAGATTGGGATGGGGCGATAATCGCGACCAGCCGCGGTGCTCCCATTTTCACTGCTGGCAGACGGCCAGTGGACGCAGGCAGGCCTCCGCTTCGAACACCGTGCTTATCTCGCCGGGCTCTCTGCCAGTGACCATGTCCTGCGCGAGCCGCTTCGCCACCATCTTCCAGTCGACCCGAATCAAATCCACCACGCGAGGCGAGATGGTCTCAAGAAATGGAGACTCCAGCGGCCCGTCGATCAGCGCGATGCGGCACATCTTGAGAACGGAGACAATCGCTCCGGGAGTGCGCCAACCAAGAATGGCTCCGGTCAACGCTGGAAGGAGAAGACCGGTTCCTTCCCCGCAAGTCGAAGCCAGTGCGGCGCCCAGCGGAATGCCATCCTCCAAAGTCACAATCTGGCAATCTCGATGGATGGTTCTGGCGAAGTTTAACAAGTTGCGCAGGCGGGCGCGATCGATTGCAGGCTCGCAGGGCATCTGTATGATGCGGATGGCTGTGATCGCGTGATGTTGCTTCCAATCCTGTAAGATCGTCTTGAGCGCAGGCTGCCGGTCGACTTGATAGCGAGCGAGTTTCCCGCAGAGCGGGGCAAGGTTTAACCCAGTGAACTCGATCCCCGAGTCGCGCAGGCGCAGTGGGGTATCACGCTCCATCGCATCCGGGATAAGCCGCAAAACGGTGTCGACCTTCTCCTTTTTCAAGCGGGCAAGGAGCCTTTCGTCCCCGCCCTCCGCTTCTCCGGAGAAGATGGTCCGCACCGCGAAGCCGCGCCGCCGCAATTCGTCACGCAATTCGATCACGCACCGGCCGTAATCTCCCAGCGACCGAAAGCGCGTGAGGGAGACGGGGATTCCCACCACTCCGCGCACTCTCAAGTCGCGGCCCCGACCGCTTCCGACGATGATGGTATGCGATCCCCGAATGCCCCCCAGCAGCCCTTCGCCAGTCAATTGCTTGTAAATCGCGGCGATCTCCGGCAGTGGCGCGTCAAATCGAGTCGCTGCCGTTCGTAAAGAAATAAAGGCCTGCGGAGTCTGCCTTTGTTCGCGGAGGACAAGATTGCGTATCATCCCCAGGAGATCTTTGCGGGCCTGATTGGGCGCGCCACGCAGCAGAGGGAGCCGGACCTGGGCCGGGCATGTAGAGGTATGGGGAGAAGGGGAACGGGCCATCAAGGAATGATTCGTCTTTGATTCCCCGCGCGGACCTGAAAAAGCCTCTCCGAACTATTTGACTGTTTACAACTGTTTATTTTGCGCCGGTCTTCGGGCCGGGCATAGGAAGGCCCATGCACCTCTCTTCCCTTCCGCGCCGATTCCTAGTTCTCATCCCGACTCTTCTTCTCGTCGGGCACCTTTATGCGGAGTTGGGGGACATGAACCCCACCGGCACCTCGGGCCAGTTCAACGGGAACATCACCACTGCCGGCTCCTACGATCCCTACACCGGCAACGCGACCCGCGCGATCACCGACCTGGTGGTTCCTGGCGCGGTGGGGGCCTTTCCTCTGGCTTTTACTCGCACCCTCAATACGCGAGTGATCGATTATCCCGGCCCGGGCGCGGGCCGCTCCGATTTTGGCTTTCCTGGAGCCTGGCGCCATTCCTATCAATGGACCATCGACCAGTTGATCATCGAGACGCGCGATGAAACCGAGACACCGGCGGTCTACACGGTCCACTATCCAGACGGCCGGCGGGTAGGCTTCAGCCGCCATGCGGGCAGCTCCGATCCCTACTTCACGGCCAACGAACCAGGCATTTCGGATCGTTTCCAACCCTTGGAGCCTTCTGGGACAGAGTGCTTTCTCCTGCGGTCGGACGGAAGTAAGGTCTCGTTTCATGCGGTCGTCATCCCGGGCGGATTTCAACAGGCTCCGGAAGGGCAACCGTCGCCGCAGCCCTCGACCTTTACTTTTAATTACGAGCTTCGGAGCATCATAGACCCCTACGGGCAGGCGACGACTGTTACTGGCCACGCCGATAGCCAGGACGATTTCCATGTGGACACCGTGGAGGAACCTGCGGGGCGCCTCCTCACCCTGGTCTATACCAGCGGCAGCCCCGCCGGCGATGTCGTCATCGATCGGGTAGAGGAGCGCTTGGACGGAGCCAACGGAGCAGTCTCCCGCACCGTCAATTACAAGTATTCCCTTTACCAAGGCGGCACCGCCAACTACAGCGCGCTCACCAGTGTCGAGTATGGAGATCCCGCGCTTGCTGCGCATTACACCTACCAGGCCAGCAACAACAGCAGCATGACCCGGCCTCTCATTCGGACTTGCGACGACTCCATGTATCGGGGCGCCATGAGCAAGATTGCATATCAATTCCTCGCCGGCGGAGACTACGGGCAAATTCAAAGTGAGAAGTACTATGATGGGGTCAATATCGGGCCTGCCGTTTCCACCCTGACGGCTTCGGAAAACAACCTCACCCGCACCGAGACGCGGGGCGATTCGCCTTCCAGGACCTTTACCTACACCGCCGGCGGGCTCCTCGAAAGCTGGACCGACTTCAAGGGCACGGGCATCTCGCAAGTCCATACCGAGGGCTTCATCACCTCCTTCACCGATCAAAATCAAAACACGACCGACTTCGCGCGCGATTCGATCACCGGTCTCATCACCAGCGTCACCTACCCACTCACACCCTCCGAAACCCAGCGGGCCAGCGTGAGTTACAGTCGGACGGCCACCTGCGCCGAGGATAGCAACAACTGCGATCCCGATAACCCCTACTACCTCTATCGCGTCACGGACGAGCGCAATTATTCTGTCCTTTACCATCGTGATGCCAACAAGCGGATCGCCCAAATCGACTACCCCGATGGAGGGGTGGAGCGTTTCACCGACTACAATCCCTTCGGCGAACTCATTACCCATCAACGCCAGAACGGATTTTACGAGCACTTCAGTTACGACTCCCGGGGCTTGCTTACCACCCGCTGGAATCCCCTGAGCACGCCGACCCGTCCGGCGGTCGGCGGGAGCGAGCCAAAGACGACTTACACCTATTATCCGAGCGGACACGTCTGGCAGGACCGGATCAAGGATGTGACCGACCCGCGCGGAAACGCCACGACCTACGAGTACGACGTCTCGGCCTCCGGCGCGCCCATGGCCGGGCGGGGATTGGTCAGCAAAATCATTCACCCTCTTACCGCTGGCGACTCCCAACGGACCTATCAATCTTTTACTTACGACCGTGAAGGCAACCGGCTCCAACAGGAAAACGAGCTGCGCGAGCGCGCCAGCTTTACCTACGACGATTACCACCGGGTCCTGAGCGTGAGCACCCCGCTCCCTGGCAACCAGACCGCTACGGCGACAAACTCCTATGCTCCGACCAACGGCGATCCGACCGCTTCGCCGAATGTTTTCACCGCGAATGCGCCGAGCAAAACGACCACTCCGGCCGGGGTGGTCACCGACCAGGTCTACGATCAAAATCTGCGGCTGACCGAGATCACGCAGGAGAATCCAGGGGGCGATGCGGCGACGACCGGTTATCGCTACGACGGGGTGGGGAATCGCACCCTCTTCATCGACCCGCGCGTCCAGCATTTCCAGACCACGACCGAGTACGATCAGCGCAACCGCAAAAGCAAAGTCACGAGCCCGCCCCTGAGCGCGCTCGGCGGCGCTCCCTTGATCACGGAGTGGCTCTACGATCCGGCGAGCAACGTGCGCAAAATCCTTCTGCCCGATGGAGAAAACGTGACCCGGGAATATGACGAGATGAACCGGCTCTGGAAAGAGCACGACCAGATGGACCGGGTGACGACCTACAGTTATTATCCCTCGGGCAAGCTGCAATCGTTGCTCGACCCCAAGATGCAACTGACCCAGTACACGTATGACGGGCGGGATTTGCAGAAGAGCGTGACCTATCCGGACATGACGGTGGTGAACGGGTGGAGCTACGATGGGGATGGGAACCTGACGGATCGGCCGACGGTGGGCGGGCCGGTGCAGATCTTCCACTACGACGAGCGCAATCGGACGACGGCGATGCGTTGGAGCAACGCGATCGATTCGAGCGATTTCGGGTATGACGCAGCCAGCCGGCTGACCGGGGCCAGCAATCCCTACGCCACCATCACTCGGGAATACGATGTTGGGGGGCGCTTGAAACTCGATCGCCAGGCCTACCCTGGGGTGACGGTCCCGCCGGCGCCACCGGTGGAACCGCTTAGCGTGGTCTCGCGCATGAGCCACGGGGCGGCCGGCAATTTCGACATCGCCTTGCCGCGGACGGGGGTTGCGGGCGTGGAATGCCGCACCCGCGGCGCCTCCAACGACTACAGTCTGGTTTTCACTTTTCCGCAGGCCGTGAGCTTTACCGGGGCGGTGGTGAGCTCGGGCGCGGGGAGCGTGACCGGGACAAGCAGCAGCGGGGCGACGGTGAAGGTCAATCTCACCGGGGTGAGCAATGCGCAGCGGCTGGCCGTGACCTTGCAAGACGTAAGCGACGGCGCGCAGACGGGCGATGTGACCGTGCCCATGAGCGTGGTGGTGGGAGACGCGAGCGGGGATGGCAAGGCCACTGCGCTCGATATCTCCATGGTCAAGGCGCGGCAAGGGGAGACGGTGGGGGGCGGAAATTTCCGTTCCGATTTGAATGCCGACGGGGTGATCAACACCACGGACGTGAACCTGGTCAAAGCGAACTCCGGGGGCATGCTGCCGATCCTGCCGCCGCCGGGCCCGCAGATCGATGTTTCCTACGAGTACGACGCCGATGGCAAAGCGACCCGGCTTTTCGTGGGCGGGACCGACTATGATTACCACTACAGCTATGACGGGATGGGGCGCCCGGAAAAGATCAACAAAGGGAGCGACCCGACCGGGTATCAATATTACTACAACCGGGCCTCCGCTGTGATCGAGCGGGCCACCCTGGTCAATAGCACGACGCAAGTCTACGGGCGGGACGAGATCAATCGCTTGACCGAGCGGGCGATCGATCTGCCTGGCCAGGCGGGTTATTCGGATGAATACTACGGCTACGACCAAATGAGCCGCCTCCTCACGACCGATCGGACCGAAGACAGCAAGCGCGACTTGTTCGGCTACAACCCGGCGGGGGAGCTGACCTCGGTCAAGTATGGACTGGTCTCGGAGGGGAGCGGCTACGGTAACCCGGCGCGCACCGTGAACTACAACCTGGATGACGCGGGCAACCGCAACGGCACGGCGGGAGTGAATGAAAACGGGATGGCGCTGGCCTACGAGGTGAACAACCTCAACCAGTACGACCGGGCCAACGATGATGTTGCGGTGCACGGGAGCGAGCACGAGCTGACCGATTATCAAAACATCCACTACCAGTATCTGGCGGACCGGCGGCTGGCGGCGGTGAGCTCGCCGAGTGGAGGCACCTACGGGGCTGGGTATGACGCCCTGGGGCGGTTGGTCAAGCGGACGAGCAACGGGCAGGCGAGCTACTTCGCCTTCGACGGGGTGCACGCGATCATGGAGTACAACCCGGCGGGAGCGGTAGTGGCGAACAGCCTTTACGGGATCGAGATCGATGAGTTGCTCGCGCGCAACAACTACGGGCAAGCGCAATTCTTCCATCAGGATCGGCTCGGGAACGTCACCTTGGTGACGGATTCGAACGGAGCGGTCCTGGAGCAATACCGCTACGACGCCTACGGAGCGGCGACGATCCAGCGGCCCGACGGGACGGTGATCGGCGCTTCCGCGATCAACAATCGCTTCCTCTTCACCGGGCGGGAGTACGTGGCCCAGTTCGGGTTCTACGAGTTTCGGGCGCGCGCCTATCATCCGGGCCTGGGCCGCTTCATGAGCGAGGACCCGCTCGGCTTCGGCGGCGGCGATAGTAATCTCTACCGTTACGGAGGCAATGATCCGGTCAACCGGACGGATCCGAGTGGGCTGGATGATGACGCCACACCGCCCAATGGGCCAGCTAAAAAGAAGAATCGCAACGCGACGCCACACGGAGTTCCAGACGGCGCTTACGGTCAAAATTCCAGTGGCGGCTATTATTCGGCCGGGGGCGATGGGAGCGGTGTTCTTCCGTCTGGTTATGGAAGTGGTACTACCGATCGCTTAGTCATTGTCGGTGGAGGAACGGGAGCTTTTGGTGGTTTCTTCGATCCTGGCTTCGATAGAGTCGCTGGCCCCGGTGATTTCAGCCCTTCCGGCAGCGGCGGCTCGGGAGGTGATGGCGGTGGCGGTGGCGGCGGTACCTTTGCAATCGATCCTCAAACGCTGGCATCCTACGGCCCAAGCGCGGCTGCTGGAGCTAGCCTAACGAGTTTCGCAAACGCCATGGAGACAGGCGTCTCGATCTATGTCACAAGCACAATTGGTTTCTGGGACGCGCCTGTAACGGTCATGGAAAGCCTCTACTTCGCAAAGACAGCACGGAATATTACGGGCGTCTTAGGCAGGAGTGGGGAACCACTCATAAACGCCGCAATCCAACCGCTTCGTAACGAGGCGACAACGATTAGCGGTCGTCAGTTTACCGGACACGCTCTCGATCAGATGCAGAACCGAGGCTTCATGCCTTCGGTCGTGGAAAATACAATCAGCCAGGGAACGACCTTCTCAACGCGAGCCGGAACAACCGGCTTTTATGACGCTGTAAATAATGTGCGCGTCATCACCGATAGCGCATCGGGCCGTATTGTAACCGTGATTCCAGGAGCGCCATGAAAACTAACTATCAAGATCGAGCACGCATCTATCATGAAGCCATCCGCCGAGTTTTGCTCAAGGAGTGGGACCCAATCGGAGTGTGTGAAATCAAAGAAGCTCAAGACGAATATGATTCTTACGTCGGGGCGATTTACAAAATATTGATCACCCGGAAATCCAAGAATGAGATTTTCGATCATCTGTGGTCGTTAGAGACAGAGCACATGGGACTAACTGGGAATCGACAAGCGACAGAGCATTTTGCAGAAAGGCTTGCGAAGCTGGCTGATGAAATTGGTGATGCTTCAACGTGAATCAACGCCGAGCCGCTGTCGCGAGTAGCGACGAACGCCAACCCTGAGTCAACCGCCGATGAACCGCTCCGTCACGCTGCCTACTGAGGCGAAGCCAGAAGGTGTCAGTCTGTGATTATCGCTGTTTTTCCTTCGTCTCATCGACATTCGGCTGTTAGCGCGAACTTTGAAGTGGTGTGACGCTGCATAGTAGTGTCGAAATTAAACTATGCTCTCCTCCTCACCACCGATCGGACCGAAGACAGCAAGCGCGACTTGTTTGGCTACAACCCGGCGGGCGAGCTCACTTCAGTGAAGTATGGGCTGGTTTCGGATGGGAGCAGCTACGGGAACCCAGCGCGCACCGTGAACTACAACCTGGATGATGCCGGCAACCGCAACGGCACGGCGGGAGTGAATGAAAACGGGATGGCGCTGGCCTACGAGCCGAACAACCTCAACCAGTACGACCGGGCCAACGATGACCTGGCCGTGCACGGGAGCGAGCATGAGCTGACCGATTATCAGAATATCCATTACCAGTATCTGGCCGACCGGCGCCTGGCGGCGGTCAGCTCGCCCAGCGGGGGAACTTACGGGGCTGGGTATGACGCGCTGGGGCGGCTGGTCAAGCGGACAAGCAACGGGCAGGCGAGCTACTTCGCCTTCGACGGGGTGCACGCAATCATGGAGTACAACCCGGCCGGAGCGGTGGTGGCGAACAGCCTTTACGGGACATCGATCGATGAGTTGCTCGCGCGCAACAACTACGGGCAGGCGCAATTCTTCCATCAGGATCGGCTGGGGAACGTCACCTTGGTGACGGATGCGAACGAAGTGGTCCTGGAGCAATATCGCTACGACGCCTACGGGGCGGCGACGATCCAGCAGCCGGATGGCACCGTGATCGGAGCTTCCGCGATCAACAACCGCTTCCTCTTCACCGGGCGGGAGTATGTGGCGCAATTCGGGTTCTACGAGTTTCGGGCGCGGGCTTATCATCCGGGGCTGGGCCGCTTCCTGAGCGAAGACCCAATAGGCTTTGGCGGCGGGGATAGCAATCTTTACCGCTATGCAGGCAACGATCCGGTTAATAGCCGTGATCCATTAGGCCTGTTTTCGTTGAGCGACCTCATACGGATATTCGTTGACGCCGGTGGGGCTGCGAACACACAACGTCTGATCATAACCGGGAGTCCGCTCGACTTCTCCCGGCCCGCCAATTCTCTGGGTTTCTCGGGCGGCTTCTCCGGCGAAGGCGGTGGTGGCGATCGCGGCGGTGGTGGTGGCAGCGGGGGTGGTGCGGGCGGCGGAGGGGATGGTCAAGGTGACAAGAAGGACAACAAAGACGCTTCGAAGGATCCCTGTGCGGACGTTCCGAAGGCGCCGCCCGGGGTTAGCCTAAACGGGGATATCATAGTGATGCAGGCATTGGGTAACGTAGTGAAAGCGGCATCTCCTTTTGTCACTATGGGTATACCGCAGAGTGCGGCGTTTGGCCTCCTCGTAATGAGAGGTGGCCCCTTCAGCTATACGCAGGCTTCATTTGGCGGATAGTACGGAGCATTCGCGAGTTTCCAATTTGGGGCGATAGGTCGTGCTTTTGGACTGAATGCAAATTATCTTCAAAATGGTGCGGGCCTGTATCAAGTTTACACTCACGGGCTAGGGGCGGGTAATCCCGGGGTACCCTTTTTCAACCCTTTTGGAGGAAATGTTATCGGGGATCAATCGCCCTATGGTGATAGTGTTGCGGGTAATTCTTTAGTACAACAAGGTATCGCCTATTATGACGCAGGTTGTTTTCATTAGGAAAGTCGATGAAACTAAAGCCAGCGCGTATAAAAGGCCTAGCTCTCGTTCTGTCGTTGCTCCTCGCCGGATGCAGCCCTTCACAGATGCTGCGACGGATATTATGCGGCGAAACAGTGACCTTTGCGTCGATTGCACCGGATGAGAAGCATACGGCATTCATTTTTCAGCGGAGCTGTGGTGCTACGACAGTCGCTTCAACTTTAGTCGCTCTTCAACCCGGCTTCGGCGGGCTAAATGACGATGATGAGAATCTGATCTTTGCCGTCGGCTGGATCGTTCCAGCCGGCGTTTTTTGGACTGACAGTTCTCACCTGCGCGTCCAATTTCTGGGACTGTCTACCGACAAGGTATTCTTAAGAAAAGAATATTGGCGCGGGGTAACAGTTTCATACGAATCGTATGGAAAGATTGAAACAGACGACCGGTCGCTGAAGCCGAGGGCGCTCTGAATCCCCACGGGAGTGGCTCGATATGGTGAAGTAACGTGAAGAAAGTCAAACATGAAGGGGCCAGGCTAAGATCATGGACAAAGGAATCAGGGGACGAGATCAACCGCTTGACCGAGCGGGCGACCGATCTGCATGGCCATGGCTACAACCAGAGCTGACTTTAGTGAAGTATGGGCTGCTCTCGGACGGGAGCGGCTATGTCAATCCCGCCCGCACCGTGAACTACAACCTGGACAACGCGGGCAACCGCAACGGCACCGCGGGAGTGAACGAGAACGGGATGGCCCTGGCCTACGAGGTGAACAACCTCAACCAGTACGACCGGGCCAACGATGACCTGGCGGTGCACGGGAACGAGCATGAGCTGACCGATTATCAGAATATCCATTACCAGTACCTGGCCGACCGGCGGCTGGCGGCGGTGAGTTCGCCCGGTGGCGGCACCTACGGGGCTGGGTATGACGCGCTGGGACGAACGTGGTCAAGGATTACAACCTGCGGGAGCAGTGGCGGCGAATAGCCCTGAGCGATTGGGGAAGATTTTCGTGGGCGATTGGGGTCAGGGTTCAAATCTTGACAGATGAAGGCGACGAGAGAAGAGTCGCTGGGCGATGGCGCGCAGCATCCGCATTCAATATCCTGGGGCATTTTACCACGTGATGGCGCGGGGTAATCGGCGGGAGCGGATTTTCCTGGATGAGGAAGACCGGCGCGCCTTTCTTTGCGCCTTGGGCCGAGCCTGTGCGCGTGGCGGCTGGCGGATCCATGCCTGGGCGCTGATGGGCAATCATTACCATCTGGCTTTAGAAACCCCAGAAGCCAATCTGGTGGCTGGGATGCAATGGCTGCAGAACAGTGTGACCCGGCGCTTCAATACCCGCCATCGCCAATGGGGACGGGTTTTCGGGGATCGGTATAAGGCGGTGCTGATTGAGGGGCGCAGCGGCTATTACTACGAGAGTCTGCTGGACTACATTCATCTGAATGCGGTGCGGGCGGGATTAGTGCGTCCGGCGGAGGGAGAAAGTGTGTTGGATTTCGCTTGGAGCAGCGTCGCGGGAGCTCATGCGCTGGCACCGGGTCGCCGGCCGCCTTGGGTCGCGACCGCCGAAGCGCTCGGCGCTTTTGGCTTTGCCGATACGGCGGCTGGGAGACGAGAGTTTGCGGAGCGCCTGGATCGTCGAGCGGTTCAAGAAGGGAGGAAGGGTGCCGGGCTTCCACCGTTGGAGGAGGAGGTGGACCTGCGGATGAGTCACTTGCGACGGGGGTGGTATTGGGGGTGCCAGGCGTTTGCCGAAAGAATCCTCGCGTTGGGAGAGGCGGCGGTGCGGCGTCCTCAGGGAAGAGCGTATCGTTCTGCGGGGGCGCGGCGCACGTTTGATCAAGCGCAGGCGGAGCGGTGGCTCGGCGAGGGCTTGAAATCAGCTGGACTGAGGAAAGATCAACTGGCCACGCTCAAGGGAAGTGACCCGCGCAAGGTCGCTCTGGCACGCTGTCTGTGGGAAAACACCTCCGTATCGCAAGGCTGGCTGGCGGACCGTCTGATGATGGGGAGCGCGGCCAACGTCAGTCAGCAGATCAGGCGAAGGAAGAGAGCCGCTCAGTCTCTTCCCTCCCGATTGCGAGGATTTCTTCAATCTGTCAAGATTTGAACCCTGACCCCAATCGACCTGACCCTGACCCCAATCGACCTGACCTGACCCCAATCGACCTGACCAATCGACCAATCTGACCCCAATCGACCAACCCCAATCGATGACCCCAATCGACCAATCGTGAGCTGACCGATTATCAGAATATCCATTATCAGTATCTGGCCGATCGGCGGCTGGCGGCGGTGAGCTCGCCGAGTGGAGGCACCTACGGGCCGGGGTATGACCCGGTCGCGCGAACGTGGTCATGGATTATAACCTGCGGAAGCAGTGGCGGCGAACAGGCCGGATCGCATAGGGAAAGATTTTCGGAAGCTTTCCCGGATTTTCTCCGTTGAAGATAGGGAGATGATGCTCGGATCCGAGCTCGAGCAAGGAGCGACCGCTCAAAAAGAATCGTTCGTCCCGCTGTTTTTCCCTTGAAGAAGCCGGCGGAAGTTCCCATTCTCTTGGGTGATGCCGTCGAGCCTTTCCACGGGTAATCCAAAAGACGATGGCCGTTTCAAGACGACTCGTTGGAGCTTGATCGTCTCGTCGCGCGACGAGGGGGGCGAGGAAGGCATAGCGCGCGAGGCGCTGGCGCAGCTCTGCCGCATTTATTGGCGGCCTATTTTTGCCTTCATCTGCCGGGAAGGCACGAAGCCGGAGGATGCCAAAGATCTCACCCAGGAGTTCTTTCTCATGATCTTGAAAGGCGATTGGCTGCAGCGGGCTGATCCGGGCCGCGGCCGCTTCCGCTCGCTTCTGCTCCGGTCGCTCAAGAATTTTGTCAGCGATGTGAAGGGCCGGAAGCAGGCGCAAAAGCGGGGGCGGGACGTGGAGTTCGTTTCCTGGGACGATTGGATGGCGGAATCCCCCTCGCATCTCACTCTGCCGACGGCGGCCTTGGAAAACTGGTCGCCGGAGAGGGTTTTCGATGTGCGCTGGGCGGCGACGGTCGCGGAACAGGCGCTCCGCCGGTTGCAGGAGGAATGCGAAGAGCGCGGACGACTGCGGGTTTTCGACGCACTGAGTGGCGCTCTCACTGCCGACCGGGAAGAGATTTCCTACGATGCCCTGGCCCGCGAGTTGGGCGCCGAGACGCCGCAAATCAAGCGAGCGCTCCACCGGCTGCGCCAGCGCTATCGCCAACTCCTGCGCGCGGAAATCGCCGCCACGGTCGAGCATCCCGACGAGGTGGACGACGAGTTGCGCTATCTCGTGGCGGCGCTCGCCGCCAGCACCACCCAAGGCTAACGAATAAACTTTTCCTCATCTCCAAATGCTCGTAGCCCCATGAACCTTTTCGGTCTCACTGACTCCCTCGCCACCGTGCGCGACGAAACCGCCGTCTGCCCGCACTGTCAGGCCAGCTCGCAGGTCGGCCGCGGGCTCTGCCTGGGCTGCCTCCTGAGCGTGGGGTCCGGAGGAGAAGAAGAGGACCTCGTGCCGGAAGAATTCGACGCCGCGCTTGCCGGGGTGGCGGGAGTAGCCACACCCTGGCGGTTGGGGAACTACGAAATCCTGGAAGAGATCGGACGCGGCGGAATGGGCGTGATCTACCGGGCGCGGCAGCGGCATTCGCGCCGCATCGTCGCGCTCAAACGCATTTTAAGTTATCACGCGGATTCGCGGGAGACCTTGGCCCGTTTTCGCCGGGAAGCGCAGGCGGCGGCGAGCCTCGATCATCCGCACATCCTGCAGATCCACGAGGTGGGCGAGACCGAGGAAGGCGTACCCTATTTCAGTATGAAATACGCCTCGGGCGGCAGCTTGCAGGAGGTGGGTCGGGCCTTGCGGCAGAACCCGCGCAAGGCGGTAAACCTGCTCGCCAAAGTCGCGCGCGCGGTGGAGTTCGCGCACGGCCAAGGCATTCTGCATCGCGATCTGAAGCCGGGAAATATCCTGATCGACGGCCACGGCGAACCGCAAGTAAGCGATTTCGGCCTGGCCAAATGGCTCGATGCTTCAAGCGAATTAACCCGCACGTTGACGATTTTCGGCACCCCGGGTTACATCGCGCCGGAGCAGGCGGAAGGGCCGGGCGATGCGAAAGCGACCGCGGATGTTTACAGTCTGGGCGCAATTTTGTTTGGTTTGCTCGCCCATCGGCCGCCGTTTTTGGGCGAGCACGCGCTCGCCGTCATCCGGCAGGCGGCCGAAAATTCGGCGCCCCGCCTCCGTTCGTTAGTCCCACAGATCGATCGGGATTTGGAGACGATCTGCGCCCGCTGCCTCGAGCGCGAGCCGACCGCCCGCTACCCCTCGGCGGGCGAGTTGGCCGGGGATCTGGAACGCTGGCTGGCCGGTCGCTCGATCCTCGCTCGGCCGGTTTCGCCGCCCGTGAAACTCTGGCGCTGGGCGCGCCGGAATCCGGTTTTGGCTGGTGCGACGGCGACGGCTTTGCTCCTGACCGCGACCGTTATTTTCGCGCAGATTCAACGAACGCAACTGACCCAGAAGCTGGACGCGGAAACGGAAGCCCGCCGATCGGTCGCGGTCCTCCCGCTGCTCGACCTCGACTCGGTGGTGAGTGACGCTCACCTTTCCGGTTCCTTGGCGCCCACCCTGGAGAAAAATATTCGCGAGCAGGGCCGGGGCCGGGTGCAGGCCGTAGCGAACGACTCCTTCGCCGCGACCGGCGTGAGTCGCAGCGACCTCCAGGCGAGCGGGAGGAATGCCGGCACCCGCACCGTGCTCAGCGGAACGGTGCGGAGATTCAACCACCACCTTCGTCTGGCCTTTCGGCTGACCGACACTGCTTCGGCGGAGACACTTTTCCAAAGACTGATCGTGGTCGAAGAAACGCCGCGGGCGCCTGGGGAGGTGGCTGCGCAATTGTCGCGGGAAATTATGCCCTTTCTGGCTGTCGAACGCCCGGGCAGGCCGGCTGAACGAGATCCGGCGTTGCGAAACCAGGCCGCCAACGATTTCATCCGCGCGGGCCGCGATTTACAGATGCGGCGGGATACGACCGACCTCGATCTGGCCCTAGCTTGTTTCGAGAAGGCCGTTGCCTTGGAACCTGCCTCGGCGCTCGCCCGCTCCCATTTCGTGATGACCGCGGTTCTGCGCATGTCCTATGCCGGGGCTTCCCAAGAGCTGCTGGCGAAAGCAGAGCGGTTCGCCAAGGAAGCGCTTCGGCTGGACCCTACCCTGGCGGAAACGCATCGGGCGTTGGCTGGCCTTCTCTTCCGCAAAGGCGACCTCGCCGGGAGTCGGGAGCAGGCTCTGGAAGCGATCGAATTTGGCGGCCCGGCCGAGGGGCCACTGCTCTCACTGGCCATGATCTCTCACACCTCTGGCCGCCCCGATCTGGCCTTGCGCCTCCTCCAGGTGGCTCGACAGATGCAGATGCATCCGGCCGACTATGAGGGGGGCTCGGCGGATTGTTGGACGGACTTGGGTGACGACCGGAAAGCCAGTCAAATTTACGAGCGAGTCCTGGCGCTGCACCCGGAGTTGCCTGATGGCCAAATGGGACTCTGCCGTCTCCGGTTGCTGGAAGGCGATTTTGCCGCGGCCCAGCGGATCTCGCATGAGGAGCTGGAACGCTTCAAGGACTTCCCATCCGCCACTCAGATGTCGGCTCAAGTGAATTTTTTTGCGAGGGACTATCCCGCCGCCGAAAAGCTCTACCGGGCGCTGGCGGAGCAAGATTCCGGAGGAGGGGCCGAATTTTACGCGCTGATGGATTACCGATCAGCCCTCGGCCGCCTCCGCCAGTTGCGCGGGGACAAGGTCGGAGGAGATGAGATCCTGCAGCGTTGCCTGGCCGAGGCACAGGAGAAGGTTCGGCTTTCGCCGCATCATCCCGATACCCTCTATCGGCTCGCGGCGGTCGAGTCGTCCTTGGGAAAAAAGGCGGGGGCCCTGGGTCATTTGCGTGAATCGTTCGCCGCTGGCCGCCTGGATTATCGTTCGCTCCGGGAGGATCCGAGGTTCGACTCCTTGCACAACGAAGCGGAGTTCGCGGCTCTTTTGCGGGCGACGGCGGAGCGGGTAGATAAACTGCGGGCGGCCACACAATTCACGGCCCGCACTCCTCAGGTAGCTAACTATGAGTGACTGGAAAAATCGGGAAGATCGGAAAGAAGCGACCTGGCGGTTGCTGCAGAAACTCGACGCTGACCCGGCCTTGCGCCAAGCCTGCTTGAACGAACCGGACAAGGCGAAGGAAACCCTCCAGGCGTGCGGGGAATTTACGAATATGCCGGCCGACGTCGAGCTTCGGTTGCTCGAAGGAAACGAAACGGCCCAGGAGAAATTAGCGATCATCGTGCTGCCGCCTGTGGGGGAAATGCCGGAGCGCGCGGGTTTTGAGGGCGACGAGTACTGGCGGTGTTCCTGGCTTATTTGGGAACAGTGAGCCCAGCCGACAGGCCAGGCGAAGCGGATCAACCTCGCTCGTCCAACTCGAAGGCAGCTCTGAGTTGCCTGGCCGACTCATTGATGCCTTCTAAGTGTAGCGGCTCAAGTAGAGAAGCCGCTCGCCCGTGAAAGATAGGGATATCGCCGTCTTCCAGCGCTTCCACTTCGGCGCCGACCGAGCCATCGCCGCAGGCGGCGTGGAGAAACAAACTCCGATCAAACCCATGCATCATAGTCCGCGCCACTTGGGAGCGCTGAAGGATGTCAGCGTAACGGGAACTGGGGCGGAGAATGCATCGGGAGCGGTCAGGAAGATATTCCTCCACCTTGCGCGCGAAGGACAAGCCGACGCCGGCTGTCTCGGTAAGAAACGAATGCATCAAGCGGTAGCCGGCTTCCAACTCGTCAGTAAAGTCACGGGCAGGAACAGGTCTGATTCCCCAGCTAGCCTGGTGCGCTCCTGGAGCGCTTCGCCCGAAGGCGCTCAAGCTCTCATGAGAACGAGAGCCTTCCACCGGCAGTAAGCCCGTGGCGAGGATCGTAGCAGGGCGGGCTCGGACCGCCTCCGGAACTTTCGTCAGCGGATGGCGCAAGCTCTCCCCATCGACGATTACCGGTTGGTCACCATGAGCGATCAGATTACCGGCGTGAAGATCGGCTGCTTGCAGTCGCTGGGCCAGATAAAGAATCGCACCTGCCCGGTAAAAATAATGAGTTACTTCCGCGCGGGTCCGACAGGGGCGCGGCTCTATTTCTTTCATCCAGAAGTTTTGCTCGAAGCTCAGTCCCTCAGCTTCCCGGAAAGGGTAAGGAAAACCCTGCCGGTTGAGCCAGCCCAGCAGTTTGAACCAGCCGAGTTCCTGCGCTCCGGAGCGGGGCTTGAAATACCAGACGTTCCCAGACCGCAGAGTAACCCTCGCCACGGCCCGGTTTCCGTTGTGGAAATCCGATAAGTCGGGCTGAACCTGGATGATTTGTTCGCCAGCACAATCGAAGAGAGCCAGATGACGAAGTAAGGTCTCGGTGGCTTGCAGTAACTGATGGGTGAATGAAAGCCAGTAACTGACCTGCTGCGCCCAAAGACGGGCCAGGGCCGGGTAGGTCGCCAGAATTCGCAGCGTCTCGCTGCCGAGAGGAGGGTCTTGGTCGCTTTGCCCTTCCCATTCGAACACATCCCGCGCGCTGCGGGACAGCCTAAGAGCGAGAGCATTTCGCCAGGAAACCCAGGCGGACTGGCTGAATAGACGTAACTGCTCCTCGGGCAACTGTGCTTTTGCCTCGACGGCGGCGAACTCCATCAAAGTCCCGCACGGCTTGTTCGACAGGTAAGCAATCACGCGGGTAAGTGTCTCTACCCACGAAGGAAAAGCGGCAGGATTCAACGTAAGATCGAGACAGGACAACTGCTCGAGCTGGTCTTCAGTCAACTGAGAACGGATCAAGAGTCGTTCCCAGCTCGCCGGCTCCAATTGCAGGAACCATGCTTTGCAGCGATGCACTCTTTCCCTCGCTTCGCGAGAAGGTCGTAGCTGTCTTACTCTGGAGCGTGCCATGCACTTTGCGCCTGGTGGAGGGACGGGCTCCGTCCCGTCCGCGGTCCTAGATGGGAGACCCGAGGCAGTCCACCCGTCCGGGACGACACGGAGGTCGTCCCTCCACCCCGCTCCGTAGAGTGCAGGACACGCTCCAGAGAGATAGGCTCGCCGTTCGGACAAACGAGAGCGCCTTGCTGATGATGGGTCCCCAACCAGTCATGAAGGCGACTCAGTGAAGCGGTGGAATCAAGCCCGCGACCGCCGCTCCATCAGCGAGCTTCCTAATAAACACTTCGTCGCCCTTGGGAGTCTTCCAAGGGGGAGGAGACCAATCGGTTCCGCAACACGAAAGATAGGATGCCGGATCGCCGCGCAGAGCCCCTTCAATAGTTTCTGCGATAAGGTAACTCCCGACAGTTCCCAGGCGCCGGCCGTTCTGTTCCAGCTCCGCTTCAAGCAAAAGATAATACCACAAAGGGGTCCTGCCCTCCAACCCCAGCGCATCTAACTCCCGCCAAGGCTCTTCCCGCCAGGGGAAACTCTTCTCGCGCAGTCCCGCGCAACCCAGCGCCTGGGTCACCTCTTCTCCGGTCGCTAATTGGCTAGCTGCGCCCCTCTGTAACGTCCTCACCGGAAGCTCCGGCGGAAGAGGTTGAGCGAACGGGTCGATAACATGATGGGCGAGTTCGGAGGGCAGTTGAAAGAGCGGGAGAACGAGCGCGGTATCGATCGACATCGCCGGCTTGCGATTGGGGTCGAAGAAGGTTTTCCACTCGATCGCCTGGTTCGGATCAAGCGCGCGGCGTCGCTCCGGGCCCGCAAAAATCTTTTGCAGCGAGACCTTTTGCGCGAAGCGATTCAAGTCATACTCAGGCCGCACCATGCTATGACCGAAGCGGAAGGCGGCCTGGGTGAATTCGATCGGAATGGAGAATCCTTCTCCCTGCCAATCGATCTTCCGGCGCCCTTCGCGAATAACTTCCTGGTAAACTGATTGGTCGATGACCGCAGCCAGATAACACTCCCGCACGAGCCATTGGTATTGCCAGCACACCCGCGTTCTGGCGCGAGCGAATCTTTCTTCCGCGGCGAGCCGGGGCGATAACTCTCGAACGGCGACGTTGTGGAGTTTTAGAAAGAGTCCGCAGAGCTGACGGAGGATAATGTTATCAAGGTTTCGTGGGTCTGCTGACTGGGGGCGGTCACTGTTTACCGGGAAGTCGAACGGTTCGTGGGTGAGGCGCGACCTTACCCTCCCCAGGAGGAAGGAGGCGCCGTCTATGTCGTAGAGATGTCCATCCCGGGCGGAGCCCGGACCAGCGCCGTAAAGATGGTCGAGACTCAAGCGGGCATCCGCCCTGTTTCTGGTGTCTCTCGGGCGCACGGGATCGCTCAGCGCCTCTGGCAGGGGCGTTTCGTCAAGAGTCAGGTCGTGATCGATAAACTGCCCAAAATAAGTATGACCCGCGGCCAGATTTGCTTTCGGACGATCGGGCGGAATCAGACCTTTGTTCCGACCCATGGAGCGTCCCAGCCGGGCCATGATCTCGGGGTCGAAGACGTGTTCCGTCGGGGGAAATAAGCGGGAGTATCGATCCGGCGGGGCAGGTTCCCAAGGACGGAACATCTTCCCAGTGATGCGCTGCCCACTCTCTTTCGGCAAGAGAAAAGTGGGGCTGACGCGGGAAAGAAAACAGGCGGAATGCCGGAGCATTCCGCCTGTGCAGAGTTAGAGGTCGCGCCGACTACTTTTGCGCGGTCGAATCGCGCAAGCTGCGAATCTTGTCGTGCGCCGCTTTTACCTCGGTTTGCTGGCGGGTCACGATGTCTCTGATCGGCGCCGGCAGATCCTTCTCGAGAGCGTCTTTGTAGGCCGCGATCGCGGAGTCTTCGCCGCGCTCAGCTTCCGCGAGAATGGCGTGGCGATCCCGGTTCGTCACCGCGCTTTTGATGTTGATCCAGGCCCGGTGCATCGAGCCCGCCACGCTGCTCGAATCTTCCGGGTCGGGTTCGCCGAGGTTGACGACTTCGCTCTGCAATTCGCCCGCAAATTTGGAGCGCTGAAGTGAGAGTTGATCGAAGGTGGTTTTCAGCTGCGCGTCATCCACGCCGCTGGCCGATTGTTTGAAGCCTTCCTGACCGTCCTTCAAGGTTTCAATCAGGCCGTTTAATGTCGAAACGATTTCTTTCTTTTGAGCCATATAATGAGGAATCGGACGCGGCCCCTCCTTCGCGTCCCCCGGGTTCTGCGTCTCCCCGGTTTGCTGGTTTTGCCGACCCGCCGTAGATTTGGGGATGGAAAATAATGTAAAAGGCAAAGATTTAACCAAAGAAGCGCCCCGCAGCCCGAAGACGGTGGTTGGCGGCTACGTCATCCTCGGCCGGACCCTCGACAAGTGTCGCGCGCAAATCTCCGGCGACATTGGGGAATACCATTTCGATTGCCCGCTCGATAACATGCTTTTCGGGTGGAAAGAAATCAAAGGCGACGACTTCAAGACGGAAGTCGAGAAGGGCACGAGCGACGAGGAGATGGCCAAATGGGTGGACGAAAATGGCACCCAAAAATCCGATGAAGAAAAGAAGCAGTGGGTGGACGAAATGATGAAGAAGTCGCTCTACAACGATCCGGAGAAGCGGGATTACTTCATCGAGGAAACGAAGAAGCTCGGCCTGGATCCGGCCACGACGACGCTCTTCGAATGGCTCGACCAAGACGACAAAGTGAGCCACGCGACGGTTACGGCCTAACCGTTTTCCGCGAAGGCGTGTGACCGCTGGAGGCGCGTCCCTCGTAACTGTTGAGTGTTCAACCCTGACGCCGCCTTGCGTCCACACGCCGACGCTCATGTTGTCATCCCGAGCCCGCGGAGACGGCGAGGGATCTCGCGCAAGGTCTCGGCGTCGTTCCTCAGAACAAATGTACCCATCAGAGCAGCCGTGAGATCCCTCGGCGCGCTGCGCCAGCCTCGGGATGACAGAGCGCCGAGCTGGTCCTGGACGCTAAACGCTTACCCTCCCTCGGGGAGGCTCAAGAGCGGTTTCATGCTTCGGGAAAACTTCGGTTTCGGAGTCGCCTCGATCCCGCGCTTGGCAGAGCGAGCGTCGACAGGCGGGTTGCGTTCCGTCATCTTTTTGCGAGGGAGAGCGGACTGACACCCGGGGCAGAATCGGATCATGGGCATTTCTTTAAAACCACAGCATCTCAAGCGCTACCAGCAGATCGCCTGGCTCTTCATGAAGTATGGCCGGTCCGACCTGGTCAAAGCCTCCGGCCTGGGCGAAGCCCTCGAAGCCGAGCAACAGGTCGAGCCGGCGGAAGCCGCCAAGGCGAACGAGCTGGCCGACGACCTGGAGAAGCTCGGCCCCACCTTCGTCAAGCTCGGCCAATTGCTCTCCACCCGGGTCGAGCTGCTCCCGGCCGCTTACCTCGAAGCGCTCGCCCGTTTGCAGGACAAAGTGGAGCCGTTCGGCTTCGACCAGGTCGAGAAAATCGTCAGCTCCGAGCTGGGCGTGCGCATCTCCAAGGCCTTCCTGGAATTCGAGAGCGAAGCCATGGCCGCGGCGTCGTTAGGCCAGGTCCATCGCGCGATCCTCCGCGACGGTCGGCCCGTCGCGGTGAAGGTGCAGCGCCCCGCCATTCGCGAACAAATGGTCGAGGATCTCGACGCGCTCGAAGAGATCGCCGAGTTCCTCGATGCTCATACCGAGCTGGGGAAACGCTACGAGTTTGCCCAGATGCTCGAGCAATTCCGCAAGAGCCTTCTCCAGGAACTCGATTACCGGCAGGAAGCGAGCAACCTCAACACCATTCGCGAGGAGCTGCGCGAGTTCGACCGCATCGTCATTCCCGCGCCGATCGAAGATTTTTGCACCTCGCGCGTGCTCACGATGGAGTTTGTGCCCGGGAAAAAAGTGACCGACCTGAGCCCGCTCGCGCGCATGGAGTTTGATGGCGCCGCCCTCGCCGAAGAGCTTTTTCGCGCTTACCTCAAGCAGATTTTGGTCAACGGCTTCTTCCACGCCGATCCCCATCCGGGCAACGTTTTCCTCACCCCGGATTACCGGGTCGCGCTCCTCGATCTCGGGATGGTCGGCCGCATCATGCCGCGGTTGCAGGAGAATTTGCTGCAATTGCTCATGGCCATTGCCGAAGGCCAGGGAGAAGAAGCGGCCAACATCGCGATCAAGATCGGCGAGAAAAAAGACGACTTCGACAGTAAGGCGTTCACCCGCCGCGTCTCCGAGATCGTCGCCCAACAAAAAACCGCCACCGTTGAGCAAATGCAGGTCGGCCGGCTCGTCCTCGAAGTCACGCAAACGTCCGCGGATAACGGCATCCGCGTCCCTCCCGAGCTGACCATGCTCGGCAAGACCCTCCTGAACCTCGATCAGGTCGGCCGCGCGCTCGAGCCGGAGTTCGACCCGAACGCCTCGATCCGCCGCAACGCCGCGCAGATCATGCAACAGCGCCTGCTCAAGAGCCTTTCCCCCGGCAACCTCTTCAGCGGCGTGCTCGAGCTGAAAGATCTGCTCCAGCGTCTGCCCGCGCGGCTCAACAAAATCATCGACGCCATTTCCAACAACGAGCTCAAAGTCACGGTCGACGCGATCGACGAGCAGACGCTGGTGGAAGGATTTCAGAAAGTGGCCAACCGCATCACCGTCGGGCTCGTTTTGGCGGCCTTGATCGTGGGCGCGGCGCTCCTCATGCGCGTCGACACCACTTTTCGCATCTGGGGTTACCCCGGGCTGGCCATCATTTTCTTTCTCATCGCCGCCGGCGGCGGGGTCGCGCTCCTGGTCAACATCCTCTTCTACGATAAATCGAGCCGCTCCTAGGTCTGAGGGAGCGCGAGACCGTGTAAACGCTTCCCTCGGCCAAGCGCGGGGCGGAGGTCGCGGCGCTAAAAGCCTGGAACCTCGCGCCACCGACCCCGCCCTCATAACTTCCCTCGCCTCCCGCCAGGCTCTCGTGTAGTTCCTCGCCCATATGAAAACCGTTCGCTGGGCGTTGCCCGCTCTTTTTTTCGCCTGCCAGCTCTCGTTAGGCGCAGAAAAGCGTCTCCTCAAACCGGAAGACTTCGCCGCTCTCCGCGAGGTGGACGAGCCGAACCTCTCCCCGGACGGCCAGTGGGTCGCCTACGTCGTCGGCACGGTTGACCTGAAGAAGGACAAACCAGCAAAAAATCTTTGGCTCGCGAAATGGGACGGCTCGGAAAATCGCGCCCTCACTTTTGGCGAGAACACCCAGACCCACCCCCGCTGGAGTCCCGACGGCAAGTGGCTCGCCTTTCTCTCCAGTCGCGGGGACGAGAACGATAACGCCCAGGTCTGGATTTTCTCCAGCGCCGGCGGCGAAGCCGAACAGCTGACCAAGGAAAAAGGCAGCGTCGACGACTTCGCCTGGGCGCCCGATTCCCAGCGCCTCGTCCTCGTCGTGCACGATCCCGATCCGCGCGCTCCGGCAGCGAAAGAGAAGGAGAAAAAGACCGTCCCGCCGATCGTGCTCGATCGCTCCCAGTTCAAGCAGGACATCGAGGGCTACCTCACGAATCATTGGTCGCACCTGAAATTGGTCGAGGGCGCGAGCCGCCAGGTCTCCGGCCTAACGAGTGGTCCACACGACGAACTCCTGCCCGCCTGGTCGCCCGACGGAAAGCAAATCGCCTTCGTGAGCAAGCGCGGCGACGATCCCGATCGCACGGATAACTGGGACGTTTACCTGATCGCGCCGAAACCCGGGGCGAAGGAAAAACAGCTGACCACCTCGCCGGAAGCCGACGCCCTGCCCGACTGGGAAAGCGCGCCGGCCTGGAGCCCGGATGGCCAGACCATCGCCTACCTGCACGGGGGCGACCCGCGGAAGATTGAGTACGCCACCCAGTCCCTCGCCACCATCCCAGCGGCCGGCGGCACGCCGAAAATCCTGACCGCCGAGCTCGATCGCAACGTGGCCCAGCCGCATTGGTCGCCCGACGGGAAATCCGTCTTCGTCGTCCTCGAGAACGACGGCGCGCAGGCGCTCGTGAGCGTTCCGGCCGAAGGGGGCGCGCCCGTCCCGGTGGGAGATGGCCGCCGTGCAGTCACCGCCTACGACGTCCGTCCCAACGGCCACATCATCGTGCGCGCGAGCACCCCCGATCGTCCTTACGAAATCTTCGCGGCCGAGCCCGAAGCACTCCGTTGCCTAACGAACCAAAACGACAGCTTCCTCGGGCAGATTCAACTGGGCCGGGTCGAGGAGACGAAATGCCAAAGCCCGGATGGAACCGAAGTGCACGGCTTTCTCGTCCATCCGCCTAACGAGAAAGCTGGCCGCAAGACCAAAGCGCTTCTCCGTCCCCACGGCGGCCCGCAATCGCAGTACGCCTGCCAGTTCGATTTCGAAAAACAGCTCTTCGCCGCCAATGGTTACCTGGTTATTTTGCCGAATCCGCGCGGCTCGACCGGGCGCGGGACCGCTTACGCGATGGGGATTTACGCGGCTTGGGGAGGGGTCGACGTGCAGGATGATCTCGCCGCGGTCGACGACGCGATCGCGCGCGGCCTGGCCGATGGCGACCGCCTCGGGGTGGGCGGCTGGAGCTACGGCGGGATGTCCACCAATTACCTCATCGCCAGCACCCCCCGTTTCAAAGCAGCGACGAGTGGCGCCTCCATCTCCAACATCCTGGCCGGTTACGGCACCGACCAGTACCTTCGCGACTACGAACAGGAACTCGGGTCGCCTTGGGCGCACCCGGAAATTTGGGCGCGCATTTCCTACCCGTTCCTTCACGCCGACAAGATCAAGACACCGACCTTGTTCCTGTGCGGGGAGAGCGATTTCAACGTTCCCTTGCTCAACAGCGAGCAGATGTATCAAGCCTTGCGAACGTTAGGCGTGCCGACCGAGTTGATCATTTATCCGGGACAATTCCATGGCGTAAAAAAGCCGAGCTACCTGCTCGACCGCTTCCAGCGCTATCTCGCTTGGTACGCAAAGTACCTTCCAAAATAATAGCCGGAGCGCGCCTGTAGACGCTTCGCTCTGCGAAGCGCGGAGGTTGGTCTGCCTGGTCTCCCAGACTCCCGCGCTCCGCAAGGATCATAAAGCGTTCAACCCCGCCGGCGTCCCGCGTTCGCTGGCCCACTCACATGTTGTCATCCCGAGCCCGCGGGAGACGGCGAGGGATCTCGCGCAAGCTCTCGGCGTCCGGTTCCAGAAAAGATCGACCTATCAGAGCAACCGTGAGATCCCTCGGCGCGCTGCGCCAGCCTCGGGATGACAAGCGCCAAGCTTTCTCTTGGGACGCCAAGCAAAACCCGGGAGGCGCGGGAGTCGGTCACGCGCAGGCCTTTCCCTGCGAATCACGCGCAGGGCCCTTCGCAGAGCGAAGCGTCTACAGGCTGGGCTCGGAGTGAAGACGATGATGAAGTTGTGCTTTTGATCGACACCCGCGGGCGGCTTCGTTATCACTTCAGCCCGAGAGCGCGCCTAACGACTCGCGCTGCCGCTGCCTCATGACCGCCGAAGAAAAACGTCTCGCCGAAAACAATCAACGCTCCGCCCGCTGGCATCTCTGGGGGCCCTACGTGAGCGAACGCCAGTGGGGCACGGTGCGCGAAGATTACAGCGCCGAGGGCCATCCCTGGGAATATTTCCCGCACGAGCACGCCCGCTCTCGCGCCTACCGCTGGGGCGAGGATGGGATCGCCGGCCTTTCCGATTACAAGCAGCGGCTTTGCTTCGCTTTTGCCTTTTGGAACGGGCGCGATCCCATCCTCAAGGAACGTTTTTTCGGCCTGACCGGTCCGCAGGGGAACCACGGCGAGGACGTCAAGGAACTGTACTTTTTCGAGGATAACACCCCGACCCATTCCTATCAGCGCATGACTTATCGTTATCCGCAGGCCGCTTTCCCCTACGAGGAACTGATCCGGAAAAATGCCGGGCGCTCGAAGGTGGAGCCGGAGTTCGAGCTCTGGGATACCGGCGTGCTCCGGGAGGATCGTTTTTTCGATATCACGATCGAGTACGCGAAAGCCGCCCCCGACGACATTCTCATCCGGGCGACGGCCCTCAATCGAGGGCCGGCCGCGGCGACCCTGCATTTGCTTCCGACCTTGTGGTTTCGCAATACCTGGAGCTGGGGGCGCGACGGGCGCCGGCCCAATCTCCGGGCCGGCCAGGCCCCGACCGCGGATCTGGCGGTAATCGAAGCGAGCCACCACGCGCTCGGCGAATACGAGCTGGTCTGCGCCGGCGCCGGCGAGCTGCTTTTTACCGAAAATGAGAGCAACCTGCAGTTGCTCTACGGTGTGCCTAACCAGGGGCCTTTCGTGAAGGATGGCTTGCACGAGGCCGTCGTGCGCGGTAACCGCGCGGCGGTCAATCCCGAGCAAATGGGGACGAAGGGCGCGGTCCATTACCAAATGGAACTGGCGCCGGGGGAAAGCCGCAGCGTCCGTCTGCGTTTGCAGCGAATTCCGGGGAGCGCACGCGCCTCGCGTGCGCTCCCCGGAGAATCCTCCGCGGACCCATTCCTGGATTTCGATCGGCTCTTCACGCTTCGCGAGCAGGAAGCCGACGAGTTTTACGCCACCCTCGCGCCCAGCTCCCTGAGCGCGGAGCAGGCCACGATCCAGCGCCAGGCGCTCGCCGGGCTCCTTTGGACGAAACAGTTTTACTACTACGTGGTCGAGGAATGGCTCGACGGCGATCCCGCGCCGCCGCCTCCGCCTAACGAACGTAAGACTGGCCGTAATGCCACCTGGCGCCATCTTTTCAACGAGCGGGTCATGTCGATGCCCGATGGCTGGGAGTTTCCCTGGTATGCCGCCTGGGACCTGGCCTTCCATTGCATCCCGCTCGCCCTGGTCGATCCGCATTTTGCCAAGGGTCAGCTCGATATCGTTCTGCGGGAATGGTACCAGCACCCGAATGGGCAAATCCCGGCCTACGAGTGGAATTTTAGCGACGTCAATCCGCCCGTCATCGGCTGGGCTGCCTGGCGGGTTTACAAGATCGAGCAGCGCAAAACGGGCAAAGGCGACCGCGCTTTCCTCGAAACCATCTTCCACAAATTGCTCATCAATTTCACTTGGTGGGTGAACCGGAAAGACTCCGGCGGGCGCAACATTTTCGAAGGCGGTTTCCTCGGGCTCGATAACATCGGCGTCTTCGACCGCAGCGCGCCCTTTCCCGATGGCAGTCGGCTCGAGCAAAGCGACGGCACGAGCTGGATGGGCATGTTTTGCCTAACGATGATGCGGACCGCCCTCGAGCTCGCCCGCGAGAATCCGGTCTACGAAAATATCGCGACGAAATTCTTCGAGCATTTCCTCGGGATCGCCGGGGCGATGAACAACGCCGGCGGCAAGGGGATCGGGCTCTGGGATGAGACGGACGAATTTTTCTACGACGTTCTGCACACCCCGGGCGGTCGCTTCATGCCGCTGCGGGTGCGCTCGCTCGTGGGATTGATGCCGCTGCTGGCGGTGGAAACGATCGAGCCGGAGCTGCTCGACGCCATGCCGGGATTCAAGGAACGGCTGGAATGGTATTTGCAGAATCGTCCCGACCTCGCTGGCCTCATCTCGCGCTGGCAGGAACCCGGGGCCGGCGCGCGCCGCCTTATCGCCTTGACCCGTGGCCATCGCATGAAATGCCTGCTCCGCCGCCTGCTCGATGCGAACGAATTCCTGAGCGACTACGGGGTGCGCTCGGTCAGTAAATTTCATCGGGAGCGGCCCTACGCGATCGAGATCCGCGGGGAGCGCAAAGTGGTGAACTACGAACCGGCCGAATCGGAGACCGGACTGTTCGGCGGGAACTCGAATTGGCGCGGGCCGATCTGGTTGCCGATCAATTACCTGCTGATCGAGGCCTTGCAGAAGTTTCACCATTACTACGGCGACGACTTCCGGGTGGAATGCCCGACCGGTTCGGGGAAATTTTTGCCGCTCGATGCGGTGGCCGACGAGCTGTCGAACCGGCTGATCAAGCTCTGGCTGCGCGATGCAAAAGGCGCGCGCCCCTTCGCGGGCCGGCTTGGGGATTCGTTAGGCGAGGCCGATCGGCAGCGTTATCTTTTTAACGAATACTTCCACGGGGAGAGCGGGGCGGGCCTGGGCGCGAGTCATCAGACCGGCTGGACGGCGCTGGTCGCGAAGTTGATCGAGCAGCAGGGGCGGCGCGGGACGATCGCGCCGAGCGATCCGGCGACGGAGTCGTGACATGTAGCACAGCCGTCTCGGCTGCGGGGCTACCGGGCGTCTCGCCCGGTGAGTGCAACCGACGCCGTAGATTCACCGGGCGAGACGCCCGGTGGCCCCACAGGCAAGATGCCTGTGCTACGATGATTTGGTGAACCCGCAACGCACCATCGCGGAGTTGAAGGAACTTCGCAGCCTAACGAGCGACGAAAACGGCGCGCAACGCGTCGCTTTCACTCCGACCTGGGCGAAAGCGCGGCGCTGGCTGGAGGAGAAGGCCCGCGCGCTCGGCGCGGAGATCGAGCGCGATGAGGCGGGGAATCTTTGGATGACTTTGCCCGGCGACTCCGAGCAGGCGCTCCTCATCGGCGGCCACATCGATTCCGTGCCGAACGGCGGCTGGCTCGACGGTTCTCTCAATACCCTCGCCGGTCTCGAAATCTTGCGGCGCATCCAGGCCGAGGGAAAACCCCCGGTGACGGTGCGCCTGGTCGACTGGGCGGATGAAGAAGGCGCGCGTTTCGGGAAAAGCCTTTTCGGTTCCTCGGCCTGCTCGGGCAATCTCGACATGGCGGAAGCTCGGGGTCTCCGGGATAGCGCCGGAGTTTCGTTACCCGACGCGCTTCAGGAGCAAGGGATCGACTTCGAGCGGGTGAAAGATTCCGGCCGCCAGTTGGCCAACGCCGCCGCCTACCTCGAGCTGCACATCGAGCAGGGACCGGTCTTGCTCGATCTCGAGCTGCCGTTGGGCGCGGTCCTCGGCACGTTCGGGGTCGAGCGGCACGCCCTCACTTTTCATGGGCAGGCGGCGCACTCCGGAAGCACGCCGATGAACCGCCGCAAGGATGCCCTCCTCGCCGCCGCGCAGATGAGCCCGGAGATTTATCGAATCACGGAACGCCACGGCGGGGTCTGCACGATCGGTTCCTGCCTAACGAAACCAGGGATCGTGACCAGCGTGGTCGAAGAATGCCGGATCACCCTCGACCAGCGGCATCTGGAGAGCGCGGCGCTCGCGCGGATGCTCGCGGAAGCGCGGGAGGCGAGCGAGCGTTTCGCCGCGGCAGGCGACGTCACAGTGGATTGGGAGCGGCTCTGGCAGATCGAACCCATGCCCTTTAACGAAAGATTGATCGGGTTTTGCGACGAAGCGATTCGCGAGACTTGCGGGAAGTCGCATCGGTTGCCTTCCGGCCCGCTCCACGACGCCGCGGAAGTAGCCCGGGCCGGAGTGCCGACGGTGATGATGTTCGTGCAAAGTTTGCACGGGATCAGCCACAACAAGATCGAGGACACGAACGAGGAGCATCTCGCGCTAGCGGTGCGGGCCTTGGACCGACTGGCGGCGAAAAGCATGGCCTGGCTGGCGAGTGGCGCGAGCTTCTAGCTTGCGTGTTTCTAAACCATGCAAGGTGGAGGATCGATGCCCACCCTACCCGAGACGAGACGAGCGCGCCCTACCGTGCGCCCACCGGCTCCGGTTCGGGCAAGCCTTCCGCACCGTGCTCGGCCACTTCCGCCTGGTGATGGCTGTGCGCGCTGCGCAGGAAAGGCACTCGATCGAGGACCCGCTCCTGGAACCATTCCAGCGCCAGGTAGATGACCGGCGTGATGTAAAGCGTAATCAACTGCGAGACGATCAAACCGCCCACGATGACCAAACCGAGCGGCCGCCGCGAGGAGCCTTCCGCGCCGAAGCCGAGCGCGATCGGGAGCGCGCCCATCAGCGCGGCCAGCGTGGTCATGATGATCGGGCGAAAACGTTCGACGCTTGCTTCGTGGATGGCGGCGCGCCGGTCGTAACCTTCGTCGAGCCGGTGGAGGGCGAAGTCGACGATCATGATGCCGTTCTTTTTCACGATGCCCATGAGGAGGAAAAGTCCGATGACCGAATAGAGCGAGAGACTGGAATTGAAAAGCCAAAGCGTCATCAAGCCGCCCACGACCGCGGGGAAAAGCGTCGAGAGCACCGTGACCGGATGGACGTAGCTCTCGTAAAGAATTCCCAGGATCACATACATGACGAAGATGGCCGCGATCACAAGCAGCGGGAGCGCCCCAAATAACTGCTGCAAAACCAGGCCTTCGCCTTGCAGCTCGCCTTTCACCGTACCTGGCAAAATTTCCGCCGCAGTCTGGTCGATGTATTTGGTCACGTCGCCGAGCGCGGCGTCCGGTTTGATATCGAAGCCGAAGGTCACGCTGGTGAATTGGTTGACGTGATTGACCGCCTGCAGGCCCAACGTCTCCTTCGTGTCGGTCACGGCCCGGATGGGAATGAGCTTATTCCCGCCGGCGTCCGGCTTCACGTAGAGCCAGCGGAAATCGCCGGGGTTCGAGCGCGCCGAATCCTCCGCTTCCACGATCACCTGGTATTGGTCGTCGGCCTGTTTGATCAGGTAGACGTAGTTCTGCGAATAAGCGGCGCGCAGGAGACTCTCGATCTTCGTCGTGGAGACGCCGTAGACGCTGGCCCGGGCGCGGTCGAGGTGGATGTCGAGGTTCGGATTATTGCGGAAAAGATCGGAGCGCGGGGGGCTGGCAAAGCCCGGGTAATCGGCCAGCTTCTTCTGCAGCTTGTCGGCCGCGTCGTAGACGTCCTGCGGATTGATCCCGCTCAGCACATAAGTGTAGCGGCCAAACGAACTGCCGGTCCCGCCCACGTCGATGCGCAGCACCGGTTGCGGATTGAGCGTTGGAAAGATGCCGGGAATTCCGCTGCAGGCTTTGCGCAACTGCGCGGCGACGGTGTCGATGTCGGGACGGCTGCCCGCTTCCTTCAGGAAGATGACGGTGAAAATGCCGGCGGATTGACCGGTCCGCCCGGCCACGGTGAAGTATTTATCGACCGCGGGATTGGCCTGCAAAATCGGGTCGAGCTTATCCTGGAGAGCCTTTTGTTTTTCCGGCGAAGATCCTTCCCGCACGATGAAGAATCCGCGAATCGTCCCGCTGTCGCCGGTCGGCAGCAAGGTGAAAGGCAGGTGGTTAAAGAAGAACCAGACGCCGATCCCGCAGGCGAGGATGATGGGCAACGCGACCCAGCCGTAATCGAGAAATTTATCCAGGGTGCGCCCGTAAAAGTCGCGGATCGGAATGAAAAACCGATTCACGAAACGTTGCATCCAGCTTTCACGCTGGTCCTTGCCGCGCTCCGCCAGAATGCGCGCGCACATCAGCGGGGTGAGCGTCAAGGAGACCAGACCGGAGGCAAAAATGGCGACAATGATGGTGACCGCGAACTCGCGGAAGATGCGGCCTAACAATCCCGGCATGAACGCGAGCGGGATGAAAACGGCCGCGAGCGAGAGGGTCATGGAGAGAATGGTGAAGGAAATTTCGCCGGCGCTGTTGAGAGTGGCGCGATAGATCGATTCGCCCGCTTCCGCCCGCCTAACGACGTTCTCGAGAAAAACGATGGCGTCATCGACGAGGAAACCGATCGCCAGGGTGAGGGCCATGAGGGTGAGGTTATTGACCGAATAGCCGAGCGCCCACATGGCCACGAAAGTGATGAGGAACGACATCGGCAGCGCCACCATCGGAATGAGGGTGTCGCCGGCCCGGCCGAGGAAAACGAAGATGACGCCGATGACGAGGACGAAAGCGATGGCCAGGGTCAACTGCACGTCGTGCAGGGAATCGACGATCGATTGCGAACGATCATGGACCGGGATGAGATGAATCGAACCCGGCAATTCGCGCTGCAATCCCGGTAAAAGATCACGGACGGAGCGGGCTACGGCGACGGCGTTCGCGCCCGCCTGTCGCGACACGGCAAAGACGATGACGGAGGCCGGCGGATTATAACCGCGGGCGAAAAAGTGCCGGGAAGAGCGTTCGTCGGAGACGCCGTCGATCACCTGGGCGACGTCGCGCAGATAAACCGGCGAACCGTCCACGCCCTGTTTGATGATGATGTTGCGGTAGCCTTCAGCGGTCTCGACCTGGCCCTGCGGCCGGAGGGTGATCGACTTGTTCGCGCCATCAAACTGTCCCGCGCCCGCGTAGGAAGTGCTCGCGCGAATCGCCGCGCTCAACTCGTCGAAAGTCATGTTGCGCGCGGTCAGCCGGCCTGGATCGACCTTGATGCGGATGGCGCTTTTGACCCCGTAGATGTTCACCTCGGAGACGCCGGGGAGGATGTTAATCCGCTGCTGCACCTCGGTCGTGGCGTAACGATATAGCTCGCCGCTGCTCAGCGTCGCGCTGGTCAGGGCGATATAGATGACCGGCTGATCGTTCGGGTTGCTCTTGGTAAAAGTGGGCGGGCTCGGAAGATCGTTAGGCAACTGCCCGCTCGCCGCCTGGATGGCGGATTGCACATCGGTCGCGGCGGCGTCGATGCTTTTGGAAAGGTTGAACTGCAAGGTGATGTCGGTGCTGCCTTGGGTGCTCGAGCTGGTCGTGAGGTCGAGCCCGGGAATCTGGGTGAACTGTTTCTCGAGCGGGGTCGCGACGGTGTTGGCCATCGTTTCCGGGTTCGCCCCCGGATAGGAGGCGCGCACCCGGATGACCGGATAATCGACCGCGGGGAGATCGTTCACCGCCAGTTGCTGGTAGGTGATAATGCCGAAGACGATGATCGACGCCGTCAGCAGCATGGTCATGACGGGCCGCTGGATGAAGGGCCGGGACAAGCCGGAGGAGAACTGGGTTAGCTTCTGCGCCGGGGTGCTCTTCGCCTTTTCCGCGGCGCGCTCCGCGGGCATGCCGCGATGGGCATCGTGCTCCGCGCCGTTGCCATCTCCATCCCAGCCGTTGTCCTTGGAAGTTGCCATGGCTGGACCCGCCTAGCCTTTTCCTCCGGCGTCGCTCGGGGAGGGTTGCTCGTTAGGCGAAGTTTTCTCGATTTCCTTGACCACCACTTTTTCGCCCGGGGCCAATTGCAGCTGCCCGAGGGTGACGACGTTTTCATCCGCGGCCACGCCTTTCGTGATCACGGTCAGCTCGTTCTCCTGTTTTTGACCGGGCGTGACCTGCCGCAGATCGAGGGTGGAATCTTTCTTCACCACGAAAACATACGGACCGTTTTCGCCGATCTGGATGGCGCCGTTCGGGACCAGCCGGGCGTCTTTCAGGACGTCGAGGATCAGGCGCACATGGACGAACTGCGCCGGCCAAAGCTGGTGTTTTGGATTCGGCGAGGTGGCGCGCGCCAAGACCGTGCCGGTGCCGGGCTGGACGGTGTTGGCCATGAAATAGAGGTGGCCTTCCTGCGCCGGAAAACCGTCGTCTTCCGCGTCGGTCAGCACTTTCAGGTTCGGCCCGCCGAGGTATTTCCGGACCAGAGGGAGGTCCGGCTCCGCGACCGTGAAATCGGTGTAGATCGGATCGAGATTGTCGATTTGCACGAGGACCGCCCCGGCGCTGCCCGCGCTGACCGTATTGCCGGCATCGATCTGCCGGAGACCGGCGCGTCCGTCGATCGGCGAGCGGATGGTGGTGTAATCGAGATTGACCTGCGCCGCCGCCACGGCCGCGGTGGTGCGCATGGCGCCCGCCTTGGCGGTATCGAGATCCTGCGGGGCGGTCACGCCTTTGTTTTGTAACTGCAACTGCCGCTTCAGACTGGCCTGCGCGAGCATGTCGTCAGCTTTGGCCGCATCGAGCGCCGCTTGATACGGGCGTGGATCGATCGTGAAAAGGATATCGCCTTTCTTGATCTCGGCCCCGTCCTTGAAATTGCGCGAGACGATCTGGCCGGCGACTTGCGCCTTCACCTGCACGCTTTCGTTGGCGGCGCAGGTGCCGATCTCATCGAGGTATAACGGCACATCTTTCGTCACCACCGGGGCGACCGAGACGGGGCGCGGCGGGGGTGGCGGCGGCGTTTCCTTCGAGTTGCTGCAGGCGCGGAAGAGGAGGAAGGCGACCGCCAGAACGACCACGGCGCCGACCAGGTAAGGACCTTTGCGGCTGGCCTGGCGGTCGTCGCTTTCGAGCGCTGGACGCGCGGTCAGGTTGGTTTTTTGGGCAGAAATCATGAGGCAGTCTGTGGTGTTCTTTTCCTGGAGTGACCGTTCCTGCCGGGGGCGCCGTCGGCGGACACTTCGACAGCGCGACGGTGAATTTCGCTCAACACGCGCAGGCAAGTTTGCAAATCCTGCGCCGGAATCGTTTCCACCAGTTCCCGGCGGAGGGCGCGGGCGGTTTGCTCGATCCGCCGGAGGAGCGCGCTCGATTTGGGTTGCAGGTGCACGGTTTTACAGCGGCGATCGTGCCGTGCGCTCTCGCGTTTGATCCAGCCGCAGGCTTCCAGGCTGACCAGGGAGCGGGCCAGGGTGGGCTCCTCGACGCCGAGACGTCCGGCCAGGTCGTGCTGGGTGAGGTGCCCTTCGGAGAGCAGGGCGATGGTGCGCCATTTCGCCTGGCTGAGGCCGAGTGGGCGGAGGCGCTGGTCAAGCTTTTGCCGCCAGACCCGGGCGGTCCGATGGATGAGCTGGCCGGCGGTTTCGGGATCGATCGTAGACATCGTTAGCATGCTAACGAATTCGTTTCGGGGGGATTGTCAATTTTCCGAGGCGGACGGCCACCAGCGCCGCCGCTCTGGTTTCCGGGGAGCACGGGTTGCCAGCCCGTCCCGCGTTTGGGTGTCACCCAAATGCGTTTGCGCGCAGCGCAACCCGCGACCGCGTGCCCACCAGGAGGGGAACCCTCTCGCGGGCTTACCGAGGCTCGTTCACCCGGAGGAGGATGACGCGGTGCCCGCGGTAATCCTTCAGCCGAAGAATGGGGCGCGCGCGCGCTTCGGCCGCTTTCTCATTCTCCGGCTGGACGAGCAGGTAGTGCGCGCCCGCCGGCAATTGCGCGACCGTATCCAGGTAAACGATCGGCCGCTGCACATAGAAAAGGTACGGCTGGTAATCGGGATCGACCGCGTAGAGCGACTCGTTAGGCGGGACCGCCGTATCGAGTTGCGCGGCGAGCGGGCGGATTTTGGCGCGACTCTGGAGCAGCGGGATCAGGGCGAGCGTGTAAAAGAGCATGGCGACGACGACGGCGGCGACTGTCGCGGTGATCGCTCGACGGAGGGCGCGCGGCCAGACGAGCGCGTGTTCCCTGATTAAGAGAGCGAGCAGCCAGAGCGCGGGAGCGAGCAGCGGCATGTTGTAACGCGGGAGCGCGCCCGGGAGCACGCTGACGATGAAAAACGGAATCGCCATGCCTAACGACAAGGCCCCGCAAAAACGGCGGTCTTCCGCTTTTTCGAGCAGCCCGAAGCGGGCGAAGGGAAGAAGCGCAGCCCAAGGAAGAAGATAAGCGAGCCCGCGCGGGATATTGAGCAGCCACTTCCAGAAATCGACGTTCTCTCCGCTGAGGCGGCCGGAGAGCTGGCGCGACCAGATGCCCGCGACCTGGCCGGCCGGCTGGAGCGCCAGGCAAGGGATGGCCCAGGCGGCGAAAATCCCCAGCATCAGGAACACCCCGAGGAGATGCGGGAAACTCGTTAGGCGCCGGAGTTCTCCTTCCGCGCCCAGGATCGCGACGACGACGGCGTAGAAGAAAAACAAGTGGAGCGGACCTTTCGCGAGCAAACCGAGCCCGAGAAAAATCCCGGGCACGGTCCAGGCCAGCCAGCGCCGGCCCGGCTCGCGCCAACCACTGAGCCAGCAGACAAACGCCAGCCCGGTGAGCGAGACATAAAGCGCTTCGATCTCGATCATCCGGCCTTTTTCGAGGAGGCCGAAATTCGTCAGCCACATGAGCGCGGCCACGAGCGAGCCGTTCGGGCCGAGGGAGCGGCGCGCGATTCCGACGAAGGCGAGCGCGACCGCCAGGACGCAGAGCACGGAAGGGAGTCGCGCCGTCCATTCATTGCGCGCGCCGAAGAGTTTGAAAGAACCGGCCACGAGCCAGTTGACCAGCGGCGGCTTGCGAAAATACGGGTCGCTCCCGACCTGCGGCACGAGGTAATTCCCGGTCTCCAGCATCGTCACTGCCGGGAGAACGCGCCGGCCCTCTTCGCTCTTCAGCTCCAGCGACCCAAGTCGCGGCAAATAGATCGCCGCCCACACCAGCAGCACAATCAAAACGGCTCGGGCGCGCGACATTGGCGTCACTCTAACCGTGAACGCAAACGCTGGGTAGCGCACTCGTCCCGAGTGCTGGTTGCGGTGTTTCACCGCGACGAACTTTTTGACTCGCGCCCGCCTCGAAGGGTAGGGCGTCGCGTCAAGAAAAGTCCGTCGCCGCGAGACGCGTCGACCAGCACTCGAGACGAGTGCGCTACCCAGCCGGCCCCTCATCGCGCCCAACTTGACGCCGCTGGTCCACAAACGTATCGTCCCGGCCTAGTCCGTTGCTGGATTGGAGTGGGAGCCGGTGTCCCACTCTTTTTTGTCGGCGGATACCTAACTTTCCAATGAACGCCGAGTTTATCGCCATGCTGGATTACCTCGAACGGGAGCGCGGAATCAAACGCGAGATCCTGATCGAGGCGGTCTCGAACGCCCTTCTCTCGGCCTCCAAGAAAAGCGTCAGCGCCTCGCGCGATTTGCGGATTGAGATCGACCAGAAAACCGGCGAGATCCGCGCCCTCGCCAAGTTGATCGTGGTCGAGGACGTGACCAATCCGGCCGACGAAATTTCCCTCGAGAAGGCGCGCCGGATCAAAGAAGACGCCGCGGTCGGCGAAGAAGTCGAAGTTGAAGTGACCCCGAAAAACTTCGGCCGCATCGCCGCGCAGACCGCCAAGCAGGCCATGATGCAGCGCATCCGCCAAGTCGAGAAGGAGATGATCTACGAGGAATTCAAGGATCGCGCGGGCGAGATCGTCAGCGGTACGGTCCGGCGTTTCGATCGCTCGGACGTGATCCTCGACCTCGGAAAATTCGAAGCGATCATGCCCCAGCGCGAGCGCGTGGTGGTGGAAGATTACAACGTGGGCGATCGCCTGCGTGCTTACGTCGTCGCGGTTGAGAACGGTGTCCGCGGCCCCGAGATCATCATCTCGCGCAGCCATCCCAATTTCGTTAGGCGCCTCTTCGAGCTCGAAGTGAGCGAGATCGCCGACGGCACTGTGGAGATTCGCGGTATTGCCCGCGAAGCCGGCTATCGCACAAAGATCGCCGTGTTCAGCGACAACCCGAAAGTCGATCCGGTCGGCGCTTGCGTCGGGATGCGCGGATCGCGGGTCAAAAACATCGTCCGGGAACTGAACAACGAAAAAGTCGACATCATCCGCTGGAGCTCCGATCCGAAGGAATTCGTCCTAGAAGCGTTGAAGCCGGCCAAGGTCAAGAACCTCGTCTTCGACGTGGAGAAAAAGAGCGCCATCATCTCGGTCGACGAAGACCAGCTTTCCCTCGCCATCGGCAAGAAGGGGCAGAACGCCCGCCTGACCAGTCGGCTGACCGGTTGGGAGATCAACATCGAAAAAGAAGCGCCGAGCACAAGCGCAGTCGAGCAGAAGGTGGCGCATGCCGCCCAGCTCCTTTCGGGAGCTTTGCCCATCACCGACGAGCAGGCCATGACCCTGGTCAAGACCGGGTTCACCAGCCTGGAAGGTTTGGGCGACGCCGAGGTCTCGGACCTGGTCGACATCCTCGAAGTCGACGAAGAGAAGGCGCGCGAAATCCATGCCGCCGTGCACCGAGAGCCGGAACCGACCACTTAAATGGCTGCCCTGCACCGCTCACGGCCATGAGCAGATTTAGAAATTTACATGCCCACAAAAACGACGACGACCAAAACCAAGGCGCCCAAGAAAGCTGCGCCTGCTCGCAAAGCGGCGGCTAAGAAGACCGCCCCCGCCAAGTCGTCGCCCAAGGCCAAATCCGCGGCCAAGCCTGCCAAAACCGCCAAGCCCGCGGCCAAGAGCAAAGCCCCAGCGGAAGTCGTCGAGGCGCCTCCGGCCATCGCGCCCGCTCCCAAAGCCGCCGCTCCGCCACCGCCTGTCGCTCCTGTGAAAACCGCGCCGCCCCCACCTGCCGTCCCCGCGACGCGCTCCGCTTTTGCCCCTATCACCGCGAAGAAACCGGCCGCCGCCGCGCCCAAACCGGCCGAGGCAACTCCACCGCCGGCCCCCAAGCCCGTGGTCGAAACAGTTTCCCTGATCGATCCGAAAACCCCCAAGCCGAAACGCCCGCCGGCCGATGAAGCCGCCGCCCGGCGTTCCGTGCTCCCGCCGATTTCGCGGATTCGCGGTCCGCAGCCGCCGCCTGCCCCGGTCGCACCGGCCCCGGCCGTGGCCGCGGAGGCGTCGCCTGTCGCTGCGGAGGTCGAGGAGACCGAGGGCGAGCCGCTCGAAGAGACCGAGGACGGGCGCAAGATCATTCACATCAAGCCGCCCATCGTGGTCAAAGAGCTGGCCCAACAGCTCGGCGTGAAAAATTTCCAGCTGATCAAGGAGCTGATGGATGACTTCAAGATTTTCGTGAACCAGAGCATGACCGTCGAGCCGGAGGTCGCGACCAACATTTGCGAAGCGCACGGCTTCGTCTTCGAGATGGAGCGGCGCGAAAAAGGCGGCGGCGTGCACAAGCAAGTCGAAGTGGTCGTCGCGCCCCCGCCGCCGGTTATCGAGACGGAAGAAGAACTCAAATCGCGCGGACCCATCATCACCTTCATGGGCCACGTCGATCACGGTAAAACCTCGCTCATGGACGCCATCCGCAAGACGCGGGTGGCGGCGGGCGAAGCCGGCGGCATCACCCAGCACATCGGCGCTTACACGGTCGATTACAAAGGTTCGCGCATCACTTTTCTCGATACCCCGGGCCACGCCGCTTTCACCGCGATGCGGGCGCGCGGCGCCCACGTCACCGACATCGTCGTCCTGGTCGTCGCCGCCGATGACGGCCTCATGCCGCAGACGATCGAGGCGATCAATCACGCCAAGGCCGCCCCGCACGTCACCATCATGGTGGCGGTCAACAAAATCGATCTGCCCGGGGCCAACATCGACCGGGTGAAACAACAGTTGCAGGAGCACGAGCTGACCCCGGAAGATTGGGGCGGCGAGACCATCGTCGTGCCCGTTTCCGCGACCAAAGGCATCGGCATCGACGAGCTCCTCGAAAACATGGCCGTGCAAGCCGAGGTCATGGAATTGAAAGCCTCGCCCACCGCCATCCCGCGCGGCACCGTGATCGAGGCCCAGGTCGAGCCTGGCCGCGGGCCCACCGCCACTGTCATCGTGCAAATGGGCACCCTGAAAGTGGGCGAGCCGTTTATCTGCGGCGATTTCGGCGGCAAAGTAAAATCGTTGGTCGACGATCGGGGCAAGCCGCTCAAAGCGGCCGGCCCTTCCACCCCAGTCAAAGTTTTAGGCTTCACCGGTTTGCCCGGCGCGGGCGACGAATTCCTGGTCATGGAATCGGAGAAATCGGCCAAGACCCTGAGCGAAGAACGGCTCGCGGAACGGCGGACCGAGAAGCTGAGCGTCCCGAAACGCGCCACCCTCGAAAGCCTGCTCGAATCGCCGGACGGCAAGAAGGTTTTGCGCCTCGTCCTGAAGTGCGACGCCCAGGGCTCGCTCGAAGCGCTGGTGGCGTCGTTAGGCCAAATCCAGAGCCGGAAGATCGACCTCGAGCTTATCCACACCGGGGTCGGCCCCATCTCCGAGTCCGACATTCTCCTGGCCAGCGCCTCCGAGGCCGTGGTCGTCGGCTTTAACATCAAAGTCGAGAGCAATGCCGTGGCCGCGGCCAAGCGCGAAGGCGTGCAGGTAAAACTTTACAGCATCATCTACGAATTACTCGACCAGATGAGGGACGCCATGGCCGAGATGCTCGACCCCGAGCATCGCGAAAGCGTCATCGGCCACGCCGAAGTGAAGCAGGTCTTCGAGCTGAGCCGCGGCATCGTCGCCGGTTGCCTCGTGACCGATGGCCGGATCAGCCGGACGGCGCGGGCCCGCGTGCTGCGGCGCCGCCAGCCGGTTTACGACGGCGGGCTTTCCACGCTGCGCCGTTTCCAGGACGACGTGAAAGAAGTCCGCGTCGGCCTCGAGTGCGGCATCAAGTTGGGCGATTTCAACGAATACCAGGTCGGCGACATCATCGAGTGCTACCTGCTCGAACAGGTCGCGCAGAAGCTTTGACGGAGGGTGTGATGGTTGAGGGCTGATGGTTGATCGGCCAGCAGCTGTCTCTCCATCAACCATCAACGACCAACCATCAGCCGCTGCCCATGAAACACCGACTCCTGCGCGTTAACGAACTGCTCAAGCGCGAGCTCAGCGCCCTCCTCCTGCGCGATGTCGATTTCGGCGAGGTCCTGGTGACCGTGAACCAGGTCGACGTCACGCCCGATCTGAAGAACGCCCACGTTTTCATCAGCATCCTCGGCGCCAAGGGCCGCAAAGAAGTGCTCCCCAAGCTCGAAGCCAACCGGGCCACCCTCCAGGCCGACCTCTCCAAGCACGTCGTCCTTAAATACACCCCGCACCTCGTCTTCCATCTCGACGACTCGATCGAGCGCGGTGACCGCGTCCTCGAGATCTTGCAGGAGATCGAGCCGCCCGCTGCCCCCGGAGGATTTATGACCGCCGCCACCGCCGCACCCAGCCTCGCGAATTCGACCTTCGCCGAAATCGCCGCCGTCCTGCGCGAGCACGAGAGCTTCGTCGTCCTCAGCCACGTCCGGCCCGATGGCGACGCCCTCGGCAGCCAGATCGCGATGGGTTTGGCCCTGCGCCAGCTCGGGAAAAAAGTGAAAGTCTGGAACGAAGAAGGCCTCCTCGAGAAGTTCACCTTCCTGCCCGGCGGCGAGCTGGTCAGCCTCCCGCCGGACCAGCCGGAAGATTTCGACGTCGTCCTCGCCCTCGACACCGCCACCCGGCAGCGGCTCGGCGACAAAGTCCTCGCCGCCATTGGCCAGGCCAAGGTTTGGATCAACATCGATCATCACCCGAGCAACCCCCGGTACGGCGACCTCGTCCACATCGACCCGATCGCGCCCGCCACCGGCCAGATCCTTTTCGAGTTGCTCGAGAGCCAGGACCTCCCCCTCGACCAGGCGATCGCGGAGAACCTTTTCGCCGCCATCTCCACCGATACCGGCTCCTTCCAATATCCCAACACCACCGACCGCACCTTCGAGATCGCCGCGGCCATCCTCCGTTGCGGGATCAAGGTGGGCGAGCTGAGCCAGCAACTTTACGAGAGCTACCCGCGCCGCCGCATCGAGCTGCTCCGCGTCCTCCTCGATCGCATGCGCTTCGACGCCGGCGGCAAAGTCGCCACCTTCAGCCTGCCGCTCGCCACCGCCGATGAGCTCGGCGTCATCCCCGAGGATAACGAAGGCCTCATCGACCATCTCCGGGCCATCGAAGGCGTCGTCGTCGCCGGCTTTTTCGAGGAACTGGAAGGCGGCAAAGTGCGCGTGAGCATGCGTTCGAAAGACGAGCGCGCCGATGTCTGCGCGATCTGCCAGAGCTTCAAAGGCGGCGGCCACAAACTGGCGGCCGGCGCCCGCGTCCCCGGCGGCCTCAACGAAGTCGCCGAGCGCGTCATCGCCGCTGCCGTCGCTGCGGTCGAGTCGCTCTGATGTCTGGAAACAACCGCATCATGCTCGTCATACCCAGCCAAGCGCAGAACGATTGTAGGGCGACCGCTTCGGTTGCCCAGCTTCACGCCAGGCGAAGCGTCCGCCCTACAACTTTTTTCCCATGTCCTTAACCGCCACACCAGACGGCGTCCTCCTCGTCGATAAAGCCCCCGGCATGACTTCCCACGACGTCGTCGCGCTCGTCCGGCGCCAGCTTCAGATCAAGAAAGTCGGCCATTGCGGCACCCTCGATCCCATCGCCACCGGCCTTCTCATTCTTACCCTCGGCCGCGGGACCAAGATCCAGGACCTGCTCATGAGCGAGGACAAAGAATACGTCGGCACGATGTCGTTAGGCGCGACCACCGATACGCAGGATCGGGCCGGGAAGATCCTCGAAGAACGTCCCGTCCCCGAGCTGACCGAAGAGAACGTGGGTGCGGCTTTTGCCAAATTCCGCGGCGATTTCTACCAAATCCCGCCCATGGTCTCGGCCATCAAACAAGGCGGCGTAAAACTCTACCAACTGGCTCGGCAAGGCAAAGTGGTCGAGCGCGAGCCGCGACTCGTCCACGTCTACCGGTCGAGCATCGACCGCATCGCCGCGCCCGAGATCGATTTTAGTGTCGTCTGCAGCAAAGGCTTTTACGTGCGCACCTATGCCCACGACATCGGCGAGTTGCTCGGCTGCGGGGCCCATCTCCAGGAGCTGCGCCGCACCCGCTCCGGGCGTTTCGATCTGACCCGCGCCGTCACCGTCGAACAAATCCGCACCGAACCGCCGGTCGACATTCTCGAGAAAATTCTGACGCTCCCGGAAGTCTCCCGGATGCGCGGCGCGTGAGCGCTCTTGACCTTGCACCTACACTTTAACTTTCACCTACACTCCCCTAGAGCGTGTCATCAACTTTCGCGCCTCGATGACCCACGCCAGCGCACGGGGCGCGGTTGTAGCGTGCGCTGTCCTCAGCGCATTTCGCATGGGTGCTGCTGAAGTTCCGCTGGGGACAGCGGACGCTACAACGCCCCACCGTTGACTCAAAGTCCATGACACTCTCTAAGAAGCTCAAGGGAGAGAAAGAGTGTAAGAGTAAGTTAAGGTGTAAGGGCAAGTGGACTGCCGCATGCGCACCCTGAATTCCATCTCCGGCCTCGCCCAACTCCCCGGCCCGCTCTACCTCGCCATCGGCGTTTTCGACGGCGTCCATCTCGGACATCAGGCCGTCATTTCCAGCGCCGTCCGCCACGCCGCTGCCGCCGGCGGCACCGCCGTCGTCGTCACCTTCGATCCTCACCCGGCCAAAATCCTTCGACCCCAGGAAAGCCCGCGCCTCCTCACCGCCACCGCCCACAAAATCGCCCTCATCCGCGCCCTCGGCGTCTCCCACCTCCTCGTCCTCCGCTTCGACCACGCCTTTGCCGCCACCGCCCCGGAGGACTTCGTCCGCCAGCTCGCCGCCGCCGGCCGGCCTTTGCGCGAGATTTGCGTCGGGCAGGAGTGGTCCTTCGGAAAAAACCGTGCCGGCAACCTGGCCCTGCTCGAACGGCTCGGAGGGGAGCTGGATTTCCAGGTCGTCGGAGTCGAGCCGGTCAAAGTGGCAGGCGCCATCGTCAGTAGCACGGCCATCCGGCGGGCCGTCGCGGCGGGCGACCTCGACGCCGCCGCCCGGATGCTCGGGCGCGACTACACCATCCTCGGGACCGTCGAAGAAGGGAAACATCTCGGGCGCACTTTGGGTTTCCCCACCGCCAACCTGAGCGCGCACAACGAGCAATTCCCGCCCAACGGTGTCTACGCGGCGGAAGGCCGGCTCGAAGGCGAGCTACTGCGGGGAGTTGTCAACCTCGGCGTACGTCCCACCGTGGCCGGGGCCGGGGGGCGCGTCCTGGAGTTCCACCTCTTTGATTTAGCGCGCGACCTCTACGGGCGGGAGATCGAAGTGCGCTTCGCGAAATACCTGCGGCCCGAGCAAAAATTCCCCGATCTGGAGGCGTTGCGCGCCCAGATCGCCACCGACGTCGCCGCCGCCGAGCGCTACTTCGCGGGCCGCGCGTAAGCCGGCCGCGCGGGAAATTCCCGAGGTTGCGGCCGGGTGGAGCGCGCCTGGAGAGGCTTCCCTCTGCGAAGCGCGGGGAGAGCGGAGAAGCGCAACCCTCGCGTCCCCTGGGAATCGGTCGACCTTCAATCCCGGCAGGCGTCCTCCGTTTACCGTCCCCCTCACGATATTGTCATCCCGAGCCCGCGCCGACGGCGAGGGATCTCACGGAAGGTCTCGGCGTCCGGTTTCGGAACAAATGAACCCATCAGAGCAACCGCGAGATCCCTCGGCGCGCTGCGCCAGCCTTGGGATGACAGCGCGCCAAAGCTTCTCGTGAGACGCAAAACACATTCCGCCGAGCGCGAGACGCCAGGTGCCGGCGGCCGCGACCCCCGCGTTTTGCAGAGCAAAACGTCTACAGGCGCTGTCTTTGACGCCAAGCGTTTGTGAGCTGGAGCGTCTTTCGTCCTGCGTTCCCCGTCCCCGCTCGAATATTGCCAACCCGAGCCCGCGTAGACGGCGAGGGATCTCGCGCCAGGGCTCGGCGTGGTTCTTCAGCATAAATGAACCGTGCGGCAATTGGGGAGGCGAATCTGCCGGGGTGGGGGATGAATGTGACAATTTGAAGTCGTGGTAAAAAAATCTTGTCATCCGGCACCCACGCTGACAAGCTCGCAACCAGCCGGAGAAATAATCGAATTTAAACGGCCGGAAATAGAATGAAAAAATTTACCAAAATCGCGCTAACGGGCTGCCTCGCCATCGCTGCTATCGGAACTGCTCAAGCCCAGCTCTTTTCTGAAAATTTTGGCAACATTGCGAACGGTTCCCCCGTTACCACCTCCAATACCTCATTTACATACGTTCGGGCGAGCACTGGGGCGAGCGCAGTCTTAGAAGCGCTAAACCCGGGCAGTTTTACAGGAGCTTCTGGTTTGCTCTCGGCCACCAATACCAGCATTACAGGGCTAGGAGTATTGAGCGGAACCTACAATCCGTTTGATGTTGGCACGCTCTCGTTCTCGTTACGTACGCCCGCCGATTTAGCTGGAACCTTTTTCATGGAAGCCGGTACGGGAACTAGCTTTACGAACAGCGTTCCATTCAGCACAACGGATCTAACCTTTGGCATTCAGCTCGCGAACGGAGTGTTGCAGACGCGCTCCAACGGAGCCTTCACAACATTCGGATCAGGACTGGCTGCAAGTACCAGCTTCGACATTCAAATTGTTTTCAATAACTCTACGAGCACCATCAGTTATGCCGGGGGCACCGTGGCTTCGAAGTCAGCTGATTTCCTCGTTAATGGTACTGTGGTGGGCGATGATATTGGAATTCAAGGCTCTCAGAGCGCCACAGGATTCCGCGTTTACACGGTCAGCGACGCCGCCGGCAATTCCTTCGAGCTTGATAATGTGATGCTCGCAACCTTGGTTCCCGAGCCGTCCGTCTACATGCTCCTCGGCGTCGGCATTCTGCTTTGCGGCCAGCGTTTCCTGCGCGGCCGCCGCTCCGCCTAACGGCTCTGCCAAACCTCTTCGCAAAACCCCGCGTCACCCGGCGCGGGGTTTTTGCTTTTTCCCGGGCGCAGCCGAGTCCCGCCGCGCCGTGGCCTCGCGCCTAACGGTTTCCGCAAGTTCACCGTCTGTCACTTGGTGTCTTAAAAACGTTGCCGACACGTCGCTCGTAACTTTCCGCGGCGGCCCCACAGTGAGGGCGTTCAGGAACTACCACGAACCACAAAACCTCACCAAAAGTTACCAAGCAGAACCCACCAAATGAAAAAGCTTCTTAAACTTGCCCTCAGCACCTTCGCCGCGGTCGCCGCCTTGAGCAGCGCCCACGCGCAGAATGTCTTCCTCAACGAATTCCACTACGATAACGCCGGCGCAGATGCCGGCGAGTTCGTCGAATTCGCGATCGCTTCCAGCCTCGACGTAAGCAACGTCACGGTGGAATTGGTCAACGGGTCGGACGGCGCCGTCTATGCCACCCACACTGGCAGCGAGTTCACCCTCGGCAGCACGGTCAATGGCATCTCCTTCTATGCGCTGGCCATCCCCGGCATCCAGAACGGCGCGCCCGACGGCATCGCCATCGGCTTCAACGGCTCCCTCGTGGCCGGCCAGTTCCTCAGCTACGAAGGCGCCTTCACCGCCACCAGCGGCCTGGCCAACGGCTTCCTGAGCATGGATATCGGCATCTCCGAAGCGGGCACCGAGCCGGTGGGCGGATCGCTCGGCTTAGTCGGCAGCGGGAGGAATTTCTCCGACTTCACCTTCGCGGCCAACTCGCAGGGCGCGCTCAACGCCGGGCAAATGATCACCGCCGTCCCGGAGCCGACCGTGTATATGTTGCTCGGGTTTGGCATTCTGCTGTGCGGACAGCGTTTCCTGCGCCGCCGCGCGGCGTAGCGAAGGACGTATTTTCTCGGCAAAACCCCGCGTCATTTGGCGCGGGGTTTTTGCTTTCCGGAGGGAGGAGAATGACGAAGCCCGAATGACGAAGCCCGAATGACGAAGCCCGAATGACGAAGTTCGAATGACGAAGCGCGAATGACGAGGCGCGAATGACGAAGCTCGAATGACGAAGCCCGAATAAATGACGAAGTCCGAATGACGAAGGGAGCGCGCGGCGGTTGCTGGATTCTTGGCGTGTTGTCATCCCGAGGCCGGCGCAGCGCGCCGAGGGATCTCACGGATGCTCTGCTGGGTGCAGCTTCTCTGACCCGGACACCGAGACCTTCCGCGAGATCCCTCGCCGTCTGCGCGGGCTCGGGATGACAGCCTTGGAAGGCGGTGACTGAAAATGGTGGCGCCCAGGAAAAATGACGAAGCTCGAATGACGAAGCCCGAATAAATGACGAAGTCCGAATGACGAAGGGAGCGCGCGGCGGTTGCCGGACCTTGGCGCGTTGTCATCCCGAGGCCGGCGCAGCGCGCCGAGGGATCTCACGGATGCTCTGCTGGGTCCAGCTTCTCTGACCCGGACACCGAGACCTTCCGCGAAATCCCTCGCCGTCTGCGCAGGCTCGGGATGACAGACTTGGAAGGCGGATACTGAAAACGGTTGCGCCCCGGGACAAAGACGAAGCTTTGAAGGGGGGCGTTTTCGTCATTCGGGCTTGGTCATTCCTTCGGATTTCGTCATTCGAGCTTCGTCATTTCGCTCCGTAAGCAGTTCGTAGGAAAGAATGCTCAGGCAATAAATCGCTGCCGTCTCCACCCGCAAGATGATCGGTCCGAGAGTGAGCGGAACGCACCGATGGGAGCGGGCCAGTGCGATCTCCGCCGGGGTGAAATCGCCTTCCGGCCCCACCAGCATAAGCACTCTCCGCGGCCGCCGCCCCTTCCCATTCTCCTGCTCGTAATCAGCCAGAATCTCTTTCAAATGGCGCGCGCCCGGCTGGAGCGAACCGATGAGCCTGAGATCGTAATCACGGTTCTCGGGATTAGGAGCAGGAGCGAGACTGCGGAAGAATTCGTCGGGCGAGCGCGGGAGTTGCGCTCGCGGGAGCCAGTTCTGGCCGCACTGCTTGGCCGCTTCGATGGCCACGGTCTGCCATTTTGCCTGCTTCTGCGCGGCGCTCTCCGGGTCGAGCTGCACGACGGTGCGGGCGGAAAGGAGCGGGACGATCTCGGCCGCGCCGATCTCGACCGCTTTCTGCACGATCAGGTCCATGTTTTTCCCCTTCGGAATGGCCTGGGCCAGGGTGATGTGGCAACGCAGCGGCGGGGTGACTGTCGCCTGCAGGATGCGCAACTGCACCGCGCCGGCGGCGAGGGTAGCGATTTCGGCGGTGGCTTCGCGGCCGGCGCCATCGAAGAGGGCCAGGCGCGCGCCCGTCTCCAGCCGGAGGACGTTGCGGGCATGGTGCGCTTCCGCGCCGCGCAGGACGGCGCCAGCCCAGTCGTTAGGCGGGAGGTAGAAGCGGTGCATCGAAGAGAAGGAAGAAGGATGAATTAAGAAGGAAGAAATGGCTGCGGTTCATTCTTCATCCTTTTTCCTTCATCCATCAGCCTTCGATCTTCGGGGTATCGATGCCGAGGGCGTCGGCCAGGTCCTGCAGATGTTCCTGTTCCTGGGCAATGATCTCCCGCAGCACTTCGCCGAGCGCGAACTCGCCCATCTCATCGGCCTGGCGGATGCGTTGGCGATAGTTGGTGAGGGTCTGGCGTTCGTTCTCGAGATCGAAGCGGAGCATGGCCTCGGGTTTCTCCGAGACTTTGACTTCCTTCGGTTGGTTCGTCGGGGTGCCGTTGAAGTAATCGATTTGCCTGGCGATCTGGAGGGCGTGGTTGAGTTCTTCGCCGGCATGCTTTTCCAGCTCCTGCGCGATGTGGTTGTACTGCGCGCCTTTGATCGTCTGGCTGTAGATGACGTAGGCGATGATGGCCTGATATTCGCGGGCCAGATCCTGGTTGAGCAAGTCGACCATCTGCTTGCGGGTGATTTTCTTTTTCTTGTCCATGATGGGTAAATTCGCAGCAAATCACGGCGGGGAATAGGGGGAAGTTTTGCGGAGGTAGCCTAACGATTCGGCTGCTGCCAACGAGGGAGTTTTTTGACCACGGATTACACGGATGACACGGATGGGAAGAGAGGATTGGGTCTTCTCCCTATCTGTGTAATCTGTGTAATCCGTGGTCAAAAATTCTTCTCGGCCGCGAAGAGGAGCAAGTCGCGCAACCTGCCTAACGGGCGAAGATGCGGGCGGCGTCGAATTCCAGGCCCGGAAAAAACCGGGAGGTAAAGCGGGCCTCGGCCCCGTGGATGACGGCGGGCACGGCCGCGTCCTTGGGCAGGAAGTAAACTTCGATCGTCTGTTTCTCCGGCGCGATGATCCAGAGCCCCTGCACGCCGCTGCTCGCATACACGCGACGCTTGTTGTCACGATCGAGCCGGGCGGTTTTCGGCGAAAGAATCTCGACCACGAATTCTGGCGCGCCCTCCGCTCCGGCATCGGTGAGGATGTCGAGGCGCGCGTTCATGACCACGACGATGTCGGGTTGAAAGACGTTGTACTGATCGAGGTAAACATCGAAGGGCGCGTCATAGAGCTTCCCCAGGGGATTTTCCTCCAGATAATCGAGCAGGATGTATTCGAGATTGCGCGAGATGTCCTGATGATAGCGGTTGGGCGCCGGGGCCATATAGAGGTCTCCTTCGATCAGTTGATAACGGGGACCGTTCTCAGGGAGAATTTGGTAATTCTCGACCGTAAGGAGAGGATTGTTCGCCGCGATCACCAGGAGAGGTTGCGCTTCCCGGGCGCGCGGGTCAAGGAATCGGCCTCCGGCCTAACGAAAGAATTCCTTGGCCCGTTCGAGGAAGCTTTTGCCTAACGGGCTGTTTTCTTCGCCGCACAACTCGGCGAATTCTTCCAGCTTCTGGCGCTGCTCGGAGTTCAGATCGGCCGGGACTTCGACGAGCAATTTGGCGTAAAGATCGCCCCGATCCCGGCCGTTGAGATGGGCGATGCCTTTGCCGCGGAGCTTGAAGCTTTGCCCGCTCTGGGTGCCGGCCGGCACTTTCAGGCTGGCTTTCCCTTCCAGGGTCGGCACCGGCACTTCCCCGCCTAACGCCGCCGTCGGAAACGAGATCGGCACTTCGCAAAAGAGGTTGTCCTCTTCCCGCTGAAAAATCGGATGTTCCTTGACGTGCACGACGATGTAGAGGTCGCCCTGCTCGCCGCCGCGCACCCCGGCTTCGCCGTTGCGGGTGGAGCGGAGGCGCGAGCCGTGCGCGATCCCGGCGGGGATTTTGATTTTGATTCGGCTGGTTTTCTCGACCCGCCCCTCGCCCTCGCAGGCGCGGCACGGTTTCTCGATGATCTCGCCGAGCCCGCGGCAACGGGGACAGGTCTGCGAGACCTGGAAAAATCCGCGCGCGCTGATGACCTGCCCGCGCCCGTGGCACATGGTGCAGGTGACGGCGCGCGAGCCGGGGGCGGCGCCGCGGCCTTCGCATTTCTCGCAGGTGTCGAGTTTGCGCACTTCGATTTCTTTTTCCACCCCGAAGGCCGCTTCTTCGAGGGTGATCTGCATGTCGTAGCGCAGGTCGGACCCGCGCTGGGAGCCGTCGCGCGAAGCCTGGGCGTTGCCGCCGAAGAAGGTCTCGAAAATTCCACCCCCCCCGCCCGCACCGCCGCTGAAGACTTCGCGAAAAATGTCGAAGGGATCGTGAAAGCCGCCGCGGCCACCGCCCATCCCGCCCTGGGCAAAGGCGGCGTGCCCGTAGCGGTCGTAGGCGGCGCGCTTCTCCTCGTCCATGAGGACGTCGTAGGCTTCGCCGAGTTCCTTGAATTGCTCTTCGGCCTGCGGGTCGTCGGGATTTTTATCGGGATGAAATTTGACCGCGAGCTTGCGATAGGAGCGTTTGATTTCGTCGCCGGAAGCGGTCCGCTCGACGCTCAGAATTTCGTAGTAATCGCGTTTGGTGGTCACGGGAGTAAATCCGAAATCCGAAGGACGGATTCGAATGACGAAATCCGAAGGACGAAACCGAATGACGAAATCCGAATGACGAAACCCGAAGGAATGCCCAAGCCCGAAGCACGAAGGTTCCCCCTTGGGGCTTCGTCATTCGTCATTACTTCGGGCCTCGTCATTCGAGCTTCGTCATTAGCCCCCGTCCCGCCCACTCGACACGACGACGGTTGAGGGTCGCAGCAACCGGTCCTTCAGTTTGTAGCCGCGCCGCATTTGCCGCACGACGTGGCCTTCCGGCACGGTCTCGCTCGGCTCGTGGGCGATCGCTTCGTGCAGGTTGGGATCGAACTTCTCCCCAGCGGCGGCGATCGGCTGGAGGCCGTTGTCGGCCAGGAAATCGGTCAGTTGTTTCAGCACCATCCCCATGCCGGCGAGAATGGGCGATTGCGCGCTCTCGCTCCGGGCGGCGTTCAGGCCCAGCTCGAAATTATCCACGATCGCGATGAGGCGCTCGAGGAGGGAGCTGTTGGCGTATTTCATCGCCTCTTCTTTCTCGCGCGCCGCGCGTTTTTTGAAATTGTCGAGGTCGGCCTGGCTGCGCAGGGCGAGGTCGCGGAAACGGTCGAGCTCAGCCTGCAAAGCGCTGGCCGGATCGGCGGGCGCGCCGGCCTTCTCCTGGGCGGCGCCGGTTGGGGCGTCATCGTCGGTCACGTCGATCTGGCGGGCGGTGGCGGTCTCGGGATTCTGGTTCTTCATGTCTTGCGGACTACGATTAAAGTGATGTCGTCGTGTTGCGGATGGCCGTCGACGAAGTTGCGGACATCGTCGATGAGGCGGGCGATCATTTCCTCCGCCCCTTCCCGGGCGCTCGCGCGGACCGAGCGGATCATCCGTTCGGGACCGAATTCATCGCCCTCGGCGTTGAGCGCCTCGGTGATGCCGTCGGTGTAAAGGAGGAGGCAATCATCCCGTTCGAGGGGCACGGAAATGTCGCCGGTTACCCTATCGAAGACATCCCCACTGTCAATCCCGAGGGCCATCCCAGGCGGCTTCAAAGCCTCCACTTCGCCGCTCGCGGCGTGATAAAAAAGAGGCGCGTCGTGCCCGCCGCGGGAAAGAATCACGCTCGCTGTCTGGGGATGGAGAATGAGGTAGGCCATGCTGATGAACATGTCTTCCTTGATGTCGGGGTAGAGCTGTCGATTGACCCTGCGCAAGACTTCCGCGGGCGACTGGCTGCCCCGCGCTTCGGCCCGGAGGGCGCTCCGGCAGATCGCCATGATGAGGGAGGCGGGGACGCCTTTGCCCGAGACATCGGCGATGACGACGCCGAGCCGCTCCTCGTCGACCTGGATGTAATCGAAGTAATCGCCGCTCACCTGGCGCGCGGGAATGTTGACTCCGGCGATCTGGAAACCGTCGATGGCCGGCGCTTTCGAAGGGAGCAGAATGCGCTGGATGTCGCGCGCGATCTGGAGGTCGTGATCAAGGCGCTTTTTCTCGTTCGCTTCGGAGTAGATGATGGCGTTGTAAAGGGCGAAGGCGGATTGCTCGGAGATCGATTTGAAAACGGTGAAGTCGCTCGCCGTAAAGGGCTCGCTCGCCGGGCCGTTGGCGACCGCGAGGACGCCGAGATTCTGGCGGCCGTAGAGCAGCGGCGTGACCATGACAGAGGAGGCGCCCCAGGCGGTCGCGCGCAGCTTGGCCAGCTCGGGGGCGTCGGCCAGATCGGTCAGCAAAGCGGCCTCGCCTTTTTTCCAGACGCGGCCGACGAGGCCTTCATCGACTTCGATCGAGTGCGAGCGCAGGTAGTTTTCGAGGACGTTGGGGGAGGCGGCGGCTTCTTGCAGGAGGGCCGCGGGCACCTCAAGGAGCGGCGGGCAACCTTTCGAGACGAAAGCGGGGACTAATTTCGTGCCGGTGCGGTCGACCAGATAAAGCGCGCCGCCGTGGGCGTCGAGGATGCGGTTGGAGCTTTCCACGATCAACCGATGGAGATCGTGCGGGCGAATGACGTCGCGAAAGGCTTCCCCGAGACCGTGCAGGAAATCGAAGACGAGACTTTCCTCGACTTTGATTTCTTCGTTGGAACGTTCGAGCTGCCGAATCCGCCAGCGTTGCCGCTGGTAAGTGATGAGCCACCCGGTGAGGGCGACGACAACCAGCCCGAAGAGAAAAAAGCGCATGGAGCCGAAGCGGTCCTACTTCGCGGGGCTCTCGGGATGAAGGTCTTGCTTCAGATATTCGAGGACGTCCTTGAACTTCGGAAGATTTTCCGGGTCGGCCGCGCAGAGCGCCTCGTGGGCGGCCAGCATCGTCCCGGCTTGCTCGCGCTTCTTGACGTCGGCCGCCGCGGCGGGCGCATCCTGCCCGAGAAGCTGGTACTCCGGCGCCTCCGAGCCATTGGCGTGCAGGTCGAAAATCTGATCGAGCCCGAGGCCGGAAAGGAGGTCGCGGCTGCGCTCGCCGCAACGGACGACGTGCACCCGGCCCTCGCCCAGCTCCTTCAGCCGCAGGGCCATCCCGGCCATCGTTCCCATAAAAGTCGAATCCATCATCACGCAATCCTGCAGGTCGAAGACGAACTGGCGATAGCCCCTCTTCACCATCTCGCGGGCAAAGTCCTTCACGCCGCCGCTATTGAGGAAGCTGCCCCGCCCGGCTACGCGCACCCAGACGGCTGGACCGCTTACGCCTACTTGAATCGAGGATTCCACGACTAAGAGAAGGTAAAATTTCGCCCAAACCCTGTCAACCTGCACCGCCTTGGGCCGCAGCGTTCTTTCCTTATGCGCCCGCCGCGCGAGCCCAGACGCTGCGGCCGCGAGGGCCCGTTATTCCCAGAGGTAAGACCGTTTCAAAGCGACCACGCGACCCTCCACGATGAGGGTGGCGCGCCAGGCGATGACCCGCCCGTCATCGGCAAAATCGTCCCCGATCACCGCGAAGGAACTCTCATGAGCGCCGCGCCCATTCGGGTAACGGATTTCCCGCGCCTGGACGAGAGCGTGCAACTTTTCCTGCCGATATTCGAAGCGCACGGTCACCTCGGCCGGCCGCGCTGCGCGCCAAAAGAAGTCGTAATAATTTCCGTAGCGCTGGCGTTGATCGAGGGCGGTGACAGCGCCGTAGAACCGGTAGGATTTCTCGAAGGCGACGGAGGCGTCGATCGGGCCGCGCTGGGCGAGGGCGGCGGGATCGAGGAAATATTGCTTGATCTTGCGGAAGGCAAAAGCGGGATCGAGCGCGATCGGGAGGGAGCGAATTTTCTCGACCTGGCGGATGGGAGGGCGAGCGGAGGAGCACCCGAGGATGGCGAGACAGAGAAAGGCCAGCGGGAGCTTGCGCACGCGAGCATGAAAGGGGAAGAGGGCAGCGGTGTCAATTCCGCCCCGGCTGTCGCACAAACGGGGGTCATCCCGCCGCATGGTCATCCCGAGCGCAGCGAGGGATCTCATGGACTACCCCGCGCGAGAATCCGTGAGATCCCTCGCTGCGCTCGGGATGACAACGCACTTTTTGTGGGAAGCGCGGGGATGGCGCGGGCCTTTGAGCGCAGCTAATTTTCTCGCCATGATCCGGGTGCAGTACGAACGCGGGGTTTATTTGCCTAACGAAAACATCTGGCTCGATCCTTGGGACGCCAAACTTTTCGCCTTTGTCTCCCATGCCCACAGCGATCACATCGCGGCGCACGACGAGATCATCGTCTCGGAGCGGACCGCCCGGCTTATGCAGGCGCGACTCCCGGGCGAGCGGAACGAACACGTCCTCCCCTTCGGCGAGTGCCGTACGGTGCGCGACCTCGCGGTCACGCTGCTCCCGGCCGGTCACATTTTCGGCTCGGCCCAATTTTTCCTCGAAACCGAAGAAGGCAGCCTGCTCTACACCGGCGATTTCAAACTCCGCCCGGGCCGTTCCGCGGAAGCGACGGAATGGAAAAATGCCGAGACCCTGATCATGGAAACGACCTACGGCCTGCCCCGTTACCGGCTCCCCCCGACCGAGCAGGTGGTGCAACAAATCGTCGCCTTCTGTCGCGAGGCCCTCGAAGAAGGGGCCACGCCCGTCCTCCTCGGCTACTCGTTAGGCAAGGCCCAGGAAATTCTCTGCTCCCTGGCCGAGGCCGAGCTCCAGCCCATGCTGCACGGCGCCGTCTTCCGCATGACCCGCATCTACGAGCAATTCGGCCAGGCCTTTTGCGGCTACGAGCGTTACGACGCCAAGGCCGTCGCCGGCAAGGTCCTGATCTGCCCGCCGAGCGCGAATCGCTCGCGCATGATCCAGCAGATCAAAAACAAGCGCGTTGCCATGATCAGCGGTTGGGCGGTCGAGCCGAACGCGATTTATCGCTACCAGGTGGACGCCGCTTTTCCGCTTTCCGACCACGCCGATTACACGGATCTGCTGCGTTACGTCGAACTGGTGCAACCGCAGCGCGTCCTCACCCTGCATGGTTTCGCGGCCGAGTTTGCCCGCGACCTGCGCGATCGCGGGGTGGAAGCGTGGGCCTTGAGCCAGCAAAATCAGCTCGAACTCACCCTCGGAACTTTTCGCGGGCTGGACCTGCCGCCGCCGCCCGTGGCCCCGCCTAACGAGCCGACGGATTCGGAATTGTTTGCCTTCGCGGAGGTCGGCGAAGCGATTGGCGCCACCCCCGCGAAACTGGAAAAAGTGCGGCTGCTGGCCGATTACCTGCGCACCCTTTCCCCCGCCCAACTGCCCCTCGCGACCATCTTCTTTACCGGAAAAGCGTTTGCCCAAACCGACCAGCGCACCCTGCAGGCCGGTTGGGCCATTATCTCGCGCGCTCTCCTCGGGGCGAGCCGCCTGGGCAACGCGGAATTCCGCCGCATCGCGAGCAGCTACGGCGACGCGAGCAAGACGGCCCGGGAAGCGCTGGCCGGCCGCACCGCTCCCGCCCCCTTTTCGTTAGGCGAAGCGGCGGCTCTTTTCGAGGAATTGCAGCGGACGCGGGGGCCGGTGGGTAAAACCGAGCTCCTGCAAAAACGTTTCGAGATACTCTCCCCCCTCGAAGCTCAATACGTGGTCAAAATTCTCACCGGCGATCTGCGCCTCGGGTTGCGTGAAGGTTTGGTCGAGGAAGCGGTCGCGCGCGCCTTCGACGCGCCGCTCGAGGAAGTGAAGGAAGCGCATATGCTCCTGGGCGACATTGGCCAAACCGCCCTGCTCGCGGCCCGTGGCGCCCTGGAGGATGCAGAGCTGACGCTTTTCCGCCCGATCAAATGTATGCTGGCCAGCCCGGAGCCGACCGCGGAGGCGATCTGGGCGCGCTTCGCCGTGGAGCCGCCTAACGAGTCGGTGGTTTATGTGGAAGACAAATTCGATGGCATCCGCGCGCAACTGCATCGCGGCGCGGAGCGGGTGGAAATTTTCTCGCGCGATCTCCGCCGGGTCACGGATCAGTTCGCCGAAATCGCAGAGCGGGCGCGCGCTTTCTCCGACGAGGTCATTCTCGATGGCGAGATCATGGCTTTCGCCGAGGGGAAGAAGCTCACATTTTTCGACCTGCAAAAGCGGCTCGGCCGGAAAAGCGAAGGGGCCGATCTTTTCGCGGCGGCTGCGGCGGACGTTCCGGTCGTTTTCGTCGCGTTCGACTTACTTTGGCGCAATGGCCGCTCGCTCTTGAATACGCCCTTGCTGGAACGGCGTGATGCTTTGCGCAGCCTCACGATGCCGGAGCAGTTCCAGATCGCTGAGGTCTGGCCGGCCCGGGGGGCGGACGAAATCGAGACGGCTTTTCAGCAGGCCCGGCGGCGTTTCAACGAAGGGCTCATGATCAAAGATCCGGAGAGCCCCTACACGCCCGGGCGGCGCGGGATGTCGTGGTTCAAGCTGAAAAAGGAGCTGGCCACCCTCGACGTCGTGGTCGTGGCGGCGGAGCTGGGGCACGGGAAACGGAACCACGTTTTGAGCGATTACACGTTTGCGGTGCGGGATGAGGCGAGCGGCCAGCTTCTCCCCATCGGCAAAGCCTACAGCGGACTCACCGATGTCGAGATCGCAGAGCTGACCGAGCATTTCCGCCGCCACACGATCAAGGATAGCGGACGCTACCTGGAGGTGACGCCGAACGTCGTCCTCGAGATTGCCTTTGATTCCATCCAGCCGAGCAGTCGGCACGCCAGCGGGCTGGCCCTGCGTTTTCCGCGGATCAAAGCGATCCGGCGCGACAAAACGCCGGAGGCGATCGACACCCTGGCCTATGCGCGGAAGCTCGCGGAAGAGACTCGTTAGGCCTTTTTAGCCGTCACGATTCAGTCGGAAGTGAAAGGGGGCGTCGATGTAGCGGCGACGCCCTCGTCGCCTGGAAGTGGAGGCGGCGCCCTCCAAAGGCAGGCCGCAACTTTCCCCTCGGAAACGACCCTTTTGGCCTGGAAAAGGCGATCACGCATAGAACCTGCTTAAGATATGGAAATTATAACCGCTCTCCCGTGCTGCCTATGAGATTTTCGCTCCGTTTTCTTTCCGTCGCCCTCAGCCTCGTCCTCTTCGGCTCGCTCGCCCAAGGCTACGCCCTCGAAAATGTTTCCTGGCCCAACGGTTCAGTCATCCATCTGGAAATGCAGCTCGGTCGCGCCCCGCGCACGCTGGAAGATGGCAACACCAGCTGGGACGCCGCTGCCGTTCCGTCCCCCTACGCCTGGAACGAGCAGATGAAACGCGTGCAATTCTCCATCGACCGGGATACGAGCACCGCCGTTTCTTCGGGCGACGGATTGAACACCGTGACTTTCTCGGGGACCATCTTCGGAGACAGCTTTGGCGAGGGCGTGCTGGCGGTGACCTATTACCGCACGAGGGGAAGCGATCTTGTCGAGGCCGATGTGCTCTTCAACCAGGCGCAGAATTTCGACTCTTACCGCGGCAATCTGAAGTTTGCCTCGAACGGCTTTGTCATCGCCGATATCCGGCGAGTGCTGCTGCACGAGCTGGGCCACGCCCTCGGGCTCGATCACCCTGATCAAGCCGGCCAGCAGGTCTCGGCGATTATGAATTCCATCGTGAGCAATACCGAGGAGCTGACTCCCGACGACATCGCCGGGATTCGTTTCCTCTACGGCGCGGCTGACAGCGCCTCTCCGACGCCGACGCCTGCTCCGAACCCGACGCCTGCTCCGAACCCGACACCCGGCACCTTTTCTCCAAGCCGGTTGGTCAATCTTTCCACCCGCATGCGCGTCGGCGTCGATGACGACGTGCTGATCGGCGGTTTCATTATTCAGGGCGACAAGAAGAAAAAAGTCCTCCTCCGCGCGCTCGGGCCGTCCCTCGCTGCGGGTGATGTGGCCGGTGTTTTGCAGGATCCACAGATGACCCTCCTGGACGCTTCCGGCGCGGTCATTGAGACGAACGACAACTGGCAGCAAGGCCCTGACGCCGCTGAGGTCGTCGAGAGCACGATCCCGCCGACCGATCCGCGTGAATCCGCCATCGTGGCCCGGCTCATTCCGGGCAGTTATACCGTCATCGTCTCGGGGGCGAACGGAACCACCGGCACCGCCTTGGTGGAAAGTTACACCCTCGACACCTACGAAGGTTCGCGGGCCTCGAACATTTCCACCCGGGGTCGCATTGGCGCTGGTGATCAGGCGCTTATCGGCGGTTTTATTGTCCGCGGCCAGGAGCGGAAAACCATTCTCGTGCGCGCGCTCGGGCCGTCGTTAGGCAGCTCCACCCGCTCCCCCGTCCTGGTCGACCCGCTCGTCGAGCTGCGCGATGGTGACGGCCAGCTCGTCGCCCGCAATGACAATTGGAAGACCACCCAGGAAGCCGAAATCCGCGCCAGCGGCATTTCCCCCACCGATGCGCGGGAAGCCGCTCTCATCACCACCCTGGGTCCAGGCGATTACACCGCCGTGGTGCGCTCGGCGCAGGGCGGGCAGGGCCTCGGCCTGATCGAGATCTACGACTTCGACCAATAGCAAAACCCAAAATTGAAAATGAACACACTTGGTTTAAATTTCGGCACCGTCCGACCACATCTTTTCCGCCTCATGAAACCCCATCTCGCCCTTCTTCTCCTTCTCTCCGCCTTCGCGCTCCCGGCTCCGGCCACCACCGTGATCCCGCCGGATTTCGATCATCTGGTAAAGCGCGCGCAGGTTATTTTCGAGGGGGAAGTCACCAAGGTGCAGTCGCAATGGATCGGCGAAGGCTCCGAGCATCGCATCGTCACCTTCGTCACTTTTAAGGTGGACGATTCTCTCAAAGGCGATCCCGGCACGAGCTACTCCATCCGCATGTTGGGGGGGACGGTCGACGGAGAAACCATGCAGGTGACCGACGCGCCGAAATTCGAGATCGGCGATCACGATCTACTTTTCGTGGAAAATAACGGCCACCAATTTGTCCCCTTGGTCGGCATTCAACATGGCCGGTTTCGCATCAAGAAAGATCAAACCGGCGCGGAAATGCTCATGACCGCCGACGAGCAGCCGCTCACCAACGTGAGCCAGCTCGGAGGTGAAAAAGAGACGGTCGGCCAGGGTCAGCGGGCGCTTTCCCTAAGCGCTTTCAAAGCGACCGTGCGCGATCGCGTGCAGACGCAAAGAGCGCACGCCAACGTCCCCTAACGATCACGATTCCAGCGCCCCGGCGCGCGCTTTCCAAGCCAGGTAAACCGGGAAGCCGCTAAGCACGATGGCACAGCCAATCCCGCAGGTCGCCGGCGCCAGAAACGCCAGGTCCGCGATCAGGAACAAGGCCAGACCGATCGCGATCAGCGGCACCACCGGATAACCCCAGGCCCGATAAGGCCGCGGCATTTCCGGATTCTTCCGCCGCAAGACGAGCACCGCCGCGACCAGCAAAACGTAAAAAACGAGATCGGCCGCGACGATGTATTCGAGCAGTTGCGTGTAAACATTTCCGTAACGGATCGCCCCCGTCCCCGGCGCCACCTGCACGGTGCGCGGGAGGGTGAGCAGCGCCGCCCACGCTCCCTGTGCGAGCAGCGCCCGCCGGCTGGTCCGAGGACCGCTTCGAGGGCTGCCACCGCCACTCGATTTTGCGGCGCCTGCGTGATTTGGCCTAACGACAGGGTGGCCACGTAAGCGAGATTGGCGAGGAGATAGAGGGTCACGACGAGGCCGCAGCCGATGAGCAAGGCCCGGGGCAAAGTGCGTCCCGGGTCGCGAATTTCGCTCCCGGTGAAAGTGACATTCGTCCAGGCCGTCTGGGCAAAGAGCGGGCCGACCATGGCCTTGCCAAAGAGCACGAGGAGGGCCAGCCCGCCCGCCATCGTCAGGCCAGGCTGCGCCAGTTGCGCCGACCAGCCGTTCGCGGTCGCGTCCCACCAGCTCGCGGAGCGCGCCGCCACCCCCGTCTTCCAGCCTAACGACAAGCCGATCACGATCAGACCGATGAGCGCGGCCGTCTTCGCAAAAGTGAAAGTGTTTTGCACCAGCTTGCCAATTTCCAAGCCGCGGGTGTTGATCCAGGTGAGGAGCAAAATAAGGAGGACCGCGACGAGCTGCTCGGTCGAGAGGCTGATCGCGTAGGCGCCGAAAAGAGGGAGCGGCCGCACCAGGTAATGCTCCGTCGCGATGGCCGGCCAAAAAACGCCCGCAAACTTGGCGAAGGCGATCGCCACCGCGGCGATCGTGCCCGTCTGGATGACGAGAAATAGCGTCCACCCGAAAAGAAAACCGATCGAAGGGCCATAGGCCTGGCGCAGAAAAACGTATTGGCCGCCGGCGCGCGGCATCATCGCGGCCAGCTCTGCGCAGCAAAGCGCGCCCGTGATGGTGAGCACGCCGGCCATCGCCCAGGCGAGCAGGAGCCAGCCCGGGGCGCCGACCAAGCGGGTCGATTCCGCTGAGGTGATGAAAATGCCCGAGCCGATCATCGACCCGATCACGATCATGGTGGCGTCGAGCGGGCCGAGCGCGCGTTGCAGTTTTTCGTTAGGCGCATCCATCGGGTGGGAGCGTAACAGGCCCAGCGGTCTGGCTTCCAGCCCAGAAGCGCTCCTCCCGGGCGCCACCTGTAGCCGCTTCGCTCGGCGAAGCGCGGGTAGTTGGTCTTCCTCGCAGTAGACATCAGCGTTCCCCGAAAAGCTGGGCGCTTTGTCATCCCGAGGCTGGCGCAGCGCGCCGAGGGATCTCACGGATGCTCTGATGGGTTCATCTTTCTTGACCCGTACCGTGAGACCTTCCGTGAGATCCCTCGCCGTCTGCGCGGGCTCGGGATGACAAAATGAGAGCGGGCGAGTGAACGCAGGGACGCGGGAAGGGTTGAGCGTGCTCAACAAGATACCCGCGCCTCGCAGAGCGAGGCGTCTACAGGATCGCGGGCGCGGTCACGGCGATCCCGGCAAGGTCGAGATGCGCGCGCAAAGTTTTCGCGAAAACGATCGCCTCCGGAGTGTCACCGTGCAGGCAAATCGTCTCCGCCGCGATCGCGAGGTCGCTCCCGTCGATCGCGCGCACCACTCCTTCGCGTAACATGCGCACGACCAGCGCGGCCGCTGCCTCCGCGTCGGTGAGGAGCGCGTCCGGTCGGTTGCGAGGCACGAGCGCTCCGTCGGCCAGATAGTTGCGATCGGCGAAAAATTCTCGCGCCACCCGCAGGCCGAGCGCCGCGCCGGCCCGGGCCAGCGCACTATCCCCGGGAGCGAAAAGAAGCAGTGACGAATCGACGGCAAGGATCGCCTGCGCCACCGCCTCGGCCAGCTCGGCGTCGCGCGCCGCCATATTATAAAGCGCTCCGTGCGGCTTGACGTGGTTCGGCTGGCCGCCCAGCCCTTTGGCCAGCGCCTGGAAAGCGCCCACCTGATAAGCGACCAGGGAGAAAACCTCGCTCGGCGTGATCGGCCTTTCGACCCGGCCGAAGTTCTTCCGATCGGCCAGGCTGGGATGCGCGCCCACCGCGACTCCGGCTTCGAAGGCGGCCAAAAGGGAAGCCGTCATCGTGGCCGGATCGCCCGCATGAAATCCACAGGCGATGCTGGCCGAGCTGACCAGCCCGAGCAGCTCGCGTTCGCTCGCGGCGCCTTCCCCGAGATCGGCGTTCAGATCGATGCGCAACTTCACGGCGAGCGCAGTTGCAGACCGACCCGGAACATTTCCAGGTCGTTTTGCCGGACCAGGAAAAGCGCGCGCGCTTCCTCCGAGCCGACCAATTGGAAACGGACGTCGTCGTTAGGCCGAAGCTGCGCCGCGAGCGGAAGATCGACCGTGATCACATGGGCGATCCTGGGATAGCCCCCGAGGGTTTGGCAATCTCCCAGGAGCAGAATGGGCTGCCCGTCGTGGGCCACTTGCAGCGTCCCCGGCACGACCGCTTCCGAGAGCATTTCCGGCTGCTGCGCGCGTTTCCACTCCCCCCCTTCCAGGCGCGCGCCCATCCGGTCCGCCTTTGCGCTCACGTTGTAGGCTTTCTCGCAGAGGGTCGGCGCGAATTCCTCCCAATCCGCGCCCGGCAGGACGCGCAAAATCGGATGGAGCGGCGCGGTGCGCGTCCATTCCGCCGGCCCGCCCCAGGCGGCGATTCGTTCGGGAAAAATTAACTGCGGCAGAAATCGGCCGAGCGGAAGCGTGTCCCCATCGCGTAAGGCACGGCCATCGAGACCACCGAAACCGCCGCGCAGATCGGTCGACCGACTCCCGAGCGCGAGCGGCACATCGATCCCGCCCGTGATCGCGAGCCATCTCCGGCAACCGCGCTGCGGCGCTGCGAATTCCAGTTCGTCGCCCGGCTCGGTCCGCGCCGCCCGGCCCGCCGGCAGCGCGATCCCGGCGAGCCGGGCCGCCCCTTCCGCGCCGGCCCAGGCGATCACGCGGGCATCGGCGAAACGCACCCGCGCCGGGCCCAGCGTGATCTCGAGGAGCGCGTGATCCTCCGGGTTGCCGACGAGCAGATTCGCCACCCGCGCGGCGTGTGGATCCAGTGCGCCGCCCAGCGCGATTCCCTCGTGCCGATGATGCGGGCGGCCCAAATCCTGCACCGTTGCCAGCGGGCCGGCGCGCAGAATCTTTAGGCGGGCCATCGTTCAAATTCCTGGCGGCCGATGGGGACGAAGCGAATCCAATCGCCTGCCCGGAGCAGCGCCGCGGGGCCGCGGGCCGGATCGAAAAGACGGAGCGGCGTGCGCCCGATAATGTTCCAGCCGCCGGGCGAGGGCAGGGGGTAAATTCCCGTCTGCGCGCCGCCGATGGCGACGGCGCCGGCCGGCATACTCGTCCGGGGGGTGGCCCGGCGCGGGACGAAGAGCGCTCGGGGCAGACCGCTGAGATATGGAAATCCCGGGCTGAAACCAAGACAGCGCACGCGGTAGGAAGCGTGAGCATGGCGCCGGCCGATTTCGTTAGGCGAGAGTCCGGTCTGCCGCGCCACCGTTTCGAGATCGAGGCCGTAGCGTGATTCGTAGCAGACTGGGATTTCGACCAGCCGCGGTTGCGCGGTTGTTGCGCGCCCAGGAGTTTTCCGGCGCAAAGCAGCGGGGAGGGCGGCCAGGCAGAGGGGGAGCTCCCGGGGCGAAGCGAGGAAAAGCGCCACGCTGGCGAAGCCGGGAGAAATTTCGATCACGCCCGGGAGACGCGCCGCGGCCAAGGCGCGGGCGGTAGCCAGAACTTCGCCTAACGAATCGCCCACTCGCACGACGACGGCGGAATCACCCAAAGGCACGAATTTCGCGGGCACGTCCGATTCTGTCTTGCGCCGGCGTTTTTGCCAAGCGCGCCTCCTTCAGCGCGGGAGCGGTTGTTCGAGATTGGCCAAAGCGTAGGCCAGGACGGCGTTGATCGCCGCGGTCTCGGCCAGTTGATGCGGATCGATTTTGTCGAGCGTATCGGCTGCGGTGTGATGGTAGTTAAAATAGAAGCGGTTATCCTGGATCGGGCTGAAACTCGGCACGCCCAAGTCGGTCAGCGGGCCGACGTCGCTCCCGGCTTCCCCCTTCATTTCGACCAAGCCCGCGCCGGAATTTTCCAGCACGCGGGCGACCGGTGCGAGAAAATCTTTCAACTCCGGTTTGCCGACCACATTGATCCCGACCGGATGATCGGCGCCCAGATCGGTCTCGATCGCGGCGAACTGATTGGCTGCCTCGGCGGAGTGCTCTTTGGCGTAGGCCTGGCCTCCGCGCAGTCCGTTTTCCTCATTCATCCAGGCGATCACGCGAATCGTTCGCTTCGGATGAAGGCCAAGTTGCCTAACGAGCTGGGCGGTCTGCATGGCCACGCTGACGCCGGCGGCGTCGTCAATCGCGCCGGTCCCGAGATCCCAGGAATCGAGATGACCCGAGACGATGACGACCTGCTCGGGATGCTCGCTCCCCTTGAGATCGGCGATGACGTTGGCGCTGGGCGCGTCGGGCAAAGTCTGCGGCGTGAGCAGGAGATGCATTTTTACCGCGCCCTGCGGGACGAGCGCGGCCATGAGGTCGGCATCTTCCTCGGTCACGGCGGCGGTGGGAATCTTCGGCGCGTCCGCCGCGTAATGCATCACGCCGGTATGGGGAAGGCGAAAAGCCGCGCCGCCGACGGAGCGGACGAGGGCGGCGACCGCGCCGAGACGGGCCGCCGCGCTGGCCCCGCCGCCGCGATAGACGACGGCCTCGCCGTAGGCTTCGCCACCGTGGCCGGCGGCGGCCATTTTCTTGTCGTAGGCATGATTGAAGAGGACGATTTTGCCTTCCACCTTTTCTTTGCCTAACGACTTCAGCTCGTCGAAATCGCGCACGACCACGATCTCGGCGGTGAGTCCTTCCGGCGGAGTCGCGACACTTCCCCCGAGCGCGGTCAGGACAATTTTTTGGGTGGTCTTTTCCGCCTGCCCGGGAAACTGGACGAGCGCCGCGGTCTCCTCGCCGCGCACCCAATGCGGCACCATGATTTTCTCCAACTGCACTTCCAGCCCCAGCTTTTTCATTTCGCCGGCGACGTATTCGACCGCCTTCTCGGCCTGGGTGGAACCGCTCAGGCGCGCGCCGATGTTGTTACTCAGATGCGCCACTTGCCGGTAGGCGTAGTCGCTCTTGAGCGCGGCTTCGTCGAGTCGCTTCAGCTCGGAGATGGTCTGCGCCGAGTAAAGTTCCGGGGTGGGCGCAGGCGTCTGAGTCGATTCCTGCGCCTGGCCGGAAGGACCGACGAAAAAGGCGGTGAGCGCGGCGAGAAGCAGGCGGCGAGAAGCGATGGACATGCCGCAGCTTGTCGGCAAAGCGGCGGGCCTTCAAACGCCAAAATCGCGAGGCTTTTGCGCCCGCCTCGGGCGCGCTATGGTGGACTTTTCCGCGATGCCGCATCCGACGATTACTTCTCTCGAACTTTCCGGCGTGCCGAAACTGCGCAGCGGCAAGGTCCGCGAAGTCTTCGATCTGGGGGAGAGGCTGCTCTTCGTCGCGACCGATCGTTTATCGGCTTTCGACGTGATCCTGCCCGATCCGATTCCCGATAAAGGTGCCGTCTTGAACCAGATTTCAGCCTTCTGGTTCCAGCGCCTTTCCTTTACAAAAAACCATTTTGTGACGGCGGACTTCGAGAGCTTCCCGGAAGAACTGCAGCCCCACCGGGCCGAGTTAAGCGGACGCTCGATGATCGTGCGCAAAGCGAAGCCGCTCCCCGTCGAGTGTGTGGTGCGCGGCTACCTGGCGGGCTCTGGTTGGAAGGATTACCAGGCCACCGGAAAAGTCTGCGGTCACCAACTGCCTTCCGGCCTCCAGCTCGCCTCGGAGTTACCCGAGCCGATTTTCACGCCTTCGACCAAGAACGACGCCGGCCACGACCTGAACATCGACTGGGCGCAGTGCTGCGAAATGCTCGGCCCCGAAGTGGCGGAGAGCGCGCGCGCTTTGAGCCTTCAAATTTACCGGGCCGGCAAAGAGCACGCCGCGAAGTGCGGCATCATCGTCGCGGATACTAAGTTCGAGTTCGGCCTCACCGACGGCGAGTTGATCCAGATCGACGAATGTCTTACTCCGGACTCTTCCCGCTTCTGGCCGGCCGACAGTTACGCCGCGGGAGAAAGCCCGAAGAGTTACGATAAACAGTTCGTGCGCGACTATCTCGAGACGCTGGCTTGGGATAAGACGGCTCCCGGGCCGCGGCTGCCGAAGGAAGTGATACGCCGAACAACGGCGAAATATCGCGAAGCCTTTGCGCGGCTGACCGGTTCCAGTCTGGGCGGCCCTTCCTAGCCATGGCCCGGCCCAACATCCTGTTCGTGATGACCGACCAACAGCGGTTCGACACCATTGCCGCGCTCGGGAACTCCGGCATTTTCACCCCCAACCTCGATCGGCTGGTGCGCCGCGGCCTGAGCTTCTCGCGTGCCTACGCGAGCTGCCCTGTTTGTGTCGCGGCGCGCTACACGATTCGTACCGGCTGTGAGCCACCCCGGACCCGGGTCTTCAGTAATTCGACTCCTAAACCGGTGGTGGGACAGGCTCCGAAAATGGAGGAGCGCTGCGGCCCGTATCTGGGCCGCACGATGACGAAGCTCGGCTACCGGACGTTTGCGATCGGGAAGTTCCATACGGCGCCCTGGGACGAAGACCTCGGTTACGAAACGCTCTTCCGGAGCGAAGAGACTTACAGCCCGACTACGCGTAAGGGAGATAGCTATGCCGCCTGGCTGGCGCAGAATCATCCGGAATACAACTTCGTGGAGCAACTCATGGGAGAGCGAACCGAGATGTATTACCTGCCCCAACGAAGCCCGCTGCCGGCGGAAGCCGGAGTGGAGTCGTGGGCGGCGGACCGGGCGGTGGAGCAAATCGGAGAACAGGCGGACGCCAGGCCTTACTTCGGCTTTATCTCGTTCGTGGGTCCGCATCCACCGCTCGCGCCCCCGATCCCCTTCAATCGGATGTATGACCCAGATCGCATGCCGGACCCGGTGGTGGGAGAGATTGCTCATGACTACTTGGACGAGGAAATCCCTTATATGCGCCATGCCATCTGGGCGGACGCGGTCAACGGACCCCTCGCGCGGGTGGTGAAGGCGCGTTATTACGGGGAAATTTCGTATATTGATTCCTGCCTCGGCAGGATTCTGGACCGCGTGGACGCAGATCCCGCCGCACCCAACACTCTAATCTGTTTTTTCTCCGATCATGGAGATTTGCTCGGGGACCATCACGGCTGGCAAAAGCAAAACTTTTTCGAAGGATCGTGCCGCATCCCCTTTCTCCTGAGTTGGCCCGCGCGGCTCCCGCAAGATAAGCGACGGGATGAGTTCGTTAGTCTTGCCGATCTCTTCGGGATCGCCTCTCGAGCGGGCGGAGGGGAGGGACTGCGCGATGGAACGGATGTTCTTGGCTTCCTCGAAGGTAGCGCCCGTCCGCGGTCTCATTTCGTCGGGATGGCGGAGCCACCGGGCTCGCCTTTCTACAAGGTGATGATCCGCAAAGAGAAGTGGAAGTATATCTTTCTGGCCAATGGGGGCCGCGAACAGTTGTTCGACCTCGAGATGGATCCCAACGAACTGCGCAATCGAATCGAAGATTACCCGGAAGTGAAGCGCGAGCTGCGCGCCCTGGCCGTGGCTGAGTGTGGAGTGATTGGCGCCAGTGACGCTCTCCAAGGTAACGATTTGCGTTCGTTCCCTTATCAGGAACGGCCGCGCAAACGGATCTATCAATTCGACCGCTCAAAAGGAGTCGAAGGTTTCCCGGAAAAGCCGGCGGACCTCTTCGCAGTCAAAGGTCTCGAGAAGTCCGCGTTACTCCCGGCTCCTGCTTCACCTTCCGGGACTTGCAGTGGCCCGGCTAATCCTGCGGAGGACTTAGGTTTGGAATTGAAAGCTGGCGACGCCCATTACCGGGCCTTTGTCGGACCCCCTTCTCGCTACGACCTGATTGCCGCGATGACTTTCAATCTTCTTACCACGCTCGGTCTGCGACAGCACCACGCCTTGCTGGATCTGGGCTGCGGCTCTCTCCGGATCGGCCGGCTTTTTATTCCCTATCTAAATCGAGGAAAATACGTCGGACTGGAACCTAACGAGTGGCTGGTGCGCGAAGGAATTCGAAATGAGGTCGGCGAAAGTCTTGTTCAGATCAAGCGGCCAACGTTTCTCTATTCCGACTCACCCAATGCGCTCGCGGCCCTCGACGGCCCGATCGACTTCGTGGTTGCGCAATCGATCTTCAGTCACTGTGGGCTGGACCTGGTTATCTCCTGGGTCAGCGCGATCGCCCAGCATCTAGCTCCCGCCGGGGCGCTGGTAGCCACTTTTGTCTCTGGGGAAAGTGACACTTCCGAAAAGGGCTGGATCTATCCCGGCTGTGTCCGCTTCAAGCCGGATACACTCAAAGGAGTGGCAGCCGGCGCCGGTCTACGCTTCGCTCCCCTGGATTGGCGGCATCCGACGCAGAACTGGGCGCTCTTCGCTGCGGAGGGATTCGATGTCAGTGAGTTTGAAAACCAGGCGCCTTCCTGGAACGCGCTGCTGGAAAGAGTTGTTCGTGAGGGATAAACCTTCTGAATTTACCGCATAAGTGACTGTATCAGATTCGCCGGCTCAGCAAATTCTAGAACCTTCGATCGCGCTCTGCCCGGTTTGCGGTCAGGACAGCTTCAGTTTCGAAAAGATCCTTTGGCCGGAGCTGATCGAGCAATGGGGTCTGGATCCTCGTGAAGTCCGCTATATTGATTTGCAACAGGGTTTCCGCTGTCGTCATTGCCGTAATAACCTGCGCTCCATGACCCTGGCCGCGGCTGTGCTCCGGGCCTTCGGCTTTCGGGGTAGTTTCGCCGAGTTCTGCCGCACGGATACCCGGGTATTAGATCGGACCGTTATCGAAGTCAACGCAGCGGGGACCTTGTCGCCATATCTGCGATCACTGCCGGGGCACTCACTGCATTGCTTCCCCGAACTCGATTTACAACAGATGGGCTTTGCGGATGAGTCGATCGATATCCTCATTCATTCGGACACCCTGGAGCACGTGCCTGATGCGAAGGCCGCTCTCCAGGAATCTCTCCGCGTCTTACGGCCCGGCGGCTTTCTTTTTTATACGGTGCCGGTCGTTGTGGGCCGCCTGAGCAGGTCGCGCCGCGGGTTACCGCCCAGTCATCACGGCAAGCCCGAGACAGGACGAGCGGATTATGTCGTCCAGAAAGAGTATGGCGCGGATTTCTGGTGCGAAATCTTCGAAGCTGGTTTCGAACAACTCAGTTTGACCAGTCTGGTTTTTCCCGCCTCCGTGGCAATCGCAGCGACCAAACCGAAGTTAGCCGAGCAAGGCGCTGACTAGCGCCTTCTCCTCCTTCAGTTCGGCGACCGACTTGTCGATCTTGGCGCGGCTGAAATCCTGAATCGGGACATCCTGCACAATTTCGTGGCGCGTCCCATGGGAGCGGATCGGGAAGGAACTGATCAGGCCTTCTTCCACGTCGTAGCTGCCGTCGGAGCAGACGGCCACGCTGTGCCAATCGTCACCTTCTGTGTCGGTTGTTAGGCTGCGGACGGTGTCGACGATGGCGTTGGCGGCGGAGGCGGCGCTGGAGGAGCCGCGCGCTTTGATGATGGCGGCGCCGCGCTGTTGCACGGTGGGGATGAAGGTTTCCTTGAGCCAAGTCTCGTCACCGATGACCTGGTCGGCCTTTTTGCCGTCGATCCTGGCGTTGTAGAAATCGGGATATTGCGTGGAGGAATGGTTGCCCCAGATGGCCATGTTGGTGACGGCGGTGACGTCGACTCCGGCCTTTTGCGCGAGCTGGGCTTTGGCGCGGTTTTCGTCGAGCCGGGTCATGGCGAACCAGCGTTCGCGCGGGATCGATTTGGCGTTGTTCATGGCGATGAGGCAATTGGTGTTGCAAGGATTTCCCACCACGAGGACGCGCACATCGGAGTTGGCGTTTTTCTCGATCGCCTGACCCTGGCCAATGAAGATTTTGCCGTTAATCCCCAGAAGCTCCTTGCGCTCCATCCCAGCTTTGCGCGGGATGCTGCCGACGAGGAGGGCCCAGTTTACGTCGCGAAGTCCTTCGGCCAGATCGGCGGTCGGGGTGATGCCTTGGAGGAGTGGGAAAGCGCAATCGTGCAACTCCATGACGACGCCTTCGAGCGCGCCGAGGGCAGGCGGGATTTCGATGAGCGAAAGCTGGATCGGCTGGTCCGGGCCGAACATGGAACCGGAGGCGATGCGAAAGAGGAGCGAGTAGCCGATCTGGCCAGCGGCGCCGGTGACGGCAACTTTGATGGGTGCATTCATGAAGGTTCTTTAGGCATGATTGAGGAACTTGTCATCCGAGCGACGTGAGACTGCGCGTGCGGACTGCTCCTTCTAGGAGGTCAGGAAGAGGGAAAGCCGACCGCTCCGGAGCATCGGAACTGCAGGCCCGCGCCTCGCAGGGCGAAGCGTCTACAGGCGGCCGCTCTCGGCCAGGAGGTCGTGGATGCGTCGGAGTTGGCGTTTCAAGGCCGGACCGCCGCCAAGCTTGGCGACGGTGGTGTGAAGGCGACGCGACCAGTTCGCGCCGGTGGCGGTGCCGGGCACGTTGAAACGGTCTTTGCGCCCGAGCAGATCGGTGATCATGACGAGGGCGATCCAGGATTCGCTGCGGAAAAGGGCCGCGAAAATCGCCGGGTAAAAAGCGCGCGGGTAATCGGTCGACTCGTTAGGCGCGGGGAGGCCGGCAAACACCGCGATCTTCTCGAGATCGCGGCGGGCCTGCGCGGAATCGGCGGTTTTTTTCTCGAAGGCCGCCTCCCAAAGTGCGCGGAGAGGTTTGTGATCGTGGGTGGCGAAGGTGGCGACGGAGAGGCGCTCGTAGGCGGCCCCGGGAATCGGGCGGTCGGCCGGATCGGTTTCCCATTGCGGAATTTTGAAGCCGGCGATGCCTAATGAACGTAAATTTGGGCGGACGTAATCGGGCACGGTGCCGAGGTCTTCGCCAATCACGCAGGAGCCTCCCGCCTCCTCCAGGACGACGCGCAGGTATTCTTCGCCGGCCCGTCGATTGGCTTCGCCATTTTCCCAGCAGCCATCATCGCGCGGGTCGAAGTGCGGTTCTCGCCCAGCGGTGCGCGCGCGCATTTCGTCCCAAGTGAGCGGGAAAATTTCCGGGTTGTGCTGGGGGCGCCAAGGGAAGGCGTAGATGCGGTAGAAGCCGAGGATGTGATCGATGCGGAAGAGGTGGAAAATTTCTTTGACCCCGGCGATGCGCTGGCGCCACCAGTCGAAATTGTGGGCGCGCATCTGCTCCCAATCGTAGAGCGGAATGCCCCAGTTCTGGCCCCACTTTTGGGTGAACTGGTCGTCCTTAAAATAGGGCTCCGGAGGCGCGCCGCCCGACCAGTCGAGGCGAAAACGAGCGGGTTGGGTGAAAACATCCGCGCTGTAGTAGCTGACCCCAAAAGGGATGTCGCCCATCAAGGCGACGCCAAGTTTTTCGGCAAACAATTTGACCCCGCGCCACTGCTCGTGCGCGATCCACTGCACGTAGCGAAAGAACTGGCGGCGCTCTTCGAAAGCGGCGCGGGCGGCTGAGCCTAACGAATCCAGCCAGGCGAGGGCACCGGAGCGGCTGGGGTGAGGCCACTCGTCCCAAGTTTCGCGTTCGCCGTGCAATTCCATGAGCACGCGGAAGAGCGTGTAATCGTCGAGCCACCCCTGTTCGCGAGCGCAAAAGGTGGTGAAGCTTTCGTCGGGCGCGCGCTCCTGAAAGCGGAGGAAAGCGCGTTCGAGCAGTTGTTTTTTCAGCGGCTTGACGAGGTCGTAGCGGACGCGACCGCGCCGCAGGGCGGGGAGATCGAAAGCCTCCGTGATTTCGGCGAAGTCGGCTGGCGTGAGATCGGGAGGCGAGCCGGGAGTGAGGTGGAGAGTGGTCGGATCGAGCGCACGCGAACTGATGGCGTTGTAGGGGCTGTGATCGCCGCCGGTTTCGTTGATCGGGAGGAGTTGGACGAGGCGAAAGCCGATCTCGCGGGCGCGCTCGATGAATTGGCGGAGCGCCTCGAGGTCGCCGATCCCGAGATCGGTTTCGGTGCGCAAGGCGAAGAGCGGGGTGAGCAGGCCGGCGATCTTTTCGTTAGGCGTGAGAGTCATGTGAAGAAAATGACGAAGCCCGAATGACGAAGCCCGAAATAATGACGAATGATCTAATGACGAAGGTCCCCGCTTCGGCCTTCGGGCTTCGTCATTGCTTCGGATTTCGTCATTCGGGCTTCGTCATTTCTTAGCGTCTGCGCACGTTCCAATCTTCGACCAGTTGCGTCGGGATTTCTTTAAGGAAACGCGAGGGCCGCTGAAACATGTCGCCGTAGCCGGCGTTCAAACGCATGTGCGGGTAGGTGAGGTAAAGCTCGTCCTTGGCCCGGGTGACGGCGACGTAGAAGAGGCGGCGTTCTTCTTCGATCGCTTCGCGCGTCTCGAGGGAGCGCGAGCTGGGAAACATCCCATCGGTCAGCCAGATGACGAAGACGCTGTGGAATTCCAGGCCTTTCGCCTGGTGCACGGAGGAGAGGTTGACCGCTTCTTTTTCGCCGGCCTGGTTCACCGCCGGCTCGGCGTCGACGTTGCTGATGAGGGCGAGCTGGGAAAGGAATTCGTGGATGTCTTTGAATTGGCGGGCGAAGGCGGCCAGTTGGGTGAGATCTTCTTTGCGCAGCTCGTAATTCGCGAAATTGGCCTTGGCGTAGTCGTCGTAGATCGCTTCGACGACGGACATGATCATCTCGGTCGGCTGAATCGGCTGCCCGCCGGGTGCGATTTCATCGAGGGTGTGGGCGAGTTGGTCCCAGGATTTTTTCGAGCGCGCCGGAACGGAGAGGGGACGCAATCGGTCGCCCCAGGAAACGATCACGGCGTTTTTGCCTAACGAATCCTGCCAGCCTTGCCAGAGATTTTCCGCGCTCTTCCCGCCGATGCCCGGGAGCAATCGGACCATGCGTCTGAAAGCGACTTCATCGCGCGGGTTGGCCACGAAACGGATGAAGGCGGCGACGTCCTTGATGTGCGCCTGTTCAAAAAAACGGATGCCGCTGGTGATCTGGTAGGGGATGCCGCGGCGGGAGAGCTCGAGCTGGAGCTCGACCGCGTGATAATGGGCGCGGTAAAGGACGGCGATCTCATTCAGATCGATGCCTTCATCGCGCAGCTCAAGGATGCGTTGGGCGATGAACTGGGCCTGTTCACCGCCGTCGTTGAGCGCGACCAGGGCCGGGCGGGCGTTATTAGTGGGGCGGGCGGCGCTGAGGTTTTTGCGAAACTGCTGCGTGTTGGGTGCGATCGCGGCGTTGGCCACCTGCAGAATCTCGGGCACGCTGCGGTAGTTGATTTCGATCTTGAAAACTTGCGCGTTGGGGTAGCGGCGGGGGAAGGCGAGGATGTTCTGGAAGTTCGCCCCGCGCCAGGAGTAGATCGACTGGGCATCGTCGCCCACGACCATGACGTTCTGATGCTCGGCCGCGAGCAGGTCGATCAGGTCGGCCTGGATTTTGTTCGTGTCCTGGTATTCGTCCACGAGGATGAACTGGAATTGCCGGCGATAGAAAGCGGCGATCTCCGCGTGCTCTTTGAGCATGCGCAGGGTCTTCTCGAGGAGGTCGTCGAAATCCATCGAGTTAGTCGACTTTTTCCGCCGCTCGTAGCGCAGGTGGACGTCTTTGATCTGGTCGATGAGCGGGAGGAAATAGGGAAATTTCTCGGCCAGCAGTTCTTCCATGGTCCGCTCGGTGTTGACGACAAAGCTGAAAATATCCGCGAGCACGTCGCCCTTCGGGAAGCGGATTTCCTTGGGGTCGATGCCGGCGCCGGCGACCACGGAGTTGAGCAAGTCCTTCTGGTCCTCGCGATCCATGATGGTAAAGCCGCTGGTGAACCCGAGGGCGCTGCCGTGGCGCCGGAGCATGCGGTTGCCGATGGAGTGAAAGGTCCCGCCCCAGAGGCCGCTGGCGTCGACTGGGAGAAGGTTGGCGACGCGGTCGAGCATCTGGCGGGCGGCCTTGTTGGTGAAGGTGAGGAGAAGGATGTTGCGCGGGTCGACGCCGTTCTCGAGGAGGTAGGCGACCCGGTAGGTGAGGGTGCGGGTTTTGCCCGAGCCGGCCCCGGCGATGACCAGGAGCGGCCCGGGCGGCGCGGTCACGGCCGCGTACTGCTGTTCGTTCAACTCGCTCGCGTAATCGAGGCTGATGGTCGCGCCGGAGGAGGGGCGCTGAAGCGTGTATTCGCGGGACATCGGGGGGTTACGCTGGAGTGGCGCTCGCGGCTCTTCAACGAAAAGTTTAGTCGAGGGGAGGCCGCCTAACGATCGCGGTCATTCCCCCCGGCGCGTATGTGTTTAGCCTCACACGAAAAAGCTGGCCCTTTGTCATCCCGAGGCTGGCGCAGCGCGCCGAGGGATCTCACGGTTGCTCTGATAGGTCCATCCGTTCTGGAGCCGGGCGCCCGAGACCTTGCGCGAGATCCCTCGCCGTCTACGCGGGCTCGGGATGACAAAAATGAGAACGGGGGAGGGAACGCATGGCGCCGCCAGGGATGAACGCTAAACACGTACCCGGGCGCGCCGGGGGGACGAGCGGGGGTCGCGCCATTGTTAGGCGCGGGCCGGCGCGGAAATTACGAGGCCCGGCGCCGGTTGGCAAGGTTACTGCTTTATCTAATTATAGAAATTATAACCCGCCACTCGCCGCCCTTTCTCTTGTCCACTATGAAAATCCTCGATCGCGATCGCGCCGAATTCCTCATCATCGATGACGACCCTTCCATCACCCGGTTTCTCGCCACCTACCTCAAACAGAAGGGCCACACTTGCGCCACGCTGGTCGACGGGTTTCAGACCGCGAGCTGGCTGGAAATGCACGATTGCGAGGTCGTCGTGGTCGACCTGAACATGCCCAAAGTGGATGGGATTTCGCTCATCTCCTACATTCGTGAGATTGAGGCGACGCTGCCCATTATCGTCTTCACCGGAGCCGGTTACGAAGAGGAAAAAATGCATGGCGCCCTGCGCGCCGGGGCCAACGGCTACGTCAGCAAAAATCTCCCGGTGGCGCAGCTTTACTGCGTCCTTTCCCGCGTCCTCGCGACCTGTCGCCAGCGCGCGCGCCACCAGCCGCTGCGCCAGACCCGGCCCGCTCTCCTCGGCGCCGCCTAACGAGACCGAGATTCCTGCAGAAGCTCGCGCAAGCCCTCGGGCGAGATCGTTTCGGCACCGCTCGCGGCCGTCGTCTCCTGTTCGAGATAGTCCCCGGTGGCCACGAGCAGGGCGTAACGTCCCGCGTATTTACTGGCCAGCCGCTCGATAATCGAATCGGCCGTCTGGCCCGCGCGCGAATAGAAAATTTGGATTTCGCCGGGCTCCGCTTCCTGCGAGACGACCGCGCCCCGCCCGTCGAAGACGACCACCACGCGGATGCCGGTCCAATCCTGGTAGTCGCGCAATTGCTTTACCAGAGCGTCGCGGGCCAGCGAGGTCCGGCGATCGTGCAGGAGGCGTAACTCGGGCCAGGCGAAGATGATGCTGTGGCCATCGACGAGAAGGTAACGCGGCGACACGGGGGGACGATAAGTCGGCCGGCGTCGCTCAGGCAACTGGGGGGATTGAGGCCACTTTAGGAAGCGGCCGCGGCCGCTTTTTTCGCGCGGGTTTTGGCCGCCGGGCGGCGCGGTGCGCTTGCCGCCTGCCGGAGCCGTTCCAGATAAGCTTTGCGACGGCGGCGCTTGACGGTAACCCGGTGTTGTTGACCCATGAGGCAGTTGCTATAGGCCGGGAGCGCGGGCCGCGCAACGCAAATTGCGCCGGGATCGCCGGGGAGCGAGAATTTCGAGGTTGCGTTGCCGGCGCCTGAGCGGTTAAAAACCTTTCTCGCGGCCCAGATCATCTCGAAATCTTCCAGCTTTCTCGCTCCTATGCCCAAGATTTTAATCGGGATCTCCATCCTGTTGATGACCCTTTCCCTCCTCTTTGGGCTGCTCAATACGAGTAAGGTGAAAACTCTGCGCACGGAAATCGTGAGCACGAGCTCAGCGCGCGACCGGGCCAACGGTTTGCGGCTGGTGAGCGAGAAAAAACTCAAGACGAACAAGAAAGACCTGGCCGCGGCGAACGATAAAGCGGTCACGGCCCAAGCCCAGGCGACGAGCGCCGCGGCGGCTTTGAGCAAGGCGCAGAGCGACAAGGCCGAGGTCGAGGCGAAATTGCAGACGAGTGAAGGGCAGATTGCGGACCTGCAAAAGCGAGTCGCCGACGCGACCGCCGGGGAGGCGGCAGCGGGGCCGGAGGGCGCCGCGCCTAACGATTCCAAGAGCACGCTCGACGAGATGAAACGTCAGCTCCAGGCAGCGGAGGATGAGAAGGTGATGCTGGCCGACAAGGTCCGCGCTGCGCAGGACCGCGTCGCGACTTTGGAAGACGAGAGAAAGCGCCGGCGAGCGGGCGCGAACACGCCCGGCGTGCACGGCACGGTGCTGGCGGTGAACCAGGCCTATAATTTCGTCGTCCTCAGTGTGGGCGAGCGCCAGGGCGTGGTCAGCAGCTCCGAGATGCTGGTCATGCGGGCCGGCTCGCTCATCGGGAAGATTCGCATCTCCTCGGTTGAACCGACCACTTCGATAGGCGATATAATCAGCAACAGCCTGCCCCGTGGCGTTCAAGTGCAGCCTGGAGATACTGTCGTTTATGCTGGAACAAATAACTCGTAACGGACGGCGATTCCTTGGCCTGGCGACTGCTCTTTTCGCCGCTGTTTCCTTTTCCTCGTGTGCGACTCAGCCCAAGGAAACCGCCCTGGTCACTGACCCGGACGCGAAACCGGGCTCCTCGATTCCCTGGAATAAACCCGCTTCCTGGGAAGGCCGGGGCAGTCTTCCCGATATCTCGGGGAATGATGCTTTCGGCAGCGGCAGCCGGCGCTAGGGCACGAGAGTGGCCTCCCGGCTGTTGTAGCGTGCGCTGTCTCAGCGCATTCAGGCAGCGCGGGGATGATCTGCAAGGGGCGGGATTTCCGCTGGGATAGCGGACACTACAACGGCTTCCTCTTCCGACTTAAATCCAGAAGCCCGCTGGGATCACCGCATCCTTGGGCACGAGCACGATCCCGTCGCGGAGGTAGTAATTCGGCGCGTCGAGATTTTCCGTTTTGCCTTCCGGCGTGATCACGACGCCGTCGCCGATGCGCGCGTTTTTGTCGATGATGGCACGATCGATCACGCAATTTCGTCCGATCCCGATGGGCGGAAGATCGCGCGCCGCATCTGGGGCGTCGGTCTCGAAATAGTCGCCGCCCATGATGACGCTGTTGCGAATGGTGGCGCCGCTTCGAATGATGCTGCGCACGCCGATCACGCTGCGCTCGATGTGCGCATCGGAAATAATGCAGCCATCCGAGATGATGGCCTGACGCAAAGTCGCGCCGTTGATCTTGCTCCCGGGCAGGAAACGCGGGTGCGTATAAATGGGGGCGTTCGCCTCGAAAAAGCTGTATTGCGGCACCGCATTGGTCAGATCGAGATTCGCTTCGTAAAAGGCGCGGATCGTTCCGATATCTTCCCAGTAACCCCGGAAAATAAACGCGTTTACATGGCGCTCGCCGATCGCGGTGGGGATGACGTGTTTGCCAAAATCGTCCTGGTCGTTCTCCAGGCAATCGATCAAGACCTGGCGATTAAAAACGTAAATCCCCATGGAGGCCTGGAAAAGCTCCTCTTCCGGGCTGCTCCCGATGGATTCGAGCAGCGCACGATTCAGTTTGAGCTCGTCGAGGACCGCGGGGTCCTTGGGCTTTTCCACGAAGCGGGTGATCCGCTGATCGGGGCCGCTCAACATGATCCCGAAATCGGAGGCGGCGGTGCGGGTCACGGGCGTGACCGCGAGGGTGATGTCGGCGCCGCTGCGGATGTGCTGATGGAGGAGGACGCGGAAGTCCATCCGGTAGAGCTGATCGCCGCTCAGGATGAGAAAATATTCGTAAGGCTGCTCGAGGAAATAGCGGAGGTTTTGGCGTACCGCGTCGGCCGTGCCCTGGTACCACTCCGAGCCGGCGGGGGTTTGTTGGGCGGCCAGAATATCGACAAAGCTGCGCGAGAAATTGTCGAACTTGTAGCTCGCCTGGATGTGGCGATGGAGCGACATGGTGTTGAACTGGGTCAGCACGTAGATCGAACGCAGCCCGGAGTTGAGGCAGTTGCTGATCGGGATATCGACCAGGCGATATTTGCCGCCTAACGGCACCGCCGGCTTGGCCCGATCCTTGGTCAGCGGGAAAAGACGCGTCCCGGCGCCGCCGCCCATGATGATGCTAAGCGTTCTCTGCGTCGTCCCGGGCGGCAGAGAAGGAGATTGCGGCATGGCTTTTAATATGAATCGAGTCCCGCCCGAGGGAAGCTGAAAACTCTGGCTCCTCGCTTCCTCCGCCCGGCCCGGAGGCCGAGCAAACGGAAGCTGTGTTGCGTCCCCGGGGAGCCGGTGTCAGGCTGCGCGACGATGTGTGGCATTGTCGGATATGTCGGTCGGGCGCAGGCCGCTCCCATCCTCCTGGATGGACTCCGCCGCTTGGAGTATCGCGGCTACGATTCGGCCGGCGTCGCGATCCTCGATGGCGACCATGTGGAAACGCTAAAGTGCGCCGGCCGCATCGCCGGGCTCTCGAAATTAATGGCGGAGAATCGCGCCGCCGGAACTTGCGGGATCAGCCACACCCGCTGGGCCACGCACGGCAAACCGACCGATCAGAATGCGCACCCGCATTTCGACGAGAGCGGGAAGCTCGCGCTCGTCCACAACGGGGTGATCGAAAATTATCAACAGATCAAGGAAGCGCTCCTCCAGGAAGGCGAGCATCATTTTATCTCCGAGACCGACAGCGAAGTGCTGGCGCATTTGATCGGCCAAATCTACGACGACTCGGCCGCGGGCGTGACCGATCCGCGCCGGCACAAAGCCTTGCTCGTCGAAGCGTTGCGCAGCGCGCTCCAGCAGGTCATCGGCACTTACGGCATTGCCCTGGTCCACGCGGATATTCCCGACTTCCTGATGGGCGCGCGGCGCGGCAGCCCGCTCGTCCTCGGGGTCGGCAAGGATGAAAATTTTCTGGCCAGCGATGTGAGCGCGATCGTCGCCTACACCCGCGATGCGGTTTATTTAAACGACTTCGATCTCGTCGCCGTCGAGGCCGACAAATTCGAAATCAGCTCGCTCGCCGGCGAGCGCGGCGACCGCGCCATCAGCAAAGTCGAGTTCACCGCCGAGGATATTAAAAAAGGCGATTACCCGCATTACATGCTCAAGGAAATCTTCGAGCAGCCGGGCTCGGTCCGCGATGCCTTGCGCGGCCGGCTGAGCCTTGAAGAATGCACCGCCAAACTCGGCGGCCTCAACATGACGGCCGCGCAACTACGCGCCGTCGGACGCGTCGTCCTGACCGGTTGCGGGACCGCGCTGCACGCTGGCCTGGTCGGCGAATATTTGATCGAACAGCTCGCACACCTCCCCACGGAAGTGGAATACGCGAGCGAATTTCGCCATCGCAACACGCCCATGACCGATGACACGCTCGTCTTCGCGATCAGCCAGAGCGGGGAAACGGCGGACACGTTAGGCGCGTTGCGCGAGGCGCAGCGCAAAGGTTTCCGGACGTTAGGCATTTGCAACAACGTCGCGAGCACGATCGCGCGGGAGAGCGACGGCGGCGTCTACATGCATGCCGGGCCGGAGATCGGGGTGGCGGCAACGAAATCGTTTACCTCGCAGGTCGTCATTCTCAACCTCATCGGCTTATTGTTAGGCCGGCTCCGCCATCTTTCCACGACGGAGGGCACCTCCATCATCGATGCCCTGGAAGCGCTCCCTGCGCAGATCGAAGAGGTGCTGAAGTTAAGCGATGAGATCAAGGGGATCGCCCGGAAATACGCCGACGCCAGCGGGGTTCTTTTCTTCGGGCGTCAGCTCAATTTTCCGATTGCGCTGGAAGCGGCCCTGAAGGTGAAAGAGATTACCTACCTCTACGCGGAAGGTCATCCCAGCGCGGAACTGAAGCACGGCATCATCGCGCTCGTTCGGCCGGAATTGCCCTCTGTCTTCATCACGCCCGACGACGCGGTTTTTTCAAAAAATCTCAACAACATCGAGCAAGTGCGCGCGCGCAAAGGTCCGGTCATCGCGGTCACGACCGCGGGTGGCGCCGCTAAACTCCAGGGCATCGCCGACGACATTATTGTGGTGCCCGACGCGGAGAATGTGGCGATGCCGGTGCTCACCGTGATCCCGCTGCAACTCTTCGCTTACCATCTCGCGGTAGCGCTCGGCCGCGATGTCGATAAACCGCGCAACCTGGCCAAAAGCGTGACCGTGGAATAGCTGCCCAGCGGCTAGCTGGAAGCTCGCCCCACTGGGACTAAGCCGGACCCGCGCCGGAGACTCCGGCTCGCGCGAGGTATTCCTCGACGCTGAGCAGGTTGTTCGCGCCGCGCTGGACGATCTTGAGGAGGGTGTCCATCGAGGAAACTTCCTCGAGTTGCTCGCCCAGGAACCACTGGAGGAAATTGATCGTGATGTAGTCGTTCTCCGACCGCGCCAGTTCGACGAGCGCGTTGATCTGGTGGGTGACTTCGATCTCCTGATCGAGGGAAAGCTTGATCGCTTCCTCCGCCGTCTGGAAAGTCGCCTGCGGCGCATCGATCGCGGGAACGACCACGCCCCCGCCCACGTCGATGACGTATTTGATGAACCGCATGGCGTGCTCGTTTTCCTCTTCCGCCTGTTGGAAAAAGTGGCTGGCTAATTGGGGCAGGGCATCGCTCGAGAAATAAGCGGCGATGGCGACATATTGCATGGCCGCGCCGAACTCGTTCCCGATCTGCTTATTGATCGCGTCCACCACCTTTTTGTTCGTGAGCATGGGAGCAATATCGCGGCACGCAGGCGGGTGCGCCAGCCCTCTAGACGTTTCGCTCGGCGAAGCGCGGAGTGAGGTCCCCTTTGCCATCCCCGCGCAGGGCCGCGTCTCCGGGGTATTCGTTGGGCGTTCGTTGCAGGAGGCGGCCTGCGTTTCATTGGCCCGCTCTCATGTTGTCATCCCGAGCCCGCGGAGACGGCGAGGGATCTCGCGCAAGGTCTCGGCGTAGTTCTTCAGGACAAATGAACCCAAAAGAGCAACCGCGAGATCCCTCGGCGCGCTGCGCCAGCCTCGGGATGACAACGGCCAAGCTTTCTCGTGAAACGCCAAACAGATACTGACTCTCCCAAGAGGGAGACGCCTACCGGGTGCGCGGCGCGGTCGTTAGGCGCGCTTGCCCGCGATCAAACGGTAGAGGAGCAGGAGCAGCATCGCGCCGATGACCGAGGCGATGAAGCCCGCCGGTTGCCCGGGCTGATACCAGCCTAACAAGCGGCCGAGATAGCCCGCGATGAAGGCCCCCGCGATGCCGATGAGCATGGTGATGATGCAACCGCCGGGATCTTTCCCGGGCATCAAGAGTTTCGCGATCGCCCCGATGACGAGGCCGATAATAAGAGTCCAAAGAATAGAGCCCATGAGTGTGAACTTAAAATCGCACCGCGCGAAGGCAACGGTCCTATCCGGTTATAATTCGATCACCTGCGCGGTGTGAATGTCGTCGCTCGCCTGGATCTCGGCGAGGAGCGCGGGCGACGGCGCGGTGTCGAGATTGAGCACGGTGAGGGCGCGGCCGCCCGCCTGGTTTCGGCTTAACGACATCGTCGCGATGTTCACCCCGTGCCCGCCCAGGAGCGTGCCGATGCGTCCGATCATCCCGGGGCGATCGCTATTTTCGAGCACCAGCACGACGCCTTGCGGGCGCGCTTCCACGGGCCGGTTGTTGATGCTGACGATGCGCGGCGTCGCGCCGAAAAACGCGCCCGCGACCGAGACCGATTTGCCTTCCGCGAGCGCGCTGAGCTCGAGCAGATCGGTGTAATCGCCCGGCGCGCTCAAGCGCGATTCCGTGACCTTGATCCCGTGCGCTTCGGCGAAGGCGGGGGCGTTGACCTCGTTGACATCGCCGCCGCCGGCCAGCCGGAGAAAGCCTTTCAAGATCGAACGGGTGATCGCGGTGGTGTCGACTTCGTTCACTTTGCCGCTGTAGTTGATGTGCAAACTTTCCACCCGGCGCGGTGAGACCTGCGAAAGGAAGAGCCCAAGCTTTTCGCCGAAACGCAGATGCGGCCCGACGATCGCGAGGGTTTTGGCGTCGAGGTTCGGCATGTTGACCGCGTTGCGGATGGTCCCTTCGAGCAAAGCCGCGCGAATCGCCTGGGCGATTTCGATCCCGACGCTTTCCTGCGCTTCCGCTGTGGAGGCGCCGAGATGCGGAGTGAGGATGAGGTTGGGAACCCCGCGCAACGGGGAATCGGCGGGCAGCGGTTCCTGCTCAAAAACGTCCAGCGCCGCGCCCGCGACCTGGCCGTTGCCTAACGACTCCAGGAGCGCGCCTTCGTCGATCAGGCCGCCCCGCGCGCAATTGATCAGACGCACGCCGCGTTTCGTTTTGGCGAGGCGAGCCACGTTCAGGAGGTGGTGGGTTTCCGGAGTGAGCGGAGTGTGGAGGGTGAGGAAATCGCAGAGCGGAAGAAGCTCCTCGAGATCGTCGATCAACTCCACCTGGAGCGAGCGCGCCCGGGCCGCGGCAAGGAAAGGATCGTAAGCCAGCACGCGCATCCCGAAGGCGATGGCCCGCCGGCTTAGCTCGGAGCCGATCCGGCCCATGCCGATGATCCCGAGCGTTTTGTTGTAAAGCTCGGCGCCTTCGAAATTCTTCCGGTCCCATTTCCCGCCCTGCAAATTGGCGTGAGCCTGGGGGATGTTGCGCGCGGTTGAGAGCAGCAGCGAGAAAGCGTGTTCCGCGGTGGAAATGGTATTGCCGGCGGGCGTGTTCATGACGATCACGCCGCGGCGGGTCGCTGCTTCGACATCGACATTATCAACCCCGACCCCGGCGCGGCCGACCACTTTCAGATTTCCCCCAGCTTGCAAAATGGGCGCCGTCACTTTCGTCTGACTGCGGACCACGATCGCGCTGAAGCCGGGAATTAACTGCATCAACTCCGCTTCGGTGAGCCCGGTGCGGATGACGACTTCCAAGGCGCCGCCTTCTCCCAACTCATCAATCCCGCGCTGGGAGATGGAATCCGCGATGAGAATTTTCGGCGGGCTCACGGTGTCCGGAATGAGAAAATTTAGCCGAAAATCATCAACCGGATCGACTCCGGCAAATTCTGCGCGATCTGGGTAGCGACACTGCCGCGCAAGAGGTCGGCCAGGGAACGCCGCTGCGACGAACCGAGGATGATGTAATCCACGCCTAACGTGGCCGCGAGATCGAGAATGGTGGCCGAGGGATCTTCGCTCACCGCGTAGACCGGCTGCACACAGACGCCGCGCGCTTCGCCTTCCTTGATCATGATCGACATGATGGCCTGGGCTTGCGGATCGTCTTTCCATTTCGCGCTGCCGAGCCGGGACGGGCCGCCACCGAAAAAGACCGCCACTTCTTTGACGTAGAGAACGCAGAGGACGGCTTTGCGCAGTTGCGCTTCTTCGAGGGCGAAATTCAAAACCGGATTGATGCCCCGGGCCGCGACCATGATTTTCTGCCCTTCCTCGAGCCTGGGCTGCATCGTCGCCGGCAGATTGGGCGCGACCATTTCCGCGACCGTCCGGTGCATCGTGACGGTTTTTAATCCGGAGAGTTTGTGCGAGTAGGCGCGCAATAAAAGCCCGACACCGAGCACGGCGATGGCGAAATCGAGCGCGGCCGGTTTGGTGTAGGCGATGGTGATCTCAACCGCGGAGAGGATGAGAAAAGTGCTGCCCATCAAGAGGCGTTGATACCAGGGCAGGCCGAGCCGCTTGTTGAAGGTGCAGGAGCCGAGGTTGACCGCGATCGCGCCGACCACGCCGATCGCGTAGAGCCCAGCCAGCGCCTCGAAATCGCTCGTCACCACGAGCACCAAAATGGGTATGACGACGGCCACCAGGAGCGGCATCCAAGGCACGCCGTGGCGGTTGAGCCGGGCGAGTTGCTTCGGCATTTCGCCATCCTGCGCCATCATGTAGATGACCCCGATCAGAGCGACGACCGCAGTGTTGACCGCGCTGAAAAGGAGCAAGCCGAAGACGATGCCGACGACCAGCCCGAAGGCGCTGCCGAACCAGGGCGCCACCACCAGCGTTCCGTAGTGTTCGCCGAGAAAGCGCAGCATATCCTCGCTGTGCGCGTTCAGCGCCGGGGCGTAAGCTTTCGGCAACGAGAGCATCGCCCAACCGAGCAGCGCCGTGCCCACGACCACTTCGATGGCTACGGGAATGATCGCTTTGGCAGCGGTCCGGGTGACCTTCGGATGCTCCGGCGTGGAGCCGGGATCGAGCTTCATCACGCCGGTGATATTGGCCACCGCCTCGACCCCGCTGAGCGCGAGGATGACGCCGACAAAGCGCGTCCAGCCCACCGCCATGGTCGCGTGGCGCGGCTCGAAGTGGACCGTGGTGAAAAACCCGGCGCTCAAGCCGAGAATCACGAGCACGGTAATGACCGCGGGGATGGCGAGATAAAGCGAGACGCTGCCGCTGTGCTTGGGCCCGAAATAGTTAATCGCGCCGACGATGACCACGAGCACCATGGTGGCCGGGCGGGCATACTGGGCGGGGACCCCGAAATAGCTCACCGCCGCCCAGCCGCTGAGCGCGGCCGTGACGATGAAATTTGCCACCAAAAGAAGGGCGCCGGCGGAGGCGAGAAAGCGGCTTTGCTCCCGGGCCGCGGAGTAAACGCCGCCGCCATCGGGGAAGTGCGCGCAGACGATGATGTAGTTAAATCCGACGACTGCGGTGAGCGCGCAGACCGCCAGGATGAGGGGGAACGAGGCGAAGCCGGACGCGACGAAGGCGAGCCCGATGACGTAGGCCTTGCTCGTGCCCCAGTCGCCGTAAAGGAGGGCGGCGGCCCGTTTCCAGTCGACATTCCGCGGCCGATGCACACCGGGCGCTTCGATGAAAGATTCTGCCATGGCGTGCGACGGGGACTTACGGAAGCATCGCGACAGTGGCAAGCGATTTTCTCAGCCGGCCCTTCACGGGCATCCGCTCTGGCTGGGAGTCGCGATCTAATTTCATACAATGAAAATAAAAACTATAGCACTCACCTTAGGATTAGCGGCCGCGCTTTGCGGCCCGTGGCAGCATTCTTTCGCAGCCGATGACGAAAACATGCAGGCCACCGCGATGGAAAAGAAGTTCATCAAAAAAGCGGCCGACGGCGGCATGACGGAAGTCGAGCTCGGTAAGGTCGCTGCGGAAAAAGGCGGGAGCGACGAGGTCAAAGATTTCGGCAATCAGATGGTCAAGGACCACACCCAGATCAACGACAACCTCAAAGCGGTGGCGGCCAAAATGAACGTCACTGTGCCCACCGAAGTCAGCGCAAAGCACAAGGCGTTGATGGAAAAAATGTCGGGTATGTCCGGCGCCGCTTTCGATAAGGCCTACGTCCGCGAGATGGTCAAAGACCACAAAAAGGACATCGCCGAATTCAACGAAGCCGACAAAATGGCCAAGAACTCGGACCTGAAAAGCTTCATCGAAGACAGCATGGCGACGATGAAAGGTCACCTCGAGAAGATCGAGAAATTCGACCAGGCCAAGAAGAGCGCGGAATAATTTCGCTAAACCCTAACGAACGGCGGATCTCGCGAGGCGGGATCCGCCGTTTCGTTTCTTGGGGCGGGCTCAGTGGGGTCTCTCTGGAAAAGATACGCGGCCCGGCCGCCGCGGGTTCTCGATGAACCAAGTCCAAAGCGGGGTCGCCGTTTTGCGCGCGGCTCTTTCTTTCTCGTCACTCGCCACCGGCCGGGATTGGGCGTGTGCTTCGGCGATTTCTTGCGGGGGCACCACGATTGCGTTCATGGCCAAGCCTGGCCCAGCCCGGACGGCGGCCGTTAATTAAAATGTGGTCGGAAAACGCTAAAAGAACGTTAAGGCTCGGCAGGCCCGCTCAGAGCTTTTCGGCCGATAATCGGTAACCGATCCCGACCTCGGTTTTGATCAGGCTCGGCCCGTCGGTCGGGCGCTCCAATTTCTTGCGCAGGTGAGTGACGTAAACCCGAAGGTATTGCGCCTGGCTCTCGGCTTTCTCTCCCCAAACCGTGCGCAGGAGCTGGCGATGAGTCACGACTTTGCCGGCGTTCTGGACGAGGACGCGGAGGAGGGAGTACTCGGTCGGGGTGAGCTTTATTTCCTCGCCGGCCAGCTTCACCTGGCGGGCCGCGAAATCGACGCAGAGCGAGCCGCTCTGGAAAACCGGGTCGCCCGTTTCCGTCAACGAACGCCGCCGCGCCGCGCGGACCCGGGCGAGGAGTTCGGCGGTGTCGAACGGCTTGGTCACGTAGTCATCCGCGCCGGCATCGAGGGCCGCGACTTTCTCGTCGGCCTCGTCGCGCACGGAAAGGATGAGGACCGGAACGTCGGACCATTCGCGCAGGCGGCGAAGAACCTTGACCCCATCCAGGTCGGGCAAACCGAGATCGAGCAAGACGATGTCGGGCCGCCGGTAGGCAATCTCCTCGAGGCCGGCCTGGCCGGTCTCGGCTTCGTAAACCTGATGGCCGGCGCCCTCCAAAGCCAGTCGAAGGAGACGGCGAATCTGCTTTTCGTCATCGATGATGAGCGCGGTCTGCGACGGCTTCATGTCGGTGAATCCGGCAGGCTCGCGTCGGTCGCGCGGACCGGGAGGTCGATCGTAAAACGGGCCCCGCCGCCGTCGCGATTCCCCGCGGTGAGCTGGCCGCCGTGAGCTTCGACGAAGCCGCGCGCGATGGAGAGGCCGAGGCCGAGCCCACCGGTTTTGCGGTCGTTGCCGCGATAGAATTTTTCAAAGAGCCGCTCCGCATCGACCGGCAGCCCCGGCCCGCGGTCGCTCACCGAAACGATCAGGCGGTCATTCTGATATTGGGCATCGACCTCGATCGGCGAGCGGGAGGGAGCGTGGCTGGCGGCGTTGGCGAGGAGCTTGGCCACGGCCTGCTCGATCAGGGTGTGATCGAGCAGGGCGAGGGGAATGGCTTCCGGCACATCGAGGCGCACTTCCCGGCCGCCTAACGATTCCCGTTCGATCTCGATCGCCGATTGCAGCAGCTCGCGCACTTCGCACCATTCCTGTCTCGGCCGGATGACGCCGCTCTCGAGCCGATTCATCTCGAGGAGATTGTTGACCACGCGATTGAGCCGGCGCGAGCCGTCGTGAATTTCGCCCGCGAGCTGCTGCAGCGTCTGCGTGTTTTGCACGTTCGGCGCGGCCCGGACCAACTCCTGACTGGCCGCGCCGATCGCGGCTAGCGGCGTCTTGAGTTCATGCGAAACACAATCGAGCAACGTCTTGCGCAAACGCTCCGATTCCTCCGCGACCTGCACCTGGGCGGCGAGATGTTCGCGCGCCTTGAGTTGCGCGGTCAGGCTGCCGACGGTGATGGCGATGATGAAGTAGGTCGCGAAGGTGAGGGCGTCTTCGATTTTCGCGATGTGCAAAGTGAAGAGCGGCGGGATGAAAAGGAAGTTCCAGGAAAGCGCGCTGAGCGCGGCCACGAGCAGGACCGGCCCGCGATCGAGCACCATCGCGGCGAGCAAAACCCCGAGAAGAAAAATCAGCGAAATCGCGCCGTAGCCGGTTAGCGGCGTGAGCAGCCAGGAGGCCACGGTGAGCGCGACCACGACGGCGACGGCGCTGAGATATTGAGCGAAGGGCGCGAAGGATATTCCACCCGCCGCGGACGGCTGCTCGACCCTGCGCAAACTGGAAACTCCCAGCACGCCGGGAGTGTAGCGCATGCCGGCAGCCCGGAAATGGACGGTCGCGAATTTTAGTACTGTTTTAATTATTCGGCGATAGCGGCCAGCCTACGTTTCCGCGGACGAAGTGAATTCTGGGTCCGCAACGCTCGCACCCGCCCTTCCCGAGGCGGTTCCATCTGCGCCTTCTCCGGCCGAAATCCCGCAGAGCAAGCGGCGCCTGGCCCTGCTTTGCCTGGCCAGCCTCGGGATCGTCTACGGCGACATCGGGACGAGCCCGCTCTACGCCTTGCGCGAATGCTTTTACGGCGAGCACGCCATCCGGCCGACCCCGGCCAACGTGCTCGGCGTGCTCTCGCTCGTCCTCTGGTCGCTCCTCCTCGTCATCTCGCTCAAATACCTCATCCTCATCCTGCGCGCCGACAACCGCGGGGAAGGCGGGATTCTCGCCCTCGCCACCCTGGTCAGCGATGTCGTTAGGCGAGGAAAATATGTTTTCCTGCTCGGGCTCTTCGGCGCGGCTTTGCTCTATGCCGATGGCATGATCACGCCCGCGATTTCGGTGCTGAGCGCGGTCGAGGGTTTGCATGTCGTGACGCCGCTCTTCGACCCGTTCGTCATTCCCCTGGCCATCGTCATTCTCATCGGACTCTTCCTCTTCCAATCCCGCGGCACGGCCGGGGTGGGCCGGATTTTTGGTCCGATCACGATTCTTTGGTTTCTCGTCTTGAGCCTCCTCGGCGTGCATCAGATCGTGCGTGCGCCCGAGGTCCTAGCGGCGATCAATCCGTCGCACGGCGTGGATTTTTTCCTGCGCAACGGCACGCAGGGATTCGTCGTCCTGGGCGCGGTCTTTCTCGTCGTGACCGGCGGAGAAGCGCTCTACGCCGACATCGGGCACTTCGGCACGGCGCCGATTCGGCTCACCTGGTTCGTGGTGGTTTTGCCGGCCTTGGTCCTGAATTATTTTGGGCAGGGCGCGCTCCTTCTCCTCCACCCCGCGGCCGCGATCAATCCCTTCTTTCGCATGGCGCCGCTTTGGGCCCGATATCCGCTCGTCCTCCTCGCCACGGCGGCGGCGGTGATTGCGTCCCAAGCCATCATCAGCGGCGCATTTTCCCTCACCATGCAGGCGATTCAGCTCGGCTACAGCCCGCGCTTGAAGGTGAAATACACTTCGGCGCGGATCATCGGGCAGATTTATGTGCCGCTGGTCAATTGGGTCTTAATGCTTTGCTGCATCGGGCTCGTCCTCAGCTTCCGCACTTCGAGCCATCTGGCCGCCGCTTACGGGGTGGCTATTACCACCACCATGCTGATCACGACGATCCTGTTTTATCTCGTGGCCCGGCGCCGCTGGTTTTGGCCGGCCGCAGTGGCGCTGCCGGTCGCGGCGTTTTTCATCGTGATCGATCTCGCCTTTTTCGGCGCCAACATGCTCAAGGTCGCGCACGGCGGCTGGTTTCCGTTGCTCGCCTCGGGCGGGATTCTTTTCCTCATGTTGACCTGGAGAAAAGGGCGGCGCGTGCTCGGCGGTCACCTCGGCCATCTCTGCCTGCCGCTCGATGATTTTCTGAGCGACTTGGAAAGCCAGAACATCCGGCGCGTTCCGGGCACGGCCGTCTTCATGTCCGGAAATCACCTCGGCACCCCGCTCGCGCTGCTCCACAATCTCAAGCACAACAAAGTGCTGCACGAACAGGTCGTGGTCCTGACCGTGCGCACCGCGGAAGTCCCTTATCTGACGACGAGCAAAGATCGGGTGGCGCTCGAGAAACTGCGCGAAGGCTTCTGGAGGGCCCAGGTGCACTTCGGCTTCATGGAAAAGCCGGACGTGCCTTCCGCGCTGGAGGGCTTGCGCGAACCCGGCCTGCGCTTCGCGCCCATGCGGACGACTTATTTCATCGGCCGGGAAACGATCCTGCCGACGCGAAAGCTCGGGCTCTCGGCCTGGCGCGGGACGCTTTTCGCCTGGATGACGCGAAACGCCGGCGACGTCACCTCCTACTTCTGCCTCCCGCCCAACGGCGTCGTCGAGCTGGGCGCGCGGGTCGAGGTGTAACTATCGGCCGATCTCCGCTACGGAGTGGATTGGGGTTTTCCGGTCCTAAGCGGGTTTCACGAATATTTCCGCACTCGTCTCGGCATCACGCCAACTCCGCCACCAAGGGCTTTCCTTTTGACAACTGACTGACCCGCAGAATCGAGAACCCGAGCACGTTCCCTTCCTCATCCACGCGCTCCATCACGGCGTCATTATTAGTCTCGCGCATAAAGCCGGCACGCTCCGAAAAGCGTACTTCGAGAAAGTCCCCTTCCGGATCGAACCAAACCTTTACTTGTTGGGCCATAATTGGATTCCCTTCTTTACCCGATCAGTCAGATACGCCGTCACGACGAACGCATCCTCAAGACCAGACTTTACCACCACGCAGAGCCATTTGTCGCCCACTTTGGTGCCGAGATAGTACCGGTAATTCAGTTCCGCCGTCTGGTCGCTGCTCGATTGCATGACGATCTCGGGCACGCGTAAAGTCTCTCCCAGAGCGCCTTCCAAGCCCGCCATCTCGGGATGCTCTAGAATGTGCCGCAGTCGCTCGTCCATCAGGCGGACGTTTCGGCCTTGGTAGTCCTGCAAGACCTTCATATGTGCGTGTGGTACGCGATCACGTTGTTCCCAGCCGCCGCCTCCGCCCATGACGAGCGACAATCACAGACGGACACCTTCTTTGGGATCCTGGTTAGACGTTTAGGGAGGCGGCATCCTCGTAGTATCGAATCGATTCAGGCTTGATATAGAGGCGCCTGCCGTCCTCTTGCAGCAAGATGATCCACTGCGTCAGTGGGAATGGCAAAGAGGCATACTTGCGTCTGATCGGCTCTGATATGCCCACGAAATGGACCCGCTGGAAGAGACGACCGTGACTGACGAAAACGTTGTAATGGCGACCAGCCTCGAAGTGCTGCTTTAGTGTAGGCAGCATCTTCTCCGTCGCCTTCTTTAAGCGTCGCTCGCGGACCTTTGCGGACACGACGCCCCAGACGATCAGGAGCAATACGATCGCGTCACGGCGCGGGTATCGCGGAAATCTTCCGCCTCATCCTTAAACCCCGGGTTGGAATCAACGGCCGTTTGATTCGCGGGGTCGCCAACACATCCCGCGTCGCATCCACACTGTTTAGCCTATTCTGAGTTCGGGTATCCATGGGCGCGGGTTTGGGGATTTTACGGAACTCTGGTGAGAAAAAAGTTCACGAGAAGAACGTCGCCTGGCGCTTATCGTGGGGCAGCGCTCGTTGTATGTAGGATTCCGCGATCGAGCGCTTCATGATGTCTTCAAATTTCGATGCGTTCATGAAATGAATCGGCCAGGATATAGGAGAAAGAATTACGAAGTCTCTCCCGTAAAAGAGCGAGAATCACAGACTGACACCGTTTGCCTGGGCCTTCATAGGAAAACCGTTCGCTACTAGCAGCGTCGGGGGCCGCTTCGATTGAGAGCAGCCAGAATCGCAGACTGGCCTTTTCCGCCCATGGTTGATTCCGTGCCGCGTGTCGCGAGAATAAAGGAGAGTCCTCCATGAGATTGATCAAAAGACTGATTCGGAAGAAGCATGTCCAAGCAGTTGCTAATGGCATCCTCTATTTTTCACCATGCAAAACGTTCTTGGATCTTTTGGAATTCCGGTTCGGCTACTGCTGGGATGCATTTAGGCTCGCTCGTGAAAGAGGAGATCCCGGTGTTTTCGACGAGTGCATTCGGAAGAGTTTTGCGGACGAGCACGTCCGAAAGCGAATCAATGAAACGGTAATCTCCTGCTGGAGCTACAGCCAAGAAAGCCCATGGATGTGGGAAGTTTACGGGCAATCTGATGCGGCGATCATTGTTACGGCCGAAGCAGGCGAAATCCAAAATTATGTCAGGAATATACGAGGAGACGCCGCGCCGGCTGGAGCAGTCAGATACGATTTTTCAGACATCGTTGGTCCTTCCTGAGTTCATTGGGCAGACAAACAATCCTCAGTGGAGCGAAGACTACCATCTGTTCTTCCACAAGCAGGAGTTCTACAGATATGAGAACGAATTTCGAGCAATCATCTTCGGTGAATCTGATGGCGTGTGTCTCCCGCTTCCGGTCGACTGGTTAGAGAGATTACGTTGCCGCCCCCTCAGCTGCCTCAGCTAGATTCGAAGTTGGTCAAACAGCTCAAGTCACAATTCGGTGGATTGGTGGTCCAGTCGTCCATGCTCAGCTGGTCAGCACCGGCAGGAAAGACCACCACCCTTAAGGTTTACCTCGAAGACAAGGATACTGTAAAGACAGCTAGGATGACGCAGCTATTCGAGGAGTGGGTTCAGCTGAAACTCCCAGATCAGATGCTCGGGTGGAATGACCGTAATGGACCTCCCCATGACGAAACAACAGCACGAGAAGATTGGTCGAATCGACAAAGTGGAGAGCCAACTTTGGGAAGAAATTAACGCCGCAAATATATCACCGCGCTAACTTATGAATACAACGATCAACCGTTCGAACACGGGCGGAAGACGGGCCAATATTTTGACTCGACACCGAGTCATCTAGTCGTTGTAGATGAGGTTGATATCGGTCTCGGGCAGCTTGCGTAGCTGTCAAGGTTATCGCCGAAGTAGATGACGCGGGTATCTCGGAAAGGGCGGGGATTGGCTGTATTTAGTCAATATCCCACCCGCGAATTACGGTATCGAATTCTCGCAACGCTTGCTCTTCGAAGAGCGTAAGAGCGAGTCAGTTGATCGTGTGCGAAAGCCGGTCGCGAGGGTGCGGTTCTCGATTTCGCGCTGGGGGCGGTCGTTTTCTTGTGGGCGGAATCGAATGCTCGTGGCAGACCTTGATTTCTCGCACGGCGCTCCTAATTGCGGGATCGTGAGAGGCGAATGCGCGGTTGCTGGTGGCGATTGCACGCCTGCGAAAGTCGATTTCTCGGGCGCAGATCCCGATTTCGCGACGTTAGAGGCCGTTTTCGCGGCGGCGGAGCCGCTTACGCGATGGTCGAGGCGAGCATCTCGATCTCGGCGCCCGCTTCCGCGGGGTTGCGGTTGAACTGGAGGTCGTAGAGGCGGCGGTAGTAGCCGCTTTTTTCGAGGAGCTCGGCGTGGTTGCCCATCTCTTTGATCCGGCCGTTTTCCATCACCACGATCTGGTCGGCGGACAAAATGGTGGAAAGCCGATGGGCGATGGCGATGACGGTGCGGCCCTGCGCCAGGCGTTCGAGGGCGATCTGGATTTGCTGTTCGCTCTCCGAATCGAGGGCGGAGGTGGCTTCGTCGAGCAGGAGAATGGGCGCGTTCTTGAGCAGGGCGCGGGCGATGGCGAGGCGCTGCTGTTGGCCGCCGGAGAGGAGGCAGCCTTTGTCGCCGATGACTGTCTCGTAGCCTTTCGGCTGCGCGATGATGAAGTCGTGCGCGTAGGCGGTCTCGGCGGCGGCGTAGATTTCTTCCTTGGTCGCGTCGAGCCGGCCGAACTGGATGTTGCTGAAGATGGTGTCGTGAAACAAAAAGGTCTCCTGCGAGACGAGCCCGATCTGAGTGCGGAGTGAAGACTGGGTGACGGTGCGCAGATCGTGACCATCGATCCGCACGACGCCGCCGGTCGGATCGTAAAGGCGCAGGATGAGGGAGAGGATGGTGCTTTTGCCCGCGCCGCTCGCCCCGACGAGCGCGTAGCTCCGGCCGGGCTCGATGCGCAGGCTGAGGTTTTGGACCGCGTCGGTCACGCCACCTTCATAACGGAAGCTGACGCGGTCGAATTCGATCTCTCCCTGCGAACGCGGGAGGGCAATGGCGTCGGAGCGATCCTGCACCGTCGGCTCGGAGTCGAGGATGGCGAAAATCTCCACCGTCGCCTGGATGGAGCGCTGCATGATGATGTGGATGCGGCTGAGCGTCTTGATCGGGTCGTAAAGGAGGAAGATGCCGCCGATGAGAGCGATGAATTTCGCCGCCGCCAGATTGGCGACGTAGACGTAGAGAAGGGCGAGGCCGACGCCCAAGGCGGCGATCGTTTCGACGATCGGGCCGACCGCTTCGGTCGAGCGGATGATGCGCATGGCATTGGAGAATTGGGAGTTGTTGCTCTTGCGAAACAACGCCTGCTGGTGACCTTCGCGCGCGAAAGACTTGATCACGCGGATGCCGGCGAAGGTCTCCTGCATGGTCACGACCATCTCGGCGATGCCGAATTGTTCGCTTTGCACCGCCTTGCGCGCGCGCCGGCCGTACATGCTCAGAGGCACCAGGCAGCTGGGGAAGAGGACGAGCGTGACGATGGTAAATTTCCAGTCCATGTAAAGGAGCACGCTGATCCCGCCGATGATGGCGATGGGCTGCTTGAAAAGATCGCTGCTGATGCTGGAAAGGGCGCTCTGCATCATCCGGGTATCGTTGGTGATGCGCGACATGAGGAAGCCCGATTGCGCCTTGTTAAAAAAGTCCATGGAATGCCGCATCATCGTGCCGAAGAGCTCGTCGCGGATATCGGTCACGACTTTGCTGCTCACCCAACTGACGTAGTAGGCATTGGCATAGGAGCAGAGGCTGCGCAGGGTCATGACCGCCGGGATGGCGAGGCAAAGGAGCACGAGCGAATTAATCTTCGGCCCGGCGCTAAAGAGTTCGGGATGCGCCATGGCCTCGTTAGGCGAGGGCGGGCCGTGACCATGGAAAACCACCCCGGCGACTTTGGCCATGACCAGCGGCAGGAAAGAATTGATGCCGCCGTAAAGAAAGCCGAAGGCCAGCCCCATGATGAAACGGGCCTTGTAAGGCCAGGCGTAGGAGAAGAGCCGCCGGTAGGGGCGCCATCCGATACGGACGGTCATCCAGAGGGATTGCTTTTTCGGCTTCGTCTCGTCGCTCATGACCCGGGCGCCGCCGACGTCGACAGCAGCGACTGCATAGCATCGATCACTTGTTTCGTCGAGATCTGGTTCATCCGGCCGGCCGCCTGTGCCGGGAGGAAGTCCTGCAGCGGCTGGGCCTGGCCGGCCCGCAGGACAGCCGCGGGCGTGCCGCGAGGACGCCAGTGAAACGGGTTCGTCGGGCCAAAAAGCGCGACCTGCGGAGTGCCCAGTGCGGACGCCAAGTGCAGCGGGGCGGAGTCGATCGTGACGAGCAGCCGGGCGCGCGCGAGGAGCGCGGCGAGGGTGAGTAAATCGAGTTTCCCGGAGAGATCGAGAATCGGTTGGCGCAGCTGCGCTTTGATCTCAGCGAGGTGCAGCCGCTCCATCGGGGAAGCGCCGGCGGACAGAACGACCCGAGTTTGCGGCTGAAAAGCGGCGGCGACTTCCGCCCAATATTGCGCGACCCAGAACTTCTCCGCGCGCGCCGATCCCGGATGGAGGACGATGAAACCATCGCCGAGATTTTCCCGGTCGATGATCTGGGCGGCGCGTGCTTCCGCTTCCGCGGGGAGCACCAGGCGCACTTCCGGGGCCGCCTCGTGCACGCCGAGGGGCGCGAGCAGCGCCAGATGATGATCGACCGTGTGCAGCGTCCCTACGCGCGAAGGAATGAAAGTGGTGTAAGCCAGTTGGCGAATCGTCTCGCGCCGCACCGTATCGTAGGTGATGCGCTCGCCCGCCCCGGAAAGCCAGGTAAGAAAAGCGGAGCGATCGGTCCGCGAAAAATCCAGGCAATAATCGAAGCGATTTCGCCCGATGGCCGCCCAGATGAGGACGTCACCGATGCTCCCGCGCGCGACCAGCGTCCGGTCGATCCCAGGGATCGCGGGCAGCAAAGCGCGCGAGCCCTCCGCCACCACCAGGGTGATGTGCGCCTCCGGGAAAGTCTTTCGCACGGCCGCGATCGCCGGCGTGGTCAGGATCAGATCGCCGATCCTTTTCAGTTGGAGGAGGAGAATGTTCAACCCTGCCCCGAGCGTCCCATTCCCATGGCCCGTTCGTAGGCGCCGAGGAGCCGTTCGCGGAAATGGTCCCAGGTGAAATTTTCCACCACCCGCTGTCGCGCCGCGACACCCATCCGCTCGACGATCTCGGGATGGTCGTAGAGATGTTGGATCGCCTCCGCCAGAGCATCGACGTTGGCCGGCGGCACGATGATGCCCTGAATGCCATCCTCCACCACGTCACCGGCTTCTCGCGTCGTGATCTGGGGGAGCCCGCAGGCCGCCGCTTCGTAGGTGACCTTGGCGCTCCCCTCGCATTGCGAGGGGAAAATGTGGATGGTCGATTGACGCAAATATTTCTCCGGCGCCGGCGCGAAGCCGATCGTCTTGACGTCCGGGCGCCCAAACTTTTTCAGATACGGCTTCATCTCGTCATGCACGTTGCCGACGAGCCAAAGCTCCGCGTTTTTGAGCGTGAGCCGGTCCCAGGCCTCGAGCAAATGGTGCACGCCTTTGCGTTCGATCAGCGCCCCGGAAAAAACCGCGCGAAAAAGCGGCGGCCGCTCTCCGGGGGTGAAGCGTTCGACATCGACTCCGCGCGGCAGATAAAAAAGCTTCTCCTCCGGAAACCCCTGGACGCGAAAAGTCTCGGCGGCCCGTTCTGAGAGAACGAGGAGGAGCGTGGCCAGGGAATATTCCTCGAGGAAGCGGCTGCGGTGCAGAAGCAGATCTTCCTTCCAACGCTGCGGCCAGGAGAGATGAGAGTGATCCTCCGCCGGCGGACGCTTGATCTTGCCGCGATCGCGGTGCCAGGTGGGAATTTCCACGATCGAAGGAATGCCGAGCTGGTTCGCTTTGCGCAGGGAAAGCAGGCAGTCGCCCGACCAGCTGTGAAATAAATCGTAGCGCCCCCTCTCGAGATGACGCGAGACGATCCAATCGAGGTATTTTTTCTTGGCGCCGTAGTAGTACGGGCTGTCGAGAAAAGAGAGCAGCCGGACCGGATGCCAGCGCAGGGATTCGATCAAGGCCGGCGGAATTTCCTCCTGGCGATTATCGTAGGCGACGGCTTTGGCCAGAAATCCGCCGCGATGCGATGCGCGCAAAGTCTCAAACGCGTCCGTATCCAGTCCCGAACCGCCGATCCGCGCGAAAATCGAGTAGAGCAGATGCTTCGGCAAGTGGCGCGAGGTCGCGGCCTTGGCAGCGGGGCGGGGCGGGGCGTTTAGAGTTTCACCCAGCATGAGTTCATCACTATTCTTTGGAATGCGGCCAAGTAAAGATCGAACTCCCGGCCCCGCTGCCGCATGAAAGCGCCTGGCTTGAGGATTGGACTGGTCCGGCGCGGACATTCCGAGACGGGTGGGGCGGAAGCCTATTTGAAGCGGCTGGCCCGCGGTCTCCAGCAAGCCGGGCAGGAGCCGCGGCTCTTTACCGATGCGAGCTGGCCGGCGACGGAATGGCCCTGGGGACCGATCACCCGGCTGCGTGGCGAAACGCCGAGGCGCTTCGCCGACGAGCTGGAAAAGGCGCGACCGGCGGAGGAGTGCGATCTGGTTTTTAGCCTCGAGCGCGTCTGGCGCTGCGATGTGTATCGGGCCGGCGACGGTCTGCACCGGGCCTGGCTGGAGCGGCGCGATGCGGCGTCTTCGGCCGCGCGCAAGTTGTGGCGGCGCTTTGGGCGAAGCCATCGCGACACCCTCGAGCTCGAGGAGGCGCTCTTCACCGGAGGCGCGGGGCGCGTCATTACCAACTCAGCCCTGGTCAAAGAAGAGGCGCGACAATTTTACGGTTATCCGGCCGATCGGATCGAGGTCATCGCCAACGGGGTGCCGACCGACGACTTTCGCGTCACGCCCGAAGCGCGGGAGCAGCGGCGCCGGCAGCTCGGTCTCGCGGACGGCGAGGTGGCGGTGCTTTTTGTCGGGTCCGGCTGGGAGCGGAAAGGTCTGGCTTACGCGATCGACGCCGTGGAGTCGTTAGGCGAAGGCTTTCGTCTGCTCGTCGCCGGCCGCGGGCGGCGCCGGCCGCGCCACCGCGCCGTGCGCTTTCTCGGCGGCGTGCGCGATCTCCCCACTCTTTATGCGGCCGCCGATATTTTTTTGCTCCCGACCCTTTATGATCCGTTCTCCAACGCCTGCCTCGAAGCGCTCGCCGCCGGGCTCCCCGTGATCACGACGCGCGCCAACGGCTTTAGCGAAATCATCGAGAACGGCGTGCACGGCTCAATCGTGGAGCCGGCCTGGGACCTGGCGCAGTTACGGCAGGCGCTCGGCTACTGGGCGAGCGCAGAGCGGCGGGCGAGTGCCCGGCCGGCGATTCTCGAGCGCGCGGGAGCCTACGACATCGCCCGCAACGTCGAGCGGACGCTCGCGCTCTTGCGTCAGGCGGCGAGCGCGGCGGCGGTATCGGGGAAAATGCGGAAGACCTGATCGAGCCGGGCGATCTCGAAGATCGGCTGCACCGATTCCTGCAGACCGGCGAGCGCAAAATGCCCTCCGTAACCGCCCACTTTTTGCATCGCTTCGATCAAGACAGCGAGGCCGGAGCTGTCGATGTAGGTGACCTGCGAAAGGTCGACCACCACTTTAGCCGGTTGCCGTTTGATGATGGAAGAAAGCGAGGCGCTTACCTGCGGTGAAATGTGAAGATCGATTTCGCCTTCCAGTGGGAGGACGTTGGGCAAATTTTCCGTCATGGCCGAGGCAATGATGTCACTCTTGCGCCCGCCGTCAATCGCGCGGCGTCCCTCCCCCTCGTGCTCATACTCGTAATCGTGCTCGTGCTCGCGGACCGATCGATTATGAGCACGATTACGAGTAGGAGCACGAGGGGGAGATTTTGCTGCTTTCTTGTCTTACCAGCCGAGCTGGGCGATGCGCGCGTCGACCTCGGAGAAATCGTCGACGAGCACGTCCGGGGAGTGCTCGGCCAGTTGGGCGCGCGTGAAGGTGCCGGTTGCGACCGCGACGGTGCGCGCTCCGATCGCTTTCCCGCAGGCAATGTCATGCGGCGTGTCGCCGATGACGTCGATTTTCTCCGGCAAAAAATCGATCGCGTGTTTCTCGCGCGCCCGCCTTTGCGCGAAAGGGCCCAGCTCGTTGCGATCGTGGTGATCGTCGGCGAACGCGCCGAACTCGAAAAAATCCCAAAGGCCGTAATGCTCCAGTTTTAGCTGCGCGCCGCGAGCGATGTTGCCGGTGAGCAGGGCGAGCGCGTTTTGCGGCCGGGCCTTTAGGCGCGCGAGCAATTCCGCCACGCCCGGGAGGAGCTTGCCGGGCCGGCGCGGCAGTTCGCGCTCCAGGAAATCCGCGTAACGATCGAGAAAAGCCGCGACCTTCTCGTCCCCCAGCGCGATCTCCTGTTTGCGCAGAATCTGATGGACGATGCCGGTGTCGGTCTTGCCCGCGATTTCGATCCCCTGGAGTTCGTCGGCGATGCCGAATTGTTCCTGCAACACATCCCTGAGCGCCTGAATACCGGCGCCGCCGGAGTCGATCAAAGTTCCATCGATATCGAATAGGAGCAGGCGTTCGGGCATAAAGATGCGGATCGGTTTAGCGCCAATGTTTGGCGATGAGCGCTTTGATCGCGGGGGTTTGCAGGTGGTAATTTTCTTCTTCCCGGCTCGGCAATTCCGGGAACCATTTCCACAAATACATCCCCGCCAAAACCGGATAATGCGCCGGCAGATCGAGCGCCACGTCGAGGCAGCGCTGCTGAATTTCGTCGGCGTGCGGACCGCCGGTTTGGAAGGCCCAAGGCTCCGCCGCGGCCCGGGCGCTTTCGTTGTAGCCGATCTCGACGAAGAGGAATTTCTTGTCGCCGTGCGCCTGGGAGAAAGCGGTCAGCTCCGCGCAACGTTTCGCCCAGGCCGCGGCAATTTCCGCGCGGCTCGGATCGACGCTTTTCGTTAGGGGGAAATAGGCCAGGACGCCGAGATAATCGAGGGCGTCCCAAAATTTTACCTCCTGATAGCTATCCCAATTGCCGCCGTAGGTGACTTTCCCGTGATAAACGGCGCGGACCGCCGCGATGATCTTGCGCCAGCGGCCTTCGAATTTCTGCGCCTCCGTGAACTCCAGCCCGACGCAAAAGACCGCCGCCCCGTGTGCCTGGGCGAGTTCCGCCATGCGCACGATCCAAGTCTGGTAATCGCCAAAAAAATGGTCCCACTCGGCTGCGCTTTGGAAGTTAATTTCACCGCGCCAGAGAAATTTCGTGCCCCAGTAAGCGATATGCGGAATGACCATCACGGAGAGCCCGCGTTCCCGCGCCCAATCGAGCGGGACGGTGATGTAACGCTCGCCCTCGAGCTCGCGAAAGCGGACGTGCCCGTCGTTTTCGATCCGGGCGTAGGGATGGATCGCGACGCTGTTCGCGCCTAACGACTTCAGCTCGTCGAGACTCTGCGCCATTTCCGGGGTGGCCCATTCCCAGCCCCAAGTCTGGGCGGAAACGGTCACTCCTTTGATGAAATCCGGGCCGCCCTGGACGCTCGACGCGAGAAGGCAGAGCGCGACCAGGCCGGCGGCCGCGAGTTCGTTAGGAGCGAGCGGGCGCGAGCGCATCTTTGGCCAGATAGTAAAGGAAGAGCGAGTTGTAACGCAGGTAGCGGCTGAGAAGACGGCGCGGCTCGGACAACGCGCGAAACGCCCAGGTTAGGCCGGCGCGTTGCATCCAGGCTGGGGCATCTTTTTTCATCCCGGCATTGACGTCGAAGGCGAACCCGACCGCGAGGATTACGCCGCGCCCGATCGCGTTTTTGTGGCGGTGGATCCAATCCTGTTGTTTCGGCGTTCCCAGCCCGACCCAGATGAAGTCGGGCGCCAACCGGTTGATTTCTTCGAGGATGGCCGGTTCCTCCTCGCGCGAAAAATAGCCGTCGTGCGCCCCGACGATTTCCGCGTCGCGAAACCTGCGCTGCAACGCCGCCACACACTCCCCGGAGCCGCCGAGTAGATAATGCGTCCAGGGCGCCGGGCTCGCCTCCAGGCATTTCCTCATAAAAGTCGGCCCATAAACCCGGTCCTGCATCCCGGCGCCACGGGCATTCAGGCACCAGACCAGGGGCATGCTGTCAGGCACGAAATGGTCGAACCGGCTCGTGATCTCGCGGAAGTGCGCGTCTTGCCGGCGCAGGGTGACGATGTGGGTATTGGTGAGGTCGATCGCGTGGGTGGCGTCCGCCCGGGCCAGCTCGTGGCAATGGGCAATGAGTCCGTCGTAAGTGGTCACGAGCAGCGGGGTGCCGAGCAGCTCGAGGGTGCGGATTGATTGCGTCACGGGGCCAAATGTTATACCCTCAGGCCCGAATGGAAAGCGACCCGCCATCTGCGCCTCCCGTCAGCGCCTGGAATGAAAGCGCGAGCTGGCTGCGCACCCATCCTCTGCCCACTTTTCTCGGGGCGGCGCTGATCGCCGTGCTCGTTTATTTCTTCGGTTTTCTGCATCTCTTTTCCGGCGATCGACTTTCCACTTTCCGTTGGGCTTGGGAGGCTTGGAATCCGGAGACGAATTACGAGCACGCCAAGCTCATCCCCCTCATCGTGGCCTTCCTCATCTGGCATAGCCGCGATCAACTGCGCGCGGCGCCCATCGGCACTTCGCGCTGGGGTTGGGCTTTTATTGGGTTCGGGTTGTTCCTTTATTTTGCGGCCGCGCGCACCTTGCAGGCGCGGCTCGCCCTGACCGCGCTTCCTTTTCTGCTCTTCGGTATCGCCCTTTATCTCTGGGGCCGGAAGGTCGCGCGCATCCTCCTTTTTCCCATCGCCTTCCTCCTCTTCATGGTGCCGTTGAATTTTCTCGCCCAAGCCACCTCGAATTTGCAGTTTCTTGAGACCGGCGCGGCTACCGCGATCTGTAATTTCATCGGCATCCACGTCTACAGCGTCGGGACCACGATCAACGCCGCCAACGAAGCCTTCCACTTCCAGGTCGATGAAGGCTGCAGCGGCATCCGTTCGCTCATGGCCATCTCCATGCTCGCGGCCATCTACGGCCATCTCACCCAGGATCGGCTTTGGAAAAAATTGGCCATTTTTGCCGCGGCCATCCTCTTCGCCATTATCGGAAATGCGGGCCGCCTCGTTTCCATCATGGTGATCGCGCGTTTGTTTGGGCAGGAAGTGGCCGGCGGCACTTACCATTCGATTTCCGGCTATCTTTCCTTTCCCTTCGCCATCGGCGCGATGCTTCTTTTCGGGAAATTGATCAACCTGCGTTTCGGCGAGGTGAAAAATTTGGGCGCGACCAAGGAGACGATTTCCTATGATTACTAAACGCCTCGCCATCCTCGGCCTGGTCCTTCTCGTCGGCTTGGGCACGGTCGCCTTTCTGCCCCATTCGGCCGAGACGAGTCCTGCGGGAATCCGGATGGAGTTGCCACTTTTCGTGGGCGACTGGGTCGGTCAGGACGCCGCGGTCACCGAGCGCGAAAAGGAAGTTCTCGCGCCCGACACCCGCTTCGCGCGCAAGACCTACACGAGCCTGTACGGCGACAAAATTTTCGTCTCCATCGTGCTCTCGGGCGACGACATGACCAATAGCATCCATCGGCCGGAACGCTGCCTTCCCGCCCAGGGCTGGAGCCTGCAATCGAGCGACCGGCAGACCCTCCCCTTAGACGATGGCCACCGGCTGGCCATGACCAAGCTGCGCGACGTCCGCGTGATCGAAGAAGAGGGCAAAGCCGTCGGCATGCTCCACGGGCTCAATTACTATTGGTTCGTCGGCTATCACGAGATGACCCCTTCGCATCTGGAGCGCACCGGGCTGGACCTGCGCGATCGCATTTTGCACGGTTATAATCAGCGCTGGGCCTACGTCACCATCGCCTCCGTCATCACCCAAGGATGGGCCAAAAATGGACGCTCCGAAGCAGACACCGCCCGCATGACCGAGCAATTCATCAAACAGCTCGTCCCGAAATTGCAGCGCCCTAACGGCAAGGCGCTCCTCTAGCGCATTTTAAATAAAACTATAGCCACAAGAAACAAACCAATGGGCGGCATCTTGGGCGGTGATCTCAGCCAAGGCGGCACCGATGGCTTCGAGTAAGTCATTCTCAGTGCGAGCCTCGGCTTTGCGCAGGGAGTTCTTCACTTTGCTCCACATCTTTTCGATCGGATTAAGATCGGGCGAGTAAGGGGGCAGGAAGAGCACTTCGGCTCCGGCGGCGGTGATGAGTGCCAGGGTGGGCGGACTCTTGTGCGGGGAGAGGTTGTCCATGATGACCAAATCGCCGGGCCGTAAAGTCGGGCAGAGCACTTCGCGCACATAGACTCGGAAGACTTCCGTGTCCGTGGCTCCGTCCATGGCCAGGCAGGCGGTGGAGCCATCCAGACGGATGGAGGAGATCATCGTGGTTGTGCACCAGTGTCCGTGCGGAGCGCTGGCATGCAGGCGCCGCCCACGCGGCGCGCGCCCGCGCAACCGGGTCAGGTTGGTTTTCGCGCCCGATTCGTCGAGGAAGACGAGCCGTGTCGGATCGAACCCGCTTTGCCGCCGCCGTCACGCCCGCCGCGCCCGAGCGATGTCCGGGCGGTCCTGCTCGCTCGCCCGGAGTGTCTTTTTTTATATGTCAGCTCCATCTTCTGGAGCGCGTAGTGGATGGCGGGCAAGGAGCAAGCCAAAGCCAGGGCACGGCGCAGCTCGACCAGGGTCAGATCGGGCTGCCGCTCCAAGAGCGCGCGCAACTGGCGCCGATGCTCTGCCACGATCAGCGGCTTCCGGCCAGAGAAGCGATGTCGCGCGGCCAGGTCGCCGCTACGCCGCCGTTGTTGAAGAAGCTTTTTCACCATCCCAAGCGAGACCCGGAAGCGCTCCGCCACTCCTTCGCGGGTGCCTTCGCCGGCGTCGTAGGCGGCCATAATGCGGGTGCGCAAATCAAGCGAGAGCGTAGACATGTCCTCCATCTACATCATTCTCTCCTAATGGCTACAGAATTAATTAAAATGCGCTAGAGCGTGTCATGAACTCTCGAGTCTCGATGGCCACGCAAGCGTCCGGGCCGCTGTTGTAGCGTGCGCTGTCCTCAGCGCATTTCGCTTCGGGTGACCACGGGATTCCCGCTGGGGACAGCGGACGCTACAACGTCCACCGCTGGTTCAAAGTTCATGACACTCTCTAGCAGGAGATGTTCTCGGGCTGCGCTGAGACAGGGCAACCCCTGGATCTGGGGGCGGCTTTAGCCTAACGAATCGGTGGGAGTTCGTTTTCCGTCTCGCCGGGATCGATCCCGTGCCGCAACCGGCTGTGAGCAAGGCCGTAAAGGAAGTAAATGATCAGGCCCAGCGCGAGCCAGATGAAGAACCGTACCCACGTCTCGATGGGCAGGCTGAGCATGAGCGCCGCGCAAAATAAAATGCCCAGAATCGGAAAGAGCGGCACAAAAGGAACGCGGAAGGGCCGCGGCCGTTCCGGCTCCTTTTTCCGCAGCACCAGCACGCCCGCGCAGACCAGAGCGAAGGCGAAGAGGGTGCCGATATTCGTGAGATCGGCCAGCGAACCGATGTCGATGACCATGGCGACACCCCCGACGATGATCCCAGTGAGAATCGTCGTGACATAAGGCGTGCGAAACCGCGGGTGAATGGTCGCGAAAAAACGCGGCAACAAACCGTCCCGGGCCATCGCCATGAGGATGCGGGGCTGGCCGAGCTGAAAAACAATCAAGACCGAGGTGAGCCCGGCCAGCGCGCCGGCGCTGATCAGCGCCTGGGCCCACGGTTTACTCGCAAAAGCGGTCGCGACGGCCGCCGAATCCCCCAAGTAAACCGTGTATTTCTTGATCCCGGTGAGGACGAACGCCATGAGCACGTAAAGCACCGTGCAGATGACCAAGCTCGCCATCATCCCGATGGGCAGATCGCGTTGCGGATTGCGCGTTTCCTCCGCGGTGGTGGAGACGGCGTCGAAGCCGATAAAGGCGAAAAAGACGATCGCAGCTCCACTCATGACCCCGCCGAATCCGCTGGGCATGAACGGATGCCAGTTCGTCGGATGGACCATGAAAGCGCCGAACGCGATCACAAAAACGACCACCGCAAGTTTGATCACCACGATCGTGCTGTTCGCCTTAGCGGTTTCGCGAATTCCATAGATGAGCAGCACCGTCACCGCCGCGACAATGAGGAGAGCGGGCAGATCGAGCGCGACCGGGTAACCAAATAACCGCGGCAACGCGAGCGAAGAATAATACTGCGCGGCCTCGCCCCCTTGGGCGACCTTTGTCGCCGCCGTCGTCGGATCGGTCACGAGCCAGAGCGGCATCGTGATCGCCCCGTGGCTCGCGCTATAAAGCAGCTTGACGAAGTAGTCGGACCACCCTTTGGCCACCGCCATATTCCCGACCGCGTACTCCAGGATCAAATCCCAACCGATGATCCAGGCCACGATCTCGCCGAGCGTCGCATAGGAGTACGTGTAAGCCGAGCCGGAGACCGGGATCATCGCCGCCAGTTCGCTGTAACAAAGCGCCGCAAAGCCGCAGGCGATCGCCGCCACGACAAAGGAAAGCGCTACCGCCGGCCCGGCCGCGGGCCGGCCAAAAACGAGATCGCTATGCCGGACAAATGCCTCGATGAAATTGATCACCGGCGTTTTGAAAGCCGAGTCGCCGACGCGGGCCGCTTCCCCTGCCGCGGCCGTGCCCGCGAGAGCGAAAATGCCCGCGCCAATGATCGCTCCGATCCCCAGGCAGGTTAGGTCGAAGGCAGTGAGCGAGCGCTTCATTTTGCGCTCGGGCGCTTCCGATTCGCGGATCAGGAGTTCAGGGCTTTTGGTTCGAAAAAGATTGGTGGCCACGAGAGTTTTGGTTGAGTGAATTGCAGTTTTTCTTGGAAGCGCGTGCATCGTGTCACCACCGCGCAGCCGAGGTCAACGCTTTGTTTCGCTCGCGCCGGGACCGGTCCTGGCCCGGATTTAGCTCTGACGGGCAGGGTGCCCGCCTTACCTGCGATCTCCGGCGCCAATCTTTTTGCCGGCCTCCTCTTTAGCAGCATTGGCTTTATCGGCTTCGCTTACGGGAAGAAAATGAGCCTCTGGAAACCGTTGCTCCTTGGGATCGCGCTCATGGCTTATCCCTATTTTATTGAAAGCACCGCCCTCATCTGCGGGCTGGGCGTTCTGGGCACGGCTGGACTCTTTTTTCTGCGGGATTAAAAGGCGCTGCGCGATGGACTTCGGCGACGCCGTTGCCTAGTCTGCGCGCGATGTCCGATGAAACGACACCGCTCATTCTGGGCGATGCCCTGGCCGCGGAGCTGGACCGGCCGCGCCCCCCGCGCTGGTGGCGGCGAAAGAAGAAAGCCGCGCCCCCGCTGACCCACTGCGAGAATTGCGGGACCGCGCTGACCGGTCCGTTTTGCGCGCAGTGCGGCCAGCCCGCGATCGATTACCGGCGGTCCTTAGGCTCGCTCCTGACCGACGCGGCCGACGCCTTCTTTAATTTCGACGCGCGCTTCTTCCAATCCTTCGGTCTGCTCCTCTTCAAGCCCTGGCGCCTAACGAACGAATTCATCGAGGGCAAACGCGCCCGCCACGTCCATCCCTTGCGCGTTTACCTGATCGCCTCAGTCACCTTCTTTCTCGTCATTAATTTGATCTCGAGAAACAGCCACTTGCAGTCCGCGCCCGAGTCCGACAAGACCGGCGACGCACCGGAGCTGGCCGTGCCGGTGGTGCCGTTGCGGCCCGCTGCCCAGCCAGCCTCGCCGACACCGCTGGTGGTGGCACCGCCGGGCAGCCCGGCGACGGCCACCCCGGGCCATTCCTTTTTCTCGATCAACGTCAACCCCTCGCCTGCGGCTCGTCCGGGTATTTCCTTCAACCGCGCAAAGCCGCCCGCGGTCGCCGGATCGACCGACCGCAAGGTCTTCTTCGAGGAGCTCGACCAGCAAAAGAACATCCCGCCGTTTTGGCGTTGGGTCGAAGCCCGCGCCAAGGAAAAGATTGGCCCGACCGGCGACCGCGGCGATCTCTTCCTCAAGGCGCTCATCCAAAACATTGCGCCCATGGTGCTCTGCTGCATCCCCCTCTTCGCGCTCGTCCTGAAGATTCTCTACATCTTCAAACGGCGCTTTTACATCGATCACCTCATCTTCGCGCTCCACACCCACGCCTTCGTTTTTTTGAGCACGGTTCTCATCATCGGCATCGGCTTTCTGCTCACCTGGAAAGCGCCCGCCCCGCTCACCCCGCTCGCTTGCACCTTGCTGGGGCTGGCGGTATTCGTGCAGCTGCTCATCGCCATCCGCCGCGTCTATCGGCAGAACTGGTTCGCCACGCTCTTTAAGTTCGTCCTCGGCAGCTTCATCTATTCGATCCTGCTCGGGTTCGCTTTTGTCATCACCGCCGCCGTCACCTTGCTCCTGCCCTGAGTTAATTCGTTAGGCGATCGAACGAATCACGCCACCATCGGCGCGCACGGAGGCGCCATTCATGGCCGAGGCCAGCGGACTGCAAACAAACGCGACCACGTTCGCGATCTCCTCCGGCTCGAGGAAACGCTGCAGGAGCGAGCTGGGCCGCGCGTTCTTGAAAAAGTCCCGCTCGAACTCCTCGTGGCTCATCTGCTTTTCCTCCGCCAGTTGCTTCACGAACTGGCTGACCCCTTCCGAAGCCGTCGGCCCGGGAAGCACGGAATTCACAGTCACGTTCGTGCCGCTGCAGCTCTCGGCCAGACCACGCGCCAGCGCGAGCTGGGCCGTTTTCGTGGTCCCATAGTGGATCATCTCCACCGGAATCTGCAGGCCCGATTCGCTCGAGATAAAAACGATCCGGCCCCAGTTGCGCTCCTTCATCCCGGCCAGATAAGCGCGGCTCAGGCGCACCCCGGAGAGCACGTTGACGGTGAAGAATTTCTCCCAATCCGCGTCGCTGATTTGCGCGAACGGCTTGGGCTCAAAAATGCCGACGTTGTTCACCAAAAGGTCGAGCTGCGGCAGTTGCCTAACGACGTCGTCGCAACCCTCGGCCGTGCCGAGATCGGCCGCGATGCCATGCACTTTCGCCGCGGCGTAGTCCTTCCTGATTTCCGCCAGGGCCTCCTCCACCCGCTCTTCTTCGCGTCCATTCACCCACACCTCCGCGCCCTCCCGGGCGAGCCGGCTGGCGATGGCCCGGCCGATGCCGGCGGTCGATCCGCTCACGAAGGCTTTCTTCTCTTTCAGGTCCAGATCCATTTTCCACCATCCGCCGTGCGCGGCCGACTTGCCACGCCGGAGTTGCCCGGCTACAAGAGCGGCATGGGACGTCAATGGCTCCACGCCAAACGCGAGGTCGCCGGCCTCAAAAAAGGTCAGGCGACCGGTAAATTGGTCAAAGAAATCATGGTCGCCGCGAAAATGGGCGGGGCCGATCCCGTCGGCAACGCGCGCCTCGCCGCCGTCGTGGAGAAAGCGCGCAAGCAAAGCGTGGCCCGCGACGTGATCGAGCGCGCGATCAAGAAAGGCGCCGGCATCGGCGGTGAAAAACTCGAGCTCGAGCAAATCGTTTTCGAAGGCTACGCCCCGAACAAAGTGCCGGTCATCGTCGAAGTGCAGACCGACAACAAAAACCGCACCGCCCCGGAGATTCGCGTCCTCTTCAAACGCGGCCAACTCGGCGCGCCCGGGAGCAACAAGTTCCTCTTCGATCACGTCGGCCTGGTCGAAGCCCATCACGCCGACCCGCAGGCCGACGCCGAAGCCGCCGCGATCGAAGCCGGCGCGCAAGATTTCTCGCCCCTCGCGCACGCGGAAGACCCGGAGATCCCGGAGGGCGCAGCGGGCGCGCGTTTCATAAGCGCCCCGACCGATCTCCACGCCGTCTCGCAATGGTTAGGCGAGAACGGCTGGACGATCGTGACCAGCGAGCTCGGCTACGTCGCGAAAAACTATCCCGAGCTGAGCGAAGAGGATCGCGAGCAAGCCGGCGAATTCCTGCAAACGCTCGAGGACCACGACGACGTCCACCGGGTCTGGGCGGCCATTCGTTAGGCGGAAGTCGCGGCGCTAAAAGCGGAAATAGATAAACGGCGCGTATTGCGCCGGGCTAAAGAAAAGAACCACCGGCCAGCCCGCGGCATAGGCGAGAGCAAAGACCGGCGCCGGCAGGCGCCGCCACCACTCGGCAAAAACGCGCCGGTAGTTCAGCCAGTGGACCAGTGCCAACCCGGCCAACACCCACCAGAGCCGATGATCGAGCTGCAAATGACCGAGGCGTTCATGCAGCACGAAACTGCGCAGAACGAGCAGGGCTTTAGCGAGCGCGACCGAACGGAAAAATACCCAGCAGATACAGACGAAGTAGAAAGTGAGAAAGACTGCGAGAAAATGATAAGCCGCGCGTAGAAAGCGCGTCGGCGCCGGGAGCCGCTGCCCAAAACGCTCCCAAGCGCGGACCCATTCGCGATGCCCGACGAGGCCGAGGCCGTGCAAGCCGCCCCAGAGCACAAAGACCCACGAAGCCCCATGCCAGAGGCCGCCGAGCAACATCGTGAGCAGGAGATTGCGATAGGTAAAAAGGCGCGAGCCGCGATTCCCGCCTAACGAGATGTAGAGGTAATCGCGCAGCCAGGTCGAGAGGCTGATGTGCCAGCGCCGCCAGAAATCCGTCACCGAGACGGCGAAGTAGGGGAAGTTAAAATTAATCGTGAGGCGGTAGCCGAGCAGACCCGCGACCGCGATGGCCATATCCGTATAACCGGAGAAATCCCCGTAAATCTGGACCGCGTAAAGGAAGACGCCGAGCCACGAACTGGTCACATCGAAGCTCGCGGGATGGGCGAAATATTGATCCACAAACGGTGCCACCCCGTCGGCGATGCAGGCTTTCTTGACGAAGCCGACCAGGAACAGAACGAGCGCCCCGCGCACATCCACGCTCGACCATGGGGGCCGCGCCTTGGTCTGCGGCAGAAAGCTCATCGCGCGCACGATCGGGCCGGCCACGAGCGGCGGGAAAAAGCCGATAAAAAAAGCGAGATCGAGAAAGCTGCGTTCCGCGCGGAGATGCCGGCGATAAACTTCCAGGGTGTAACTGATCGATTGGAAGGTATAAAAGCTCACGCCGTAGGGCAGGATGATGCGCAAGGTGTGCGCGGAAACGTCGAGCCCCAGCCAGGTGAGAAAATGCGTCCCGGAGCCGACGAGGAAGTTGAGGTATTTGAAGACCGAGAGCGTCCCCAGATTCATCACCAGACTGACGAGCAGGAAACCGCGCCGCGCCGCCCGCGAGCGCGCGTCGTCGAGGCGCAACCCGACGAAATAATCCAGGCAGGTCGAGCTGAGGAGGACGAAGGGAAACCACCAGCCGGCGGGTAATTTGCCCCACTCGCCACCGGCGGCGTGGGTGACAAAGGCAACCGGATCGCCCACGAAAAAGCAGGCGTAAAAAACGTAGCTGCAAAGGAGCAGAAACGCTTTCCGCGCCGTATTGGAACGGAGCGACCACGCCACCGCGAAGACGAAGGCGAAAAAGAAAAAGAAGCGGGGGGCGACGAAAAGCACGGGCGTCCCTTTCCGCCTAACGACGGGGCGAGGCGAGCGCCTGCAGGAACTGCTCGGCCAGCGCGCGCGTGAAAATCTCCGCCCCGCGGTTGTTCAAATGTTCCGCGTCCGGGCGGTTCGTCTCCGCATAAAGCGAGGCATAGCGATCCAGATCGTCGAAGGAAAAGAGGAGGCTGCCCCTGGGCGCGTTCACTCCCGCGCCGTGGGCGCCGCGCAGGGAGGGCGCGACCACAAAGACGATTTCGATTCCCCGCGCTTTCAGCTCCTCCTGGAGCCGGCCCAGTTCAGCGCGCACCGCAGGGTCGACCGCGGGCGGGCCGGGATGAGCTTTTGCCGCTTGCAGGAATCGTTCGTAACGGGGCCGCATCTCGCCGGTCATGTTGCGATCGATCGGGAAATAGCCGTCGCCCTCGGGGCCCAGGCCGGCCCCGCTGCCCTGCCACGCCCCCGCGCTCCCCGCTCGCGTGGTCTGCAGTTCGAGAAAAAGATATTTCAATTTCCGCGGATCGAGCGCCGCGACGTGCCGGGCGAGAGCGAGGCATTCGCGCTGCTTCATCTTATCCTTGCCGAGATTGAAGGAACGCCAGTGATCTCCGTGTGACGCGGCGATCTCGTCGAAAAGTTTCGGCGAAATCCCGTGCGCGATTCGGCTCGAACCGACGAAGACGATCTCGAAATTGTCCTTGTGTCCGTCGAACCACTGGAACTTTGGCCCGAACTCCTGGGCGCGAGCGTGCGCCCGTGGAAGCGCGATCGCGCAGGCGAGAAAAACCAGCCAGCCGCAAAAGAGACGGCCGTTTGGTTTCATGGAAACGCCGTAGCACCGGAGCGGCGAGCAGGCAAATTGTGCGTCCCCTTGCCTAACGAGCGGGCGGACGCAGGGTTCGCACAAAATCGTGGGCCAGGCGCGCCGAGAAAAGTTTCGCGCCCCGATCGTTCAAGTGATCGGCGTCGAGCCGGTTTTCCTCCGCGTAAAATTCCGGGTAACGTTCGTAATCGTCGTAATCGAGCAGCGGACTCCCAGGCGGGCAATTTGCCCCCGCACTGCGCCCGCCCGTCAGTGCCGGCGGGACCACGAAGACGACCTGGATCTTTTTCGCCGCGAGGCTGCGCACGTAGCGCGCCAACTCCGCTCGCATGATCGGGTCCGCTGGCCGATTGTTAGGCTGGCGGCGCACCTTGGCGAAATCCTCGCGATAGGTCGCCAGCGTCGGGCCCGACATAGGCCGCGTCATCGCATAATAGCCATCCCAGCCCGGCGGCGGCGGCTGGTCGGAGAAGCCGCGATGTCGCATCCGGTCGACCGCTTGGGGGAGGCGCTCGTAACCTTCGCCCCAACCGGTTTCATTCCGCGCCCAGAGCCGGACGTTGGCGGAAAAGATCGGGCCGAAAAATTGCCAGCGCGACCAGGAGAAGGGCGCACCTCGCAGGCCCGGAACGTCCCAGCTGAGGCCTTCGGCCAAGGTGCGGGCCGCCGCGACCAGCGAGTGCCAGTCGCGCCAATAGACATTACGTACGGTAACGCCGGAGTTTTCCAGCGGCGTGCCGCTGCCGACGCCGGAGTGCAATTCGAAGAAGACATAACGCAAACGACGCGGATGGTGATCGAGCAGCCGGCGCGTGAGGGCGAACGCTTCATCGGTGCTCATCCCATCCGCGCCGCCGTTGAAGGAGTGCGAAGCGTATCCCAGGTTCGCGGCGGTCGCATCGAAAACGGTCGGCACAACGCCGTGATAAATGCGGCTCGTCCCGATGGAGACGAGATCGAATTCATTTTTCTGCGCGGCGAAAGCTTGCAGTTTGTAGGAAATGCCCGCGACATGCAGGGGGAGCATTTTGCGCAAGGCCAGACACGCTGCGAAAAAGGCGAGGAGGGCGCAGAGAAAACAAAGTGCGGCCCGCCTTGGCGCCTGCCCGTGCGCGACCGCGCGCAAGGGGGTCGGTTCGGTCACGGGCGGCGGGATCACGCCGCTAAAAGCTTGCGCGCCTGGGCCAGGGCGGCTGCGAGTTGGCTGGGATCTTTGCCGGCGCCACGCGCGCTCTCCGGACGGCCGCCGCCTTTGCCGCCGACGATCGGCGCGACCTCTTGGATCAAGGCGCCGGCCTTGAATTGACTCGTTAGGCCGGCCGGCACCGTCGCGACCAGATCCACCCGGCCGGCGCTCGCGCCTGCCAGGAAAATGGGCCCGTTGAATTCCGCCTTCAGCGTGTCGGCAATCGCCTGGAGGAGCGCGCCGTCGGCTTCGGGAATTTCCGTGACCAAGGCTTTCTCGTCGCGATGCCGCTCCAGTAAATCCCGGGCCCAGCCCGCGGCGCGCTTCTGTAGTTCTGCGCCGGCCGTTTTGGCATTTTCCTTTTCCCAGGTGTGCCATTCTCGTTCCCGATTCTCCAGCTCAGCGGCGCGCGCATCGACGCTGGCCAGGAGGGCAGCTGGCGCTCGCTCGCGGAATGCCGGGAGCGGCGCCAGATCCTTTTTCTTTTTCGTGAGGCCGGCAAATTTATCATCCTGCCGCGCCGCCTCCTCGCGCGCCCAGGCGATGGTCGCTTCGCCCGCCAGCGCTTCGATGCGGCGGATGCCTGCCGCAATGGCCGCTTCGTGCAGGATGCGAAAATAGCCGAGGTCGCCGGTCGCGCGCACATGGGTGCCGCCGCAGAGTTCCATGGAGTAACCGTTGAGCTCGTGAGGCGTGCCGCCGATCTGGACGACGCGGACGAGGTCGCCGTATTTGTCGCCGAAAAACTGCATGATGTCGGCGCGTTCCTTCGCTTCCGGATAGGGAATTTCCCGCCAGGAAACCGGGGCGTTCTCCGCGATTTTTTCGTTCACCAGCCGCTCGACTTCGCGCACCTGCGCCTTGGTTAGGGCGGCGCTGGAGAAATCGAAAGTCAGCTTTTCCGGTCCGACGTAGCTGCCTTTTTGAGTGGCGTCGCGGCTCACGATTTCGTGCAGCGCCCAGTGCAGGAGGTGGGTGACGGTGTGGTGACGCTCGATCGCGGAGCGGCGAGCGCGATCGACGCGCAAGGTGACGTGTTCGCCGACGGCGGGCGCGTCTCCCGCGGCGATCAGGTGGAGGAAGGCCGACCCGGACTTGCGGGTCTCGAGCACCGGCCAAGTTTTGTGTTGGCCGACGATTTCGCCGCGATCGCCGACCTGCCCGCCCATCTCCGCGTAGAGGACGGAGTTGTTCAGGATGACGCCGCGTTGGCCCTTTAGATCGACCACGCTTTCGACGTCGGCGCCGGTGTGGTCGTGCTCGTAGCCGAGAAAGTTGGTCGCGCTGTGTTCCATTTCGCCGCTCACTTCGATGACGCTTTTTTTCTGCGCCTTGCGGGCCCGTTCGCGCTGCTCTTCCATCAACTTCTCGAAGCCTTCGGTGTCGACAGAGAGGCCGCGTTCGCGGGCCATCAGTTCGGTCAGGTCGAGAGGGAAACCTTGTTCGTCGTAAAGGCGGAAAGCGAGCGCGCCGGAGATGTGGGCTGTCTGCCCGGCCTCGCGCTCGAAAAGCTCGAGACCGCGATCGAGCGTTTTGTTGAAGGATTCTTCCTCGCGTCGAATGGTCTGCTCGATCTGGGTTTGCTCCTCGCGCAGCTCAGGGAACACGTCGCCCATGGTGTGGCTGACGACCTCGACCAGTTGGGAGAAAAATGGCGCGTGGAAACCGAGAGTGCGACCGTAGCGGACGGCGCGGCGCAGGATGCGGCGGAGGACGTAGCCGCGGCCTTCGTTGCTGGGCTGGATGCCGTCGGCGATGGCGAAGCTGAGCGTTCGGATGTGATCGGCGATGACGCGAAAGGCGATGTCGATCGCGGATTGATCGGGGGTGGCGCGAGCTTCTAGCTTGCGTGTTTCTGAATCGCGCAAGCTAGAAGCTCGCCTCACGGTGGGAAGCGTCCCGCCGTATCGCTGGCCGCTCAGTTTTTCGATCTCATCGAAGATCGGGCGAAAAATGTCGGTCTCGTAGTTGGAGATCGGCTGCCTGAAGTCGGTGAGGCCTTTGGTGCCTTGGATGATGGAGCTCACGCGTTCGAAGCCCATCCCGGTATCGACGTGGCGGGCGGGGAGGGGGACGAAGGCGCCGTCAGGATTGGCGTTGAACTGGATGAAGACCAGGTTCCAAATCTCAATGCAACGTGGATCGCCCGCGTTGACTAACGAACCCCGCGTGTCCCCTAACGGCGTCAAATCGACGTGCAGCTCGCTGCACGGGCCGCACGGGCCGGTGTCGCCCATCATCCAGAAGTTGTCCTTCTTGTTACCGTTGACGATGTGGACGGCGGGATCGAGACCGGCGGCGTCGAAGAGCCGGTGCCAATGATCGTACGCTTCCTGGTCGAAATCGGCCGGCTCGCTCAGGCCGGGCCGGTAAACGGTGGCGTAGAGGCGTTCCGGCGGAAATTTCCAGCGCCTAACGACCAGCTCCCAGGCCCATTCGATCGCCTCCTTTTTGAAGTAATCGCCGAAGCTCCAGTTCCCGAGCATCTCGAAAAAGGTGTGGTGATAGGTGTCGAGGCCGACGTCATCGAGATCGTTGTGTTTGCCACCCGCGCGGATGCATTTCTGGGTGTCCGCCGCGCGGGGCGGATCGTACGGAGCGCTCTGCTGCCCAAGAAAAATGGGCACGAACTGGTTCATGCCGGCATTGGTGAAAAGGAGGTTGGGGGAATCGGGCAGGAGCGAGGACGAGGGCACGATGGTGTGCCCTTTTTCGCGAAAAAAATCGAGGAAGCTTTGGCGGATGGCAGCGGAAGTCATCGGCTAAAGGTTAGCGTGGATCGCGGGGTTTTCATGCCGGGGAGCGCACGCGCCTCGCGTGCTGGTTTTGGCGTCTCGCCAAAACGAACTTTGCTCCGGCTTCGCGACTCGGCCAAAAGTCCGCGAAGGCGAGGCGCCTTCGCGAGCACGCGAGGCGCGTGCGCTCCCCGGACGAAACCGCTGCGCCTAACGACTACTTCTTCTCTTCGTCGAGTTTGGCTTTGACCGCTGTCTCGATCTCCGCGTAGAGCGCCGGGTCGCTCTTGAGCACTTCTTTGGCGGCGTCCCGGCCCTGGGCGAGCTGGGCGCCGTTGTAGCTGAGCCAGGAGCCGCGCTTTTCCACGATCTGTTTCTCGAGCGCTAGATCGAGGAGCGAGCCGGTGGTGGAAATGCCTTCGTTATACATGATATCGAACTCAGCCTCGGTGAAGGGCGGTGCGACTTTGTTCTTCACCACTTTGACCCGGGTGCGGTTGCCGGTGACGACCCCATCGGTTTGCTTGATCGCGCCGATGCGGCGGATATCGATGCGCACGCTGGAGTAGAATTTGAGCGCGCGGCCGCCCGGGGTGGTCTCCGGATTGCCAAACATGACGCCGATTTTCTCGCGGATCTGGTTGGTGAAAATGCAGCAGGTCCGCGCCTTCGAGATGAGCGAGGTGAGCTTGCGCAAGGCGGCGCTCATCAGCCGCGCCTGGGCGCCGACGGTGGAATCGCCGATCTCGCCTTCCAGTTCCTGCTTGGTCACGAGCGCGGCGACGGAGTCGAGGACGATGACGTCGAGGGCGTTGGAGCGGACGAGCGTCTCGACGATGCGGAGGGCTTCTTCGCCGGAGCCGGGCTGGGAAACGAGGAGGTCGTCCAGGCTCACACCGAGCTTGCGCGCGTATTGCGGGTCGAGCGCGTGCTCGACATCGACGAAAGCGGCGAGGCCGCCACGTTTTTGGGCTTGGGCGATGATGGTGAGGGTGAGGGTGGTTTTGCCGGAGGATTCCGGCCCATAGACTTCGACGATGCGACCGCGCGGCACGCCCCCTACGCCGAGGGCGCGGTCGATTAAAATGTTGCCGGTCGGGATAACGTCGATATCGACCACTTGATCGTCGCCCAGGCGCATGATCGCGCCTTCGCCGTAATCTTTGGCGATCTGCTGGATGGCGAGCTCGAGGTTCTTGTTGCGGGCGGCGACGATTTTATCTTCGGCCGGTTTCTCTTCGGTCTTGGAGGCCATAAGCGCCTTAGGTACGTCGCGCCGCATCCTCCGCCAAGTAGAAAAACGAAAGGCGCAGCAAAAACCAGCCGGCTACCCGGAACGAGCCCCTCAAATCGCCCGCGGCCTAACGAATCCGCGGGGCCGTCAGTGCTGCGGAACGAGGAAGACGTTCGCTTGCAATTCCGTCCGGATAGGGCTGTTGCGACGGATGATCTGGGCGAGGGTTTGGCGCTCGAGTGTCCGCAGGGTGGAGTGCGGAAAATAAATCTGATACCAGAAGCGATCCCCATCGCGCAGCCGGGTGAATTGATCTTTGAGAATGGTGAAAACAAGCTCACCGACCAGGCCTCCATTGACGTGGTCTTCGGCCAGGGCGCCGACCCAGAGATCGAGATCATCCGGCGTCGCGTAAGCAGCGGCGAGCCGCGCTTGCAGATCGGGATCGGAAGTGATCTCGGCGAAGCTCGTCTTGCGCGCCAGACCGAAATCCTGCCGCGCTTGATTATAGCGAGGCAAACCGTGGTCTCGGCCGCGTTGGATATTGAGTGAGGCAAGGTCGAAGCCGCCCGCACCGGGAGGGCCAAAGAGGAAGTTGCGCACGCCATCGACGAGGTAGCAATCGACCTCCTGCGGCGTTTGTTTGGCCAGTCCGCGCAGATAGCACTCGATGCCTGGGCCGCTGATTTGGGTGGGATTAAAGAAGCACTCGGCGAGGCTGAGATCGCCAATCGTCTGGTTGTTGGCGTCGAGCCGCAGGAGAAGAGGTGAGAGGAGAGTGTGGCCGACGCGGAAAGCCGCGGTCGAGAAGGAATTTTCAATGCTGGGATCGACGTCCGGCTGATAGCCCTGGTAAGGCGGGAGGGCGTTCGGCCCGAGCAGGAGCGGAATAAAGTCGCGATAGGTAATGATCTGAATCTCGGCTGCGACGATGGCGCGGGCGCGCTGATAAATGGCCTCGTCCGTGAGATGGCGCTCCCGGCGTTTGGTCACCGCGGCCCAGTAATTGTGCTCCCGCACGAAGAGCGTGTGGATCGCGGTGAGACCGACCTGTTCGTTCGAGCGCACATCGCCGGCGAGAAAAAAGCTCGGATCGGGCGAAGGCGCATTGGGAAAGCCATGCAGATTATAGGGAAGGAGGTTACCGGCGCTGGTTTTCAATCGGCCGGTGCCATCCAGGGTCCGCAGCTCCTGGGCGCGGGCGGCATCAGACCCGTAAACCTGGGAGGCGTCGATAAACGCGGTGTCGCTGTTCATCTGCTGACGAACGCCGTTGATCATCTGATAAAAGGAGCGATCCATCTCCATCGACTGCGTGCCGGTGTTATTCGGATCGAACCAGGGATCGCCCGCCGGGATCGCGACGTCGAAGGGCTCGAGCGGGCTCGCGGCAGGAGTAAGGTCCATATCGTGGTCGATGAATTGACCCCACTGCCAGAGGTAATCGGACACATTACGGGAGCAGGGCACGAGATGGTCCTGCGCGAAAATGGCGTTGCTGATCGCGCGCGCGCTCGGCTCGCCGCCACCGGAGGGCAGGCCGGAGCCATCCGCATAGTCGATCGTCGTTACCCGTCGGAGCGGGATATTCGCGGCGCCCCGGGTGGGGTCGACCGGGTTGTTCCCGGAGCCGTCGATCGAGCGGAATTCGTTAGGGAAAATGGCCGGCTGGCTGGAAGCGGCGGTCTGCGGGGAGTGGGGCAGGTCGGATAACTGAGCTTGGGGAACGTCGAACGGGCTCGCCGGCGAGAGGGTCGCCCAACCCAAGAAAAAGATTGGCGTTAGCGCAAGGTGAATAATGTGTTTTTGCATGACAAGCGACCTTTTAGCGTTCGTTTTTCCGCCCGTCGAGCAAAGAAATTATCCGGCTTGTGACCTTCGGTGAGCCAGTCTCGCCCCCACGAAAAAGCCGCAGACCTGGCGGCCTGCGGCTTGGGTAATTCGCGCTGCGCGAAAGTTTAAGAAACGGCGATTTTGCGCGGCTTCACTTCCTCGGCCTTGGGCAACACGAGGGTGACGATGCCCTGGCTTATGCGAGCGGCGATTCTCGCGCTGTCGATCGACGGATCGATCTCGAACGAGCGGCGATAATTGTGCGGACGGGATTCCCGATGGAGGAGTGTTCCCTCGGGCGTCGCGTGGCTGCGCCGTCCGATGATGGAGAGCTCATTATTTTCCACGGAAATCTCGAGGCCCTCTTTGCTCACGCCGGGCATTTCCAGCTCCAGCGTATAGCCGTCGGCGCTCTCATTCACGCTCGCTGCCGGGGTGATGAATTTCCCTTCGTCGCGGCGGTCGCTCGCGGTGCCGTTGTTTTCGCGGACTAAATTATTGGTCATGTTTATTTCCTTTCTTGAGAGTCGATTATTCGACGCTGACTTCGATCTTCTTCGGTTTTGCTTCCTCTGCTTTCGGCAGGGTCACGGTCAGGACGCCTTCTTTGTAAGTGGCGGAGACTTGGCCGGCATCGATCCGGGTGGGGAGGGTGACGCTGCGGCGGAACTTGCCCGCCGGACGGTCGGTGCGTTCAGCTTTTTCGCCTTCCCGAGATTCGCTCTGGCGTTCCCCGGTGATCGTGAGAACGCCGTCGTGCAGCGAGATTTCGATCGCGTCTTTACTCATGCCGGGCAGCTCGAGGACGGCGACGATGTTGTCGTCGTTCTGGTAAAGGTCGAGAGCGGGAGTCCAGCCGCTGAAAAGTTGCACACGACGGCCGGGAGTGGCGGTGAGCGGCAGCTCGAAAAGGCTGTTCATCTCGTCTCGCAAAGTGGCCCAGCGATCTAACGACGGCCAGGCGGAGGTTTCAGGTGTTCGGTAACGTATGATACTCATATTTTTTGTTTGGTTGTTGGGTTACGTTGAAAGTTACGAGAACATCGATAGCTAGCGAGATGCCAATCCGAAATGGGTGTGCCTATAAAACGTATAAACGTTTGGAAATAAGATGATTAAGTTATGTTTCGAGTCGATAGGTGATTTTTATAGTGAGCCACTGTAACCCACTCTAGCCTTCGCAATCCTCGTCGGTATGTGAATTTCTGTCGCTGAATCGGCGCGGGTTTTCGGGCGGCGCGATGGTCCGAAGATGCGAGACCATTGCAGACCCAAGCGCGGCCGCTTAATCTGCCAGCAATGCCGGAGGACCTCGACGAGCAATTCATGAGAGCCGCCCTGGCGGAAGCCCGCCGCGGGCTCGGAAGAGTGAGCCCCAACCCCGCCGTCGGAGCGGTCCTGGTGCAGCGGGGCCGAATCATCGCGACCGGCTTTCACCGCGCCAGCGGCTTGCCCCACGCTGAGGTCGAATGCCTGGCTGCGGCTGGCGGTTCGCTGCGCCGCGCGACGCTTTACGTCACCTTGGAACCCTGCTCGACTACGGGCCGCACGGGGTCTTGCACGGACGCGATTATTCGCTCCGGGGTCGGTCGCGTGGTGATCGGGGCGACCGACGTAAATCCCCGGCACGCCGGCCGCGCCCAAGGCCTTCTCGTGCAGGCCGGTCTCAAAGTGACCAGCGGAATTCTGGCCGAGGAATGCAGCCGCCTGAACGAATCCTTCAACAAATGGATCGTGACCGGCCGGCCCTTCGTCATCGCCAAGTGCGGGATGAGTCTGGATGGCCGCCTGACCCGTCCGCCTAACGAATCCCGCTGGCTCACGAGCGCCGCTTCGCGCCGCCATGCCCGGCTCCTGCGCGCGCAGGCGGACGCGATCCTGATCGGCGCGGAAACCCTTCGGAGGGATAATCCTCGCCTAACGATCCGAGGGATTCCCGGCGCCACCCAACCGTGGCGGGTGGTTCTTTCCCGCTCGGGGAAACTGCCCCGGAGCGCACATCTTTTCACCGATCGCTTCGCGGAGCGGACGCTGGTGTACCGTCGTGCCGATCTGGCGGCGACGCTGGCCGACCTCGGCAGCAAAGAGATCACGAGCGTCCTGATCGAGGGCGGCGGCGACATTCTCAGTCAGGCTTTTGCCGCGCGCCTGGTCGACAAGGTGCACTTTTACCTGGCCCCGCTCTTTACCGGGGGACCGGTGCAAGCCGTCGGCGGCGCGGGCGCAGGCACGACGCGCGAAAGTGCGCGGCTCGCCAAGGTCGAGTACGAGCGAATCGGGGGCGACGTTTTGGTGAGCGGTTACCCGCGTTGGGACGACTGAATAAGTTGCGCCCCCCCGGCGTCTGTATTTACGTTCTTTATTGGAAAGGAGGTGAGACATGAACTGGAAAAAACTTCTTTTGATCGCCGCCGTCATCGGGGCCTTCACTTTCGTTTCGGCGCCAAAATCTGAGGCTGGTGTCCATATTGGCATCGGCATTGGCTTGCCCATCGCTTATCCCGTCTACGGGTGTGGCTATGGCGGTTATCCGTACGCTTACGGGTATCCGGGCTACTACGGGGGCTACGGCTCTTACGGTTATGCGCGGCCGATTGTTTACCGACGGCCCTACGTTTATCGGCGACCGGTCGTCGTTTATCGCGGCCGCCGCGTGAACCACTACCGCCACCGCCGCTAAGCCGGGGCGGAGGTTTCGATCGTTTGGAGATCGGCAGCTTCGAGGAATCCCTCGAGCTGCCGAATTCTCGTCGGGTGCCGCATTTTCCGCAAAGCTTTCGCCTCGATCTGGCGAATGCGTTCCCGCGTCACTCGGAATTGCCGGCCCACTTCTTCGAGGGTGCGGCTGTATCCATCGACCAAGCCGAAGCGTTGCTCGAGGACCTGGCGCTCGCGATCGGTGAGGGTGTCGAGCACGTCCCGAATCTTCTCCTTGAGGAGCGCGATCGCGGTCATGTCGCTCGGGTTATCCGCTGATTTGTCTTCGATGAAATCGCCGAAATTCGCTTCCTCACTCTCGCCCACCGGCGCTTGCAGCGAGATCGGCTGCTGGGCCATTTTCAGGACGGCGCGCACCCGGTCGACCGGAAGCAAAATTTCCTCGGCCACTTCGTCTGGGGTGGGCTCGCGGCCGAACTCCTGGAGCAGTTGTTTTTGCACCCGCATCAACTTGTTGATCGTCTCAATCATGTGCACCGGGATGCGAATGGTGCGCGCTTGATCGGCGATCGAGCGAGTGATGGCCTGCCGGATCCACCAGGTCGCGTAGGTGGAAAATTTGTAGCCGCGGCGGTATTCGAATTTCTCGACGGCCTTCATCAGGCCCATGTTGCCCTCCTGGATGAGGTCGAGGAAGGAGAGGCCGCGGTTGGTGTATTTTTTCGCGATGGAAATAACGAGGCGCAGGTTGGCTTCGACCATTTCCGTCTTGGCCCGGAGGGCCTGGCGCAGAAAGCCGCGCAGCTCCTGGTAATGTTGTTCGAAATCTTCGGTCGAAAGCCAAAGGAGGTTTTCCAGCTCGCGCATCTTCTTCTGCAAAGCGGAGCGAGGGCGCGGAGAGGGCTCCTTCGCTTCCTCCTGCAGGCCGCGGAGGAGGATGTGATGATGATCGGCCAGATGGACAAATTCTTCCGTGACTCGCTGTTTGAAATAAAAGTCCGGATAGAGATCCTGCAGGCGGGCCACCGCCTTTTCGAACTGCTTTAACTGCTGCGCGTCGCGCTGTTCCCGATTCGTTAGGCTGGCGTATTGCCCGCTCAGCTCGAGGCTCATTTTCTCGACCTTTTTGCAGAGGCGCGGGAGCAATTTCATGTAGCCCTCCCGGCTCTCGATTTTCTTGTCGAGGATGACGCGGTCGAAGCGCTCGCCGCCTTCGACCAGTTTCGCGGCGAGATCGAGATGAGCGCGGGCGACGAAGCCGAAGCGATTGATCCGCCGTTGCACCATGCCTTCGGCTTCCTCGATGCGCTTGGAGATTTCCACCTCCTGCTCGCGGGTCAGGAGCGGCACCTGGCCCATCTGCTTGAGATACATCCGCACCGGGTCGTCGAGGATGTCGAGCTTCGGCTCGGGCTTTTCCTCTTCTTCCTCGTTGTCCTTTTTGCCGTCTTTGTAACGGTCGACCTCGGACGCTTCGATGATGTCGATCTCGAGCTTGCGCAGCTGCATCAAAATATGATCCAGCTCCTCGGGATCGGTCAGCTCCGGCGGGAGCGACTCGTTCAGATCTTCAAAAGTGAGATAACCCTGCTCCTTGGCCAGCTTGATCAGCTCGCGGATGCGAGCCTGCGTCTGACTTCCCTCCACGGCGGGTGAGGCGCCATTTTCTCCTGAGATTTCCACGGGAGCTTCGGTAGCAGATTTGCTGCCGGGCGGGCGACCGCGCGGCCGTTTGCCCGGAGGCCGGCCGCGGGGGCGTTTGGCCATCGGTGTTTTAAGGGCGGGATCTTTCCGGGGTCGCCCGCGGGGACGCTTGGGCTTTTCGACCGGCTTGGCCTTCCTGGTTTTATTGCGGCTCCCCGGGGGCCGCCCCCTTTTCCTGGGCGCGGCGGCAGCGGGGCTTCGAGGAGCTTTTTTGGGTCGGCCGCGTGCTTTCGATTTTGTAACCAAAACGAATTGTATAAAGTCGTAAACCAATGGTGAACGGCCTCGTCACGGCCCGCCACGACGATCAAGAGTGATTGGCAGCGACGACGGAAGGCGAGAAAATTCGTCGAGCTGTTCCCGCAGGTCAACCACTTGTTTCTGCAACGCGACCACTTCGCCGGCCGTCAGTTGCGGAAGTTTCAAACGGCTTTCCGCCGTCTGGAGACGACGCCGCAGCGTCGGCTGGCGCAAACCCTGCCACCACTCCCGGGCCACCGCTGCGGCGTGCGGCGGCATCTTTTGCAGGAGCCAGCCGGAGACGAGCGATTCTTCCGCGGGCGGGAGCGAGGCCAGGAAAAGATTGAGCGAGGCCGCCTCGTCTGGCCGCAGATCGCTCCGCAGAATCTTTTCGAGCAGCTCGGTTCCGGGCGTTTCCTCCAGCACCTCGGGCCAATCCTGCTCCAGGAAAAATTCCCGCGCCTCCCGGTCGCGCAGGGCGAGCAGGCAAAGCAGCGCGATCTCATGGCGCGGGGCGACCGCGACCGGCCGGGCGTTGTCCTCCGGGGCCGGCCCGCGGGCGGCTCTCGGGAGCAGATTGGCGAAGTCGGCCGGCGCGACACCGAGCCGCGCCGTCACCTTGCTGATCACTTCGTTGCGCATCAAAGGGTCGTGCACCCGGCCGACCGTCTCGGCCAGCTCGCGGGCCAGTTGCATCTTGGCGCCGAGGTTGTTCAGATTGGCCGCGCTGGCCGCGCGATCGATCCAGAAATCGAAAAACTCCGGCGCCGCCGTGACCCGCGCGCGGAACGCCTCCGCGCCCTCTTTCCGGACTAACGAATCGGGATCCTCGCCCGGCGGCATGGCCGCGACCCGCACCACCAGATCGTGTTGCAGGAGCGGCTCGAGCGAGCGTTCGGCCGCTTTTTCCCCGGCGGCATCGGCATCGAAACAAAGCACCACTTCATCCACGTAACGGCGCAAAATTCGCGCCTGCCCTTCCGTGAAAGCCGTGCCCTGAGGCGCTACCACGTTCGTTAGGCCGGCCTCGAACAACGTGATCAAATCGAGCTGGCCTTCGCAGACGATCGCGCTCCCGGCCTCGATCAGCCCGCGTTTCGTCTTGTGCAGGCCGAAGAGAATTTTGCCTTTGCGAAAAAGCGGCGTCTCCGGCGAGTTTAGGTATTTCGCGCTCTCCACCTCACTTTGCAAAATTCGCCCGCTGAAGGCGATCACCTCGCCGACGTCGTTGCAGATCGGGAACATGAGCCGGCCGCGGAAGCGATCATAGACTTCGCTTTCGGGGCGATCTTCATCGCGCAATTTGACCAGGCCGCTTTGCAGGAGCGTGCCGCGCTGGTAGCCACGGTCGAGCGCCCAATCGAGGCAGGCGTCCCAGCTTTCGGGGGCAAAACCGAGCTGCCACGATTTGGCCACGGCGCTGGTGATGCCGCGGTTTTTCAGATAGGCCCGAGCGGGCGCGCCGATTTCATTCTTGAGCAGGTTATGGTGAAACCATTCCGCGGCTTCGGCGTGCAACTTGAGCAGTCTCCGCCGCGCCTCGTGCTGGCGATCTTCGCCCGTGCTTCCGCCCGTTTCCTCGACCACCGGAATTCCCGCGCGCGCCGCCAGCTTCTTCACCGCCGCCGGGAAATCGAGGTGCTCGTAATCCATCACGAAGCGGAAAACGCTCCCGCCCACGCCGCACCCGAAGCATTTAAAAATCTGCCGCTGCGGATTGACCGTGAAGGAGGGCGATTTTTCCTGGTGGAAGGGGCAGAGCGCCTTCCAGGTCGAGCCGGCCCGCTTCAGGGGAAAATAGGAGCCGATCACTTCCACGATGTCGTTGGCCGTGGCGATTTGCTCGATCGTGTGATTGGGAATGGTGGCCATGCGCGCGCTTTTTGCTCGTGACGATACCGCAGCGGTGGCAGATTAACGCACCGGCTTTCCGCCTCCAAACGATCTTGTCATGCTCCGCCTTTTTACTTTTCTCCTGGCCGCTCTCTTTTCGTTAGGCACCGCCGCCGCCGGCGACGAAATCGGCCGGGGCGACGTCGTGGTTGTGCCCTTGCAGGGAGCAATTTCTTCGTCGCTCGCCCTCTTCCTGCGCCGCGCGGAGAAAGCGGCGGAGAGCGGCGGGGCCGCCGCCATCGTCTTCGAGATGGACACCTACGGCGGCGGGCTCGGGCCGGCCGAGGAAATTACCGGCATCCTCAATCACGCCACCATCCCCACCTACACCTACGTCAACAGCAATGCGGGCTCCGCCGGCGCCGTCATCGCCCTCGCCACCAAACATATTTACATGGCGCCAGTGAGCGCGATCGGAGCGGCCGCGCCGATTCTTTCCAGCGGCGAAGATCTCCCGCCCACCGCCAAGGAGAAAACCATCTCTTATTGGTCCGCCCTCATTCGGGGGAGCGCGCTCCGCAACGGCCACAATCCCGACCTGGGCGAAGCCTTCATGAACAAGGAGAAGGAAGTAAAAATCGGCAACAAAATCATCCATCCGAAAGGCTCGCTCCTCACCCTTAACGCCCAGGAAGCGAGCGAGAAAATTAACGGCCGCCCGGTCCTGGCCGACGGCGTCGCCGAGACGCTCCCCGATCTCCTGCAAAAAGCCGGCTTGAAAGGGCGGGTCGTGCACTTCAATCCGAGCGGCTTTGAGCAGCTCGCCTTTTGGCTCACCACCCTGGCGCCCCTCTTATTGTTAGGCGGAATTCTCGGCGCCTATCTCGAATTCAAAATTCCCGGGTTTGGCCTCGCCGGAATTCTCTCGGCGCTCTGTTTCGCGCTCTTTTTTCTCGGCCATTATTTTGCCGGCCTGGCCGGCTGGGAAGTGGTCGCGCTCTTCGTCGTCGGCTTCGTTCTCGTGCTCGTGGAAGTTTTCTTTTTCGGGCATTCGACCATTCTTTTTGGCGTCGTCGGCGTTTTGCTCATGCTCGGCTCGCTCCTTTGGGCGATGATCGATCGTTACCCCGGCCAGGGATTTTTCCCGAGCGGGCCCATGTTGAGAGTTCCAGTCATGAACCTTTTTATCACCTTGCTGGCGGCGGCGATCCTGATCGCGATCCTGGCCCGCTTTCTCCCCCGGACGAGCCTTTACCGGCGTTTCATTCTTTCCACGGTCAACCCGCCCGGCCCGTCGTTAGGCGAACCGGCCCGCGCTTTCGTTCCCGCCGCGCCGATCGCGCCCGGCATGCGCGGACGTTCCCTCACCATCCTGCGTCCGAGCGGCAAAGCGCAATTTGACGGCCGCGTCGTGGACGTGGTCACGGAAGGCGAATTCATCGGCCCGGAAACGCCCGTGACCGTGATCGCCACCGATGGGATGCGGGTGGTGGTGAAAGAGGTGGTCGCTTGAGCTCGCGCCTTCTGCGGATGGCGCTGAGTTATCTCGCGCTGCTCGTTTTCAATCTCTTCGCGCTCCAACCCATCGTTCGCGCCGGCAGCGCCGTCTTCGGCCTGGACCTCGCCCTCGCGCTGCCCTCGCGCCTAACGAATGCTTCTTTCGGCGAGCGCGCCGGCGCCGCGGCTTGGGTCGCGCTGGCCGTCGCCAGCGCGGGCCTGGCCTTCAGTTCGCTCGTCGGCTTTGCCCTTTCCCGCTGGGGCACCCGAGCGCGGAGTGACGCGGTCGGCCGGTCCCCGTTGCCGCAGATTGCTCCGGCCGTTGTTCTCCTCGCGCCGCTCCTTTATTTCCTTTTCACCGCGGGTTTGCTCGGGGCGTTTCTTTGGATCGGCGCGGTTTACCTCGTGACCGCGGCGCCGGTCTGCTCCTGGCAGCTCAGGCGCGCTTTCGACCGCGTCCCGCCGGCGGCTGAGGAGGCAGCGGCCCTCGATGGCTGCGGAAGTTGGCGCAGCTTTTATTCCGTCCTCTTCCCGGCGGTCGCGCCGGCCCTTGTCTTGACCGCGCTCTTCTCCCTGGTCGTCGCCTGGGACGATTTTTTTGTGCTCCAGACAACGCCGACTGCCTTCTGGCCGCTCTATTCTCTCAGCGTGCTCCTGGCCGCGCTGCTCCTCGGATCGTGCATTTGGGCCGTCGACCGGGACCCCGCCGCTGCCCACGCGCGAGCAGATTAGAGGGGCCGTGGACTTTGCGCCGGTGGAGGGACGGGCGCCGTCCCGTCCGTGGCTGGGTGGCAGACGCGAGGCCCCAACCTCACGGACGACACGGAGGTCGTCCCTCCACCGCGCTCCATATAAGTGCGTGACGCGCGTCGGAGCGGTCCGAGCGCAGGCCGCGCGCCTTTTTGTCGGTTGGCTTTGGATCGGGCCGGCGAACCATGAGATCGTCGCGGGTGAATCGCGGCCCCGCTCCCTCTCCGGCGAGAACCGTCTCGGCGCTCACCGCCACCTGCATCGTGGTCGCGAACATGGTCGGGACCGGCATCTTCACCAGTCTCGGATTTCAGGTAGGCGACCTGCCCAGCGGATTCGCCATCATGGCGCTCTGGACGGTCGGCGGCATCTGCGCGCTTTGCGGCGCGCTCTCCTACGCCGAGCTGGCCGCGGCCCTTCCGCGCTCCGGCGGCGAGTATCATTTTCTGCGGGAAATTTATCACCCGGCCGTCGGGTTCGTCGCCGGCTGGATTTCCGCCACGGTCGGTTTTGCCGCGCCGGTGGCGATCGCGGCCATTCCCTTCGGCACTTATCTCGCCGGAGTGATTCCCGGATTGAACCCGCTCTTCCTCTCGCTCGCGGTCCTCTGGCTGACCACCCTGGTGCTGCTGCGCGATCTGCGCTGGGGCGGAAATTTCCAGAATGCCTCCACCCTCCTGAAGATCGCGCTCATTCTGCTCATTATCGCGGCGGGATTTTATGTGCCGCGGAGCCAGCCCGCGGTCTTCCAGCCGGCGGCGGGCGATGGTGCCTTGCTCGTGAGCACGCCGTTCGCGCTCAGTCTTTTCTGGGTCATGTACGCCTACTCGGGCTGGAACGCTTCCACCTACATCGTGGGCGAAGTGCGCCAGCCCGGGCGGACCATTCCGCTCTCGTTAGGCTTGGGCACGCTCCTCGTCATGGCCCTTTACCTGGGGATCAACGCGGTCTTTCTGCGCACCACGCCGGCGGCGGAGATGATCGGGAAACAAGAGGTCGGCCTGATCGCCGGAGTGCACATTTTCGGGAGCGTCGGGGGGAAGTTGATGGCCTCTTTCATCGCGCTGGGATTGGTTTCCACGGTCAGCGCCATGATGTGGATCGGCCCGCGTGTGACCGTCGCGATGGGCGAGGATTTACGCGCGCTTTCCTGGCTGGCCGTCCGCAACGCGCGCGGCGTGCCGGTGCGCGCGACGCTCCTCCAATTTGCCGTCGCCCATCTCCTCATCCTCGTGACCAGTTTTCAAAAAGTGGTCAACTACGTGCAGTTCAGTCTCACACTTTTTTCCGCGCTCACTGTCCTCGGCGTTTTCGTCCTGCGCTGGCGCCGGCCCGAGCTGCCGAGGCCGTACCGCACCCTCGGTTACCCAGTGACGCCGCTGATTTTTCTCGCGATCAGCGGCTGGATGCTCTGGCACTTGCTCGCCGCTCCTTCCACCCGCGAGGCGTCGCTCTGGGGTTTGGCGACGGCGGCTTTGGGCCTCGTGGTTTATTGGGTCTCCCCGAAGCAGGTTTCCTGACGAAGCCGGTTGCCCCCGGCAGACGGAACGGCTTCTGCTTGCAAAACCGGTGGCGCTCGCCCTCTCGGCGGGCCTGCGAGCGACGACTGCTCTTCTCGGATGGAACCAAGACCAATCTCATTCCGGCACGGGCGCTTCCTGGGCCGCGGCTGCGCCTGGATGCTCCTCGGTCTCGCGCCCGGCTTGGCGCTTGGGGCGCGCTCTGTCAAAGTCCTGCCCTCCTATCATCACGACGTCTCCCGTTCGCTGCGCGAGCTGTCCGGCCTCGATCTTCCCACCCAGCAACCGCAGCGGGAGGCTGCGGAGAATCCCAAGATTCCCAATCGCCATCTCGATTCTCCAGACTCGGTGCTCGCCCCCGGCTCGCTCCTGCGCCTGCTCGCGCCGAGCATTCCCGCGCCAATTAACAGCTTCGACGGGATTGCTTTTCCCGGAGTGGGTTGCAACTGCGCCCCACCCGACACGAACGGCGCGGTCGGCCGCACGCAATACGTCCAGATGGTGAACGCAGCGTACCAGGTCTTCGACAAGAGCACGGGCGCGTCGCAGTTGGGCCCGAGCAGCATTGCTTCGCTTTGGAACGGCTTCGGGGGAGCTTGCCAAACGGGCGGCGCGGGAGACCCGGTGGTGCTCTACGATCAATTGGCCGATCGCTGGGTGATCTCGCAATTCGCTTCCGCCAGCGGCAGCGCCCCGATCACGGATGAATGCGTGGCCGTCTCCACCTCGGGCGACGCCGCCGGCGCCTATTATCGTTACGGGTTCCATCTCGGCTCGCAGTTTTACGATTACCCGCACCTCGCCGTCTGGCCTGATGCCTATTACCTGAGCATGAATGTGTTTTCGGCCGACGGCACGGCCTACCTCGGGCCGCAGCCTTTCGCCTTCGATCGCACCGCGATGCTGGCCGGTTCGGCCGCGACTCTCATCAGCCCAGTCGGGCCGCTCGGCGCGTCGAGTCCGCCTTTCCTCCCGGCCGATCTCGACGGCTCAACCTTGCCGCCGTCGGGAGCCCCCAACACCTTCCTTGGCTACCCCAGCGGCAACTTCTATGCGGTCTATCATTTCCACGTCGACTTCGCCGTTCCCGGGAATTCGACTTTCACCACCTTCGCCACGCCACTCGCGGCGGGGTTCACTTCCCTGTGTCCCAGCGACACCGCCTGCATTCCCCAAGCCGGAGGCAGCGCGGCCGACCAACTCGACGGCATCGGCGATCGGCTGATGTTCCGGTTGGCTTATCGGAATTTTGGCGACCACGAGTCGCTTGTCGGGAACTTCAGCGTCAGCTCCGGGGGCGTCGCTGGCATCCGGTGGTTTGAGCTGCGCGGGGTGAGCGCGGGCCTGGTCACGGTCTACCAGGAAAGCACCTATCAACCCGACAGCACCTGGCGCTGGATGGGCAGCGCCGCGATGGATGGCGAGGGAAACCTCGCCGTCGGCTTCAGCGCTTCCAGCGCGTCGATCAATCCCCAGATCCGCTACGCGGGAAGGCTCGCGAACGATCCGCTCAATCTGCTCGCTCAAGGGGAGGCCCATCTGTTCGAGGGTACCGGCAGCCAGACCGGCAGTGGCAATCGCTGGGGCGACTACAGCGCGCTGACGGTGGACCCGGTCGACGACACTACGTTTTGGTACACCAGCGAATATTACTCCACCACCAGCTCCTATAACTGGCGCACCCGCATCGGCAGTTTCCGGGTGGCGTCTCGACTGACTCCATTCCCGACTCCCACGCCCACAGTCGCTCCGTCCCCCAGCCCGATCTCAACGCCGACGCCGCCGCCGACGCCGACCCCGACCCCGCTGCCGCTCCCGACCCCGGTGCCTACGCCGACGCCGACGCCGACCCCGACTCCGACCGCGACGCCGAGACCCACTCCCACTCCCACGCCGACGCCCGCGACGGTCTTCGCCAACATCTCCACGCGCTTGACCATCGGGCGCGGCAACAATGTCGCGATTGGCGGCTTCATCGTCACCGGCACTCAGGCGAAAAAAGTCATCGTGCGCGCGATCGGGCCGTCGCTCAATGTGCCGGGCAAGCTGGTTAATCCCACCCTCAGCCTTTACGGGCCGAGCGGTAAACTGATGGCCTCGAACGACAACTGGAAGAGTTCCCAAAAAGCGGAAATCATCGCCACCGGGATCGCGCCCTCCGATCCTTTGGAATCAGCCATCGTCGCGACCCTGCCGGCCGGCGCCAACGGGACCGGTTACACCGCCGTGGTGAGCGGAGTGAATAAGGGCACCGGCATCGGGCTGGTCGAGATCTATGATCTCGATACCACCGCCGCGTCGAAGTTGGCCAACCTCTCCACCCGTGGCCCGGTGGAGGCGGGCGACCAGGTCTTGATCGGCGGCCTCATCGTCGTCGGGAGCCAGCCCCAAAAAGTCATCATTCGCGCGCTCGGGCCGTCGCTCGCCAAAGCCGGCGTGAAAGCCGCGCTCGCAGATCCGACCTTGGAATTGTACGACGCCAACGGCGTCCTTATCGCCGCCAACGATAATTGGCGTGACACCCAGAAAGCCGCCATCATCGCCACCGGTATCCCGCCACCGAACAATCGTGAAGCCGCCATCGTCGCCACCCTACCCGGCCTCGCCGGCGGCGCGAACTACACCGCCATCGTACGCGGCGCGCAGGGCGCTACCGGCATCGCCCTGGTGGAAACCTACGCGCTCGCTCCCTGAGCGGCCGGTCGCCTTCACTTCCCGAGGAGCAGACGCAGGAAGCGCGCGTCGGAAAAAGGCCCGCCCTTCGCTTGCCTAACGACCACCAGATCGAGCGAAGGAATGACGTAGAGGCGCTGGTAATCCGAGCCGATGCAAGCGACCAGGTCGCTCGGGGCGGCCCGGCAGAGACAGGCCTTCTCCCAGCTCTGCCGCGACCATTTCGGCTTCAACTCCGCCTCGAAATCAAACTCCCGCCCGCCGGGGGCCGCGCGATTATTCCACCAGCCTAACGAGAAGGCGCGGTTCGCCGGGGAGCCGCGCCAGGATTGGGCCAGCGTCTCCGGGCGCACGACCGCTTTTCCGCCCGCGAGCACGAGCTGACCGAGGCGCGCCCATTGCCGCGCACTGAGGACGAAGCCGGCGGCGAGCAGGGGATTGCCGGCGCGATCTTCGAGATAACGTTGCGGGCCCAGCCCGAGGTGTCGCAGGACGCGGCGCTCCAGGTACTCCGTGGGCGTTTTGTTCCGCAGTTTTTTCTTCAGAACCCGATGAAAAACCTGGAGCGCGGCGGGGCCGTAGATAAAAGCGCGGCCCGGCGCGGCGACCAGCGGCAGCCGCAAGGCCGCCTGGTCGCGGTCGCCGTAATCGTTCACCTGCAAAGCGAAACCGGGCGCGAGGCCGGCGGAAAAATCGAGCAGCTGGCGGATGGTCACCTGCGCTTTGCGCGGGTCTTTTTTCCACGAGGGAATGGTCTGCGCGACCTTTTCGTCCAGATCGAGGAGCCGATCTTCTGCCGCGGCGAGGGCGGCCAAATTCCAGAAGGCTTTGGTTCCGCTAAAAATTCGCTGCGCCCGATCGGCCGCGTGCTCGCCAAGGGTTTGGCCTTTTTGCAGCACGAGAAAAGAAGTGCCTCGATGTTTTGCGGAATATTCTGCGGCCCGGCGGACGGCGGCTGGCTCCAGCTTCGCTGCGCCCGCCCCGGTGGCGGGGAGAAGGGAGAGGCAGATGGCCAAGGCAACCTTCACGCCTTCATTCCTCGCTCCGAAGTTTCTCTTCCCCATCCATTCCTCTCCGTCTTAAGTTGGCCGCTTGCTCGCTTATTATCTCGATAATTTCAGCCCGTTTATGGTCAAGTTCGGGCCGAGCCTGGGGATCCGTTGGTATGGGTTTTCCTATCTCCTCGCGTTTTTTTGCGGCTTTCTGCTTTTGCGCTGGCTGGCCCAGCGCCGCTACTGTGCGCTTTCCCCGGCCAAGGTTGGCGATTTTATTTTGCTGGCGTCGTTAGGCGTGGTCGCCGGCGGGCGGCTCGGTTATGCGCTTTTTTATCGGCCGGCGCAATCGTGGGCCGATCCCCTTTTCATCCTTCGGATTTGGGACGGGGGCATGTCCAGCCATGGCGGAATGATCGGGCTCACCCTGGCCACCTTTCTCTACGCGCGCTCGCAGCGCATCCCCTGGCTGAGCCTGGCGGATAACATCGCCGTGGTCGCGCCGGTCGGGCTCTTCCTCGGCCGCTGCGCCAACTTCATCAATGGCGAACTCTATGGCCGGGCCGCGAGCGTCCCCTGGGCCATGCAGTTTCCCAAAGAAGCGCTCGATCTGCCGGCGGTCGGCGCGCGCACGATGGCTGCCGCGCAAACCGTCCGCCCCGCGCTCGATGATCTTTCGACCTTGATCGAGCAGGCGCGCTGGGGGGACGCGGGCCTGCGCCACATCCTGCACCAAACCTTAACCCCGAGGCATCCCTCGCAGCTCTACGAGGCCCTCCTGGAAGGCGTTTTTCTTTTCGGCTGCCTCTGGTTCCTCCGCCTCCGCACCCGGCAACCGCGCGGGATGCTGGCCGGTCTCTTCTTGCTCCTTTACGCGTTGGTGAGGGTGATCGTGGAAAATTTTCGCGAGCCGGATGCGCCGCTGACCGGCCCGTTCACGCGCGGGCAGACGCTCTCGGTGCTGTTGCTTCTGGGCGGGCTTTGCTTTGTCGTTTTCTCCCGGAGAACGAAGACTTACGAAGAGGCCCAGCGTCGTTAGCATTCGGCGTCACCTGGCCGACGGAGACGGCTGAAGCACGGGCCGCTTCCGAATCTCTGGCATGACACCTTCCGATCCCAAGAGCCGCGAAGCGCGCGGCGACTCGCCACTCGCTTTCAGCGTCATCTTCTTCTCCTTAGCGACGCTCTGCCTGCTACTCGGTTGGGCGCAAGGCGTCCGCAAAGACACCACCTATCTGCACATCCCGGAGAATGGCGGCTGGCTCATCGCCACCGCCATCCTGGCCGCGCTGGGCGTCCTCTTCCTCGTCTGGTCGCGAGTCGCCAAACGTTCCTGACCGCTCCGGCGCAAGCCTGGCCCGGCCCTACGGGACGCTAAGGTTTTCGGGGCTGGAGGGACGGGCTCTATCCCGTCCAAGTCCTGGCGGAAGGCGGCGCACATGCAGATCGATCGGGCTGCCCAATTAATTAACTCCTAATAAAGCGGCGGCTGGCGGGTTGGAACTGGTGAAGTATCGATGCACGTGGCCGAACCAATCCCAGCCGATGACCTAACGACCCTCCTCGAGCGTTTCGAGTTGCCCCTCCTCCATTACGCCACACGCATCCTGGGCGATCGCGAGCGGGCCCGCGATGTGGTGCAGGAGACTTTTGTGCAATGGCAGCGGGCGCGGCGCTGGCAGACCGACGCCGCGCCGGCCAAGTGGCTCTTCACCGTTTGCCGCAATCGCGCTTTCAACATTTGCCGGAAGGAAAAGCGCCTGACCTATCTGGACGACGAAATTCTCCAGCGCGAACCGAGCGTCGAGCCCGCCCCGCACGCACGCCTCGAGCAGGCGGAAGCGCGCGGCTTCCTCCTCCGCATCGTGGCCACGCTCCCGCCCCGCCACTCGAGGGCGCCGAGCAAGCGGAAATGAAAACGGCGGTCGCCTCGTCGCGGGAAGCGCAGGAGTTCGTGCGGGAACTGCGGGCGCTCGGCGGGAATCTGCGCGCGGAGTACGACGCCGAGCGGGCGGAGCAGCCGCGGCGGCACGAGAACATCATCCCGCTGCACCGGGAAGACGCGCCCTGGAGCATCTCGCGCCGGCTCGCGCTGGCGGCGGCGCTGGCCCTTTTCGCGATCCTCGGCGCGGTCGCGGTGGGGACGTGGAAGCGCTCGGAAGGGGGGGCGGTGAGTGGCAAGCTGGCCATTGCCGAGGCCGAGCGGGTCATCGTGACGGGCAGTTACATCCCGACGGCCGAAATGGAGAGCGCGTTGCCCGAAGCGGCCGCGGTTGCAGCGGCGCCGGCGCAGGATTTCAACACCGCTTCCTATCGGTATCTTAAGGATAACTCGTTCCTGGCCGCCGCGAGCAACCCACTCTCGACTTTCTCGATCGACGTGGACACGGCCTCGTATGCCAACGTCCGGCGCTTTCTCGAACAGGGCGCGCTCCCGCCCAAGGATGCCGTCCGCATCGAGGAGATGATCAACTACTTCAGCTACGATTACCCGCTGCCTAACGACGAGGCGCCGTTCTCGGTCCAGCTCGATGCCGCCTCCTGCCCGTGGGCGCCGGCCCACCGGCTCGTCCGTATCGGTTTGCGCGGCCGGGAAGTGCCTAACGACCAGCGGCCGGCCAGCAATCTGGTCTTTCTCCTCGATGTCTCCGGCTCGATGGAGCCGGCCCAGCGGCTTCCGCTGGTCAAACAGGCGCTGCGGCTGCTCGTCGACCAGCTGGGCGAAAACGACCGCGTCGCCATCGTCGTCTACAGCGGCGCCTCCGGTCTCGCCCTCCCTTCCACGAGCGGCGCGCTGAAGGAGAAAATCCTCGCCGCCCTCGAGAATTTGCGGACGGACGGCTCGACCGACGGCGCGCAGGGAATCGAGCTGGCATACCAAACCGCGGCCGCCCATTTCATCGAAGGCGGGGTCAATCGGGTCGTTCTCGCGACCGACGGCGATTTCAATGTCGGGACGACGAGCGAAGGCGACCTGGTCAGGTTGATCCAGGAAAAAGCGAGGGGCGGGATCTTCCTCAGCGTGCTCGGGGTGGGGGACGACAACCTCAACGATTCCATGATGCAGCAGTTGGCCGACCAGGGGAACGGCAACTACGCCTATCTCGATTCGCTCGCGGAAGCGAAAAAGGTGCTCGTTAGGCAAATTAACGGCACGCTCGTGACCATCGCCAAGGACGTGAAGATCCAGGTCGAGTTCAACCCGCAGCGGGTCGCTTCCTACCGGTTGATCGGCTACGAGAAACGGCTTTTGCAGAAGGAGGATTTCAACCAGGACCAGATCGACGCGGGCGAGATCGGCGCCGGGCATACCGTGACCGCGCTCTACGAAGTGGTGCCGGCAGGCGCGGGACCGAATCCGGCGGCGAGCGTGCCCGCGGTCGATCCGCTGAAGTATCAGGCGGTGGCGGGGTCGTTAGGCTCGCCCGAGCTGCTCACGGTGAAGCTGCGCTACCAGGAGCCAACGGGATCGACCAGCAAGTTGCTCGAGCGGCCCTTTGTGGATGGCGGCGCGGATTTCGCGAGCGCGGCGTCCGACCTGAAATTTGCCGCGGCGGTGGCGGAGTTTGGGATGATTCTGCGCGACTCCGAGTTCAGGGGAGAGGGCTCGTTAGGCGCGGTCGCGGAATGGGCGAGGGAAGGGAAGGGCGCCGATGCCAACGGTTATCGCGCGGGATTTCTCGAGCTGGTGCGGAAGGCCCAGGATCTGAAGGGGCGGATGTAACCTCCGGGGAGCGCACGCGCCTCGCGTGCTGGTGATGGCGCCTCGCCATCACGGACTTTCATCCTGAGGGAGGCGCGACGCGCTGGGAGTTTTCGGCGAGGCGCCGAAAACAGCACGCGAGGGCGCGTGCGCTCCCCGGAGCGGCGGCGCCTAACGACGCCACGCGCTAGATATTTTCCGCGGTGGCGAGGGCGACCTGCGGCTTCACCCGGGTGGCCAGGAACGCGCCCAAAAGCAGAAGGGCCGCGCTCCACATTTGCGCGGGGGAAAGGCGCTCGTGAAAAATCCAGGCAGAGAGCGCGAGCGCGCCGAGCGGACTGAGCAGTTGCAGCGTTTGCGAGAGGGCGACCCCGATCTCGCGAATGGCCACATAATAAAGAACGTGGGCGAGGCTGATGCAGGTGACGGCGGAGAAAACGACGATCCCGTTAACGTGCGCGGCGACGTGGAGCGGCGTGCCAATTTCCCCGAAGAGGAGGGTGAGCGGGCAGAGCATGGCGGAGGTGAGGAAACTGATCACCGCAAAGCTGCGAATGCTGCCGAGCTGGGCGGCGGGGCGCTTCACCAAGACGCCGTAGAGAGCCCAGCAAAAGGTGGCCAGAAAAGCGATGGCGAGCCCGCCTAACGGAATGTGGCCCCCGTGGAAACCGGGTTGAAACCAAATCACCCCAACCGCGCCGATCAACCCGAGCAGGGTGCCGACTTGGAACGGCCATTGCCGCACGATCCAGCGTTCCTCCGGGAAAAAGACGAGGGCGAGGAGGGCGGTCATGATCACGCTGGAGCGGGTGAAAATAGCGTAGACGCCCGGTCCCATATAATAGAGCGAAAGGGTCTGGGTGACCTGGTGGACGACGTTAGGCAAGGCGGGCACGAGGCAGAGCCCGAGCAAGCTCAGATCGAGGCGCGGGCCGCTTTGGCGGAAGCGATAAATGGCGAAGGGCAGGATGGCCAGGCAACCGATCGAGTAGCGATAGAAATTCTGCGCGAAGGGATCGTAATAACGGTTGAGATAAAATTGAAAAAGCGACGGCGTCGACCAGATCACGATGGTCGCGAGGACGGCGGCATAACCTTCGGAGGAACGGGTCGAAACGGCGGGCGCAGGTCGCATGAGCGGGAGATTCAGCCGGTAAAATTTGCTCGTCTACAATCGCTTCACCGTGCAAAAACGTAGTTCTACCGAAGCCCTTATGAATTACCTACTGAAAAAACCCTGCCAAATCGGTGCCGCCATTCTCGTTCTTCTGCTCGGCTGGAGCAGCCCGCTCCAGGCGGTCACGAAGGCTGCGGCCGAGCATGGCAACAAAGGCAACCAACTCGCGCAAGCGGGAAAATACGATGAGGCGCTGGTCGAGTACACCGCCGCGATCAACGAGAACGTGAAAGATCCGCGCTTCTTTCTCGATCGGGGCCGCGTGTATCGCATCGCCAATAAATTGCCTGAAGCGATGGCTGATTTCAGCAAGGCGATCGAACTGGGACCGGAAGTCGATGCCGGTTATTTCGAGCGTGGGAAGACGGAGCTGGCGCAGAACCAATACGACCCCGCCATGACCGATCTGAACAAAGCGATCGAGCTCAATCCCAACAATGCCGATGCCTATTACCGGCGCGGCCTGACCTATTATCATCAGCGGAAGTTCCCCGAAGCGATCCAGGATTACAGCACCGCGCTGGAAAAAAATCCAAACGACATCCAGGCTTTCAATCGGCGGGCCGATGTCTACGTGGCGACGGGCGACTACGCCAAAGCGCAGCCCGATCTGGAAGCCGCTTTGCGCCTGAAGCCGGACGATCCCGCCACGGCGCAGCGGCTGCAGTTCGTCAAAAATAAGATCGCGGCCGCGGCGGCGCCTCCTCCTGCGCCCGAAGCGATGCCGACCCCGCCTCCGCCGCAAGCGCCTCCCAGCATTTTCACCCCGATTAACCTGGCCATCGCCGGTGGCATCGTGCTCGTGATCGTGGCCATCTTCGTTCTGCGCTGGTTTGCCCGGTGCGAGGCTCCGATGGAGGAATAAAGAGGACTTCCTTCGCCAAGAAATTTTTTTGACAGAGGAGAGCGGGCGGTTAGCTTGCTCCCGCTTTATCGGAGAACGAGGCAAGTCCCACGGCCGTTCCAATGTGACGGCTCTGGGACTTTCGCTTCTAACCCCGGCGAGCGGCCGGTTTGTCCCGTCTGCGGGGACGAGCTTGAAATGAACAGCGGCCCACATAGCTCAGTTGGTAGAGCACGTCCTTGGTAAGGACGAGGTCACCGGTTCAAGCCCGGTTGTGGGCTCCCCCGGGGAGTTCAGAACCGATTAAAACACACATACAGCAGTAAGAATTAAGTAACCCAAGGAGAATTCCAGATGGCTAAGGACAAGTTCGAACGCAATAAGCCGCACGTTAACGTCGGCACAATCGGTCACGTCGATCACGGCAAGACCACTCTCACCGCTGCGATCACCACCGTGCTCGCGAAAAAGGGCATGGCCCAGGCTCGCGCCTACGATTCGATCGACGCGGCGCCCGAAGAAAAAGAGCGCGGCATCACGATCTCGACCGCGCACGTGGAATACGAGAGCGAAAAGCGCCACTACGCGCACGTCGATTGCCCCGGCCACGCCGATTACGTCAAGAACATGATCACCGGCGCTGCCCAGATGGACGGCGCGATTCTGGTGGTCAGCGCAGCCGACGGCCCGATGCCGCAAACTCGTGAGCACATTCTGCTCGCGCGTCAGGTCGGCGTGCCTTCGGTCGTCGTTTTCCTGAACAAAACCGACATGGTGGACGATCCCGAGCTGCTCGACCTCGTCGAGATGGAAGTGCGCGATCTGCTCACCCAATACGAATTTCCCGGGGACAGCATCCCCATCGTCAAAGGCAGCGCGCTCAAGGCGCTGAACGGCGACGCCGAGCAGGAAGCTCAGATCATGGCGCTGGTCGCCGCGGTCGACGATTACATCCCCGTGCCCGAGCGCCCGGTCGATCTGCCGTTCCTCATGCCGGTGGAAGACGTGTTCAACATCGAAGGCCGCGGCACTGTCGCGACCGGTCGAGTCGAGCGCGGCATCCTCAAGAAAATGGAGGAAGTCGAGATCGTCGGCCTCATCGATACCGCGAAGACGACCGCGACCGACATCGAAATGTTCCGCAAGCTGCTCGACGAAGCGCGCGCCGGTGACAACGTCGGCGTGCTCCTGCGCGGGGTGAAGAAAGACGATGTCATGCGCGGGCAGGTCATCGCCAAGCCCGGCTCGATCAAGCCGCACCGCAAGTTCAAGGCGGAAGTCTACGTTCTGAGCAAGGAAGAAGGCGGCCGGCACACTCCGTTCTTCACCAATTACCGGCCGCAATTTTACTTCCGCACGACCGACGTGACCGGCAGCGTCAAGCTCGCCGAAGGCGTCGAGATGGTCATGCCGGGCGACAACGTTTCCGTCGAAGTGGAGCTCGGCACGCCGATCGCCATGGAGAAAACGATTCGGTTCGCGATTCGCGAAGGCGGCAAAACCGTCGGGGCAGGTCGCGTGAGCGAAATTCTGGACTAATGTTTTAACCTCGTGCTCATGCTCCCGCTCGCGATCGTCATCGAGCAGGAGCGAATACGAGCACGATTACGAGCAGGAGCACGAGTAAATTAGGTCAGTAGCTCAATTGGTAGAGTAGCGGTCTCCAAAACCGTCGGTTGGGGGTTCGAGTCCCTCCTGGCCTGTTGGAACCCTCGTTAGGCGCGCATGATTACAAGATCGAAAAATTTCTTCTCCGAAGTCCGGCTCGAGCTGCAGAAAGCTTCCTGGCCCTGGGACCCGAAAGAGAAGGGCCTCAAACGTTACAAGGAGCTGACCGATTCCACTCTCGTCGTCATCATCGCGATGTTGTTGCTCGGCGGTTATGTCGCCCTTTTCGATTTCATCCTCGTCAACGTGATTCACTTTTTCACCCGCCTCTAGCATCATGGCTCAAGTCGCTGCCGCAAAAGATCAATGGTACGTCATCCACGTCCTCTCCGGGCAGGAGAACAAGGTGCGCGACAACATCGAGAAACGGGTCAAGACCGAGGAGATGAGTGATGTGATCTTCGAAGTGCTCGTGCCCACGGAGCGCGTCTCGGAGATCAAGCGCGGCAAGAAAAGCGAGACCACCCGCAAATTTTTCCCCGGCTACCTCATCGCCAACATGCATCTGCTCGATGAAGAGAATCAGCTCATCGGCCGGACCTGGTATTTCATTCGGGAAACGGCTGGGGTGATCGGCTTTGCCGGCACCAAAGATCGTCCCATCCCGATGCGTCAATCGGAAGTCGACAGCATGCTCGCGCAGATGCGGGAGCGTGAGGAAAAGGTCAAACCGAAGGTCAGCTTCGAAGTCGGCGAGACGGTCAAAGTGGCGGATGGGCCGTTCCAAAATCAGAGCGGTATCGTCGAAGAGATCGATCCGGAGCGCGGCAAGCTGCGCGTTTCCGTCACCATCTTCGGCCGCGCCACGCCCGTCGAGCTGGAATACTGGCAGGTGGAACGCGGCTAAGAGAAGTAAGAAGGAAGAAGGCAGAATGAAGAAAATCCTGCCGTCTCTCCTTCGCTCTTAAATTCTTAATTCATCCTTCTTAATTCTTACTTTATTTCACCATGGCTAAAGAAATCGTCGCACACATCAAACTGCAGATCCCGGCCGGGCAGGCCAATCCAGCGCCGCCTGTGGGCACCGCTCTCGGACCTCGGGGCGTCAACATCATGGCATTCTGCAAAGAATTTAACGCCGCCACGCAGAAACAGGCGGGCGACATCCTTCCGGTCGTCATCACCGTTTTCAAGGATAAATCCTTCACCTTCATTACCAAGAGTCCGCCCGCTGCGATTCTGCTCAAGAAAGCGGCCAACATCGCCGCCGGTTCGAAAGAGCCGAACAAGACGAAAGTCGGCAAAGTTACGCGCAAACAAGTCATGGAGATCGTGAAAACGAAGGCGAAAGATCTGAACTCGCGCGACGACGAGGCCGGCTTCAAGATCATCGCCGGCACGGCCCGCCAGATGGGCTTGGAAGTCGTCGATTAGCTTCGTCCGTTTTCTACCCGCTGGGGTTTTGCGGCTTCCGGAGCGAAGGCGCGATTGGTTTCTGACCCCGCACTAACGCAGCGTTTAAATATCGCTCGCCTTCCGAGGCAGATCGCGATTACAAGATTTCGCCGAACGGACCTCCTGTTCTCCTAGCGTTCCGAGGTCACCGAGCCCCCGGGCGGAGGCCACGGAGCTCGCGCCGAACCTGTAGACGCCTCCCTCTGGGAGGCGCGGGTATTTTGCTTAGCGTCACACGAAAGGCTCAGAGGCCCTCTAGACTAAAAGTCGGTTGATGGCCGAATTGTAGGGCGGGCGCTTCGCCTGGCTCGCGAGAGCTTCGCCGGTCGAAAGCCTGCGGTCCGGGCGCAGCTCGCGGGGCGTGATAATGACAAGCGCCCGAGTGAGCGCAAGGCGCCGACAGCGAGAACCCCAACAACAACCCTGGCAGGAGCGGACGTGATCCGCCCTCATCCAGCCGGATGATAGACTCGATCCGCTGAGACAGCGCACATTCCCGCACCGCCGAATTTTTCGCCCGGAAACGCTGGCAAGCCGAACCGTTAGGCGGGCCGCGCTTTCTTACGGAGGAAACCGCCGACCGCGCCCACACCGAGCAGAAGCATCGCCGTCGTACCGGGTTCCGGCACGGCCTGGTGAAACGATTGCCGAAGCTCCGAAACCGAGACTTGGCCGCCGTTAGTGACGGCAAAGTTAATTCCAGTGGTAATGCTGAGGCTGGAAGAAGGCATGCTCAGATCGAGATTATCGCCAGCTTCCGCGGCGGGATCGCTCAGGTCGTCCTCCTGGAGGTGGCTGTTGGCGACGACCAGATTTTGATTCGCGCGATTGCGGACTGTCTCATCGATCGAAAGGTTGGCTCCTCCCATCGGCTGGGCGCTGCCGGTGTAGGATTGGTCGATCATGGTGATCGTTCCCGCATTCGCGGAGACGTCATAATTGAGCAAGAAATCGGCCGTGGACGAGCCGCCGGCGACCAGGCTGAGGTTCCCTCCGAGGGTGAGGAAATAGGTTCCGCTTTCAATCGAAACCGTCACCTGAATTTGCGAGGGATTAAAATTCGTTAGGCCGTTAGCCAGGAAAGTGAAGCCGCTGAAAGTTTTGTCGCCGACCGAGAGAGAGCCATTCGTGTTCACGAGGTTCTGCAAATTGTCGGACGTTTGGGCTTGGGCCGGGAAGGCCAGGGCCAAGGCGGAGATAGCAAGGAGAGAGCCGAGTATTTTTGTCATATTAATAGGTAAATAACTAGGCTCAGACTCTCAGACGGCGGAAAATAATCCAGCCCTTTTTGTCTTCGTCGCTAAATCGTGACCCCACGGGAACCTGCGCGCGGGCAGAGCATCGAAATGCGTCAGCGCCCGAGGGGCGGGAAGACAAAACCCGCCTCTGCGCGGAGGGCCAGAGGAAACTCATTTCGGGCGCAGGCCCCGCGACAGATGGCGGCGGCTGCGGCTCCCTCTCCGGCGATCAACTAATCCGCGAGACAACGGTTTCCCCCGAAGTGACGAGCCGGGAAAAAAAGAAATCCCGCCAAAAGGCGGGATTTCACGATCCAAAGAACGGGCAGCTTAACGCAGCGCCCGGCTGGAGAAATTACGAAGCCCGAAGAGCTTTCTTGCGAAAGAGGAGCGCGACCGCGCCCACCCCGAGGATGAGCATCGCTGTCGTGCCGGGCTCGGGAATCGCGGTCTGATGGAACGACTGACGCAACTCGGAGATGGAGACCTGACCGCCGTTGACCACTGCCAGGTTAATCCCGGTGGTGATGCTGAGGTTGGAAGAAGGCATGCTCAGATTGAGGTTGTCGCCCGCTTCCGCGGCGGGATCGCTCAAGTCGTCCCCCTGCAAATGGCTGTTGCCGACCACGAAATTTTGATTGGACCGATTCCGCACCGTCTCGTCGATCGAGAGGAAAGCGCCCCCCATCGGCTGGGCGCTGCCGGTGTAAGATTGGTCGATCATGCTGATCACGCCATTGCTGGCCGAGACGTCGTAGTTGAGCAGGAAATCAGCGGTGGAAAGGCCGCCCGCGACGAGGCTGATGTTGCCCCCGAGGGTCAGGAAATAAGTCCCGCTTTCGATCGAAACGGTCACCTGGATTTGCGAGGCATTGAAGTTCGTTAGACCATTGGCCAGAAAACTAAAATCGCTGAAAGTTTTGTCGCCGATGGTGAGCGAGCCGTTGTTGTTCGCAAGGTTCTGCAAATTGTCGGTCGTCTGCGCCTGAGCCAGAGAAGCCCATGCCGAAATCGTGATCGCGAGGAGAATGGAGGATAATTTTTTCATATTTTTTCGGGTATTTTTTCGGGTTATTTACGAGCTGAGAATCTCAGACTCGCGGAAAGAGTCAATCCTCTTTTTACCCTGGCACGAAATTGTGACAAGGCCGCCTTGGAGGGATGAGCTCCTGCGAATCTGGGCCGTTGCGGCGCCATCGCACGTTCGAGCTCCGCATTCCACCCGTGGCGTCGCGGAGCTCCGCCCTCCAGGTTTTGCCGGGCTTATACGACCGCGACCGAAAAGATCGGCGGACGCCCCCGCTTTTTCCGCGCGGCAAGGAAGGCCTGAGCGAAATCGAGCGATTCGCCGATCACCTGATCCATATTTAAATAACGGTAGGTGGCGAGGCGCCCAAGGAAAGAGACGCCCGACTCCCGCTCGGCCAGAGCCGCATACTGGCGCAGGAGCGCCATATCGGGTTCCAGCCGCTTCGGATAATAAGGAACGTCCTCCGGCGACGTCTCCTTGCTGAATTCGCGAAACGCGACCGTGGCCTCGTGCTTTTCCCAAGGCGCGAAATGTTTGTGCTCGTGCACCCGGGTGTGGGCGATCTCTGGATTCGGATAATTGATCACCGCATTCCCCTGATAATCGCCCTGCGCATCGATGCGCTCGAATGTGACCGTGCGATAGCCGAGGCGCCCGAGTTGGAAGCCGAAGAAGGCGTCGAGCGGACCGGTGTAAAAGACGTGCTCGAACTTCGACCGATCCCCCGGCTCGAAACGGGTCTCCAGTTGCACCGAAATCCGCTCATGCTCGAGAATTCGCCGGATCATTTCGGAATAGCCCTCGAGGGGGATTCCCTGGTAGGCGGTGTTGTAATAATTATCGTCATAATTGAAGCGCACGGGCAAACGCTTCAAAATCGAGGCGGGCAGCTCCCGCGGCTCGCAGCCCCACTGTTTCTTGGTGTAGCCGTAAAAAAATGCCTGGTAGAGTTCGCGGCCGAGAAACTTGAGGGCCTGCTCCTCGAAATTGGCCGGCTCCCCGATGCTGCGGTCGCCTAACGAGGCCACAAACTCCTGCGCTTCGGCCGGGTTAAAAGTTTTCCCGAAGAACTGATTGATCGTGTGCAGATTGACTGGGAGCGAAAAGACGCCGCGGTTGATCTCCGCCTTCACCCGGTTGACGAAGGGCCCGAAGCTGGCGAAGCGATGCACGTATTCCCAGACGTCGAGGCGATCGGTGTTGAAAATATGCGGCCCGTAATGGTGCAGCATCACGCCACTGCTCGGGTCGCGCGCGGTGTGGCAGTTCCCCGCGATATGCGGGCGCTCTTCGACAATGGTGACCTGGCAATCGGAGTCGCTGACCAGTTCCCGGGCCAGGACCGAGCCGGCGAGACCGGCGCCGACGATGAGGTAATGCGAAGAAGCCACGGAGCGAATGAAAAGTCGGAAGCCTAGCCAGCCGCCGAGATTTCTCCTGGACGCAGAGCAAAATCGCGCCCGGCTTCTTTTACCGTCCGCCCCTCCCTCTCCCAGCGGAGGGCGAGGGCGGACAATTTTGTTTCATCTAGCATCAATTCGTAGCTATGGCGGAAGAGATGCCGAAAGGCAAGAAGGTCGGCCAGGACAGGCCGCGCTTTCCAGCACCGCCGGCTGGAGCGGGGGAATGGTGAGGAACATCTTTTCGAGTAATTCTCGGTCCCAGCGCTACCGATCTTTCACGTGATTCTCGAAGGTGAGGGAAATCTGGGTGAAGCGTTTCCAGCGCGTTATAGAGGTTATGCAAGGTGAAGCCAAGCGAGTCGAGTTGCGCCCGCGCGAGACCCGTCTTCGGGAAGGAGTCGATAACATCCTCGATTCGCGATCGCGTCCGCGACTGGAGCGTGTCATGGACTTGGAAAGGTGATGAGGGCGCCACGGTCTTTCTGGGGAACGCACGCGCCTCGCGTGCTGGTTTGGCGCCTCGCCAAAACGAACTTTGCGACCGCTCTTGGTTCTCGCAGCGGGCAAGAAAAAGTTCGCGACGGGAGGCGCCCTCGCCGGCCCGCGAGGCGCGTGCGCTCCCCAGAGAAAGTCCACCTCCGCCGCCGATCAAAGTGGTCAGCTCGACGTTGATTGAATCCGCGTATTTCAGGAGCAGCCGTAGCTGCGCCTCGGCATTCTGAGGCACGCGCCGCGGCGAAGCAAATCGTGAGGCCCGGCGACCGACGCGCCGATCACTCGCCCAGATTGTAGATTTCGACCAAGGCAACGCCTGATCCTCCGCCCGAACCCTCCACCACAGCGGTGTAGTTCCCCGGCGGGAGGCTCGCGATCACGGCCGCTTCCTTGTCACTCGACGGCGCGATCCCGGAGTTCGCGATATCCGCTTCCTGACGACCGCGCCAGTTGTCGTCCTGCTGAACTACCGTGCCTTCGCTGTCGTAAAGCGTCAGCGCCGGGTTGCCCAGAGCGCCCGCGACTCCGCCGGAGGACAGGGAAGGGCCCAAGGCGCGGACCATCAGCTGGGCATTGCTCTCGGCGCCTACGATGAATCCTCCGATCAGTTGATTTTTAGCTCCGTCCACCCGGCCGCGAGTTGAGATATTGGCAATTTGTGAACTCGTCGGGTTCAAATCGTAAAGCTCCACCAGAGCGACGCCGGAAGACTTCTTGGCTCCGCGGACCACCGCAGTGTAGGAGCCTGGGTCCAAAGTTGCGACGAGCGCAGACTCCAGGTCGTTCGTGGGGGCGACGCCGGTGGCTCGGACGGCGGCCTCGTGTTTTTTCCAATTGTCATTGGAGGCAATGAGCGATCCATCGGCGCCATGCAGCTCGAGAATCGGATCCTTCAACGCGCCTTGCACCCCAGCCTTGGCCAAGGACGGCCCGATCGCGCGCAGAACGATTTTTTTCGAAGCCGCCCCGGTAATAATAAACCCACCGATCATTACATCGTCGCCCTGACCGACTACGCCCCGGGTCGACACGTTGACCAAAGCGCTCGGGATAGGAATGAGGATGGCCGTGGGAGGGACCGGCATAAGCGTGTTTGTGGATAAGAAGCGGTTGTTTCGGGTGGCAAGCGGCTCGCTGCCCGTTTGAACGTAGAAAGGGTTCAATTGGTCAGTCGCGCGGTTTTCCACCATCCTGGTGCCGTTTCCATAGCCTAGCGCAAAACTGGTCATGTAGGGAGTAGGCTGAAGTTTTGTCGTGATCGTGTTCCCGGAGATTTGCGTCTCTTTAACATTCTTGCCGGAGACCCATATACCGATGCTGTCGTTTCGTTCGGCGGTAAGATTGATCTCGTTGTCCGAGATGATGGCGTTCACGCTGCCATTCGTAGCGACCTCGAAACCGTTCGTATCGCTCAGCCAGAGGATGCCGTATTGATGCAGATGGACTAACTTGTTTTTCGTTACCTGGACGTTCGGGCTGAACCAAGTGTCGTGGATGATTCCCAAGTTGGATCCGTCCACGGTGTTCTCAGTAACTAAGGTATCCCCGGCACCGCTCAAGCCGATTCCATTGGAGGTGCAATCGTGAATGTAGTTGTTGCGAATCGTCCCCGACATATACACACTCACGAGGCCGTAGCCGCCATGGAGGAAATTGATCATGGTCCCATAGCCGGTGAAATGATCGACTTCGCAATCTTCAATCAGTCCCCCGGTTCTAGTGGCTGATTGCGCGATCTGGGCGATCGGAAACCATTCATGGTTTGGATTGGCAGGATCTGCCCGCAGATTGGTGGCGCGCACGCGATTAAATTGGACGCCGCTGGCATCGAAAGACTGAAGTGCATTCGGGGTAACTGGATAAATATCACCACGACAGTCGATAGTGAGATCCGCTACCTGGGCCCCATCGCCCGACACGTGCACAATGTCGTAATCGGTGCTTCCTGTGCCGTCCCAGACCAACCGTGTCTTCCTCTTATCAGTGCCGATCAGTTTAATCCCGGTCTTCAGATTGACGAAGTGGACCGGGAAAATACCCGGGCCCACGTATATGGTCGTGTTGGGGGCCGCCTGCTCGATGAGAGAGACAAATCGGGCGCTGGTACTTCCGTCGAAGGGGTCGAATCGGGTGCCACCGCCTGTTCTGCCATCCTCTCTTATTGCAATATAGATGGCGGAATCTTCGGCCTGCAGAGATTGCACTGGGGCAAACCATCCAACAAAGAATGCTGCCGCGAAGAGGGGAAAGGGGACCGCCCGAGCAAGAGGAGACGAAAAGCGAAGCATATGGAAATTATAGCAATCCTCATGCCTACAATTTATAATCTTCGCATTCAGCGTTGCCCACAGGAGAAGAGCAAAGCCGATGCCGACCGAAATTTTGATTAGACGAGCGGACTTCATAACGCCATCCGGGTCGGGCCGTTTACTCCGGAATAACGATTCCTCTGCACCCTGAAGAGGATATTCCCGGACCGAGATTCGAGTCGTTCGGGGCGGGGTTTTGTGCGACTTTAAGCCCCTCCACCAAAATGATCGGCGCCTTGGTAGTCTGAGAGCCACCGCGCAGTTTCACGAATACCGTCCTCCTGAGAATATGGATTTTCTCCCAACAACTCAAAAGTTCGGTCCATAGGCGTCGGATAATCGGTAATCATGCTGCGAAAACGCGAACTATTAATGAAGAACGGCTTTCCCGATAAGGCGGTCGGCACGTCTCCGAGCAGAGCCAGACTTCGCATCAGACCGCGCGGAACCACCCGGGCCTTTCGGCTCGCGAGCGCTCGGGAAAATCCCTGCACCCAAGAGAGAAGGTCGATCGGTCGGTCGCCCACATAGATCGTCTGCCGATCAACTTGTTCGCGCGGCGATCGAAAGATCTGCTCAATTTGGTGAACCACGTTCTTCACATACGCGTAGGAGCGGATGACCGGCTTCCTTCCTGGATGGAGATAGAGTCCCCGTTGCAGAATCCGCCAAAATTCCCGGCGGTAGCGCATGTGCCATGGTCCCCAAACATTGGTGGGGCGAATGATGGTCCAACAGCTAGGCAAGTCCAGGGCGCGAACCAGTTGCTCGCTGATTACTTTGCTTTGGCCGTAAACGGTTTCGGGGAAGTAATCGGTGTCGCTCGTTGGCAGCCTGCCGGGCGCGCAGACGAACTGGGTAGAGGTGATGATGCTGCGCTCGACTGAGGCCGTCGCACGGATCGCCTCCAGAACGTTCGCAGTTCCCTCGGTGTTGGCCCGATATCCGGTCTCGACGGTGGTGTTCTCATCACAGTCGGCTCGTGCCGCGAGATGCAGAACCCATTTTGGCTGAAATTCCTCAAATACTCGAGCGGTCAAGTTCGCATTGAGAATGTCCCCTTCGCGCCAAAAAGAGGCCTGTCTGGAGTCCAGAGGCGGATCTTTCGAATAGTTGAGAAGCTGATGGCCCTCGCTCGCAAAGGCCGACGCGGCGTTGGTGCCAATGAATCCGGAGCCGCCGGTGATTAAGAGTCGCATTGGATAGGTGGAGACCATTTCTATTCTGGAAGGATGATCGGGCAAGAGCAAGCATTTGACTTCGCTCGACGACTGCGCCACAAGAACCTTCGCTCAAACCTACGCGTGCCGCCGCGGTTCGATCGAGCTGAGTCCGCTCGGATTTATAGTTCGAAGTAGCAGGCAGTAAGCTGGAACATGGAATGAAGATCGCTATTTACGTTGCTGATCAAAATCCGGGCCGAGATCGAAGTCTCGGAATCACGGGTTATACCGATGGTCTCATCGGTGCCCTCGGTGCGCGAAATGATGTACGGCTGATCGCCGTTGCATCTCGTAGTTCTTATCCGCCTGAAATCAAGGAGGTGCCGCTTCACCGTATCCCGTTTCGGACCGATACGATGCTGGGGAGGCTGGCGATGGACAACTTTCACCGCGTCTTTTATCGCCCTGACGTCGACCTCTGGCATTATCCCAAAGGACATTTGCCGCTCGCCGGGAACTCTCGGCAGGCCCGCGTGGGTACAATCCACGATTTGATCGCTCAACACTGCGCCGATCAATATCCCGCGGCCAGAAGTGGACTCGCCTATCGTTATTGGATCGCGGTCTTGAAAAGATCCATACCGCGATTCGATCTCATCTTAACAGTTTCCGAGTTCTCGGCCACCGCGATTAGGACATTCTGCGAGCGACATCGTCTCGTTTGTCCGCCAGTCCGGGTCTCCTATGAAGGGATTAATTTAGAAACAGCTGGAGAGTTGCAAAAAAAGGAAGACAAGGTCGTACATCTATCATCCCTCGAGCATTATAAGCACACAAGGACTTTGCTCGAATTTTGGAAGCGACTGCAAGCGGTTGAATCCAAATTGCCTCGTTTGAAACTTATCGGCCCGCTATTAGAACGAGATCGAATCGCCGCGGAAGCGCTTCCGGGCGTGGAGATCGCCTCGCGCCTCCCGCGTCGGGACTTGGAAAAGGAGATCGGAAGCGCTTTAGCTTTGCTGTTTTTCTCCGAGGTCGAAGGGTTTGGACTCCCTGTGTTCGAGGCCTTTGGCTTGGGAACTCCTGCGACGTTTGTAAGAGGAACCGCTGTCGAAGAGCTCCTTGGCCAAGGAACGCCGGGAGGGTTTTTTCTAAACGACTTCGACTCATTTCGGGAGGGATTCGATAATAGTCTAAAAATGTCTGTTGCGGACATTAAGAATATCGCTGCTGCTCTGCAGCTTAGATTTTCATGGGAAAGATGTGCAGAAGTGACGGTCGCGGCCTATCAGGAGGTGCTAGGCCATTCGCGCGGCTCGTAGTTTAACGCCCGGAGGTGGCTGCCGCACGAGTTGACCTTTCCCCTTCCAAGACCTTACTGGAGCCCGAAGCAGAAGCGCGTCCTGAGCCAGGCGACTCCACTGGGTTTTGTCCAACTCCCGAATAAAAGGACCCAATCAGCACAATAATGAGCCATGGGATTTCGGCCACGTAGCCCCCCGCTCCGACGAGCTGGAAAAAAAAGTTGAAGATAGCCAGCACCAGACACGCGAGGACAAGATCACGGCCGCCGACCGACAATCCGCCTCGAGTGCGAGTAACCCATAAAAAGCGCACTATTGAAAAGTAAACAAAAAAGTAGAGCACACATCCCACAAGACCATAGGCGACAAGTAGGTCGGTCGTGAGATTGTGAGTAGCTCCTCGACGCAAGCTAGTTTCCAGCGTTGCTTCCCATCCCCCTGAGACGTCCATGGCCACTTCGTCCGCGGTGCCGTATCCGAAAGTCGCGCGTCCAAACCAGAAAAGGCGTGCCTCAGATCGCCATTCATTCAACGCGCGCCGTGCGAGTTCGATGCGCCAATCGGTGGAAGACTCGATGGATTCGAGTGGCTTTGAACCTTTTTCTACAAGCACCCATTGCAGGCTCCTCTGGATGTTCGGACTGGCTTTCGTGTTGATCCAAGGAGCGGCGAATTGCAGTATAAAGAGGGTCAAGATGCCAACGCTGCCTACGGCTGCGAGAAGACCAAACCTTCGCCGAAAAAATAAAATCGCGCAGATGATCCCAAAACCAAAAACTACCTCTGAGCGGCCGCCGCTCAGGATCGCCCCTGCCGTTCCGCCGACTATCAGAAACCAGCATGCCAGCCACGCAAAGGAGGAGTTTTTCCGGCGGTCAGGACCTGTCAGGGCGACAGTGCCGAGTAGCATCGCGAGAGGACCAAGAGTCCGGAGAGCATTCCCGTTCGCGATAAGATTGACTACCGGGATGTAAAGAGTCGTACCGAAAATCAGCTGGACCGAAAGAGTGCAGAGATTCACCACTAGACCAATGAGGCACAGCCGCAGGATGGTCCGAAAAAATCCCCCCGGAACGAAAATCCCATTAGGAAAGAGGGAAAAATAAAAGAGGACGGCGAGCGGCCCCGAAACGAAAACATACGACTTGATCGCATTACTGAGGACGAAGTCGCCCGGGCGGAAAGGATTTGTTATATTAGCAAACATGTGGACGCCGACGTAAATCAGCCACAGAAGCAGAGCGAACTGCATCATCGAAAAGGCTTGTGTCTGGAGGATCTTGGGCCGTTCCAGCGAGCGGTTCTGCCAGAAAACGGAGAGCACCAGCGCCAAGGCGAGGGCGCAACTCAGCTCCAAAGCGCCGAAAGAAAAGCCGAAAGGCCGGTAGCCAAAGGCTAAGAAACTGAGGAGGAGCGAGGTTTGCCAAACGTAGCGATTGAGCTTGAGGACGAAAAGAAGAACGGCTCCAGCTCCGAGAACGAACAGGAAGGGGAGTGGATCATTAGATCCGATGAGCGTTCCCAGCAAAACGGCCATCAGGAGACCCAAAGAAGCCACCACGATCAGTGCGAAATTAGGTGGAAGACGAACGGGAGCTTGCTGAGTTTGCATAGAGGCGTTGGCTGCGTTAGAAACCAACAATGAACGCGTTTTCGGCTTACTCTTCAAGCAGTTTGCTGGCCGCCGCTGGTCCCGCTTGGATTTTAGTTCCGACCGACTGGCGGTTTGGCCTCTAGATGATGCTTGTGCACAAACTCGCCCAGGCTACGGCCAATGGGGGCAATCACGTACTTCCTCCTCTTGCAGCTGATCCCCTAGTTTCGGTGTTGATGGTCAACTATAACTACGGTCACTTTATCGGGGCTGCCATAGACAGCGTCCTCAAACAGACGTACCGCCGATTTGAACTCATTATTTGCGATGACGGCTCGACTGACGATTCCAGGGCGGTCATTGAGAGCTTTGCACAACGCGATCCGCGCGTTAAGACCATTTTCAAGACAAACGCACGAGTTGCCGCAGCACTCAACGATGCTTATCGTGCCAGCACCGGGCCGATTATCACGATGCTCGATGCGGATGACCTCTTCCATCCGCGGAAGATCGAGAGATTGGTCGAAAGGTGTTCCTCAGGAGGTCGGTCCGGGATGTTCTTCAATCATCTCAAAAAAATCGACGAGGGTGGTAACATCTTGGGTAACGTCCCTGAATTCGGCGCCTTGGACTCGGGCGAATTGCGCGAGCATCTGCTCAAATCGGCCGCGCACTGGTCGGTCGGCCCAACCTCGGCCATTTCGTTTCGGCGTGAATGCGCCGAACGGGTTTTCCCGATTCCGGAGGCGCAATTTAAGACCGAAGCCGACGCCTACATGTGTACCGTCGCGCCTTTATTCTACGCTGTCGATGTGATTGCGGAACCTCTAGGAATGCTTCGGATTCACTCTAGTAACTTGACCTCGACCACGAAAATCGACCCCAAATTTTGTGAGAAGATCATGAACGCTGGCGAGCGAGTTTTTGCAGCACTCTCGGAAGTGGCGAAGAGACAGGGTTGGACCGTGACGAAACTTGAGCATAACCCGACCTACTGTGAGATGCGCTTGATGCGCGATTATCTCGTCGGCGCTCCTTGGAAGATCATGTCTCGTAACATCAAGGATATCCGGGAGGCGGCTGCACGCGTGCTAACAGCCGATCGGGAGAAGACGCGGGCCAAAGCGAATATTTTGGCCATAGTCGCTGTATTGCCACGATTTATAGGTCGACACATCCTAGATCTCATCTATATGCCGAGCCGGGCGAAGCGTTTCGGGAGTGGACTTTTTCGCTGGTTGAAGTCTGAGGCAACCAAAGCTGCGCCAAGCGCTGTTACGGAAAGATGAGTTACTTTGTTTGTGTGAGTGCGCCCATAATGCGATCGACCGTTCGTTCCCAAGTATAATGGGACACGCAATGTATCTGACCCTCAGTGCCCATCTTCTCGAGGGCTCGCGGATTGGCGAAGGCGCTCAAAATCGCCTTTGCCATCTCCCCTGAATCGGTACTTTGAAGACAAAATCCGTACTGGCCGTTGCAAGTGATTTCGGGTAGAGCGTGATCACGTAAGCCTAGCACAGGCGTTCGACAGGCGAGCGCTTCGAGGTAAACCAACCCCCATGGCTCAAAGACTGCCGGCATCGCAAAGAGACTTGCTTCGTTGAAGAGTGTTTGAAGTTCATCGAGCGCAACATGGCCTCTAGCGACAACGCCATCGATGCCGCGAAACTGCTTCTCATATTCGGGGCGTCCTACAATCGTTAGCGAAAGCCTTCGGTTTTGCTGGTGAGCGATTCGGAACGCTTCTAGCAGCAGTTCGCCGCCCTTATCGACGAATCGCTCTTTCGCCGCAAACAGAATCGAACCGTTCCCGTAGTTCTTAGGGCCGTGGTAAGGAACAAGGGCGCCACGTCCGGTTCCGATCACTGTGATTCGGTCGGATGGCACTCCATAATGCTCGACCAAATCTTGTGCCACATACTGACTTAAGGGAAAACAATGCGCAGCTGACTGAAGAGCCGCTCGTTCCATCCTATCGGCATCTGCGGCCAGGCGGGAAGAAACCTGAAAGACATCCGTAGAAAAAGCGCGCCAGAGATTCCACGTGGTGTCCAAAACGATGGAATGTTGTCTGGGAAGATCGCTTTTGGTGGGCAGTGAAAGGTTATCCAAGGCGTGTAGATGAAGGACTTGAGTCGAAGTAACGTGGCGCAGACACGCAAGTGCGCGTCGCGCACGCCACGGATGCTCGATCAAACCAAGACGGGAATAGCGCGAGCCTACATAATATAGCTTGCTTAAAACTTTAAAGCTCAATTCAAGCGAACGGGGAGCATGCCGGTAGCAGTCGATCGCTTCAACCTCAACGCCAGCCGCTGCGAATGCGCGGCAAAGGTGAGCAGGCGTGCCAGACCATGTCCGCGGCGAACGCGGATTGCCCTTGCTACAGATCGCGATACTCGGCAAACGGGATGACATTCTTACAGATGGGCAGGATTTCTAATCTCTTGGCGTAAATCTTGCAACATTTTAGCTGTAAAATCGGTTGCACGGCGAGAGAGAACCGGGACAGTTTCGACGTGTGATAAATAGATTAAGACCAATAAAGGCGGTGCGGAGCCTGAAATGAGCGACGCCTCGGCGATGGAAACGGACAAGCGGGTCTGCGCGGTAGTCGTCACCTACAATCGTAAGGCGTTGCTATCTGGATGCCTCGAATCACTCCTCGCACAATCCTACGCGCTTGAGCGGATTATCGTCATTGATAATGCCTCGATGGATGGAACCGAGACGTTGTTCGGCGACTCTGGCGCTTTTGCGAGACCCCAAATCTCCCATATTAGGTTAGCCGCCAACACCGGCGGGGCTGGCGGCTTTCATGAAGGATTCAGGCGCGCCTTAGAGGAGGACTGGGATTGGCTGTGGGTGATGGATGACGATGGTCTACCGCACCGCGAGGCGCTGGAGAGCTTGCTAAATGCCCCATCGAGCGCTGGGAAAATTCGAGGACCTGTCGTCCTGGCTCGAGAGAGCATGTTGGACCTAGAAAGCAATCAACTTGCCTTCGGTGGATCTGTGGATACGGCGGCTGGGCCGATTATTATTCGGACGCGCGCGGATATTGCCAGGGAATCACGGGATGGAATTCTCTATGGCTACGCCTGTGTCTTCAATGGCGTGCTGATCGAGCGGGACGCGGTTGAGCAGATTGGACTGCCGAAGAAGGAATTCTTCATCTGGGGAGACGAATGGGATTATATTTTTCGCGCGCGACATCTGGGTATCGAGATGGCTACAGTCATTCAAGCGCTCTATTGGCATCCGCTGGAAAGGGCGGAGACCGCCAAGGTGCGCTTGCTCGGAGTGGAATATGAATTGCCTCGTGCCCGCTCGCGTTCGCGGAATTATCTTATCATTCGAAACTATGCGTATCTTGCTGCTCGGCACCGCGGACTCTTTGCCTGGATTAGACATACTGCGAAGTATCTCATCTTCCATGTAGGCGCGGAAGGCTGCTTTAGTTCCCTGGACGTTATAAGGTATTCCTGGGAGGGACTACGTGTAACTTCACGGGGGATGGCCACTTGCATGAGCGAGGCGACCTGACCAGCAAAGCCGAAACATGACCGAAGCAACCTCAACTGGCCCGATTCGATCTGGGCGCTCAGTAACTGCCAAGATGAAACAGACGACGATCTATCGGACCATCGTGCGTCGGTCATTTGGAATGCGAAGAGTCTTGGGCCGCCTGATTCCGGATTCTCTGTCGACGAGGGCGAGAGCAGCCTTCGGCATGTTATCGGTTCGCGAGCTCGACTTCAGCCGCCTAAGTTTGATACGCGCTGCAACCATGGATCAGCTTCGGGATGTGAAGCACCTGGAAACGGAATTATTGCTTGAACTGGGATTGAGCGCCGATGCGCCTGCTGTCTTTCCGGCGTCATTTCAGCCCTATTTGGGCGTCGGCCTTGAGCACTGGCAATATCCTATTCAATTCGCGAAATACCTTTCTTATATCGCTAACCTTGGTGTTCGGAGCTATCTCGAGATCGGGGTTCAGCATGGTGGCACATTCGCCATCACCGTGGAATATCTTCGTCGTTTCGTCCCGCTAGGGAGAGCCTGCGCGGTGGACATAAACAGGGTTCCTTCGTTGAGAGGTTATGAACGGAGAAATGGCTTTGTGAAGGTGCTCCGCGAGGACAGCAGTTCGGCAAGGTTTCGGGAATTCCTGCGGCGCTCCGGACCGTTCGATTTGGTGTTGATTGATGGTGATCACGCCAAGGTGGCCTGTCGTCGCGATTTTGAAAGTGTCCGCCCTTATGCTCGGATGATTGCGTTCCACGATATTACAGATTCGGCATGGCCAGGCGTAGGTGAGACATGGCGGGAGTTGAAACGGCAGGAGGCCGGAAACTACACTTTTCATGAGTTTACCGAGCAATACGCTGAAGTGATGGAAAAGATGGGTTCTCCCGCGCTGGGCATTGGCCTGGCGGTGCGGAATGATCCCCGAATGGGCATGGTTTCTTAGGGATATTAAGGGATCATGAACACCGACTCCGTGTGCGCGGTCGTGGTGACTTACAATCGGTGGGAGCTGCTCAAGGAGTGTCTTGACGCGTTGCTGAGGCAGAGTCATGCACTGGACCGGATCCTTGTGTTAGACAACGCCTCTACAGATGGCACCCCCAAAGGACTAGAAGGGGAGGGATATCTTAGGAGAGATACGATCCATTACATCCGACTGTCGAAGAATCTCGGCGGCGCGGGCGGCTTCCATGAGGGGCTCAAGCTCGCCTATGACGAGCGCTACGAGTTCATCTGGCTCCTCGACGACGATACCATCGTAGCGGACGAGGCCCTCGAAGCATTGTTGAACGTCCGGAAGAGATTTCCTGAGGAGGAGCGTCCTAGAATGCTCGCGAGCCGCGTTTACTGGATCGATGGCAAGCCGCATCCCATGAATGACCCTGGCCTCAAGCACGGGAATGATCCGACTTTAGCCGTCGCGGCACGGTATGGTCTTGGATCGCTCCGAAGTGCGACGTTCGTTTCTCTTCTTTTACACCGCTCGCTGGTCACCGAATTTGGTCTGCCTCTGGCTGACTATTTCTTGTGGTCGGACGACATCGAATATACCGCGCGAATTTTGCGCCAGAATTTCGGCGCCTTGGTGCCGCAGAGCACCGCTCTACATAAGACAGGTCCTCAACATACGCCATTAGACGCCCCGCCAGAGCGTTTCTACTATCACGTCCGCAACACTCTTTGGACATTGCTCCATAGCTCTGCCTGGACTTTACCAGAGCGACGTTCTCAGATTATACCTTTGTTTCTTACTATTGGAGCTTTCCTGCGCCGCGGTCATTTTTCGCCGCCATACCTCAGCGCGGTCGGGCGAGGTGTGGTGCATGGGCTTTTCCGGCGCGCTCGGCGATAAGTATGCAGCAGGTTTCCGCTTATACTGACCGAGATAGGACGTCCCGACTCAGGTAAGTTGGGCTTGGAGCAAGCGAGAAAAATGGCTCATGAACCTTTCTCGACTGAAAAGCTTCGCTCTGATCTGCGCTGCCTCCGACATCCGTTCGCGTAGCGCCTGGTCTGAGCATAACTGCTGCGTGTAAGCTTGCAGCTCCTCCAATGTTTCCCAAAGAAAACCACTTATGCCGTTCTCCACAATCTCGGGTTGTGCTCCTCTTTTGACCACAACCGGAACACACCCGCACATCATCGCATCCACGGTTGCAATCCCAAAGTGCTCACTTAGCTCCGGAGTCACGTTTTCATCGTTTCCGTAACCGGCAGCATGCCAAAAAATCCTGGCTCTGCCGTAAGCTTCCCGGATCACGTCGTGGGACGGATTCCCCACGACCTCAGAACTGGCCGTAGTCCGGCTCCGGGCCTGATCAAAATAGTCTCGTTCGCTCGCCGATGTGCCTACGGCACCCAGTGAAAGATATCTCCACTTCAGGTTGGCGTCAGACTCCATCTCGCGAAAAGCATTCATCATTTCCAGCTGGCGCTTATCGACCATACCGGGCCGGCGGCCGGTAAAACGCCCAACGCTAAGGATAAGATGTTCTTTCCTGCCGCTGGTGAATGCATCAGCCGATGGCGGATAAAGGACGGAGGTCTTTAGATGCCATCTTCGCTCGGTCCAGCGCTCGACGTAGTGAGAGATAGAGGTCTTTATGGCATAAGTGCGCATTCGTGCGCCCCATCCCAGGCGATAATTAAGATGTCGCAGAATCACCCACACTCGGGAGTTGCCACAGCCGGGAATCGCGCGGCCAGCCCACACTTCGAAAGGTCGGAAGAAAGGAAAGAGGACCATTAAGACACCGTTCCGAGCATGGCACGGGACCGGAACCCCGTGGACGATGTTAATGAATAAATCATAAGGCTCGCTGATCGAGCGATCCCATGCTTTTCGGAGCGCGCGCCGCCGTCTAAGGTTGCTCCCCGTTGCGGAGAGTTTGGGCTCGAGATATCGCAGCTGAAGCGTCCCCGGCGTAAGGTTGAACCGATGAGTAAAATGATCCGCGGTGAGCGCCGACTCGTGATGAACTAATTCAACGTCGTCTCCTCTTCGGGCGAACAATTCCGCGAGGACGCCGACAATGTATTCCCGGCCACCCAGGGTGTTTCCAGCAAAGAACTCGCAGTAGACTCCGATCTTCAAATCGTTGGATGTTTAATCACCTGAAGATTACTCGCTGAAGCGGCAGTGATCGTAATCACTTACTTTGCGTTGTCCGATGATTGTCTCTTGTGTTCGAAGCCCCGCTGGTTGGTTGGGAAAGAAGAATCCGACGGACGCTGGACTGAACCAGTCCGAGGCTAATGCCTTCCATGCAAAGCGGCCGATCGAAGATGCACGATTCTGGGCAAGGACTGCAAGGAAGTCCAAGCCGTATCAATTCGCTGCCTTCCCCCCAAGGCCCGAAGCGCTGATAGATTCCCGGTCCGTAGAGACCAACCACGGGCACGCTCGCGGCGCCGGCCACGTGGAGCGGGCCGGAGTCGTTTCCAATGAAAAGCTCGCAATGATCTTGTAGCAGAGCGGCCATTTGTCGGAGCGTGATTTTGCCGGCTGTGTTGATTGTACGACTCGGGTTCATTTCAGCGGTAATGGCAGCGCAAAGTTCCTCTTCGGCGGGGCTGGCTAGGAGGAGGATCGTGGCGCCGATGTCCTCCTGGAGCCATCTGCCCAGAGCCGCGAACTGCGCTGCCGGCCAGCGGCGAAACGCCCAAGCCGCACCGGGAGCGAGTGCGATGATAGGCGAGCCTTTGCCGGCCCCTAGTGCGGCGGCCACAGCGCGGTCGGCCGGCGAAACCCAAACTTCCAAGGTCGTGTCAGCGTCCTCTATTCCAATGGCGTGAAGAAGATCGGTGCGAAGCTCCACTTCATGCTTGAGCTGCGGCCATTCCGGACCAGCGGTAAAAAGAGCCGCATTCGCGCGAACAGCTCTGCTTTTTTCTAATTCATCGGGCCTCGGGCGAAACCCGACCCGATCCTGAGCACCGCTCACATACGAGATAATACCACCGAGAGCCTGCAAGCCGTCGATATTCCAGCGCGGAGTAATCGCGAGGTCGATCTGCAAAGGCCACAACTCCTTCACGGAAAACCGGAGTGCTTTCAGCCACCACCGCAGGGGTGCGGTACGCGTGCGTTTCCAGCGAGGGTAATCCCGATAATCAAAGGTGAGGACTCGGTCCACATAGGGACAAAGCTCGACAAGATTCAAGACCGATGACTGAACGACCAGGGTAATACGCGCATTCGGGAAGCGTCCACGAATCTCTCTCCACATAAAACTCGCCAACGCCATGTCTCCGATATCAACTAACTCTACGAGCAGAATGCTCTGCGGAGTCGCTTTCGACATTTCCCGCCTATCCCCTTGTCCCGAGATTAGAAACCAGAAGCGCAACCCGCGCATGAATACTTTCAGGACACCAATCGCAAACAAATTGCGGAGCCTCTCATATAACTCTTCATTGAGGTTCTCTTTCATCACCGCACGTAGCAAATCGAAGCGTCTGGTTGGAGAGAACTGCAGCTACGGGCGTTTCCAGTATCCGAGAGAACTTCCGGTGACGCGGACTATGTCCCGACCGGCAAGACGCCACTCGTTAAGGCATCGCAGAACTCCGGGGTGGTGATCGTCGCAGTCATGCCAGAGAAAGGTGGCGCCCGAAGAGGAGACCGCGAGACATTTGTCCGAGTCGTTCTGGCAATATTCGTAGGTATGAGACCCATCGATGACGAAGAATGTGGGTCGACCGAGCTGGTTAAAGTCCAACTTTGCCGTGTCGCCGAAGTGTTGAATGATGCGGCTAGCGAAGCCAGTCTCTTTAAACTCCCGACCGACTCGTCGCTTTGCGATTAGGTGAAAATCATCCTTAGGAATATCGCTTGTCGACGGCGCCTCCGCCGAAAAGTCCTCGGGCAGATCGATCGTATGAATAATTGCCGAAGGAAGATTCTCCGCCATCGCCCGCGTGGTGTGACCCATATAAGTGCCAATCTCTAGCACCTCTTGAGGAGCTTCCATGGCAAGGACCGAGAGCAACGGCAGCGCGTCGTAGAGAGGCATCATCCCATCTTCGTATCTCATGACGCGGAGATTCAGAAGGACGTGCGCCGTTCCCAAGACATCGTCGAGCGACACTTCTGGAAGGCTGTTGGAGCCGAATGGCGCGGTCGCGGAGAAGCTACGTCGTGCGCCGCGATATGCCTCTTTTGGGCCCAGCCTGAGGCCGCGGATGAATGTCGCTCCATTCACTCCCAAACAAACTTCAGCCCATCGATTCATCTATATTGCCTCACAGATTCGAACTCGAGCGCGCCTTCTCACACAGAAAAGAGTAGAGTCTGCCTGGAAAGCAAGCTTTCCAAGAAAGGTAACCTCGACCGAGAGATTCGACGCCTCGGAAACTCAACAAGGTGCTGGCGAGACGAGGGCCCAGATGCGCCTTTTTCGCCAATCCCTGTAAGAGACGATCCCTAAGCTGGACGTTCGTTTCCGGAAAGTGATTGATCACGCTGTCATAAGGAGCAAAACATCTCAGCACGCGGAAATCGGCCTTTCGGAGTGAGTCCAGATATTTCTTCAGCGGATAAGCATTCTCACCCCCATGCATTTTGTGGAGGAGGTGCTCTCTCAGGAAGACGGCTAGCTGCCCCTCGTCATTTACGACGTGTTCTCTCGTAGCGAGGAGTCTCCCGCCCGGCTTGAGAACTCTTGCACACTCCTTTAGACCTGCTTGCAAGTCGCGAAAGTGATGGAGCGCCTGTCTGGTATAGACAACATCGAAGATGTCCGCTCCGAAGGGGAGAGATTCGGCAAAGCCCTGGTAGGTTTCAATCGTGCCCTTTTCGACCAGTGGTAGCAGCCTCGCGATGGCGCCGAGCCCAACATCGCTGCTCTGGTCCGGGTCCAAAGCAGAGACTTGATGGCCAAGACGGGCGAAAGCGTAGGAAGCAATGCCATTCCCGCAACCTAAGTCCAGAATTTTAAGCGGCCCGCTCGCCAGATTTAAGATGGTCGCGATCTCTCTGAATTCCTCGCTTCTCTCGAAGCGATCGGCAGCAATCCGATTGTCGCGGTCGAGATACGATAAAGTAATCGCATCGACTAATTCCGGCTGCTGTCGAACCCAGCGGACCGATTCTTCGTAAGTGTATTTGGCCATTTCTCGTTGCGGTAACTTGCCTAGGGATGACTGAATACGGGCTCGCCCGATTAATTCCACTGATAATCCGTTAAGACCATCCCGCCGCCCGCTTCAGCGGCCCTGCCGTTGCCAAAGTAATCGCCCTCGATAACCTCAAAAGTGAGGGCGGAACTGATGTGATCTTGGACAACTCCATCGACGATAAGCATTAAATTGATGTGATAATGCCCAGGCGGGAGGGGCAGTTTCTCCAGGAGGCAGGTATAGGTGCCTTCCTCTTTCATGGGAGAAAGTGAGGTGGCCCGGATCTGGTTGTCGCAATGGAAAAGCTTGTCGCCAAAAGCAGTGAAACAGCTCAGCGCGACGATCGGCCGGGCGCCTTGCTGTGAACCCCTGTAGCCGATGACAACTTGAAGCGGGCTCCCGGAAAAGGCGTGCTCTATTACCCCCCCGGCGGAGTCTCTTAGCTCGACAAAAGTTACCCGCACTTCGCCACGGCCCTCGCGATCCTTCCTTTCGTGGAGCGGCATGCGCGCTTCGGTCCGCATCCGCGTGAGGTATTCCGCGACCTGCTTCCGCGCGGGGCCGATCCCGACAATGCGACCGTGATCGAAGCTAATGGCCGATTGGCAGAGGGAGGTGACAGTGCCCATATTATGGCTGACGAAAAGAACCGTCCGGCCGCCACTGCTAACGTCCTTCATTTTTCCAAGGCATTTTTTTTGGAACTCGCTATCTCCTACCGCCAGCACCTCGTCGACTACAAGAATTTCAGGCTCTAGATGCGCGGCAACGGCAAAGGCCAGCCGGACGTACATGCCGCTGGAGTAGCGTTTCACCGGCGTATCTAGGAACTTCTCGACTTCGGCAAAGGCGACGATCTCGTCGAATTTAGCTTTGATCTCGGCTCGGCCCATGCCGAGGATGGCGCCGTTGAGAAAGATATTCTCGCGGCCGGTAAGTTCGGGATGAAAGCCGGTACCGACTTCGAGAAGACTGGCCACGCGACCTTTAATGATCACTTTGCCGGTGGTCGGCTCGGTAATCCGGCTAAGAATCTTCAACAGCGTGGATTTGCCGGCGCCATTGCGACCGATGATTCCAACCGCTTCCCCCGGTCTAACCTCGAAATTGACGTCTTTGAGAGCCCAAAACTCCTCGCTGTGAGATCGTGAGCCGTTCGGCTGGAACAGCTTTCGGGTGCCGTCTGCGAGTGTGTCGCGAAGAGTGCGGTAGCGCGCTCCATTGAGGGCAACGCCGCCAATCTCGTATTTCTTTCCGAGCCCTTCGACCCGGATAATACTGTCGGACATGAATTAAGAATAAAGTTGGGCAGCGGGTCCCGATCCGCCGGTCAAAAAACCGAATCGGAACCTACTTTGAGACCCGCCGTTCGCAAATTGTCAGCAATTTGAGGACCTCAAGCCGATTAAATCCGGATTGAGGAGGGACCGCGATGAGCCCCTGCCGACTCCTTTCCTGAAATATCGGCCAGCCAGGCTTCGAGAATCTGCGATTCTTCTTTACCGGTAATTTCAGCGGTGTGAAGCGCCTCGTAGGCGCGGGTGAGATTGTCGGCAATGGGATCCCCGCTGCGCAGGCTCGCCCCGACTACGTCGATTACTTTTTGGGCGTGGAGGTAACAGGGGATTTCCGACTCGAAGTCCTTCAGGTAATCGTGCGGATTCCGTAGCTGATCGACGTTCGCGCTGGCGAAGCCCAGGTGGCTGCCGTGCTGCCAAAGGATCGGCTGTGCGATGAGCCCCCGAAGGATATCGGTGAAGCGGAACGTGACGGTGGCGGGTAGGTAAAGAAGGGGGAAAAATTCTCGCGTGAAAGCGGTGCTCTGGGAGTTGAAGGGGCTGAGCGTGCCAGGTGCCAGGACGATCGGCGCGCGCTGGTCGAAAATGCAAGGAGTGTTATCGGTCAGCCGGTAAATGGCGTCGACGTCGGGGTCGCCATCGGCCAAGGCCTGCCAGATTCCGACCTCGACCGAATCTTGTTTGAGATCGGTCGCCTGGAGGATTGATCGCGGGTCGTTTACTCGATCCAAGGGAAGGCCGCGGGGCCAGATCGGTTGGTCGGTGAAAGAGCGGTAGATGTTTACAAAGCCGAGGTCGGCGGGGGTAATATCGGCTTCCAATTTAAACGCCGGAAAACTCCAGTCCGTCTTCGGAATATTGTCGTCGTCGGTGTCGATAATCACTTCCGCGCCTCTCTTGATCGCTTCGACATAGCCGACCATCTTGCGGCAGTAGTGGTTCCAGGGAAGCTTTTCAGCGACGCTGTGTCCGCAGGCTTTTTGCCAGTCGGCGGAGAGGTATTGGACGCCGGGCTGCTCCCAGCTTTCCGGCGACTTGAGGTCGCCCGCTACAATGAGCTGGCAATCGTCGCGTTGGGCCAGGCGGACGATCGCTTCCGAAGGCGGAAAAATCGTGGTGATAACAACGTAGGTTTGATTGATCTTGGGCATGATTTCAAAGGCCTCTCTCCAGCCGGTTTCGGAGGAAGCCTGAATATTTTCGTGGGAATGACGGTCGAGAGCGGGAGCGCGAGCGCAAGGATTTTGGCGACGGCCGGTCTTTCGACCTATTTTTTCGTTCCGTGTCCGCCTCTAACGGACGAACGTACTTCACCGGCGGATCGACGTACGTCGTTGACGTATCCACGTACGCCAGCGACGGATCAACGTACGTCGGTCGCGGATCAACGTACGTCGGTCACGGATCAACATACGTCGGTCACGTATCGACGTACGTGGGTTGCGGATCAACGTACGTCGGTCACGGATCGACGTACGATGATCAAGTATCGCGATACGCAGGGCCTGTTTCAGTCTTTCACGTTTCAAAAACTACAGGATTCGGGGCAGAAGATATTTGTAATTACCTTTACACGAAGGATTAACGATATGGCTGGATTACAAACTACTGAAAAATGAAAGACCACAAATGGCGTAAAAAATGCTCTAAAAAGGCATTGCGTTGCAGTCGGTTCAATAAGGGAGGTAGAGGGATGAAAACATTGCGAGCAGTTCTTGGTTTATTGGTTTTGTCGATCGGGATGGTCCAGGCAGAGCCGCCGGGCAAAAGTTCTGCGCTGGTCGTCAACGCGCAGAACGCCGGTCCGACGCCGTTTATCAGTGTTCTCACTCTGGCGGTCGATCCGACGCGCACCTTGCAGGCGGTCAGCTTTAGCATCGCGCCCAAGCCGGGATCGGTGACGCGGACGATTTCGGCGACTTACTCCCGGAATTATCTGCTCGCGCGCGGGTACCTTTCGGTTGGTGGCCTTCAACTATTTCTCCCGGTGTTTGGGCTGTACGCGAACTATGCCAATACCGTGACCATTACTTCGTCCTTCACCGACGGGGTTCCGATCGTCCAGCGGGTGACGGTGCCGACCTTGCCGTTCTCCGATCCTTGCGGGTTCAATAATCGCACCGTGATCCAGAGCCGGACAGCGAGCCGTTCGCTCAGCTACGACTTCATTTTGGCGAAGAACAATTGTGGGGTGAATTCGCCCACGATTCTGGATACGGATGGCGAAATTCGTTGGGTGGGGACGGCCGGTCTGGTCTATCAACCGTCGACCGTTTTCCAGAATGCGATCTATCTCGGGGTCGGCCCGACCTTGTATCGGATGGAATTCGACGGGGCCGTTTCGCTGCCCGCGACGTACCCAGGCGTGAGTTTTCAGCACAACATCGATTATGGCCGCCAGGGGATGGTTTTGGATGAGGATTTCCCCGGGAATCTGGAATCGTTCAACGCCGAGGTCGATGGGAGCGGGAATGTGCTCAAGACTTGGGATCTGGCGGCGATCATTTCCAACGCGATGATCGCTGGCGGGGATGATCCGGGGCAGTTCGTTTTTCCCAGTTCGCCGGATTGGTTTCACAACAACGCGGTCGCTTACCGGAAGTCCGACGACTCGTTGATCGTGTCGAGCCGGGAGAACTTTGTCATCGCGCTGGATTACGACTCGGGGGCGATCAAATGGATTCTCGGGGATCCGACGAAGAAGTGGTTTCAGTTCCCGTCGCTCCGCCGTTATGCGCTCGCGCTCTCGGCGAATTCGCTGCCGCCGATCGGGCAGCACGCTGTCTCGATCACGGCGGACGACAAGTTGCTCCTCTTCGATGACGGCCAGAATTCCTTGTTACAGAATCCTCCGGGCACGGAGCGAAGCTACAGTGCGCCGCGCAAGTACGACCTCGACCTGACCGCCAAGGTGGCGACGGAGATCTGGAATTATCCCAATGGGGGATCGCTCTTCAGTCCTTATTGCTCGAGCATTTACGAGGATCTGCCTTCAAACTACCTGGTCGATTACGCGATCATTACCAACCTGGGCGCGAGCCAATTCATGGAACTGCTGGGCTTGGACTCGGTGGGCGGCAAGGTTTTCGATTATCGCTACAACTCAAGCAATTGTCAGTTGGCTTGGAATTCTCAGCCGATTCATCTGGAGGCGATGAAGTTCACGACGGTGGTTCCACTGAGTGTGGTCTCGCGAAAGGGGCAGGGGACGGCGGGCCCCTTCGACCTCCCGCTTTCCTTGAATGGCGCGCCCGGGATCGAACCGCGCTCCGGCGGGACGGGCGCGACGTATCGGTTGATCTTCACCTTCCCGCTGCCGGTGACCGTGGCGGGCGCGACGGTGACGCCGGCCCCGGGCAAGACCGCCGCGATTTCCGGCAGCCCGAACGTGCAGGGCCGCAAGGTGACGGTAAACCTGAAGAACGTGAGCGATGCCCAAACGATCGTGGTGAATCTGCTCGGGACGAGCGATGGCTTGGCCAGCGACACGGTTTCGGTGCCGATGACGGTGCTGGTAGGCGACACCAACGGGAGTGGCTCGGTCAACTCCTCCGATACGGGCCAGACCAGTGCGCAGGCGGGCCGGCCGGTGACGGCGGCGAATTACCGCGAGGATGTGACGGCGAACGGGGTCATCAACAGCTCCGATATTGCGTTGGTGAAATCCCTCTCGGGGACAGGTGTCGCTGTGCCCTGAAGTAGTGGCGCGAGCTTTAAGCTTGCGTGGTTCGATTTTGAAGGTGGAAGCTTGAATGAGGCTCCGGGCAAGCGAACCGGCAGCCAGAGCTCGATGGTCAGGCTGAGAGAGCACGAAGGACGGCTCCAGCCCGCAGCCTCAGATCACATCCGCGAAAGTGCGTTCGGTTTTGCGGAAATACCAAATCCCGCTGGCCAGGAGGATGGCGATGGTGACGAGGGAGAGGGCCAGGCTTTGCGAAGGGAAAGGGGTGCGCGCATGGGAGATGGCCCAGCGGAAGCCGTCGATCACGCCGACCATCGGGTTGAAGGCGTAAAGAAGCTGCCATTTCGCGGGGACGATCGCGCTGCTGAAGCCGACCGGCGAAATGTAGAGCCCGAATTGCACGATGAAGGGCACGACGTAGCGAAAGTCGCGGTATTTTACATTCAAGGCCGCCAGCCAGATGCCGGCTCCGGCCGAGGCCAGGACGGCGAGCGCGGTGAAGACTGGGATCATCAGAATGGGCCAGCCGGGCCAGACCCGATAGAGCGCCATGATAATCGCGAGCAGGACCATGGAGATGGCGAAATCGACGAACGAAACGATCACCGCACTGGCCGGGACGATGAGCCGGGGGAAGTAGACTTTGGAAATGAGGTTGGCGTTATTGATCAGGCTGCCGCTGCCTTCGGTGAGCGAGGTGGCGAAAAGCTGCCAGGGCAGCATGGCGGCAAAAACCATCACCGGGTAGGGGAGGCCTTCGGGCGGCAACTTGGCGATCCGGCTGAAGACGAAAGTGAAAACGATCATGGTGAGGAGCGGCCGCAAGACCGCCCAGAGAACGCCGATGACCGTTTGCTTGTAGCGCACGAGCACGTCGCGCCAGGCGAGGAAGTAAAAAAGCTCCCGGTAACGGAAAAGGTCGCGCCAGTAATTCCGCTCGGTGTGCCCGGCTTCGATGATCAGTTCGGTAACGGCTTGTGACATGGCTGGCGGCGAGTGTAGGCGGAAGGGGCGGCCGTGACAATGGTTGCGTGGAGTTTGGAGGGACGGGTGCTGTGCCGTCCTTGGAGGGACGGCCTCGGTGTCGTCCGTGTTTGAAGAGGTATCCGGGGACGGGACCCATCCCTCCTCTGGGCCGGAGGCCTTGCCGCCTGAGCGGCTGAGACAGCCGCCGCTACAACAGGGCTTCGCGCGCCATGAGTTGGCGGAGCCGCTCTTCGTTCTCCGGTTCTTCCTTTAACTCCAGAAGCGGGAGCAGTTCCTCGAAAATAAGTTTGAAGTCGAGCTGGGCTCCCCGTTTTTGCAGGATTCGCTCGATATCCGCCCAGTCGATCGGCCGGCCGGCAAAAGCCTTGTGCACGACGAGATCTTCGGCACTGCAGGTGATCAAAACTTTGCCACCGGTTAGTTTCCACGGACTGGCTCGCTCAATCGTCCGCTCCTCAAAGGGGAGGCCAGCCAAGGCAATGTAGAAGGGCAGACCGGCATCATCCTGAATCAGCAGTACCCGCCGTTGCAGAGCGAAGGTTGCGGCATTTTCAATCCGTGGATGAAATTTCTGAAGCAGCGCGTCCACGTATTCTTTTTCGTTTCGAAAGTGCGTCATCAAGGTTAAATCGCCGTCTTTGGTTTGCCGAGGCTCACCCCAACGTTGCACAGACAACCCTCCGATGTAGCAAGTCTTCCAACCTCGGCCGGAGCAGAATTCCTGCACCCGCACCGCCCCGGCAAATAAAGGATTCACGGCTGCACGCGAGCGCGCTGGAAAATCCTTTGCTGTTCGACGAGGCCGCTGGAGGACTGGTAATGGGGAGCGATGTAGAACCGGTCGGCGTCGGCCAGCAACAGGTCGCAGGTTTCCAGGACTTCCTCATCCGTCATCGCCCGCAGCTCCTGCCGTTTCACTTCGAGCAGGCCTTCTTCGGCGAGGCGCCATTGCGCCATCCATTCCCTTTGTTCTGCCGGCGTTTCGGCCATGCGCAGCTTCGTCTTGGGCGGGGTTTCTTCGCTCATGGTTCGCAGTAATAATTTAGCTTCTCCGAAGGGGCGAAGCAACCCGCGCGGGCGAACTTCCGCGGTTGTGATTCGGCTCGGGAGGCCTACTCTTTTTCATGAGCACTGCCCTTGCCGAAGAGAAGAAAGCCGAGACCAAACCGAGCCAACTCGAGCAACTGAAGAAGTTCACCAAAGTCGTCGCCGACACGGGTGATTTCGAAACGATCAAGGATTTCAAACCGCAGGACGCGACGACCAATCCCAGCCTCATCTTCGCCGCGACGCAGAAAGAAGAATACGGGCATCTGCTCGAAGAAGTGATCGCCGAGCGCAAAAATAGCGGCCTCACCGGCGCCGCTCAGATCGAAGACACCATCGACAATTTGCTCGTCGCTTTCGGCTGCGAGATTCTTGAGATCGTGCCCGGCCGGGTCTCGACCGAGACGGATGCGCGGCTCTCCTTCGATACCGAGGGGTCAATCAAAAAAGGCCGGCAATTGATCGAGCTCTACGAAAAACGCGGGATCGATCGGAAGCGCGTACTGATCAAGATCGCCTCGACTTGGGAAGGAATAAACGCCGCGGAAACCCTGCAAAAAGAAGGCATCAATTGCAACCTCACGCTCCTCTTTTCGCTGGCTCAGGCGGTCCGGTGCGCGGAGGCGAAGGTGCAACTCATCTCGCCATTTGTGGGGCGGATTTACGACTGGTTCAAAGCGGCGAACAAGCGCGATTACATCGGCGCGGAAGATCCGGGCGTGCAATCGGTCGGGGAAATTTACACCTATTACAAAAAGTTCGGCTACGAGACCGAAGTGATGGGCGCGAGCTTCCGCAATATCGGCCAGATTCTCGAACTGGCGGGATGCGATCTGCTCACGATCAGTCCGGAGCTGCTCGAAAAATTAGCCGGTTCGCGCGAGCCGGTGGAACGAAAACTCGATCCCGCAAAAGCGTCAAGTGCAGAGGTGGAGCGCCTTCAGCTCGATGAGAAAAAATTCCGCTACCTGCTCAACGACGACGCCATGGCGACCGAGAAAACGGCGGAAGGCATTCGCAAGTTTGCCGCCGATATCGTGAAGCTGGAGAAATTCGTCGGCGGGAAGCTGTAGCAAGGCCTGGTGTTCAACGTCGTCCTGGTCGAGCCGGAAATTCCGCCGAACACCGGGAACATCGGCCGGCTTTGCCTGGCCACCGGCGCGACGCTTCATCTCGTGCGGCCGCTCGGCTTTTCGCTCGACGACCGCACCCTGAAACGAGCCGGTCTCGATTACTGGCCGGAGGTGAAGCTGCGACTTTGGGATTCGTTAGGGGCGTTGGGCGCGGCGCAGGCGGCCGCGGTGCGTTACTTTTACCTGACCACGAAAGCGGCGCGCCCGTATCACGCGGTCTCGTTTCGTCCCGGCGATTTTCTCGTCTTCGGGCGAGAAACCAAAGGCCTGCCCGAGCCGCTCCTGCGCGCCCATCCCGAGGATCTCCTGACCATTCCGATGCAAGGCACGCGCAGTCTCAATCTGGCCACCGCCGTGGCCATCGTCCTTTTCGAAGCGATCCGGCAACAGGGAGCGGGCACCGGCCGGGGGGCTTGCTTTTGAATAAATGGCGCCGCCACCTTGTCCAATGGATCGAGGCAACAACTATGACAAAACTACTACTCCTGAGCGTGGCTCTTCTCCTCCCTTTAACGCCGGTGACGCAGGCCGCGCCTAACGAAGACAACCATCCGTCGGCCAAGCATCGCGCTGCCGCGGCCGCGAAAAAAGTGCTGCCGGCGAATCCTCAGGCAGCGCGTCGCGCCGTGCCGCAACGGGCTCAGCAAATCCAGCGTCGCACCACGCCAACGCTGAACAACCAGCGCCATTTCAATCAGGCCCGGCCCACTCTTTCGGCCCGAACTAATGCGCGCTCTCACCGCCCGGAAATAAACCGGAATCACAACGTTTACACCCGGCCCGTGGTTTCCAATCCGCGCGGAAGTGTGAATCGCAACAACGACCGGGGGAACGACGGCCGGCAGGCCGATCGCCATCGCCCGCATCGCAATTTCGATCGGAACAGCTTCCAAAACGCGCGCCGCCACGTCGTCCACCAACACCACGATCGCGACTGGTGGAGGAGTCATTACCACAATACCACCTTCGTCCTTTTTGGTGGCGGCTATTATTATCAAAACGAGGGCTACTGGTATCCGGCCTTCGGCTACAGCCCGATCTATAACAACTACTCCTACAGCGAACCGATCTACAGCTACAACGACCTCGCGCCCGGTCAGGTGCTCGAAAATGTCCAGCTGGCTTTGCGCGATGAAGGTTATTATGACGGGGAGATCGACGGCCTCGTCGGGCCGCAAACCCGCGCCGCCCTCGCTGCTTTCCAGCGCGACAACGGCCTCGAGGAGACGGCCGCGGTCGATGAGCCGACCCTCGTCACCCTCGGTTTAGCCTAACGAATTCTCGCTCTCTTAGACGCCGCGTGAGCTTCGTGCTCACGCGGCGTTTTTGTCGGCGGGAATTTGCGGGGGCCGGAGAGCTGGCCAATGCTCCTGCCCGATGCCCAACCCGCAACTGATCGCCCGCGATTTGCGCCGCTCCTTCCAGATCGGCCGGCGCCGCATCGAGGTGCTGCGGGGGATTTCGCTCGTGGTCGAGGAGGGCGAATCGATCTTCCTTTGCGGAGCTTCCGGCGCGGGCAAGACCACGCTCCTTTACACGCTCGCCGGGCTGGAGCGACCGGAGTCGGGTGAGGTGGAATTCCAGGGCCATCAGCTTTACCGCGGCGGCGAATCGTCGCTCGCCCGGCTGCGCAATCAGAAAATGGGCTTCGTCTTCCAGGGTTACTTTTTGCTTCCGGAACTGACCGCTCTGGAAAATGTCATGCTCCCGGGAATGATCGGCCGCCAGCTGGGTCGCGACGCTTGCGCGGGAAGTCTGGCTGCCGTTGGGCTGGGCGATCGGCTCACTCATCTTCCGCCGGAGCTCTCCGGCGGCGAGCAACAGCGGGTCGCGATCGCCCGCTCGCTCACCAACGATCCCGATATTATTTTTGCCGACGAGCCCACCGGCAACCTCGACTCCAAGACTGGGGAAACGATCATGGACCTGCTTCTCGGCCTGGCGCGGGAACGACAAAAAACGCTCGTCGTGGTGACGCACGACAATCACCTCGCCGAGCGTGGCGATCGCACCCTGCGCATCGTCGACGGTTTGCTCGAATAGCAGCCGTGGCGCGAGCTTCTAGCTGGCGAGATCGGTGAGGCCGCCGAGAGCGTATCCTGCTCCGGGGGCCTGGTGGAGGGACGGGCGCTGTCCCGTCCGTAGTCCTGAGAGGGCGTCTAAAAATTCGGGTTGCTGGCCGAATTGTAGGGCGGGCGCTTCGCCTGCCTCGGTTCGGGCTGAGGCAGAAACTGGGCTACCGAAGCGGTCGCTCAACAATCGCCCCATAGAAGCCGACTCTTTAGACATCCTCCGAGTGGGAGAGCCTGGGCAGACCAGCCTCGTGGACCCCACCGCGCTCTCTAATGTGCAGGACACGCTCGAGCGAAGAAACGCGCAGGCTCGAAAGCTCGCGCCACCCGACGATCAGCGCGGCCTCGACGCCTCGATCTTTTCCGCGCTTGAATTGCCTTCCGATAAGCCGGAAGTTTTTCCATGCTTACCAAAGATTCCGAAGGAACCGCCGTGCTCGAAAATCCCGCTCCACGCAAGAGTGCCGGCGAAGCCGCCGCCAAATCATCGGCGCCCGCCAAGAAGGCTCTGCAAATTTATATCGACGGGGAATTTTTCGACGAGGCCAACGCCAAAGTCTCGGTTTTCGATCATGGTCTGCTCTACGGCGACGGCATCTTTGAAGGCATCCGCTTTTACAAGGGCCGCGTCTTCCGCATGGAGGAACACATGGAGCGGCTCTGGGATTCCGCCCGCTCCATTTGCCTGGAGATTCCGCTCTCGCGTCAGGAGATGGACGAAGCGCTGCTCGAGACCATCCGGAAAAATAATCTGCGCGACGGTTACGTCCGGCTCATCGTCACGCGGGGCGTCGGCACCCTCGGCCTCAATCCCGTCCAATGTAAGCGTCCCAGCGTCATCATCATCGCGGCGACCATCGCGCTCTATTCCGAGGAAGTGTATCGCCGCGGCCTCACCGTGGTGACCGTGCCGACCCGGCGGATGGGAGCGGCCACGCTCAATCCCGCGATCAAATCGCTCAATTATCTGAACAACATTCTTGCCCGCATCGAGGCCAACCTGGCCAACGCCGACGAAGCCCTCATGTTGAACGACGCCGGCAACGTGGCCGAGTGCACGGCGGATAATTTGTTCATCGTCAAGCGCGGCGAAATCATGACGCCGCCGATCACGGCGGGCGCCTTGCGCGGGATCACCCGGGCGGTCGTGTTCGACCTCGCGGCCGAGCTCGGGATCAAAATCTCCGACCCCGATCTCACCCGGCACGACATTTATATCGCCGACGAAGCGTTCCTTACCGGGACGGCGGCGGAAGTCATTCCCATGATCAAGGTGGACGGACGCTCGATCGGCACGGGCCAGCCGGGCCCAATCACTCTGCGCATGATCGCGCGCTTCCGTGAGTTGACACGGGAAAGCGGGACGCCGATTTTTTCGGAGTGACCGAAACTTTTTCCCTAACGAGAAGCGGAAGGACGAATTCCGCCGCGGCCTTTGAATGTTTCGGCCGCGGTGCGGTCTAATTTATCGTCATGCTTTGCGACGTCTGTAAATGCAACGATGCGACAGTTTTTCTGACGCAGATTCTGGAGGGGAAAATGCAGAAGGTGAATCTCTGCGACGCCTGCTCCAAGGAGAAAGGAGTGCAGGATCCGACCGGTTTCGCGCTCGCCGATTTATTGTTAGGCATCGGCGCGGCCGAAGAAATCGAGAAAGGCTCGCCCGCGCAGAAGTGTCCGGTTTGCGGCTTTACCCAGACGGATTTCAAGAAAACGGGCCGGCTCGGTTGCAGCGCCTGTTATCTCACTTTCGCGGAAGGCTTGGGGACGTTGCTCAAGGCCATGCACAAGGGCACGGAACACGTCGGCAAATTACCGCAGCGCGCCTTTCGCCAGATCGAGTTGAGCGACAAAATGCGCGCGCTCAACGATCACCTGGAGAAGGCGGTCGCTCAGGAGAATTACGAAGACGCGGCCACCCTGCGCGACCAAATCAAGCAACTCGAACACGAGATGGCGGGCTGAACTAATGAAATTCTCCCAAATCATGTCGAGCGGCGGCGAATGGCTGCGCGGCGAAGGCCCGCATCACCAGATCGTGGTCAGCAGCCGGGTGCGGCTGGCGCGCAATCTCCGCCATCGCGCTTTCCCCGGCTGGGCCAAGAAAGCCGAACGCACGCAAATTCTCGAACAGATCAAACCGGCCGTGGAAGAGCTTCCGGAGATGCAGGATTCCTTCTCGGAACTGCTCCAGGATCTCTCCGCGCTCGAGCGCCAGGTGCTGGTCGAGCGGCACCTCATCAGCCGCGAGCATGCCGCCAAAGGCGTCGGCAGCGGCGTGGTCATGAATCGCAAGCAGACCCTCAGCATCATGATTAACGAAGAGGATCATCTGCGCATGCAATCGATCCGCTCGGGCTTGCAACTGAAGAATGCCTTCAAGCTGGTCGATAAAGTCGACAGCTTTCTCGAGAACAAACTCGACATCGCCTACGATCAACATCTCGGCTATCTGACCGCGTGCCCGACCAACGTCGGCACCGGCATGCGCGCTTCCGCCATGCTCCATCTTCCCGGCCTCGTCCTGAGCGACCTGATCAACCAGGTCATCCAGGCGGTGAACAAAATCGGTCTGGCCGTGCGCGGTCTCTACGGCGAAGGGACGGAGGCGATGGGCAACCTTTTCCAGATCTCCAACCAGACAACCCTGGGCGAAAAGGAAGACGAGATCATCGCCCGCCTAACGAAAGTGATCGAGACGATCATCGAGAAGGAACACGACGCCCGCCAGATGTTGATCCAGAAAAAACCAGACACGCTCTGGGACCAGATCGGCCGGGCATACGGTGTGCTCACCTATGCGCATGCCATGACCTCGAAAGAGGCGCTCAATCTGCTCTCGATCATGAAACTTTCTGTCGACCTCGGCGCTTTCACGGAAGATCGCCGCCTCCCCGTCGACGAGCTTTTTATCGATACCCAGCCAGCCCATCTGCAAAAGACTTCGCAACAGAAACTCAACGCGGAAGAGCGCGACTTTTTGCGCGCCCAAATCATCCGCGATCGGTTGAAAAACTTCCCTAAACCTGATATGGATAAAGTGGCGCGAGAGACCACTTCGGAAACGCCTCCCGCGCCTACCAATAATGAATAATTTTACACCTCGCGCCCAGCAGGTCCTCGCGCTGGCGCGCAAAGAAGCAGACCGCTTCAATCACAACTACGTCGGCACCGAGCACCTCCTGCTCGGGCTGATCAAGCTCGGTCAGGGCGTCGCCGTGAACGTGCTTCAGAAAATGGGCCTCGACCTCGAGACCGTGCGCATGGAAGTCGAGAAACAAGTCGGCTCCGGTCCGGAGACGAAAATGGTCGGCAACATTCCCTACACTCCGCGGGTGAAAAAAGTCCTGGCGCTGGCCGGGAAAGAAGCGCGCGCCTTGAATCATTCCTACGTCGGGACCGAGCACATTTTGTTGGGCTTGCTCCGCGAAGGCGAAGGCGTGGCCGCGCGGGTTTTAAAAAGCCTCGAAGTCGATATCGAGCGCACCCGCAACGAAATCCTCAAGGAACTCGATCCGAATTTCACCCCGCCCGAAAACGAGCAGGAACAAGGCGCGACCGCCGGCGAAGGATCGAAGAAAGACGTCAAGACTCCGGCCTTGCGCGCCTTTGGGCGCGACCTGACCGATCTCGCGAAAAAGAGCGAGCTCGATCCGGTCATCGGCCGGCATAACGAAATCGAGCGCGTCATCCAGGTGCTCTGCCGCCGGACCAAGAACAATCCGGTCCTTTTAGGCGAAGCCGGCGTCGGCAAAACCGCCATCGTCGAAGGCCTCGCCCAGGAGATCGCGAGCGGCAACGTCCCCGAGCTTCTGCGCGACAAAAAAGTCATCACCCTCGATCTCGCCTTGATGGTCGCGGGCACGAAATATCGCGGCCAGTTTGAGGAGCGCATCAAAGCGGTCATGGACGAGATTCGCCGCTCCAAGAACGTCATCCTTTTCATCGACGAATTGCACACCATTGTGGGCGCCGGTTCGGCCGAAGGGGCGATGGACGCGAGCAACATCATCAAGCCCGCGCTCAGTCGCGGCGAACTGCAGTGTGTCGGCGCGACGACGCTGAACGAGTATCGCAAATACATCGAGAAAGATGCCGCGCTGGAACGCCGGTTCCAGACCGTCAAAGTGGAAGCGCCTAACATTGAAGAGGCGATCCTCATCCTCAAAGGCCTGCGCCCGAAATACGAAGCGCACCACAAGGCGAAGCTGACCGACGAAGCGCTCGAACAAGCGGTCAAACTTTCCGAGCGTTATATCACCGGCCGTTTCCTGCCCGACAAAGCGATCGACGTGATGGATGAAGCCGGCGCGCGCGCCCGCATCAATGCCATGACCCGGCCGCCGGACGTGAAAGAGACCGAGAAGGAGATCGAAGAGATTCGCCTGGAAAAAGAAGGCGCGATCAAGGCGCAGGATTTCGAAAAAGCCGCCGCCCTGCGCGACAAAGAGAAGCAGGCCAAAGAAAAGCTCGAGCGCGTCCTCGGCGAATGGCGTGAGCAACGCGAAGAGAAGGAAGTGCTCGTGACCGCCGACGACATGATGCACATCATCTCGAAGGTGACCGGCGTTCCGCTGCAAAAAATGGAGCAGAAGGAAACCGCCAAACTTCTGGCCATGGAGACCGACATCCGGCAGCGCGTCATCGGCCAGGACGAAGCGGTCGGCGCGATCAGCAAAGCGCTCCGGCGTTCCCGCGCCGACCTGAAAGATCCGCGGCGCCCGATCGGCTCGTTCGTTTTCCTGGGCCCGACCGGCGTGGGCAAAACCTTCCTCGCCCGCACCCTCGCCGAATTCATGTTTGGCGACAGCGACGCGCTCATCCAGATCGACATGTCGGAGTACATGGAAAAATTCACCGCTTCCCGCCTAATCGGCTCGCCTCCGGGCTATGTCGGTTATGAGGAAGGCGGCCAGCTTTCCGAAGCCGTCCGGCGGCGTCCCTACTCGGTCGTGCTCTTCGACGAAATCGAAAAGGCGCACCCGGACGTGATGCACTTATTGCTCCAGATCCTGGAGGAAGGGAAAATCACCGATTCGTTAGGCCGGAAAATCGATTTCCGGAACACCATTATCATCATGACCTCGAACGTCGGCGCGGAGTTAATCAAGCGCCAGACCACGATGGGCTTCGGCGCGCGCAGCGACGAGGGCAACTACGAGCAGATGCGGGAGAAAATTCTCGACGAAACGAAGCGAGTCTTTAAGCCGGAATTCCTCAACCGGTTGGACGAGATCATCGTTTTCCACACGCTCGAAAAACCCGATCTCCTGCGCATCGTCGACCTCGAGGTGGACAAGGTGAAGCGCCGTTTGCAGCTCAAGGAAATCGAGATCACGCTCGATCAGGCCGCGCACGAATTCGTGATCGAAAAGGGTTACGACCCGACTTACGGCGCGCGTCCGATGCGCCGGGCGGTCGAACGTTACCTGGAAGATCCGCTGGCCGAAGAGTTGCTCCGGGGAAGCGTCAAAGCCGGCGACCTCGTGCAAATCACGAAAGAAGACGGCAAGCTCGTCTTCCACGTGGCGGAGCCGCACGACAACGCGCCCGCCAGCGCGGGGTAGCACAGGCATCTTGCCTGTGGGGCCACCGGGCGTCTCGCCCGGTGTTTCCCTTATCCACACAGATTCGCCGGGCAAGATGCCCGTGCTACAGGTCACGCGCGCGGATGCGCTTCGGCGTAGGCTTTCTTCAACCGCTCCGTCGTGACGTGCGTGTAAATCTGCGTGGTCGAAAGACTGGCGTGGCCTAACAATGCCTGGACGCTGCGCAAATCCGCCCCGTGATCGAGCAAGTGGGTGGCAAAACTGTGCCGCAACTTATGCGGACTGAGCGCGATCGGGATCGAGGTGTGGCGCAGGTAACGTTGCAGGACGAGCCGGATGGAGCGCGGTGAAATGCGGCTTCGCCCTTTGTTCAGAAAAAGCGGCCCGCTGTGCACATTCGCTTTGGCGCGGTAACGCGAGACCGCTTCGAGCGCCGGTGCGCCCACCGGACAAATCCGTTCCTTGCGCCCTTTCCCGAGCACGCGGACCGACTCCGTGAAAAGGTCGAGATCGTTGACGTCGAGCGAGGCCAGCTCGGCCAGGCGCAACCCGCTGCTGTAAAAAACTTCCATGATGGCCGCGTCGCGCTGCGGCATCCAGCGGGGCGCGCTTTTCTGCTTCGGGACCTGCAAGGGCGCGGCGAGCAACTCGCTCATCTGCGACTCGGTCAGAACGAGCGGCAGCTTTTTCTCGGGTTTGGGGAGTTGCACTTCGCGCACCGGATCTTTGGCGAGATGATTCCGAGCCACCAGAAAGCGGTAGAAACTGCGCAGCGCCGCGAACTGCAGCCGGATGTAAGAGCGCGCCTGAGCGCGTTTCATCAAGTTGAAGAGATAATCGCGAAAGTGATCTGGGCTACACTCACGCCAATCTGGCGCGTTCATTTGCTCGCGAAAATCCCGCAGGGCGTTGCCGTAGATCTGCAGAGTGCGCGGGGAAGCATTGCGCTCGACTTCGAGGAAAGCGAGAAACTCCTCCACCAGCCTGTCCCGCCCCGGCGGATCCTGTCGACGCTTCACTCTGCGAAGCGCGGGGGTCGACGCGGCTTTCCCCTGACCAGCCTCCTTCTCCCCCATGCATCGACCGGCCGCGCGTTTACTCCGGCTTTTCGATTTGGTAGCGATTGTCACCGGCGCCAGTGTATTGGCTTTTGAAGATGGGCGGTGGACTGGTCGAGCGCAGCTCGTAACCCTTGAGGACGAACTCCGGGTAAATCCCGTTGCTTGCCGGTTCGTAAACTTTGTCGCCGCTAAAACGGCCGGAAAGCTTGTATTCGTAGCCGTTGTCGAACCCGAAATTTACCTGCTCGCGGTCGGGCGCGAGCTTCTGGTTTTCGTTCAACATCACCAGCACCGCGCTGCTCCAGGGCTCGCCCGGCCGGCGCACGTAGCCCCAGAATTTGAAGTCCGGCTTGTAATAACGCCGCCCGATAAAGTAATCGCCGGGCGGTTCGGACTGGATGTGCTGCGCCATGGCGATGCGCGCCTGCTGAATCCCCTCCGGCATGGTCTGGCAACCGGCGAACAGGCAGATGGCCAGGAAAAGAGAAAAGCGTTTCACGAACAGAATCCCCATATCGCAGCTCCGCTGGAATCGCAATGATGGAGCGTCGTTAGGCGAGGCGGCGAGGGACGCGGCCCGGCCTTACTGCGGCTTTTCGATTTCGAAGCGGCCGGCCGGTTTGCCGGTGAGCTGGCTTTTGAAAATAGGCGGCGGATGACTCGAGCGCAGCTCGAAGCCAGTCAGGACGAATTCCGGATAAACGCGATCGCTCACCAGCTCGTAAATTTTGTCCCCGCTGAAGCGTCCTTGCAGTTTGTACTCGTAATTGTTGTCGATCCCGAAATGCAACTGGGCGCGATCGGGCGCGAGCTTTTGCTTTTCGTTCAAGACCACCAGGACGGCGCTGCTCCAGGGCTGCCCGGGCCGCCGGACGTAACCCCAGAAATGATAAGCCGGATTAAAATACCGGCGGCCGATGAAGTAATCGCCGGGCGGCTCCGCCTGGATTTGCTCGGCCGCAGCGGCGGAAACGTGGGGCGCGGAACCGGTCGTGGCGCAGCCGCTGAGCCCGCCCAGCGCCAGGCAGAAGAGAAGTGAGCGCAAGAACTTTTGCATGATGGGAGCGGGCGGCTAAAGTTGGCGGTTCATGATCGAGCTGGAAGTCTACGCCGCCGGAGTGCGCGACCTGAATAAAATTCTCGAGCTCGATCACCAACTCGAAGCCGTCCCCGGCCTGCGCTATAAGGTCGATAGCAACCACGACATCGTCTACCTCGAGCTGGACGAACCGACCATCACCTTCCGCGAAATCCGCGGCCTCTTTATCAAGCTCGGGCTCGAGCCGCGTTTCGTCGGGGCCATCCCGCCGGAGCTGCGGCCGCGCGCGAAAACGCAGTTGCTCAGCGCCTAGGGATAGGCGGTGGCAGATGGTTGATGGAAATCCGCAGTCCGGTCTTCCTCGATCAACCAACGACCATCAACCCTCTCCTCATGTTCGTTCGATTTTTTACCGCCATCGGAGCGGGCGTCCTCAATTCTTTCGCCTATCTGGGAGAGATTGTGGTGCTGGCGGCCGAGAGCGTGCGCTCGGCTCTCACCCACCGCATGCGCTGGCGGCTTTTCCTCCGGCAGATGGTCGACATCGGCCTGCTCTCGCAACTGGTCGTGGTCATTACCGGCGGTTTTACCGGCGCGGTTTTCGCGGCCCAGACTTATTTTCAGTTCAATAAGCTGGGAGTCGCTTCCGGCGTGGGTGCGGTCGTCTCGGCGGCGCTTTTCCGCGAGCTCGGACCGGTTCTCACCGGGCTGATGGTGACCGGCCGGGTCGGCGCGGCCATGTCGGCCGAGATCGGGACCATGAAAGTGACCGAGCAAATCGACGCCTTGCGCGCGCTCGCCGTCCATCCGGTCGATTATCTGGTGGTGCCGCGGATGCTCGCGATGATGGTCTCGATGCCGTTGCTGGTCGCGGAGTGCATCTTCTTCGGGCTGATCGCCTCCTACTTCGTGTCGGTCCATATGCTCGACATCAGCGGGCCGTATTACGTCGCGAACATGGTGCGATGGACGCTCCTTCGCGACATCATCATGGGCCTAACGAAAGGCTTTTTCTTCGCGCTCCTGATCGTCTTCATTAGTTGCCACAAAGGACTGAACAGCCGCGAAGGCGCGGTCGGCGTCGGCCGGGCCACGACCGAAGCGGTAGTCAATTCGTCGCTCGCCATTCTGATCTCGAATTTTTTCCTGACCATGTTTCTCAACGTCCTTTTCCCGGCGGGATGGCAGTAGGTGGGGAGGTTGCTGGATGAGGGTTGATCGTTGATGGAAAAAACTGACGCCGGCCTCTTCGTCCACCCTCAGCCCGCGACCGGAATCCCGGCCATGATCGCGGTGCGCGATTTGCATAAGCGCATCGGCCCGCAGGAAATTCTCCGCGGCGTCGACATTACCGTGCAGGCGGGAGAGACGCTCGTTATCATCGGCCGGAGCGGTGGGGGCAAGAGTGTGTTCCTGAAAAATCTGATCGGCTTGATGCAACCGGACGCCGGGGAAATCTGGATCGACGGGCAGAGCATCATCGGCTTAAACGAGCGTCGCCTCGCTGGCATCCGCCGCAAAGTCGGCATCCTTTTCCAGGCCGGCGCGCTCTTCGACTCGATGACGGTGGAGGAAAATATCGCCTTCCCCCTGCGTGAAGCCGGCGAACGGGATCAGCGCGTGATCGAGCAGAAGATCGCGGAAATTCTCGAGGTGATCGAGCTCGAAGGGCAGCAGAAAAAGATGCCGGTGAACCTGAGCGGCGGGATGAAAAAACGGGTCGGCCTGGCGCGCGCCATCATCAATCGGCCCTCCTGCATTCTCTACGACGAGCCGACCGCCGGGCTCGATCCGGTCGTTTCCGACAGCATCAATCGACTCATCCGGCGTTTGCAGGAACGCTTCCACGTGACCAGCGTCGTCGTCACCCACGACATGAAGAGCGCCTTCCACATCGGCGATCACATTGCCTATCTGCACGAGGGACGCATTTACTTTTACGGGACGCCGGAGGAAATTCAGGCTTCGACGGATCCGCTCATCCAGGACTTTTTGATCGGGCGCGCCTCCCTTGCAGACTAACGAGATGGACCAGAAAGATCGCGGCTTGGAATTAAAGGTGGGGATTTTCGTGGCCGTCGGTCTGGCCATTCTGGCGGCTCTGGTCGTCCAGTTCGGCCGGCTCGGGGAAGGCTTTAAAACCTACTACGACGTGACCGTCCATTTTTCCGACGCGAGCGGTCTGCTCAAAGGCTCCGATGTCCTCATGGGCGGGGCGAAAATCGGCCGCGTCTCCGGCCAGCCGCGGCTGATCCGGAACGAGCGCGGCGTCGACGTGCCGCTGCGGATTTACGATTATGCCCAAATTCCCCAGGGCACCTCCTTCACCGTGGGCAGCTCCGGCCTGCTCGGGGACCGGTTCGTCCAGGTCTCTCCGCCTTCCGGCAAGCCGAAAGCCTACATTGCCAAGGGCACCCGCGTCGAAGGCGCCCGCGAACAGGGAATCAGCGATCTCACCAAACAGGGGAGCGACCTGGTCAAAGACCTGCGCGGGGCGGTGGCCAAAGTCGACCTGGCGGTCAGCCGCCTTAATGACGGCGCGCTTTCCACCGCGAACATGGATCATCTGCACGAAACCTTTGCCAACCTCAGCAAAACCACCGCCGCTCTCTCGGAATCTTCGCAAAAAATCGACGGCGTGATCGAGAAGGCCGACGCCACCCTCGGCTCGACCAAAGAAGCGGCCGACAAGGTGCAAGGAGCGATCGGCGACGCGCGTAAGACCATCCAGGGCGCGAAAAAAGTCATGGATGAAGCGGTCGCCGGCGATGGCCCGCTCGCTCTTTTGCTCACGGACAAGAATGTGGCCCAAAACCTGCGCGCGTTAATCAGTAACCTACGCAGCCATGGCATCCTCTTTTATCGCGATCGCGCGGCCAAAAACGCCCCGCCGGAACCGAGCCCGCCCCTCCGGCGGCCTCGTCGTTAGGCAAAAACGATGAGCCCGCAATCGACCGTCAATCTGTTGCGCGTCCTCTTCGTCACCTTCTGCGCGCTGGTTGGCTCCAGCATCACCCGGGAGATCGCCGATAACCCCGTCGAAGGGCTCCTCCTCGGCCTCGTCTTCGGCCTCGCCCTCGTCCTGGTCGATCGCCTGCTCAAAGGATTTTCCCTCCGCGCCTTTTCCTCGGCCACCTTCGGGCTGCTCCTCGGGCTTTTTTTTGCCCGGCTCCTGCTCGCTTCGCAGGTCCTGCGCTATCAATCGGAATCCCTCCAGTGGATGGCCGGCCTGATGATTTACTGCGCCTTCGGTTATCTCGGCACCATGCTGGCCATGCGGAGCAATCGCGATGAATTTTCGCTCCTCATTCCCTATGTGCGCTTCGCCCGGGAGACGACGCAACACGAACCGCTCGTCGTCGATACCAACGTCATCATCGACGGGCGCATCGCCGATCTGTGCGCGACCGGTTTTCTCAGCCGCTCCCTCATTGTGCCGCGCTTCGTTCTCGGGGAATTACAGCTCCTGGCCGATGCGCACGACGCCCTCAAACGCGAGCGCGGTCGCCGCGGCCTCGAGATTTTGAATCAACTCCAGCGCACCCGCGAGATCGAGCTGACCATCCACGACGCGGTCGCGGGGGACGCCGACCTGACCGTGGACGCGCGGCTCGTGCGGGTGGCGAAACTCCTCCAGGCGCGCCTCCTCACGAACGACCAGCCGCTCGCTCAAACGGCGCGCTTGCAGCAGGTCCCGGTGCTCAGCCTGACCGATCTGGCCCGAGCCCTCCGACCGGCCGTGGTCGCCGGTGACGAGATCGATCTCAACCTCGTGAAAGAAGGCCGGGACGCTCATCAGGCGGTCGGTTATTTACCCGATGGCACCATGATCGTGGTCAACCAGGGGCGGCCTTTCATTGGGCGCGTGGCCAGCGTCGTCATTGCCAGCGCGCTGCAGACGGCGGGCGGCCGGTTAATCTTTGCCAATCTGAAAAACGCTCCCGCCTAACTAACTAACGAAGTCGAGCCGTCGCTCCGCGGGCCGGCGGAAGACATTGCGCGCGGCCAAAACACCGTCGTCCTGCGTTCGCTGGCCCACTCTCATTTTGTCATCCCGAGCCCGCGGAGACGGCGAGGGATCTCGCGCAAGGTCTCAGCGTCCGGCTTCGGAACTAATGAACCCATCAGAGCAGGCGTGAGATCCCTCGGCGCGCTGCGCCAGCCTCGGGATGACAGAAAGCGGAACTTTCTCGTGGGGGGCAACCGCATGCGTGCGCAGAGCGAACGTCTACAGCCCGACCGCGTCGCGCACTCTCCTCATCACCTCGTCCGCCACGGCGTTGGCGCGCACCGCGCCGGCACTGAGCACGTCGTCGACATAATCGGGTGTCGCGAGGATTTCCTGCCGCCGCTCGCGCATCGGCGCGAAGAATTCCCAGAGCTTCGCGAAAAGCTGCTTCTTGAAGTCGCCATAGCCGCGCCCGCCTTTCTCGAAATCAGCGCGCATTTTCGCCGTCTCCTCCGGCGTGGCGAAGAGCGAATAGAGCTGGAAGATCGCCGACGCGTCAGCATTCTTCGGCGCCTCCACCGGCGTCGAATCGGTCACGATGCTCATGACCCGTTTCCGCGTCTCCTTTTCCTCCCCGAAAATCTCGATCGTATTCCCGTAGCTCTTGCTCATCTTCTGGCCATCCAGACCGGGCACCGTCGCGGTCGCGGCATGGATGCGCGGCTCGGGCAGCTTCAGAATCTCGCCGAACGTCTCGTTCATCTTGACCGCGAGATCGCGCGTGATCTCGACATGCTGCTTCTGGTCGCGCCCGACCGGCACGACATCGCTGTCGTAGATCAAAATATCGGCAGCCATCAGTACCGGATAAGAGAAAAGACCGGCCGAGGCCGCCAACCCGCGCGCGACCTTGTCTTTGTAAGAATGAGCGCGCTCAAGCAGACCCATCGGCGTCACCGTGCTCAGAATCCAGGCCAGCTCGGTGACTTCCGGCACATCGGATTGGCGAAAAAGCACGCCCTTCTCGGGATCGAGTCCGCAGGCCAGGAAATCGAGCGCGACTCGCCGGCTATTTTCGCGCAGCGCGGTCGGGTTATGCAGCGTCGTCAGCGCATGATAATCGGCGATAAAATAAAACGCTTCGCCCTCGGCCTGAAGGTCGATGGCCGGCCGCATCATCCCGAAATAGTTGCCAATGTGGAGCACGCCGCTGGGTTGAATGCCGGAAAGAATGCGCATGATCGAAATAGCAGGCTCCACGTTAGGCAGGAAACTTCAACTGGCGATTGGAGGCCTACTTGCCGGAAGCATCGGCCCTACGCCGAACCAAAAGTGGCTGCATCACTTGGGGCCGTCTTGCCCTTTGCCATTCACCTGACGCCGACCCTGGACGGCGAAACTCTGGGACGCCTCGGCCCACCCCAAGCGTAGGCTCCGCCTAGAACGCCCACTTCTCCCAGAATGCGCCCACCGTGGAATAGCCACCAGCGACGGCGCGCATGAACTGCCGACGGTGTCGGACGACTGAAAAGGAAGCACCGACGAGGACAACCGGAGTCGCGAAAAGAAGGACGACAGGCCAGAGGATGAACTTCAAGATCAGCGTAAACACGCCCTCCATAACCGAGCTAAGAAGGGCGCCAATCATCCAACGACTGTGAAAGCCATCTCAATATTTGAAAACAAGAGCAGCCCCAAATAGAAGGGACTGGCAAGCCCTGACATCGGCCCTCGGCCGGAGGCTGAACGAGTCGCGCGAGTAAATCAAAACGCGCATGGCGGCGGCGAGTGAGGTTCGAGTCATGAAACGTTTGATCGTACGCCGGCTCGCTAACGCTTTCGGAGTTGCCTACATCGCCTGGTTAGGCCCTTTGGTTATACATGTGCCATTCAAGAATGAGCATCGCAGGAAGACCGCGAAAAAGGGAGCTAAGGCTTCGTAAGCTTCTCCAGCCAATCGCCGAAAGTGCTGAAGTACGCCGAGTCATAATGATCGAGGGTCGGATATTCAGCGAACGTGCCGGTTTTGGCGATCATGCCGACATGGTTCGCGTCAGGAATGACGATCGTCTTTGTCGCAGGATTCCCATTGTCGGCGAGCGCCTTCTCTAAGAGCCACCGATTTGGATTGACTGGCACGACTGAATCTTTGCCACCAAAGATCCCGAGCACCGGGATATGAAGCTTCCTCCAGTAAGGGGCAGGATCAAATGCGGCGATACGACTAAGGAAAGCTCGCGCGGCCGAACCCTCAGCTTCCGGCGGAGCAAGCAGCCATTCGGCCTTTTCAGCAGTTGCTTTTCGGTAAGCTACATCTAGATCGTGGAACGGTTGCTTACCGGTCGTGACGTCGAGATCGAGACGGTAATAGGCCAGCGCCTTTTCAATTTCGGACGGTGGAAACTCATAGGCTTTGAGCTGTCCCTCGACTAGTTCCAAGGTCTGTTGCGCGGGCGTTACCGCGGCACCCGCAAGCGACACGATGAAATCAAATCCACCGCCCTGCGCAGCCAGCGGCATGACCCATCCCGCCTGGCTGATGCCTAGCATCCCGAGAGGTTTCGCTCCTAGATCGAGCTTGCGGCGCGCAAAGCTTGCCACCGCGCGCGCGTCGGCAGCGAGCTCGGTAAAACCGCCCTTACGCCAGTCGCCAGTCGACTTCCCGGAACCGCGCTTATCGTAGACCGCTACGGTCCATCCACGCGCGGCGAGATAGGAGCCCCACGGACCATAGACGTTGCGCGGGCTGTCATTAGAGCCGTGCACAATCACGACCACCCCTTTGCACTTCGCATCCGCGCGCGCGACGAACTCTCCGGCTAGATTTACCCCGCCATTAGCCACCGTGAACAGCTCGTGATTAACGGCCACCTTCCGGAGCGAACGCCGCTCGCCATCATAACTAGCGTCCAGCCCGGTGGCTGTCGGCACGAGGCTTCCGGCCTCTTCTTTTGCGTTCTTTATGCCGCTACCGATGCCGAAGCCATCTGCCTTCGCGAGCACGGGGCCGACCCGTCCACCCACGTAGTCAATAAAGAAAAAACCATCCCCGAACTCACCGAAAGGCGCGATCGCGACGACACCGCGTTCGTCCTCATATAGTCCTTGCATGTTGGCGACCTCCCTGGGCGCAGTCTGAGCCGGCGGCGTTGCTCCTGTCAAAACGAAAGCAAAATGCGCGAGAAAAATCACACTGGCAGCGAGAGAATTCATAGACCTAACCAGAACAAGATGAGCTGTTGCGAGCGAGAGCGCGCACGGCGGCGGATAAAAGGGTTGAAGTCATGGAAAGCAAGGTCGTACGCCGGCTCGCAGTCAGCTCCATCGCTTGGTTAGGTGTTTGGTGGCAGCAAGAGGGCGCTCTCTGTATCGGCAGAACGTCCAGAGCTGAGAAGGGTGAACGGCTGCACTGGAAATGGATCGTAGCCGTGTGTCAATTCCGGCGGCGCGGGCGGTGAAGAATAAACGCGACCGGAGGCACCATGAAGGGTGCGGTCGAAACTGCGATCGACCATGCTCGTATATCCGGGGAAGTCGCCGCGGTAGGCTTCGGTCGCGTCCTGAATGACACGCCGATATAGCGGCGACAGATCGCTGCCGGATGACGAGAGTGATAAGGCGAATCTCGAATCGAGACTCTGGGCGAGTAACGCCGAGGTCGAAAGCTCAACGGCGGCAACCGCTATAATCAGGGCGCGCATTCTAGACACCTAACGAGGACAAGATCAGCCACTCCGAAAGCGTTCGCGAGGAGGCCCGCTGGCGAGGGCGCGCGTGGTGGCGAGAAATGAGGTTGAAGTCATGCAAAACTTGGTCGTACTCCGGCTCGCGAAAGCTTTCGGAGTTGGCTGAGGGAATGTGGTTAAGGACAAGCAAAGAGCTGGACGGAAGGCGCGGTCGGAGCGTTCGATGGCCTTTCGATGATGGGACTGGGAACCAATCCAGAGCACAACCAACGGAAGGCCAAGGCCGGCAGGGACTCGAGCGATGCAGTGGGGTGACTCCCCGATTGAAGGCTGAGTGAGTCCTGACGGATGAACCCTCGTGAGGTGGCCGGGAACAAAACCGGCCAGCCTCGGATGTCTGCGTGTGAGGCATTCGTCGAACGCCCGGCCGCGGCTTCCGTCCAGAGAGCAAACGACAACATAAGCAAAAGAAAGGAATCAAAGAAGATGAGTAAAAGCAAACCAAGAGTGGTGGGCCTCGATGTCCACCCCGATAGCTTCGCCGGAGCGATCCTGGCGGGACGCGACCCGGCCAGCGCGCGGGTGAGCAGTACTTCCACCCGAGTGGATCTGAAGGAGCTGGAGCGCTGGGCCGAGCGCCAGACCAGCCCGGACGATGTTCTGGTCCTGGAAGCCAGCGGGAACGCCTTTGCGGTGGCCGGGCGCTTGCGCGCTCTGGGACGCGAGGTGGTGATCCTCGACAGTCACCAGGCGGGCAAGATCGGCAAAGTTTACTGCGCCACCGACCGGGTCGACGCGGTCAAAATTGCGCGCATTTACTTGAGCGGCCTCTCCGCGCAAGTCTGGCAACCCGATCCGCAGACCTTGGAGCGGCGCGAAGTCTTCAGCGCCTACCAGGGAGTGGTGAAGGAAAGCACCCGCCTCCAGCCCCGAAAGCTTTCGGGGCTCAATGAACACTGCGTGCGCCTGCCCAAAGGCTTCCGCCTTTGTCATCCCACCGCCCTCACTCGCCTGGCTAAAATGCGCCCCTGGACCCCGGTGCAGATGATGTTACTGAGCCAGCTCCACCGCGGCCTGCGCGCGGCCCGGGGACGCCGGAGCGAACTGCGCCGGCACATGGCGGGCGAGATCCTGGGCGACCCGGAGATGCTCCGCCTGGCGCGCCTCTGCGGCTTGAGTCTGGTCACCATCTACGGCTTGGTGGCCGCCATCGGCGCCATCGAGCGTTTTGCCCAGAGCAACAAACTGGTGGCCTACTTTGGACTTAACCCGAGCGTCTGCCAGAGCGGCCACTATGAAGGGAGCACCGCTCTGAAGCGCCATGGCCGCGGCCCCTTGCGTGCGCTCCTCATCCAGTCGGCTAAGAAACTTCTGCAAGTCCCCAACCCGCTGCAAAAGTGGGGCCTGGCCGTCGCTGCCCGGCGCGGTCGGAACAAGGCCGCTGTGGCGGTGGCCCGCAAACTCTGCGTCGCCATCTGGCATGTCTTGAGCGGCCACGTCATCGGCGCCCTCGAACCGGTCACCCGCCTCCAGACCAAGCTCGGCAAACTCGCCACCGAACTGGGCCTGGCCCAGCTCAAAGCCCAAGGCCACGAAAGCAAAGACAGCTTCCTCCAGGAGAAGCTCGCCCTCTTACAGAGTTATCCCTAAACGGGAAGAAGAGTTAATTCGAGGGGAACAGAAAGATCCTTATGCCACCTTTAAGAGCTAATTTGACTTAACCACATGTCTGCATCGCCTGGTTAGATTTTAGTAGCCATGCTCCCAGTAATCTTTCTCTTGAAATTCTGCACTAGCGCCATCAGAAGCCTTGTAGAATCCATCGGCGATGACTTGCCAGCCCCAGAAACGACGGGCGCGAGCTTCTACGATAACCGCGAGCCTATCGTGATCGTGTTCCCGCGCCCATGTCGTGATCTCGATCCTCTTTCGCTGAATCTCTAAGTTTTCCTTCTTGGGAGTTTTGGCGAGCACACGAAGCTGGTCTAACGGCTGGCCTCGCAATGCCTCGGTGTCGTGCACAATGCGAACGCGAGCTTGTGTCAGTGCCGCCTTAGACATCTAACGAGAACAAGATGAGCCACCACTGGCGAGAACGCGCGCGGCGGCGCGAGGTGAGGTTGGAGTCATAGAAGACTTGAGCGTACGCCGGCCAGTGAGCCTGCTCGCGAAAGCTTTCGGAGTTGGCTGCATCGCATGGTTAGGCGTTTCGATGTCGTCGCCGGGCGCGGAAACTCGGAATAGCACCGACAGGAAGGATACCGAACGCATAAGGCAATCCCAAACATAACAGGATCTTGAGAATGCCGAAGCAAATTACGCTCAAATCGAGAGGAGCCCCCTGCTGTTGATGGCGGCCAATCTCGATCCCGATCGGGATGTAACTGAGAATCGCGTTTATAGGCACCGCAGCAAAGAGGCATACTAGCGCGACAACCTTGAGAGCGTGACTCTGCGGCCAGAGCAGGTTCACGCAAAGGACGGCGAGCGGAACGGCCATTAGGAGCCAAACATGCGTCAAACCGTCCATACGCCTAACGACAACAAGATGAGCGACCACCGGCGAGAGCGCGCGTGGCGTCGGGAGTGAGGTTGGAGTCATGGAAAACTTCGGCGTACGCCGGCCGGTGAGCCTGCTCGCGAAAGCTTTCGGAGTTGGCTCCATCGCATGGTTTAGACCTCCGCCTAATCACAGCAGGTTTCACCGCGGAGAGCCTCGATGCCCTCGCGTGTAATAATAGGAACCATGATAAACGCAGCGATGGGATCTGCCCACCACCAGCCAAACAACGCGTTCAAGCCTAGGCCGAGGAGCAGAACGGCCGACAGATAAGCACAGATGTCGGTCTGCATGGAGTCAGCGTGCAAGGCGCGGCTATCTAGCCGTGCCGCCACGCGCCGCTTGGCGCGAGCGAGCAACGGCATGACCACGAGAGAGACGCCGGCAATGACAATGCCGACAATGCTTTCGTGCGGTGGCTCGCGCGTCAGGAGTGAGTTAGCGGCATCAAACGCAATATAAGCGGCCAGCAAAAGGAGGCTGCCACCGACGAATTTGAGCGCGATGCCCTCGCGGCTCTCGTCGCGGTCGTGCTGCTGTAAGCGCCAGAGCAGAATGCCGCCGGAGAGACACTCGATGAGTGAATCAGCGCCGAAGCCAACGAGCGCGACGCTCGCTGCAACAATCCCGGCAGCGATCGCGACCATCGCCTCGAGCAAGTTCCAGCCAAGCGTGAAATACTCCAAGCGGCGACCAGTCCGCGCGTCCTGCGCGCGCGAAGTTGGCGTCTCCACTGGCTGAAGTGTGCTCGCGCTCACTGGCGAAAGAGGTCTAACGAGAACAAGATGAGCCACCACTGGCGGGAGCGCGCGTGGCAGCGGAATGTGAGGTTCGAGTCATGGAAAACTTGATCGTACGCCGGCCAGTGAGCCTGCTCGCGAAAGCTTTCGCAGTTGGCTGCATCGCATGGTTAGGCCTTCCTGAACACGTTAGGCAAGGCATCAGGGTTTTGCGCTTGCCGCGCTAGCGGGGAGCTTCGGGAAGCGAAAAGTGCTCATATAGTGGACAATAAAATCTCGCTTTTGGGTAAATTGCTCGGTGGCAACAACCCCGATTATCGTGAATGTGCCGGGGTGACCGGAGAATGTATAGTTAAGGAATGTAGTAGGTTGTTTGTTAACTGTCGCGGTGACCGTGAACTCCAGCCATTCGTAGCCGGCAATCTTAATCGGCCGCGCCTCCGTCCACTTGGCATCTGGCATTAGCTGTCGTGCACCATCGCAATCAATTTTCACCGACGTGTAAGAATCACCGAGGTTCTTCGGGTCCGACGAAAGCATGATCATCATCCCGTCACCTTTAGCTGCGATGACACTCTGATTCGTTCCCAAGACTTGCCATGAAGACGGGACGTCAATCTCACAAGGAACAAGAGTTCCGCGCAGAATTTGCAGCGACCGGTCTTCGGCCGCTGCTGCATGCAAGGCGTAGAGGGCAACCGAAGTGTAGATAAAAAGTGAGCGTAAGTGCATTCTAGGCCTAACGAGAACAAGATGAGCCACTCCGAAAGCGTTCGCGAGGAGACCCGCTGGCGAGAGCGGGCGTGGCGGCGGGATTGGAGGTTTGAGTCATGGAAAACTTGGTCGTACGCCGGCCAGTGAGCCCCCTTGCGAAAGCTTTCGGAGTTGGCTGCATCGCATGGTTAGATGATTAGTCACGCTCGAAGTGATAGCCGATAATCTTTAGTGTGCGTAGAGATACCGCGTAATGAATGAAGGTGCCGTATTTGTTGCGCGCGGGTGTGGCGCGCTGACTCTGCAGGTGCATATCGGGAAGAAAGGCAACGAAGAGCTTTCCGGGCTCGCGATAAAGCTCCACAGAGAAATGCCTCAGGTCGCCGGACGTAGAGAAGCGATCTGCGCGAAACTGCCGCAAGGCCACCTCAAGAGCTTCGACCTCGCGGCCCCTAAGAGCGACGTCCCAAGAGATCTTCTGTTCGTTCATTGGCGGCAGCTTGCTAAGGTCGACTGCGCGCGCAGATGCAAGCGAGCACACGATGATGATGATGAAAAGGACGATGCGCGGAGTCATCTAACGAGAACAAGATGAGCCACTCCGAAAGCGTTCGCGAGGAGGCCCGCTGGCGAGAGCGCGCGTGGCAGCGGGATGGGACGTTGGAGTCACGGAAAACTTGGGCGTACGCCGGCCAGTGGTTGGCTGAGGGAATATGCTTAATGACAAGCATTGTGCTGGACAGAAGGCGCGGTCGGAGCGTTCGATTTTCTTCCGATGGGACTGGGAACAAACCAATCCAGCGGCAGAGCAAGGCGGCAGGGACTCGAGCGATGCAGTGGAGCGCCTTGGGGGCGTCTCCGATTGAAGGCTGAGTGAGTCCTGACGGATGAACCCTCGTGAGGGGCGGAGCCGAAAAGCTACGCCGCCTCGGATGTCTGCGTGTGAGGCATTCGTCGACGCCCGGCCGCGCCTTCCGTCCAGCAGCAAAGAACAAAACAAAAACACAAAAGAAAGGAACCAAGAAGGATGAAGAAAAGCAATCCCAGAGTGGTGGGCCTCGACGTCCACCCCGACAGCTTCGCCGGGGCCATCCTGGCGGGGCGCGACCCGGCCAGCGCGCGCGTCCTCGGCACTTCCACCCGAGTAGATCTCAAAGAACTGGAGCGCTGGGCCGAGCGCCAGACCAGCGCGGAGGACACCCTGGTCCTGGAAGCCAGCGGGAACGCCTTTGCGGTGGCGGGGCGACTCCGCGCGCTCGGGCGCGAGGTGGTCGTCCTCGACAGTCACCAGGCGGGGAAGATCGGCAAGGTCTACTGCGCCACCGATCGGGTCGACGCGGTCAAGATCGCGCGCATCTATCTGAGCGGCCTCTCCGCGCAAGTTTGGCAACCCGATGAGCAGACCTTGGAACGGCGCGAAGTCTTCAGCGCCTATCAAGGGGTGGTCAAAGAAAGCACCCGCCTCCAGCCCCGAAAGCTTTCGGGGCTCAACGAACACTGCGTGCGCCTGCCCAAAGGCTTCCGCCTTTGTCATCCCACGGCGCTCGAGCGCCTGGCCAAGGTGCGCTCGTGGAGTCCGGTCCAGACAATGCTCCTGAGCCAGCTCCACCGCGGCCTGCGCGCCGCGCGGGGTCGCCGGAGCGAGCTGCGCCGGCACATGGCCGGAGAGATCTTAAGCGACCAAGAGATGCTGCGTCTGGCTCGCCTCTGCGGGCTGAGCCTGGTCACCATCTATGGCTTAAAGGCGGCCATTGGGGAGATCCAGCGCTTTGCCCAGAGTAAGAAGCTGGTCGCCTACTTCGGCTTAAACCCGAGCGTCTGCCAGAGCGGGAACTATGAAGGCGGCACCGCCCTCAAGCGCCATGGCCGCGGACCCTTGCGCGCGCTCCTCATCCAAGCGGCCAAGAAGCTCTTGCAAGTTCCCAACCCGCTCCAAAAATGGGGTCTGAGCGTGGCCGCCCGGCGCGGCCGCAACAAGGCCGCCGTCGCGGTCGCGAGAAAGCTCTGCGTCGCCATCTGGCACGTCTTAAGCGGCCACGTCATCGGCGCCCTGGAACCACTCCCGCGCCTCCAAACCAAGCTCGGCAAACTCGCCACCGACTTGGGGGTACCCGCGATCAAAGCCCTCGGCTACCAGAACAAAGACGCCCTCATCGCGGAAAAACTCTACCTCTTAAAGAGCTATCCTTGAAAAGAGGATCTTTTATTCCAGGGGAACAGAACCAATATGTCACGATTAAGAGCTAACTTGACTTAACCACATGCCTGCATCGCATGGTTAGGTCTTTTTGAGTCCGGTGGGAGAATATCCGGCGGCGGTAATGCGAAGCCCTCGACGCGAATACCAGTGGTCGGTCCCTTCACCTGTTGGATGCCGGAGATGCGACTGCGGCTACTGTAGCACGATAGTTCATAAGGACCCGGGGAAGAAGTGAGAAAACGAAATCGCCCCTGACTATCGGTTCTAGTGACGCCGAGCTGTGTTGGAGGACGCTGAAAGGGGAATCCCCAGTTAATTTTGCGCAGCTCGACGCGAGCATCTGGAATGCCGCGGCCTGTAATGGGATGAACGAAAACGCCGTCGAATGCCTTGGGAGGGGCCAGAACGGGACTGACACATCCGGCCAAAAGCAGCAAAGGAACGATCAACGCGCGCATGAGACCTAACGAGAACAAGATGAGCCACCACTGGCGAGAGCGCGCGTGACAGCGGGACGTGAGGTTAAAATCATGAGAATCTTGGGCGTACGCCGGCCAGTGAGCCCGCTCGCGAAAGCTTTCGGAGTTGGCTCCATCGCCTGGTTAGGCCTTTCGGAAAATTAATCCGCCGGTGGTTTGAACTCTTGATCATGTGTCATAACAAACTCGAGGCGCCCCGCCGACTCTTTCCGCTCAGACACTCGGTACGCGTGCCACTGCGCCAGACCGGAAGAAGTGAGTTTCTGTGGAGACGTGCCACCCGAAGCCAGCTTTAACACCAGCGTGAACGGGACACCATGGTATGCGTCACCAATCTGCTTGTCGCGTAGCAGATCTGCGCAAACCGGCGCTGCCTCTGCGATTGTCGGATTGGAAGAGTTATTCTCGACGACGAGACCATCGTCGGGGCCGCCGACAAACCGAATTATTACGTTTTGGATAGCCATAACAGACAAGTAGCATCCGTGGAACAGCGGCGCTGCACTTAAATGGAGTTTACCTTAATTCCTGGACCGTCACTACCCAATTTCCTACTGCATTGATGGTTAAGTAGTAACGACCTGGGCTCTTTTGTAATGCTGTTTCACTTTCTTCCTTTTCCGCCTGTGTCATCACCTCTGGAATCCCTCCTGTCTTCATAATGTCTTCTCCATCAGTAACGACGTACGCGGCAAACATTCCGGTTCCTATATGCGCATTAGTTTTATATTTATATTTCAATCTTGCTTCATTGCCGTGCAAAGTAAAAGGAGGGGATTTTTTCATCCCGTTTCCTTTGAAAGTGTAAACGTCTGTCCACTGTTTGGCTTTTGGAGGTTCAGCGTTTGAGGCAACTTGTGTAGGATTTACCCCGGCTGCCGACGAACGGGGTTTTGTGCCGGAGGGACCAACCAGCGTTCCGATGATAGCGAGCAGAATGAACAGCCCAACAAACACTCCGACAAGGATCAGGAAGACACGCAAGCAGCCGCCTTTCTTGCGTTGAGGGGGTTGTTGTGGCACGGGCGGTGGTGTCGGCGTTGTCATAAGGAAAGGTTTTGGGGCCTAACGAGAACAAGATCAGCCACCACTGGAGAGGGCGCGCTTGGAGGCGGGATGTAAGGTTGGGGTCATGGAAATCTTGGTCGTACGCCGGCCAGGGGTTGGCTGCATCGCTTGGTTAGCCGTTGCGGTCACTTCTCTGGAAGCGTGAAATGAGGGTTCTGAATGATGCCGAAAATGTTGCCGAACGGGTCAAGCACCGTGGCGACGCGAATGCTGCCGCCGACATCCTGTACCGCTGAACGCTCGGTAGCGCCAAGCGAAATGAGGCGATCGAAAGCTACCTGCGCGTCCGCAACTCCCCAATAAGTGACTGAACCGGCGTTGCCACCGGGAGTGGAGGAAGCATCGGGGTCGAGAGCCAACTCGTAGCCGCCGACGCTATAGCCGACGTAAAAGGGCTGGTCAAAGTAAGGCTCAATGCCGAGGACCGACGAATACCAAGCCTTCGCCTTGTCGAGGTCAGGCGCGTGGTAAATGACGGTGCGAAGTCCTTGGAAGTGCGGGTTTGTGGTTGGTGTGTTCATATGATTTTAGAGGAGGCTTTGGATCTTTCCAATTCCACCATTTAAGGCGTTCGGGATCGGGACTCTGCTCAGAGGCAAAATACACGGCACAGCGGAAAACATAGAGAACGCATCTATCCTGGTGCTGTCCGCGGAGTGTGCAAAGCTGCTCGTAAAGTCGTTCGGGGCTGCGCCGACGTAATGCCGAGACGCTGCGAATACCCAAATCGATTAAATCCTGCGCAAGGCTTGGTCCAACTCCCGGAATGCGTTGTAGGTCTTTTTGGACGTTTGCGGATGTTGCAGATGGCTTCATTCGGCGGATGTGCGAGCGACGGCTAACGAGAAGTAGACGGAAAAGTTACGTCTTAACACGACGAAACGGGGACAAATCGGGAGAACCGGGGTCATCGGCGACGAGACTGGCAGGACGGCGGATCGGCTGCAAGAAAAAAGGATGGCTCGGCACGTTGCGGAGGTTGATTCATCTCTAGAGCTCGGAGCGGATAGGTTGAGGAGAAGGGGGCGCGAGTGGCAGCGGCCCGGGACGAGCCTTACCCCCGCGGCGAGGCGCAGCCCGAAACTTCTGGCTATCCGGTCGGCTGGCGGGTAAAGGATTGGAGATGTTCGCCCCCGCCTCAGCCCGCCCCCAACCCAATCCAGCCGAGAACGCCGACCGAGTCTCCCGAGATGGGGGGAACAGAATGTTGAGAAGGCTCTGCCTCGTCGTGCTGATGGCTCTATGTGGCGCCACGCCGGCGCGGAGTGACGAGGCAAAGGTTCTGCTCGGCGGAGAGATCGAGCGACTTTTCGATAAAACACTTCCGGTGATGTACCCCTACGAAGCGCGTCGCGCTCACGTGGGAGGACGGGGAATTTACCGTCTCTACATCAAACGCGACGGCAGCATCCGCGCAGTGGGGGTGATGAAAAGCACGGGTTCCCAATTTCTCGATGACTCGGCGGCCGCCTCCCTCGGCCATTTTCATGCCAGGCCCCGCGGGCATGCCTTCGAGGTGGATTTGCCGGTGAATTTTTCTCTCCCTGGGCTCGTTCGCTGAAAATTTCGGTTCCCCCAAGATTTTTCCAAGTCTTCTCAGCGGTCCGAGGCGACTTCGCCGTGAAATAGGAACTAGAAAGTTAACCGCCCCGGTTGGCCCTCGCATTGCGTTTCGGTGAACCTTGGGTGACAGGCGCAAAACTTCTCGCCAGGCTGGCGGGATGTGAGGTTTGAGTCATGGAAAGCTTGGTCGTACGCCGGCCAGGGGTTGGCTGCATCGCATGGTTAGGCGTTTTCATCAGTCGGCGGCGGGCTAAGGACGCCAAAGGTAAAGCCGGAAACCTCAGAAAGACGCCCGCGCCAGAATACGCCTTCGACTGCGACCGGAATGGCGGGCTGACCAGGGAGAAAAAACTTAGCGCCGCGCAGGTGGATGTAATCAAGAGAGTCGTCCGAGAAAATGTCAGCCTTCCCCCGCTCGCATCCGGCCTCAGCAACCTCAACAATGTGGTCGGAAAAGGGATTGCCGAGCATGAACTGCCGCGCGCTGGTGACGTAGCCGCTAACGAGGAATCCGCCGACGTTAAGTGTGATGCCAAGCTCTGCTTGTCCCTGCGTATCATCGGCCATGCCAGTGCTAATCTGCACGAACATCTTCAAAACGGGGTCGTAATCAGGTTCCGCGCTCATACGCCTAACGAGAACAAGATGAGCGACGGCGGACTAGAGCGCGCGCCGCTCGGAGTGGAAGTGTGGAAGTAATCTCAAAAAGTGGGGCGTACTACGGTCCGCCGTTCGCTCCATCGCATGGTTAGGCGCACATTGGCTAATGAGGTGCACATGCTTCCGCGAACCACTGCCCGAACATTGTGAGTCGTACAAGCGTGCGTTTTAGCTGAAGACCTTCCGGCACTTTTAGTTGTGGATAATCCTTAGCGGCGTCGATAGGCTGATTCTGGTGCATGGACAGTAGCTTCTTATCCTTCAGGGTCTGGCATATCGTCAAATGATGATCTTGACCTCCAAAAGTCTTGAAGTCGAAATTGGCGCCGACCCGCTGGAGAATGAGACTCTTCTGATTATCCCATAGATCGTCTGTAATCTGATCCCTCTTCTGGAGATCGGCTATGAGCAAAGCTTGAAGTGGTGAAAAGCTTTGAATGAGCTTGGGAAACTCCGGGCTGAGTCTGTCGGCTTCGCGCTTGTCGATTGCCTTCGCCATCAATTCCTCGAACATCTTCATGAGGGGGCTGTCATCGCTCGTTGAGGCGAAAGCCTCCATAACCGGCTTAGCAATCTCTGCGGGGGCCTCACGCTGCTCCTCTGGGGGAACTTTGGCGCGGACCCGATCACAAAATCCGCGAAAGCGGTCTTGGTAGGCTGCTGCCAGTTGAATCGGGGCTGTGAAAAGGCGGAAAGTCTTTAGCGTGTCCGCAGTCAACCCGCCAACCTCCTTCATTGCCGGGGATAACGCGTCAGCATAAGTCTGCCTTGCCACTTCGGAGTTAATGACCAGGCCGGCTCCGGCAAGATCGCTTATGGTCGGAGCGCCTGTATTCGGTAGAGAAGTATTGTCTGACATAATTACCGGGCGATGAACAATACGCCTAACGAGAACAAGATGAGCGACGGCGGACGAGAGCGCGCGTCGCTCGGAGTGGAAATGTGGAAGTCATCTCAAAAGTGGAGCGTACAGCGGTCCGCTGTTCGCTCCATCGCCTGGTTAGGTCTTACCGATAAGTCACTCGCTCCGTCTTCACAATGGTCCACTTCTCGTCCTTCTTGTGGAGGTCGAACCAAAGCGGAGGCCCCTGCGCTGGATGTGTGAAGACCCAAACTCGATCGGGGCATAGGTAAATGGCGGTCTCGTGGCGCTCACCGTTCGCGGCAATACTGACCGTCCTCCGCGGAGTGACGCCGACGATGGGAGCCTCGGTGGTAACCTCGGAAATCTCTGAAATCGGTTCGGTCGTCTCAGCGCGCACGAGCGCGCAAATCTTTTGCACGTCTTGCGGCGAGATCGGCGCAGTCACCTTCGGGTCGTCAGCGCGAGCCCTGCATCCGACGAATAATGCGGCCAGAACGACAACGAAAACGGGAGATGCGCGCATGAGACCTAACGAGAACAAGATGAGCCACCACTGGCGAGAGCGCGCGTGGCAGCGGGGTGAGAGGTTCGACTCATGGAAATCTTGGGCGTACGCCGGCCAGTGGTTGGCTCCATCGCCTGGTTAGGCCTTGGTGTCTTCATCTGAGGATGCGTCAATATAAATGTCTGCGGAGCTGTCTTCGGCACAGGCGCGGAGCAGCCGCTCGACTTCCCCAACCGTGTGGTTTCGGCAATGAGTTTGGTGCCATCGGGCTTAGCCACGACGATGCGGCGCTTGCGCTCCTTCAGGTAGGCTCTCAGCACGCTGGCGAGTGCCGGAATGGCGACGACAGAAATTGTGATTATCGTCGCATACGGGGTGGGGTCAGTGGAGAATTGAATGAGACGCGAACGCTCGTAGGTGACGCGCGCTTCGGAAAGACACGACTCCAGCGCATCGTAGTCAGACTCAGAAGCCCAGACCGTCGTAGTATGTTGTTCGCTCATGTTTGATTCGGCACTTTCACGGGAGGCGCGATGGGTGAGGCCTAACGAGAACAAGATCACCTGCTGCGAGCGGGAGAGAGCTTGGTGGCGGGTGCAAGGGTTGTGGTCACGGAAAAGTGGTTCGTACCCTGGCTCGCAGTCAGGTGCATCGCTTGGTTAGGTTTTCGTTCGCTGCCGGACCGACGTGGAGCAACGGAGTCTGCGCGGAGGGAGCGTGGCTGCATGGAGAGCGATCGAAGCAGAAGATTCCCCAGAACGCCAGGCAAAAAGGACGGCGTGGAGCGAAGAGAACGAAAGGCGGAGATGCCGTGCCAAAGCCGCGGACACAGTGCCCAAGAAGCTCTGCGCTCTGTGAATCGCCGAAGCTAAAAAGCAAACAAACGTCCGAGAAGCGATGCCAGTCGCTCCCGAAGCGGGAAAGGACATGACTGCAGACGAAGGCACCCACAAACCTAACGAGAACAAGATCAGCCACCGCTGGCGAGAGCGCGGGTCGCGGCGGGATGAGAGGTTGGAGTCATGGAAAACTTGGTCGTACGCCGGCCAGGGGTTGGCTGCATCGCATGGTTAGATTTCGGTTTCACTGAGTGACAATCACGCCGTCTCCGAACTCCCACCTTCCATTGACGCGTCGCATGCCCTGATAAGCCCCCAGTCCGCCGTCGAAGTAAAGAAGAACTTGGCCGTCGCTCGCAATCTCTATCTGAGAAAGCTTCGCATTGGGGTATTGTCGGAGTGTCCTGAACGCATGAGCGGCGCCTTCAATGTCCCCCACGGTGTAACCATGCATCCCGCTCGGTGCCACAACGACTACGCCATCAGCGACCGTGCATGAAACGAGAGCGACTGTAACCGCAAAACTGAATACCAAGGTCAGATGTCGCATAAGATCTAACGATAAGTAGACGGAAAAATTCCGTCTAACACGACGGGCGGGTGATCGAGCGGGAGAACCGGGGTCATCGGCGACGAGACTGGCAGGACGGCGGATCGGCTGCAAGAAAAAATTGCGGGTTGCTCGGCCGGGCGCGGGGGCCGATTCCTTTCTGGAGACGGTCATGCCATTCGCCTGACGCCAGATCTGGAGGGCGGACCTCTGCGACGCCGCGGCGAGGGGTGAAGGCCGGTTTTCCAGGCGGGGCGCTAAGCCGGATTCGCGGAGCTCATCCCTCCAGGGATGCTGGCTCGGGGTCGAGCCAGTTCCGGCGCGGCAAAGCGCGTGATGCGCTCCGGACCGGAGCCGTCAGGCGCTTCCTCGCTGCGAGGACGCCACGCAAAACTCCTCGCCAAGCTGGCGGGCTGCGGCTAAATAACCGGCCACATGGCTGCTCATTCTCAACCCGTCACCGTGGTCACCGGTGGCGCTGGCTTTCTTGGATCGCATCTGACCGATCGGCTCCTCCGGGAAGGTCATCGCGTGATCGCGATCGATAACCTGATCACTGGTCACCTCTCGAATATCGAGCACCTCGCCGGGAATGAGAATTACCGCTTCATCAAGCAGGATGTGACGCAATATCTCTACGTCCCGGATGAGATCGATTACGTCTTCCATTTCGCTTCGCCGGCCAGCCCGATCGATTATCTCGAACTGCCCATCCCGACCCTGAAAGTCGGCGCGCTTGGCACCCATAACGCGCTCGGTCTGGCCAAGGCGAAGCAGGCGACTTTTCTGCTCGCTTCCACTTCGGAGTGCTACGGCGATCCGCTGGTGCATCCGCAGACGGAGGATTATTGGGGCAACGTGAACCCGATCGGGCCGCGCGGGGTTTACGATGAGGCGAAGCGTTTCGCGGAGGCGATCACGATGGCGTATCACCGTTTCCACCAGGTCGATACCAAGATCGTGCGCATCTTTAATACCTATGGGCCGCGGATGCGTCTGCGCGATGGGCGGGTGGTGCCGGCGTTTATCGGGCAGGCGCTGAGTGAGACGCCGCTGACGATTTTTGGGGATGGCTCGCAGACCCGCTCTTTTTGTTACGTCTCCGATTTGATCGATGGGATTTTCCGCCTCTCGCAGTCCGATTTCCACGAGCCGGTCAACATCGGGAACCCGCGGGAGATGACGATCAAACAATTCGCCGAGGAAATCATCCGCATCACCGGGACGAAATCGACCATCGAGTACAAGGCGCTCCCGGTGGACGACCCGAAGGTGCGCCAGCCGGATATCGGCCGGGCCCGGAAGATTCTGCAATGGGAGCCGAAAGTGCAGTTCGAGGAAGGGATCGTGAAAACGATCGAGTATTTCCAGAATTGGCTGGCCCGCGCGAATCAGCGCTGAGCGGGGGTAAACTGCTCGCTTTCCCCGCCGCCTTCCTGGTAAAAGCGAGCTGCCATGCATCGAAAAATCAGCCTAACGATTCTGCTTTGCGCCGGGGCCGGGGCGGTCTTCGCGCAAACCCGGGGGGGCGATCTGCAGCTCACCAAAATCAGCCGCAGCCTAATTGCGACGCCGGATTACACCTACAACGGCGCGGAAACCTTCCGCACGAACACGCGCGATCGCTGGCTCGAAGTGGAGGTCGATTTCACCGCGGTGGCGCCGTTTACCGAGGAGATGACGCTGAAATATTACATCCTGCTCAACGGCAAACTGCTCACCGGCGAGGTCGCGCACGTGAATGTTCTGGCGGGGAAAGATCAGCACTCGGTCATGTACATTCCGCCCCAGGCGCTGGCTTACCTCATGGCGAAGCGGCCGTTGACCGCGAACTCGGTGGAAAATATCGCGGTCCAAGTCGTGCGGCAGGGGGTGGTGAAAGATGAGCTGAGCCTGAACCGCGCCCGGCCCCAGTGGTATAGCGCGCTCACGGCGGTGCCGGGCTTCGTCCTGAACAAAAACGAGACGCCGTTTGCCCCGCTTTACTGGGATCATTACGCGCAGGTCAAGCCGGCGGGCGCTCGTTGATCGCCGGTCATGGCCGTCCCGTCTCGCATCGTTAGTCTTAATCTCGGCTCCCAGACCGTGGGCCTGGCGGTCTTCCAGCGGCATCCCGAGGGCGGGCTCGTGCTGACCGGTTACCGGCAGCGCGCGATCCTGGCCGATCCGGCCACGGAAGGCGCGCGGGAGCGGGAGTTGATCGAGGCGCTCGAGTCGATGAAGGCCGAGCTGGAAGTGAAGGGCGGGCCGGTCGATTACGCGATCTCGGGGCAATCGGTCTTCGCGCGGTTCGTGAAATTGCCGGCGGTCGATGAGGATAAAATCGACCGCATCATCACCTTCGAAGCGCAGCAGAATGTGCCTTTCCCGATCGAGGAAGTGGTCTGGGATTATCAGCTCGTCGGCTCCGATGCGGAGGATAAAATCGAAGTGGTGCTGGTCGCGATCAAGGCGGACCTGCTCGAGGCGATCAATACCGCGGTCGAGAGCACCGGCCTGGAAACGACCCTGGTCGATGTGGCCACGATGGCCCTCTATAACGCCTTTCGTTTCAATTACAGCGAGCTGACCGGTTGTTCGTTAGTCATCGATATCGGGGCGCGCACGACCAACCTGTTATTTGTCGAGCCGGGCAAAGTGTTCAGTCGCAGCGTGCCGATCGGCGGGAGCGCGATCACTTCGGCGATCGCGAAGGAATTCCAGGAGCCTTTCGCGGCGGCGGAGTTGCGCAAAACCCGCGACGGCTTCGTGAGTCTGGGCGGCGCCTACGAGGAAGCTTCCGATCCCGAGGTGGCGCGCGTCTCCAAGCTCGTCCGCAACACCCTGGCCCGCCTTCATTCGGAGCTGGCGCGCTCGATCAGTTTTTACCGTGCGCAACAGCAGGGCGCCCCACCGGAGCGCGTTTTTCTCTGCGGCGGGGCCTCGACGACGCCTTACATGCGGGAATTTTTCCGGGAGAAACTCCAGCTCCCGATCGAGTTCTTCAATCCGCTGCGCAACATCGCGGTGGCCGAAAGCGTCGCGCTCGAGGAAGTGACGCATTCCGCGCATTGGTTAGGCGAATTGGTCGGGCTCGCGCTGCGCGGGAGTATGACCTGCCCGATGGAGCTGAACCTGCGCCCGACCAGTGTGGTGCGGCGTCAGCGGCTCACGGAGCGCCGCCCGTTTTTGCTTCTGGCGGCCGCTTGTTTTCTGCTCGGCATGCTCGGCTGGGCTTTTTATTTTATGCGCGTCGCGCAGGTCGAGGCCGGGGCGACCGACCGGCTCCAGGCGGAAGTCGATCGGATGCACGCGGTCGAGAGCCGGCTTGGGCAACTGCACAAAGAAACGGCCGCGCTCGACGCGGTGGCGACGCCTTTGCTGGACCTGATCGGCGGCCGCGGCGCCTGGCTGAAAATTCTCGATGATCTCAACAGCCGGCTGCCGCAGGAGAACATTTGGATCACCGAGCTGGCGCCCACTTCGGGCGGCCGCGTCCTGGGCGAGAAAGGTCCGGGGGCAGCCGCGCCTCCGCCGACCCCGACGCCTTCCCCACGACGCGGGCGAGGAGCGAAAACCGCGCCGCCCGCCGGTCCGATGATCGACGGGGTTTTCGTAAAGGGACTCTACCTTTTCAATCCCAAGCAGCAGGAAATCGTGGTTGATTATTTTCGCAATTTGCTCGGGTCGCACGTCTTCGAAGTGAAGGCGGATGAACAGGCGCAGGTGATCAAACCGAGCACCCCGACGACCACGGAATGGGCCTATCCCTACGAGCTGCGCCTGAAATTGCGCGAACCGCTGCCGCTGCCATGAACTGGTTCCAGCAAAACAAATTCCTCGGCAGCTACCTGGTTGGTCTGGGCCTCGTGACGCTTCTGGTGGGCGCTTTTCTCCTGCACGAAAAAGGGGTGGCCGATAATGAGCAGACGCGCCTTGAGACGACCGCGGCCGAGCGCGCGCGCCTGCGCCGGAGCGTGCCTTTCCCGGAGGCGGCGAACCTCGCCAAAACCAGGGCGCAGTCGGAGCGTTACCGGAGATCGTTAGGGGCGCTGGAAAACGAGCTGAAGGCGCGCACCCTGCCGCGCAGCCTGCTCCAGCCTAACGAATTCCAGGGGCAGCTTCGCCAGGCCGTCAACGGCGTGCTGGAGCGGGCGGCCGCGAGCAAGGTGCAGTTGCCCGACAATTTTTTCCTCGGCTTCGATGAGTACGCCAGCTCGCTGCCCAATCCCGTAGCCGCACCGCTCCTCGGCCAGGAATTGAAAGCGATCGAGCTTCTCTTGAACCGCCTGGTCGACGCCCATGTCGACGCGGTCGGCAGCCTGACGCGGGTGCCTTTATCCGAAGAAAAACCCGCTGTTGCGCCGACGCCGACTCCGCCGCGGGCTCGGGGTCGGGCCGTTTCTCCGGCCGGGCCTATCGTCACTTTGCCAATCACAGCCCACGTTTTGGAACTGAGCTTCGCGGCCAGCCCGGCGGCGGCGCGCAAGTTCCTGAATGAAGTCGCGACCGCGCACGAGCAGTTATTTATTATCCGCACGCTGACGGTCAGGAATCAGGTCGCGGACGGCCCGAAACGGGAAGCCGCGCCGGAAACGACGGCGACGCCGACCCCGCCGCCGGTCGAGGGAGCGAGTCCAGGCGCGGTTTCGCCGGTCGTCACCTTCATTGTCGGCGCCGAGCACCTCGACGTGACCGCACGGGTCGACATCATCAGCCTGACTGGTCCGGTCAAGGAGGTTCGTTAGGCATGGACTGGTTGCGCGCGCACTACGATCGGGCGGCTCTGCTGGCGGGCGCTTTTTTCCTCTTGCTCTGCGCTTTTTTTATCTTTTGGGGCACGGGCCATTTCGGGGAAAGATTCAGCGGGTTGCAGAATGCCCCGCTCCCCAGTGGCAAAATCCCGGCGGGCCGCGCCCCGGAGCTGGAGGAGACGAGGCGTCGCCTGCAAAACCCGCCGCAATGGAAATTCCATGGGCGCTCCGGATTGTTCGTGCCGGAGAAACATTTCATCGGCGAGAACGGCCAGCCCGCCACGCTTCAGAACACCGTCCTCCATCCCCCTGTGCCTAACGAGTGGCTGGAGGAATTCGGCCTGCCCCTGACGGAGGGCGATGTTCTCACGCAGGATCCCGACGGGGACGGTTTCAGCAACCTTGAGGAATGGAACGGGCACTCAAATCCGGCCGAGAAGGATTCGCATCCGCCCTACGTCGCGCTCTTGAAACTAAAAGCCTTCGCCCAGGAAACTTTCCCCCTCATTTTCTCCTCCTCGGTCGGCGACACCTATGCGATCAACGACACCGATCGGCGGATGCCGACGCAGTTTCTCAAAGTGGGCGACACGATCAAGGGGACGAAATTCAAGATCACCGGTTATACGGAAAAGTACGATGCCGATAAATACGGCACGAAGATGGACGTCTCGGAACTGACCCTCGAGCAGAGCGGGAATCACGACCAGATCACCCTGGTGAAGGAAAAAACCGCGACCTCGCCGGAGTCGGTCGCGAATTTCCTCTACACCTGGGGGGGCAAGGAGGAGACCTTCGCGGTGAAAAAAGATCAGGAATTTTCGTTGAAACCGCAGGAGGAGATCAAATATAAGCTCTGGGAGGTCGAACCCGACAAAGCCATCATCAGTAGCTCCGCCAAGCCTAACGAAAAGATCGAAATCCCGCTCCTCCAGCCGTAGCTTTTCTTCCTTCCCGCGGCGCTCTTCACCATGATTATCCATCTGCGCCGTTGCGGTTATCTGCTGGTCTTTTTGGGGATCGCGACGTGGCCGGCGTTGGGCCAAAACGTGCGGGGGCTCGCGGAGCGGGAGATTGCGCGGCGGCAGGCCGGGGTCGGGGAAGGACAGGCGGCGCTGAGCCGTGGGCAATTGGCCTTGGCGGCGAAAGATTTCGCCAAGGCGCACGACGAATTTCGGGTGGCGGTGACCTTTTTGCCGGATGCCCTCACCACCTCGGACGAGCACGACAAGGCGCTGGCGGGTTTCTGCGAAAGCGGAGTAAAGCTGGCCGAGCAACGGATCGCGGAAGCGAAGTATGCGGAAGCGGAGGGGGTCGTGCGGGAAGTGGTGAGTGACCGCTACGATCCGAATTGCCGGGAGGCGCTCAATCTTTTGGCGCATCTCTCGGAGCCCGGGTACTACAACCGGACGATGGGGCCGAAGTTCATCGCGAAGGTGGAAGACGTGAAGAAACTGCTGAGCGACGCGGAAGGATATTACGGGTCGGGGCGTTACGATCTGGCCTTTAAAAAGTACGAGCAGGTCTTAAATCTTGATCCCTACAACGTGGCGGCGCGGCGCGGAGAAGAGCGGATCGACCTAACGAAAACACGCTACGGCGAGCAGGCCTACAACGAGACGCGCGCGCGGGAACTCAGGAATGTGCAGAAAGGCTGGGAAGAACCGGTTCGCGAATACGGGCAGACCGTCGGGCCGATCAGCGACGCGTTCGCGCGCGACGCCGGCGGGACGGCGCGGATCACCAACAAACTCGAGAGCATCATCATCCCGCGGATCGAATTTCGCGACGCCAGCATCCGGGAAGCGATCGATTTTCTGCGTCAGCAAGCGGCGGCCAACGATCCTTCGCCCGGCAACAAAGCGGGCGTCGATATCGTGCTTCGGACCGCGCCGCTCGGAGGCGCGACCGCGGCCGCCGCTCCGGAACCGGTGGCGGATACGGGACCGCCTCTGCCGGGCGCGCCGCCTGAGCCCACGCCGGCTCCCGCCGCCGCCCCGGGCGCGCCGGCGATCTCGCCGGCGGAAGCGCGGATTACGATTACCCTCAACGAGATTCCGTTAGGCGAAGCGCTCCGCTACATCGCGAGCCAGGCGGGCTTGAAGGTAAAAGTCGAGCCCTACGCGGTCTCGATTATCCCGGTCAACGAGCAGAGCGCCGACTTGTTCACGAAGGAATACCGGGTCCCGCCGGGGTTCATCAGCAGCTCGGTCAACATTGGCGCGAACTCGCTCGATCAGCCGGCCGCCCGCGCGGTGCAGGGAGGCGGCACGGGCAAGGACACGCAGGAATCGACCGGCGGTCAGCAGCTGGTAAATCGCCAGACCGCGCTCGACTTTTTGAAGGACCAGGGGGTGCCGTTTCCGACCGGGGCGAGCGCGAATTTTCTTCCGCAGAGCAGCCGTCTCATCGTGCGCAACACGCAGGAGAATCTGGAGTTGGTGGACGCCCTGGTCGAGCAGGCGAACGTGGCGGGGCCGAAGCAGGTGGAGATCGAGGCGAAGTTCGTTGAGATCACGCAGAGCAATTTGAAGGAGCTGGGGTTCGATTGGTTGCTTGGGCAATTTAACGTGCCTGGTTCCCACCGGCTTTTCGCCGGCGGAGGAACTTCCGGGACCGGGCCGGTACTGAGCGCGAGCGATTTTCCGTTTGTGCCGCCAGGGGGCCAGCCGATCGGGCAATTTCCGGTGACGGCCGGGAACCGGAGCGGCAACCTTGCGATCACGGCCAACGCGATCGACGCGCTGCTTTTCGGCATCCCGGGAGCGAGCTCGCTGGCGCCGGGGATTTTCGGGGTGAGCGGAGTGTTCACCGATCCACAGTTCCAGGTTGTGGTGAGGGCGTTGAACCAAAAGAAGGGCGTCGATCTGCTCTCCGCTCCGCGGGTCACGACCAAGAGCGGGCAGCGGGCGGTCATCGAGATCGTGCGCGAGTTTCGCTACCCCACGCAGTTTGATCCTCCGAAAATTCCCGATCGCGTGGGGAGCAATTTTGGCAACGGCGGAACCTTCGATTCGATCACGGGACTCTTCAGCGGGGGATCGAGCGGGGCGTTTCCGGTCACGCCGACGACGCCGACCGCATTTGAGACGCGCAATACCGGGGTGACCCTGGAAGTGGAACCGGTGGTCGGGCCGGATGGCGTGACGATCGATCTCAATCTCGTGCCGCAGGTGGTGGAGTTTGAAGGGTTCATCAATTACGGCAGCCCGATCCAGACCACGGCGACCGGACTTCTCGGTACTCCGATCACGACGGTGCTGACGCCGAACGTGATCAACCAGCCGATTTTCAACTCCCGCAAAGTGACCACGAGCGTAAGCGTGTGGGATGGGCAGACGGTGGTGCTGGGCGGGCTCATGCGCGAGGACGTGCAGAAGACGGAAGATCGCACGCCCATCCTGGGAGATATTCCGTTGCTCGGCCGTCTCTTTCGGACCAACGCGGAACAGCATTTAAAACGCAACCTGGTCATTTTCGTGACGGCGCGTCTGGTCAACCCAGCGGGACAGCCGATCAATCCGACCGAGGAAGAAGAGGAAAGCGAAGCGGCCGTCGACACGATCGAACCGCCTGTTTTGCCGCAGGTGCCGTCCTACAAAAAATGATCATCCATCTGCGCCGTTGCGGTTATCTGCTGGTCTTTTTGGGGATCGCGACGTGGCCGGCGTTGGGCCAAAACGTGCGGGGGATCGCGGAGCGCGAGATCGCGCGGCGCCAGGCGGGAGTGGGGGAAGGGCGAGCGGCGGTGAGCCGTGGGCAATTGGCCTTGGCGGCGAAAGATTTCGCCAAGGCGCACGACGAATTTCGGGTGGCGGTGACGTTTTTGCCGGATGCCCTCACCACCTCGGACGAGCACGACAAGGCGCTGGCGGGTTTCTGCGAAAGCGGGGTGAAGCTGGCCGAGCAACGGATCGCGGAAGGGAAATATGCGGAAGCGGAGCAGGTCGTGCGGGAGGTGGTGAGTGACCGCTACGATCCGAATTGCCGGGAGGCGCTCAATCTTTTGGCGCATCTCTCGGAGCCTGGGTACTACAACCGGACGATGGGGCCGAAGTTCATCGCGAAGGTGGAAGACGTGAAGAAGCTGCTGAGCGACGCGGAAGGATATTACGGCTCGGGGCGTTACGATCTGGCCTTTAAAAAGTATGAGCAGGTCTTAAATCTGGATCCCTACAACGTGGCGGCGCGGCGCGGGGAAGAGCGGATCGACCTAACGAAAACGCGCTACGGCGAGCAAGCCTACAACGAGACGCGCGCGCGGGAACTCTGGAACGTGCAGAAAGGCTGGGAGGAACCGGTTCGTCGCTACGGCCAGAGCGTCGGGCCGATCAGCGACGCGTTCGCGCGGGACGCGACCGGGACGGCCCGGGTCACGAACAAGCTCAACAGCATCGTCATCCCGCGGATCGAATTTCGCGATGCGAGCATCCGAGAAGCGATCGATTTTTTACGGCAACAAGCCTTCGCGAACGATCCTTCGACCGAGAGCCGGAAAGGCGTCGACATCGTGCTCCGGACCGTGCCGCTCGGAGGCGGGAATGCGACCCCGGAGCCGTTGCCGGACACGGGGCCGCCGCTCCCCGGTGCGCCGCCGGAAGCGGCGGTCGAGCCGACTTCAGTCCCGGCTCCCCTGGCGCCGGCGATCTCGCCGGCGGACGCGCGGATCACGATTACGCTCACGCAGATTCCGTTAGGCGAAGCGCTCCGCTACATCGCAAGCCAGGCGGGCTTGAAGGTAAAAGTCGAGCCCTACGCGGTCTCGGTCATCCCGATCAACGAGCAGAGCAGCGACTTGTTTACGAAAGAATATCGGGTCCCGCCCGGGTTCATCAGCAGCTCGGTCAATTCCGGGAGCAATCCGCTCGATCAGCCGGCGGCGCGTTCCGCACAGGGCGGCGGCACCGGCAAAGACACGCAGGAATCGACCGGCGGTCAGCAGTTGGTCAATCGCCAGACGGCGCTCGCCTTTTTGAAAGACCAAGGGGTGCCGTTCCCGGAGGGGGCGAGCGCAAATTTCCTCCCGCAAAGCAGTCGTCTGATCGTCCGCAATACGGAGGAAAATCTCGATTTGGTGGACGCCCTGGTCGAGCAGGCGAACGTGGCGGGGCCGAAGCAGGTGGAGATCGAGGCGAAGTTCGTTGAGATCACGCAGAGCAATCTCAAGGAGCTGGGGTTCGATTGGTTGCTCGGGCAATTTAACGTGCCGGGTTCCCACCGGGTTTTCGCCGGCGGAGGAACATCCGGGATCGGGCCGGTGCTGAGCGCGAGCGATTTTCCGTTCGTGCCGCCAGGGGGCCAGCCGGTCGGGCAATTTCCGGTGACGGCCGGGAACCGGAGCGGCAATCTCGCGATCACGGCCAACGCGATCGACGCGCTGCTCTTCGGCATCCCGGGAGCGAGCTCGCTGGCACCGGGGATTTTCGGCGTGAGCGGAGTGTTCACCGATCCACAGTTCCAGGTTGTGGTGAGGGCGTTGAACCAAAAGAAGGGCGTCGATCTGCTCTCCGCCCCGCGGGTCACGACCAAGAGCGGGCAGCGGGCGATCATCGAGATCGTGCGCGAGTTTCGCTACCCGACGCAGTTTGATCCTCCGAAAATTCCGGATCAGGTCGGGAGTAATTTCGGGAATGGCGGAACGCTTAATTCGATCACGGGACTTTTGAGCGGGGGATCGAGCGGTGCCTTTCCGGTCACGCCGACGACGCCGACGGCGTTTGAGACGCGCAACACCGGGGTGACTCTGGAAGTGGAACCGGTGGTCGGGCCCGATGGGGTGACCATCGATCTCAATCTGGTGCCGCAGGTGGTGGAATTTGAAGGCTTCATCAATTACGGCAGCCCGATCCAAACCACCGCCACGGGCCTTCTCGGCGCGCCCATTACCTCCGTCCTCACGCCGAACGTGATCAACCAGCCGATTTTCAATTCCCGCAAAGTGACGACGAGCGTGAGCGTGTGGGACGGGCAAACGGTGGTGTTGGGCGGCCTCATGCGCGAGGACGTGCAGAAGACGGAAGATCGCACGCCCATCCTGGGCGACATTCCCTTGCTCGGCCGGCTTTTTCGGACCAACTCGGAACAGCATTTGAAGCGTAACCTGGTTATTTTCGTGACGGCGCGTCTGGTCAATCCCGCAGGGCAACCCGTGAACTCGACCGAGGAAGAAGAAGAAAGCGAAGCCGCCGTCGATGCGATTGAGCCGCCCGTTTTGCCGCAGGTGCCATACTACAAGAAATGAAGAAATCCTTGATGAAAACACTGCTTCTCACCGTGCTCGGCGTGGGCAGTATGAGTTGGGCGGGATGCGCGGCGCAAGATACGGAAGAAACCATTTCCAACCCGGAGCCGTTCCGTCACGGCGGGACCTTCGAAAGTCCCGAGCCCACGGGTGGGAGCCCCCAGCGGACGGGCCGCTGAGGCCAGGTCGCCGACCTCGCAGCCGCCCCTTGCTTTTCGTTAGGTTCCTTTATTCGTTTGGCACATAGGCTGCTTAAAGGTGATCAGCGGGTTGATGGGATTCCCGCCTCTTAGTTGTGTTTAGTTGTTCTGGGGGGAACACCCGCGTCGCCGCAAGGCGGCGCGGGCTACCTTTTCCCGAGGAAGGAAGCGGAGATTGACGGCGCTCCCGCAATTCCATTAAGAAGCGGCTAGGAATGCCCATGAGCTGCAACGTCATCGGAATTACCGGGGGAATTTCCACCGGCAAATCTACTTTCTCCCGGCTCCTCCAGGCGAGCAGTGGGGCGCGTCTTTTCGATGCGGATCGCGCCGCCCACCAGTTGCTCGAGACCGACCCGACGGTGCGGGAGCTTCTGCGGGAAGAGTTCGGCGCCGGGATTTTTTCCGGGAGCGGCCATTTGAATCGGGCCGCACTTCGCGCCATAGTGTTCGCCGAGCCGGAAAAAAAGCGCACGCTCGAGCAAATCTTGCATCCGCGCATTCGTCTTCAGTGGGCTGCTGAAGCGAACCAAAGCCGCCAAACGGGCGAGCTTTTTCTGGCCGACATCCCGCTCCTCTATGAAACCGAAGGTGAAACCCTGTGCGACTGCGTCGTCGTCGTGGCCTGCGCGCCGGCCATCCAGCAAGCACGACTCCTGCGCCGGGCCGGCCTCCCGCTGGCCGACGCTTTGGCCATGATCTCCGCGCAAATGCCTCTCTCCGAAAAAATCTCCCGGGCCGATCACCTGGTCTGGAATAACGGACCGCTCCCGCTGCTCGAGGCCCAGGTCGAACTGCTCGGCCGCCTCTGGAGCTGAATTTGATGGACCAAGAAGAAACCAGCCCCCCCGAAAACGGCGTGGTCCAGCCGGTGGAGAATCGAGTCGCGCTGGAGCCGGACGAAGCGCCGGCCCCGGAAGCGTTCGACCTGGACGAACTCCAGACCCTCGAACCACCGGCTTTGCAGGACCTTTGCGCCCGCCTCGAATTCCGCCCGCATCCCGGGCACACCCGCCACCAACAGATCCTCGGCCTCGCGAAATACGCTTGTGCCCGCGGCCATCGCGTCACGGTCTGCGGCTGGCTGGAACAGCCTAACGACGGCCCCGCGGTGCTGCGCTCGCCCCGCCTGAACTTTCTCCCCCTCCCGGAAGATGTCGGCGTGCCGCATTTTCTTATTCGGCAATTCGGTCTGCGCCCGGGGCAGGCGCTGGCGGGCACCGTCCGAGCGCCGCGCGAGCGCGAGCGTGGATTGATGCTCGATCGGATCGAGGCGGTGGAAGGTTGTCCGGTCAAGGAATGGAAAGCGCCGATCGCCTTCGATAGCCTGACGCCTCTTTTTCCTGAGGGCCGCATCATGCTGGAACATGACGACGCCGGCTCGATCAGTCCGCGCGCCGTCGATCTGCTCACCCCGCTCGGGCGCGGTCAACGCGGGTTGATCGTGGCGCCCCCGCGCGTCGGGAAAACCATCCTGCTCAAGCAATTGGCCCAGGCCATCCGGGCCAATCACCCCGAGATCGTCCTCATCATTCTCCTCGTGGACGAACGGCCCGAAGAGGTGACCGATCTGCAACGGGAAGTGGACTGCGAGATCTACAGCTCCACTTTTGACGAAAATCCGCAGCGCCACATCCAGGTGGCCGAGCTGGTCAACGAACGGGCCAAGCGGCTGGTCGAGCAAAAGAAGGACGTGGTCCTCCTGCTCGACAGCATTACCCGGCTGGCGCGCGGTTATAATGCGCTGGTCAAAGGCAAAGGCCGCACCATGTCGGGCGGCGTCGACGCGAAAGCGTTGCTCAAGCCGAAGCGGTTTTTCGGCGCGGCCCGCAACGTCGAAGAGGGCGGCAGCCTAACGATTTTGGCCACGGCCCTGATCGACACGGGCAGCCGCATGGACGAAGTGATCTTTGAAGAATTCAAGGGCACGGGAAATATGGAACTGCACCTCGATCGCTCGCTCGTAGAGAAGCGGCTCTATCCGGCGATCCACATTCTGCAATCCGGCACGCGGCGCGAGGATTTGCTTTATCACCCCGAGGAATGGGATCGGGTGCAATTGCTGCGCAAAACGATGGCCGCGCTCCCTCCGCTCGAAGCGATGGAATTATTGATCAAAAACCTGCAGGCGACGAAGACGAACGCCGAGCTTTTGCTGGCGGGCCTGCGGTGATCGCGTCCGCTGCACAATTAGCGGAGATCCTCCCGCAGCTCGAGGCCGTCGATCGGATCGCGGTCGATACCGAGGCGGATAGTTTGCACTGCTATTTCGAAAAGCTTTGCCTGATCCAGCTGACGGTGGGCGAGGAAGATTATTTGGTCGATCCGCTGGCTGAGCTCGATCTCCAGCCGCTCTGCGCCGTGCTCGCGCAGAAGGAGATCGTTTTGCAGGGAATGGATTTCGATTTGCGCTTGCTCCGCCGGACGGTGGGGTTCGTCGCCCGGGAGGTTTTCGACACCGTCTTCGCCGCGCGATTGCTCGGGCTGCGGGAGTTCAGCCTGGCCGCGCTGGTGCAACAATACTTCGGGGTCACCCTCACCAAAGGCTCCCAGAAAGCCAACTGGGCGCGCCGGCCGCTTCCGCCGGCGATGTCCGAATACGCCAAGAACGACACCCGTTATCTCCTGCCCCTGGCGGCAAAGATGGAGGCGCAGATGGAGGCGCTCGGCCGGATGGAATGGTTCCGCCAATCCTGTCAGCGGGCCCGCGAACTCGCCGCCATCGAACGGGAACGCGATCCCGATCAAACCTGGCGGATCGCCGGCGCCGGCATTCTTCCCGACCGGACGAACGCGATCGTGCGGGCGCTCTGGCGCTGGCGCGATCACGAGGCGCAACGCGCGGATCGTCCCGCCTTTCACATTTTGCAAAACAGCGCGCTCCTCGAATCGGCAAAACGTTTCGCGGTGCACGAGACGCCGGATTTCCGGCATTTCTCGGAGCGGCGGCGGCAGGCTTTCCTGGACGCGGCGCAGGAAGCGCTCGCTTTGCCGGAAGCGGAATGGCCGCGCCGTCCGCGGCGCGTGCACCAGCCCCGCACCCGCGACCTCGACAAAAAGGTGGAAGCGTTGAAGCGCCGCCGCGACAAACAGGCCGCCGAGCTCGCGCTCGATCCTTCCTTTATCGCCGCGCGCGCCACCCTCGAAGCGATCGCGGCGGATGAGAGCCAAAGCGCGACCTTGCTGGTCGATTGGCAACGCGCGCTGCTGGAAATTTAGCGTCGTTAGGCTGGCGGAGCGTGCGCGGCGCGCGATTCCAGGCCTCGCGCCTTCTAGGTTTTCGTTAAGCGTTCAACCCGGCCGGCGTCCTGCGTTCATTCGCCCGCTCTCATTTTGCCATCCCGAGCCCGCGCAGACGGCGAGGGATCTCACGGAAGGTCTCGGCGTCGTTCTTCCGCGAGAATGGACCCATCAGAGCCACCGCGAGATCCCTCGGCGCGCTGCGCCAGCCTCGGGATGACAAGGGCCAAGATTTGCGGGTGAAGCAAAGTTTAAACAGACTTCCGCAGAAGGAGCGGACTATTGCGGGGCGGGCGGGAGCGCCTCCTCGGGCAGATTGGGCGTCGCCGGCTTGGGACCGCCGGGGTGGGCCGGCGGCAACGTCTGGTAGGGGCCCGCGTCCTCGCTGGGATTGTAGAGATCGCGACGATTCGAGAGGGTGGTGCAAGAGGTGGCGAGGAGAGCGAGCGCCGCGCCGAACAGAAAAATTTTCACCGCGGCATGGAAACAAATGCGCGCCCACCTGTCAACGCGGGCGCGCCGCCGAAGAAAGTTCATTGCGCGCCGCGCCGCGCCGCGGAAAATTCCCTTTCCGTCAGGGGCTATGGACTGAGGACGTACGAATCCCGCCAGGGCAGGAATGCAGCAACGGTAGTCTGATCCTCTTTGCCGTAGTTCTCTGGCGGTCTTTTTTTTTTGCGCGTCCGCAGCGTCTACAGCTAGCCATGAGCAATTCTTCGCCTAACGAAACGCAGGACCCCTTCGGCGCGGAGGAGCGTCTGCGTTATTCCCGCCACTTCCGGCTGCCGGAGATCGGGCTGGCCGGGCAGGCGAAACTGAAAGCGGCGCGAGTCTTGTGCGTGGGCGCGGGCGGCCTCGGTTCGCCGGTGGCGCTCTATCTGGCCGCGGCCGGAGTCGGCCGGCTGGGCCTGGTCGATGCCGACCGGGTCGAGCTCTCAAATTTGCAACGGCAACTGCTGCACGGCACCGGCGACGTCGGGCGAACGAAAGGGGACTCCGCGCGCGATCGGCTGGCGGCGGTGAATCCGCACGTGGAGGTGCAAATTCACGCCTGCCGCTTCGAGAGCGAGAACGCGGAGGAGATCCTGCGCGATTACGATCTGCTCATCGATGGGAGCGACAATTTTGCGACTCGTTATCTGGCAAACGACGTCGCTGTTTTCGCTCATAAGCCGAATGTTTACGGCTCGATTTTTCGCTTCGACGGGCAGACGACGGTCTTCGCGCCGCATCTGGGCGGCCCCTGTTATCGTTGTCTTTTTCCGGAACCGCCTGCGCCGGGGGCGGTGCCGAATTGCGCGGATGCGGGCGTGCTCGGAGTTTTGCCCGGGATCGTCGGCACCCTGCAAGCGACGGAGGCGCTTAAACTAATTCTCGGCCTGGGCGAATCGCTCGTCGGGCGCTTGCTCCACTTCGATGCGCTCTCGATGAAATTTCGCGAGTTCAAGCTGCGGCGCGACCCCGAGTGCCCGGTCTGCGGCACGGCCCCGAGCATCACCGCGCCGATCGATTACGAGAGCTTCTGCGGCAGCCCGGCAGCGGTGGCGGCAGACGTGCCGCAGATCGACGTCCACGCCTTGCGCGCGAAGCTGGCCCGGCCGGAGGAGTGCGTCCTTCTCGATGTGCGCGAGCCGTTTGAATTCGAGATCGCGCGGATCGCGGGGGCGAATTTGATTCCGCTCGGGGAGCTGCCCGCGCGCCTCGCCGAGCTGGATCGGGAGAAGGAAATTTTCGTCCTCTGCCACAGCGGGATGCGGAGCGAGCGCGCCGCGGAGTTTTTGCAGGGAGCCGGATTTGGGCGGGTGGCCAACGTGACCGGCGGGATCGACGCCTGGTCGGAGGAGATTGATCCTGATGTTCCCCGCTACTAAGAGCCTGGCGCTTCTGAGTTCGTTAGTCCTGCTCGCGGGCTGCAGCCGAATGGTCACGCCGCGCTCGACGCAGCTGGTGGAGGATGGCGACGCCCGGGCGGGCGAGGGGAACTACCTCGAGGCGATCAATCTTTACGAAGCGGCGCTCGATGGGAGCGCTCGCTCGGCGGATGTGCACTACAAGATGGCGCTTCTTTACGACGACAAGATGAACGATCCGCTCAATGCGCTCCATCATTTTAAGCGCGTCCTCACGCTCGATCCGACCGGCAAGCGGGCCGAGGAAGTGAAGGGTTTTATGAAACGGGACGAGCTGGCTTTGCTGACGACTCTTTCCGGCGACACGGTCGTCAGCCGTAAAGAGTCTGTCCTCTTGCGCAACGAGAATCTGAAATTGCGCCAGCAAATCGAGGAGCGTTGGGCGGAGAACAAAACGGCGGCGCGGCTGGCCAAGCCTAGCGGGAGGGCAAAGAGCAATGGCTCAGCGCGCAGCTACACGGTGCAGCGCGGCGACACCCTGGCTTCGATCTCGCGCAAGTTTTACAAGACGTCATCGCGCTGGGGGAGGATCCTGGAGGCCAATCCCGAGATTCTGGCCAAGCCGGGCGATCTCAAGCCCGGGCAGACGCTCGCGATCCCTTGACGGGAACGATGGCTGGATCTGGTGTGGCGGGTTGCGTTCACTGGCCCGCTCTCATGTTGTCATCCCGAGCCCGCGCAGACGGCGAGGGATCTCGCGCAAGGCCTTGGCTTCCGCCTTCAGAACGAGTGAACCCATCGGAGCAGGCGTGAGATCCCTCGGCGCGCTGCGCCGGCCTCGGGATGACAGCGCTTTTCGTGGGATGCTAACTTTCCGTTGTCGGGGTTGATCCTTCTGCGCAACAACAGCTCCCTGGGGCGTCGCGATTTTCCGAACGCCTGCCGTCCTCGCGAAAGGTTACCGCGCGCCCGGGGGCGCATATCCGTTTTATCTGTGCAACTGTCTTGACCATGAAAGCTATCGAACGAATCGCTCCCGATGTCGGCTGGTTGCCGATCAGCTTTGTGAACATTTATTTCGTCGGCCGGCCCGGCGGGAAATGGGCTCTCATCGACACCGGGTTGCCGGGGCGCGCGGAGCAGATTTACGCGGCCGCCGAGGCGCGTTTCGGCGCGGGTTCGCGGCCGGAGGCCATCTATCTCACGCACGGACATTTCGATCATCGAGGCTCGGCCCTGGCTTTGGCGAAAAAATGGGACGTGCCCATTTACGCGCACCGGATGGAGATGCCGTATCTGACCGGCCTCTCCGGCTATCCGGAACCGGATCCGACGATCGGTGGGGCGATCGCTTTTCTCTCTCGCTTCATGCCGGCGGGCGCGGCTGATCTGGGCGAGCGGCTCCGGGAGTTGAGCGACGCTGAGCTTCCCGGGCTGGAGGGATGGCGTTGGACCGCGACGCCGGGCCATTCCCCGGGCCACGTTTCCTTCTTTCGCTCTTCGGATCGGGTGCTCCTGGCGGGTGACGCGCTGGCCACGATGGACATGGATTCCTGGGTGGGGCTGATGACGGGAAAGATGAAAATCTCGCGGGCCGGGGCGCCTTTCAACACGGATTGGGAGGCAACCCGTCGCTCGGCCCAGAAGCTGGCGGAGTTGCGGCCTAACGTCCTCGCTTGCGGTCACGGCATCCCGATGAGCGACGGCGAGTTGCCGGAGCGCTTGCAGCGTTTCGCGAATCAATTCCCGATCCCGCGGCACGGTCGCTATGTGCGCCGGGCGGCGGGCGTGGATGAAAGCGGTGTCGTCTCGCTGCCGCCCGCTCCGCTCGATCCGGTGCCTTTGGTCACCGCCGGGGTGCTCCTGGTGGCGGGAATTGCCCTCGGCTCGGGCTATGTGGAAGCGAAGTTGCGCGACTAAGAGCGGGCGTCTACCCATTTCGTTTCGATGGGCGAGTTGTAGGGCGACCGCTTCGGTTGCCCAGTGTCTGCCGCAGCCCGGAACCGAGGCAGGCGAAGCGCCCGCCCTACAATGGGGCGAGCAACCCGAATTTTTCGACGCGATTCTGCCTAACGATCGCTAGGGGCCGTCGAAAGGCGGCCTCGAAGCGAGCGGCGCGGGGGAGCTGGCGCCGTTCCCGCCGAAGGTGCCGTTACTGGGGTTGTTTCCGCCGAAACCGGAGTAGTCTGGATTGTTGGTATAGATCTGGGCCGGCCCCCCGTTTCCCGAGATGGTGACGACGATCTGCGGCTGAATCGAGATCGTGTTGCCAGCCAGAATAGTGCTTGTCCCGCTGCTCAGAGTGACGTTTTCGATGAAGTTAATCTGACCGTTGCTGCCCGGGGCGTAGAGCTTGAGCGTGGTGTCGGCGTTGAGGGATCCCTGCCCGACCGTGAGCGTACCGGTCGGGCCGAGGGCTCCGACTTTGATGATGTTGGCGCGGGCATCGAGGAAGTCGCTCGAGCCGCCGCCGAGGTAGATCTCGCCATTGTCCCCGGTATGCCGCACGTCGATCGTGCCGCGATCGGCTCGCACAGTGCCCTTGACGTCGGCTTCGCTGCTCGCTCCGGTGGCGAGGATGGTGATGGTGCCTCCGGGTCCCGGTGCGGCGGAGTCGAGGAGGGCGAGGAGTTGACCGCTATTCGCCACGTTGATGACGACACCGCTGGCGCGGTTGCTGGTGAGGTTAATGTTGCCGCCGCGGGCGCTCCGCCGGACAGGCATGGGCGAAGGCATCGGATCGTTGGAGGAAACCTGGATGGTGGAGTCGACTTCGACCGTGCCTTCACTGGTGATATTGACCGTCCCGCCGTTGCCCAAGGGGCTGGGGCTGAAAGCCGGGATAAGGCCGCTCGTGGCGATGATATTTCCGTCGATCACGCTCACATCACCGGTGGCGGTAAGGTCGACAGTCCCGCCGTCACCCCCCACCGTGCCGCTGCCGAACGTTCCGCCGTTCGCCGAGATGTCTGTGATATTGCCGGTGGCGCCAATGGCGAGGCCGCCGGCGGTGATATCGATGGTGACGTTGCCGCCGTTCCCCGGATTCGGGAGGTTGTTATTCTCCGGGGTGTCGGCATCGAGGCCGTCGGCGGGCAGGCTGGGAATGGTCGTGCCGGAATTTACAATCGAGGCGACGGTCAAACTGAAATCGCTCGGCGTGAGCCCAGGGTTACCGGCCCCGTCCACGTTGAAGAAGCTGTAAGGCCGGATCAATTGAACGTTGTCGAGGACGAGGTTACCGGGCGTGGTGGTGGTATTGACCTGCAAACCGGGCGCGTCTGTGCCGTTACCTTCGGAGAGGGTGATGTCGCCGCCGGCGGTGAGCGTATCCGTGTTGATCAAGGGAGCGGAGACGGTGCCTCCGGCGGTGACCGAAGCGAAGAGGGTGCTGATCTGGGTCGCGGCGGAGATGTTGCCTCCGGCGGTGATGTTTCCGCCTTGATCATCGCCATCCCAATTGATCTGCACCGCGCCGTTGGTCGCGGTGATGTCGCCCGCGGCATTGAGCGAGCCGCCGTAGACGGAGATGTCATTCCCGGCCATGATGCTGCCTCCCGACATGACCCTGCCGTAGACGGTGAGACTGTTGCCGACGCTGATATCGCCCCCAGAATCGAGCAGGACGCTTCCGGTCGGTCCGATGAATTCGGCGCCATGCACGCCGATGAAAAGATCGCCTCCCACATCGACGGAGCCAGCGCTGACCGTGATGCTCGGATCGGCTATGATCACGGCGCTGACGAAAAAGGAGGGATCGCTCTCCAGTATCTCGATGGTGGCATCACCGGTGGTGGTGAGCGGCCCATCGATGGCAAAGCTGATATCCGTCGCGCCGTCCATCGTGCCGCCCTGGTTATTGATGCGTGCGATGAGTGAATCGGCTGAAAAACTCGCCCCCGCGACGTTGATCAGGCTGTCCCCGCCGATGGTTCCTCCTAGGGCTTGTGACTCCTGGTTTAAAATCCTGAAGTTAGCCTCTTGGGCGATCTCAATATTTCCGGCAGCGCTCACTTGAATGCTGGCCGCCCCGTCGATGTTGCCGCCGCTGCGATTATCGACCAGGAAATCGACCCCGCCATCCGCGGTTAGGTCGCCTAGAAGAGTCACTGAAGTTTCGGCGGACCCTGCCAGATCGCCCGCGGAATTATCGAGAGTGAGAGCCAGACCGGCATTGGCGTTGAGATTGCCCCCGCCGTTAAAGTAGACGTTAAGCGCGCCTCCGCCGCCAGTTTCAGTCACGTCGAGGAGGGTGTTGAAAACCATGTTGCCCTCCGAGAGGAGGACAAAATTGCGTGAACCACTTACGCTGGAGTTAAAGGTGAGGGTGGAATTAGCGCCTCGCGCGTAAAGGAAGAGGACCGGGACGTTTTGAAAACTGATTCCGCCGCCCAGGGTGATCGAGCCGTTCTGGGTGGCGAGAAGGAGGGCATCGAGCCCGGCAAAGGTGAGAGTGCCTCCCGGTTGGCTCGAGGTGAGATTTCCCACGCTAATGAGCGCGAGCCGGGTCGCGCCGCCATTGGCGAGCGAGACGGTAGGGTTCCCGGCCAGGCTGAGAGCGCTGAATTTAAAAACGGCCATCGGCTCGTTGGCGGCGTCGCTGAAGTGGTCGTTGAAGCCGGTGCCGTTGTCGAAGGAAGAGGTCGACCCGAAGAGGTAGGTGGAAGGTGTGCCGTCAGCGTCGGGGCCGCGATAGATTTTCCCATAGTCGGTTCTGCCGTTCGTCGTGATGCTCGGATCGGTTTGGATGACCGTGCTGTTCTTGATCTGGTAAGGCGTGGAGGAAGTGATGACGGGAGGAGTGCCAAACTTCCCAGGCGTGGGAGCGACACTCGGAGTCGGCGAGACCGTCGGAGAGGGGGAGACGGTCGGAGAAGGCGAAATAGTCGGCGAAGGCGAAATCGTTGGGGAAGGTGAGATCGTCGGCGAGGGCGAAATGGTCGGAGACGGCGAGACCGTCGGGGAAGGTGAGATCGTGGGGGAGGGAGAAATCGTCGGAGACGGTGAGATGGTCGGTGACGGCGAAATCGTCGGGGAAGGCGAGATCGTCGGTGAAGGCGAAATGGTCGGAGACGGCGAAACCGTGGGCGAAGGAGAGACCGTCGGCGAAGGCGAAGCCTCTGGTTCGTTCGTCTTGCGCACGTCGTTGGCGTTCGCTTGATCGAGCGTGTCCGTCTGATTGGGGTCGAGGAGCGAGACAAGTGTCCCGCGACCAAAGATGACGAGATTGGTATCGATCAATTTGCCTTCCGTTTTCTCGGAAAGCTGGGTGGAGACTTCCCGCGCGATGAGATCGTTGCTGGGAAGCCGCTGGAAACCGTTGATCAAGAGAGAGGTGCTAATGAGGCGCTCCAGATCGACATCGACCGGGTCGGGCAAGCCCTTGGCATTCGGATTGACGATCAACATCTGGCCCGCATGCAGGAGAACCGATTCACCGATCCGATCGTTGCGATAGATGCGGCCGGTGCCTTCCAGGATGATAAACTTGATGTAGGCGTCGGGGTGATACTCCAGCAGGATGGTGGTGCCGGTGATCGCGGCGGTCACCGCCGCGGTGTTAATTTTTGCGCCGCCGGCATTCTTGGGCACGCGCAGGAGCATCGCGCCGCCGCCCAGTTCGAGGTTGCGGGTGCCTTCATTAAAACTAAAAATCGTGTTTGCGCCGAGACGAGTCAGGGTCTGATCGGTAAAAGTGAGCTCCGCCCGGGAATCGACGCCGGTGCGTACGGCAGTGCCGTCGCGGACCTGATCGCTCACGCTGGCCGCCCGCGGCGCAGCTTGGGGGGGGAGCAATTTCACGTCCTTAATCACCTGGCTGACACGCGCTTCTTTTAATTGCGCGGCTTGCGCAAAGAAGGCGGAAAAGAGAAGGCAGCAAAGAGCGGTCACGCCGGAGAGTGCGCCTAACGAGGACAGTTTAATTATCTTCATGGTCTTTTTGAGCGGTTGGCGCCCGGCAGAGCGTGATCTAAATAGCCGGGCGCGACTAATTAACGCGTGAAATACCAAAAGCGGGCACGAGGCGTCAAGCCAGGACCGAGCTCAAACAAGCCGGGCTCGCCCTAGCCCCCCGGCGGACGATCGAGAGAGGGGGCCTTGGAGAGTGGCTGCGGGGTATTTGCGCCCGACCCGCCGAAGGTTCCGGTCGTCTGCCCATTCCCGCCGAAACCCGAGTAGTTCGCGTTCGGCATGCCGGCGGTGCTATTGACATAAACGGATGCGGCCGGTCCCGTGACGTTGACGAGCACGCCGTTATTAATCGTCACGCTGTTGCCGGCGATGCTCTTGGTCGAGCGGCCGGTCAGGCTGACGTTGCCGACAAAGACGACCTGGCCGTTCCCGTTGGGCGCGTAAAGTTGCAAGGTGGTATCGGCGGAAAGAACGCCCCCGCCCACCCGCAGGGTCCCGTTATTTCCGAGAGCGGCGACTTTGATCGTGTCGGCGCGAATATCGGCATCGGTCAAATTCACCTGACCACTCTGGTTGAGATTACGAATCGCGATCCGGCCGTGATCGGCTTCGAGTTTACCTTGCACGTTGACCTGACTGTCCCCGCTCTTCGAGGTCGCTTCGATGATAATTTTTCCGCCCGGTCCAGGGGCGGCCGCGTCGAGGAGCGAGAGCAGTTGCGAGCTGCTGCCCACGTTGATAGCCACACCAGAAGTTTTGCCGCTGCGCAGTTCGATTCTGCCGCCGGAGGCGCTCCGCCGGCTGACGCCCGCGTGGGAGACTTGGATCCGCTTCGTCACCCGCACCGCGCCTGAATCCGCCGTGAGTGAAACCGAGCCGCCCTGGCCGCCGATTTTTCCGCCATCACTGCGGCCGGTCGAGGCCTCGAGATCGCTCTGCACGGTGAGATCGCCGGTGGTCGTCTGCGCGACGAATGCGCCGCCGCTGCCGCCCGCCGCGCCCGAGCCTGGAGCGGCGTCGCCACCATCGAGGTTGGCGCCGGGCATCTCGTGGTCAGCCGAGCCGAAATGCAGCGAGGGCCCGAGAAGATGGAGGTTTTTCCCATCGCCACCGGCGCCGCTGGCCGAGTTTTTCCCCTCAAGATGAAAGAAGAACGGGCTGGGCATGTAATCGGAGAGGACGACGTTGTTGCTCTGGCCGTAAGCGACCTGGAAAGATCCGGCGCCGTCGCTCGTGGTCAGGCGGGTGTTAGGAAGGGCGTTGCTGAAAACCCCCGCCAAGGTGGTGGCGCTGAGGACGGTAAACGCGTCGGTGTTGGTCACGGAATTCTCGAAACCATTGACGAAGGTGAGCACCAGCTGGCCGTTGAGGGCGACCGTCCCGTTGACGTTGAGGAAGCCGTAGCCGCTACCTTGGGCGACGCCACCGAGCTGGAAGGTGAGTTGGGAGCTGGTCAGGAGGGTGACCGTTCCCGTCACGTTTAATCCGGACCCGCCCAGAGCGGGGCGGAGCGTGGCATTATTCTGGATTGGGGCGGTAACGGTGCCGCGGGCATCGACCAGGCCGCCATTGAAGATGAGCGCGTTATTCGACTGCGCGCTCCCGCCGGCGAGACGGAAGGTGCCGGCGGATTGGGTGTAGTTACCCGTGGCGGTGAGGGTGCCGGATCCGACATCGACCAGGCCGGACGAATTGACGGCGCCGTTAAAACGGAGGGTCCCTCCGTTGATCGCCGTGACACTTCCGCCGTTGCTCAAGGTGCCGCCGGTCAGTTGGAGAATCCCACCATCGGCGCGAAGGGTGCTGTTGTTGGTGAAGTCGGCCGTGCCGCCGCCGGGCTGGAGAACGAGCGCGTTGGATTGGTTGGCGATTAAGGTGCCGTTGTTGGTAAACGTGGTTTGGCCGACCCCGAGATTGCCAGCGCCCTGAATGGTCTGGCCGCTGCCAATCGTGAGTCGGTTACCAGAAGTGTTGGCGAAGATGCGGTTGTTGGCAAAGTTATTCAACGTCACCGAGCCACTGCCACTTAGACTTACATTGCCACTTAGGCGCAGATCAACGCCATTGCCGGTGTTACCGAACTGGATGATCCCGTTATTCATCACCGTCCCGACCAGCGTGGTGGTGCTGTTATTGGTTAAGGTGAAGGCTCCGTTGTTGGTCGTGTTACCTAAGGTAGCTCCGTAGCTCTCAATGACGCCGGTGCCGCTCGTGTTGAGGCTCCCGCTGCCGCTCACGGTCACGTTGTTGATCAGTTTTACCAAAGACCCATCGAGCGCTTGCACGATGTTATTATTCACGAGCGAGTTCCCGTCGAACTGCAAGGTTCCTCCACTCATCGCGCGCAGGGTTCCATTGTTCGTAAAGTCACCCGTGCCGCCTCCCGGTTGCAGATCGAGTGGGTTGGCTTGGTTGGCGATAATGGTCCCGTTGTTGGTAAAGGTGGTCTGGCCGACGCCGAGGTTTCCGCCGCCCTGGATCGTCTGGCCGCTCCCGATAGTCAGGCGGTCACCCGCGGTGTTGGCGAAGATGCGGTTGTTGGCAAAGCCGTTGAGAATAATGGAACCGGTCCCCGCGAGGCTGACGGCTCCGCTCAGGCGCAGGTCCACGCCATTGCCGGTATTCGCGAAAGTGAGGGTGCCATTGTTGGTCAAGGTCCCGAGCAGGGTCGTCGTAGAGTTATTCGCCAAAGCAATACTGCCGACATAAGTCAGGTTATTGAGGGTCGCGGTATCGGCCACCCGGATGAGTCCGGAGCCGATGGTGAGGAAGCTGCCGTTGCCACTCACGTCGACGCCGCTGCGGAGCTCGACCACCGAGCCAGCCTGCGCGCGAATGAGGTTATTGTTGACTAACTTTCCGCCGCTGAACTGGAGGGTTGCGCCGCTGGTCGCTTCCATCACGCCTCCAGCCGCGTTGATGAAATTTCCGGTGCCTCCGCCTGGCTGGATGACGAGCGCGTTGGACTGGTTGGCGATAACAGTGCCGTTGTTGGTAAAGGTGGTCTGGCCGATGCCGAGATTGCCGGCGCCTTCGATGGTCTGGCCGTTGCCAATGGTGAGCCGGTCCCCCGCGGTGTTCGCGAAGATGCGATTGTTCGTGAAATTGGCCAGGCTAATCACGCCGGTGCCGGCGAGGCTGACACTGCCGCTGAGGCGCAGATCGATGCCGTTGCCGGTATTGGCGAAAGTGATGGTGCCATTGTTAGTCAAGGTTCCTATGACAGTGGTCGTGGAGTTATTAGCGAGACTCAGATTACCGACGAAAATCAGTCCATTGAGCGTTGCGGTATTGGCCACGCTGACGATCCCGGTGCCGGAGGTGAGAAAACTGCCGTTGCCGCTCACTGTGACTCCGTCGCGAAATTGCACGAGCGAGCCGTCGAGTGCGCGGACGATGTTATTATTGACGAAAACGCCGCCCTGAAGTTGGAGGGTCGCGCCATTAGTCGCTTCGACGATGCCGCTGGCCGTGTTGGTGAAATCGCCGGCGCCCCCGCCAGGTTGAATGACCAGCGCGACCGACTGATTTGCCTTCACGATCCCGTTGTTGGTAAAAGTGGTCTGGCCCACGCCGAGATTGCCGCTACCCTGGATGGTCTGGCCGCTCGCGATGGTGAGGCGGTTGCCGGCCGTGTTAGCGAAGAGGCGGTTATTCGCGAAATTGTTTAGGGTGACCACGCCGTTGCCGGCCAGGCTGAAATCGTTGGTCAAGCGCAAGTCGATGCCGTTCCCGGTGTTAGCGAAGGTCACAGTGCCATCGTTCGTCAAGGTGCCGGTAAGATAGGTGGTCGTGTTGTTATCGAGCACGAGGTCGCCCCCGTTAGCCACGTCGACGAGCGTCGCGCCGAGGCTATGGATGGCGCTGCCGGTGGTCGCGAGGGTGCCGCCGACGAGAGTTACATTATTGAGTAACTGCACGAGCGAGCCGTTGAGCGCTTCGATCGTGCCGTTGTTGGTAAAGGTGCCGCCCGAAAGTTGTAGGGTCCCGCCATTCGCGCGCAAGAGTCCGGCGGCATTGTTGAGGAAATCTCCGCTGCCCCCGCCGGGCTGAATGACCAGCGCGTTACTCTGGTTTGCGACGATGAGGCCGCTGTTGGTGAAAGTGGTCTGGCCGACGCCGAGGTTGCCGCTGCCTTGGATAATCTGGCCGCTGCCGATGGTCAGCCGATTGCCCGCGGTGTTGGCGAAAATGCGGTTATTCGCGAAGTTGTTCAAGGTGATCACGCCGTTACCCGTGAGGCTGACATTTCCGTTCAGACGCAAATCAATGCCGTTGCCGGTGTTGTTGAAGTTGACGGCGCCGTTGTTCGTTAGGGTGCCGACGAGTGTGGTCGTGCTATTATTCGTTAGGCTAAGTGTTCCCTGATTCGTTACGCCGCTCAGGGTAGCACCGAAACTTTGCACGAGCCCGCTGCCCACCGTGCGGAAGCTGCCCGGGCCGCTCACCGTAACTCCATTGGTCAACTGCACTTGGGAGCCATCGAACGCTTCGATCACGTTGTTATTAACAAAAGAGCCGCCATTGAGCTGGAGGATGCCGCCGTCGGCGCGCAGGGTGCCGTTGTTCGTGAAATCACCCGGGCCTCCGCCAGGCTGGAGGATGAGGGCGGGGGATTGGTTAGCCAGGATAAGGCCGTTATTGGTAAAGGTGGTCTGGCCAAGCCCGAGGCTGCCGCTGCCTTGGATGGTTTGGCCGCTGCCGATGGTGAGGCGGTTCCCGGAGGTGTTGGCGAAGAGGCGGTTGTTACTGAAGCCGTTGAGATTGACCGTCCCGGTGCCAGCCAGACTGACGTTGCCGCCTAAGCGCAGGTCGATCCCATTGCCGGTATTGGCGAAATTAAGGGTGCCGTCATTAGTTAGCGTCCCAACGAGCGTGATGGTCAGATTGTTGGCAAGCTGGAAAAGGCCGGCGCCCGAAATCTGTGTGCCGTCGGCGACAGTGTAATTGGCGCCAAGCTCGAGCACGGCGCCGCTCTCCGGCGCAAAAGCGCCTCCGATGGTCCCGCCGGAGGTGAGCCGCAAGGTGCCGTTTTGCACGGAAACCACGCCGGTGTTGTTGAGCGAAATGTTGAAGGTAACCACACCGGAACCGGTGCTTTTGGTCAGGGTGCCGGAGTTGTTGAAAACGGAGCTGCCCCCGCTGAAGACATTACCGTTCGTTAGAGCGATATCGTAGTCTCCCGCGTTGTTGATGGTGGTGTTACTGACTGTCATCGGCGCCGCCTGGGTGCTGCTGCCGGCGACATTGAGAGTGCCGGAGGTGATCGCTCCGCCAGAAAATTGCAAGCCCACCGCAAGAGTCAGCGGGTTGGCTAAAACCAGGGTGCCGCCACTCATAAAGAGCTGATTGATGGTGACGCCGTTGACGATGTCCTGGGTCAGCGTGCCGCCGGCGAAGAAGACGTCGTAGTCTTGGCCGTTGTTGCCGTTGTTCGGCACGACTGCGGGGGACCATTGGTTGGGATCGCTCCAGTTGCCGGTGCCGCCGTTGTAGTTGGAAGCATTCACGGGGGTTGGTGTCGGAGTGGCGCTAGGTGTCGGAGTGGCGCTAGGAGTCGGAGTGGCGGTCGGAGTCGGAGTAGGCGTGGCTGTCGGAGTAGGCGTGGCTGTCGGAGTAGGCGTGACTGTCGGAGTCGGCGTGACTGTCGGAGTCGGCGTGACTGTCGGAGTCGGCGTGACTGTCGGAGTCGGCGTGACTGTCGGAGTCGGCGTGACTGACGGGGTTGGAGTAACTGTGGGTGTGGGGGTTGGAGTCGGGGTCACGCTGGGAGTGGGAGAGACTGAAGGCGTTGGCGTGACCGACGGCGTGGGAGTAGCCGTCGGTGACGGAGTAGCGGTCGGCGTTGGGGTAGCAGTAGGGGTCGGCGTTACCGTCGGCGTGGGAGTGACGGTAGGAGTTGGCGTTACCGTCGGTGTGGGAGTGGCGGTAGGAGTTGGCGTTAGAGTGGGGGTGGGTGTGGCCGTAGGGGTCGGCGTGCCAAATGGCGGAGTAGGCGCAGGGGTAGGCGTCCCTTCAGCCGGACTTCCTCCGGGCGTTGAAACATTCTGGTCCAGCATCGCCTGGCGCACCTGATTCGAGTTGGCCTGGTCGGCCGCGCTCGCGTCCGTCGGATCGACCAACGAGACCGCCGTGCCCCCGCCGAAGATCACCAGATTCGTCTCGACCAGCCCCCCGGTGCTCTTCTCCGCCGTCTGGGTTTGAATCTCCCGCCCGATCAGGTCGGTGCTGGGGAGCCGGTCGAAATCCGTGATCAAATACGAAGTCTTGACCAATCGCTTTAAGTCCACCTCCACCGGGTCGGGCAAATCCTTGCCGTTGGGATTGACGATGAGCATCTGGCCGGCATGCACGAGGACGGATTCGCCCACCCGGTCGTGGCGAAAAATGCGCCCCGTCCCCTCGAGCACGATGAACTTGATGTAAGCGTCGGGGTGATACTCCAGCATGATGGTGGTGCCGGTGATCGCCGCGGTGATGGCGGCCGTTTTGATCTGAGCGCCACCGGCATTTTTGGGCACGCGCAGGAGCATGGCCCCGCCGCTGAGCTGGAGATTACGGGTGCCTTCGTTGAAGCTGAAAATCGTATTTGCGCCCAACCGTGTGATCGTCTGGTCGGTAAAAGTGAGCTCCGCGCGCGAGTCCACGCCGGTCCGGACGGCGGTGTTGTTGCGCACTTCATCGCTGATCGTCGCGGGCCGGGGCGCGGCCTGAGCGGGCAGCAACTTCACGTCCCGAATCACCTGGCTGACGCGCGCCTCTTTTAAGTCCGCGGCGGGCGCCATGGTCGCGGCGAGGAGAAGAAGGAGGAAAGACCTCCCGAAGGGGCGGGCATGTCGAAGAATTTTCATAGCGAAAGGCCTTTGCCGAAGAGATTTAGCAAAACTGTAAAGGACGACCAGACCGAGGTTTCCTTATCAGAATAGGAGGCCGTGGGTCAAGCTTCAAAGCGCGGTGGGAAACCGCCTCCGCAAAAGAAGCGGGGCCCCCATAAGACAAGGCGGGAAAACCTCGCCAAAAGGGACATTTAATTTCGGCCACTGGCCGAGCGCCCGGGAAAATCTCCGAAGCCTGCTAAAATTTCCAGGTCAGCGACAAGCCGCCGCCGATATTGAAGACTTTGTAATCGAAGACGCTGCGGCTCGATTGATTGGCCACAAAAGTGGAGATCGCGCTCAGGGTGAGGAAATCGCGAATGCGGTAGTTGGCACTGAAGGCGAGCACTTCGCTCACGTCCGTCCGCCCGCCTTCATAGTAAGGTCTCGCCACTATCCGAGCCGCGGCGTTGAGGGAAAAGGCGCGGCTGACGTTCACGGCGTAGCCGACATAAGCGCCAAAGTCGCTCCGTTGCGGCCCGCCCGGATTGGCGTAGAGGCTGATATTGGCGTCGGCGCCGAAGGAGATTTGCTGCGCTCGCCCGATCCGGATCGGCACTTCCGCGCTGAATTGGAGGGCGAAATTCTGGAAGAAATCGTCGAAATTGTCCGTTCCCGTGAGCCGGTTGTAATCGAGGTTCGCGCGCAGCACGAGGTTGTTCAGTTTGGGCACGTAATAAACCAGACCGGCGAGGGCATCGAAGCTGGCGAAGTTGAAGCCGCTGAAATCCTGGTAGTAAAAGAATTGCTGCCGCAGGGTGAATTCTCCGTAAAGCGTGCGCTGAAATTTCGGCGCGTAGGTCACCCCCACGACGGGTGCGATGATGACGTCGTCGACCTCTCCCCGATCGACCAGCGCGACATTCGAGGTGTAATAAATCGGCACGCCGACTTCGAGAGTGAAGGGATCGTATTTCTCCACCCGCTTGAGGATGGCTTGCTCGCCCAGATCGGGATCGTTGGGGCTCGCCGCCGCGTAATTTTGATCAACGCCGTTCGCCGTATCGTTCCCCGGCGCCTGCACTTCCGATTGGCTGCGCAGGAGGCGGGCGCGATCGGCCGCGCTACCTTGCGCTTGCGTCGAGCTGGGTGCCGCGGCCATCAGCAGCCCGGAGCAGAGCAGGCAAAATCCGGCGCGAAAATAATGCAAATGATTCATGAGGGGTTGGGTTTTGAATCATAACGCCGGTCGCGTCAAGCATTTCGCGATGCGCCTTGGGCATCGCACCGGTCGGGCCTAAGCGAAAGGAAGATTCGCTTTGACGCGCTGCTCGTCGGTCTTATCGACCAGGGCCAGCTTGGCCGATTGCCGTTTGCGCTTGGCATTTTTGCTCGAGAGCAGGTGCCGACGGTTCGCGTGCGAACGAAGGACTTTCCCCGTCCCGGTGATCTTGAATCGTTTGGCGACGGCCTTCCTGGTTTTGCTGCGCGCGATCGACTTCGGCATAAGGCGCGGAAGATAGAGGCACTTCCTCCGACTGACAACCGTTTTCCCAGTTTACCCACCGGGGAATCGGGCGATCATGCGACCATGGAAAAAAATCCTGCCACAGAACCGCACGTCCTCATCATCGGCGCCGGCTTTGGCGGCCTCGAAGCGGCCAAGCACCTCGCCGACAAACCGGCGCGCGTAACCGTGATCGACCGCACCAACTACCACCTTTTCCAGCCGCTCCTTTATCAAGTGGCCACCGCCGCCCTTTCCCCGGCCGACATTGCGGCTCCCGTCCGCGGCATTCTCGGGGAAGCGCGAAATATCGATGTCATCCTCGGCGAAGTGCAATCGGTCGATCTCGCCGCCCGCCTCGTTCGCACGATGGAGCACGAGTTCGCTTACGATTACCTCATCCTCGCCACGGGCGCGCGGCACTCCTATTTCGGCCATAGCGAATGGGAAAAACTCGCGCCCGGCCTGAAAAGCCTGGAAGACGCCATCGAGATTCGCCGCCGCATCCTGATGGCCTTCGAGTTCGCCGAGAAAACCGACGACCCCGCCGCACGCGCCGCGGCCATGACCTTCGTCATCATCGGCGGCGGACCGACCGGTGTGGAGATGGCCGGGGCCATCGCCGAGATCGCGCGCGAGACGCTGGCGAAAGATTTTCGTCACATCGATCCGTCGAAGACCCGCGTCATTCTCGTCCAGGGCGAGGATCGCGTCCTGCCCGGCTTCCCCGCCGACCTTTCCGCGAGCGCCTTGCGGCAATTGGAGGAGCTTCAGATCGAAGTGCGGCTCGGGGTTCACGCCCAGAACCTGACCGACGACGGCCTGGAAGTGGCGGGCGAATTCATTCCCTGCCGGGTCAAAGTCTGGGCCGCTGGGAACGTCGCGTCCTTTGTCGGGAAGACGCTCGGCGTGCCGGTCGATCGCGCCGGGCGCGTCATCGTCCAGGACGACCTCACCCTTCCCGGCCATCCCGAGGTGCAGGTGATCGGCGACCTGGCGAATTTCACTTCGCCCAAAGACGGGAAGCCGCTCCCGGGGGTGTCGCCGGTGGCCATCCAGCAGGGAGCCCACGCCGCGCGTAACATCCTGCACATGATCACCGGAGCGAAGCCGCAGACGTTTCACTATTGGGACAAGGGGAGCATGGCCACGATCGGGCGCAACAAAGCGGTCGCCGATCTCAATTTCATCCACTTCAGCGGATTGCCGGCCTGGTTCGCCTGGCTTTTCATTCACGTTCTTTACCTTGTCGGCTTCCGCAATCGGATCGCGGTCCTGCTGCAATGGGCCTGGGCCTACGTGACCTTCAACAAGGGCGCGCGGCTGATCACGCGAAACTTCCAGGCGGAACAAAGGCCGGTCGGATAGAACAACGGGCCGCCGTTTTTTACAAATCATGCGCAGCCGTCACGTCCTGCCGGGCTTCCGCATCGCCGTCGTCGGCGCGGGCGCGATCGGTAGCTATTACGGTGGTAAGCTCGCCCGTTTCGGGCGCGATGTGCATTTCCTCCTCCGCCGCGACTACGAGATCGTGCGCAAACGCGGCCTCCGCATCCGCAGCAAAGGCGAGAACATCCACATCCCGAAAATCAACGCCTACCGCACCACCGCCGAGATCGGCCCCTGCGACCTCGTTCTGGTCGCGGTCAAGACCACCGCCAACTCCGAGGTCCCCGAGCTCGTTAGGCCGTTGCTCGGCCCGAAGACCGCGATCCTGACCCTGCAAAACGGCCTCGGCAACGAAGAATTCCTCGCGCAACATTTCGGGGCCGAGCGCATCCTCGGCGGCCTCTGTTTCATCTGTCTCACCCGGACCGACCCCGGCCTCATTTTTCAGCAGGATAATGGCCGCGTCGCCCTCGGCGAATTCAGCGGCTATCCGCAGCCGCGGCTGCACGATCTGGCTTGGGAATTCAAACGCTGCGGCGTCGTCTGCACCGTCGTCGCGGATCTCGCGTTGGAACGCTGGCGCAAGCTCGTCTGGAACATTCCCTTCAACGGCCTCACGATCACCGCCGACGGACTCGACACGGCCGCCCTCCTCGCCGACGACTCGCTCCGCCTGCGCGCGCTCGCCTTAATGGACGAGACCATCGCCATCGCCCGAGCCTGCGGCCACGATCTCCCCACCGCCGTCGCCCTCGAGCAAATGAAGCGCACCGAAAAAATGGGCGCCTACAAACCGTCCACCCTGCTCGACTACCTGGCCCAGCGGCCGCTGGAAATAGAAGCCATCTGGGGCGAGCCGCTGCGCCGCGCACGCGAAGCCGGCGTGGCCGCGCCGGAGTTGGAAAAACTCCACGACCAGCTCGTCGCGCTCGATTTGTCGCCGCGAAAATGAAACCCGCCCAACCGCCGCAAATTGTTCTCCTGAATCGCCAGCGCAAAATCCCGGTCGACCGCGCCGGCCTGGAAGAGTTCGCCGCCCGCGCCTTGCCTTGGTGCGCTCGCGAGCGCGGCCCTGGCCTAATGAATCTGCGCGAAATTACCGTTCTCCTGGTCTCCGATCGCCGGATCGCGCAACTGCATCGCCGTTTCATGGGCATCGCTGGCCCGACCGATGTCATTACCTTCCAGCACGGCGAGATCTTCCTCAGCGTCGAAACCGCCCAGCGCCAGGCCCGCACCCATCGGACCTCCCTGGAACACGAGTTACGCCTCTATCTTGTCCACGGCCTGCTTCACCTCCGCGGTTTCGACGATCAGGACCCGGCCGACCGCGCGCAAATGCACGAAGCGCAGGAACAAATTCTCCGCCGCGCCAACAGCCTCCTACACTAACGATAGTTGGTCTCTTGAGCCCTTAAGCGTTCCGCGCTGAATTCCCATATAGGTTGCGGTTTCTACCCTGTCAATTCCGAGTGGTTTGTATCGATGAGGAAGTACATGACACGAGCACGTTCTCATCCACATGCACCTTGACGGTCGCGAAACGTCGGAGACCATAGCGCTCACGCTCAACACGAACTCCGTCGTGGTCCGCCGGGGCCAGAGAGTGGTGTCGTTCGCCTTGCTTCTTTCTCTAGCGCTTTGCATGATAGCGATGACGCCGGTTTCGGCGTTTTGTAGCGTTGCGCGCTGCATAGTTCGGGAGATCTTCGTCCAGGTTTGGATCTCGCCTTCCGCGTCCTAGGTGTGGTCGAACTGAGAGAGCAGCAAGCTTGCGCTAGTCTGGTTCTTCACCTGCAGATTCGTCAAACAGCTGTAGTTCGCGAAACTACTGCGATTCGCGAACATTTCGATTAACTACTTTCCAACCTGAGTTGTCACGGGTGTAGAGCCAAGTTTCCTTGCGAATAACCTTAGTATTTCTTGGGCGAAAATAAATCACGTAATAGACAGAATCGTCATTTCCCTCGCTAGGCTCTATTTTCACTATGGCGGCCCTGGGGTTAGATTCGATAAAGTCCTTCCGCACCTTTTCCTCAGTTATTTGGTTACAGCCGGACAAGCAGAGGCTCAGACCAAAGAAAACTGCGACGACTGCCGCTCTCACAAACAACCACCTCGTTCAGAAGTTTCCTCCTGCAATGCTTCCCACGCTCGTAATAGTTCAGCTAACTGAATGCCCTGTTCGTTGTGAAGCAGATCTGACAGCTGAAAGGCCCAAGGGCCATTATTGTTGATTCGAGATGGCAGGCGTGGAAGATCATGCAGGATGAAACCTTGAAGTTCATTTACCAAACCAGCCGACCGCGTGATACCAGGTCCGTACCTAAGCGTCATCTCAAATGACATTGTGATATGGCGTTCAGTGTCGTGAGTACCAAAAAATGGGTCATTCTGATATGATGCTCGGGTCGTCCGAAAATCTTGGTAGAGATGATTTAGGTCGTCGAAGGAACTGCGAATTTCCCCCGGGGTCACGTCCGGAAGCAATCCCCGAAGATCGGTTGAATTGGTTGGATTGTTTGCTCCATAAGCGTAAAGATTTACTCCCCCATTTTCGCCGATGGGATCCCGGCTCAACCACCTTCCCAGTTCCGGATCATAGAAGCGATAGGTCGCCATATCGAGCCCGCTCTTGGCGTGGTTGTAGAGCCCGGTAAAATTGAAGTCCGGTTTGTTCGTGCCGATCACGGTCGTGGAGCGTCCCCAAGGGTCGTAATCATAGCGAGCAACTACCGCGCCGCTCGCGTCGATCATTTCCCGGATCGAGCCGAGATGATCGCGGGTGTAATAGTAAGGGGTGCCGCTCTGGTCCTGGCCTTGGGGAAAGAGCCGAAATTGGACGACGTTGTTGGCATTGCGAAACTCCGCGCGCTCCGTCCCGGACCAGAGGAAAGTGCGCGTCGAAGTGACCGTGCCGGCGGTTTTGCCGACCGTCTTGATGCAGCGATTGAGGCCATCGTAAGCGAATTCCGTGCGCTCGGTCGTTCCGGTGTAATTGACCGCGACCAGGCGATTGGCTCCGTCCCATTCAAAGGTTCGGGTGCCGCCGTCGCTGGTCAGGCTGCCATTGGCGTCGTAAGTCAACGTGCGGGCGGTTCCGCCGCTCTGGCTGGTGAGTTCGTTGACCTCGTTGGGCATGGAGGTGGTGGTCTTGTTGCCCACGCGCTCGGAGGTGCGATTGGAAGCAAGATCGTAACCGTAGAGGTATTGCTTCAAGAGCGCGTTGCTGTTGGCGTTCTTGAGCGGCGCACTCAACAACTGGTCGGCGTTATCGTACCCCAGATCGAAGCGCTGCGGGGTGCTCAGCCCGGGATAATTCTTCTTCCAGGTCTGAAGTTGGCCTTCGGGATCGTAGGTATAGTCGAACTGCGAGAGCAGCACGCTCGCGCTCGTCTCGTTTTTGATCTGCTGCAGCCGCTTGTCCTGCAGATTCGGGAAGTAGCTGTAGTTGGCGGTGAGACCGTTCGGGTAGGTTAAAGTCTGGAGCCGAGTGGTCACGCCGACATAGGAATAGGTGAACGTGCCCAGCTTGTTCACGTCGCTACTCATCCGCCCCAAGCTGTCATAGCTCCAGGTTTCCGAGTTGGCGCTGCCGTTGATCTTACGGTTGCTCACGCGGCCCAGCTCGTCGTAGGTATAGGTGATGGTGTCGTTGGAGAGTGGCCCATCGATGCTGGCGATCTGGTTGGCGCCAAGAGCGGGCGGCACGGTGACCGGATTATAGGCATAAGCGGTCGTCCCGCTGCCGTCCGCCATCGTGGCCTGCCGGTTGTAGCTCGGGTCGTAGCTGTAGCTGACCGAAGACGTCGGCGGATTCAAGGCGGCGCCGTTGCTGTCGGTATACGCCACCTGCGCGACGTTGTTATCGGCGAAGTAGGTGTAATTGGTCCGCTGACCCTTGGCATCGGTCGAGGATTGGAGCCGGCTGGTCGCGCCGGCGGCGTTTGGGCCGGTCTGTCCTTCGAAGAGGTAGTCGATGGTGGTGCTGTCGTTGAAGACCTTCTGGAAGACACGTCCCTGAATGTCCCGGTGAAACGTCGTGACCTGCTGTTTCGGGTCGGTGATGCTTTCGAGCTGGCCGCAGGTGCACCAATCGTAGAAGGTGGTGCGATTCTCCGGGTCGGTGATCGAATCCATCTGCTTGTTTCCGTTATAATGCCGATAGGTCCAGAGCCCGCGCCGATCGCGGCTGCCGGTAATATCGAGCGTCATCAAACCGGTCACATTGTCGGTGTATCGGAACTGCTGGTAAGTGCCGTCGGGATAGGTGATCTTGCTCTTGCGGTCCAGATCGTCGTAATCGGTCGTCGCGACATAACTGTCGGTATCGGTGACGGTGTGGACGCGGTTCGCGGAATCGTAGCCATAGGTGGTGACCGGGGAACTGCCGTTAAAGACGGGACCGGTAACCGAGGCAAGATAACTGGCGGGAACGCTGCCGCCGCCATACGCGTAGGTGGTCTGCTCGTTGCGCGCGTTCGTTACGGTCGAAAGCTGCCCGTAGGAGGTATAGGTTGTCGTGGTCGTTTGCCCGGCAGCATCGGTCGATGTGAGCGGCTGATGTTGGCCGTTATAGGTAAACGAAGCAACCAAGTCGGCCGCTTGCTCATCGGGATCGGCGCTGGCGCCGGCAGGATTTCTCTGATAGGTGGCCAGCAGGTCGATGAGGTTCGTATCGTAAGCTTGGCTCGTAACCCGCCCCATCGGATCTACCACCTTGATGGTATTGCCGAGGGAGTTGTACTCATACTGCGACGCCTGCGTCGTGCCGTCGGCGAGGACACGCGCCGTTTGATTCGGGTTGCCGATCGCCCCGAGACGATCGGCGTCTGGCTGGCCCGGATACGTATGCCAAACCCGATTTTCCAGCGGCATCTTCTCGCTCGAGATCGTGCCGGAGACGGTCGAACCATCCGGACTTAGGAGCCAATGGTAGACGTGGGCCTTGGTATAATCGTAAACGCCATCAACGGGCGGATAAGTGGCAAGGGCTTTTTTGTCCCAATAAAAAGTGTTCCGTACTTCGAGGGCGGCGTTACTGATGCCGCTGATCGCCGGGACCAGGTTTGCGGAGTCGCTGGCCGCAATGCCCGGAGCGCTGTCGCGATACTCCACTCGCTCCTGCCCGCCCTCGGGATCAGTCAGGTTCAACCATCGGTTACTACCCACGGCACCCGCCTCAAAAGTGGCCTCGCCGTAGGGCGTGCCGAGCGAATCGATAAAAGTCGAGCCCGAGGCATAACCAAACTGCGTGGTGATACCCACTGGGTCGGTGATGCTAGTGAAGCGACCGTCGGTATAGTCAATTACGGCGAAGCGCCCGAATGGGTCGGTCACCTTGGTGATTTTATTCGGGTCAGCGCCATCCTCATAGCTAAAGGTTGTCTGCTGGCCGAGGGCGTCTTCAAGGTAGTTAAGCCGGTTCGTTCCGTCGCTGTAGTAGCGCAGCGAAACAGCATTCCCGGTCGCATCTACGACTTCGGTGAGGAAGACCAAGCGCGGATAGCTGGAGGCCCCATCCGGCTGTCCGTAGATTAGTTTCGAGCCATCTGGAAAGCGCTTCTCATAGCTGCCGCTCGAAATGCGGACCAGGACGGCCTGGGACCGTGGATCCATTAAATAAGTTTGCGTCCCGCTGTCGAAACCGAAATAAACTTCGGTCCCCCCACCGCGCACATAGATGCTGGCAGGGGCCGAAGGATTTGCCGGATCATCAGTAATATAGGAGAGCCAGTTGAAGGTCCAATTCGATCCCAGATTCGAGTACGGCTGCGTAGCGGATTGATCGGCATCACGCTGGCTGTAGGTGACGACAAAATCCACTTTCGGTCCACGAGGCGGCAGGTATTCAATCGGAGTATCGGTGATCTTCAGGCTTGCTGTAAGCAGGTCGACTGTGTAGCGACCCATCCCGTGGGTATGACCGCAATCGTCGCCTGCATTTCGCAGCCCGTTATCACCCCCACCGTCCTTGCCACTGCCGCCATCGCTTAGGTTATTTGGCTTGTGCTCGTCATCGTCCGGCGTAGGCGATGGCGTCGGCGTCGGGGTTGGAGTCGGAGTCGGAGTGGGTGTCGGGCTGGGGGTCGAAAAATTAAAAGATGTATAGTAATTCCCATCAAGGTTAATGGCGCCCGCACTATACGACGCTGGCCCTGTTACGGTCGCGGGACCAAAAACAGCAGGCAGCGTCGAGAAATAGTCAGAGAACCAGATCACATCCTGACCACCCGCGGGATCCCAGGTGCCCGTAAGGGTTCCTGTCTGATTTGGACCTCCATACGTTGCCGCATTGTCGTAAGGAATCGAAAACGTATATTCGCCCGCCGGCGCATCGGCCGGTAAATAGAATTGTATTTGGGTCTGAAGGGAGCCGGCGGCTCGTAGCGCGGAGATCAATAATAAAGCGGCGATCGGCCAAAGGCGGCTTAGGCGCGGAGGCGACAGAATTGTCAGCTTCGGTGAGACTACCTCTGTTAAGGAATCACAGGTTTGCTCATTTGCCCGAAGATGCTGCGTGAGCTTTTGAGCGGTTACTTTGTTGTTCAGGTGGAGAATCATCATGTAATTCAGTCGAGCTTTAGGGGATAGTCAACAATCCCTTTTCGGCGACTTCACCGTTAGGGCACCGGGTTTGGCGCTGATCAGACGATGCGGAAGTTCAAAGCGAAACATGCGGCTCTCTTCGGCGAATACGCCAGCCACGCATGATCATCGACTTGCGGACACTGCACGAGAAAGAGGCGGTGACGAGGGCGGCCGTTAAGTGGCACCTCCGCCGGTCCTCGAATGGCGTGAGGCGAGGCAGCTTCCCCCTTGTAGGTGCGATGCGTGCTGGGCAGGCCTTGAGCAAACGCGCTGCCCTGTGGAGACGGCGGCCGTTTTCTCCGCACGGGGGTCACGGACGACACCGAGGTCGTCCCTCCAGGCAGGAAGCGCTTCCCCCTCTCCTCACGCGGGCGGGGATTGAAGCAAGGCGTCGCGGGCGAATCGGCCGTGCTCCCACGGTTGAATCGATTCCACCGTGTGATAGCGTTGCTGTTGGTTTGGCGCGGCTCTTCCGTGGAGACGCGCCGTGTTTAGCCTAACAAAAAGCTCTTTCGCCTGATGTCCGTTTCCGACCCGATCACCGATGCTGTCGAGAGTCCCACGATCACGGAAGAGGCGAAAACCAGGGAGGGCCTCGACCTCCCCTGGCAGGTGGTCGTCCATAACGACCCGGTCAACCTCATGAGCTACGTGACCATGACCTTCCAAAAAGTCTTCGGTTATCCGAGGGAAAAGGCGGAGATGCACATGCTCGAAGTGCATCGCCTCGGCCGCTCGATTTTGTGGAGCGGGGTGCGGGAACGCGCCGAATTGTTTGTCCAGCAATTGCACGGTTACCTCCTTCTGGCCACGATCGAGCGTACGACCTGAACGATGGAAGTTTTTCGCAACAACGGCACGCTCGAGATCAGCGAGATCGATCCTTTCTTAGCCGAGTTGTTGCGTCAGATTCCCGAGAGCACCCAGAGCGAATCGCTTCCCGCCATCGAGCAGCGGCTTTTTAGCGCGCCGATCGCGACCGAGGAGAAGGAATTTTGCGCCGACTGGAAAGCGTATGTGGAGCCGCAGTTGCGCCGCCTTTTCGAGACGACAGGGGAAACGGTTAAGACGGATTTGCGCCAGCTCGCGGTGGAGGGAAAGCCGTTTGCCAATTGTGCGCTCCGCATCCCGATGGCGCACTCCGAGGCCTGGCTGAATGTCCTGAATCAGGCCCGTCTCGCTCTCGCCGCCAAATTCGATTTTACCGAGGCGGAGTTAAGCGATCACTATCGGTCGCCGATCGGTTCACGACGCGACCTGAGCCTTTTCCAGGTAAACTTTTACGGTTTCCTCCAGGAATTCATCCTCCGGGAGCTGGAGTGCGACAATCCTCTTCCGCCGGCCGAGTAGGCGTCACCGCCCTGTAGACGCTTCGCTCTGCGAAGCGCGGGGGTTGGCGCCCTTGCCATCCCGGACTCTTGCGCTTGTTCTCCCGAAGCCGGCGCAGCGCGCCGAGAGATATGCCGCCGGCTCTGAAGGGGTGCATTTGTTCTGAAGAACTGCGCCGAGACCTTGCGCGAGATCCCTCGGCGCGCTGCGCCAGCCTCGGGATGACAAAAAGGAAGTGGGCGAGTGAACGCAAGGCGCCGTGGGTATAACGCTTCGCAGAGCCAAGCGCGAGCTAGGGATAGAGGTAAACCACGCAGCCGGCCACCTTTCCCCCCGCGCTTCGCCGAGCGAAGCGTCTACAGGTGGCCGCCGCCGCCCTTGCGGGCTTGCACCATTTTCATGAGCCGATCCTTCAGCGCCTCGGAGGTTTTGGCTGGCCGCAAACTGAGGGCGAACGCCTCGTGCAGCCGATAGCATTCGGTGATGAAATCCTCCGCCTCCTGCCCGAAGGTCGCGCGCGCTTCTTCGAACTCCTCACTCTCTCCATTCTCCAGCGCGCCGATCACGTAGAGGCGCGCGCGATTCTGGAATTCGTCAAAGTTCATCTTTCAGTTCCTTGAGGCCGTCGTAGATCTTTTTCAGCCCGAGCTCGAGCCGCGTCTTTACGGTCCCTAATGGGGTATTCGTATTTGCGGCGATTTCGCGCTGACTCATCCCGCGAAAAAATGCCAGGTCGATCGCCTGCTGCTGGGCCAAAGGCAGGCCGTTGATCACTTTGCGCACCAGAATGCGCGTGTCGGAAAAGTCGATTTCCTCCGCCGTCGCATTGTGCACCCAGGCGTCGGGCTGCTGCTCGGTTTCGTTTTGCAAGCGCTCGCCCGCGCGCATGTAAGCCTGCTTCTTGCGTAAGCCGTCGATCGCCCGCCGCCGGGCCAGCGTGACCATCCAGCCGAGCGGTTTTCCCTTTTGCGCGGAGAAATTTTTCGCCTGATTCCACAACTCCATGAAGATCTCCTGGAGCAAGTCGTCGGCCTCGGCCTCGTTATGCACGACGCGCAGGATGAGCGCCTTGATGATGCCGTGATAGCGATCGTAGAGCTGCGAGAGGGCGTCGGGATCCTCATTTTGGATCCCGGCCATCAATTCCAAATCGGTCGGCTCGCCGGGCCGGAGATCGGGGGTAACGGCGGGAAAACGCGGGCGGGAATCCTCAGAATCGGGATCGTTAGGCAGTTTGGGTCGGCGTGGCATCGGCAAGGAGAGAAGATGTAAAGCAGGCGACCCCTAGCGTCCACCGGGATTTCACGCCTTCGCCGGAAGCAAAAAGCCGCGGCGCAAGCGGCGCATGCTCAACCCTTTGGCGGGGGCGGATGCAGGCTGTTTTCGTCGAGCGCGGCGCGATCCCATCCCCCGAGGATGGCCGCCGCCTCGTAGGTGCTCTGGGCGAAATCGAGCAACGCTTCGTCCGGCGAGGCGGCTCGGCGGACGGCGTCGTAGGGCAGGGTGAATTCATGGAGCGCCTGAGCGTAAACGGCGGCGGCTGGGCGCACCTTCGCCTCCGCGAACCCGGCCGGTTCCGGATAGGCGTAAGCATAATAAAGCGGCGTCGGGTTGGCCGCGTTCCCGGGCCAAAAACCAACGCTGCTCACCTCCTGGGAATAGGCCTCGCGTGTGACCGCGTCCGACAAATGAGGAACGCCTCCCGGATGCGGCGGAGCGGCCCGCCCCGAGAAGCGCGTCACCGCCAGATCGAAGCTCCCCCAGAAGAAGTGCACCGGGCTGCACTTCCCGCAAAAGCGGGAGCGGAACTGTTGCAGGACGCGGCCCGACTGCAGGAGCACGCGCCAGAAACGGTTGGCGTAATCCGGGTCGTAAGCGCGATGGGTTTCATCACGATCGAACCGGATCGGATTCTCCAGTTCGTTAGGCAGAAGATCGATTTGGACGGGCAGGTGCAGCTCCTCGAGACCGCGCCTGACCGCCCCGTAAAACTGCGCGACCGATTGCGGGCGCAGCTCGATCCGCCGCTCGCCGCCGTCGCTCTTCAAGATGCGCAAATGATGATCGAGAAAATCGAAGCGCAGCTCGAAAGAGTGCGGGCCGTACGGAATCGGCGAGGTCGTTAGGCCGCGGGCGGTCAGGTAAAGCGTGACGTGCCAGGAATGATTAATCCACGGGGTCAGTTTGAGCCGGATTTTGCCGGCGATCTGGGTCCAGAGGTGGAGGGTCTCCGCGGTCGGCTGCCATTCCTCATAGGGCAAAGCCGGCCACGCCACATCGCGTTCGGTCGTGCTCGGATTCATGCTCCTCAGTGTCGTCCACGCGCAAAATCCTTCATCATTTTCTTGCGGCCGGCGCGAATTTCCGGGGAGCACGGGCTGCCAGCCCGTTGGCGAAGGCTGCCAGCCTTCGCGAACTTCCAGCAGGCCGACATGATGGGAAACGGCCGGACGACGCTGTGGCCGCGGCCCTACTCTTAAAGCCGCCCTAACGCCCGGCGCTCTCCTGGAGGGCGGAGCTCTGCGACGCCACCGTTGGAAATTCGAAGATCAGACTGTCCCAGCGCGGCCGAAGGCGAGGATTCGCGGGAGCTCCTCCCTCCAGGAATGCGTTCGGACACATCACGGCTCCGAAACTTCGCGAAGGCTGACCGCCGAATGCGTTCGGACACATCACGGCTCCGAAACTTCGCGAAGGCTGACCGCCTTTACTCCCCGGAAACCAAGGTCAGCCGCTACTTCTTCGCTTCTTCCTTCTTCTCCGCCTGATCGAAGAGCGAGAGATACTTCCCGTAACCTTCCGCTTCCATCTTCTCCTTCGGCACGAAGCGCAGCGACGCGGAGTTCAGGCAATAGCGCAAACCCGTCGGCGCCGGGCCGTCGTCGAAGAGATGCCCGAGATGGGCGTCATCCTTTTTCGAGCGGACCTCGGTGCGCGACATAAAGAGACTGCGATCGGTTTTTTCCACGATGTTGGATTTATCGATCGGCTTGGTGAAACTCGGCCAGCCCGTCCCGCTCTCAAATTTATCGGTCGAAGAAAAAAGCGGCTCCCCGCTGATCAGGTCGACGTAAATGCCCTCCTTGTGGTTGTTCCAATACTCGTTGTGAAAGGGCGGTTCGGTCCCGCTTTCACGGGTCACTTTGTACTGCTCGGGCGTCAACTTTTTGCGGAGATCTTGGTCGGACATGGATTTGGTGTTGGTGGATTTTTCGTTTTGCGAAGCGGAGGCGGGAGAGACGGCGGCATCGCTTGGTTGCCCAGCCTGGCTGAGGTAAAAAGCGGTCGCGGTAAAGAGAGCGACGATCGTCGTGCCCACCCAGAAATAAGAGCGATTTTTCATCGAAGGTAGGAGAAACTACCCGAATCTTTATTCCCCGGCAACGGCGGGCGCCTTTCTGGGGAGCGCACGCGCCTCGCGTGCTCGTTTTGGCGCCTCGCCAAAACCCTCCTCTGCGCTCCCCGGAAAAAGTCCTCGCCCCTCGGCTATCCCAAGTCCATGACGCGCACTAGGCATATTCCTCGCGTCCCGCTTCCGAAACGCGGATGTAACGTCGAAACACCACCAGCCCAATCGGCGCGACCGAAGCGGCCAGCGCAAAGATGAGCCACAGCTCGCCGGGATGTTTGGGGCCGGTTTCCGGCACGAACGCCGCCAACAACCACCCGCTCGTGCCGATGAGCAGCTTGCCGACGAGGAAAGGCAAATAGGCGAGCGAGCCATAAGACGCCTCCTGCCCGGGAGGCGCGATCGCGGCGGCATATTCGTAAACGCGCGGCGAGTAAATCGATTCGCCGATCGAGAACACGATCAGGTAAAGCGCGGACATGATGTAGAACGGATGGATCGATCCGGTCACCCCGAGATAAACGTGACCGAAGAATCCGCCGATTGGGCTGTCGGCCAGCGGCACGAACCAGGCCGTCGGCAGCGTCATGATGAAAACCCCCGCGGCGCAAATCGTCCCGCCCACGATGACCATGCTGTAAGAAGCGATGCGCTGGGTAAGGGCGCCGATCACGGGAGCGAGCACGATCACCACGATGGCGTTGATGTTGGCGAGTTTGCCCGAGGGTGCGTGCAAGCCCATGACCCGATCTCCGAATTTCGGAAAGACGTAGTCCACCTGCAAAAAGATGGCTTTCAAAAAGCCGATGAGGAGGAAAAAAAGCAGCAGGCGATAAAAGCCCGGCTGCTGCAAGAGACGCCGGAAAAGCGCAATCGTGTCGGCCGCGCTTTGGCGCAAAGTCCTTCCGATCGCGACCAGGAAACCAGAGGATGCGGCCGGCGCCGCGCTCACCGCGCGCGGCCGCTCGTCGCCACGCCGGAGAAAATAAATGGCCGGAAAGAGCAGCACCTCGAACACCAGGCTGACGGCGAAGAGCTGTTCGTGCGGCGTCGGGTGAAACGACCCGACGCTCAGATGCAAATCGAGCGAGCGAACGGCATCGAAAATGTAGCCGGCCACGAAATAGCCGACATTCATGATCGCGTAGATGAGCGAAAACGCGATCGAGCGTTGCGCGGTAGTGGAATAAATCCGCGTCGCCGCGAGCAGCACCGGTGTGCCGAGCGCCTCGCCGACGGCCAGCGGCAACATGCCGCAGGCGAGCGCCAGCGCCGGGTTCGTCGTCCCGATCATGACGGAGCGCGCGAAAGTGCAAATGCCGACCCCGAGAAAAAAAGTGCGGCGCAAACCGATCGCGTCGGTTAACGAACCGGCGAGCAAAGTGAACACCGTCATCGCCGGCGCCCAGGCCCAGCCGACGAGCGCACCCGAAGCCTGGTCGCTGAAGCCGAGATCTTTCGACAGCCACAGCACCATCGTTTTATTCGTCACCGAGTAGGCCGTGTAGATCAGGAACTTGATCAGGAAAGTCAGCCAAAGCTCGCGCCGGGCACCCTTCAGCACGGCGAACTTCGCGAAAAACCCGGCGAGGCCTCTCTGCGGCGGCGCGGGCGGCGGACTTTCCACCTGAGCCGCGACGGCGGCTTGTTGCTTCTTATTTATCACCGGCAAGAAGAATGGCAGAAATCCCGCAAAAGTAACGGAGGCTTCACCGTTGCAGCGCAGGCGAGCGCCGGATCGTTTCCACGCCCGCCACCGAAAGCCCGAAGCGCTTTCTTCTTCCGATTCCCCTTAACGACTAACCGATCACGCATGCTTGGCGATCGCGCGCGCTTGGCGCCCCCCTGCGAACAAAATCGCTCCTCAAGCGATCCTGCGCGCGCGATCGTGCGGCGACTGTCGTGTTCTTGCGAGAGAAGTATGACTCATCTACTGGCCCGGTTTCTCACATTGCGATGTTTAACCGCCACAACTAAGCTAGGCACGTAAGCACAGCGCAGCAGATCGAAGATGCGATTCGCTCCCTGGGCGGGGCTGAGCGTGATAAGCTTCTCCAGCATCTCCCCCAGCTTTTTCCTGAGTTAGCCGTTGATCCCGAATGGGAGCGCATTCTGGACGATGAGCAGCCACGCCCGGGTTTCACCACGCTGCTCGATCGCTACGAAGCTGGTCTTTCGGCCAAGCCAGGTTCCCATCCAAAGACTTCGACCGCCGCTTTCCTCGGTAAGTATAGTAAGGGGAACTCCGCCGAATACGACACCGGAGCTTGGAAGAAATGACCGACACCCCTAGAGCGACACTCGCTCTCTGGCCCGAACTCTCGCAATCCGTCTTCGTCCCGCACACGGAGAAGGATTACCGGCGCCTCGTTGTCTTGCTCAATCAACTCGTGAATGAAGTCGGCAACGACGAAGCCCACCCGCTCGCCTCGCTCATGGAAGTCGTCGGCCTGCTCATCGAGAAATACGAGGACGAGCAAGTGCCAGAGTTGGAAAAATCAAGTGCCGTACGGGAAGACCCGCCGGTTTCCTAGAGCCAACGTCTTTCGGCACCCGACGGCGCGAAGGAGCGCAATCATCCTCGACGGTCAGAGCCGTGTGGAGCACAGCGACTTTACTCGGCTCGCGCGCGATCGTGCGCAGGCTGTCGTGTTCTTTCGGCGAAGCTGCACGACCAGGTAATAGCGCGAGAGTGCAATCGACGCAGGACGGACCTACCTTTGGCTTATGACCTTCGCTGATGATGACGCGATCGAAAATCCGAATGACGATTTACTAGGGAGACACGTCTTCGTCGAGAAACTTGCTCAGGCTATCTCAAGTTCAACGCCCATCAGCAGTTTCGTTGTTGCCCTATACGGCCCTTGGGGTTGTGGAAAGAGCTCAGTGAAGAATCTCCTTCTGAAACACTTGGAAAGTAGTGCGGGAGAAATCACAGTGATCGAATTCAGCCCGTGGCTGATTTCCGGACAGGAGCAGCTCATCGAGGCGTTCTTCCGAGACCTCGAGGTCAAACTTTACGGCCGTTACGAGCAGGAGCAGCAGCGCGGGGTTGGCAAAACCTTGGCTAAATTGTCCGCTTATTCTGGTTTACTGAGTTCTTTTACGAAAGCGGGAGCTGCCGTTCTGGCGGCTACAAAACCCGAATACGCGTTACCAGCGGCAGCGGCTGCGGCGGGAGCAGACCAGGTCGCTAATCTTGCGAAGCGCGCCAGCTCTGATCAGAAGACAATCGCGGAGTTTGCGACAAAAACGCTCGCGGAAGGCAAGCGAGAGCTCGCAGACGCTTTCCGTCGAAGGCCAGGGTCCGTTTTGATCGTAATAGACGACATCGACCGCCTCACCCAAGAGGAGGTTCGACTTCTATTTCGACTCATCCGCAGCAATGCAGATTTCCCTAAAACCACGTTCCTCTTGCTCTTTGATCGAGAAGTAGTCGCCGCGGCGCTGGACGCGGTATCGTCGGACCGCGGTGAACCGTATCTCGAGAAGATTGTTCAGGTTGGATTTGACGTCCCCGCGCCTGAATGGAGTGATATTCGGGAAATTCTGCGAACTGAGATGGCTATAATTGTTCGTGGCTCACCACAAGCGAAACGCAGCTACAACGAAGACCGATGGACTGAGCTGGCCACGAACCTCCAACCCTACTTCTGTACGATCCGTGCAGCTCGTCGGGTGACGAATTCAGTGCGATTCACATTTACCTTATTTCAGCACGGCAGCGGCTTCGACGCCAACGCCGAGGACATCTTTGCCCTTGAGACGCTTCGCAATTACGAGCCCGGCTATACAACGCGCTTCCACGCTTGAAAAACTTTTTAACGAGGGCGAGCCGCGATGTAGCCGATTATCTGCAAGATCGTCGTCCTGACGCCGACGAGAAGAAACAACAGAAGCTTTCGCAGTTCCTCGGTCTGTCTCTCGTTGAAGATAAGACTCTCCTACAAAAAGTGATCGACGACCTTTTTCCAAACGCACGCTGGCGTTCTTCGACCGTTGACGAGCAAACACTCCTTCGGGGAATGCGCGTCGCTCATCCGCGTTATTTCGATCGATACTTCCAGCTCATCGTCCCGGCTCAGTCGATCCGAAGCCAAGAGCTTCAACGCGTGATCACAGCGAGCCGATCTACGAAGAACTTCGAACGTACGCTACGCAGGTATCTGGCCACGGATCGTTTTGGTCTTCTCGTGGAGCATCTGAACGCCAATGCTCCCGCTCTTGCAGCTCATGTCGACAATGTTGTTTCGGCAATTTTCGCCATGGGTGACGAGCTCCAAGACCGCTCGTGGTATTACCTCGGAACGACCGAGCAAAACCAATTGGCGAACCTCGCCCGTAACTGTTTGGAGCAAATTGTTGATCGGAATCAACGCGCCCAGCGCCTAATATCTCTCGTGGAGCACGCATCGGGTCTATCGATGCCTTATCACATCATCGTACCCGAGGCGGACGAAGAGGGTCGCACGAAAAGGTTACCAGATACCTTTCTCGTAGACGAAAAATATACGCCAGTGCTGCGAAAGGCGCTGATTTCGAAGATAGAAGCTCTGTCCAATAGCTCCGTAGTTTTGAATACGGCCGATTCTATCGGGGCCCTGTTGCACATCTGGTCGAAGTGGGGCGAAGCGAAGTCCGCGGGTAAATGGGTCCTAAAGCATCGCGAGAACCGAACGTGATTTGGGGGGTCTTATGGGTAGCCGCATCTTGGGACGACACGCCTCCGCCGCATCGAGGTATCAGCAAGATAGCGTTTCAGTGGCTACTACGATTTCTATCTGCGGAAGAGATTGACTCGTTAGTCGACGAGTTACGCTATGAACAACTTGATGAACGACAGAAGGAGTGGATTTCGGTGTACGATCGCCACAAAGTCACGGGCCTATGTCAGCTAGTCAAAAAGACGGATTGATCCGTCAAACGCTGGGGGCCAATCGTGTACGTCAGTCCTGTAGCCGTTACAAGACATGCAGTCCGCGCATTCATAGTGACGCGAAATCGCCTCTGAAGCGGTAATCTACCATCGTAAAGCGCCCCGAAACTCCGTCGGCGTGACGCCGACGATGCGGCGGAAGACTTGCGCGAAGGCGCTCGGGCGGGCGGGAAGAAAAGTAGAAAGTGTAAACCACAGACCTGCGAGGGTGATGCTCTCGCGGGTGACGAATTCCAGCGGACTCAGGCCGGTCTCTGGGAAAAGCTGATACGCTGCCGTAACAGCTCGCGAAGCGAACGGCCGGGCTTTCAAAATCTGAGAAACTGAAATGCGAGCCGGTCGATTAGAAGCGGAAGCGATTGTATTCCTCGTGCGTCCCGATCCACAACCAATAGTATTCGCCGTTCCGTTCCCGGGCGAGCGCCCGGTAGCTTCGGCCGACTTCCACCGTGTGAACTCCGCCTTTCTTCTGAAATCCGAGTGAGGGGTGCCGAGGGTTTGCCTGGAACAAGGCGAAATTCTTTTCGCCAATCGCTGCACATGCTCAGGCAACACGTCGTAACAGTCCCAAAAAGAACCCAGGGCATGCGACTTCACGGCAAAGGCCGGAAGTTCCCCGCATCAATTTCCACGTCGATCTTCTGCAAAAAGTCTTCTTCGAGTTGTTCTTCCCAAACGAGCTTATCCTGGCGCGCAATGTAACCCGCAAGCTTCGCTATCTCTTCGCGATTCAAGCCCTTCACAGCTTCCTCGATTTCGGCCAAACTCATGAGCACAGCTTAGCGTTTGCAATCGTCTTCACAAGAGTTCGCCAGACCTCTGTTCATAACGCACCTCGAAACGCCGTCGGCGTGACTCCGGCGATGCGGCGGAAGACTTGCGCGAAAGACGCTCGGGCTGGCGGAAAGAAAGGGATGAAGGCAGAAGGATGAATTAGGAAATTATCTGCTGGGCGCGGGTGATGCGCTCGCGGGTGACGAATTGCAGCGGGCTCAGGCCGGTCGTCTGCTTGAAGACGCGCGAGCAATCAGTGCGTGGCACTCAACGCGCGAACGCTGAGGACCTCGTTTTTGTGCAGCGTTTGCAGCGCCGATGCCGGCACGGCGGTGACGGCGATTGTTTCACCGAGGGCATTAGAGACTTCAATCGAGTAGCCGTTTTCGCCATCAGGCGCGACATGCGTGTCGACGACCTTGACCAGATCGCCGCGCCGCAGGCCGTGTTCAGGAAGGTCATGGGCAAGCGCAGCGTCCGTGTAGAGTTCGAAGGTCATGACGTTTGTCGGTCGGGGATCAGTGTAATAAACTTCGTCTGTCCGGACAAAGGCTCTTTCATCCAGATGGAGCGAACGCGGAGCGTCACATCATTCGGGCCGGTGAGAGCACCGCGGGTCTCAAAGAACTGTCCGAACTTTGTGGTCTGCAAGGGCGTCGCATCAAGCGGGAGCAATTGGGAGCGCAGATCGCGCAGCAATTGGTCAGCGTTTTCGGCATTGTAGCCGGCGCGGTTCAGGAACGCGGATTTGTCGCCGCGCGTTTGCGGCACGAGGAGATTATGCGTGAGTTTCTCGAGAGCGATCGTGGCGTGGGGGGGCAAATTCACGTGCGGTAAGGTAACTAGGCAACCGACCTTTTTTACAGCGCACCCCGAAACTCCGTCGGCGCCAGGCCGACGACACGGCGGAAGACTTGCCGAAAGCACTCGGGCCGGTGTAGCCGACTTCGAGCGCGATCTCGATCAGGCTGCGCTCGCTCTCACGCATCATCTGCTGGGCGCGGGTGATGCGCTCGCGGGTGACGAATTGCAGCGGGGAAAGGGAAGAAAAGGCTGAAGGATAAATGAAAAAGGAAGAAGTTCGGGACAGCGAAAGGCGGAGGCGGTGGTGCGGGCGGGTGTTTTTAACCAGGTGACGCTAGGTGCCCACTAACTGAACATCCGATCGAACGCGTTGTGGCTGCCGATCCAAAACCAAATGACCGAGTCGCCCTTTCTTTCTCCGACCGCTCGATACTGAGCGTTTATTCGCACGGACCAAATTCGCTCGTAGCCGCCGAGTTTCTTGAAACGGAGCGAGGGATGAGCCGGGTTCTCGGCGAAGCGCTGGTAAGTCTTGCGCGCGGCGACGCGGCTTAGTTCGTCCAGCGCGGAATAGGCGCGCCAAAAGCTTGGCCGCGTCCGTGAGATCACAAACGGTTCTGATCCAGGGGTTCGTCGTCTTCGATCGCCGATTCGCGAATGAACGCGTCCAAGCGCGGACGGGGCGCGGGGTCGTCCAGAAGCCGATCCCAAGCGTCATCGTCGTTCCGGGCCAGTAGGAAACGCGCGAAGTCTGCTACCTCCGTCCGCTTCTCAGCAGGAAGCGCCTCACAGAGTCGCACGAGTTCCTCAGTTTCATTGCTCACGCTAAAGACATAAGCGGAGCGAGCGCCGTGGGGCAAGCTGCTTTAGTGGGTGGGACGACGCAGGACATTACCAAGGGGGCTCGCGCGGCCGGGCGCAGTTTGAGATCGTGACGCTGTGAGCTTGAACGAAATCCTGCAGGCCATTCCGAAACTTTCGTTCGCGGAGCGGCAGCAACTCGTCCGGCGAGCCATCGAAGCGGATGACGACCTCACGCCTCGCGAGGAAGCTCTGCTCGAACAGCGATTGAGCATCTTTCGGGCTGACCCGCGGGACCGGAGCAGCTAAGCTCAGTCAATGCTCGATTGGACCCAATGCTCGGTCGTGGAACGCGCCGAAGGAAAAGTGAGCGGCGCGTGGCTCTTTCGGGGCACGCGTGTGCCCGTGACGGCGCTTTTCGAGAATCTCGAGGATGGCGCGACGGTGGACGATTTTCTCGAATGGTTTCCCGGGGTGAAGCGCGAGCAGGCGCAGGCGGTATTGGAGTTTACGAAGCGGAGTCTGGCGATTGCTTGAGGGTCCTCTCCCGGCGTGAAGATTTTGTTTGATCAAGGCACGCCGCTCCCATTGCGAGTTGCTTTATCCCGCCATCTCGTTGCGACGGTTTACGAAATGGGCTGGGGGGAGCTCGCCAACGGAGAGCTTTTGAATGCTGCTGAAGCGCAACAGTTCGAGGTGCTGGTGACGACCGACAGGAATTTGCGCTACCAGCAGAATCTCGCAGCTCGGCAGATCGCAATCTTGGTTCTCCCGTTCGCAAGCTGGCCGCGTCTGAAGTCACATTCGACTGCAATCGCGCAGGCGATCGGCAACTTAAGCGGCAGCGATTTTGTCGAGTGGTCTACACCGTAACTTATAGTTCTCCCTCAGAGCGCACTTCGAAACGCCGTCGGCGTGACGCCGACAACGCGGCGAAAGACTTGCGCAAAGGCGCTCGGACTGGTGTAGCCGACTTCCAGCGCGATCTCGATCAGGCTGCGCTGGGTTGGAAAGCCCGGCCGTTGCTTCGCATCCGTTACGGCAACCGAGATCTCTTCGGCCAGCCGTTCGCTGACCTAGTCTTCCACTTTCTGGAGCTGGCGGATGGGCAGGCCGCCGCAGACCTCGGCGCGCTCGCGGGCGGCGTCGGTGTATTGCTCCACCAGATAGCTGGCGAAGAGCTGGATGAGATCGGCGATTCTCCGCTGAAGTAGCGGTTAAACGCGCGGCGATGGGTGCGGGCGGGTGTTTTCACAGGACGGCTGCAACGCTACCACGACTCACCGGTGTCGCCGGCAGCGAGCGCGATCCCACGGTGCGAAGGGCGAAACAATCTCTACCGCTCACACACCCTGTCGCATAGCATAGGACGATGCTTTTCGATCATCTCGCGCCCGGCTGGTTGCTGATCATCTTTCTTGGCGCCGCGGCGGCGGTCTGGGTGGCGGGGATTTATGTCTCCCGCACGACCGATGTGCTCTCGCAACGCCTCGGCCTCGGGGAAGCGCTCGGTGGGATGCTCCTCCTCGCGATCGTAACAAATCTGCCGGAGATCGCGATCACGGCGAGCGCGGCGCTCCATCACGATCTCGGGATCGCGATCGGCAATATCCTGGGCGGAATCGCACTCCAGACGGTGGTGCTGGTCGTGCTCGATTTCTTCGGACTCGGGAAGGAGGACGGGCTGACTTATCGGGCGGCTTCGCTCGGGTTGGTGCTGGAAGGATTACTTGTGATTGCCGTCCTGACGATGGCGATCCTCGGTCACGAAATGCCTTCGAGCTTGATCTATGGGCGGGTCACCCCCGCGGGTGTGGGGATCGTGCTGGTGTGGCTGATCGGGCTGCACCTGGTCAGCAAGGCGCGCAAGGATCTGCCCTGGCAAAAGAAGGGCGACGCACCGGGAGGACAGGGGGAGCCACGCGGTCACTCGAAGAAGAAGTCGGCGACGAAAAAGATGAGCACGGGATGGGCGCTCGCTATTTTCCTAGCGGCAGCGGCGGTGACGCTCGCGAGCGGCGTGTCGCTGGAGCTGAGCGGGGAAGCGCTGGCGAAACACTTAGGGATGAGCGGGGTCATCTTCGGGGCCACCATTCTGGCAGCCGCGACTTCCCTCCCAGAGGTTTCCACCGGTCTCGCCGCAGTGAAGCTAGGCGATTACAAACTGGCCATGAGCGATATCTTCGGCGGGAACGCTTTCCTCCCGGTGCTCTTCTTCATGGCGACCTTGCTCTCGGGGGAAGCGGTCTTGCCGCAGGCGCAGCGGACAGACATTTATCTTACCGCCCTAGGGATGTTGCTGACGTGCGTTTATCTTTGCGGATTGATCTTCCGGCCGCGCCGGCAGATTGCGCGGATGGGGATCGATTCGCTGGCGGTGCTCGTGATTTACGCGGTGGGGATCGCCGGGTTATTCGCGATCGCCAAGGGCTAGCGGCGGCGCGGAGCTCGATTTTCGATTCGCATGAGGTTGGCCGCCGTGGTTGGGGAAGATTTACGGATAAAGAGATAGAAACCGCTTTACGACAGAGGATCGATAAATCGCTGAAATGAATCCCAAGGTTGATTGGTATTTCAGAAAATCCCCATGGCGGGAGGAGCTGGAGAAATTGAGAACGATCATTCTCGATTGTCGGCTAACCGAAGAATTGAAGTGGGAAAACCTTGCTTCACGTCCCAGGAAAGCAATGTCGTTGCAAAAGGGAGAAATGCATACCGCAGATTCTCGATGGTCAGAGTTACATAATCGGGAATGCGGAAAGTAAGTGGGTTCTAGCCCGTCCGGTGCGGCCCCACGTTCTAAAAGGGGCCAGCTAGATGGGGCATGAACGTGGATGGCGCGAGGGAGGTGGACTTTCTCTGGGGCGCGCGCGCGCCTCGCGTGCTGGCGAGGGCGCCGCGCCATCGCGAACTTTTCTCGCTCGCTTGGAGACCAAGAGCGGCCGCCAAGTTCGTTTTGGCGAGGCGCCAAAACCAGCACGCGAGGCGCGTGCGCTCCCCAGAAAGACCGAGGCGCCCTAATAGACCTTCCCGAGTGCATGACACGCTCTAGCCAGGCGCCGCAGCCGTCTCCGAGTTTGTTTGGTCCGCCCCCAGGTAGACGTTAAGGTCTTGGTTATGCGATGCGTTATCTTCGTTTTGGTTGTTGTTTTCTTTGGGGGGACACGGCTCTCGGCACAGGACGTCGAGATGAGGGCTAAGATCGATCAGGTGGTGCCCGATTTGCTGGCTAAGACTGGGGCTCCGAGTGCTTCGGTGGCGGTGGTGGCCGGAGGAAAACTTGTTTACGCGCAGGCTTATGGACTGGCTCGGGTCGAATCGAAGCGAAAGGCTAGGCCCGAGATGCGTTACAGCATCGGGTCGATCAGTAAGCAGTTTACGGCGGCGGCGATTCTCCTACTCGCCGAAGAAGGAAAGATTTCGCTCGACGACAAGCTGGCGCATTGGCACCCGGAACTCACTCGGGCGCGGGATATCTCGCTGCGGGAAGTGCTTTCCATGACTTCGGGTTACCAGGACTACTGGCCCCAGGATTATGTGATGCCGATGATGCTGAAACCGGTAAGCGCGCCGGAGATCGTGGCGCGGTGGGGGAAGATTCCGCTCGATTTCGAGCCGGGGACGAAGTGGCAATACAGTAATACGAATTACGTCATCGCCGGCCGGATCGTGGAGGAGGTGGCGGGCGAGCCAGTCTATTCCTTTTTGCAAAAGCGCATCCTGGGACCGCTGCAAATGAAGTCAGTCACGAACACGGATGAGGCGGCGCTCGGGTCGAACGATCCGCAGCGCTATCTGCGCCATGCGGGCGGGCCCTTGCGAGAGGCGCCGAAGGAAGGGAGCGGCTGGATGTATGCGGCGGGCGAACTGGCGATGACGGCGAGCGACCTGGCAAAGTGGGACATTTCTCTGATCGCTGAGTCGCTCCTGGGTGCGGAATCTTATCGGGCCATGGAGACGGAGGTGCGCCTAACGAACGGAGTGGGGACGGGTTACGGACTCGGCGTGGGGGTTGGGCTAACCAATGGCCGCCGCCGCATCTCGCACGGCGGCGAGGTTTCGGGCTTCACCGCGACGAATGACGTCTTTCCGGACGATGGCGTGGCGGTGGCAGTGCTGACGAATATGGATGCGACCAACGCTTCCCGGGAGATCGCGACGAAGATCGAGGAGATCGTCTTCGCGCAGAGCGAGCCGGGCACGGCGGAAGCGCTCGCGGAGATGAAGAAAATCCTGGCCACGCTGCAGCAAGGGAAGGTGGATCGTTCGCTCTTCACCGAGAATGCGAAAGCTTACTTCGATCAGGAGACGGTGGCCGATTTTGCGGCCGCGCTCGGTCCGCTCGGGGAGCCGAAGAAGTTCGAACAAACGGAGCAAAGCTTACGAGGCGGCATGACGCTACGGCGCTACGAGATCAAGTTCGCGACGAAGACGTTGCGGCTAACGACCTTCCTCATGCCGGACGGGAAGATCGAGCAATACCAAATCGCAACCACGGAGTAGGGAGCCTACTCGAGGGTGCGATCGAGCGCGCCGATCTTGCGCATTTGCGGCCATTTCCAGCCGACCGCGAGGACGACCAGGACGGTCCCGATGCCGCCGGCGACCACCGAGACGACGGGACCGAGGAGAGCCGCGGTGAGGCCGGATTCGAGGGCGCCGAATTCATTGGAGGTGCCGATGAAGATGTTGTTCACGGCGGAAACGCGGCCGCGCATCTCGTCGGGGGTGAGGAGCTGGACGAGGGTTTGCCTAACGACCATGCTGACGCTGTCGAAAAGGCCGGTGAGGAAAAGCATGGCGAGCGAGAGCCAGAACCAGGTGGAGAGACCGAAGACGATGGTGGCAAGCCCGAACCCGCTGACGCACCAGAGGAGGGTCCGTCCGGCCCGGCGCATGGGTGGAAGATAAGCGATGGCCACGGCCATGCCGAAGGCGCCGATGGCGGGCGCGGCCCGGAGCCAGCCCAGACCGATCGGTCCGCAGTGCAGGATTTGATCGGCAAAGATGGGCAGGAGGGCGGTCGCCCCGCCGAGGAGGACGGCGAACATATCGAGGGTGAGGGCGGCGAGGATGATCTTGCGCCCGAGGACGAAGCGAATCCCCGCGGCCAGACTTTCCCAGGGCGTGCCGACGGAGCGCGGGACTTCACGCGCTTTCGTGATCGGGAGGACGAGGAGGAAAAAGGCCAGCGCGCAGCAGCTATCGAGCGCGTAGATGAAGGGGAAGCCCAGCCTAACGATGAGAAAACCGGCGGTGGCCGGGCCGAGAACGCAAGCGATCTGGAACATGCTGCTATTCCAGGTGACGGCGTTGGCGAAATGGTCGCGCGGGACCAGCGTCGGGAAGTAGGAAGCGCGGGCGGCCCAGCCGAAAGTGCGGGCGGTGCCGGAGAGGAGCATGATGAAATAAATGAGCGGGAGGGAGAGATCGTCGAAGCGATAGGTGGGATGGCGCTCGAAGAGGTGGGCGATGGCGGCGAGCGCGGCGTTGGCGCGGAGGAGAATGGGATAGCGCGGAATGGCCAGATGTTGCCACGAAACCAGGGCCAGGCAGACGGAGCACAGGGCGCTGGCCGCCTGCGCCCAGAGGATGATGGTTTTCCGCCGGAACCGATCGGCCAGATGACCGGCCGGCAGAGAGAGCCCGACCACGGGGAGGGCGGCGGTGAGCCCGACCAGGCCGAGCGCGGTGGCGGAATGGGTGCGGGCGTAGACTTCCCATTCGAGGCCGATGGTGAGCATTTGCCGGCCGGTGATGGAGACGAAGTTGCCTAACGTGTAAAGGACGAAGCTGGGGAACCGGAAGGCGGCGTAGGGATCGCGGACGGCGGCAGGTGGCGGTGTTCGCTCGGGCATGGGCGCGCCGGATTCTAAGGAGGCTGGGGGGCGTCGCAAGTGCGGAGCGGCCCAAAGCCAGAGCGGCCGGCGCCCTACAAAAGCATCGTGCTGCGCCGCCAGCCGGGGTGAGCCGAAAGGGGCAGCGTGGCCTGCTCCGCGGCCGCGGGGTCGAGGCGCGCGGACTGGTCGGGCCCGGGAGGACGAGGAGCGAGTTCGTGAGGCGGAATCGGGGGCAAATCCTGGTGGCGCAAGCTCTCGTAACGTTGCCGCACTTCCGGCGGCAATTTGGCCAGATCCGCCTCGGAATCGACCGCCCCCTGGTAGAGAAGTTTACCGGCCGCATCTTTCGCGGTCAGGACTTTTTTCCCGTCCACCCGCTCGAGCCGCAGTTCGCCTTTCTCGTCGGAAAATACAATCTGCGCCTGCCCGAGATCGACGTGCGAGGTTTTCACCGTGCCGTCATCGCTCGTCACCACACGCAGCTTGCGCGCGGCTTCCCGCGCCTGGTCACCGGCCCGGAGCACCTCTTTTTTCGCGCGCGCCATCGCTTCGCGCACGGTCGCCATATCGGGCATCTGGAAATCTTCCAGGCCATCGAAATTCCATTCGTAACCAACCGCGTCGTGGCCGCTCCGGGCCTGCTTTTGCTGGAGGCGGGAGGTTAATTTCATCTCCTGGCCTTTGCGCAGAATCGTGAGGTTGATCGTGGCGCCCTCGGGAAAGCTGCGCACGAGGACGCCGAGCTGCTCGGAGTCGATCACGATCTGATCGTTCAACATGCGAATGATGTCGTTTTGTTGCAGGCCGGTGGCGGCCGCCGCGCTGGCCGGCACGACATAATCCACCACCACCCCGAACCCGCGCGGCAAGCCCAATTGCTCGCTCACCACGCGCGGGACCCGCGAGGTCTCGACCCCGAGAAAGGTGACCGGCTCGTGGGGCCGATCGTTCCCGGGGATGGAGCGCCGCGGCGGGTGGGGCGGCGCGGGAGGTGCCGGAGGGGCGGGGGCAAACGGCGTGCTCGCGGGCAGGGGAGTGGCCTCGGGAGACGCGGGGGTTTGGGCGAAGGCCGCCGCGCAGGGCAGCAGGCTGGCGAATGCGGTGGTTAAGACGATTCGTGTTTTCATGGTTTGGTTGGTTTACTGAAAAGCGACCGGGGTGAGGATGACCTGTTCGACTGGGTAAGAAACTCGGACCGAGGCGCCGGTTTGGGCGTCGCGCCAGCGCATGGTTTCGCGCGTCTCGTAGCGCAGCCGGCGGCGCAAAGGGCCGGAGTCGTTAGGCGGAAAAACCAGGCCTTCGTCCCGCCCCCGGTAAACGACCTGGGTCAAGCCGGCGGGCTGGAAGCCGCGGGCCGGCCCGGCGCTGAGGCGCGGCGGCTCGGGTGAGGGCTGGAAAAAGTTCAGGCCGACGACGAGGAGCGCCGCGATGCCGGCGAGGCCGAAGCCAAACGACCACCAGCCGCCCTCCCGCCGGCGCGCCGGTCGCGGAAGGACGCCGGCGGTCGGCGTCTCCTCCGGCAGGGCCAAGGCGCGCTCGATCCGGCGCGCCAGATCGGCGGAGGCCGGGGCCGGTCGCAATTTCTTCAGATCGGCTTCCAGCTCGGAAAAATCATTCATGGGGTTGCAAAATTTTCTTGAGCGCGCCCAGGGCATAGCGATAGCGCGAGGCGGCGGTGTTCGGCGAAATCTCCAGGACGCCGGCGATCTCGGCGAAGGTCAGCTCGTTCCAGATTTTCAAAATGACGACCTCCCGTTGTTCGTTAGGCAAACGCTCCACTGCGGCCGCGAGCAGGCTCTCGCCTTCGTCCGCAGGCGCGAAGCTGGGCTCGTGCGGGCCGGCGTGATCGAGCGCGGCGAGGGCCTCGCGGCGTTCGCGGCGCTGCTCGCGGCGAAGACGATCGAGCGCGGTCGAACGAATGGTGGCGTAAAGGAGGGCGCGATTTTCGAGCGAATCCTGCCGGCGCCAGAAACGCACGAAAGCTTCCTGCACGACATCCTCGGCATCGGCGCGCGAGTGGGTCCAGCGCCGGGCGAAAAGGAGCAGGGCGGGCCCGAGCTGCGCGAAACAGGTTTTCCAATCTTCTTCATGCGAAACGATGCTTTCCATGACCTCAATACGGTCTTTGCAGAAAGAGACGCCGCCAAACGCCGGTTTTGTCTAAATCGTGTGCGGAATTTTTCGCCGCCGAATCAGCTGCCCCAACTCGGCGGCTCGGAGCTCGAGCAAAGCAGCCGTGTTTTCCGGATCGTCGAGCGTGAGGATCGCTTCGAAAATTGCGTGCCCTTTCATCTCCGGCGTGGCCGCGCCGACGATTGCGAAAACCGGTTTGCCCAAGGCTTGCGCCATCCGCGCGACGCCTCCGGGCGCTTTGCCCGAGAGCGTGGACGCGTCCAATCGACCTTCGCCCGTGATCACAAAATCTGCCCGTTCCATTCGAGCCCGCAGATCGATCATATCCGCCACCACCTCGAAGCCGGAACGCAAGCGGGCGGCCGCGAAAGTGAGCAGCCCGAAACCGAGCCCACCGGCCGCACCCGCGCCGGGGGCGTCCCGATGATCCCGGCCGAAAGTTTGCGCGGCGACGTCGGCGAGACGGGCGAGCCCGGCCTCCAGGATTTCGAGCGCGGCCGGGCTCGCGCCTTTTTGCGGTCCGAAAATGCGGGTGGCCCCGCGCGGACCGAGCAACGGATTGTCCACGTCCGTCGCGGCCAAGATCGGCGGGAGCGCGAGATCGTTAGGTGGCTCGATCCGGGCGAGGGTGAGTTTTGCAGCAGTTAATTCCCGCCCACTCGCGTCGCGGAAACGAAAGCCGAGCGCGCGGGCCAGGCCGACGCCGCCGTCGTTGGTCGCGCTGCCGCCCAGCCCGACGATGATCTCGCGCGCGCCCGCGGCGCTGACCGCGCGGAGCATTTCGCCGACCCCAAAAGTGGAGGCGCGCAAGGGATCGCGCTCGGCCACGGTGAGTTGAGCGAGACCGGCGGCCGCGCTCATCTCGAAGACCGCCGTTTTCCCGGGAGCGAGCCAGCAAACAGGCGCGCGCAGCGGGCGACCGAGCGCGTCGTGCGTCGCGACCTCCCGCCACTCCCCTTCCCGCGCCGCGCAAATCGCCGCCGCGGTTCCTTCCCCGCCATCGGCCACCGGCGCGATTTCGAGCTCCGCCTCGGGGAGGGCGGAACGCAAGCCCGCCGCGATCCGCGCCCCGACGGCAGCCGCGCCTAACGAGCCCTTGAATTTGTCGGGCGCGATGAGGATGCGCATGGGCGCACCATCGCCGCCGCCGGCAGAGCTGTCATCCGGTCGCAGGATTGACTTTTCGGCGGGCGCGCTAGAGAACGGGAACCGTGCGCGCGATTTCGTTATCCCAAGGCAGTCGGGCGGAAAGAACTTTTGCGCTGGCCGTCGGTTTGCTGGGCGTGGTGGCGCTGGTGCAGGTAATCGCCGGGCTCTTTTTCTATTTTCGGCAGACTCGGGAAGCGCCGCGCCCGGCCTCGCCCCGGCCCGCGAATGTGGCCGTCTCCAGATCGATCGCGCCGATTGTTCCGGCGCCCGCCCCGCCGCTCTCACGCGGGGGCGCCGCAAGAGCGCGCAGCCTTTCGCCAGCCCGCGCGTCGGTGCCGGAAGAGCTGTTGCAAGTGGGCAAAGCGCTCCGCCAGCAAGGCGATACCGGGAACGCGATCGCGAAGTTGCAGCAGGCCGCCGCGCTCGCGCCGAAGAACCCGGAAATCCTCGCGGAATTGGCCATGACCTATGAGTCGATGCAGCTTTACGACCGTTCGAACGAAACCTGGCAGCGCCTGAATTCGTTAGGCGCGGCGGCCGGTCCGCTGGCCGAGCTGGCCGAGCTGAAGCTCCGGGTGGGCGTGCCGGTGCAAGGCATCCCCGGATCGACCGGGCGTTCGCCGACCGATGAATCGGCCCCGAACGACACTTCGATCATTCCGGAGGGCTCGGTCTTCGGCATTTCCCAGGTGACGCAGACGATGGTGAACGATCCCGAAGCGGTCACGCGGCTGGTCCTGCGAGTGGGGGTGAAAGCGCGGCGCGGGGTCGAGATCGACCACACCAAGGTGAAGCTCCAGGTCTTCTTCTACGACGTGGTCGATAACGATCAGGTGGTCCTGACCGATGCGGACGTGAGCTACGAGTGGGTCACGACGGGCCACAACTGGGTCGATACGGACACGGAAGTGCTCGATGTGACCTACCTGCGCGAGAAGAAAAGCTATCCCGCCCCGGGCACCGCGCTCGAGTCGGTGCCCGACTCGGTGGAAAAAGCGAAGCGGCAGAAAAAAGAGCCGGAGCCCCCGGCGGAGGGGCGCCACGAGAAGCATCAATATCTGGGCTACATCGTGCGCGTTTATTATAAGGAAGAACTGCAAGCGGTGCGGGCGGACCCGACCCGTTTGCTCAATCTCTTCCCGTCGCCCTTCACGGCGCCGCCGCAGTGATGCAGCTGCTCATCGTCCACGCCGACGCGGAGATTCGCGACGGACTTTCGGGGATGGTGCGCTCCTACACTGAGCACGCCGTCGCGACCTGGGCGAGTGCAAAGGCGGCGCGCGCCTGGGCGGAGGAAGCGCCGGGTTGCGCTCTCTTGCTCACTCAGTTGGAAAGCGCGGAGATCGACGGGCTCGCTCTGGCCGGTTCGTTAGGCGAGATTTTCCCGGGGCTCCAGACTTTTTTCCTGCCCGGCTACAGCCAGGCCGATCAACGGCTGGAAGTGGGGAACACGAAAATCTTTCCGGAGCCGATCGAGGGCGAGCGGTTGTTGCAGGCGATCGAGCGGGTGGCGCAGGCGGGGGACGCGCCCAATTCCTATCACCTGGTCGATTTGCTCCAGATGTGTTGCCTCGGCGGGAAGAGCGGTGGGGTGCAGCTGTTGGCGGGCGCGGATTCGGGCGTGGTCTTTCTGCGCAACGGCGAGCTGCGCCACGCCGCCACACCGCAGGCGCTCGGTCTCCAGGCGATCTACGAAATGCTGGGCTGGGGGCCGGTCGCTTTTACTTTCGACTCGCAGGCCAGCCCGGCCGAGCCGACGATCGAGATCGGGTGGGACGCGGCCCTGGTGGAGGTGGTGCTGCGCGAACGCGACGAACCCCGAAAGCTTTCGGGGCAGCCGGGGGCCTCGCCGGAGCCGGAAGTGGCGGCTTCGCTCCTGCCGCCCGAGCCCGATTTGAGCGGCCAGGATTTCGGCACCTATCGCGTCGGGCGGCAGTTAACCGAGAGCTTTTGGGACAAGGTTTACGAGGCGGAACAAACCTCCATTGGGCGACCGGTGGCGCTGCATGTTTTGCGCAGCAGCCTGCGCGCGATCCCGGAGCGGGCCCAGGAATTTCTCGAGACCGCTAGCGCCAACGCCAACGTCCGGCATCCGGCCATCTTGCCCGTTTACGAAGCGGGCGAATTCCAGGGCACTTATTTTTATGCGCGCGAATTCGTCGTCGGCCGCACCCTTTACGAGATCAAAGCGAGCGGGCAGACCATCTCGACGCTGGTCGCGCTCCGGCTCATCCGGGCGATCGCGGAGTCGCTCGCCCACCTTGACGACCACCAAATCCTGCACGCGCCGCTCCGGCCTTCGCGCATCTTCGTTACGCCTAACGACGAGGCAAAACTAGCCGATCTCGCGGTGGCCCATCCGGCCATGGCGCAGCTTTCCCCCGCCCAGACGGAAATCCAGATGGTCGGCCGCCTCCTCATTCCCATGACCAAGGCGACCGCCCTGCCGGGCAGCGGCCGCGTCCTCACCCTCATCCATCAGATGCAGACTTCCGGAGAAGGCGCCATCACTGAATGGGCGGCCCTGGCGCGCGAAACCAAGAAACTCGAGGCGGTCCTGGCGCCGCCGCCGACCCTCCGTCCTCCGCCGAAGACCGGGCTGATCGAGAAGGTGAAATTCTGGGGAAAAAAGAGCTGATTCGGCCGAGAAACTTTCTTCTCCCGCGAGTTGCGGTATTCTAGCGCCCGATGAACCGGCTTCTGGTCGCGGCGGCGCTTTTTTTGCTCTTGGCCGGGGCGGCGTCTGCCCAGATTCAGGTCGATTTGAAATTTAAAAGGCTCCAGTACATCGCCGGCGAACCGGTCATCGCCACGGTCACGATCACCAACCTGGCCGGGCGCGACATCGACCTGAAAGATGCGCGCGATCAACACTGGTACGGCTTCGAAGTGACCGCGAACGAGGGCCGCACCCTCGCGCCGCTCGTGCAGGTGCCGGAAGCGCCGCTCCAGATCGCGGCCGGCACGGCGGTCACTCGCAAGATCAATCTGACGAGTCGTTTTCCCGTCTCCGATCCGGGCGTTTATCACGTGCGGGGCAACGTTTATTTTGCCGACCTAAACAAATACTTTTACGCCCGCGCCAAAGTCTTCGAAGTGACGACCGCGCGGCCCATCTGGCAGCAAACCGTTGGCGTCCCGACCGGCGGCGGCGAGGGCGTGCGGACCTACTCGCTCATGACCAATCGTTTTCCCGATCACACCTCGCTTTATGTGCGGGTGGAAGACAAGGCCAACGGCCTCGTTTACGCCACTTACTCGTTAGGCCGGGTGATCTCTTTCGACGAACCGCATGCCGAGATCGATCGGGAAAATAAGCTCCACGTCCTGCAATGCTCCGCACCCCGCTTCTGGGCCTACTCCGTGGTTGGCCTGGATGGGAAGTTGCTCAAACATGCCAGCTACGCCCAGGTTCGAAGCACTCCGCGGCTCCGGCGGATGGCCGATGGGAGCGTGGAAGTGACCGGCGGAGTCATCGATACGCCGGCGCCACCCGGCGCGGTCAAGGGGCCGGCGCTGCCGAAGTTGTCCGATCGCCCGGCCGATTTGCCTCCCGGGAATTAACTGATGACCGCATCCCGCCATCGCCCTCCGCGCTTTTCGTTAGGCCGAAGCCTCGCCCTGCTCGCTTTGCTCGCCTGGTTGCTCCCGGCCTCGCTCCTCGCGGCCAGCCGTACGGTCGTGATCGATCCCGGGCACGGCGGCTTCGATCGCGGGGGAATTCCCGGCCAGCGGGTCGCGGAAAAAACGATGGCGCTCGAGGTCGCGCAACGCCTGGGCAAGAAGCTGCGGTCCGCGGGTTACCGCGTGATCATGACCCGCGACAGCGACGTCTTCGTGACCCTGAGCGGCCGGGTCGCCATCGCCAATGCGCACCGCGACGCCATTTTCGTCTGCGTCCATTTCAACTCTGCCAGTCGCGCCGGGGCCAATGGCATCGAGACCTACTATTATGGGAGCGACAGCGCTCGGCTCGCGGCCAACATTCACCGGCAGCTCGTGGCCGGCACGGCGACCGAGAATCGGGGAATTCGGCGGCGCGGCTACTTCGTCCTGCGGCGGACGCGCATTCCTTCCGTGCTCGTGGAATGCGGATTCCTGACCAACCCCGCGGAAGCGCGGCTCATCCTGGAGAGCAGTTACCGCGACCGGCTGGCCGATCGGATCGCCGCCGGGGTCAAGGGGAAAACGACCACTGTTCATCGGCCGCTCGTGGCCGGAGTAAAAAACGTCAGCCCGCCCGTGCCGATGCCGGCGGGTCAGAACGATTTTGTGCGCGCCGAGCCGGAGCGCTCCTCCATTCGCCACCATACCCGGCCCTCCTCGAAAAAACGGAGGAGCAGCTCGAAGAAAAAGAAAACTTCGACGAAGAAGAAAAAGAAGTCGTCCCCTTAGCCTAACGAATACTTTGCACTCGCCCGTGGTTACGATCGAGGAAATGCGGGCCGCCGAAAAAGCGGCTTTCGACCGGGGCGTTTCCGCGGAGGAACTGATGGAAAAAGCGGGCGAGGGGATCGCCCGGGCGGCGCGGAAATTTTTCCCACGAGCGGGCCACTGCCTCGTTTTCGCCGGGAAAGGAAATAACGCGGGTGATGCCCTGGTCGCGGCGCGAATTTTGGCGCGGGCCGGATGGAAGATCGAGACGCGCCTGCTTTATCCCGAAGAGGAACTGGGCGAATTGCCGGAAAAAAAACTCGCGGAGCTACGGGCGGTGCGTCGTCGCAGCCGCGGTCGCGGACCGACCCTCGTGCTCGACGGTCTCCTCGGGCTGGGCGCGGAGCCGCCCTTGCGCGAGCCAATTCGGGGCGCCTGTCGCGAGATCAACGCGCGGCGGGAAAACGCGTTTGTGCTCGCGGTCGATCTGCCCTCGGGTCTGGCGGGCGATTCCGGCGCGGCGGATGAGGATTGTGTGGTGGCCGATCTGACGGTGACGATCGGTTGCGCGAAACGGGGTTTGCTCGCGGATGGAGCGATCGATTTTGTCGGCCGGCTCGAGGTGGTGCCCCTCGAAGAATTGCGGCCGGAGGGCACGGCCGGCGTGGTGGCGATCCCGGAAACGCTGCGCGCTCTGCTCCCGCGGCGGAAATTTTCCGCCTACAAAAATCAGTTTGGCCGCATCGGGGTGGTGGCTGGGTCCCGCGGGTTAACCGGTGCGGCGGTCCTTTGCTCGTTAGGCGCGCTACACGGGGGAGGCGGGTTGGTCGAGCTTTTCGTGCCGGAGGAAATTTACGAGGTGGTGGCCGGGGCGGCCGCTCCCGAGGTGATGGTGCGGCCGGTCCGGAATTACGCCGCTCTGCTGGAGGAACCGATCGACGTCTGGGCGGTTGGGCCGGGTTTGGGCAAAGCCCGCGCCGAGGAAGTTCTCGCGCTCGTCCGCGAGGCGCAGTCGCCCATGGTGGTGGACGCCGATGCCCTGAATATTTTGTCGAAAAACATGGAGGCGCTGGGGGAAGCGCGCGGGCAGCGTTTGCTCACCCCGCATCCGGGAGAGATGAAGCGGATTTTTCCGCACGAGAAAATGGCGCGGGCCGAGCTGGCGACCCAATTCTGCCGGGCGCACGAAGTCACGCTGCTCCTCAAAGGCAGCCGCACGATCGTGGCGGAGCGTGATCGACCTCTCAGCTACAACACCACGGGCACGCCCGGGATGGCCACGGGCGGGATGGGCGACGTCCTGACCGGCGTCTGCGCAGCGCTCCTCGGGCAGCGGCTGGCGCCCTACGACGCGGCGCGCCTGGGAGCCTGGGTTTGCGGACGCGCCGCGGAGCTCGCGCTGCGCGACGGCGGATCGAGCGAGGAATCGCTTCTGCCAAGCGATTTGCTCAAGCGCCTGGGCGCTGCCTTTGGCGAACTGCGCTCCGAGCTTGCCTAGCGACTCCGGCGGCCTGTAGACGTTTCGCTCTGCGAAACGCGGGGGTTGTTCCCGCTGGCACGCCGAACTCCCGCGCTTCGCAGAGCGAAGCGTCTACAGGCCACGCTCCCGCGCCAGTGGGCGCGCGATAACGCCGGCGAGCCGCCTACCTTGCCGCGGGTTCGGGCGGCGAGAGGAGTTGGGCGAAGCGCGGATCTTTGCGGAGCGGCGTCCATTCCCAGCGCCGCTCCAGATCCTGACGGGTGATGCTGTAGTCCGCGCTGTCGACCGCGCCCGGCGTGTGCAGGAGCCGGACGAGCAAAGGAAAGGCCAGGTCGTTTTCCCCGGTCCGCGCATAGATGAGGGCGAGAAAAGCTTCCATGAGCGCCCCGTCGAAGGCGTCTTTCGACGCCGGCTTAAGCTCGACGGCGCGCCGGCCTTCGCGCAGGGCGTCTTCTTTGCGATCGAGAAACGCGTAGAGCAAACCGAGATTGGCGTGCCGGTCCGCACTCTCGGGAGCTTCCGCGACCTGCTCTTCGAACGTCCCGCGCGCCTGCTCGAAACGCGCGCGGGCGGTGGCGCTATCGCCTTGGGCGAGGGCGCTGCAGCCCGCCAGGAAACTCTTGGGCGTGGCGCCGCCGTTCAAGTAGTCGACCGCGTCGAGCGGCGTTTCCTCGAGAAGGGCGGCTGCTTTGGCGAAGGCGCCGTCGAGCATGGCGACCTCCCAACGGAAGGAGGTGGCGACGCCGTCCGGATCATTCCCGGGCGCGATCTGGGCGAGCTGCTGATGGAGGGTGTCGGTGCGGCCTTTCCACCAGAAATCGATATAACCGGTCTGGATCTTGGCCACGACCGAATCAGGCGCGATGGCGCGAAGCCGGGCGGCGGCGGCGGCGCCCTCCGGCCAGCGCCGCATGGCCGTGTTGGTGATGAGAAGGTTGCGCACGATATTGGGATTCTGCGGGTCAACCCGCTCGATCCGCTCGTAGGCGGCGAGCGCCTCCGCCCAATGTCCCTGGCGGCGCTGGATCGCGGCGATGAAGATGCCGACGTTGGCATCGTTAGGCGCGAGCTCCTGGGCGCGGGAAAATTCGGCCAAGGCGCGGGTGTAATCGCCGTCCATCCAGTAACTGCACTGGCCGAGGGCGAAATGGGCTTCGCTCAGATTCGGCGCGAGGCGGAGGGCGATCTCGGCTTCGCTTTTGGCTTTCGCCACCCAGGTCGGGAGAGGCTCGTGAAAATGATAAATCTCCGCGCAGGTGGAAGCGAGATGAGCGTGGGCGAGGGCGAAGTGGGGATCGAGCACGAGGGCGCGTTCGTAGAGCTGCTCGGCCCGGCGGTAATCCTGCAGGAGGGTGTCGGGTCCCTGCTCGTAGGGGAGGGCGCGCAGGTAAAGTTCGTAGGCATCGGCGTTGTCGGTCGGGCGGCGCTGGACCCGAAGTTTTTCCTCCGGGGTGAGAGTGGCGCGAAGGGCGTTGGCGATTTTCGTGGCCAGCTCGCCTTCCAGGCCTAACGAATCGACCAGTTTGTGCTCGTAGCGCTGCGCCCAGAGCACCCCTTCGGTCGCGGCATCGATCAACTGGACGTTGACCGCGACGCGGTTTCCTTCCCGGCGCACGCTCCCTTCGAGGAGACTGGCCACGCCTAACGAATCGCCGATCTTCTTGAGATCGCGGGTTCCTTTGTCGCGATACTTCATCACGCTGGTGCGGCTGATCACTTTGAGGGCTTTGATCTTGGCCAGGTTGATCAGGAGATCGTCCTGGATGCCATCGGCGAAAAAGGCGTTTTCCTGGTCGTTGCTGTAATTTTCGAAAGGGAGCACGGCGATGCTTTTGTCGCCGCCGCGTTTCGCGAAAAGGTAGCGGTGCCCTTGGAAAAGAAGGAAGACGATGATGAGCGAGAGCGTCGCGATGATGAGGAGATCGATGCGGACCCGGCGGCGGCGCGGGGTCAGGGCGGACGATGATTCGGGCGGCAGATCGTCGGTTTTGACCACCCCCTGCGGGGTGATTTCAAAAATCCAGGCGAGCACGATGGCGATGGGGAAGCCGATGATCAGCGCGATGATGAGAAAGCGGATGATGCCGAAGGGGACGTCGAAAAACGGCAGCGTCTGGGTGGCGACCTGGATGATGAGCCAGGCCGTCATGGCGTAAATAACGCTGGCCCGATAAACGTGGCGGCGTTTCAATTCGGCGAAGAGACCGCGGCCTTGCATGGCAAAGTAATTAACGCGTCCGTCGCGACTTAGCGATAAAAGTTCACCGGCGCGCGCCGCGACCTGTAGACGCTTCGCTCGGCGAAGCGCGGGAGTGCGGTGGGTTTTTGGGCGGATGAGGGGAAAACCCCGGTGCCTCCCAGGTACCGGTTTTGCGTACCTAGAGCGTGTCATGAACTTCGTGCCTCGATTGCCCCCGTAAGCATACGGGAGGCGGTTGTAGCGTGCGCTGTCCTCAACGCATTTCGTTTGGGTCCACCGGTTTTCCGCTGGGGACAGCGGACGCTACAACGCCCCGCACCGGGGCGACCGATCCGTTAGGCTGTTTCGGCCGTGGCGGGCTCGAGCTCCGGCTCCGCCGGGACGATGTCGAGCGGGGCGGGCTCGATCGAGAGAATGGTGTAGCGCCCGCTGCCCGTCTCTTCGTTCAGCTCGATAACTTCGGTGAGACGATGACCCAGGAGCGCCTGGCCGATGGCGGTTTGATAGGAAATAATCGCGCGGTCGGGATCGCCGTCCCAGGCGCCCAGGATGGTGTAGGTCTCTTCCCGGCCGGAACCGACTTCGCGCAGGCTGACGATGGTGCCGATGGAAACCTGGGTGACATCCGGATTTTCAAAGGCCGTCCCGCGGGCGCGATCGAGCGCGGTCTCGAGCTCGGATTTGCGGCGCATGAGGACGGCTTGCATTTCCTTGGCGGCTTTGAATTCAAAATTCTCGCGCAAATCGCCGTAGGAACGGGCGACCCCAATTTCCTTGCTGTTCTCGGGAATTTTTTTGTTCACCAGCTCTTCCAGCTCGGCTTTGCGTTTTTGCAGGCTGCTCCAGGAGACGACGATCGATTCGTTTTTCTCGACGGCCTGCTCGCCGCTGACGAGCGCTTGCAGATCGGGGTATAATTTGATGATGCGCGCCATCAGCGAGCGCTTGGTCAGCTCGTCAAAAACGGGGCTGAGCATGAGCCGGCGCAGGGCGTCGCGGGCCAGGCCGATCTCGGCCCCGGCGAAGATGTCCGGAATGAGGGCGCGGTCCGACAAGAGTAGATCGCGCAAGCGGGTGCTGCGGCTGTTGCTTTCGTTATGCTGGTCGCGCTCGCAGGCGGAGAAAATCGCGCCGAGCAACTCGGGCGAGATCAGGCCCGGCCAATCCTGGCGATTTTTGCAGAGCCAGAAAAGCATTTCGCTGGTCGCGGAGTGTTCGCGCAGGCTGCGATCGAGGGCCTGGCGGAGTTCTTCCTGTCGGCCCGCTTCTTCGAAAACGCGTGGCATTTGCGAGACCAGCCGGGCGTTGGAGCCTTGCATGAGCTGAAGGGCGCGGGTGCTCCAACGTTCGCCCAGCGCAGCGGGAAAGGCATGAAGGACGCGGCGCTCTTTGGCCGAGGGAATTTTCGGGAGAATCTCGCCGAGGCGCGGTTCCTCCTCGGAGATCAACCGGACCAAGGTCAGCTCTGGCTGGGTGCTGCGCAGTTTCGGCTCAAGCGCGAGGAGGTCGTCCCGGCCGATCACGAACTCGAAACTGAGCGCGGGATTAAGGCGTTGATTGCGCCGCGCCGTCTCCTCGATCGTGGCGATGAGGGGCTGGAGCTGCTCCTCGGGCCGCTTGAATTCGTGATGCAATTTAATGATCTGATCGAGCGCCGCGCTCTGTTCCTTGGGCCGGCGCGCCTGTTCGAAAAAGGCGAGCATTTCGTCGCCGTGGGAGACGGGGGCGGTCCGCAGCTCGATCGGATCGTTCTTCTTCGAGGGGATGAGGAAGTGGCCTTCTTTCTTGAGCAAGGTCTTGGTCGCCGACCACCATTTCTTGAACTCGGGCTCGCTGAAAACGTCGCCGAGCAACCAATGGCTGATCTGCGCCTGGGTGGCTTTGCCGCCAAGGCTCTCGAGGATATTGCGGACCATCGCAGCGGGCGTTTCCTTGAGCAGATTCTTCAAGCCGGGGAGATCGCTCGCCTTGCGCGCAAGGAAATGTTCCGCCGGAATCGGGGTGAGATTCTCAGCCGCGTACTGCAACTGCATGGGGTGGCCTTTTTTCTTCTCGAAATCGATCAAGATTTGATTGAGGAGCAGGTTCCACTCGGCCACCTGCCCGAAACCCCAGCTCTTATGCAGGCAGAAGCTGCCCGGTTTCATCTGTTCGAGTTGCTCCGCCCCGGCCGTCGTGAGCTTTCCGGCGTCCACTAACTTTTGCAATTCTACGTCCATAAATTCATTTCTCTCTGCCTCCTGACGATGCACGACGGGCTCTGCGGGCGCAAACTCAGCGACCGTCCGATTCGCGTTGCCGGCCGGGAGCAGGCGTGGAAATCTAGCGCCTCGTGCCGACAAACATTTGGTTCTGGGTCGTATTTCATCTCGGTGTCTTCGCGGCCCTGGCCATCGATCTCTTCAGTTTTCGCGGTCCGCACACCATCAGTCTGCGCAGCGCGATCTGGCGCAGCCTCATCTGGATCGCGCTCTCGCTTGCTTTCAACGTCGTGGTCTGGCGCTGGCAGGGAGCGGACCAGGGGATCGACTTCTTTACCGGCTACCTCATCGAGTACTCGCTCAGCGTCGATAACATTTTCGTTTTCGTTTTAATCTTCGCCTACTTCCAGGTGCCGCCGGAGTACGAGCATCGGGTGCTCGTCTGGGGCATCGTCGGCGCGCTCGTCATGCGGGCGATCATGATCTTTCTCGGGGTCGCGCTCGTCGCGCGCTTCCACTTCGTGCTCTACCTCTTCGGCGCCTTTCTCATCATCACCGGGTTGCGCATGTTTGGCAGCAAATCGGAGGAGCTCGATCTCGAGAACAACTTCATCCTCCGCGGCGCGCGCCGCCTGCTGCCGCTGACCAGCGAATATCACGGCTCGAAATTCCTCATCCGCAAAGGAACGAGCATTTGCCTGACCCCGCTCGCCCTCGTCCTGATCGTGATCGACGTGATGGACCTCGTCTTCGCGGTTGACTCCATCCCCGCGGTCCTCGCGATCACCCGGGACACCTTCATTATTTATACCTCAAATATTTGCGCGATCCTCGGCCTGCGCTCGCTCTACTTCCTGCTCGCGAATCTGGTCACGCGTTTCGTTTATCTGCGCTACGGGCTGGCCCTGATTCTTTGTTTTGTCGGCGCGAAAATGCTCGCTGCGCATTGGATCCAACTGTCCAACGGGGTCTCGCTTCTCGTTATCGTCACCGTCCTCGCCCTGACGATTTCCCTTTCCGTCTTCGCCACCCGGGGCCAGCCGAAGCCTCCGGCACGATAAACAGTTGTTGCCATTTTTCTGGCCCATCGCTTAACTCGCACCGTTCCTATGAGACGCGCTCTTCTGCTCCTTTGCTCGCTCGCCTTCGCGGCCAGCTGTCGGGCAGATATCCAGGACCCGCCGGCGGCTGATTACGGACCGACGCGCAAGCTTGGTCGCGGAATCTCGAACATGCTCTTCGGCTGGTCGGAAATTCCGGTGACGATCGCGACGGTGAATAGCGAGGAAGGCAACGCCGCCGCGGCCGGCTACGGCGTGGTCCGGGGCACGGGGCGCGCTTTTGCACGGTTTGGGGTGGGATTTTATGAGGCGCTCCTCTGGCCGATCCCGGTTTACAAGGGCACTTACCAGCCGGTTTTGCGCAACGACATCCCGTGGATTCATCGCGGTTACAGCGAGTTCCCGCCGGAGCTGGGCAACGAAACGAAGTATCCTTACGTGCGGGATTACTAAATGACGAAGCCCGAATGACGAAGCCCGAAGGAATGACGAAGTCCGAATGACGAAGCCGTCGTCGGCACTTGCTTTCCCCTTCGAGCTTCGGGCTTCGTCCTTGTTTCGGGCTTCGTCATTCGGGCTTCGTCATTAATGACGCTAGCCCGCCGCATCGAGCCACTTTTCGAGGAAAATTTCCGACGCTTCGGCGAGCTGGGCGCGGCCGTTTCCATCTGGGCAGACGGGCGGTCCGTGCTTGAACTGGCCGGCGGTTTCCGCGAGGCGCGGCGCGAGCTGCCCTGGACGAGCGATACGCTGGTCCTTTTCTGGTCGGCTACGAAAGGGTTGGGGAGCGCCTGTCTCCTGCACGTCCTCCAGGAAAAGGGGATCGGGCTCGAGCAAAAGGTGGCGGAGTTCTGGCCGGAATTCGCGCAGCACGGAAAAAGCGAGGTCACGCTGGCGCAGTTGCTCTCGCACCAGGCCGGCCTCGCCGCGCTCGACGAAACGGCCGAGGTGACCGATCACGCGGCGGTCGTGCGGGCGTTGGAAAAGCAAACCCCGCTCTGGGCGCCCGGGACCGGGCACGGCTATCACGCGCGCACTTTCGGTTTCCTGGTCGACGAACTCGTTAGGCGAATCGACGGCCGCACGACCGGCGCTTATTGGCGGGAAATTTTTGCCGAGCCGCTCGGGCTCGATCTCTGGATCGGGCTGCCGGCGGAGGAGAACGCGCGGGTCGCGACGATCTACGCCGCCAGGGCGGCCAGCGCGCCGCCCCCCGATGCTTTTTACCAGGCGCTGGCCACTCCCGGCAGCCTGCCGCGCCGGACCTTTACCTCGCCGCGCGGCCTCCACTCCGTCTCCGCCATGAACCTGCCGGAAAACCGCGCCCGCTCGCTCGTCTCCCTCGGTGGCATCGGCCAGGCCACTTCGCTGGCAAAGTTTTACGCCATGCTGGCGGGTGGAGGCACGCTTGAGGGTCGCCGTTATTTCAGCGCCGCGACCATCGCGCAGATGACGACCCCGCTCACTTCCGGCCCGGATCTCGTCTTCGGCATTCCCACCGCCTTTTCCGCCGGCTTCATGAAAGATCCGATCGGGGCGCCGCGGCGGATTTTCGGTCCCTCCGCCCTCGCCTTCGGCCATCCCGGGGCGGGCGGCAGTCACGCCTTCGCCGATCCGGAGAACGGCCTGGCCTTTGCCTACCTCATGAACCAAATGGAGCAGGCGCTTTTGCCTAACGAAAAGTCGCTGCGCCTGGTCGAGGCGCTCTACCATGAGCGTGCCTGGAGGGATTCGAACCCCCAACCTTCTGGTTCGAAGCCAGAAACTCTATCCGGTTGAGCTACAGGCACCCCGCCGGAGGGGAGTATGGGCGGGGTCGCGCTGCGCGCAAAAAACCCGCCACAGAAAAAACTCGTTAGGCGGCGAGGAGATCGAGGCCGTCCAGCGCGGCGATGATCTCGCAACCCGCGAGCAATTTTTCCAGCGGAGCGCAGTCGCGCAGCTCTTCCTCTTCGAGGAGGCGCTGCCAGAAGGAAACGATCTTGGACGAGGCAGGGTGGAGCGAACTTTCCGTTGGTAAAAGCATCCCTCTGCTTAAGCAACGGGCGTGCCAAGAAGGGGGAGGCGGGGTGGCCAACGGGACTCGAACCCGCAACAGCCAGAACCACAATCTGGGGCTCTACCATTGAGCTATGGCCACCGTCGCTGAGGACACTAGATTTTTCGGGCCGATTTGCAAAGGCAAAGGCAGCCCCGCCCCCCGGCCATCATTGCAGGTGGAAGGCGTGTCGGCTATCATCGGCGTTCCTGCGATGAACAAATTCGCGCTCCTTCTCCTCCTCGCGCTGCTAGCGCAATCGTTCGTCGCCTTCGCGCAGGAGGCCGATCCCTCGGAGGTCTTTCTCAAGGCCTACATGACGGCGCAACAGGCCGAAAAGATGGAACGCGAAAATCAGCTTCGCCCGGCACTGGCCAAACTGCGTTTCGCCGGCTCGCTCCTCGAGGAAATAAAAAAAACGAACGCCGACTGGCAACCGGCCATCGTCGAATACCGCGGCCGCAAGATCGCCGAGAGCATTCTGCGCGTGGAGAGCAAAATTTCCACGCAAGGCGACCTCTCCGATGCGACTGCCGCCTCTGCCGGCGAGGTGGAGCCTCCGCTGCCCTCCGGGAACACCGGCCCGCCTTCCTCCCTCGAGCCGAAGATCGAGTTGGGCGGCAACCTTCCGCCGTCGCCCGAGACCCAGGTCGCGATCAAGGATGCGACCAAGGAACTCCGCGCCCGCATCGATTCACTCGAAACGGAACTGCAGCAATCCCGCGCTCAGATCGATACCGCGCAAAAGGAGAAATCGGAAATCAAAGGCAAGCTCCAGGAAAGCAACGCCTCGCTCGAAGAAGCCCGGAGCGATCTTGAGAAAACCGCCAAGGCGGAACGGCAAGTCCGCGATCAACTGGACGCCGCCCAGAAATCGCTCGGCGAGATCCAGTCGGGCAAGGGCGACCAGAAAGCCGCGCTCGCCTTGAAAGGCGAGATCACTCAATTAAAAAAAGCGCTCGAGGCCGCGCAGTCCGGCCGGAAAACGGCGGAAGCGGATAGCGCCGTGGCCAACGCGAAATTGCGTAACGCCCGCCAGGAAGTGGCCAGTGCGACGAAGGAACGCGACGCCATGGAGCACGAGCGCGACGACGCTTTGAAGCAGCTAAAAGCAGCGGGCGAAGCGCAGGCACGGGTCAAGGCGCTGGTGACGGAGAACGCCGATCTGCAACAGCGGCTCATCACCGCCGTCGCGACTGTGCGCGAGATCAGCGCCGACAAACCGAAGAAGGCGCAGGAACTTCGCGCGGTGAAGGTCGAGCTGGAAAAATTGCGCGATCAACTGGTCGCCAGCCAGAAAAAGAATCAGGATTCCGACAAAACCATCGCCGACCTGCAGTCGCAGCTCGACGATGCCAGCGGGGCGCTCGCGAATGCCCAGTTAAACGGCGCCACCTCGGCGGAGTCGGCCCAGTTGGTCAAGGAAAACCAGATGCTGCGCGGGATCGTGGTGCGCGAACGGCAGGAAGAAGCGCGCCGCGAGCAGGCGAAGAAGTTGATGCTGGCGGAATTCGACAAGCTCAAGATCAAATCGGCCGTGCTCGACCAGCAAATCCGCCTCCTGGCCGAGCCGATCACGAAATTAAGCGAAGACGAGCTCGCTCTCTTGAAGACGCCGGTCGTGGCCATCTCCGACACCGCGGCCGGCTCGATCAAAGCCAGCCTCACCATGGCCAAACCGAATCCGCAGACGCCGGTCACGATCAACGGACCGACCCCTCCGCCGGAGGAGACGGGCGGCGACCCGAGCAGCCTCGACGCCGTCGCGCAAGGGAGCGAAGCGAGCATCGGTCCGGAAGTGGAGACCACGATCACGCCGGGCGTGCCGACGGATTTGCTCCCGCTGGCGCGCGAGGCCAAAGCGAGCTTCGACCGCGGCAAATTCAAAGAAGCGGAGAAGGAATACCAGCAGATCCTCGTGAAAAGCCCAAACAACCTTTATTCGCTCTCCAATCTCGGGGTGGTTTTGTTCCGCAACGGCAAACTGAAAGCGGCCGAGCTGACCTTGAAAAAAGCGATCGCCATCTCCCCCAAGGACGAGTTCACCCACACCACCCTGGGGATTGTTTTCTACCGGCAGAGCAAATTCGACGACGCTCTTTCCGAGCTGACCAAGTCGCTCGCGATCAACCCGAAAAGCGCGACGGCGCACAACTATCTGGGGATTACCGCGAGCCAGAAAGGCTGGCAGGAAGCGGCCGAAAAGGAAATGCTCGAAGCGATCGCGAACAATCCCAACTACGCCGACGCGCACTTCAACCTGGCGGTCGTCTACTCGACCTCGCAACCGCCGGCGAAAGAGCTGGCCCGGCGCCATTATCAAAAGGCGCTCGCCCTTGGCGCTCAGCCCGATCCGACGCTCGACAAGTTACTCCACCGCTAAGCGCCGCGGAGTGGCGGGATTCCGGCGGTCGCTTCGTTAGGCAATTTCTTCCTCTAGACGCTTTCCCCTAGGGAGTACTCGTGGGCGTTCCATTCCTGCGAGCGCCTTGCGTTCCCCGCCCGTTCTCATTTTGTCATCCCGAGCCCGCGAAGACGGCGAGGGATCTCACCCAAGGTCTCGGCGTCCGGTTCCCGCACAGATGGACCCAGCAGAGCAACCGTGAGATCCCTCGGCGCGCTGCGCCAGCCTCGGGATGACAAGACATCAAGCTTTTTCGTGGGACGTGAAACCGCATTCCTGGGAGGCACGAAGGCAGTTGCTGGAGAGTGCCAATCGTGTCGGCTGGGCGTTCGGTGCAGTTAAAAAGCGGTCGCTCCGCCACTCCAAACAATCACCTGATCGAGGAAAGACTCTCCGCGACCACCGCGCCTGCCCCAAGCGCTGTTGACCTGAGAAGCTCGCTTCTGGCCGCGGTCGAAAACCCACGATTCCCCTAGGGCAAAGGCGAGTTTGTAGGATTAGCCAAGTATGAGATTGCCGACCGGGGCTAGCCTTTTTTCCCGCCGAGGAGCTCGCGCAGGACGAAGTGGAGGATGCCGCCGTGCCGGTAATAGTCGATCTCGATCGGCGTATCGATGCGCAATTTAACGGGCACGCTCTCGCTTTTGCCGTCGGCGCGCTGGATCTCAAGGTTGAGGGTTTGCCCGGGTTTGAGCGCTTCGGAGAGCCCCGTGATATTGAAGACCTCCGAGCCATCCAAGTCTAACGACTGCGCGCTCGTGCCCTCCGCGAACTGCAACGGCAAAACGCCCATGCCGACCAGGTTGGAGCGGTGGATGCGCTCGTAGCTCGTGGCCACGACCGCTTTGATGCCTAACAATCGCGTGCCTTTGGCCGCCCAGTCGCGGCTCGAGCCGGTGCCGTACTCCGAGCCCGCGAGGATGATCAGGGGCGTTTTCGTCTCGGCGTATTTCTCGGCCGCTTCGAAGATCGACATCTGGGCGCCGCTCGGCTGATGAATGGTGACGCCGCCTTCCACGCCCGGGACCATGAGGTTTTTGATGCGCACGTTGGCGAAGGTGCCGCGGGTCATGACGAGATCGTTGCCGCGGCGGCTGCCGTAGCTGTTGAAGTCTTCTTTTTTGATCCCGCGCGATTGCAGGTATTTCCCGGCAGGGGAGTCGGCTTTGATCGCGCCGGCCGGCGAAATGTGATCGGTCGTGACGGAGTCGCCGAAAATGCCTAACGGGCGGGCGCCGCGAATCTCTTCGATCGGTTCCGTGGCCATGGAGAAGCCGTCGAAAAAGGGCGGGTCGTGGATGTAGTCGCTCTCTTCGTCCCAGCCGTAGACGTCGCCGGTGCTCGAGGAAATTTCGTTCCACTTCGGATTCTGATCGGCGAAGTCGCGATAAAGTTTACGGAAAACCTCCGGCTTGAGCGCGGCTTGCATGGCGTCGCGAATTTCGCCTAACGACGGCCAGAGATCCTTGAGGTAAACGTCGCGGCCTTCTTGGTCCTGGGCGAGAACGTCGTGCGCGAGGTCGAGGTCGATCCGCCCGGCCAGGGCGAAGGCGACGACGAGGGGCGGCGACATGAGGAAGTTGGCTTTGATGTTCTGGTGGACGCGCGCTTCGAAGTTGCGGTTGCCGGAGAGGACGGAGGCGGCGATGAGGTCGTGCTCGGCGATCGCTTTTTCGATGCGGGGATGGAGCGGGCCGGAATTGCCGATGCAGGTGGTGCAGCCGTAGCCGACGACGTTGAAACCAAGCTGATCGAGATATTCCTGGAGACCGGTCTTGTTGAGGTAATCAGTCACAACGCGCGAGCCGGGCGCCAGCGAGGTCTTAACTGCGGGGTCGATGGTGAGGCCGCGCTCGACGGCTTTTTTCGCGAGCAGCCCGGCCGCAAGCATGACGCTCGGGTTGCTCGTGTTCGTGCAACTGGTGATGGCCGCGATGAGGACGCTGCCGTGGCCGATGGCGGTCTCGCCGCGCTCGAAGACGGGCTCTTTTTCCGCTTCGATCTCGTCGCCGCTGTCGGGGGTGGGACGATTGCTGACCATTTCGACTTTGTTGAGCTGGTCGCCCGGCTCGATCCCCTGTTCTTCGCGATCGGTGGACACCATTTTTTCCGCCTCGACGTGGGTGCCGTTCAGCCTAACGAGATGACGCGCGCCGAGGTCGCCGTGGGATTTCCCGTAGCCGCCTTCCGATTTCGGCTTCTCGAGGAGGGCGCGGAAGGCGCGGCCGAGTTCGGGCAAATCGATCCGGTCCTGCGGGCGTTTCGGGCCGGCTACGCTGGGCTGCACGATGGCAAGGTTGAGTTCGAGGTCGACACTGTAATCGATCTCGCCTTTCTTGGGCATGCCGAACATTTTCTGGGCACGGAAATAATTTTCGAAAGCGCTGCATTGCTCGTCGGTGCGGCCGGTGGCGCGAAGGTAATGGACCGACTCGGCATCGACCGGGAAGTAACCCATGGTGGCGCCGTACTCGGGCGACATGTTGCCGATGGTGGCGCGATCGGGCAGCGGAAGCTTGGCCGCGCCTTCGCCATAAAACTCAACGAATTTCCCGACAACTTTTTGCGCGCGCAGCATCTGGGTGATGTGCAGCGCGAGATCGGTCGCGGTGACGCCTTCGCCTAACGATCCGGTGAGATTCACCCCGACGACTTCCGGGGTTAAAAAGTAAACCGGCTGCCCGAGCATGCCGGCTTCCGCTTCGATCCCGCCGACGCCCCAGCCGACGACGCCGAGCCCGTTGATCATGGTGGTGTGCGAATCGGTGCCGACCAAGGTATCGGGGTAGAAGAGGGTTGATGGTTGATCGTTGATGGTTGAGGGCATCGAGAGGACGCCTTTGGCGAGGTATTCGAGATTGACCTGGTGGACGATGCCGATACCGGGCGGGACGAGGCCGAATGTTTTGAAGGCTTGCTGGCCCCACTTGAGGAATTCGTAGCGCTCGCGGTTGCGCTTGAACTCCATGTCCATGTTCAGCTTTAGCGCGAGCGCGGAGCCGGCGAAATCAACTTGCACGCTGTGGTCGACCACGAGGTCGACGGGGACGAGCGGCTCGATGATTTTCGGGTCGCCGCCGACGCGCTCGACGGCGCTGCGCATGGCCGCGAGATCGACGACGAGGGGCACGCCGGTGAAATCCTGCAGAACGATCCGCGCGACGACGAAAGGAATTTCTTCGTTCGCCGGCGACTTGGCGTTCCACTTTGCGAGCGTCTCGACATCTTTGCGCCCGACCTTTTTCCCGTCGCAATTACGGAGAACGGATTCGAGCACGATGCGAATGCAGACCGGCAAGCGCGAGATTTTGCCGAGCCCTTGTTCCTCCAGCGCGGGGAGGGAATGGAAATGACCGGTGCGGCCCTGGCCGGCATCGAACGGTTGCAACGTGGAGAATGTGTCCTGGCTCATAGGTTCAGATTAAATTGAGCGAGCGCGGACGCAATCCGTCTATTTTTCAAAAAGCAGAAATGTACAGTTATTGAAGCGCGGTCCGTCGGGCGAGCGAACGAAGGAGATGCTTTCAAAGACAAGACGATAATTCCTCGCGCCATGCTGGAATTTCGCGGTCATCGAATCGACTGGGAGATCGTAGGCCTCCACGACAGCACTTAGCACAGCGGAAGGTAAGGGAATCGGCCGCGGGCTCGGATCGTCGGAAAACGAGAATTTCAGAACGCCATTGTCCAGGCCGACGTTGACCTCACCAAAACGGTGAGGAGCCCACGCTGACAGCCGCCCTTCGTAGAGCGAAACCTGCCAAAGCTGGCGATAATCGGTGATCGGCACCGCCGTCGAATTACGGTGCAATCGCACTTCGTGGGAAACGGCCGGGGTCGGGTAAGGCTTGGGAGTGTGCTGGCTGATAACATGCGGCTGCAGGGCGTCGAGGATTGTCTTCGCGCTCCAGCGATCGAGCTTTCTCGTGTCGAGGACCGAGGCAAAAATCTGACGGAGAGATTCACCGCCATGCATTTCCAACAGATAGGTGAGCACCGAGCGGAACTGCAGCTTCTGCTCCGCAGAGAGTTCCTGACTTCCGCCACCAGCGTGGGCGTGGCCGTTTGCCCACAGGCCGTTCGTCTTCAGAATGGCGGTGACTCGGTGAAGCTGACTCATTTTCGAAACGGCCCCGGCACTCCATGGCCCGAACGCGCTGAGCAGGCAGATGAGAGCGAGGGACAATGGAATCCAGCGAATTCCGGCACGTGGACGCACGACGAAGACGGCTGCCCAGCTCACGATCCAAAGGCCGGCGACCACCCCGAGGTAACGCTCCTCAGTGAAGCCATAGGCATTGATCCGGACGCGGAGCGAGAGCAGAAGAAGGAAGGCAAGCGGGGCGAGCGCGCGCGGGAAGTTGCGGCCGTACCAGCGGGCCCACTTTTCCTCCGGCCGCGCCCCTAACGGATAAAGCAAGAGAGCCGCGAAAATTCCGACGCCGGAAAGAAGCAAAACCGGCAAAGCAACCCAGCCGCGCGGCCAGGTGTGCGCGACGAGAATTTTTGCGGCGTAAGCGAAAAGGATCGTGGTGTAGACGGCGACGAGCGGCGCGAGCGCGGATTGGGTGAAGGCTTTGAGGCCCGTGGGATAGGCGCTCTCGAAGTTCAGCGGGGCGAAGTCGCGCGGCACCCCTGCGAGGAAGAACGCAGGATGAAAGCAGCCGGCCATAAAGAAATAGAGATCGCCGTAAGCCTTTTCGAGACGCAGATCGAAGAGTTGATTCGCGCTCAGGAGCGCCAGTTCGAGACCGATTGTGAGAACAGCGGAATAGAGCGTCGTGAGGCAAAACCGGAGGAAGAGACGGCGGTTGAACTGCCAAAAGCCTAACGACTCGCCGTGACGCAGATAGCCGCTGACGGCGGCGAAGAAATGCAGCGCCGCGAGCAGGAGCAGCCAGCGGATGAAAAAGATTTGTGGCGACGCCCACGGCTCGGTGGGCTGGGTAAAATACCAGCCCGCGAGTAACCCCAAGCCAAGCAATTCGAGCGGAAGTCTGCTCAGCCGAGCGGTCCGCTCGCGCAGGAGCCGAAGCGAAAAGAAGAGCGGCAGACCGAGCGCCACCGCCATCCCAAGACGCTCGGAGATGGCGCGGATTGGGCCATTGCCGGAGAAATGGAGATCTGCGATCGCGCAACCGCTGCCGACCGCGCCGCAAAGGAGAACTAAGGGGAAGCGCTCGAGCGCGCCAAGCATGGCCGTTCGCCAACGAGCGAACGAAAATGCAAAGTGCATCGCTGCTGGCTTACTTCAGCTCGGCCAGCTTCGCTTTGATTTTGTCGAAATCGGGCAGCTCGCGCGCATCTTCGAGGACTTCGGCATACTGAATGACGCCGTCGCGATCGATGACGAAAGCCGCGCGCTTGGCCACGTCGGCGAAGCCGAGGTTGAGCTGCGGGAGGAAGGACTCGTAGGCAACCTCGTAGTCTTTCGTCACTTTGTGTTCGTAGTCGCTCAGAAGCATGACGTTGATTTTCTCTTTCTGCGCCCAGGCTTCTTGCGAGAACGGGTTGTCGCCGCTGATTCCGTAGACTTCGGCGTTTAGATCGCTGTATTCGCGCAGGCCGTTGCCGACGTTGCACATTTCTGTCGTGCAAGTGCCGGTGAAGGCCATCGGGAAGAAAAGAAGCAGGGTGTTCTTGTTCCCGAAATTTTCACTCAGCCTAACGGGGCGCGGGCCATCGGCGGTCTTACTCGGAAGGGTGAAATCAGGTGCTTTGCTGCCAACTGCGAGTGCCATAAAAAATTCTCCGGTTCAGGTTGAGCGGGGGACTCACTATAGAAACGCGCGGGGGGGGGTCAAAAGATTTGGCGGTGGAGCCGGGTTGGTTGGGAGAGCAAGCATTTCCCCGGCGCTTCGCAGGTATTTGGTTAGCGTTCAAGCCCGTCGGCGCCTTGCGTTCACCGGCCCACTCTCGAGTTGTCATCCCGAGCCCGCGCAGACGGCGAGGGATCTCGCGCAAGGTCTCGGCGTCGTTCTTCAGGACAGATGGACCTATCAGAGCAACCGTGAGATCCCTCGGCGCCCTGCGCCTGCCTCGGGATGACAGTAGGCCAAGCTTTTTGGAGGACACTCAGCGCATCCGAAGGGCGGGGAAGGGAAGTTTCTCGGGGAGGTAATCCCAGGGCCGCGCTTCGCAGAGCGAAGCGTCTACAGGGTTAGCCGGCTCGTTAGGCGCGATCGGCTTGCGCTTGGTCGGCGGCGGTGGAAACGCGTTTCTGGACGGGATTCGGCTTGGGCAGGGCGGCCGATTTGACGGCGGGCGCGACCGCCGGGATCGGGGGCGCGGTAGCGGTGAAGACCGCTTTGCTCGGGTGCTTGAGCTTGGGCAATTTCGGCAGCGAATCGGGAATGATGCGGACAATGGCTCCGAGCTGGATCTGATTATAAACTTCCGTCACATCCTTCGAGCACATGCGGACGCAACCGTAACTGGCAGGTCGCCCAATGGACTTCTCCTCCGCGGTGCCGTGGATGTAGATGCAGCGATTGAAAGCGTTGGCGTTGGACGTTTCGAGGCCGCGCAGCCAGATGATGCGCGTGACGATGGGATCGCGGCCCGGAGCGTTCGGGGTCAGAATTTCCCCGGTAAAACGCCGCTTGTGGAAGACGGCGCCGGTGGGCGCGTGGTCGCCAATTTTTTGCGCGACCTGCATCCAGCCGAGCGGGGTGGCCATGCTGCCCCAGCGATCGCCGATCCCGAACTTCGAGGTCGAGACCGGATAAATGGCGGCGCGCTTACCGTCTTCGACGACCATCAACTTCTGATCTTTCACGCTGATGATGACGCGTGGCGGGATGGGCGCTTCGGTGCCGGCGCGCAGATCAAGGCTCGCGGTCGCGAGCAGAGACAGGCTAAGAAGAGCAGCGCGGAAAATCATCAACGGCAGTTTCTAGGGTCGGTTCCCCCGCATGTCACGCAGAAAATGCATTTCGCGCCGCGGCGCCAACAGCAAACCGGGCCACCATTGTGCGACCGAGGAGATGGCGACGTAAAGAAACCCGCCTTGGAAGAGGAGGAGAAAGGGCAGATTGAAATATTGGCCGTGGGCGAGAGCGTACCAGACGAAGTAGCTAAAATAAGAGGCGAAAGCGATCTCGACGAAGGGAAGAAACGACTTCAGCGGCATGTAACGGCAGGAGCGCCAGGGTTGGGAGCGGTGCTCGATGCCGTACTTCGGGGTCCGCTTAAATTCCGACTGGTGATTAAAGACCGCTTCGAGGACGGCGCGGGCGTTGTTGATGGAAAGGCCGACGCCGAGCGCGAGGAGCGCGGGCAGGTAAAGAATTTCCTTCATCCAGGTGTGCGGGTGGAGCTCGCGTTGCGCGCAGAGGTAGAAAATGCCGACGGAGAGCGAGGCCATGAAAAAGATGGGAACGTCGATCAGAAGCATCCGGAGCCAACCGTTTACCGGCCCGCCGAGCGACGGATGCAGAAGCACGCAGAGAAAGGCGAGGAGGAGGTAGGCGAAGTTCGAAGTGAGATGGCCGGTGGCTTCGATCTTGATCGGGAGCGGCAGCCGGCTGCGCCAGATGCGGGGGAGCAATTTCTTGCAAGTCTGGATGGAGCCTTTGGTCCAGCGATGCTGTTGCGATTTAAAGCCGTTCATATCCACGGGCAATTCCGCCGGCGTCACGATGTCGGTGAGGAAGACGAATTTCCAGCCTTCGAGCTGCGCGCGATAGCTGAGATCCAGGTCTTCGGTCAAGGTGTCGTGTTGCCAGCCGCCCGATTCTGCGATGCAGGATTTGCGCCAGAGCCCGGCCGTTCCGTTAAAATTAAAAAAACGTCCGCTCCGGCTGCGGGCCACCTGTTCGAGGAGCAGATGCCCATCGAGAAACATCGCCTGCACCCGGGTGAGCAGGGAGTAGCAACGATTGAGATGACCCCAGCGCGTCTGGATCATGCCGACCTTCGGGTCGGTGAAAAAGTCGACCGTTTTGCGGAGCAATTCCGGCTGGGGCACGAAGTCGGCGTCGAGGATGCAAATGTATTCGCCCCGCGCGGTCGCGAGCCCGCCTTCCAGCGCGCCCGCCTTATAGCCGACGCGATCGGTCCGCTGGATCAGGTCTGCGTCGAAGCCCTCCGCTTTCAGATTTTCCACGCAGGCCTTGGTCAGCTCGCGGGTCTCGTCGGTGGAGTCGTCGAGCACCTGGATCTGGAGCCGGTCGCGCGGGTAATCGAGTTGGCTGACCGCTTTGAGCAAGCGTTCGACGACATAGATTTCGTTAAAAAGCGGGAGCTGCACGGTGACCACGGGCAGCTCTTCGAAATGAGCGAGCGGAAGGGGCGGCCGATTCCGATTCTTGAGGAAAAGGTAGACGATAAAATACCGGTGCAATCCGTAGCCGGAGAGACCAAGGAGGACGCTCAGGTAACAGAAGGTCCAGACAAAATCTAAAACGCTTCCTGGCATATCGGTTCAGGCAGATCCCGGTCAGCCGGACAGAGGCGACATGATGCCGCGCCCGCGTCGGGCGTCAAATCAATTCTAGGTTCACGCCTCCGGGAGCGGGCCGGCTGGATTTCGCGTGTTGCTTCGGGGGCGAAGCCGTCGAAAACTGAGTGGGCCAATTGCGCCCGTATCGTGCAAGAGAAAAACAAATTCCCCAAGGGAAGCCGCGGGCGCTTCGAGCGCCTCAACGTGGTCGTGAGCATCCTCATCGCCGGTTGGGTGCCCTCCATTCTCATGCTCGTGACTTCCTACACGATCCTGACCCGCACCCTGGAAACGAAGATCCTGCGGGACCGGCAGACTTTCGTGAAGTTAATCGCCCACCTCGTGGGCGACGATCTCAGCCGCACAGGCGCGATCGTTGATTACTACCAGACCTTTCAAAAGGTGACGAAAATCCTGAGCGGTCCTTTCCCGGAGGTCGAAGGTCAGCGTTGGCTGGACGACATTTATTTCTCCCATCCGCGCATCGACGGGATGTTTCTGGCCAACCCCGATGGACGCCTCATCGCTTCCATTCCGCCGCAACCGGATTTAACCGGAAGCGATTATCAGTCGGCCGATTGGCTGCCGGGTGCGCGTGTGGCTTCCGGGGTCTACGTCTCGCCGGTGCATCCGCGCTCGGGCGATCGCCGGCTCGCGGCCAGCATCGTCGGGCAGGTGCGGGCGCCCGACGGGTCGACCCTCGGTTACATCGGCGCCTCCGTCCTGGTGGAACGAATCGGCCGGCGGCTCTCGGTGATCGATTTTGCCGATCAAGCGCACTGCCAGATCGTCGATCAGGCGGGCCAGCCGCTCTTCATTGGGAATTTCCAAGCCAACCCGAGCGTAGTTTCGAGCACCGACAAGATGCTGGCTGCGGAGATCGCGACGAACAAGAACGGCCACGTCGAGCGGGACGGAAACATTTACAGCTTCGTTCCCGTGGAGGGAACCGGCTGGACGACTGTGGTCGAGCAACCCCGCGCTGTCGCTTACCAGCCGGTGCACGATCTTTTGCGCAAGACCACTCTGCTCGCGCTTTGGCTGGTCATCGCCACGGCCGTGATCGCGTGGCTCGCGAGCAAAGTCTATCGCCGCCAGAGGGAGACGGCCGCCCGGATCGAGCGCGAAGTCGCTTTCAACGATAAAATCCTCGCCAACATGCCCAGCGGGATCGCGCTGGTCGATCCGGTCACGAAGCGCTTTATCCAGGCGAACGAAGCCTTCGGGCAGATGGCGCGCCGCTTTGGCCACCTGCCGCCCGAACGCGATATCGTCGAGGCGGCTTACGGCGAGGTCGAGATCGCGCCGACCGCCGCGATCGAGAAGGTGCTCGCTTTCGGCACCCCCTTCCAACTGGTCGAACAACCGCTGGTCGATCGCAGCGGCGCGACCAATTTCGTCAACGTCAACCTCCTCCGCCTGCAGGATTCCAAACAAAACGTGCAAGGCGTGCTCTTCCTAGTAGAGGATAAAACTCGCGACGTCCGGCTGCGGCAGGAACTGATCTCGGCCAACGCTTCCAAGGATCAGTTCCTCGCCCTCCTCTCCCACGAGCTGCGCAACCCGCTTTCCCCCGTCATCGCGATGGTGACGGAGCTGGAGGCGCGCACACCCGATGGGCCCGAAGTGCGCCAGGCCCTCGACATCATCCGGCGCAACGTCGAGCTGGAAGCGCGCTTGATCGACGATCTGCTCGACATCACCCGCATCGCCAAAGGCAAGCTCCAGCTCAGTTTCGAGATCACTTCCCTGCATGAGACCCTGCAACGCGCTTACGAGATTTGTCGGGAAGATATTCAGCGCAAAAATCTGGAGTTCGTCTTCCGCCTCGGGGCCACTCAGGAATTTGTCGAGGGCGATCCCGCCCGGTTGCAGCAGGTTTTTTGGAATCTGATCAAGAACGCGGTCAAATTTACCCCGGATGGTGGCCGGATCGTGGTCGAGACTTCCAACCCGGTGGAGGATCAAATCGAGATTCGCACCAGCGACAACGGGATCGGGATCGAGGCTGCGAAGGTGGGGAAAATTTTCAACGCCTTCGAGCAAGGGCAAAGCTCGATCACTCGCAAATTTGGCGGGCTCGGGCTCGGGCTGGCCATTTCCAAGGCCATGGTCCTGGCCCACGGGGGCAGGATCACCGCGGAAAGCGAAGGACCCGATCAGGGATCGCTTTTTATCATCGTGCTCAACACCGTGCCCGCTCCGGCGGACGAGAAGCGCGTGCGGCCGAACGCACCCGCGGGGCCGGCGGAGATCGCCGAGGCGCACAAGCGTCACCTCCTCGTGGTCGACGATCACCACGATACCTGTGTGGGCATGAAGATGCTGCTCGAACGCCGAGGCTACCGCATCACGCTCGCGCATAGCGCCGGCCAGGCGGTCGAGGCGGCGCAACAGGAGAAATTCGATCTGCTCATTAGCGACATCGGATTACCCGATCGGAGCGGCTACGAATTGATGCAGGAATTGCAAGCCACCCGCTCCTTGCGCGGGATCGCCCTGAGCGGTTTCGGGATGGAGAACGATATCAATCGGGCACGCGCTGCCGGCTTTTCGGAACACCTGACCAAGCCGATTAATTTCGATCGGCTCGACGAAGCGATTCGCAGCTTGCTCGAAGTCGAAGCGAGCAACGGATCGTAGGCGGTCGTCCGGTCCTCGAAAGAGGGCGCTTAAAGCTTCGGGAGGCGCGCGTCCACCATCCCGCAGATGACGTGGAGCAAAAACTTGTGCGCCTCCTGCACTCGCGCCGTGGTTTCGCTGCGCACGAGCAGCTCGATTTGGGCGAGCCCCTGGGCCGGACCGCCGCCCCGGCCGAGCAGCGCAACCGTGGTCAGGCCGCGGGCATTCCCTTCCGTGATCGCGCGCAGGATATTCTTCGAATTGCCGCTGGTCGTGATCGCCACAAGCACGTCGCCTTCCTTCCCCAAGCCGGCCACCTGCCGCGCGAAAACTTCGTCGAAGCCGTAATCGTTTCCGATCGCACTCATCAGGCTGCCGCCTTGCGCAAGATTGAGCGCCGGGTAGGGGCGCCGATCGTGCAGGAAACGACAACCGAACTCGGCCGAAAAATCCGCCCCATCGGCGGCGCTCCCGCCATTCCCGCAGACGAGCAATTTCCCGCCCGCGCTAAGGCATTGCACCATGGCTTCGGCTGCCCGCCCGACCGGCTCGGCCAGTTCCGCCAACGATGCAAAGGTGCCGCAGGCGTCGCGGATCGCAGCGGGCAGATCAGTCTCGGAGTTGCTCATAGAATGGGAATCCTTCGACCACTAGGCGACGCCATCGCCTTCCTCAAGGCAACGGGTTGATTTTTGTTGCTCGATTCAGACAAAGTTGGTTTCATTGCATAGCAGCGGGCAATCCTCCTGAAGTACGGCCGGAAGTGGCCAAGATACCCTCGACCAGCAGCTCCGCTGCCGCGCTCGCGCCGTTAATCAGCCTCAGATGATTTTTTTGTATACAAAATTTCAGAAACTTTATAGTCTCCATAAAAGTTACCTCGTCCGCATTCACAAATAGCGCATGCAAACTTCATCCAGCCACCCGCCAGGGGCGATCGAAAGACCGGGTCCCCAAGAGGTGCGCTCCGCCACGCTGTCGGTCATTTTCCCGGCGTTCAACGAGGAGGCCAACATTAAGGACACGGTCGAGTCCGCCCGGCGGGTGCTCCCGAAACTGGCCAAGACCTGGGAAATCATCCTGGTCAACGATGGGAGCCAGGACGCGACGACGCCGTTGTGCGACGAATTGGCCGCGAAATACCCGGAAGTGCGCGCCATCCATCACGTCGATAATCGGGGCTACGGTGCCGCCCTCAAGAGCGGCATTCTCGCGGCCCGCTACGACTTCATTTTTTTCACCGACTCGGACGGACAATTCGATCTCGAGGAACTGACCCATCTGCTCGAATGGGCGAGCCACTACGATATTGTTACAGGCTACCGCGGCCAGCGGCAGGATCCGCCGCACCGCCTCATCAATGCCTGGGGCTGGAAAATGCTCGTGCGCATGGTCCTGGGAGTGAAGGTGCGCGACATCGATTGCGCCTTCAAAATCTTCCAGCGCTCGGTCTTCGATCGGGTGCAAATCCGCTCCGTCGGGGCCATGGTCAACACCGAGATTCTGGCTCAGGCCCACGCTTTCGGGATGCGCATCCAAGAGGTCAGGGTGAGCCATTATCCGCGTCGCTTCGGGAAGTCTTCCGGCGCCAATCTGAAGGTCATCGCCAAAGCCTTTCGCGAGTTAATGCGTCTTTATCGGCAGCTGCGCTACGTTACGGAGGAGCAGAAGGGGCTTTATCATACCGAGGCCGCGATTCCGCAGAAGATCTTCCGCCCGGACGGTCCTACCGAGGCAGCGTTTGTCCTGGAAGACCCGAGCACCGGCGAGGAATGTCTCGCAAAATAACGGGGACGCAGGGCGCAGCCTGGAACAGGTTTGTTAGGCGGAGGAGGGCGCCCAGAGTGGCGTCGGACGGATAAGGGATCGGCCGTTCCCGCGAGGGTTTGTGCCTGCTCTGCGCACGGAAAATAGGAACGAGTTAAAGCCCTCGTCGCGCTACCGCAGCCCCATAGTTTTACCAAGTCTCATGTTAAAGAATCTTTTTTCACGCAAAACCATCGCGGAGCCTGCGCCCAGGCCGGTGAAGAAACGCGTCATGCTCATCGGGCTCGATTGCGCGGAGCCCGATCTCATTTTTAACCGTTGGCTCGACGACCTCCCCAATCTGAAATCACTCTACGAGCACGGCCTGCACGGCGCGCTCCGCTCCTGCGACCCACCCATCACCGTGCCGGCGTGGTCGGTCATGATGTCTTCCAAAAGCCCGGGGTTGCTCGGCGTCTACGGCTTCCGTAACCGCGCCGACCACTCTTATAATCGTTATGCGATCGCCAACTCCCTCGCCATCAAGGAAGACCGCCTCTGGGAAATTCTCTCGCGCGCGGGCAAGCGCTCGATTGTTATCGGCGTTCCTGGGACTTATCCGCCCAAGCCGCTGCAAGGCGTCATGGTGACCGATTTTCTTACTCCGGATATTAGCTGTGAATACACTTACCCGCCCGAGCTGAAGCAGGAGATAGAGCAAGTCGTCGGCGAATACATTCTCGACGTGCGCAACTTTCGTTCCGGCAACAAAGCCAAAATCCTGGCGGATATTTACGAGATGACCCGGAAACGTTTCCAACTCGCGCGCCATCTCTTGCAGCGTGAGGACTGGGATTACTTTATGATGGTCGAGATGGGAACCGATCGGATTCATCACGCGCTCTGGGACAATATGGACCCCGCCCATCGTTTCTATGAGGCGGGGAACGAATTCGAGCATGCCATTCACGATTATTACAAGGAAGTCGACCGCGAGATCGGCCAGCTCCTCCAGCTTGCCGATGAAGGAACCGATGTTCTGGTAGTTTCGGATCATGGCGCCAAGCGGATGGACGGCGGGATTTGCATCAACGAGTGGCTCATGGCGAATGGCTATCTCACTCTGGCAGAGAAACCGGAAAGTGCTGTCCCGCTTTCGAAGGTGAAGATCGATTGGTCGCAAACCAAGGCCTGGGGCGACGGCGGTTATTACGCGCGGGTTTTTCTCAACGTCGCGGGCCGGGAGCCGCAAGGCACTATTGCGCCGGAGGATTATGAAAAGGTCCGCGACGCGCTCATCGACGGGCTCAAATCCATCCGCGACGAAGAAGGCAACGAGATCGGCACCAAAGTCTACCGACCCGAAGAACTTTACCGGGAGGTTCGCGGAGTGGCGCCGGATTTGATCGTCTATTTCGGCGATCTTTATTGGCGCTCCGTGGGTACTGTTGGCGGCGGCAAATTACACACCTTCGAGAACGATACCGGGCCGGACGGCGCTAATCATGCTCAGGAGGGCATGATCATGCTCAGACCGGCTGGTGGTATGTCCGAAGGAACCGTTCTCGAAGGCGCCCAGATCGTTGATGTGGCGCCGACCATCCTGCAGCTTCTTGGCTTGCCCATTCCTACGGATATGGAAGGCAAAGTCCTCCTTGGTTAAGCATGAGTGAGCCCTCGCGAAATTTCTTCAGTCAGATAAAAATGGTGCGCGCCCGGACGCCGCTCCGCTTGAGTTTTGGCGGTGGCGGCACCGATGTCTCGCCTTACGCCGATTCGCGGGGCGGTTGCGTGCTCAACGCCACCATTTCTCGTTATGTCTACGCCACCCTGGTCCCGAAGTCGGAACGCTCGATCGGCTTTCGCTCTTTCGATTACGGAACGGTCGTTTATTGGACGCAGGAAGAACACTTCCAGTTCGACGGCCAGATGGATCTGGTCAAAGGCGTCCTCAAACGTTTCGAGCTCGATAAGTTCGAGACTGATGGATTCGATCTCTTTGTTCATGCGGATGCGCCGCCTGGTTCCGGGCTGGGTAGCTCTTCCACCTTTACCGTGGCCTTGATCGGGTTATTCCGAGAGTTACTTGGTCTCCCTATTACCTCCGCGGGCATGGCGGGCCTGGCCTACGATATCGAGCGCAATGATGTCGGGATCAAAGGAGGCCGGCAGGATCAATACGCCGCCGCTTTCGGCGGATTTAACTTCATGGAATTCCATGGCGAAGAAGTCATCGTGACGCCGTTGCGACTTAGTGAGTACTTGATCAATGAACTCGAGTACAACTTAATCCTTTGTTTCACCGGGAGCCGGGAATCCCAACCGATCATCGATCGCCAGATGGAAAGCGCCAAGAAGCAGGAGGCCGCTCCTCTGGCCGCGATGGATCAGGTCAAAGCCATCGCCATTGAGATGAAAAAGGCCTTGCTCGCCAGTGATCTCGACCGCTTCGGCGAAATGCTGCACGAAGGCTGGATGCAAAAGCAAAAGATGGCCCAAGGCATTACGACCCCGCGCATCGATGAGCTCTACGCAGAGGCGCGCAAAGCGGGCGCGATCGGGGGTAAAATCACCGGGGCCGGCGGCGGCGGCCATCTCTTGCTTTACTGTCCATTCAACAAACGCCACATCGTGCGGGAGCGTCTCAATGCCCTGGGGACCTCGGTCACCGACTTCCGCTTCGATCCCGTCGGCATGCAAACCTGGCGCGTTTACAAATGATCTCTCTCGCTAACAAACTTTACGGAACGCCAGAGGGCGCTTAGCCTGCTCGCTTTAAGATGAGGAAAGACCCCAAAGTAGTAGTCATTGGCTTGGATTCTGCGACCTGGACTGTCATCCGGCCCTGGATGGAGGAAGGGAGCCTGCCTAATCTGGCCAAGCTCATGCAAGGCGGGGTCTCCGGGACACTCCAATCCGTTCTTCCGCCGATTACTCCCCCGGCCTGGACTTCTTTCATGACCGGGAAGAATCCGGGCAAACACGGTATTTTTCATTTCGTCGAGACCGAGGACGGCGGTTACGCCATGAACTATGCGAACGCGACTTCCCGGCGCTCGCCCACCGTCTGGAAGTTACTCAATGACGCGGGTTACACCGTGGGGACGATGAATATCCCGTTCACCTATCCTCCTGAACCACTCAAAGGTTTCCAGATTTCCGGGATGGATACACCTTCTGAGAGCAGCCCTTTTATCCATCCTCTTGCTTTGCGGGAGGAGTTGGAGCGGCAGCTCGGTCCTCTCCAACTCGATCTCCGCTTCCTCGGCGCCATGTCCACGGACGAGCGCCGGAATCGGGTCCTTGAGGAAATGAAACAACTCGACGAGCAATGGTCTAAGGCCGCTCTCTATCTTCTGGAGAAGCACCCGCAGGACGTTATGATGTTTGTCTTTATGTCGATCGATACCGTCCAGCACTACTTCTGGCACTATATGGACAAGGATCATTTCCTGCACGATCCCAAGGTCGTTCCGCAGTTCGGCGATGCTATCCGCAAAGTCTACGAGCGGCTCGATGCTGCCGCGGGGAAGATCATCGACCGCCTGCCGCTCGATACAGCGGTCTTTGTCGTCTCCGATCATGGCGGCGGCCCCGTCGTGGATCGAACCGTTTACCTTAACCGCTATCTTGCGCAACTTGGTCTTCTGCATTACCAAGAAACCGCGACCTCCAGCGTCCGGACCTTCGGCAAGAAAGTCATGCGCGGTGCTTACTCGCTCCTGCGGAACTCACTTACCTCCCGGCAGAAAAGCCGGCTCGCGGACCTATTTCCGAAGCTCCACCAGAAGAGCGAGATGGCTTACTCTTCCTTTACCAGCATCGACTGGAGCCGGACCCAGGCTTACTGCAGCGAAGTGCTCGCCTCACCTCCCAGCATCTGGATCAATCTTAAAGGCCTCAAGCCGCAGGGCATCGTCGAGCCGTCGGATTACGAGTCGTTAGTCACGACCATTATCGCCAAGTTGGCCGAACTGACCGATCCCCGAAACGGTCAACCGGTGATACATCGGGTCTACCGGCGCGACGAGATTTTTCATGGACCTTTGGCCCACGAAGGGGCCGATCTTATCCTGGATTGGTGGAGCGAAAATAGCCTCTTCTCGACTCAACCGAGTTTTCCGGAAGATACGAATGAACCGGCTCTGGTCATCCGCGAACACAAACCCTCCGAAACTTCCGAATGGGGCGGCACGCACCGTCTGAACGGGATTTTGGCCGCGCGCGCACCCGCTTTTCAGGCTGGGTTGGAGGCGGAAAATTTGCACCTGATCGATCTCGCGCCGACCATTCTGCATCTCCTCGGAGTTCCGGTCCCTCAGGATATGGATGGTCACGTCCTGGAAAATCTCTTCCGTTCTGAATTCCTCGCCGCGCATCCTATTCGGGCGGGCCTTGCCTCCGGCACGTCGGAAGAGGAGCGCCCCAGTGGCTACACGGACGAGGAATCGGCCAAAGTCGAGGAACGTCTCCAGGCCCTCGGATATCTCGAATAGCTCTTGCGCCCTATGTTTGAAAATATTCGCGCCGATCTCGACCGCAAAGTGCGCGGTTATGGCGTCCGCCCTCAGGACAAGACCTTCTTTCGCAAGCGTGTTACGCCCTTTCTGGAGTTTGGCACTCTCGGCGTCGTCGTCTACCGCTTCGGTCGCTGGGTCTATGAGATCAAAATTCCTGTCGTCCGACAGATCATGATCTTCACCTATCTGGTCGTAAACACCCTTTGCATGGCCGTGACCGGTATCCATATCCATCGGGAGAGCGAGATCGGCCCCGGCCTGATCATTCATAACTTCAGCGCCATTCTCGTTCTGGCCCAGCGGATGGGTCATAGCTGCACCCTCAACCAGGGGGTAACTGTCGGAACCATTCGCGGTATGGGGCGGCCCAGCGTTGGGAATAATGTTTATCTAGGGGCCGGTTGCAAAGTCATGGGAGGAGTGACCATTGGCGACAATGTCGTCGTCAGCGCCAACTCGCTCGTCGTGGGGGACGTGCCGAGCGATTGCACGGTCATGGGAGTGCCGGCCCGGATCATCTCGCACGGAACGGCCAGTCCTTATTTGCAAACGCCAGTGTCGCTTCCCCAAACGGAGGCGCGCGCCTCGTGAAAAAATCGGCCAACCGTTACTCGATCGCGATGGTCGCGGCCTGCCCATTCCCAGCAAATCACGGCTCGGCCGCGAGTATCCGCGAGATGTCCGACACTTTGTCGGAAATGGGGCATACCGTTCACATTGTGACTTACCCGACCGGGCAGGACGAAATTCGCGTCCGTCACGCCAGGGTCCATCGGGCGGCTCCTTTTCGTCCAGAAGGTAACGCCAAAGTGGGCCCCTCCCCGGAAAAGTTTGTCTTCGATTTCAAACTCCTGCGCCTACTCTGCCGCGTCATTCGGGAGGAGCGGATCGATATTATCCACGCCCATAACTATGAGGGTGCGCTCGTCGGCGTCCTCGCGAAATGGATCACGGGCCGCCCGCTCCTCTATAACGCGGTCAACTTGATGTCGGATGAGTTGGCGGGATACCGCTTTATCCGGCCGGCCTGGTTGGCGCGCGGTTTGGCCCGCGCCTTGGACTGGTTTACCCCGATCTTTCCCGATCATATCACTGCGGTCTCTCCGGAGTTAAAGGATTGGTTCGTCGAACACGGCGTGCCCGAGCGGAAAGTGGATATGGTGCCGGCCGGGATCGAGCCAGAGTTATTCGGTCGTCCGGAGCCGGAAAAATTCCGGTCCCGCTATCCACTCAATGGCCGTCCCATCGTCATGTATACCGGCGTGCTCCATGCGTTTCAAAGGATCGACTATCTCTTGCGCGCCTTTGCCGTGACTTTGCGGGAGCATCCTGAGACCCTTCTCCTGATGGTGAGTCCCCTGGTCTCCGAGACTCATGAGCGCGAGCATCAGGCGCTCGCGCGTGAGCTGGGAATTGCTGACTCGATTATTTGGATCGCGCCTCATGCCCTGGAGGATTTGCCGAGTTACCTGGCGTTGGCCGATGTGACGGTGGTTTCGCGGCCGGAATGCCCGGGCCATCCGGTCAAGCTTTTGAATTACATGCTCGCGGGAAAGGCGACGGTCTGTTTTACCGGTGCGGCCAAGGGCGTGCGCCATCTGCACGACGCTTTCATCGTCCCGAATCACGATTGCGAAGCAATGGGCCGTGGGATCAGTCAGTTGCTGGAGGATCGCGACCTGGCCGCGGAGTTGGGGACGAACGCCCGGGCGACCGTCCTGAGGGATTTCGATTGGCGACATATCTGTCGGGAAATCGAGCGCATTTACGATCGCCTCAGCGGCGTCTCTGATTCTCTGGCTACGGTGGAGCGACCGGCTGGCACCTCCGTCGCGGCGGAACAGTAGATGCGGTTTGATCATGGCCCGACTTACTCGTTTCGCCTCGACAATGTCCAGTCCTAGGCCTATGAACTTTTCATTCTTTCGAACTCGGCCGAACCTTAGAACATATTATGGAAACCAAAACTGAAGTCGCGGAAAGACCGGCTCGTTACGAGACCGACCCGTTCGATATGGCGCCGCCCCGGGGGATGCGGCCGGCGCACTGGATCATTTTTCTGGTCGTCTGCGGAGTCCTGGGCTTTCTCGTTTTCGAGACGGCTTTGCATGTGATCGGGACCAGCCCCGCGCAGGCTCGGTCGTTGGGGAGGCCGGCGCCTGTGGAAACCGTGGTCGTAAAACGCCAGTCACTTGATGAAGTGATCGGCGGCAGCGGGACCGTGGAGCAGTCGAGTACGGTGCAACTGACCAGTCAAGTCTCCGCGGAAGTGCTCGAGGTGCCGGTGAAGGTAGGCGACCTGGTCAAGAAAGGAGACTTACTCGTTCGTCTGGATGACCGCTTGATCGAGGCACAGTTAACCGCCAATCGAGAGTATGTCGAAGTGAGTAAGATAAAGATTCAGGATCAAACTCGCCAAGTCGATCGTTATACCGCGCTCGCCCAGAAGTCGATGGGGACGCCGCTCGAGTTGGAAAAAAGCGAGATCGCATTGGCCGATGCCCGCCAAGATATGGCAAAGTCGCAACTCTCGCTCCGCCAGGCCGAGATCGATCTGGAACACGCCAAAATGCGCTCCCCGATCGATGGGCTCGTCCTGGAACGCCTGGTTAATTCCGGTGAGACGACACGCCGCGACGAAGTGGTCATGAAGCTCGGATCGCTCAATAGCATCCTGATGACGGCGAAGCTGAGCGAGGATAAAATGCACTCGGTGCAGTTAGGCTTGCCCGCCGATGTGACCTTCCCGGCTTTTTCGAGCGAGATGTTTAACGGTAAAGTGGTCAAGATCGATCCGAATATCGATCCGGTGACGCGGACTTTTACCGCCTATGTGGAAATCGAGAATAAGGACTTTCGCCTCAAGCCCGGACTCTCGGGTTTCGTGCGGTTGCGCCGGAGCGTGCAGGATGTGCTGGCCGTCCCTAGTATCGCGGTGATGAATCCGTCGGGAGAGCAATCTGCAGTCTATGTCGTTAACGAAAACGGCCGTGCCAACCTGCGAAAAGTGCGGACGGGGATCGTGGTGAACGCCATGACCGAGGTGTTAACCGGGCTGAAAGAAGGAGAGAAGGTGGTCAGCGTGGGGCAGTTGTATCTAAAAGAAAATGACAAAGTTCATACTACATCGAGATCCAACCCCTAGATGGGGGATCGGCGCAGCTCTGGCGGTCATCTTACTTTTTGTCCCCGCCGCGGCTCGGGCGCAGGAGGCCTTGGCTGCGCCTCGGGCTAATCTGCTGAGTCTGCACGACTGCATTACTCTGGCCCTCGAAGAAAGCCCGGCCCTCGAGGCCAGCCGTTTCGATGTCGCGGCCGCCACCGAAGAAGTCCGGTCCGCCCAAGGTCATAACTTGCCAGAGATAACCGGCTCCGCGTCCGCCCAGCTTTTCTCCGGCAGCCCGACGACAAAATTTTCTTTGGTGAACCTGGGAAATACCCCGGCCGGAGTAGGAGTGGACTCGTCCCGCAACGTCGGCGCCACCGGGATCGGAGTCTATTCGGCGCACCTCAGTTACCCGCTCTTTAAGGAAGGCAGCTTTCTGGGTTTGAACCAGAGCCCGTCCGTCGCCAGTAAAGAAGCGAAGAAACGGGGCCTCGCCTGGACTAACCAACTGCGGCGGGAAGAAGTGATCGATCGAATCACCGACGCCTTTATCACTACGGTCTCCGCCCTGAACCGGGCTGGGTACGCGGAACGTCGGGTGCATTTGCTGGATTTGCTCGTCGGCATCATGCAGGAAAACCAGAAGCAAGGCCTGAGCCTGCCGATCGATCTGAAGCTTGCGCGTGGTCAGCTCAGCGGAGCGCAATCCCTCGCTAAGATCCTTCGCCAACAGGCGATCGCTGGCACGATTGAGTTATCCCGCGCCCTGGGCTTGGATTCTCCCGACGGCCTCCATCTGGAACGCACCCTACCCGAGCCTCCCGATCCGCCGAGTGCAGAAGCGCTCCTCGGCGCGTCGCTCAATCAACACCCATCGCTCCAGGTCCAGCGCGCGGTCATCGATCAGGCGAAACAGGATTACCGCCTGGAACGTTACCGCCTCTATCCCGACGTCACGCTCAATGGGGCGGCTGTCTATGTCAGCGATTTTAATCAGGCCAGCGCCAATATCTATGTCGGCTCGGTGACGGTGAACGTTCCTATCTTCGATTTTGGAACCCAGCTTGCGACGACGCGCGCCAAGCTCCTTAAGTACAAGGCGGAGCGGGCCCGACTTCTGTCCGTGGCCGATGACGTGACTTTTGAGGTGGTCAAGACGTATCAGGAGATTTATGTCTTGAGTCAGAATATCCTCTCCCTGCGCGAAACGGTTTCCAAGGCTGAACGGGATCTGGAAGTAATAGGATCCCAGCAACAGCAAGGAATGACTCCTCCCCTCACGGCGATTGAGAAGGAACTCCATCTTATCGCCCGCGAAGACGACCTCGACGGGTTGGAGACCCGGCGGCTCGTCCTTTATTCTGCTTTGCAAAAAGCCGCGGGTGGCGCCTGGCAGTGGTCTAAATGAAGCAATCGCAGCGGATCGTAAAGAACGCCGTTTTCGGGATCATCGCCTCTCTTATCGGCGGCCTCGTTTACCTCGCGACGATCCTGACTATCGCTCACAAAGTGAGCGTGGTGGAGTTCGGCAAATACTCCTTCGTTCTCGCCTTTGCCATGTTTTTCCAGCTCGTCGCGGACGCCGGGTTGCCCCGCATGATGATCCGGGAAATTGCCAAGAATCGCGATGGTTTCGTACCTCTCGTAGGCGCCTCGATTTCCCTTATCTGGATCGTTTCCGGAGGCATCATTCTGATCGTTGCCCTGATCGTTCCCTTTCTCCACTTCAGCACCGACGTGAAGCTCGCCGCCCTCCTCATGAGCGTGGCCACCCTGGCGACGTTTCATTGTGCCGGCTACAGCGCGGTCTTGAGAGCCTTTGAAGATAACGAATTGAACTACTTGGGATTCGTCCTACAAAAGGTTCTGCTTCTCGGTCTCATCCTGGTAGCTCTTTGGCTGCATGCAGGATTGGTTGGTTTCGTTCTCGCCCACCTCGTTTCGAATTTACTCCTCTGGAACTTCTATCACCTAACCATCTCGCGCCTCTATGCCCGCATCCCCATGCGGATAGACGTGCCTCTCTGGAAGTCTCTCCTGCTCTCGGCTCTCCCCATGGGTGGGGGAGTGATGCTGCGGCAGCTCGCGTTGCAGCTCGACATCCTCGTGCTGACCTGGATGACGAACCTCACTACGGTCGGTCTTTTCAGTGGACCCTATCGAATCAGCATGGCCTTGCGCATTATCCCGCAGACGCTCGCTCTCCCGCTTTATCCGTTGTATTCCCGCACGGCTCACCTTTCTCCCGCACGCTTCACCGAAGCTTACCAACAGAGCATGAAGTTTTTTGCGCTCGTCAGTATCCCGATCGCCGCTTTTTTTATCGCCTGGTCGAAGCCGATCTTAAATCTGGCCTTGGGCAGCAAATACGCTCCTGCTCTTCCTGCCATGCAGCTTTTGGGGCTAGGGATGGTTCCGTTCTTTCTCTCCACTCTTTTTCAGTATCTTTTTGCGGCATTGGACGAACAAAAGCGTTTTCTTGTCAGCACCTGCATCGGTTCCGCTTTGCGCATCGGGCTGCTGGTGGTGTTGATTCCACGACTCAGCTTCGTGGGGCCCGCAATCGCCTTTGTCTGCGCTGAGACGGTGATCGTCGGGATCTGGATATATCAGTTAGCGCAGCTCGGTTATCCACCGACACTGGGTCGGGTCTTCTGGCGGCCCTTGGCTGCGGGGGTTGGCCTGGCTTTGGTCCTTCTAGCGGCTAGGGACGCGACTCTCTCCTGGCAGATCGGCGCGGCCCCTCTCGCCGGAGTGGTTTACGTGGTCGTTCTCCTGGCGCTGCGAACTTTTTCCTGTGATGAAATCCGCCAGGCTCGCGAGGGCATCGCCTTTATCTCGCCCTTCCTCGAGTCCTGGTCGAAAAAATTGAAACGCGACACGTGAAGGTAATCGAGCGCTTAGTCTCATGGGGAGAAGTGAGCGCACGGATCTGGGCGGAACACTGGCTCCTGATCGTCGGGAGCTGTTTGGTCGCTGGCTCTACGCTACTCAAGTGGGTGGAGTTTCCGTTTAGCCGTAACCTTATTGGCTTACAGATGCCTTTTTGGGGCGAGGTCGGATTGATTCCGCATCTGACGCCGTTTTCGTTCGGCTTTTTTGGACTGCTTGTTTTGTTGGCTGGACTCCTTTTCTTCCGCGTCTCCGTCGCCTTCATGGGAGCGGCCGCCGCCGTCCTTCTCACAGTTTTTGTGCTGGTCCCCGCGCACATCGCCTTCGAGCAACCGGCTCTCCTGGACCGATTGACCGAAGAGACGACGGTGATGCCACTCATTAAGACGTTTACCCGACGCTATCTGCCGCAGAACTACGGGGCCCCCGAAGATATACCGAAACATTTCTCGCTTGATAGCGGCTGGGGCAGATTTTCCGCGGCAACGTTGTTTCTCGGGCCAGGATGGTATGGCTTCGGTCTCGGAGCGCTTCTCTTGGGAGGGTATGCCGCGACCCGCATGCGCGGCCAAAGCACTCTTATGGTGCTGGCGCTTCTTGGTTTGCCGGGCGCTGCGCTGGGGATTGTTTTGACGCCCGCGATTCTCGGGCAGCATTACTTTACTCGGGCGTCGCTCGCTAAAGCCGAAGGTCGCAACGACGCGGCGATCGCGGACTTTCGCAAAGCGATGCGCTGGGACGCCTGGCACCGTCAAGATGTTTACCTTTACGGGACCATCGGTGAGCTCCAGCGCTTGGCGGACGAGGCCGGGCAATCGCCCGAACGTGCGATCAATCGCGCGCTGCAGTTGAAGGATGAGAAGCAGTATGAGCCCGCCATTTTTGAGCTGGGCAACGCCGCCAAAGCGGGCGGCGCTCTCGGCCGGGCCGCCCGTCGGGAGACGGCCGGTATCCAGGTCGCCTTCGGGCTCGCCCTTTATCAAGCTGGCGGGGCGGGCAGCGCGGTTCACCACTGGCAACAGGCTTTGGCGGAAGATCCGATGCAGGTCTATGTGTTGCCCTATCTCGCTCGGGGCTACTTCGATATTGGAAGCTACCAGGCTGCGGTCCAAATCGTGGACCAGCTTCGTAAGATTGTGCGCGACCATAGCTCTCTCCTGGGCGACGCCTATTCTTTGGGCGGGGATGCGTACGCCAAGCTAGGTCGTGATACGGAGGCCCGGAGATACTACAGTCTTTCGCTGGCGGCTGATCCGGCGGAAAATTATTGGGCTTTGACCGGACTCACTGGAGAATAGCATGAGGGACCGGCTCGCATCCTCTCTTCGGTGGCGCCGCCAGTCAGGCGCGACGGGAGCTGCCCTCGCCTTGGTCCTCGCCTGTGGATTGCTCCTGGGTTACTATGTCTTGGAGACCTACTTCGTTCCACAACCTCGCCAGTATCAGTTGGACTTTGGCGATGCTCAATGGATCGAGACCGCCGAACCGAGTCCCATCGGCTACTTTCGGAAGAAGCTTTTCCTGGAAACAGCTCCAGAGCAGGCTTGGCTCGAAGTAGCGGCGACCGATAATTTCAAAGTGCTGATCAACGGCCACACCGTCGGAACGAAAGACTCTGTCAAAACGCGGGTCGCCGGGATTTACGATATCAAGAAAAGGCTGCGCGTCGGCACCAATGTGATCGCCGTGTCTATCTCCCGGACCTCCTTTCCCGGCTCCGCTCAACTTCTGGTCCGGGGTCTGATCAAACAACCCGGGGACAGAGCCATTCCCTTGGTTTCAGACGGACAATGGCGGGTAGCGACCGAGACCGGTATCGTCCAAGGTTCCGAACCCTGGACTTCTCCTCTGGTCCAGGATGAATTGTGGCCTCGAGCGATCCGCACCGCGCTCCCGCCGGGAAAGGTGCATCTCGGCTGGGTGGATCTGGACCCTCTGGTTCTGCAGCTTCCGCCGACCGGGTCCTGGCTTTTATCGGGCAATGCTCGGGAGGAGGCCACGTTCTCTACCTCCGTCCGAGCGAGCCGGTCTGGTCAAGAAACGTGGATCCAGGCCGCTAGTTCAGGGGATCTCGATCTCGTGATCAATGGGCATCTCATCACGACCAGCTCGGAATTTAGCGCCCGGACAGTCCGTCTGCCCGCTCTTCCGGAAGAGGAATCGACGGAAGACGACAACCATCAATCACGCCGTCAGGTCGAAAGGCAGGCAACGACGCGCCAGGCGAAAAGTCTGGAAGCTTTCTATGCCAAAGAAACCCTAAGGGCTTACGACATTAGTTATTGGATAAAGAAAGGGGAGAATTCGATCGTGGCCACTGTTCGGGCAAACAACCGCCCGGCCAGTCTTTTTGTGACTGGCTTTCTCGTTAGCCTCGACGGCGTCCGGCAGTTCGAAAGTAGTTCCAGTTGGCGGGTCACTGATCGCGTCGGTGGTCGACGGACGGCGAAACAACCTGCGGTCGAAGTTGGTGGCTTTGGGTCGGCCCCGTGGGGGTATCTTCCTCAAGATCCGGGTCGGCCGCTCGACCGCCTCGGATTCGCCACCGTCGGGAAGTCGTGTGTAGTGATCGCTCTGACGGCGGCCGCAGTCATGGCCTTTTGGTTGTTTTTTTCCGCCTTGGCGGCGCGGAGGCGCGGCGAGCTGTTCCGTCACACGCTCGTGCGGGACGCCCTCTTTCAAACGCCTATCACGGTGGCTTTAGTCTTTCTCCTTCTCCCTAACTATGACCTCCGCTTTCCAGATTCATGGTCCTTTGCCCCGCAGTGGATTGTCGCGGCAACTATTGGCCTCCTCGGGGTTCGACTCTTTCATCTCTTCCCGGTCGATCGTTGGGGCGCGCAGGCCAGAAGCAGGGCGGAAGATTGGGCCCCCCCGCCCTTCGGAACCTGGGCGCCCTACCTTTTGCTGATCATGATCATGGCCCTGGGCCTAGCGCTTCGCTTTCATAACCTGGGCTACATGTCGTTCGATCATGACGAGATGGGAGTGGTCACGAAATCCAAAGGTATCTATACCCTGGGTATTCCCTACGGCACCTATGCAGGGGACGTGCGTTGGATCACAACCTACGAGGCCGTTCCATACCCTCTGGCCCTGGCGGGCCTCTTTGGCTATACGGAATGGACCATGCGGATGCCGGCCTGCATCATGGGCACCCTCTCCATCGGGCTCCTCGCTCTGCTCGGACGTCGCCTCTTTAACTGGCGCACCGGTTTGGTCGCAGCCGCCGTCTACGCCTGCCTTCCGCTCAATATCCGATGGGCCCAAAACGCGTTCTATCTGCAGCAGTGCCAATTCATGTCCCTGCTGACCATCTGGCTCTTTTATGAAGCCGTCCGCCTCGGCGTGCTGCGTCCCCGCTTTCTGACGGCGGCCCTGGTCAGTTTTTGTTTTACCTATCTCTCTTGGGAGGGAAGCGCCTTTCTTCTCCCGGCGCTCTTTCTTGGATTGATGATTATGCAATGGGGAGAATGGTGGTGGCTGCGTGAGTTGCATCTTTACCGCTGCCTCTTCTTTGTCGGTGCGGTGGTGATCGCTCAGTTTTGTTCACGCAATTTAGCGGGCTCACCTTATCTCCAGGTTGGATCGGGCCTTTCCAACCTGACCGGTCCCTCTTTGTTTTTTCTTAGTCCCTCCTATCAGCCCCTCTTTTATATCGACAAGCTCTGGCTTTCTGAGAATCACGTCTTCTTTACTCTGCTTGCCTTGATCGGGCTTCCTTTGTCGTGGTCGCACCGCGGCTTCCGCTATCTCTTCTCGATTCTCGTGAGTTTATGGATTTTCCATACTAATTTCCTCGCCGCGCTCTCTCCTCGATATTGTTATTATTTTCAACCTTTGCTGGTCTTATCAGGAGTCGCCACCGCCTTCATTCTTTACGATTGGGTCGTGCGCCTGGCGCGTCAGGAAGGCGACTCTCCGATCGCGCGGGTCTGTGCCCATGCCTCCAGTATCGCGTTGCTCCTCCTTCTATTTGTCCAAAGTAACGAGTGGTTGCTCAAGGAGTATGAACTCTCGCGGACGGGTAATACGCCCGGTCTCATGACGCGTATGAACACTTATCGCTACGATTACCGCGCGGCCGATCGGTATGTCAAAGACCATCTTCGCCCGGGCGACGTCGTCTTTCCCGGTATCCCTCACGTCTACGCATATTATGCAGGGATCTCGGGAGACTATTTTCTCAACACCCTCCTGGCCTCCAAAGTTCCGTACAACCAGCTGCTGCCCGAGCCGAGATTTGTGGATAAGTTTGACGGTCTCCCCGTGGTGAGGAGCTTGCGGGAGCTCGAAGAAGTGACCAGTCGGGCGCCGCGCACCTGGGTGGTCTTTGCGCCCTTCGCATCGTTTGAGAAGTTTAGCAGTCCGGGCGTCCTGGACTATCTCGACAAAAACGCCCGAACGGTCTTCGAAAGCTACCGCGCCAAGGTCTACCTGATCGAGGGACGGAGCGAGATCGGAAACGAGCGTAGCGCGAGGCGGAGCGCTCAAATCGCCGAGTAGGCTCTACTCAGGGCCTTCCGCCCGGTCGAGCGCAAAGCGAAGAGGAGCGAGCTCAGTTTCCCCTGAGTGCGGGCTCGCGCGTCTTCTACCTCCCTGGTCAGTCGAGCGATCTCGGAAGCATTTTGCCGAATAGCTTCTTCGAAGTTCTTGGAGGCGTAAGTGTACAGCGCAACATCGAAAGAATTTTTCTCGGCGATCAGGTCGAGAGTGGCCTGGGGCAGGTCGCGTTTCCGGGGGCGCGAGCGGGTGACGTTAAAGCTGGAGTAAGATTGCAGCTTCCAGCCGTAACGCAGCTTCATCAGAGCGAGACTCTCCTCGAAGCGCTCGGAAAGGCCGACCACCGTAAAATGGCGCTCGATGTTCTGAATGGCTTGGTCGAAAATGTGAGGCGTGCACGGTAACTCGTATTCGGCGCCGGCCAGGATCTTGGTTTGAATGTTCGTCCGCAAGGACCGATCGACAAAGTCTTCCAAGGTCCAGTTTTCCCGGCGAAATTTCCAGTAAAGAGGATGCAGTTTGTAGTTACGCATGAAAAAGAAGGCGGAGAGAACTCGATCGACGGGATCGCGCAAGACGGTGATGTAGCTCGCGGGCTGCGGTAAGAGTTCATGCACGCCGAAGACGAGATGACCCTTGAACATCCGGAGCTGGCTCAACCGACGGCGGGAAAGCTTCTTCAAATGCTGCCGTGACCATTTCGAGAGCACAGGATCGACCGAATACATTTGGAGAATGGGATATTCCCACTCGATCAGCCGATTTAGCGTCGTGCCGGCCGTCTTAGGGACGTGGAGAAAGATGACCGTCTCCGTCCCGGACGATGTCTCCGGAGGGACGCCGTTTGCTGGGGCGATCATCTTCACGCTGATCTTTTCTGGTTGAATCGGTTCATGTCTTTCTCGAGAAGTCGCCGGTTAATGCCGATACTTGCCTTCGGCGATCAATTGCTTCTTGTAACCGTCGTAGCCGAGGCTTTTGGCTTTGTCCCAAGCCTGTTTCACCGCGGCGGAGGTCTCCGGGCTGAGGCCGTCTCCGGTCCACAATTCCCAATATTCGCCGTGCCCGTGGACGACGTTTAGAGCAGCCATTTCGATTGAGCCCATCCGTTCGTTCGGGCGGGAAAGGCCGGCCAGACTCTGAAAGCCGTGGTGGATTCGGTCCCCGTACTTTTGGACTAGGTCATAGGTCATCATGCCCACGTCTTCGCGGCGCCCGGTCAGCTGGCAGTTTTGAATGGTAAAACGTTGGGGATACTTCTTGAGACCGTAATCAATTACCTGCTCGTTAAAGGCCGGCGGGAGATCGAGCACCTTAGAAAGATGAAGCGATATTTCTTGCCGCGGAAACGCTTGCGCCCAAACGTCGGTATATTTCTGGTAGACCGTTAGTAATTTGCTTTGGTAGTCACCAAGCGCGTCCCATCTTGTGAGATCCGTTCGGGTTTTGGGAAGATGCGTCTCGGCGCTGAGGAAATTCGCGCAGGTTAGGACCACACTCACGCAGAGCGGGTCGCTGGCGTACTGCTTGCCTAGGTCTTCGATGATTCTAGTGAACTGCCGCTGGTATATGGGATCCCAAGGAATCGGAATTTTGACCCTCTCGCCAAAATTAGAACGGTGCGGATTGTTGATTTGGGCGAGAAAAGGCTGTGCCCCTTCTTGGAAGACGAAAGCCGGGGTACTAGCGCCGGGTTTCAAGCAGAGTTGATATTTCATTCCGAGCTCGCGCAGCACGGCAACGGTCCTATCGAGCGCTTTAAAATCCGGTTTGTTTGGCTCTACTTCGATACTCTCCCAGGCGACGTGAAGGCAGACGCCGCTGATCTGGGAGTTGGCCCGAATCTTTCGCGAAAAAGTCTCCAGGGCACGGGAATCTTCGGGAACTTTTTGTAATGCCCACAAACCAGTCCGCGGAGGCGGCTCTCCATGAACCGGTTCGGGCGTAAGGACGACCGAGACCAGGATAAGGCAGTGCAGAATTCCGGCGGGCAGGTTCATAACGCGGAAGTCACCTTGCTCACGAGAAAACGGCCCGTGCTCACAGTCGTGTGCAATAGTCTCTGCACTTGATTTGGCCTCGGGGTGGAGGCCAGCGCCGCTGTCTTCTGCTTGATCAGCTCTTCCTTCGCGCGCAGGTCGGTGGCGAAGCGATCTTTGCCGAATTCGTAGAGTGCGAGGTCCAGCTGATTACGTTCTCGAATCATTTCCAGAACATGGGGCTCAACCGCAGAGCGATCCTTGGTCACCTTGCGATTCTCATAGTACGGAATCTCCCAGCCAAAGGAGGCTGCGATAAGGATGAGGCTTTCGTGGAAACGTTCGCTCAGACCGACGACCCGGAACGAGCGCTCCAGGTTTGCCTTCGCCGTATCCAGGACGCGCTCATCGCAAGGGGCGTCGTAGGGAAGGCCGGCCAGGACTTTGCTTTGCAGGTTTTGGCGCGGCGCTGTGAGGCGGAGAAAATCCTCAATGCCGACGCCTTTAGTCGTTAGCTTACGATGGAGGGGATGAAGGGGACGGCGCAGGATGAAAAAATAGGAGGAAAGAATGCGGGCGACGGGCTCGCGCAACATGGTGATATAAGTAGCCCCTTGCGGCAGGAATTTGTGAATGCCGTAGAGGAGATGCCCGCGCACGACGCGCAGACGACGACGGCGCTGCTCCGGGAGAGTCTGCAGACGCTCTACGGTGGCGCGGAAGCGGTGAGGATCGATCGTAAAAATGCTCCGCGGATCGTACTGCCATTCGATAATGCGATTCAGCGTGGTGCCGGCCGTTTTCGGGATGTGCAGAAAAATCAGGGCTTCATGTCCAACTTGGCGAGGTGGGACAGTGGGAGCTCGGTCGACTAGAGATAGCATGGAGAGTGGATACTTTCGCTTCCGCGGAAAGAAGCGTCGTAAAAGGATGAAATCACCTGCCGGAAGCGTCCATCCCCACGCTCCGCGGAGCAATTGACGTCCCGGCCTCGGTAGGGCTCGTAGCGTCGACCCGTCGCGCAGAGGACTGCCGCGAGACGCGATGAGGCGCCATGAGTCGCCGCATGGCCGCGCGGGATTCGTTGTTCTCCACGATTTCTCCGTACAAGCGCCCGGCGAAAAGGTCGGTAATGTCATCCTGGCGAGGGCCGCTGGCCATGCGGGTGAAGACCAGCGGGTATTCCCAGAAACAGTCGATCAAATCCCGCACGGCATCTTGTCCCTGGTGATTGAGCGCTTCGTAGGCAGCAAAAGGAGATTCAGAGTGGGCGTTCTTCCCGCCGAGACAATCGAGAATCGCCTGCGCAGCAAACTCCGCTTCTTTCAGTGAAAGAAAAACACCGAAGGAAAAAATCGGATCGGTGAACTGATGAGCGTCGCCCACGCAGAGAAAGCCCTTACCTGTGTAAGAAGCGGTGGAGTAACTATAGCTCGTGCTCGTGCGAACCTCTCCCAGGAAATCGGTATGCTTGATTCGTTGCGCAAGGTTCGGGTTGAGGCTGAGTAACTCAGAGCGAAGGAATGCTGTCTTATCTAATCCGGTCTCTTTGAAGTAAGCTGCCGGGACGACGACTCCTAGACTCGTTTCGGTGTCGCTGGTCGGAATCATCCAAGCCCAGTGATTCTTCTCTTTGTAAAAAATGAGCGTGTTCCCGGGGACGGTAGCAGGAGTCGAGCCAGAGTCGCGGACGACGTCGTCCAGTTGTGAATAGATCGCGATCTGGTTGGCGTAGCTGCCCTTAATCTTCGGTCCGGTGAAACCCCGGTTGGCCAGAAAGGTTGCTTGTCCCGAGCAATCGACCAGCACCTTACAAGGAAGATTTTCCAGTGCTCCATCGTCGGTCCGGACCTGCAGCCCCGTCACAGCATCATCCTGCCAAACGGGAGCGACGGCCTCACAGACTTTGTATTCTGCCCCTCTCTCGCAAGCCGCTTTGAGCAGGATATGGTCGAAGCTGCTGCGGGCTACGGACCAAGTGGCCGTGGGAATAAGTGCATGGGTGTCCGGGCAGCGCCGTTTCACTTCTACCCAAAAAGGGACCCCCTTCGGATTGAAAACATTCACCCCGTGCTTAACTGGATAGCCCTGCGCCAACATCTCGGATTCGAGGCCGAGGCCACGGATCGCGTTGCGACACTCACCGCTGAGGGATTCGCCGATGTGATATCGCGGAAAAGTCTGCCGCTCGACGATTAATGGCCGGATTCCAGCTTTCAGAAGGTGGAGCGCAGTGGCCGATCCCGCGGGACCACCTCCTATGATAATAACGTCCTCTGTTTTCATTCTGAAATCGTGCGATCGCTAGGGGAGATACAGCTACAGCATCCCTTTGCCTCGGCCATCCCGGGCGCCTTCGCTCCTAACTTCGTCATCAAGTTTTGGGACATTTAGGCAGAATTGTCAAGCGTGACGAATGAGATTGGACGTTCTTCCAGTGCGTATTGACCTCCCTAGGCCAGAAATGTATGATGAATTTGCACAATCCAAGGACCTCAAACGGGAAGGAGGTGAGGGATCTCAGATCTGCGGCCCAGAGACTGAATTGGCCGGAGAGAAGGTCCGTGCCCGACCCAAATAGGTGACTGCCTTATGAGCTATCTTTTACATCAGCTTCTGAGCGAGAGCGCGGCCCGTCGACCAGAGGCGGAAGCGGTCCGTCTCCTCGACCAGGCGATGACCTATGGAGAGCTCGAGTCCCGTAGTAATCAGCTGGCTCGCCTCTTTGTCGAACTAGGAGTTGCGTCAGGCGATCGAGTTGGGATTTATCTGCGGAAGTCTCCCGCAGTCATCGTCTGCCTCTTCGGTATCTTAAAAGCGGGCGCCTGCTATGTCCCGATCGATGTCGGCGCCCCGGCGCTCCGGGTCGTGGAGATAGCGGCGCAATGTAAATTCCGCGTTTTAATGACGAACGCCTCGCTTCAGGGCGGATGGCAGGCGAGCTTGGCCGAGACGTGCCCTGAGACTCGCATCCTACTTGTGGAAGATGCCGACGGGAGTCCAGAGCGACCATTCTTTGAGCGCTTGGATGCTTATTCGCCCGATCCCTTCGCAGTCCCGACAATTGGCAACGATCTGGCCTACATCCTGTTTACCTCTGGCTCGACCGGCCAGCCCAAGGGCGTGATGCTTTCTCATCTTAATGGTCTTACTTTCGTTAACTGGGCGGCATCTACTTTCGCGATCGGTCCGCAAGATCGGCTCTCCAATCACGCTCCGCTTAACTTCGATCTGTCGATCTTCGATATTTTTGTCGCCATTAAAGCCGGGGCGGCTATCTCCCTCGTGCCGGAGAGACTCTCGATCTATCCGTTGCAACTGGCAGACTTCATCGAAGCGCAGGGGATCACAGTTTGGTACTCCGTCCCGATGGTTCTCACTCTGCTACAGGCCCGGGGAAAATTGGCCGAGCGCCATCTGGGTGCGCTCCGGTGGATTCTATTTGCGGGGGAAGTGTTCCCGACGAAACACTTGAGAGCCTTGATGGAAAAGCTGCCTCGGCCGCGCTACGCAAATCTCTACGGTCCGACGGAGACAAATGTCTGCGCTTACTATGAGGTGGCGCCGTTTTCTCCGGAGGTGACGAAGGCGATACCGATCGGGCGGGCCTGCGCCAATACGGAGCTGATCGCCATTGACGCGGCAGGGAGGAGACTGAGCGGTCCCGGGAAGGAGGGCCTGCTTTACGTCCGTGGGACAACCGTGATGCAGGGTTACTATGGACAGCCAGAGAACACGGAAGCGGCCTTTAGCCCGAATCCGTTTGCCGTAGGCCGGAAAGAGCAGCTCTATTGCACCGGTGATTGGGTCGCCCTTGATGAGCAAGGGAACTATCTTTTTATCGGGCGAAAAGACGACATGATCAAGACCCGGGGTTATCGCGTTGAGTTAGGCGAGATTGAGGCGGTGATGGTCGCTCATCCGGCCGTAGACGAAGCGGTTGCCCTGGCCATTCCCGACGAGGCGGTGGGTAATATGATCCAGGCCGTGGTGACAGTGGCGGAGACGGATTCTCTCGAAGTCGGGGAGTTGAAGCGACACTGCGCTGAGAGGCTCCCATCCTACATGGTGCCGGAAAAAATCGAGTTTTGTGCGGTTCTCCCGCGCACCCCGAATGGAAAGATTGATCGCCAGCGAATCCGGAGCGAGCGAATCGGCACAGCGTAGGCTGCCTGGGCTAGCTGTGACAGGTCTTAGGCTGGAGGGATGAGCTCCCGCGAGTCCGGGCTCTGCGGCTCACTGAGACACGAAGCTCTGAATTTGCGGCCCCGGCGCCGCGGAGCTCCGCCCTCCAGATTGAGGCGTCGAGATGGCGAAGAGCGGTCTCTCTAGGAGTCTTTCTTCCCGGCAAGCACGATTCGGGCTCGCTCGAGATCCTCGGGCACCCCGATGTCGATAAAGGTGCCGCGAGTGAGGAGGCCGTAGACCCGCCTACGGCCGAGAAGTCGAGGGAAAACTTCTTTTTCGAGTGAAACCGGGACACCTTCGGGTAACTTTTCGAGGATTGCCTTACGCAATAGGTAGATGCCAGCGTTGATCAGACCGGGGCCGTCGCCCTGACCCTTTTCGACAAAGCCGGAAATACGGTTATCGCTTTCCAGGATGACGCTTCCGTAGCGGCTCACATCCGGGACCGACTGCACCGCGAGGACGAGGTCGGCCGGCTGCTCGGTGAAGAGTTCGAGCATAGATGGAAGATCCCATTCGGCGTAGCTATCTCCGTTAAGAATAAGTGCTGGATCGGTAAGTCGATCTGCCGCTAGTCTGACCGCGCCTCCTGTCCCGAGGGGCTGATCTTCCTCCGAGTAGGAAAGGTGCATTTCCAGATCATGACCGTTTCCAAAAAACTGCTCAACCTGATCGGCCTTATAGCCGGTGCCAAGAATGACGCGATCTAGACCCTGAGCTTTTAACTGCCGCAAAAGGAGTGCGAGAAAGGGAACGCCATCGATTCGAGCCATGGATTTCGGCTGATCAGGCAACACTGCGCGGAGACGCGTCCCCAAGCCGCCGCAAAGGACGAAGGCGCAGATTGAGCTCCGTGGGTCGCTTTCCATGAGTCAGTCTGAATGCGAGATCGGCCCCACCGGCTAGCTCTTCTTCGGGCTGGTTATCTGGCCGCGCAGATACTGGTCGAAAAAGCGCTTGATCGTCGGTTCGAAGCGCGGTCCGCCGGTCCCATGCCCGCGACCGGCGACGACATCGAGCATGGTCTCTACGCCAGCTGCTTTGAGAGCGGCGGCAAATTCGCGGCTCTGATCAACTGGGACCGTCGCGTCTTCATCCCCATGAATGATAAGGAAGGGAGGATCATCTTTGGAAACATAGTGAAGGGGACTGGCCGCGATAGCCTCCGCCTTTTTCTGATCGGCGGGGCCGCCCAGGAGTGCTTCCAAAGCCGCCTTAGCTCTCGAGCCCATCCCGCTCTGTTCCTTTGTCACATCCTGATACATGCGGAGGAGATCGGCGGGACCAGAGATCTCACAAACGGCCTGGACTCGGCTGGAATATTTCAAGTTATCACCTCCACCTTCCAAAGCTGCGACGTCTCCCGAGGTGCCCAAAAGGGCGGCCAGATGGGCGCCGGAAGAATGGCCCCAAACGCCGATCTTGTCGGCGTCGAAATGGTATTTGACGGCATTCGCCCGGAGCCAGCGCACCGCCGCCTTGCAATCCTCGATCTGTGCCGGGAAGGGGGCATCGCCCGTCAATCGATACTCCATACTCGCGACCGCGTAACCTTCTTTCACCATCATGACCGCCGGACACTGGCGCTTGTTCCCCTTGCTCCAGCCGCCCCCATGGATGCAGAGAATGATGGGGGGTCGATCGATGTCGTTTTTAGGAAGATAGAGATCAATTTTCAACTCTTGCCCATTGATCGTTTTGTAGACCAGATCTCGTAAGATAGAAGTATCGGAGAAGTCGACGATTTGGCGTCTGCCGAGAAGATTCTCCAGCGAAGGGCTCCAGAGAGTGGCTACGACGACGATAACAGTGAGCCAGCCGACGCGGCGTCTCTGGCGGAAGAGTTCACAAAAGACCATTGCGTAGGGATAACTAACGAGGCTAAGTAGGAGCGACGACCGATGGCTCTGTCTTGCGAATCATCCAGAAGGCAACCGCGGGCATGGGATTTTGCTCTTGGCTGGCGGTGATAACTGTGGAATCCGCGCGCTCAAGGTAAAAATAATCGCCGAAGACGAATTGGACATGTTCCCGCAAGGCGGAGGCGGAGCGCGCGCCGCGATAATTTGCGAAACGGGCATCGTCGAAAGTTCCGGCCAACAAGAGGAAGTGACCGCCGGGCAGGGTGGCTCCGGCGATGTTGCGCGCGAAGGTCGCGCGAAAATTGTCAGGGATGCGGTGAAAGCAGCCGCGATCAATCAAATTGCCCGCTGGGGGCACGCTAAGATCGGGCGCACAAAGATCGGCCAGTTCGAATTTCAACAACCCTCCCAGATCAGCGGAGAGTTTTCGACAGTTTTCAATCGCGGCGGAGCTGTAGTCGAGACCGAGGGCATGAAAGCCCTGCCTCGCCAACCAGCGGCTGACTTCTCCATTGCCACAGCCGACATCGATCGCCGGTTTGTCTTTCTGGAACCAGCCTGACTCAACCGCTTCCACCAATTCCCTTTGCGGCTGGTCTGTTTTCCAGAAAGGCTCATAGCCCGGGTCTGCCCAGTGACGTTCCCATTTGCGGCGATGGCGGCGGTGTGTCCAATTTGGAAATCGCTCTTCGAGCCAACTTCGCAGCCGATTAACGAGTTTCCGTAGAAATTTCATCCGGTATGACAAGCCCACCAAGCCTATAGCTGGGAGCGCAATCTCCGACCCTAATTGCCTGCGGAGGAAGCTGCCTTTCCCGTGCAGGCTGAGGATGGTGTGCTATGGAGAGATCGGTCCACCGGCCGGTGCGGCCGCCACCGACAATTGCACGTTCTTGCTGGTGGCGTTACCGCCAGGGTTACTCACCACCACGGCGAAGGTGGTCCCGTCGTCGGAGAGGGTCGTCGGCGGCGTGTTATAGATGTTGGAAGTGGCTCCCGTTATCTCAACGCCATTCTTCTTCCACTGATAGGCGAGGGGGGCAGCGCCTGTCGCGGTGACAGCGAATCTGGCCGACTCGCCTTCGGTCACGTGACGGTTAGCCGGCTGCTTGGTAATGACCGGCGGAGCTGGCGTCGGGATGGGGGTCGCGGTAGGAGACGGAGTCGGATTTGGCTCGCCACTTTCGACCACGGTGATGGTGGAGTTCGCGTTGACGTTGGAAACGGAGTCCACTGTTCCACTGGGCCAGGCGATCGTGATTTTGGCCGCCTTGCCCGCGGTTCCGATGCCAAAATGCAAAGGCTGACTCCCTTGGGAGTAGAGGTTACCCCCGCCGTCGCCGGTGTTTTCGCGAAAGGCGACGAGGCCATTGGGGGTCCGGAGGGTGACGCGAGCGCCGATACCCTGTTTATTCGATCTCACCCCGACCAGCTTGACTTTGATGAAGTGATTCCCGTTGGGAGTGTTCTTGAAGAGACGCTGAATGCCGGTCGCTTCGTCTCCGTTGTCACTCTCGTTCCCAATTCCGTCTTTGATCACCAAGTCAAGAAAACCGTCGTTATTATAGTCCGCCCAAGCGGCGCCTTTGGGCAAGGAGACATTATCCTGTAACTCCACCCCCTGGGCGGCGGCCACGTTCGTAAAAGTGCCGTCGCCGTTGTTATGGAAAAGCCGGTTTGCATTACCGGGCCCGTTGCCGGTTGAGCCACTGTTGGTCAAGAACAAGTCAAGGTAGCCGTCATTGTCGTAGTCGCCCCAGACCCCGGCCCAGTTATTACCCGGCAGCTTCACCCCCGCCTCGGCGGCGACATCGGTGAACGTGCCATTTCCGTTATTACGGTAAAGTGCCCCGCCGTAGGTGCCGTTATTTTGCTGGTAGCGCGCGACGAATAAGTCGAGCAGACCATCATTGTTGTAATCGCCCCAGGCCAGACCTTTGCCTTTGTTGGTCGCAGAAATACCCGCTGCGGAAGTGACATCGCTATAGGTTCCATTCCCCAGGTTCCGGTATAAAGCATGGGCATTGCCGTCGCCGGAGATAGCGATATCCATGAAGCCATCATTATCGTAGTCGGCCACCGCGATGATGCCTCCGAAGCCGATGCCATCGGTGGCCTGAGCGAGCCCGGCGGCATTGGGCACAACGGAAAAGGTGCCATTCCCGTTATTTTGATAGAGATCGTTCTCATCCGCGTAATTTTTCACGAACAAATCGAGATAACCGTCGTTGTTATAATCAAACCAGGCGCCGATGCGCCCGCGGTGAGTGGTCACTTGGATGCCGGCTGCTTCACTGACGTTGGTGAAGGTGCCATCACCGTTTCCGCGGAAGAGGAGGTCGCGCTTGGTCGTCCCGCCCTGCTGGCCCTTCGCGCCCTCGCTAATGTAAAGGTCCAGATTCCCGTCCCCGTCGTAATCCCCGAAGGCATAGCCGTGCCAGTCCTTGGTATCGAAGGAAGGAGCGGCCCCAATATTGCAGGTGGACCGGATGTCGGTGAAATTGGTGCCGGCGTTGTTGAGGTAAACCAAAGGCCCTCCCGACGAAGCCAGACCGTGCGTGGGGACGATCAAATCGAGGAAGCCGTCGTTATTCATGTCACCCCAGATCGGGCTGCCCCAACTTTTCTTTTCCTCCTGTGACAAACCGACCTGAGTCGAGACCTCGACGAATTGAGCCGAAGCCCGAGAGGTGAGGAGGAGTGAGAAGATGGCCACGGTCATCAGAGAGACTGGCCTACCCGTGCGGAAGGATGTTTTCATAAAAACGTAGAACCTGAAAGGAGTTCCTGAGAGAACCTTAGGAGGCGACGATCTGGTCGACCCCCAAGACTAATCTCCAGGACACTCGAATTGGGAGAGAATGTCAATAAGTATTTGGAGGTTTTACTCCGAGCGACGGGTCGCGAGAGTCTGCCAGCGAGAGCCGACTTGCACCTTGCTCTTGCTCGGCCGCGCCACGCCTGGAGGACGGAGCTCCGTCCTCTCCAGGATCGTGGCGTGGGTTTCTTCCCGCTGAGACCCTCGCCTGCAGGCAGGTACGACTCACGGTCCCGGTTCCGCAGCGCATGACCGACTCTAGCGGGATGCCCCCGCCTGGACCCAGAGATGAACGCTTTTACTGGTGGTATTGCCGCCGGGATTGCTCACCACTACGGCAAACAGCGTTCCGTCATCGGCCGGAGCCGCAGGCGGAGTATTGTAAATGTTGGAGGTAGCTCCAGCGATATCCGCTCCGTTCCGTTTCCATTGATAGGCAACGGGTGGGGCGCCCGTCGCCGTGACGGCGAATCTGGCTGACTCTCCTTCGGCGACATGACGGTTAGCCGGCTGCTTTGTGATCGTAGGTGGAGCTGGCGTGGGGGTGGGAGTCGGACTAGGCGTGGGAGTGGGATTCGGCACACCGCTTTCAACCACCGTAATGCTTGAGTTGGCCGGGACGTTGGATAGGGAATCGACCGTTCCGCCCGGCCAGGCAATCGTGACCTTAGCCGCTTTACCGGCTGTGCCGATGCCAAAGTGCAACGGCTGGCTCCCCTGTGAATAGAGATTGCCTCCCCCATCGCCCGTGTTTTCGCGGAAGGCGATGATTCCATTGGGAGTTCGCACGGTGACCCGTGCGCCGATGCCCTGTTTGTTCGAACGCACCCCGACCAGCTTGATCTTGATAAAATGGTTACCGTTGGGGGTGTTGCGGAAGAGTCGATGCGGACCGGTGGATTCGGCGCCATTATCATCCTCGCTGCCGATCCCGTCCTTAATGATCAAGTCGAGGAAGCCATCGTTATCATAATCGGCCCAGGCCGCAGCCCTATGCAGGCTCACGTTATCTTGTAACTCGACTCCTTGGGCCGCGGCGACGTTGGTGAAAGTCCCGTCTCGATTATTATGGAAAAGCCGGTTGGCATTGCCAGGTCCATCGGCGTTATCTCCGCTGTTGGTCAGAAACAGGTCGAGGTAGCCGTCATTATCGTAGTCTCCCCAAAGGGCGGCCCAATTATTGCCCGCCAATTTTACGCCCGCGGCGACCGTCACATCGGTGAAAGTGCCGTCGCCATTGTTGCGGTAAAGAGAGCCGCCGAATTCGCCGTTGTCCTGCTCGTAGCGCGCGACGAAGAGATCGAGCAAGCGATCGTTGTTATAGTCACCCCACGCGAGTCCCTTACCTTTGTTCATATGGATGAGCCCGGCTGCGGTGGTGACGTCGCTAAAGGTACCGTCCCCCCTATTCCGGTAAAGGGCTTGGGCATTGCCTTCTCCCGAAATGGCCAGATCCATGAAGCCATCGTTATCGTAGTCGGCGATGGCAACGATGCCTCCGAAGTCGACGCCCGCGGTAGCATCGGCCAGGCCGGCGGCGTTGGGCACGGCGCTAAAGGTGCCATTCCCGTTGTTCTTGTAGAGATCGTTGGCGCCGCTGTAATTTTTCACGAACAAATCGAGGAAGCCGTCGTTGTTGTAATCGAACCAGGTGCCAATGCGCCCACGGTGATTGCTCACTTGAATGCCGGCCGCTTCACTCACGTTGACGAAAGTGCCATCACCGTTGCCGTGAAAAAGGAGGTCACGCTTCTCCGTTCCGCCGGCGTGACCTTTGGCTCCTTCAGCGATATAAATATCGAGTTTACCGTCGCCATCGTAATCGGCGAAGGAATAGCCATGCCAGTCGCGCGTGTCGAAGCTGGGCGCTTTCTTGAGGTTTGCAGTCTCGCGGATATCTGCGAAGTGAGTCCCCTGCTCGTTCAGGTAAACGAAAGGGCCTTTCGACAAGGCCAGTCCGTGGGTGGGGACGATGAGGTCGAGGAACCCATCGTTGTTCATATCGCCCCAGATCGGGTTACCCCAGGTTTTCTTCTCTTCGGTGGATAAACCGACCTGGGCGGAGACGTCGACAAATTGGGCCGACGCCCAGGCGGGAATGAGGAACGAGCAAAGCGCGACGATGATGATGAAGCTTCTGTAACGGAGCCAAAGCGGGTAGGTCATAAGGATAGGATTTTGGTCAAGGGCAGGATAGCCCTTGAGAGAATCATGCCACTCGGACCCGCGCCTAATGTCAATGAATATTTGCCAGCGTCGGCAGTTCGGGGCGTTCTTTTACAAGGGGGCCGAGCCCGGCGGTGGATTATTTAGAGTGCCGAGATTCAGCCCGCATTATTGTTGCGAGAGGTGAAGATTTTTCGGTGGCTGAATGGGCAGGCTGGAGGATAATTCTGCGTTCGTGCTGGCCAGGAGATTTTGATTGTCGGGGTTGTCGCCGTCGGATTGATAAACCTCCACGAAGTGTGCGCCCAACGCGACCCCCCGGGAGAGAGCCTGCTCCAGGGTGCCCGCCAGACGAGCCGGGTCGAGTAAAGCCGAACAGAGCATTTGAATTCCTACTGGCTGACTGGCTCGGTAGGCAGAAATGGCAGCGTTAGGATAATAGATTGTGCTCGAGGCGGCGTTGAGGGAGGCATTCATGATCCCAAACCTCCCCGGATAGGTGGCTGCGCCCCATTGAATCACGTTTCGCAGTGCCGCTAATCCCGCTGCGTTCTTGAAAGGCTTAGCTGCGGTAATAAAAAAGGGAGTGGTGGGAAAAGCCTCGGCGTAAACGGCGATAATTTCTTTGGCCGCAATTTCCCAGGAGCCTGGCCCCCCTAGGGCAATGAGGTCCGCTTCATCGGCGGCGTTCTGGGCGACGTAAGTTTCGACGTTTTGTCCCAAGCCGGAAATGACGACATACCCAAGCGCGGGATTTCCGTCGTAGCGTTGTCCCAGGGCGCGGACAAAAGCCGACCATTGGGTGACGAAGCTGTGATTCCAGGGAATCGGCATCGAGAGACCGGAGTTATCCTGTAACTGATACTTGGGGGCGCCTGCATCGTAGACCCAAGCGGGAGTGAATATTCCCGCGCCTACGGAAAGGCCGATGGCCTTCGAGTTGCCAGCGCCGAGCGCAACGACACGGTCGATCGATTCCCAATCGAAGACACGTGGTGCCCTTTCGATATTATTCCATGCCGGCCTGAGCCGCATTCCGCGAATATTGGGATTGGTCCATGCCGGGTTGTTTTCTGGTTTGGCGACGGCGGCACTGAAAAGTCGGAAGATGCCGGCGGGTATCGGCTTGGCGGGAGCGATGGTGGCGAGGGCCACGCTGCCAAGCAATCCTCCAAGGCTGATGATGTTTTTCAAGGACATAGTTTCCCTCGGGCAATTCGTATAATATCTATGGGAAAAATAGCAGATCGCATGCCGCTTTCCCTCTGCCTCGGACCGCACATCCAAACTTTCGTGAGAGAGAATTATGGAATCCCGAAGCCTTTTGGCATCGAAAAAGCTGGATTAAGAGAATGGATCTCGATCAATCCCGTTGCGCGGCCAGGCGCTTTAAGAGGTCGGCTTTCCTCTTACGGCTTCTGGCCGGTGGCCTTCTTGTCGGTCATTCAGCTTTGGCGGAGATTCCCCGGGGGGTTTTTTGTCTTAACCCAGCCGGCGTCAGGTGCAGGGAGCAGGTTCTGGCCAACCCCTCGATCGATGGGATCAGCATTCGCCAGGATTGGAAAGATCTGGAGCCGTCCGCGGGAGTTTACGATTGGAGCTTTCTCGATGAGGAGATGGCGCGCGCTACGGCCGCTGGTAAACAGATATTTCTCCGCATCAATACGCAGGCGAATAAGCCCGCTTGGGTTACGGGTACGGTCGCGGCCGCGGGCGGCGTTTTCTTTACCTTCGAGCATAATGGCGCGAGAACCTCCGTCCCGGTATTTTGGGACCCGACTTTTCTCCGCGAAAAGATCGCCCTGATCCAGGCTTTGGGCGCGCATTTTGCCGGCAATCCCGCGCTCAAAATCGTCTGGGCGAGCTTCGCGAATGCGAATAGCGAAGACTGGAGTGTGCCGCACACGCCCGCGGATGTGGCGGCTTGGAGGGACCTGGGATATACCTCCGAGAAAATGCTCGATGCCGGAAGGCAGATCATTGACGCGACCATGACCGCCTTCCCTGATCAGTTCGTGACCCTGGCGGTGGCGCCGAATGGGAGCGGAGGAAGGGATGGCCGACTCGATCCCGATCCGGATTACGTGGCCCGGAACGCGGTGAGCGCCGCACGCCTCAAATGGTCGGGGCGATTGATCGTGCAGAAAAACAGCCTCGCCGCTTTCAGCCCGCCCGCGCCCGGGCGGAATACGGTCTTCCAAATCCTTTGGGACAGTCAGCCCGCAGTGGGCGGTCAGATGCTTGACGCAAGTTATGGGGATAGCACCTTCCGCAATAACAGGGGAATGGCAGATAATGCTGGAAGCATTTTGCATAAGAGCATTGCATTGGGAGTCGGCTACGGGATGAAATTCATCGAGATCTACCAGCAGGACGTGCTCAATCTTCCTGACGAAATCAGTTATGCTCATCAGGCCCTTTTGGGCGCGAGCAATTCCGTCACCGCTCCTCCCCAAGCGCCAGCCGGCCTGCGCCTGCTGCCGTCCTTGTAAAGAACGAAGGGTTAGAGGAGCGCAAGCGAAGCTCAGCGCGGGCTCGAACCTTCCGCCACCGTGATGGACGAATCGGCGGCGATTCCAGTGAGACTGTCTACCACACCGCTTGGCCATCTGACTTCGATCGAAACCGAAGCCGCCGCACCGATTCCAAAATGGAGCGGTCCGCTTCCCTGCGAGGCGTATTCGCCCCCGCCGCCCCCGTCGTTCTCACGAAAGGCCGTCCCTCCTGGATAGGTCACCGTGACCTGAGCGCCAATCCCATTGCGATTGGACTGCACTCCCCTCAAGTTCACCTTGATGAAATGATTTTCATTCCCTCGGTTCTTGAAGAGGTAATGAATCCCGGTGGCGCCGTCATTACCGGTGTATTTAGTGGGAGCGACGCCATCCTGGAGCACGAGATCGAGGAAGCCATCGTTATTGTAATCGCCCCAAGCCGCTAACTTGTGAGCCTGAGTCTTTTGATCGGTCTGCAAAGCCACACCTGCGGCCGCGGCGCGATCGGTAAATGTGCCGTCGCCGTTATTGTGGTAGAGAAGGTTGGCATTACCCACGCCCAAGACTACGCTCCCGGGGCGCGCCACAAAAAGGTCCAGGTAACCGTCGTTATCGTAATCCCCCCAGACGGCCGTCCACGTGTTCGTGTTATCATTGACTCCGGCGGCCACGGTCATGTCTTTAAAGGTGCCGTTGCCCTGGTTATGGTAGAGAGTATTATTTAATTTTCCGCGACCCCGAGGATCACCCCTCGAGACATAGAGATCGAGGAGGCCATCGTTATCGTAGTCCCCCCAAGCCAGTCCGTTCGCATTGCTCTTCGGCTTTAACTTCGCCGCCGTCGTGACATCCACGAAGCTGCCACCGTCATTCCGGTACAAAGCCTCGGAACTGCCATTCCCTCCGATGACGACATCCATGTCGCCGTCATTATCGTAGTCCGCGAAGGAAACGGTTAGCCCTTCCACATTCCCATGATTGGCGTCGGCCAGGCCCGCGGCGTCGGGAACCTGAGTGAAAGTACCGTTGCCGTTATTGCGATAGAGCAGATTAACCCCCGGATCGTCCCGGGTGGAGACAACCTTGACAAAAAGATCCAACTTCCCGTCGTTGTCGTAATCGATCCAATAGCCGGCTTCGGAGTACTTCCGACTCGTCTCGAGCCCGGCGATGTCGCCGGTGTAATGGAAGGTCCCGTCCCCATTCCCTTGGTAAAGGATCGAGCGGGTGGGGATGTCGGATCGGCGCGTGCTTTGGTAGGGAGGCTCAGCAACAAACAGGTCGATATTCCCATCGCCATCGTAGTCGCCGAGGGCGAAGCCTAGCCAATCTTTGTCGTCGGGATGCGCTACCACCAGGCCGGCACTATTCCGAATATCGGAAAAGCTGCCGTCTCCGTTATTGAGATAGACAAAAGGCGTCGCGGGGCCACCCAGGTAACTCAAGGTATGAACGGACACGATCAAATCGAGAAAGCCGTCGTTGTTGATGTCCCCCCAGATCGGATTGCCCCAGCACCGCGTTCTTAGATTGACGAGGCCGGCAGAAGCAGACACATCTTCGAACTGCTGGCCTTTGGAGGTGGCGGACAGCGCCAAGGCGAGGAGAACCACTCCAACGACGTAATGAAGTCGCTCAAACGAAATAAGCAGGACGCTCGAGCAGCGGGCGCCGCCAATTCGTGTCCGAGATGGGCGCAGAGAGTGCAGGCTCATAATTAGAAAGAAAAATTTGCAGTCAAATCGTATTGGTAACGAGGTCATTCGGTACCCTGCGTGACCGAGAGCTTCGCCTTTCGGCTCGTCGTCTCGCCACCGGGATTGGATATAACGACACTGAAGAAGGAGCCATTATCTTCCAGGGCAGCAGGGGGCGCCGAGTATTTGGCATCTCGCGCGCCCGCGATCGCGTCTCCGTCTTTCTTCCACTGATAGGTCAGAGGAGAATCACCGGTGGCAGTGACCGCGAAATGGGCTCGCTGGCCGACGGTGACGCTATGGTTTCCTGGCTGTTTCGTGATCAGAGGAGGTTCTGGCTGTGCGGTGGTGGAACCCTCGACAACGGTGATGCTGGAATCGGCCGCGAGATCGGAAAGCGTATCGACCACTCCGCTGGGCCATTTGACGACCAGCGTCGCAGCAGTCGCCTGTCCCAGGCCAAAATGGAGCGGCTCGCTTCCCTGAGAGGCATTCTCACCGCCGCCTCCTCCATTGTTTTGCCGATAGCTCATGCCGTTGGCTGAAGTCACTTTCAGGGCCGCGCCCAGGCCGTGGAGGTTCGATTGGACGCCTTGGAGATTCACTTTAAGAAAGTGATTGCTATTGCCGTTATTCTTGAAGAGAAAATGAAGCCCTTTCGCAGCGGGACCGCTATCCGTCTCATTGCCTACGCCATCCTTGACCAGGAGATCGAGAAAGCCGTCGTTATTATAGTCGGCCCAGGCGGCCCCTTTATGTAGGGCGACCCCGTCTTCCATATCCACGCCGTTCGCGGCCGCCTGATTGGTGAAGGTCCCGTCGCCATTGTTATGGAAGAGGAAATTAGCGTTATCGGCTCCATCGCCCGCGGATCCTGAAGTAGTGACAAAGAGATCGAGGAAACCGTCGTTATCGTAATCGCCCCAGATTCCGGTCCAGCAGGTCGCGACTCTATCCAGCCCGGCCGCGATAGTGACATTGGTGAAGGTGCCATTCCCATTGTTCCGATAGAGAGATGTCCCGTGGCCCGGACGATTGAGTTGACCGCGGGCGATAAACAAGTCGAGAAATCCGTCATTGTTATAGTCTCCCCAAGCCACACCTTTTCCGTGAATCTCGGAGGTGAGACCGGCGCTCGCAGTGACATTGGCAAAAGTGCCATTACCCAGGTTGCGATCCAGCTCCTGCGCATTTCCATCACCGGTCATGATTACATCCATGTACCCATCGTTATCGTAATCGGCGAAGGACACGATGCTCCCAATACCCTCTGTTGTGGCCTGGGCCAGTCCACCAGCATCACTCGTCGCCGTCAAAGGACCGCTGCTCTGCCCTTTGTAGAGGACGTTATAGCCAAGATGATTCTTAACGAAGAGATCGAGCTGACCGTCGTTGTTGTAGTCGACCCAAAAGGGGGCGCGTCCCCGATTCATCGAGGTTTCGGGCCCCGCGGTATCGCTCACGTAGCTGAAGGTACCGTCGCCGTGGCCGCGGAATAATAAATCGCGCTTGGTCGTCCCGCCTTGCTGCCCCTTCGCGCCTTCGGCGATGTAAACGTCGAGCTTCCCATCCTGATCGTAATCGCCGAAGGCATAGCCATGCCAATCGCCGTCATCGAGCGAAGGAGCTTTGACGATCCCACAAGTCGCGCGGATATCTCGGAAGGATTGGCCATTGGTATTAAGATAAACAAACGGACCCCCCGAGCCGGAAAGCCCATGAGTGGGAACGATTAGATCCAAATAACCGTCATTGTTGATGTCGCCCCAGATCGGATTGCCCCACGATTTCTGCTTCGTTGGGAGAAGTCCGACCGCCGCACTAACGTCGGTGAACTGTTGACCGAAGGCAGCGACCGAAAAAGGGAGTGTGACCAGCCAAACAAGAATTAGGTGCAGATACTTCATGTGAATTGTCCTGAAATGCGGGAGCGAGGGAAGCCGCCAGCCTGTCCGATATGGGCGGGATCACCACGCTCAGGCGGTGGAATTTGAACCAGCTTTCCCAAACCGAGTCAACTCTTTCCTTCTGCGTGCCAGACATTGTTTCCGCTGAGCTTCCGTCGATTTTTCGTATTCAAGAGAACTTTTGGCGCGAAGAACGCTCTTGAGCGTTGGGTGCAAGCGATCCTTCTCTTTCTCTCGGGCGTCACCATGGCTATCGTCGCCGCGGCCTCTGGGGAAGAATCGTCGAGCCCGAGCCTGGGCGCTCTCCCGGAGCTCAGTCTATCGGAGGTTAGCGCTCAGGATGCTAATCCGCTCGCGGCGAAAGCGCTCGCGATTCATGCGGAGGATTGGAAACATGGCGAGACCGATCATTTCATTTATCATTTTGTGCACAGTTATGTGGCCACCCCGATCTCGGTGGAAGCCGAGTTTCACTTTCGGGTGACCCTCAAAGAGCTCGGGCGCGCCGCTCTTCCGGCTGAGACGGCTAAATCGCACATCTACATCTTCGAGAACCCGGAGGATTGGCGCGTCTTCCAGAGCAACGCCCAGCTCGAACCTTGGACCGGCGGCATTCACTCTCGCGGCAGTCTTTTCATCGTGCGCGACCCGGCTTTTAAGTTTGCCGATCATTCGTTAGGGCATGAGGTCGTCCACCTGATGCTCTACCGGCTCTACGAGCGGCCGCTGCCGCGCTGGATCGACGAAGGCTTCGCCGAGTACGCCTCGAAAATCGCCCATGCCAGTTACCAGCGCGCGCGTCACTATGCGGCTCGTCCGCGCTGGACTTCGCTGGCGCGCGATCGCTTTATCCCGCTGTCACGTTTGATCACGATGGATTACCCGAGCGACCCGGCCGAGGTGGAGATTTTCTACGGCGAATCGGAGCGGCTCGTCCGCTATCTTATCACCTGCGATCGGGCGCATTTCCTCGCCCTTCTGGACGATCTCGGGCGGGGCGGGACGTTCGACACCGCGCTCCCGCGCCACTACGGTGCGTCTTTCTCCGATGTGGCGGCGCTCGAACAACAATTCCTCTCCGCCGCAGCGAACGATTCGTCGGCTCTTTCCGGGCTCTAGAGCGGGCCATAGACTTTGCCCCTCCTGGAGGGACGGGCGCTGTCCCGTCCGTGGTTCTAAGTGGGAGACCCGAGGCAGCCCAAACCTCACGGACGCCACGGAGGTCGCCCCTCCACCGCGCTCCCTAAAGTGCATGAGATGCTCTAGCCTGGGCCGGGCTCTCCTCGCGACGATCGTGCTGGCCTCCGCGGGAAGGTTGCAGGCGCAGAGCAAAGACTGGCCCTTCCCGAGCCGTTCCCCGGCCGCGACAAGCCTGGTTTCGCCGACCCCGCCGCCTTTCGACGTGCCCTTGCGGCAGGAGACTTGGGCCCAACTTCCCGATCACCAGATCAGCCGAGCGGGCGAACGCGCCCTCGCCCTGCGCCCGCGGCAATGGCGTCATGGGGAGACGGAGAATTTCATCATCCACTATCGTGGGATGAGCGAAGCGCTGCAGATCGCGCGCGAGATTGAGTTCGACCTTTGGTACGTTGCGCAGTCGTTAGGCGCGAGCCCCGCCGCGTACACCCGGAAGTCGCACGTCTATGTTTTCGCGGAGGAAATGGAGTGGCAACAATTCGTCGCGGAAACGCACCGCCCGGCCTGGTTTCACAGCTTCGCGTGGGGCGACGATCTTTTTCTCAACGTCAAATCTTCCCGGGGCGGCTTCGACTCCGAGACCCTCGCGCACGAGACGACCCACGCCGTCGTCGCCCGCATCTACGGGGCGCGGCGCTGGCCCCTCTGGCTCGGTGAAGGCTTCGCCGAATATATGGGCGAGGCGAGCGTGGCGGCGCGACACTGGCGCGCGCCGGCTTCGGCCCAGCGGAAGTTGCCTTTCGCCGGCCTGACCGTGGCGGAGTTGCTTGCGACGCAGCGTTATCCGTCGGACGTGGAAGCTGTTGCGCGCCTCTACGAGACGAGCGCGAAATTTGTGCGTTACCTTTTCAACAAGTATCCGAAAGAATTGTTCCCGAAATTTGTCGATCGCATCAGCGCGGGGCGGCCGGCGGGGGACGCGCTTCGGGAAATTTACGGCGACGAATTCCGCGACCTGGCCGCGTTCGAAAACAACTTCCGCAAATTCATCCGCTGATGAAAGCCAAGACCTCTTCTCGTGCCCCTGCGGCCATCCACGCGGTCGTCGGCTCGGATGAAAGCGCGGTCAAAACCGCGGCGAAAGAGTTAGCCGTTCAACTGGCGCCCGCCGATGCGGGAGATTTCGGGGTCGAGACGATCGATGGCTGCGCCGATAACGCCGAGCAGGCGGCCGCGCGCATCCGCTCCGCGATTGAGGCCCTGCAGACGCTGCCCTTTTTCGGTGGCAAGCTCGTCTGGCTGAAGAATGCCAATTTTCTGGGCGACAACGTCATCGGGCGGGCCGCCAGCGTGCAGGAGGCGCTCGACGAATTAGCCGGCGCGCTGCAACAGGATTTCGGCTCGGGTGAGGTCAAGTTTCTCCTCAGCGCCCCGGAGGTAGACAAACGGCGCAGCTTTTATAAGTCGCTCGGGAAACGCGCTCAGCTCCAGGTCTTCGACAAGCTCGATGCCAGCCGCAGTGGCTGGGAGGAAGCCGCGACCGATCTCGTGCAATCGTTAGGCCGGGAGCGCGGGCTGCAGTTCGAGAGCGAGGCGCTCGATTTTTTCGTGCTCCTGACCGGCGGCGATACGCGGGTGATCGGCAACGAGCTGGAAAAAATCGATCTCTACCTGGGCGCGGACGACCGCCGCATCACCCTGGAACATGTCCGCACGCTCGTCCCGGTCTCGCGCGGCGGAGTCATTTTCGAGCTCGGCAACGCTTTGGCGGCGCGCCATCTCGAGCAGGCTCTTACTCTCGTTAGGCGGTTGCTCGATCAGGGGGAATCGGCCATTGGCATCCTCCTCGTCGCCCTCATCCCGACCGTGCGCAATCTGCTCCTGGCCAAGGATCTGATGCAGCGTCATCGCCTCCCGCGGCCGAGCGCGCCCTTCTCCTTTATCTCCACCTTGAATCGCCTGCCCGCGGCGGCGACCGCGCATTTGCCGCGGAAGAAGGACGGCTCGATCAACGGCTACGCCCTCGGGATTGCGGCGATGCAGGCGCACCGCTTCGAGGTCGAGCAACTGGTCAGCGGGCTGGAAGCCTGCCTCGCGGCCAACCTGCAAATCGTGACCAGCCAACTCGATCACGAGCTCATCTTGAATCAGATCGTGGTCAAGCTGCTCGCTTTGTAGACGCTGCGCTCCGCGCAGCGCCGCGGTCGGCATTCGTTAGTCTCTCACAATCCCGATCTGTGAACCTCTCTTTGCGGAGTGTCTAACCCGGCCGGCGTCCTGCGTTCATTCGCCCACTCCATGTTGTCATCCCGAGCCCGCGAAGACGGCGAGGGATCTCGCGTAAGGTCTCGGCGTCGTTCCTCAGAGAAAATGGGCCCATCAGAGCAACCCCGAGATCCCTCGGCGCGCTACGCCAGCCTCGGGATGACAACGCATCAGACTTTTGCGGGAGGCTAACCACGGACCCGAGCAGCGAGTCCCGCGTTTCGCAGAGCGCAACCTTCTACAAACGCTCGCTTGTTTGCCGGCGCGCGACCGGGCCGACCCACGGAATATCCCAGCGCACCCCGCTGAAAGCTTTCACGATCGCGATGATGAGCACGACGAGGAAGACAATTTGGACGATTGCGGAGACCAGCGCCCACAAGCCCGCAAGGAGATGACCGATCCCCGGAATCGACCAAAAAATTCCGTGGATGATGCTCGAGACGATGCAGAAGAGAAACCAGGCCGCGCCGAAGATGATCGACTGCATGGCGTAAAACCGGACAAACGCATCGCGCTTCTCCAGGAGGTAAAAGATGATGCCGCCAATGAGCGGGAAACAGGCCAGGGCAGCGGCCACGTTCGAGGGCAGCCCGGTGGAAGTCGGGTGCCCCGGCAGACCTTCGTCGTCCGGAGGAATGGTGTTCGGTGCGACCGGGTCGATGGGATCGGGCATGCCTTTAATAAAGCCGAAAGCGGCCCGGTTAAGCAAGTGCGCGCTTCCACGCCGATTTCGCTACCGCATCGGAAAGACGCGATGATAAGGTCCGCGCAATGGAACCGAGCTCCCCGAAAACGCAGTCGGGCGCCTTCACTTTGATCGAGCTGCTCGTGGTCATCGCGATCATTGCGATCCTCGCCAGCATCGCGCTGCCGGTCTTCACCAGTGTGCAGGAGCGCGCCCGGATCACGCAGGATTTGAGCAATCTTCGCCAGCTCGGCATCGCCACCCAGACTTACCTGAATGATCACGACGGCATCCTTTTTTCTTCCGACCAGGCGAGCGATCCCTGGATGAAAGCGTTGCACCCGAAGTATCTTCCGACCTGGAAAATATTTCAGTCGCCTTTCGATACGCGCCCGCCCAGCGAAGAGGATACGGCCGCGCCGATCAGCTACGGCTTGAACGGAAGTCCCGCGGGAGTGGCGGGGAGCGCTGCCGATCGGATCGCAAAGCCTTCGGTCTTCATCTTGTTCGCTCCCGCTCAGAGCAGTGGCTCGACGGTTAAATTTACGGGCTCTCTAGCGGCGGCCGTGACCGTTTACACGGATAGGAGCACCCCGGGGGGGACGGCTGAGGGCGGAACTCAGAATCGTCGTGCCCGGATCAATGCGCTCTTCGCGGATTTGCACACGGAGAGTCTCACCTGGGCCACTTTCAAGAGGGACACGGTGGCGACGGGCGACACCGAGGCTCCCTACCGCTGGACTCCCAACCCGCCGTGAGAACGGTGGAAGTTCGGGCCGGTCGGCAACGTTACGAGGTGTTGATCGGCTCGCGCTTGCTGGAAAAATTAGGCGCTCTCGCGCGCGCCGAGGGGCTGAGCGGCCGTTGTGCGGTCATCTCGGATGCGAACGTCGCGCCGCTCTTTTCCGGGAAGGTGGTCGAGAGTTTGCGGGCAGCGGACTTCACTCCCGAGCAGATCACGATTCCGGCCGGGGAAAGCTCGAAATCGCTCGCGCAGGCGGGCGCGCTCTGCGCGCAACTCAGCGCGACCGGGTTCGATCGCGCTTCTTTCCTGGTGTCGTTAGGCGGCGGCGTGGTCGGCGATCTGGTGGGATTTGTCGCTTCCATCTTTTTGCGCGGGATTCCCTATCTCTCCCTGCCGACCACCTTGCTCGCCCAGGTCGACAGCTGCATCGGGGGAAAGACGGGCGTCAATTCGGCCGAAGGCAAAAACCTCCTCGGCACCTTCCACCATCCCGCCCTGGTGGTGGCCGATACCGACACGTTAGGCACGCTGCCGGCGCGGATTTGGCAGGAAGGTTTTGCCGAAGTGATCAAGCACGGCGCGATCGCCGATGCCGAGTTCTTCGCCCAGGTGGCGCAGCCTAACGACGAGGCCACTTCGCTCCCGGACCTCGTCGCCCGCAACCTCGAGATCAAAGCCGCCTTCGTGGCGGAGGACGAGCGCGAGGAAAACGATCGGCGCGCTCTGCTCAATTTCGGGCACACCGTCGGTCACGCGATCGAGCACGCCGCCGGCTACGGCCATTTTCTGCACGGCGAAGCGATCAGCCTCGGCATGGTCGCGGCCGCCCGCGTTTCGGTGCGGCAGGCCGGCCTTTCGTTAGGCGAATGCGCCCGGCTCGAGGCGGCGCTGGCCGCGCGCCAACTGCCGGTGGCGCTCCCGGGCGATTTTCCGCGCGCGAAAATTCTTAGCGCCCTGGCCCGCGATAAAAAATTCCGCGGCGGCCGCATCCGCTTCGTCGTTCTGCACGAGATCGGGCGCGCCAGCCTTTCGGAAGAAGTGACCCTGGAAGATCTGCGCGCCGCTTTATGAGCGCGTTTCCTTAAAATAGGCAACCAGCCCCTCGACCACGCCCTCCACATATTCGCGGAAGATGCTTGGTCTTTTCTTCCCGTCGATCCGCCGTTTCCCGTCGTAATCACCGGCCTCGACCCGGGCGAAAACCTCGTGGCTGTTCATCACGTAAGGCTCGAGATAGACGGTCGGGCACCGGTAAAGGCGCGTCGCCATCAAGTTGCGCGCGTAGACGTAACCGCTCTTCCCCACCGGCGTGACGTTTTGCGTCTTGTATTTGTAGGGCGGCAGCCCGGTGGTTTTCGCCATCGCAGCGGCGAGCGCTTCCGCGATCTCGAGTTCTTCCGGATAAGCGCGGCTCAGGAGCTTGTGCAACATCTCGCAGCGCTCGTCATCCAGCTCCAGCTCGAGCGCGAGATAAGAGCCATTCACGAGCAGGTGAAGATGGTTTTTATCGACCAGGGTCGGCTTGGCCGGGTCGCCCCATTGTTCGGCGTTAAAGTGCAAACAAAGGACGAGATCGGGTTCCAAATGATAGTTGACCAGGCTGGCTCGGCGGCGGATTTCGCTATTCCGGTAAAACATCAGCTCTTCCTGCCAGCGAAGGGTTTGCTCCTTTGTGGGATCGTTAGGCCCGGCGAAATTTTCCCGCGGGTCGCTGATCCCGGCGTGGCGCAGGAATTGCCGCGCGATCTCGCGAAAATCGTTCGGCCGATAAGGCGTGACCGGCTCCGCGTTCGCCCGTACGAAGGAAACTTTCGCGCCTAACGACTCCAGCCGCGGAGAGAGGAGACGCGCCACCCGCAGAGTCAGGTCGCCTTCCTGGATGGGCGCCGCCTGGCCGATCTTGAACCAGCGTTCTTCCATCTTCGCCCAGCGTCCGCCGAGATGGCCGGGATCGAGCGCGATGTGGAATCCGGTGAGCGGCTTTCCCGCCGTCGGCGCGGGCAGGTCGGCGGGCTGTGTCCAACCATGTTCCAAGGGGAGCCGGCTGGCCGCGTCTTTCGCGAAATGGAGCACGAAATACTTCTGCGCCTCTTTGTTCTCCAGGATGCGCGCCTCATCCGGCTTCACCTCGATCAACTCCGCCGGGACGCCGCGCGGGCCGTAAACGTCGTGCAGCAGATGGGCGAACTCGTCGTGGGTGATCGTCGCCTGATATTTCTCCAGCTCGCTCCAATCCGGTTTGCGTCCGAGGGTGCTCAGGTTGGTCGCGACTTCGTTAGGCGGGCCTTCCTCCAGGGCGCGGGCCGCCGGGACCAGGCCGAGCGCGAGCCAGGCGAGGACGAGGCATTGGCGCGGGCGAAACATCATCTTGGGTCTGGCCCAGTTTAATACGATGCTCGGCCATGCTCACGATTCTTTTCCTCGGCGACGTCGTGGGCGAGCCAGGACGGAGCGGCGTGATCGCGCGCCTCCCGGAATTAAAGCGTCAGTGGGAACTCGATTTCGCGATCGTGAATGGGGAAAACGCGGCCGGCGGGCGCGGGATCACGCCCCGGATCACGATCGATCTTTTGCGCGCCGGAGTTTCCGTCATCACCACGGGCGATCACGTTTGGGATCAAAAGGAGATCGGCCCTTTCATCGGAACGGAGCCGCGCCTCCTCCGGCCGATCAACTACCCGGCCGGCGCGCCTGGCGCGGGCACCATTGTGCTCGAGACACCCAAGGGAAAGGTCGGCGTAATCAACGTGCAGGCGCGCACTTTCATGCAGCCGATTCTGGAAAATCCGTTCCCCCTCCTCGACGCCGCCGTGCGGGAAATGCGCGCCGAGACGCCGGTCATCGTCGTCGATGCGCACGGCGAAACCACGAGCGAGAAAGTGGCGATCGGCCGTTATCTGGACGGTCGCGTCTCCGCTGTCCTCGGGACGCATACCCACGTCCAGACCGCCGATGAGCAGATCTTCGAGCACGGCACCGCCTTCCTCTGCGACGCCGGGATGTGCGGGCCGGTCCACTCCATTCTCGGCCGCGCCATCGAGCCGATCGTAGGGCGTTTTGTTTCCAATTTGCCGGCCGCTTTTCCAGTCGCGCGCGGGCCCGTGCGCTTGCGCGGCGCCCTCCTCCAGATCGATGAGACGACCGGCCGCGCCCTTCGCATCACCCGGGTGGACGAGCCCGCGGACGCGCCGGAGGAAGCGCCCTAAACTTCCCGGCCACGCCGCAGCTTGAGCTTGCCGGGTGCATTTCTTGCAGCCAAAATCCTCCCGCTTCCGAATCCAATTGGAGAACTTAACTTTATGAAAATCAGCCATCGCCTTCTTGCTCTCACCCTTTTCTGTCTCCTGGCCACCTTTGCGCCGACCCTCCTCCGGGCCGACGACAAGGCCGATGCCTACAAGTATGGCAAGGAAGGCATCGAAGCGGCCAAGAGCAAGGAATGGGACAAGGCGATCGATCTTTTCCAGAAAGCGGTTAAAGCCGATCCCAAGGAAGCCAATAACTACAACAACCTCGGGCTCGCCTACAAAGGCGCCGGCAAAATGGACGAGGCGCTTAAAGCCTACAGCGACGGAATTGACGCGGAGGACAACAACGCCACCGGCTACCTGAACCGCGGGGTTATCTATCTTTCCAAGAACAAAGCGGAGCAGGCCATCCAGGATTTCAGCCGGGCCGTTAAGATTAATCCGGAGAGCGTGCCGACGCATCGCTACCGGGCCTTCGCCTATCTCCAGAATCGCGAATACAAAAAGGCGGTCGATGACTACGATTTTGTGCTCAAGGAAAAGGGGGACGACCTCGAGGTCCTGGATCGCCGGGCCTTCGCGCTCTGGAACATGAAGGACTACGACAAGGCCATCGCGGATTACAACACCATCATCAAGAAGAAGCCTAACGATAAAGGCGGCTATCTCGATCGGAGCTACGTCTACGAATTGAAAGGCGATCTCGCGAAGGGCATTGCGGATTGCGACAAAGTCTTGAGCATGGATCCGACAGACGCGGACGCCACCAATCGCAAGGCCCGGTTGGAATATCAGCAAAAGCAGAACGCGGCCACGCCGACCCCGTCGGCCCGTCCTCGGCGCACGCTCCCGCCCGAGCCGGAGGTGCCGAAGCGGAAAATGCGACGGCCGGGCGGCGGCTAAGCCGCGGTCTGTAGACGCTTCGCTCTGCGAAGCGCGGGAGTTGTGCCCGCCGGCGCCCAGGCCGCCGCTTCGCAGGTTCTATTAGCTTGGAGGGCGTCCAAAAAGTCGGTGTCGAATGGGCGAGTTGTAGGGCGACCGCTTCGGTTGCCCAGTTTCAGCCGCAGCCGGAACCGGGGCAGGCGAAGCGCCCGCCCTACAAATCCGGCGCTCAACCCGAATTTTTAGACGTCCTCTTGAGCGTTATACCCCGCCAGAGCCTTCGCGCTCACCCGCCCCGCCCATGTGCTGTCATCCGGAGCCCGCGAGGGATCTCACGCAAGGTCTCCGCGTCCGGCTTCAGAGAAAATGAACCCATCAGAGCAACCGCGAGATCCCTCGGCGCGCTGCGCCAGTCTCGGGATGACAGAACGCCAAGCTCTTTCGCGTACGCTACGGTTCCCTTCCAAACGCGGCAGCTGCATCCTCCGGCATCGCGGACTCCCGCGCTTCGCAGAGCGAAGCGTCTACAGCGGAAGCTTCGCGGACTTCTCCCCGCCAGCCCCTAAAGCCGCGTCCAGGTCTGCCGGGTCATCAAGCATGATCCACGTGATCACCGACACGGGCAGGCTCCCGTGCTTGATCAACTCATCGTGGAATTTACCGAGCTGAAAATCCTTGCCCACCTTGTCGCGATAACGGCCCAGTAACTGCATGATCTGCCACTTCCCCACGATGTAACTGATCTTCTGCGTCGGGCTCGAGGCCGCGCCGGCCGCTTCGCCTTCCGCCGATTCGCGATCGAGGCCGCCCGCCTCCATGAAATATTTTACCGCCTGCTCGAAGGTCCACTTCCCCGTGTGCAGATTCACGTCCACCCCGATCCGCGCGCAACGGTAACGCGCCAGGCGCAGCACCTGGCCGTGCGACGCGGAATCGAGCGGATAGAGTCCGGTGCGCAAGAGCATCTCTTCGCCGTAGAGCGCCCAGCCCTCGATGAAAACGTTATTCGCGTGCTGCCGCCGAATTTCATCCGGGAGATGATTCGCGATCGAGAGCTGCAGGAAATGGCCCGGAATCCCTTCGTGACCCAGGATGGGCCGCGGATCTTCGATCGCCGCGCGGATATAGAAATTCTTCGATTTCGGGTCGTAACTCGGGATGAAATAGAACCCGGTCGCATCCTTGTCGTAAAGGCCGGGTGGGTTCATAAAACCGCCCGGGCTGGTCGGCTTGAACGCGGCCGGTAACTGCCGGATTTCGAACTTGCCCAAGTCAGCGGGGAGCGTGACCAGGTGATGCTCCTGGAGGAAGGAAATCATCTCCGCCTCACGGCTCTCGTACGCTTTGAGAAACGACGCCTGATCCGGCGGCACCTCCTTGCTCCGCGCCGGATCGGGATCGGCCAGGGAAGGATCGGGCAGCCACGCTTCATAGGCGCGGTATTGCGCCAGCTCGACCCGCCCGATCATTTCCACCTCCGCCGCATCGAGGGGGAGGAGAAGGATTTGGTGCAGGTAAAAGTTATAGTTGGCCACGCCCATGGGCGCGAAGGCGACCATTTGGGGCAGACGCTTTTCCAGATGATCGGCGAAAGTGTGGATCGCCTGGAGGGCCGCTTCGCGCGCCGCCACCAGAGACTTATGTTCGTTAGGCGGGAGGTCCTGCGCCAGGGTCATCAAACTCTCCTGGAAAAGGGGATCGATCGCCCGCGCCGAAGCGATCGCGAGCTGGGCGAAAAGCTGGACCGGCTCCTGCAGATTCTTCTCGCCCTGCGCGAGCAGCGCGGGCATCGCCAGGAGCCGTGCGGTCGCGGCCCGTGCCCGCTCCGCTGGCGAGGCGTATTCCTTTTTCAGGAGGGAGAAAATGCCGTTACTGCATTCGCTCACATAAGTCTGCGGATCACGCGTGGCCGAGTGCCAGACCCGGTCGTCGAACGCCGCGCCCTCTAGTTGGGCGCGAAAAAGAATCCAGTCGATCCGCTCGTCCTTCGGCCAGCGTGCCGTTTCCAGCGCTTTCACTTGCGCGAGCAAATCCCGCACATGCTGGGCGCGCGCGGCCATTTTTTCCGGCGCGTAATCGCTCAGGCGATCGTCCCAGGTATGCAAGCCAGAGTCGCTGCTGGCGACCGGATATTGCGCGTTCCGCCAGTCGTAATAGTCGTTCGCCAGTTTGTGCAGCAAGGCCGGTCCCTCAGTTTCGCCTGCGCCAATCTTCGGCTTGGCGCGGGTGATGAGCGCTTTATCGGAAAGATCGGGAGTTTGCATGGGCGCGGGAATCTGACCCTCGGCAACCAGCGCCGCGAGCGAAACGGAAAAAAGTGCGCAAAGAATTTTCATCGCACCAAGCTAATGAAGCCGACCCGTTGCGAAAGCTTCAAAACGTCCGCGCCGCACCCCGGCCAACTCACACCGGCATAAGATCCGCAATCCGATCCGGTTCCTTCCCGAGCCACTTCGGATTTTGGGCGGTCGAGTCAAAGATCGAACGCGTCTTAAAAAGTTCATACTCTCCCTGCGCCGCCGCCTTCTTCGTCTTCGCCAGGAGCGCCGCGCGCGCCTTTTTCGTCATCGGCTTAAACGTCCGCGCCACTTCGCAGGCCTGATCGAGAATCTTCATGCTTTCGATCCCGGTGATGACGACCGACGTCGGCTCGTTCAAAGCGAACTGGAGACATTCCACCGCCGTTGCCGTCTTCGATTTCAAAATGATCCCGTTCCCCATCGACTTCATCCCGAGCACCCCGATCCCGTCGCGCACCAACTCCGGCACGACCAACTGGGAGAAGCTGCGATAATGCGCATCCATCACATTGATCGGCATCTGCACGGTATCGAAAACGAACCCGTGCTCGCGCGCCACCGCGAGCATATGCAGATGCACCTGCGGATCCTTGTGCCCCGTAAAACCGATGAAGCGCAGCTTGCCCGCCTTGCGCGCCGCGAGCAGGGCGGCGTTCGCGCCGTCGGGGTCGAAAACGCGGTGGGCATCGTCGAAGCGAATGATCTCGTGATGTTGCACCAGATCGAGGCAATCGACCTGAAGCCGCTTGAGCGACTCCTCGATCTGCCGCGTCGCCTCCTTTTTCGTGCGCCCATCGATCTTCGTCATCAGAAAAACCTGGTCGCGATAGCCGTCGCGGAGCGCCTTGCCCATGCGCTTCTCGCTCTCGCCTTCGTTATAATCCCAGGAGTTATCCATGAAATTGATCCCGCGATCGATCGCGGTGCGGACGATGCGAGTGGCGAGTTTTTTCCCCACCTCGGGCAACGCCAGATGCCAGCCGCCGACGCCGAGACACGAGACGCGCTCCCCGGTGCTGCCCAGATCGCGATAAGGAATTTCTGAATTCGAGCTCATGAAAAGGAAACGGTTCTGCCGGAGCGCTTGGCGGTAGGAATGGTGGCTCGCGTGGCCTGGCAGCGTTTCCGAAACGCGAATCCCGAGCCCCTTCCACGAGTTGCGTTTGGCGGCTTCACCCCGGAGGGTGGTTGAGATGAAAAAGGGCATCACCCGCTCACCGCTCCGCGCTGTTCTCCTCTCGCCCGCTCTCTGCGGACCGACCACAGGCGCGCAAACGCTCTCCGAGTTCCCGCGCCTCGGCGGCTGTTGATCGGCGATCCTCACAACGACGAGACCGCCTATCAGGAGCAGATCGCCGCCCCGCCCCGCACAAACTCATCTCGCCTCATGTCCGCCGACTCACGCTTACGCATCTGGTGCAATTACGACTTCTACCAGGAGTTAGCGCGCAACCTGCGCGAGCAGACCACCGGCCATCATCTTACCATGGTCGATTCCTCCGTGGACGCCCCGGCCAAGGAGGAGCCGCCGCCCGACATTCTGCTCGGCCAGCCAGACGCCTCTTATCTGCTCACGCATGAGCCGCGCTGGGTGGAAATCACGAGCGCCGGCTACCGGCGCTACGATCGGGACGATCTGCGCGAGGTCTTTCGCGCCCGGGGAGCGATTCTCACTAACGCCAGCAGTGTGTTCGACGAAGCGTGCGCCCAGCATCTCCTGGCTATGGTTCTCGCGCTGGCCCGGGAGTTACCCCGTTGCCTGGATAACCAGCGGGGCGACCGCCTTTGGCTCAATGAAGAAAGCCGCCTCGGCCGTCGTCCTTTGCTCAACGGTCAGAAGGCGGTCATCTACGGGTTTGGCGCGATCGCCCGGCGGCTCGTGCAACTCCTACACCCGTTAGGCATGGAACTGGTTGGCGTCCGCCGGACGCCGCAAGGGGATGAAGCAATTCCCGTGGTCACGGAAAGCGCGGCGGAGAGCTATCTCGCGGAAGCGGATCACGTGATCGACATTCTACCCGCGAACGACGCGACCAAGCACTTCTTCGGCGAGGCACGCTTTGCCCGCTTTAAGCGAGGGGCGCATTTCTATAACATCGGACGCGGCACCACGGTGGATCAAGAGGCGCTCATGGGAGCGTTGCGGAAAGGAACGGTAGGCGCAGCTTACCTGGATGTGACCGACCCCGAGCCGCTGCCCGCGGATCATCCTCTCTGGGACGCGCCCCATTGCCTGATCACGCCCCACATCGCCGGCACCCACGACAAGGAGCAGGCGCGGCTGCTCCAACATTTCCTGCGCAATCTGGCCGCCTTCCAAGCGGGCCAGCCGTTATCCGACCGGGTTATCTAAAGCGGGAAGCGCGAGAGCTGGGCCTGCGGACGGAAACAGCGACCTCGTTCGCAGGAATCTGTCTCGCGTTCATCCCTGCCCGCGCCGTGCGCTCGCGCACCCACTCTCATGTTGTCATCCCGAGCCCGCGCAGACGGCGAGGGATCTCACGCAAGGTCTCGGTGTGGTTCTTCAGGCAGATGGACCGATCAGAGCTTCCGTGAGATCCCTCGGCGCGCTGCGCCAGCCTCGGGATGACAAAGGGCCAAATCTTCCGCGAGACACTAACCCAAGGTCCGCAGAGCGGAACGCCTACGGAAAAAGTCGCGACCTTCCCGCTCCACGAGGGTCGTTAGGGTGTTTCGCGCAGGAGCTGTTCGGCGGTGGTGAACTTGGGCTCGATGTCGATGGGAATCGCGCTCAGCTTGTCGAGCGCGTGTTGCACTTCGGGCCGGATCACTCCCAGCTTTGTGCTTAGCTCTTTCGCTTTCGCATAGCTGCCTTCCGCCTGGATGGTCATGATCTCGCGCGTAAGACCTTCCACGGCGGCTTTGATCTTGGCCGACACGACGCTGAAGGTCCCATCCGGCGCGATCGTTACTCCGCCATGGTCGAGCAGATAATTTAACTGCACGGCCATGCCCAGCCCGTGCGCCTCGTTCGTGCCGAAGCGGAGAGTGCGGAAGCTGGAGGCGAGGTAAGTCGTGTAAAGCGGTCGTTCGAGGGATTTGGCGATGACGCCTTTATCCATCATATACTGGATGGCAAAGAGGGAAGAGATATCGGCCTTGGCTTCTTCGAGCGCGCTATAGGTGTCTTTCAACTCTTCCCGGACCGTGCTCTTGCGGCCGCCCGTCGTGACATCGTGGGGCCCCAGGCCGTGCATCAACTCATGCACCACGATGTGGGTAAAAAACGCGTCGAAGGAAAGATCCTTTTGCTCGTTAGGGACGAGCACGACCTGCGCGATGGGCTGAAGAATTTTGGCGAACTTCGCGTCCTGCACGTTTTTCAGCATGACGCGCTTGGAGCCTTTCTCGCGGGTGACGCGTTCGTCGTTCGGCAGGTTGAAGGCGGCTGTTTGCACGCCGTGGTTGGCGTCGCCGGCGTCGAAAAGCTCGTTCACCACGACGATCGGAGCGAGGGTGCCCAGTTTCGGGTTGCGGTATTTCGGGTCGATTGGGAGATGGTTCTCGATGTCCTGCAGTTGGGCGGAGAACTTCCGCAGCTTGGCGCTTTCCTCTTCATCGAGGACGGTGATGAAGGATTCGAAGGCGGCCTTGTAGTTGAACCACTCGTCGTTGTAAACCTCGTAAGGTCCAATGGTGGGCTCGATCGCGCCCTGTAACTCCATCCAGGCGATGTCGCTCGGGTAGTAGTCGTTGGTCAGGAAAGCTTCAGCGCGAGTCTTGAGAAACTTCTGCAAGGTAGGCTCGGTGGCGGCCTCGGCCGCCTCTCGCAGGAGTTTGGCCGCCAGGAAAAGCTCGCCCTGGTATTCCGTGCTGTAGGGAACGACGGCGAAGCCCCTCCCCTCACTCGGGCGGCGCAGGACGCTGAAAAATCCTTTAGCCTCGTTCTGCTTCTTGGGCGGGAGCGTCTTGATCCAGGATTCGATCTCCGACTTCGTCGCATCGAGCGGGTAAAAGCCGGCGCCTTCCGGCTTGGATGGGGCTCCCGCGACAAAGGGTTTGTTTTGGTCGAGCGACGACCACGGGCCTTTGTTCATCACGAAGTAATGGAGGCGAGCGCGGCCCTCCGGGCTGTCGTCCCCAGCGAGGTCGAGGAGCATGGACGGATTGCCCGGCCAGAGTTGCCGGAGGAAGATTCCGTCCACGATCTGGGAAGCCTGCACCAGTTTGGCCAGCACCTTATGTTCGTTAGGGGAGAGCTTCGAGAGGTCGACCGTGATCTCGGTCGGGACGAAGCGGGCAGCCATTTTTTGCAACTGGGCGGCGTCGGGAAGCGCGGGCGTTTCCGCAGCAGAGCTGGCGGCGAGAGAAAGAAGCGAGCAGAGCGCAGGCAAAGCGGATTTCATTTTCATGGCAGCTCCAGTTTTAGCAGCCAGGCCGCGGCGGGCGAGGGGAATCTATCCGGTCCTCACCACAACGCGCGCACCCCATATTCTCGAAAGCGTCGATCACTCGTCAGAATTGCCAGGTCTTCGACTTCCGCCTGGGCGATGAGCAGGCGGTCGAAGGGATCTTTGTGATGCCACGCCAAGTCTTGCAATCTGCGACAATGATCGGGCTGGAGTTCGATCCGGAGGCTGCCGATTCGGCGCAATTCCCGATCCAACTCGTCATGCCAATTATGGGGGAGCGGAAAATCGAAGCCGCGTCCGCTCAGTTTGAGCGCGATCTCCCAAAAGCTGACCGCGGAGACGGCCAGCCTCTCGCTCCGCTCAATTTCGCGGCGGGCTTTCTTGGAGAGGCGAGAATCGTCGCGCACCATCCAGAGCAGAGCGTGGGTATCGAGGAGCAGTCCTCTCATTTCCGAAAGAGTGGATCATTCGGATCTTCGCGGAGGAAATCTTCCGCGATTTTACGATTCACCTTCGGGTCATCGAATTTATCGGTCATTCCCTGGGACCAATGTTTGAGGCCGCCGATGCGCGGTGCCGTGCTTGCACTATCCAACGCTTCCAGCCGCACGACCGGCCGATCGCGGTTGGCAATGATGACCTCTTCGCCGGCGAGCGCTTTTTGGATGAGCTTGGAAAGGTGAGTCTTGGCTTGGTGAATCGTCGCCTGAGTCATGCCTGCAACTTAGCTAAGTTGCTTAGCTAGGTCAAGACACCCGCTCTTAAATTACCCTGCTCGGAGCGGCCGACTTATTCCCGGCGAGCAGACGAACCGGGGAAATCTTGACTACGTTCTCGGGATCGTAATCGATCAGCTTAAGCCAGTCTTCCGTGACGTCGGTCGCGGGAAGAATTTCATTCTCGAGATACTCAGCGTTCCAGGCAGCCTGCAGATCGGCTTCGCTGATCCCTTCCTCGCCTCCGCTAGCGATGGCCCGCTTGATCGCCCTCGCTTTAGCCCGCTCCACGATCGAGGCAATGATGGCGCCGCTGATCACGTCGCTGCGGTAGAGGGCCTCCTTGCGACCGCTGCGCAAGGTCACTTCGAGAAGCCGGTTCTCTTCGCGCCGGGCAAATTGCTTATCCAAGAGTCGCCCGATAAGCGCTTCGAGCGCGGCGGCTTTTGTCTCCGCACCGGCCAGCACCGCCGGGTCGTAGGGAAGGTCGTCGCTGAGATAGATGCGATAAATCTCCCGCGCCCCTTGCCTGTTAGGCCGATTCACCTTGATCTTGCGATCGATCCGGCCCGGACGCAGGATGGCGGGATCGATCAAATCGGCGCGATTCGAAGCGAGGATGATGACGACCTGGTTGAGTGAATCGATCCCATCCATCTCGGTGCAAAACATCGGCACGAGGGTGGAAAGAATGCTCGAGTAACGCGAAGCGCGGCGGGTGCCGAGAATGCTTTCCGCTTCGTCGATGAAGAGAAACGGCATATAGCCTTCGCGCCGTTTTTCGCGTGCGGTCGCGAAGATTTCCCGGACCATGCGCTCGGATTCGCCGACCCACATGTTGAGGATTTCGGGGCCCTTGATATGCATGAAATATTCCCGCATATCAGCGCCCGATTTGTCCCGTAGTTGTTTCGTGAGGTTATAGGCGGTGGCTTTGCCGATGAGGGTTTTGCCGCAACCGGGTGGGCCGTAGAGAAGGAAGCCTTTGGGCGTGGCATGCTGGAATTTCTGGAAGAGTTCCTCGTGCAAAAGCGGGAGCTCGATGGCGTCGCGGATCGCCTGGAGCGCTTCCTCCTGGCCGCCCACTTTTTCCCAGGGCAACTCGGGCACTTCATCGAGATAATGATCGCGCGCCTCCGGACGGGCCAGGAGCTCAAGGGCGACGCGATAATTGGCATCGACGCGCACGTCGTCGCCCGCTTTCAGCTTGGCCTTGGCGATCTGGGCGGAGCGTTGCAAAATGAGCGACTGCGTGCCCTGTTCCGAGCCGACGCGGAGCCGATCGGCGCCGAGGACTTCCGCGATTTTGGTCACCGGGCCGGCCGTTTCGAAGCCAAGATCGCCCACAATCACATAAGCTTCGTTGACCAGAACGCGCGTCCCTTTTTGCAACTTGGCCAGGCTAATACGCGGATCGACGTTGCAATAATAATCCGCTCCGCCCACGACGATCTGCGCCGTGTCGCGCGCCGGGCTGCCCAGGAAAGTGCCGATGCGGTTGGCCGGCGAAGTGACCTTTTTGATCACCTGCTCGAGCTTCTCGATCATGTCGCGGGCATCGCCCACCATCTCCTCCTGGGCGGCGATCTCGGCGCGCAAGGCGTAGAGCTGCTCCCGGGCGAAATCGTCCAAGGGGAGAAGTGCGACGGCGCGATCAAACGCTTCCAGCAGGCTTAGCTCCGCCTGCTCGTCCGGTCTTGGCTCCTCATTCCATTGGTCGCTCATTGCCTTTCTTCCCTTCACTGAAATAATACGCTCCCTGGATTCAGCTCGCAAACTTGGGGCGGACCGAGCGCGCTAAAAATTGGTTGAAGCAGAGGGGCGAGCGTCCTACGGTGGCTTCCTCTTTTCGAGGAGTCTTAGCTCAATTGGTTAGAGCGCCGCCCTGTCACGGCGGAGGTTGCGGGTTCGAGCCCCGTAGACTCCGGTTCTGAAAATCGCTCCCCGAAATGTGAGAAGCCGCGACCGCAGGCGTTGATGTAATGGCAGCAGAGTTGCTACATTTATCCCTATGGGACAACCGGCGCCAGAGAGGGAAAGCGCGGCGACGCGCAAGGCGCGGGTGGCTGTGGTCGGGGCCAAGGCCAAGGGCGAGAAAGTCCCTTCCGGCGTCAAGCTCATCGGCTTCCGGCCGATTTCCGGCGCAGCCCAGGCGCACGCCGCCACGCTCGTCCCCGCAGCGCGCCAGGCGATGCCCCGCCGACCGCAGACCGCCACTGCGTAAGAAGTGCGCGGCCTCCCCCAGCGCGGCGTGATCCGCGAGCATCGTTTCGATCGGGAGTTGCGCGCGCTCGTCGCGGACTTGCGCGCGGCGGATGATTTTGTCGAAGCTGCCGAATTCGTGCTCGTGCGCGATCCGCGCGCGGGGCGAGCCGACGGAACATCCGCCCATCTGGGCGTTGCTGATGCCGCTGGTGAACGAAAAGCAAGTCGTCCTCTACTACTCGTTTGACCAGACGACGGTCTGGCTACTTTCGATCGGGCTCGCCTAACTAAATTACCTGTTGTTCAGCGCACCTTTACGGTGCCCCGCTGCCTCAGGCTTCGGGCCGGTAGTGGGCGACGGTGAAACGCTCAGAGCGTTGCTTGCGACCGTCCACGATCTTGGAGTATGTCTCTCGATATATCCATGCTCGAGCGCTGCCGATTTGAACAAGCAGTGGGCACTCCTTGCGTTTACTTCGAGTGTGAATTTTCGGGACAGCTCGCGACAAACTGCCAGAGGAGGAAGAAGGAACGACCATGGAGACGAGCAACGCCATCCTCCTGCGCAAACGCAAACTGAGCGACACCAGCCTGATCGTCTCCTGGTGTACGGAATCGTTAGGCTGTATCGAGACGGTGGCCCGCGGGGCGCGCCGGCCAAAGAGTGTTTTCGCGGGGAAACTCGATCTTTTTTTCGCCACCGAGATCCAGATCAAACGGAGCCGCAAATCGCAACTGCACACCCTCACCGAGGTCGTCTTGCGCGATCCTTTTGGCGGGATTCGAGAAAATTACCGGAGCACCCAGGTGGCCTCCTGTTTCGTGGAATGGATCGAGATTTGCACCGAACTGGAGCATCCTGCGCCGGAACTCTACGATCTCCTGCAGCGGGCCCTGGCCTTTCTCGATCGCGCGGAGGCGACGCGCCGGGCCCTCTCGCATTTCGAGTTGGAATTAGCCCGCCTTTCCGGGTTGCACGATCCGGCCCTGTTGCAAAGCAACCCGGCGGCGGCGCTGGCCTCGCTCTTCGGGCGAATGCCGCGCGGGCGGAGCGCTTTGCTCAAAGCCCTCGCTTAACTTAGCGTCATCCCGCATGAAGAAATTATTCGCTCTTCTCACTGTGGCCGCCCTCAGCGGCAGCCTTCTTAGCGCGCGCGCCGACGAGATCTACCATCTCGATCCCGTCCATTCGTCGATCAATTTCAAGGTGCGTCACTTTTTCAGCTACGTGACCGGCACTTTCAAAACTTTCGAAGGCACCCTGCACCTCGATCCCGCGCATCCGGAAAAATCTTCCGTCACGGCAACGATCCAGGCCACCAGCATCGACACGCAAAACGAGAAGCGCGACGAAGATCTGCGCAGCGCAGATTTCTTTGAGGTCGCGAAATACCCGACGATCACATTCAAGAGCAAGAGCGTGAAACAGACCGGAGCCGAGAGCGCCGATATCGTGGGCGACCTGACTATGCACGGAGTGACGAAGGAGATCACGTTGCACGCCAAGTTCCTCGGGAAAGGCAACGGGATGGGTGGCAAACCGATCAGCGGCTGGGAGATCACGGCGGAGCCGATCAAGCGGAGCGACTACGGTTTGAACTGGAGCAAAGCGGTCGAAGGCACGGCGGTGATCGGCGAAGCAGTGACGATCACGATCGACGTCGAAGCCGACAAAGTGCCCTAACGAGAAGCGAGCGGCGTGCGCTTCACCGGCGGATCCCCCCGCGCCGCCCTTCTTGTCATCCCGAGCAAAGCGAGGGATCTCACGGACGGAGGGAAATGGTGCGAGCCAGGGATCGGGAAAAGGGCAGGGTTGTCCGCAAGCGTCTTCCCGATGCCGGACGCCGAGGGTAATGCGCGAGATCCCTCGCTCTGCTCGGGATGACAGGCGCGGGCGTGGCCGAGAATCCTTCCCCAGGCAGGGTAATCCCGGCGAAAAACCAGCCGCGGTGAGGGAGGGATTCGAACCCTCGGTACCCTTTTGGAGTACGGCGCTTTAGCAAAGCGCTGCTTTCGACCACTCAGCCACCTCACCTTTCCGGGCCCGTCGAAGTTGCGTGAATATCGGGGTCGTTCCATGCTCGTCAACCTGCTGCCGCCCGCCCATGCGCTCTCTTTCCGCCCTTTGTTTTTTTTGCCTAACGGCCGCAACGCTGGCCTCCGGCGCCTTTTCTTTGCTCGGGTGCGCGCCCCAAGCTCCGCCGGCTAAAGCGAAGCCGGTCGCGCTCGCGCCCCCGTCGGTCGGGGAGATCGCGGTGGTCGACGAAGCGGAGCGCTTCGTCTTGATCGACCTCGATTCCAACCTTTACGAGCCCGAACCCGGTTTGCTCCTACGCGTCCTCGGACCTTCCGGCAAAACAGCGCACGTCCGAACTTCGCCGGAACGAAAACGGCCCTTCGTGGCCGCGGACATCGTCGATGGACATCCGGCGGTGGGAGACGAGGTCGTGCGATGACGAGCGAGGAAGACGCGCGCGCTGCGGTCCTCGCCGGAGTCACGGCGCTGCCCGGCAAAACCGTGCCGCTGCTCGATTCGTTAGGCCGGTTTTCCGCGCGGGATCTTTTCGCCTCCCGTCCGCTGCCCGCCTTCGACAACTCGGCCATGGACGGGTATGCGGTCCAGGCCGCCTCGTGCCGGGCGGGCGGCCGGTTGCGCGTGATCGGCGAGCAACCGGCGGGCGCCGAGCGCAGCCTCACCTTGGGCGCGGGGGAAGCGATTCGCATCTTTACTGGGGCGCCGTTGCCGGCCGGAGCGGACGCCGTCATCATGCAGGAAGAGGTCGCGCGCGAAGGCGGGGTGATGATCGCGCAGGCTGACGCCGAGCCGGGTGAATTCATCCGGCGGCAAGGCTCCGATCTGGCGGCCGGCCAGAAAATTTTGGGACGTGGCGAACCGATCTCGGCGGTGACGCTCGGCTTGCTCGCCTCGCAAGGCCTGGCGGAAATTGCGGTCGGCGCGATCCCGCGGGTGGCGATCGTGGCGACGGGCGACGAGCTGGCGCGGCTCGGAGAAACTCCGCAACCCGGGCAGATTTTTGAGAGCAATTCCATCCTCTTGCAAGCCCTTGCCCAGGGCGCCGGCGGGCGCGTCGTTTTCGTCGAGCACGCTCCGGATCAGCTCGAACGGCTCGGCGAAATTTTTCACCGCGGAGTGGAGAGCGACGTTCTCCTGGTGAGCGGCGGCGTCTCCGTGGGCGACCACGATTTGGTCAAACCAGCCCTGCGCGCGCTCGGCGCGCAGATCGATCTCTGGCGCGTCGCGATCAAGCCCGGCAAACCATTTTTATCAGGGCGCAGCGGCGGCTGCCACATCTTCGGCCTGCCGGGCAATCCGGTCTCCGGCTTCGTCACCTTTCTCAAATTCGTGCGGCCCGCGCTGCGGAAATTAGCCGGCGCGGCGGATGAATTTCTCGGCCTGCGGGCCGTGACCGCCCGCCTCGCCGAGAGCCTCGAAAACCCGGGGGACCGCCCGCATTATTTTCGCGGCCGACTCGAGGCTGGGCGTTTCCATTTGCGCGGCCGGCAGGAATCGCACGCCCTCTTTGGCCTGAGCCGCGCCAACGCTTTGCTTCGCCTCGCGCCGGCCGAAAAGCTCGCGGCGGACGAAGTCGTGACGGTAGAGTTGTGGGATTAAGGAGAGACGCGAAATGGGACTGAACGAATATCAACGGAAGCGCAATTTCTCCGTCACCGCGGAACCGAGTGGCGCGAAAAAGCCGCGCCCGAAAAAAGTCGTGGGCGCCTCGCGCTTCGTCATTCAGAAACATGACGCCAGCCGGCTGCATTACGATTTCCGGTTGGAGATGGACGGCGTCCTCAAGTCGTGGGCGGTGCCCAAAGGCCTGCCTTGGAAACGGGGAGAAAAACATCTTGCGGTCGAGGTCGAGGATCACCCGATCGATTACGAAGACTTCGAGGGCGTGATCCCGGCGGGCAATTACGGCGGCGGCACCGTGATGGTCTGGGATCGCGGCAGTTATTTCGTGCACGGCGAGAAACCGCTCGAAGCGCTCGCGGAAGGCCGGCTCCACTTGGTCCTGGAAGGCGAGAAAGCGAAGGGCAATTGGGCGCTCATCCGCACCCGGAGCGAGGGCGGAAAGAATCAGTGGCTCCTTTTGAAAAGCGACGCCGACGTCAAACCAATCTCGAAAAAGCGCGACGATCAATCCGCCGTGACCGGCCGCACCATGAAACAAATCGCCCATGATCGCGACGCCGAATGGCAATCGAATCGCGGCGACGAAAAGAAAAAGCCGCCCGCCGCCGTCCGCCGAAAAGTGGCCGCGCCGTCCTTGCCTCCGGCTTTGCCCGCAGGAAAAGCGCGCTTCATCGACCCGATGAAACCGCAGCTCCGCGAAACGCCGCCGGAGGAAGGCGGCTGGATTTACGAGCTCAAGTTCGACGGCATCCGCGCGCTCGCGATCAAGAGCGGCGGTCAGATAAAATTGTTCTCCCGGAACGAGAACGACCTCACCAAACGTTTCGCGGAAGTGGGTGCGGCGGCGGCCGCCTTGCCCGGGCGTGACTGGGTGATCGATGGCGAAGTGGTCGCGCTCGACCCCGCCGGTCGTTCCTCCTTCCAGCTCCTGCAAGCGCGCGAGATGAAAGCGGAAAAAGCGCCCCTTTACTACTACGTCTTCGATCTGCTCCAGCTCGCCGGCAAAGACCTCACCGGCCTTCCCCTCGCGACCCGGAAAGAAGCGCTCCGGCAGCTCTGCGCGGGCGCGGTCGATCCCATCCGCTACTCCGACCAGCTCGGCGACAACCCGCAGAAGCTGCTCGCAGAAGTGAAGCGGATCGGTCTCGAAGGCATCATCGGGAAACTGGCGGATTCTCCCTACGAAGCCGGCCGGCGCAGCGGCAAATGGATCAAGCTCAAGTGCGTCAACGAACAGGAATTCGTGGTTGGCGGATACACGCCCCCGGGCGGATCGCGGAAACATTTCGGAGCGCTCCTGGTCGGCTATTACGAAAAGAAGAAGCTGTTGTTTGCGGGCAAAGTCGGGACGGGCTTCGACGCAAAGTTACTCGCGAGCCTGCACCAAAAATTCGAGGAGGAAACGCGGGAAGATTGTCCGTTTGCCGATCTGCCTTCGAAACAAGGAGGCGCCTGGGTGCAAGGCATCACCCCGGCGATGATGCGGAAATGCCACTGGGTAAATCCGGTCTTCGTCGCCCAGATCAAATTTGCCGAGTGGACCCGGGACGCGAAGCTGCGGCAGCCGGTTTTCCTGGGTCTGCGAGAAGACAAAGCGGCGGAGCAGGTAAAACGCGAAGAGCCTGCCTGAGGCATGCTGTCGTGGCGCGAGCTTCTAGCTTGCGTGTTTCAGGAATCAGGCAAGCTAGAAGCTCGCCCCACGACGCGGCTGAGCCGCTGGAAGAGTGCGCGTAGGGCGAGCGGTGAAACACTGGCCAGCAGACTCGCCAACAGAATTCGGCGCACTTCTTTGCGTGGCACTTTGATCTTGCGGGTATGCGCCTCGGCGCCGGCCTCGCGCAGGAGGGAGATGGTGCGGGCCCCGATCAAGGCCGGGAGCGCGCTGGCGAAGCGGATCCGCCAATTGGTCAGGGCGGCGCAGTAGTCGATCCCGGCCGCTATTTTCTTTTCGGCTTGGTCGAGCCAGCTCGCCGAATCAGTGCCGGGCGGCAGGTAGCTGCGACCGGCACGCAAATCGGCGCCGCGATCGCGCAGGACGTTGATTAGTTGCAGGCCCTGGCCATACTCGATCCCGAGCTTCACCATTTCGTTAGGCGGACGAGTCGCAAATGTGGGCGCATGCCGGAAGCCGAGGTTGGTCCAGAATTCGCCGACGCAACCGGCTACAAGGTAGGTGTATTCGTCGAGTTCGGCCGCGTTCTGCAGGGCCGCACCGCCGGCGGGATCGCCGAACCGTTGCAGGTCGAGCTCCTGGCCGCGCACGATGGTGGCGAGGACGGCGCGGATGTCGGCGCGATCGGCTGGCTCCGTTTTCTCCAGTTGGGCGAGGCAACGGTCGAGCTGCTCGATTAACTTGCGTTCCGCCGGATCGCTTTGCAGCCGGGCGAAATCCTGGAGCGTGGGGCCGATCGCGGCAAAATCCTTCTCCCCGGCGATGACCCCGGCGAGCGATGGCAGCGTCGTTAGGCGCAACGCGGCCGGGATTTCGGCGGTGTCGGCGATGGTGTCGGTGGCGCGGGCGAGGAGGTAGGCGAGCCCGACCGGCTCGCGCAACGGACGCGGCAGAAAACGGATCGTGAGATAAAACGATCGCGAGACGGAGCGGAGTAGCGCTTTCACCGGCCGACGTTGCGCACTTCGATTTGTTTGAAATCGACGTTACCCAATCCCATCTCCGACGCCACTTCGAGCTGCACGCCGGTGCGGCCGATGGGCGGGAATTTCCCTCGTTTGCGCCAGGCGTCGAGGTGCCGCCGGACGATGGCGTCGATCGCCACCGGATCTTTGCTCGCGTAGAGGGTATCGAAGGCGAAGGCATAGTTCGGCTGGGATTGCGGGCCGCCGGCGTATTGGGCGAGCAATCCGTCCATCACGTTGAGGACGACTTTGCGGCCGATATGCGGGTCGCTGTAAATGGCCGGGATACTGGTGGCGCCGTAATCGGGCCGGCCGCCGAAGCGCCGCCAGTTATCGACGTTGGGGATGGTGACGTTGTAAAGGCAGCCAGCGAGGCCCGATCGCTCGCTGTTGCTGAGGACGGGGACGTTGATGATTTTGGTGACGTCGTTGACCACGATCTTGGCCAGGTGGCTCACGCTGCTGGTGTTCGCTTCGTCGCCCAGGATGGGGCTCTCGCCCCGGCCGCCCGCGTATTCGTAATCGCCCCAGATGAGGTTGCCGAGAAACGGGGCCGAAATGACGGCCTTGGGATCGTAGCCGTCGCGCGGCGGAATGGCGTGGAGCTGGTAGCCTTCGTGGTCGGTGTAGCCGGCTTTGCGAACGCCCCCGAGGGTTTTATCCCAGACGATGATACTGGAGCGGGTTTGGCCGGCGGCGACGAGGCCGTCGACGATGGCGTCGACGACATCGCGGTGGGTGGTAAACAGCTCGCCGCCCGCCGCGGAGATTTTGATCCCGACTTTATCCTGGGGCGAAACGAGCGAGCGCCAGGCGCTGGCCACGTCGGGTTGATGGGTGACGGCGAGCAGGAGGTCGTCGACCATCCGCCTAACGACGGCGCGGTTCGTCTCGTAACCCTCGATGGCGCGCGGATTGTAGGCGCGATAAACGACCGAGGGCGTGGGTCGAGGCGGCGGGGGCGGAGCGGGCGGATTCTGGGCGAGGAGGGCGCTGGCCCATCCGCTGCCGGCGGCCAGAAAAGCGATTGAGCGGAGGAGGCGAGCGGCGATGGTGGACTTTATGGCCGCACTTGGGGATGACAACTGCATCGGAGATGGACCGCCGCGCCATCTCTACGTTCACATTCCCTTTTGCGCGCGAATTTGCCCGTACTGCGCTTTTTACAAGGAGCGGGCCGATCCGACGCAGACGGCGCGTTTTGTAGAGGCGATTTTGGCGGAGTTGGCGGGGAGCGCGCTGGCGTCGACCGGGGCGCCTCGGTTGCGCACAATTTTTTTTGGCGGCGGCACGCCGACGGCGCTCACCACTGCGCAGCTCGAATTAATGCTCGATGGATTTAAGGCGCGGCTCGATCTCTCGGAGCTGGAGGAGTGGACTTTCGAGGCCAATCCCGGAAGCGTCTCCGAGCGCAAAGCGCAGCTCCTGCGCGATCGGGGCGTGAATCGCATCAGCCTTGGGGTGCAATCGTTCGACGACGGTTTGTTGCAACTGCTCGGGCGCGATCACTCCGCGGCGCAGGCGGAAGCGTCCTTCGATCTTTTGCGGCGGGCCGGTTTCGAGAATCTGAACATCGATCTGATGTTCGGGCTGCCTGGGCAAACGCTCGCGCAATGGGAGGACACGTTGCGGCGCGCGGTGGCGTTGCAGCCGGATCATGTCTCGGCGTACTGCCTGACTTACGAGGAGGACACCGATTTTTTCCTGCGGCATGCGCGCGGTGAATTCCGGGTCGATGAGGCGGCGGACACGGCTTTTTTCGAGACGACGATTGACCTGCTCGCGCCAGCCGGGCTGGCTCCCTACGAAATCTCGAATTTCGCCCGGCCCGGTTTCGAATCGGCCCATAATCGCGCCTACTGGCGCGGGGCGGATTACCTTGGGATTGGCCCGAGCGCCTTCTCAACCGTGGGGTTGCGGCGCTGGCAAAACGTTTGCGATTACCGGGCCTATGCCGATCGAGCTTTGGCGGGGAAAAGCGTGGCCTTGGACGCCGAAACTCTGACCCCGCAGATGAAACGCGCGGAAGCGATCGCCCTCGGTCTGCGTACGCGGATGGGCGTACCCGCGGAGTGGATCGCCTCCTGGCCTAACGAGGTGGCCGAGTTTGTCGATCTCGGTTTGCTGGAGCGCGAAGAGAGCCGCCTCGTGCTGACGCGCCCGGGACGCCTCCTGGCCGACACCGTGGCGGAAGCCTTCCTGTAGACGCTTCGGTCAGCGAAGCGCGGGAGTGAGTGCACATAGAGAGAACGGCAACCACTCTCGCGCCTCCGAGGTATCTGTTCAGCGTTCATTCCTGGAGGCGCCTGTATTTTCACCGGCCCCCTCACATTTTGTCATCCCGAGCCCGCGCAGACGGCGAGGGATCTCGCGGAAGGTCTTGGGGTCCGGGCCAAGAGAAGCTGGACCCAACAGAGCCACCGTGAGATCCCTCGGCGCGCTCCGCCAGCCTCGGGATGACAAGCTCCCCGCTTTTTGGGAGACGGAAAATAGGCTCGTTCCTGGAGCGCCTTTGGCTTCACCCGCGCACTCACATTTTGTCATCCCGAGCCCGCGCAGACGGCGAGGGATCTCGCGCAAGGTCTTGGGGTCCGGGCCAAGAGAAGCTGGACCCCAGCAGAGCCGCCGTGAGATCCCTCGGCGCGCTGCGCCAGCCTCGGGATGACAAGCTCCCCGCTTTTTGGGAGACGGAAAATAGGCTCGTTCCTGGAGCGCCTTTGGCTTCACCCGCGCACTCACATTTTGTCATCCCGAGCCCGCGCAGACGGCGAGGGATCTCGCGAAAGGTCTCGGTGTCCGGGCCAAGAGAAGCTGGACCCAACAGAGCCACCGTGAGATCCCTCGGCGCGCTGCGCCAGCCTCGGGATGACAGAGCGCTAAGCTTTTTGGCAGACGCTAAACATCTGCCCTCCCGAAGAGAAGCGTCTACAGCGACTCTTCTTCCCCGCCCTCGCCCTCGGGGCGGAGGCCTTCTTCTTCCATCTTGCGCAGGACGTCGCTCATGTCGTCGACTTCATCCCAGACTTCCTGGCTGACGTAGATTTGCGCCTTCTGCTGCACCGCCATGGCGATGCAATCGCTCGGCCGCCCGTCGAGCTCGATGATCTTTTTCTGCTGCAGCTCGTTTTCAGCGCGGATGATCATGCGCGCATAATAGGTGGCGTTCTTGAGATCGTTGATGATGATTCGCTCGACGTTCGCGCCGAGCGCGGTCATGAGGTGACCCAGGAGGTCGTGGGTGAGCGGCCGCTCTTTCATGGTGCCGCGCATGAACATGGTGATGGCGTTGCCCACGCTTTGATCGACGTAGATGATAAAAACTTTGTCGGGATTGCCGAGAAAAACGGCGCAGCCCCCGCTGGTCGGCAGAACCGCGCGCACCTGCACCTCGATGACCGTTTTGTTCATCGTCGGGACGTTATCTGTGCTGAGGCGAAAAACAAGAATCGCGCAAAATCGCGCGGGTGGGAGCATGGCCGACGGATTTGTAGGTCGAGGCGCTTGCATGTGCGGCGCGCTGCCGGAATATGCGTTCTTTCCGTGCCATCTTCCGAAAAATCCAAGTCTGATTGGGACATCGATGCCGCCGTTTCCACCTATAACGTGGAGGGGTGGGGGAGCGGTTATTTTTCCGTCAACCCAGCCGGCAACGTGGCCGCGAAGCCGCTCCAGGAAGCGGGCGGCTCGATCGATTTGCTCGAGGTGGTGAACGAAGCGCGCGAGCGCGGCCTCGGCTTTCCGCTCGTCATCCGCTTCCAGGATTTGCTCCGGCACCGGGTGCAAACGGTCAACCGCGCTTTCCAGGCGGCGATGCAGGAATTTGGTTACCGCAACACCTACCGCGGTGTTTTTCCAATCAAGGTGAATCAGTTGCGCGAAGTGATCGAAGAGATCGTCGAGGCCGGAGCGGAATTTCACTTCGGCCTGGAGGCAGGGAGTAAACCGGAGTTGATCGCGGCGTTGGCCATGCATCAGGACCCGGAGAGCCTGATCATTTGCAACGGCTACAAGGATCGCGCTTTCATTCGTTCGGCATTGTTAGGCCGGCGGCTCGGTAAATCGGTCATCATCGTGGTCGAGAAACTGGAGGAGCTGGAACAGACCATCCGCATCTCGAAGGAAGTCGGGGTCGAGCCCTTCATCGGCATCCGGGTGCGCCTGCATAGCAAAGGCGCCGGGAAATGGACCACGAGCGGAGGCGAGGACGCGAAGTTTGGCTTGAGCACGACGAATCTGGTGGCGGCGAGCGAGTTTTTGAAGCGGGAAGGGATGGCCCATTGCCTCAAGCTGGTGCACTTCCACGTCGGCTCGCAGGTGCCGGATATATCGACGATCAAGCGCGCGGTGCGGGAGGCGGCGCGCTATTACGCGAAACTTTCCAAGCTCGGCCACGAGCTGGGCTATCTCGACGTGGGCGGCGGGCTCGGGGTCGATTACGATGGCTCGCGCACCAGTTTCGATAGCTCGACCAATTACTCGCTGCAGGAATACTGTAACGATGTTGTTTACAATATCATGGAGGTCTGCGACTCCGAAGGGGTGGCCCATCCGACCATCGTGAGCGAGGGCGGGCGCGCGATCGTGGCCCACCATTCCGTCCTGGTGGTCGAGGCTTTCGGGTCGATCGAGAAAGATGTGCAGGAGCGCGCCATCGTGGCAACGGCGGACGATCCGAAACCGCTCCGCGACATTCTCGAGGTGAAAGGGAAATTAAAGCGCGGCAATCGCATCGAGACCCTGCACGACGCGCAGCAGATCAAGGAAGAAACGCAGCAGATGTTTAACCTCGGGCTGCTCGATCTGGAAGCGAAAGCGAAGATCGAATCCGCTTACTGGCAGCTCGCCCAACAAATCGTCGCGCTCCATCGCGGCCTGAAATATGTGCCCGAGGAAGTGAAGGAGCTGGAGACGTCGTTAGGCGATCAGTACATCTGCAACTTCTCCATTTTCCAATCGCTCCTCGATCACTGGGCGCTCGGGCAGCTTTTCCCGATCATGCCGATCCATCGCCTGAGCGAAGCGCCCGACCGGCAGGGGACGCTGGTCGATATCACCTGCGATTCCGACGGCAAGATCAACAAATTTACCGATCTGCAGGACGTCAAAGACACGCTCCCGCTGCACCGGATTCTGCCCGGGGAGATTTATTATCTCGGGGTCTTTCTGGTCGGCGCTTACCAGGACATCATGGGCGATCTGCACAATTTGTTTGGGCGCGTGACCGAGGTGCATGTCTTCCTGGATGAGGATGAAGAATCGGGCTGGTACATCGAGGAAGTAATCGAGGGCAGCACGATCGGGCAGGTGCTGGCCTTGACTCAGTGGGACAAGATAGAGCTGATGCGCCTGGTGAAAAAACAGGTCGATGCGGCGATCAAGAGCGACCGGCTCAAGCCTAACGACGCTATGAAACTGCTGGCCGATTACGAGCGCGGCTTGCAGGGTTACACCTACCTGTCGCTCGACGGGGCGGGCCCTTCCCCGGCTGCCGGCAGCGCGCCGGCCGCGGCGGCGAGTTAGACTGGAGCGGGTGGGCTTTGCGCCAGGTGGAGGGACGGGCGCCGTCCCGTCCCTGGTTCTGGGTGGGAGAGCCGAAGCGACCTCAACCTCACGGACGACACGGAGGTCGTCCCTCCACCGCGCTCCATAAAGCGCCTGACACGGTCCAGATGTGGCGGCTTATCTGTTGAGCGGTTCTGTCGGGGGGCGGCCCGCGTTTCACTCGCGCGCGCTCATTCCTGTCATCCCGAGCCTGCGCAGACGGCGAGGGATCTCGCTTCGGGTCTCGGCGTCGTTTTTCAGAACTACCGCCCACTCAGAGCAGGCGCGAGATCCCTCGGCACTGCGCTAGCCTCGGGATGACAGGGGTCACCGGCGGGCGGGCGCGCCAGAGATAGGAACGCTCGCGGCGTCGCAGAGCTCCGCCCTCCAGGGTTGGGGCGCTCGCTGCGGGCCCGGCGAGTTCTTTTGCCCGCGGACCTGCGCTGCGCCGACGCGCTGCGCAGATCGTGCGGAGAAAATCGATCGTTAGGCGAACCTGCTATTGCAGGTTGTAGACTTCGACCAAGGCCACGCCGGAAGCGCCGTTCTTGCCGCTGACCACCGCAGTGTAATTGCCGGGTGTGAGCGAGCGGATGATGGCCGATTCGGCATCCTTCGTCGGAGCGAGGCCGGTCGAGCGGATGAGCGATTCCTGGCTGTCGCGCCAGTCGTCGTCGGTCCGGATGACGTCTCCATTAGCGTCGAAAAGACTGAGCGTCGGGTCGGCCAGCGGATTGCTCACTCCCTCGCTGGACAGGGAAGGCCCGATGGCGCGGACGACGACCGTGTCGCTTCCGCCGTTGCCGACGATGAAGCCGGCGATGAGGACGTCGTCGCCCGGCTGCACCAAGCCGCGAGTGCTGGCGTTGCCCAGCGTAGCGGGCGCAGCGGCGTTGAGATCGTAGGCTTCGAGGAGGCCGATGCCGGTCCCCATATTTTTCCCCTTGAGGATGACGGTGTAATGGCCCGGTTGCAGGGACATGAGGATGGCCGATTCAAGATCGTTCTTCGGCGCGAGCTGGGTGGCCTGGATTTCCTGCTCCTGGGTGCCTCTCCAATCGTCGTTGGTTTTAATGAGCGCGTTGTCGCGATAAAGCTCCAGCTTGGGGTCGGCCAAAGTGCCGGCGATCGGCATGCCGTTCACCTTCAAGGAAGGTCCGAGCCCGCGGAACAGGACCATCTTCGGTCCGGTGCCCTGGATGATGAGGCCTTCGATGAGAACGTCGTCGCCCGTGCCGACATTGAGACGGGAGGAGAGGTTGAGGGATTGCGCGGCGGGCTGGGCGGTGCCGTTGAGAAGCTCGAAGGCGGCTTGCGCGATCTGATGGTGGCCGGCGGTGGTCGGGTGGATGTCGTCCCAGAAAAGATACTTATCCGGGTCCACGTTCTCGCCCTGGGCGCTGTCGCTGATGTTGGTGAAGCCGTAGTCGGCGGGATTGGCGGCCAGCCGATAGAAGAGGCTGTAAATGTCGAGCCGATAAAGGGTGATGGTGATCCCTTCGCCCGCCAGGGTGGCCGTGGCGTCGTCGAGGTCGGCGTTCAATTCCGCGCGATAATTCGCGGACGCGGCGTTCAAGGCGGTGGCCATTGCGGGGTCGTCCTTGTAATGCGGGACGAGCCCGAGTGGGGGGACGTTAGGCACCAGGATGCTGCGGGCGCCGGCGCGGGCCAGCGTTTTCACGAGGGTAGCCACGTTCGTCGCGGTGGTCGTGACGCTTCCGGCGCTGGCGTCGTCGAAAAGATCATTGCCGCCGCCCCAGAGCACGTAGAGCGCCGCGGGATCGGGCGTGTAATCGTCGAAATAATTCTGGACCTGCTTCCCGAGATTATCCACATCCACAGTGAGTTGGCCGCCGCCAAACGGGCTGGGGTTGGAAATCACCGTGCGCTCCGTCGTGCCATCCGCGGTGGTCGCGCCGCCAAAAGCGAAATCGAGGCCGCCGTCGAGACTGTTGGTGGCTTTCGAAATGCCGAGGAAAGAGCTGGCCAACTGTTCGTGCCAAGTGCCGGCATAGAGATTGGAGCTGGGATCGGTGTCGGAGCTGTTGGTGAAACGGCCGTCGCTGTAATTGAAGTCGCCGCCCGGGTAGCTGATGCTGTAATTGTCCTCAATGAGATGCCGGACGTTGCCGTCATCGGACAAACTGTCGCCGAAAACGACGATCTGAGAAAAATTAGGAGCCGCCTGGGCGAAGCCGCGCGGGAGGAAAGCGACCAGCGCCAGGAGAAGCAGAGGCAGAAGACGACGGGGGATGGAACGGGATTTGATCATAATAGGTAGGTAGAGTTAGAGAGGTCGTTAAGAAGGATGGACGGCTCCCGCATTGCGCGCGGCCGATGGGATGGGTGGATTGTTTTGAAGACTTCGGGGCTGCGGTTAAAGCCGGAGGGCGTTCTCTTGCGCGAACCCGGCCGGTTCATCGCAGACGGCTGCGACCAAGGAGTTATTCAGCAGAAAGCGCGCCGGGCGCTGACTACTTCTTGCCTTCGCCCGGTCGATAATCTTCCTCGGCGGCTTCGAAGGCCTTCTCCAGGCCGACCATGTCTTCGCCAGGGCGCAGACTATCGAAGGCTTCGGATTCCTTGCGCAGCTCTTCCTCGGAATAATTGGCGGCCTTGATCGAGAGGCCGATGCGGCGCTCGACCTTGTCCACCTTGATGACGCGCGCTTCCACTTCCTGGCCGACCTTGAGCACGTCTTTCACCTTGGTGACGTGATCTTCACTCAGTTGGGAAATGTGGACGAGCCCGTCGATGTCGTCCTGCAACTGCACGAACGCTCCGAAGCTGGCCAGCTTGGTGACTTTGCCGGTCACGAGATCGCCGATTTTGTACTTCTGGTCGATGTCCTTCCAAGGATCGTCGCTCAGTTGTTTCAAGCCGAGGCTGATGCGCTGGTTGGTTTTGTCGATGTCGATCACTTCGGCTTCGACTTCCTCGCCCTTCTTCAACATCTCCATCGGATGATTGATCTTGCGCGTCCAACTGAGGTCGGAGACGTGAATCATCCCGTCGATGCCATCTTCCAGTTCCACGAACGCGCCGTAGGCGGTCATATTGCGAATCTCGCCTTTGACCTTGCTGCCGATGGTAAATTTCTTCTCGATCTCGTCCCACGGATTGGCTTCGAGCTGGCGCAGGCCTAACGAAATCTTCTGCTCTTCCTTGTTCACGCCGAGGACGACAGCTTCCACTTCCTGCCCCTGGGTGAGGACATCGGAGGGCCGCATGATGCGTTTCGTCCAGGAAAGTTCGGAGACGTGAATGAGGCCTTCGACGCCTTCTTCCAGCTCCACAAACGCGCCGTAAGGCACGAGATTGGTGATCTTGCCTTTGACGCGCTGACCGGCCGGGAAACGCTCTTCGATCTGGTCCCACGGATTCTTCTGGGTCTGCTTCAGGCCTAACGACACCCGCTCTTTCTCCTTGTTGATGTCGAGGACGAGGACTTCGAGTTCCTGGCCGACCTTGAGCAGTTCGCTCGGGTGACCGAGGCGGCCCCAAGTCATGTCGGTGATGTGAAGGAGGCCGTCCATCCCGCCGAGATCGATGAAGGCGCCGAAATCGGTCAGATTCTTGACCGCGCCACTGACGGTGTCGCCTACCTTGACGCTTTCGAGGAATTTCTGGCGTTTCTCGCTGCGCTCCTGCTCGATGAGCTCGCGGCGACTAAGGACCACGTTGCGCCGATCGTCGTTAATTTTGACGATCTTGAAATCATAAGTGTTGCCGACGAACTGCTGGAGATCCCGCGGCGGAATAATGTCGATCTGCGACGCGGGCAGAAAAGCCTCGACGCCGATGTTGACCATGAGCCCGCCTTTGACCACGGACTTGACCTTACCCTTGATGAGGCCGTCGCCCGCGAAAACCTGGGCGATCTTGTTCCAATTCTGACGATACGCGGCCTTCTCTTTCGAGAGGACGACCATGCCTTCATCATTTTCGAGGCGCTCGAGGAGCACCTCCACTTCGTCGCCGACTTCGAGCGTGTCGATGTCGTCGAATTCTGCGGTCGGAATAATGCCTTCCGACTTATAACCGATATCCACCAGAACTTCGCGGGGGCGAATCTCCAGGATGCGTCCCTTGACGATGCTACCTTCTTTGAAGTCGGGCATCGACTTCGACATCAAATCCTGCATTTGCAACATAACGGTAGACTCTCCTGGTGACGCGGGGATCGATGGTTGAAACAGGGGCGATAATCGCTCCTGTTCCCGCAGGGAGGGCAGGGAAAGTAGGCGCGTTCCCCGGGCGGGTCAAATGGCGCGGCCGTGGGGCGGACGGGGGCGTCGCTTTCCCTCGTGCTCCTGCTCGTAATCGTAAGCGTAATCGGATCTCCACCAGTTCGATTACGAGCACGATTACGAGCACGAGCACGAGGGAGAATTCTCGGGGGGCTTGAGCCGTTCATGATCCCGTTGGATAATCATCTTATGCGTCGACTCTTTCTCATCCTTGCCCTTGCCTTCACCCCGCTCCTCCCGGCCCTGGCCGCGCCTAACGACTCCGCGGAAGCGCAGGTCGCCACCGCGATCAAAGCGTCGAATGTTTCCGTCGTCCATCTCTGGGCGCCTTGGTGTTCCAACTGCCAGGCCGAGCTGAAAAGCGGTGGCTGGACCAAAATGGTGAAGGAAAATCCGAAGGTGAAATTTTATTTCGTCTCGGTCTGGAACAAAGGCGAAGACGGCCGGGCCATGCTCGCGAAATACGAAATCACGCAGCAGCCTAACGTCACCGTCCTGGCCGATCCGGGGCCGCGCGGGGCCGATCACATTAAGCAATTTGCCGGGCTCCCGCTGAGCTGGATTCCGAGCACCTGGGTCTTCAAAGGCGGCAACCTTTTCTACGCGATGAATTACGGCGAGCTGCATTTTCCGGTGCTCCAGCAATTCATCGCCGACAGCGACGCAAGCTGGGACCATTAACTAAGGGGCGCGCTGGCGCCGGTAGACGTTCGCTGTGCGACGGGAGGTGTTTAGCGTCCCCGAAAAGCATGGCGCGCTGTCATCCCGAGGCTGGCGTAGCGCGCCGAGGGATCTCACGGATGCTCTGATAGGTCCATTTTCTCTTGAAGACGACGCCAAGACCTTGCGCGAGATCCCTCACCGCCTGCGCGCGGGCTCGGGATGACAAAATGAGAGTGGCTGAGTAAGCGCAAAGTCCCGTCAGTGATGGACGTCAACAAATTCTATCCAGCGGAGGCGCCTACCGGTGTCGCCTCCGGGTAAAATTGCTGGTTGCCTAAGACAACCCACTAGGGCATCTTCCCCGTCCGCTGCGCCCGTCGGCCGGCGTTTTTTTATCTATGCCAAACACCGTTGAACTCGTCCCCGAGCTGCTCGAAGCCGGCGTCCATTTCGGTCACCAGACCAAGCGCTGGAACCCGAAAATGAAGCCGTTTATTTTCGAGAAACGCAACGCCATCTACATCATCAACCTCGATGAAACGGTCAAGCGACTGCAGCGCGCGACCGATTTCCTTCAGGAAGTCACCCGGCGCGGCGGCAAGATCCTTTTCGTCGGTTGCAAAAAGCAGGCCCAGGAAGCGGTCAAGGAAGCGGCCGTGGCTTGCGGGCAATTTTACGTGAACCAGCGCTGGCTCGGCGGCACCCTGACCAATCTCGCGACCATCCGCAAAAGCATCGGCCGGTTGAAGTACATCGAGGAAATCGAAAGTGCCCCCGAATATAAAAAGATGGGCAAACAGGAGCTGGCCGCGCTCGGTCGCGAAGGCGCCAAACTGCGCCGCAACCTGGAAGGCATCCTCGAGATGGACAAGTTGCCCGACGCCCTCATCATCATCGACACGACGCGCGAGCTGAACGCGGTCAACGAAGCGCGCCGCCTCGGGGTGCCCATCGTCGGCATCGTCGATACAAATGCCGATCCCGAGACGATCGATTATCCGATCCCGGGGAACGACGACGCCATTCGCGCCATCCGCGTGATGCTGCAAAAGCTGGTCGACGCCATCGTCTCGGCGAGCAGCGAAGCGCGCATTCGCGAAGAAGTCGAGATGGCGGGCGTTTCCGCCTAACGACGCCAGCAGAGCTTAAGGGCGGATGGTTGACGGTTGATCGCCGTCAGCGTCTTTCCATTATCTCTTAACCACCTTTCTTCACACCTATGGAAATCACTCCTCAAATCGTTAAACAACTCCGCGAGAAAACCAACGCGGGCATGATGGATTGCAAACGCGCGCTGACCGAAGCGGGCGGCGATCTCGAAAAAGCGGAAACCATTCTCCGCCAAAAAGGCATCGCCGGCGCGAGCAAAAAATCGTCGCGCGCGACCAAGGAAGGGATCGTTGCCTCCTACATTCACCTGCAAGGGAAAGTCGGCGTCCTCGTGGAAGTAAATTGCGAGACCGACTTCGTGGCCAAGAACGAAGGCTTCCGCGCTTTCGTCAAAGATATCACCCTGCACATCGCGGCCGCCCAGCCGCTCTACGTCAGCCGCGAGGAAGTGCCGGCCGAGACGATTTTAAAAGAGAAAGAGGTCTACGCCGGCCAGGTGAAGGGGAAACCCGAAGCGGTCACGGCCAAGATTATTGCCGGGAAGTTGGACAAATTTTACAGCACCGTTTGTCTGCTCGAGCAGGGGTTCATCAAGAATCCCGACCTGACGATCAAGGAATTGGTCGCGACCAAGATTGCGGAGCTGGGGGAGAACATCATCCTCCGGCGCTTTACCCGCTATTCGGTAGGCGAGCCGCTCCCGGGCGACTCCGACGTGCTCGCCGAAGCGGAGGCTTAAGCCGCTGGCTTAACCGCGAAGCTTCCACGTGAAAGCAAAGCCGCGTCGGGTAGTGCGGCGTCGCTCCAAGGATTGGAAGATGCCGCCCGACACGATCTACGTTGGCCGGCCCACGGTCTGGGGAAATCCTTATGTCGTCGGATCACAGTTGCTCAACGGCGAAACCCTCACGGCGGCGAAAGCAGTGGAGCTTTACCGTCAGCAGGTCGTCGAGGTTTTCGATGCGCAGACGATCCGCGCCCGCCTCGGTGGAAAAAATCTCGCCTGCTGGTGTCCGCTCGATCGCCCCTGCCACGCTGACGTCCTGCTGGAGCTGGCCAACTAGTTTAGAGCGTGGCACGCCCTTTGGGCCGGATAGAGGGACGGGCGCTGCCCCGTCCGTGGTTCTGAATGGGAGACCCAAGGAAGACTAAACCTCACCGACGACACGGAGGTCCCCCCTCCACCGCGCCCCCCGATGCAGTGCATGACATGCTCTAGAGCCGCTGGCGACCCTCAATCGTCGAGGCCATCAGGGCGCATCCCCTGTAGACGTTTCGCCCTGCGCAGGTAAGTGTTTAGCGTTCATTTCGGAAGGCGCCTTGCATCCCCTCGCCGCTTTCATTTTGTCATCCCGAGCCCGCGCAGACGGCGAGGGATCTCGCGCCAGGTCTCGGCGTCGTTCTTCTGGAGAAAGGGACTTATCAGAACAGACGCGAGATCCCTCGGCGCGCTGCGCCCGCCGCGGGATGACAAGGGCCAAACTCTTCGTGGGATGCTAAACAGACACCCTGCGAAGCGCGGGGGTGCGGTGACCGGCGTAGAGCGAACGTCGACCGGCGGCGCGTGTCCGCGATCGTTAGGGCCGTTGCGGGCTCGGGCCTGGGCGCTCCGATTTGCGCGAGGCCGGTGTCCCCTCCGGAGTCGGGCTGGCCGGGGAGGCGGCCTGATCGGTCTTTTGCTCGGCTCGCCGTTCTTTCCGCGCCGCCGCACGATTCGTTTTCAAACGCTCCAGGCGTTTCTCCTGTTTGGGATTCAGGCTCGGCTCCAGAGTTTGGGAAGGCGTCGGCGAGGGCGACGCGGCTTCGTCCGCCTTCGCGGCTTGACGTTCCTGGCGCGCTTGCGCCCGATTGGCTTTCAAGTGCTCCAGTCGTTTTTCTTGTTTCGGCTGAAGGCTCGGGGCCGGCGTGGCCGTTGGCGCGGGGGTCGCGGTCGGAGCAGGAGTTGGCGTCGCGCTTGCGGCGGCGTTTCCGGCCTGGCGTTCGTGGCGCGCTTCCGCGCGATTGGCTTTCAAACGCTCCAGTCGTTTTTCTTTCGGCTTAAGGCTCGGCGCCGGGGTGGCGGTCGGTGCGGGTGTCGCGGTCGGAGCAGGCGTTGGCGTCGCGCTTTGGTTGGGGTTCCCGGCCTGGCGCTCTTGGCGCGCTTCGGCGCGATTTGCTCTCAGGCGTTCCTGCTGTTTTTCCTGCCTCGGGTCGAGAGTCGGTTGGGGGGCGGGAGTTGTGGCGGGGCCGACGATTTTCTGCGGCGGCAAAGTGGCTGGCGGCGTCGCTTCGGCTTGCATTTTTTTCCGCACCTCCTGCGCTATCTGGCGGTCGCGGATTCCTTCCCAACCCCGCTCGACCGTGGTCTGCGGGAGCCGGCGCTGCACCCGCTGCGGGCGCGCGTTCCGGTTGGTCGCGTGAATGTTAGGCGCAGGCAGCGCGACCACTTCGCCGCGAATGACCGGTTGTTCCTGGTTGAATTCTTGGGTCCGTTCCAGACGCAGGCGTTGCGGCGCGTAACGGCTGCGTCCCCGCAGATCGTCGTAGCTCGGGCCGCGATCGACCACGACCGAGTTGGCGTAGGTGATGTTGGTCACGTTCGTCGTCTGATTGATGATAGTGACGTTGCGCTGCGTCGGCACGATCACGCGGGAGCTTTGCGTGCCGCCGAATTCGTTTGCCGGGACGAAGGCGTAATGTTCCGGACCGATGTCGTAATAGTTGTCGGCCCAATGATGAATGCCGGTCTGGCGATCGAAACGGGCAGCTGGCGGGAGCGGCGCCCAACCGACGTAGTCGTTGCCTTTGCGCCAGGAGACCCAGGCGGGCGCCCATTCTTCGCCCGGCACCCAGACCCAGCCGACTCCCCGAAGCTGCGTCCAGCGACCGTAATGGTAGGTGGCCCAGCCGAACTTTTCGTCGGAAATCCAGGTCCAACCCGCGTCCGTGTAAACCCAATGCCCGTCGGTATAAGGACGCCAGTTCCCGGAGGTGGCCTGGCGCGGTTGGAAAACGTAGCCGTAATCGCCCGTCTCCATCCAGTTGCCGTAGGGATCGAGCTTGCGATAAAAGGTGGAGTAGGAACCGGAATCGTCGGCCTCGCTCGTCTCGTTCGTGCGGGTGGAAGACGAATTGCTGTTTGGCGTGGCCGTCGCGGCAGTGCTGGCGACGGGCTGATTTTCCTGTGCGGCCAGCGCTTGTTCGCGCGCGTCGAGATCGGCTTGTTGTTGGGTGAGGTTTTCCTGCGTCGCGGCCTGGTGTTCGGCGTCGAGACGTTGCTGGACCTGCCGCTCCACTTCGGCGTTGCGCTCCGCCTCGGTGGGCGGCTTGTCGCAAGCGCTGACGAAAAGGGCGAGGGCGGCGAGGAGCAAAAATCTTTTCATAATGGGTGAGACCGAATCTCTCCTCGCTTATTCGAAGCAAACCGGCTTTCGGCCGTCTCGGCGACTCGTTAAGGATCGTTAGGGGAAGGCGTCGGGGAAACCTTTGGTGCGGGCTGAATGCTGGCCTGCACGACCGTCGCGCGCTGCGTCCGCTGCCATTGCCCGTAGCCAGCGGCCAGCGCGAAAACCACCACCACGGCGAGCATTAACTTCAAGCCGCTGGCGGGCGCGGGAGACTCCATCCTCGAATATGGGCCGGCCGCCGTCCTTATTCCAACTGCAATGCCGCGATCGCGTCCATCACCCGTTGGCTGAGACGCAGATAGACGTCGCGATGGTTCCCGGCCAGATCGGCCGTGGTAAAATGGAGCGGCTCGCCGACCACGATGGTGATGGGGCCGAAGCGCAGTTTCCCGCCCCCGCGTGGAAGAGCGCGATGGGCGCCGAAGATGCGCATGGGCACGACGGGCGCGAGCGTTTTGGCGATGACAAATCCCACCCCAGGGAGCGCCGGCTGCAAATTTCCGTCAGGCGTGCGCGAGCCTTCCGGGAAAACGAGCACGCCCTGGTCGGCCCGCAAAACCCGGATGAGCGCCTTGAGCGCGCTCCGGTCGCCCCCCTCCTGGTCGACCGGAATGACGTTAACCTTCGGCAGGATGGGGCCGAGCACAGGGAGATCGAGCAGCGTCTTGCGGGCGAGATAATAAATCGCGCGTCGACAGGCGACGCCGGCGAGCGGAGGATCGAGATAGCTCTGGTGATTCATCGCCAGAATGACCGGTCCGGTCTGAAGGATGCGGTCGCGATGGAGGACGCGGAAGCGAAAGAAAATGCGCGCCAGCCAGAGCGAGAGGTTATAGCCGAAGACGTACCAGGCGCTCACGAGGGAATCGTTAGGCCTTTTAATTTCAGGCGGCCGATGATTTCGCCGGCCACTCCGTCGATCGTCAGATTGGAGCTGTCGATGACGTGGGCATCCTCGGCGATGATCAGGGGCGAGGCGCGCCGCGAAGAATCGGCCTGGTCGCGCGCGGCGATGCGATCGTGCTGGCCTTGGGCGGCGCGGCGGCGGGCCCGGATGTCGGGGGAAGCGTCAATGTAAAATTTGTAGGGGGTCGCGGGGAAAACGACCGAACCGATATCGCGCCCTTCCATGACAAGATCATTTGCGCGGGCATAACGACGCAGATGCTCGACCAGAATTTCCCGGACGCGGGGAACGCTGCTAACCAGTGAGACGTTGTCGTTGACCCGGTCCTCGCGCAGGAACGGTTCAGGATCGACGCCCTCGATGAGCATAAGCGAATCGCGCCCGCGCAACTCGCAGGTGATGGCCGCTGTTTCCGCCAGTTGCTCGATCCCGCCGGCATCGTCCGTGGCCACCCCGCGCTCCAGGACGTGCCAGGTGAAAGCGCGGTACATGGCGCCGGAGTTCACGTAAACGAAGCCAAGCCGCCGGGCCAATTCCCGGGCCACGCTGCTTTTCCCGGAAGCCGCCGGCCCGTCGATCGCAATGATTTGGTGAGCGGCCGGAGATTCCATCGCGCTGCGCAGTTGCCTAACGAAAAGCTATTCTTCCGGGCGCGCGGGCGCGAGCGAGGTGATGACCGGCGTGGTCGTGCGGATGGTTTTCGGGTTGGCCAGTTGCTGCAGCATTTTCTCGAAACCGGGATACGAAGTGGCGACGCAATCGATATCCTGGATGACCGTCTCGCCCTCCGCGAACATTCCGGCGACGGCAAACGCCATGGCGATGCGATGATCGCCAAAGCTGGAAAGGCGCGCGCCCCGGAGCGGAGCCCGGCCGTGAATTTCCAGCCCATCGTCATGCTCGACGACCTGGCCGCCCATCGAGCGCAGATTATGCGCGATCGCGGCGATGCGGTCGGTTTCCTTGACCCGCAATTCCTGCGCCTGCCGGATAATGGTGGTGCCGTGGGCGAGCGCGCCGGCGACCGCGAGGATGGGCAGCTCATCGATCAATTGCGGAATTTCTTTTCCCTGGATGACCGTCCCTTTAAGATTGGCGCCGGTGACTTCGAGCGTGCCCCGCGGCTCGACCTGTTCGACATCCTCAATCGCTTCGCGCACCTGCGCGCCCATCCGCACGAGGACGCCGAGCAGGCCGGTGCGGGTTTCGTTTAAACCGACGTCCCGAACGAGCAGGTGACCTCCCGGCTGGGCCGCGGCCGCGACCAGCCAGAAGGCCGCGGAAGAGATGTCGCCCGGGATGCTGAAGTCGCGCGACTCCGGTACGTGATCGCCGAAAACGCTGACGGCACCGTTATCTTTCTGGGTGCGAACGAGGAAATAATTGAGCATCAGCTCGGTGTGATTGCGGGTCTGGACCGGTTCTTCGACGGTCGTCTTGCCCTTGGCGAAGAGACCCGCGAAAAGGAGCGCGCTCTTGAGCTGCGCGCTCGCTACGGGGAGGGAATATTTGATCCCGTGCAGAGGCGCGCCTTTGATGCGGAGCGGTGCGGTGTCGTGCTCGCCTTCCGCCTCGATGTGTGCGCCCATCAAACGGAGCGGCTCGAGGATGCGAGCCATCGGCCGGCGGGAAAGGGAACCGTCCCCAATGAGCCGGCTCTCGAAGGGCTGGCCGGCGAGCAGCCCGGCGAGCAGGCGCATGGTCGTGCCAGAATTCCCGCAATCGATCTCGCTTTTCGGGGCCGTTAATCTGCGCCGTTGCCCGTGGACGATGAGGACTTCGGGTTCTGGTTGCTCGATCGTGATGCCGAGCGCGCGCATCGCCACGACCGTGTTCATGCAATCAGCGCTGCGCGAAAAGCCGCGCAGCACGCACGGTCCATTGGCCAGGGAAGCGATCAGGACGGCGCGATGGGAAATGCTCTTATCGCCCGAGACGGTAATCTCGGCTTCGAGCCGAGGCGCGCGTTTTATCCGTAGATCATCCATGAAGTGCCCGCTCTGTCGGGATGACAGAATCCCCGTTCACCAACTCCGCGACAAGGCCAATCTGTCTCGGCCGCGGCGGGGCCGCGGCCGCCAGTTTTCTTGCAAACCGATCTTGAAAATAGCGCGAGCCGTCGGCTTGGGAATAGCGTCGTCGTTAGGGGACGAGGAAGATCTTGTTCGTATACGGATCGCGCACTTCGGTCCCCGGCGGGAAGCCGCGGACGTCGACGTAGCCTTGATTTGGCGCGTACGGGCTGGTCACGAAGCCGGCTTTATCCGGCACCGGGATGCCGTAGGGAATGTCGCCGCGAGTCGGACTGACCGGGGCGGCGGTGGCGGCCGCTTCCGGTTGCGGGGGCTGCGGCGTCTGGGTCGCAAACTGGTCCGGCGGCGGGGGCGGCGGCTGAAGGGTGCCGTCGTTATAGGGTTGCGGCTGGTCGACCGGATACTGCGTTTGGGTGGTGGACTGGTAGGTCGCGACGCGATGCCGGGTCCGCGGCGGCGGCTCCGGTTCGCTGCAGGCGGAGACGAAAAAAACGGTGAGGAGAGCGAGCGAGAGCGATGTTTTCATAGGCGTGGCTTGGACGACGTGCCCCGTTTGTAATTCATCCTTCCGTGGGTGACAACGGATTTCTGGAAATTCCGGGGTGGATGAATCCGTAGGGCGGCCGCCGTGCTCGCGCGATAAAAATGCAAAGGCGCGGAGGCTGCTTTGCGAATCAAGAAAGAATGGGGCGCGACGGGGAACATATTTTGGTGATCGACGACGATCGGGTGAGCCGGCGGATGCTGGCGCGCGCCTTGAGTGAGGCTGGCTACGATTGCCGCGAATCCTCCGGTGGCCTCGAAGCCCTCGAACTGTTGCACGCGCAGGCTCCCTCGCTCCTTCTTCTCGATCTCGATATGCCGGAAGTGGACGGCGCGGAAGTTTTGCGACGTCTGCGGGCCGATCCCGATGGGGCGATCGCCCAACTGCCGGCGATCATGCTCACCGGCCATGGCGGCGAGGAAAGCGAAGTCTTCTGCCTGGAGGCGGGCGCGAACGATTTCGTGACCAAGCCGATCAACCTGCCGGTCCTGCGGGCGCGGATCGAGACGCAGTTGCGTCTGCAATCGCTGCGCCGGCAATTGCAGCAGCAGAACGGCGAGCTGGAAGCGTGGCGCGCGAATCTCGAGCGCGACCTGGCCGCGGCCCGGCTCACCCAGCAGTCGCTCATTCCGCAGAAGCCGCCGACTTTGCCCGGCTGGGAAGTGGCCGTGGCTTATCGTCCGGTCATTCAGGTGGGCGGCGATATTTATGGCTGGGTGCGGATGCCCGATCGGCGGATGCTTTTTTGGATCGCGGACGCGACCGGCCATGGAGCGGCGGCGGCTTTGCTCACGACCTTGGCGAAGTTGCTTTTCCATTACGGCAGCGTCGATCACAGCCGGCCCGGCGCCATCATGGAAGGGGTCAACGACGATTTTCGCAGCATCTTTGGCGCGCGCTCTTTTATGACCGCGATGTGCGTGCTGCTCGATCCCGCGACCGGCCAGGCCAGCGTGGTGGGCGCGGGCCATCCGCCGCTCCTGCTCACTCGTGGCGCCGGCCCGGTGGAGCTGATCCCGTCTTCGGCGCCGCCGTTAGGTTTGCTCGAACGTTCGCATTTTGAAGAGACCGCGCTCCAACTGGAACCGGGCGATGGGTTTCTTCTTTATACCGACGGTCTCTACGGTTCCTCGAACAATGAGACGGAACGCTGGACGCCGGAGCGCCTGCGCGCGTCGCTCCATGGCCAAGCCAGCAACGCCCAGGCGTTGCTCGACGAAGTGGTGGGACGCGTCGTGCCGGAATCGGGCGATCCCTTGCACGACGATGTCGCGGCGGTGGCGGTGCGCCGGGCTCTTTGAAGGCGCAAATTTTTTTCGACAGTGGAAAATTTTGCTATTGCTCTCATCGGGCGCAGCGATTAATCAGCGTCTATGCCCAAAACACCTGCGAAAAAAGCACCCACGAAACGTAAGCCCAACGCCGCCTTCATGAAGCCGGTGCAACCCGACGAGAAGCTCTCCGCGATTGTCGGCTCGAAGCCGCTGCCGCGCTCGGAGCTGACCAAGAAGCTCTGGGATTACATCAAGAAAAACGGTCTTCAGGACAAAAAGAAGCGGACCCTAATCAACGCGGACGACGCGATGAAGCCCGTCTTCAATGGCAAAAGCCAAGTCAGCATGTTTGAGATGACCAAGCTGGTTTCGGGTCACCTCAAAAGCTCCTAGCGCCTAACGAACTTGGCGAGCCGCCTTGGTTCGCCGGGGACAATTTTTTGCGCGCCCGCGGACAGGATTTGTCCGCGGGCCTGCGCCTTTTCCCGGGGCCGTCCGACGTCCTGCGGAGAAGTTGCGATCACCGCCGGGATCGGCGAAGAGTGCCGGGTGAAAATTTTCCGTTTCGCTCTTCTCCTCGCCGCGCTTTCCATTCTCTCCGTGGAGGCGGCCTCGGAGAACGCCTGGCAGACCAATCTGGCCAAGGCGCAAGCTGAGGCGAAGGCGAGCCACAAGCTGTTGCTCCTCGATTTTACCGGTTCCGATTGGTGCATCTGGTGCAAGAAACTGCATGCGGAAGTTTTCGATCAGCCCGCCTTTCAAAAATACGCGAACGACCATCTCGTGCTCGTGACGGTCGATTTCCCCCGCGCGAAAGCGCTCGCTGAAGAAACGCGCAAGCAAAACGAAGAGCTGGCCGGAAAATACGGCGTGCAAGGTTTTCCCACCATCGTGGTCCTCAATGGCGAAGGTCAGCAGGTCGGCGAACTCGGTTACCAGCCCGGGGGCGCCGACGCATTCGTGAAGGAATTGGAGAAGCTCCCGCGCGGCTGATTGCCTGACGCCGGGCGCGTCGTTATCCCTGCCGACGTCCTGCGCTTACCCTCCCGCCTTCATTTTGTCATCCCGAGCCCGCGCAGACGGCGAGGGATCTCGCGCCAGGTCTCGGCGTAGTTCTTCCGAGAAAATGAACCCAGCAGAGCAACCGTGAGATCCCTCGGCGCGCAGCGCCAGCCTCGGGATGACCGAAGGCCGGGCTTTTCGTGGGACGCCAAACCCAATACCGGGCGCGCGGGAGTGGCGTTATTCTCTCACCCGATTCTCCCCCCGCTTCCCAGGTCTCTGTTTAGTCTCCAACCTCAGGCGGCGCTCGGCGTCCACTGACGCACTTTTATTTTGTCATCCCGAGCCCGCGCAGACGGCGAGGGATCTCGCGCAAGGTCTCGGCGTAGTTCTTCCGAGAAAATGAACCCAGCAGAGCAACCGTGAGATCCCTCGGCGCGCTGCGCCAGCCTCGGGATGAAAACGGCCGGGCTTTTCGTGGGACGCAGAAGAGAAACGCCATCTCCGCCTCCGCGATAGAATGGCCTAGCCTAACGAACAGGCGTTCGCGTCTTAATTCTTCTCCGCCGGTGCAAAACGCAGGTTCGGCAAAGGCAGCGCCCCTTTTCCGGTGGTGCGCTTCCCGATCGTTTTATCCAAAGCGTCGGACAACTCTCGCCGGGTAAAAGGTTTCGGCAGCGCCCCGCGAAATCCGTAGGAGAGAAATTCCGAAATCGCGGCCGCATCCGAGTAGCCGCTGCAGATAATCGCTTTGACTAGCGGATCGAGCTGATGCAAACGCGCGATCGTCTCGAGGCCGCCGAGCCCGCCTCGGACCGTGGCATCGAGGATGACCGCCTCGAAACCTTCGCCCTGGCGGAGGGCGCGCTCGTAAAGGCGGATCGCGGCGGCGCCGTCCGCCACCGCCGTCACCTCGTAGCCCATCGTTCCGAGCAGTTGCGCGGTCAGCTCGCGAATCGCCGCCTCGTCGTCCATCACCAGAATGCGCGGCTGGTTCGCGTGGAATTTATCTTCCCCACCCCGGCGCGGATCGCCGGCCGATTTCCCGCCGACCGCGGGCAGATAAAAAGTGAAAGTGGCGCTGCCCGCCGCGTTCTTCTCGAGATGGAGAAAGCCGCCATGTTTTTTCACGATCGAATAGCTGATGGCCAGCCCCAATCCGGTCCCGTCCGATTTCGTCGTGAAGTAGGGATCGAAAATTTTAGCGGTCAGTTCCGGAGCAATCCCCGGGCCGTGATCGGCGATCGAAACTTTGAGATAACGCCCGGCGGCCAGGGGCAAAACGCTCCCCGGCGCGACGCGGAAATTCTCCCCGCTGATCGCCAGGGAGCCGCCCTGGGGCATCGCTTCACGGGCGTTGATGATGAGCGCGTTAATGACCTGCTCGATCTGCGCGGCATCCATTTCGGCCCGGCCGAGGTGATCTTCGATCTCGAGCGCGGCGCGAAGGTTGGAGCCGTGCAGGGAAAATTCCGTGGCGCGCTGCAGAAGTTCGCCGAGCGAAGTCACTTTCTTGAGCGGCGCGCCGCCTTTGGAAAAAGTGAGCAACTGACTGGAGAGACGGGCCGCTTGTTGCGCGGCCTGACCGGCTTTGGCCAGAAAGCTAAGCAGGCTGCCGCAATGCGCGGGAGCTTCGAGTTGCGCGAGGCCGATGTTCCCGGAGATGACGGTGAGAACGTTGTTGAGGTCGTGCGCGATGCCGCCCGCGAGTGTGCCTAACGACTCCAACTTCGAGGTCGTGAGGCGCTCGTCCTCGCTCCGTTTCCGCGCCGTGATGTTGCGGAAAAAGACCGAAACGCCACCGCCGCTCGGGTAAGCCTGGACTTCATAGAAACTATGGGCGTTGGCGCCCGCCGCCTCGAACTTGACCGTTTCATGGGACTCCAGCACCCGCCGGTAGTTTTCGCCGAAAACCGAATCGCGCAGATGAGGGAAGACGGCCCAAATCTCTTGCCCGATCAATTGCTGGCGCGTCCGGCCGAGGTCTCGTTCGGCCTCCGCGTTGAGATGGGTGAAGATCCAATTTTGGTCGAGCGCGAAAAAGCCGTCGCTCGTGTTCTCGAGAATATCTTCCACCCGCAAGGCCACTTCCTGGAGGGCGACCCGGGCCTGATGCCGGTCCTGAAGCTCGCGCATCTGCCGTTCGGCCACGGAGAGACGCACATTCAGATGGGCCGCGGCGAGCGGTTTCGTGAGGTAATCGTTAGCCCCGGCGGCGAGCGCTTCTTCGAGGTCTTCGATATCCGTCCGCCCGGTCACGAGGAGGATGAACATTTCGTCGCCTCCCGGCTGCGCCCGCAGGTCGCGGCAGAGATCGAGCCCGCTCCGGCCCGGGAGCATCCAGTCGAGAATGAGACAGGGAAAAGTCTGGCGAGCCAGTTCCGTTTCGGCCTTCTCGACGCTCCCGCAGGCCGTCACTTCATGCCCACGTTTCTCGATCAGGCGTTTCAGGTTTCGCCGGGTATCGGGATGGTCTTCGATCAGGAGAATTTTCATCGGTTGGTGCAAGTCGGCACGGGGTTGGCCCGCTTGGAGGCGAAATGGTGACGCGGCCTCAAATGGAGTTGAGCAGGTTGACTGCCAAAGTCCGAGCAAACCGGCTCCCGGGTGGGACTCTTGCGTTGCCTTGGTGCTCTGCTAGGTACTGCGCAAATCTTTCGCCTGTGAATTCGCCGTTTGCCGTCTCACGCCAGCTCCTTTTCGCCGCTCTTTTTTCCGTCTTTTTCGGTTGCTCGGCGAGTGGGCAAAATTCGCCCGCGCCCAGCGCGGCGGAACCGGCAAAATCACCCCAACCGGCCGCCACCTCGGCCCCTTCCGCGACGCCGGCCCTCAGCTACAGCGCCGTCCACGTCGACGGCCCGTATATCGCCATGACTTTCGACGACGGGCCTAACGAGAAGTTGACGCCGGAGTTGCTCGACATCCTGGCCGCCCATCACCTTCATGCGACCTTTTTCGTCATCGGCGAAAACGTCGAGCGTTACCCGAAAATTCTCCAGCGCGCCGTCCGCGAAGGGCACGAGATCGGCAACCATAGTTGGTCGCATCCCGCTTTCGGCAAAATGTCTGACGCGGGGGTGCGGCGCGAATTGCAGAAAACCGACGACGCCATCCGCGCCGCCATCGGCCGGCGCCCCACCCTGATGCGGCCGCCTTACGGCTCTATCACCGCCCGGCAAAAGCAGTGGATTCGTGACGAATTCGGCTACCGCACCATTCTCTGGGATGTCGATCCGCTCGATTGGAAACGGCCGGGCCCCGCGGTCGTGACCAGCCGGATCCTCAAGGAAACCCACGCCGGCTCCATCGTTTTGTCCCACGACATCCATGCCGGCACGATCAAGGCGATGCCCGCGACCTTCGATCAACTGCAGGCCAAAGGCTTCAAGTTTGTCACCGTCTCCGAGTTGATCGCGATGGGCAAACCGAAGCCGACGGGAAAGGTCGGCGCGGAAGGTCCCACCCCCGCTTCGCCTTCCGCCAGCCCGACCGGCTTCGCCTTTCCCACGCCGACGCCCACGACTACGCCCAGCCTAACGACTCCCTGATTTCCTGGGATGGTCGCCGATTTTTATCTCCAGCTCCGCAACCGCACGGAGGGGGCCCTGGCCGAGCTGCTCAAGCTCACCGCCGACCTCCAGCGCGAGCCGGGCATGCTCGATACCATCCAGAATTTGCTCAAGGATGTGCGCGAGCCACTTCTCTTCGTCGTCGTGGGCGAAGTCAAAGCCGGCAAATCGTCCCTCCTCAATGCGATCTTCGGCCAGGAGTTTTGCAAGGTCGACGTTCTCCCCGCGACCGACCGCGTTTACATTTTCAAACACGGCCCTCGCGCCGAAACCGTTGACGTCTCCGAGCAGGTCACCGAGCGCTATGAGCCGATCGCGTTCCTGGAAAACTTCAACATCGTCGACACCCCGGGCACGAACACGATGGTCGCCCAGCATCAGGAGATCACGGAAAATTTCATACCGCGGGCCGATCTCGTTCTTTTCGTTTTCTCCGTGGTCAATCCCTGGGGCGCCTCCGCCTGGGAGCTGCTCAAGTTCGTCAATCAGAAGTGGCTCAAGAACATCGTCTTCGTCCTCCAGCAGGCCGACCTGCGTGAGCCTAACGAGGTCGCCGTGATCGTGCAGCACCTCCAGGATACGGCCAACGCCAGGCTCGGCTTCGCCCCGCCCATTTTCGCGGTCTCGGCCCGGAAAGCTTTGCTCGCCCGCACCTCCGGCGTGGACCGGGAGCGGCTCTGGCAGGAGAGCGGCTTCGCGCCCTTCGAGCAGCACATCAACCTGATGGTCGATCAATCCCGCCACGGCTTGCGCAAGCTGGTCTCGACCTGCCAGACCGCGACGGTGATTCTGACCGACAGCAGCCTGCGGGTGCGCAATCTTCTCGAGACGATCCTGCGCGACGAAGAACAACTCGGCCGGCTCGAAAGCATCCTGGAGACGCGCAAAGAGCAGACCTTGCGGCAGGTCGGGGGATTTCTCCGGGGAATCGAGCAAGCTTGCCGCCGCTGCGAAGCGGAAGGGCAGGAATTGCTCGAGCACAATCTTTCTTTCTGGCGCACCTGGCGGCTCGTTTTCGGCAAGGCGCAGTGGCAGGAAAAATTCCAATCCGACCTCGAAAACAAGATGCGGGAGCTAATTCAACCTCAGGTCGAGAACGCCTTGCAACTGCTCGAGACCGATCTGCGCAGCCTCTGGCCGCAGTTGCAGGACACCATGGAAAACCAGTTCAAAGGCGACCACCGCGTGCCGATGAGCCAGACCATTCCCGACTTCGCCCGGCAACGCCGCGAGCTCCTGCAATCGATCGAGCTCACGCTGGTCGAGCGGATCGCGGGGCGGGGGATGGAAGCGCAGCTCGAGCGGATGTTTCGCGAGACCGCGAACTGGCTGCGCGTGCCGGCCGGAGTGGCGGCGGCCGGCGGCTTGGTCACTTTGATTGCGGCTATGAGCAGCGCCGCCGTGGCCGACGTGACCGGGATTGTGGCCGCCTCGGCCTTTGTCGCGGGAACCTTTGTCGCCTTCGGGCGGCGCCGGAAAATCCTCTCGGAATATCACCGGCAGATGGATGCGAAACGGGAAGAATTAGTCGCGGCGATCGAGCAACAACTGCATCACGCGATCGATCTTTTCTATGCCGAGATCGCCGCGGTCTTCCAGCCTTTGCGAGCGTTCTGCGCGTCCGAGCGCAAACGCTACGACCCACTGCTGGGCCGGGTGCGCGAAATCGAAAAAGCCTTCGGCGAGATCACCGCCGAGCTAAAGCGCCACCAATAAGTGCGCACCTGTAGACGTTTCGCTCTGCGCCGTAACGGATGCGAAGCGACCCCGAAAGTTTTCGCGAGCAAGCATCTGATTTACGCCCGCCGCGCTTCGCGGGTGTGTGTTTAACAATCCACCAAGAGCGCAGCCCGTTGTCATCCCGAGGCTGGCGCAGCGCGCCGAGGGATCTCACGGATGCTCTGATAGCTCCATCTTCCTTGACTCGTCCACCGAGACCATGCGTGAGATCCCTCGCCGTCTGCGCGGGCTCGGGATGACAAAATGAGAGTGGGCGGGTAACGCAGGCCGCCGGCATGGTCGAACGCTAAAACACGAATCTCGCGGAGCGAAGCGGTGACCAGGCGCGCGAAGCCGTCCCAGTTATTTCTTCGCCTTCGTTTTCGCGGGATACTGCTCGGCCAGCCGTTGCTCGGTTTGGCGGCGGGCGATCACGAAATTATTGTTGTCGCCGTAATTGCGCCATGGGCCCGGCGGCACGTCGCGCACTTCCACAAACTGCCAATCCGTCACCGAAGTCGGTCCCAGCCCAAGGTAATCCCGCACCGCGGGCGAGACATCGAGACCGGCCCCGTGATTCAGGTTCGGCTTCGGCCGCTCGTTCTGGAAAACGTATTGGTAATGATCGGTCCGGAACGGCCCGCAATCTTCCCACTGCGCATAACAAACCCGGCTCCCTCGGCGAATCGCCAGCCACCGATCTTTGCAGACGGAATGCCCCTGCTGCACGACCGCCTGCCGGAACCACGGCACCACCATCGGCGCCTCCGGTTTAAACTGCCCGTGGGTCACATCGTTGTAGGGGAGCGCGCAGTAAAAAGGATTCTGCCGGGGCACGAAGGCCACCGGAATGTAATCATGCCGGCGAGACGTATCGGGCGTGTCGAAGCCGCCGTAGTTGTGCGTCCAGTCTGGATCCCAGGAGCTTTTGTGATTGGGCACCGGGTTATTCGCGGTCGGATCTTCGCCAATCCAGAAAATCGTGGTCACGATGTCGGTTTTCCACGGGTAGCGCGAAGAGGAGAAGCGCGAGGTGGTCGGCACGAAAACCTGCGGCTCCACTTTGAGCAGCGCCTGAGCGCGCAATTTCATCGCATACTTGGCGAAATCGGCGCTGCTTTCGTAGGGCGATTGAGCGCGCACGAGCGTTCCCGAGGCGAGGCCAAAAGCCATCAGCGCGCAGAGTATTTTCGTGCTTCTTATCCGCATTTCCGCTTTCCGTTCTATCCGAATCGCTTTCTCAGGCAAGCTTCTTTCGCTATTTTAGCACGATTCGTTCCGCGGCCCGCTCATTCGCGGCTGAGCAACGTGTCGCGGCGGTAATCCGCGTCGTTGGTTTCGGGGTAATCGAGCGTGTAATGCAGCCCGCGACTTTCCTTCCGGCTCAGGGCGGAGTCGACGATGAGCGCGGCCACCGTCGCCAGATTGCGCAATTCGAGCAGCTCGACCGTGACCCGGAAATTCCAGTAAAATTCCTGAATCTCGCGGCGCAGATTGCGGAGGCGCGCGCTCGCTCGGTGCAGCCGTTTATCCGTCCGCACGATCCCGACGTAATCCCACATGAGCCGCCGGATTTCGTGCCAGTTGTGATAAATCACGACCAGCTCATCGACATCCTGGACGTCGCCCGATTTCCACTCCGGCAACGAGATCGAACCGGCCGGATGCGCCGGCGGCTTGGTCCGGATGAGCGCGGCGCAGGCGCGATGCGCGATGACCAGGCCTTCCAGAAGCGAATTGCTGGCCAGCCGATTCGCCCCGTGCAAACCGGTGCAGCCGACTTCCCCGATCGCGTAAAGACCTGGCAGATTGGTCGCGCCATCGATCGTTGTCTTGATCCCGCCGCATTGATAATGGGCCGCCGGCACGACCGGGATCGGCTCCTTCGCCATGTCGATGCCGTGGCGCAGGCAGGTCTCGTAAATGTTCGGAAACCGCTCCTGCAAAAACTCCCGCGGCTGCTGCGTGATATCGAGGTAAACACACGCGGCGCCCGTCCGTTTCATCTCCGCGTCGATCGTCCGTGCGACCACGTCGCGTGGCGCGAGCGATCCGCGCGGGTGGGCCTTGGCCATGAAATCCTCGCCCGCTTTGTTGCGCAAAATCCCGCCTTCCCCGCGCACCGCCTCCGAGATCAGAAACGATTTCGCATGCGGATGAAAAAGACAGGTCGGATGGAACTGGACGAACTCCATGTTCGCGATGACCGCGCCGGCCCGCCAGGCCATGGCCACGCCGTCGCCGGTCGCGATGTCGGGGTTGGTTGTGTAAAGATAAACCTTGCCGCAACCGCCGGTCGCGAGGACGAGGCGATCGCTCCGGATCGTTTCGACCGCGCCGGAAATCTCGTCGAGGACGTAAACTCCGAGGCAATGATCTTCCGTGGCGAAGCCGAGTTTCGCGGCGGTGATGAGATCGACCGCCATGTGATTCTCGAAAAGTTCAATGTTAGGCGAGGCGCGCACCGCGCGCAGGAGGGTTGTCTCGATTTCGAAACCGGTCAGGTCGTGCACGTGCAGGACGCGGCGTTTCGAGTGCCCGCCTTCGCGGCCGAGATCGAGCTCGCGATGACCGGAGACGTCGCGCTCGTCGAAGTGCAGACCAAGCTCCATCAGCTCCTGCACGCGCTCCGGGCCTTCCTCGACCACGGTCTCGACGGCGGCCAGGTCGCAGAGTCCGGCGCCGGCTTCGAGCGTGTCCTTGATGTGGAGCGCGAAAGAATCCTCGCCGCTGGTCACGCAGGCCACGCCGCCCTGCGCCCAGGCAGTATTCGAGTCGACGCCCTGGCGCTTGGTCACAATCGCGACCCGGCCATGCCTGGCTGCTTTCAGGGCAAAGGTCAGCCCCGCGATCCCGCTGCCGATGATGACGAAATCGAACTCTTTCATCCGAGGAGAACGTTATCGATCAAACGCGTCCGGCCAAAAAATACTGCGACCGCCAGAAGGGTGCGCGGGGTAATCGTGCGGCGCGGTTGCAAATCGTCCGCCCCGACGATTTCGGCGTAATCGATCCCGGCGAGGGGAGCCGAGGAGATTTTTTCCCGGACCGCGGCGAGCACCTGCCCGGCTGATTTCTCTTCCGATGCCGCGGCCGCCAGCAGGGCGGCCCGGAGAACCGGCGCCTGGGCGCGCTCCTCCACGTTGAGATATTGATTGCGCGAGCTGAGGGCCAGTCCGTCGGGTTCGCGCACGGTTGGGCTGGCCAGAATTTCGATCGGGAAATTAAGATCGCGAACCATGCGCCTAACGATGGCGAGTTGCTGAAAATCTTTCTCGCCGAAGACCGCCGCGGCCGGCGCGAGGAGATGGAAAAGTTTCGTCACTACCGTGGTCACGCCCCGAAAATGGCCCGGGCGCGAGGCGCCGCAGAGCCGCTCGGAGAGCGTTGTCTCCTCGACGAAGGTGGAGCGATTTTCCGCATACATTTCGTTAGGCGAAGGGCGAAAAATCAGGTCGACTCCTTCCGCCCGGCAGACCTCTTCGTCAGCCGATTCCGGCCGCGGATAGCGCGAGAAATCGGCGCCGGGCTCGAATTGCAGGGGATTGACGAAAATGCTTACCGCCACCTCGCCGTCGGGTCCCGCATTCTCCCGCGCCCGCCGGATGAGCGAGACGTGCCCGGCGTGGAGCGCGCCCATCGTCGGCACGAGCACGCGTCTTTTTTCTGCTCGCGGCTGCTCGGCGATCTTGGTCAGCACTTTCATCGTTCCAGCCAAAGCGCCTGCCGGGCGATGGGAAAGCGGCGGTGTCCAAAATTTTCCCAACCGGCCGCGCGCGCCAGCTCGCTCATCTCGGCAAAGGAAAACGCCCGCCGAATCGAGGCGCGCGCGTCGTTCCGGGTCATGGGTTCGCGATAAACGGAGGCCGTCAGCAGACCGACGCCGAGCTGGGCCAGCCGACTCCGGCGCAGGTCGGCCACGAGCACGTAACGGCGGGAAAGCGCACGACAACGGCGCAGCAGCGCGACCGCGTCGTCCGCGCTGAAATGGTGCAGCGCCAGGGAAAAGAGCACGATGTCGTAGGATTGTGGGACGCCGAATTGGTGGATATCCGCGCAGTGATAATGAATCTCAGGGAAACCGTCACTCAATCCTTGCGCGGTCGCGATCGTCGCCGGTTGAAAATCGACCGCGTCGAGGGCGACGGTTGCTCCGCGCGCGCGCGCGAACTGGACCACGAGCCGCGGAATATCGCCCGAGCCGGTGGCGAGATCGGCGATGCGCAGCTTGTCGTTAGGCCGAATCCAGCGCTCCAGGAAATGTCGCGCCAGTCGGTAGCTCCCGAACCAGCGATTGAGCGCGCGCAGATTGCGCAAATCGGAAACCAATTCCGGAGAAACCGGCTGCGGGCGGTCCATCCACTCCGGCTCGGCCGGATCAAACTGCCGCTTCAAGAGAAGGGAGAGGAGAATGACGAAGCCCGAATGACGAAGCCCGAAGGAATGACCCAATGACGAAGGAGGCAATCCTGGAGGGATGAGCTCCCGCGAATCCTCGCGCCTTCAACCCGCGGCGTCGCGGAGCTCCGCCCTCCAGCGAAGGCGGCGACGATTCGGACTTCGGGCTTTGGGCTTGTTTCGGATTTCGTCATTCGGACTTCGTCATTTCCAAGAACCGCCCCCAACCCTCCGGCAGTTCCGCCGTCTCGACCTCGCTCGCGATCCGCCCCTCGGCCTCGGGCAGAAACGACACGCTCGTCCCGTAGACCATGAGCAAATCTTCCGACCCCTCCACCCGCAAGGCATGGGCCACGCCCGGCGGAATAATGACGGCGGCATTGTTCGGCCCGCGGTGATTATCCCCGTCGATGAAGAAACGCATCGTCCGCTCCGGCAGCCCCGCGCGCGCCTCGCGCAAGATCATTTCCACGCGGCCTTGCACAAAAAACATCACGTCCCACTGCTCCGCTTCGTAGCGGCGCAGGGAAAAATTCTCCACTTCGTCCACGAAAAGCCGCTTGAACCATTCGTTAGGCGAAATCCCCTCCGGAATGCTCGGCGGATGAATATGAAAGCCTTTCGCGGTCTGGGAAAACATGCGCGCGGCCGCCCATTGTTGCGGCCAGAGCCGGAGGCGCGCGAGCGGTCCTTCGTCGCGCCGGACGAATTCGCCAAAGGACCCGCGATGCCGTTGCGGATAAATCGTGCGCGCAAAAATTTCCACTCCGGGAATCCAGGCCTGGGCCACTTCCGGCTCGGCCCGAGCGGCCGCGGCGAGGCGGCCGGCGTCGATTCCAGTCTCGGCGATTTGGGCGCCGAGCGAACCGGCACGGTAGTCGCGCCCAGTCAGTGCGCTCCGCGCCGCGGGCGTGAGTCCTTCCCAGAGTTTGTTTTTTTCCATCGCGCGAGCAGTTATTCCCCTAACGAGAAGTCGGCGTTCTCCCGGGAAAGATTGGGATTGTAAAAGGGATCGGAGGCCACTTCGGCCGGCCAGCGGGCGCGCAGGATTTCCGTCTCGGGCGGCTCCACGCTCGGCCGGCGGGAGGCCGATTCCTCGTGGTAGAGCCGGGCGAAGGGCGTGTAAACCACGCAGTACCCGGCCTGGCCCATCTTCAAACAGAGATCCACATCGTTGAAGATGACCGGGAGCTGCTCTTCATCAAATCCGCCGACCTCCTCGAAAACGTCGCGCCGGGTGAGGAGACAGGCCGCGCTCACGGCGCTGTAGTTGCGCGTGACCTGCAATTGCCGGCAGACCCCGGGCGCTTCCGCGGGGAATCCGAGGAAAGCGTGCTTGGCCGTCCCGCGCACGCCGAGGACGATCCCGGCGTGCTGGATGGTGTTGTTGCGAAAGAGAAGTTGCGCGCCGACCGCGCCGACTTCGCTGCGCTGAATGTGTTCGGCCATGGCCGTGAGCCACTCGCCTTCGATCACCTCGGTATCGTTGTTCAGGAAAAGCAGCCAGGGCGCATCCGTTTGTTCGACCGCGAAATTGTTCATCGCGGAATAATTAAACGGCCCGGAATAGGAGAGCACGCGATGCGGCGTTTGCTGGAAAAAAGCGCGCGCTTCCGCGCTTTCGCTGTCGTTGTTAATGATCACGATCTCGTATTTTCCGTAGGTCGTTTTCTCTTCCACGCTGGCGATGCAGCGGGCGAGCAGATCGATCCGATCGCGGGTCGGAATGAGAATGGCGATTTTTTTTTCTTCCGGGATTTCGCGCCGCACGCGGAAGCCGTGGGTGTTCCAATCGACGGCCACGTGACCGGGCTGTCCGACGCGCCCGAGATAGGCGCTGATGGCGCCGCGGGCGGCTTCCAGCGCTTCCGGCTTGGCCCGGATATTCCCCGCGGTGGAGCCGGCGCTGCGCCGCCAGTGATAGAGGACACGCGGAATGTGATGGATGCGCCAGGTGCGCGACATGACCCGGAGATAGAGATCGTAATCCTGCGCGAAATCGTATTTCGAGCGGAACCCGCCCAGCTCGTCGACCAAGGCGCGACGAATGGTGGTGAAGTGGCAAACGTAGTTATAGGAGAGGAAAAAATCGGGCGACCAATCCGGTTTCAAAAACGGCGCGGTGAATCCTTCCTCGGTCAGCTTGTCCTCGTCGGAATAAATCAGGTCGGCGTCCGGATGTTCCTGAAGCAGTTTGGCGGTGTAATAAATGGCGTCGGGCTCGAGCAAATCGTCGTGGTCGAGCAGGCCGATCCATTCGCCGGTCGCTTGGGCGATCCCAAGATTGGACGCGGCGGAGATGCCGCGGGTTTGCTCGAGCCGGAGCAGGCGAATGCGCGCATCGGTGCCTTCGAGCTGGGCGAGCGTGCGCAAAGTTTCCTCCTCGGTCGAGCCGTCGTCGATCAACATCAGCTCCCAATTTTCGTAAGCCTGCGCACGGACGGAATCGACCGCCTCTTCGAGCCAGCGGGCCGGCGTATTAAAAACCGGCGTGATCACGCTGACGACCGGACGAGAGGAAAAAGCGCGCGACGTTTCGCGCAGTTGCGCGGCCTCCGCGGCGTTGACCCGATGCCGTTCCAGCCAGCGCTCGTATTCGTTAGGCGCAGCCGGCGCACGCGGGTCGGGGGCGGGCTTGGGAAATTGTTTGCGCACTTCGCGCAGGAGTTTTTCCGGCAGCCGATAAGGCGCGAGCAGGACCTGGCCGATCTTGCGCTCGGGCGATTTGCGTAACGCCTGCTTTTCCGCCTTGAGCTGCTTCAGGTCGCGCTTGGCTTTTTTTAGCTGCAAGACCTTTTCTTCGAGCCGCGCGATATGGCGATCGGCCGCTTCCAGCTCCGAGATGCGGGTGCGCAGCCGTCGTTGCAATCCGTGCACCTGCGCGTTGACCCGGGCGAAGCCGGTCTCGATCGCGGGCACGAGCGCGCTCACCGAAGCCACCCGCTCTCCGCTCAGGAGAACGGCGTCCGGTTCCAACTCGACCACGTCGGATTGGTAGTCGGGAAAAAGCCCGAGCTCGAGAAAACGCCCGACCAACTCCGGCCGGCGTTTGGCCGCGTCGGCCCCGGAGGCGGGGAGAAGGAGCAGACGGCTCGCGGCGGCGGCGAGCTGGCGCAAAGGCTCGGCGTTTTCTCCTTCCTCGGCTGCGGCTGGATAAAACCAGATCGCGAGGTCGAAAAGGGGCGCGGCGCCGTTGCGCGGGAGCGCGGCCAGATCGACCAGCCGCGCACAAACCGTGGCTTCGAGCACAGCGCCAGCCCCGGCCTCGAGCCCGACGAGAAGAAGGCGCTCGGCCGCGAATTTCCGCGCCACGAGCTGCGCGAAATCTGGTCGAACCGCGTGGGAAAGGCGCCGCTGCACGAGCCACATTATAATGATTGCAGCCGCTCGCAGGCAAATTTACGGTGCAGCCGCTCGCTTTCCTCCGCCCGCGCCAGCAGCATCGCATGGTCGATTTTTGCGTTTACCTTCTCTATCGCGGCGCCCTTGCTCTCATCCTCGCGCTCCCGTTGCGCGCGGTTTTTGCCCTCGGAAAAGCGTCCGGCTTCTGCGCCTGGCTGGCCCGCCCGCGCTATCGCCGCTTGGCCCGGCATAATTTGCGGATCGCCTTGGGCGACGAGATCACCCCGCGCGAACGTCGGCGGATTGTGCGACGGCATTTCCAAAATCTCGGCGCCAACCTGCTCAGCGGGATGAAGCTCAACAGCATGACCCGCGACGAGGTCGAAGCCTGCGTGGTCGTGGAGGGCGCCGAGGAAGTCCATCGCCACCTCCGCGCCGGGCGCGGAGTCGTCCTCGCCATCAGCCATCTCGGGAACTGGGAATTGTTCACCCAGATCGTGCCGCACCACTTCCCGGAAGCGCCGCTCGGGACGGTCTACCAAAAATTGCGCAACCGCCGCCTGGACGAGTTTGTGCAGCGGCAGCGCGCCCAATTCGGCGTCCAGGTCTTCGATCGCAAAGAAGGCTTTCAAGGAGCGATCCGGCTCCTCCGGGCCGGCGGTTTCGTCGGTATCTTGAGCGACCAACATGCCGGCGATGGCGGGATGTGGACTCCATTTTTCGGTCGGCTCGCCTCGACTTCGCCGCTCCCGGCCGTGCTTTGCAAACGGACCGGCGCCGCTCTCCTCACGGGCGCTCTCTATACCGAAGGGCCCGGGAAATGGCGGATGCTGTTCAGCTCGCCGCTCAATCAGCCTAACGACACCGTGGCCAGCCTGACTGCGAAGACCAATGGCGCGATCGAGACCGAGATTCGGCGGGCGCCGGCAGATTGGTTTTGGGTGCACAACCGCTGGAAAACGCCCCAGCCGAACTGGCTGCTGCCGCAATACAAACGTGGGCTCTTCGTCCCCGCAGGGGTCGCGCTGCAGCCCTTTCGCATTCTCATTCGGGCGAGCAATTGGCTGGGCGACAGCGTCATCAGCGTTCCGGCGGTGCGCGCGATCAAGCGCGGGCGGCCCGACGCGCACGTCACCATTCTCGCCCCGGAAAAGACGGCCGCGGTTTGGCGGCTTCTGCCGGAAGTGGATGCCGTTATTTCGTTAGGCAACATGACTCTGCCGGCGGTGCGGCGGGCCTTGCGAAGGGCCGCGCCCTTCGATGTTGGGATCGCGTTTCCGAATTCCCTGCGCAGCGCGCTCGAGCTTTGGCTCGGGGGAATTCCGCGCCGGGTCGGTTACGCCGGGCATCGGCGGCGCTGGTTCCTCAATCAGGTGGTGCCGCCGGTCGTGCGGAAGGGACCGCCGCCCCATCAGGTGGAGCATTATCTCGATCTTGCGCGATCGTTAGGCACGAAGGCGGCCGTGGGAGAAATTGCCCTGGCCGCGCGGCCGGCGGCCGGGCGCCGATTTGGTCTCTGCCCGGGGGCGGAATACGGGCCGGCCAAGCGCTGGTTGCCGGAGCGTTTCGTCGCGGCGGCCGGAGCGATCGAAGGCGAGTGGGTGCTTTTCGGGACGAAAAAGGACGAAGCAGTCGGAGCGGAAATTGCCGCGGCGCTGGGCGACCGCTGCACCAACTTGATCGGTCGGACGACATTGGAAGAGCTGATTGCGGAGTTGTCTCAATGCGCACTGCTCCTGACCAACGATACCGGTACGATGCACCTGGCGACTCTGCTTGGGGTGCCGGTGGTGGCGATTTTCGGTTCGACCGAGCCGCGGCTGACCGGGCCGCTCGGACAGGAGAGCGTGGTCGTTAGGCGACAGGTCGAATGCAGCCCTTGTTTTTTGCGGGAATGCCCGCTGGATTTTCGCTGTATGAAAGCGGTCACGGCCGATGAGGTGGCCGCGCAAATTTGGTCGACGCCCTCCTCTGGAGACGTGAGGTAGCGGCCCACGAAAAGCGTGGCGCTCTGTCATCCCGAGGCTGGCGCAGCGCGCCGAGGGATCTCACGGAGGCACTGATGGGTCCATCTTCTCTTGACCCGTACCCCGAGACCCTACGCGAGATCCCTCGCCGTCTGCGCGGGCTCGGGATGACAACATGGGAGTGGGCGAGTGACAAAGGGCGCCGGCAGGTGGCAAGTTAAAGGGGTATCGGGGAAGCGCGATCGAGCGCGTTTCCCTTGTAGAGCGCACGCCCCACAATTCGGCGGGCAGCCCGAATTTTAGCCGTCTCTTAGACTTTCATGACCTCGGCGTCTTTGCGCTCGAGGTTTTCGTCGATCGATTTGACGAAACGATCGGTCAATTTCTGAATCTCGGTCTCCGTGTCGCGCAGCTGGTCCTCGGTCGCTTCCCCGTTTTTCTCCATCTTCTTCGCGTCTTCCATGGCGCTGCGGCGATTGGAGCGCACTCGCACCCGAGCCTCTTCCGCCATCTGCTTTAGCGACTTGACCAAATCTTTGCGCCGCTCTTCCGACAACTCGGGAATAGGCAGCCGAATGAGCTTGCCGTCGACCAACGGCTGAATGCCGATCTTCGATTCCTTGAGCGCTTTCTCGATGTCGCGCACGGTGGCGGCGTCGAAGGGTTGGACCATGAGCAGCCGCGGCTCCGGCGTGGTGATGAGGGCGAGCTGTTTTAATTTCATGGAGGAGCCGTAGGCCTCGACATCGACGTTCTCGACCAGGGCCGGCGAGGCCTTGCCCGTGCGCACGGCGGCGAACTCGTGGATCATGTAATCGACGCTTTTTTCCATGGCCATCTCGGCCTCGAGAAGAATTTCTTCGGCACTCATAAAGGTGGGTGAAAGAAAGCTGCGAGAGAGGGAATTGGCAATCGCTAATCGCCTACGAGGGTGCCGACGGGGCGGCCGAGGATGACGTCGCGGATGTTGGTCGGCTTGCTCATGTCGAAGACGATGATGGGAATCTTGTTGTCCATGCAGAGGCTGAAAGCGGTCGAATCCATCACCTGCAGGCGCTTGGTCAGCGCCTCGGTGTAGGTGATGCGGTCGAACCGCTGCGCGTCGCTGTGCAGGTTGGGATCGCGATCGTAGATGCCGTCGACTTTTGTCGCCTTCAGGAGGACGTCGGCGCCGATCTCGCTCGCGCGCAGGGCGGCGGTCGTGTCGGTGGAAAAATACGGGCTGCCCGTTCCGGCGACGAAGATGACGACGCGCCCGCGTTCGAGGTGGCGGATGGCGCGGCGGAGGATGAACGGCTCGGCCACATTTTGCATCTCGATGGCGGTCTGGACGCGCGTGTCGACGCCGCTTTGTTCGAGCTGACTCTGGAGGGCGAGGCCGTTGATGACGGTGGCGAGCATGCCCATGTAATCCGCGGTGGTGCGGTCCATCCCGCGATGGCTGGCCGCGAGGCCGCGCCAGATATTGCCGCCGCCGATGACGATGGAAATCTGGATGTCGAGCGCGGAAATTTCCTTCACCTGACGCGCGATCTCCTTCACGATCAGCGGCGAAATGGTGTCGCGCCCGCCGCTTTCGCGCAGCGCTTCGCCGCTCAATTTCAGGACGATGCGTTTGTAAGCGGGAGTTTCCATGGCGGGCGATGATCGATCAGAATTGGCGGATTGGGGAGGAAAAACCTCGGAAAAACTCGGAGGCACTCATTCGCCGTTTTCCTTCCAGTTGCACTTCTTCGAGCCGGAGCGCGCCCTCGCCGGTGGCCACGACCACGGTGTCGTTAGGCCGGGAAATGGTGCCGGGCTCGCCGGTGTTCTCGGCCACGAGAGCGCCGCGAAAAATTTTCAGGTGGCGCGATTTTCCACCCGACTCGGTGACGGAGGTGAAGGTGCCAGGCCAGGGATCGAACGCGCGGATTTTTCGTTCGAGGGTCGTGGCCGGTTCCGTCCAATCGATCCGGCCCTGGCCGCGTTCGAGCTTGGGCGCGTAAGTGGCGCGGTCGGCTGCTTGCGGCATTCGAGGCGCCGTGCCCGCGGCGAGCTGGTCGAGCGCTGCGAGGAGCGGGGCGGGGGCGAGCTGGGCGAGGCGATCGTGGAGCGAGCCGCCGATCTCGTTAGGCGCAAGGGCGAGCGCCGTTTGCGAGAGAATGTCGCCGGTGTCGAGACCTTCATCCATATACATGATGGTGACGCCGCTGCTTGCGTCGCCCGCGGCGATGGCGGCCTGGATGGGCGCCGCGCCGCGGTGTCGCGGGAGGAGCGAGGCGTGCAGATTCAGGCAGGCGACCGGCGGAATTTCGAGCACGCTTTTAGGTAAGATCTGGCCGTAAGCCATGACCACGATGACCTCGGGATCGAGCGCGCGGATGGCCTCCACTTCGTCGCGAATCCGCCGCGGCTGTAAGATCGGCACCGCGCGCGGGGCCAGTTCTTCTTTGATCGGAGAGGCCTGCAAACGCTGCGCCCGGCCGACCGGTTTATCGGGCTGAGTGACCGCGCCCACGACCTCGTGCCGGGGCGAGTCGAGCAGCGCGCGCAAGGCCGGCAGGCCGATGCCGCCGGTGCCGATGAAAACGACGCGCATGCCGCGGTTACGGCACCAACCCGCGCGGAACGGGAACACGCCGCGGCCGGCGGCGCGGCGCCGCGGCCTGGGCGGTTAATTTATCGCCCGCTGTGACTTCGCGCTGGCCGACGGAGGAGGCGCATTCGGTGCAAAGATAATCGTAGAGCTCGCGATCGGGCAGCACGAGAAGGAGCCGCTCGCGCACCGGCATGGCGGCTTTGCATTTCTCGCAATACAGGCTCGAGGCGGTGAAATTCTCAAACTGCGACTGAGTCATGATTGCCGTTGGCCACGGTTTCCAAGATATGGAGCAGCACTCGGGCGGGCGGCTCGGTCGCGTCGACCATTTTCACCCGGTCCTTGTAATGTTCGAGGACCGGTTTGGATTCTGTCTCGTAGGTCTGGAGCCGCCGTTGAATGACTTCCTCGTTGGCGTCGTCGAGGCGGTTGTCTTTGAGCGCGCGCTTTTTCAGGCGGGTGTAGAGCGCCTCGCGGTTGGGGCAGGAAAGGTGGAAGACCTTTTGCACATCGATCATGGAATCCATGATCTCGGCCTGGCCGACGTTGCGCGGAATGCCGTCGAGCACGAGGACGTCGATATCGGGTTTGAACTCGTGGCCGTCGACCGCGGAGTCGATCCGCGCTTTCCAGAGCTCGACCGTGATGTCGTCGGGCACGAGGGCGCCGCGGCTGGAGTATTCAAGAAAAGCGCGGCCCAGCCGAGTGCGGGTGTCGATGGTGCGGAAGACATCGCCGCACGCGCAATGAAAGAAACGGGGAATGGAACCAAGGGAGCGGCCCTGGGTGCCTTTGCCGCTGCCCGGTGCGCCGAAGAGGAGGTAGGTATGATATTTCATCCGGGTAGCTTTCATACCCGAAAGAGCTTCTCGACACAATGCGGAAAAGCGGGGAGGGAAAGGAGCCGCACGCCTAACGACGAGGACGCAACCGGGCGCCTGACGCTTTCCGCTTAACTCGCGGAAGCGGCCTCGGCCATCTCCGCGGGGACGACGTTGACCCGGCGTCCTGCCCGATCGAAGCGGACTTCGCCGTCGACCAACGCGTAGATGGTGTAATCCCGGCCGAGCCCGACATTTTTACCGGGGACAAACTTGGTCCCGCGCTGGCGGATGATGATGTTGCCCGCCACCACCACTTCGCTTCCGAATTTTTTCACGCCGAGCCGTTTGCTGACGCTGTCGCGACCGTTCTTGACGCTGCCTTGTCCTTTTTTATGTGCCATTTCGAGAGGTGCCGGTTAGGCGGAAGCTTCAGCCGGCGCGCTTTTCTTGCTCTTGGAGCCGCCCAGGTTGATGCCGGTAATTTTGACGCGGGTGAGCTTGCGGCGATGCCCGACGGTGCGGTGATAACCTTTGCGCCGCCGATATTTGAACGCGATCACCTTCTTGTCCTTGCGCTGCTCGACGACTTCGCCGACCACCGTGGCGCCGGAGACGAGCGGGCTGCCGTGGGTCAGATTCTCGCCGTCGGCGTGCAAGAGCACGTCGCCAAATGTGGTCTCGGCGCCGGCTTCTCCTTCGAGAAGATCCACGTCGATGGTATCGCCTTCTGCGACGCGATACTGCCGGCCGCCTGTTTTGATAATTGCGTAAGCCATAGCCTTGGGAAAAGTCGGTGACGGTCACACGGCCCGACGGCTTTGACAAGCGGAAATGCCACTCCGCCTGGGCAAAAGTCAGCTCTGGGGTTCTTCGATTTCCTGGCGCTCGATCCGCACCGCATGTTGGTCGGGCTCAATCTCGGACCCGCAGTAATCGGCGTAGACTTGGGTGAATTCGGCCCCGAAGAGGAGAATTTGCGACGAATAGTAAACCCAAAGCAGGAGGGTGATGAGCGAGCTGGCCGCGCCATAAGCCGAGGCCGCCGAGCCGCTGCCCAGGTAAAGGCCGAGCGCCCATTTTCCGAAGCCGAAGAGAAGGGCGGTGAGGGCCGCGCCAAACCAAACATCGCGCCAGCGAACGCGCGCATCGGGCAGAAATTTAAAAATCATGGCCAGAAGCAGGGTGACGGCGGCGAAATCAAAAAGCAGATAAGCCGTCAGCGCGATCCCGAGGCCGCCGGGAAAATGCGCCTGCACATAATGGCTGAAACCTTTGAGCAGACTCTCGAACGTCATCGAAACGAGGAGCAGAAAACAAATGCCGCCGACCATCCCGAAGGAGAGAAAACGAGAGCGCAGAAAACCCCAGATGCCGGCCCCGGGTTTCGCCTTCACGCCCCAGATGGTATTGAGCGCGTCCTGCAATTGCCCGAAGACGCCGCTCGCTCCGAAGAGCGCGAGGGCCACTCCGATGATCGTCGCGAGCACGCTCTTATCCGGCGCCGAAGCTTTTTTCGCGATGCCCTGGATGACGTCGATCGCGCTGCGATCGAGGAAATAACTCAGTTGCTGGGTCACTTTCTCCCAGGCGCCGCCGGGGTCGTTGCGGAAAATCAGCCCAAGCACCGCGAGCAGCACGAGGATGAGCGGGGCGAGCGAGAAGACCGTGTAATAGGCGAGCGCCGCGCCGAGTTGCGGCGCCTTGTCCTCCATCCACTGATTGAAGGTTTCCTTGGTCAGGTTAAAAGCGGTGCCGAAAATGTTTTTGCCGGCCAGGGATTTGGGCTCGTCGCTCATTCGTAAGCATTCGGAATTCGCGCGCCGCGCAGCGGTATGGCCGGGCTCATCCGCCCTTCGCGCCGGCGATCACCAGCGTGATTTCGCCCTTGGCGGGATGCGCCTCATAATGCTGGAGCAACTCCGCGCCGGTCCCGCGGCGAAATTCCTCAAACTTCTTCGTCAGTTCGCGCGCCACGCAGAGCGGCCGCTCCGGCAGCAGTTCGGCGCAGGCGGCGAGCGTCTTATTGATCCGATAGGGCGATTCGAAAAACACCGTGGTCTCTGCCCGCTCCGCCGCGGCGCCGAGCTCTCGCGCCCTCTGACCGCTCTTCACCGGGAGAAATCCGCGGTAACAAAATTTCTCCATCCCGAGTCCCGAACCGACCAGGCCGGTTGTGATCGCCGAGACGCCGGGGACGACGGTGAAGGGCAGTTCGCGCTCGATGCACTTGCGGATGAGGCGCGCTCCGGGATCGGAGAGCCCGGGCATGCCGGCATCGGTGATGAGAGCGACGGTTTCGCCGGCGGCGAGGCGCTCGACCAGCTCGGCGGTGCGCATGGCTTCATTGTGCTCGTGGTAGCTCACGAGCGGCTTTCGGATCTCGAAATGCCGCAACAGATTTCCGGAATGCCGGGTATCCTCGGCCGCCACGAGATCGACCGACTTCAAGACGGCGAGCGCGCGCAAAGTGATATCCTCGAGATTGCCGATGGGGGTGCCGACCACGTAAAGCATGGCCGATTATGCGCCGGGAAGCTGGCCCAAGCGAGCGCCGCCCCTGTAGACGCTTCGCTCTGCGAAGCGCGGGCGTGCAGTCGGCTTATACGAGCAGCCCTCAACGTCTCGCAAGTCTCCGCTTAGCGTTCATTCCCGGAGCCGCCTTGCGTTCACTGGCCCACTCACATGTTGTCATCCCGAGCCCGCGGAGACGGCGAGGGATCTCGCGCAAGGTCTCGGCGTCGTTCTATCAGAGAATATGAACCCATCAGAGTAGACGCGAGGTAACCTCGACGCGCTGCGCCAGCCTCCGGATGACAAGGGCTCAGCCTTTCGTGGGCCGCTAGACACATCCCCGCGAAGCGCGGATGCGCAGTGGGCCAATGAGAGCAACCCCCGCGTCTCGCAGAGCGAGTCGTCTACAGCCGGCGGCCCTAAATTTGTAATGCGCCCCCGCGCCGAAGACGCTAAAAGAACCGCATGGCCCGCCAACGAAAACGTTCCGCCGCCGCTCTCGCCGTGCGCGAGCCACGGGCGCTCGAGGGCAGGAGCGGCGCGCTTTTGCCTAACGACCGGCGCTTAAACTTCGGCGAGCGCTGGGCCTACGCGCCCGCGCCCGAGCAGAGCGATTACTTGGAGATCAAGCCGCGCTACCAGCTTTTCATCGACGGCCAATTCCGCGCCCCCCATTCCGGAAAGCATTTTGATTCGATCAATCCCGCGACCGAAGAAAAACTCGCCGAAATCGCGGAAGGCGACGCCCACGACATCGACCGCGCAGTCAAGGCGGCGCGGCGCGCCTACGAGAAAGTCTGGAGCAAAATGCCCGGACGCGAGCGCGGGAAATATCTCTACCGCATCGCCCGGCTGGTGCAGGAAAAAGCGCGGGAACTGGCCGTCCTCGAGACCATGGACGGTGGCAAGACGATCAAGGAAAGCCGCGACGTCGATCTCCCGCTGGTCGCGGCCCATTTTTTTTATTACGCCGGCTGGGCGGACAAACTCGATTATGCCTTTCCCGGTCGCAAACCGCGCTCGTTAGGCGTAGCCGGGCAGATCATCCCGTGGAATTTCCCCTTGCTCATGGCGGCCTGGAAGCTGGCCCCCGCCCTCGCCGCCGGGAACACCTGCGTGCTCAAGCCGGCTGAGACCACCAGCATCACGGCGCTCCATCTGGCGGAGATTTTCCAGCAGGCCGGGCTGCCCGAGGGCGTGGTCAATATCGTCACCGGCGCGCGCGCCACCGGGCAGGCGCTGGTCGATCATCCCGATGTCAATAAGCTCGCCTTCACCGGGTCGACCGCGGTCGGCAAGATGCTCACCCGCGCCGTCGCCGGGACAAAGAAGCGGCTCACCCTCGAGTTGGGCGGGAAAGCGGCCAACATCATTTTTGAAGACGCGGCCCTCGATCAGGCGGTCGAAGGAATCGTCTCGGGAATTTATTTTAACCAGGGCCACGTCTGCTGCGCCGGCTCGCGTTTGCTCGTCCAGGAAGGCGTTTTCCCGGCGGTCATCCGCAAGCTGCGCGACCGCATTTCATCGCTGCGGGTGGGCAATCCGCTCGATAAAAACACCGACATCGGCGCGATCAATTCGCGCATGCAGCTGGATAAAATTTGCGAGTTGGTCGAGAGCGGCCTCGCCCAAGGCGCCGAGCTGGTGCAACCGCGGATGCGGCTCCCGAAAAAAGGCTATTGGTATCCGCCGAGTTTCTTCACTGGCGTGACCGCCTCCCATCGCATCGCGCAGGAGGAAATCTTCGGGCCGGTCCTGAGCGTGATGACTTTTCGCACCCCGGAAGAAGCGATCGAGCGCGCCAACAACACGCCCTACGGCCTGAGCGCGGGCGTCTGGACCGATAAAGGGAGCAAGATCTTCAAGATCGTGAGCAAGCTGCGCGCGGGCGTGGTCTGGGCGAACACCTACAACAAGTTCGACCCGACCAGTCCTTTCGGCGGCTATCGCGAGAGCGGTTTCGGCCGCGAAGGCGGGCTCCACGGACTTGCGCCGTATCTGAGTCTCACCTAGTCGCGTAGGGCCAAGTCTGCCTAACCAGGCTGGCGTCCTCCCGAGTGCAACCCCGGTCGGCGTTTTGCGTTCTCCCGCCCGTTCACCTGTTGTCATCCCGAGCCCGCGCAGACGGCGAGGGATCTCGCGTAAGGTCTTGGCGGACGGGTCAGAGAAAATGGACCCTGGCAGAGCCACCGTGAGATCCCTCGGCGCGCTGCGCCAGCCTCGGGATGACAAGGGCCGAGCTTTTCGTGGAGACGAGACCCTAGCTGCGCAGCGAGGGGTGTTCCGCTCTTGCCTAGAGTGTGTCGTGCATCCTGCTGACGCGATGGAGTCGGACCTTCTCTGGGGAGCGCACGCGCCTCGCGTGCTGGTTTTGGTGCCTCGCCAAAACGAACTTGGCGGCCGCTCTTGGTCTCGACGAAAAGATCGCGAGGGCGAGGCGCCCTGGCCAGCACGCGAGGCGCGCGCGCTCCCCAGAAAGACCGTGGCGACCCAGTAGACGTGATCCTCTACGGTTTGACCGCGGCGATCATGGTCACGGCGCGCGGCGCTTCCGAGCCATGCTGAATCTTGAGATGGACCGCGTCGCCGGCGGCGTGATGCAACGACGGCTGCAGCTCGCTCGCCTTCGCCCCGGCCACCTTGATGCCCTCCACCTCCACCAGGAGATCGCCCACCACGATGCCGGCTTTCGCGGCCGGCGTGTCGGGCAGCACCTTATCCACCGTGATCGAGCGCACGGTGGGATGGAAGAAACCGTCCGCATCCACGTGCAGCCCGAAGCCCAGCCAGCCTTTGGCCCCTTCGGCCTGGAGAGACGGCGCGAGCGCGCTGAGCAGGATGAGGAAGGCGAAAGTGGTGCGGCGGTTCATCCTAAAGAATAAGCCGATCTGGACATGGGCGCGTCGACCTTCCTCCGCAAACGAGCCACCCCGAAAGGACCTCTATCACCGCCTCGCTTCCTCGTGCCCAAGCTGGCGGTCGAGAACGAAAGGTTAGGCTAATTCACTCATGGGCTTGAGTGCATCCAACCGAAGAAGGTATTCTTCCGTCTCTTCGCCTCGGCCGTGGGCGAAATCCTTGTTTGTTCCGATGATTTTAACCGCATTTCTGCAGCACTCGCATCGACCCGAGGTTGTCCGTCGCGGCGCTGGCGAAAAGCGGCCGAGCGACGACCAAGTGGAGCATCCTTTGGAGCGCTTGAGTCGCTAATCCTCTGCCCCAGAACTCCCGGCCCAGCCAATAGGTGACTTCCATCTTCTCTCCATCCGGATAGCACGCGATGTGACCAGCCACCTGCCCCTCTGTAACGATCGTCCGGTCGGTAATTCGGGCCGAAGGCAAAATTATATCCCATGGGCGTAGAAAGCGACCTTGTCCCTAGGTTCTTTACCGACGAATGCCGCCATCCGAATCGCTTCCGGGTCGAATTGATGCTCATAGAAAGCTTTGAGATCGGAAGATTCGACTTCCCTAAGGGTGAAATTCTCGAGGCTACTCATTGATTTTTTCTAACGAGAACAAGAGCAGCCACCGCTGGCGGGAAGGCGCACGGCGCCGGGAAGTGAGGGGCGAGTCATGAAAATGTGGCCATACGGCAGCCGCTAGTTGGCTGCGTCGAATGCTTTAGGCCTTCCGGGGAGCATGAAAGTAGCTTCTCGAATCAGGGAGCCCAAGCAAGGAAAAGAAAATCCACTCGAGTGCGGTCTGGAAAGCAAATATACCTAGAAGCCACAGCTTGGTGTCGCGTCCCATGATGACAAGCAGAAGCACCACGGACATGAGCGCAGCACCGATGGCAGTCAGCCAACGCGCCGTAACCCATGCGACGGTCCGGCGCGTGTAGAGGCCAATGAGCAAGGCGCTCTGGATCGCGACGCCGAGAGAGTCGCCGACGCTGAAACGCGCGAAAGCCCAAAACACGGTGAAGGCGAGGCCGACCATTTGGATCGTTAGAACCAGCTTAGGACCGAGAGGCATATGCAAAGGGCCTAACGAGAACGAGAGCGGCCACCGCTGGCGAATGGAAGGGACTGGCAAGCCCTGACATAGACCCTAGGCCGGAGGCTGAATGAGTCGCGCGAATGAATCAAAGCGCACGTGGCGGGGGAGGTGAGGTTGGACTCATAAAAAACTTAGTCATACGCCGCCCAGTGGATGGCTGTATCGCATGGTTAAGTGGTTGCCGGGGAGGTCGATGGCGAACTGGATCATCTAACGAGAACAAGATCAGCCACCACTGGCGAGGGCGCGCATGGGTGCGGAGTGTCAATACGCAAAAGCGTCCCAATATCTGCCATGTCATGGAAAATCTCGTCATGCTTTTTGTCTTTGGTCTCGAGCAGGCGGTTGGATATGCGGATGAGACGACCCGCTGCGTCGAGAACGGAGCGCTGTGAAGGTATCAGTCGCAACAAGAGAAGCAGCCTGTGGAATGGCAGCGCAGTGATCGAAGACCGCAGCTGCGCAGAGAGCTCGCGAAGCTTCTCGGAAATCTCTGTATGCTCGTCGGGCCTCGAACCCGCTGGCGCACTGATGATGGTCGCGTTGCGGTAGACGAGTGTGTGAGTGATGTGGGCCAGAACCTTTCGATAGCCAACGTATGGCTTGATGATGCCTTCGGTGATGAGTTGCGAGAATATGAACAGGAAGCAACCGCCAAAAAGCGTCAGTGCAGCGGTCATGGCTGCTTGCGTGACAGCGCTCGATAGCATCTAGCGAGAACAAGATCAGCCATCGCTGGCGAGAGCGCGCGTGGTGGCGGGAGGTGAGGTTTGAATCATGGAAAGCTTGGGCGTACGCCGGCCAGGGGTTGGCTGCATCGCATGGTTAGGTCTTTTCGGCTTCCGTGGCGGCTTCGTGAGTGACCGGAAAGCGTTTTGGGAAGACGATATATAATCGTCGGCGATCTCTCTCGTCTCTGGAGTGGAGTCCTCGAAGAGATCCAAAAATGGGAGATCCTTGGTGCGCTCAAAAAGTGCGACGCCCGCTTGATCTGATTGTACGCCGTGGTGGAACTCAGCCGCTCGGGAAGCCGAATCCGCCCATTCCGGAAGCCTACATAAAATGCGGCTTGCTTGAGCTGGTCGAGACGGCCGTCATGATACAGATCCGAATAGCCGTCCTTGGTCAGAGAAAGAGCCCATCGCTGCTTTACAATATGGCTGTATGCGAGCCTTCGAGAAAAAAGACTTTCAAGCTGTTCGCGGCGGCTCGCCGGTTCTGATAGTCTCGCTTCTGTGCCAACGTGATCGACAAGGTGGAGCTTCCCGAGCTCTTCGTATGCGAGGACAGCCAACGCGAACGCCGTAGGAAACGACTCTGCTCGATAAAGGATGCAAGCATCGATCAATAGGTTGTGAGCATTGTGGAAGAGCTGCCGCTCAAGGCGCAACACGGTCGAGTGTCGCTTCGGAATATGGCGCTGCATAAGACCTAACGAGAACAAGATCAGCTGCCGGGACTGAGGGCGAGCTTAAAGTTAAGTGGAAATGTTGAAGCCATAGCAAAGCTGGACCGTACGCCGGCCAGTGGTTGGCTGCATCGGATGGTTAGATGTCGCGGATTCACAAACTAAGTGCAACACGGACGACGTGTGGAGGGAAGGGAAAAAGAAGGGTTTGGAAAGGGAAGAAATCCGGCCGGAAGGTGGGGATGAAATATCGGCAACTGAGTGGAGAAGAGCGGAGCGCGCTGGCGGCGTTGCGGCAGGTGGGGCTGAAGCCGGCGGAGATCGCCCGGGAGCTGGGGCGCCACCGCAGCACGGTGGGGCGGGAACTGAAGCGCAACGCCGCGCCCTACGACGGCCGGTATCGGGCGCGGCCGGCGCAGCAGCGGGCGCACGCCCGGCGTTATCGATCGCGGCGCAACAGCCAGTTCGGGTGCGGCCACTGGAAGCGAGTGGAAGAGTTGTTGAGGAAAGAATGGAGCCCGGAACAGGTCTCCGGGCAGCTGCGTTTGGAGAGAGAACTGGCGATCAGCCACGAGACGATCTACCGGCACATCTGGCGGGATCTGCGCAGCGGAGGCACGCTGCACCAGCATCTGCGCGGGGCGCGCAAGAGCTGCCGGAAACGCTACGGACGCTACGACAGTCGGGGGCGCCTGGCGGGCAAACGCATGATCTGGGAACGACCGCGCAGCGTGGAGCGGCGGCGTCAGACCGGGCACTGGGAGATCGACACCATGATGGGCGAGAGCCCGGGAGAGAGCAGCCACTGCGTCTTGACCCTGGTCGAACGCAAGAGTGGCTACCTCCTGATCGGGAAACTCCAAGCACGCACCGCGGCCGAGACCAACCGTGCCCTGCTGAGACTGATGGCACGCCATCCGGGGCGAATGCGCAGCATCACGGCGGACAACGGGACCGAGTTCCACTGGTATGGCCAGGTGGAAGCGCAGAGCCCGGTCAAGTTCTACTTCGCCACTCCGCATCACAGCTGGGAGCGCGGGACCAACGAGAACACCAACGGACTCATCCGGCAGTATCTGCCCAAAGGGCAAAGCATGGCTCGAGTCACCCAAAGCGAATGCGATCTAATCGCCGCACACCTCAACAACCGACCCAGGAAAAGACATGGCTACAAACCCAATCAATGCTTCCTTCAGACCTACTGAATGGTGCACTACAAAGTTGAGCCTAGGTCTCTTTTCGGTCGAGAAATAGTGCACCTGTAATGTCTGCCTGTCCGACTAGAATGCCTCGCTCAAGCAGGACATGGGCAACAGCCTGCTGGTACTTCTCTGTGTGCCACCATGCTGTCTCTTGCATCGTCCCCTGTCGATCGACCTCGGCACGTAGCTGTGCGATGGACATGCGGGCGAGTCGGTCACGAACCTCCTTTAGCGTCGCTGGAGTGTAGCCGATTCCGAGATTCGCAGCCGCCTTGCGGCTGCGAAAACAAAAGCGCCTAGCGGGAGCATGTGTAGCAATCTCAAACTCCTTACGCTCGCCCGCAAGATCGTATGCCAATCGGTGCTCCATGTGGATAGCGCCGCTTAACAGGTTGGCTGTCGTGCAGACGGTGCGATCACGCTCAGCCTTGGGATCACAAATGGTGATGAGAACGTAAAGTGCCGACGTACTCATCCTTCCTGATACGGCCATGTTGTCTCGTGACATGGCGCGCCGAAACATCTTATCCGTGTAGCGAGACTCGGCGTGCGCCGTGGCAGCGATGAACAAAAACGTGGCGACCAGGATGCGCGTCATGAGACCTAACGAGAACAAGATCAGCCACCGCTGGCGAGGACGCGCGTGGCGGCGGGATGCGAGGTTTGAGTCATGGAAATCTTGGTCGTACGTCGGCCAGTGGTTGGCTGCATCGCCTGGTTAGATGGTTGGCGTGGCATACACGCTAAACTCCGACCCTGACGAATGGATACCAAACGCCTCGGACAACTGCCGGACCACAATTCGGAGTAATGTGCGCCGCGTCCAAGTCCACCGGGCGAATCCCGGCGGCGATGTCCAACATGCCCCGATCGTCGGGAAGCTCATGACCGGCATCTCGTAAGAGGCGAAGTGCGTCATCCTCGGAGAAGGCGGTGACTCCAAATCCCCGCGTCTGCAAAGCACCTCGCGGCACGATCCAGAACGATGTTAGCGGGTCAGCCATCGTGATACCATCTAACGAGAACAAGATCAGCCACCGCTGGCGAGGGCGCGCGTGGCGGCGGGATTTGAGGTTGAAGTCATGGAAAGCTTGGTCGTACGCCGGCCAGGGGCCGGCATCGCTTGGTTAGATGTCTTTCTTTCTGTGGAATGCGAGTCTGACGTCAGGATGATGAAGCACCGCTACAAAAAAAGCAGGTGGTGTGAGAAAAGAGACGAACGAACAGACGCCGATGAGGAACCGGAGACCTGAATAAATGGACAAAGACGGCCGCCCAGGCGGAAAGACGATAGGATAGGTGACGATAATGAGAGCGCCAATAATACAACAAGTCGCGACAAGCACAGCCCGGCGTGCCCAGTCGCGCCCCGTGTATAGCGGAAACGCCAGGAAGAGGAACACGAAGCCACCCATAGCAGTCATGAACACCGGGAGTGTCTCCGAGCGGAGCGCGCCAATCGCCGCCATCCGCGACCCGGTCGCAACCGACACTGCCACACCATAGATGCCCGCGGCGACTCCGATGAGCCGCGGCCAAGCCATTGTCACACGGTCGAGCTTCAGCATCTAACGAGAACAAGATCAGCCACCACTGGCGAGGGCGCGCGGGGCAGCGGAAGATGAGGTTGGAGTCATGGAAAACTTGGTCGTACGCCGGCCAGGGGTTGGCTGAGGGAATGTGGTTAAGGACAAGCAAAGAGCTGGACGGAAGGCGCGGTCGGAGCGTTCGATGGCCTTTCGATGATGGGACTGGGAACCAATCCAGAGCACAACCAACGGAAGGCCAAGGCCGGCAGGGACTCGAGCGATGCAGTGGGGTGACTCCCCGATTGAAGGCTGAGTGAGTCCTGACGGATGAACCCTCGTGAGGTGGCCGGGAACAAAACCGGCCAGCCTCGGATGTCTGCGTGTGAGGCATTCGTCGAACGCCCGGCCGCGGCTTCCGTCCAGAGAGCAAACGACAACATAAGCAAAAGAAAGGAATCAAAGAAGATGAGTAAAAGCAAACCAAGAGTGGTGGGCCTCGATGTCCACCCCGATAGCTTCGCCGGAGCGATCCTGGCGGGACGCGACCCGGCCAGCGCGCGGGTGAGCAGTACTTCCACCCGAGTGGATCTGAAGGAGCTGGAGCGCTGGGCCGAGCGCCAGACCAGCCCGGACGATGTTCTGGTCCTGGAAGCCAGCGGGAACGCCTTTGCGGTGGCCGGGCGCTTGCGCGCTCTGGGACGCGAGGTGGTGATCCTCGACAGTCACCAGGCGGGCAAGATCGGCAAAGTTTACTGCGCCACCGACCGGGTCGACGCGGTCAAAATTGCGCGCATTTACTTGAGCGGCCTCTCCGCGCAAGTCTGGCAACCCGATCCGCAGACCTTGGAGCGGCGCGAAGTCTTCAGCGCCTACCAGGGAGTGGTGAAGGAAAGCACCCGCCTCCAGCCCCGAAAGCTTTCGGGGCTCAATGAACACTGCGTGCGCCTGCCCAAAGGCTTCCGCCTTTGTCATCCCACCGCCCTCACTCGCCTGGCTAAAATGCGCCCCTGGACCCCGGTGCAGATGATGTTACTGAGCCAGCTCCACCGCGGCCTGCGCGCGGCCCGGGGACGCCGGAGCGAACTGCGCCGGCACATGGCGGGCGAGATCCTGGGCGACCCGGAGATGCTCCGCCTGGCGCGCCTCTGCGGCTTGAGTCTGGTCACCATCTACGGCTTGGTGGCCGCCATCGGCGCCATCGAGCGTTTTGCCCAGAGCAACAAACTGGTGGCCTACTTTGGACTTAACCCGAGCGTCTGCCAGAGCGGCCACTATGAAGGGAGCACCGCTCTGAAGCGCCATGGCCGCGGCCCCTTGCGTGCGCTCCTCATCCAGTCGGCTAAGAAACTTCTGCAAGTCCCCAACCCGCTGCAAAAGTGGGGCCTGGCCGTCGCTGCCCGGCGCGGTCGGAACAAGGCCGCTGTGGCGGTGGCCCGCAAACTCTGCGTCGCCATCTGGCATGTCTTGAGCGGCCACGTCATCGGCGCCCTCGAACCGGTCACCCGCCTCCAGACCAAGCTCGGCAAACTCGCCACCGAACTGGGCCTGGCCCAGCTCAAAGCCCAAGGCCACGAAAGCAAAGACAGCTTCCTCCAGGAGAAGCTCGCCCTCTTACAGAGTTATCCCTAAACGGGAAGAAGAGTTAATTCGAGGGGAACAGAAAGATCCTTATGCCACCTTTAAGAGCTAATTTGACTTAACCACATGTCTGCATCGCATGGTTAGGCGCTTGGTTCATTGGGTATCCGATGGCGTAGGAGTGGCGTTACTCGTGTTCGATTGCCGCTGACGAAACGGAACGTCGCCAACCATCGCCTCTCCATCTGTGTGAGCCTGTATGAGTTGCTCGACTGTAAAGGTCGGCTCGGACTGGTAGCGGAGCACCGCGTCCGTAAGGTGTCGCCACCCGCGGCTGCAGGAATCAGCCTTCGCGCCGATGTCGAACGCGGTAAGGAGGCCAATGGCAAGTGCAGCGATGAAGGAACAAATCTTAGTCCTGCGAACGCCAATTTCAGTTGTAAACGTCGTAACAACTAGTGCCGCTGCCGTGCCTAACACTCCAAGAATAACCTGTAGCGGTCGAAGGATATTGGCCGTAAGTCGCCAGTCGTGTAGGTCTTTTGCTATTTGTGCAGGAATCTCTCTGGTGTTCGGGGCGTCGGCTGCCCAGGCGAGTGTGACTTGCATGAACACAAGCAAAACGAGAAGCAGAAATAGTGTTTTCGATTTAGTCGTCATGGTAAATGCGGGAAAGCGCCTAACGAAAACAAGATCAGCCACTCCGAAAGCGTTCGCGAGCAGGCCCGCTGGCGAGGGCGGGCGTGGTGGCGGGAGGTGAGGTTCGAGTCATGGAAAACTTGGTCGTACGCCGGCCAGTGGTTGGCTGCATCGCATGGTTAGGCCTTTGTGACCACTTCACCGCGTAATTCCGTTCTTCCATGTGCTGCGCACAAACCAGAGCGTGGCGAATGTGCCGGAAAAGAGCAAGGCGAACGTTCCCACGCCAATGATGAGAGAGACAATATTCGCCACCGGCCACGGTTCGAAGCCGCGCGCGAGCAAGAGGTTCTTGTAGTGAAACGCTTGGTAGGCTGCACTCGCAAACCGGATGAGAAGAATTCCCGAGGCGACGAGGTACAGACCCGAGACTAATCGATACATACCACGATCAAAGCGCCGTTCAGCTACGTAGGTGGCGACCAGCACCGCGAAGGTCAAGGTGAGCCAGATCTGAAATCGAATCGGTCAGAGCAAGCGCCGCATAGAGCGTGCTGTAAATCGACTCTTGAGACAATGCGTGCTCGACCGGCATAAATGAGGCCTAACGAGAACAAGAGGAGCCACCACTGGCGAGGGCGCGCGTGGCTGCGGGAAGTGAGGTCGGAGTCATGGAAAGCTTGGTCGTACGCCGGCCAGTGGTTGGCTCCATCGCTTGGTTAGGTGTGAACGTCGCTATCGGACAATGGTGGCGCAAAGGTCTCCCCAGAACAACGTCGCTGCCAGACAGGCGTAGCGGAAAGAACCCGAGCGAAAGACGACGCGGAGCTGGCACAACGGCAACTGCACCAGCTCTCTGGAAAAAGCGCGAGCACAAAAGCGGCACGACGCGAAAAGAATCGACGACGGTGCTGCCGTGCCACGACCGCGCTGCTAAACACAAAAGGCTCGGCGCTCCGTGAAGCCGACGGAGCCAACAACCGAACAAGCTTCCGCAAAGCGCTGCGGCTAACTTTGGAACGGGAAAAGGCATCGCTAGCAGACGAAGGCACCAAAGCACCTAACGAGAACAAGATCAGCCACCGCTGGCGAGGGCGCGCGTGGCGGCGGGTGGTGAGGTTTGAGTCATAGAAATCTTGGTCGTACGCCGGCCCGCGGTTGGCTGCATCGCCTGGTTAGGCCTTTCGAGGTGAGACGCGCTCACATCTGGAGTAATGCTCTAATATGGCGAGCGACAGCCGCCACGGCTGGCGACGCCTTGCTGATCGGCACGACCAGCTCTTTCGGTATGACAAACCTGCTGGCTGTGTCACTGCGTACGTCGGCAAGGGAAAAGTAGTAGTTGTGGACGCCGTCCACTACCTTCGACGGGTTGGTCGGATGAAGTTTCTTAGCGCCGTTCGCCAGTAGAGTGGCCCACATCTGCTCGAATTGGGCGTGCGATATCGTGTGCCGAACACGAGCTGAAGGCGAAGAACTAAGAATGCGCACGGGACCGTCTGGCAGAATGTCAACAAGAGTAATCACGACTGCGCCCGATCCGCTGCCATAAGTGTGCGTCAAAATTCGCGCGGGCGCGGCCTGGGCGCCGACCGTGCAGAAGCTGAATAGCACGACCGCCGGTAATATGAAGATGCGCTGCATGGGTCTAACGAGAACAAGATCAGCCACCGCTGGTGAGAGCGCGCGTGGTGGCGGGGAAAGAGGTTTGAGTCATCGGAAACTTGTGCGTACGCCGGCCAGTGGTTGGCTGCATCGCTTGGTTAGGCGTTTTTGAATCACGAAGCAAAGCACTCCGGTCACGAGCGCCCAGCCGACAGCATTGAGGCCGAACCCCAGATACACGTCTGCAGTATATGCTCCGAAGACCTGAACCGGCGATCCGCCGGTGACGGCACGGACAAAGAAGTCGAATACCGTCGAAGGGAGGAAGAGGATGAACCAGAACGGCGCCAGCACGAGGTCTCTCTCGGGATGGTGCGCGTTGCCTGCACGACCAGTAGAGTGGCGATAGGCTGGCCAATAAGAGCGACCAGCGCAGCTAGAAGCGGCAACAAAGCGCCGCGCAGAAAATAAACGACTGGCATAACGCCTAACGAGAACAAGATGAGCCACCACTGGCGAGGGGGCGCGTGGCTGCGGGAGGCGAGGTTGGAGTCATGGAAAACCTGGGCGTACGCCGGCCAGTGGTTGGCTCCATCGCCTGGTTAGGCGTTATGAGTGCCGCGAGACTTAAGCCATCGCTGAAAGGAAGTCTGGCTCTCCCCAGATGGGCGACCAGCGACGATGCCCTCTACACTGATGTCCTCGTCCAAATCGGGCCAATGAATCCCTTCGCCGCTACCGATAAGCCGGAAGTGGCCGCGCTCCTCTACGGTAGCGTGCATGAGGCGAGGATACCAAGCCAGGGGAACGGCAATCGAACGACCATCGGCCAGCTCGACGCTGAGCGAATCAGCGCTGACCTGGACTCCTGTCGCTCGGAGCGAAGCGGAATCAAGAACCAAAGTAGTCATGCCAGCTCTGCAAGAGTAGCGCGTGATGCTGAATGATCAATCTCTGAATATCATTGAGGACGGAGCGCGAGAATCCCGCGCTCGAGTGCAAAATTACCGGCTCAAGCCAAAACTTCGCTTTGCTGGCGTCGCGCTCGACATGAACATGTGGCGGCTCATGGCGATCACCGGCATAGAAAAAGAAACGGTACGGGCCGGATCGGAGAACAGTCGGCATCGCACAAAGATGCCCATATCTGAGCGAATCGCCAGCGAGAAGCGCTGCAATCGCCTAACGAGAACAAGATCAGCCACCACTGGCGAGAGCGCGCGTGGCGGCGGAAGGTGAGGTTGGAGTCATGGAAAACTTGGGCGTACGCCGGCCAGGGGTTGGCTGCATCGCATGGTTAGGCCTTTTGGACGAGGGCTTCTATCAGTTTCAGGGTAGCTTCTGACTTTTTCTCCTCGGGCAGTCCCTCCGTCAGCTTGTAGGCAGCCAAGATGCGCCAAGCCGCATCGAGCTTGTCTGAGGTTTCATTTAGGCGCTTGAAATTCAATCGGTAAATGAGCAGCGCCGTCCCGGAAATAAATTCAAGGAGGATGCCGCCCAATGTAGTGAGGTTTGTGCCGGTGTTTTGTAGGCCAAAAGAGCTGCCAAACAGACTAGCTATGATCATCATCATACCAACGGTCATGAAGACACTGGAAAGGTAAAAGCCTTGGCTGGTCTGGTTTCGCAATATTTGGTAATTTTGGCTGAGTTGGCGAACGATGTAGTCAGCCTCTCTGTAGGACTCTGGGCGTTCATTTATCGCGAGCGCTTGATCGGAGCCACGCAATTGCACGAACATCATCGCAACTCCGCTGAGGGAGAGGACGATCGCGACACCGATAATGATGGACTGCCACACCGTGATGGTCTTCGAATCGCTAGAGCTGAGCCCGGTGTAATAGAGAAGGAGAGCCCCTGTGATAATCAAGAATGGTCCCCACGTAGTGCGTCTAGCCAACGCCTTCGTATAGGTTTCGAATGATGTCATGATACAGTGTGGTGTGAGGCCTAACGAGAACAAGATCAGCCACCGCTGGCGAGGGCGCGCGTGGCGGCGGGATGGAAGGTTCGAATCATGGAAGACTTGGTCGTACGCCGGCCAGGGGTTGGCTGCATCGCATGGTTAGGTCCTTTGTTCACGACAGACGTTGCGCAAGAATCCCCCCGGAACAAGCGCGGCGGCCGGACAAAGGTGGAGCGGGAGCACCGGTGAGCGCAGGAGAACGCAAGAGCGAGATGAAAGCGACTGCAACAGATCGCTGGAAAAAGCGCAAATCCAAAGAAGCAGTCTTGAGCGGAAAGAACCAAAGGCGGCGCTGTCGTGCCAGAGCCGCAGCGCCGCACCCGATCGACTCGGCGCTGGGCCGCGTCGCCGCCGTGGAACCGAGCGAGCAACGGAAAGCGCAGTCGCGCCCGCAGCCGCCGGAGCCGAGACGGGAGCAAGCTTCCCGGAACCGGTGGAGCTAACTCGGGAATGGGAAAAGACATCGTTACCGGGAAATGCGTCCCAGAGACCTAACGAGAATTAGATGGAATTACTCCGTCTAATCCGAGTTTCATGGGGTTGCGCGGGGCCGGGCCGTTCCCGGCGTTTGGGGTGCTGTAGGGCAGGCGGCGATGGGGCATGGGTTGTCTCCGGTAATGCTCTCCGGGCACGCACTTCCTTTACGTAGGGGGCAGGGGAGCGGGTTGGCTTTTTATTTAGGGCTTAAAGCTGTGCCGGGCAAGGAAGAAAAGAAGAGGGGGAGGCGCGGGGCCGGTCCTCCAGGGACGGGCGCAAAGGCGGGTGGGCGCGCTGGTTGGACTGATGGGGCCGCGAAGTGGTCAGGAGCCGCCTGGCCAGCCAGAGGGCCGTTGGCGGGCAGACGGGGACGGGAGTTTTTGGACAGAATGAACAGAATGGACAAAATGGAAGAAAGGGTAGGGCGGAGAGCGGGAAAGGCGATCCACTCCGCTCTTCTCCCATTCTGTAAATTTTGTTCATTCTGTCTCAACTCTTTTCCGATGAATGGGGAAGGGAAGAGAGAACGCCTCTTTCTGAATGGTGGGGGAAGGGGAGTCTTGGACGGAATGAATAGAATGGAAAAGGCGGGGTTTTGTTTTAGGCGGTGGGCGAGCTTCCAGCTTGTCTGCTCCAAACTCGCAAGCTAGAAGCTCGCGCCACTTTGCTGGCGGCGAAGGGGGCAAAAGGCGTGCCCGCTATTTCGTGTCGAGATAAAGGACGACGAAAATGGCCGCGAGCCATCCGCGCAGGAGCGCGCTGACCAGACAGCTGAGCAAGGTCGTGAGGCCGGAAAGGAAATCGAGCGAGTTGCTCTTGGCCAGCGCTTCGATCAGCGGCAAGGCCTGGTCCACGCTGGTCACTCCGCGCAAACGCCAGAGCATGACCGGAATTTCGATGGCCAGATTGAGCCCGATGATGACGAGCAACCAGACCGACGCGATGATCGCGCCGCGGTAGAGCGGTCGCTGGCCGCGCGGGCGATCGGTGCCGCTGCGGGCCAGTTCTTTGCTTTCGCGCAACGCACCCATGGCGTCGTGGCCGCCGAGCGCGCCGGCGGGCTGCCAGAAGAGGAAGTTAATGAAGAGCCGCGCGACCATGTAGGCGACGAAAAAGAGGAGGAGAAAGGTCACCAGCAATCCGCCGCCAGAGCCGCCGGCGGCCAGGGTAAAAGCAAAGAGCAAGGGGAGCACCGTCCAGAGAAAATAGCTGCCGTAAACGACCAGCCCGACGGTAAACATCCGCGTCCAGAGCGGCTTCGCGCGCGTGAGCAGAACGCGCAGGCTGGGATCGCGACCCGCGAAAAGATCGGCCGCGAGCAGTTGCAAACCGGCGAGCGAAAAAGGCCACGTAATGATCAGGAGCATGAGCATGGCGAAGGCGATCACGGTGCTGACCACCACCAGCGGGACGGGATTGTTCTTATCCGGCGTCTGGAGAAATGGGGCGGCCAGTTGGAGAAAAAATGAGGGGATCGAAACGAGCAGGGACAGCGCGAAGAAGCGGCCAAAACCGCGCCGGTAAATGCGCCAGCTCGCCCCGAAGATTTCTCCAAAGGTCAGCCTTTTTGCGGCCGGTGCGGCGGCGGCGGGCACCGGTTCATCGGCGAAGACTTCGGGCAACTCCGCGGCCGGGAACCAGCGATCGGTGCCCTCTTCGCGCACTTCGTTTGCGCGGATGAGCCGGCCGTCCTCCCGCCAGGCGCGCAGTTCTTCGAGATCGACCGGGCCGTATTCCTTGCCTTCCACCCGCACCATCCATTCTTCCGCCATCGGCTCAATTAACCGCGGATACGAGCAAAGACCAGCAGCTCCCGCCTCGCTCTCCTCCCCCTCGTGCTCCTGCTCGTGCTCGTGATCGATTCCTGCGGGGAGATCGTGGCGCGTCGATTACGAGCACGATTACGAGTATGAGCACGAGGGGGAGCACTGAACCAGCGAGAGCCCAGAGAACGCGGAGGAAGAGTGAAGAAAGGGCAATCGGAATTTCTCCCCGCGGGCATCCTCGACGCGGAATTATTCTGCTAAGATAATCCCGTGAAACTTCTCCTCATCGACGGCCATTACTACGTTTACCGCTCGTATTTCGCGATCCTGCATCTCTCCAATTCCCGCGGCGAACCGACCAACGCCATCTTCGGTTTCACCAAAACCCTCCGGCTCATGCTTAAACATCTCCAGCCCGACCTCGCCGCGGTCATGTGGGATCAGGGCCTGCCGCAACGCCGGACCGAGCTCCAGCCCGGCTACAAGGAGACGCGCAAGGAAATGCCCGAGCGCATGATTCCGCAGCTCGATTACATCCGGCAGCTCACCCCGATCCTCGGGTTCAAAAATATCTCGCTCCCAAATACGGAAGCGGACGACCTGATGGGCTGCTACGCCCTGCGCGCCCGGGAACGCGGGCTGGAGGTGATCCTGGCGACGAACGACAAGGATCTTTACCAGTTGGTCGATCCGCAGGTAAAAATTTATAGCACGGCCAAGGCTGATCTCGCCTCGCCCAAGGATGGTTTCGCATTGTTAGGCGAAGAAGAGGTCACGAAAAAATGGGAGGTGCCGCCGGCCCAGATCGGGGACGTCCTGGCCATCTCGGGCGATGCGGTCGATAACATCAAAGGGATCGGGATTGGCCGAAAAACGGCGGCCAAGTTGCTTCGGGAATTCGGCAGTCTCGACGCTCTCCTGGACGGGCTGGACCAGGTGAAATTGCCCAAGACGCGGGACAAGCTGGAAACGGCCCGCGAGACCATCCGGCAAAACCGCAAAATGGTCGCGTTGGAGTGCGCGACGCCCATCCCGGTGCCGCTCGAGGAACTGCGGATCACGCCGGATTATCCGCGTTTGATCGAGGCGCTGGAGAAGTGTGAGTTCAAGTCGCTCCTGCAGGATGTGCGCGAAGAAGCGGCCGGAGCCGGGCGCCCCGAGCAAAGCGAGCTGCTCCTGTAGACGCTTCGCTCTGCGAAGCGCGGGGGTTGGGTGAGCGTCCCACGAAAAGCTGGCCCCGTTGTCATCCCGAGGCTGGCGCAGCGCGCCGAGGGATCTCGCGGTTGCTCTGCTGGGTCCATTTTCTCTGGTATGTACACCGAGACCCTACGCGAGATCCCTCGCCGTCTACGCGGGCTCGGGATGACAACATGAAAGCGCGCCAGTGAACGCGCGGCGCCGTCGGAGGTTAGATACTAACAGAGACCTGCGAAGCGCGGGGGTGGGGTAAGATCGGGGGAGAGAATAACGCCGGTCCTGCGCCTCCCGAAATATGTGCTTGGCATCGCTCGAAAAGCTCGGCGCGTTGTCATCCCGAGGCAGGCGCAGCGCGCCGAGGGATCTCGCGGTTGCTCTGATGGGTCCAGCTTCTCTGACCCGGACGCCGAGACCCTACGTGAGATCCCTCGCCGTCTACGCGGGCTCGGGATGACAACATGAGAGCGGGAGTGAACGCCCCGCGGCCCCCCGCTTGCAGTAAGCCCACCCCGCGTTGGAAAGCCCGGCCGTCCGCTTCGCATCGGTTACGGCACAGAGCGAAACGTCGACAGGATGCGCCGGCCGAAAAATCGTTTGAACGCCGGCCCCGACCCGCTGTCTAAATGCATCGGTTAAGGCGATTCGGGCGGTGGCACGTCCTCGCATTCGAAGTTTCTCCGCAAGCGTGCCCTGCCCGGATCTTTTTTTTGGCCGCTTGTCGCCGCACGATTTTCCCGCATCGTGATCGCCCGACATGACTTTCTCCGCTGACGACCTTCTCCTGATCGATCTCGCCCTCCGTGAGGACATCGGCGCGGGCGATCTCACGACCACTTATTTTACCGGGTCGACCGAGCAGGCGTCGGCGCGCGTCCTGGCCAAGGAGCGGGCGGTGGTCGCGGGCGTTGAAGTGGCCGCGGAAGTTTTTCGCCGGGTCGATCCCGAACTTCGCCTGGAGATCGTGCAGGGCGACGGCGCGCTCGTCGCCGGGGGCGCGACCGTGCTCGAAATTCGTGGGAAGGCGGCCTCCATCCTCACCGCGGAACGGGTCGCCTTGAATTTTCTCCAACGGCTCAGCGGCATCGCCACGCTCACGCACGAATTCGTCGGAGCGGCCGGGAAAAGTCGCGCCACCATTCTCGACACGCGCAAGACCACGCCGGGCATGCGCAGGTTTGAGAAAGCCGCGGTCGTGGCCGGCGGCGGTACCAATCACCGTTTTGGCTTGTACGACATGGTGCTGGTGAAAGACAATCATCTGCTCGCGCGTTCCGGCCTGGCCCGGCTCACGGCTGCGATCGAGCGGGTGCGGGCCGATCACCCTGGGATGCGGATCGAGGTGGAGGCGGATAATCTCGACCAGGTGCGCACGCTGCTCGAAGTGGAGGGCATCGAAGTGATCCTGCTCGACAACATGCGCGCGGCGGAAATGCGCGAAGCGGTCGCGATCGGGAAGGGGAAGGTAAAATTCGAAGCGAGCGGCGGGATCGATTTGCGCAACGTGCGGCAGGTGGCCGCGACCGGGGTCGATTACGTTTCCATCGGCGCGCTCACTCATTCGGCGCGGGCGATCGATTTTTCGCTGGAGTTGACCCATGTCGCGGCGTGAGCGCTCGGGCCGTTCCGGTTCGTTATCGTGCTCGTGCTCGAATACGAGCGTCGATCACGAGCACGATTACGAGCATGAGCACGAGGAGAGGATGAACGAACGCCTGAACCCGCAGCAACTTCGCGAGTCGTTAGGCAAAACGATCATCGGCGGCCGCATCATCGTGCTCGAACGGACCCGCTCGACCAACGATTTCCTGCGCCAAATGCTCACCCCGGAGCTGCCTGAAGGGACGGTGGTTTTCGCCGAAGAACAAACCGGCGGACGCGGGCAGCATGGGCGGCAGTGGGCTTCGGCGCCGCATCAGGGGCTCTGGTTTTCCTTCCTCTTGCGGCCGCAAATTCCCCTCGCCGAATCGGCCCGGCTCACTGACTGGGCGGCTCAGGCCGTCGCCGCCACGATAGCCGCGCAGACCGGGCTCCAGCCCACGCTCAAACCGCCTAACGACGTCTACATCGACGGCCGCAAAGTGGCGGGAGTGCTGGTGGAAACGAAGGCCGGTCGGGGCGCGGAGTTCAGCGCGATCGTCGGGATCGGGCTCAATGTCGGGCAGGGGCCGGAGGATTTTCCCGAGGCGTTGCGCGGCTCCGCGGTTTCTTTGGCGCAGCTGCTGGGAAAGAAGGTTGATCGGAGCGGGTTTGCGGTGGCGTTGTTGCGGGAGTTGGAGCGCACCCGGGAAGGAGCGCTCGGCGCGGCCCTGTAGACGTTTCGCTCTGCGAAACCCGGCCTTGGGGCGGGCGGAGATTTTGAGGGAGCGAGCGACGCCACTCTCGCGTTTCGCAGGTAGGTGTTTAGCGCGCCGAAAAAGCTGGGCCCGTTGTCATCCCGAGGCAGGCGCAGCGCGCCGAGGGATCTCGCGGTTGCTCTGCTGGGTTCATTTCTTCTGGAACCGGGCGCCGAGACCCTACGCGAGATCCCTCGCCGTCTACGCGGGCTCGGGATGACAACATGAGAGCGGGCCAATGAAACCCAAGTGCCTCCAGGGATAGACGCTAAACAGCACTTTCGCAGAGCGAAACGTCTACAGGTTTTCTCCGATCTCGTCGAGCCAGCGGCGATAAATTTGCGGCGAAATTTCCGACGGTTTGATCTCGCTCCGGCCGCCCCAGAAAACGTTCGTGTAGGACACCGGAATGCCGCAGGCCTCAAGGTGCCGATCGATCGCCGCCTTGTGTTCGAGGAGGAGCGCTTTGTCGGTCCCGTGCGCCACCGCCATGATGTTGACGTTGCGAAATTCCGGCCCCGCCTCCCGCCAATAACAATGGGTCAGGATGTCGTGCCGGCCCGCTTCGCCGCCCGCTTCCATTTCCCGACCCGGCGGCACCGCCCAGTGAAAAAGCGCGTTGAACCGCGTCACCCGCACCCCGCCGGCTGACGGCTTGACGTGCTCCAGAAAAGTGGAGAAACGCCCGATGATTTTGCGCCGGGTGAGATCGTCGGCCACCGCATAGAATTCCTCGAGCGAGACCCCGGCTTCCTCCGCCCGCGCGCCCCAGGGCGATTCCCGGATTTCTTCCGGCGTGAATTCGCGTTTCAGCGCGGTCAGCACGGTCCATTCGTTTTCCGTGAGCGCGGCCGGCTCGACCACGATCATCTTCGCGGGCTCGGCCGCCCGGGTTCCCGGCGCCACATTTTTCCGGCGCACATGGCCGACGCCCAAGGCGAAAATGCCTTTCGCCGGCATCAGCCGAAAATGCTCCGCCCCGACGATCCCGGTGAGAATTTCTCCATGCTTTTGCAGGGAAAATCCGCGCGGTGCTTTTAACGTCGTCCAGAGTTTGTATTCCGAGCCGGGCGTGACCGCGTCGGTCGAACGCAAAACCACATGACCCGAAAACGGATCGCGCTGCGACATCCAGTCGAAGGCCGCGTCGATCTTTTCCGGGGGCACTTTCCAGGCGACGAGCGCGCCCTCAGCCAGGTTGGTCGCGAGCAGCGTCTGGCGGACCCGGCGGACGGTCCCGGCCCGCAGCATCGCGGTGATCCGTTCGAGCACGGTCTCGATCGGCAACTCCGCCCGCGCCGCGATTTCCGCAAAAGGCTGGCGCACGAAGCCGGCGATTTTGTCCTCGGAAATGGCGAGGATGCGGGCGTTGATCGGGTCGTTATGCTCGACCGGCAGGGTGTCGTTAGGCAAAGTTTTCATGCGGTCGCACAGGTCCAGACGGCGAGGTAATGGCAGGCGGTGCCCAGGAGGACAAAAAGGTGCCAGATGAAATGGGTATAGCGCCGCCGTTTTTTGACGTAGAAAAAAATTCCGCTGGTGTAAGCGAGGCCGCCCGCGCCGAGCCAGAGCAAAGCCGGCAGAGGCACGTGGAGGAGGAGCGGGCGAAAGGCGAGCACAATCAGCCAGCCCATGGCCAGATAAAGCGTGAGGGAAAACCCACGCCGCCGATCGGCCCCGCCGATACTTTTGAGGAGGACGCCGAAGAGGGCGAGGCTCCAGATGAGGCCGAGAATCGTCCAGCCCCAGAGGCCGCGCAGAGGGCCGAGGGTGAAAGGTGTGTAGGTGCCCGCGATGAGCAAGAAAATCGCGGAATGATCGATCACCTGGAAGAGGGATTTGATCGCGCCGCGGGGGCAGGCGTGATAAAGCGTCGAGCCGAGATAGACGAGTAACATGGCCACCGCAAAAACCGCGGTCCCGACAAAGTAGAGCCGGCTGCCGCCCCGCCAGGCAGCGGCGAGAAGAAGCGGCGCGCCGATCGTGGCGGCGAGGAGGCCGAGGCCGTGGCTGATGCTGTTGGCCAGCTCTTCCCCGAAGGATTGATCCCACTTTGGGTCGTTCGCAGGTGATTCGAGCGCGCTCATTTTGCGGGGAAGGCACTCTCAACCGCACCCCGCATTCTCGAAAGGGAAAAGAGTGCTGCCACCTCTCCGCGGCCGTGCCATGATGGGACGAACGATGCACCAGGCGATTTTTTTCGATGCGGCCGGCACGCTCGTTCGCCTAACGAAAAGTGTGGGCGAACATTACGCGCTGGTCGGGCAACGGCAAGGTCTCATCCTCTCCGCCGCGGCGCTCGAGGAGGCATTCGGGCGGGTTTGGAAAGCGATGCCGGCGCGGACGGCGACGGCTGGCCAGCCGCGACCCGACGACGATAAAGGCTGGTGGCGCGAGCTGGTCGAGCGCGTGCTCGATCGGGTGGAGGCGAAGATGACGCCGCCCGATCGGAACGCCTTTTTCGAGGCCGCCTATGCACACTTTGCGCAGGCAGGAGTGTGGGAGCTTTATCCCGAGGTCGTCGAAGTTTTGGAATGCCTCCAGGCGCGTTTCCGGCTGGCGGTCGTCTCGAATTTCGACGGGCGTCTGCGCAGGATCCTGGAGGATTTGGCGGTCGCGCCTTATTTCCAGCAGATCTTCGTTTCCAGCGAAATCGGAGCCGATAAGCCCGATCCGCTGATTTATCGACGGGCCCTGGAGGCGGGCGGATTCCGGCCTGAGGAGGTCTTGCATGTCGGGGACGATCCAGTGCGCGATTGGGTCGCGGCGCGGCAGGCGGGCCTGGACGTTTTCGAGCTCGATCGGCCGCGGAATTCATTGCGCGATCTCCTGCCCTTGTCGGGCGAGCGCCCTACAATTCTTGCGCGGGACGACGAATCGTCGTAAGACCTGAAGCTTCGCCCGGGTTGGTAGCTCAATGGTAGAGCAGCGCCCTTTTAAGGCGTTGGTTGTGGGTTCGAGTCCCACCCGACCCACTCCTGCGCCGGACCCGCGCGCGTCTCCTGTAGACGCTTCGCTCTGCGAAGCGCGGGTATGTGTTTAGCGTCACACAAAAAAGCTGGGCGCTCTGTCATCCCGAGGCTGGCGGAGCGCGCCGAGGGATCTCGCGGTTGCTCTGATCGGTTCATTTTTTCTGAAGAACGACGCCGAAACCTTGCGCGAGATCCCTCGCCCTCTGCGCGGGCTCGGGATGACAACTTGAGAGCGGGCGAGTGAACGCCAGGCGCCGGCAGGATTGAACGCTCAAGAGATTTGAGGGAGGCCTCTGCAGATGATGCCCCGCGCGCTCTGGCAAAGCCGTCGCAGCTAAATTCCCACGACCGTCAGCTCCGGCCGGCAATTGAATCGCACCGGCAGGAACAACGTCCCCACGCCGACGTTGACGTAAAGCGGCCCGCCTAACGAATCGAACCGCCCCTGATCGTACCGGCCCACGCCGTAGGGCAGGAGGAGCGGACCGTAAAACGGCAGGCGCACCTGCCCCCCGTGCGAATGCCCGGCCAGAATCAGATCGTAGCGCCGGCCGTCCAGCCGGTCGGCTTGGGTCGGATAATGGATGAGCAAAATCCGCCGCGTCGCCTGCGCTTCGCCGAGAGCGTGGACCCCGCGCAGCCCCATCCCGATGAGCTCGAGCCCGGCCTTTTCCAGGACGACGTTGCGATCTTCCAGCCAGGCCCCGCCGGTCGCGGCGAAGGCTTGTTCGTATAGTTTGAAGTCCGCGCCGCTGCGGTAATCCCAATTGCCTGGGCAGCCGTAAACTGGCCGTTCGATCATGCGGATGAAATCGAGCGCGCCCGGAGCGAAGCGCGCCTCCTCCACGAGGTCGCCGGTGAAGCAGACAAACTCCGGCGCGAGGTCGTTGATCGTGCGGATCACTCCCGCCGCGTATTCCTTGTCGCCTTTGTAATGAAGATCGCTGAAATGGAGGAAGCGGTGGCGCGGTTGGGGAGACAGGTCGAAGTGCGAAATGCGCAGCCAGGTTGGCTCGACAAAGCGCCCGTCGATCCCCACGGCCGCGGGCAATGCGCAGAGCCCGAGGCCCAGAAATCTCCGCCGGGTGATAGACCGCATCGTTCGTTAGTCGGGGAAGGTGAGCAGGCGCAGAAGCCGCTCGCCACTCTCGCTCAGGTGCGCCGTGGCGCCCTGGCCGCTGAGGTAGCCGCGCGTGAGCAAGCGGCCATCGATCGCCGTCGGCCGCACGAAGGTTAATTTCGCCGAAGGGACGGCCTGGCCGAGCGGACGCAGGCGGAGCGGGAGACCGGAGCGGGCGAAGGAAATTTCCCAGGCGGCCGGCGATTCGTTAGGCGAGCCCTCGATCATCCAGGGATAACGCCGGGGGAGCTGGAAGTGCGGAGAGTTCGGCACGGTCACTTTGAAGAAGACCTTTTCCCGCCCGAGGAAGGCCGGGATGGTAAGCGTGGGATCCGCCCGCCAGGCGAGGAAGAGCCGCGGCAGGTCGAGCCCGGCGAGGTTGAGGCCGTTGTAAATTCCATGGCGATTCGGTTCTCCTTTGAAGAAAGTGGCGTGCCATTGCTCGAAATGATCGTTCAAGAGCAGGTTCAGCTCGACGTGGACATGGGCGCGCTCGCGGTTGATCCCGTTGCGGGTATGACCGAGGACGCCCAGCGTTCCTCCCTGCCTAACGACGTCGCCCACCGCCACCGCAATCGTGTTGAGATGACCGTAGAGGCTGTAATAAGGAGAGCCGCCCCAGCGATGCTCGACGACCACGTAGCGGCCGTAATTCGAGGCGCCGGCCGCCCCGTTAGTGTAGACGACTTTGCCCTCCGCGATCGCTCCGACCGGGTCGAGCGGTTCGCCGTGCGCATCCCGCCGCACCGGCCGGATATCCATGCCTTCGTGGAAACGGGTGTAAACCGTCTCGCCCCCCAGCACCTGCGGATCGCGCACGAAGCCGTAGCGGCCGCCTTCCCACGGGTGCGAGATCACCCCGTGCAGGTTGCGCTCGATCGCCTGGTAGAAATCCGCGTAATGACCGCTGAGCAGCTCGTGGTTCGCAGTCGGCAAGGCCAGATCGAGCGTGCCGTCGGCAGCCTGCGCTGTCGTCATGGCTAAAAAAAGCACCGCCGCGGCCCCACCCCAGCCGCTCATCTTTTCTTGCGGCCGCCGATGATTTTCCAATCCTTCGCCATCAATTTGATGTCGGCTTCACTCAGGCCGGAGGGCAGATAAATCCGGCCGTCCGTGACCCGTCGATCCACCGCCAGTTCCGTCAGCGCCCGGCCATTCACGAAGATGTAGAGCGACCCGCCCCGCCGCTCGACGCTCAAGGTGTCGAGGACCGTGCGGCCATGTGGGTCGAGCTGAAGGAGCGCGCCGTAGCTTCCGTCCGCCGCCCGGTAGGGATAAAACGCGACCACGTCGCGCTCGCTCAGCCAGGGCGTTTTCTCGATGAAAATATTCTGCCCGTTCCGCGCCCGGATGGGCTGCGCGAAAACCGAGCCATCGTTCGCGTTCGCACTCACGTGCACCCGGAAAGTGCAATGCGGACGGGCCGCCGGCGCCGCCACCGCGAGCAGAAAAAGCAGGGTGGCGGGGAGCGCGAACCTCATGCGCGACTGATAAAGGGTTTGACAGCTTTTGCAACGTTCGCCCTCTTTGGGCGATGAGACGGCTGCCGCTCCTGTTTGCCCTGCTTTTCCTGGGCGCCTCCGACCTCGCTTCGGCCCAGGAAAGCGCCGCGCCGAAGCGCGGCCTGCTCGGCCGTCTCCTCCATCCTTTTGGCTCCTCGGAGAAGATTCCGGAATATCGCGACCCGCGCCTCCGCGGCCTTCTCCTCACCGTGCAATTGCCGGCCGAGCCCGTCCGGCTCTCGGAAATGCGCCAGCTCCCGGTGCAGGTCAGCCTAACGAATCGGGGCGACCGCGCGGTCGAGCTGAGCTTTCCCACCGAGCAACGGATCGAGATTCTCCTGCACGACGCCGGCGGCCGCATCGTCACCCGCTGGTCGGATAACCGGGCCTTCGATCCGGCCCCCGCAACCATTCTCATCAATCCGCAGGAGCATCTCGAATACTCCGAGACCATCGCCACCCGCGATCTCGCCCCGGGGAAAGTCTTCACCGTGGAAGTGTTGGTCCCGGCCTTCCCCGAGCTGGATGCCAGGCGCAAATCGCTCGCTGCCCCGTGAGCCTGCGCCTTTTCTCCGATTACCACATGCACCCGCAGGTCCACCGCCTGCGGCCTTACAGCCAGGCGCTCCTCCAGCCCTGGGCAGATCACGCGCGCGCCATCGGCTTGCGCGACATCGCCCTGACCGATCACGATCGCTACCACGAAGGCGTCGACTTCGACGAGATCGAGAAATTGCGCGCGGCTAATCCAGACCTAAAAATTCGCGCCGGCATCGAGCTCGATAACGATCCGGTATATTCCGCGGCGGGCCGGGCCTGGGTTGAGAAAAATTGGGAGCGGCTCGATTTCGTCCTCGGCTCCGTGCATTTCCTGCGCGGCGAATGGGCCTTCGATCACGCCGGCGAAGAAGCGGAATTTCAGCGGCGCGATCTCAACGAAGTCTACGCCGACTACTACGAGCGCATCAGCGCGATGGCGCGGAGCGGGCTGGTCGATGCCATGTCGCATCTCGATTTAGTGAAGATTTTCGGGTTTCGCCCGACTAACGACTTCAGCGATGTCCTCGAAGCCGTTCTCTCCGAAATTCGCGCCGCCGATCTGGCCCTGGAACTTTCCACCGCGGGCTGGCGCAAACCGGTCGGCGAACTCTATCCGAGCGACGAGATCGTTAGGCGCGCGCAGGCCCAAGGCATTCCTTTCACAACCGCTTCCGACGCCCACTCCCACGTGCAACAGGGCGAAAATTTCGAGCGACTGGGCGCGAAAATGGCGGAGTTCGGCATCCATGAAGTGGCTCTCTGCGAGCGGCACCAGCGGCAGATGGTCGCGCTTTAGGCTCGCGCTTTTTGTCGCGTTCCTCAGCGCGCCGGTCGCGGCCTGGGCCGATCCGATTTTCGACGGCGTGGTCCGGGAGGCGCAGCAATTAGCCGCCGCGCCTTTTCAGCCTAACGAGTCCGCGCTCCCGCTGGTTTGGCGCAACCTGAATTACGACACCTACCGCGACATCACTTTCCGCCCGGAGCGCTCGCTCTGGCGCGGGGCGCGCGAGCCTTTCCAGGCGCAGTTCTTCCCTCCCGGTTATCTCTTCGCCCATCCGGTTGCGCTCAATCAGGTGGTGGACGGCAAGGTTTGCCCGATCCCGTTTCTGCCGCTGTATTTCCACTACCCGAAAACCATGGGCGCGGGTCCAGCGACAGCACCCGCTCCGGGTTTTGCTGGATTTCGGCTCCTTTATCCGCTCAATCACGCCGGCCGCCTCGACGAGGTCATCTCGTTCCTTGGGACCGATTATTTCCGCGCGCTGGGCCGCGGTCAGAGTTACGGCATCTCCGCGCGCGGCGTGGCCGTCAATACGGGCGAAAATTTGCGCGAGGAATTCCCCGACTTCCGCGAATTCTGGCTTTGCGAGCCGGCGCCGGGCGCGCGCGAAATGCAATTCTTCGCCCTGCTCGACGGCCCGAGCGTCGCCGGCGCGTATCGCTTTGTCGTGCGGCCGGGCGCGGAGACGCGGGTCGAGGTGGAAGCGCACCTTTTCTTCCGCCGGGACGTCCAGGCGTTCGGGATCGCGCCGCTCACGAGCATGTTTTGGCGCGGGGAAAAAGAGGCGCGCCCGCCTAACGATCCCCGGCCGGAGGTGCACGACTCCGACGGCCTGCTCCTCGGGCCGGAAGAATGGCACCCGCTCCAAGCGGTCGGCGAGATTACGACCACGGTTTTTCCGGAGGAAAAGGCCCGCCCTTTTGCCCTTCTCCAGCGCGATCGCGATCCGGCGCATTACCGGGACGCGGAGGCGAAATACGACCGGCGCCCCAGTGTCCGGGTGGAGCCGTTAGGCGAGTGGGGGCCGGGCTCCGTCCGCCTCCTGCAACTGCCCACGCCTAACGAATACAACGATAACGTGGTCCTTTTCTGGCAGCCGCGAAAGCTGCCCCAGGCCGGCGACGCCCTGGTCTACAAATACCGGCTGCACTGGTTCTCCCGGGAATCGAATAAACCGAAATCGGTCGCGTCGGAGAAAGCTCGATGAATCAGCCCGCCCAACTCTCGCAGAAGTGGAACGAAGCCCTCGCCCGCGCCGAAGCTTACCTGCGCGCCTTGCGGGGTCGGTTCGGAGCGAGCGAACGCGAGCTGCTCGGGTCCGCCGTGACCTCGGCCCGCGGCCAGTTGCAGCTCAACGCCGAAGCGCATCCGGTCACCTTGGTGATGGAAGCCCTCTTCGGTTTCCTGCCCGCCGCGGCCGGGCCTGCACTCATGGCGCCGCCGCTGCAGCGCGCCCGCATGTTGCCGGAGCGGATGCAATTTCCGCTGCACGATTGGCTCGGCGGCATCGTTAGGCGAGTGCGGGGAAAGTAACTTGCCGTGAATAGTTATTCCCGCCCGGGGGCGGAGCGCGCACTCCCCTTTGCCCACGCCGTCCCCTGGACCCACGGCATCGCCGAAGACAAACGCGAGCGTCGCTGGGCTTTCATCGTCCTGATCGCTCTGCTCACGCTCATGGCCACGGCTTTCGAGGCGAGCCTCCTCGGGGTGGAAGGCTGGTCGCCGCTCAATCTCGCTCTGCTCGGCCTTTTCACGCTGCTTTTTACCCACGTGGCGATTGGGTTTGCGCAGGCCTTCTTTGGATTTCTCGTCTCGATCGATCGCCCGCGTGCGCTCGCGAATCCGGAGAGCTCCGCTGACTTTGCGACCCTCCCGGTGACCGCGATCGTTGTGCCGATTTACCACGAGGAGGTCGCCGCCGTCTTCGCCCGGCTCCGGGTCATGCATGACGCGCTCCACTCGTTAGGCGCGCTCGCTCGTTTTCAATTTTTCATCTTGAGCGACTCGACCGATCCGGCGCGGGCCGCCGCGGAGGAAAGCGGCTGGGCCGCTTTTGTCGAGGAAACCGGGAGCGCAGGGCGCGTTTTTTATCGGCGCCGCAAACTCCCGCTCAATCGCAAGAGCGGCAATATCGCCGATTTCTGCCGGCGCTGGGGGAGCCAGTATCGCTACATGATTTGCCTCGATGCGGACAGTCTCATGAGCGCGCCGACCCTGGTCGAGCTGGTCCGGAGGATGGAGCGCAATCACCGCATCGGGATTCTCCAGACCGTCCCGCAAGCGATCAACGGCCGGACCGTTTGGAGCCGCCTTCAGCAATTCTCCATGTCGCTCTACGGCCCGATCTTCGCGGCTGGCGCGAATTTTTGGCAGCAGGAAGAAAGCAACTTCTGGGGGCACAACGCCATCCTCCGGCTCGCGCCCTTCATGCAACATTGCGCCCTTCCCGAGCTGCCGGGCCGGAGCGCGATCGGGCGCCGGCCCATGAGCCACGATTTCGTCGAGGCCGCGCTCATGCGCCGCGCCGGCTACGAAGTGCATCTGGCCGACGACCTCCGCGGCAGCTACGAAGAGACGCCGCCCACCGTGGTCGAGCACCTGAAACGCGATCGCCGCTGGTGCCAGGGCAACCTGCAACATTGGCCGCTCGCGCTCGCCCGCGGTTTCCGCCCGATGACGCGCTTCCATTTTCTGCACGGCATTTTTTCTTTCGTCGCGGCCCCGCTCCTCGTCCTCGTGCTTCTGCTCGGCTTCGTCAAAAATTTGGGCGCCGCGCCTTTGGGCGATGGCCTTTTCGCCGAGGCCGCCCGTGCCCAGACGGCGCTCGTTCTTTTCGGCTTCACCATGCTGTTGCTCTTGTTGCCGAAATTCCTCGCGCTCGGTCTCGCGCTCTGGGGCGGTCGCGCCGAGGAATTTGGCGGGGCGGGAAAATTGGTCGTGAGCGCTTTCCTGGAAATCTTCGTCTCCGCGCTGATCGCGCCGCTCTTTCTTTATTTCCACGCCAAGTTTGTCCTCTTTAGTCTGCTCGGGAAAAAAGTGGAATGGCACGCGCAGGAGCGCACCGGCGGCGCGGGCGCGAGTTGGGTCGAAGCGCGGGAAGTTTTCGCCCCGACCATGCTGCTCGGGATCGTGGTCAGCACCGTCAGCGGCTGGTTTACGCCGGGCTATTTCCTTTGGCTTCTGCCCATCGTGCTCGGGTGGCTGTTGGCGGTCCCGGTGGCTGCTCTGCTCGGCGATCGGGGGCTGGGGACTTCCAGCCGGGCGGCCGGTCTCTTCCTGGTTCCCAGTGAGTTGCAGCCCACCCCGGAAGTGCGCGCCCTGGCCGAGGCGGAGCGCGGACCCAGAGCAACCCAGTCAGCCGCGGTCGCATCCCTCGATCCGAAACTCTACTGGGGACAAGATTCAGCCGAGGCCGCGTTGCATCGCCGTCTTTGGGCGACGCCCTCGGCCGAGCTTCCGACGCGCTGGTCCCGGGCGCTGGCACAAATGGAACGGGCCGCCGCCGCGCCCTGGACGCGCCGGGCGTCGGCGCGACTGTAGACGCTTCGCTCTGCGAAGCACGAGAGTTGGGTCGCCGACCGGGGAAAACCCCAACCTTAGACCCCCGGCCGCAAATGAGTGCGATTTAGTGAGCGGAGAGACGTGTTTGCCGGGCCTCCACGAAAAGCCCGGCGCGCTGTCATCCCGAGGCCGGCGTAGCGCGCCGAGGGATCTCACGGTTGCTCTGATAGGTCCGTTTATTCTGAGAACGACGCCGAGACCTTACGTGAGATCCCTCGCCGTCTGCGCGGGCTCGGGATGACAAAATGAGAGTGAGCGAATCAACGCAAGACGCCGGGAGGGATGACCGCTAAACACACCCCCTCCCCGAGGGAAGCGGACTACAGGATCTCTCCGAATCCTGGCTACAGGCCCAGGCCGCTCGCACCCGGCATGCCGCCGGTGATTTTCGACATCTCGGAGCTGGCCAATTCCTTGCCTTGGGTGATCGCCTGCTGCACTCCGCTCAGGATCATGTCCTCGAGAATCTCGACGTCTTCGGGGTCGACCACGGTTTTGTCGATCTTGATGGAGAGAACGTCGCCCGCCCCGTTCGCCACGACGGTCACTTTGCCGCCGCCCGCGCTGACCTCGACGGTCTTCTCCTCGAGGCCGGCCTGGGTCTTGGCCATTTCCTCCTGCATCTTCTGCGCTTGTTTCATTAACTTGTTCAGATTCATAGGATCAGGTGCTGACGGATTTGATTTCGCCTTTGAAAAGCTCAAGGGCTTCTTTGATGAACGGATCGTCTTTAAACGATGCCGCGGTCTCGGGAGGAGACTGGGCGGCGGGCGGAGCCGGCTCTGGCGAGGGCACGCTCGCCGGAAGCGTGTCTTCGAGGCTTAGTTTTACGGTCCAATCGCTGCCGGTCAGTTCTTTTAAGATTCCTTCGAGGAAGCTGCGATTATTCGGCCGGCTCAGGCCTTCCATGACGGTTTTTTGATCGGGGGGAAACCCGAGGAGGAAGTGGCGGCCTTCCACGCCCAGAAAATGGGCGGTGTCGATCCAGGTTTTGATCAGGGGACGACGCTGGTAGACGAGCTGGAGGGCTTCCGGCCAAAGGGTGGTGAGGTCGGGGGCGGGGGTTTTCTCGGGGAGGGGAGCGGTGACGGGCTCGGGTTTGGGAGAGGGTTGGGCGGGGGATCGATCACGAGCACGATCACGAGCAGGAGCACGAGTCGGAGCAGGAGTTGGGGAGGAGGCGGGGGCGCCGCGGAGGGCGGTGAGGCTGTCGAGGACTTCGGTGAGGGTGACCTGACCTAACGTTTGGATGGCTTTGATCACGGCCACTTCGAAGTGCAGCTTTTTGTTCGGGGCCCATTTCATTCGGCCTTCCGCCGCGGCGAATTGCTCGATCAAGTCGAGCAGCCGATCGGTGGCGACGAGGGCCGCTTCTTCGCCTAACGACGACTGCAACGCGGGCGCGGCTTCCTCGGCCAGAGCCTCGGGTTTGACTTTGTAGACGAGGAGATCGCGGAGATGGGCGATGAGGTCGCTCATCAACTTCATCATTTCCTTGCCCGCCGCGGCCTGCTCGTCGAGGAGGCCGAGCGCGCCAGAAGTGTCGGCCCGGAGGATTTTGTCGCTGAAGGACGCGACCGTCTGCTCGCTGGTGAAACCGAAGACGCTCAGGACGTCGGCTTCGGCGATCTGTTCGCCGCAGAACGCCACCAGTTGGTCGAGCATCGACTCGGCATCGCGCAGGCCGCCGTCGGCCCCGCGCGCGATGGCGTGGGCGGCCGCCGGCTCCAGTTTCACCTTTTCGTTCTTGGCGATGAATTGCAGGTGTTTGGCGATCAGGTTCGCGGGAATGCGGTGTAGGTCGAAGCGCTGGCAACGGCTCAGGATGGTCGGCAGCACTTTCTGCGGCTCGGTCGTGGCGAAGATGAATTTTACGTGCTCGGGCGGTTCTTCGAGGGTCTTGAGGAGGGCGTTGAAGGCCTGGGAAGTGAGCATGTGCACTTCGTCGATGATGTAGATTTTGTAGCGCCCCTTGGCTGGGGCGTAGCGGACGTTGTCGCGCAGCTCGCGCACTTGTTCGACGCCGTTGTTGCTCGCGCCGTCGATCTCGAGGACGTCGAGGCTGTTGCCGCCGGTGATTTCTTTGCAACTGTCGCACTCGCCGCACGGGGTGATGGTCGGGCCGTGGATGCAGTTGAGGGCTTTGGCGAGAATGCGGGCGGTGGAGGTTTTACCGATGCCGCGCGGGCCGACGAAAAGGTAGGCGTGGGCCAGGCGGTTTTGTTCGACGGCGTTCTTGAGGGTGCGGGTGACGTGCTCCTGGCCGACCAGGTCGTCGAAAGTCTGGGGCCGGTATTTTCGGGCGAAAACCTGGTAGCTCACGGGGTTAATCTAGTGCGTCGCGGGGGAGGGGAAAACGGAAATTCGTGGAGGAAGGACAGAATGAACAGAATGACCGAATTTTTTGCAGGCGCGCGGGAGCGCATTCGTCGGGAGGGGTCCGAAATCGGTCGCGGCCTGCGCGCTTTTCATTTGGTGAATTCGGTTCATTCTCTCCGGCATATGCGCGTGAAATGGCTGGCCCTGGTTTTGTGGAGTGGTGCCTCGGTGCTCTGCGCGCGCGAACCACAGACAGCGCCGCCACCCAGCAAGATCGTGAGGGCGCGCGATCTCGGGATTCCCTTCGAGGGGACGCCGGGGAAATGGAACGCGATCACCGATGTCGCCGGGGTCGAGGTCGGGTTCACGACCTTGATCAGCGGCGAGGGCAAGCTGGCCGTGGGAAAAGGGCCGGTCCGCACCGGCGTGACGGCGATCGTGCCGCGCGGTCACGCTTCGCTCGACGATCCGGTTTACGCAGGCACTTTCAGCCTCAACGGCAACGGCGAGATGACCGGCACCGCCTGGGTGGCGGAAAGCGGTTTTCTGGAAGGGCCGATCGTCCTCACGAATACGCACAGCGTCGGGGTGGCGCGCGACGCGGTTATCGCCTGGCGCATCGGGCAGGGTGGCGCGGATAAGACGGGGTACTATTGGAGTCTGCCGGTGGTCGCGGAGACTTGGGACGGCTGGCTGAACGACATCAATGGCTTCCACGTGAAGCCGGAAGATGTCGTCCACGCGCTCGACACCGCGCAGAGCGGGCCGGTCGCCGAAGGGAGCGTGGGCGGCGGGACGGGGATGATTTGCTATGAGTTCAAGGGCGGGACGGGGACGTCTTCCCGCGTCCTCGAGAAAAAGGCGGGCGGTTACACCGTGGGCGTGCTCGTGCAGGCCAATTGCGGCCGGCGTCCGCAGTTGACGATCGCCGGCGTCCCGGTGGGAAAGGAAATTCCGGGCTCGGTTTATCCCAAGGAACTGGGTTCCATCATCATCGCGGTGGCCACCGACGCGCCGCTTCTTCCCGGGCAATTGCGGCGGCTGGCCGTGCGCGCCAGTCTCGGCCTGGCCCGGACCGGGGCCGTCTCCGGGAATGGCTCGGGCGACATTTTCATCGCCTTCTCGACCGCCAATCCGGGCGCAGCCAATCCAGAGCAGCCGACCCACCTGGTGACGACTGTGCCTAACGACCGGCTCGATCCGCTCTTCGAAGCGACGGTCCAGGCGGTCGAGGAAGCGATCGTCAACGCCCTGGTCGATAATCGGAGCATGACCGGCCGCGACGATCACCGGGTGGAAGCGTTGCCGCACGACAAGGTGCGGGAGTTGCTCCGGAAATATCATCGCCTGAGCGAGTAGGCGGCGCGCCTCGGAATTGCTTTGTCCCGCGCCCGATTGCGGCGCAGCTTGCGTTTTCCATGAACGAAGAGGAGCCGAAAACACCGACGCCGCCCGAGCAACGGAAGAGCGGATCGAGTCGCCGGGCACTCACTCCCGAGCTGCGGCGTTTCCTTAACACTCCTCGCGCCATTCCACCCATAGCTGAAGAGGCGAAATCCCCGCCGGCCGAAGGCGCGCCCGCCGCAGAAATCGCTCCGCCGCCCGCGCCGGTGGAAGGTCGATCGCGTCGGCCCGCCGTCCCTAAACCACGCCCTTTGGAACCGGCCCCGCCGAAAACGGAGCAGGCACCCAGCCCGCCCGAAAAAAGCGAGCCGGCACGACCGGCGGCGGCCTCGGTCTCGCAAGTCGAGAAAGCCTCGCGCGTGATCGAGCTGCAACATGCGCTCCTCATCATCGGGGCGCTCGTCCTCGTCGGCCTGGCCTTCTATGGCGGGACGAAATTAAACTACCTCCGCTATCTCATCGCGAGCCGGCAGAAGCCCGCTCTGGAAGAAACGGGGCGCGATCTTTTCCCGGGCATCGGCGCGGAGGATCTGGTCAAACAGGCCTTGGTCGCGCAAAAAGAAGGGCGCTTGGAGGACGCGGTCGAGCGCTTCATGGCCGCGAAGCGCAAGAACCTGCGCTACCGCGGCATCCTTTTCCGCGTCGGCACCCTCCTGGCGGACGAACACAGTTACGCCGCGGCGGACAAAGCCTTCGAGCGAGCCATGGCCTTCAGCGAGAACGTCGACGAAGCCTGCTTCCAGCGCGGATTGATCGCCACTCGGCAGAATCAACTGGCCGCCGCCGAGCAATTCTTCCAGCAAGCGGCGGCGGCGGCGCCTTTCGTGGCCAACTACCCTTATTTTACGGGCGAAGCTTTTCGCCTCGATCTCAAACCGAAGCAGTCGATCCCGTTTTACGAACGGGCGGCCTTGCTGGCCAGCCGCGAACAGGACGCGATCATTTGCCGGTTCAAGATCCGCCTCGCCCGGATCGAAGCCACCGAAGGCGACGCGGTCCGCCAAGAGCTTGCTAAAAAAGCGGCCGCGGGCCCGTTGTCGGTGGCCTGGTTGATGACTTCAGCCGCCCTCGACGTGCGCGCCGGCCAGGTCGGCCCGGCCATGGACGCCTTGCGCAAGGCGCGCGCGGCCAAGGACCCGATGGTCTTTGCCTCCTGTGTGAACGACTTTTACTTCAAGGAAGTGGCCAAAGATTTCCCGGAGCTGGCCGACCTCCTGCGGCTGAATCTCGAGATGGAAGTGGCCTTTCCGGCCGACGCCGGGCGCTCCGGGCCGTAGCTGAGTCGATGAGCAAAGCTTTCACGCGCGAAGACGATACCCAGCCGGAGCTGCCGGAGGTGATCGAGCGGGCCGCCACTCTGCCGGACGGCGTGCGCAATTACCTCACGCCCGGAGGCGCCGCGCGCCTCCGCGCCGAGCTGGCCGCGCTGGAAAATCCGGCAGGCTCCGACCTGACCGATCGCGAAACGGCCCGACTCGCGCGGTTGCATGAAATTTTACCCACCGCCGAAGTCCTGCCGCCGCCTCCGCCGCCGCACGACCGGGTCCGCTTCGGCGCCGCCGTCACCGTGCGCGATCCGGCCGGCGAGGAATCGATCTACCGGCTGGTCGGCACGGATGAGACCGATCTCGAGCAGGATTGGGTGAGCTGGAGGTCGCCGATCGCGCGCGCGCTGCTCAACGCCCGGCTGGGCGAGAAAGTGCGTTTCCGTTTCCCCTCCGGCGAGACCGAGCTGGAAGTGATCGCGCTCGAATATCCAGCCTAACGACCGATATCCTCGTCCCAGAGCTGCGGATTTTCCGCGATAAACTTCGTCATCAGCTCGACGCATTCCGGGAGGTCGAGATCGATCACTTCGATGCCGTGGCTGCGCATAAAATCGGGCGCGCCCGGGAACGTGCGGCTCTCGCCTACGATCACTTTGCGGATGCCGAATTGCACGGCCGCGCCGCTGCAGAGGTAGCAGGGCATAAGGGTGGAATAGAGAACCGTCTCGCGAAAACTGCCGAGCCGTCCCGCCTGGCGCAGGCAATCGATTTCCGCGTGCGTCACCGGGTCGCCATCCTGGACCCGGCGATTGTGCCCGGCCGCGAGCAGCTCGCCCCCGCGGGCCAGGGCCGAGCCGATCGGGATGCCGCCCTCGGCGAGACTCTGGCGCGCCTCGGCCAGGGCGACTTGCATGAGTTCGGATTCCGTCATGGTTCGTTAGGCAAAGCTTACACCTTGCCCTTGGAGGGGCAATGCCGCGATGCTCCGGCGATGGCGCGCACGTTCGAAGATTTTCCGGTGGGGCGCCGCCTTCTTTCGCGGCGCCAGACCCTCTCGGCCGAGGAGATGGTCGCCTTCGCGCGGGCCTACGACCCGCAGCCTTTCCATCTCGGGCAGGGCGGCGGGAGTTTGTTAGGCGAACTGGCCGCGAGCGGCTGGCAGACGGCCTCGGTCTCGATGCGGCTCTTCATCGAGATGATGGAAGTGACCGGCGGCATCGTAGGCCGGGCGGTCGACGAATTGCGCTGGCCCTTGCCGGTGCGGCCGGGCGACAGCTTGCAGGTCGAGATTGAAATCCTGCAGGCGCGCCGCTCAAAATCGCGCCCTGGCTTTGGGCTTCTCCGCTACCGCAGCCTCACCCGGAATCAGCACGACGAAGTGGTGCAGAGTTTCTGCGCGACCGCGCTCTTGCCGGCGCGGAACGAGGAAATGGGCGGTGAGGGGATCGAACCCCCGACCATCACGGTGTAAACGTGCCGCTCTACCGCTGAGCTAACCGCCCGCTCCGCGCTCCGACTTTTAATCCGGGCCGATTGGTCTGTCGAGCGGGCGCGCGCGCAGGCGCTTCTGCGTCTACAGAGGCGGCGGGACCTGCGACCGCTTAGTCCCGCGGCGCGCTTAGGTTTGTCCAATCCAGGTCTTCGGCGCGATCTCTTCCCAGCGCGCGCGAATCTGCTGGTATTCCGTTTCGCTCAGCGGACCGGCTTCCAGGAGCTGCGCGTTTTCTTCCCAGCGCTCCGGCTTTTTCGTGCCGACGATGGCGGTCGCGACGCCCGGTGTGGAAAGGGTGAAGCGCAGGGCGCGGCCGACCGATTTCTCCAGCTCGTCGGGGTCGAGAAACGGGTACTGCAGCTTCCGCAGGCGTTCCCAGTAGGTGTGATGGTAGGAATCGGCCGGCTTGTGTCCGGTCTTCCAGGCGGCGTTGGCGATGGGGCGTTTGGCGATCACCCCGAGGCCGTGCGCGCGGGCCGCGGGGAGGGCGAGATCGATTGCCTCCTGGTCGGCTAGATTGAGCGAGATCTGGAGCGAATCGAAGGCGCCGCATTCGGCCGCGTAGCGCGCAGCCTGACCGTCGCCGCTGTAGCCGAGGTAACGGACGTAGCCTTTCTCGCGCGCCGTTTGCAACGCGGCGATGGCGTCGCCTTTTTTCAAAACCGCTTCGGGACAACTGTGCAGGTGCACGAGATCGACCCGATCGGTGCGGAGCCGGCGCAGGCTCCGTTCGATGCTCGCGAGGAGCGAAGCGGGCGACCAATTGGCGCTCCCTTCCACCCCGTGGGGATGGCCGCATTTGGTGAAAAGATAGAACTCCGCGCGGCGCGATCCGACCGCCTGGCCGATCAGCGTTTCGCTTTCGCGATAACACTCCGCGGTATCGATGACGTTGAGGCCGGCATCGAGCGCGCTGCCTAACAATCGCTCGACCGTGCTCGCCTCCGCCTCTTCGTGGCCGATCTCGGCTCCGCCGAAGCCCAGCACGGAAACTTCCATATCGGTGTGGCCGAAGCGCCGTTTCTCCATGGCGGGAAAACTAGGATGCGGGGAGCGAGTTGTCACCCCGTGGCGCGAAGGCGTCGTTCGTGGCGCGAGCTTCCAGCTTGCGTGGTTCTGTCTTGCCTAACGAGTTGCGTTCGGAAAGCAGGCAAGCTGGAAGCTCGCCCCACTACGATTTCACGAGCTGGACGCGACCGGTCCCGCTTTCGATCCGGCCGATGATTTGCGCCCGCAACTGTTTGCGCAAGCTCGCGGCGTCGTGAGGCGCGACGATCGCGGTCATGCCGATCCCCATGTTGAAGACTTGATACATTTCCGCCGCCGGCACCGGGCCGCGCTCCTGCAGGATTTGGAAAATCGGCGGGACCTTCCAACTCCCGGTCGCGATGAGCGCGTCGCAGTCGTTAGGTAAAACCCGCGGCAGATTATCGATCAACCCGCCGCCGGTAATGTGCGCGAGGCCCTTTAGCTTTTTGTTAGGCACCTTCGCCAGGAGCGGTTGATAATTCTGGTGCGTCCGGAGCAGCTCTTCGCCTAACGAAGACTTCAAGCCCGCGACTTGGGCCGTCGGTTTCAGGCGCAGTTGTGCGAAAAGAATCTTCCGCGCCAGCGAATAACCGTTGGTGTGCAGGCCGTTCGACGGCAACCCGAGAATGACGTCGCCCGGTTTGATGCGGCTGCCATCGATCATCTTCCGGCGATCGACCACGCCGACGATGCATCCCGCGAGATCGTATTCGCCGCGCCGGTACATCCCGGGCATCTGCGCGGTCTCGCCCCCGACGAGCGCGCAACCCCCGGCCCGGCAGGCCCGGGTGAAGCCGCGCAGGATTTGCCGGAAAACGGCCGGCTCCAATTTCTCCGCCCCGATGTAGTCGAGAAAAAAGAGCGGGCGCGCCCCGAGCACCGCGATGTCGTTGATGCAGTGGTTGACCAGATCAGCGCCGACGGTGTCGTGGCGGTTGAGGGCGAAGGCGATTTTTAATTTCGTCCCGACGCCGTCGATGCTGCTGACCAGGACCGGCTCGCGCATTTTGCCGAAGTCGGGCGCGAAAAGGCCGCCGAAGCCGCCGATTTTGCCGAGCACTTCCGGCCCGTGCGTTTGTTTGACGAGCGCGTGTAGGCCGCCTTTTAGGCGATTGCCCAGGTCGACATCGACCCCGGCGCGGGCATAGGCTTTTTCCTTCACGGCGCGCGGTCCTATAGACGTTTCGCTCTGCGCCGTAACGGAAGCGAAGCAACGGCCGGGCTTTCCAACGCGAGCGGCGGTTGAGTGCTCCCGAGCCCTCCGCGTTCCCCGACGCTTTCCAGGTATCTGGTGAGCGTCTCACGAAAAGCCTGGCGTTCTGTCATCCCGAGGCTGGCGCAGCGCGCCGAGGGATCTCGCGCAAGGTCTTGGCGTCCGGCTTCAGAACAAATGAACCCATCAGAGCAACCGTGAGATCCCTCGCCGTCTCCGAGGGCTCGGGATGACAAGATGAGAGTAGGCGGGGCAACGCAGGGCGTCGTCAGGGTTGAACGCTCAACAGATGGTCTCCAGAGAATAGCGTCCACAGCTTGGCGGTTTCGCGCATCATTTCAGCCCCGCAAAGAGCGTCGGCTGCTGCTTCTCTTCCGCGAGCGCTTTGGCCCGGTGCTCCCGCTTTTCCATAATGAATTTGTCCAGTTCCGGATCGACCGGGAGCGGATAATTTCCCGTGAAACAGGCCAGGCAGAATTCGTTAGGCTGCTTGCCCGTGGCGCGGATCATGCCTTCGAGATCGAGATAGCCGAGGCTGTCCACCCCCAGGTAATCGCAAATTTCCGGCATCGTTTTTTGATTAGCGATGAGCTTCTCCGGATCGGGAAAGTCGATCCCGTAATGACAGGCGAACCGATGCGGCGGGCAGCTCACCCGCATGTGCACTTCCTTCGCGCCGGCCTCGCGCAAGTTGACCACGCGAGCCCGCGCGGTCGTTCCCCTAACGATGGAATCGTCCACCACCACGACGCGTTTCCCTTCGACCGCTTCCTTGATCAGGTTGAGTTTTACCCGCACGTCGAAGTCGCGGATGAGCTGGCTGGGTTGGAGAAACGTGCGCCCGATGTAGTGATTGCGAACGAAGGCGTGCTCGTAGGGAAGGCCCAGCTCGTGGGCGAACCCGAGGGCGGCGTAATTCCCGGAGTCGGGCACGGGCACGACGATGTCGCCTTCGACGGGAAATTTTCTCGCCAGCTCGCGCCCCATTTCCGTCCGCACCTTGGCCACATTGATGCCGCCGATGATGCTGTCGGGCCGGGCGAAATAGACGTATTCAAACATGCAAAAGGCCGGCTGCTCTTCCTTGAAAGGCCACTCCGAGCGGAGGCCATCCTCGCTGATGATGAGCACCTCGCCCGGCTCGATCTCGCGGATGAATTCCGCGTGCACGAGATCGAAGGCGCAGGTCTCGGAGGAAAGGACATAGGCGCCGTCGAGTTTGCCTAACGACAAGGGCCGGAACCCAAAGGGGTCGCGCACGGCGATGATCTCGCGTTCGCTCATGATGACGAGTGAGAAGGCGCCCTCGATCCGGCGCAGCGCGGTGAGGATGCCGCTGCCATTCTGGGAAGGCTGGGCCAGGAGGTGGAGGATGATCTCGCTATCGGCCGTGGTCTGGAAAATGGAGCCTTTGCTTTCCAGTTCATCGCGCAGGACGTCGGCATTGATGAGGTTGCCGTTGTGCGCGATGGCGAGCTGGCCGCGCGAGCAATCGACCAGGAAAGGCTGGGCGTTTTTTAACGTGCTCGAGCCGGTGGTGGAATAACGGGCGTGCCCGAGCGCGCGCGTGCCCTGCAGCTTCTCCAGCTCCGCCTGACCGAAAACTTGCGAGACCAATCCCATGTCGCGGTGCAGTTGGAAGGTCGAGCCGGGGCCTTTGTTGGTGACGATCCCGGCGCTTTCCTGCCCGCGATGCTGCAGGGCGAAGAGGCCGTAATAGGTGAGCACGGCGGCGTTAGGATGCCCGAAGACGGCGAAAACGCCGCATTCGTGCGTCGGATAAGGCGGAGCAGGTGGAATGAAGTCGTCCGGGACCATCGGCGCAGGAAAGATACTCAAACGAGGCCGCACTTCATCCCGCTTTCGGAAGAAGAGTCAAGGGCCGATCGCGTCCGCTGCCGGCGCCGCGCGGGCCAGGCGAGTCCGCGGACTGGGGAGATCCATTTAGCGTTCAAGAAAGAGCGCTCGGCGTTCCCGTCTTCGATTCTGTAAATTCTGTTCATTCTGTCTTCAAAGAATGCAACCGGGTGGGGCGCGTTGCATTCACCCGCCCACTCTCATCTTGTCATCCCGAAGCCCGCGTAGACGGCGAGGGATCTCGCGTAGGGTCTCGGCGCCCGGTTCCAGAAGAAATGAACCCAGCAGAGCCACCGTGAGATCCCTCGGCGCGCTGCGCCAGCCTCGGGATGACAAAGCGCCCAAGCTCCTCCGCGAGCTGGACGACCTGCTGCTGGCCACCGCACTGGCGACCCGCGTTGGCGACTCCGGCTGGCGCTGGCCCCGCCGCCGCGTCAGCTCGCGACTTCCGATTCGACCAGGGCCGGGCGCCGGCTCGCGCTTTCCCGGCAATCCGGGCAAATCCCGTGCGACGAGTGCAGATCGTGCTCGCGCTTGAGGTACTGCTCGAAGGCCACCCAATCGCCTTGCACATTAATCTTGCGGCACCAGGCGCAGATCTGGATGAAACTTTCCAGCGCCCGCAGCCGGCGGAACACCCAGAGCGTCGACGCCACCACCGCCGCGCCCACGAGCAGCGCCGTGATCGCTTCAAACCAAAACTCCTGCGGCCGCAGCGGCGTTTTCGGCGCGCCCAAAAAGCGGAAGGGCACGTCCGCGTACTCGTCGAGCCAGAGGATGGCCCAGATGATGGAAAAGCCGGCCAGCTCGATCCCGAGGATCACTTTTTCGTAGCGATGTTGCGCCTCCAGCTTCATCGCAGCGGCTCCTCTCCGAGGTGACTGGCGATCGCGTTCCACCATTCGGCGTGAATTTCGGCCAGGGGCCAGCGGACGGTTTCGCCCGCCGCGGTGATGCTCAGGGCGTCGCCGCCGACTGTGCCCAGCCGGTGGGCCGGCACCGCGCGTTCCAGCAATAAGTGCATAACCTTTTCCGCCTCCTCTTTTCTGCAGGATATGACAACGCGCGACTGCGATTCGTTGAAAAGGAGCTGAGCGAGCGGCGCCGCCGCGGCGGCTTCCAGCACGAGTTCCGCGCCTAACGAACCCGCGGGCCGGAAGCAAGCCTCCGCCAGCGCGACAGCGAGGCCGCCTTCGCTGCAATCGTGCGCGCTCTGCAGCAGGCCGGCCTGGATTAATTCGCGCAACGCCTTTTGCAGCGCGCGCTCCCGCGCGTAATCGAGCCGCGGCGGGCGCCCCGCCTTTACCCCATGGATTACCTTGAGAAAATGCGAGCCGCCCATCTCGTCGCCGGGATCGCCCAGGAGGATGACCACGTCGCCGGCCGCCTGGAAATACTGCGTGGTGATCCACTCCTCGCGGGCGATCAGGCCGACCATCGCCACCGTCGGCGTCGGATCGACCACGCCCGCGGGGCTCTCATTATAAAGCGAGACGTTCCCGCCGATGACCGGCGTCTCAAACTCCCGGCAGGCTTCCGCCATGCCTTCCACGGCCTCGCGCAACTGCCAGAAATTTTCCGGCTTGTAGGGATTGCCGAAGTTTAAATTATCCGACACCGCCAGCGGCACCGCGCCCGAGCAGGTGAGATTGCGGGCCGCTTCGGCGACCGCGATTTTGCCGCCCTCGCGCGGATCGAGCCGGCAATAGAGAGAATTGCAATCGGTGGTGGCGGCGAGAAATTTATTTGCCTCGCGCAGGTGGAAGACGGCCGCGTCCGATCCCGGCCGCACCACCGTGCCGGTCCGGACCATGTGGTCGTACTGCCGGTAAACCCAATTCTTGGAAGCGATCGAGGGATCGCGGAGGAGCCGACGAAGATTTTCTACCACGGATTTCACGGATGACACGGATAGTTGATGAAGCAGATCCCCATCCGTGGAATCTGCGAAATCCGCGGTCGCCTGCTTCGCTTCCCGCTCGTAGATCGGCGCTTCATCCGCGAGCGGGGCGGCCGGGATTTCCGCCGCGACCGCGCCGTCGTTGAGCACGCGCATCATGCCGTCATCGGTCACCCGGCCGATCTCCGCGCAGGGCACATCCCATTTCGCAAAAATCCGCCTAACGACTTCCTCCTTGCCTTTGTGCGCGATGATTAACATGCGCTCCTGCGATTCGCTCAGGAGAATCTCATACGGCGTCATGCCCGTCTCCCGCTTCGGCACCTTCGCCAGGTCGATCTCCACCCCGGTCCCGCCGCGGCTGGCCGTCTCGCAAGTCGAGCAGGTCAGGCCGGCCGCGCCCATATCCTGGATGCCGGCGACCGCATCGGTTGCGAGGAGTTCGAGGCAGGCTTCGAGCAGGAGTTTTTCCTTAAACGGATCGCCCACCTGCACGGCCGGGCGGTCTTCGCGCGATTCCTCGGTCAGCTCGCGCGAGGCGAAAGCTGCGCCGGCCAGACCGTCCCGGCCGGTCTCGGCGCCGACATAGAAAACCGGGTTGCCCACCCCGCTGGCGGCGCCGCGCGCGAGCTGCTCGTGCCGGAGAGAGCCGAGGCAGAAAACGTTCACCAACGGATTCCCCTCGAAGCTTTCGTCGAAATAAATTTCCCCGCCGATCGTGGGGACGCCGATGCAGTTGCCATAGTGCGCGATCCCGGCGATCACGCCGGTGAAAAGCCGGCGGTTGTGCGCAAGTTGCGTGGGGCGAGCTTCCAGCTTGCCTGATTGATGAGCCGGCAACTCGTTAGGCGGGAGAGAATCCGGCAAGCTGGAAGCTCGCCCCACCACGGCAGCAGAAGTTGCTGCCACCACACCTGCCTTCTCCGGATTCCGCAGAATGTAATTTGCGATCCGCCCCGACTCCGCTCCATCCCGCACGATATGGTCGTAGGATTCATGTTGCCAAAGCGCCCCGCTGCGCCCGAGAAATTCATTGATCCGATGCGCGCTAAACGATTTCCAGGAATGCAAAATCGCGCCCAGCTCATGGGCGCCGCTCGGCTTCACCAGCACGTGCACGTGATTTGGCATCACCACCCAGGCGCCGAGTTCGTAGCGTTTCCCATCGAAATGCTGGAGCGCGCCAGCGACGATTTCTGCGACCTCGGGATTGGCCAGGAGGCAATCGCCTTCGCCCGCGTCGAGCCACGCTTCCACCTGCTCGTTAAACCGCTCCACGTACTCGCGCCGCTCCGCCGCCGCCCAGGGAGTGGGATGGTGATCGAGCCATTGTTTCCGTTCCTCTTCGAGGTCGAGGAGCTTTGCCGCCGGGAGCGCATCGGCCAGCCGGAAAGTGACGAAATAAGTGGCTCCGGCCTGCTCCCAATGCGGGAGATCGCGCCGGGTAATATCGATCTCGGCGTATTGATCGAAAAACACCGGAGTAGCCTGGGCTCCGTCCGTGGGGCGAGCTTCTAGCTTGCCTGGTTGATCAGGCACCTTGTTAGGCAAGCTGGAAACGCGCAAGCTGGAAGCTCGCCCCACGATCGGCCCGAAGCGGAGCGAGTTGAGCAAAAACTCCGGGCGCGCCCCCATCGTGAAGATATCGCGAATGATCCCGCCGACTCCCGTGGCCGCGCCTTGGAACGGCTCGATCGCGCTCGGATGATTGTGCGATTCGATCTTGAAACAAACCGCCCAGCCATCGCCGATATCGACCACCCCGGCGTTCTCTTCCCCGGCCCGCACGAGAATGTTCGGCCCGCTCGTGGGGAATTTCTTCAGCTCGCGCCGGCTGTTTTTATAGGAGCAATGCTCGCTCCACATGACCGAGAAAATCCCCAGCTCGGTGAAATTCGGAGCGCGCCCGAGGATGCGCTGGAGGCGCGCGAATTCCTCGTTGGTCAGGCCATGTTTGGCGATCAGCTCCGGGGTGAGCGGCGGATCGGAGAGAGGAGCGGGATTGGCAGGCACGCGGGGAAGATTCAACGGGCGACGCGGCCCGTCCAATCCTCCCCGGCCTAACGAACCCGGCTCAGCGCCCGATCAGAATAAAGATGCCGGCGATAAGCGCGACCAGGGCCGGGACGATGCCGAGGGGGACGCCGGCCAGGCCAACGATGCCGACCAGGATCAGATAAATCGCGAGCAGGAGCATGCCGATATTTTTATTAAAGTTCATGCCCCCATCCTGCGGGGCGGCCATCCCGGTTGCACGCCTTATTTCGCGCGCTCCTCAAGGGGAGCGCCACGAAGCTCCCAGCTTCGTGGTCACAAATCCCGGCAACAAACGGCAATCCCGATCCGCGTGCGGCTGTTTACCGGGCCACGTCGACGCGATAGCTCGTCGGCGTGAGGGCGAAGGCGAGAGGCAGCTCCACAGTGAGGGGGCCGCGGTTGAATTGCCATTTGCGCAGGGTTTTCTGCACGGCCTCATCGAAGACGGCGTCCCCACTGCTGGTCAGCACCTTCACGGCCGTGACCTTGCCCGCTGCGTCCGACCGAATCTCGTAAATGCCTTTGCCGTGTTTAAAACCCCAGTTCTGACGGCCCGGATACTGCGGGATGGGCGCCTTGCGCACCGCACCGGGGCCGAGATAAGGAGCGAGAATCTCGGCCATTGGTTTTTGCTTCTTGCGGTAATCGACCCCGATCGAGGGCATATCGTAATGGATCGGAACTTTCAGCCCGTAGAGGGTGTGAGGCCGGAAGCGCCAACGGCGCAAAGTATCGAGCGTGTTTTGGTCGAGGATGGGCGAACCGGTGCTCAGTTGCATGTGAGCTTCTTTCACCAGGCCGGTTTCTTGATCGATCGCCAGAATGGCGATGCCCGCACCGATGGCACGATCGCGCCGTGCCTCGTAAGGGTAACTGGGAAACGGTGCGAATAAGAGCACCCCCATTTTTTTGGCATCATTCATCGTCATCTTCTCGTCCGACGGGGAAGGGGACGGCGAGCGCGCGGCCGCGCCGCTGGAAGGCAAGGCGAGCAGGGCGATCGCGCAGAGCAGGAGTCGCGGGGAGCGGAGGGGCGAAGGCATACGTCTGTTCCTAGCAACAGAAAGGCGGGCGATCAAGCCGCTCGCGGCGAGCCAGTCGCAACCGGGGCCGGGAAGACCGCCTGAAGATTCCAAGGGCCAGCGGCCCGCCGTTAAAGCCACCTCACTCCTTGCCTTCCCGGCTCGCCCCTCGTTCCCAAACTCCGTTTGGGAACGCAATTGTCCCCGCAACTCCAGTTGCCCCGTCTTGGCGTGCCGATGCGCAGGTCTTTGCAACAGAGTTGCCGGAGCAAGCGCGTTCCAAAAGAGACTTTTGGAACGAGGAGAAAGTTTTTGCAGTCCGCCTGAAGATCCAAGGGTCTAGGACTCCGACAAAGAACCATTCGGTTAGAATCCAAAGCCCCCTCCGCTGCGGTGAGCGTAATTTCCGTGGAGGGTTAGAGTTTGAGGGGCGGCTGGAAAACCTTCTGTCTTCCCGCGGCCGTCATTTCACCAAAGATGAACGCCCGAGAGCGACCCGCGCCCGTAGCAGACCCAAAGGTTGATCGCGAGCTGCAGAAGCAGAAGGGCCATCGCGACACTTCTCCGGGTGTGTTCCACCAGCCACCAGACCCCAAAGAAAAGCAGGACGCCGAGCAAGGGTTGGTAGCCATGCAAAACGGGCAAGGCCGGGCAGCTAAAGACAAGAAGAATCGAGCCAGCGGGACCAAGGAGACCATACCAGAGCCATGGTTGTGGTTTTGGTAGCTCGGCACATTGGGCCAGCGCCGGGAAAATCGTGACCAGACCTACGATCCCAGGCACGCAAGTCATCCAATAATTAACAACCGGCGAGAGATTGAAGGGATAGACCCACAGCATCATGGGCGACATCATCAGAAAGAGGTTCTGGAATCGTATCCAGACGAAGTTAATCGGGGCAGCCCAGGCTGCCGCCGTGCCCTGGCCGGCGAAGTTCTGCGCCATTAAGTCGGAGGGAATCTTGAGCACCCACTTCGTCCAAATGAACCAGGGCGACAAGCAGAGGCCAAGGACCACCAGATAGAGCAGTGCCGCCGGCAGGCGGCTATTTCTCTCACGCCGCCATTCCCTGAGGTAAAATATCCCGATCCAGCCGGCGAAGACAATAGCGTAAGGGTGAGAATGGTAGGCCAGCGCCATCAGGATGGCGACGATCGCCGGAGCGTGTCCTTTGCGGAGGGAGGTCCAGGCCAATAGGATAAAGAACCCAGCCAGCGATTTAGGCCAGGTAAAGATGGTTTGGCTAATAAAATAGGGATTCGTGAGGTAAAGAAGAGTGGCAAAGGGCAGGATGGAAGTTGCGCCGAGGCTGGAACAAAAAACGAGTAAACCCAGCAGGAGCAGGGAATTTAAGAACAGCCCGATGACAAGAAATTCTCCAAACTGATCGTGCGTATTCAGCGCCCAAACATTGGGCCATGGTCGATCTATATAGGGATAAGTGCCCAGCACGGGATAATCGCGCGGTGCCTCGAGAACCGCTTGAAAGGGCATTGAGACCAACGACATGAGGATGGTGCGATCACTCACTTCATTACCAGGCAGAACGGGCCTCACCTTATTAAAAGAAAGCCCGCGCAAGAAAATCTCTGCGACCGCAAAGGGGATATAGTTATCCGCCGTCAATCCCGTCAGGCACTGAATCTTGACATTGGTCGTATGCTGCTTGGAAATATAGTAACCATCGGGCAGGGAGTTGGGAAAACGAACGTGCAAGTGCACCACGCCCAGGCTCACCACCAGCAAGCCGAGCCACAGAGCCAACGAGATTTTTATGGGCCGCGCTAAGGTGGTCAATAACTCTCCCAACACGCCCTGCGCAGCCCAATAAAACGCGCTGCCAAAAGTGAGAGCAAACAGAAGGCCAACAAAGATCCAGCGACCGGCGGGGAAAGCCGCGATGGCCCAGCCCAGAAGCCCGTGCATCGTGGCGCCGGCAGCGGCGCCATAACCGATCAGGGCGAGGCAACGGAGTTTCGTGGCGTAGTGCAACCCCGCGATGCCATTCACCAGGATCGATCCCGCCACCCAAATCAACAGAAAAAATCCGGCAATGAAGGAGAACACGCTGTTGTTTCGATTGCCCCAGCCATCCAGGCAAGGCTTTTTCCATCACCGCAGCTTTGGCATTGGCAGCCTCAGCCACATTTTGGGGTGCATGACAACGTCCTACGCTGCGGCTGGTATTTTTTCCGAAAAAAAGTTCTTGCGTGGCGGGACGGCTCGGTCGGATAGTGGGAGCTAGCTCGCAGAAGCGAGCTGACGTGCGGCCGCAAGGCCGATACGAGAAGTCGACGGACCGGGTTCCCAGCCTAGCTGTCCAGCCCGCCGACCGCGGGAAAGTTTCCCCCTCGTGCCGGCCACAGCGCCAAGCGGCGTTCTTTTCGGCGATAATCAACTGCCCCGGCCTGCTCGTGATCCCCACGCTCTCGCAGTCACCCGACCCGGATCACCTTGGAATCGAAACAATGTCCGACGACGAAACAAAAAAGCGCCCGCAAGACGCGAGCAAAATAAATATCCACGAACCCTACGAAGTCGAATATTGGACGAACAAATTCGGCTGCAGCAAACCAGCCTTAACCGCCGCCGTTCGCGCGGTCGGCACCAGCGCGAAAGCGGTCGAGAAACATCTGAAAGGAACCAAATAAATGTCTGGAAAAACCCGCGCACGGAGCTCCAAGACCGGCCGATACGTTAAGAAGAGCTACGCAAAGACTCACAAGGCCACGACTGAGATACAGAAGGTCAGGCCGAGGAGGAAGAAGCGTTAGTTAGTGTGCCACTTGCACTTTAAAAACAGAAATAATGAAAGTTACTTTTAACGAACTCGTCAGGCTCGCTTCGCGACGCGTATACCTTGAAACACGGCAGACGCGGCAGTGGAGCCAGGAGGAAGTCCCTTACTCCGATACCAAGGGATATCACATCTACTCCGACCTAGATTTCCGACTAATTGTTTCTGCTCCGGAGACGGTTAACTCGGCATATTTGAATCTTCAGATCCTTCAGGCGTATGCTTCAGCTGCAGAGTCGGTGAGCACCTTGGCGGAGATTCAGATCTTGGAGGTTCAAGGACAACGCTTACATCTATTCCGCCAAGCTGACGCCCCAATCCCCGAAATTACCGAGTCGATGATTAATGCATGCCGAGTCTTCTACCGTATTGCGATAAGGGAAATTGCGCGTTTTGCAGGACAGGAGGAGTTCTCGGTAAGAATGGCGGCTGATTATGGCCGCGCAATCTTCCTACGGTCATCTGGGGATGATCCGAGCGAGTCGGTCGTCAGCTTGGGAGACGCAGCAAATCGTCCTGCAAAAAAGCTTGCGCGAGACGTTTCTCGGGCCGGTGTTCCAGCTGGTAAGCTCGCCATTAACGAGACTGCGATCAGCGGTCAAATCGGCGCTCCCTCGTGGCGACTAGTTGATCTTGCGGCGGAACCAACTCCTGAGGCTGCTCTCTGGGCACTCGAGGAGAGTGCCATCGAAAAATACAGGATGGTCTCATTTTCGGCGATGGAGGTTCTGGCAAAGGAGTTCGAACCGAACCCCAACAATCCGGTGCACGCTCCGCACCGGCGCACGGGATTTGTGATGAGAGCCGATCTCGATGGATTTAGCGCGCAAGTGCGCTCGGCTTTGCTTGCCGGTGACGCTGCGGTGGCAGAGCTCGTCCGGGATTTTACTGCGATAATGCAATACCCAACCGCATTTAAGGACAGTCTTCCCGAAGGTGTCAGCGTGCTCCTATTTCCTTGGGCGGGGGACTGCGCCAATTTCCTCCTCGAGTGTGATGATTACGCTCTTGAACGTACGTATTTGCCGAACCGCGCTGCGCTTAATTGGCACGACCAAGGACGCGGGATCGCGACAAGCGGAATCAATTGGAAAGGACCGATGCGCGGATGTAAATGGCTTGTTGCAATCGCGGGTGGAGATAACGTCCTAGTCGAACACGGATTCATCCTTACCGGGAATGTGTTTGCCGGTGGTCGATCCTTTCACGTCGGCGCTGGTTGGTCTTGGCGTAGATCGCTCGATGCCGAGCAGGCTTCATCAACTCCGCCGGAATATACGATTATCCACCGCGAAGATCATCGGCCGTTAGATGACACGCTTAAAATGCCCTACGCCGATCATCGAGATCATCCAGCTCTTTTTAAAATCGCGTCGTTTGAAGCCCTCGTTAAAGCCCAGCGTCAACACGACGACGAAGCGGCCCGCAGCTCCGCTGTCGTTGTGCCAAAAACTGGAATTGAGGTCAAGGCACCTCGTCCCTATGTCAAATGTCATCGCGCGTATTGAGCGCGCTGCAAGAAACTCCGAGGCTATTCGCTTAGCGGAGGAGATTCAAACGCATTTCCTTTGCGCGGTGCTGGCGATCCATATGCCACCTCGGGGCGTTGCCTCCGAACTGCGCTTCGGAGGAGCAACAATATCAGGCAGTTTAAATCTGACGCATTCCGATGGACAAACGGAAGCGGTAGCGAACTGCTCGCTCCGAACGTTTCCCGCGTGGCGTAGTGAGGCCCCAGTTCTCAGATGTTCGAACCAATGGATTCGCGGGCGTAGCGGTCGGGAGACCCGACCCGAGTGGCACATTAACGCTGATGATTCTCTTTGTTATATGTTGGCCCCGGAATGGGCTGACGTGATTGCCGCCGTGGAGGCCGCGCACGACTTGGTCGCGGCTCTCGCCACCGCCGCCGCTTACGCGATTAATAGCGCCAGGTGGCTTCTTTATCGACACTTGCAGGGATATAGGCGTAACTTGTTGAAGTGGGATTCGCGGTGGCCGCAATGGCCGCATTACGCAGACGGTGTTATGGCGTATTTTCGAGAAAAGTCAGTGATGGAGAAAGGAAGATGACTGTCGAATCTGAGCCCGATCACCGGTGGGACGAAAACATCGCTCATGCACGCGCCGCATATGCGAACGCGCAAGAGGTAATACGGGTCATTGACACTAAAACGAGTGTTATGACCGGTCTGATCGTAGTGACCACTGGGTTTCCACTTGTGGTTTTTGAATATCTGCTAACTCGAGACTTGAAGGAAAAGACTCCTTTTATTCAGTGGAGTAATCAAATCTCCTTCCACCATTGCGACTGGCTTCTGTCCGCCGCCCTAATCCTGCTTCTCCTAGCTCTTGCTTTCGGGCTTCTAGCCCTGCTTGCATCAACGAACGGCTTGATGTCTCGCCCTATGGGAAACAGGAGAGACAAACAAGAGGGTCTCTGGAAGGAAATCGGTCGCCTACTGCTCCGCACTTTTACATTGGGAATGCTAGGAAAACCCGAGAAAACGGGAGCTCCACACACATGCCTTTTCCCTATGTTTTCCGACGAAGACTCAGCCGCGGCTCATCGAAACTTCCGAGAGCTTGCTGATGGTAAATTCACCCGGTCTCTAATACTTGCCGAGTATGCAGTACAACTCGAAAGCGTAGGCAGAATTCTCAACATTAAGATCAATAGAAATCGAGCCGCCGTTTACTGGTTTGGACGGCAGATAATCGCATACATCCTTTGCATCGGGATAACGCTTTCCGCTTCTACGCTGCTGAAGGTTATTGACCTGTCGGCGACTAACATCTCAGACTCTCGCCAACCTCCACCGCATCGGTCGTTACCGACCTCCCAAACAGGGTCGCCGGTCCACTGACTTGCCTACGCTATTCCTGCGGTCATACTCATTCGGGGGCCGGAATATTTGATACTCAAGACGGCAAACCGCAACCCAAGTGCTATGAATCCGTGACAAGAATATTCTCCTGATCCTCGACCTCTCCTCACGTGCGGCAGTCTTCGAAAGTGTGGAGCATGAGCCTATGGTTGTTTCTAACCAATTCTAACTTGCGTGAAGTGGTGCGGAAAGCGGGGATCGCGCCCAACTTCCATTGCACGTTTCTCGCGGTTAGAGCTTATCTTATGGACGTAGACGTAACTCAGGCGCTCAAAGACGCGGAAAACTCCTTAAGGGACTTTATTGCTATAGTGTTAGAGAGTAAGTTCGGCGTAGATTGGTCGGAAAATTGTGGTGTCACTGCGGAGCGTGTCAGGAAGTGGCAAGAGCGAAAGAAGGCGGAAATTGCGCGTCAAGCCACTGGGGCCGTCGAGCCGCGACTTCTGTACTACGCCGACTTCTATGACTTACGGCCAATTTTAAAGAAACACTGGGGATTATTCTCGAACGCACTTGGGGACTTGAAGACGATGGATGTTTATCTTAACGAGATGGAAAGACTGCGCGATCCAGAGGCGCATCGACGAGAGCTTCTCCCACACCAGAAGTATCTAGCGGCGGGAATCGCAGGGGAGATTAGGACTCGCCTGATTCGTTATCGAAGCAAACTTGAGACACCCGACGACTACTTTCCTAGAATTGAGTGTGCACGAGACAGTCAAGGAAATGTTTGGACTCCGAAGCCTGGCGTAGATCTTAAAGCTTTAGTGACCAAGACTATCCTGCGAGCGGGAGATAAAGTGGAATTCGTCGTCACAGCGGCCGACCCTTTGGGGGGTCAACTTACGTATCGCCTATCCGTTGGAGAGGCTGCCCAGCCGTGGCAGACGGAAAATAACTTGCAAGCGAGCATCCTGAAGAAACATATTGCGAAAAGCCTTAACGTTCGCCTAGAGATCGTATCCGCTCGTGATGATCATGCTTACCATCGATGTGACGACTGGGTTGAGTTTTTGTATTCGGTGTTACCTGAAAGTCGTTAGCGACTAGCAAGATCTCAGATAGTGGGATTCAGGAGAATATTTGATACTCGATACGGCAAACCGCAACCGAAGTGCTGTGAATCCGTCCCAAGAATATTCTCCTGACCCAGCGAACCGTCGCGGCTCTATCCTGCTGCGGACTCAATCAGCATTCGTTCATCCGACGTGATCTCATAAAGATCATAAACAAGATCGTCGATTTCGGCGTCGGCCTGGTTTATTTCTGCTTCGAGGGCGGCGAGGTCGGTAACGCCGACTTCCTGCCCGACCTTTTCCAAGAGGGTGGTGATGGCTCGGAGATTGTCGGCGGCGCCCGCTTGGAAATAGACGAGCGGTTCCTCGACATTGACGACGCGGCGGTAGATCTCTTCGGGGCGATTGCCGGTGGTCCAGCGTTTGCGGCGCGCGTGGTCGGCGAGGAATTGCTGGCAGCAGGCGTAGATGAATTGCCGCAGCGGGACGTTTCCGACAGTCAGGCGGAGAAGGGGGACCATTTCTGGTTCGGCTTTGACGGTCTCGGAGACTTGGGCGCTGAGGAGCAAAGCGCCGTTATCGGCTTCGATGGCAATGCCATGTAGGAACCCTTTGCGCATCACATCGTCGATCAGGATTTCATGGGTGATCGCTTCGGCGTAGTCGGCCTGGAGATAGTACCCGAGCGAGCAGGCGGTGCGGTGTGTGTGGCGAAGCTTCTCCCGAAGGAGCGGGGGGAAGCATTGTCGTTGCGAAGCAAGTTACCGTAGGCGATTCGCGAGGTCAGCGATTGTCTTGCAGCGAGCCTTCTGCCTATTTCCACGCGGAAGTAAAATCGGAACGCTCCGAATGAACCTCGCTTCGTAGCTATGCCAGCCACCGCGCATGGTCGTCCCGTTCTTCGCGACATACCAATCGAGCAAGCGGCTGTTGAGTAGTGCCAGCACATAATCGCGATTAACTTCTTCGCGGACAAGGATGCCGTAACCGCCCGCGACGCCGCCGGTAAAGAATTTGTCGCCGGCTTCATCCAATGAATAGCTGGCGCGCAAGGCCAAGTCGGGAGTAAAAATCTTGGCCTGTGAGATGACGTCGAGAGCCTGATCGCGCCCGAAGGCGTACCAATTGCTCCCTTCGAATTTCCCCTTCTCGCGGCCTTCCAGTCGCTTTCGATTTGCAAGCAGATACTCCCATGTAAGCGGGAAATCTTTTTCGAGAACGCTCTCAGGAATCAGCTCTACCGCTCCGCCCTTGTTCTGCGCATATGGAAAGAGGATACGTCGGCTTGGCTCTGCCAGGACATAGCGTCTGCTATCGCCGCCCTTGACCAGCGGATGCAAGAGGGCCGGCTCGAGCAAGTGCTCTGTCTCAGTCTCATGCGAATGAACTCGCACCCCGCGCGCACCTCTTTGCAGCTCGTCGACTATAAAGATGTCATCCGCGCTGGTCTTGAGCCCTTGAAAGATCCTTGTCGTGACATCCTCCAAAGTCTGCGGGATCGTGCGAAGGCGTACGAGAAGGGCTCTTTCTCCTTCTCCAGCGGCTGGGATCCATTCGGACTCGTTAAGTGCTTCAGCGGCAAGGGTCGCGCTTATGGCTTCGTTACGCGCACTCCAAGAGGAGAGGTCCGACACTTCTCGTAAGGTGAAACTCGCGGAAGCGCCCTTTGAGAGAAAGAGGAGACAGGTATAAGTGCTGACCTGTGGGAATACCTGTGCGTGTCCGAAGTTTACGATCTCGCGAAGGTGTTTTCCTGTTGTAAGCAAGCTGCGCAAGGCCCGCCCATAGCCAGCTTGAAAGAATTTGTGCGGGAGGATGTAACCGAATAAGCCATGGTCGTTGAGGAGATTTAGCCCTCTCTCAACAAAGCAGACGTAGATGTCGAAGTTACCGGCTTCGGCGGTCTTATAATGGGTCTTAAGATATTCCAAAGACTCCGGGGCATATTCGGCCATCGTCTGGATGCGTTCATAAGGCGGGTTACCCACTACGATATCGAAGCCGCCTCGCTCCATCACCTCCGGGAATTGTGCCGGCCAATCGAACGCCGCATCCCCGGCGACAGCGAGATCCGGGATGAGGGAGTTGCCGCGTTTGAGATTGCGCGCGAGGGAGGGGAGAAGGCTGAGCGGGTGGCCGTTCGATTGGGTAAGACGAAGGCGTTCGCGCATGATGTCGCGCTCGGCGATCATGAGCCGCATCCAGATGTTGAGCCGGGCCAGCTCGACGGCCTGCGGGTCCAGATCGACGCCGAAGATGTTCTCGGCGACGATGTGGAAGGCGGGATTGAAGATTTCCTCGGCCACTTCTTCGCCGGCGCCAAAGAGTTCGCCAGGCGTTTCTCGGACGCGGCCGGTTTGTTTCATTTCGCGGCAGGCGCGATTGTATCTGCCATAGCAATCGAGCAGGTGATCGAAGGCGCGGAGGAGGAAGGAGCCAGAACCCATCGAGGGGTCGAGGACTTTGAGCGCGGCGAGCTCGCGAATCTTCGTCAAAGCTTCGCGGAATCTCTTTTCCGTCACCAGGGCAATCGCGGCAGTGACAATCGGCTCGGTCTTTTCGCCGAGCGTGTGGCTCACGATGTAGTCGACGATGTATTGCGGGGTGTAATAGATGCCTTCCTTCTTGCGCAGCTCGTCGGTCTCTTCGATGACCACGCGGCCGTTCTTTTGCTGGAGCTTGTGGGCGAGGAAGCGCTCGTAAACCGCGCCCATGATGTCGTGCGACATCCGAGTGAAGTCGTAGCTGTAGAGATGGCGAAAGCTGAGCAACGGGCCGAGACCCTGCTCGATTCCGCAGGTGAGCGCGACTTCCGCCGGCAGCGAGGTGTGACCGATGACGGCGGCGAGGAAGGCGTTACCGATCTCGAGGGTGTCGCAGAGCTGGGGCTGGACGAAAAGCTCGGTGTTGAACTTGGCGCGGATTTCTTCAAAGAGCGATTCGCGCAGGAATTGGGCAAAGGTCTTGGCTGAGTTGGTAAAGAAGGTGTCGTAGCCGACGAAGGCGCGGGCAAGTTTGTTGTATTCGATCAGTCCATGCGTCTCCAGCATGCGGCAGAAGAGAAAGCGATCGAGTAACTGTTGGCTCGCGCTGGTGAGGTCAGCGAGGGAGGCACTTGGGTTGCGAAGGCCGAAGCCGTTCGCCAGGATGAGCCGCCATTGTTTCAGGTCGGCGAGGAAGCGTTGGTCGAGGTCGGCCTTCTGTTCTTGATCGTAGAGCTCCTCGATGCGGCCGACTTCGAGGCGCTCTGCGGAAAGCAACTCCCAAAGTTCCGCAGCCCGCTCCTCCAGTTGATCGAGGCGAAAGGAGAAGCTGGGGCGTTCTTCGTTGACCCGGATAAGGTGGAGCTGCGCGAAATTTGTCAGGAGCAGCCAGGTGACCGGCTCCGCCATGGCGACCTGCTCCGGGCTGACGCGATAATTGCGCAGATAGCCCAGCACCTGGTCCCGGTGCTTCTCGAAAAGAGGCTTTTTCTCTGTGAGGCTCTTCGCTTCGACGAAGAGTAGCGGTTTGCGACGCTCCAGCAGGTAGTCGCATTGTGCGCCAAGGATGTGAAATTCCTTGCGGATATCGTCGCTGTCGAACCCAAGCGCGCGGAACAGTGGCTCGATCAACTTCCATTTTGTCCATTCCTCGGGGTCGACGCCATGAATGTCTTGCCGGCGCGTATTCTTCGCCAGCTCGACGAGATCGCGAAGGCGCTCGGGGAAGTCGGGATTCAATCGGTGCTCCCGCGATAAGGAATGGTGGCCACTGGGATGAAGATTATGGAGTGGTGGCGGGGGCTGGCAAGCGCTTCCACGCGGCGCAAATCGGAGGGAGATGTCGGAATATACGAAGCTCCGGTCCCGCTTCGCCCGTTGCTTCTCCCTGCACCGAGGTGGCCTGACCAGATCAAAACACCTCCGTCAGCGCGACTTCTTTAATAGGAATAGGCGCGCCGCGCTCTCGCGCGGGATTGCCTGAAGTCAGAATTCCCTTCTTAAGTTGCGATTACCTAAGCCTTTCATATAAGGTCCTTTTTTGTCTGGTAAGTCTGCAACTCTCTTTGCAATTAGCGCATAGGTCATCGAGCAGGGCGAAATGAACGGAGAGGAAGTTGCGAGCGGTCGATTCGGTTTATTTCCACTCACCCGCAATTTTTTTGCAATGTTCCGGCAAAAAAATGCATTGGAAGAGGTATAAAACGAGCTGCTTTTCACAGCTCGCTACCCGATCAACCCGCAGCTACACCTACACACCTCACTCCATGAAGAATCCCATTCGCTCTCTTGCTCTGCTTCTCGCGGTCGTCAGCGCTGGCGCTGTGACCGCGCGCCCTGCTCTGGCCAGCACGATCGCCGGCTCGTTCCAGCAAATCGACTGCGACGGCGGCGGTTGGTTCGAACAGGTGATTCCGCATAGCTCGGGCCGGCTCTATGGGCGGACCGATATCGGCGGGATGTACCGGAGCGACGATCACGGGAGTAACTGGCGTTTCATTAGCGGCGACCTGCCTTATCAGGCTTGCTATTTCGTGCAAGGCGTGGCCGTGGCGGCGGGGAACGCCGATACGGTCTATCAGGCGACGGGGACCTCCTACGCGGCGAGCGATCCGGGGCGGGGGATCTGGAAAAGCAGCGATGGCGGCACTTCCTGGACGCAGGTTTTGACCGGGGTGAATTTCTCCGGGAACGATCAGGAGCATTTCGGCGGGGAATGTCTCACCCTCCAGCCCGGGAACGACAACGAAGTCTGGGCCGGCTCGCGCGGGGATGGTCTCTGGCATTCGCTCAATGCCGGCGCCACCTGGACGAATCTTGCGCCCGCCGTTTTCGACACGCCGAACGTCTTTATCGCCGGGATCACGATCAACCCGGCGGCGCCGGACACGATCTGGATTTGCGGCGACGGCGGGCTCTGGATCAGCACGAATCACGGGACGAGCTGGACGCAAAAGATCACTGCCAGCATCATCTATAAGTTGGTCGTGAAAGCGGATGGGACGGCCTTTGCCGCGGGCGTGAACAACGGCGCCAACATCCTCTACCGGCTGACCGCGGCGGGCGCGGTGACGAACATTTATCAAAACTACCTGAACGCGCTGCCCTACGCGCCGGGGAGCGCGCTGGCCATGGTGCAGTTGCTGGCGAACGGCGATCTCTGGGCCGCGGATCTTTTCGAGTTTGTTTGTCGCAGCACCGATAACGGCAACACATTTACGCAAATGCCGATGACCTTGAGCGGGCCGCTGCCCGGTTTCATCGCGCCGGGCACGACCACGGTGGAGGGCGGGCGCAACGGTCTCATCCAGGATCCGACGAATGCCAACCGGCTATTCCTGGGCGGCGGTTACGCGCCGTTCCGGAGCGAGGATAACGGAGCGACCTGGAGCTACATCCAGCACGGCGTGGGCGAGACGGATGCCTGGCGGGTGAGCTTCCACCCGACCGATGCAAATCGCGTCTGGCTGCCGCTGGCCGATCTCGGCGCGACCACGGTGAGCGACGGCGGGGCGAGTGGGGCGAGCAGCGGTTACATCGCTCCACATTTCCCTTACCCGGATGATAACGTTCTCTACACTCATCGGCTCCTGGTCAGCGCGAATAAAGTGATCGCTCCCGGCGGCGAACAGAACACCGGCCGGGTGCGGATTTACCAGACCACCGACAACGGCGTGAACTGGAGCAAGCTCTCCGCCACCGGTCTGCCGACGGCGGCCAATCGCGAGTTGATCGAGGCGGTCGCTTCGGCCGATAACGCCGACGATTTCCTGGTCTTCACCGCCGGCGCGCTCACTTCCAGCCAGGGAGGCGCTTATCGCACGACCGATGGCGGGGCTAATTTCACCCGCTCGACGGGTTTCCCCTCGGGCTACGATCCGGGAGCGGAGTTTTATTGGAACGTCTCGCTGGAGCGCGACGCGACCGATAACGCCATTCGTTACGCCATTTTGCGCAACAGCGGCTTCTGGAAAAGCACCAACCGGGGTGTCACTTGGACGAAGCCTTCGGTCCAGCCGAGCAACACTTTTGGCCGCCTCCGCGTCGATCCTGTGACCGGGCGTCTCTGGGTGGGCAACGTCATCGGACTCGAATATAGCGCCGATGAAGGAGCCTCCTGGCATTCCGTGAGCGGGCTTACCAGCGTGACCGAGCTCGACGCTCACAACAGCCGCATCGCAGTCATCGGCCAGATGTCCGGCGATGTGGCCGATCACATTTATGAATCGGCCGATAACGGCGCGAGCTGGAATGAAATTACCCGGCTCGGCCAGCGTTTCGCGAATGCGGAAGCGGTCACGGAAGATCCGTATCGGCCGGGGACGGTCTGGATTTCCACGGGTGGGCGTTCCATCGCGCGGTTCACTCCGGGAGCGATCCTCGCGCTGAACAGCGCCGTCTCCCGCAAGACCCACGGCGGCGCGGGCGCCTTCGACGTCAATCTGCCGCTGACTGGCGCGTCCGGGGTGGAGTGCCGCGACGGGAGCGGGAATCACACGCTCGTCTTCACCTTTAGCAACAGCGTGGTGAGCGGCAACGCCAGCGTCACCACCGGCACGGGCAGCGTCTCGGGCAGCCCGACCTTTTCCGGCAACACCATGACGGTGAATCTGACCGGCGTGATCGATGTCCAACGCATCGCCGTGACCTTGAGCGGCGTGACCGACAGTCTCGCCAATGTGCTGCCGAGTACGGCTGTGAGCATGACCGCCCTGATCGGCGACACCAGCGGCAGTAGCAGCGTCAACGGCACCGACCTTGGCCAGGTGAAGGCTCAATCCGGCGCCACGGCCAACGCGACCAATTTCCGCGAGGACGTGAACGCCAGCGGCGTGGTCAACGGGACCGACATCGGCATCGTTAAGGCGCGCTCCGGCAACGGCGTCTCGCGGCCGTCGGGCCGGTCGGGCCTAAATCCTGAGCCGCAGCGCGCGGCGTGCCGGGGGGAACAACTCTCGCGTTTTGCAGAGCAAAAACGTCTAGAGGTACGCTAAAAGCGAAAGCTGAATCCCGCGAAGGGCTGGTAATCAGCCGCCGCGCCGGTTACGCCAAAATTGCAGCCAATGTCGATCTCGGCGTTAGGTAAAATCTGATAGACCAAGCCCGTGTCGATAAAGGCGGCGTGACTATCGTCTTCGTTCGCCGTGACCACATCGTAAAACTCCGCATAAGCGCTCAGCTTATCCGTAAAAAGAGTGTGCCCGATGAGAATAGCGTTAAAAAACGAGGGATCGTAACCGTCATCAGCCCCATTGCGCACGAAGCTCACTCCGCTTTGCAACCCGAGCGAAAAGCCCCCCGGCAGCGCCGCCTGGAAGGGAACGCTCACCCCGCCTTCGACCGAGTCGTTGCCGAGATGATTCGTATTCGTAGGGAACTTCACAAACGGGATCAAGCCGAGCGCCGTCGTCCCGCCGTCGTTACCGTAGAAGTTGATTTTGCCTTGCACCACGAAATCCCCAAAGCCGTCGCGCGTCTCCGTCTGGCCGGTGGCGTGATCACGAATGCGCAGATGGACGTAATCGGCATAGGCCAGATCGAGCTCGACGTTACTCGTTAGGCCCATGCGGAAGTTGATCGGCGCGACGTTCCACTGCCGGGTGGTGCTGCCGCCGCTCTCGTCGAAGAGATAACTCACCACGCTCGTCTCGAAGTAGAAATGACCAGCATCGACCGTGTAAGGCCCGGTCGATTGACTGGGCCGATCCGCCGAGAAACTGCGCAGCAGATTATTCGGAACCGGGTGAAAAAGATTGTATTGGCTTTTATCCGGGGCCGACGGAGCGAGCGGCGCGTTGGCGACGTCGTTGCCGGCCCGGCTGGCCGGCCCGGTCCAGAGGCTGAGGAAGAGAAAAGAAATCAGAACGCGGGTCATAAGGCGTGCATCCTAACGAGCGCTTGCGCGCCTGACAACGGAGAAACCGCCCGCCCTTTGGACGTTTTCGCTCTTTACCGGTTGTGCGTTCACGAAAGCTCGGCGCATTGTCATCCCGAGGCTGGCGCAGCGCGCCGAGGGATCTCACGGTTGCTCTGATAGGTTCATTTTTTCTGAAGAACTGCGCCAAGACCTTGCGCGAGATCCCTCGCCGTCTACGCGGGCTCGGGATGACAATATGAGAGCGGGCGGGCGACGCACGACGCCGGAAGGGATGAACGTCTCCCGGCCGCCACCCCAGCCTTATACTTTGCGGCCGAATTTTTTCTCCAGCTCGCCTAACGAAATCTGGATCATGGTCGGGCGGCCGTGCGGACAGCAGTAGGGCAGCTCGCATTCGAGCAAATCGTGGATCAGCTTTTCCACTTCGGCCGGACGGAGCGGGTCGTTCGCTTTGACGGCGTGCCGGCAGACCGTTTTCGCGATCATGTCTTCGCCTAACCGGAGTGGCGACGTGCTCTGGCTGGCCGATTTGAGACTGTCGATCACGTCCTGCAAAAGCCGCGCCGGATCGGCCCCGCTCAGGAACGGCGGCAGACTTTCCAGCTTGAAGGTGTGGCGGCCGAATTCCTCCACCCCGAGCCCCATTTTTTGCAGCGTCGCCAGGTTGCGCTCGATCCATTCCGCGTCGCGCGGCGGGAGGGAGACGACCTGGGGAAGAAGGAGCCGCTGCGAGGGGACGCCCTGCTCTTCCATCCGCCGGCGCAATTCCTCGAACAGAATGCGCTCGTGCGCGGCGTGCTGGTCGACCAGGACGAGGCCTTCGGCGTTCTCCATGAGCACGTAAAGTTTGTTGAGCACGCCCAGGATTTGGAAGCGATGCGCCGGGATGGCTGGCCTTACTTCGTGAGGCGAAAGGCGCTGGTCGCGCAGATCCGGTTCGGTCGGGGCGATCGCGAAAGAGGGTTGCGGCTCCAAGGCCGGGGCGAGCGGCGCCGCCGGCCTCACGAACGGCGCGTCGACCGGGGGCGGCCCGCGAAATTGCTCCTGCCAATGCTGGCGATCGCTCTCCAGGGTGCGCCGGATCGCCGCCACCACCGCCTCGCGCACTCCGCGCGGATCGCGAAAGCGCACCTCGCGCTTGGCCGGATGGACGTTCACATCGACCTCCGCGGGATCGAGCGCGATGAACAAAAAAGTGACCGGAAACTGGCCCTTCATGAGCGCGGTGTGGTAGCCCTCTTTGATGGCAGCGCCGATCACCGGGCTCTCCACCGCGCGGCCGTTGACGAAGACGAACTGCTGCGCGCGGGTCGAGCGGCTGACCCCGGCCTGGCCGATGAATCCGCGCAATTGGATTTTGCCGCGCGGGGCCGGCTCGATTTCGAGGAGGCGGGCAAGGAGGTCGCTGCCTAACAAGTCGCGAATGCGCTCGCGCAGGTTTTTGGTGGCGGGCAATTGGAAGACCAGGCGCTCATCGCGGAGGAAGGAAAAGGCGACCTCCGGATGCCCGATCGCCTGCAGATTGAGCTGATGCTCGATGTGGCGCGTCTCCGTATTTTCGGAGCGGAGGAATTTGCGGCGAGCCGGGAGATTGTAGAAAAGCGAGCGCACTTCCATCTGCGTGCCGGGCGCTTCCCCGCCATCGCGGGCTGTCTCCAGTTTGCCCCCGGCGACGAGAATCTCGCTCCCGGCGACCGCTTCTTTTTCCCGGGTCGTGAGGCGAAAACGCGAGACGCTGGCGATGCTGGGGAGCGCTTCCCCGCGGAAGCCGAGCGTCCCGACCGTCGCGAGATCGGCCGCCGTGCGAATCTTGCTCGTGGCATGCCGTTCGAGGCAAAGGAGGGCGTCGTCGCGATCCATCCCGATGCCGTCATCGGTCACCCGGATGAGTGAAATCCCGCCGCGCCGGATGAGCACTTCGATCGCCTGGGCCTGCGCGTCGAGGCTGTTTTCGACCAACTCTTTCACGACCGAGGCGGGCCGTTCGATCACTTCGCCGGCGGCCACCTGGCTGGCCAGGGTGTCGGAAAGAAGTCGGATCCGGCTCATGCGATCCCGACTCTAGAATTGAGGTTGCGGATTGCGAGTGATTCCTGCCGGCGACAAGATCGCTTGCCATGGTACGGCCTTTGCTCGAATGAATGGGACGAGACATTGCACCGTCTCACTCCTTGTTATGAAAAAATTGCCTCTTCTTCTTCTCGCCGTCGTTACCCTGGGCAGCGGCGCTTGCACTGCTTATGTCGCCGGCCCTCCCGGACCGCCCTCGCCTGCTTATTATGGATCGTCGGTCGGCACCGTCGGCGTGGTGGTCGAGGATCGGCCTTATTACACCCGCGGCCGGGGCTATTATTCGCGGGGAGCGCGTTACGTCTGGGTGGGCGGGCATTACGCTCAGCGTCACGGCCAGCGCTATTGGGTGCACGGCCGTTACGTGATCCGCGGCTAACGATCTGTCGTCCCCGCGCTTGGCGAAGCGCGGGGGATAGGTCTTCTAATTGTAGGGCGACCGCTTCGGTTGCCCCGATCCATCGAACTGGGCAGGCGAAGCGCCCGCCCTACAACGGCCCGCGTCTTTATAGAGCAAAGATGCGCGCGCAGTAACTGCGGAGCGCGGACGGCGCGAATTCGCTGCTGCGGTAGCCGAGGTAACCATCTGGCCTAACGAGGACGATTCCGCCCTCCATCAAGCCGTAGGCCTCGTGCGCGAGGCCGCTCAAATCGCGCAGCTCGGCCTCGACTCCGCTTTCCCCGCGCGCAATGCGATAGGTGTCGACCATTTCGCTCGGGAAACCGCTCAGCGCCGCGCCGATCTCCTGCGCCTTCGCTTCGGCGTCGTTGGTGGCGCCGAGGAAAAGCAGGAGCGTGTGCCGCGGCGCTCGCAGCAGCTCGAAAATGCGGCGCGCTTTTCCCTCCTCGTCGCGCAGCTCGGCGTCGGGGGCGCGATCGCCCGCGCGGAGCCGGCCGCCGCCCGCATTTTCCACGATCGGGCTCAGGCGATAGTTCACGTCCAGCTCGCTCAGACGGTCGGCGATTTTTTCCCCCACCAGATCGATCCCGCTGACCATCGGGAGGAGGAAATCGCGGATGCTTTGCGCGACCGTGTTGCGCGTCGTGGCTAGGCGCGTGATCCGATCGGTCAGGTTGACCACGCCGCGCGCGACCGGTGCACGCTCGCTGTGATAGCTCGCGAGCAGTTGGGCCGGAGCGCGCCCCTGCGCGACCAGGGCCAGTTTCCAGGCGAGGTTGAAGGCATCCTGGATGCCGGTGTTCATCCCCTGGCCGCCGGCCGGGCTGTGAATGTGAGCCGCGTCGCCCGCCAGGAAAACGCGCAGCTTGCGGAACTCGCGCACCATGCGATGCGAAATATGGAAGCGCGACATCCAGACGGGATCGCTCAAGCGCGCCTCGGTCGGGCCGCGCTGCTTCGTGAGGGCCTGGACTTCCTCGAGCGTGACTTCGGGCAAAGATTGCTCGCGCGTTTGCGGCGGAATGCTGGCGACGATGCGGCAGCGATTTTCCCGGAAAGGGAAGAGACCGAGGAGGCCGTCGGCCGCCAGATAAAGGTGAATGCGATCGCGCTCGAGCGAGGAGTCGAGGTGGACGTCGGCGAGGAGAAAACTTTCCTGGTAAGGCGAGCCTTCGAATTCCATCCCGAGCGCTTTCCGGGTGGTGCTATGGGCGCCGTCGCAGCCGAGCAGCCAGGGCGTCTCCACCACTTCGAGGCCGCCATCGGGATGGCGCAGGGTGGCGTGGACCAGCTCGCTCGTCTGGTCCAGGGTCGTTAGGCTAGTTTCGCGTTCCACTTCGATCCCGAAGGTGGCGAGCTGCTCGAGGAGAAGGCGCTCCGTTTCCGCCTGGGGGAGGCTGAGAATAAAGGGGTAGGGGCTGGCCACGGTGCTGAGATTGATGGTGGCGAGGCGAGTGCTGCCGTGGTGGACGGTGAGCCCGCGCAGGCGCTGGCCGGCACGGACGAAGCGGTCGGCCAATCCCATGGCGTCGAGGACTTCGAGGGTGCGCGGGAAAATGCCCAAGGCTTTGGAGGTCTGGGAGCGTTCCTGGGCCTGATCGATAATGCGGCAGCGCGTGCCGTGACGCGCCAGTTCGCAAGCCATGGTCAGGCCGACCGGCCCGGCGCCGACGACGAGCGGAAGAGATGGGTCCGACGGCATGGTTACTCTTGAGTATCGGGCGTGCGCGAGACGCTGGGGGTGCCAAAAGGGGGAAAGGGAAAGCTCAGAGCTTCCACTTTTTCGGCAGCTTCTGCTTCAACGTCTCGACCGGGGCGAAGAGGTCGCCCATTTTCGCCACCCGGGCGACCGTCTCCTCGCAGCGGAAGACCAACCTCTCGGCGTCTCCCTTTTTTGCCGTCTGCGCGACTTCCTCCCAAGTGACGGGAGTGGACGCGGTGGGCTGCTCTTTGGCGCGCAACGAGTAGACGTTGACCGTGGTTTTGTGTTCGTCGTTCTGGCTCCAGTCGACGAAAATTTTCCCTTTGCGCAGCGCCTTTGCCATCTTCGAGACAACCAGTTTGGGATGCTCCTGCTCGAGGTGCTCGGCCAACGCGCGGGAGAGCCCTTTGGTCTGGTCGTAGGTGACCGGGGTGTTGAGCGGCACGTAGATTTGCAAACCTTTCGACCCGGAAGTCTTGGCCCAGCTTTGCAATTTCATCCCGCTCAAAAGGTCGCGCAGGAGAAGGCCGACCACGCAACAGTGCACGATGTCGGCGGGCGCGCCGGGATCGAGATCGAAGACCATCATGGTCGGGCGGGCGACGTTGCTTTTGCGCGAGAGCGAAGTGTGCAACTCGATGTCGGCGAGGTTGGCCGCCCAGACGAGCGTGGGCAAATCCTGGGCGAGGCAATACTGCATTTCGCGCTGGTTGCCTTCGCTCCAGACCGCCGCCGTTTTCACCCAATCGGGGCGATGGCTCGGGCAATTCTTTTCGTAAAAAAAGGGCGCCTCCACGCCGTTCGGATAGCGCTTCAAGGTGAGCGGGCGATTCTTCAGATGGGGCAGGAGGACGGGCGCGATCTGGATGTAATAGTTGATCAGCTCGCCCTTCGTGAAACCCGCTTTGGGATAAAGGACTTTGTCGAGATTGGAGACCGCGAGGGTGCGGCCTTCCACTTCCAGTGCGGATTTCTTGCTCATGAGAGAGGATGAATCAGGAACGCGGGAAAGCAGGAAAAAAATCGGGGCGGGGACGCGGGGAATTCACGAGAAAAAGCGTTCCGGCGAAAGCATCGGCTGCGGCTGGCAGATGCGCGCGACGCAATCTTCCCAGGTCTCGTGCCCGCTGAGGATGAGAATCTCCACCCGCAAAAAATAAATCGGCACTTCCGGTTTCGTGAGGCGAGGAAAACGCACCGCGTCCTTTTCCGTGGTCACGATCATGTCGACATCGCGGCGGAGGCAGCGGTTGATGAAACTCTGCAGCTCCGCTTCGCTGTAGCGGTGGTGATCGGTGAAGCGCTTGGCCAGCTCGATTTTCGCGCCCAGTTTGCGCAGCCCGTCCTCGAAACTTTCCGGCGCGGCGATCCCGCAAAGCGAGCCGATGTAGGTATTGGTGAGGCGATCGAGTGGCCATTGTTCGCCGCTGTAAACTTCCTGCAGGTAAAGCGGTTGATGGGCGCACTCGATGATCTCGGCCGTGCGATTGTAAAGGCGGATGCGCGCGATCAGCTCGTCGTTAGGCTGGCCCGTGCTTTTGGTGATGAAAATGTAGCTGGCCCGGCGCAGGTTGCGGGGCGATTCCCGGAGGGTTCCGCGGGGGAGGAGGAATTCGTTTCCGAAGGGCGCCTGCCGATCGATCAGGACGATATCGAGTCGGTGTTTCAGATGCAGATATTGCAACCCGTCATCGAGCAGAAGGGTGTCGGCTTTCATCTCCCGAATGGCGTAGAGCCCGCTCTTCACCCGATCTTTATCGACGAGCACGATCACGTCCTTGAGATTGCTCGCCAGCATGTAGGGCTCGTCGCCCGCGGTGCGCGAATCGAGGAGGAGCGCCTGGCCGTCGGAGACAACCCGCGGCGGATCGGGCGCCTGCCCGCGGAGCCGGTCGAGCCAACTGCGCTGGGAAGGTTTGGCGACACTTTTGTAGCCGCGACTGAGGATGGCCACACGGCGCCCGCCCGCCTGGAGGGCGCGGGCAAACTTTTCCACGATCGGCGTCTTGCCCGTGCCGCCGACGGTCAGATTCCCGATGCTGATAACGAGGCAGCCGAGCGCGCGCTCGCGGAAAACGCGTTTGCGATAAAGGAAGAGCCGCAACTGCACGATGCGGGCGTAGACTAACGACAGCAGGTAAAGAAAGCCGCGGAGGAGCGCCGCGCGAAATCCGTGGCGGCGCCCGAGGATGACGTCGATCGCGAACTGCTCGAGATTTTCAAGCCAGCGGCGCATGAGAAGGGCGGGTCGGGACGAGGTGGGCGCCGCGATTATCGGCGCTGGTGATGAGGGTGCGGGCTTGGCTTAAACCGGCCGCGACGTGCATGGCGCGGGCGACCTTTTCCGGCGCGCGCAGGGTGAGGCAGATGATGGTGGAACCGGAGCCGCTCAGAAAACCGCCGAGCGCGCCCGCCTCCTCCGCGGCGGCGATGACCTGATCGAGAAAAGGAACGAAGCGGGCGCGAAAAGGCTGGTGCAGTTGATCGGCAAACGCGCCCCGCAAATGCTCGTAGCGCCCACTGGCCAGGGCCGCCGTGATCGCGCAAGCGTTTCCGCAGGAGGCGACCGCGTCGAGGCGCTCGATTTCGTTAGGCAAAACCGCCCGCGCCTCCGCGGTCGCGACCTCGAAAGGCGGGATCAGAAGCACGAAGTGGAGTCGCGGATCGACCGGGAAACGCTGGTGCCCGGTGGCGCGCGCGACCACGAACCCACCGAACTCGGCCGGCGCCGCGTTATCCGGATGACCTTCCATCTCGGCGCAGAGGTGGAAAATTTGCCGGCGCTGCAGCGGGCGCTCGAGGAGCGCATTCAACCCGTGGAGCACGCCGAGCCGCACGGTTACGCTGCTCCCGAGTCCGCGCGCTGGCGGCACTTCGCCGGCGATCGTGCAGGCGAAGGGGAAAGGCGCGACCCGCGCGAGCTGGAAGAAGCGGCGGGCCGCCTCCCGCACCATCAGGCCGCCGGCGGGCTTTTTCGCCCGGGTCACGGTGATGGAATTGGCCAGGCGCAAAGCCACGCCCAGGCAATCGAAGCCCGGGCCGAGATTCGAAGTAGTGGCGGGAACCCGCACTGTGATGTGTTGCATTTTCAAAGGAATGCATCCGAAATTACCGACGGATGACTGCTCGCCGCCCTGATAGTAACGCGCCCGCTTCGGGCGGCAACACCGCCGCCGTGCGTGGGCCCGTCGGTTGGATCGACCTCCGGCTGGCGCGCGACTTCGCCGCCGAAAAGACCGACGCCTACCGGCTCTGCACCCGGTCCGACAGTTGGGCGGAGCGATACGGCTCTGATGCACTTATTTCCTATCAAACCGAGCCGGCGCGCGATCGCCTGCTGAGTGAATTCGGCGAATGGTCCCAGCTGGCGGAGATTCCTTTCGCGCGGACTTTTGCCCGCTACCTGCCCAAGAAAAATGCCGAGCGTCACGCTCCGCAACTGATTGCCGGCGATCCTGCGGCCGCGCTTGGGTGCGAGGTGAGCGAGCGCGGCGTGCGCTACGCGGTTGATTTCGGGGCCGGTTATTCCGCCGGCCTCTTCCTCGATCAACGAGAGAACCGCGCCTTCGTCCGGCGCGCCGCTCCCCGCCGGCTGCTCAATTGTTTTGCCTACACCTGCTCGTTTTCGGTCGTCGCCGCGCTCGCCGGGGGGGCCACTGTGAGCATTGATCTTTCCCGCAAATCGCTCGATCGCGGCCGGGAAAATTTCGCTCTCAACAACCTCACGACCGACGGTCATCGCTTCCTCGCCGACGACGTGCTCAGCGTCCTCCCGCGGCTCGCGCGCAAAGGCGAAACGTTCGATTGCATCGTCCTCGATCCGCCGACCTTTTCCCGTTCGCACACCGGCAAAGCCTGGCAGGTCGAGCGTGATTTTGAGGGTCTCTTGCTCGCGGCGCTGGAAGTGGCCGACCGCCACGCGCAGATTCTTCTTTCGACCAACTGCACCAGAATAAAAGGGCGCGACCTGGAGACGATGGCCCGCTTCTGCCTGAAGACGAGCCGCCGCGGAGGGAACTTTGTTGTCTCCGAGTCTCTGCCCGATTTTCCGGCCGGCGCCGGCGCCCGTTCCCTCTGGCTCGTCCTGCGCTAGAGGATGTCAGGCACTAGGAAACGTCTATGAGCGCGCTCCAGAACGTCACCTCCGTCGCACGCCATCCAAACCCGCTTGAAAAGCGCGGGCCCGCGGTGCGGTCCCTGTAGACGCTTCGCTCCGCGAAGCGCGAGAGTTGGTCTCGTTCACATCTCGAACTCCCGCGTTTCGACAAAGCTTGGCCCTTGTCATCCCGAGGCTCTCGCGGCGCCCGGGATGACGACAAGGAGCGTGGGCGCGTGAACGCGCGGCGCCCTCCGGGTTGAAAGCTGAACAGCTACTACCAAACGCGAGAGTTCACCCCTTAGCAGCCCCAACTCCCGGGGTTCGCAGAGCGAAACGTCTACAGAAGCCGCGCCGGAAAAATTCGGACGCGCAAAAGCGCTCCCGTATGCGAAGATGAAATTATGCAATCCGAACAATTTGCCGACGCCCCGGAAGACATCGCCCAACGCGGAATCCGTTACACCCAGGAACAGTGGGGAGAAATTATCGGGCAGACCGAGGACTTCGTGCGGGCGAATCCGACGAAAGCGCTCTGCTACGGGGTGGCCGCCGGATTCATTCTCAATCGTCTGCCCATCTTTCGCCTCTTCGGCGGGGTGCTTCGGCTCATTCTCATGGCCTTTAAGCCTGCCGTTCTGGTCTACGGAGCGACCAAGCTTTACCAGATGGTGCAGAAGGACGACGAATAATCCTCGTCGGCGGTTTCCCTCCCGGCGGCTCTTGTTTTCCCTCGGCGCTTATTGTGTCCGCACGATCTCGGCTGGTTTGCGCCAAAAGAAGAGAAAATAGCCCACGCCGATCCAGAGAATCCAGAAAAGGAGATTAAACAGAGTGGTCGCGATAACTCCGACCGGGCTTCCTTCCACGCCGAGATATTTCAGGGTCGGGAGGGACTGCGCGGAGGCGGGAATCGCGCGCAGAGCCTGCCGCGCTCCGAAGCCGATCTGCGATTGCAAAAGCATCATCCCGAAATAGGCAAACATGCCGAAGGTATAAAGGATGTAGGCGAAAATCTTCATCCGGATGCCGGCCTGATGAAGGAAATAATAAATCGCGATCACCATCGCGAAGGTGATGGTGATGACTTGCGCGAAGTAGCTGCTGGTCGTTTGCCCGCTGTCACGCGCCAGATTCAAGAGTTCGAGTTCAGACATAAGGATGGGACCGGATTTCCGTCACCCGAAAAGATGCCCCAAGCTGAGCGGACATTCCAAAAGTCATTTTACGCCTGGCGATGAAAGAGACCGTTTCCGTCCCGCACGCCCCCGAACCTGCTCCCGGCTCCGCCGATTTTGATGACGACGGAGCGTTGAGCCGCGACTTTCTCGTCCGCCGCGGGCGCTGTTGCGAGGAGGGTTGCCGCAACTGCCCTTACGGATTTGGGAACGGGGGAGAAGAGAAGAACGATCCCCGAGAGACCGCCGTGAAAAGAGCAAAAAATCTCCTCCGATGAAACGGATCGTCTCCCTTCTCCCGGCCGCGACCGAGATCGCCGCCGCCCTCGGCCTGCTCGACCAGCTCGTCGGGGTCTCCCATGAGTGCGATTTCCCGAGCGCGGTGCAGGACCGGCCCCGCGTCACCCACTGCCCCATCCATCGCGCTGGCCTAACGAGTAAAGAAGTCGATGAGTGGGTCCGGCGGGCCTTGCGCGAGCGCGGCACCCTTTACACCCTGGACGAGCCGCTCCTCCGCGAACTGCGGCCCGAGGTTATCCTCACCCAGAAATTGTGCGACGTCTGCGCCGTCGGCTACGGCACCGTCGCGCGCTTCGCCGCGACCCTGCCGGGGCCGCCCCTGGTAGTGAACCTCGAGCCGACCAGCCTGGCGGATATTTTTGAAAACATCCGGCAAGTCGCCGCAGCCGGCGACGTGCCCGAACGCGCGGAAGCCCTTCTCGCGGCCTTGTCTGCCCGGGTGGAAACCGTCCGGCAGCGCGCCGCCCAGAGCACCGCGCGGCCGCGTTGCTTCCTCATGGAATGGGTCGATCCGCCTTTCTGCGCGGGCCATTGGGGGCCGGAGCTGGTCGAGATCGCCGGCGGCTTCGATCCCCTCGGGCGCAAGCACGAGAAGTCCGCCCAAATCGCCTGGGAACAAGTCCTGGCCGCGCGCCCGGAAATCATCGTCCTCGCCCTCTGCGGCTACGACGCTGACCGCGCCGCCGCCGACCTCGAAATTCTCCGCACCTATCCTGGCTTCGAGACCCTGCCGGCTGCGCGCAGCGGTCGCATCCATCCCGTTGACGCCAACGCCTACTTCTCCCGCCCCGGTCCGCGCATCGTCGACAGTCTCGAGCTCCTGGCCGGGCTCATCCATCCCGTGGCGCGAGCTTCCAGCTTGCGCGGTTGATGAGGGAAAATTGGAACCCCCAAGCTGAAAGCTCGCGCCACGGTGAAGTTAGGGTGAAGGGGAAGTTTGACGGTTGATTCCCGCTAAGGTTCGGCTGCACGCTGGGTAGCCTTGCGCGCTGGCCTGGGCGAGCAGGGAACCGCAGAGCTGCGCGAGGGAGTCGAGGTTTTCGGCGCCAGCGGCGGCGCGAAAGAGGGTGAGGCTGGAAGCCAACTTGAGGGCGTCGGTCCGGCCGCCCATGAGCGCTTCGAGCGCGCGGCCACGTCGCAGTTGCTCGCTGACGGCGCGGGCCGTGGCAGAATGGCCGAGGCCGTCGAGTTGCGGGAAGATGTACCAAATCCAATGGCTCATTTTGCGGCCCGCGCGAAGCTCCGCGAGCGCGGTCTCGTAGCCGGCTCCGGGACTGGCCTGGACTTCGTGGAGACGCGGGAGAGCCATCGTGGAAAGGTGGCCGCAATCACTCGTGAAGGTAGGGAAATGCGCGCGATTTTCGCGGCGGCTGCGATTCTGTAAGGAGGCAAAGGCCTCTCCGCGGAAGCCGATCGTGGTTCCGTTTGAATAGTTGGCCACCCGCGCGCGTCTCTTCGTTTCAACTCCAATGATTATGAACAGAAAACTTCCTTTCATGGCCCTCGTGGCGCTCCTCTTCGCGGGGCTCCCGCTGGCTTCTTCGTCGGCCTATGTCGGCATCTCGGTGGGGATCGCTCCTCCGCTCATTCCCATCTACGAACAACCGTATTGCCCCTCCCCAGGATACATCTGGACGCCCGGCTACTGGGATTACGCCGATGTCGGTTACTACTGGGTCCCGGGCGTCTGGGTCGCGCCGCCGCGCATCGGGCTGCTCTGGACTCCTGGCTACTGGGGTCATCGGGGCGGCGGTTACTATTTCAATCAGGGTTACTGGGGACCCACCGTCGGTTTCTATGGCGGGATCGATTACGGCTACGGCTATGGCGGGCACGGCTATTACGGGGGCGAATGGGCGGGTAACTCCTTTCGTTACAACACCGCGGTCACCCGGGTGAACACGAACATCATCCACAACACCTACGTCAACAAAACCGTGGTGAACAACCGCCGAGGGAACCGAGCCAGCTTTAACGGGCCGGGTGGAGTGCAAGCCAGGCCGAGCGCGCGAGACCGCGCCCTCAGCAAAGCGAACCGCGTGCCGCCGACCACCGCCCAACGCTCCCGGGTTGAGGCCGCGAAAAAGGATCCGGCTTTGCATTACGCCAACAATCACGGCAAACCGAAACCGGCCGCCGTTAGGCAACTACGAGAGAACAACCGTCAGCAATCCGCCGCGGCCAAGGCCGAAAATCGCAACGGTGCCAACCGGCCGGGGAACGCGCAGCAGCGAGCCGCCACCGCCCAACAGGCTAAGAGCGCGCAGACGCAAAACAAAACCGCCCACGCCGCAGCCAACAACCGTTCGCGCCGAGCCACGCAATCCGCCCAGGCGGAGCGGGTCCAGAATCCCAATCGCGCGCAGCGGGCCGAGCGCGCCTCGTCGGCGCGGACGCGCCGAGCTGCGCAAGCCAGACGGTTGCACAACGAGAACAGAAATTTGTCCCGCACGCCTCGCGTCGCTCAGCGGGTCCAGGCGCAGCGCGGCCAAGTCCAGCGCTCTCAAATGTCCCAGCGCGCGCAGGCCGCCCAACGGGTCCGCGCCGCGCGGCGTGGACCGCAGGTGCGAACAAGCGCAGCGCGTAATCGCGGTCGCGCTCCCGTGCAACAGCAGCAGCAAAACGCGCAAAAGAAAAAGAAGCGCGCCGCTCAAGATCCGAACGACGGCCGCTAAAAGAAGCGGCCCGCCAAGGGCGAAGAAATCAGGCGCGCCCGGCCACCTTTTCCATCGTCTCCCATTCCGCGGGAGTGAGGGAGAGTTGGCCGGCCGCCAGGTTTTCCTCCAGATGGTCCACGGACGAAGTGCCCGGGATCGGCAGCAGCACCGGCGAATGTTGCAGGAGCCAGGCGAGCGCGACTTGCACGACGGTGGCCTGGTGACGCTTCGCTGCCGCGGCCAGCGGATGACCGGGTTGAGTGAGCGCCTCCTTTTTCCCGCCAATCGGGAACCAGGGGATAAAGCCGATGCTTTCCGCGGCGCAATAGGCGAGCGTTTTCTCCGACTTGCGATCGGCGATATTGTATTCGTTCTGCACGCTAACGATCGGGAGAATTTGCCGCGCCTGGGCGATCTCGTCCGGCGTCACTTCCGATAAACCGACATGGCGAATCTTGCCGGCTTCCTGCATCTCCTGGAGCGCGCCTAACGAATCTGCCAGCGGCACCTTGGGATCGATCCGATGCAGCTGGTAAAGATCGATCCGGTCGAGCTGCAAACGCTGTAGGCTGCCGTCGACACATTGCCGCAAATAATCCGGCCGGCCGTTCGGCACCCATTTACCGGGTCCCGGACGGGTAAAACCGCCTTTGGTCGCGATGACCAATCCCTCCGGGTAGGGATGGAGCGCTTCGGCGATCAGCACCTCGGACACGTCCGGCCCGTAGGAATCGGCCGTATCGATCAGGTTGACACCCAGCTCGACGGCCCGGCGCAAGACCCGGAGCGCGTTATCCCGATCGGCCGGCCAACCCCAGACGCCGTCGCCGGTGATCTGCATCGCCCCGTAGCCCAGGCGGTTGACCGTGAGATCGCCGCCCAGCTGAAAAGTTGTTTCCATATAGGAGTAACGCGGTCGTTAAGACTTTGGCTCTGCTTTTTTCGGCATGGCCGTCGCTTGCCAGGCCACCGCCTGCCATTTCCCGGCCCGCTTCAGAAAGGTGCCCGTGTTCAGGTAATTCTTGACCGAATCCTTCTCCTTCTCGTGCGTGGTCGCGACGAGGCGAAAAGCCACGATGGCGGTGTCGCCGTACTGCTGGATGCGGAGATCTTCCGCCGTGTAAACCGTCTCGTCCTCACCGGCTTTGGGCGGTCCTTCCTCATGCACTTCGCGCAGGATATCCGCCTTGCCCATCCGCCGGCCGGCCGCAGCCGTGTAGATCAGATCGTCGGCCCAAAAACGCTCATGCATGGCCGCGTCGTTCTTGCCCGCGCCGGCCAGGAAATCGTGCAGCAGTTTCGTCAACTCAGGGGCGTCGGGCGCGGACTCAGCGCGGAGCGGGCCGACCAGAGAAAGCGCGAGCAGACCGGAGAGAAGGAAAGGTTTCATCGCAAAAGGGGGAGGCTATTCGTCGAGCGTGAAACCGACCTTCACCGTCACCTGCCAATGGTCGATCTGGTTATCGACGATGTGACCGCGGGTTTCGACGACCTCGAACCAACGCATGTTGCGGATGGTTTTGCTGGCGCGGGAGACCGCGTTTTGAACCGCGTCCTCGACGCTCTCCTTGGAAGAACCGACCAGTTCCAGCTTTTTATAAACGTGCTCGCTCATGCCGGCAAAGTCGGCGCGCCTCCGCAGAACTCAAACTGGAATCTGCCCGCGCGACGCGGCGCGCTGCGCAACAAAACCAATCGCCGCGCCCGGCCATCTGTAGACGCCTCCCTCTGGGAGACGCGAGAGTGGTTTGGCAAAGCGAAGCCGCCCGCACTTCGCAGGCATATTTTCAACTTTCCCCACGAAAAAGCTTCGCGCGCTGTCATCCCGAGGCTGGCGCAGCGCGCCGAGGGATCTCGCGGTTGCTCTGATGGGTCCATCTTTCTTGACCCGTACCCCGAGACCTTACGCGAGATCCCTCGCCGTCTACGCGGGCTCGGGATGACAACCTGGCAATGGGGGAGTGAAGGCAAGACTGGGGGTGAACGCCAAACGGATCTTTGGAAGACCCGGGAGCGTCGAGCGCGCCCCCAACTTTGCGTTGAGCCGCCCGGGTCCGCTGGCTAGGATGTTTTCGCGCTCATGGGAAAAAATATCGAGTCTCACCTCAAGGAAACCCGCGTTTTCAAACCGGCCCGCACGTTCGCCAAGAAGGCGCGCATCAGCAACCTGGAGGAATATCAACGCCTCTACCGGGAATCAATCGACAAGCCGGAAAAATTTTGGGCCCGCGAAGCGAAAGAACTCCACTGGCAGCAGCCCTGGAAGAAGGTGCTCGAATGGAAAGCGCCGTTCGCCAAATGGTTCGTCGGCGGCAAGCTTAACGTCTCGGAAAATTGCCTCGACCGACACCTTGCCGGCGCGCGCCGGAATAAGGCGGCGATCATCTGGGAGGGTGAGCCCGGCGAAAAACGCTTCCTCACCTATCAGCAACTGCATCGCGACGTTTGCCGTTTCGCCAACGTCCTCAAGCGCAACAAAATCAAAAAAGGTAATCGCGTCATCATTTACCTGCCGACCATTCCCGAGGCCGCCATCGCCATGCTGGCCTGCGCGCGGATCGGCGCGGTCCACTCGGTTGTCTTCGGCGGTTTCAGCGCGGACAGCATTCGCGATCGCATTGCCGATTGCGGCGCGACCGCGGTGATCACGGCGGATGGCGGTTATCGGCGCGGCGCGATTGTGCCCTTGAAGCAAAACGTTGACGACGCGCTCAAGGGTGAGACTTCGATCAAACGCGTGATCGTTTTTCGGCGCGCGGGCAATGAGATTCACATCGAAGAAGGCCGCGACGTTTGGTGGCATCGCGAGCTGGAATATGTCGACGCGCATTGCCCGCCCGCCGCGCTCGAGAGCGAGCATCCGCTTTACATTCTCTACACCAGCGGTTCGACCGGCAAACCGAAGGGCATCCTCCACACCACGGGCGGCTATCTCGTCGGCAGTTATGTCACGTCGAAGTACGTCTTCGATCTGCGCGAGGAAGATATCTATTGGTGCACCGCGGATGTCGGATGGGTGACCGGTCATAGCTATGTCGTCTACGGGCCGCTCGCGGCGGGTGCGACCACGCTGATGTATGAAGGCGCGCCGAACTGGCCCGAGCCGGATCGTTTTTGGCGCATCATCGAAGAGTACGCGGTCAGCATTCTCTACACCGCGCCGACGGCGATCCGAGCCTTTATTCGTTGGGGCGACCAATGGGTGAAGAAACATGACTTATCTTCGCTGCGATTGTTAGGCTCGGTCGGCGAGCCGATCAATCCCGAGGCCTGGATGTGGTATCACAAAGTCATCGGCGGCGGCCGGTGTCCGATCGTCGACACCTGGTGGCAGACGGAGACGGGCGCGATCATGATCACCCCGTTGCCCGGCGCCACGCCGACCAAGCCGGGAAGCGCCACCCTGCCTTTTTTCGGAGTCGATGCGGCCGTGGTCGATGAGCAGGGGAAAGAAGTGCCGCCTAACGTCGGTGGCAAACTGATCGTTAGGCGTCCCTGGCCCTCGATGTTGCGCAACATTTACGGCGACCAGGCGCGCTACAAAAAACAGTATTGGAGCGAATACCCAGGCCAATACTTCACCGGCGACGGCGCCCGGCGCGATCCGGACGGTTATTTTTGGATCGTCGGCCGCATCGACGACGTCCTCAATGTCGCCGGTCATCGCCTCGGCACTTCCGAGATTGAAAGCGCGCTCGCCAGCCACCCGAAAGTCGCGGAAGCGGCCGCGATCGGGCGGCCCCATGAGGTCAAAGGCCAGGCGTTGGTCGTTTTTGCGACCCTCAAATCCGGGGTCAAACCGACCGCGAGTCTGAAAGAAGAATTGCGCGCGCACGTCGGGGCGCAGATCGGCGCCATCGCCAAACCGGATGAAGTCCGCTTCGCCGAAGCGCTTCCGAAGACGCGGAGCGGAAAGATCATGCGCCGTTTGCTCAAGGAAATCGCGAGCGGCCAGGCCGTCACCGGCGACACCACGACGCTGGAAGATTTCAGCGTGCTGGCAAAGTTAGGGAGCGCGGAAGAGGAGCGCGGGTAAGTTCTCCGTCGTGAGTTTCATTACCACCGGCCTGCGCGAGTTGACGCTCAAAGTGCGTCGGCAACGGACCCGTCTCGCCCTCCGCCACGAGCAACGGCTGCTCAAGAAGTCGGAGATCGCGCTCGGGCGCGAAGGCACTTCCGAAGCCTCGGAATTCCCCGAGGTGCGCAATGAGATCGTCGCCCTGCGCAAGCTCGAACAGGAGCAAAAAGAATTTGCCGTGCGCATCGCCAAAATCGAGGAAGCGCTCAAGCAGATCGATCAACAGCGGCAGGAAAATTCCCGTGAACAAAGTGCCGCGCTGGCCAGGCTCGAAGAAGAAAAGCGCCCCCTCGTGGAGACGCGCAACGCCGCCAAAGCGACCGCTGAGCTGTGCTCGAAAGAGCTGGGCACGGTCGACCGCCGGATGCGGGAGAACGAAGCGGCCGACCAAGCGCTCCTCAAGCAACTCAGCAGTTTGCAGGCGACCGACCCGCCGCCGCCGGATCGCGAGGCCAGAATGGAACGGATCGCGGAAGAGCGGGCGCGCTTGCCTAACGAAAAGGCGGAAATGGTGCAGGCCCGCCTGGGCCGCGCAACCGCCTGCGAGGGGGCCGGGGAAAAGCTCGCCGCCGCCGAAGCCGAGGTGGCCCAGGCCGACAAAAACATCACCCGCGTCCGCGGAGAATTCGAAGCGCGCGATCGCGCCTTGAATGAAAGCAGCCGGGCCCAGCAGGAAGAAGTGCGCGCGGCGCGGCAGCGGCATCAGACCGTCGAAGAGAAGAAAAACCCCGCCTATCTGAACATCGGCCGGCACCTTGCCAACGCCGGCATCGCGCCGCCCAACGCGCCCCATTTGCTCGCCGACGCCCAGCGGCATCGCGCCGCGGTCGGGACGCATCAAGCGCAGACGGGCGCGCTCGACGAGCTTTCGGGAAAGATCGACAAACAGGAGCTGCGAAAATTTTATTTTACCGTCGTTTCTATCCTCGTCCTCCTCGCCATCGTCCTCCCACTGGCGTCGCAATCGCCTTCCAAACGTGATTGGCTGCCCCAGGATACGGTGGCGATCTTTGCGCTCCATCCCGGGCAACTGACCCATAACGTGCTCGTCGAGGGCTGGCGCAAGGAGCATCCTGAAGTCTGGAAAAATGTCTTCGCCGGCCTGGTCGGCCCGGCCTTGCGCGCCCCCGGCGTCGACCTCGCGCGCGACGTCAGCCGAATCACGCGGGCCCTGACGTTCGACGATCGCAGCCGGCCACAGGATTACGTGCTCGTGGAAACGCGCGGCGAGATCGGGCCGGCCCTGCGCGCGATCACGGACGATAAAACGTTTTCCAAAAGCACGGTCAGCGGCCTGGTCGTCTGGCAGCGGCCCGATGTCTCGGCCGCCCGGGTCGGGCCGCGCACGCTCGCCGTGGGTTCGTTAGGCTCGGTCGATCAGCTCGTGCAGGTGCGTCTCGGGATGCAGCCGGACTTGAAACCGGAGGATCCCTTGTTCGCTCAGTTTCAGACGCTCGATCCCGATAGCACCCTGCGGCTGGTGGCGCGGCGGCCGCGGGATTTGCAGCTACTTTTCGGTCCCATTTTTCCGGAGGAATTGCTCGAGGGAGGCGAGCTCATCGGCTTCGCCGTAACCGTGGGCGCCCCGACCAAAGCGCACTTGTTCCTGCGCATGGCAGACGCGGCGCGGGCCAAAGAACTAGCTGCCCAGCTGGAGAAGGACGCGAACAGTCTGCTGACTTTGCCGAACTCCGATTTCGTTCTTTGCCAGGAAGCGCCGAAAGTCGAAACGAGCAAGGCCGACGTCGACTTGCATTTCGAAGTGCCCGCGGGGGCGGCGCGCTTGCTCTTGCAGCGCTTGGGCAAAGTGTCACCCGCAGCCGGACCGTGAATCTGCCTAACGAGAACAGGTGGAGGCTTGGTTTGCTCGTGTTCCTTATCGGAGGATGCGTGCTGAGCGCGGCGGCGCCGCCGACCTACGACAATCTGGTCGACATCAAGTCGGTCGATCCCACCATCCTGGTCGAGTTGCGCTACGCGACGGCGCAGAACATCACCGGGCACGCCCTTTACCCGGCGGACATGCCAGCGCTGGTGAGGCCGAGCACCGCGGCGCGTCTGGTGAAGGTGCAAAATTATCTGCGCGCGCATCATTACTGTTTAAAAATCTGGGATGCCTACCGGCCGCAGGCCGCGCAGATCGAGCTTTGGCAGCAGTCCCACGACGGCGCCTTCGTGGCCGATCCGCAGGCCGGCAATGGCTCGCTCCATTCCTGGGGCGTGGCGGTGGATGCGACCCTGGTCGACGAGCAGGGCCACGGGGTTTCCATGCCGACCCAGTTCGACGAATTCACCACCTCGGCCCGGCTGCGCTACCATGGCGACGACCCGGCCGTGAAGTTCCACCTAAAAATGCTCCAGCACGCCATGCGCCTGGGCGGCTTCTACGGAATGCGTACCGAGTGGTGGCACTTCGTGGCTTACGATTGGAAAAAATACGCGCCCATCCGCGAGGCGAAACGGATTAACTAACACCACTTATGATCGCTTCCTTACTCCAGGATCTGAGCCAGCCCGAATACGTCCACGTCTTGATCAACCCTTTGCCCGTCTACGGACTGGCCGTCGGCATCATCGGGTTAGCCATTGCGCTCGGGCAACGCAGCCGCCGGGCTCAGATCGCCACCCTTATCCTCATTCTTCTCTGCGCGGCGATCGCCTGGCCAGTCGTGCATTATGGCGGAGCCGCTTATGATCGCGCCCTCTCCTTGTCCGACGACCAGGGCCAGGCCTGGTTGAAAGTGCACGCCCAGCGCGCGGATCAGTTTATTTGGTTTTTCTACGCGCTTGGAGTGATCGCGGCGCTGGCCATCTTCGTCCCGCAAAAATGGCCGCGGACCGCGACCACGCTCGCCGCCCTGACCCTCCTTTGCTCGTTAGGCGTGCTCGCCCTGGGCGGCTACATCGCCTATGCCGGAGGCAAGATTCGCCACCGCGAATTTCGCAACGAACCGGCCCCGGTGTTGCCGGTTGAGCAGGACGAGCATTAACCGCGTGCGCGTCGATATCGTCACTCTTTTCCCCGAGTCCTGCCGGGTGCCGTTAGGCGAAAGCATGATGGCGCGGGCCCAGCAGACCGGCGCGCTCGACTTGCAGGTTTATAATCTGCGCGACTGGACGGGCGATCGTCATCACGTCGTCGATGACGCGCCTTTCGGCGGCGGCCAGGGGATGGTGATGAAACCAGAGCCGATTTTCGCGGCGGTCGAGTCTTTGCGCACGTCGGCGAGCACAGTCGTGCTCATGACTCCGCAGGGCCGGCGCTTCGAGCAGGCGGTGGCCCGCGAATTTTCCGCCCGCGAGCATCTCCTGATCATTTGCGGGCACTACGAAGGGATCGATCATCGGGTGATCGAACACCTGGTCGATGTGGAAATTTCCCTTGGCGATTACGTGCTCACGAACGGCGCGATTGCTGCGGTCGTGTTTGTCGATGCCATCGTGCGTCTCCTGCCGGGCGTGCTGGGCGACGAGCAATCGGCCGCCGATGACAGCTTCAGCAGCGGACTGCTGGAAGGTCCGCAATACACCCGCCCCGCGGATTTTCGCGGGTGGAAAGTCCCGGAGGTGTTGCTCTCCGGGCACCACGCCGAGATCGCGGCCTGGCGGAAACGGGAAGGCGAGCGCCGCACGCGCGAAAATCGTCCCGATCTCCTGGCCTAACGAGCAAAGGAGCTAGCGGAAAGCGCTCTTCAACTCTTCTGGGAGCAAGGGCGTGGCGCCATGGTGGGAGGCGACCTAGGCGCCGAGACGGAAGGCGTTTTGCCGCACGGTAGCGGTGGGAAGTTCGCGGGTCAGGCCCGGCATGAGCCCAGCCATGAAGGCATCGCCCGAGACTCGCAGGTTGATGCCGCAAAATGCGGTAGCCGAAGCGCCCCCTAGACACCAGCCGCGTCCCAGTTCCTCGCGCGAGCGATCCTCCTTGGCGGTTCTCTCTTCCACGGCCCGCTCCCGCATCCGCTCACCATAAGCTCGTCGGCCTTTCTTGTTATCCTCCCAGCCCAGATCGCTCAGCACCCGAGCGGGCTCGAACCAGCCGGGCCGGCCCGCCCTCGCCGCATACCAGGGGTAGCTGCTCCAGCGATAGGAAAACAGTTTGTCATCGAGTCCGATAAGGCCTGCCCGCACCGGATTGAGATGAATGTAATCACTCAGAGTTGTGAAGTAGCCTCTCTCTTCGGGATCGACGATCACCGCCTTATAGCGTCCTTGAAAAAGATGCCGACTTCTCCGGTGGAAACGATTGAAGCGCACCGTCCAAGTCGTCTGGAACCAGCGCATTCCCGCGACCAAATTTGGTTCGGGCGTCTCGATCAGGAGGTGATAATGATTGCTCATCAAGACAAAGGCGTGGAGACGCCAGCCCGCACGCTCCGCCGCCTCGCCGAGAGTGCGGACGAAGGCCGCTCGATCACCGTGGCTTCGCACAATCGGCTCCTGCCGATCCCCACGGTCCAGCACGTGGTAAACCGCACCGGCGAATTCGATCCGCCGTTTGCGCGCCATGGCCAGAGATTATCCGCCACCCTCTTCGAGCGTCTAGCCAAAAAGAGCGAGAATCACAGACTGACCCGAATGGCACTAAGATAAGAAGGTTTTAGGATATAATAAGCTGGCGGAGTGGGTAGTTATAGTTAGCTTTGGGAATGGCTTCTTCAACTCCGTTTTTTAAAGCTTTTGGACCTTTACTCTTCGGGCGGGCGGCGCGCGGGGTGGTCAAGAAGTTGGCGCGACTTGATTCCCTCCAGGAGCTTTATGAGCTCTTCGGTCATCTTTTTCCCGAGAGCCTTTTAGGGAGTGCGGAGGAAGGGGTCAATAGCCGGGAGCGCACCTTCACGCCGGAGGTGACTTTTTGGGCTTTTGTCGCACAGGTCTTAAGCCCGGGGAGTCCTTGCCGGGAGATGGTCCGGCGGATCGAGGCTTGGTGGCAGCATAGCTCTCGCGAGAGTGTCTCCTTGAGTGGTTCGACGAGCGCCTATTGCCAGGCACGAGCGCGGCTTGATCCCGAGGCGCTGGAGCTGATCGCGCAGCATCTTTGCTGGAGCTTGGAACGCAATGTCCTGGAGGAGGAACGCTGGCTCGGGGGCCGTCCGGTGAAGATCGTGGACGGAACTAATCTCAGTATGCCGGACACCGCAGCTAATCAGGCGCTCTGGCCCCAACCGAGCTCGCAAAAGACGGGCTGTGGGTTTCCCATGATGAAGTTAGTCGGGCTCTTTTCCCTGGCCAGCGGAGCCTTACTCGAAACCGCTCGGGGCAATCTGCACGTGCATGAGAGTCTGCTCTTTCGGGAACTTTGGAAGAAGCTCCAAAGAGGCGATGTCCTTTTGGGCGATCGCGGCTTTTGCTCTTATGCGGCCATGGCTAGCCTGGCGCAGCGCGGGATCGATAGCGTGCTGCGGCTGCATCAGGCGCGGGCGGTGGATTTTCGACGAGGCAAGGTCTTGGGCGCGGATGATCGGTTGGTGGAGTGGGCGAAGCCGAGTCAGCGGACGGAGGCTTGGAGTGAGGAAGAGTTTGCGGCCCTGCCGGCGACGCTCTCCTTGCGCCTGATCCGGCTGCGGGTGGCGGCACAAGGCTTTCGCACCCACCGCGTCGTCTTGGTGACGACTCTCACCGACGCGGAGTTATATCCCGCGGACGCGCTCCGGGAGCTTTATGGCGAGCGCTGGCAGGTGGAACTCCACTTTGCCCAGATCAAGACGATCCTGGCGATGGACGTGCTGCGTTGCAAAAGCCCGGAGATGATCGAGCGCGAAGTCGCGATCCACCGCATTGCTTATAACCTGGTGCGCAGTCTGATGCAGCGCTCCGCGCACCTGCGCCATGTGCCGCTGGAACGAATTAGCTTCAAGGGTGCGCTCGATACCGTCCGGCACTGGTCAGCTGTCATCGCGGCGGCCGGAGCCAGGCCACGGAAGCAAGATAGCTTGATCGAGCAGATGCTCGCGGCAATCGCCCGCGACCCGCTGCCCCAACGACCGCAGCGGAGCGAGCCGCGGGCGAAAAAGCGAAGACCACGAAACTATCAGTTACTAACTCAGCCAAGACACCAGATGGGTAACCTTCCACGCCGCAATCGCCCTCAAACCAAACGTCCTAAATCCGTCTTAACTTAGTGCCATTCCAGACTGACCCCTTTTCTACCTTTTCCTTCCTTTTCTACTCCTTTTCCAGACTGACCCGAATGGCACTAAGATAAGAAGGTTTTAGGATATAATAAGCTGGCGGAGTGGGTAGTTATAGTTAGCTTTGGGAATGGCTTCTTCAACTCCGTTTTTTAAAGCTTTTGGACCTTTACTCTTCGGGCGGGCGGCGCGCGGGGTGGTCAAGAAGTTGGCGCGACTTGATTCCCTCCAGGAGCTTTATGAGCTCTTCGGTCATCTTTTTCCCGAGAGCCTTTTAGGGAGTGCGGAGGAAGGGGTCAATAGCCGGGAGCGCACCTTCACGCCGGAGGTGACTTTTTGGGCTTTTGTCGCACAGGTCTTAAGCCCGGGGAGTCCTTGCCGGGAGATGGTCCGGCGGATCGAGGCTTGGTGGCAGCATAGCTCTCGCGAGAGTGTCTCCTTGAGTGGTTCGACGAGCGCCTATTGCCAGGCACGAGCGCGGCTTGATCCCGAGGCGCTGGAGCTGATCGCGCAGCATCTTTGCTGGAGCTTGGAACGCAATGTCCTGGAGGAGGAACGCTGGCTCGGGGGCCGTCCGGTGAAGATCGTGGACGGAACTAATCTCAGTATGCCGGACACCGCAGCTAATCAGGCGCTCTGGCCCCAACCGAGCTCGCAAAAGACGGGCTGTGGGTTTCCCATGATGAAGTTAGTCGGGCTCTTTTCCCTGGCCAGCGGAGCCTTACTCGAAACCGCTCGGGGCAATCTGCACGTGCATGAGAGTCTGCTCTTTCGGGAACTTTGGAAGAAGCTCCAAAGAGGCGATGTCCTTTTGGGCGATCGCGGCTTTTGCTCTTATGCGGCCATGGCTAGCCTGGCGCAGCGCGGGATCGATAGCGTGCTGCGGCTGCATCAGGCGCGGGCGGTGGATTTTCGACGAGGCAAGGTCTTGGGCGCGGATGATCGGTTGGTGGAGTGGGCGAAGCCGAGTCAGCGGACGGAGGCTTGGAGTGAGGAAGAGTTTGCGGCCCTGCCGGCGACGCTCTCCTTGCGCCTGATCCGGCTGCGGGTGGCGGCACAAGGCTTTCGCACCCACCGCGTCGTCTTGGTGACGACTCTCACCGACGCGGAGTTATATCCCGCGGACGCGCTCCGGGAGCTTTATGGCGAGCGCTGGCAGGTGGAACTCCACTTTGCCCAGATCAAGACGATCCTGGCGATGGACGTGCTGCGTTGCAAAAGCCCGGAGATGATCGAGCGCGAAGTCGCGATCCACCGCATTGCTTATAACCTGGTGCGCAGTCTGATGCAGCGCTCCGCGCACCTGCGCCATGTGCCGCTGGAACGAATTAGCTTCAAGGGTGCGCTCGATACCGTCCGGCACTGGTCAGCTGTCATCGCGGCGGCCGGAGCCAGGCCACGGAAGCAAGATAGCTTGATCGAGCAGATGCTCGCGGCAATCGCCCGCGACCCGCTGCCCCAACGACCGCAGCGGAGCGAGCCGCGGGCGAAAAAGCGAAGACCACGAAACTATCAGTTACTAACTCAGCCAAGACACCAGATGGGTAACCTTCCACGCCGCAATCGCCCTCAAACCAAACGTCCTAAATCCGTCTTAACTTAGTGCCATTCCAGACTGACCCGAATGGCACTAAGATAAGAAGGTTTTAGGATATAATAAGCTGGCGGAGTGGGTAGTTATAGTTAGCTTTGGGAATGGCTTCTTCAACTCCGTTTTTTAAAGCTTTTGGACCTTTACTCTTCGGGCGGGCGGCGCGCGGGGTGGTCAAGAAGTTGGCGCGACTTGATTCCCTCCAGGAGCTTTATGAGCTCTTCGGTCATCTTTTTCCCGAGAGCCTTTTAGGGAGTGCGGAGGAAGGGGTCAATAGCCGGGAGCGCACCTTCACGCCGGAGGTGACTTTTTGGGCTTTTGTCGCACAGGTCTTAAGCCCGGGGAGTCCTTGCCGGGAGATGGTCCGGCGGATCGAGGCTTGGTGGCAGCATAGCTCTCGCGAGAGTGTCTCCTTGAGTGGTTCGACGAGCGCCTATTGCCAGGCACGAGCGCGGCTTGATCCCGAGGCGCTGGAGCTGATCGCGCAGCATCTTTGCTGGAGCTTGGAACGCAATGTCCTGGAGGAGGAACGCTGGCTCGGGGGCCGTCCGGTGAAGATCGTGGACGGAACTAATCTCAGTATGCCGGACACCGCAGCTAATCAGGCGCTCTGGCCCCAACCGAGCTCGCAAAAGACGGGCTGTGGGTTTCCCATGATGAAGTTAGTCGGGCTCTTTTCCCTGGCCAGCGGAGCCTTACTCGAAACCGCTCGGGGCAATCTGCACGTGCATGAGAGTCTGCTCTTTCGGGAACTTTGGAAGAAGCTCCAAAGAGGCGATGTCCTTTTGGGCGATCGCGGCTTTTGCTCTTATGCGGCCATGGCTAGCCTGGCGCAGCGCGGGATCGATAGCGTGCTGCGGCTGCATCAGGCGCGGGCGGTGGATTTTCGACGAGGCAAGGTCTTGGGCGCGGATGATCGGTTGGTGGAGTGGGCGAAGCCGAGTCAGCGGACGGAGGCTTGGAGTGAGGAAGAGTTTGCGGCCCTGCCGGCGACGCTCTCCTTGCGCCTGATCCGGCTGCGGGTGGCGGCACAAGGCTTTCGCACCCACCGCGTCGTCTTGGTGACGACTCTCACCGACGCGGAGTTATATCCCGCGGACGCGCTCCGGGAGCTTTATGGCGAGCGCTGGCAGGTGGAACTCCACTTTGCCCAGATCAAGACGATCCTGGCGATGGACGTGCTGCGTTGCAAAAGCCCGGAGATGATCGAGCGCGAAGTCGCGATCCACCGCATTGCTTATAACCTGGTGCGCAGTCTGATGCAGCGCTCCGCGCACCTGCGCCATGTGCCGCTGGAACGAATTAGCTTCAAGGGTGCGCTCGATACCGTCCGGCACTGGTCAGCTGTCATCGCGGCGGCCGGAGCCAGGCCACGGAAGCAAGATAGCTTGATCGAGCAGATGCTCGCGGCAATCGCCCGCGACCCGCTGCCCCAACGACCGCAGCGGAGCGAGCCGCGGGCGAAAAAGCGAAGACCACGAAACTATCAGTTACTAACTCAGCCAAGACACCAGATGGGTAACCTTCCACGCCGCAATCGCCCTCAAACCAAACGTCCTAAATCCGTCTTAACTTAGTGCCATTCCAGACTGACCCCTTTTCTACTCCTTTTCTACTCAGACTGACCCCTTTTCTACTCACCTTCCTTCCTTTAGCCGTCTGGCTGCTCGTCCTGGCGTACGTCCTCGCCGCGCCGCCGGGCGCCGCCGCGGTCACGACGACACCTCCAGCAAAACTCGCGTCATGGGGTGTCGACCCGTTGCCATCCGGTCGCCCCGGTGAACAACCGTGCGCAAACCAAAGCGGCATCAGGCTTAACGAGCCGTGCACTTACGAACTCGCGTCGGGTCGCTCTGAATGGCTATCCCGCGATCCAATTGGGGAAGAGGTAAAATGAATCTCTATGAATACGTCCTAAATAATCCCGCGCCTTGGGTGTATCTAGCGACAGATACCTGCCCGAGAACTCGGGAAAACACGGTGGCCCGCACCTTCTTTTTTCCTACCCATGGAGCAGTTATCCGTGGTACGCGGCGACGGCCGGAGGGCCGGGGTAGTTTGAGCCGACGCGGGTGCCTTGGGAGCTCGAACTTCTGCGAGCCGCATTGAACTAATGAAAAACTCATCCTTAATCGCTTGCTGGATCGGCTTTGTTGTCACGGTCCTTCCGACGTCCCCTCGCGCCGCCGATCGATCGCCTCCGAAGCTCCCTCCAGGATATGTGATTGTTGCTTCGTCGATCTCACCGGGCCACAAATTCGGCGTCAGTGCGTTCGATAACGCCGCAAATCCGCCTCCCGATAAAATTGTTCCGAACCAGCTCATCGACTTGGAGTCCGGACGGGTAGTTGGCGTTATTGATGGTATGTCCGCATTGACTCACATGCCCCACGGAGGAATACTCCCTACCATTTGGGCGAACGACGAGTCTTTCCTGCTCTGGAGAGTGGATGGTAAATGGAGTCCAGACACGATTGTCCTGGTTCAGATAAAAGATGGCGGGCTGAAAGCACAGACCGATCTGCTTCACGCAATACAACAGAAGTTGCTGGCGCTGACGCGCCGCGCTTCACCGCAGCAGTTTGCCGCGGCAAAGAAAGCGAATGCGGGTAATGGTGTAGCGTATCCAGAAGGCTTTACGATCGACGTAGAGGTTTCAGATTCTCTATCCTTTCCGCTGCAGTTGCGCGCAATCCTTACATCCGATCCGAAAGCGCCCCGGGGCGCGGCATTTCGATCCTTTCTGGAGGCGCTCGTTAATGAGGAGGGGCAGTTGCGGGTTACGCACTTTCAGCTCGGTCACGCAGATTCGCCGCACTTCGATTAGTCGGAGGTTCAGTCGTGGGGGAGAATCGAGCGTTCCTTAGCCGATGAGGATGGGGTCATATGGCGGTGGCCGAATTGACTGACAACGGGAGCTTTGCAGCGCCCAATGCTTCGAACGCCTGCGCGCCGCCATGTCAGTCAGCTCACGCGCTCGCACCTGAGGTGGGGCCCGCGGCCCTGCGCGCCTGTAGACGTTGCGCTCTGCGGAACGCGAGAGTTGCTCGCTTCGGCCCTCCGAACTCCCGCGCTTCGCAGAGCGAAGCGTCTACAGGTCGCCAGCTCCGCGCGTTTGGCTTCGGGGAAAAGAACCAGTTTAGGAGCGCAGGGCGCTCGTGAAACGCACCAACTCATCCGCTACCTGTTCGATGCGCTCTGCCACTTTCGCGTCTGCGACGTTTTCTTCGTCGAAGACTGCCCCGGTCGCGAAGACAAAGCGCGGGATAATGACACATCGAAAATCGAGCATGAGACTGTTCGCGTAAGCCATGACCGACATGTAACTGCCCATCCCACCCGCCGCGCAGAGGAATCCCACCACTTTGTCCTGCCAGGCTTTGCCGGTCAGCTCGATCATGTTCTTGGCCGCGGCGCTGACATCGAAGTTATAGACCGGCGCGGCGACGAGCACGCCTTCGGCCGCCTCGATCGCGGCCTTTAATTGTTGTGCTCCCGGTTGGCTGTAACAGGCGCCGGCGTCGCAGAGCGGCAAGTTAAGCCCGGCCAGATCGATCCAGGCGCATTCCACGCCTTTCTTCTCCAAGTATTGGAAGGCCAGCCGCCCCATTTTGCGACTGTTACTCGACGGGTTTCCGCTTGTGCTCACGACAAGGTGCCTGGACATTCTGGAAGCTAGAGCCAGTGGCGCTTTTTGAAATAGAGAATCTGTCCGATCGCGATGAGCAGCATGGTGAGCAGACAGGCGCCGTAGCCATAAGGTTTCGCGAGCTCGGGCATGTGCGCGAAGTTCATCCCATAGACGCCCGCGATAAAGGTGAGCGGGATAAAGATGGACGAGATGACTGTGAGCACACGCATGATTTCATTGGTGCGCAGCCCGATACTCGAGATATGCACTTCGGTCAGGCCGGAAAGGACATCCCGGTAACTCTCGACGACGTCCATCAGCTGGACGCTATGGTCGTAACAGTCCCGGAGATAGATTTTGGTTTCCGGCCGGATCAGGCCGGGCTCTTCGTGGAGGAGCAAATTGGTTACATCGCGCATCGGCCAGACCATCCGGCGGATTTGAGTAAGGGTCCGTTTGTGCTCGTGCAAGCTTCCGACCGGCCGGGTGAGAGGATGATCGATTAACTCATCCTCGATCGTGTCGATTTCCGTCCCGATCGATTCGAGGACGGGATAGTAATGATCGATGATAGAATCGATCAAGGCATAGGCGAGGTAATCGGAGAGGGCTTTGCGGATGCGACCTTTCCCCGCCCGGATGCGAGCGCGGACCGGCTCGAAGACGTCGAAGTCGCGTTCCTCCTGCAAGGTGATAAGGAAGGACTTGCAGAGGAACATGCTGACTTGCTCGGCCCCGATCTCGTTATTCTTATCGAGGTATAACATCTTCACGACGATGAAGAGATAGTCGTCGTATTGCTCCACCTTGGGCCGCTGGTTGGTATCGAGCACGTCTTCGAGGGCGAGTGGGTGCAGGTTAAAGCGTTCGCCGAGGGTCTGGAGAACGCTGAGGTCGCCGAGACCATCGATGTTGATCCAGGTGACGAGGTCGTTGTTGAGATGGGCGAGTAACTCTTCGACTTCGACATTGGCCCGTTCTTCCAGAGTCTCCGGGCCGTACTCGATAAGAGTGATGACGGGCGGTTCGGTGGAGGAACCTTTCGGGAGGCTGAGAAGACCGGGCGCTTCGCCCGGGACTACCTGACGTCGTTTGAACATAACTTCATCGTGCACTCAAGCAGGAAGAGAGAGCAAGCTCGAACCGATGCGCGCCGGCTACCTATGCAGGCCGACGATCACGGTCGTCTGGCTGCGCCGCCAACGATAGCCGATGCCGAAAGCGAGCGGCGGCGGGTGACTCGCCTGGTAAAGGGATTGTAACTGCGGTTGGAAGTGTTGTTTGAACAGGTCGATCGGTCCGCCGTAGCTGCCGAAGAGGCGCAGGTCCCATTTTTCGGGCGCGAAGTCGGCGATCGGGATGCCGGAATCATCCTGGATCAGAACGGTGCTGTGGGTCAGGAGGAAGTCGCGCACCAAGGTAAAACCGGGCTCGAACATCAGATAAGAAGCCGATTTGAGAAGGCTTTGCCCGAGCCCCAGTTGCTCGCAAAATTTTACGAAGCCCGGATGCGACCGGATACCTTCATCGGAAAGATCGGTGGTGAAATAGTATAGGGTCTGAGGCGCGCTCCCGGGCGCGCCGGCAAAGGTGATGCGGACGCCGGGAGTCAGCGGGCCCTTCCGGGCTGCCGTAGCGGGGCCGTTGATCTGGGGATTGCCGCTCTGATCGAGGGACAGAAAGGTGATGTCGGTGATGGTTTTGCCGGCCCGCGCGAGGAAGACGTAGAAGATGGGCAAAGTGCCCTGGAGCTGCTCCTGTTGCAGATCGGTCTTCATATCTTTGGTGATGAAAAAACTGAAGCTGAGCACGGAGTTGAGGGCTTTTTCGAAGTTGTGCAGGGCGGGTTCGAGCGCGGGACCGGTCAGCCGGGCGACATCGGGGAGGGGACCGATCGGCTCGGTGCCGGCGAGGACATAGGTGCTGGCGTTGGGGAAGAACTGGTTGGCGTAAAGATAATCCGGCCCGCTGAAAAGATAGAACGCCACCGGGATCGGCCCGCTCGCCTGGGGCAGGTAATTCGCTTCCCAATCGCGGATCCCGGCGAACTGAAGCGCGTTTAATTTCGTCCAGGCCTGGTCGAAAACCGTGGCGTGCTCCCGCCAGGAGGAGGCGCGGGTAAGGGGAAGGAGCGACGAGTTGCCGGAGACCGGCAGGCCGGCGAGAAAGCGCGCGGTGTCGTTCACGGAAGCGGGCGCGAGCGGCGGAGCGGGCAGCGGGGTGGCGGTGGCTAGCGGCAAGGGCTGGACGGGGAGGGCGCGGCGGATCTCGATCGGCTCGCGAGGGGGCGACTGTTCGACCGGCAGGGCGCGTCGGATTTCCTGGGCGGGGCTGGAGATTGCGCAGCCCAGGCCGGCCAGGAGTAGAAGCCGTTTCAATTTCACAGTTGTGCGGCGGATTCGCGGGCAAAACGCGCCCGGATGCCCATGATCTCGCGCAACATGCGCAAGCTGTCGTGCCAGAGATGCACTTTGCTGCCGTCGTGGTGATCCCAACGCACCGGCCGCTCGAGCAGGCGCAGCCGGGCCTTGTGCGCGAGGAAAAGCAGCTCGACGTCGAAGCCGAAGCCGTCGATCTGCGCGCGCTCGACGATGGGACGGGCCGCCGCCATGCGGAAGGCTTTGAACCCGCATTGGGTGTCGGCAAAGGGCAGTCCGGTCGTTAGCCTAACGAGCCCGTTAAAAACTTTGCCGCCCTGCTCGCGCTGCCACGATTGCCGTTGCCCGATCAAGTTGCGATCGAGCGCGCGCGAGCCGAAGACGATGTCGTAGTCGCCCCCTTCGATCGGGCCGACGATGCGCGGCACTTCCGCGAGGGGGGTGGAAAGATCGGCATCGCTAAAGAGCGCGATCGGCGCGGTCGCGGCGAGCAGCCCTTGGCGCACCGCGTGGCCTTTCCCGCGATTCTGAGGAGAGCGCAGGAGCCGCGCCGTCACTCCCGGATGCCGGGCAAAAATCGCTTCCGCGACCGCTGCGGTGTCGTCGGTCGAGCCGTCGTCCACCACCAGCAGCTCGCTCCCCGGGCGCTCGGCGCGCAGGTAATCCAGCATCGTAGGCAAGGTGTGATCGAGTCGATGCGCTTCGTTGAAGGCGGGCACGACCAGGGCAAGCTGCGGGCGCTCCATGCGTCTTTTGCCTAACCAAAAGCTCCGAAGGCCAGTCCCAGGCTGTAAGTAACGCCGGCTTCCAGGATGCCGACCACGGTCATTTCCAGGCCCGAGGCCCACCACGATCGGATGGTGATGAGCGACTTGACCGCCCCGACCGCGAAGTGAGCCAGGATGCTGATGACGAAAGCCGCCACCACCGCGGGGAATCCGCTCATGAAAAAGAAGGGCACGATCGGAATAAAAGCGCCGATCGCGGTGGAAAGCGCGGCCGAAAAAGCCGAGGTCCACTGGTTAGGGAAATGGTGTTGGGACAACCCGAGCTCGCTCTGCGCCATCGCCTGGACGAGCTGTTCCGGCTGCTCGGCGAGACGCTCCGCCATGCGTTGCGCTTCCTCCGGCGCGAAGCCCTGGAGTTGATAAAAAAGCGACATCTCCTCGATCTCCTCCTCCGGGTTTTCTTCGACCTCGGTTTTCTCGCGCGCGATCTCGGCCTCGTAAATTTCGCGCTCGCTCTTGTTCGCCAGATAGGAGCCGGCGCCCATCGAGAGCGAAGAGGCCATCATCCCAGCGAGACCGGAGATGAGAATGAGATGCTGCTGGTTATCGGTCGCGCCGGCCACGCCCGAGACGATGCCGAAGACCGCGCCGAGGCCGTCGTTCACCCCGTAAATGGCGTCCGCCACCCAGCCGCCGCCCCGGCCATGCCAGCGTTCCCGTTTCAGGATGGTATCGAGAAGGCCGCGCGGGCCTAACGACGGCGACGCCATGGTGTTGAGAATGCGGGAATGGGCTTTTTCCTCGAGCGCGGTCTGACGGAGGAACTCCTGGTCGTCGTCGTTAGGCGCGAGCGCGCTTTCCCGCTGCGCCTGGTAGCGCGCCTGGTCGCGATCCTCGGCCGCTTCCATCCGGCGGATCGCCACCTCGGCGCCGGCGGCTCGATTCCACCAGCGTTGCAGGCGGTGGCGAAAGCCGTCCTCGAGAACGGGCGCCTCTGCCCCGAGCTCGCGCAGTTTCTCTTCCCAACGCACCGCGTGGCGTTCTTCCGCCTCCGCCATGCGCAGGAGAATGCCGCGGCGTTTCGCGTCCGCCTCGTCCGCCGCGAGCTCGCGATAAACCCGCGCGGTCTCCCGCTCCGCCCGCCAGTTGGCCTGGAGAGTGCTGACGGCCTTGGCATTTTTTTCCGGCTTCATCCCGTCGCCTTATTAGCTGCTTTCACTTTGTTTGCGCAACCACCAGTCAGAGGCGGCGGGCCGACTTTTTCTTTTGTGTGTTGCGCGCTGATGACGAGCGCGACCGAGCCGATAATGACGGCGGCGGCCAGCGCGGTGCGGGCGGTCAGCGTCTCGCCGGCGAAGAGCGCGCCGAGGAGCACGGCCACCACCGGGTTCACGTAAGCGTAAGTCGCGACCTTGGCCGGATCGCAAACGCGGAGCAGCCAGATGTAGGCGGTGTAGCCGACGATCGCGCCGACGAGGACGAGGTAAACAAATGCGCCTAACGAGAGAGCGGTGATTTTCCCCAAGTCGAAAGCGTGGCCCTCGCCGCTGAGCAGGCCGACGACGAAAGTGAGCGCGCCGCCACAGAGCATGGTTTGGGCGGAGGAGAGGAAGGGGGAGGCGGAATTCTCGGCGCGGCGGGAATAAAGGGAACCGATCGACCAGGCGAGCGAACCGAGGAGAAGGACGACCATGCCGAGGCCCGCATACCGCGAAGCGCCGGCCGGCGGGGCGGTGAGCGCGGGGCCGACCAAAATCCCGACCCCGACGAAGCCCGCTCCGAGCCCGAGGAGGACCAGGGGCCGCGGGCGCGGAGCCGAACCAGTCAGCCAGGCGAGAAGAGCGATGTAAATCGGAACCGTCGCGACGAGGAGCGAGGCCAGCCCGGAGGGGACCCATTGCTCCGCGATGGTGACTCCGCCGTTGCCGCCGAGGAGCAGGCAAGCGCCGATGATGAAGGCGGTGCGCCATTCCGCGAACGAAGATTTCCGCGCCCCTTGCGCGCGGGCGATGGCATACATGATGAGCCCGGCGAGAAAAAAGCGCGTCCCCGCCATGAGCAACGGCGGGATCGAGTCGATGGCGAAACGGATTCCGAGATAGGTCGAACCCCAGATGAGATAGACCGCGGCGAAGGCGCTAACGATCGCCAACCGGCCCGGCGCCCGGGTGGAGGCACTCACGAGAAACGATCTTCCGTCCAGGGATCGGCCGTGTTGCTGTAGCCGCGCACTTCCCAGAAGCCGGGCTGATCGGCGGCCGCGAACTCGATTTGCCTAACGAATTTGGCGCCCTTCCAGGCGTAAAGCTTAGGAAGGATGACCCGGGCCGGGCCGCCGTGCTCGCGCGTGATCGGCCGGCCGTCGAACTGGGTCGCGACGAGGACGTCGTCATCGAGACAATCGGAGAGCCGCACATTTGTCGAGTAGCCGTCGTAGCTCTGGAAAAGGACGTGGGCCGCCTCCGCTTTGGGCCTCACGAGTTCGGCGAGAGTGAAGAAGGCGACCCCGCGCCAGGGGCAATCGAACTTGCTCCAGGTGGTGACGCAGTGGAAATCGCTGACGTCGGTAAACTGGGGAAGGGCGTTGAATTCCTCCCAGGTAAAAGTGCGCGGCTCCTCCACCGCGCCGCCCACTTCGAGGCGCCAGTCGCCTAACGAAATCTCCGGGCGCACCCCGAGATCGAGCACGGGGAAGCCGGCGGTGAGATGCTGACCGGGCGGGAGGCGATCGTGCGAGCGCGCGGCCGGCTTCGCTTTCCCGCTCATTTTGCGGGCCCAGCGTTCCTTGCGCTCGATCAGGCTGGGGTCGGGACTGGGCACGGCGAGGTCAACTGCCGACCTCGGGCCGCGCCTTGAAATTGCGGATGGCGTCGCGCAATTCCGCGGCCCGTTCGTAGAGTTCGCCGGCCACGGCGCGTTCCATTTCGCGCTCCATCACTTCGAGTTTGGAGAGCGGCCGTTTCGCGCGCACTTCCTCCAGCCATTCCTCGAGAAAGGCGATCTCCGAACTCTTCGCTTCCATCTCGGGGAAGGTGGATTGCTGGTAAAATTCGCCGATCCGATCCCGGCCCGCTTCGATCCCGCGGATGGCGTCGGCAAACTGGCCGTCAGCCAGGAGAATCGAGACCTTGGCGCGGGTGTTCATCATGAGCACGTAGGGGCGAAATTGCTGGAAACTCCAGACCAGATCTTCGCGCTCGGAGTGTTCGTCGACGAAGGAGCAAAGATCGAGATTACGTTGCGTGTCGCGGATGACCGCCTCGAAATCGTCGATCTGAAAAAGACTGAGGTAACGGTGATAATACTGGATGCCTTCCTGCTGCAATTCCCCGCATTGCTCGGGGCTGAGTTCGTAATCGTCGCCCCGCTCATCGGCGCGGGCGGCGCGGCGTTGATGATAAGCCAGGAGCGACTCGCAGTTATGCGGGCGCTGGCCGTCGGGGCGGCCTTCCAATTCCATCTGGAGGAGGCCGAGATCGATCCGTAACTGCAATTTCTCGCGTCCGTCCAGGCCCGGCACTTTGCGGACTTTGATGGTGCCGTTCTCGTGCGGCCATTCCTGGAGGAGCGAATTTAAATCGAGGCTCATGTCGTAGAAACAATCGAGTCCGCCTCCCCTTTGTCAACGCGGGGGGAGCGCCGAGTTCTCCTGCGGCGACGCTCCGCCTGGAGGGATGAGCTCTGCGAATCCGGGGCTGGGGCAGGAGGGCGCGCGTTGGGTCCGGGCGGAGCCGGCGTCGCGGAGCTCCGCCCTCCAGGGCGGGAGGGCGAGCTTCCCGCTTGCATGGGGGCAGGCAGCGGGAAGCTTGCGCGAGCATGGAAAACGAGATCGACGCGTTCATCCGCTATCTCGCGGTCGAGCGCGGTCTCTCGGAAAACTATCAGCTCTCGACCGAGCGTTCGTTAGGCGAATTCGCCCGCTGGTGTGCGCAACGGAAGAAAATCGCGCAAGCCCGGGAGGTGGGGCTGCCCCTCATCAGCGAATATCTGGCCGAGCGAAAACGGGGCGGCCTGGCGGCTTCGTCGATCAAATTGATCGTGGTCGCGCTCAAGATTTTTTTCCGTTTCGCGAGCGCGCGGGGCCTGGTCGAGCGCGACCCGACCGAGTCGCTGACCTTGCCGCGGATCGAGCGGTATCTGCCGGAGACTTTGAACGAGCTGCAGGTCGAACAGATGCTCGAAAGTGTCGACACGAAGGCGCCGCTCGGGTTGCGCGACCGCGCCATGCTGGAGCTGCTTTACGCGAGCGGGCTGCGCATTTCCGAGCTGGCCGGGGTGAAGTTGGAAAACCTGAATCTGGAAGAAGGCGTGGTGCGGGTGACGGGGAAGGGGAACAAGACGCGGCTCGTGCCGGTGGGAAAAAAAGCCTGCGCCGCGCTCGCTCTTTATCTGCAAGGGGAGCGCCCGCGACTCGTTAGGGCGAAGACTGGGAGCGAAGTTTTTCTCTCCGTGCGCGGGTCCAGACTAACGACTGTGCGCATCTGGCAGATCGTCAAGGCGGTGGCGCGGCGTTCGGGTTTGGAGACGAATGTTTACCCGCACCTGCTCCGGCACAGTTTCGCGACGCATTTATTGAGCAATGGAGCCGACCTGCGCATCATCCAGGAAATGCTCGGGCACGCCGACATCGCGACCACGCAGATATACACGCACGTCGATCAACAGCGGCTGAAAGCGGTGCATCACAAGTTTCATCCCCGCGCCTAACGAGGTGCCTGTAGACGCTTCGCTCTGCGAAGCGCGGGGGCTGCTCGCTTTTGCCTGACCACTCGCGCGTTTCCCAGGTGTCTGTTGAGCTTCGAACCTCGGCCGGCGTCTCTGTGTTTATTGGCCCCGCTCTCATGTTGTCATCCCGAGCCCGCGGCCGTAACGCAGGCCGCGAAGCGGGCGAGGCCGGGCTTTCAAACGGCGAGGGATCTCACGTAAGGTCTTGGCGGACGGGTCCAGAGAGGATGGACCCTGACAGAGCCACCGTGAGATCCCTCGGCGCGCTGCGCCAGCCTCGGGATGACAAGAGCCAAGCGTTTCGTGGGATACGAAACACCTGGTTGCAGCGCGAGGAGTACTGGTTTTCGCCTGACCGCTCTCGCGCCTCCCAGAGGGAGGCGTCTACAGGGCAGGGCGCGTGGCTAGCTTCCTCGCGCTATTGGCAGAAAAGCGCGACCGAGGCGGTGTAGCCGTGCAGGTAACTGGCATGCCCAATCGGGCCGATCTCGCCATTACAGAAAAAACCCGCGCTCGGGACCGGTCCGAAAATTTCCGCGAGGGTGGCCGCATCGTGATCCGGCACTTCGAAGAAGCGCTGCCCGCGTCCGTTACAGGAAAAAACCAGGGACGCGAAAGGCGCGCCGTGGCCGGGGCTGCTCCGTTGCGCCAGCTCGACGAGGTCGGCGTGCGCGGTGATTTTGTCGCGCAGCTGGTATTGCAGCGTCTGCCCGGTGCGCGCGCGCGCGCCGATCGCGACGGCGCCGGTGTCGGGGTCGGCCCCGAGGAGATTGCGGACGAGGAAATCGCCGCGCTTCAGGTCGGCCACATACTCGGAGGCGGCTAGGCCGGCGAAGAGGTTGCCGCGGGCGCGCTCTTTTTCGTCGGCCGACAAGGCGTTGAAAGTTTCGCTCAGCACCTGATAAGCGGGCCGCGAACCCATTTCGAAAACAAGATTTTCCTCCGCCCGCGTGATCGTAAAAGGTTCGCCCACCGGCTTGCATCCCTGGCTGACGATGGTGCTGAGATTGCGACCCCGCAGGGCGAGGGCGAGGACGGCGGCGTCCGTGGCCTGGCCATCGAGGAGAAGCGCGTGCTCGCCGGGCTCGCGGCCGCCGCTGGAGAGACCGCCAATGCTCGGGGCCTGCGGATAGGCGACGTTCCATTCCGCCAGCCACTGCTCCAGCTCGGGCGTGAAAGGGTTGGCCAGAATGATCCAGGCGTCGACGTCGGCGGAGGCGAGGCCGGTCTGGCTGTGCCAATAGGCCGGGCCGGTCGAGGCTTCGATTTGCGCGGCGGAAATGAGCACCGGGGTGAGGGTGGTCTCGGGCAGCCTAACGAGAAGGAGCGACATCCCGGAAGCGCCCTCCGCTTCTTTTTGGCGACCGATGAGGCCGGCGCCGATCGTGCCCACGAGCAAAGGGGTATGCCCGTGCAGCCGGACGAGATCGAGGGTTTCCTCGATCTGCGGAAGCCAATCGGAGGAGACGAAAAGGAAACCGCAGCTCGGTTGGCCGCCGCAATCGGCGAGCGCTTCCTGGGCGGCCGCGATGACGGCGCGCTCCTCGAAAGGACCGAGGTGAAGCCGGGAGCCAGCGGATGCCTGCATGGAGTGAGATCGTCGATCGAAGGAAAAAGTCGAGCGCTTAGCGGCTCGCGAGGTGGCGAATCAATGCGAGGTTTCGCGATGAAAAAGTTCCTCGCCGTGGTCGCCGGCGCGCTCCTCGTCGCGCTGCTTCTTTGGGGGGCGTTGCGCGTGCAGCAGGCTCATCGCCAGGTCGCGGTGGCCGAACTTTTGCCCGGCACGACTCTGGCCCTGGCGGAGGCGCCCGATTTCAACCGCACCCGGGAGCAATGGCACGCGAGCGATCTTTACGCGCTCTGGCGCGAGCCGGCGGTGCAGGCCTGGTTGGAGAAGCCGCTCGGGCAATTGCCGGAAAATAAGCGGGGCCATGAGACGTTCGCGGAATTCTTGCGGCTCCGCCCGACCAATGGATTTCTCGCGCTCACTTCGCTCGAACAGAACGAGCCGAAGGTGATCGGCGGCTTTCATTTCGAAGGCGGGAGCGGGCGGGCGCGGAGTTTTATCGAAGCGCGCGAAGCTCCCTGGCTGGCCCAGCGCGGGGAGGCAAAACGCGCGACGTTGACTTACGAGGGGCACCAGATCGAGACGGTGAAGCTTGCTCATTTCACCTTCGCGAGGGTTTACGATCGCGAGTGGTATTTTGCTTCGAACGATCTCGCCGCGCTCCAGGCCTTGCTCGACCGGGCTGACCGGCGCGCGGGAAAAACCGCCGGCTCTTTGCAAGACGACGCGCATTTTAAGTCTGCGCAGGAGCACTTCGGCGACGACTACGCCGCCCGCTTCTTTATCGCGATTCGTCCTTTTATGGAAAAGCTGGCGCCTTTGCTGGCGATGACGGGCCAATCGGGCTCGAACTCACTCTTTCAACTGAAGTCGATGCAGAGCATGGAGAGCATGAGCAGCACTTTCGGATTCGCGGGCGGCAAGATGAGCGAAACCATCTTCGTGGAGATGCCGCGCCAGAGCCCGCCGGTGAAGCTGACCCGCCCCGCGCTCGCCGCCGCGACGACTAACACCTTCTTTTATTCTGCCTCGCTCACCCAGTTTTCCAATCTGTGGCAACTACCGATCAATCAGTGGACTCGCAGCGCCTTCGCGCGGGACGGGATCACCGAGCAGGACTTGGCGGAGGCGTTTGCCGGGGAAATGGACTTGGTCGGTGACTGGCCGCCAGAGACGCGTTGGCCGAATCTTTCCGCCACTCTGCCAGTGAAAGACGCGGTCCGCGCTCGCAAAATCGTCGACGCGCTCACCTCCGTGCCACTGGCCGGCGCGAGCTGGACGCAGACCGAACGCGACGGCGTCGTCTATTATAGCTTGCCCGGTTTTGGCGGCTTCGTGCCGCTCCGTCCGACCCTGGCCCTCTCTCCGCAACGGCTGGTCGCGGGATCGGATGCCACGACCGTGGAAACGCAGATGGCCGGAAAAATTTCCGCCGGGAACGAGTTGGAAAAGAGCGCGCCTTTTCGGGAAGCGGTCGCTCGGGTTCCGGCGGGAGATGCGGGCTTCCATTACCTCGACCCGCGCTTGCTCCTGGAGCGGGCGGATACGGCGCTGCGGCCGCTGCTCTTGCTCAGTGCGACGATTTATCCCGCTCTGGGAAATAAGATCGACGCCGCGAAACTGCCGCCCATCGAGGCGATCACGAAACATCTTTCACCGATCGTCATGTCGCAACACTACACGGGCAACGGTTACCTCAGCGAATCGATCGGGCCGATCGCTTTTCGCGAAGCGACGGGGGGATTGGCGGTGGCCCTGGCCGCCTCCTATTTTCACTTCTGGCCCGAGTCGAAAGCGGCCGCTCCGGCCCGCCGGCCGCGAGCATTCCGGCGGCGATGCCGACTCCAACCGTCCCGTAAATAGATAGCTTCTGGGAGAGACTTCTCGTCTCGCTTCCCGACGGAAATTACCCCCTGAAAAGCCGCAAGAAAACTACTGCGACCCAGCCGAAATATGTTATCGTCTGCGCGCTATGGCCATCCTAAAAAAGAACGCATTCTCACGCCGTGTGCCGGATCTCGTTACCGAAGAACTGGTGGCGGTGCTCTCCCGACGCAACTCCTTCGAGTTCAAACAACTCTTTGAGATCCTGCATGAGAATCTGCGGGCCCGAAACGCCGCCAGCGGGGGCGAGGAAATGCTTCGCCTGCGCGCCTACGAAAAGCTGCAAAATCTGGTCGCGCGCGGGATGGTGAAGAAGACCGGCAAGAAATACAAAGGTCTCCCCTCCGCCCTGGCCAAGGCTTTGATCCCCCCGGCCCCGCATCTGCCGACTCCAGCGGGTCGCTGATTTTCGATATCCGGGTCGAGACCGGAAAGATTTCCCAACATGATCCGCGACTACATCCCCATCCTTCTGCAGATCGTCGTGGCGGTCGGTTTCGCCGTCGGCGCGCTCGTCGTGAGCGTGCTCCTGGGCAAAAGCGGCGTCCGCACGCGCACCAAAGATTCCGCCTACGAGTGCGGGATGGTGGCGCAAGGCGAGGCGCAGCCGCGCTTCAGCGTGAAGTTCTATCTCGTGGCCATGCTCTTCATCCTTTTCGATCTCGAGATCGTCTTCATGTATCCGTGGGCGGTGGTTTATCGGGAAGCGATCGGGCAGAGCCACGTCATTCTCTGGAGCATGCTCGGATTCGTTTCCATCCTCATGGTCGGTTACGTTTACGCCCTGAAAAAAGGGGCGCTCGACTGGAAAAATTAGGCGTCCCCGGCCGCGCGGGTTTCCTGCTTGCACGCGCCTTCCGCCACGCCTAATAGCTAAGCCGCATGGTTCATCATATCGGTCTTTACAAGCTGAAGCCCGGGGTCAGGCCGGAAGACACGGAAGAGATGATGATGAACGCGCGCATGCAACTGCTCAAGATCGACGAAGTCCTCAGCATCAAATGCGGCAAGCGCGTCGAGGCCAAGGTGCCCTGGCCCTTTTTCATCGCGATCGATTTCGAGTCGATGGATAAACAGGCGATCTTTCGCGAGGATCCGATCTACATCAAATTCGTCGAGGAAATCATCAAGCCGAACACCTCCGATTACCTCGCGCTCGATTACGAGATGGATCCGGGCAAGAACTTCGATCTCGCCTAGCGCGCAGCGGGCGCGGCAGCATCGCGGCGCCGCCCGGCTAAACTTTCGGGCTTCGGATTTCGGGCTTCGGATTTCCCATCGTGCACCTCGCTTACCTTTATTCGCGCTATCCGGTCATCTCGCAGACTTTCTGCGACACGGAAATGCTCGCGCTGGAACGCCGCGGCTGGTCCTTTGAGATCGGCTCCATCCATCCGCCGCAGACGAGTCTGCGCCATGAGCATGCCGGCCGCTTGCAGGCGCCGATTTACTACGCGCCGCCCCAGGAGATTCTGAAAATCGGCGAGCGCCGGGCCAAAGCCAACGGCACCTGGCCGGTCGCGCTCGTCGCGCGGCACGATCAGCGCTACGGCGCGCCGGCCAAGGCGGGGTTGCGGGCGCGCAACGCGCTTTATTTCGCCGATCTTTTCGCGCGGCATGGCGTCGATCATTTTCATGTTCACTTTGCCAATCGCGCCGCCCAGACCGCGCTTTTCCTCAAGGCGATCTCGGGCATTCCCTTCAGCGTGACCGCGCACGGGCAGGATTTCATGGTCGACCTCGGGAGCGTCGAGTTGCTCCGGGAGATTTGCGCGGAAGCGGATTTTGTCGCTGCCGAAACCGACTTCAGCAGCGCGCTGCTGCGGGAGCGCTGTCCCGACGCGGCCGCGAAAATCCACCGTGTCTATAACGGGATGGACCTGGAGAATTTCCCCGCGCCCGCCCTCTTTCAGCCTAACGAACCGGTCCGCCTCCTCAGCGTCGGCCGCCTCGTCGAGTTCAAAGGTTTCAACCATCTCCTCGAAGCCTGCGCGGAGCTGGTCCGCCGCGGCGCGAATTTCCGCTGCGAAATCGTCGGCGACGGTCCGTTGCGGGAGGCGCTCGCGCAGCAGATCGAGGCGTTGCAGTTGCGCGGCTGCGTCACTCTGGCCGGCCCGCGCTCGCAGGAGGAAGTTTTTTCCCGGCTCCGGGAATGCGACCTTTTCGTCCTGCCTTCGATCGTGGATGGGGCGGGCGCGAGCGATGTTTTCCCCACCGTCATTCTCGAGGCGATGGCTTCGGGCCGGCCGGTCGTCTCGACCACGGTGGCCGGTATTCCCGAGTCGGTCGTCGAGGGCGAGACCGGGTTTTTGGTCCTGCCCGCGCAACCGTTGGCCCTGGCCGATGCGTTGGAAAAGCTGCTGCGCGACGCGCCTTTGCGAGCCCAGTTTGGCGCGGCTGGGCGCCAGCGGATTGAGCGAAATTTCCAGGTCGAAACGACCGTCGAACCACTCGAACAACTGCTGCGCAGCTCGTCGTTAGGCGGAAAGCCCGCCCCGGCCGCGCCGATCGCGTCGGTCGGTTATTTGATCGACCAGTGGCCGCACCCGGACCTGCGGAATCTGGCCCGGGAGTTGGAGCAATTGCGCGCACGGGAAATGCCGGTGCGCGTTTTCGTCTGCCGGCTTTCCGACGAGCCGCTCCCACAGGGTGAGCTTGCTCTCTCCTGGGAATTTTTGCCCGACGCCATCGTCCTGGAAGCGGAATGGCAACAGGAGCGCGCTCTCGCCCGCGCCCTCGAAGCGGAACACGCGGGTTCGTTAGGCCGGGTTCCGGGCGCGCTCTTTCTCGAGCAGGCGCGCTCCGCCCTCATCCTGCGCAAGTTGCTCGCGCGCGCGAAAATTTCGCACCTCCACGCGACCAGCTCGCGTGCCCTCGTCGGCGCGCTCTTGCTGCGCAAGTTGCTCCCGCTTTCCCTGAGCGCGGCGGTCGAAGCGCGGCCCAGCTTGCCCCGGAACGCCCTCAAAGAAGCGCTTCGCTCGGTCGCGGGCGGCCGGGTCTTCGATTCCCGACTCGTTAGGCAGGCGCCCGGGACTTTTTTGCTCGAACAGCCAACCGGTCTTTTGGGACGATTGGGTTTGGCTCGGCGGGAAAAATTTTGGCAGGAATGGACGGATCAGCTGCGCGGTTGGAGCGGCACGGTAAGTTAATTTGCGCATGAAAAAGAAAGCAATCCTCCTCGCCGGCGGCGCCGGCACCCGGCTCTACCCACTCACCAAGATCGTCTGCAAACAACTGCTGCCGGTTTACGACAAGCCGATGATTTGTTATCCGCTCGCCACCCTCATGCTCGGCGGCCTGCGCGAAATTCTCGTCATCTCCACCCCGAAAGATATACCGATGCTGCGCGACTTTTTGGGGGACGGCTCGCAGCTTGGCATTCGCCTGGAATACGCCGAGCAAGCGGAGCCGAAAGGCATCGCCCAGGCCTTTCTGATCGGCGCGGATTTTGTCGGCGACGACGGCGCGGCCCTGATTTTGGGCGACAACATTTTCTACGGCAAACTCGACTTCTTTCGCGAAGCGCTCGCCTTCGAGAGCGGCGCCTGCATTTTTGGCTACCAGGTGCGGGACCCGGAGCGCTACGGCGTGGTCGAATTTTCGCCGGACGGGCGGGTCCTCAGCCTGGAGGAGAAGCCCGCGCAACCGAAGAGCCATTATGCCGTGCCCGGTCTCTACGTTTACGATCGGCACGTGGTCGAGTACTGCCGCAATTTGCAACCCTCGGCCCGCGGCGAGCTGGAAATTACCGACCTCAATTTGCGCTATCTGCGCGAGGAATCGCTCCACGTGCGTCTGCTCGGCCGGGGCATGGCCTGGCTCGACACCGGCACCCAGACGAGCCTGCTCGAAGCCGCTAACTACATCGCCACGATCGAGCATCGGCAGGGTCTGAAAGTGGCCTGCCTCGAAGAAGTAGCGCTCCGCGCCGGCTTTATCGATCAGGCGCAATTGCATCGCCTGATCGATCTGCGCCCGCGCGGCGAATACCAGGATTACCTCCGCCTCGTCGCCGAGGAAGAGACCGCGCTTCGTTAGGCGCGGGCGTCGGCCGGGAGGACGAGGGCGCGATGGCGCCAGAAGTAGCCCAGCCCGGAGTAGATCGTTAGGCCGATGGTGATCCAGAGGAGAAGGTCGCCGCCATAATGCCAGGCTTGCTCCCACCAGTGCGCCTCGCTCGTGCCCGGCCGCACTTCGGCCGCGGCGAGCAGGACGAGGAAGAAAGCGACCGTCGCGATCTGCCAGGAGGTTTTATGTTTTCCCATTCGCTCCGCGGGCAAAACCACTCCTTCCGCCGAGGCGAGCAGGCGCAGCCCGGTGATGAGAAAATCGCGCGCCACCACGATCGTCGCCACCCAGGCGGGGACGGCTCCGAGCGGCACCAGGCAGATGAAGGCCGCGGCCATCATCACCTTGTCCACGAGCGGATCCATGAGCTTGCCGAATTTCGTGATAATCCCGTAGCGCCGGGCGATTTCGCCATCGAAATAATCGGTCACGCTGGCGAGCGAGAAGAGGATGAGCGCCGCCGTGCGGGCGTAACTCCAACTGGAAGTGAGCGCGATGACGAAGAGGACCGTGAGGGCGAGACGGCCGAGCGTCAGACGATTAGCCCAGTTCATGGCGCGACCACCGGCGGCCTCACGGTCGCAGCCTCTTCTGGCCTAACGAAAAGCGGCCGCTTCCAGATCGGCACTCTTTTTTTCAGCTCGGTGATGATCCATTGGCTGGCCGCGAAAGCGGCCGCCCGATGCCCGCTCGAGACGCGTAGAAAAAGCGATGCTTCCCCCGCCCGCACGAGGCCGATGCGATGCTGCAGGATAATTTCCTCGAGGGAAAACTCGGCCCGCGCCTCGGCCGCGATCGTTTCCAACTGATGTTGCGCCATGCTCTGATGGGTTTCGTACTCGATCCCGGAGATTTCCCGGCCAGCTTCGAGCCCTCGCACCACGCCCCAGAAGTCGACGATCGCGCCGGCTGACTCGCTCCAATCACCCGAAGGGAAGGGCAGCGGCGCGGTCGTAATTAGAATGTGCGATTTCCAAATTGGCATTGGCTTCAAGGAAGCCATAAAGTTTCGGCCTCGCCGCTTCGCGGTCCCATCAGGAGATACCCAAAATGAAAACGAATCAATGTGATATTGGCCTCATCGGCCTCGCCGTCATGGGCGAAAACCTCGTCCTCAACATGGAGTCGAAAGGCTTCACCGTTGCCGTCTTCAACCGCACCACCGCGGTGACCGATAAGTTCGCCGCCGGCCGGGGCGCCGGGAAAAATATTCAGCCGACCCGAACGATGGAAGAATTTGTCGGCGCCCTCTCCCGCCCGCGCAAAGCGATGATCATGGTCAAGGCCGGCGCGCCGGTCGACGCCGTCATCGGGCAGCTCGTCCCGCTGCTGGAAAAGGGCGACGTCATCATCGACGGCGGTAATTCGCTTTTCACCGACACCCAGCGCCGCTGCCAGGAACTCGAAAGCAAAGGGATTCACTTCGTCGGCTGCGGCGTTTCCGGCGGGGAAGAAGGCGCGCTCAAAGGCCCGTCCCTGATGCCGGGCGGTTCGCGCGAATCGTGGGAAATGATCGCACCGATTTTCCGCAAGATCGCCGCGCAGGTCGATGGCGAGCCCTGCTGCCGCTACATGGGGCCGAACGGCGCCGGTCATTACGTCAAGATGGTGCACAACGGCATCGAGTACGGCGACATGCAGTTGATCTGCGAGGCCTACGCTATTTTGGAGCATGTTCTTGGCCTAACGACGGATGAGATGGCCGATACTTTTGCGGAGTGGAATCGGGGCGATCTCGATAGCTACCTGATCGACATCACCGCGCAGATTTTCCGGAAAAAAGATCCGGCCACGGGAAAGGCGATGGTCGACGTCATCCTCGACAAAGCGGGCCAGAAAGGCACCGGCATCTGGACGCTGCAGTCGGCCATCAAGCAATCGGTGGTCATCTCCACGATCAACGCCGCGGTCGAAGCGCGGGTCATCTCTTCCCTGAAGGACGATCGGGTCGCAGCGGCCAAGCTCTTGCCCGCGCCGAAGGTGGAAAAATTCAGCGGCGCGCGGGACGAGCTGATCGCGGCGGTGCGCGACGCGCTTTACGCCTCCAAGATCGTTTCCTACGCGCAGGGCATGGAATTGTTAGGCGCGGCCAGCCAGGAATTTTCCTGGAACCTGAACTTCGGCGACATCGCCACCATTTGGCGGGGCGGTTGTATCATCCGCGCGAAGTTTCTCAACCGCATCGTGGAAGCCTATGCGCGCGATCCGGCGCTCAAGAATTTACTCCTCGATCCCTACTTCACGGAGATCATCGCGAAGACGCAGCCGCACTGGCGCAGCGCGGTTGCGACGGCTATCGAACAAGGCGTGGCGGTACCGGCGTTCAGCGCTTCGCTCGCATATTACGACAGCTATCGGCAGGCGCGCTTGCCGGCTAATCTGCTCCAGGCGCAGCGCGATTTCTTCGGGGCGCATACTTACGAGCGGGTCGATAAGCCGGGCGTTTTCCACACCGACTGGATGGGGTCGGGCGAAACCTGCGAGGAAGAAATGGCCGCGCCGAAAGAAGCGCCCAAGCGTCACGCCTCGGAGTAACGATCATGCCGACCTACGTTTACGAGACCACCGATCCGGCGAAACCGGCGCGCCGTTTTGAAGTGAAGCAAAGCATGAAGGACGAGCCGCTCCGGGTCGATCCGGAGACGGGCGAAGCCGTTAGGCGGGTCATTTCCGGCGGCTACGGCGTGCATGTCCCGGGCGGGTCGATGGGCCCATCGGTCGGCTCGGTCGGAGGGTGCGGGCCGGGCTGCGGCTGCCCCTAGCGCGGAGATTCACCGGGCGGGACGCCCGGTGGACCCACCGGCAAGATGCAGCAAGATGCCTGTGTTACCGAAAATCGTGCGAGGCGCTTCCGCTTAGGCGTTCGTGGGCCAGGGCGCGAATGTCCCACGCTTTGACGAGCACCACGCTCTCGGTGTTCTGGACGATCCCCTCAATGATCAGAAACGGCTCCTCCGTAATCACGAGCCGCATCTTTTCGAATAAATCCGGCGTCACGATCGCGTTGGCCACGCCCGTCTCATCCTCCAGACTAACGAACACAAAACCCTTGGCCGTGCCCGGCCGCTGCCGGCAAATCACATTCCCCGCGATCTGCACGATCGCGCCCGGCCGGGCCTGGGCCAGCGCGCTCGCCGGCCAGACGTTAGGCAAGTGCGCGCGCAACAACCGCATCGGGTGCGGCCCGGTCGTGAGGTTCATCCCGGCATAATCCGCCTGCACCCGTTCCGGTAGCGTCATCGGCGGGAGCGGCGAGCGGAGCGAGCCCTTCCGGGGAGCGCACGCGCCTCGCGTGTCCTTTTCGGCGCCTCGCCGAAAAGTTTCGGGGAACGCGACCGACGGAGAAAAAGTTCGTGCGGGCGAGGCGCCCTCACCAGCACGCGAGGCGCGTGCGCTCCCCAGCAAATCGTCGTGCAATGTCTCCTCCACTTCCCAAAGCGCCGCCCGCCGATGTTCCGCGAAACAATTCAAAGCGCCGATCTCCGCCAGGGTGCGCAGCTCGTCTTTCGTGAGCCCGGCGCGCTTTTTAAAATCGGCCAGGGAAAGAAAAGGCCGTTGCCTAACGAGTTCCTCCGCATGTTCCTGGCGCAGGCCGTTGACCACGCAGAAGCCCAGCCGAATCATCTCATCCGCTTCCACCAGGCAGCGCCAGTCCGAGCTCGCCACGCAGACCGGCCGGAGGCGAAGCCCATGCCGCTGCGCGTCTTTTACGAGCGTGGCTGGGGCATAAAAACCCATCGGCTGATTGTTTAGCAAGCTGGCGTAAAACTCCGCCGCTCGATGCACTTTCAGGTAGGCGCTGCCGTAGGCGAGAATGGCAAAGCTGATGGCGTGCGATTCCGGAAATCCGTAGAGCGCAAAGGAGCTGATCGCCTGGATGATCTTCACGATGACCTCCGGCGCGACGCCTTTTTTCTCCATCCCGGCGCGCAATTTCACGCTCACTTTTTCCATCCGCTCGGGCGAACGATGAAAGCTAATCGCCCGCCGCAGCTCTTCCGCTTCCGCGCCGGAGAAGTCGGCCATGATCATGGAAATCTTGAGCATTTGTTCCTGAAACAGCGGCACGCCTAACGTTCGCTCCAGGACCGGGCGCAAACGCTCGTCGAAATAAGTGACCGGCTCCTTCCCCGCCCGCCGGGCCAGATACGGATGCACCATGTCGCCCTGGATCGGCCCCGGTCGAATGATCGCGACCTCGATCACGACATCGTAAAAGCAGGCTGGCTTCATCCGCGGCAAGGTCGCCATCTGCGCCCGGCTCTCGATCTGGAAAACCCCGATGGTGTCGGCTTTTTGCATCATCGCGTAAGTGGCCGCGTCATCCTTCGGCAGATGCGCGAGATCGAGCGGCCGGCCGCGCTCGCGACAGAGCGTAAAAGTGTCCTGCAGCACCGCCATCATGCCCAAGCCTAACAAGTCCACCTTCACGATCCCGAGGTCCTCGCAATCCTCCTTGTCCCATTGCGCGACCACCCGGCCGGGCATGGAAGCGTTCTCCAGCGGGACGAAAGAGCTGAGTTTATCCTGGCAAATAATCATCCCTCCGGAGTGCTGCCCGAGATGCCGGGGCAAGCCGTAGAGGGCGCGATACAGCCTCACGAACGCAGGCATGCGCGGATGTTCGTTAGGCAAACCCGCCTGCTCGATTTGCGCCTGCAGCTCGAGGGTGTGGGGGAAATCGCCGCTCGCGAAAAGATGGGAGAAACGTTCGAGAATGTTCGGCGCGAAATGGAGCGCCTTGCCGATCTCCCGGGCCGCGCTTTTCCCGCGGTAGGTGATGACGTTGGCCGTCATGGCCGCGCCGTGTTTGCCGTAGCGACGATAAATTTCCTGGATGACGCTTTCCCGGCGCGCGCCGCTCGGGAGATCGAGATCGATGTCGGGCCAGCCTTTGCGACCTTCGCTGAGGAAACGCTCGAAGACGAGGTTACTGCTCACCGGATCGACCGGAGTGATGCCGAGGCAATAACAGACCGCGCTGTTCGCCGCGCTCCCGCGGCCTTGCACCATGATGTCGTGTTCGCGGCAGAAATTCACAATGTCCCAGACGATCAGGAAGTAGCCGGAAAACCCGAGCTTGCTGATGAGGGCCAGTTCGAATTCGAGTTGGCGCTGCACTTTTTTGCTGACTGCGGCGTAACGCTGTTGCGCGCCGAAGAGGACGATGGTGCGGAGGAAGGAATTCATGTCGTGCCCGTCCGGCACCGGATAAGCGGGAAAATCGTAGCCGATATTTTCGAGGGAAAACTGGAGGCGCTCGGCCAGGCGCAAAGTGTTGCTGAGCGCCTCCGGCCGATCGCGAAAGAGCGCCTCCATTTCCGCGGCGCTCTTCAGGTGACGCTCGGCGTTGATCGTTAGGCGAGTGCCCGCGGCATCGAGGTGGGTGTGCTCGCGGATGCAGGTAAAAACGTCGAGGACTTCGCGGCCTAACGAGGTCGCATGTTGGACGCCGTTCGTGACCAGGAGCGGCAGGCGCAGATACTCGGCCAGATCGATCAGCTGGCGATTGACCCGCTCTTCTCCCCTCACGAGATGCCGCTGAATTTCGACGTAGACTCGTGCGCGCCCGAAGACCTCGAGCAACCGGCGCGTGTCTGCTGCCGTCGGGGTAGCGCACACGTCTCGTGTGCTGGTTGCGGTGTTCCACCGCGACGAACTTTTCCGTTCGGTGGAACGACCGAGAAGCGCGGGAGATTTCAGCAAAGTTCGCGACAGCGAAACGCCGTCGCCAGCACGCGAGACGCGTGCGCTACCCAGCAGCGCGATCAAACCTTCACGAAATTCCGGCAGCTCTTCCCAGCGCACCAGGCAACTGCCTTTCTCGCTCCGCAGATGCGCCTGGGTCAGGAGTCCGCAAAGGTTTTTGTAGCCGGTGCGATCTTCCACCAGCACCGGCAGCTCGCTCCCATCCGCCATCGTGAGGCAGGCGCCGATGATCGGCCGCACCCCGCGCTCGCGGCAGGCCACGGAAAAACGCTGGGCCCCGTAGACGCCGTTGCGATCGAGAAGGGCGACCGCGGGCAGCTCCAGCTCGGCGGCGCGTTCCGCCAGTTGCTCGGGAAACGAGGCGCCGCGCAGGAAACTAAAGGCGCTCGAAGTGTGCAGCTCGACGTAGGACATCAGTCGTAAACGCCCTCGACTTTCCAGCCGTCGGCCTCTTCCTGGCAGCGGCAGAGGGCGCCGCTTTCGAGCTGCGCGTCCCACTCGGTGCGGGCCCAACTTTTTGCATCCCACCAATCACCCGAAGCCCGATAAGGTCCCTGGCGCGCGACGAGCGCCGCCGGGAGGGGAATCGCGGGACGGAAACGGCGCAAGGCCGGGCCGGCCGGGGCGGTCGATTCGTTAGGCGAATCGGGCAAGACCCAGGAAAAGGGCTCGAGATGAAAGGCCTCGGGCCGGTGCGAATCTTCCCGGACCGGCGTCCCGACCCGCTCCGCGCCTAACAATCCCGTGAGCCGGGTGAGGGTCTCGTGCAGGCGGCTGGGATCACGCAACGGGGTCGCGAAAAGATCGAATTGCTGTCGGGCCGGTTGAGCCGGCTGGACGGCCAGGGAGACGGCGACGATCGGATGGTCCGCGCGAAAATTTTCCAGATGGGTCTGGAGGAGGCGGAATAAAATTTCCACCGAGCTGGTCGGATCGGGAATTTGGAAGCGATGCTGGGAGGAAGTTTTGTCGGCAAAAGTGAGCCGGAAAGTCAGCTCGGCCGCGACCAGATAATGGACGCCGAGACGCCGCGCGAGCTGCTCGAGGAAGCGCCGCAGCACAAAGAGAAGCGGCTCGGCGGTTTCGATTTCATGCTCGAACTCGAGTTCTTCCAGGAAAGTTTCCGGGGGCCGAACCAGTCGTAAAAGGCGGGTCGACTTGCCGCTCGCCTGGTCCCAGAGGCGGAGCACGGCGGGGCCCAGGCGCGCGCCAAGGGGAGCGCGTTCCAAGGCGGCCAACTCGCCCAAAGTGTGGATGCCCCATTTATGGAGCAGAGCGAGCAGATGAGAAAATTCCGCGGCCGGATCGGGCTTCACGTCCGGAAATTAGCGCGCTCAGGAATATGTTCAATAGAACATGTTCCTGAGTCTTCAAACCCTGCCGGCGCCTTGTCTTCACTCTGTCTTCACTCGCACCTCTCAAAGTTGTCATCCCGAGCGCAGCGAGGGATCTCACGTAAGGTCTCGGCGGAGGGGTCAGAGAAGCTGGACCCAGCAGAGCCACCGTGAGATCCCTCGGCGCGCTGCGCCAGCCTCGGGATGACAACGCGCCAAGGTTTTCGTGGGAGATGAGACCCCTAGCTGCGCAGCGAGGGGGGTGTTCGCTTTAGCACTCGCGCCTTTCCCAGGTGTGTGTTGAGTGTCGAACCCGGTCGGCGGCATACATCCACTGGCCCGTTCACATATTGTCATCCCGAGCGCAGCGAGGGATCTCACGCAAGGTCTTGGCGGACGGGTCAGAGGAGCTGGACCCAACAGAGCATCCGTGAGATCCCTCGGCGCGCTGCGCCTGCCTCGGGATGACAACGCGCCACGCTTTTCGGCCTTCTTTCGGATTGGGAATTGGCCATTGAATCGGACTTCGTCATTCGGGTTTCGTCATTGCGAAGGCCAGCCTCGCTAATACGCCGGGGACTTCGAGCGGCTACCCGTTGGGATTGAGCAGCCGGTTTTTCGTGTCGTCGGGCAACGACGAATTTGTAATCCAGGCGGAGGCGTTGCGTGGATCGCTTTTCAGCCAGGCGCGCGCGGCCGTTTCGGTCTGGCTGTTGCGCAGCCATTCTTCGCCGATCGTGGCCGCCCATTGCGCCGCGGCCTGCGGATCGGAGCCGGCGATCCGATCGGTGAAAGCGCTCACCGCCTGATCGCGCGAGGCTCCGCCGCCTAACGATCCCAGCCAGCCGGCCGCGGCCGCCGGATCGCTTTGCGCCCAACGATTGACCAGCGTTTGGAAAATCTGCCCCCGGGCCGCGCCTTCCGGGAAGGAGGCCGCCCAGGCCCCGGCGGCTTGCGGATCGCTCCCCACCCATTGCGCGGCGATGGAGCTGACGGCGGCCGTCTGGGCATCGCCGGAAAGCTGGCTGGCCATGCGGGCGGCGGCGCGCGGGTCGTTCTCGGCCACGGCGGAAATGATGTTGGGGAGGACGGTGTTGCGGGTGCCGGGGGAGAGGTTTTGCGCCCACTCCAAAGCGCCCGCGGAATCGACTTGGGCCCATTGGCGCGAAATGGTGTCGAGGAGATTGCGCTGAGCCTCGCCTCTGCTTTCGCGGAGGGCAAACTCGGCCGCGGCGGCCGGTTCCGTCTGGCTCCACTGCGAGATGATGGGAACGAGGGCGTTTTGCCGGCTGGTCCCTTCGGGAAGTTTTTCGGCCCAGGCGACGGCGGACCGGGGATCGTAATTGGCCAACTGATAGGCGATCGATTTGGCCGCATCATCCTGGGCCTGGCCCGGGGAAAGCGCGGCCACGTAGTCGCCGGCGGCGGTGGGTTCGCTCTGCGCCCAACTGTTCAAGACACTCTGGATGGCGCGCCGCTGGGCCTCGCCGGCCGGCAGAGTTTTCGTCCAGGCGAGGGCGGCGGTGGGATCGTTTTGGCCCCAGCGTTGCGCGATGTTGGCCGTGGCCTGATCGCGACCCGCCCCGGCCGGGATATTATTCAGCGCGGCCGAGGCTTGGGGCGCGTCGGTCGTGGCCCAAGTGGCAAGAATGGCTTGCATTGCATTGGTCCGCGCCTGGCTGGTGGGGAGCGCTTCGGCCCAGGTAAAGGCGTCCCGGGCGTTTTGCGCCGCCCAGCTCGAGGCGACGATTTGCACGGCGCTGTCGCGGCTCGAGCCGGCGGGCAGTTGCAGGGCGCGGGCGGCGGCGGTGGCGGGATCGCTGTTCGCCCAGTTGGAAAAAATCGGCCAGTAGAGGTTGCGGCTGCCGTTGGCGTTGGGGAGCGATTGGAGAAGATCGAGGGCGCCGGCCGGATCTTTTTCGGAGAGCGCGGAGACGACGGCTTGCAAGCCGCGCTCGCGGTCCTGTCCGGGGGCGAGTTGCAGGACCCAGGCTTTGGCGCCGCGGGGATCTTTCTCCGCCCAGGAACGGACCGCGGCACTGACGGTGGAGATTCGCTCCAGGGTCGTGCCGGTGGTTTGGGCGAAAGCGACGGCGGCTTGGGGGTCGGCTTCCGCCCAGCGCGAGAAAAGCATGGTCAGGAGGAGGTTTTTTTTGCGCTGTTGCGGGAGGGCTTGGAGAGCTTCGATGACGGGCCGGGCATTTCTGGGATCGAGGCGATCGATCAATTTGCTCAGCTCGAGGTAACCATGGCGATCGGACGAAATGGTGAGAGCGCTCTTGATCGCGGCGATGACGGCTTCGGGAGAAGAGTTGCCTTCGGCCGCTTCGGCCGGGACGGCGTGAGCGGTGGATTTTGACGCGAGCAGGGGAGCGCCCGGGAGCCGCGCCGCGGCGGCCACCGACGCCGCGGCTGGCAACGGGGCGGATGCGCGCGCCGCCGGCGTGGGAAGCGCATAACGGTCCACCGCCATCCCAGCGGCGAAAGCGGCGAGAGCGATCAGCAAAACGCCAAGCCCGAAAGTTTTCACGCTACGAAGGTAGTGAGGAGCGGAAGGATGCTCAAGAGGCTCTCTGCCGAGATATTTTTGCCCGCCCGCCGCCAGGCATGCCTCACCCCACACAATTTTGTCGTCCCGAGCGCGGCGAGGGATCTCACGGAATCTCTTGTGCTGTCCGAGAAAGTAGGTCGCTGGTAAGCCGTGAGATCCCTCGCTGCGCTCGGGATGACAACTTTGGACGTCCTCTTAGAGAATTTTCACCGGACACTCCGGGAGGGCTTTGAGAAAGGCGCGGCCGTAGGTTTTGGTCACGATGCGATTGTCGAGAATGACGACGATGCCGCGGTCGCTTTTCGTGCGGATGAGCCGGCCCACGCCCTGGCGCAATTTCAGGATCGCTTCCGGCAAGGAATATTCCGTGAAGGCGTCGCCGCCGCGCGCCTGGATCAGCTCCAGCTTCGCTTCGATGAGCGGGTGATCCGGCACCGCAAAAGGCAGCCGGGTGATGATCACGTTGGAGAGCGCTTCGCCGGGAACATCCACGCCCATCCAGAAGCTATCCGTCCCGAAAAGCACGCTTCGCGGCGTGGTCTTGAATTGTTCGAGCAACTGGCTCCGGGGCGCGCCCTTCCCTTGCACGAACAGATTCATTTTTTGCCTAACGAAAAACGGCTCCATCTCCGCAGCCAGTTGTTGCATGGCGCGATAGCTGGTGAAAAGGACGAAGGCGCGGCCTTCGGTGTCTTCGACAAAATGCGCGACCCATTCCGCGAGGGCCGCGCCGTAGGCCTGGTCGCGCGGATCGGGCATCTTCCGCACCACGAAAAGTTTCATCTGCTCCTGGAAATCGAAAGGGCTGCCGAGCTGGAGCGGCTCCGCTTCGTCGGCTCCCACGCGGCGGCGGAAATACATCAGGTCGGGCCGGCCGACGGCGAGGGTCGCGCTCGTCATGACGCTGCTGCAACCATCGCGGAAAAGCATCCGGCGCAGAACCGGTGCGACGTCGATGGGCGCGGCATTAAGCGTGAGATTTTGCGCCGCCCGGCCCGTGCGCTCGATCCAGTAAACGTATTCCGGCGCGCTTTGTTGCAGGAAAATCGCGATCCCTTCCCGCGCGTCGCGGATGCGGCGGCCGAGCTCCTGCAGCTCCGCCTTGAGAAATTCGTCGTCCGTTTGGCGGATCCCTTCGATAATCCGCGCCTGCAAACCGGCGAGGCGGCCGGTGATTTGGTCGTCCACGAAATCGGCCTCGCGCACCCGGCATTCGCGGCCTTTCTGAAAGTTCCCGCGCTCGTCGATGGCGTCGAAAAACCGATCGACTTCCTCGGCCAGCGCAGCCGCCAGCGTGACCCCGGCGGCGTCGCGCGTGACCGTGAAAAGGCCTTTCTTCGTGCGGGCGTTGTAAAGCCGCTGAATCGTGGCGCGCAATCCGTATTGCGAAATCCCGATCCCGATCTGGCGCGAGGCCACCTGTTCGAGGGTGTGCGCTTCGTCGAAAATGAGGAAGTCGTTAGGGAAAAGATAACCTTCCTCGCGTTCCTCCTGCTCTTCCGCGCCGCCCAGGAGCATGAAGAGGAGGGTGTGATTCATGACCACGACGTCGGCCGCGAGAATGCGTTTGCGCGCTTGCTGGAAAAAACAGCGCGGATTTTGCCCGCAAGTTTTGGCCGTGCAGAGGTGCGCTTCGCTGCAGACTTGGGTCCAGACTTTCGGGTCCGGCTCGAGCGGCAGATCGCTCAGCGTGCCGTCCGTGGTGGTGCGCGCCCAATCGGCCAGCCGCGCCAGATCGGCCTGCTCGGTCGTGCTGAAAAGTTCGGTCGCACTCTGGAGGGCGCGCTCCAGCCGGCGCGGGCAGAGATAATTTTGCCGGCCTTTCATGAGCGCAGCCTCGAATTCGACCGGCAGAATTTTTTTCAGGATGGGGATGTCCTTGTGCAGCAGTTGTTCCTGCAAATTGATCGTCTGGGTGGAGACGATCGCTTTTTTCTTCTGCTCGATCGCCCAGAGCGTGGCCGGCACGAGGTAAGCGAGCGATTTACCCACGCCGGTGCCGGCCTCGACCACGAGATGCCGTTCTTCCTCGAGCGTGCGCGCGATCGCCGCCGCCATTTCCTGCTGCTGCGGCCGGTATTCGAAATTGCGCGCCTGCGCGAGCGAGCCGTCCGGCGCGAAAATTCCGCGCACCCGCTCGACAAAATCGCTCCCCAGAGAATCTTTCAGCGCAATCATGCCGCCGCGAGCTTAGGCGGTAAATCCGAAATCCGAATATCGAAATCCGAAACAAGCACGAAATGGCAAAGTCCGAATATTCAACACTCCCGCGCGCGCCAGAGGCTTAAGGGTGTCATGAACTTTGAACCAGCGGCGGGGCGTTGTAGCGTCCGCTGTCCCCAGCGGAAAATCGGTGGACCCAAGCGAAATGCGCTGAGGACAGCGCACGCTACAACCGCCTCCCGTACGCTTGCGGGGGCAATCGAGGCACAAAAGTTCATGACACGCTCTTGGGATTTTGCTCAGTTGGACCTTCGAATTTCCTTCGGATTTGAAGGCCTGGCCGTTGCTGCGCATCCATTACGGCGACATTCGATCTTCGGATTTCTTCTTCTCCCATGAGACTGCTCGACCGCTATCTGCTGCGCAATTTCCTCCAGCCCTACGTCTATTGCATTTTCGGTTTTCTCTCCCTCTGGCTCATCTTCGACATCAGCGACAACAGCTCGCAGATCTTCGACGTGAATGTGCCGCTGCTCGCCGCGCTGCGTTTTTATGCCGGGCAAGTTCCGCAGGTCCTCGTGATTCTCCTCCCGGTCGCGCTCCTCCTGGCGCTTCTTTTTTCCCTCGGCCGGATGTCGCGCTCGAATGAAATCGTCTCCATGCTGACCGCGGGAGTGAGCGTGACCCGGGTGGTCTTGCCCCTCTTCCTCGTCGGGCTCCTCACCACCGGCGTCACCTTCGCGCTGAACTACGCGCTCGCCCCGCACGCCGAGGAAGCGCGCAAGAATTTCTTCGATGAAATCAACACCGGGGGCGCTTCCCGCGATCCGGTTATTCATGGTCAGGTCTTCCGCAATCGGACCGACAACCGCACCTGGTTCGTCGCTCGTTTTCGCCCGAAGAAGAGCGACTTCGGCGGCGTCCAGGTGGTGCAACAAAACGCCGCGGGAGACATCACTCGCAACTATCTCGTGACCGAAGCGTTCTACGATTCGGCGACGCGCGCCTGGCGTTTCGATCACAGCAAAGTGGTGAACTACGACCACGCCGGGAACATCACCGACGAAAAAATTTACCCGAGCCTAACGATCAAAGGCTGGAGCGAGACGCCCTATCGCCTGGCCAGCGCGAACGTCCGCCCGGAATTCCTCAGCATCACCGAGCTGAACGAATATCTTCGGCTCAACTCCGATTTTCCCGACGCGCTCCTCGCGCCTTTTCGCACCCAACTGCAATATCGCTGGGCGCTCCCCTGGGCCTGCCTGGTCGTGACCGTGATGGCGGCGCCGCTCGGCATCGGCTTCTCCCGGCGCGGGATTTTGTCGAGCGTGGCGGCGGCCATCGCGCTGGTTTTTTCCATGAATTTTCTCACCCACCTTTGTCTCGCGCTCGGGGAAGGAGAGCGCATCCCGCCGGCCGCGGCCGCCTGGTTGCCGAACGCCTTCTTTTTCCTCATCGGCCTCTACCTCTTGCGTTTGCGCGCGACCAATCGCGACGCTCCCAGCTTCCGTCCCTCGTTCCTTTGGCGTAAGCTGCGCGCATCATGAATCCGCTGGCCGAAGAATGGTCCATCCAGCATCGGGCCGAAGCGTGCGCCGTGACCGGCCAGCCGTTCGCGGAGGGCGAGGAATTTTACACCGTCCTCCTGCGCGAAGGCGACGGCTTTCGCCGCCAGGATTTGAGCGCGGAAGCGTGGGACCAGCGGAACGACAACCTGCAACCGTTCTCCTTTTGGCGATCTACCTTCGAGCCGCCCCCGGCGGCGCCGCCCGATCCGTTGCCGAAGGAAAACGCCGAGGAACTTTTCCGGCGTCTGGTCGCCGCCGCGGACGGAAAAAACGCCAACGCTTGCTACGTGCTCGCGGCCATGCTCGAACGGAAGAAAATTCTCAAGCAGATCGAAACCGAAAGGAAAGAAGAGGGGCGCCTCCTGATCTACGAGCATGTCAAAACGGGCGACGTTTTCATTGTCCCCGACCCGGGTTTGCATCTGGACGAATTGGAGCCGGTGCAGAACGAAGTGGTGAGTTTAATGACGAGATTTGAATGACGAAGCTCGAATGACGAAATCCGAAGGAAACCCGAAGCCCAAAGCCCGAAGGCGGGGTGCGCGTTTCGTCATTCGTCATTGGGGCATTCCTTCGGGCTTCGTCATTCGAACTTCGTCATTTGAAACCCGTCCTTCGAGCTTCGTCATTTCCTAACACCCATGCTTCCCTGGTTTCGCAACGCCCAATTCCCCCTCTACCTCGCGCCCATGGCCGGGGTCTCGGACCTGATTTTCCGGCAGCTCTGCAAGGAGCGCGGCGCCGATGTGCTGGTGACGGAATTTGTCTCCTCGGAAGGCGTCTTCCGGCGCAACGAGCGCACCCGCGGCTATCTCGAATTCGATCCCGCGATCGAGCGACCGATCGGCGTGCAGCTTTTCGGCGGGAACCCGGAACACATGGCGGAAGCGGCGCGGCAGGTGGTCGACTGGGTCGGGCCGGATTTCATCGATCTGAATTTTGGCTGCCCGGTCAACAAGGTGGTGTCCAAGAACGGCGGCTCCGCGCTGCTCAAGGATTGCCCATTGTTAGGCAAAGTGACGGAGGCGGTCGTGCGCGCGGTCGCGCCGCTGCCGGTGACGGCGAAAATTCGCACCGGCTGGGATGAGACCTCGATCAACGCCACGCAGGTCGCGCGACAGCTCGAATCGTTAGGCATCGCCGCGCTCGCGGTGCATGGCCGGACGCGCGCGCAAGGTTATTCCGGCGCCGCCGACTGGGAGGTGATCGCCGCCGTCGCGGACGCCGTCGCGATTCCGGTGATCGGGAATGGCGACCTTTTCACCGCCGCCGAGGTGGCGAAACGAAAGCGCGAAACCGGCATCGCCGGCGCCATGATCGGCCGCGCCGCGATGAGCTCGCCCTGGATTTTCGCGCAGACGAAACATTTCCTCGCCACCGGCGAATTGCTCCCGCCGCCCGAGCCGGCGGAGAAGTGGGCGCTGATCCAGCGGCATTGCGAATTGGCCGTAGCCGAATGGGGCAACGAAGATGTGGCCATGCGCTCGCTGCGCGGCCGGCTCATGGCTTACTCGAAGGGAATGCCCGCGAGCAAAATGCTCCGGGAAAAGTTCCAGCACCTCCGGTCGTTAGGCGAAGTCGCGGAAATCGCGCGCCTGCATCTGGCAACCTGCCTGGAAGCGGCGTAAATTCCGGCGTGTCCACCGCTCCAGCGCCCCAAGGCGAGATCAAATTCAAAATCGGCAACGAACGCCTGGTCAAAGTGACTGAGGACGCTTCGCGCAAGCTGACCGCGCTCCTGCAAAAGCAGGGCCGCGCCCACGGCGCCTTGCGTGTCGCCGTGATCGGCGGCGGTTGCTCCGGGCTGCAATACAAAATGGATTTGGTCGATGGCCCGGCCAATCGCGACATCATGGTCGAGTCCGCCAGCGTGCGCGTGGTGGTCGATCCGAAGAGCGCGCTTTTCGTCAGCGGGTCGGTCCTCGATTACAGCGACGATCTGCAGAAAGGCGGCTTCAAGGTGACCAATCCGAACGCCGTCGCGCACTGTTCCTGCGGCGAAAGTTTCTCGGCATGATCGACCACTTCGCGCTTCTCGGGGAAGCGCGGCGGCCCTGGCTGGATGCGGAGAAGCTGAAGGAAAAATATTTTGCCCAGAGCCGGGTCGCGCCCCCGAACGCGGAGTTGAACGAAGCCTTCCGAGTCCTGGCCGATCCGAAGTTGCGCTTGCCGCATTTGCTCAAATTGGAAGGCGCCGAACTGGTCGCGGGCCGGCCGGTGCCAGCGCAGGTCGCGGAGCTTTTTTGGCAGACCGGCAAGGTCTTGCGAGAAGCGGAGAGTTGGCTGCAAAAAAACGCTGCCACCACGGGGAATTTGGCCCGGGCCATGTTGCATCCGGAGCGAGCCCGACTCGAGGAAAAGTTGGCAAAACTGGAGACGGATTTGAGCGCTACGTATGCGGCGGAGATGGAGCGGCTGCGCCAGCTCGATGCGAACTGGGAGAGGTCCGCGCCTAACGACCTCGCCGCCTTGCTGGAAACGGCGGATGCGATTTCGTATCTGACCAAGTTGCTCGAGCGGACCAAGGAACAGCGTTTGCAGTTTGCGTCCCTGTAGACGTTTCGCTCTGCGAAACGCGGGCGTGGCGTCCGATCATAGGGAAAGCGTTAACTACCCCGGGCTTCCCAGATATGTGTACGCCGTCCCACGAAAAGCTTGGCCCTTGTCATCCCGAGGCTGGCGCAGCGCGCCGAGGGATCTCACGGCTGCCCTGATGGGTACATTTTCTCTGAAAAACAACGCCGAGACCTTGCGCGAGATCCCTTGCCGTCTGCGCGGCTCGGGGTGACAAAGTGAAAGCGGGCAAGTGAACGCAAGGCGTCGACAGGAGGACGAACATTAACAACGTGACGGCGGTGACCGACTCAAATGGAGCGGTCCTGGATACGACGGTGACAACCCACATTTCCGGTTGCGTCGCCCTATGCTTTTGCGAACATGTTCAAATGCTCACGGCCGGGCAGAAAAATATTCTGCAGTTCATTCAGAACGAACAGCGTTCCCGCGGTCTCACCCCGAGCACGCGCGAAATCCAGGAGCATTTCGGCTTCGCCAGCCAGACGTCGGTGATGCAATACCTGGCCGTGCTCGAACGCAAAGGCTTCCTCCAACGGCACGCCCGCAAGGCGCGGGCGCTGATCACGTCCGCACCGAAAACCCGCGTGGTCGACATCCCGATCTACGGCGAAATTCCCGCCGGCATGGCCACCTTTTCCGAGGAGAATATCGAAGGCCACGTCGCCCTCGATCTCGATTCGCTCAACGCTTCCCGCAGCGCCCGCACTTTTGCCCTGCGCGTGCGCGGCGATTCCATGATCGGCGCCCACATTCTTGATGGGGATATCGTGATTCTGGAAGACCGGCCGGAACCGAAAAGCGGCGATATCGTGGCCGCGTTGATCGATGGCGAGACGACTTTGAAACGTTACCTGACGGAGCGCGGCCGGCCTTATCTGAAGGCCGAAAATCCGCGCTATCCCGATCTCGTGCCCGCGCAGGAGTTGCGCGTCCAGGGCGTGATGATCTCGCTCGTGCGCAAGCAGACGAACGCCGCGCGGAAGGGATCCTAGTGCCTCCGTTGCACACCTACACGGCGCCGCTCACGCCGGAGCAGGCCGCGGCGCTGCGCCGCTTGATCGCCGAGCTCGGGTTCGCTTTTGCGCCGAAACCCTACACGCTTTTCTTCGCGCAAAAGAACAAGCTGAGCGTCGCCGTTTACGAGAAAGGTCCCAAGGTGCTGCTGCAAGGAAAGGGGATCGAAGACTTCGTTAGCTTCGAGCTGGAACCGAAGATTCTGGGCGAAGCGCGCCTCGGCTACGAGGAGGTGCATTCGCCCGAAATGTTCGAGCCGCATTTCGGGATCGACGAAAGCGGGAAGGGCGATTTCTTTGGGCCGCTCGTCATCGCCGGGGTCTATACCGAGCGCGCGATCGCGCGGCAATTTCTCGAGCACGGCATCCAGGATAGCAAGCGCATCGGCTCCGACGCGAAGATCCACGACCTCGCCCAAATGATCCGGGAAACGCCCGGCGTGGCCTTCGAGGTCATCCTCATCGGGCCGGAAAAATATAACCAGCTCTACGAGAAATTCAGCAATCTCAACAACCTCCTCGGTTGGGGCCACGCCCGCGTGATCGAGAACCTGCTCGTCAAGCGGCCCGACTGTCCGCGCGCACTCTCCGATAAATTTGCCGACGAACGAGTGATCGAGAAGGCGTTGCTCGAGCATGGGAAAAACATCCGCCTCGAGCAACGGACGAAAGCGGAATCCGATCTCGCCGTCGCGGCCGCCTCGATTCTGGCGCGCGCAGCGTTCATCGATTGGCTGCAGCGTCAGGGGGAGCGCGCCGGACTCACCCTGGGCCGCGGCGTTTCCGAGCCGATCAAGGAGGCGGCCCGCAAAATCGTCGAGCGCCGCGGGCCGGAGGAGCTGCGCAAATTCGCCAAAGTCCATTTTCGCACCGCGCACGAGATCGCGCCGGGCCACTATGCGGCGCCGGCCCCGCGCCGGGCCTGGCGCAAATAGCCCCCGCGGTCTCCGGCACGCCCCCGGCGGCAAGCTTCCTGCTTCGAATTCCCGGTTGTCCCCCGCAGGTCGACGGTGGAAACACGATTACTGACTCTCAATTCCGATCCGGTTTTTCAGGATGCCGCGCTCGCGCTTTTCGACGCCCTGGAAGGCGTCGAGAATCGCATCGTGCGCAATCTCTCTGACGCCATCAGCCTATTAATGCGCGAACGCTTCGATCTCTTCGTCGTGGAAGGCGAGCCGCCAATCGCGCTCGAGCAGGCGATCGACGCTCGCCAGCACTTTCCTTCGCTTGAAATTCTCTGCCTCGTCTCGGAACAGTCCGCGACCGAACTCCGGGTGGAAGCGGAACAGCAGAAAATCCGCCTGCTCGAAGCGGACCTGCCGAGCCGCCAGCTCGGGCGGCAATTGCGCGCCCTCGTCTCGGGACAGGGCCTTCGCTCGGGCACGGCTGCCGAAGGCATCGATCCCTGCCATTCGCTCGTCGGCAATCTTAATCAGTTTTCCGCCCCCGAGATTCTGCAGATGAGTTGCCTGGGCCAACGGAGCGGCCGGTTCACGTTCAAATCCGGGCGCGGGAACAGCGAGATCTACCTGCAGCACGGCATGATCCGGCACGCGGCTTATGGCACGCTGGAAGGGGAAGCCGCGGTCGCGGAGATTTTCCGCTGGCGCCAGGGCCGTTTTTATTTTGAAGAAGGCATCATCAGCCAGGTGCAGACGGTCGACCGGCCGTGGGCGCATCTCTTGATCGATAATTTGCAGAAGCTCGACCAAACTCTCGAGATGGTCAGTGTGCCGTCCAAATCATGAGAGATCCCGAACTCGAGACCGAGCTGCGCCTGCTCACTTTGCAGGCCGAGAGTTGGAAAAAATTGCATGGCTTCATCAGCTACGGGCTCGACAAATCCAAGCCGATCATCTCGGTCGAGCAGGAGCGGCAGTTCACCGAAGTGCGAAGCATTTTGCTTCAGGAAAGCGAACACGTTTTCGAGAAACTCGATCTCACCGAGGAGCTTTCCGGCAAGACCTTGAACGTCTTGCAGCGCGCCACCTCGGTGCGCGGCGTGCGTGAGCTGCCGCACGAAGAAATTCGCCGGCTCGAACTGGATTGGAACGCCGTTTTCACCAAGATCGGGCTCCGGCAAGGCCAGCTGAAAGCCTCAAAAAAAGAGCTTAGCGCGCGTCATGGGCTCGCCGATTCGCTCGGTCGGCTGCTCGGGCGGAGACCGGAGAGGACCTAGGCGTCATCTTGGCAAGAGCCTCGTTTCTAGCTCTTTAAGACTCGTTACGCTTTTACCGTCCGAACGTTATTTTTGTCTTTTATCCGGTCGACTGGGCGCTGGGCTGCGATTCTTTTTAAGAATGAGCAAGCTCACAAAACGCGATATTGTCGTCGCGATCAGCAATCAAACCGGAATGGTCCAGCACGAGGTCTTCGAAGTGGTGCAACGGACTTTGGATGAAATCACCAACAGCCTCGCCCGCAATGTCGCCGTCGAGCTGAGAAACTTCGGCGTTTTCCAGCCGCGCCTGACCAAGCCGCGAGTCGGGCGCAATCCCAACGAGCCCGGGAGCAGCTTCGTCATCCCGCCGCGCGCGACCGTCAAATTTAAAGCGGGTAAAGTGATGCGGCAGCGGGTCGAGAAATTGTCCCGCGAGATGAAGGACGCCGAAAATCGCCAGGAACGCGGACTCGAAGAAGCTCCCGCCCCGCTGGCGAACCAGCCGGCGCCCGGCTCGCCCAGTTTCCCCTAACGAACTCCCTTCGCGCCGGATTTTCCGCGAAATGGTGAAATCCGCTTTGTGCCCAGCGCGGGATTGGGCTACACATCCCCACTTCTATGAAAAAATTCGTTCCGTTGGTTGCGTTCTTTTTCCTCTCCCTCGCTGCGCCCGCCTGGGCCGGCTCCTCCATGCAAGGCGAAGCCACTTTCGCCCCGCCTCATCCCGGTGCAGAAACCGAAGCGGTCCCGCTCAACATTTTTAAACTGGAAAGCGCCTATGTTTTTGAGAGCGATCTCAACCACGGCGGCAGCTTCGGCAAGCAGGCAGAAATCCAGAACGAGCTCGAATATGGCCATCGCGTCCACCTTTCCGGCGACCTCTATGTCCACGTCGGTTTTGCTTACGATCGCTTCGATTTCGGGAGCACGAGCGCGCCCGTGCCGAATCATCTCCAATCCCTCGCCGGCGTCGTCGGGATCGACATCATGCGCGGGTCGGATGTGGCCGCTTTCATTCAGGTCCGGCCGGGCTTTTACACCCAGAACGACTTCGACATTTCTTCCTTCGACATTCCCATCACCCTCGGCCGAATCTTCGTCCTCCAACCCGACAAGCTTTACCTTTTCGCGGGCGCTTACGCCGCTTTCCTCCGCGGCGGCTCGCCCGTCCTCCCGCTCGCCGGCGTCGTCTGGATGCCTTGCCCCCAGGTGAAATTTTTTGGCGTTTTGCCGGAGCCGAAATTGGTCTACTCGCCGCGCAAAAATCTCGATCTCTACATCGGGGGCGAACTGGCCGGCGGCTCCTACCGGACCGATCGCAACCAAGGAATCCAGCCGGCCAAACTGCGCGGGGCGCAGGTCGATTTTAACGACTACCGCGCGGGTCTCGGCGTGGCTTACGCGCTCAACCCGAACTTCACGGTCGATTTCGGCGCCGGTTATTCGATCCAGCGGCATTTTGCCTTCCATCGCGCCGGCGAAAATTATCGGACCGATCCTTCGCCCTTCATCCGCTTGGAACTGAAGGCGGCCTTTTAACCCGCGCTCCTCTCCCGGCATGATCCTGACGCGATCGTTAGGCCGAAGCCTCGGCGCGCTCGCGGCCGCCTGGCTCTGCCTCGCGCCTGCTTGGGGCGGCCCGCTCGAGGAGCTGAAAAGCGTTTCCCACTTTCCCGGGGCCGACCTGGCTCAGCTGAAAGGCGGCGAGGTCCTGACCAACCGCGGACCGGAAGGAGATTTCGCGCGCGGCATTTCCCTGGAGGCCTGCTATTTCGTGGCCGCGCCGGTCGCCGCGGTCGGCGAAAAGTTGCTTCATTGGGATCCGACCAAGCATGGCGCGAAGGATGTTCGCCTCTTCCGCGAATACAAATTGGGCGCCTCCCAGGAAGCGTTTCAAACCCTCCGGCTCGCCTCCACCTTTGCGAACGATCGCTGGCTTCTCGATCGCACCTTCGCTATCGCTGCCGGCGCGCCGGCCGGCGATTTGCATCTCACGGCGGCCGAAGTCGCCCTCCTGCGCAAAGGCGTTCCCGGGAAAAGCGCCGCTTCCCCTCAGGCCCGCGAAGCCCGGGCCAACGACGTCTGGGGCGCAATCCTGCGTGCCCGCAGCGACCGCCTCGCCCAAGCCGGGATCGGGGCGGTGGCGGCCTACGGCGGCGACCAGGAGCTTTCGCCGGGCTCCGAATTTCGCGGGCTGCGCACGCTGGACTCCGGGGCGACCAAACATTTCGCGCCGATTCTCAACGCTCGGCCTTTGGCGGCCAGCGGCGCGACCGCAGATGAAGCGGTGGGCTACTGGGAAACGGCGCAAATTCGCGGCCACACCACGCTGCAGCTCGGAGTGTTCGCGGCCCGCAAATCGTCCGATTCCTGGCAATTGGTTGATTGCGTCTACTATCCCACGGACACCTACTTCATGGCGCTCGATCTCTTTCAGCTCTGGCCGGTCGAGGGTGGGACACTTGTCTGGCAGCTCGGCTTCGTCTCCGCGCCTTTCCGCAGCTATCTCGGCGGGGTCGATCGCTACCTCGCCGGCAAACAGATGACCCAGGAAACGATCGACACGATCAAGGCCTTCCGCGCCTCCTTCCGCTAACCCTGTAGACGCCTCCCTCTGGGAGACGCGAAAGTTGCGGGAAAAGGATAGGCAAATCCCACGAATCACCCTTTCCCCCGCGCTTCGCAGAGCGAAGCGTCTACAGGAGCCAGCCACAGCCCGAGGGTGGCAAGACCCTCCTACTCCTGGATCCGCTTTAGCAGCAACGCCGCGCCGAAAAACGTCACCACCGCTCCCACCAGCAGAAAAACCAGATCGTTCGCGTAAAATCCCATCTCCGCGCGGTACAAATTCACCAGCCGAAAGGCGCGGCAAAAATGGGTGAGCGGAAAACATTCGGCCAGATAACGAATGGCCCGCGGCAATTGCTCCAGCGGCGCAAACGCTCCCGACAAAACAAAGACCGGGAGCAAGAAAAAGACCGACAACTGAATCGCCTGCGTCTGCGTGCGCGAGAAGGTCGAGATGAGCAGTCCCAGGCCTAACGAGCAAAGGAGAAAGAGCAGGCAGATCACCCCGAGGACAAGCGGTTGATGGAAGGCGACGTGAAAATGCCACCCCGCCACCACCATCACGACGAGGATGAGCACGATCGAGATGGCCAGGTAAGGCAGCATCTTCCCGATCACGATCTCGTTCCGCCGCAGCGACGTCACCATCAGCTGGTAGAGCGTGCCCGACTCCCGTTCGCGCGCAATCGTGCAGGCGGTCAGCGTGACCGTGAGTAACTGCAGGATGATCCCGATCACCCCCGGCACCACGTAGTCGATAAAGCGCTCTTCCGGGTTATAAAGAATGTGCGCTTTCACGTCCCACTGCGTCATCGAGGAGACAAACTCTTTCCGCACCTCGAGCGGCAGCTTTTTCGCCAGATCGATGACTCCTTCCGGCAACGACTCGACCATTTCGTCTCGTTGTTGTTTCTGGAAATTCCCGAGGCTTTCCAGCACCCGGCCTTCCAGTTCGCTTGCTGTGTTCGTATCCGAGCCATCGAGATAGAGTGGAAGGGGCAGGGGATCGCCATTCTTCAAGCTGGCCCCCCAGCCCGGCGGAATGATCAACGCCGCCCGCACCCCGGCCCGAAGGAGATCCGGCTGGCCCGGGACCGCCGGCCGCTCTTTCCATTTAAAAGTGGTCGCCTTGCGCACCTCCTGCACGAAGGCATCGCTCAGCGGCGAGTGATCCATATTCTCGAGCAACGCCGGCACGTCACTCGAAGAAGTGCTCTCAAAAGCATGCCCGAAAATGAGCGTGAAGACCGGCGGCAAAACCAGGAGCAAAGCCAGAATACGCCAGTCGCGATAGATATGGATGAACTCCTTCTTCGCCACACTCCCGACCGCTTGAAAACTGAAACGCCCTCTCATGGCAGTGCCGCCTTTATGAGCATCGAGTCGTAACCCTGCGAGTAAGCCGTGAAGACATCCTCCATATCCGGCGCCGCCCAGCGATGGCCTTGCAGTTGCAAATCCGCGAACGGCCAGTGCGCCTCCCAGCCGGCGAGCAACTTCTCCGCTTCCGCCGAATAGATACGCAGACTTCCGCTGCGCAGCGACACCCCGAGCACGCCCGCTACCTCCCGCAGCTTCACCAGCGCCGGCATCAGCGGCGTCACGTCGAGTTCGAGCAGCTTGGCCTTGAACGTCTCCATCAGCGCGCGCGGCGACGCTTTCGCCAGCAGCCGGCCGTTATCGATAAAGCCCACATCCGTGCAGCGCTCCGCCTCGTCCATGTAATGCGTGGTCACGAAAATCGTGATCCCGCTGTCGCCCAGGTCGTAGAGCAAATCCCACATCTGCTGGCGATGCACCGGATCGAGCCCCGAGGTCGGTTCGTCGAGAAAAACCAAAGGCGGCTCGTGCACCAGCGCGCACCCCAGCGCGAGCAGTTGCCGCATCCCGCCCGACAATTTTCCCGCTGGCGTCTGCTTCTTTTTGGTCAGGTCCGTTTGCGCGAGGAGCGCCTCGATCCGCGCTTCCGTCCGGCGCGGCGGCACTCCGTAGGCGCCGGCGAAAAAGCGCAGGTTCTCCAGCACCGTCAGGTCGGGGTAAAGGCTGAACTTCTGCGCCATGTAGCCAAAGCGCGCCCGCACCGCGTAGCGCTCCCGCCAGACATCCCCGCCCACGATCCGCGCTTCCCCACCGCTCGGTCGGAGCAAGCCGCAGAGCATCCGCATCGTAGTCGTTTTGCCCGCGCCATTCGCGCCCAGAAATCCGAAGATCTCTCCGCGCCCGATGCGCAGGGAGAGCTGGTCCACCGCGGTCACGTCGCCGAAGTTCTTCGTTAGGCCATTAATGGAAACAATCGGCTCGCTCATCGCCCGGCGGGAGGTGAGCGGCGTTCTGCCCCACTGGCACCTCCTCTTTCACTACGCCTCTTTCTCGATAGAAGAGTGCAAGTGCAAGTGAAAGTGTAAGTGCAGGTCGACCAGTAAACGCGGCCGCGCGTAATCGTCCCCACCTCGCATTGACACCCGATCCAACCATTGAAAACTAGAACTGCGCTATGAAATTACCCGTCCTCTTCCTCCTTCTCCTGCCCGCCGTCGCCCTCGCCGACCCGGTCGGCGAGATGGCTCGCTTCTCCGTCTTCGGCCAGGTCGATCTCGCCCAGCTCGCTCACGGCGAGATCAAAACCGCCGCCGGCACCCCCATGAACACCCCGCGCGATCTTTCCGTGCAAAGCTGCTTCGTCCTCCCGCAGCCGCCCACCCAGATCCTCCAGGCCATGAAACACTTCGACCCCACCGCCCATCGCGAACTCAAGGTCTATCTCCACTCCGATCTGCCCGCTTCGCCCAGCGCCGCTGATTTCTCGAAACTGCAAAATCCGCCCGGCAACTCCGCCGTGCAGGCTCTCCGCGACGCCACCGAAAAGATGTCGCCGGAATTGCAGACCAGCCGCGCCGAAGCGCAGAAAACTGGCCAACCCTTCGCCGCTTTCTGGAGCAATCTCCTCGCCCAGCGCGCCCAGGATTTCGTCCGCGGCGGAGCCGCCGCCCAGCCCCCTTACGACCATCGCGGTCCCGCCCTCCAGCCCGCCCGGGAATTCACTGCCCTCGTTAGGCAACAACCCCCCGTCCAGCAGCAGTTCGCCGGTTTCCTCGGGGCGACCGGCTTGCTCGGCCCGCGCGGTTCTCTCCGGCCCGATCTTTATTGGGAACTTCTCCAGGTCGAGGACGACGGCGTGCTTACTCTCGGCGCCTCCTACAATCGGCCCACCACCGGCGGCGGCTTCCAGGCGGCCGATGGACTCTACTACGCCAGCGGCGGCTACTACGCCGCCCTCACCCTCTACCAGCTTTGGCCCGTCGAGCTCGGTGGCCGCCCTGCCACGCTCGTCTGGCGCGGCGATTTCATCTCGGCGTCGTCGTTAGGCGAGCTTCATGGGATCGAGCGCCTCGCCTCCGAGGGGCAGATGAAAAAGGATATCTCCAAAGCCGTCAACATTTTCAAAAACACCGTCACCCGATGAAACTCTCACTCCTCGCCAGCCTCCTTCTTCCCGCCCTCGCTTGGGCCGGCAGCGACCAAGACATGGTCACCGCCCCGGAGCCCGCCGCCACCCCACCGGCCTTCCGCCTCTCCGGCGAGCTCACCGTCGAGCAATCCTACGTCGGCGGCTCCGAGGTGGCCCGCGAGAATTTCCGGGTCAACGACTTCGAAGAACTCTATAGCAACCTCAAATTCGTCTACACCCCGCGCATCAAAGTCGGCATCATCCGGGCCGGCGCGCAGTTTGAGCGCTACTCCTTCGGCTACGAAAATGGCGGCGCCCAACTCCCCAACACTCTCCAGGCCATCAGCGCCGTCGTCGGCTTCGACACCCAGTTGGCCGATTCCATCCTGGTCCGCCTCGAAGCCCAGCCCGGCTTTTACGGCACCACCTTCGACCACTTCGATGGCAACCAATTCAACATCCCCATCATCCTCGGCGGCACCTACATCTACAGCCCCGAACTGCAATTCGTCCTCGGCATCGGCTTTAATATCCAGCAAAAATATCCCGTCATCCCGGGCGGCGGCGTGCGTTGGAAATTTGCCCCGAAATGGGTTCTCAACGCCGTCCTTCCCACCCCCCGCCTCGAGTACGAGCTCGACTCCCATCTCACCCTCTTCGCCGGCGCTGATATCAAAGCTAACACCTTCCGCACCGCTGACCGTTTCGGCGCCGCGGTCGGCGACCCCGGCCTGAACAACGCCTGGCTCAGCTACGAAGAAATCCGGGCTGGGGGAGGGGTGGATTGGAAACTGACCTCCTCACTCACCCTTACCGCTGAGGCAGGCTACGTACCCTATCGCGTCTTCGATTACCATCGCACCGAAGTCCGTTACCATCATGAAAGCGGCGCCCCCTACGTCTCGATCCGATTGCAGGGCAACTTCTAAGGTCCGGTGGGGCGAGCTTCCAGCTTGCGTGGATCCGCCTATCAGCCTGTCAAAAGCCTAATCCAGCGCCACGGTCACCCGCCGGCACGTCCAGAACATCTCGATCTTCGATGTCCAGCACCGGCCGGGACAGAAAGCAATCAACCACCCACGGCAGTGGCAGAGACGCACAAAGAGCCCGGTCCAGGCATACGCGCGTGAAGGTATTCTGGCGAGCTGGTGAGTAGGCACGTCGTCGCGCGACGAGGTGGGGTCGGATACCGCTGGGGCCGCTCTGGGAAGCGCGCGCTGCGCGGGTTTGAGGCTCGAGTGCGTTCTTGGCGCGGATTCGCTCGGCAACCCGGGCATTTTACCAGCTCATCGCGGTGGCTAAGTCGTCCGCATCGTCCAACAAAAAAAGAGCCCGCCAGGAGTTATCCCGGCGGGCCTCTTTTTGAAAAGATGAAACTCTACGAGCCCTGCTCGCAGGCGCTGTTAGGCGACCTGTTTGCGGCGGCGCACCAGGCTGCCCATCAGGACGGCACCTACGCCGAGGAGGGCATATGTGCCGGGCTCAGGCACCTGGGTGCCGGTGACGGTCATGATGATGTGGTCATTGGGAAAACCGATAGCGGCTAAATCTGTAGGCGTAGTGACACCGCAGTCCGGCGCGAGGATATAGCCCGGTGCGGTCTGGCCGGCTGCGTTGGAGCCGATGAAGAATAAACTGTTGGTCGCGGTGCCGTCGGGGGAAAAAACGCTCATGACGAGGCCACCCGAACTAAAAGGCACCACCCCGCTCAGATTGAGAGTGTAAAGGGTGTCACTCTGGGCCGAGATGTTGAAAGTACTGCTTGCAACCAGTGCGCCGAGATTGGTTACGCTGGTCCCTGTATAAATACTGACAGTGAGCGGCAGGGTAGCGGAGGCTTGCTCGATCGCAAAAGTAACCGAAGTGAGAGAGAAGTCCCCGGTGATGCCGAAATTGGCAAACGAGAAGGACCGGAAATAGGTATTGTCCCTGTTTACCGCGCCGTTGTTACAACTGACGGAGTTCCCGTTGGTGATGGTGGTCGAATCGACATTTTCCGACAGGGTGACGGCGTTGGCACTGCCGCAGGCGGCGACGGCTGCGAGAAGCGATATGAGCAGAGCTTTTTTCATTTTATTTTTGAATTGTTGCTGGTTTTTTCTGTGTTCGTCGTTGGGCTTATCAAAAAGCGACATGGCGGTCAACGAAAAAAAAGGATTGGCCGCGAACTAGGCTACGGCCGCCATAAATAATAACCCCCTGCGCCGGTTTATCCGGTCGCGGCCTTGTGCTCAAGATTTCAGACAGCCCTCGTCCTGGGAGAATTCCCCAGCGGTTGTGGGTTCGCCCATTGGTCTGAAATTCCCTGCTTCAATTTCTCGCAAAGCGGCGGCGTGCCCGCCGCCAAGCGGAAAAGTTGTTCGATCTATTCGTCTCAAACAAACTGTCGCGCGATGGAATCCGCGAGTTTAGTCAGCTCTTCGCGGCTCAGTCCCTTCGCGGCTTCTTCTATTTCCGAAGGCTCACGCTCAACCGTGGTGGCGTTCCCGTTAGAGCGACCATCGTATCGGGCGGTGCAGTGAAGCGCCTCGGGCAAGCCGCCGACCGGCTCCGGTCTCACCGTCCAACCATCAGAGCATCTGCTCGATGAAGGCGCGGCTGTCGAAGGCGGCCAAGTCTTCCAGCTTTTCCCCCGTGCCGACGAAACGCGTGGGAATCCCCAGCTCGTTCTGGATCGAGATGACGATGCCGCCCTGGCCGCTCCCGTCGAGCTTGGTCACGATCAGGCCGGTGAGGTCGACCGCGGCGTGGAATTCGCGCGCCTGGGCGAGCGCGTTGCTCCCGGTGGTGGCGTCGACCACGAGCAGGCGCTCGTGCGGCGCGTCGGGATCGTGTTTCGCCAGCGAACGCTTAATCTTTTCCAGTTCGCCCATCAGGTTCGTTTTCGTGTGCAGCCGGCCGGCCGTGTCGCAGAGGAGGAACTCGATGTCGCGCGCCTCGGCCGCCTGATAGGCCTCGTAGCAGAGCGCGGCCGCGTCGGCGTTGTATTGGCCCTTGATCATTTCAATCTGCAACCGCTCGGCCCAGATGCCGAGCTGCTCGATCGCCGCGGCCCGGAAGGTGTCGGCGGCCGCGAGCAACACACTGTGACGTTGCCGCTGGAAATAGTGGGCCAGCTTCGCCGTCGAAGTCGTTTTGCCGGTGCCGTTCACCCCGACGATGAGGATAGCTTTGGGCTTGGCGGGAAGGGGCCGAATGGGTGCTGGCTGGATCGGGAGGACGCGGAGAATTTCCTCCCGCGCCACTTCCACCACATCCTGCGCAGTGATCTTCTGGGTTTCCTCGCGCTTCCGCAGCGCGGCCCCGATGCGCAGGCTGAGGGGCACGCCGAGGTCGCTCCGGATGAGCATTTCCTCGAGCTCGTCCCAATCGACCGGTTTGCCGGCAAACTTCTGGATCAATGACTTGAAAAATTTCATGGCCAACGAAAGGGGGCGAGGGAGCGCGAAGTTACGCCGAAGCAGCCGCCTGCGCGAAGAGCATTTCCGCTCCCCGACTGGTTAGGCCGAAGGCGTCGACCCTGGAAGTGAACCGACATCCATGGCCTGGATCAAGCCGTCCGCCAGGGTAAACCGATGGCCCACCTGCTCATCGGCTAGGACGGTGCCGGCCAGGTCGCGCACCACCTGATGCACCTCGACCAGGATTTGCTGCGCCCCCTCCGAGTGAAAAGCCATCGGCTGCACGTGCGGGTCGATCTCGCTCCACTGCTCGCTCCAGTAAGCGCGGACCCCTTCGTGTCCGCGGACCACGCCGCCCTTGAACGCTCGGGGCCAAGCCACGTCCGGAGTCATGAGGGCGAGGGCGGCATCAAGGTCCCGCGCATTAAAGGCCGCATAGGCCGCGCGGAGCAGTTCGATCTCTGGTGCAGTGGGATTCGGCATAAGCGATGTGGCGGATGACGCGGTAAGGCCTAACGACAAAAGGACCAGCCGCGCCTGGCGAGGACGCGCGTGGTAAAGCGAGATCAGATTCGAGTCATGAAATCTTGGTCGTAACGCCACCCCGCGGTCAGCGGCAGCGCATGGTTTAGATCCGTTCGAGTCATTTCACGCGGGGGTCTCGCTCTAAGGAAATAGCGTCTGAGAAAGTAATCTTCTCTCCGTCAAGGTGCGCGATCTTCTGCCGCTTAACTTCCCGTTCGAGCTTTGGACGCTTTTCTGAGGTATCCTTGAGAACTGTACTGTCAAACCACGCTTCACTTTTTGAGACGACTTCCACTCCCGAGCGACGCGCGCTCTCGCCCGCCGTCGCTCATCTTGTCCTCGTTAGCTGTTGCTCGCGTCTCGACTTGAGCGGCATTCCAGATTGCCTTCCACGATGAGCGATTCCGTCCAGTATCTGACCGATGATCGTGGGGAGCGCACGGCTGTTCTGCTGTCGATTTCCGTCTACGAGAAACTGCTAGAGGACCTTGACGATCTGGCTGTCGTCGCAGAGCGCCGCGACGAACCGACTGTTCCGCACGAGCAATTTGTGGCCGAGCTCAAGCGCGATGGGATCGTTTGAGATTCGGTGGCGCAGCTCCACGAAGGGTCGCCCCTTCTCTTCATCCTGCGGGAATCCTTCTTGGAGCTTGTGATCGGCGGTGAATACCATGTGTCCTTTGCCTTCGATGTAGGTCCAGGACCTGTCTCAACGATCTTCTGCTCTATCGGCGATAGTCGATGGCAGGCCACTCGCGCGACAGACGCTGCTGCGGTGAGCCACAATCGCGCGCTTAGTGTCTCACGAGAACAAGATGAGCTGCTGCGAGCGAGAGCGCGCTCAGTGGCGGGATGAAAGGTTAAAGTCATAATAGTCTGGGCCGTACGCCGGCTCGCAGTCAGCTCCATCTCAGGGTTAGTCACTCCGGCGTCGTATGCTCGGAGATCTCCTCTGCGGAGCGTCCTGGACGAAGAACAGCGGAATAAGCGTAATCGTGTCCTTCCGAGTGAAAATGGGCGCTCACGCGAACGCTCTCCCCGCGTCGCGTAAACTCGAGCTGCCGTACACACGACCACACGGCATGGAAAACGGCCGAGTCTTGAGAGGGAACTGACGCCTGGAGCTGTGAAACATATCGGTGAAGCTGCTCAGTGCTGGTCGGCCAAGTGTGGTGTGCGACATAGTACTCCGCGACGAGCGACGAGATCGCCGTGAAGGTGTAGCCGGCCTTTTCCGGAAGCTCTCGCTGCTGTCCTGCTGGACAGAGGTGCGCCGTCAAAAGGAAAACGAAAATAAGAGAACGACGGCGGACGGGGGCGCGGGTCGCTCGAAGTGGAAGTGTGGAAATCATCTCAAGTGAAGCGTACAGGCGTCCGCCGTTCGCTGCCATCGTCGCTTGGTAGATGCGTTCGTTGACCTCACTCAATACGTTGCAAAGCATACGACATCTCAGAACCGTCACTAACGACCATGCAGTGCCGGCCAACACGAAGAATGCGCCATGTAATCCGTCCACCGCCTTGATGTGTGTTCATGATAACGACGTTTTTCCTGAGGCGCCAAGTCGCCTCCAAAAACTTGCGGCGACTGCCACGGTCCCGCGAATAAACATCAACGCGCCCATTTGGCTGAAAAGCAAATTCAGTGTCGTGCGTGCGATAATGTCCCCGCCAGCCACCGACGAGCGCCCGCTTGTTAAGGTCGCGTGCTGCTGAGTGAGAGTTGGCGCACACCGGCAGATTCAGGCGGCGGTAGGTGTCCGAACGAGACGTGTCGTAGAAGCGTTGCACTCTCAACGAGTCGCCGCTGAGCCGGAATCTAAGACTGACATGAGACTGTCGGTTCGCTGAAGCCTCGGTAGAATCCAGCACGACTCGATCACCAGCTCTCCGCCAGGTTCCAAACTGCTCTCCCATCTGGGCCACTGCGAGCTCGGGATTGCGCGTGCTCATGCGCGCGAAAAGCGCGAATGTGTGGTTGGACCGGAAATGCATTTCGTAGTATGTCCGGCTGTCGTCGGCATACCAGCTCCCGACCAAGGATGTAGACTCTGCGAACGCCTGTGTGACCAGGCAGACGAGAACAGCAGCGAATCGCGCAAGCATCTAACAAACAATAGACGAAACGGAGGTTCGCCTATTGCAGTGGCCGACTGGGTGGCGCCGGGAAGGAGACCAAGGCATGGCGCAGAGTTTGCCGGAGGAATGCGAAGGGGCCAAGCCGAAATTTCTCGGGCCGCCCCTCCGCCCAAGGCTTCTACAGCCGGATGCTGGAGACGGTTTTGTATTGGGCGCTGCGGCGGCCGAATTGGCCGGCGACGGCGGCTTTCACTTGCCCGAAACGGGTTTGCAGGCCGGTCTCGAGCGCGGTGTAGAGCGCGGCCCGGTCGTCGATCGCCTGGCCCGCGTCGACCAGGGCGCCGGCGACCGCTCGGTTATGCGCGGCCAGGTCGTCTTTAAGATGGAGATCGGGCTTGCCCCGCTGACCGGCGGCTCCTTGTGCCCGAGGGTATGGGTTTAGCCTTCCACGAGAAGCGTGGCCCGTTGTCATCCCGAGGCTGGCGCAGCGCGCCGAGGGATCTCACAGATGCTCTGCTGGGTTCATCCGTCTGAGACGCCGCCTAAACAGCCGGGTCGATCGCCGAATTGTAGGGCGGGCGCTCCGCCTGCCTCGGTTCCTACGGGGTCTAGAAACTGGGCAACCGAAGCGGTCGCCCTACAAATGGCCCGCGGCAACGGTGGGGCGAGCTTCCAGCTTGCCTTTTTCTCAGCCCACCCATCAGGCAAGCTAGAAGCTCGCCCCACCACCGCTTTCCTGGACGCGCGCGCAGATTTCCCGGCCTCGCGCTCACGCAAAAGCCGCCAGGGTGACGGCGGGACCGTGGATGTGCGCGGCGTCGTTCTCGAAAATTCGCACCTCGGAGTAGCCGTTCACCGTCAGCATGGTGCAAAGGGAACCGAGCGTGGGCCAGAAGGAGTCGGGGGAAAGTCCGCTGAGCACATCCTCGAGGCCCCCTTCGGCTTGGCGGCTTCCGTGGTAATCCTGCGCGAAGGTATCGGCCGCTCGTTCCGCAGAGCAATGGGTCCAGAGAAACAGGCCGGGCGCCACGGCGGCGCATTGTTCGATCAAGCGCCACGGCTCGGGCAGATGGTAAAGGAGGCCGCAGCAAAAAATGGCATCGAAGGTGCCGAAATCGGCGAGGCGCACCTGCTCGAGGTTGGCCCGGGTGAACTCGACGGTGGAGACTCCGTAGAGTTGCTGGGCGAGGCGCGCGCGGGTCAGGTTGGCCTCGCGTGCTTCCACGCCGAGCACCGCCTCGACTCCGGGGAGGCGGGCCAGCCCGAGGGTGTGGCCGCCTTCGAGCGAGCCAAGCTCGAGGATGCGCCGCGCCTCCGGAAAACAACGGCGGAAAAGGCTGAGCCGGGGATCGTTAGGCGCGTCGAACCAGCCGCCGGAGTTCTCGCCGCGCAATTCGTATTTGGTGATCCAGGGCTGGTGTTGGGCGAAGGCCGCGGCGATTTCGGGGTCGGGCATCGCAGAGGGTACGCGCCCGCTCGGAAAACGAAAATGCGGCGCTCTCACGAGACGCCGCCTTTCGGTGGAGCGACGGAGTCACCGCCGCTCGGGCATTTCAGCGCCTTCCGCTTATTTCATTTTCGCGAGAGCAGCCTCGATCATCGCGAGATGCTTCTTCAAGGTCGGCAGGGTCTTTTTCGCAAAGGCTGGGACATCCCGGTCTTCGTTAGGCTTGGTGTCGGCCGCCTCTTTTTCAAACATGGCGATGTCCTTTTCGTGCACTTGCTTTTGCATGGTCAGATACTCTTTGTCGAAGTTGTCCGATGACATGCTGGCCGGCTTCGCCATGGCCGTTTTGTCGAGGTTGAGGTTTTCTTCCTTCGCGATATCGCGCAATTTTTCGTTCGCTTTGCTGTGATCGGCGATGAGGCGGGCGGCAATCTTTTTGGTCGCGGGATTTTGCGCTTTTTCCTCGGCCAGCTTGGCGCTGGCGACTTCTGCCATGCCGCCTTGGTAGGCTTTCGCGACGAATTTTTTATCGCCCATGCTGAGTTTGCTTTTCGGGTTCATTTCCGCGGCTTGCGCCCCGCCGGCGAGCAGGCCTAAACCGACGGCAACGACCGCGGTGAGGGCTGCGGATGAGGTGATGCGTAGATATTTTTTCATGATGTGAGTCCTAGTGGTTAACTTTTTGCCGTATCCCGGCGTTAAAGTTTCGTAGCGCGGGACTGGCTTGGTCCCAGCGGAGGGGCTGACTTTTCCGTAAGGCGCTGCGAATGCGCCCCGAGGCTTCAGCGATCTTCCGCGGCCCGGCTGTAGGAGCTCTCGACGCGCCGGGCCACATCCCGATAACCGTAATCGGTCTCGTAGATTTTTTTCATGGCGTCGATGTAGCGCTGGTCATCGCCCATCTGCTCGTAGACCAAGCCCAGGTTGTAGACGATTTCCTTTTTCACCGCGTCCATCACGAGCATCTCCCGGGCGGCGTCCTCCAGCTGCTTGGCCGCGAGATCGAGCATGCCCAGCTCGCGGTAACATTTGCCTAACAAGTTCATCGCCTTGAGCCGCGCATTAGGATTCTGGCGGGCGCGCTGCAACTCGGGGAGGGCGTCGCGATACTGGCCGGCATCGGCCAGATGCTCGCCCAACTCGTAGCGGAGCTGGAGATCGGTCGGGTTGCGATCGAGCCGCTTGCGCGCGTCGTCGATCAGGATTTCAGCCCGCTGTTTTTTGGCGGTTTCCAGTTCGGCCAACTGCTCCGGCCGCGCCGCGTCGGCGGGATCGTGCCCCGCAAGATATTCCTCGCTCGCCCGGATGCGCCGATCGAGCTGGCGCATTTTCAGGTCGGCCACTTTCCGGACGAGGCCGGGGTCGCTTCGATTCGTTAGGCCGACGGCATACTGATACCAGGCGATCGCGCCCTCGAGGTCTTCTTTTTGGTCGTGCAACGAGCCCAGCCGTTTGGCGGCGTCGACATTCTGCGGGTCGGCCTCGTGTCGCGTGAAGGTCTCAGCGATCTGTTGCTCGAGGGATTCGCCCGTGAGCTGCATCCGGCCCTGTTGTTCGAGCGAGACCGCGGTCTCCTTGTCCTTGATCAAATCGCGGTAGCTCTCGGCCTCGGTCCAGCCGCCGGTTTTCATCGAGGCCCGGGCCGACGCGTCTTTCCCGAGCTTGACCGCCTCGAGATCGGACGGGTCGATCTCGCTGATGCGGGTATAGACTTCGACCGCCCGGTCGCTCTGCTCGTAGCGGTGATAAAGGCGCCCCAGTTCGTGCAGGATTTTCGCGTTCCGGGGATCGTGCTCCAGCAGCGTCTGCATCGCGAAGATGGCGATCTCCGGATAGTTGGCCGCGACGGCCGCTTCTTTCAGGAGCAGGTTAGCCGGTTGATGGTAGGGTTCGTTCTCGAGGATTTTCTCGATCAGCTCGATGGTCTTGCGCGGATCTTTTTTCAGCTCCCGCTGCGCTTTCATCACGGCGAGCGGAGAAGTAGAAAGGTTGAAGAAACTCCTTTTGTCCGTCTTGGCGCGGGTCACCGCAGCGCGGCGCAACATCTGGCGCCCGGTTAAAAATTCCGGCTCTTGCTTGAGCAAATTTTCCAGCAACTCGATGGCGTAACCGAAGTTGCGCAGCTCGACCGCCGCGACGGCTTTGAGCCAGTAGCCGCGGAGTTGCTCGCTCAGGTCTTTTTCGTTTCGGAGAGGCATGGAGACGAAGCGGAAACTATCCGGCGGCCGCGGCTGAGTCAGGGAAATAATGCGCGCGACTTCCTGGGGCCGGCGGGAAGGGCTAGAGGAGATCGAGTTGCGGCTTCTCCGGTGGATTCGGGAAGCTGCGGGAGCGGCGCGTTCTTGGGCGGGCCGATTTTTTTCCGGCGCCGTTGGGGCTTTCCAAGTGCGCGAGGATGTCCTTGGCGCGTTCCAGGATTTCTTTCGGCAACCCGGCGAGGCGCGCGACCTGAATGCCGTAGCTTTTGTCGGCGCCACCCGGGATGATTTTGCGCAGGAAGATGATCTGCTCGTTCCATTCGCGCACGGCGACGTTGAAGTTGGCCACGCCGCTGCGGTGCTCGGCGAGCTTTGTGAGTTCGTGATAGTGGGTCGCGAAAAGGGTGCGCGCTTTGATTTTATCGTGGAGAAATTCCGCCACGCTCCAGGCGATGGAAAGGCCGTCGAAGGTGGAAGTGCCACGGCCGATTTCGTCGAGGATGACGAGGCTGCGCGCGGTCGCGTTGTTGACGATATTAGCCGTCTCGTTCATCTCGACCATGAAGGTGGATTGGCCGCGGGAGAGGTCGTCGTTTGCGCCCACGCGGGTGAAAATGCGATCGACCAGCCCGATCTCGGCGCGAGCCGCGGGCACGAAGCTGCCGATCTGCGCCATCAAAACGATCAGCGCGACTTGGCGAATGTAGGTGGATTTCCCGGCCATGTTCGGGCCGGTGATGAGGGCGAGCCGGAGCTTTTCGCCGTCGAGGTCGGTGTCGTTAGGCACGAATTTCTCTTCGGCCAGATTCTGATCGAGGACGGGATGCCGCGCGTCCTTGAGATAGAGGCGGAGGGAATCGTTCAACTCCGGCCGGACGTAGTGGAAGAGCCGGGCGGTCTCGCCTAACGAGCAGAGCACGTCGAGGGTGGCGAGGGCGCTCGCGGTCTGCTGGATGGGGGCGAGTTCGCCTAACGTCTCTTCGCGGAGGGTTTGGAAGAGCGCGTATTCGAGATGCCGCGCGCGTTCGTCCGCGCCGAGGATCTTCGCCTCCATCTCTTTCAGCTCGGGGGTGATGTAACGCTCGCCGCCGACCGTGGTTTGCTTGCGCGTGTAATGCGCCGGGACGCTGGCCAGATTCGATTTCGTGATCTCGATGAAATAGCCGAAAACGGAGTTGAAGCGGACTTTGAGCGACTTGATCCCGGTGCTCGTGCTCTCGCGCTCCTGCAGCTCAGTGATCCACGTTTTCCCGTCGCGCGAGGCCTGGCGCAGTTCGTCCAGTTGCGGATCGTAACCGTCGCGGAAAATTCCGCCTTCCTTGAGGACGAGGGGGGGATCGTCGGCTAGGGCGCCGGCTAATTTCGCGGCCAGCTCGGGCATTTCCCGAAGCTCGCGCTGGAGGTGTTCGGCGAGGGGCTCGGGCCCGGCGTTTCCGTTCGGCTGATTGGCCCCAAAGCTGACCCGATCGAGCAGGATCTGGAGCTCGCGTTTGAGCGCGGGAATTTGGCCTAACGAGACCTGGAGCGCGACCAGATCGCGGGCGTTGCCGGAGGCCTGGCTGAGGCGGCCGCAGGCGCGCTCCAGATCGCGAATCGATCGCAGAGCGTCGCGCAAGGCGGCGAGCAAGTCCGGTTCCTGAAGCAGTTGTTCGATCAGTTGCTGGCGTTTCTCCAACTCGGGCAGATCGCGAATCGGCTGGAGAATCCAGCTGCGCAAGCGGCGCCCGCCCATCGGCGTGACCGTGCGATCGAGCGCGGCGAGCAGGCTGGTGTCGCGCGCGCCGCGGGAGACGACCAGCTCGAGATTCGCCTGGGTGGCGGCGTCGAGGACGACGTGGTCCTGGGTGGTTTCGCAGCGGAGGGAGGTGAGGTGGTCGATTTTGCGCCGCAGCTGATGCTTGAGGTAATGCACGATGGCGCCGGCCGCCCCGATCGCCTGCGGCAGGTCGCTGCAGCCGAAGCCGTCGAGCGATTTCACTTTGAAGTGCTCGCAGAGGGTGAAGCGCGCGTTCTCGGGCAGAAAAGCATAGTGATCGTAGGGGAGGCCGCCGGGAAGCTGGCTGAATCTTTGCTCTTGTTGCTCGCTCACGAGCAGCTCGGAGGGACTCACCCGGGCGAGTTCGTCGAACAAAGCGGCTTCTTTATCGAGCTGCATAAGGCGGAACTCTGCCGTGGTCAGATCGACGTAGGCGAGGCCGAACCTCCCGTCCTCGGCGAAGATCGCGCCGAGGTAATTCGCGCGTTTGGATTCCAAAAGGTCCAGATCGCTAACGGTGCCGGCACTGATGATCTGGGTAATGTCGCGCGAGACGATCTTCCCCGGTTGCGGCTCGCTCGTCTGGTCGCAAATGGCCACGCGCCGGCCGGCTTTGATAAGCTTGGCGATGTAACCCTGCGCGGCATGGTAGGGCATGCCGCACATGGGCACGTCGTTGCGCTTGGTCAGGGCGAGATTGAGCAGGCCCGAAGCGGCTTTCGCGTCCTCGAAGAAGAGTTCGTAGAAGTCGCCGAGCCGGAAGAGCAGCAAGGTATCCGACGGCACGCTGGCGCGAAGCCGCTGGTACTGCTGCATCATGGGAGTCAGGGCGTGCGCCATCGGGGAAAGGATGACGGCAGGCCAGGGGAAACGCCAGTCGCTTGTTCATGAAACGGTTGGGCGCGGGCTGAGAATTGCGGTTATGCTCAACGGCGATGCGAGACGAGCAAACTCTGGCGCAACGACTTGGTCGGAGTGTGCATGTCTCGCCTTTGCGGATGAAGTTGCTGCGGCTCTGGCGACGATCCCCGGGTTCGGCGGAGGTTTTGGAAGATTGGCTGGTGGACGTGGCCAACGCGCGGGGGGCACGAATCGTCAGTCGATCGGAAGCCCCGGTCGCGCTGGACCCGCCGTCCGAGGCTGAGCTCCCTAATGAAGAGTTGGTGGTGGGATTGATGCTCCCGCAAAATCGCGATCGACCACAGATTTTAAGACTCGCAGCCCAGTTAATCTCTCGGTCGGCCGTCGCGTTCGGGGATTTAGCTCGGCTGGCGGAGATGGAACGCGTGGAATTTATCCTGGCCGAGTTAGCTCGCCAGGTAGCGAAAGTGGACCCGGCGCATCCGCTGTGGAGCCGGATCGGAAGGAAGTTCCAGGTGCCAGAGACGCCCGGGCTCGCGTTGCTCCACTACACGCGTCTGGCGCAGCCAGTCATGAAAGATGGACGAATGAATGTTGAGAAGTGGGTCTTGGTCTCGTGAAGAATGCCGAGATCATTTTGGCCGCGCTCGACGCGAAGCTCGATCAGCCGGCCGAGTTGACGCTGTTTGGGCGCGCGGCGTTTGCGTTGAGCTACGGAAACGCTCCCGAGGAATTTGCTCGGAGCAAAGATATCGACGCCGTCCTTTGGCTTGGTCAGGCGGAGGAGCTACTCCAGACGACAAACTTTTGGGACGCGGTCGCGGAGGTGAACCAGGAGTTTCGCGATCAGGAGCTATATATCTCTCACCTCTTTGAGGAGACTCAGGTGGTTCTCACGCCAGAGTGGAGGGAGCAGCGGGTCCGGATTGATGGATCTTGGGCTCGCCTCGAGGTTTACCGGCTGGGCGACGCCGACCTTTTTCTCAGCAAGTTGATGCGGCTCGACCCCCAGGATTTGGCGGATGCGAGATTTGGGATTGAGCAAGCAGGTTGGAATCCCAGAAAAGTGTCAGACATCATCGTCTCGGCGCGAGTGCCGGATATCCCCGAGATCAGGGAACAATTTGCGCTTTGCGCGGCGGCATTCCTGGAGCGCCTGCCTGGCTCGAGCGAACGGATCGAACTGGAATCATCGGCGATCATGGCGGTTGAGTATGACCGGGAGAGTCAAACTCTCGAGATGGAGTTCCGGGAAGGAGGGAAATATCGCTATTTCCGGGTTCCGCTGGCGACTTATCGCGACCTGCTCAAAGCCGAGTCGGCCGGCGCCTTTTGGAACGAAGTGAAAGACGATTTCACCTACGCCAGGATGGCCTAACCGGCGGTGCCCGATGCTCCCGCGCGGGAGGTTGATATACGTGAGTCACGTATATCATCTACCGAAGGCGAGGAATCCTTGTTCGGCTGTTGCGAGCAACCTTGAGATATGAGCATGCCGGGGCCTGGGCCTTTTCGCGGCCCGGACCTTTTTGGGATCACGCCAGCCGCTGGATGGCGAAAGATCCTCGGCTAGCTGCGCCACGCTCAAAGGAAACGAATAAAGCGGATTCTGTGCGCGGGAGGATACGGAGGAAAAAAAAGCCCGGCACCTTGTTTCCAAGATGCCGGGCATAAGTTCTGGCAACGTCCTACTCTCGCACAACCTATAGATGCACTACCATCGGGGCTGCAGCGTTTCACTTCCGTGTTCGGAATGGGAACGGGTGGTGCCACTGCGCTAGGATCACCAGACTCCGCGACCGAATCGCTTCGCGCGCGTCGGTCTGATGACCTTCAATTGTTACCAGCGTTTGCTGATTCTCTGAAATCTACATACAGGAAGTTATTTCCAACAGTTTAGGCTTCGTTTTGTTTTAATTTGTCATTCCTCTCAATTTGCCGCCGCGTCGATTTTAAGGCCGGCGCGACGGGTTAATTGAAAAGTAAATGACCAAGCCGAACGAGTTATTAGTATTACTTAGCTACACGTATTACTACGCTTCTACCAGTAACCTATCAACGTGGTGGTCTACCACGACTCTTCAGGGAGAACTCATCTTGGGATAGGCTTGGCGCTTAGATGCTTTCAGCGCTTATCCTTTCCGAACATAGCTACCCGGCACTGCTCTTGACAGAACAACCGGAACACCAGCGGTTCGTCAGACCCGGTCCTCTCGTACTAAGGTCTGAACCCCTCAATTCTCCTGCGCCCACAGTGGATAAGGACCGAACTGTCTCGCGACGTTCTGAACCCAGCTCGCGTACCACTTTAACCGGCGAACAGCCGGACCCTTGGGACCTTCTCCAGCCCCAGGATGTGATGAGCCGACATCGAGGTGCCAAACCCTGCCGTCGATATGAGCTCTTGGGCAGGATCAGCCTGTTATCCCTAGCGTACCTTTTGTCCGTTGAGCGATGGCAATTCCACATTCAACCACCGGATCACTTGGACCTACTTTCGTACCTGCTCGACTTGTAGGTCTCACAGTTAAGCTGGCTTATATCCATGTACTCGTCACCTGATTGCCAACCAGGTTGAGCCAACCTTCGTACTCCTCCGTTACTCTTTGGGAGGATACCGCCCCAGTAAAACTAGCCGGCTGCCAGTGTCCCTCTGCCAGATAATGGCGAGAGGTTAGTTGTTCCAATGTCGAAGGGTGGTGTTTCATTGGCGACTCAGCAAACCCCGAAAGGTCTGCGTCACAGTCTTCCACTTACGCTAAGCATCAAAATCGAAACAACAGTAACAGCGTGTAGTAAAGGTGCATAGGGTCTTTCCGTCCTACTGCGGGTAGGCGGCATCTTCACCGCCACTACAACTTCGCTGAGCTCCTCGTTGAGACAGCGGTCAACTCGTTACACGATTCGTGCAGGTCGGAACTTACCCGACAAGGAATTTCGCTACCTTAGGACCGTTATAGTTACGGCCGACATTCACGGGGACTTGGGCTCGTAGCTTCGTCTTGCGACTAACCACTTACCGTAATCTTTCCGCATTGGTCACGTGTCACACCCTATACGTCGTCTTAACGACTTGGCAGAGTGCTGTGTTTTTGTTAAACAGTCGGTTGACCCATTTCACTGCGACCTCCATTGCTGGAGGTACCCCTTCTTCCGAAGTTACGGGGCTAGATTGCCGAGTTCCTTAACGAGGTTTCACTCACGCGCCTGAGTATACTCTACTCACCCACCTGTGTCGGTTTACGGTACGGGCAACCGTGGGAACATTGCATCGCTTTTCTTGGCACAAGTGTTAAGCAATCCGCTTTGGCCAGAGGCCTCAGCGTCCCCTTGCGGGACCGTCACTTTCAATCGACGGCTACTCTCTACTCATGCGTACCATGCAACTTAACCACAGCCGGTGCAGGAATATTAAACCTGCTGTCCATCGCTTACGCCCTTCGGCCTCAGCTTAGGTCCCGACTAACCCTGGGAGGACGAACCTTCCCCAGGAAACCTTGGGTTTACGGCGGACAGGAATCTAACCTGTCTTGTCGCTACTCATGTCTGCATTCTCACTTCTAGAAACTCCACAGTTGCTTCCGCTCCTGCTTCAATGTCGCTAGAACGCTCCCCTACCAATCCGCATGGTCGAAACCACACGTCTTCCAGAGCTTCGGTATACCGCTTATCGCCAATCATTATCGGCGCGAGATCGCTCGATGAGTCAGCTATTACGCACTGTTTAAATGATGGCTGCCTCTAAGCCAACATCCTCACTGTCTAAGCAACCTCACATCCTTTCCACTGAACGGTATTTGGGCACCTTAGCTGCTGGTCTGGCATGTTTGCCTCTCGCGCGTGAAGCTTATCCCTCACGCACTGACTCCCAGGCTATATTGTGCGGCATTCGGAGTTTGATTGAATTCGATACCCTGGTATGGGCTCTAGTTCATCCAGTGCTCTACCTCCGCACATGAACACCTGAGGCTAGCCCTCAAGCTATTTCGGGGAGAACCAGCTATCACCGGGTTTGATTAGTCTTTCGCTCCTACCCACAAGTCATCCCAGAAGTTTTCAACCTTCACGGGTTCGGTCCTTCAGTTGCGGTTAAGCAACCTTCAACCTGCTCATGGGTAGATCACCTCGGCTTCGGGTCTAGTGCCAGCGACTATGGTCGCCCATTTCGGACTCGCTTTCGCTTCGCCTCCGGCGCAGAACGCCTTAGGCTCGCCACTGACACTAACTCGCAGACTCATTAAGCAAAAGGCACGCCATCACCGGATTGCTCCGGCTTTGACACCTTGTAAGCACATAATTTCAGGTACTATTTCACTCCGCTCACAGCGGTTCTTTTCACCTTTCCCTCGCGGTACTTGTTCACTATCGGTCGCCAATTAGTATTTAGACTTACGCCGTGGTCGGCGTGGATTCATACGAAGTTTCACGTGCATCGTATTACTCAGGAAATCCCTAGGCGTGCGCGGATTTTCGATTACGGGTCTGTCACCCTCTTTGGAGCGATTTTCCATTCGCTTCATCTAATCGTTGCACTACCACATCGGGCTCCTACAACCCCACCAGCAAGCTGGTGGTTTGGTCTCTTCCGCTTTCGCTCGCCACTACTGACGGAATCGCTTTCGCTTTCTTTTCCTCCGGTTACTGAGATGTTTCACTTCACCGGGTATCGCGATGTTCCTGCTATGTATTCACAGGAACTCGACTGAACATTACTCCAGTCAGGTTATCCCATTCGGAAATCCCCGGGTCAAAGCGTGTTTACCGCTCTCCGAGGCTTATCGCAGTTAGCCACGTCCTTCATCGCCTATTGGCACCAAGGCATCCATTATGTGCTCTTTGTAGCTTGATCAATCTGTTCCGATCCCTTGCGGGACCAGAGATTTGATAACTGAAACTCTCGTTTCGGTCCGAAGACCGGAACGCTTTGATTCAGACTCAGCTCTAAAAAGTTGTATTTACTACCCTGTATGTAGATTTCAAAGAACCAGCCCCGAACTTCTTCGGGGTAAACTCTGCGCATTTCCCGGGCGACAAAAAACTCAACTTCGGCGCCGACTGCTGATTTCGCGTTTCCGTTTGATCAGGTCGGGACAAAATTGAGTTCAATTTGCAGTCCCAAAATATGCGAGAACCTCTTCGATTGCTCGAAGCCCGTGTTTAACGGGATGACGAAATTAGCGGGAAGCGGGGGATCGTCAACCGGCAAAAGTGATTTTTCTTTGATTTTTTTGCGATTTCAAGGTGAACCGGGGTCGCAACCGGCGCGGGCGGGAAATTACCGATAGCGCCCGCGCCGCCCGCGTCTAACTTGCGAGAAATGAGCCGCTTCGACGCCCGCGCCCCGGATCAGTTACGCCCCGTCGCTTTCGAGTGCGGCATCGCTCCTCATGCCAGCGGCTCGGTTCTTGTTTCCATGGGCGACACGCGCGTCCTCTGCGGCGTGATGATCGAAGAAAATGTCCCGCGCTGGATGAAAGAGCAGCGGGTCCCGGGCGGCTGGCTGACGGCGGAGTATTCGATGTTGCCCTATTCGACCCTCACCCGGAAGCCGCGCGACATTGTGAAGGGTCGCCTGGACGGACGGAGCAGCGAAATCCAACGCCTGATCGGCCGTTCCATGCGCGCGGTGATCGATTTGGACAAGCTCGGGCCGCGCACCATCTGGGTCGATTGCGACGTGCTGCAGGCCGATGGCGGCACGCGCACGGCGGCGATCACGGGTGCGAGTGTGGCAGTGACGCTGGCCTGCCGGAATTTAATGAAGGAAAAAAAGCTGGCCGAACTCCCGATCAAACAGCTCGTCGCCGCGGTCAGCGTGGGGGTGATGGAGGGCAGCGTGCCAGTGCTCGATCTAAATTACGAGGAAGACAAAGCCGTCACGGTCGATCTGAACCTGGTCGCAACGGAGGATGGCGCGCTTGTGGAGGTGCAAGGCGCGGGCGAAGAGGCCACCTTTTCCCACGCGCAACTGCTGGAAATGTTGTCGTTAGGCCAGAAAGGCATCGCCGAGTTGATCGCCGCGCAGCGGATTGCCCTCGAGGCCCCGCCAACGGCAGGCGGTTAAAATCGTTGCCGCGGCACGCGGTTTGCAGTAGAGCGGAGCGCCCCATGAAAAAAGCATTGATCACCGGCATCACTGGACAGGATGGCAGCTACCTGGCCGATCTGCTCCTTGAAAAAGGTTACGAAGTCCACGGCATTATTCGCCGCGCCAGCACCTTTAATACTTCTCGCATCGATCATCTTTACGCCGATCCCCACATCAACGGGGTGAAGATGTTTCTGCACTACGGCGACCTAAGCGACTCGGTCAATCTGGTGAAGTTAATTTACGAGCTGAAACCGGATGAGATTTACCACTTGGCGGCGCAAAGCCACGTGCGGGTGAGCTTCGACATTCCGGAATACACGTCCGATGTCACCGGCCTGGGCACCATTCGGATTCTCGAAGCGATCCGCGAAACCGGAATCCGCTCGAAATTTTATCAAGCGTCGAGCAGCGAAATGTTCGGCAAAGTGCAGGAAGTGCCGCAAACCGAGACGACGCCCTTTTGGCCGCGCAGTCCCTACGGCGTCGCGAAAGTTTTCGCCTACTGGGCGACGGTCAATTACCGCGAAAGCTACAATCTTTGCGCGAGCAACGGCATCCTATTCAATCACGAAAGCCCGCGCCGCGGCGAGACCTTCGTCACGCGCAAAATCACCCGCGCGGTCGCGGCGATTAAACACGGGCTGCAGAATGAACTTTTCCTCGGCAACCTCGACGCGAAACGCGATTGGGGCTACGCGCCGGAATACGTGGAAGGGATGTGGCGCATTTTGCAGCACGACGAAGGCGACGATTTCGTCCTGGCCACGAACGAGACGCACACCATCCGCGAATTTCTCGAGATCGCGTTCGGCCGGGTCGATCTCGACTGGAAGGAATACGTCAAACATGACGAGCGCTACGAGCGCCCGGCCGAGGTCGAACTGCTCATCGGCGACCCCGCGAAAGCGAAACGGATTCTCGATTGGGAACCGAAAGTGCGCTTCCGCGAGCTGGTCGAGATCATGGTCGACGCCGACCTGAAACTGCTCGGTCGTCCCATGGTGCAAAAGCACCTCGGGCAAATGCCCTGACGGGAAGAAGAACCCATGTCTCTGGCCTATTTGCAGGCGGCGATCAACGAGGGCGATTCCGCTAAATTGATCCGTTATGTCCGGCTGCATTTCGGGGACGGCAATGAAGAACGCGGCCGGAAGGAAATCGATAAAGCCTGGATCGAGGCACTGAAACCGATGCTCGATGTTCCGCCGACGGACCGCGAATTCATCCTCAAGACCCTGGCTGAAAAAGACGCCGCGACCCTGGCCCACCTTTTCTTTCATTTGCACTTTTATTTCGTCGGACGCTCGGGAGAATGGATTCACGATGGCAATCTCTAAAAAGGACAACGAGCTGCGGCCCGGTTTGTGGGAGACGGTCAATCAGCGCTATCCCGGTTCGATGATTACGAAGACCGATTTCGTCCCTTTGGCGAAATTATCGAAACCGTTGCGCGAAGCGCGCCTGGCTTTCGTCAGCACCGCGGGGGTCCAGCCGAAGGGGACTTTGCCCTTCGATACCGTTCACCCGGTGGGCGATTACAGTTTCCGGCGGGTTCCGTCCGCTTCCAAACCCGAGGATTTGGAAATTCACCAGCTGAAATATCCAACCTTCGGGGCGAACCGTGACCTCAATGTGATTTTTCCGATTGAGCGGCTGCAAGACCTGGTGGCGGAGAAGTTCATCGGCGGTCTCACGGAAAATTTTTACTCCTTCATCGGCTACAACATGGATGCGGAAAGATTGGAACACACCCTGGCCGCAGAGATCGCCGCAGCCGTGGAGGCGGAAAACGCGGATGTCGCGTTGCTGGCGCCTGCCTGACCCATCTGCCACCAGAGCATCTCGCTGGTCCAGCGAGCACTAGAATACAAAGGAATTCCGACGGTTTCGGTGTCGGTTTCGCTTGACGTAACCCAGCGCATCAAGCCGCCGCGGGCGCTCTTCCTGCCCTTTATGATGGGACACCTTTTCGGCGTCCCCTTTCACCAGGAGTTACAGAAAAAGATCATCCGCCAGGCGCTCTCAAGAATTACGGACGCCGAGGAGAGCGGCGACATGGATTTTTTCCCGATGACATGGGCGGAAGCGCGATTGGAGGGCAGAGAAATCGAAAAGGGACTGGGCGTTTCCTCGTAGATGGAAGGCCATTAGTAGAAGTAGTAAGGATCCGGCGCGATTATTACCCCTCAAGCGCAAGTCTGAACCGGGAGAAGAACAAGGGGACGTGCCGGAATAGGTAATGGGCCTACCGGGCGTTCTCCGAGGGCAAATGCCGGCGCAAAGCGTAGTGCAACTTCGCCTTAAGCGACCGCGGACTGGTATATTCCTTCACCGGTAACAGGAGGGGACGGCGGTGCGAACGGGCCAGCAGTCTTTGCCCCCACCCGACGACCGAGCCAACCGTGGTCTGGGGAGAAAAGTAGGCCTCCCAAGCCTGGCGGGCGGCCCGTCCCATCTCCGTCGCGCGATCTTCCAATTGCTCGACTAACTTCGGAATATCATCGACCTCGCGCTCCGGGACACGGAGGGAAAATTCCTCCCATGCCGGACCGAGAGGTAACTCCAAATCATCTGCAACGATCACCGGCACAGCCGCCGCCTCCATGGTCTCGAACAAGCGGATCGAGGAAGCACTCACGCCCCGCGGACAAAGGACAAATCTCGATCGACGCGTAACGTCGCGAAACGAATTCAGCAACTCATCCTTATTTGCCTTCTCCCACCAGTATTGCTTGTCGTCTTTTGCCGATGCGTCGATCACCACTCCCCCCGGCTGCCGCCACTGCACGATCTTTTCCCGAATCGGATGGGTCCGGGACGACCCGACGAAGGAGAAAAGAATGTCTTTGTGATCAAGCTCTTCGCGCCGGAACGAAAATTTGTGAATGTGCGTCGAGATATAATGGGCCGGCAAGGCCCATCCTTTGCGCACCCATTGGCGAGAAACTGAGGGATACAAGCCTCGGACGGCAGGAAGTTGACCGTCCTCCGGGCAATAGACCACCAGTTTGTGGGCATATTTACGATAGACGGGACTGCTGCGCAGCGCCTCAAAACAGGGGCCATAGCCGGCGGCCCTGATCGGAGCAACGATCAGTGCGGCTGAGTCAGGGTCAGGCGCGAGCGTATGTGCGCTTGCCGATTGCAGCCCGAATCCAGCCCGCAGTTCCTCGAAACAGGCCGCCAGAAGTGGCGCAGCAGCGTTCACCACCTGATCGGGATGAAGCAGAAACACGGGCAGCGCAGGAATGGTTGATGGCATGGAAACAGGTGCGCGTCTGCCGAGCGAGACCGAAGGAAAAATCGAACGGACCTGCAAAAGCCTCCGGGCGCAAAGTTTTTCTCGGCCGACAGATTTTCTAGCGCGTGTCAGGCTCTTTATGGAGCGCGGTGGAGGGACGACCTCCGTGTCGTCCGAGAGGGTTGGGCTGCCGCGGGTCTCCCACCCAGAAACGCGGACGGGACGGCGCCCGTCCCTCCATCAGGCGCAAAGTGCTTTCGACCGGATTGATCTCGACTGAACGAGAGGCGCAAATGCCTTTAAGCGGCCTTAGCTGGCCCCGCACGTGGGGACGACGGGCAACCCGCCTTAAATGAGATCCTTCTCCAGGAGGTAGAGGTAAAGGATCGCCATCGCGTCGCTGTTGGCCGTGGAGGTGTTGTCGTATTCCGCAGTGACTTCGTAACGGTGATCGCGATGGATGGGAATTCCTTCGATCGATTTGAGTTCATCCACATGGGCCACCCCGAGCCGATCGGACCAATCCTCGGAATTCAGCCGAAAGATGGTGACGCCCGAAGTGAGATCGCGCAGCTCCATGGAGCGGGCGAAAGGGTGCACGTGAATGGTCGCGTAGTGAATCGTGGTGTCGAAGGGCAGATGTAACTGCGCCGTGATTTCGGTGCGATAGGTGTGATGGCCCGGCGGCACCATCCAGTGCGGCGTTTGGCCTTGGCCGGACGCTCCGGCTCCCGCGGTCGCCGCGGAACCCATCGGGCAGGTGTCCGCACAACCGGCGCCGACATGTTGCGGTCCCGGGCCGATCTTCATCGGTCTCATATGCGCGGCCTGGTCCTGTGGTTGCATTACGTAGAGCGCGCGACGGAAAAGCGCTTTGGTTGGCGCGCCGGGCGCGTCCAGCGCGACCGTGTGGACGGTGGTGCGCAACCGGACGTTCACCGGTTCGCTCCGCGGGCTCAGATTCAAGGACATGGTGAGGTAGTCGAGAGACGCGTCCGCGGGAACGAGCAGGCCGAAGCCGGCGGGCAATTCGATCGAGAGTCGGCCGGGGACGAGGGTGAAAAGCCGCCAATCGAGATGGGTTTTTCCGCCGAAGCGCTGATTCAATCGCGCCGGGGCCTCGTCGTGCTCCGCAAAGGTGAGGTTGGAGTGACAGAAGAACTCCTGCGATATCGGTTTCGCGGCTTCGGCACTGACGACCTGCGTTTCCAAACCGGTCACCCACTCGAGAGACGAGGCCTTTGTGTTCGCCAATCGGATATCGCTCTGGATCGAGAATGGCCCTTCCATCGAGCGGTAAATCCGGTCCAGCCGATAGGGCTTCGAAGTGAGGATCAGGTTCGTTCTTTCCCCTGCGGCGGAGAGAGCGGGGCGGGTCACCGAATAAAGGGCAGGCCCCAAGAGGAGAGCGGCCAAGCCCGCCAGCGCGGTGGATCGTTTCACTCCACAGGGAGGAGCAACCGTCATGCCCGGCGCCTGCGTAATCGCGCGCTCCCGCCCCCCAGGTCAGGTCCGACCTCCTCCCGGGCCTAACGAAGGGCCGGGAACGGCTCGGCGGCCGGTCCAGCTACGCGGGTGGCTGCCGGGGCGAGCTCCGGCACGAGCGCTGCCAGCGGCTGATTCTGTATCGTGACCCGCGCGCCTGGTCCGACGATGTCGAAGAGTTCGATTACGTCGCGCGAGCGCATGCGGACGCAACCGTAGCTCGCGGGCAGGCCGATGTTCCGCTCTTCCGGCGTGCCGTGGATGTAGATATAGCGGGAAAAGGCGCGCGCGTTTTGCGGCTCCAGCCCCCGCAGCCAGAGGATGCGACTAACGATCGGGTCGCGTCCGGGCGCGTCGGGCAGGACGATCTCGCCGGTCCGCTCGCGATTCTTGAAGACGGCCCCGCTGGGGGCGCCGGCCCCGAATTTACGCGCGATCTCGAGATGGCCTAAGGGCGTCGCGCTCGTGCCCGGGATGTCGCCGAGGCCGAACTTCGAAGTCGAAATCGGATAGGTGGCGAGCGGTCGGCCGTCTTCCAGCAGCGCCATCCGTTGCTCGGGAATGCTGATCACGACCTGATGGCGGGTATCCGGAGTGGTGCAGGCGCCTAACGACAGGAAAAAGGCGCCAGCCAGGAATTTCGCCCACCCATTCTGAGCGCTGGTCGCGAATGGCGGTCTCACGCGCGGGCGAGGCGGAAAAATTCGTCGGCCGTTTCCGTGGTGGCGCGGGCCAGGTCTTCCAGGGAAATGCCGCGGGCCTGCGCGATGCTTTCCGCCACCAGCCGCGTGTGAGCGGGCTCGCAGCGTTTCCCGCGATGCGGCTCCGGCGCGAGGTAGGGGCAATCGGTCTCGACCATGAATTCGCCTAACGACAAGCCGGCCGCGACTTCGCGCACCGTCGCGCCATTCTTAAAGGTCACGATCCCGGTAAAGGAAACGAGATGGCCTAACGAAATCACTTCCTCGGCCTGCGCGCGGGTGCCGCCGAAGCAATGGAAAACGCCGCTGACCTGCCGTCCGTATTCGCGCAGAATGGCGAGGGTGTCGTCCCAGGCGTCGCGTTGGTGAATCACTACATTGAGGCGCAGCTCCACCGCGAGATCGAGCTGCTGCTGAAAAAGGCTGGCCTGTTTGCTTTTGAGCGCGCCATCGTGGAGCTGGCCTTCGATCCCGGCATCGGTCTCCGCCTGGAGGGCTTGGGTGACGACCTGGCCTTTGCTTTCCCGGGCCAGCGCGGCGCTCGGCAGATGATGATAATCGAGACCGGTTTCGCCGATGGCGGCGACCCGCGAACTTTTGGCCAACTCGCGCAAGGGCGTGATGACGTCGTCCCCTGCCTCCTCGGCATTGGTCGGGTGCACGCCGATGACGGCGAAGACGTTGTCGTATTTCTCGGCCAGCTCGACCGCGCGCTGGCTGCTGCCTAACGAGGTCCCGATGGTAATAATGCGGGTGACGCCGGCCTCGGTCGCGCGGCGCAGAATTTCGTCAAAATCCTGGGCGAAATCGGGATAATCGAGGTGCGCGTGAGTGTCGATGAGCATGGGAGAAGGTAGCGCAAGCTGCAGGCTTGCTCCTTGATTTTCGAGCCCAGCGGAACAGCAGCCTCACCACTCCAGGACCGAGCCGGCCCAGGTGAGGCCCCCGCCGAAGACGACCATGAGGACGTAGTCGCCGCGTTTGATCCGGCCGCTGCGGTTCGCTTCGTCGAGCGCGATGGCGACGGCCGCGGCGGAGGTGTTGCCGTAACGATCGAGGTTCACGAAGAATCGATCGAGGGGAATATTGAGCCGCCCAGCGATCGCTTCGATGATGCGGACGTTCGCCTGGTGGGGGATGATGCAGGCGATGTCCTCGATCGTTAGGCCAGCTTTTTCGACCGCGGTCCGGGCCGCGTCGACCATGGCGCTGACGGCCTGTTTGTAGACTTCTTTGCCTGACATCATGATCGTCTGGAGATGATCATTGGCGTTTTCGCGGGTGATCGGCGTTTTGCAGCCGCCGCCGGGCATCCAGAGGATGTCGGCGAAGTTCCCATCGCTCGCCAGGTGGGTGCTGATGAGGCCATGGGAACCGTCGCTGCGATGGCGCAGGAGAGCCGCCCCGGCGCCGTCGCCGAAGAGGACGCAGGTGTTGCGGTCGGTCCAATTCGTGATCGAGCTGAGCTTCTCCGCGCCGATCACGAGCACGGTGTCGTAGGTGTGCGACATGATGAATTGCTGGGCGATCTCGATGGCCACGAGGAAGCCCGAACAGGCCGCGGAGATGTCGATGCAGGCGGCCTTGCTCGCGCCGATCTTGGTTTGCACAAAGCAGGCCGTGGCCGGGAAGACGAGGTCGGGGGTGGCCGTGGCGACGAGGATGAGATCGACTTCTGCGGCGGCCACGCCGGCCTGCTCGAGCGCGGCGAGCGCGGCCTTGGCGCCCATGTCGCTGGTGAATTCGTCATCCGCCGCGATGCGCCGTTCTTTGATCCCGGTGCGGGTGGTGATCCACTCGTCATCGGTCTCGACTACCTTGGAGAGATCGGCGTTGCTGAGGATCCTCTCCGGCAGATAGCTGCCGGTGCCGATGATCGAGACGGTCCGGTGGGTCTTAGTGGACCGCGGGCTCGAGCGGGGCGTGCGTTTCATTATAGCGGGCAACTTCCTCGACGATATGTGGATTGACCTGCTCTTCAATCGACTCGGTCGCGACGCGGAGGGCATTTTTGATCGCCAGCGGCGTGCTCCCGCCGTGGGCGATGATGCAAATGCCGTTCACGCCTAACAAGGGCGAGCCGCCGTATTCCTCGTAGTTCACTTTCTTGCGGATCGCTTTGAAGGCGTTCTGCGCGAGGTAAGCTCCGGCCATCCGCATCTTCGATTTGACGAGCTCGTGCTTGAGCCACTTAAAAATGGCGTCGCCGACCGACTCGCAGGTTTTGAGAATGACGTTGCCGACAAAGCCGTCGCAGACCACCACTTCGACCGGATCCTCGAAGAGATCGTGGCCTTCGACGTTGCCGCGGAAACTGAGCGAGCTCTGCTTGAGCATCTTGAAAACTTCCTTGGTCAGGTCGGTGCCTTTGACGTCTTCGCCGCCGATCGACATGAGCCCGATGGTGGGATTTTTATAGCCCAAAACGTGGCGCGAATAGACCGAGCCCATGATTCCGTACTGGAGCAAATGCTCTGGCCGCGCGTCGCTGTTCGCGCCGGCGTCGATCAGGACGAAAACGTTCGTCTCCGTGGGAACGAGCGAAGCGATCCCGGGGCGCTCGACTCCCGGAAGCATGCGCAACTTGATCGCGGTCGCGGCGACCGCTGCGCCGGTGTGGCCAGCGCTGACGATGGCCGCGGCGTCGCCTTTTTTCACCAGATCGACGGCGCGGCTAACGGAGGAATCTTTCTTCCGCCGGACGGAAGAGACGGCGCCGTCGCTCATTTCCACCACCTGGGTGGAGTGGACGATCTCAATGCGGCGATCGTTGCAGTCGAGTTTATTCAACTCGGTCTCGATCTGCGAAGTATCGCCGACGAGGAAAAGTTTTTCGATTTGCGCGTATTCCCTCAGGGCGAGGACGGCGCCACCCACCAGGTGAGGCGGTCCGAAATCGCCGCCCATGGCATCGAGAGCGATTTTCATCGAAGCGCCACTCTGCGATTTTCCGCTTGCGAATGCAAAAGCAAAAAAAGAATGGCGGAGTTTCGCGCGATCACCGGCCCCTGCGCTTTCACTCGTCGGAGTGAAAAGATCAGTGCCGGTGCAGAATTAGGCCTCGACCGTGAGAATCTGCCGGCCTTTGTAGTAGCCGCAGGAGGGACAGGCGGTGTGCGAGGCCACGGTGCTGCCACACTGCGCGCATTTATTGAGCTGCGGCGGCTGCCAGCGATGCGAAGCCTTCCGGGTGCGCAAGCGCATCTTGGATGTTTTACGTTTTGGGACTCCCATACGAGCCGCTTAGGAAAGCAGGGTTTCCGGAAAAGACAACTGCCGCTGCGCTCTCCCCGTCCTCGCGCTCTTACTCGTGCTCGGATTTTTTCGGATCGAGTAGGAGCACGATTACGAGCAGGAGCACGAGTTTAAAGATCCAGTTTATCGAGAGCGCTCCAATCGGGCGGGCGAGCTTCCAAGCCTTTCGCCGCTTCGCTCGCTGGCGCGACCGGCACCGGGCAAATCCGGCCGCCCTCGCGATCGCAATGCGGATAAGCCGGCAGAGTGAGCAAAATATCTTCGCGCATCAAGGGGGTGAGATCGATCTCCTCCGGCCCGGCCAGATCGGTGTGGAGCGTGAAATTTTTCACCCGGATATCGAACGGAAACGCTTCCAGGCAGCGGACGCACCGCAGCTCGACTGGTTGGGTCAACTCGCCGTTGGCCCAAAGGGCGCCATCCGAAATCCCGAGATCGAGCGCGTAGCGCAAAGGCCCGGCGCACCGCACCTCGTCCGGATTGACCTGGGGAATTGGGCACTCTTCTTCGCCTTCCAGATGGAGGCCGTCGGCGGGAATTTGGCGCAGATGAATCTTCACTCGCGAAGCCTTTCGGAGTTCACAGCGCCAATTTTTTTCGCAAAACTTTTCTGCACGCAGGGTGGCACAAACGCGCCCACCTCGCCGCCCAGCCGCGCGATCTCCTTCACGATGCGCGAGCTGAGATAAGTGTAATCCTCCTTCGGCATCAAAAAAATCGTCTCGACGCTTCCTTCCAACTTCCGATTCATCAGCGCCATCTGGAATTCAAACTCGAAATCGGAAACGGCGCGCAAACCGCGCACGATCGCCTGGGCCTTCTGCTGGACGGCGAACTCGACCAGCAAACCGTCCAGCGGCGAGACCACGACGCCCGGCATTTGTCCCGTCACCTCGCGGAGGAGGGCGAGCCGTTCCTCGAGCGGGAAAAGCGGCTGCTTCTGGTCGTTGTAAGCCACCGCCACGATCACTTCGTCGAAGAGTTTGCAGGCGCGTTCGATCACATCGAGGTGGCCGTTGGTCACCGGATCGAAGCTCCCGGGATAGATGGCGCGTCGCATGGCGCCGGGAAATTTGCAGAGGAAGCGCGAATTGGAAAGCGCCAACTCCGGCGTTGCCCTCGCGGCGCGGCGCGGCACAGTACTGCCCTGGAAAAATGAGCGACACCCCCTATAAATCCATTGCCGTAGCGGCCGCTTTTTCCCCGCGCTTCCAGCAGGTGCTGGCGGAAGCAAGCCGGGTGCGGGATCGCTTCGACGCGGCCTTGAGTTTTATCTATGTCGGGAAACGCGACGGCGTCTCCGCGCGGAAATTCGCAGAAGCCTTGCGCACGCTGCAACTGCCCGCCGACTCCGCGATTTACTACGAGGAAGGAGATCCGGCCACGGCCATCCTCGCAGCCGCGGCGAAACATCAGATCGAGCTGCTCATCGCTGGCGCTCTCGAAAAGAAAGCGGTCCATCGCCAGTTTCTCGGGAACGTGGCCCGCCGGTTGGTCAGCGACGCGCCTTGTTCCGTGCTCCTTTTTACCGCGCCCGAACTTCAGCCGAAGCCGCTCCGGCACATCGTCTTCATGGCGGAATACACCGAGCACGCGCAGGGGGCGCTCCGCCGCACTCTTCGCCTGGCCGAGCGCGAGAAGAGCGAGCGTCTCTACGTCATCCGGAATTACACCACCTTCGACAAAGCGCGCGCGCGCCGCCGGAGCAAAACGGCTGGCACCAGCGCCCGCACCCTCGATGAAGAAGAGAGCGCGCTGCAGGATTTCGTGCTGGCCGCGGGGGCGACGCCGGTGCCGATCGAGACCCGCTTCATTCGGGGCAACACCGGATTCGCCGCCTCCGATTTCGTGCAAAGTGTGGAGGCGGATTTGCTCGTCGTGCCGCTCGAAATGAAGCCCGGGAAAACCGCCAGGCTCCCGCGGCAGCTCGCCTGGATCACCGACGTGATTCCCTGCAATCTCTGGATCGTGCGGTGAGCTCCGCGAGTTTTTCGCTCCGCCGGTTGCGACTCGGGCGAAACGCGTAGAACATGCGCCTGCTCACTCGCACCGATGGAAATTCCGCAGAAGCTCAAAGATTATCTCGACCAGGCGCGGGCTCCGCTTCCGCCGATCAGCGATCCGGATGAGCCGCTCCAGATCGATTCGCTCGGGCTGATTCGGCTGGTCGCGTTTCTGGAAAACGATCTCGGGATCCGGATCGAAGATGAGGAACTGCTCGCCGAGAATTTCGCCACGACCCGCACCCTGCAGACTTTGCTCGCTGCCAAGGCGGCGCCGCCGGAACAGCGCTGACTAAAGCGTGTCCGGGACCTGCGCATGGTGGAGGGACAGGCCGCCGTCCCGTCCGTGTTCGGAGCGGGAGACCCCAGAATTGCCCAAATCTCACGGACGACACGGAGGTCTTATCGGGCGAATTGTAGGGCGGGCGCTTCGCCTGCCCCGGGTTCCGGCTGCGGCAGAGACTGGGCAACCGAAGCGGTCGCCCTACAATTCGCCGATCGCCCGAATTTTCAGACGCTCTCTTAGCCGTAACGATGCAGTTGACCTGGAATCGGCGCGTCTGTGGTGGCGGCGACGGAAGGCACCCAATGGTGAGCGAAGCGAAATCGCGGCGCGGCGCCGCGGCCATTTCCGGCAACGAGGGCGTCGCCGCTACGCTCTGCCGAGGCGTGCCACTTCCCAATGCCTCGTCACGGCTTAGCGGCTCAACTCGAGCATGCGCCGGATGGGCGCTTCGGCGCGTTGGCGCAGGGCTTCGGGCAGAATGATTTCCGGCGCGAGATGGAGGAGCGCGGCATGCGCTTTTTCCAGCGTGTTCATTTTCATGAAACGACATTCCGCACAGGCACAGCGATCGGTCGGGCCGGCGATGAAGGTTTTCCCCGGGATCTCCTTTTTCAGGCGATGCAACATGCCGGCTTCGGTCACCACGATGATCTCGTCGGCGGGCGATTCCCGGCAAAAGGCGATCATTTTTTCGGTCGAACAAACCTCGTCGGCGAGCAACCGCACGGCGAAAGGACACTCCGGGTGGGCCACGACGGGCGCGTTCGGATATTCCGCCCGGATCGCGCCGATGCTCCGCGCCGTGAACTCGATGTGCACATAACAATTGCCCTGCCAGAGATCCATCTGGCGGCCCGTGCGCTCGATCACCCAGGCGCCGAGATTTTGGTCGGGCACGAACAGAATGTTGCGATCGTTAGGCGCGGCGAGGACGATCTTCTCGGCGTTGCCGCTCGTGCAGATGACGTCGGAGAGGGCTTTGACGCCGGCGCTGCAGTTGATGTAGGCGATGACGTAATAGTTCTTCTCGGCGTGCTCCTGAAGAAATTGCGCGAGCCTTTCCGGCGGGCAGGACTCGGAGAGCGAGCAGCCGGCGTCGAGATCGGGAAGGATGACTTTCTTCGTCGGGTTGAGAACTTTCGCGGTCTCAGCCATGAAATGGACGCCGCAAAAGAGGATCACTTCGGCCTCGGTTTTAGCCGCCTGGAAGCTCAAGCCTAACGAGTCCCCGACGTAGTCCGCGAGGTCCTGGAGTTCGGCGACCTGGTAGTTGTGCGCGAGGATGACGGCGTTGCGTTCCTTCTTCAGCGCCTGGATTTCTCCGGCCAGGTCGAGACCGAAATTTACACTGCCGCTTCCCATCGGTTATTATGCGCCCATCCCATGAATTTACAATCTGACGACCATCAGTTTCGGCTCGGTTTTATCGGCGGTGGGAAGCTCGCGGGCTCCCTTTTGCGCGGGTTGGTGCGAGCGAAATTTTGCCCGCCGGAGCAGATTCTGCTGAGCGAGCCTAACGAGTCGGCGCGGGCTGCTCTGGCCGACGAATTGGGCATTGCCGTGACGGCCGAGAACGCCGAGGTGGCGCGCCGGGCCGGCCTCATTTTGCTCGGAGTAAAACCGGGCGTGGTGCTGGAAGTGGCGGCCGGGCTGGGTGCGGAAAAGCTGGTCATTTCCTGTGCCGCCGGGGTGGGCGTGGCGGCGATGGAAGGGAAGGGAAAAGCCCGCTTCATGCGGGCGATGACGAACACACCCGCGGCGGTCGGCCAGGCCGCGACCGCGCTCGCCCCGGGCGCGCGCACCACGCCCGAGGATCTGGCCCAAGCGCGCGAGATTTTCACGGCGGTGGGGACGGTTGTCGAAGTGCGCGAGGAACAAATCGACGCTGTCACCGCGTTGGCCGGGAGCGGGCCGGCTTTTGTTTACAGCGTGATTGAAGCGCTCGCGGCCGGGGGCACGGAATGCGGCTTGCCCGCGGAGACTTCGTTAGGCTTGGCGATCCAAACCGTGCGCGGCGCCGCCCAGCTCGCGCGCGAGAGCCCGCTCACACCGGCGGAGTTGCGGGCCATGGTCATCACCCCAGGGGGAACCACGGCGGCCGGTCTCGACGTCCTCGAGCGCAAGGCGAGCGCGTCCGGTTTTAGCGCAGCGGTGGTGGCGGCCGCGGCGCGCGCGAAGGAACTTGCGCCCGCTGCGCAGCCTTAAATAGGTGAAGACGTGAAGCGCCCTCAGGGCCGGGCGCTCATGTCGTAAATTTCGACCAAGCCGATCCCGGTCGCGTTTCTCACTCCGCTGACCACGGCGGTATAGCTGCCGGGCGCGAGCGTGGCCTGAAGAGCGGATTCCCGCGGGTCCGTCGGACCGAAGCCTTCGGCGGCGATCGCCGTGGCATCCGGCCCGTTCTGCCAATTATCGTTGGCCTGGAGCAGGTTACCGTTGCCGTCGCGCAGTTCGAGCTTCGGATCGGCCAGCACCTGGCTCGCCAACGCCGCGCCTAACGACGGCCCCAGCGCTCGCACCACGATCGGTTTGGCCCCCGGACCCCCGATGATGAAGCCACCGATGAGAACGTTGTTGCCGCCCAAGACTTGGCCGCGCGTCGAGATATTGCCGGCCCGCCCGTTGGTCGTATGCAGATCGTAAAGTTCAAACAGAGCGATCCCGTCCTGGGCCGGCTGGTTCGGGTCATCATAGCTTGCGATCGTGGCCGTGTAGGCGCCCGGTTTGAGCGTGAGCAGGACCGCCGACTCGATGCTGTTCGGCGGGTCGAGGTGATAACTGGCGATCGTTTCCGCGCTCGGGCTGGTGATCCAATCGTCATTGCGGGCGATCTGTCTCTGCGCCGAATCGTAAACCGTGAGAACCGAATCGTGGAGCCCATTGCCCACGCCCAAGCTGCTCAGGGAAAAACCGATCGCACGCAAGATAACGGTGGCCGACCCCGGGCCTTGCACGATGAATCCACCAATCAGGACCTTGTCTCCGGTGCTGACCAGGCCGCGGGTGGAAAGGTTTTCCAAGACCGGCGCCGCAATCGCGTTCAGCTCGTTCGGTCCGCGGCTATAGAGCGACTCTACGCCCGCGATATCGTCGGAGGAGAGCGTGCTGCGGTCGCTGATTCGGGAGTTCATGATCGCCGCGACCGACTGGCCCGCTTCATCCGGATGATCGAGCCCGAGGGTGTGACCAAATTCGTGAAGCGCCACGCGATGCAGATCTAACACGCCGTCGGCGCGGAGCGGGCCGGAATAGGAATCCCATTGATAGACATTATTAAAAAGCGTGTCGGTTTGGAGGAGGGTGCCCTGGCGATCGGAGATGAGAGTGACGGCCAGAGTGCCCGATCCGAAGCTGTCGCCAAAAACCGTGTTGGAGAAGAAGACTGAGTTCTCTACGTCGTCCCCGCTGGGCGTGACAGGCGAAGGGCGTACCGGCTGAAAACGCATATGCGCCAGATGCGTGTTCCAAATGTTCAGGGCGTCGGCCGCCGATTGATTGAAGCTGTCGAAGCCGTCACTCAAGCGCCGAGGCGGTCCGAGGGACAACTGCATTTGCACGGTGCGATTGAGCGTCCAGGAAACGCCTTCGAGGGTGAAGCCGAAGAGCGGCTGCGCGCTGAGGAAGAGGGAGGCCGAAAGGAGGAGGACTTTAAACATCGGGGATTGGGCTGGCCGAACTAAGCACGGATTTTTCGGAAATTCCAGCGCGACCCGCGCAATGGTTCGCTTCCTTTTCCAGGGGCGAATGGTGGTAGCCAAGGACGAGGCATTCGGAAAGGTACTGGCGCAGAAAAGGAGCGATGCCGCCGAGGCGTTCATACTGCGCGGTGTGGGCCAGCTCGTGCCTAACGAGCAGGCGATCGCGCCCCCGATCCGCGCGCAGGCAAAGGCCGTAACGCAAGGCGATCCCGGAGGTAGCAGGCGTGAAGAGCCGCAGGGCCGTGATGCTGTGCCTGAGGAGAAAGGCCCGCGGCCCCGGCCGCGCGCCGAAGCAGAAAAGCCGCACCCTTTCCGGCTCGCGCACTCCGAGAGCTCGGGCCTCCGCCATTTCTTCCGGAGAAAGCCGCACGCCCTCGCGCAGGACGCGCCGCTCCATCGCGCCGACCCAGCGGACGGCGAGCGGAAGCAGAAGGGCGAGCGCCGGGCGAACGATTCGGCGGTTCATCGTCTCAATCGGCCAGAGCGCGCCGCATCGCCTCAAGTGGCGCGGGCCGATCGAACCACCGTTCAAAGGCGAGCGCGCCCTGCTGCAGGAGCATCGTGCGTCCATCCGCCCCGCGCGCGCCGGCCTCATCGGCCGCGGCCAGCAAAGCCGTCCGCGTTCGACTGGGAATCAAATCGTAAATTAGGAGATGCGGCGCCAGGAGAGGAGCAGGGAGCGGCGAGGGATCGGCCAGATGCAGGCCGAGCGGCGTGGCGTTGACCACCAGATCGGTGCGCGCCAGTTGCCGCCGGAGCGCTTCCTCTTCCCACCGGATCGCTTCCAGGCGCGCGACCGGCCCGAGCACGCGCGGGCCGCTGAAATAACCGGCCATTTCGCGCGCCAGCCCCTGCGCCTTTTCGAAGGTGCGATTGACCAGCACGAGGCGTTCGCAGCGGGCCCGCGCGCATTGGTAGGCTACGGCCCGCCCGGCCCCGCCCGCGCCCAGGAGGAGGACTCGCAAATGACCGAGATCGACCCCAAATTGCTCCCGCACCGCCCGGGCGAACCCGGCCCCATCGGTGTTGTAGCCTAACGAGCGCCCCTCACGCCAGCGCACGGTGTTGACGGCGCCGATTTTCTGCGCTTCCTCGTCCGTCTCGTCGAGCAGGGGGAGGGCCGCGATTTTGTGCGGGAGGGTCAGGTTGAGACCGAGAAAGGTGTGTGCCTGGAATAAGCGCAGCGCTTCCTCTAATTCGTTAGGCGCGATGCGGAAGCGCGCGTAACGCAGATCGAGCCCGGCGGCGGTCAGGGCCGCATTCTGCAAGGTCGGCGAAAGCGAATGCGCCACCGGATCGCCCACCACCCCGAGTCGGATGGGCGTTTCCCGGCCCGCCTCGAGGGCGCGCCAATTTCGCAGGTCGGCCAGTTCGTAAGTTTCTTGCACGATGGGAAGGGGCGATTGGATGCGCGCCCCGGGCTAGGCTAAGGTCAGCCCGCCAGAATGACTACGCCAACCGAGACGGTCCCGACCGATTTCATCCGCGACATCGTGGCGGAAGATGTGCGCGAAGGGAAATATCCGAAAATCCAGACCCGGTTTCCGCCGGAGCCTAACGGCTACCTGCACATCGGCCACACCAAGGCGATCTGTCTCAATTTCGGCATCGCCCGCGAGTTCGACGGCCTCTGCAATATCCGGATGGACGACACCAATCCGGAGAAGGAAGAGGTCGAATACGTCAACTCCATCATGGCCGATGTGCACTGGCTGATCGACGGTTGGGCGGAGCAAAATCTCGGTCGCAAACCCGACGGTGAAGCCCCTCATTTCGCCTCCGATTATTTCGGCGCGATCTACGAATTTGCGCTCCACCTGGTGCGGAACGGCAAGGCCTACGTCTGCGACATGACGCCTGAGCAGACCGATGAGTTTCGTCGTCTCGGCAAGGATGGCCCTTTCCGCGAGCGCGGCGTCGCAGAAAATCTCGACCTCCTCGCGCGCATGAAAGCCGGCGAATTTCCCGACGGCGCGCGCACCTTGCGGGCGAAGATCGACATGCAGGCGCCGAATATGTGGCTGCGCGATCCCGTGCTCTATCGCATCCGGCACGCCGCTCACCACCATACCGGCGACGCCTGGTGCCTCTATCCGCTTTACGATTTTGCTCATTGCCTGAGCGATTATATCGAAGGCGTGAGCCACTCGTTTTGCACGCTGGAGTTCGAAGTTCACCGTCCGCTCTACGATTGGATCCTGCAGTCGCTCGAATTGCCGCTCCCGCTGCCGCAGCAGTACGAATTCGCGCGGTTGAATCTCACTTACACCGTCATGAGCAAGCGGAAGCTCAAACAACTGGTCGACGACGGTCTCGTGAACGGCTGGGACGATCCCCGCCTGCCCACCATCTCCGGGATGCGTCGGCGCGGCGTCACCGCCAGCGTGCTGCGCGATTTCGCCTATCGCATCGGCATCACGAAATATCCGTCCCTCACCGAAGTCGACGCGCTCGAACACGCCATCCGGGCCGAGTTTAACCGAAGCGCGCTCCGCCGGCTCGCCGTGCTCCATCCGCTTAAGGTTACCCTGACGAACTATCCGGAGGGGAAAACCGAAGAACTTGCAGCGATCAATAACCCGGAAGATCCCAGCGCCGGAACGCGCCAGGTGCCCTTCGGCCGCGAGCTCTTCATCGAGCGCGCGGATTTCATGGAAACGCCGGTGCCGAAGTATTTCCGGCTCAAACCGGGCGGCGAGGTGCGGCTAAAATATGGCTACATCATCAGGTGCGACGAAGTCGTGAAAGACTCGTTAGGGGAGATCGTCGAGCTGCGCTGCACGGCCGATCTCGAGAGTAAATCCGGCGGGCCGAATTCGAATCGCAAAGTCAAAGGCACCATCCACTGGGTCAGCGCCGCGCACGCAATCGAGGCCGAGGTGCGCCTTTACGACCGCCTCTTCACCGTCCCCGCGCCCGATGCGGATGGCGACTTCAAAGCCTTCATCAATCCCGCCTCGCTCGAAGTGGTGACGGCAAAATGCGAACCGTCGTTAGGCGAAGCCCAGCCGGAATTGCGTTATCAATTCGAGCGCCTCGCCTATTTCGCCCTCGACCCCGACTCCCGGCCTAGCCACCTTGTCTTTAATCGCACCATTACCTTGCGCGACACCTGGGCGAAAGAAACAAAGAAGGCTTAGCCTAACGATGCAGTTGGACGCGGAAGGAGGGGATCCGGTGGAGCGGCGACGCCCCTCGTCGCCTCGAAGTGGAGGCGGCGCCCTCGCCGCCTTTTCGGGAACACCAGACGGGGCGCGAAGAGAAGTCGCGGCGGGGCGCCGCGAACACCTCCGACGACGAGGGCGTCGCCGCCGCGGTCAGCCCGATTGCGCCGCTTCGGGCTGCATCATTACGGCTTAGAAGGCGTCTAGAAATTCGGGTTGATGGCCGAATGGTAGGGCGGGCGCTTCGCCTGGAACGTCGATGAGAACGCAACGGTCTTTCTGGCGAGCGCACGTGCCTCGCGTGCTGGTTTGGCGCCTCGGCAAAACGAACTCCAGCGTCCTACCCGGACTGCGCGCGGGTTCAGCGCCCGCGACATGGCTGACTTAGGGGTGAGAGTTACTCCGGCAACGGCTGAGCCAACTCTTCTGCTCCTAACTCCGGTTGACGGAGAAACGGCGAGTAAGTCTCGAGCAATCTTGCCGGGAAAGTAGCGACGACTTCGGTGCAGGCGCCTTCGTAGTGAAGGTCGCGCACCGCCCCCTCGCGATGGAGCCGCGCGAGCAGGTCGGGCCGCTCCGGTGGAAGGCGCAACTCGACCGTAATGGTCCCACCGGCGACGAAGTCGGAGATCCGCGTGACTAACTCTTCCAGGCCCTCGCCGGTCTGCACGGAAACAAAGACAGCGTCGGGAAAATGGCGGCGCAGGGCGGAGAGCGCGTGCGTGTCGGTTACTTTGTCGATTTTGTTGAAGACGACTAGCATTTGCTTCGTCTCGGCTCCGAGTTGGTCGAGCACACTCATGGTGGTATTGTAGAAGGCCATGACCTCGTCCTGGGAAGCATCGAGGACGTGGATGAGGAAATCGGCCAGGGCCGCTTCTTCGAGGGTGGCATTGAAAGCTTCGACGAGCTGGTGCGGAAGCTTGCGCACGAAGCCTACGGTATCAGTAAGAAGGAGTGGCTGTTTGTTAGGCAAGGCGATCTTGCGGGTCGTGGTGTCGAGGGTGGCGAAGAGTTTGTTTTCCACGAAAACTTCGGCGCCGGTCAGCCGGCGGAGGAGGGAGGATTTCCCGACGTTGGTATACCCGACGATGGCGGCATTGGGCACCGGCGCGCGTTTGCGGTCCTTGCGCTGGGTGGCGCGGGCGCGGCGAACTTCGGTGAGCTCGCGCTTCAGGCGGTCGATCTGCAGGCGGATTTTCCGTTTATCCTGCTCGAGTTGGCTCTCCCCTTCGCCTTTCGCGCCGATCCCGCCGCCCTGCTGTCCGAGGTGGCTCCAGGCCCTCGTGAGGCGCGGCAGCGAGTATTGCATGCGGGCGAGATCGACCTGGATGCGCGCTTCGCGGGTCTGCGCGCGGGCGCCAAAGATATCGAGGATGATCTCCTGGCGGTCGGCCACGGTGAGGCCGGCTAGTTCTTCCCAATTGCGCTGCTGCGAGGGGCTCAGTTCGTTGTCGAAAATGAGCACGTCGCATTCTAGTTCCTTGGCGCGGTCGACGATTTCCTGCGCCTTCCCCGAACCGATGAGATAGCGCGCGTGATTTTCGCGATAAGAAACAAGATCCCGGGCCACGATCGGAATGCCGAGAGTGTCGACGAGCTCCGCCAACTCATCGAGCAGATTCTGCGCTTCCGTCTTCAAATCCGCCTGGAGGTAAGCGCCTACGAGCAGCGCGCGTTGCACCGCCTTGTCCTTCGCCTTGATCTCAAACATGCGCGGGCAAGGTAACAGTTTCTCGTCGTATTTCAGGCAGAAGGCGCGGGCAGCCGCACCAGCTGCTGAGAAATGTTTGCGTTTCTCGCTCTTTCCGATAAAATCGCGAGCGTTGAAAACCTCCCGTTTCCTCCGCGTGGTTTCAGTTGGCCTCCTCCTGGCCGTTTCGGCTGGGTCGCTCTTGGGCTTTACCCTGGAGGATTCCAAATGGCCTTCGGGCGCGGAAGTCGTGATGCACCTCGGCCTGGGAGCGGCGCCCGTGACGTTGCAGGATGGTTTTACCTCCTGGAACGCCTGCGCGGCCGATGCGGTAGACCTCTGGAATGATTACCTCGACTTTATTACCTTCTCCTCGGTTTCTGCGCCGAGTGTCCCGGAGGTGTCGGGCGATGGGGTGAACTCCACCTTTTTCTCCAATACCGTTTTCGGCGATTCATTTGGCGAGGATACGTTGGCGGTGACCGTTTGGTTGAACAGAGCTTCGAATGGAACTATACGGTCCGAGGCAGATGTGGTGGTCAATCAAGCCGTGCGCTACGATTCCTATCGGGGTCCGTTGCAGACTTACTCGGGGGATTTGCATCGCGTCCTCCTGCATGAGTTTGGTCATGTCCTCGGGTTGTCTCATGTACCCGACCTTCCCCCAGGGAAGGCGATTATGGAGCCGATCATTAGCGATCTCGATCATCTTGGGGCCGATGATATCGAGGGTGCCAACTCGCTCTACGGCGCTGCGATCTCCAATATATCGCCATCTTCCACGCGGAAAGTGGGAGATTTCTTCTCCGCCAGCCTCCTGGCTAATAATAATCCTACTTCTTACTCAGCCGTGGGGCTGCCCCCGGGCTTAAAATTGAATCCGAGGTCCGGTGATCTGAGTGGGATCTTGACGACCGCAGGGGATTATGGCTCGGTTCTCATCGCCCATGGCCCGGTTTGCGATGCCTATTGGGCCTTCTCTCTGAAGGTCTTGGGTTGGAATGAAGTGCCTGGTCTACTGAAGATTCTTCCCGGCACCAGACGCCCCGTCTTGGCCGATCCAGGTCGGGCGCGAATTTATACGCTCAGTGACGATAGCCTCGACGCTATCGACATTGGGACATGGAAGACCACGAATCTCATGGTGGGCCACAACCTCTTCAATCTTCAATTATCTGTTTCGGCCGATGGGTCTACTTTGCTGTATACCGACACCTACGGCTCTCCGGACGAGGAGTCTAGAATCGATCTCGCTTCCCTCAACCCGCTCCCTCCAATCGCGATCCCGGGAAGCCAATCGGCAGTTTTGGAAGGATTAGATAATCGAGCCTACGTCGCGGGGCCGGCGGCTGTTTACCAGTTCGATGCCATCAGCGGAGAATTGCAGAAGTCCTTTTCCACCGGTTCTAGTAATGAAGATACGCCCGTGATTGTTATGTCGCCCGATCGGGCCACCCTCTTTGTCGCGCAGCGGGGAACAGTCGCCCGATTGGCTAGCTATGATGTCTCCGGGCCCGTTCCGATTTTACTGCAAGAGCGCCAGGGGAATTACTCGCTTCCGACTCCCAGCCCGGACGGCCGATATCTTTACTACGTTGCTCCCACGGCGGACCTTCGACGTTCCCTGGTCGTGCGCGCCCACCTGCCGGCTCTTACTCCTAGCGCCACCTTCGGGACGGATTATTGGATAGGGTCGATTGCGGTCAATCAGGATGGCTCGATCTACGAGGCGCATGCCCCGATAAGCTTCCTAACCGGGGTCATTTCCATCTATGACGGAAGCTCCCTGCAAAAGAAAGGAGAGATCGACCCGAATATTTTAAATCCTAACGGCTACCCTCAACAGCCGATTAGCGGACTCTTTGACGCCAGCGGAAATTATTTTTTCTGTCCAGCCGAAGGGAGTGAAGGGGAGAGCTGGATTTTCTCGACGGATCCCGCTTCGGTGCCGGCGGCGATCCATCCGACGAAAAATCTTCTGAACATCTCAACGCGCGCTCGGGTCGAGGAGGGCGAGGATGCCATGATCGGGGGATTTATTGTGCAAGGCTCTGATCCGAAGAAGATTTTGATCCGAGGGATCGGCCCGTCCCTGCCCATTGACGCCACGATGTCTGATCCGGTGTTAGACTTATACGATGCCTCTGGAAAGCTGCTTGCTTCCAATGATAACTGGATATCTAACCGACTGAAAATCCTCGGGACCCAATTGGCGCCGGCGAGTGAGCGTGAGCCGGCTATCTTGATGACTCTAGCCCCTGGTTCCTACACTGCGGTAGTGCGAGATCACGAGAAACATCCCGGATTAGCTCTGATGGAGGTTTACGATCTGGCGGCGGCTGATTCGCTCCTCGCCAATATTTCCACCCGCGGCAAGGTGGGGATCGGCGATAACGCTCTGATCGGCGGTTTCATCGTGGGAGGCAAGGATGCGACGAAGGTTCTGGTGCGGGCCGTGGGGCCATCACTCGCTGGTCGGGGCTTGCATGATGCTCTGGCCGATCCGGTCCTGGAGCTATACGATGGAAAAGGTCATCTTATTTCGACCAACGACAACTGGCGCTCGACTCAGCAGGCGCAGATTGCACGCACGGGCATTCCACCCTCAGATAACCGTGAGTCAGCTATTGTGGCGACTCTGGATCCAGGAAAGTATACCGCGATCGTGCGCGGTCGGAATAACACTTCCGGCGTGGCGGTGGTCGAAGTTTACAATCTCGACGTAAGCAGTGAATAGCTCTGCCGTGCTCCGCAGGGAGATGAAGTTCAAGCTCTGCGCTTGGCGAGGTGAGAAAGAGCCATGCTCAGGGCGGCCGCGCCTAACGTTTTTACGAGCATGGGATGTTCCGCATAAATCTCACTCACTCGATCGATGATCGAAGGGTCATGCTTCTCGGCATGAGCGGCGGCCTCCTCGACGGCCTCGGGAGGAATTTGCGCGGCGTCCTCGGGGGTGACTTGGGCTTGACTTGCGCTGGCCGGCAGGCTGCCCCCGAGGGCTTTGGAAAGCTGTGACAGGACTCCCGCGCCCGCCCCACTCGCGAGCAAGGTATTGAGCAGACTGGCCCGTTGGCCGCCGTTGGAGTTACTGAAGAGCTGGCCGATCATCTGGGAAAAGGGCGCCGTTTGCGGGGAGCGGAACATGGAAGAGAGACCCTCGGCCATGGCGGAGCGAGGAGCTGCTTGCGCGACCTGATCGAAGTGTTGCTCCACTTCTGGAGAGGCTCCGCCGGGAGTTCCCTGGCTGTAATTTTGTAACACGTTGGCGATCTCGTTCATCCAGCTCATAGCTGGAACCTGCCAGTGATGGAGGGACTTGTCGAGGGGGGGATTCGGAGCAGCGCGCCGCGATCCGGGGCTCCGCGCCTGTTGGCGACAATCGAGTGTCGAATCCTCCACGCGCGGCGTCGCAGAGCTCCGCCCTCCAGGGTGAGGCGTGGGAAAAGCCGGCTCTTAGGCGAATCGCTCGGCGTGAGCCAGCCCGCAGGAGCAGAAAAAACGCCCCGAGCCGAGGGCCGGGGCATTTTCACTATCGGATGGGTGAGTCGTTAGTTACTTCTGCACCAGGAGCGGAGCGGAATACTCTGTGTTCTCCCATTTTAAGTGCAGCATCCCGCCGCCATCGGGAGTCTTATCGAGGGTGATCGTAAACTGGTTGACCGGGGAATCGAGTGACTCTTTTTTCAGATCGATCTTGGCCAAGTCCTGATCGGCTTCGTGTTTCGTGCCCCATTGCCCGGTCTGTTTATTCACAATGAGCTTGGCGGGGCCATCGGCTTCCGGCTGGAGATAGAGCGAATAAGAACCGGCCGGAATCTTCGTGCCGCCGAGTGACATGTCGTGATCGGTCGTGAGCAAGGTTGCTTCGTCAGCGCCCATCCGCCACACTTCGCCATAGGGAACGAGGCCGCCCCAGATTTTGCGGATCTCGCCGCTTTTCGGGTCCTTCGTGTACGGGCGACCGTAGACGATCTTGATCTGCGCGCCATCAATCGTGGCGGTCACAGTTTCATGCGGGCTGATCCGTTTCTTTTCCGCAGCCTGCATAGGCAGGGCGGCCAGGAGCAGCAAGGTGGCAATCGTTGAGGTGATCTTGAGAGTTTTCATAAGTGACAACCTAAGACTGTTCGGGCCGATCGTCCATAGCGGGTAAAGTCAGTCTACGCGCATTCTCGTGCGGGGGGCTACTCACTCGACCAGAAGATCGTCGTAACGGGTGAGGAGATGGGCGGGATCGCGATAGATGGCGAGAGCGCCCGCCCGGCGCAGGGTTGCCTCGGAAGTTCCGCCGCAAAGAAAGGCGATGGCCGGCGCGCCTGCCTTGTGCGCGGCTTCCATGTCGAAACGCGTATCCCCAACGATCAAGGCTTCACCCGCCGAGATGCCTTTGAGCTGTGCGAGCGCGGCTTCGAAGATATCGGGCGCAGGCTTGGAATCCTCGGCGTCGTCGGCCGTGGTTTGTCCTGAGATGAGATCGCCGATCTCGAGCAGCTTGATGTAATGTTTCGTCTCCGACTTCTTTCCGGAGGTCGCAAGCACGATCGGCTTGTCGTCCGCCCTGATGCGTTGGAAGAGCGCTTTTACCTTGGGGAAGGATTGCACGCGCGGGAGATAATCCTTCCGAAAAAGGTCGGAGCGAAACGCGTCCAGCTTACGGCCGAAACTTTTCATCTCATCCGCATCGAGAAACTCCGGGAGATATTTGTCCGAGCCTTTGCCGATCTGCGCCCGCAGCTCGTCGGGCGAGAAGCGTTTCCCGAAATGCCGAAAGGCCGCCTCCCAGGAGTCAACGTGGAACTGGTTGGAATCGACCAGCGTGCCGTCGAGATCAAAGACGAAAGCCCGAGGCGGCGGATGGAGATGTTTGTTCATTTTCGGAACTATGCCAGAGAAGCAATCTTCCGCCATAAACTGGTCGAGTGAGTGCAGTCGTCCGGCGATTTGACTCTCCGCGTCGCAACGTCTCAGTTAAAACCGTTCTCAGCGCTGCCCCGCTCTTTCCTATGCATTTATCCGCCAATCTCCGAGCCGCCGTGGGCGCCTTCCTTTGCTTTTTCGCTGTTCTCCCCGCGCTCTGCGCCGCGGCGGAAAAGCAGCAATTTCCCGATGCCAGCCAGCACGCCACGATCAAACAACGCATCGGCCTCACCGATGTGGAAATTGACTACTCCCGGCCGGACAAACGCGGGCGCGAGATTTTCGGCGGTTTACTTCCCTACGGCGAAGTCTGGCGCACCGGAGCGAATGCTTCGACCAAGATCAAATTCTCCCAAGCCGTGAAACTCGACGACCAGGAGGTGCCGGCGGGCGAGTACGCCTTTTACACCATCCCGAACGCGCAGGAGTGGACCATCATCCTTTCCAAGAACACCAAGCTCTGGGGCGCCTACGATTATAAATCCGACGCCGATGCCCTGCGCGTGACCGTCAAGCCGACGCCTCTGGCCGACACCGTCGAGACCTTTACGATCGGTTTCGACGATTTGAAAGACGATCGCGCCACCCTTTCGCTGGAGTGGGATAAAACCCGGGTGGCGGTCCCACTTGAGACCAAGACAGTCGAGCGAGTCACCGCGGAGATTGAGGAAGCTCTGCAGAATTCCAAGTCACTCGACGCGCGTTTCTATTATCAAGCCGCCAGCTTTTATTACGATCACGACAAGGATCTGAAGCAAGCCTTGAAGTGGATTGACCAGGCGATCGAGAAAAAGTCGGATTTTTATTCGTACTTTTATAAGAAGGCGCAAATCGAGGCCAAGCTAGGTCACAAGACGGAAGCGATCGCCGCGGCCCAAAAGTCGATCGAATTGATCAAGGCTGGAAAGATTCCGGATGAATCGGCCGTCCGGAACAGCCAGATGATCATCGACGGTCTTCGCTAAGGAGAGGCCGCACCGCTCTCAAGTCGCAGCATCATGCCTCGAATCCCGCTAGCATTCATGGCGGCCTCGCTCACCATCGTTAGTCTGGGCGCGGCCGCGGCGCCGCCGGAGTTGAATTCGGCGCAGATCCGCCTCGCCCTCGAGAAACTGAATGTTCTCGGCCGGGTTCTTTACGTCGCCGCTCATCCCGACGACGAGAACACCGGACTCATCTCCTACTGGGCCAACGGCGCGCTCTATGATGCCGCCTATCTTTCCCTGACCCGCGGTGATGGCGGGCAGAATTTGATCGGGCCGGAACTGCGCGAGCAACTTGGCGTTATCCGCACCCAGGAATTGCTCGCCGCGCGCAAGATCGATCACGGCCAACAATTCTTCACCCGCGCGAACGACTTCGGGTTCTCCAAGTCGGCCGACGAGACGCTCCGCATCTGGGACCGCGAGAAGATTCTCGCCGATGTCGTCTGGGTGATCCGGAAATACCGTCCCGACGTCGTGGTGACCCGTTTCCCGACCGAGGACAGCGAAACCCATGGGCATCACACGGCCTCCGCGCGCCTAACGAGCGAAGCATTCAAGATCGCGGCCGACCCGAAGCGTTTTCCGGAGCAGATGAAATTCGTCCCGCCCTGGCAGCCGACGCGATTAGTTTGGAATTCCTGGCAGAGTTTCCGGCGCGAGAAATTCGACCCGACCGGATTCATCGCGCTGGAAACAGGCGGTTACCAGCCCCTCCTGGGCAAGTCTTATCCCGAGATCGCCGCTGCCAGCCGGAGCCAGCACAAGAGCCAGGGCTTCGGGGCCGAGATTCGTCGCGGGGAACGGAAGGAATATTTCAAGTTCCTCGAGGGCAAGCCGGTCGCCCGCGGCGGCATTTTCGAAGGCGTCGATACGAGTTGGTCGCGGATCGCCCAAGGTGGGGAAGTGACCGGGAAAATCAACGACATCCTGGCAAGCTTCGACGCGACCCAGCCGTCCAAGTCCGTTCCGGCATTGCTCAATCTGCGCAAAACGTTGCAGGCGCTGGGTGACGATCCATGGGTGGCGCAGAAGCGGACCGAGCTCGAGGGGATCATCGGCGCCTGCCTTGGATTGCACTTGGAGGCGGTCGCCGAAAAGCGGGTCGCCCAACCAGGCGAGGAGCTGTCGCTTCGGGTCGAAGCGATCAATCGCTCGCCTGTCGAGGTAAAGCTCAAGTCGCCAGTGGAGGAGGTCCTTCCGCCTAACGAACTAAAGACCGGTAAGATCACGGTGAACCTCCCGCAAACTCTCCCTTACTCCGAGCCCTACTGGCTGCGCGAGCCGGGCACCATCGGCACTTACACCGTCCTCGACCAGTCCCTGATCGGTCAGCCGGAGAACCCGCCGGTGTTTCCGATCGAGGTCGCGCTCGAGGTCGGTGGCGAGGCCATTGCCTATGAGCTGGAACCGCGTTTCCGCCAGGTCGATCGCGTCGCGGGGGAAACGAGCGAGCCACTGGTGATCGCGCCGGCGGCGGTCGTTGAGCTGCCGCAGCCGGTCTTCGTTTTCGGCAGCGAGCAGTCCAAATCAATCACCCTTCGCGTCGTCGCGACGACGGAACATTTTAGCGGCGAGGTTTCCCTGAAAGCGCCCTCCGGCTGGACCGTGGAGCCGGCTTCGCTCCCCGTGAAACTCGAGGGTGTCGGCGCGGAGACGAGCGGCACTTTCCAGCTCACGCCGCCGGCCGCTTCGGGCGAGGGAGAACTGCGCGCGTTCTTCGACGGGAAGCCCGCTTTTAGCCGGCAGCGCATCGAGTACCCACACATCGAGTCCCAAACCCTCATCGCCCCGGCGCAAGCTAGACTCGTTAGGGCGAAGATCGCAAACGCCGCCCGCAAAGTCGGTTACATTCCCGGCGCGGGCGACGCCCTTCCGGAGTGCCTGCGCGAGATTGGCTCTGACGTAAAAATTCTCTCCGACGGCGAAATCAAGGCGCCGAACCTGGCGCAATTCGACGCTGTGGTCCTCGGTGTGCGCGCCTACAACGTGCATCCGGAGCGGATGCCCGCCTGGTCGCGCGAGTTGCTCGCTTACGCGCGCGACGGCGGAGTCGTGCTCGCGCAATACAACACCGTGCCCGGACCCAAGCCCGAAGAACTGCCCCATCCGCTCCAGGTCTCGCATGTTCGCGTCACGGATGAAAACGCCCCGGTCCGCATCCTGGCGCCCGATCATCCGGTCCTGAATTTCCCGAACAAAATCACGCCCGTCGATTTTGCGGGCTGGGTGCAGGAGCGCGGTCTCTATTTTCCCGATCAGTGGGACGCTGCCTGGACGCCGATCCTCTCGAGCAACGACCCCGGCGAAGCGCCGCGCGACAGCGGCCTCCTCGTCACCCGCGTCGGCCAGGGCTGGTTCATCTACACCGGCTACTCCTGGTTCCGGGAATTGCCCGCCGGCGTCCCCGGCGCCTATCGAATTTTCGCCAACCTAATCTCGTTAGGCAAAGCCCCTGCGCGATGAATCCGATAACAGATACGGGGACGGCACAGCGGCCGTCCCTCCAGGTTGACGAAGGGTTAACCTTAAGATCGTGAGTGAAGGATCTGATAAAGCTGAGAGCGCTCCCGTCGTCTCGCTCTTTGGCCGCTGGCGGAACGCCTACCTCTTCGTCGTCGTCGTTTTCATCGTCGAGGTGGCGTTTTTCTATTTCATTAGTCACTACTTCGCGTGAGCGGAATCGACTACGCAGTGCTCTTTGGCACGATCCTCGCCATCGCGCTTTACGGCTGGTGGAAGACGCGGGCCGATCGCGATCTCAATCATTATCTACGCGGCGACGCCAGTATCCGGTGGGGGACGATTGGACTTAGCGTCATGGCGACGCAGGCCAGTGCGGTCACTTTTCTTTCGACGCCGGGACAGGCTTACGAAAATGGCATGGGCTTTCTCCAGAATTACTTCGGGCTGCCCTTCGCGCTCATCGTGGTCTGCGTGGTTTTCATCCCGATTTATCACCGGCTCAAGGTGGTCACGGCCTACGAATATCTGGGCCAGCGTTTCGATCAGAAGACGCGATTGTTAGGCGCGTTTCTTTTTCTGCTCCAGCGCGGGCTGGCCGCCGGGATCACGATCTACGCGCCTGCCATTATTCTCTCCACCTTGCTCGGTTGGAATCTTCGCCTCACCATCATTCTGGCCGGGCTCTTTGTCATCGCCTACACCGCCTCGGGCGGGACGACCGCAGTTAGCCACACCCAGAAATGGCAGATGGCCGTCATTCTGGCTGGAATGGGCGTGGCTTTCGGGATGATTTTGCACCGTTTGCCGCCCGATTTCTCGTTTCTGGAGGCCCTCGCGGTCGCGGGTAAAATGGGCAAACTGAAGGCGGTCGATTTCTCCTTCGACTGGCAAAAGCGCTACACCTTTTGGTCGGGATTGCTCGGGGGCTTTTTCCTCGCACTCTCCTATTTCGGGACCGACCAATCGCAGGTGCAGCGCTACCTTGCGGGCGGCTCGCTGGCCGGGAGTCGCTTCGGGTTGCTCTTCAACGCCGTCTGCAAGCTGCCGATGCAGTTCTTCATCCTCCTGACCGGGGTGCTGGTTTTTGTTTTCTTCCAGTTCGAAAAGCCGCCGATGTTTTTCAATCAGCCCGCCTATGAGCGGGCCACCCAAACCGCTCAGGCCGGTCCACTGGCCGCGCTGCAGACGCGCTACGATCAAGTCTTCGCGCAGAAGCAGACCGCGATCCGCGGCCTCACGAGTGCCATGGACACGCATTCCGCGCCAGCGATCGCGGCCGCGACCAGTGCGGTCTTGCGACCGCAAAAGGAACTCGAGTCGATCCGGGGCGAGGTGAAGAAAACTTTGCGAGCGGCCGACTCGAAGGTGGAGACGAACGACGCCGATTATGTCTTCATCAGCTTCGTCCTGCATTATCTGCCGCACGGGATCATCGGCTTGCTCATCGCGGTGATTCTGTGTGCGGCGATGTCGTCGAGCGCTTCGGAGTTGAACGCGCTCGGTTCGACCACGGTGGTCGATTTTTATCGGCCGCTGCTCCATCCGCGGGCCAGCGAGGCGCATCAGTTGCTCGTCTCCAAACTGCTCACCGCGGCCTGGGGTCTCGTGGCTATTTCCTTCGCGCTTTTTGCCAACCTGGTCGAGAACCTCATCCAGGCGATCAACATCCTCGGCTCGATCTTTTACGGCAGCATTCTGGGGATTTTTCTGGTCGCGTTTTTTCTCCGTTTCGTGCGCGGGACGGCGGTGTTTGTGGCCGCGCTTGTTTCCCAGATCCTCGTTCTCGTTCTCTTTTACAGCACTTCGATTGGCTACCTTTGGTACAATCTGATCGGTTGCTTTGTGGTTTGCCTGCTCGCCGCGGCCTTGGAGAGAACGATCTTCGCGCGGGTGTAGCACAGGCGTCTCGCCTGTGGGGCTACCGGGCATCTTGCCCGGTCGATCGATCAAACACGGCGACACGCCCGGTGGCCCCACCGGCAAGATGCCTGTGCTACGATGGCAGGTGCGCTCGCCTGTAATCTGTTTCGGACAACAGCCCTGCGGCATTTTTCCCCGGCGTTTTCTTTTCTCGAAAATCGAGACGGCCCGCCGGCTGCAGGGTGAGATCGGCGGCGAAATCGTTTTCTTTTATCACGATAGCGATCACGATTCCAGGGAGACGGTTTCCATTTTGCGCGATCGGAAAACGGGCGCGGAGCAGCGGTTAAATTTCCACTTGGCGAACAAACTGCAGAAGCAGTTCTCGCCGCTTTTCGCCAAGCGCGTGCTCCCGGCGTGGAAGAAGAAGACGGCCCGACAACTGCCGAACTACGTCTCGGAACCGCTCGTCGAAATGTTCCAGGAAACCGAGGCCGCGAATGTCGCGGATTTTTGCCTCGAAATGTATCGGCGTTTAGGGCTGCTCGAAGGCGTGCGGGTGATGCGCTCCGGCGATCCCGAGTTTCGCCGCAAAGCGATCGCGGTCGATGACTATTACGTGGACGTGACTTATGAGGAGGAGCTGGTGCGGGCGCGGCTCAGCCCGGAAGCGTTGCTCCTGCACAAGGGAGGGGACGCCTACATCAAACTCCCGCTCGAAAAACATGAGGCTGGGCAGATCAGCCCGACTCGTGACACCCGCCTGCGCTGGATGCAATCGGTCGTGCAGTGCACGCATTACGTGGCCGGGGCGAGTGAGATCAAATATTTGCACACGGAGGAAGCGCCGGGCGTGGAGTTTATTGCGCGGGATGAGATCGCTGAGTCCGATCGGGCGTATCTGCCGGGATAGGGCGGTCCTGTAGACGCTTCGCTCTGCGAAGCGCGGCGATCGAGGGGCAGTGGCCTAACGACGTCCCACCCCGCGCCTCCCAGAGGGCGGCGTCTACAGGAGCGGGCGGATCTCCGCGATGCGAGGGGGACTGCGCCGGCGGGAAGCTTGCGCTACCCTCTTCGATGTCCGAACCGACTTTGCGCGTGCTCGCGGTAGGCGCACATCCCGACGACCTCGAGTTTGGCTGCGGGGGAATTTTGCTCGGGGAAGCGGCCCGCGGGGCGGAGATTACGCTCTGCGTTTGTTCGCGGGGCGAGGCGGGCAGCAACGGCACGCCTGACGAACGCGAAGCGGAAGCGCGCCAGGCCGCGGAATCGCTCGGCGCCACTCTCCAATTCCTCGATTTCGGCGGGGATTGTCATTTGGAAAACTCGCTTGCGAACCGTCTCGCGCTCGCGCGGAAAATTCGTGAGCTGCGGCCGGATGTCCTCCTCGCTCCGATCGGTTCCCGCGATCAACATCCGGACCACGTGGTGGTGAGCGATTTGTGCCGGCAGGCGGTGCGCCTGGCGCGTTACGGCGGGCTGGCGGAGCTGGCGGCGGAAGCGCCCCACCCGGTCGCCCAGCATCTCGAATATGCCGTGACCCCGGGAGCGGAGCCGCCTAACGAGTTCGCGAAAATACGGGTCGATATCAGCGCGCACTTCGAGCGCTGGCTCGCCTTGATGGAATGCCACGCGTCGCAACTGCGCACCCGGCGTTACGTGGAATTGCATACCGCCCGGGCCCGCCTGCTCGGGCTCGAGGCGGGCGTCGCTTATGCGCAGGCGCTTTTTCCCACCGCCGACGCTCTCGTTAGGCAACTGGCTGAATTACCGGCCTCCGTGCGCCTCTTCTAAGGATGGAAGCTCCGCGCCCGCTCAAGATTGGGATCACCTGTTACCCGCTGATCGGCGGGAGCGGCATCCTCGCGACCGCGCTCGGCTCCGAGCTCGCGCGCCGCGGGCACGAAGTGCATTTCTTCAGCTCGGCGCTCCCCGTCCGCCTCGATCTGGCGCAACCGCGCATCTCTTTTCACGAGGTGGTGGTGAACGAGTATAGCCTCTTCACTTATCCCGATTACACCTTGCCGCTGGCGGTGAAGATGGCGCAGGTCGCGGAGTCGGCGGCGCTCGATGTTTTCCATGTGCACTACGCGGTGCCGCATGCGACGGCGGCATTTCTCGCGCGGGAAATGATCGGGGGCGCGCGGCGGCCAAAGATCATCACCACGCTGCACGGAACGGACACCACCTTGCTCGGGCAAGACCCGAGTTATCGGCCAGCGATCGAGCATGCGCTCTCGCAATCGGACGCGATTACGACCGTCTCGGAGAGTCTGCGGCAGGAAACGCTGGCTACCTTCCAGCTTGATCAGCCGGTCGAGGTAATTCACAACTTTTTTGTCCCCTCCGCCAGGCTGCGCGCGCGCGCTGAAGTCCGGCGCGATCTTGGCCTAACGAGTGCGGAATTCCTCGTCGTGCACATATCGAATGTGCGTGCGGGCAAGCGGATCGATCTTCTCCTGCGCAGTTTCGCGGCGGCACGGAGTGCGCGGCCGCTACGGCTGCTCGTGCTGGCGGGCGATTCGTTCGCGCCGCACGCGCCGCTTCTCGACCAGTTGGAACTGCGCGATCGCGTCATCGTGAAAGAACAGGTGCGGGAGGTGGAGGATTATCTCGTGGCGGGGGACGCTGGCCTCTACACTTCGGAGAGCGAGAGTTTTGGCTTGAGTATTCTCGAGACGCTCTTTCACGGGAAACCAGTGGTGGCTTTTCGAGTCGGCGGAATTGCAGAGGTGGTGGTGGATGGGGAGTGCGGTTTCCTCCATCCCTTTGGGGAAGTCGATGCCTTGGCGAAATCGCTTTCGATCCTCGCCGATTCGCCGGCGTTGGCGGAAGAGATGGGCGAGCGGGGACGGCGGCGCGCACGGGAGAATTTCACCGCCGAGCAGATCGTGCCGCGCTACGAAGACTTGTATCGCCGTGTTCTGGCGATTCGCTCGGGCAGCGGCCCCTCCGGGTAGCGCATGCGTCTCGCGTGCTGGTGGTCGCGTCTCGCGAACACGAACTTTCGTCGACCCTCAACCGCGAAACGCTTGGAAAAGTTCGCGATCGCGGAACGCAATCGCCAGCACGCGAGACGCATGCGCTACCCGGACGGAAGAATCAGCCGCCACAAGCTTTCATCGCGCCGGTTGCTTTGAAGCGCGCGCGCCGTTGCCTTCTTCGAAGTAGGTCACGCCTTCTACTCTCGTTAGGCGGAGCGTTTGTTGCCAGAGGCCGGCGGCTCCGAGATCGCGTTGGGCACGCAGGGTTTTGCCCTCGACGGCTGGGGCCGCGGAGCCATCGCGGAGCGCTTCCCGGAGGACGCGGCCATCCATTTTTTCGGGCGCTTGGAGCCCGAGAAGATGAAGAACCGTCGGGGCGACGTCGATGTTGCCGGTGGGCGTGGAATCGTTCCAGCCGCGCCGGAAATCGGGGCCGCTCGCGATCAGCGTATTGTGGAGGTCGTGCGGGCTGAGGGTGCTGTGGGTACCCTGCCCCAGGCCTTTACCGGCGTCGGAAGCGACTTCGCCGCGCACCCCGAATTTGTTGGGCCGATCGTTCCAGCGCGCGGCGACGAGCACGTCGGGCGCGGACGCGGTGGCGAGGTGCGCGTCGGCTAAAGTGAAAGCGCCTTCCATTTTTCCCCGGGTGAAAATGACGCCAGCGAAATCGGAGCGTTGCAAATATTCGACCAGCTTGCGGGTGACGGAGAGATCGTGGCCGACGACGTAGAATTCCGTGCTCCCGCCCAGACTCACGACGAGAATCTGCCCCGGCTTCGCTTCGCCGGTGAAGGAACGGACCGCATCGAAGCCCGCTGCGCGCAGTTGTGCGGCCACGTCAACCGCCAGATCGATCGTCGAGAAACCGTGATCGGAGACGACAAAAATGTCGGTGGTGGCCAGCGCGTGTTTCGCGCGCAAGGCGGCCAGGACTTTGGCCAGGTTCACGTCGTCGCTTTTGATCGCGGCGAGCGCGGTGGGGGAGCCGGGCGCGGTTTCGTGTTGGGAAAGATCAGGCTCGCTCAGCCAGAGGAGCGAGTACTTCGGGACGCCGTCTTTCCAGAGAATCTCGGTGAGGGCGCGGGTCGTCCAGGCGTCGGCGTCGCGGTGGGGCAACGTCTCCGCGCGATCGGGAAAAGGGCCGAGGGCGGCGACAACCGCCGCTTCGGCCGAGGGCGGAAGGAAATGGCCGCGGTAGATGACGATCGATTTCGCATCCGAGCGGTGGCGGGAGCGATCGGCCAGTTGGGCGACCGGTTTGGTCCCGGCGATCGCGGTGTGGTCGCCGGCCTTTTGCACGATCTCGGCGACGGTCGGAACGGTCAGATATTTAGCCGCCTGTTCAGCGTCGAGGGCGGGGAAATCGGCGGTGTCGAAATGTTTAAGCGGATCGATCTCGGCGCGATATTCCTGGTTGGAAATGATCCCGTTATGCGCCGGGTAATCGCCGGTCGCGAGGACGGCGCCGTTGACGTTGGTCGAGGTCGGGTAGGAGGAATGGTTGTGGCGGAAAAAAACGCCGTCGTGCGCGAGCGCGGCGAGGGTGGGAGCGTATTTCGCCGCGACAAAATCCGGCCGCAACCCATCCCAGACGATCACGACGACATGCTCGGCTTTCCCGCGCTCGTTAGGCAGGGGCGCGGCGAAAACGGCCACAGGCAGAAGGCTGAGGGAGAGCAGGAGGCAGAGTTTCGCGAGTCGCATGGGACCAATCTGGAGCACGGCGCATCGCTTTTCGAGGGGCCTTTGTTATGCTCGCGGCCGATGAGCGCTCCATCGCCGCCTCCGCGCCTCCGCTTTCCCGCGCAACGCCGGCTGCGGCTCAACCGGGATTTTGTGCGGGTGCGCACCGCCGGGAAGACCTATCGGAGCGGGCTGCTGCTTTTGGGCGTGTTGAATTTGGATTCTCCCGGGGGCTTCCGGGTGGGCTTCGTGACCTCGAAACGGGTGGGCGGAGCGGTCGTGCGAAATCGCATCCGCCGTCGGCTGCGCGAGATCGTGCGCAGACATCAACACGCGGTGCGGGAGGATGTCTGGTTGGTCGTGGTCGCGCGACCCCCGGCGGCCCGGGCGAGCAGCGCGGAGTTGGAGGAGGAATGGTTGCGCCTCGCTCAGCGGGCCGGGCTCCTAATCCCACCTACTGGTTGAGGGCAGGACATTTGCGTCTCGCTGGGCACCACCCTATTCTACGCCCCTGACGATGGTTTTCTTCGTTCGTTTCCTCATCCGCGCCTACCAATGGACGCTCTCGCCGCTGCTCTCGATGCTCGGCGGCCCGAGCACTGGTTGTCGCTTCCAGCCGACTTGCTCCGCCTACTTTTTGGAGGCGGTGGAACGGCATGGCGCGCTCCGGGGCAGTTGGCTCGGGTTGAAACGCCTGGGACGCTGTCAGCCCTGGGGCGGGCAGGGGGAGGATCCGGTGCCGGAGCGAACCGGTCATTTGCATGAGCACGGCCTCGCTTGTGAATAGCCCGTCGGAAACCGTTTATGGATCGCCAAGCCTGGATTGCCATCACTCTTTGCATCGCCGGGCTGATCGCGTGGCAGGTCTACTCCTTGCAGCATCCCCGGCCGGCCGTGGTGCATCCGGTCCCGGCGCTGGCTACGGCCAGTCCCGGCCTGGCGCCGACTCCCGCGACAGCCGCGCCCGCTCCGAGCGCGACCCCTCCGCCTAACGAGCCCTCCGCTACCCCGGCGCCGGCTCCTTTCGCCGAGAAGACCGCGACCCTGCGCAATCCCGATCTCGCCCTCACCCTAACGAATCGGGGGGGGGGCATTGCCGAGGCGATCCTGCCCAAACACAAAGCGGAAAACGGGCAACCGGTCCGGCTGGGCGGGCGCACGCGCTTGCCCATCGGGGCGATTCTGGACAAGCCGGCGGAGGCGCAACTGGCGGAGTTTACGATCGTCCCGGCGGCACGCGGGAGTGTGCAGTTTGAGCGCGCGCTCCCCGGGCAGGTGCTCCTGCGCAAGAAGTTTACTCTCCCGGCGCCGCCTCACGATAAGGATAACTACCTCGCGCAATTGGAAGTCGATTTCCAAAATAGCGGCACCGCCGCCTACGCGAATCCCGGTTATTTCGTGGCTCTCGGCTCAGCCGCGCCGATCCATCGCAACGATCTGCCGAATTATACCCGGGTGACCTGGTGCGTCGACGGGAAGGCGAAATACACCGACGTCGGCTGGTTCGATGCGCAGAATTACCCGTTCATCGGGAAGCAGAAACGGGCCGCCCAACAGTATTTCGACGAGGAACTGAAAGGCGCCGAGTGGCTCGGGGTGAGTAATCAGTTTTTCGTCACCCTGATCACGCCGCTGACCACGCAGGCCACGCGGGTTTGGTCGCAGCGGTTCGAAGCGGGGACGACCGCGAAAGGCACGCCGGAGTACGGGATCGAAGCCGCCATGGGCATGCCCGGGTTCCAGCTCCAACCGGGCCAGACGAAGACCCTCCAATTCCAGCTTTACCTCGGGCCGAAGCTCTATCATCGCCTCGCCCAGCTCTCGCACGACGAATCCGAGATCATGGATTTCGGACTCTGGAAATTGGTCAGCCAGGCGCTGCTCAACATGATGAATTTCCTGCACAGTTTCCTGGGCAACTACGCGCTCGCGATCCTCGTGCTCACGGCCATCATTAAACTGATTCTCTGGCCGCTCCAGACGAAGGCGAACAAGTCGATGCGGCGGATGAGCGCGCTCTCGCCCAAGATGCAGGAGATGCGCGAGAAGTACAAAGACGACCCGACGAAGATGAACGCCGAGGTCATGAAGCTCTACAAGGATTACGGGATTAATCCGGTCAGCGGCTGCCTCCCGATGATGATCCAAATCCCGATTTTCTTCGGCCTCTTCACCATGCTGCGGCAGGCGGTCGAGCTGCGGAATGCCAGCTTCCTCTGGGTGCACGATTTGTCGCAGCCGGATACGGTCGCGCATCTTCCCGGGCTCGGTTGGCCGATTAACATCCTGCCCCTGATCATGGCCGGGACGAACCTCTGGCTCATGCGCCTGACCCCGAAGAGCGGCGATGCCACGCAGCAGCGAGTGATGATGTTCATGCCGCTGATTTTCGTCGTTTTCTGCTACAATTTTGCGGCGGCGCTCGCTTTGTATTATACAACTCAGAACCTGTTCACGATTCTGCAGTTGTATCAGAACCGGAACCAACCGCTGCCCAAGCTCGAGAAAGTGAATCAGCCGGCCAAGCGCAAAGGAAAAGGACGTTGATGAGCACCGAGACCGAGCCCAAAGCCAGCGCCCAAGAATTGCTCGACACCATGCTTGGTTATCTCGGGTTCGTCGTGCAAATCGAGGCGACGGCAGGCGAAGGGAGCAATCCGACTTTGCAGATCTACACCGAGGAAGCCGATCGCCTCATCGGGCACGACGGCGAGACGCTGGATGCGATTCAGTTTCTGCTCAACCGGATGCTCCAGGCAAAAGACGCGGGCGCGCCCAAGTGGGTGGTCGATTGCGAGATGTATCGCTCGATGCGGGAAGACAAAATCGTCCACCAAGTGCGGCAACTGGCCGAGCGGGTCCGGATTTCGGGGCGGCCCTTGCAACTCGAGCCGATGAATTCGTACGAGCGGCGCATCATCCACGAAGCGTTCAAGGACGATCCGGAAATCGGCACCTGGAGCCCATCCGATTCCGCGCGGATCAAGCAGATCACGCTCATCCGGCGGCCGCCGAAAAAAGAAGCCGCCGAATAGGCGCCCGCGGACTCCTGGAGGGATGAGCTCCGCGAATCCGGCGCACTGGGTTGCGCCGGCAGAGTAGGCCTTCGTTCTCGTGGCCGCGGCGTCGTGGAACTCCGCCCTCCAGAGCTGGCCTGTCGCCCTGTTCTCCCTGAGGAAACGCAAAAGGCGCGCAGCCCGAAGACCACGCGCCCAGCGCACCAACCCCTAGGAAGTTACTTCAAATCTGGCGGGAGAAGGACGGTGTCGATCACGTGGATCACGCCGTTGCTCGCTTCAATATCAGCCTTGATCACGGTGGCATCGTTCACCATCACTTTGCCATCTTCGACCTTGACCTTGAGGAGGGAGCCTTCGGCGCTCTTGGCTTCCATCGTCTTGACGTCGGCGGCCATGATTTTGCCCGGGACGACGTGATAGGCGAGGATTTTAGCCAGCTTCTCCTTGTTCGCCGGCTTCATCAGATCGGCCAGCGTGTCATTCGGGAGCTTGGCAAAAGCGGCATCGTTAGGCGCGAAAACCGTGAACGGCCCTTCTTCTTTCTGGAGCATCTCTTTCTTTCCGGACGCCTTCAGCGCGGCGGTCAGAGTGCTGAACATTTTCGTGCTCGCAGCGGTGTTGTAGATGCTCTTCTGGTGCATCTTCATTTCACCCGCGTAGCTGCTGAAGGTAAGTGCACTCATCAAAGCGAGTGCGATTGCTAATTTTTTCATTGGTCTTTCTTGTTTGTGTTACTGGCAACCCCAAATCCGAGATCCGGATCAACGTTAGGCTGCCATTTTATCATCCGACGCGAGCGGCCGATCGGATGCTTCTCGGCCCGGTTAGAACGCTGTCGGCGGCTCGGGACCGGCCAGTAACTCCCGGAAGCGCGGGTCGCCCCGCAGGGGATCCCATTGCCAGCGCAGCCGGAGATCGGAGAGGGTGATTGCGCATTCCTCGTAATAGACCGGCCCGGGCGTGTGCAGGAGACGTTCGAGCAGGGTCAGGGCTTGGTCGGCTTCGCCGGTGCGGGCATAGATGAGCGCGAGATTGGCCGACATCATCGCTCCGGCGAAGGCGTCTTTGCTCTCGGGTAATAATTCCGCGGCCCGGCGGCCCTCGCGGATCGCCTCTTCTTTGCGCCCGAGATAAGCGTAGAGCAGGCCGAGGCGGGCGTGCGTCTGGGCGCGCGCGGGGTCCAGCCGGGAGATGGCTTCGAGTGCCGGTCGGGCTCGAGCAAAAGCAGCGGCGGCCTGCGTCGGGTCGACCTGGGCGACTGCGAGACAGCCGGCGAGGTAGCTTTTGGGCAGGGGCGCGCCGTTGATTGCGGGCAGAGTCTCCGCCGGGTAGTCGTCCAGGGCGCGTTGGGCGGCGGGGAAGTCGCGCTGCAGCAGCGCCGCATCCCAGCGCAGCCAGGTGAAAGAGCCATCCGGGTCAAGCCCCTGGGGCAGGCTCTCGATCGCGGCTTGCAGCGGAGCGAGATTGCCGTGCCACCAGTATTCGACATACCCGCGATCCAACCGCTGGCGCGGCAACTCGGGGGCCAGCGCGATCGCCCGATCGCCCGCGCGCGCGGCGGCCGGCCATTGCCGGATAAGGTAATTACCTTCCAGGATTTCGCCCGCGATCTGGGCGTTAAACGGATCCCGCGAGAAGGCGCGGCCGAGCTCGTGGAGGCTCTCCCGCCAATGCCCCTGGCGGCGGTGGACGAAGGCGGCCACGGTTTCCACCTCGACGTCGTTAGGCAAAAGGCGCTCCGCGATTTTCAACTCCGCCAAGGTCGCCTCGAAATCGCGCGCCACCCGATAATGGTAAAGGGCCAGGGCGAGGTGCCCTTCGCCGAGATTGGGCTGGAGTTGGAGTGCTTTGTCGGCTTCGGCGCGGGCCCGGACCTTGAGCGCGGCAGTCGGGGTGGCGTTGCGATAAATGTAAGCAAGCGCGGCGGCGAGCCGCGCATGGGCTTCGGCGAAGGCGGGGTCGAGGGCGATCGCCTGTTCGTAGAGCTGGGCCGCCGTCTCGTAATCCTGCACGTATAAGTGGGCCGGGTGGAGAAATCGCGTGCCCGGAGATAGAGCAGGTAGGCTTCCGGGTTGCTCGTCGGTTTTTGCCGCACCCGTGCGCTCTCGTCGGGACTAAGCGTGGCGCGCAGATGGGAAGCGATCTCGCTCGCTAGCTCGCCTTGCAGGGTCAGGCTGTCCGCCAGGGTGCGGTCGTAGTGTTCGGCCCAAAGCTGCTGGCCATCGCGGGTATCGACCAGCTATATCCGGGCGGTCTGGTATCGCTACGAATTCGTTAGGCCAAATCCTGCCGGCCGCCGGTGGAAGCGGGAAAAGCTCGGCCTTTGGCTCCCGCCTCTTTCCGCCGAGAGCCCCGAGCTGAAGGAAGTGCTGCGCAACATGGGCGACCTGTAGACGCCTCCTGCTGGGAGACGCGCGTTCCTGCACCTCAGCTGACGAGCCATCGCCGCGCCGAGCCGTGCTTCGTGGAGCGAAGCGCTCACCGGACCGCGCGCTGTCGCGTTATTTTTTGCTCGATTTCTTTTCCGGCAAATTCTTGCGCTTCGTCCCGGCGAAGTCTTTGAGCTCTTTCTTGCTCATGGAATCGGCCATGCTCTTGGACGCGCCCTTGAGTGACGACTTCTTTTTCTCCCCGCGCTTTGCTGCGAGCGCCGCGCCCGCCGCCATCTGTTGTTTTTTCGATTTTGCTGGCATTAATAATCGTTACGCAGCCGCCCTCGACCATGGTCGGCTGAAAGTGAGGTTTATAATTACTAGAAAGATTTTCCTTGCCCTTTTCCGCTCCGTAATTAATACTGCGGGTTCATGTTCGTCCGTCCTAAAGCACTCGCCGCCCTGGCGCTTCTCCTCACCCTGGCCGTCGCTGCCCAGGCCTCCGACTGGAAAATCGTCAAAATCCGCAGCCGCGAATACCTCACGGTCGATAACGTGGCCAAGTTTTACGGGCTGCCCACGGGCGTGGCGCCGATCGAAAAACATGTCCGCCTCGACAACGGCAAAAACTCGGTCGATTTCCAACTCGACAGCCGCGAGGTCATGATCAACGGCGTGCGCAATTGGCTCTGTTTCCCGGTCGCCGAAAAGGATGGGGAGTTCCTCGTCTCTCGGGTCGATCTGGCAAAAACCCTCGAGCCGCAGATGCGTCCGCAGATGATCCCGAATCTCGGGAATTTCAAGACCGTCGTGCTCGACGCCGGCCATGGCGGCTACGACAAGGGCGCGATCAGCGCTTACGGCTACGAGAAGGATTTTGCCCTCGACGTCGCCCGCAATCTGAAGCCGCTCCTCGAGGCCAAAGGCCTCAAAGTGATCATGACCCGCGATCGCGACGTCTTCGTCCCGCTGGAACTGCGCGCCCGCATCGCCAATACGACCAAGGATTCCATTTTTGTCAGCATCCATTTCAACGCGACCGATGCCAACCCGTCGGCGCAAGGCTTCGAGATTTTCTCACTCACCCCGCGCGGCGCGCCGTCTACTGCGGACGACGCGCTCGCGCTACGGTTTATGAACATGCAGGCCGGCAGCCCGGTCGATGCGCCCAGCCTCGCCCTTTCCATGAGCGTGTATCACTCGGTCGTGGGCCATTTCTCCGAGTTCGATCGCGGGATCAAGCGGGCGCGCTTCGCCGTGCTCCGCCTCACGAAAATCCCGGCGATTCTGGTTGAAGGCGGTTTCCTCACCGAGCGGGGTGAGAGCCGTCTGATCGCGAAGAGCACCTGGCGCGCGCAGCTCGCGCAATCGATCGCCACCGGCATCATCAACTACAAAGATCTCGTCGATAACAAAACGCGGCCCATGATGGTGGCCGACTATCGGCGGGAATTCGAAGGACAACTCGTCCTGCATGACGCCACCGCTCCCGCCAAACCGGGCACGTCGCCCGCGCCCGCCGTCATCCCGACGAGCAACTAGCCGGACGTCGTCGCGCCCTGTAGACGTTTCGCTCGGCGACGCGGGGCTGACGCGGGGCTTTATGACGCGCGGGAGCGGTCGAGCGACCGTCGTAGCACCGGCATCTTGCCGGTGGGGCCACCGGGCGTCTCGCCCGGTGATTCTCCTCAAGTGCCATTCGCCCCAGACCCTCAAAACCCAAGGTGGCCTAAGCCGCCGAAGAGCTATCAGGAGGCGTGAGGCAGATGCGATTCTTGCGGCGCGACACGATCGAGCCCTCGGCTGCACACGTCCGGTCGTGAATTTTGCCTGAGCCGACGACGGCGGGACAGTTCGTTGAATCTAAAGTCGTTCTCCGGGCATCCTAACAAGAGATGAACAACGACGACGCAGCAATCAAATCATCGACGGGTAAAGCCACCTGGCTGGGACTTTTCATCGCGCTCTTCGGCCTGCTCATTGCGCGGCAGATCGTTTCTTTTTTCTGGCCGACACCCGATGTCGTCGCCGCCATTTGCAAAGAAGTGCTTATCTGGCTCTTCTTCGGCGCGCTCCTGATCGTGATTCGCTGCGGCGAGCGCCTGCCGCTCACCTCCGTCGGCCTCGGCGCTTCGCGATGGTGGAAGTCGATCCTGTGGGGAATGGCGACAACCGTGCCTGCCTTCTCTCCGCGTTCGTCCTCGTCCGCCTCACCAATTATGGCCACAACAACGCGGCGTTGGCGTTCGCGAAATTGCCGATGTGGCTCATAGCCCTCATCGTCTTCCGCGCCGGCATCGTCGAAGAATTATTCTATCGGGGCTACGCCATCGAACGGCTCGAAGCGCTCGGTCTTAGCCGCGTCGGCGCGGCGGCGGTTCCGCTCGCTATCTTCGCCCTCGCCCATTGGACGGGTGGCTGGGGCAATATCGTCATCGCGCTCGTGCTCGGGGCCGTGCTCACCGGCTTCTATCTCTGGCGTCGCGATCTCGTCGCCAATATGATCGGCCATCTTTTGACCGATCTTCTCGCGAACGTGCGCTGACTTTCGCGGCCCAGAGGTTTCGGCCTCGTTCGCTCCCGAATTGACTTCGTCCCCTCTGTCCCGCATCGTGATCCAGAGCGGGGGAGCCACTGGCTGAGAGTTCGGTGTCGCGCGAGCGGCAACGGAGACCCCTTAAACCTGATGCGGGTCATGCCGCCGTAGGGAGCGAGGAGTTCGAGATTTTCAGCCATGCGTCTTCGCGCATGGTTTTTTTATTCCATCAACCCTCATCTCTCAACCATCAGCCTGCCTCAATGATCGCGACCAAAGACTCACTCGAACCGAAATCCTCCGACTACGTCATGCCCAATTCGCAGCGGGTCTACGTCGAAGGCGAAATCCATCCCGAAGTGCGCGTCCCGATGCGCGAGATCAGCCTCGCGCCGACGAAGGATTTTAGCGGCAACCTCGAGCCGAACGAGCCGGTCCGCGTTTACGACACCAGCGGGCCGTGGGGCGATCCAAATTTCGAAGGCAACTCCAGCCAAGGAATCCCGGCCTTGCGCGAGCAGTGGATCAGCGGGCGAGGGGACGTCGCCGAGTATGAAGGCCGCGAGATCAAGCCCGAAGACAACGGCTACCTCACGCGCGGCCACGAAGAATTCGCCAGCAACGCCGAGCGCAAGAACCGCCTCGACCATTTCACCGGCACCAAGCGCAAACCGCTTCGCGCCTCCGCGAATCATCCGGTCACCCAACTCTGGTACGCCCGCCAGGGCATCATCACCCCCGAGATGGAATTCATCGCCATCCGAGAAAATCTCGGACGGCAAAGTAGAAAGGAGAAAGGTGCCGTAACGGATGCGAAGCAACGGCCGGGCTTTCCAAGTAGAAAGACTGGTCAGAACGGCGAAGCCGCGCACTCTGATCTTTCTACTTCGGACTTTCTACTTTCTACTTCCGCTCGCAATTCTCTCGCCCACCAACACCCCGGCGAATCCTTCGGCGCCGCCATCCCACCCGAAATCACCCCAGAGTTCGTCCGCTCCGAGGTCGCCCGCGGCCGCGCCATCATCCCCGCCAACATCAACCACCCCGAGCTCGAGCCGATGATCATCGGCCGCAATTTCCTCGTCAAAATCAACGCCAACATCGGCAACAGCGCCGTCGCCAGCTCGATCGAAGAAGAAGTCGAGAAAATGCGTTGGGCCACCAAGTGGGGCGCCGACACCGTCATGGACCTCTCCACCGGCAAAAACATCCACGCCACCCGCGAATGGATCATCCGCAATTCCCCCGTCCCCATCGGCACCGTCCCCATCTACCAGGCCCTCGAGAAAGTGAGCGGCCGCGCCGAAGACCTCACCTGGGAAATCTTCCGCGACACCCTCATCGAGCAGGCCGAGCAAGGCGTCGATTACTTCACCATCCACGCCGGCGTCCTCCTCCGCTTCGTCCCCATGACCGCGCGCCGCATGACCGGCATCGTCAGCCGCGGCGGCTCCATCATGGCGAAATGGTGCCTCACCCATCACAAAGAAAGCTTTCTTTATGAACATTGGGACGACATCTGCGACCTCATGGCTGCCTACGACGTCAGCTTCAGTATCGGCGACGGACTCCGCCCCGGCTCCATCGCCGACGCCAACGACGAAGCCCAATTCGCCGAGCTCAAAGTGCAGGGCGACCTGACCAAGCGCGCCTGGGCCAAAGGCGTGCAAGTCATGAACGAAGGCCCCGGCCACGTCCCCATGCATTTGATCAAAGAGAACATGGAAAAACAAATCGAATGGTGCCACGAAGCGCCTTTCTACACCCTCGGCCCGCTCACCACCGACATCGCCCCTGGCTACGACCACATCACCAGCGGCATCGGCGCCGCCATGATCGGCTGGTACGGCTGCGCCATGCTCTGCTACGTCACGCCGAAAGAACACTTGGGGTTACCGAACAAAGACGACGTCAAAACCGGAGTCATCACGTATAAGCTGGCCGCCCACGCCGCCGACCTCGCCAAAGGCCACCCCGGCGCCCAATACCGCGACAACGCGGTTTCAAAAGCGCGCTTCGAGTTCCGCTGGGAAGATCAGTTCAACCTCTCGCTCGATCCAGAAACCGCGCGTGAGTTCCATGACGAGACCTTGCCGCAAGAAGGAGCGAAGACCGCCCATTTCTGCTCCATGTGTGGTCCGCACTTCTGCTCCATGAAGATCACCGAGGACGTAAGGAAATACGCCGCCGAGCAGGGGATCGCAGAGGAACAAGCTTTGGAATCAGGAATGCAGGAAAAGTCGCGCGAGTTTACCGACCGTGGAGCAGAGATTTACACGAACGGGTAGCGCACGCGACTCGCGTGCTGGCGATGGCGACCTCGCCATCGCGAACTTTTGATTTTGATACGCTCGCCCACGTTCCATGCCCTACGAGTTCCACGACACCTCCCATGTTGGGAAACGTACGCGCGAGCGCCGATTCACGGTGGAACAGGCGAAGCTCACGATTGATCAGCCCGCGCGCATTCTCAAAACACCGCCGCGCCGTGGCAATCACGGCGGGATGATATGGTTGTTTTTCCGGGCCTTCGGGAATAGAATTTTAGTCACAGTCGGAGAGGTAAAAAACAATGAGTGCTGGATCATCACCGCGTATTGGCAAGAAGGGCATTAAAGCCTTCGTCATCCAAGCCACCCGGACACCGGTTGTGGAGGTAGACACCGAAGCGACGGCCGCGTATGTCCGGTTCTCCCGTGCGACCGTGGCGCGCACGATGCCGTTGGCTGGAAAGGACACCCTGGCAATGGTTGATCTTGACCAAAAAGGTGGCGTCATCGGCATAGAATTCGTTGGTCAGAAGGATTTCAGCATTCGCGAACTGTTAAGAAATTTCCCCATCCGCGTGCCCGCCGCCGCGCTCAACCGGACACGTTATGTGACGGCGGATTTGCAGACCGCCTGATCCCGTTTGGGAGCGCCCCGAAAGCGTCCAGGGCTGGCGATGGCATTCTGCCCTAGCGGACTCTAATCTTCGATGATGCCCAAGCCTACGATTTACCTCATCGCCGGTTGCAACGGCGCAGGTCGCAGATTACGCCGTGGCGAACAAAACAACGTTCGCCAGGGAATTCCTACCGCACGAAGTGAAATGCCTCCGCTTCTACAATGCCGATGAGATAGCGCGCGGCTTGTCCCCGCTCGATCCGAACGCAGGCGCAATCAAGGCCGGCAGACTTCTCTTGCGCGAAGTCCACACCTCGATTGAACGCCGGGAAACTTTTGCCCTGGAGAGCACGCTTAGCGGCAAAACTTACGTGCGAATTCTTGGGCGCGCGCTTTCGTTAGGATTCGAACTCGAGCTTCACTATCCCTGGCTTGCGAGACCTGAACAGGCCGTCGCTCGTGTCCGTCGACGCGTCCGAATGGGCGGACATGACGTCCCGGCGGTGGACATTCGGCGTCGCTTTCGCCGCAGCCTCATCCATCTTGTCGAGGATTATGTCGACCTCGCGAATCGCTGGATCATTTGGGATAACACACGACCCCCAGCCAAGGTCTTTGCCTCTTCCAATGGGCACACTATTTTGGAATTGAGAGAGATGCTGTGAACGACTCTGCTTTCATTGCGCGTGGCCTTCGTGCGCACAAAAACGCCACCCGCAAGATTCTGCTGGCGGAGAGGCAATTGGGCATCCGACGAGAGCCCCTCATCATTTCCGCCATTAGGCGAAAGTCAGTCCTGGAACTCAATTACAACGGAAAACGGCGCATCGTTGAGCCTCAAACGTATGGGCTCAGCACCACCGGTCGTGAAGTCCTCCGCGGTTACGAACGGCCGGCCGTTGATGGAGCGAAGCGCTCGGGTATGGCAAAGCTATTAGACTTGGCAAAAATTTCCGGGCTTCAGGAAACTGGGCTAAAATTTCCACAGGCGTTACCGGCACATAATCCGGATGACAGTGCGATGGTAGAGATCTTCGCGACTTTGCCGCGACCGAAGTCGCGTTAGGCGTCCCGGCCTCATGGCAGCCCACGACGTCAGCTTCAGCACGGGCGACGGACTCTGCCCCGGCGCCTCGCCAAGACGGCCTTTCAAACTGGCGACGTTGACGTCACATTATCACCTTAAGCACCCGGGAACGGATCCAGAGGGAAATCGCCAACTTGCCGGAAGACCTCCAACGCAAAGTTTATGATTTTGCTGTTTGATTAAAAGCCAGAGTCGCCGAGGAGCCGTTTCACGGTGCCGCCCTGAGCGAATCTGCGCTCGCCCGCGATTGGAATTCGCCTGAAGAGGACGCCGCGTGGGCAAACCTGTAGCCGGCGAACTCGTCGTTATTCCGTTTCCGCAGACCGATCTTGCGCGGAAGCCGGCGCCGAGATTTACTCGAAGGCCTGAGTCATGCTACAATTCAGTCGATGAAATTCGCTACCACGCTCGATCGCGACGAAGACGGCGTCTGGATCGCCGAGTGTCCGTCCATTCCAGGTTGCGTCAGCCAGGGCAAGACGCGCGATGAGGCGCTCGCCAACATTAAGGAAGCGATCGCGCTTTGCTTGGAAGTGCGCGCTGAACGCGGATTGCCGTTGACCGTCGAGACCCAGCAAGTCGAAGTCACCGTTTAGATGCCTCCACTTCCCGTCATGAGCGGGCGCGAAGTCGTGCGCTTCTTCGAGAAACACGGGTGGAAAGTTGCACGGTAGTGAGGCAGCCACATCATCATGGTGAAGGCCGGTGAGAACGCCACGCTCTCGGTTCCCGATCACAAGGAAGTCGCGAAAGGCACACTCCGAAGCCTGATCCGCGCCGCGGGGCTGACCGTTCAGGAATTTTGCGCTTGAGCCGTTTCCTGATCTCCGGATGAATGGAGCCTGTGGGAACAGCGCGACATAGACAACGCGAATGCGTTGGGCGTAGCCTGAGAATATGGGAAGATTCGAATCAATCGAACCAATGGGAATGAAGCCGACCGGGATGAGGCGACATAGACTGCCGGGACGGCAGCCCGAAGGGGCGAACGAGCGGGTGGCGAGGGAGTCAATTGAGCGAGATAGACGTCAGCCCGAGAGGGTGAGCGAGGGGCCGAATGAATGGAGCCCGCGGGGGCGGTGTGACATAGACAATGCGAACGCATTGGGCGAAGCCCGAGATCCGGGTGGATCGAGTCAATCAATGGAGCCTGTGGAATGGAGCCGCTGGGGAGCGAGCGACATGGATGGGCAGACCCGCGAGGGTGAGTTTTCTGGGATGAAAACGAATCAAACAGCGCGACATAGACAACGCGAGTGCGTTGGGCGTAGCCTGAGAATATGGGAAGATTCGAATCAATCGAGCCAATGGGAATGGAGCCGACCGGGATGAGGCGACATAGACTGCCGGGACGGCAGCCCGAAGGGGCGAACGAGCGGGCGGCGAGGGAGTCAATCGAGCGACATAGACTGATCGAAGATCAGCCCCTAAGGGCGAAGATGATGGGCAGCAGCTTCGTCAAACGCTCCCTCAAGAATGGAGGCGATGGGGTGAGCCGACATAGACGGGCAAGCCCGCGAAGGGAGCGGGTGGAGTTGCTGGGCAGCAACGAGATCAAGGCGCGAAAACCGGGCACTTCTGCTCGATGTGCGAACCGCACTTCTGCTCGATGAAGATCACCGAGGACGTGAGGAAGTATGCGGCCGAGCAGCAAATGGCAGAAGATCAGGCGTGGAGTGCTGGCATGCGATCAAAAGCGCAGGAGTTCGCAACATCCGGCGCGGATATTTACCGCAAAGCGTAGCTGACCGATGCGCAAGGAGCCAAAGGAGCTGTCTTTCGACGAATTTGCCGATGAGCTACTCAAGGAGACGCAACCGAGAGCGCTTGTGATACTCGCCGCCGCGAAGATTGACACGCAGCTTCGGGCAGTTCTCGAAAAGATCCTCCTGCCGAAAGGAGCGAAGCCAAGCCACAGCGACGAATTGCTCGAGGGCGACAATCCTCTCGCCACGTTCAGCGCACGAACGAAAATCTGTCGTCGGCTCGGCTTAATCGATGAGGCGGTCGCTAACATCCTCGACCGACTACGAGGCGTTAGGAATCAGGCGGCACACTGGGTGACGTTCGGTGTCTTGGACGCGCCGTTACGGGATCAGTGCAAATACCTACGCGACCTTGTGCAGAACCGGAGGTCCTACAAATTGACGGTTCAGAGATTTTTCGGCGACGGGGTGCTCGACGAGTTCGAAGCTTTGCAGGCAACGTTGCTCACCATTGCTGTGCTGCTTGAGAGTATCTACGAGGCTGTCAGGCCGGCGTCAGCCGCGAAAGCCTTCAAAATCCCAAGACTGAATTGACCATGTCGAAACGAACCTTCCAACCTAAAAAATCCGACACGCAGCCTAAGAAGCTTGTAGTTTCTGCGATTCGTGGCCGAGTCCTCGGCGTCAACGTCTACCGCGGGTTCGCACGCGTTTGCGATCTCGCTGACTTGTCGATCGCGGACGTTTACGACCAAAAGGAGAACCCAACCGGAACACAGCGCGACCTAAGCGCAAGTCACGCCCGAGACGCTCACGAGTATGTCAAGAACCGGGATCTCGGTTTTTGGCCAGAGGTCTTCCTATGTGCGCGCTTAAAATCGGCCGTCACGTTCGTGCCACTCTCCGACGATACGCCCGATGTCGGGCATCTTGAATTTGATTTGCAGCGGATTCGTAACGCGAAATCAATCGCCATCTCCCGCGTCGACGGCAATCACCGCTTGCATCTCGTCGACGGCAAAATAGACGGCTACACGAGGATCGAGAAAACCGCGTCGTTCTGTGTCGCATACGATCTTTCGCGCGACGATGAAATCCAGTTGTTCAAAGACATTAACAAGAATCAGAAACCTATGAACACAAGCCACCTCGATGAGATCGAGGTGCGACTTACGCCCGAGGAGCAACTGAAGCGCCGTTCGCCAGAATTATACATAGCTCAGCGCCTAGCTAACGATTCGCACAGCCCCCTACATAGCAGGGTGTATCAGGGCGGCAAAAAGCCAGTCGGAGCAGACATCCCTCTTCGCGGGGTGAAGACGGGCGTCGAATACATGCTCAGCCGATCTACGCAACTTCCGCATCTTGAAGATGCGGAGGCTCAATACCGCGTGATCAGAAATTATCTTGGCGCGGTCAAGAAATGGCAGCCAAAGGCGTGGACCGAGCCAAAAGAGTACATCGTTCTCAGAGGCGCGGGCTTTTGGGCTATATGCTTTATAGGTGCGCATGTTATCGACCGCGCGCTACAACAGGGTCAGTACAAGTCGGAGGACATGTATAAAATACTAAAATCGGGGAAGCCGTGGGATTGGTCGAAAGACGGCGATTTCAAAGGGATGAGTGGGCGTGGAGGAGCATTAGAAATAAGTCGGATGGTGACGCGCAGGCTACAAGATGCGACACGCATGTCCACAAACCAACTGCTGAAAGCGATACTCAAGGACTGAGACAATCCCAATCAGCTTGCTGCTGGCGCAACTACTTGCAGCGTCTCGGCTAGCAGCTTTTGCTCGTGGTTGAGCGCAGTGGATCGATCGAGTAGAGAAAAGCGAAAGCCTCGGATCGGCGATTCCTCATACGATACTTCGTCACCGGCGCTAGATGTCAGAACGGCGACGCCTTTAGTAGTGGAGAGAGGAGTGCGCGCCGAGCGCGGACATGGTCGCGTGGCTTACGAAGAGACGGAAGAAGGAGTCGCTCGGCAGATTCTTCAAGAGGAACTGGCAAAAGCGAACTGCATGGCCGCTGAGCTCCCGCATCGCAAGAAAGGCGACATGGTCAAAGTGCGAATTGCGCGTCGGCTACGTCTGGATACGACGTTAACCCTCCCACGCATCGCCGAATTATTGCACATGGGAGCGCCTACCTATCTCTCGCACTTACTATATCATCTAAGAGAGGATCTTTAATTGGTGATACTCGGAACTGACCCCTAACCAAGACCCTAACTAACTATGCATCCGCCCGAAGTAGGTTCAACCATTTGCCAAACTCGTCACCTCCTTGCCGGCGACTGTAGAGTGACCCCAACGGACGCCCCTAATTTACTCTTACAAGCCTGATAGCGTACACGGGCCGTCGAGTCCAATAAACTCGTCGTCTCCGCCAGTCGACGCGACGGACGGTTTCCCAGCGTATGATTACCCGCTGACGTACATAACGCGGCGGCGGCGGAACAAGTTGATGCCTAGACTTTGACTGAGGCCTCGGATAATTATGCCTTGGCGGCGGTGGAGGGGTTGCCTTCGGCTGTTCTTGTTCGTCTCCGAAGGATTGGCTATTATCTTCAGGAACGCCTTGGCTAGGCGGCGCAGGTTGCCCGGAGCATCCATACTGTACAAGCTTAACCGGGTTGCTCTTAAAGCTGTAAGTGGTCGGATGATCATTTCCGTTCTTCGTCCGAATAAGCAGGTCCGCCCCAGCCCGAAGCATTGAGAACGCGTCCGGCGAGAGAGGCGCATGAAATGTCTCTTTTACCTGGTTTACCAATGCGGTGATCGCAATCTGACACAAAGACTCGACGACAGCCGATAGAATCGTTTCGGCTATCCACCATTCTACTTCCACTATGAGGGCCGCGGGCGGGGCGGCGCAACCCGGCAGTATTATCGCCAAACCAGCATAGGCAGTTGTACGAAGAAATTGTCGCCGATGCTGACAGCAGCGCTGACGACCGAAAGCTGACGATGGGGAGTCCTCGGCCATATTCTAGTCCAACCAAACGAGCGTAGATGCGAGCTTGATGAAAGCACAAGAAAAAATTTCCATGTCTCATGAAGAAATGGGGAAGTGCTCCCAGCACCCGCGACACCTCCAGCCAGCCCGGTCGCTGGCGGGGTGACGCCAGGAACGAGCTCGGGAAGGACCTGCGCTGGCTGGCGGTTCGGCTCCGCATGGGAAGCGAAGGCCACGTCAGCCGAATCACAGGTGACCTGGCAGATTTGGTCGATCACCCGGGGCGACGATCGTTGGAGAGAGCGCTTCAGGGGGATGCAAGAAAAAAGGTCTGACCCGAATGGCACTAAGTTAAGGCTGGTTTTGGACCCGGTGCCCTATTAAAACCATTTCTATTGAGGCAGGGAAGCGGGACGATGACGCTGCTTGTCATTACCTCCCGGAAGCGCTGACTACTTGCTCGATCGGGACGCTCAAACCAAGTAGCTCTCATGATCGGCGGAAGCCGGGCGATTTAGTCTTAAAACGCTCTTAACTTAGTGCCATTCAGGTCTGACCCCTTAAAAATTTGATTACACCATAATAGACACCGCGGGCGCTCGCAAAGTTGCCGACCTCAACTAGGTCGGCTGCAGTCGTTATCCAAACGAATACGCATGCCCATATTTCTCTACAGCAAGGATGGGCTTTGATACTTCTGACCAGCGCGGGACCGATGGAATTGTAGTCAGCAATTTCCTGAAAGCCGGTTCGCGTGCCGAGAATATACCGGCGCAACTCCCGCATTCGCTTCATCTCCCGGCAATCATCGGGCATGCCCCGCATTTCAACGCAGGCGGTCGTCACAAAGCACCCGCCATCTCCGCCATCTCCACCCGAATCGTGATCACTATCGGAACTTGAATCCGAATCATTGCCGTGATCACGGGCAGTGCCGAGGTCGCGCATTTCTTTCCCTAACGAATCCATGCCGCCACGGGCAACTTTCATGATCGAAGCGGTCCGCGAATCCAAACCCGGGGCCGTCACTTTTACTTGAGCGATCTGAACCATCGAAATTGTGATCCAAAAGATGGAATTCTCCCCCACGCTCGCGAGCAGGCTCTCCGCCAAAATCCCTAAACTCCACTAGATGATAAGAACCATACGACGCAGCGGCGCGCGCAGCCTGCTCTTCCTTAAACTGCGAGTATTGGGAATACACACCGTGAGGGGCGACGTAGCCCCATTCATAAGCGATCGCGATTCCTAAAAGCGGGCCTTTCAACACTTGTCCGTACGTGATTGTGTCGCAAACGGAACTCGCCACTTGGGAAGCAATGATCGTTCCCAGTGGTGCCCTATCCATGGTCCATTTGTCCATTCCGCTGACGACTGCGGCAGTAGCCAGGTCGCAGGCGATGCGAGTTGCGACCACGCCACGCCCCACCGAAATCCCGCGGGCTCCTGCTGGTTTCGGAACATCGGGCGCTGCCGCGACGATTCCCATAGCGCTATTCCAGCCGCCATCCAGGTGTTCCTGCGCTAAAGTCACAAATCGTGGGTTAGGGTTGCGGAATCACTGCGACTCGAAACCAAATCTCGACGTCTGTAATCTCAGTGAATTGTTTGCTTTTGGAAGAATCGCGCTCGATGCGCACTTCCCACTCTCCTCCTGAAGGGTTTAGATTGTAATAAGCGCCCCCAGTAAAGGTCGGCGGAAGCGGGAGGTAACCGCTCACGTTTCCTATCACCATACGAGGTATGGCAACTTCAATTGCGGTTGCCCCTTCGCCGACGCTTGCTTTCGGGGGAGTGATGGAGATGGTCCACAGGCCGTCATCGGCCCCTCCATAAATACATGCCGCGACACCTCGCAACCGAACAGAAGATTGTCGCGGGAACCAGAACTTTGGGTCCAACGTAAAGCGGATCACATCCTGACCAAGTTTTTGGCTGTCACGTATTCCAGCGACTGCATTCCAAACTGGCGCAGCATAAGCTCCCACCGCATCCTTCGCCGTTTTCAAACTGACCGGAAAGGAATATTCGACGTCTTTCAGTAAAATGCGTTCTAGGGTCGTCAAGACGTCTTTGCTCCATTTTACCAGCGCATCTAGAAACCCGCCTGCCGCAGGATCAATCGCGGGAATAGTATTACCGACGCCATAGACTAGTTTCAGCCCGTCCGAAAGGGCCAGTGCCACGAAAGCCGCCTCGCCGAGTAACTGCGCGAAGCGGGTCTTCACACTGTCTAGACGCGTGGCGTAATTTAGACCGCTCCCTTCATCGCCCTCCATTTTTTTCAGTTTCGCCTGAATCTCCGAGCGGATCGCGCGACGTTTCTGATTCAATGCTTGTAGTTTAGCCGAATGGGCTTTTGCGGAGTCAACAGAGCTTGGAGATCCTTCTAAGGAAGCATCTCCCTTGAGAAGCTCGCGTTGGTTTGACATGGTCTCCCAAGCTTTACTCTCAGAATTGATGGCTTCCTCCTCCTCTTCAAGGCGCAAAAGTTTATCAAAGAGCTGCGAATCTAATTGGCGGTTTGACGCAAGAGCATCGTAATCCAAGTACTGGCTTCTCAATACAAGACATGTTTCCAAAAGCTTCAGGAGACGCTCGAGGAGCGGTTCGACTAGAAACGGGTTAAGTTGGGCGACGTCATATTTACTAGTAATTCTTCCGCTGTTGTCGTCCTGCAGAGGCGTAGTATAGTTTGAGAGTCGCACTCCCTTCTGGAGTACGTCGGCGTGGGCAAACCCTTTGCCTGGAATCGCAAGACGAGCTAAACGATTGTCTTGCTCCCCAATTGCTTGCTGTAGCGCTTTGCCGAAGGTCTGATCCAGAGCATTCATAAATAGGATTCATGAAGTGCCAACAAGGCGGTGGCAAGTAAAATAAGCCGCTAATGATTATCTCTTCTGCTCGATCTTCCGATCGAGAAGATTGACGGGTGCGCAGGCGCTCCTGTTTTTGCAAACCAGGTCGCTCGTCGGGCAAATTCCTGCGAGTGAGCTTCCCCCTTCCGGGACTGATACCGGACTCGAGAGCAAATACGATCCGCAAAATGGAATCGCGCAGGTGGTGCGCGGCGAAATGAAAGGCGTCGCGATCAGATTTCAGGACGACCATGTGGTCGTGTTCATGCCGCCTCAGCCGGTCATCGCACCGGCCAGCTGATGGTGGTTCCGAAAGGGTAAGGCGCTAGGAATCCAATGAAATCGCGCTAGTGAAAAGTGGCGTTTAGACAACTCGACCGCATAAAGCGGTCAAGAGACAAACTGCACTTCGACGCAGTCCCGCTCGTCGCTGGCGAACGTCCAAGGCCATATTTCGCCGATTGTTTAAGGCAACCGCAGTCTTAAAAAGCCTGGCTATTCGCTCGCGCTGATGCTGCCTCCCCCCCATCTTTTTCCGCCCTGATTAACGCTAGCCTGCCACAATCAATGAAATCGCATTGGATGACTCGACCGCATAAAGCGGTCAAGAACAACTTCACGCTAACGCAGTGCTGCTCGCCCGCGCGGATGAAGCAAATCTCTCCACAGATTCTGCTCCGGGAGTACCTACCCTGTCACAATCAGATCGCGCTTCACGACTCGACCGCGGGAATGGTCGGGGTCGGGGAATGGTCGGGGTCGTGTCTCTACATTTGACATTTCAAATCGCTCAAAGCGGAAGAAATCGATCTCCACGGGGCTTTGGTCCAATCGGCCTGAATGCAGTCACTTTGGGCTTGCATTGATGCCTCGGACAGTTTCAGGGGTCAATTCCTATGGTCTATTTTGGTTTGGTTTAGTTGGATTCCAAATTGGTTGGGGCTGCGGTAGGCAAGGCTGGAGTGGAGTCGCGTGCGGTTATAACACGTTTCGATGTCGTGGAAGATGGCGGTGCGCGCCTCAGCGAAGGAGGCGAAGCGCCGATGGTAAACCACGTCGTATTTGAGGCTACTCCAGAACGACTCGATAAAGGCGTTGTCGTAGCAGTTGCCTTGGCGACTGATGGAAGCGGCCAGCCCATGCTGGGCCCCACTCTACCATGCGGCGGTCAAGGACTTCGTTAGGCGAACACCGGTGGGATCTGCTCGATCGCCTGGTAGAGTTTTTGGGCATCGACCGGTTTGGTCAGGTGAAATTGAAAGCCGGCTTTCATCGTTTGCACGACGTCGCCTTCCATTCCGTAGCCCGTGAGAGCGATGCCGACGGCGCGCGATTTCGAACTCAACGCTTCCATCACTTCCAAGCCAGTCCCGTCGGGTAGACCGAGATCGCTGATGATAACGTCGAATTTGTTCCGCAGCCCGATCGCGATGGCGTCTTTCTTGTTGTGAGCAAGCTCGACGTGGTGCCCACGTTTGCGAAGCAGTCTCGCCATCAACGCGGCCGTGGTCGCGTGATCTTCCACCAGCAGGATGCGGCGGCAACGGGTCCCCGCCAGGGGCGCCGCAGCCTCCCGAGGCGCGATCGAGCCAGGCTCGATGGCCGGCAACTCAACGACAAATTTCGCACCCTTACCGATGCCCTCGCTTTCGGCTCGAAGCGCCCCGCCGTGCAACTCCGCCAGCGCGTGCGAGATCGCGAGTCCCAAGCCGAGGCCACCGAAGGCGCGATTGATGTCGGTGTCTCCCTGTTCGAAAGCGTTGAAAATTTTCGGCAATGTTTCCGGCGCAATTCCGATACCGGTATCGATGACTGCGACGCGGAAAGTGTGGGCGTCCGGATTTTCCGTGCGGATAACGATGCGACCGTCCAGCGCGGTAAACTTGACCGCGTTGCGGATAAGATTCCAAAAGACCTGCTGAATCCGCGGCGGGTCCCCGTCGATGTAGTGTTGGGCGGCGCTGAGTTGGAGATCGATGTGGGGTTGAAGTGAGGAAGGATCGCCACGCACGACCGCAACGGCTTCTTCAAGCAGTTCGTGACCATCTACGATCTTTCGCTGTAACTGCACCTTGCCGTTTGCGATGCGGGTCAGGTCGAGGAGGTCATCGATCAACCTGGCCTCGAGTTCAACGTTGCGGCGGATCATGGAAATGTCTGCGCGGATGTCCGGCGGGATGGTGGGATCGGTTTCCATCGCGCTCGCCGCCATCAATACCGGATTGAGAGGCGTGCGCAGTTCGTGACTCAGGACGGCCAGGAAGCGGTCCTTCGCTGCGTTCGCGCGCTGCGCGTCGGCCAGCGTGTGGCGCAATTCGTTGCGCGCCTTATCCAGCGAATCAGCGAGTAATTTCGCCTGCGTCGCCGCCTGTTTCGCGATGGCAGTATTGCCTTCCGCTACCGTGGCGATGCGTTCGCCTTCGAAAGCCGCGGCGAGGATCGGGAGCAGCAAACTGATGTCGACGCCGCAATCAATGTCATGCTCGCCGCCAAGGAGGACGATGACGGAGCCGTCTTCTGCCGCGAGGCCAGTGGCGCGCGTGTTCCCGCCGGAAATTGAAAACGGAAGTTCCGCTTGGTGGAAAGAATTCTCCAGGCAGCTTTTCAGGAACCCCCGCCAGGCGCTGGCATCAGGCAGCGTTTGTTGAAAACCGGACGCGGGGAGCAGAATTCCTAACTCGGGGTCGGGGGTGAAAATCAGTAAGTCGTCGGCGCCCGCATGCGCGGCCAGAGCTTTCGCGGCGGCGCAGCGGCTGTCCGGCTCCGTCAGCGCAGCGACGAGCGAGAGCAGTTGCCCCCGCGGGGCAGATTTACGGTTAAGCCGGCAGGACGCAAACGACGGCTGTGCAGTTGTGGAAGCCGTTGAATTGCCCCGTCGTTCTGGCAACTTGTCCATACGTATTGCAACCTGCGAACTGTGTCTCCCCGAGCACTTCCTTGAGAGCTTCGAGTTCATTCCCGAACTCGCGGCCCATGCGTAGGCGCGTCGCCACACAATCGAAAAAGAGAGCCACGCCCGGCTCGTGTCCGTTAAGTTGATCGACGGCGGCGCGCGTAGCATTTGCCGCCGCTTCTTTCGCGGAGGCGACGTCCGTGCTCATCAGGCAAACGGCGGCTCCCTGTGGAATCTCCGCGGCGCAAAGCACGGAACCATCCGGGTTCACTGCCAGCGGAACGCGCAACTTGTAGCCATCGCCCATCTCGATCCCAAGAATATTATGGAGGAAAAATGGCATTGGATCGGTCTGATCAAACTTTTGGCCTGTGCTTTCGGCGTGCTCGCGGAAAACATCGAGGATCGGCGAAGCGTTCAGACTAACGAGGACGGCGCCGCGCGATTCGGTCACGCGCATTGGCGCCGTCGCCGGGCTCCAGCCGTGACGAACTCCGATGCCGATCGGTTTTTCGGAAATGATTTCAAGCGCGACAGCCGCATCGCTCGCCAGCTCTTTCCCGACGAAGACCTGAGTGCGGCGGAAGTTCGCGTCGTCGCCCGCACCGCCGCCGAAGAATTGGTGACTGCCGCCCGTCTTCAACGTCAGCTCCTCGATCAGTTCGTCGGCATGTCCGGCGAGCGCATCGGTCAAAATAAGCGCGGAGCAATACTCGTTAGACCCTTCCAGCCCGCAGCGAAAATCCCGCACCATATCTTCCGCCGCTTTCCGCCGATCGTGGCTGATTCCACGCCCGATCCCGACGGCGAATTGCAAAGCAGACGAACAGATCGCGACGGCGCAAGCTTTCCCATCGCCGTGGGTGTCGCTGGTAAATTCTCCCGCGGACGAACAGCCGACGATGATTTTTGCGCCGCTGCGTTCCACCACGGCTCCTACGAGGGTGGCTGCGTCATACTTCGGCGAGACGAACAGGATGACGGCGTCCGGCGGCCGGCCTTCTAATTGCGCGGCGATTTGATCGCCTAACGACGCTCCCGCTTCGCTGCTGTCCTCCACGCTGGTATCGACGACGACGCTTCGAGTTTTCACAGGATTGCCAACGTTCATGGAACGCACTCTCGTCGGGGCGACGACTTATGCAATTCCGCGGAAAAGGGTCCGTCTGTGATTCTCGCTCAGTGACTGCGACGCGATCTCACAAAAGCGAGGGGGAGAAATCACAGACTTACCCCTTTCGTTCGTCACGTGTCGGGAAAGCCGCTGTCACAGACCACCTGCGGGCGTGCCGGAAATGCAACCACAGCGTCAGCGAGCGCGCCGTGGGATCGCGGAACGGACGGCTTGGAGATGGAAATCGCCAAATTTCTCACAACCTTCCGGCAAAGGGCCGGCAGATTGGAGCGACGACTGCGCTCGATTCGGCGGAAAATGTTCGGCCTGCAGCTCTCGCTCAGATGTTGGGCAAGAGATCGAAATATTCGTCATCTTCGTTCGAACCGCCTTCGCCTTTGCCAAGTTCCTTCTCGGACTCGACGAACTCGATGCGCTCGACCCACTTCACCATCTTATAGCCAAGCTGATTTTCGACTCGCAGCCGCAAAGGGGCGCCGTGGATGGCGGGAAGTGGTTCGCCATTCATCTCGAGCGCGAGCAGGCACTCCGGCTTGAGCGCGTTCTCCATCGTCTGGGTATCGTAGTAGGTGGGGGTAAAAAGAGACGGGCCGAAGGAGTAGAATGCAATCACCTTCGCTGATGGCTTTGGCTTGACGTGCGCGATCAACGCTTTCATCGAAACGCCGCCCCACTGCGCAATCCCAGTCCAGCCCTGGATGCAATGATGCATGGTAATGAATTCCTGCCTACCTAACGAGCGAAGGTCTGCCAGAGAAAGTTCCATTGGATGCTCGACCAAGCCTGAGACCTTCAGTTTGTAATTCTGGAAAGCATCGTCCGCGAGTTGTTTCCAATCCTCACGGTCCGGCATCTTGCCGTTAGGCCAAAAGCGCGGGGAGATCTGGTTCTTCCGATAGTGCTGACTGGGGAGAAGCCGATCGAGAGTGAGAAGCTTGGCCGGCTGGGTTACCGCCTTTTGCGCATGCTGCAATTGACGCGGGAAATACCACGAGACGTAGTGCGCGATGATCCAGGAAAGGAAGACGGCGGCGATCCCGATGAATCCGATGATCATTCCGGCGGGCCGCAGGTCGTCCGTGCCCAGGACAATGTGATTCATGTTGCGCGCGAAACCGGTCAGCGCGACCAGGGTCACATGCACGATCGTAAAGCCGATGAATCCCACCAGGATAGTGAAGTGAATCGAACGCGCCGATTGCCGGCCACCAAATAGCCTGGCGTAGGCAGGAAAGCGATTCACCAAGGCCGGCGACATCGCCATCCCGGTGAGGATAGAGAGTGGCGCCATGACAAAGATCGTAGCGAAGTAGGCCAGTTGCTGGAGCGCATTGTAACCGTAGAATCCGTTAGGCTCCGGCGGAAGATGAAAATTCGCGTAATGAACGAAGGTGTTCCACGCTTCGACAATGATGACTGGCGACGTCGGCACGAGTCGTCGCCATTGATCGGTCGTAAGTAGTCCTATAACGAAGAAGATTCCGACCAGGACAAAGCCATAGACCGTAATGAAGTGCCAGGACCTGGCGATACCCACTGTGTGGCGATAACCGGGTGTCGCCACGAGGGGCGAGATGTAACGCCCATCCTGCTTCGCCGTCCAGACGCGATCCTTCGGAACGCGCAACGGCGTAAAGCGGATCCATTCCGTCCCCGGCGTGCAGTTATCGTTGAAGTAAAGCCGTGGATGTTCCATCAGGATGGAGAGCCCGCTCCGCATCAGCATGAAGAGAAAGAACAGGTTCGCGAAGTGGCTCCAGCGAATCCACAGCGGAAATCCATGAGGACCGCTCGCTGCGCCTTCGACCGAGGCAGCCGAGGGCACAATGTGTGGCAAACCGCCCAAAGCATTTTGCATCCATGCTGCGACGAAAAGGCAGATCACCAGGATGAGCAGCAGGATCAGGAGACGACGACGTATCCAGATACAAAAACGCCGATCGTCAGGATAATAGACGGCGCGGTGGGCTTCATCGAAAGGAATCATGCGTAGGCCAGAATGATGAAGATGAAAAAGCCGGACGAGATTAATCTTTAGGGAGGGAAAACAAGTGTTCAGCGCGGAACAAATTCCTGCGAGTGAGCTTCCCCCTTCCTGGAGTGATACCGGACTCGAGGGCAAAAGCGCAAAAAGGGAATCTCGCAGGTGGTGCGCGGCGAAATGAAAGGCGTCGTAATCATCTTTCAAGCTGCTGCAGTCTTAAAAAGCCTGGCTATTCGCTCGCGCTGATGCTGCCTGCCCCTCATCTTTTCCCGCCCTGATTAGCGCCAGCCGGGCCACAATCAAAATCGCGTTGCATGACTCGACCGCTTAAAGCGGTCAAGACCGACCTCACGCTAACGCGGTGCTGCTCGCCCCGCGCGGATGCAGCAAATCTCTTCACAGATGCTGCTCCGGCGAGCACTTAGCCTGTCACAATCGAATCGCGCTTCATGACTCGACCGCATAAAGCGGTCAAGAACGATTCGCGCTAACGCGATCCGGCTCGGCCCTGACCCCTTGCTTTGGGCCGGGGCTTCGCCTGCGAGGCCGCGCGGACGACGAGCTTGAAGGGAAGAATCGAAGAACAATCGGGGTCAGCTCCGGGGTCAGTCCTGAATAGCATTAAGTTAAGAGAAGTTTAGGATGTAAGTGCTGCTGGCTCTACCGCCGGGGGCGAGTCGAACGCCTCTACTCCACTTTCCCACGTGGGCAAAAGTGAATCTGCAGCGTGGAGGTGCTCGAAGCGGAGATTCGGCGCTTGCGCGCACGACACGATCATGGTTCCGCACTGCAAATCCCAATCGCCGCTTCGCGGACTCGACCGCTTGAAGCGGTCGAGTCTGAAATCGCGGGGTTACAAGTGGGCATTTCTGGTCGGGAGCGATGCACACTCATCGACTCGAATGCTTAAAGCAGTCGAGTTGAAATGGGGCGGAACCCTCGGGAACGTGCGTCGTCGAAAGGGGGCATTCGCTTGGTCCACGGGGCGAGCCTGCTTCGATTGGGGAAGCGGATCGAGAAGCGCTCTTGGTTCCTGAAACGCCGCCGCCGCCGCCGTGTCGAAAGGGGGTCAGTCCTGAATGGCACTAAGTTAAGACGGATTTAGGACGTTTGGTTTGAGGGCGATTGCGGCGTGGAAGGTTACCCATCTGGTGTCTTGGCTGAGTTAGTAACTGATAGTTTCGTGGTCTTCGCTTTTTCGCCCGCGGCTCGCTCCGCTGCGGTCGTTGGGGCAGCGGGTCGCGGGCGATTGCCGCGAGCATCTGCTCGATCAAGCTATCTTGCTTCCGTGGCCTGGCTCCGGCCGCCGCGATGACAGCTGACCAGTGCCGGACGGTATCGAGCGCACCCTTGAAGCTAATTCGTTCCAGCGGCACATGGCGCAGGTGCGCGGAGCGCTGCATCAGACTGCGCACCAGGTTATAAGCAATGCGGTGGATCGCGACTTCGCGCTCGATCATCTCCGGGCTTTTGCAACGCAGCACGTCCATCGCCAGGATCGTCTTGATCTGGGCAAAGTGGAGTTCCACCTGCCAGCGCTCGCCATAAAGCTCCCGGAGCGCGTCCGCGGGATATAACTCCGCGTCGGTGAGAGTCGTCACCAAGACGACGCGGTGGGTGCGAAAGCCTTGTGCCGCCACCCGCAGCCGGATCAGGCGCAAGGAGAGCGTCGCCGGCAGGGCCGCAAACTCTTCCTCACTCCAAGCCTCCGTCCGCTGACTCGGCTTCGCCCACTCCACCAACCGATCATCCGCGCCCAAGACCTTGCCTCGTCGAAAATCCACCGCCCGCGCCTGATGCAGCCGCAGCACGCTATCGATCCCGCGCTGCGCCAGGCTAGCCATGGCCGCATAAGAGCAAAAGCCGCGATCGCCCAAAAGGACATCGCCTCTTTGGAGCTTCTTCCAAAGTTCCCGAAAGAGCAGACTCTCATGCACGTGCAGATTGCCCCGAGCGGTTTCGAGTAAGGCTCCGCTGGCCAGGGAAAAGAGCCCGACTAACTTCATCATGGGAAACCCACAGCCCGTCTTTTGCGAGCTCGGTTGGGGCCAGAGCGCCTGATTAGCTGCGGTGTCCGGCATACTGAGATTAGTTCCGTCCACGATCTTCACCGGACGGCCCCCGAGCCAGCGTTCCTCCTCCAGGACATTGCGTTCCAAGCTCCAGCAAAGATGCTGCGCGATCAGCTCCAGCGCCTCGGGATCAAGCCGCGCTCGTGCCTGGCAATAGGCGCTCGTCGAACCACTCAAGGAGACACTCTCGCGAGAGCTATGCTGCCACCAAGCCTCGATCCGCCGGACCATCTCCCGGCAAGGACTCCCCGGGCTTAAGACCTGTGCGACAAAAGCCCAAAAAGTCACCTCCGGCGTGAAGGTGCGCTCCCGGCTATTGACCCCTTCCTCCGCACTCCCTAAAAGGCTCTCGGGAAAAAGATGACCGAAGAGCTCATAAAGCTCCTGGAGGGAATCAAGTCGCGCCAACTTCTTGACCACCCCGCGCGCCGCCCGCCCGAAGAGTAAAGGTCCAAAAGCTTTAAAAAACGGAGTTGAAGAAGCCATTCCCAAAGCTAACTATAACTACCCACTCCGCCAGCTTATTATATCCTAAAACCTTCTTATCTTAGTGCCATTCGGGTCAGTCCTCGGTGCTGACCCCAAGCGGCGCCGACCCGCCGGACGAATGGAGCGAGACGGGGAGCTGCGACATACGGGGCGCAGGTCCGAGCTGGACTGGCATTAGCTGGCGCGAGCGCGGAAGCGTGAACACGACGCGAGGCAGCGTCGGGTGGACAGTTACAGCCGCGAGGTAGCGGTGCGGAGCAGGGCGAGCGAAGCATCAATGATCAATTGCTGGCTGACGGTGCTTTTTTCTAATCGAATCTGTGGCCGAAACAAATCCGCCTTCGCCCCAAGGTGCTTGATCATCTGGATGCACGGAACACATATTGGGTCGTGAATCTGAAATTCAGCACGTTGTTCATCGGATTGAGTACGCTCCTGTTTTTGCAAACCAGGTCGCTCGTCGGGCAAATTCCTGCGAGTGAGCTTCCCCCTTCCGGGACTGATACCGGACTCGAGGGCAAAAACGCAAAATGGAATCGCGCAGGTGGTGCGCGGCGAAATGAAAGGCGTCGCGATCATCTTTCAGGACGACCATGTTGTCGTGTTCATGCCGCCGGATCCGGTCCTCGCACCGGCCAGCTGCTGGTGTTTCCGAAACGGCTAGGCGCGAGGAATCCAATCAAATCGCGTTAGAGAAAAACGGCGTTTAGACAACTCGACCGCATAAAGCGGTCAAGAGACAAACTGCGCTTTAACGCCGGCCTGCTCGGCGTTGGCGAACGTCCAAGGCCATGTTCTGCCGATTTTTTAAGGCGACCGCAGTCTTAAAAAGCCTGGCTATTCGCTCGCGCTGATGCTGCCTCCCCTCATCTTTTTCCGCCCTGATTAACGCCAGCCTGCCACAATCAAATCGCATTGCATGACTCGACCGCATAAAGCGGTCAAGAACAACTTCACGCTAACGCGGTGCGGCTCGCCCGCGCGGATGCAGCAAATCTCTCCACAGAATTCTGCTCTGGTGAACACCTAGCTTGTCACAGTCGAATCGCGCTTCATGATTCTCGACCGCATAAAGCGGTCAAGAACAACTCTGCTCTAACGCGGTCCTGCTCGGCGTTGACCTCTTGCTTTTGGCTGAGGTTTCGCCTGCGAGGCCGCGCGGACGACAATCCTGCGCAGGGTCGCGTAGAGCGGGTGCTTCGAGTTGGCGCGATAAAAGCGGTGGTAGCCGTGGCTTCGACTGGCAATGAGATGCGTGGCTTCCAGCTTAGCCAGCTCGTCCTGCACCGCCTGAAGTGAGAGGTCGCTCAAGCGAGAAAGTTGCCGCACGTACAATTCCGACCGTAGATTCGTGAAAGCAGTCGAAGGATTTCCGCGCGCACCAGAGGAAACAACCCATGCAAAAGCGTTCTCTTCATTGCCAGGTCATTTTCGCTCGACGCTTTAAGCGGTCAACAGCGGTATCGTCTTTCGTTGGTGGAAGGACTTTGGGTTTTATGGGCTAGGCGCGAGTCTCTCGGAGCCGCCGCCGGATCCGGTCATCGCACCGGGCCAGCTTCTGGCGGTTCCGAAACGCTTAGGCGGTTCGCAGGGAGAGAACTTTACGGCGAGAGGTCGTGAAGCTTTGTGAATCGACCTGGAGAAGTCGGCGACGCGGTTTGGGAAAACGCGCGAGGAATCTGTTGGATTTCAAGCCTGACGAGATGCTCGATCTTCTCGTCGCGGCCCAAAAGCGGCGATCGCCCAGCAAAATGGACTGGGAGCAACGGTTTTTCGAGTGCAACAAAATAACGGGCTCAGCAGCAGCCAAACCGTCGACCATGCCCATTTTCACGTCATCCCGTCTTTTGGTGGGAAAGCGCCTGGAACTCCCGCGGCCAGAAGAGAGTTACCGGAGCCTGAGTATAACGAGACCCGCAGTCTGGCCGAAATAGTTGGGTGAATTTCGCAATGCAAATGGGCACATGAAGAAGCAGCCTGGGCGGGCGTTTGAGAACTCGACCGCATAAAGCGGTCAAGCCAAAGCTGGCGCGCGTGTTTATCGAACTGGCGATCGTGGTCGTCGGCGTCTTCATCGGCCTGCAGGTCAATAATCCGCAGCCGCCTTCAATAAGAAACGGACGCTCCGACAGGCGTCCATTTCTGCATTTTCCTGGGCATTCTTCGAGATATCGGCCGAGTCGATCGCTACTCAATGAGCGAGGCTGGAAGGTGGTAACGCTCGGGCCAGATCTGGAACTCCACGTCGGTCGCACCGAAACGCCACTCTCGCACTGTCCACTCTCCGTCCTCGCGGCGAAGAAGCGCTTGCGCCATGGGATCAAACTCGCCGGTCTCGACAAATTTGCGATATTTCGTCTTCTTAAAGTTGATCGCACTCCCGTCCGGGCGAACCGGGGAGACAAGGGCAAAAGCCCATTCCCCGGCCACCCGCAGACGGTTCACTCTGAAGATCACATCAAGGCCGAAGTCGGCCTTCGCCGGGGCGCGCAAGGCATCCATGAGCGCGCGGCGTTCATCACTGCCGGGGCGCGGGGTATGCGCGCTTTGCGCGAAGGCAGTGACGCAGAGGAGAAGGAGGCAACCGAGAACAGGAGTAAGCTTTCTGGTAAACATCCTTTACCTGACCAGCATGTTTCTGCAGGGCAAGGAGAATCCCTTCTCGAGGCGTCCGAATCGGAAGGCGGGGGTCAGGAAGCGGGTGGGTCAGGGCGATCGCGGGATCGGTCTGCTTCGGGCGCGGTCGAGGCGTCCGTCGGCGACTGGACCAGTCCACCGCTCCAAGCGGCTCGTCACCCGCCCGGCGCAACCAATGCTGCACAGTCCAGAGAGCGACGTGAAAGCTCCGTGCGACCGCGCATTGAGAACTCCGCCTTCGGACCGCCGCCACCATTTGACGCCGCTTCCACTCCACTCTTTCTCATCCCACTCCTCTACCACCTCGCGCGACCGCCGTTGACTACAGTGTCCTGTCACCTACCTGACTATCATGTCATGGCATCTGGCTTCTAACTTTCGACACAAAGGAGGCGAAGTCCGCCCGCTTTTTTTTGGGGCCTTGAAGCGCCGTTGGGTGAGGTTGGTTTTCTAAGTACTTGCGCGCAGCCTAATGAAACATGCCAAGCATGTGAATTGCGAGTTTTGTAGAACGATGCAATGCCAGCTCCGAAGCCGACTATTGACCTCATCGCCGGCTGCAACTCCGAAATCGTTCGCGAGTAGACGGCGCGGGGAAGACGACCTTTGCCAAGGAGTTTCTCCCGCATGAGTTGAGGTGCCTGCGCTTTTACAACGCGGACGAACTGGCCCGCGGCCTCTCTCCGCTCGATCCAGCATCGGCGGATTTCAAAGCCGGTCGGCTGTTCCTGGGCAAAGTCCGCGATTCGATCAGGCGCACGGAGGCGTCCGCTCTCTTAGCGGTAAGACTTATGTGCGGCAGATTAGCGGGGCGAAGACTCGGGGCTTCGTCATCCATCTTCATTACCTCTGGCGTTCGAGTGTCGCGGTCGCGATTGCCCCGTGTGCGGAGCGCGTGAAGAAGGGCGGGCACAATGTCCCGGTCGCCGACATCAGGAGGCGATTTGGCCGCACAGTCCGAGACTTACTCGCTGGTGGATTTGAAGGCTATTCTGGGAGAGCAATGAAGAAGCAAGTCGAGCGAAAGAGCCATCCGGAGGATGAGTTCATCGCCTCCGCTCGGCGCGCGTTTAAGCGCGTTGCGCGCAAGCTTCGCGCCGAGAATCGGCGGCTCGGCTTGCCCCTTATCGCGGCAAAGGATGGGCGCGTTCTCCTGGTTCCGCTGAATGGATCGAAGCCGTAGCCGATTGCGGCTGCAATCATGTCCGTCTGCTCGCCGACCGGCGAAAAAGCTGACCTTTCCGCGGTTGCGCGCGGCGCCGTGCACCTTCTCAGGTCCGCCACCAGCCTAACAAGGCAGAGCCGTTCGGCGCGTGAGCCGCGCAATGGGTGACGCAGTCCCGGACGACCGAGTAAAGGCCTCCAAGCAACTCTGGCCTATTATTTCGCGGCTTTCTTCTTCGTGGGTTTGGTCTTCGAGGATCCGGTTTTTGCAGTTTTCTTGGCGGCTCTCGTTTCCGCGTTTTGCGCGAACGCTTTCTCGATCCCGCGGATATAAACATCCACGGGCAGGCGCGCCACCAACTGGCCGATCACTTCCAGAGGCACTTCCTCGAGCTTCTTGAACCGCACGCAGCCCCCGCCCGTGTCGAACTTCTTGCCGGCGTCCTGCCAAGCTTTCTCGAACCATGCCTTTAACTCCGGGTTGCCGTAACAGCACATCAGGTGAAGAGCGATGTGGTTCTTCTGCGAACCTAAATTCACGAACGGCAACGGCAGCTTGGGATTGCACTGATACCCCTTGGGATAAATGCTGTGAGGCACTACGTATCCGATCATGCCGTAACTCATGCACTCCTCGTACCCCTTGGGCAGATTCGCGAGGATCACGCCTCGCACGGCGTTGATGGCCTCGTGGCGATCCGCGGGCAGTTCTTTCAAATATTCCTGAACGGTCTTGGCGCTACTTTGCATATGAAATGAGCTCTTACCGGGCTATGAGCGAGAACAACGAAGGTGATACAACCGGCGCAAAATCCACGCAAGCCTAAAGTCGCCTTCCCTCACGAATCCCCTCGCAAAACCTGAAATAGTTTCGCGATAGCGGCAGGCTCGAAGAGCGGACAGCCGATCATCCCGAACGGCAGACCCTCCCCAGATCCGTGCGGCAGATCGCCGGGCGCACCGCGCTGAGTGCGGCACGGCGACCCGCGGGGAGCCGGGCGAGGTATTCCGGCACGGGGGAATCTATCATGTGGGCGATGCTACCCGCTGAACGGTGCGACGGACAAGCCGCCTGCACCGCACCGCCGCTCTGCTAAGTGGAATGCGTCAATATAGGTGACTCACGTATAGCAAGGAAACGCGAGCAAGCGTTTCCCGACAGGGACCGTGCTGGACGGCGGCCGTCGTCTTCGCGCGGCGCTCCTGCCGCGCGAACGGCCGCCGCTGCGCGCTCATCTGTCTCGCATCACGCGCTCCAATGTCCTACCCGTAAAAACAACATCTTCCCGGGCGGTTTGCGTCGCTATACGTGACTCACGTATATCATTGAACCGCGACCTCATTGTTCTCGATAGGGCGGATGCTTATAGGTGACTGGCTCACCTATGTGGTGCCGAGAGCGGGCGATGAACGGGGTCGAACCCGGACACCGCGCTACGAGCAAACGCTGAGCCTCTCCTTCTCTCTCTCTCCTCCCTAAGCCGCGTTCAATTGCGGGCACGCGGGATTTGCAGAGTCGCCTGTCGGTGCATATACGTGAGTCACGTATGTCTTTGATCCTATCCGAATCAGTCGTCCGATGAGCTGCCGAGTCCGGAAGCCCGCCCCTCGTGCCTCCGCCCCCCGTACAGGGCCCGCTCGTTCATCTGCGGGCGACGATCTGGGGGTGCGTCTTTATGAGTGACGGCGTAAAAACGACTTCTCGCAGAGCGAGGCCGCGTCGAAATTGAAAATCTCCACTCGCACGTTTCAGGAGCGGGAACAGGATCGCGCTCGCCCACAGGAACTGGCGTAGGCGGCGCCGAACGAGGCCGCTCGCTCCTGAGTGCCAAAAGGTGAGGCCGGGACCGTCTTGGAAACTGACCCGCCGGCACCCGCAGGAACAAGCAATGGGCAAATACACCGTGTACGTGAGTCACGCATATGAGGGCCTTGGCCCGGATATCCGAGTCTCGGATGTGCGCGACGAGCCGCAACAGCTGCGTGGTCGAGCCTGCTGACGGCCTCTCGGGATGAAGGTGACGCCGGGATTCCCTTGGGACCCCAAGCCGGCGCGCGGCGTTGGTTTCGGGGGTGAGAACCGGGAGTTCTTCATCGTCGGCGGCGTCCCGATCAAACCGCCGATCATGGTCGCGTTCCGCTCGACGACGGGGGGGCGGAGGTTAAGCCATTTTACGAGGCCGTCCTGGCCGCCGGTAGCCGCGACCACGGCGCGCCGGGGGTAAGCCCCAAATATCATCCGAACTTTTCTCAGCGTATGTCTTCGATCCTAAGAGGCCATAAGATCGAAGCGGTGCCACGAGCCGGAATAACCCGGGCGTAAGGGCCGGCGCAGTGGCTGCTCACCTTCGCTGTTAGCATCAAGTTCCGATCCCCCTGATTCGGGGCGAGATCAATGCTTCTATCGCGCCGCGCCTGCCATCACTAAGCGCACGGGTAAATCCCGAAAGCTTCGGGGATTACCTGCCGTGGCTTCCTAACGAAAACCACAGGGTGCAAAAGGAGAGGAGCCAGATCGATAGCTCGCTCTGACTCCTATTCCTTCGTTCCAATACGGATTCCCCCGCCGGTCACTTGGAACTTTGCTGTGAACCAAGCGGCGGAGGCTTGGCGAGATCCCTCGTCAGGGTAGGTGATAGATTTCTACGAGACCGACGCCGGTGCCACCGTTCTTGCCGTTGACGATGGCCGTGTAGGCGCCCGGCACCAAGAGGGTAACGAGGGCAGATTCCCGGGCGTTCCGCGGCGGGATGCCCGTGGCGGTAATGAGGGCGGCCTGACCAGCGTCGTCTTTCCAGTTATCATCGGAGATGATGAGGGTGCCATTACCGTCGTAGAGGCCAAGCATCGGATCGGCCAGGGCGTTACTTACGCCGGTCAGGGAAGGCCCCAGGGCGCGAATGAGCACTCTCTCGACCCCCGTGCCGTTACCGAAGATGAAGCCTCCGATCATGACATCGCCGCCTGTCTGGACGATGCCGCGGGTGCTGATATTGGCCAGTTGCGAATCGGAGGCAATATCCAGGTCATACATTTCGACCAGCCCGACGCCGCTGGTTCCGTGCTTACCCCTCAAGATCGCAGTGTAGGCGCCGGGCGCGAGGGTGGCGACGATGGCTGATTCCAGGTCATTGGTCGGCGGAATGGTGGTAGCCTTGATGGCTGCCTGCTGGGTGCCTTTCCAGTTATCGTTTGCGCGGATGAGCGAGCCATCGGCGCCGTGTAACTCGAGCACCGGGTCAGCCAACAGAGAAGCCAGTCCGATAAGCGATGGACCGATTCCGCGCAGGAAGACTTTCTTGGGGGCGTTGCCGGTGACGATGAATCCTCCAATCCCAACGTTCTCGCCTGTCTGCACATGCAAGCGGGTGGAGATATTAAGGAGCTGAGCCGGCGGTGTAGGGGTCGGCGTGCCACTCGGGGTGGGTGTGGCGGAGGGCGTCGGGGTTCCGGTAGGTGCGGGTGTGGGCGTAGGTGTAGGTGTAGGTGTAAGGGTAGGGGCAGGGGTAGGGGTAGGGGAGGGAGATGTAAATCCCGGGCTGGTGACGCGGTTGGTATCCAGCGTCACGGCACCGGTCACGGCCATGAGGCGGCCGGTCAGGTTCGTGCCGCTGACTGTCGTGACCGAAGCGCCGGCGAGGAGGTTGCCGATAAAGGTGCTCCCGCTGCCCAGAGTGACCGAGGTGCCGGTCTCGATATAGACATTCCGGGCGTCGGCCCCGTTAATGAGCCGCACGGAGGAGTTGCTCGTGGTGATGAGGGTGGTGCCGATTTGAATGACAAAGACTGCGGATGGATCATTCTGGGCGTCGAGGGTTAGGATACCGGAAGAGGTGGCCGAGGTATCAGCGTGATAGACGCCGGGGATGAGCGTCAAGCCGCCGAGATCCATCCCGGTCAGATTATTCGCGGGAGGCGAGGCGAGCCCGGCGAAGTAGGAGTAAGCGGTCGCAAGGTCGGCATGGGCCTGCTGGGCCGCGCCGTCGTTGGCGTGCAGTGCTCCGTCCATGATCTGGCCGGGCGGGAAACCGGTGATGGATGAGCCGGGGCTGACCCCGACGTCGCCGATGATCTCGCTCGCGCCGGTGTTAGTAACAGTCGAAGCTCCCAGGACGGTGAAGCTCTCGGCCGAGCCGAGGGTTTGAGCGTAGCCGGGAGGGGCAAACCCGATGAGGGCAGCGATGGCCAAGGCCAGCGCCGGGACGACGAGTCCGGGAGGAAGAAGTAATTTTGTTCGATGATTCATATTGGGTAATTGGTTGCTTTTTTCCGACAACGACCGCTGGGCAGGCCCGAATGGGACGCTGCAAAGGACACGGAAGAAAGCCGATCTCACCTACGACCTTTGTATCCAAGGCCGGAACGATCGAACTCTGATAACCCACGGCAACGAGGAGATGCGCCACACGAGTTATGCCCTTCATAGAGCATGATCCATTCCGTGCGAAACGGGAAATGTGATCCATCGCTGGACCCGGCTTAGCCGTGACGGGCGCAGAACAACAACCGGGCTTTCAAAGGCCGTCCGTTCTTCGTTTCAGTTTTTCTTTCATGACTGGATCCGATTCAAGCCTGGCGGCCGATCCCAGCGTTGCGCCTTCGCTCGCTCCGGCTCTGGCGGCGGATGTCGCGGTGGTGCAGGGCATCCCGGCGGTGCCGACTTTGTTGGATGTGGTTTGTCGGACCACGGGGATGGGGTTCGCGGCCATCGCCCGGGTGACGGAGGGACACTGGGTCGCGTGTGGGGTGCTCGATAAGATCGCGTTTGGCCTGCGTCCCGGCGGCGAGCTTCAGGTGGAGACGACGCTGTGCCATGAGATCCGGCAATCGCGCGAGCCGGTGGTGATCGATGAGGTGGCGGAAGACCTCGTTTACTGCAATCATCACACGCCGCGACAATACGGCTTTCAAAGCTATATCTCGGTGCCGATCGTCCTACCGGGCGACCGGTTTTTCGGCACGCTCTGCGCGATCGATCCGCGGCCGGCCCGGCTCAAGACGCCGGAGGTTATCGGGATGTTCCAGCTTTTCGCCGAGCTGATCGCGTTTCACATCGATGTCGCCCAACGGCTGAGCGAAACCGAGGCGCGCCTGCTGGCGGAGCGGGAGGCTTCCGTCCTGCGGGAGCAATTCATCGGGGTGCTCGGACACGATCTGCGCACTCCGCTGGGTGCGCTTTCCATCGGCGTGTCGGGTTTGCGCGAGGGCCCACTCACGGAGGATCAGCGTGGGGCGGCGGAGATGATGGAGCGGAGCGTGAATCGGATGTCGGATTTGATCGTGGACGCGCTCGACTTTACCCGGGGACGGCTGGGCGGCGGCATCACTCTGGAGTCGCGCACGGATGGCTCCGTGGAAGAGGTCCTCATGCCGGTGATCGAGGAAACGCGCCGGCTCAGTCCGGGGCGGCAGGTGTTGGTGGAGCTCGATCTGCGCGAGCCGGTGCGATTCGATCGGAAACGGCTGGCGCAGCTTTTCTGCAATCTTCTGGTCAACGCCGTCACGCACGGCAAACCCGGCACGCCAGTGAAGGTGAGTGCGCAAGGTGCTGACGGCCGTTTCGAGTTATCGGTCGCTAATGCGGCTGATCAGATTCCGGAAGCTATCCTGGAGCGGCTCTTCGAACCGTTTTCGCGCGGCGGCGCCAGCGACTATCGCGAAGGGCTTGGCCTCGGCTTGTATATCGCTTCGGAGATTGCGAAGTCCCATGGCGGCAAGCTGAGCGTGGTCTCGACGCCGAACGAAGTGTCCTTCACCTTCGCCATGCCGACGGCGGTTTAAAATCCTTGCGACCGACCGCTTGGGAGCGCGTCGGTTCCCGTTCAATGAGCGGAGGTGAAAGGGCTCAGAGCTTAATGTCGATACAAGACCGCGTGTCAGGGAACGCCTCTCGATCACACTGCCGAGGCGGGCCTCACAATTTGAGATTCACGAACGAGTCGCCTGGCTGATGGTGGAGAAAGACAGGATCCGGCAGCGCGTCACTCATCGGGCACAGTCGCGCCCGGAGTTCGTCGGTGATCGTCTCCATCTCGATCTCAAGACCGATCGGCGTGTAGCAGAGTAAGGGTAGGCGATGAGAATACTCGATCCGCAGGTAGCCCTTTACGATCGTCCAATCAATACGGGCCAGGATTTCATCGCGAGTGAGATGACGGTAAAAGCCCCACGAAGGATTTTCGTGCAGGTTGCGCTGTAAGACGTCTTTGTCGCGCGAACCTTTCAGGATTTTGGCCAGCAAGGTCCGACCGCCTTGCGCGATGATCTCTTCCGCGCCGCGCGGGATGGCGGTGATCTCGGCCATCGGCAGTGCCTCGATTCCGCGCGGGTCCAGGTCGACGCGCACCCGTTCGTCGCGCCGGCGTTTCATGCCAGCTCCGGCGGGAATCGACGAGAGGGGTTATGCTTCTCTCGGGGTCTCATGCCTCGCCGCGAAACTCCTGCATCAGCTTCAGGATACCTTCGCGAATCTCGAATAACTCCTGGCGCGCCGCCGCCACGATTTCAGACGTGAGCAGATTCTTGGGAACGACCGCCTCGAGACCTGCCTGCCCTCTGTGCAAGTGATCGAGCGCGCGCTTCAGATACGCAACGGTGAATGAGTCGTCACGATAACCGCGTCCTTGGGCCAGGCCGCTCAAAGCTCCGGCCAGCTTCACGCCTGCGGTCTGGAATTCGAAAAGGAATTGGTCGAGGTCGGTGTCTTCCAAATGATCGAGGCCGCACGCTTTGATTTGATCGCGAAACTTCAGCGCGCTCTCAAAGCAACGATGTTGCAGTGGATGCCGCACATCCCCAGCATCCGTCCGAATCCAATCGATCCCTTCACGATGCGGCTCGGGCTCGGGAAGCGGCTCCTCCAGCGCTTCCTCGCCGGCGCGATTCATCTCCTCGATTCGTTGTTGTTCTTCTTCCGCCTCTTTCTCCGTCAGTTCGCGATCCCAGCCCATCTCGTGCGCAATCTTCGTTTCGGCTTCGTCGGACGAGCCGTATTTGTCGAGCAGCTCTCCGTATTTGTCCGTGCGCGCATCGGCTTCTTTCAAAAACTTTTCGTAATCGTGCTCGTCCCAGGGCGCCTCCGGATCTTTCTGGCCGCGCTGGTGCTGTGCGATGGCGGCGGTGAGTCCCGCCATGAAATCATCCATCGCCCGGGCCGCGTCGCGGGCGCGTTGATCGTTTTCTTCCGGGGTCATTTGCCATTTCGGCGCGGAGATTGTCAGCTCGTAGTCCGCGCTTTCCAACACGACGCGGCCATTCGTTTCACTGAACCATTCCAGGTAAGCGAGTTGGCGACATGCTCCGGCGGTTCCTCCTCGCGCTTCGCCATCGCAAAGGCTTGCTCTACGGGGACGTCGTAAACCCGCGTCTTTCGCGATGCCGTGAGATCGCCCACGGTTCCGCGTTGGAGGGAGGGGACCGCGGCGAGGAGGGGAACGCATTCGAGCGGGTTCGAAAAAGTAAGTAGGCAACCCGCGAGGTCGGGATGAGCGTTACCCTTCAGTTCGAGCGTCCAGGGTTCCGCTCGACCCTCGAGCCAGATTCTGCCGTGCACCATTCCCTTGACGCGGTTATCGATTTCACCGCGCACGACGCTGTCATGAATACGCAAGGCCATAAGATAACCTCACCGATGTTGCGTCGCGCGCAACGGAGCGCTATCGGCGCCGGCATTTTAGCAAGCTCGGTGGCCCTGTCCTCCGTCCAAGCTCCCAGGGTTCCCGCAAATGGTGAGTGAAGATCACGGAGTGGAGCGATAGGCCGAGGCACCAATGCCGAAGGCAGGTTCCAGGAGAAGAAAAGAATTCGAAGTAAAGTTGACGCTTCAACATCAGAAACGCAATTGGACCGGGAGCAGCGCCGAAACCCGTGGGGGCGAGTCGCAAATTTTTCGTGACAACCAATCGGCGCGCAGGCATGATCTCGCGAAAACCATTAACCTCCAATGAAAAATCCATCCAACCCAGCCATCACGATACTTCGCAAAGTCATCCTTTTTACCTTCTTAGTTATCGGTCCGTTCCTCGCCTCTCAGACTGGCCACGCTCAATCCGTCGCCATCGCCACCCTGACCTCAGGCGGCCTGAATAGCGTCACCATCGGCTCCAGTGGAACATTTACCCTCACCTTGGGTGTCACGACTAATTTCCCGTGTGGCGGCTACAGCGTCTTATATCAGAGCAACAACGGCCAGGGTCTCTTCGAGATCACTGGGCGCACCAGTCTCGACCCGATCTTCCCTTTTCCGATCATTGACCCCATTCCATTCCCCGTCGTACTGAATCCGTCGACCATGTTCGATTTCGGAGCCGACTCTGGCAACCCAAGCATAACGCAGCCTCCGGGAACTTTTGATCTCCAGGCGGTAACGATCAGTGCGCTGAATGCTCCCATCGGAACATATACGATCTTCCTGGATGACCGCAGCATATTGACCGATCGCACCGGTGGCGGCTTTAACGACGTGCCCATCGGTGGAGTGACGGGACCGATGTTCACGGTGATCGTCGTTCCCGAGCCGACGACGACGGGTCTGTTGCTGATGGCGGGTGTGGTGGGGTCGGTTTTGGCGTGGCGCAAACGACGCGCTGCCGCGTAGGATCCGCCGCCGCTCTGCTGGAATCGGCGGCGATGTTCCCCTCGCTCCCAGACTCCAGTTTGGGAGCATCGCGCTCTTGAAGTCCTCGAAATTCATACTTCGATTTCCAAATTGGGAGCAACCGCGCAAGTCGCGCGGGCGACAGCTCAAGGGCCGTAACTGATGACGGCGCGCAGTCGGTCCCGCCGTTCTTTTTCCGGTTTTGCCATCATGCGGCAGGCGGTTTCCCGGGGCACAGAGGACGGGTGTAGCCTCCGGCAGGGCTCCCTATCTGATCGAGTCGTCCGCCGCATGGGACTTCACCTCAGAGATTTCCATTACTCGAAGAGATACCCCGGGGTTCGATTTTTATGCTGACAACGAGGCGACCTGGCGCAGCGACCTAACGGTTTTTAGAAGTGAGCGCCGACGTACTCCCACATCTGGTGATGCCAGTAAGGCCATTCGTGGCCGCCATTCGGGCCCCAATCGTCGAGATGATGGGCGATGCCGCGATTCCGCAGAACTTCGGAGAAGCGATAGGTCGGGCCGGGCACTTCCCATGCGCCGCAGCCGGTGGCGAGGTGGATGTCGCAGCTCGCGAGCTGCTGCAGATACCACGGGTCGCTCTGGTTGGCCATGTAGTCGATGGGATTATTGAAGTAGAAGTTGTCGTCGTACATACCGTCCATGGAATCGCGCATGTCGTAAACACCGGAGAGCGCGTAGCAGCGTTTCACGCGATCCGGATGCTTGCAGAGCGTGTTGGCCGCGTGGAAGGCGCCTAACGAAGCGCCGTAAGTGGTGATAGGGATGCCGCCGGTCTGGCAGACGTGGTCGATGAACGGGAAGACTTCGCTGGCCACATAGTCGTCGTATTGCGCCTGGAGCCAGCTGCGATGGAAGGGATGCGCGCTTTTGTTTTGGAACGAATCGTTGTTCACGCCGTTGATGGAGAAAATGCGGACGCGCCCTTCTTCGAGATAGGGACCGAGAGTGCGAATCATGCCCTGGCCATCCTGTTCCCATTCGTCGCCGCCGCTGGTCGGGAAGGCGAGGATGGGCAGGCCGTAGTGGCCATAGACGGCGACGCCCATGTCGCGATTGAGACGGTGAGAGTACCAACGCTGATAGTCACGATGCATATTGCGCGAGGATACTGGGTTGGCGTCCGGGCTCAAGCCCCGGCTTTGATCGCGGCCTGCGCCGTGAAGCAATCTCGTTTTGCGGCGGCGTTGTCGATGTCGGGTCGGCGCAACCTTTTACCTGGAGCCGATGGCGAACGTGGGTGTCGACGTCTTCGTCTATGAAGGCGCGACGGTCTCTCTGGGGAGCGCACGCGCCTCGCGTGCTGGTTTTGGCGCTTCGCCAAAATCGACTTTGCGGCCGCTCTTGGTCGCGGAGAGGGAAGAAAAGTTCGCGACGGCGAGGCACCCTCGCCCGCACGCGAGGCGCGTGCGCTCCCCAGAGAAAATCCACCTCGGTCGCGCCATCCAAAGTTCATGACACCCTCTGGAGCCTGTCGTGCAGTTTACGGAGCGCGGCGGAGGACGACCTCCGTGTCGTCCGTGAGGTTTGTGCTGCCTCCCGTCTCCCACTCAGGGCCACGGACGGGACGGCGCCCGTCCCTCCAGGCTCCAGGCGCAAAGGGCATGCCTGGTCGCGGAGGACGGCGTTCGAGCTGAAGGGGCCGTCGACGCGGGTGCCGGTCCATTTGCCTTTGCCGGCTTCCAAGAGATCGGCGTCGCCCTGAGCAGTTCACTCGCGGGATGTTCGGGCGGATTCGTGTAGAGTCTCGGGATGCCTCACTATCTTCCAGAGTTACTCGGCTATCTCGCCTCGGCCTTGATTGCGATGTCGATGATGATGAGTTCGGTGCTGTGGCTCCGGGTGATCAATATGACGGGCGCGGTCGCGTTCACGATCTATGGCTTGCTCATCCATGCTTATCCGGTCGCGGCACTGAATGGATTGATCGTGTTTGTGAATGCCAGCTATCTGCTGCGGATGCTGACGACGAAGGAGTATTTCGAGTTACTACAACTGGAGCCAGCTTCGGATTATCTGGAGTATTTCCTTCGGTTCCATCACGCCGACATCTCGAAGCTGCGGCCGGACTTCGAATATCAGTCGAGCGGCAACCAGGTTACACTTTTCATCCTGCGGGATTGTAAGCCCGTAGGTGTCTTTATCGCGGTAGAGGCTTCCGCGGGCGTCTTGCGCGTAGTCTTAGACTATGTGATCCCCGGTTATCGCGACTTAAAAGTAGGGCGCTATCTCTTCGTAGAGCAGGCGGAGTTTTTCCGCGGACGCGGAATCAGGGAGATTATCGTGATGCCGCGCACGAAGGACTTTGCAGCATATCTCCTGAAAGTGGGTTTCGAGACGGGCCCGGAGGAGGGCGCCTTCCGCATCACCTACGCCTGAAGAACTCTATTTCGCGCGGCCTCGAAGTACCTGGCAGGGAGGACGCATCTGGACGAGGCAGGAAAAATCGGCCGTTAAGGCAACCAACAAAGCCTGCCGCCCGTATAAGTTATGAAACATTGAGCAGGATCGGTTGGGCGGAAACGGCAGGCGGCGCGCGCCTGGTTTCTCCGACGGAGAGCGATCCGACCTCTCACCCGGAGCATAAAGACCACCATGTCCAGAGATACCAAGGTTGACCCTCCCCTAGCTGAAACCCCTTCAATCCCCAACCTGGACCGCAAGCCGGTCTCGCGCTGGCCGGGTTCCAAAGGGACCGTCGACCTGAAGGAGCAGGCGCTCGCGCAACTCCGCGAGTCCATCCTCATCACGGACGCGCAATTGGACGCGCCTGGGCCGCACATTGTCTATGTCAACGACGCTTTCACCCGCATGACCGGTTGGCAGGCCGAGGAGGTCATCGGGAAAAATCCGCGCTTCCTCCAGGGACCGAAGACCACCCGCAAGACAATGGACCGCTTGCGCCTGAACCTGGAAAACGGCGAACGTTTTACCGGCGAGGATATTAACTACCGGAAGGACGGATCCGAGTTTTACATCGACTGGTATATCGAACCGATGCGCAACGTCCACGGTGAGATCACTCATTTCGTGGCCGTGCAACGCGATGTCAGCGAGCAGCGAGCCTTGGAAAAGAATTTGCTGGTCGCGCAACGGCTGGAGAGCATCGGCCTGCTCGCGAGCGGGATCGCGCACGATTTGAATAACGTCTTCGCGCCGATCTTGATCGTCCCGCAAATTCTGCGCCAGCAGGTCGACGATTCCGGCCAGGAAGAGCTGCTCGCGCTCATGGAAAGTTCTGCGCGGCGCGGCATCGACCTGGTCAAACAGGTCCTCGTTTTCGCGCGCGGCACGACCGAGACCGCCGGGTTCGTGTTGCCGCGCCACGTCGTCGAGGAGCTGGCTAAGGTGATCAAGAGCACTTTCTCCAAGGCCATCTCCCTCGTCACCGATGTCCCCTTCGATATTTCTCCGATCGAAATGGACGCGACGCAGCTTTACCAGCTGCTCCTTAATCTCTGCATCAATGCCCGCGATGCGATCGCAGAGACGGGCACCATCACCGTGCGCGGCCGCAACTTCGAAGCCAAGACCGCCCTCCAGCTCACGCGGGCGGAGTTGCTCCGGGGCGAATATGTGGTCCTGAGCGTCAGCGATACCGGCAGTGGAATCTCCGAGGCCAATCTGGAGAATATCTTCCAGCCATTTTTCACCACCAAAGACCCCGGGCACGGGACCGGGCTGGGTCTCGCGACCGTCTCCGTGGTGGTAAAGAATTCTCGCGGTGTGATCGACATCGAAACCGCGCTGGGTCGGGGGACGACCTTTTCGGTTTACCTGCCAGCGGCGCAACCGCGAGACGAAGCGGTCGCGACTCCGCTATCCCATCCGAGCCAAGCCAATCCGCGCCGAATCCTGCTGGTCGATGACGAAGCCGCCATCGTTATGCTCCTTCGGGAAGTGCTGCAAAGCGCCGGCCACACCGTCGCGACCGCGAGGAACGGTCTCGAAGCGCAGGCCGCCCTGGCGCAGGGCCACTTCGATCTCGCGCTGGTGGATTTAATGATGCCCGGAGAAGCCATCGGCTCCGCGATTCGGGAGATGCGGCGACCGGGAATGACGCTTATCGCCATCAGCGGGTTGAGTAAGGAAGAAGCGCAGGCCGAAGCCCCGGCGGTCTCGGTGTTGCAAAAGCCCTTCACGCCCGCGGCGCTGCTCGCCGCCGTGAACGAAGCGGTCGCCACCCCCCTCGCCTCCGCCTGATCGGGCTGACCCGACCGAGGGGAAGTGGTCGTCGGGAGGTTCGATAGGAATAGATCGAGCTGGACAAAGGCGACTGCCGGGATCTGAAACCCGGGCGGAAGATTGGTTGACGACTTCTTCGAAAAGAAGCAATCAAAGGATCACTGCAATGAAAGCCGTGGAAACGAAAAACAAGCTGTCGGCAGAAGCACGCGCAGAGTTACTCGAAACTTTGCAAGCTCGCTTCGAGAAGAACCTCAACCGCCACCAGGATCTCGCCTGGGCGAAGGTGAAAGCAAAGCTCGAGGCTAACTCCGCAAGGTTATGGTCGCTTCACCTGATGGAAACGACTGGCGGCGAACCGGACGTTGTCGGTCAAGACCAGAAGACCGGCGCATTTATTTTCTTCGATTGCTCGGCGCAAACGCCGAGTGGTCGTGTAAGTCTTTGTTATGACGACGAGGCGCTGGAGGCGAGGAAAGAGCATAAGCCAAAGGATAGCGCGGTCGGCATGGCGGGAGCCATGGGTGTCGAGCTTTTGACGGAAGCGGAATATTTCGCGCTTCAGAACCTGGGAGAGTTCGACACAAAAAGGTCGAGCTGGATCAAGACGCCAGCCGAGATCCGAAGGCTCGGCGGTGCGCTCTACGGTGATCGCCGCTACGGTCGCGTCTTCGTGGGGCACAACGGCGCGGACTCCTACTACAGTGGCCGGGCCTTCCGTGGCTCGCTCAGGGTCTAAGTCTGCCGCGAGTAGGATTTACGCGCGGCTGGCCGCCCGGAGACTTCGCGGCGATCGCGGAGCTGTCAGCTTTGGGAGGAGAAGAATAACCTTAAAGGAATATGGAAATAACAAGAAGCGGATCGCAACAATCGAGCAAAGGACCGGCCGATTGGTTTAGCGGCATGGTCCGCATCGACCCCTTGTTTGAGGCGGCGGCACCGGCGCGGGGGCGGGGCGCGAGCGTGACCTTCGAGCCCGGGGCGCGCACGGCCTGGCATACGCATCCGCTCGGCCAGACGCTGATTATCACCACGGGCTGCGGCCGGGTGCAGCGCGCGGGCGGTCTGGTGGAAGAGGTTCATCCCGGCGACGTGATCTGGTTTCCGCCTAACGAGAAACATTGGCATGGCGCCGGGCCGGCCACCGCGATGAGCCACTTCGCGATCCAGGAAGCGCTCGACGGCGAGGTCGTCGCATGGCTGGAAAAGGTGACCGACGCGGAATACGAAGCGACCTGAGAAGGCACCGCGACAGCCGGAGCGATTATCTATCGGATCGGAGCTGTCTGTCTTATGGTGCGGCGTTGCATTTCTTTCTCGTCCTTTTTTCCGCCGTCTCTTTTCTCGTTTACGGTATCGGGTGTTTCATCTCGCGGTGGACGGCGAGGGAGTTTGAGCGCTACGGCATGCCCGGGCTGCGTCTGCTCGTGGGAAGCCTGCAACTATGCGCCGTCGTTGGTTTGCTCGCCGGGCTGCGATACCCGCCGTTCGGCCGCGCGGCTGCGATCGGCCTTACTCTGATGATGCTCGGCGCGGTCGGAGTGCGGCTTAAAATCAAGGATACGTTCCTCCAGACCACGCCGGCTTTGTTCTACCTCTTCCTGAATGCCTACCTCAGCCTGGGAGCGGGCTAGGAAACGCGTCGCTCAGAGCAGGACGATGGCGATGCAGATCGCGAGCACGGCAAGCGCGGGCGCCGATTTCTTGATCGGGTCGTGCACTTTGAGATGCATCGCGAGGGCGCCGAGCATGAGCACTCCCAGGCCGATTGCGGCCGGTGCGGCAAGACGCGGAATCCAGATGGCGACGAGAAGCGTCAGGGCCAGTCCCACTTTGAGCAACCCGATCAGGCACATGAACCAGAACGGGAGTCCGTAAGAGGCGAATTCTTCGCGCAGCGTGCCCGCATCGCCACCGCGAAACGCCGTTCGCTTACCCGCACGAACCAGCCAGACGTTCAGGATTCCCAAGGCGACGACGACCTGCAATACGATCCTTAATATTTCCACGATTAAAGCAGACTGCGCGTTACCGCTGGCGATCACAAGCTAATCTCGCGGTTCAGGTCGCGGCGCAGTTACTCCGAGCCCTCCGGCTAGAGCGCGCCTGAGTCGTAAGCCTGCTCGCCATGCAAGGAGGCATCGAGGCCCAGGTCTTCGTCTGCTTCCGAGACTTTGACGGTCGCGAAGAGATTGATGACCGCGAGCATGACGTAGGTAAACAGGAAAGCGTAAGGCCGGGCCCGCGCGACGGAAAGCTGTCGTTCCTTAAGGTTTCTGTTAAGGTGAACGCAAGACGGCGGAACCATTTGCGGCGATCTTGCCAGACGATTCCGGCCTCGCCAAGGGAGATTTAGCCGGCGCGAAAAGGAACCTCTCACCTAATGTGGAGCGGGAACTCCTGAGAGACGAACCGAAAGGAAACAGCAAGCGATGAATCTAACTCAAATTATCGAGGAACAACGACTGGCTTCGCCCTGTGTCGCACCGCAGACGCTGGCCTGGGATGGCAAAACGCTCTGGCTGAGTTCGCGCGATCTCGGCACTCTTTATCGATTGGAAAAGGACCCGGCGAAGATCGCCGAAGAGATTGATCCGCCGGGAGTCGTCTGGGCGGGAGTGCTCACTAACGATGGCTGGCGCTTCACGATCGGGAAAGGCTTGAACGATGATCGCTATGTTTATCGCTTCTCGCCGCGCGGCGGGTTCGAGAAGCTCTTTGCCTGTCCGGAGTTTACTGGATCCTACCTCAGCTTCGATGGCCTGCATCTCTACCTGAGCCAGTGGTATAAAGGGCAGATCCATCGCGTGGACGACTCCGGAAAAATTTCGCGCACGATTGAGGTCGACGCGGAGATCTGCGGTCACACTTTCGTGGAGGGGACGCTCTACGTACTGCGCGGACGCGAGAACAACGATCTTCCTGGCGTCGCCGAGGAATGGCGCATCGCACGCGTCGATCCGCCGGGCGACGGTGCGAGGTGGCGCGAGCTTCCAGCTCACACCGACGAAACCGGCCCGCTGGAAGCTGGCGCCATCGTAAAAGACCTCGCGGCGATTCCGTTTGCGGCGCGCTCGCTAGCGTTCGACGGCGAGAGTTTTTGGTCGAATCACCGCGCTGCGAACGAGGTCGTCGCTTTCGGGCTGCCGGGCTAAGTTTTTCAATTAAGGTGTGAGACCCGGGAACGGGGGCATACCTTAGGAGTTGGAAAGCTTCGCGCGGTAGGCGGGGTGAAGGAATGTTGGAGACCAACCATGCCTGGCCGTCCCAGACCGGGACGACGCTCGCCTGACGAGAAGAAGTCCCAGTCGATAACTCGGTCTTAGCGTTCCCTTGGAGCGTGTCATGGATTACGGGGCGCGGTGGAGAGACGACCTCCGGGTCGTCCGTGAGTGTTGGGCTGCCTTGGGTCTCCCATCCAGAATCACGGACGGGACGGCGCCCGTCCCTCCAGCAGGCGCAAGTGCATGATGACTGCTTAAGTGAGCGCGCAGTAAGGGCAGGAGACCGACTCGAGGTAGAGGGGATCCTGCTGCTCGGGGAGGGTCAGCGGGGCTTGGCAAACGAAGCAAACCGCGGCGGCGGTTTCCTGGAGAGCGGGATCGAGGGCGACGCGTTTATCGAAGACGAAGCATTCGCCTTCGTAGTGCGCGCCGCCGCATTCCTCAAAGTAATGGAGGATGCCACCGTCGAGCTGGAAGACTTGGGTGAACCCCGCCATTGCCAGGAAAGGCGCCGCCTTTTCGCAGCGGATGCCACCCGTGCAAAAGGTGACCACGGGTGCATCTTTCAGTCGTTCCGGCAGGGTGACGGCGGCCTCGGGAAATTCCCGGAAATGATCGAGCTCCAGGGTGTGCGCGCCTCGGAAAGTGCCCAGTCTTACTTCATAGCGATTGCGAGCGTCGAGGAGGGCAAAGGGGCGGCCTTCGTCGAGCCATTGCTTGAGCTGGCGCGGCGAGACTCTAGGGGCTGGGCGGCGCGCGGGATCGATCCCGGCGACTCCGAAAGCGATGATCTCCTTTTTAATTTTCACGAGCATGCGGTTGAAGGGCTGGTGCTCGCTCTGGCTGACTTTCACAGCGAGATCGGCGAGTCCCGGCAGCGCCCGCAGCCTCCGGAGGAGCCGACCGGTCGCCGCCGCTTCGCCGGCCACGCAGAGGTTGATCCCTTCCGGACTCAGAAGAACGGTGCCGCGCAGGCGCGTTTGCGCGCAGAGTTGCCGCAGCTCGGATTGAAGGGCAGGTAACTCGCCTAACGAGACAAACCGATAGGCGGCGAGGTTGATGAACACGGTTATGACTTAGCTGACGCTGAGTGACTGAGAGTTAGAAGTTCATTCGTCACGTGCGGACCGTAAAAGTCACTTGTGCCGTGTGATTGATGCCGGGTGCAATCGCCTCGCGCAGGACGGCGACCGCGGTATCGGGATCACGCGGCGGGCCCCCGACGCCTTTGCCGGCCAATTGCATCGCGCCGTAGCCGATGCGACTCAGCGTGATGGAAGTACCGGGCAGGGTAAAAGTTCCACCCAAGTTCGTCTTGGAAGTCTCACTCATAGGGTGAATAAATCTGCGCCGCATCCCTGCCCTGAGCAAGCCAAGCCGAGGCTCGCAGTAGCTATGCCGGAACTTCCTCAAACTCCCCGCGCTCGCGGTTCTTGCGGACGCGATCCCAGGGAAAGCATTTGCCGTTCATCGCAAGGTAAATGCCAGCGGGTAACACTTGGGCGAAGGAGAGCGCGCTCCCCAGATTGAAGAGTCCGTCCGAGCTGCCAAAGGCGTAGGGAATCATCGCGCCCGTGAGGACCACCGTTTTCCCGGTCACCTTTTGCGCGATGGCGGCGGCGGTGTCGGTCATGGTGTCGGTGCCGTGAGTGATGACGATGCGATCTTCCTCGGAGCGCAGGCAATTTTGCACGATGAGAACTCGATCGGCGTCGGTCATTTCGAGACTGTCGATCATCATGACGGTGCGGATGCTCGTCTCGACCCGCGAACGGCCCAGCCGCAGCATCTCGGCGATGTGCGTATCCTTAAAAAAGAGCTGCCCATTCCGTTCGTTGTATTCCTTATCGAAGGTGCCGCCGGTAACGAGGATTCGGATGGCCATGGGCGAACGTTAGTGCGGGGCCGCGCGTTGCGCCCAGCGCAATTTCGCCGAACCGGCGCGCGGGTTGGCTCGGCGTTCTCCCGGAGTTGGCCGCACGACTTCGCGCGCGATTTCCCGGTAAGGGCCGGCGCGCAGGCCGGCGGCAAAGGCTTTCTTCACGCGACGATCTTCGCCCGAATGAAAGGTGAGGATGGCGACCCGGCCCCCGGGATTAAGGCACGCGGGGAGATTGCGCAGGAAAGTGTCGAGCGCGGAAAACTCATCGTTCACCGCGATGCGCAGCGCTTGGAAAACACGGCGCACCGAAAGTTCGCGCTCTTCCTCCTTGCGGCTCTTAAGAGCAGTGCGCACGGCTTGGGCCAGATCGCCCGTGGTGGCGAAAGTTTTTCCCGCGAGCGCGGTGGGAAGGTCGGGATGCGATTCGTCGGCGTGCTCGAACAAGAGACGGGCGAGCCGCGGCGCAGAGAGCTTTTGCAGGAGCGCCGCGGCGGGGGCACCGCGCTGCGGATTCATTCGCAGATCGAGCGGGCCATCGTGTTTGCAGGAAAAACCACGCGCGGGGTCATCGAGCTGCATCGAGGAAACGCCGAGATCGGCCAGGACCAGATCGACTCCGGGAAGACCGTGGCGCGCCAGCAGTTGCGGCAGGCCGGCGAAGTTGCTCTGTTCCGCGGTGAAAAGAGGTTCGGCCCAGCCTAACGAACGTAGGCGGGCCTCGGTTTTCGGCAGTTCGAGCGGGTCGGCGTCGAGCCCGAGGAGGCGACCGCCCGGCTGCAGGAGCGGAAGGATTTCCTGGGCGTGGCCGCCGTAACCGAGCGTGGCATCGACCGCGATCTGCCCCGGTTTCGGATCGAGCGCTGCCAGCACTTCAGCGACCATGATCGGTCGATGCGAGCCGGCGGGCGTTTTGCCGGCGGCGAGCACTTTGGCGACTGTTTCCCGGTGCTGCCCGGGTTGATGTTCCTTGTATTTCTCCGCGAAAGAACGCGGATTCTTCCCCCGATAGCGCACCCGCCGCGGCGGGCGCACAGGCGGCAATTCGTTAGGCATGCCTTTGCGCAGATCCGGATTCCCAAGCTCCCGAAGAGTCTTCAAATCCCAATCTTGCCCTCGATCGAGTAATTGGGGTCTTCCCGCCTCCGACTACTCGATGATGTCGAGCGTGACCCGTTGATCGTGCCGCGCGGCCGCGCTTCCAAGGAGCGCGCGCAAGGCGCGAATCGTCTGGCCATTGCGTCCGATGACGCGGCCGACATCCGATTGCCGCATCTGCAAGCGGAAGACCGTGAGGCGATCGTTAACCGTTTCCGAGAGCATCACTTCCTCGGGAAATTCGACCAGTTGGCGAAGGATAAATTCGAGGAATTGTCTCACCCGTCCGACCTTAGCGGCCAGCGGAAGCGTTGTCCAATCGGCGAGAAAAAAGAGCTACTCGGCGGCCGGCTCAGGCTCAACCGGCGCGGCTGCCGCCGGCTCTTCGGCCACTTCCGCGGCGGGCGCTTCCGGGGCGGCTGGTTCCGCGGCGGGCGGCGCTTCCACCGCTGGCTCTGGCGAATCCGGCACGACTTCGGCCGGCGCTAGGGCCGCGGCGGCGGGCTTTGCGCGCGCCGGCTTCGCGGGGGCGGGGGCGGCTTCCTCGGGCGTCGCCGTGCCAGCTTCCGTTGGCTCCGCAGTGGCCCGGGTTTTGTTCTTCTTCAACAAACTCCGCACCGTATCCGACGGCCGCGCCCCGACCGAAAGCCAATGCTCGGCCCGGTCGAGTTTAATCTTGCTGTTCTCGCCCTCCACTTTCGGATCGTAGGTGCCGATGATCTCGATGAATTTGCCATCGCGGGGGCTGCGGCTGTCGGCCACGACGACTTTGTAAAATGGGCGATTTTTCGCGCCTTCCCTGCGTAATCTGATTGAGACGGACATGTTCTAAAAAGCTGAAATTCTGAAGAGCTGAAACCTGAAATTCCGAGGGCGGGGAGGGAACGAATCGCGCAAATCGAGAAAATCGCAAGTCAGCTCTTCATCCGCGACATTTGCGCCATCATCTTTTTCATCTTGCCGGCGTTCTTCATCATCTTGCGCATCTGATTGAAACGCTGGAGCAAATCGTTCACCTCCGTGACCGTGCTCCCGCTGCCGGCGGCGATCCGCTGCCGCCGGCGCGCGTTCAGGATGTCCGGCCGGCGCCGCTCTTCGTCAGTCATGGAAAGGACGATCGCCTCCGTCCGCTTGAGCTGTTTTTCGTCGACGTTAAGGCCACCCTTGACCTGGCTCATCCCCGGGATCATCCCGAGGATGTTTTCGAGCGGGCCGAGCTTCTTCATCATCTTGAATTGGGCCAGGAAATCGTTGAAATCGAATGACGCCGTGCGGAGCTTCTGCTCCATCCTCGCGGCTTCTTCCTCGTCGATCGCTTCCGCTGCTTTCTGGACCAGACCGACGATATCGCCCATCCCGAGAATCCGGCCGGCCAGGCGATCGGGCACGAATGGCTCGAACTGATCGAGCTTCTCGCCCACGCCGCCGAATTTGATCGGACGCTGCGTGACCTCGCGCATGGAGAGAGCGGCGCCGCCGCGAGCGTCGCCGTCGAGCTTGGTCAGGATGATGCCAGTGATGCCGAGCGCTTCGTGGAAATGCGTGGCCACGCTGACCGCCTGCTGGCCGGTCGCGGCGTCAGCCACGAGGAGCACCTCCTGCGGCTTGAGGAAATCCTTGAGTTGCTTGATTTCTTCGATCAGCGCGGTGTCGATCTCCTGGCGCCCGGCGGTGTCGAAAATCTGCACGTTGCCGCCTTGCTCGGCGGCCCATTCCAGGCTGGCCGCGGCCACCCGCTTCAGGTCTTTGTCGTTAGGCCCGGGCGTGTAAACCGGCACCTCGACCTGCCGTCCCAACGTGGCCAACTGCTCGATCGCCGCCGGCCGATGCAAATCGCAGGCGATGAGCAGCGGCGTGCGCCCCTGCTTTTTCAGCCAGCGCGCCAGCTTGGCCGAGGAAGTGGTTTTGCCGGCGCCATTCAGTCCGACCATGAGGATGCGCGCGGGCTTTTCGAGGTGGACCGGCTCGGCGTCGCCGCCCAGGAGCGTGGTCAGTTCGTCGTGGAAAATTTTCACCACCTGCTGACCGGGCGTGACGCTGCGCAACACTTCTTCGCCGAGCGCTTTTTCCTTCACCCGGGCGACGAAATTTTTCGCCACCTGGTAATCGACATCGGCCTCGAGGAGGGCCAGGCGCACCTGCCGCATGGCGTCGGTCACGTTCGCCTCGCTGATCGCGCCGTGCCCGCGCAGATCCTTGAAGATGTCCTGAAGTTTGTCGCCGAGTTGTGAAAACATGAGTCGTTAGGCAGGCGTTCCGCCTGGGCGATTTACTAACATGCCGCGGCCCCTCTTTCCACTCGTGCTCCTGCTCGTAATCGTGATCGTGATCGAAAACGCCGAAGATAGATTACGATCACGAGCACGAGTATGAGCACGAGTGGGGTTCGAGATTCGCCAAATCAGCCCGCCCGCCTCATCTTAGCCGCCATGACCCGCGTCTGATGAACAACTCCGTCCTCCTCCATATCGTCGAACGGCTCGAAGGCTTTCTCGGCAAGCTGCCCGATTCCATGCAGAAGCCGATCCTGAGCGAGCTCACGCCGCTCAAAGAATTGTTCCTCCAGCAACGCCCGCCCCGCTTCGTCCTGACCGGTTCCCATTCCATCCCGCTGCTCGATTTTGCCGCGCGCATTTTCGCCGAAACGGAGGACGAGCCCGCGCACGAAACTCTGACCGGCCTTTTCCGCTGGCAAACCGTCGTCCTCGGGCAGCACGGGACGATCCAACTGCTCGACGCCCGCGGGGCCGACGCCGCGGCGCTCGCGCTCATGCGCGCTGAACTGCAAAAACAGCCGGCCGATCTCTTCTTCTTTCTGGCCGCTCCGGGACCGGCCAAAACCGCCACCCGCAACGAGATCGAGCGTCTCGAAAAGCTTCTCGCCGGGAACGCCGAGGCCGGCGTTTCGGCCAAACTCCTCGAGCTGGACGAGGGCCCGATCGATCCTGCCCGGACGAGCGCGCTCCAGCAGGCGGCGTTGGCCGACGCCCCCGCGTTGCGCGCGGCTCTGGTCGGCAGCCATTCGTTAGGCCCGACCCTCCGGCCACTGCTCGCCCGGCACTTGCCTAACGAAGCCCGGGTCGAGATGGTGCGCCTGGGCGGGGACCGTGTCGCCCGGCTCGAGATCGCGGAGATGCTGGTGAAGTCGACCAGCGCGATTTGCGCCGCGGTCGGCGCCCAGCCGATTCCGTTGGCCGATCTGCCCATCCTGACCAGCCTCCAGCTCGTCATGGTCTCGGGGATTATGTACATCAGCGGGCGCGAACGAAGCATGCGGGCGGCGACCGAATTCGTCGGCGCGCTCGGCGCCAACGTGGGCCTCGGCATGATCCTGCGCGAAGGCACCCGGGCGGCCCTCAAGTTTTTCCCGGGGTGGGGGAACGTGGTCTGCGGGATGGTGGCGGGCGCCGGCAGTTACGCGATCGGGCGGGCGGCGATCGTTTATTTCATCGAAGGCGCAAGCCTGGGCGACGCGCGCCGGACTTTTCTCAAGAGCAAAAAGAAGCGCGTCGCGGTGCCCGGCCGGAAGGAGAAAGTCTTACGCGATGCCCGGTAGAGGCTGGGCTTCGGAGCGCTGTCCTGCCGGCGCCTCCCTCTGGGGGATAACGATTTCGCGTTCGATTTTGCCAGGCGTCCTGCGTTCGCTGGCCACTTTCATTTGTCATCCCGAGCCCGCGCAGACGGCGAGGGATCTCACGGAAGGTCTCGGCGTCGTTTTTCTGAGGAAATGAACCCATCAGAGCGACCGCGAGATCCCTCGGCGCGCTGCGCCAGCCTCGGGATGACAGCAGGCCAAGCTTTTCCGTGGAACGCTAAAACAGATACCGGCGAAGCGCGGGAGTGGGGGAGTTTTTTGGGAAAAATGTGCGTCTCCCTGGCGCCTCCCAGAGGAAGGCGTCTACAGGGCCGACCTGCCTCCCGGGGCCGGTGGGATAACTTGTGAATAAACCTGCGGATCAGGAGCAATTTATTCACAGGATTTTGTGAACAATCCGTCTTCTCCCGGGCCCAATCCGGCCGTCCCTTCCTTTCCGCGGTGAAGCTTTCCGAGATTCACAAGACCCTCCGCGAGATTCGGGTCACCCCGGTCAAGACGCTCGGGCAAAATTTCCTGCACGATCAAAATCTGACCCGCTGGATCGTGCAGCAGGCGGAGATTTCGGCGGACGATTTTGTGGTCGAAATCGGCCCGGGCCTGGGCGCTCTGACGGAGCCCGCGCTGGCCGCCGGAGCGCAGGTTTTGGCGATCGAGAAGGATGCGCGCCTGGCCGATTTTCTGCGCGAGCGTTTTCGCGGGGAGCGCCTCGAAGTGCGGCACGGCGACGCGCTCGACTTCGAGGTGCGGCGGCTCTTTCCGCACGGCAAAGTGAAGTTGCTAGGCAACCTTCCTTATAACGTAGCGATCCCGATTTTGCTCCGGTTCCTGGAAAGTCCAACGCCTATTTCCTCGGCGTTGTTGATGTTACAACGGGAGGTAGCCGCCCGCCTTTCCGCTGCGCCCCGCTCGAAAGATTACGGAGTTCTCACCCTCGTCGTGCAGGCCCAGTGCCGGGTAGAATTTCTCCGCACCATTCCCGCGACCGTCTTTGTGCCCGCGCCGGAGGTCGAATCGGCGCTCGTCCGGCTGACTCCGCGCGCGCCCGGCGAGCTGCCGGATCACGATCCGAAGATTTTTCGTATGCTCGTGCGGGAGGGCTTTTCCCAACGCCGCAAACAGGTCGGCAAGCTGCTGAAAAAATCGGTGCCGGATTGGGCGGGAGCGGCGGCCGCGATCGGCGTCACGCCGCCAGCGCGGGCGGAAGAATTATCGCTCGAACAATGGATCGCCCTGGCCAACTGGGTACGCCCGCCGGGTCTCCCGACCGCCGGGACCGACCCGGCGGAATCCTTTCCCGTGGTTGACGAAAACGACGCGCCGATCAGGGTCGCTTCCCGCGCCGAAGTGCATGCGAATAACTTGCGACATCGCGCCGTGCACCTGTTCGTTTTCAACCCCAAGGGCGAGTTGCTTTTGCAGAAACGTTCGCGCTGGAAAGACCGGCATCCCAACGTCTGGGATTCCAGCGCCGCCGGTCATGTCGAAGCCGGCGAAGAGTATGATGCGACGGCCGAACGTGAGTTGCGGGAGGAACTGGGCATCGCCGCGCCGCTCCGGCGGGTGGCGAAAATAACGGCCTCGCCGCAGACCGGCGAAGAGTTCATCTGGCTTTACCGCGCGGAGTACTCCGGCGAACTGGATCCGGCCCGGGCCGAGATCGAGGCGGTCCAATATTTCCCGCCCGATCTGATCGCGGAATGGATCGCAAAAAAACCGGGCGATTTCGCGCCCGGTTTTATCGAATGCTGGAAGACCTTTCGGGCCGCGCAGGCCAGAACGGCCGCCTAACGTTTACCCTTTTTGGCGGCCGGCTTTTTCGCGGCGGAGGCTTTGGCAGCTGGGGCCTTGGCGGCGGGCTTTTTCGCGGCCGGCTTGGCCGGTTTGCTCGCGGCGCGAGGCTTGGAGGCTTTCGCGGGGGCCTTGGCTTTGGCCTTCGACTGGTTCGTCAGGGTGGTGCGCGCGGGAAGATCGCCCATCACGTCACGGCGATGTTTGCGGGCCGCTTTCCGGGCCGGCTCTTTCCCACCGTAGACGGCGTCGCTGAACATTTTCGTTCCGGTCGAAGAGCCGCGCACGAAATGCACTTGGAAGCCGTGCGTCTGCTTTTTCGCGCGGGTCTTGGTGTCGATACGTTTGATGTTTTGCTCGGAGTCGGGATTGGATCGTTTCCTCATAAGATTATTTTTTGCCTAACGAGTGGAGCGTAAGGTCAAGCTTCGGCAGATGCAAATGGCCGCGCCGTTTTTTTCCGAAATTATTCGCTTCGCCCTAACAAACCCGGCGGGGGCAAATGCCAGGCCTCCGCCTGCGCCGCGTAGATGGCGCGCGGGAGAAGCACGTAGCAGGGGTGGCGCGCGGCCCGCAGCCAGGTGATGAGGCGGACGAGATCGCTCTCCGCCATGGAGGTGCAGCCGGCCGTCGGGCGCGTCACCCCGCGGCGAATGTGAAAGAAGATGGCGCTGCCGTCGTTAGGCAGGGGCGGGTCGGAATTGTGCCGGATCTCGACCAGCCAGCGGTAGGCGAAGTCGTGATGCCGCATCTTTTCCTTCCCAAACCAGGCGGGCGGATGCGCCGGGTCCGGGATGGTGACGAAGCGGTTGTAATCGGGCCGGGCCGGATCGTCGATCCAGGCGTCGGCGCTCGTGACCTGGTGAAAGGGAAAATCGGCGCCGGACGGCAGGGCCGCGTCGTAAGTGTAGATTTTGCCGAGGCGGAAAATGCCGGCGGGGGCGCGGCCGTCGCGTTCGTGTTTGTGCAAGCCGGGCTGCTCCTGGCCGGCCAGGCCGCGGCCCCAGGCGAGGCCGTTTTTCCCAAACAAAACCGGCGCCGGGTCGCCCATTCGCTCCCACGGCCCGCCGCCGCTCCGCTGGAAACGCTGCAGCTCGCCCTGCGCGCTCGCCCAGCCGGGAGCGAGCGCGACGATGAGCTGTTCGCAGTCGTTAGGCAGGCCCGCGGCACGGGCGTTGCTGGCGAGGAGGAGGCCAGCGAGGAGGCAAGCCGAACGAAGCGCGATTGACATTCTCCCACCTAGAAGCGCACACGTTCTCATCTGTCCACTGGAATTCCCGATGAACAAAAAAATCGCGCCGCCACTCCTCGTTCTCGTCGCGCTGGCAATTTATGCGCCCGCCCTCCGCGCCGGCTTCGTCTGGGACGATCAGGCGCTCATTCTGCGCGACCCGCTCATCCGGAGCTGGCGGCTCATCTGGGAAGGCTTCCAGCATTTTCTTTTCACGGACGCGTCGGCTTCCGATTTCTACCGGCCGCTGCAACGCCTCAGCTACACGCTCGATTATGCTGCCTTTGTTTTTGCGCCGGGCGGTTATCATCTCGTGAGCATCCTCTGGCATGGAGCGGCGGCGGTGGCGCTGTTTCTTCTGGCCGAGGAATGGCTCGGCTCTTGTGAAAAAGTGGCGGGCCGGCGTCAATGGGTGGCCTTTCTGGCGGCGCTCGCCTGGCTGGTCCATCCGGTGCAAAGCGCGGCGGTTGCTTACATCTCCGGCCGGGCCGATCCGTTGGCGGCGGCCTTTGGTTTTCTCGGGCTCTATCTCGGCTTGCGCATGCTGCGGGCGACGGGCGGGCCGAAATGGGCCTTCGGCGGCGGCGCGGCGCTGGCCTTGCTCGCGAGCGGGTTGAGCAAGGAAATGGGGCTGGTTTTCCTGGCCCTCTGGCTCGTCGTGGTGCTGGCGCGCCGGCCCGCGGAAATCTGGCGCGCGCTCGGGATGGTCGCGGCTGTGCTCGTCGTTTATCTGAGCCTGCGCTTGCCCGCGGAGCACTTCGCGCCGCCGCCCAGCACGCAAGAGATTCCCCTTCTCGTTAGGCCGATCATCGCCGCGCGGGCCGTCGCGGAATACGCCGGCCTGCTCGCTTGCCCGACCCATTTGCAGATGGAACGCGACGTCCAGACGCATCCCTTTGGATTCGTTGAGGCGAGCCTCACGGCCGCTTCCTGGAGAGAACTCCAAACCTTGCTCGGCCTCCTCTTACTCGCGGCGGCGGCCACCTTTTTTTGGCGCACCCGCCGGCGGCCGGAGATTTGTCTTCCGCTTCTCCTTGCGGCGATCAGTTACCTGCCGGTGAGCGGACTCTTCCCGCTCAACGCCACCGTCGCGGAGCATTGGCTTTATCTGCCGAGCGCGTTTCTTTTTCTGGCCGCCGCCGGGGCGCTCGAATCCTTCGGCCTGCTTCGCTCCCGCCTCCTGCGCATCGGCCTGACCCTTTGGCTGCTCGCCTTGGCCGGCCGCACGTTTGCCCGCACCTTCGATTGGCGCGATCAACGCACCTTCCTCACTCGCACCATCGCGAGCGGTGGCGGGACCGCGCGGATGTGGATCAATCTCGGCGGTCTGGAATTAAACGAAGGCCATCTCCCCGCCGCGCAGCACGCCCTCGAGCAGGCGCTGGCCCGCGCCCCGGAGAGCCAACTCGCCCTCCTCAATCTCGGCGCGGTCGCGCTCCGGCAACGGCATTTCGCGCGCGCCCGCGTGCTCCTCCAGAAAATCCACGACCGTCCCGATCTCGAAGCGCGCGCGCAGGAAACCCTCGCCGTCCTGGAGAACCGCGAGACCGGCCAGATCGACTTGCGCCGGCTTCGGCTGGCCGCGCGTCTCGGGCCGCCGAGCTGGGAGATCGAGCGCCGCTACATCCAGGCGCTGGCCGATCTCGGGCAGCTCGCCCCGGCGTTGAGCGAGCTCCGGACCTGCCTGGCGATCGCGCCCTATCGTGCGGAGAGCTGGCAAATGCTGAGCGAGCTTCTGCAAAAAATCGGCCGGCCTAACGAATCCGCGATTGCCCTAACGAGAGCGAAGGCCGACGACGTGCACCTGGAGCGCGACGCTCTGTCGTCGCGAGGATCTTCCCCCTAGAGCATGTCATGAACTTCGTGTCTCGAGGGCCCACGAAAGCGTCCGGGCCGCGGTTGTAGCGTGCGCTGTCCTCAGCGCATTTCGCTTCGGGTGCCACGGGATTTCCACTGGGGACAGCGGACGCTACAACGCTCACCGCTGGTTCAAAGTTCATGACAGTCTCTAGGCAACGTTTACCTTCAAGCCGCCGCTTCCACCCGGTCGGTCTCGGGGCCGAGAAATTTCATCCCCGCGAGCCAGACGATCCCGGAGAGAAGCATCATCCCGGAGATACTGAGGAAGCCGACATTCATCGAGGTGTGCCCGGAGATGTAACCGATCAGCGGAAAAGCCGTGGCATCGCCGAGCGCGTGGATGACCAGAATGTTGAGCGCGAACGCCGTCGCCCGGACATGTGGGAAAGCGACATTGGCTAGCGCGGTGTTCGACGGTCCAGTATTGAGAAAACCGAAAAAGACCGCGCCCGCGAGGAAGAACCAGGCGAGCGGGAACGGCACCAGGAGCATTCCGACAAAGAGCGGCGCGGCGAGCAACATCCCCACGCCCGAGACCAGAAAATAAGCGCCTGCGTAACGCCGTTGCAGCCGATCGGCCACGATCCCGCCGAGCAAAGTCGAGATCAGCCCGGCCACCGCGGTGATCCCGCCGAAAATCGCCGTCGCCGCCGGCGACTCGCCTCGGTAGCGCAGATACGCCGCGAACCAAAAGGCCAGCCCGCCGAAGGCAAACGTCATCGCCGTCTGCGCGATGCAGTTAATCACGTACGATCGCGTCCGGAAAAGCGTCAGGTAATCGTCCCACCCGGCGCGGCGGGTCGCCCGCTCGTTCCCGCGGCCGCGCGGATCGCGCTGGGTGAAGCAGAGCAAGGCGAGCAACAACCCCGGCGGCGTGACCAGATAAAAAGCCCAGCGCCAGCCGAAATGACTGCTGATAATCCCGCCCAGCACATAGCCGAGCGCGCCCCCCACCGGGATGGCCGCGTTAAAAACCGAGAGCACCCGTCCCCGCACCGCGATCGGGAAAAGATCCGCCAGAATGGTCGGCGCGGCCGGACCGTAGCCGCCCTCACCGATGCCGACGAGGACGCGGGTGAAAAGGAGAATCCCGAAAGTCGCGGCCAACCCGGAAGCGCCGCTGGCCAAACTCCAGAGCAGCACCGCGCACCCGATAATGACCCAGCGCGAAAAGCGATCGGCGAGCCAGCCGAGAGCCGGCGCCGACAGCATGTAAGTGACAAAAAAAGCCGTGCCTAACAATCCGCTCACCGCCATCGCGTTGGCATCGCCCGGAGCGAAAAACGCCGCGCGAATCTCCGGCTCGACCGCCGCCAGCACATAGCGGTCGATGTAGTTAAAAAGGTTGATCCCGAGGAGGAGAGCGAGCGCGGTGCGGGCGCCGGGCTGGAGTTGGGATGCACTTCTCATCGATTTGCCGATTGCGGAGAGCGACGCGGCGATTGTAAAGCATAAAGCCATGCCGTCCATTTCCTCCTCCGCCGAGCGCGCCCTGCGTGCTTTCGCCTTGCCCTGCGCGCGCCTCCTTTACCGCGTGCGAGTGACTGGCGCGGAGACTTTGCCCGCGGGCGGCTTCCTTCTTTTGCCGAACCACGTCACCTGGGTCGACGCCATCATCCTTCTCCTCGCGGCGCCCCGGCCCATTCGCTTCCTCATCGACCAGGCCTATTACGAACATTGGCTGCTTCATGCCGTTCTGCGCGCGGTCGGTTGCATCCCCATCAGCTCGCGCCGGGCCAAGGAAGCGATGCGCCGCGCCGCCGAGGAAATTCGCGCCGGAGAAATCGTCTGCCTTTTCCCCGAAGGCCAGCTCAGCCGCTCCGGCGCCTTGCAACGGCTCCGGCGCGGCTACGAGATCATCGCCCGCGAAGCCAGCGCGCCCGTCGTGCCCGTCTGGCTCGACAATCTCTGGGGCTCGATCTTTTCCTTCCAGGGCGGGCGCTTCTTTTTTAAATGGCCGCGCCAGCTCCCTTATCCCACCACCGTCGCCTTCGGCGCGCCGCTCCCTCTGGCCGAGGCCGATCCGGCGACCGTCCGCGAGCAGTTGCTGAAGCTGGGCGAGCGCGCCTACTCCCAGCGGCCCGCCCTGCGCGAACATCTCGGCCTAGCCGCAGTGCGCGGATTGAAACGCCACCCCTTCCGTGTCGCCGTGATCGACGGCCTCGACGATTCCTCCCTCAGCCGCGGCAAACTTCTCGGCGCCGCCGCCGCCCTCAGCCGTTACCTGCGGCGGCGTTGCGCGAAGCGCCGCGTCGGCATCGTCCTCCCCGCCAGCAAAGGCGGCGTCGTGGCCAATCTCGCCGTCGTCCTCGCGGGCAAAGTGCCGGTCGGCCTGAATTTCACCAGCGGCCGCGCCGCCCTCGAGCGCGCCCAGAGCATCGCCGACCTCGACACCGCCATCTCCGCCCGCGCTTTCGCCCCGCGCCTGCCAGATTTCCCCTGGCCGGAAAACGTCCTCCACCTCGACGAAGTGCTCCCGCGCTTGAAACGCCAGGTCTTCCTCTGGTGGATGGTCGCGCTCCTTCTCCCCAGCCGGCTCTTCCTTCGCCTGCTCGGCATACCGCGGGAAGGCGGGGACGCCGAGGCCGTTCTCCTTTTCACCAGCGGCAGCTCCGGCGACCCCAAGGGCGTCGTCCTCACCCACCGCAACCTGGTCGGCAACGTCTCCCAAGTCCGCGCTCTCATCGAAGCCACCGACGACGACCTCATGCTCGCCTCGCTCCCCTTTTTCCACAGCTTCGGCTGCACTGTCACCCTCTGGTTCCCACTTCTCGACGGCATTCGCATCGCCACCTACCCGAACCCGCTCGACGCCGCCAAGTGCGCCGACCTCATCGCCCGCCAGGGCGTCACTATCATTCTCGCCGCCCCCACCTTTCTCCGCGGCTACCTCCGCAAAGCCGAGGGGCCGCAGCTCGCGAGCGTGCGCCTCACCATCACCGGCGCGGAGAAACTACCGCCCAGCCTGGCCGACGCCTTCACCGAGCGCTTTGGCAAAACCGTCTACGAAGGCTACGGCCTCACCGAGACCTCCCCCGTGGTCAGCGTCAACCTGCCCGATCCCGAGCCCGCTGCCCCGGGCGAACCCGTGCAGCCGAACCACCGCCCCGGCTCGGTCGGGAAAATGGCCCCCGGCCTCGCCGCCGAGATCCGCCAGCCCGAGACGGGCGCAAAGCTTTCCCTGCACGAGACCGGCATGCTTTGGCTGCGCGGCCCCAATATTTTCCAGGGCTACCTCAACGATCCGGAGCGGACGGCGGAAGTGTTGCAAGACGGTTGGCTCAAAACCGGCGACCTCGGGCGTTTCGACGAAGACGGGTTCTTGTTCATCGAAGGGCGGCTCTCCCGTTTCTCGAAAATCGGCGGCGAGATGGTCCCGCACGAAACCGTCGAGCACAAGATCCTCGCCGCCCTCGGCCTCGAGCAGGAAGGCGAGCGCACCCTGGCCGTCGCCTCCGCGCCGGACGAAGCGAAAGGCGAAGCCCTCGTCCTCCTGAGCACGATCGCGATCGACCAGGCGGAGTTGCGCGAAAAGCTGCAAGCGGCCGGCGTCCCGAATCTGTGGATACCTAGACTCGTTAGGCGAGTCGAAGCCATTCCCGTGCTCGCCACGGGCAAGCTCGATTTACGCAAATGCGCCGAGCTGGCCCGCGCCGAGGGCGCGAATTGAACAGCTCCTTCGTGTCCGTGGTGGACTTGGGGCGAGGCTGTCACTCCGCGGAAAAAACGTCGGGGCGCGGATTGGAACCCAGGAGAAGGCAGGCTGGAAGCTCGCCCCACGTCGAGTCGGGGGCGCGGATTGAATCTGCGTCATCTTCGAAATCTGTGGACGAACTCATCTCCCGGCCGCTCTCTTAGTTCCATGAGCTGGCTGCCTTGGGCAATTCTTTCGGCCTTCTTTGCGGGCGTGACGGCCATCCTGGCCAAGGTCGGCGTGGAAGGGGTCGACTCGAATCTGGCCACGGCGGTCAGGACTACCGTCATCCTCGGGTTCACCTGGCTGCTCTTTTGGCTCCTGGCCCCGGCGCGCAGTTTGTCCTCACTCACTTCGCGGAATTGGTCTTTCCTCGTCCTCTCCGGGATTGCCACCGGCTTATCCTGGGTCTGTTACTTCCGCGCGCTGCAACTCGGGCCGGCGGCGAAGGTCGCGCCGGTCGATAAGCTAAGTGTGGTCTTCGTGATCCTCTTCGCCGTCCTTTTCCTGGACGAGAAGGCGGGCTGGAGCACGTGGCTGGGCGGGCTCCTCATCCTCGCGGGTGCGGCGTTGTTGGCCTGGCGCGCATAACCGGCTGACTTTGCGCCTCGCTGGCGTAGCCTGGCGCATGGAAAACCAACACGCCGGCCGGGTCAGCGAAGCTCTGAGCAAGGTCCCGCAGGTGACCCTGCTTTTTTGGATCATCAAGATCCTGGCGACCACGCTCGGCGAAACTGGCGGCGACGCCGTGACCATGTCCTGGCTCGGCGAAACGACGGCGGGCGGCAACGGCGCCGGCTATCTGATCGGCACCGCGATCTTTGGGGTCATCTTCATCGTGGCGGTGCTCGTGCAGATCAAAGCGGAAAAGTTTCACCCGTTCCTTTACTGGCTCACCATCGTCGCCACGACCACGGTCGGAACCACCCTGGCGGATTATTGCACTCGCTCGCTCGGGATCGGCTACACCGGCGGCTCCGCGATTCTGCTCACTTGCGTGATCGCATCGCTCCTGATTTGGCGTTGGTCGACCGGGAGCATCTCGGTCGATACGGTGAGCACCCCGAAGGTCGAGGTCTTTTACTGGGTCACGATCATGTTCTCCCAGACCCTCGGGACGGCGCTGGGCGACTGGGTCGCAGATACGAACTCGACGGGTTACCTCGGAGCGGCCGCGGTTTTCGGCGGCTTACTCCTCGTGACCGCGCTTCTCTATTACTTCACCAGCCTGTCCCACGCGGTGTTGTTTTGGGCGGCTTTCATTTTGACTCGCCCGCTCGGCGCGGTGGTCGGCGATTTTCTCGACAAACCGATCGCGCAAGGCGGGCTGGCGCTCAGCCGCTACACGGCCTCGATCGCGCTCCTCGTCGTGATCGTGGCGTTGATCCTGATCTTCCCGCAAAAGCCCGCACAAAAAGCGCACTGACGCTCGTTAGGGCGGAAGGAGGAAAGCGATTGCTATTCCGGATACGCAGGGCAAAGTGCTGCCGGATGAAAGCTTGTCTCACCCGCAAGACCAACTTGCGCCTGACCGCGATCGCGCTCATCGCAAGCTTTCTTTTCGCGCTCACGCTTTCAGCAGCGCCGCAGTTGCACGCGTGGTTGCACAAAGACAGTAGCGCGCCCAATCACGAATGCGCCGTGACGCTGATCGGCTCCGGCCGCGTGGCGCACTCCACGGTGCCGGTGATCGTGGTGGCCCCGCAGCCGGTGGCGTTTTTCACCACGCTCGCGGTTCTTACTCCAACCTGGGTGGCAGCGCCGTTTCTCGGCAGCGCCATCTTTGAGCACGCCCCTCCAGCACTCTCCTAAGCGCCTTCTTTTCCGCCTCTCGTCACCTGGAGCGGTCGTAATCCTCTCCTAACTCTTGGGCAGCGGCAGAGCCGGCGCAGACGCGCAGCCTCGCAGCGGTCTTCACCTGTCGTGAAGCGCCGCGTCCGTCTCATGCAACACCAACTCTACTTAGGAGAATTCTACCTTGAAAAAACTTACTCTGCTCTTTCTTACGCCGGTCTTTTGCGCCGGCTTCGCCACCGCTCAGGTGGCTGTTACCTCATCCTCATCCCCTTCGCCGACCCCGGCGCCGGCGGAAGCCGAACGCATCGTCGTCACCGGCGGCGCGATCGAACAAAGCGAGACCGATACCGCTGCGCCGGTCACGATCTTAAGCGGCAACCAACTCAAGCAATCCGCCGCGCCCTCGTTAGGCGACACCCTCGGCTCGCAACCGGGCATCGCCGCGAGTGGCTTCGCGCCGGGGGCGAGCCGGCCCGTTATTCGCGGGCTGGCCGATAATCGCGTCCGCGTGCTGAACAACGGCACGGAAGTATTCGACGTTTCCAATCTTAGTCCCGACCATGCGCCCAGTGTCAGTCCCTTGCTCAGTCAGAGCATCGAAGTCGTGCGCGGCCCGGCTACGATCCTTTTCGGTTCGGGCGCGATCGGCGGCGTCGTCAACATCACCGATAATGTCATCCCGGTGGAGCAGCCGCCGACCGCGCTCAGTGGCGAAGTCGATGGTCGTTTCAACAGCGCCGATCTCGAGCGCAGCGGGGCTCTCGCTTTAACCCTTTCGCCCTTCCAGCACTGGGTCTTTCACGTCGAGGGATCCTATCTGCGGACGGATGATCGCAGCATTCCCGGCTTCGCGCTCGACGACCGCATCCGCGATGAGCTGACTCCCGAGCAGCGCGCGGGCCGCGACTTTAGCCAGAATCCCTACGGGACCGTGCCTAATACTTATGCGAAAACGTCGGACATCGCCGTTGGCGGTTCCTATGTCTGGGAGAAGGGCTACTTCGGCGCTTCGTTCACCGACTACCGCTCCGTCTATGGAATCCCGGATGATCCAGAAGTAGATGATCCGACCTCGCCGGTGCCGCGCGTCCGGCTCGACGTGCGCAAGCAACAGTGGAACATTCGCAGCTCGGTGATCGAACCATTTCCCTATTTCTCCAACGCGAATTTCAAATTCGTCTACAGCGACTACAAGCATGATGAGATCGATGGTGGCGATAACGTCGGCTCAACCTTCAAAACGAGCGGGGTCGATTCGCGCCTGGAACTGGTGGAAAAGCCGCTCGGCCCGCTCAGTGGCTCGATCGGCGGACAGTTCTTCTACAAAGAACTTTCCGTCCTTGGCGACGCGCCTTTTCTCCAGCCCACGCAAACCACTGAGCTGGCGGCGTTCATCTTTCAGGAGTTCAAGTTCGGGCTTGTGCGGCTGCAGGTCGGGGGCCGGATCGAGCACCAGGAAGTGAGCATCGATAGCACCGATCCGCTCCTCACATCGCTTACTTCACCCAGCCAGAAATCGCAGAACTTCCTACCCTTGAGCGCGGCGACGGGAGTCATCTATGACTTCGCCGAAGGGTGGCAACTGGCGGTAAACGGCACTTACTCCCAACGCGCGCCGAGCGCGGAGGAACTCTTCGCCCGCGGCGCGCACGACGCCACTTTCCAGTTCATCATCGGCGATCCGAACCTGAGCGTGGAAAAGAATCTCGGCGTCGATGTTAGCCTGCGCAGGACCGCCGGCGTCGTGACCGGGAGCATCAGCGGCTTCTACAATCACTACGACGGCTTTATTGACTTCACCCCGACCGCCGACTTCGAGGATGGTCTGCGTGTCTTCGCCTACACCCCAAAGAAAGCGGAGTTCTACGGCGGCGAAGCGCGCGCTGATCTTCATCTGCTTCCGCTGACCCTCACCAGGTCCACCGACGCCGAGGCGACTGACCCGAAGTCGGTGAAAAACGTGGTCAGTGGCGAACGACCGGAACCGCAGACTAACCCGAACGATCTCTACCTGCGTCTGCAGAGCGATTACGTCCATGCCACCGATCTCGATTTGGGCGAACCGTTGCCGCGAATTACGCCCTTGCGTTATAGCGCCTCGTTGAATTACGAGAGCGAGAAGTGGAACGCGAGCATCGAAGGTCAGCGGGTCGACGCGCAGGATCGAGTGGCGCCTTTTGAGACCACCACGCCCGGCTATACCTTCCTGAACGCCAGCCTGGGTTACAAATTCCGCGTCGGACCGACCTATAACTATGTCTACGTTCGCGGAACTAACCTAACGAACGAAGAAGCTCGCGATCACCTTTCCTTCCTCAAGGAAGTGCTGCCGCTGGCTGGCCGCAGCATCACCGTGGGTCTTCGGACCACCTTCTAATGAAAACTCGTATTTCTCAGCAAGGCTATGAAGACGGCCGCAGAAGTGGCGAACCATCCGAAGGCGCATCTCCATCGCGAGTTGGTCACTTTCCTCCGTGCCCGCGGGAGCATCGCGGGCGCGGAGCTGGCCTGGCGGGAGATGCCGTCGCATCGACGCCTTTGGCGGCGGGCGGTTCGCTTCGGCTTTGGCGAAGTTTTGCGGCAGGAACAGCTCAATCACGTGGCCTTTCCGCGGCACAACCGAGCCGAGGTCGATGCGGCGCTCGCGGCTGGCAACAACCTCCGGGCTCTTCACGAACTGGCCAGCGGAGTCGGCGCGCGATGGCGAGGGCCGCTACCAGGCTGGGCACAAAGGTCTCAAAGTAATCCGCCACCCAGTCTGATGAAGGCATTCACTGGAACTACGATCCTCTTACTGGCGCTCGTTAGGCTGGCCTCCGCGCAGGAAGCTCCCACCAGCCCGACACCGGAGGCGACCGCGGCGGCGCCGAAGGTGACCTACAGCTCAGTTCACGTCGCCGGTCCCTACCTCGCCATGACCTTCGACGACGGGCCTCACGCCACCCTGACTCCGAAGCTGCTCGACCTGCTCGCGGAAAAGAAGATCAAGGCGACCTTCTTTGTGCTTGGCGAGAACGTCGCCCGCCATCCTGAGATTGTCCGACGTGCCGTGGCCGAAGGTCACGAGATCGGCAATCATTCCTGGGCGCATCCAAACCTCGCCCGGCTTTCCGATGAAGCATTGCGCGATCAACTCCAGCGGACCGATGATAGGATCGCGCAAGCCACTGGTCTTCATCCGAAAGTAATGCGGCCGCCCTACGGTTCCCTGACGGCCAGGCAGCGGCTCTGGGTTCACCGCGAGTTTGGCTACAAGGTCATCCTCTGGGATGTCGATCCGCTGGATTGGAAAGAGCCGGGGCCTTCCGTCGTTGCTCGCCGCCTCATCAGCGGCGCGAAAGCGGGTTCGATCCTGCTCTCTCACGACATCCACGCTCAGACGATCGCAGCCATGCCGGAGACGTTTGATGCGCTTCTCGCGAAAGGGTTCAAGTTCGTCACGGTGTCGGAGCTGATCGCCCTGGCGCAGCGGCAGCCCGCGCCGGTTCAGCCAAAGACGAGTCCGACCGCCGCGCCGCCGAGCACGAGCCAGGCGGAGTTGACCTTGTAACGGAGAAGGAGAAAGGCGGCAACGCCGCCGAGCGCGACGGTGATCCAATCGACAAAGGCCGCCGCGGCCAGGTGCCAGGTCACGGCCGTCATGAGCGCGAGCGACGCCACGATCACGCCATCGAGGAATGCTCCGGCCAGGGGAGATTTGCGCAACCGCGGAACAAGCGGACCGCTCAACGCGACAAAGACGAAAGCGGGCACAAAAATTCCAACCGTCGCGACAATCGCCGCGACCGGACCGCCGAGGATGTAACCGATGAAAGTCGCGGTGGTAAAGACTGGTCCCGGAGTGACCTGCCCGATGGCGACCGCATCGAGGAGCTGACTCTCGGTGAGCCAATGCCAGCGCTCGACGAGATCGTTACGCAGAAACGCGAGTAGCACATAGCCGCTGCCGAAAAGGACCGCGCCAACCTTGAGGAAGAAGATAAAGAGCGGCCATAACCCGAAAGCGGCGGCGGTGTTTGTCGCGCCGACCGTGCTGGCGACGCCGAGGGTCGTGTTCCCGAGTAACGGCAGGAGGGCGACCTGGGCCGCGCCTTTTACTTTCGTGATCCCGCCCCTAACGATCATAACCAGGAGACCGAAGCCAAGCAGCACGATCAGCTCGTTCACCCCGAGAAAACTTAGCGCGATCGCGGCCACGGCGACCGCGGCAAGGAGCGGGGTCTTCACCGCTTTCCGTCCGAGCGCCCAGAGCGCCTGAGCGACGACGCCGATGATAACCGGTTTTACTCCGTAGAGAATCCCTTGCGCCTGCGGGAGTGCGCCGTAGCGCACGTAAGCCCAGGCGCAGGCCAGCACGATCGCCATCGCCGGGAGGATGAAACAAGCGCCCGCCACGAGCAGCCCGGACCAGCCCGCGCGCCGATGGCCGATGTGAATCGCCATCTCGGTCGAGTTCGGGCCCGGAATGAGATTGGTCGCGCCGAGCAGATCGAGAAATTCCTCGTGCGTGAGCCAGCCCCGCCGGCGCACCGCTTCGTCCTCCATCATCGCGATGTGCGCCGCCGGGCCGCCAAAGGCGACGCAGCCCAGCTTCAAAAAAAGCCGCGCAAGCTCCGCGAGGTTCTCGCGTCTGTTGTCGTGTTTCACATGAACCAAGATCCATTCCGCGGCCGCACTCTGACAAGCGGCTCGTTCCTCCGGAGGGACATGCTCGCATGTATGTGAGATGTGACCGAATCATCGTAAACTGTGAAGCGCGTTTTTGAGTGCCGAACGCGAACAACAATTGCCATGTCGCGATCATCATCAATCCAACTTGTCCGCCGCTTTAGCCGGCGCGATTTTCTCCAGACTGCCGTGGGCGCCGGTGCCGGACTTCCGCTCGCACGCTCGCTCAAGGCTGCACCTACCGCTGTTGAAGGCCCATCCGCCGGCGCCGCCGATCATACGATCCGCATCGGAACTGGGCTGGCGGAGTTGGCGCCTGACCAGATCGTTTCGACCACGCTCTATAACGGTCAGTTTCCCGGCCCGCTCCTCCGCTTACAGGAAGGGCGCCAGGTGGTGGTCGATATTTTCAACGACACCGATACGCCCGAGCAACTGCATTGGCATGGGCAGTTCGTCCCGCCCGACGTGGATGGTGCAGCCGAGGAGGTCACGCCTTTCATCGCGGCGCACGGGAAGCGGCGGATTGCCTTCACGCCGGGCCCGGCGGGCTTTCGCTTTTATCACACCCCATCCGCGCCGGGAACAACCTCAGTGCCGGTCATTACACTGGTCAGGTCGGGCCGGTTTACATCGAGCCGCGGCACGAGGCGGGCGATTTCGATTCGTCGCCATGACCACGGCCGGGACCACCCTGGCGGATTATTGCACCGGGTCGCTCGGCATCGGCTACACCGGCGGCTCGGCCATCCTGCTCACCTGCGTGATCGCGTCGCTCCTCTTCTGGCGCTGGGCGACCGGGAGTATCTCGGTCGAAACGGTGAACACGCCGAAGGTCGAGATTTTTTACTGGGTCACGATCATGTTTTCGCAAACGCTCGGGACGGCGCTCGGCGACTGGGTCGCGGATACCAATTCCATCGGCTACCTCGGCGCGGCGGCGGTCTTCGGCGGGCTGCTTCTTGTCTGCGCGTTGCTTTATTACCGGTCTTTCACGAGCGATTTTATTTTGGGCGGCCTTCATTTTGACTCGCCCGCTCGGCGCGGTGGTCGGCGATTTTCTCGATAAGCCAATCGCCAAAGGCGGCCTCGCGCTCAGCCGTTACACCGCATCGGCTGCGCTCCTGGTGGTGATTGTGGCGTTGATCCTGTTTTTCCCGCAGAAGCCAGCCCAGAAAGCGCACTGATTTCCTGGCGACTCATTCGAAACGCAAGCCTCTTTTTGGTGCGCAACGCAGTGCTCATGGGGTGACGTCCGGCTCTTCGCAAACGAGCGTCCTTTGACCAAGCAGACCAGCGCGCAATCCCCGCCCCAGCCATTTCCAATTCCAGACGAACATCAGGGCCGCCAAAAGCAGATAGCCCCACGCGAAGAGCGTGAGCGCCGCGATCGCGCGTGGCTCATTGTTGCGAAAGGCAAAGTCCAGACCGAACTGAGACGCGAAGAGACCTAGCAACACCAGCGCGCTCGGCAAGCTGAGTCGCAGCCGTAGGAGCAGCGCGATGGCGAAGAGGGACTGCGCCGCAGTCAGAAAGAACTCTTCGTGCTGCCGCGCATCGAGCGGGAGCGCGGCCAAGCGACCGGCACCGACGGAGAAGGCGAGTGGAATCATTCCGACGAGCAGCGTCCATTGGTTGATTTTGTCGCTAATCAAGAGAGCGAGAGCGGCGGTCGGCCTCAGCGCGAGAGCGAATAGAATCGCAATCACGATGTCCGGCGCTTCGCTCGCCAGTGGCGCCAGCCATTGAATCAGCAAAAACTCGTTGATGCCGACGGATCGGCCGGCGCCGATGAGCGATTCGACGAACGGTTCGGTGACCGCCGCAATGATTGCGATGGCAAAAACCGTCAGCACTGCGATGATGGTCCACTGCACCGGGGTCGATAAGAGTGCCAATCCGGCCGCCGGGCCGACTTCGTCGTTGTCATCGTCATCCTCCGCCTTTGATGCGCGAGTGAGTCGCCAGATATAAGCGGCGAAAATTGCCATCAAGACGGCGGTATCGAACAAGTCGATGCGGCCTTTCCAGACGATAAAGAAAGAGTAGGCACTCGCGAGCGCGAGAAAGCTCACCTCGGTAGCGTTATGCCATTGCAACGGCACCGCGCGACGCCCCGCGCGCCACCAGAAGAGGAGCACGATGAGCGGCCAGGCGGTCCCGATGAGCAGGCGGTTGGCGCCGGTCATGTTCGCAGCCGCAAAGCCTACATAGGGCGAACCCGGATTTTGCCCCGCGCGGTAGCTGAGATAGATATCGACCGCGTATTCGGGAAGCACCGTGATCAACGCGAGCACCGCCAAAATAACACCCGGCGACACGTGCTCCTCCGCCGTCTCGGCGCTCCACGAGAGGAGGAAACCCGCGGCGAGAATGGCCAGGAAAAACAGTGGCAGTGCCAAATACGGCGAGATGTGGATGCCGGCCAGGCGCAGACAGAGCGCTGGCGCCGCAGCCAGGACTGCGAGCGCAACCGCAATGACAAACTTACGAACGGCACGGCGCTTCTCGCTCGTCTGCGGCCCAGAAAACTTACGCATCATTGTGTCAGGTCCCTTGGTAGAGTTCGGTGGTTAGTGGCGGCTCGGGCAAGGGATGTGGCCCTACTCGTGTTTTGCGTTCGAAAACTTTGTAGAGCGTCGGGAGAATGAAGAGGGTGAGAAACGTGGAACTGATTAATCCGCCGATGACGACGGCCGCGAGTGGTTTTTGGATTTCACTTCCTGGTCCGGTTGCGAAGAGCATCGGCACCAGGCCAAGCGCGGCGACGCCGGCGGTGATGAGAACGGGACGCAACCGCAGGATCGATCCTTTGATGACCGCCTCTTCGACACTCATTCCTTCGCGACGCAGCTCGTTGAAGTAGCTCACCATGACGATGCCGTTGAGCACCGCAACGCCGAAGAGCGCAATGAAGCCGACGCTCGCGCTCACGCTGAGATTAAATTGCCCGATAAGCAGCGCGAGAATGCCGCCGTTCATCGCGAAGGGAATATTGAGCACGATCAGGATGGCTTGCTTGACGGAATTGAAGGAGCCAAACAGAAGCAGGAAAATCGACCCGATCGTGATCGGGACGACGATGGCGAAGCGTTTCATGGCGCGTTGCTGGTTCTCGAATTGTCCGCCCCACGTGACGAGGTAACCCGGAGGGAACTTGACCGCGGCGTCGATCTTCTGCTGCGCTTCTCGTACAAAGCTGCCGATGTCGCGGCCGGTCACGTTGCAGAGCACCACGATGCGCCGCTGCCCCATTTCGCGGCTGATCTGGGCCGGGCCGTTGGAGACGGAAAGTTTCGCCAGTTGTCCGAGCGGGATGAGCGCTCCGACCGGAGATGGAACGAGGATTTTGCGGATCGATTCGATATCATTCCGTGCGCCTTCGGGAAAACGCACGGCGAGACCGAAAACTTTCAAGCCTTCGTAAATCTTGCTCGCTTCTTTGCCGGCGATGGCGGTCTCGATGACCGCCCGCACGTCGGCGACGTTGATGCCGTAGCGCGCGATTTTTGCCCGGTCGATTTCGATTTCCAAATACTCGAGGCCGCTCACCTGCTCGACGCTCACGTCCGCCGCCCCCTGGACCTGTTGCACGACCTTCGCGACTTCCTGCGCTTTGGCATCGAGCACGGCCAGATCCTCGCCGAAAATCTTAATGCCGATGGCGGCTTTCACTCCGCTTACCATCTCGTCCACGCGCATCGCGATCGGCTGGGTGAAGCTGCCTTGCACACCCGGGATGGCCTCGAGCTTGTCGCGCATTTTTTCGACCAGCTCCGCCTTGGTCTTGACGCTCGTCCATTGCTCGCGCGGCTTGAGCGTGATGATCGTCTCACTCGTTTCAACTCCGTCAGGATCGGAGGCAATATCCGCGCGCCCGGTCTTGGAGACGATGTCGATGACCTCGGGAAAACTCTTCACCATTTTTTCCACGCGCGTTTGCAGCGCGAGCGATTCGGGGAGCGAGATGCTGGGAAGGCGCGTCGTCCGGATGGTGATCGCGCCCTCGTCGAGCTCGGGCAAAAATTCCGTACCGATCAAGGGAACGAGCGCGAGGGCGCCGACCAATGCCAAAACGGCGGGAATGACCACGCGCCAGGGAAACCCGACGCAGGGCTTGAGCATGACCAGGTAGGCCTGTTTGAGCCAGCGGATGTGGAACGGATCGTGGTCCTGCGGGCTCTGCTTGAGCAGGAAGGTGCAGAGCATCGGCACAAAGGTGAGCGAGAGGACGAGTGAACCGAGCAGGCCGAACGAAATCGTAAAGGCGAGCGGGCTGAACATCTTCCCTTCGAATCCTTGCAGGGTGAAGAGCGGGAGGAAGACGAGGATGATGATGAAAATGCCGAACGCGATCGGCCGCGCGACTTCCTTGGCCGCGTAGAGGACGGTCTCGACTTTGTTCGGCTGACTGCCTCGTTTCGCGGGGTCAGGTTTCTCGGTCAGATGACGATGGACGTTCTCCACCATCACGACCGCGCCATCGACCATCATGCCGATCCCGATGGCGAGACCGCCTAACGACATTAGGTTGGCGGTCAGGCCCCACCATTTCATCATGATGAAGGCGAAGAGCGCCGAAAGCGGCAGCACGAGCGTGACGATGATCGCACTGCGCACATCCGCGAGCAGGACGATAAGGACGATGAGCACGAAAATGGCCGCCTCCATGAGCGCCTTCGTGACGGTGTGGATCGCTTCCTTAACCAAGTCCGTCCGATCGTAAAACGGCACGAGCTTGACTCCGGCCGGCAGAGCTTTCTGGATCGCCGGCAGTTTCTCTTTGACCGCGTTGACCACGTCGCGGCCGCTCGCGCCTTTCAGCATCAAGACGATCCCGGCCACGACTTCCCCCTTACCATTCATGGTCACTGCGCCTTGTCTTAACTCCGCGCCTACTTTCACCTCGGCCACGTCGCGCACGTAGATCGGCACCTGATCCTGCGTCTTGACGATGATGTTTCCGATGTCGGCGAGATCTTTCACCCGGCCTAACCCACGCACGATGTACTGCTCGGATTTGTGTTCGATGAATGCACCGCTCGCGTTGGCGTTATTGTTCGAGAGCGCCTCAAAGACATCGCGCAGGGTCACCCCGTAGGAGATCAAGCGGTCGGGCTTGATGATGGCTTGATATTGCTTAACCAGACCGCCGAAGGAATTCACCTCCGTGACGCCGGGGACAGTGCGCAGGATCGGTTTGACCGTGTAATCCTGAAGCGTGCGCAGCTCGGTGGCGTCGAATTTGTTGTCCTGACTAACGAGAGTGTATTGAAAAATCTCGCCCAAGCCGGTGGTGATCGGGCCTAACGAAACCTCCACGCCGTCCGGCAGATTATCTTTCGCGCTCTGCAACCGCTCGGAAACAAGCTGGCGGGCAAAATAATCGTCCACGCTATCTTCGAAGACGACCGTGATCACGGAGATGCCGATTTTTGAAACCGAGCGGATCTCCGTGAGTCGCGGCAGACCCGCGATCTGCAATTCGATCGGCTGCGTGACCAATTGCTCGACCTCGGGCGGGGAAAGCGCCGGCGCGGAGGCGATGACTACAACCTGGACGTTGGTCACATCGGGAAAGGCGTCGATCGGGATTTGCTTCCAGGCCAGAATCCCAAAGCCGGCGACGAGAAGCGTCCCGAGGATGACGAGCATCCGTTGCCGAACGGAGAAGTTAAGGATGGCGTTAATCACGATGAGGATACAAGGAGGGGCGCTTTGCAAGCGCCCTCGGCGGTTAGAAACCGCCGCTCCTCAGAGAATTCGAGAATGGAATTGATCCTGGCGAAAGGAAGGCGAACGGCTTGACAGAAAAGATCGGGGCCGAGAGGCTGATGCCTGATGACGGCGCGGGCGGAAGATCTAAAGACGAAGCTGAGCGAGTTATCCGCGTCTGAGCGTGCTGCTCTGGCCCACTTCCTGATCGTTTCTCTGGACGACGCGGTGGACGCGGACGCCGAAGCGGCCTGGGATGAAGAGCTGGAGCGACGGGCCGGGGAGATTCGCAGGGGCGAGGCAGACGGTGAATCGGCGGAAAAGGTTTTCTCTGAGTTGCGCGACAAGCACGCGTGAAGCCACTGTTGGTTTATCGCCGAGCGCGTGAAGAACTCGACGAAGCCATGACGTGGTACGAATCCCAGCTCAAAGGCTTGGGCCTGGACTTGTTGGCGGAGGTAGAAAAGGCAGTCGATAAAATCCGCCAAGACCCTCAAGTTTGGCCGCGCCACAAAGCGTCGGACTTTCGAAAATACAAAACGAAACGGTTTCCGTTCCTGATCTTCTACAGAGAAATGCCGGATTGCATCTGGATCGCTGCGATCGCTCATGCAAAGCGCAAGCCGGATTACTGGAAGAAGCGATCGTTCCCATAACCGGCGCAAATGAGGACGGCTTATTTCTTGCAGCATTGCTTTCACTCGTTGTCGCCCATCTCGCCTTTCAGCATTTGCGATTTCAAAATGAAGCTGCCCTCGGTCGCGACCTTCTCGCCTTCTTGAAGGCCGCTCAGCACCTGCACATCGGAGCCTTCGCGCGCGCCAAGCTTGACCCCGCGTTTTTGAAACTTGCTTTCGCCTAACGGGACAAAGACTACCGGTTCGTCGCCCATCGTTTGCACGGCGGCATCAGGGATGAGGAGCGCACCGCTGACAACAGTGGTGGTGATTTCCACATCGGCGAACATCCCGGGTTTGAGCCGGCCATCTTCATTGCGGGTTTCGATCCGCACTTCCAGGGTGCGCGACTGTTGGTCGAGGCTGCTCCCGATGAGAGCGACTCGGCCGCCGAATTTTTCATCCGGATAAGAAAGCACGCTGAAGACAGCGTCCTGTCCTGCTTTTACCTGACCAACGTCGCGTTCTTTGATCTGAGCCAGAACCCAGAGATCGGTGGGATCGCTGATCACGTAGAGCGGCGTGTCTTTGGTGATGGTTTGGCCCGCCGTGCTCTTACGCTCTGTGATGACGCCGTCGATCGGCGCTTTTACTTCGAGCGGTTTGCCGAGCAGCTCCGGGGTCTGCACCAAAGCGATGACTTGACCGGCTTGCACCCTATCGGTCAGATCGGAATTGAGCTTGAGCAACCGGCCTTCCATCGTACTCACGACGTTGGCGGTTTTGTTCGCGTTCTCGCTTACGCGGCCGGCGACGGCCAGCTTCGTTTCGAGATTACCCAGCTTCGCGACCTCAACCTTGAGTTCCATGTTCGCGAGGTTTGCCGCGCTCAGTTGGACGATGTTTTCGGCTAGCTTCGGCTCTGCCGCGGTCGCCGGCGCCGCTTCTTTTTTGGAGCAGCTCGAAAGGCTAACGAGTGCCGCGAGCAAGATCCCGGTGCTGCGACTAAACCACCGGTGCAGGGCGTTAAGATTAGGGTTCATTTTGCGGTGTGGTTTGAGTCATTGGCCGAAATGGATTCCAACGGCAGGCCGACGGCCGACTCCAGCTCCGCGCGTTGTCCGGCGACGTCGCCGAGCGACTCGTAGTAACTCGAAAGCGCATCGAAATAGGTGCGCTTCGCATCGAGATAAATGATCAGCGTCGTGGCGCTCTGCGCGTAGCTCTGCTCCGCCTGACCGACGAGAGTTTTCAGGCGATCGAGAAAGGCGGGCGTGTAAAGCGCGCGCTGTTGCTGGGCGAAATCGAGATTCCTTGTGGCCGTCGTAACCGCCGCCTCGATCTCCCGACGAGTCTTTTCAATCTCCGCTCGCGCCTTCTGCTGCTCCGCCGTGGCGGTCTGAATCTCTCCCTTTTTCTGATCCCAGAACGGCAGCGCGACCGTAACCCCGAGGCCATAGATTTGCTCGTTGCGGGTGTATTCGACTTGCGGTCCAACCGCGAAATCCGGCCGGCGCCCGAAGCGCGTCGCGCGCAGATTCAAACCCGCCGATTCCGCCTGCAAGTTAAGGGTGCGCAGGCTCGGATTCCTCGCCATCGCGAGGGCGACGTAACTTGCACTCGAACGCGGACGCGTCGCAGCCGCCTCCAAACTGCCGTCCGCGTCCACCGGAGCCAAAGGCGGCCGGCCGAGAAGGCTATTCAGCGCCACGCCGGCGGCCGCAACTTTTCCCTGCGCCTCCATCAGACCGCGTTGCGCCGCGATCAACTCGGCCTGGCTCTTGACCGTCTCAAAATCCGAGGCGTAACCGCTCTCCGCGCGTTTCCTCGAGGATTCGACAAAAGTCTGCGCCGACTCCACCTGCTCCTTCCGCAAGCTCGTGACCTTTTGTACGGCGAGCAGCTCGTAAAAGGCGCGGCGCACTTTCGCGGCGATCTCGAAGCGGAACGCCTCCACCGCCAACTCCTGCACAGCCACGTTTCTCTGCGCGAGCGCAATCTTGAGCGCGCGTTTCCCCGGCCATTCGAAGAGCTGGCTCAACGCGAAATCGCCATGGAAATCATCTTTCGCAGTGACGCCTTGTTCCGCCGTGTGCCGGATTCCCGGAGCAAAACTGAGCTCCGGATTCGAGAACGCTTTCGCGGTCGTCACGCCGCCCTTGGACGCAGCGAGACTTGCCTGAAGAACGCGAAGTTCCGCGTTATTCCTCTGCGCCTCGGTGATTGCCTCTGGCAAAGTCGCGCCTCGCCCCGTCCAGGCGACGCTGGCGATCGCTAGAATTAGAAGTGTTGTCTTGGTTTGTAACATGATGAGCCTGACGAAAATGGTGGAAGAGCTCCCGCCTACGGGCAGAAATCACCCGGGCGAGAGATGGAAGAGGAGCGTGGGTGGCATGACCGCAGCAAGCGGCCAGGCACAGCCCCGCGTCAGGCTAACTGAGGCGGATGATCGATCGCAGGCCGCGCTCCGACCGGAGCGGCCTCATCGAGATCCAGATATTCAAACGTGCTCGGCAACGCAGGAATCGGCGCCGCCAAAGCAGGGCCGATTGCAACCGTATCATCGTGACCTGCGGTACCCGCTTTCGGGGCATTCCCTTTGGTCTGATCAGACGAATGGGAGACATGTCCGGCAACGGAGTGACCAGCCACATCCCACACGTCATCCAAAACGTCACCGCTAAAAACAAGCAGCGCCAGGAGCGCTGCAAGGATCTGTACGATTCTATTTTGGAAGACGGTCACGGTAGTTGGGTGAAAAAGGGGTAAATTCAGCGGGCCCGAATGTCAACGCGAGGTTTCAGGTTGGCGAATGGTCACGGCGACTTTTCTCAGGTCGTCCTTCATCAAGGGCTTTGTGTTTGTGTTTGGGCTCGACCGCGCTCAACCTCCTCGTCCTCCCGGCGCTCGCCCTGCGTTTCGGACGTTTTCGAAAGTTATGTCCAGAATGAGACATGCCCGGCGCACAGAGGTTTCGAGAGAGTCCTCGCCAAACGCCGGGGAAAACCGACCCGGAGAACTCCGGCAAATCCTCGTGGCCTCGTCTTCCGGCTGCTCCTATTGGAGCCGGGCCACGATCTGTCAAGGACGTTGCTTCGCCTAACGAATAAAGGACGGCGTAATTGGTTCGCTACCCGGCGCCTCATTCGAAACGCAAGCCTTCAATCGGATCAAGCTGCGAAGCTTTCCGCGCCGGATAATAGCCGAAGAAAACGCCGACCGCGGCGGAGAAGAACGCGGCGATGAGCATGATGTGTTGGGAGAGCTGCATTTCCCAATGAAGAGTGTGGCGCGCCACCACGGAGCCGGCGACTCCGGCCGCCACGCCCAGGAATCCGCCGATCAGACTCATGACGATCGCTTCGCTCAGAAACTGCATCTGAATGTCCGCTTCGGTCGCGCCGACGGCGAGGCGGATGCCGATCTCCCGGGTGCGCTCGGTCACGGAGACGAGCATGATGTTCATGATCCCGATCCCACCGACCAGGAGAGAAAGCGAGGCCGCGCTGCCGAGTAGCAGGGTGAAAACTTTCGCCGCGGCAAGCTGGGTGCGGATCACTTCCTCGGGCGTCCGGATGTTAAAGTCATCGTCTTCGCCCGGGCGCAGATGATGGCGCTCGCGGAGAAGAGCGATGATGCGCTTTTTCGCTTCGGAGATGTCTTCTCTGCTCGCAGCGGAAAAGTAGATGTCGTCGAGCCAATCCTGGCCGCTGATCCGCTTTTGCGCGGTCGTCACCGGCATCACCATGAAGTCATCCTGATCCTGCCCGGTCGTGGAGAAACCGCGCGCCTGCATGACTCCGAGGATCTTAAAAGGAACGCCCTGCACCCGGATGGTCTGGCCGACCGGATTGGTCGCGCCGAAGAGTTGGGAGGCGATCGTGTGGCCGATGACACACACGGTTGCGGCATGCGCGACATCATCGTCGATAAAGGCCGCGCCTTGGGCGATCCGCCACTTGCGGATCTCGAAAAACTCTGGACTCACTCCGCGAAATTGCGTGCCCCAGTTTTCCCCACCCGCCACGACTTGGATGTGACCATCGACGTTGGGTGAGCCGCGTTTGATTCCGGGGACTTGTTCGAGCACCGCACGGCAGTCGCCCATCGTCAGACTCTGGCTGTCCTTCACGCCGATACGCACGCCGTTGCGCGCCCGCCCGCCCGCCTCCAGCCAGATAAGGTTGTCGCCGACGTTATGCAGTTGTTCCTCGACGCGCTTCGAACCCGCGTCCCCCACACCGACCACGCAAATAAAGGAGCCGACGCCGGCGATAATGCCGAGCATGGTCAGCGCACTGCGGACCTTGTTCCGCAGCAAAGCCTTCAATGCTTCCTGAAAGATGGTATTGAAAAACATTAGACTCGTTAGGCTACAAAGGCTGACTTACTCGTAGCGCAGCGCTTCGATTGGATCCAGTCGCGCCGCCTTCTGCGCCGGGTAGAAGCCGAAGAAAACGCCGATAGCTATCGAGACCAGAGCAGCGACCAGGATCGCCACCGTAGAAATCGCGACCGGCCAACCAGCCGTGGTGGAGATGGTAAAGGACGCGCCAATCCCAAGAAGGATTCCGATAATTCCGCCGGCGAGACTTATGACCATCGCTTCGATCAGAAACTGCCGCTGCACGTCGGCTTCGGTCGCGCCGATCGCGATCCGGATTCCGATCTCCCGGGTGCGTTCGGTCACGGAGACGAGCATGATGTTCATGATCCCGAGTCCGCCGACAAAGAGTGAGACGCCGCCGATCGAGCCGAGGAGCACGGTCATGACTTTGCTCGCCTCCGAAGCGACGTCGGCTATGTCAGCTAAATTGCGGACGGCGAAGTCATCCGGTTCGCCTTTGCGAATCCGGTGCCGGTCGCGGAGCAAAGCTTCGATCTGCTGCTGCGCGACATAGCTATTGGCGCGCGAGCTGGCCGAAACCATGGCAAAGCGCAGCCAGGGCTGACCGGTTATCTTCTTCTGCACCGTCGTCAGCGGCGCGATGATGGTGTCATCCTGATCCTCACTCAGGGCCGCCGATTGACCTTTCGGCACGAGCACGCCGATGACGGTGAACGGAAGCGTGCCGATACGAATCTTTTTGCCGATCGGATTGGTCGAGGCGAAGAGATTCTTCCGCACGGTTTCACCGATCACCGCGACATTCGCCGCGGTCGTGACATCATCGCTGGTGAAACTGCTGCCGCTCTGAAAATCCCAGGTGCGAATCGCGAAGTACTCCGGCGTCGTGCCGACGATTCGCGTGCCCCAGTTATCGCCTTCATAGACAACCTGAGCGGAAGTCTGTGTGCCAGGTGCCGCCGCGACAACGGCCGGACATTCGCGCGCGATCGCTGCGACATCGCCTTCCACCAGCGTCTTGGTGCCGCCCCAGCCGACCCGCAGTCCGCCGACGCGCCGCGAGCCGGAACTGATGAAAATCATGTTCGAGCCGAGAGTCGCGATTTGTTTCTGAACCGTCTGGTCGGCGCCTTGCCCGATCCCGATCATGGCGATGACCGCGGCGACGCCGATGATAATCCCGAGCATGGTCAAAAGGGAGCGCGCTTTATTCCGCAAGAGGGCGCGCAGAGCGATCTGGAACGTCGAGAGAAAATCCATCGCAGCTAATCGTCGAGCTTCGGCATCGTCTTGACCAACTCCGCCGCGACGGCGCGCTTCGGCACCACTTCGTCCCGCCGAATCATGCCGTCCCGGAAGACGATGCTGCGGCGGGCAAAGCTCGCGATGTCCAGCTCATGGGTGACAAGGATGATAGTTAGTCCTTGGTCATTCAGCTTTTGGAAAATCTCCATTACTTCGACCGCCGTCCGGCTGTCGAGGTTGCCGGTCGGTTCGTCCGCCAGCAGAATCGATGGTCGGTTCACGAGCGCGCGGGCGATGGCGACGCGCTGCTGTTGCCCGCCCGAGAGCTGCGATGGGAAATGATCGGTCCGTTCGCTCAATCCGACGAGGCGGAGTGACTCGAGCGCGCGTTCGCGGCGCTCCGATTTTTCCAGCCGCGCGTAGAGCGTCGGAAGCTCGGTGTTCTCCAGCGCGGTCGTGCGCGAGAGAAGGTTGAAGCCTTGAAAGACAAAGCCGATCTTCCGATTCCGGATGCGCGCGAGCTGGGTCTTATCGAGGGCCGCGACATCCGTTCCTTCGAGCAGATAGCGGCCGGCGGTCGGCTTGTCGAGGCAACCGAGGATGTTCATGAAGGTGGATTTGCCGCTGCCGCTCGCGCCCATGATCGCGACAAACTCGCCGCGCTCGATCTGCAGGTTCACGCCGCGCAACGCGTGCACCTTGTTCTCCCCCATCTGGTAATACTTATGCAGCTCCTCCACCCGAATGACGCTCGCGCCAGAGCTATTTTTGTTAGGTAACGGCTGAGTCGGTGACAAAGTGAAGCTCCGTGCTCTCGAGGACCTTAGGGACGGCGCGGTCCAGCCGGGCCGACGCCGGTATTCGAGGCCTGACTTTCGGCCACGCCGGTGACTAACTCATCCCCGACATTGAGTTCACCATTTACCGCCTGCAGTAACGCGGTGTTCGTGTGATCCGTGATCCCGATCTTGATCCGCGCGGGTTCGAGCGTTTTACCGGAGCGCAGTTTCCAAACGACGCGTGTCTCGGGCTTGGGCGCTGAACCTGGGGAGGAAGCGGGCGTCGCTTTGCCTGCCTTACCGGCTGCGTTGTCGCCTTCCCCTTGGATCCCCGCCTTTTGATAAAGTTTGTGAATCTCGGCAACCGAAAGATCGGGTTTGAAGCGCAAGGCGGCGTTTGGAATTTCGATCACGTCTTTCGCGCTTGCGACCGGGATCGTGACATAGGCAGTCATGCCCGGGAAGAGTTTGCGCTCCGGGTTATCGAAATCGATGATCGTGTCGTAGGTCACGACGTTTTGCACGACGGTCGAGTTCATCCGCACCTGTGAGACGGTGCCGGCAAAGGACTCCCGCGGATAAGCATCCACCTTGAAGGTGACTTTCTGACCGCGCTTCATCCCGCCGACATCCGATTCGTCCGTCTTCGCATAGACCTGCATCTTCGTGAGATCTTGCGCGATCGTGAAGAGGGTCGGCGCCTGGAGCGAGGCTGCGACCGTCTGCCCGACATCGACGCTGCGCGCCACGACCGTGCCGTCGATCGGCGCGCGAATCGTGGTGTAGTTAAGGTTCGTTTGCGCGACCTGGACGGCAGCGCGCTTCTGCTCGACCTGGGCCCGCGCCTGCTGCTCCTGCGCTTCGGCCGCCGTCACCTGCGCGTCCGCGCTTTCCGCGTTTGCCTTCGCTAAATCCAGAGCCTGGGCACTCGCCGCGCCGGTTTTCGTTAGGTCAATGTTGCGCTGATAATCCGCCTTTAACTGCGTCTGGCTGGCCTTCGCTTTGGCGACGTTAGCCGCCGCCACGGCGACATTGGCGACCGCGTTCTCCAGGTCTGCTTTGGCCTGCGCAAAAGCTCCCTGGAACAAAGCCGGCGAGATCTGCGCGATGATCTCACCCTTGGTCACATGAGAATTAAAATCTGCGTGTAACTCCGAAATGACGCCAGAGACCTGGGAGCCGACTTGCACCGTGATGACGGCGTTGATCGTTCCCGTCGCGTCCACGACCTGGAAGATGTCACCTTTCTCCACCGGAGAAGTCGCGTAGGTAACGCTGTCGCTTCCGCCACGTCCGAAAGCCGCAAAGAGAGCGATCAGAACAACAATGCCGGCGATGATCAGCAGGGCTCGCTTGGATATTTCCAAAGTATGGACAAAGCGACCTTCCTAGTCGCGCTCTGCTTCAGCCACATCCACCTGCGTGATGGCGAGGAAGGTCACGAGACCCAGGATGGCCGCAAGAAAAATGGCACTCGTCCAGGTCGTGCCTAAACCGAGACCACCCAGCTTAAGGGGCTGAGAAAGGTAGTCTCCGATGGAGGCGCCCAGCGGCCGGGTCAAGATGTAAGCGAGCCAAAAGGTCAGAATGCCGTTCAGTTTCAGGAAGTTATAGGCCAGGGTAATCAGGCCAATAAGCGCGCCGACGATGAGCAGGGAAGGGAGATAACCCAGTCCCAGTTTCTCCGCCACGAGATCGCCTGACGCCGTTCCCAGAGCGAAAGTGAAAAGAATGGCCAGCCAGTAGAAAGCCTCTCGCCGAGTGGTATAAATCGAATGAATGGAAAGAGTCTTCTCGAATGCATACCAAGTGGCAAAAGTCACGGCCAGGGCGATACTGAAGACGATCGTGGTCGTAACCAGGGAGACCCCGAAGTTATCCGTCAGGTTATCCGTGATCAGCGTGCCGACGACGCTGAGGAAGACCACCGCCAGCCAGTAAATCCCCGGAACATATTTTCGCTTCCTAAACTCCCAGACCAGGATCGCCACCAGGAGGGCGCCCATGATGTAGGTCGTGTTGGTCAAACCGAGCCCGAGTTTCAAGTTGAGGAAATCCGCGACCGTCTCGCCGACGGTGGTGCAGAGAATCTTGATGATCCAGAAGTAGAGCGTGACTTCCGGCACTTTGTTTAACATCTCCCGTCCGCGTGAGGCCGCGCTGCTTCGGTCGGGATTGGTATCTTGGTTTGTCATGGTTTTGCTTTCTTGGGTTTGGCTGAAGGTTCATTCTGGCGGGCGCGCGATGCCAAAGGCGAAGAGCAGAGCGGGCAGCACGATGAGGGTGAGCGGCATGCCGAAGACGAGGCCGGAGATGATGGCGATGGCGAGTGGTTGTTGCATCGCCGAGCCCTGACCGATCCCGAGCGCGAGCGGCATGAGCGCGAGGATGGCGGCGAAGGTGGTCATGGCGATGGGACGGAGACGGTTGATGCCCGCGACGATGAGGCGGTCTTCGCTAGGCTCCAACTCGCGAAATTCCGAGTAATAGAAGATCGCGATCTCGGTGACGATGCCGACGATCATGGTCATGCCCATGCGCGAGGTGATGTTGAACTCCGTTCCGGTCACCCAGAGCCCAATGTAAACCCCGGCGACCGCGAGCAGCGGGATCGCGAGCATGGCGATGGCGACGCGGAAGCTTTCATAGAGAAAAAGGAGCAGGGTGAAAACGAGGATGATCGCGGCGATCAGGATGATCGTGAGGCCTTTGAAGGCGATCTGCTGCTGCTCGTAGAGTCCGCCTAACGAGTATGGGACGGAGTTGGGCAGAAAGCCTTTTTGCTCGAGCACCCTGGTTTTTATTTCCTGCACGGTGGAGCCCAGATCGCGACCGCTGATCCGGCCGGTAACGGCGACCATGCGTTTCAAGTCGTCGCGCTCGATCTCCGGCTGGCCGGTCACCGGCACGAGCTTCGCGACGCGCTTGAGCGGGAAGAGGTGACCGTCGGGCGCGCGGAGCAACAAGTCGCCGACGCCTTGCAAAGTTTGCCGCGTGCTTTGCGGCAGCCAAACGCGCACGCCGACGAGCTTCGGCCCTTCCTGGATGTGGGTGGTGACATTGCCGCTGAGGTAATTGTCGAGCGCCGCGGTGATGGAATCCGGATCCATTCCTTCGAGCGCAGCTTTCACCCGATCGACCTCGATGTTCAAGGCGTCGCCGGCGACGACGACGCCGTTCTTCACTTCGACGACGCCGTTCACTTTCTCGATCGCGTGCTGCACTTTGGTGGCGGTCGCTTCGAGCGTCTTTTCGTCGTCGGAGTAGAGCTTGATCTCAATCGGCTGCGGGACGGAAGTGAGGTCGCCGATCAGGTCTTCCATGAGCTGCGCGGTCTCGATCTTGATGCCGGGAATGTGCTGCTCGATCCGGTTGCGGACGTCGTCCATCACCAGCTCGATCCCGTAGCGCGGCGGCGGTTTCAGCCTAACGAAAAAGTCGCCGGTGTTGGCTTCGGTAATGCCGCCGCCGAGCTGCACGCCCGTGCGCCGCGAATAAGTCAGCACCTCCGGAGTGGACTGGAGGATTTTCTCGAGCTGCCGGAGGAGACGATCGGTCTCGCCGAGCGAAGTGCCGGCGGCGGTCTTGTAATCGAGAATGAAACCGCCCTCGTCCATCGTCGGCATGAAACCGGACGCGACATTCTTAAAAGACAGATAGCCGAGCAGGAGGAGCGGCAGCGTGATGAGCACGAGAACGAGCCAGCCGCGCGCGAGCACGCCGCCGAGCAGGCGCCGGTAGCCGTGATTGATTTTTTGCATCAGGCGCGGCGGTTCGTCCGGCTCGGCGTCTTTTTTTCCGAGGACGCGCGCGCAGAGGATAGGGAGCGCGATCCAGGCGATCAGGAAGGAAACGAAGAGAGCGCAAGCCATCGTTAGGCTAAGGGCTTTGAAGAACGCGCCGGTGACGCCGCTGAGGAAAGCGAGCGGAAGAAAAATCACGATTGTCGCTGCGGAAGAACCGACGAGCGGCCCGGTAAATTCCGTGGCCGCGGTCGCGACCACGGCGCGCGTGTCGCGGTTGTAGGGCGGGCGCTCCGCCTGCCCCGTTTCACGATCCTCGGCAGGCGGAGCGCCCGCCCTACAATTCCCCCCTTCGCCGAGCCGGCGCATGATGTGTTCCACCATGACGATGGCGTCGTCGATGATTAGCCCGACCGCCGCGGCCATCCCGCCGAGGGTCATGATGTTGAGGCTCATGTGCGCGACGTAGAGCAGGAGCATGGTGGCGGCGAGCGACGCGGGCACGGCCAGGATCGCGATCAACGTGACCTTCCAATTGCGCAGGAAAACGAGGAGAACGATCGCGGCGAGGACGATGCCGATGAGAACGGCGTCACGCGTGCTGTGCTCGGAGGAGACGATCAACTCGCTTTGGTCGTACCAGTTGCTGATCTGCAAATCTTTCGGCAGCCGCTGCTCTTCTTCCTTGAGCTTTTGTTTGATCCCCTGCGCAATCTGGACCGTGTTGCTGCCGGGCTGCTGATAGACCTGGAAGAGGACGGCATCGCGGCCGTCGGCGGTCACGCGAATCCATTGCGGCTCGGTCGATTGCCTAACGGATGCGACATCCTCGAGCAGGACGACGCCGTTGCTGCCGGTGCGCAGGACCGTGTGCGCGATCTGCGCGACGTTATGCACGCGCGTGTCGGAGACGATCAGGTAAAGCTTGGCGTGATCTTCGATCCGGCCGACGGCGACGAGAACGTTGGAAGCGGAGAGCGCTTTCGCGACATCGCTCGGGCTCATCTTGAACGACTGCAGCTTCGCCGGATCGACCACGACGCGGTACTCCGCGATCGCGCCGCCTTGCACCCGAACCTGCGCGACGCCGGTGACGGTGGAAAGCGCCGGGCGCAATTGATACATCGCGAGGTCGTGCAGCTCGCTGAGCGAATGCATCCGCGAAGTGAGGCTGTAAGCGATCACGGGAAAGACCGTTGGGTCCATGCGCTCGACTTCGAAGGTGGCGCCGGCCGGCAGCTCCGGCAGGATCTTGTTCACCTCCGATTCCACCTGGAGGAGCGCGGAAACCATGTCTTCGCCCCAATCGAAATTGACCGAAATCTGCGCGCTCCCGCGGCTCGTGGTCGAGCGCACTCCCCGCACGCCGGGAATCGCGCGCACCGCTTCCTCGACTTTGTAAGTCACCTCGACGGCCATGCGTTCCGCCGGGCGATCACCCGCGTCGAGGGTCACGCGCACCCGCGGGAAACTGACTTGCGGAAACAACGCCACCGGGAGCGAGAGGCCACCGAAAATTCCCGCGGCGATCAAGACCACGAGGAGAAAAACGAGCGACCGCGCATGGCTTTGGAGCCAGCCGGAGAGCTTCATGATTTCTTCCCGGCCGCCACCGCCATCCCGTCGCTCAATTCATAATTGCCCTCGACCACGACCGGCTCACCGGCGCGCAAATCCTTCGCGAAAACTTCGGTCTCGTGCGCGGTTTGAATCCCGAGCTGGACCCGATGCTGGACGGCGTGATTTTTTTCCACGGTGTAAAGCACGTAGCCATCGCCGTCCGGCAGCACCGCGGAGTGCGGCACGACGAGCGCGTCGTGCGCCTGGGTCTTGAGCTCGCCGCGAAAATAGGAATCGAGGAGCAGGCTCTTGTCGTTAGGCAAGGTGACGTAGACATCGATCAACCGCGTGTCGGGATCGACCCGCCGGGTGATCAGGCGCACCTGGCCGGTGATCGGTTGCGCGCCCGCCAGGTGCACCTGGTAGAGCGTGACCGGCTGACCCGTCTGCACATGCTGCGCGTCCTCCGGCTCGACGCCGAGCTTCACTTCGATTTCGTTTTGCTGCACCAGCTCGACGAGCGGACTTCCCGCGGGCACGACCTGCCCATCCTGGACATCGACTTTGGCGACCACACCGGCGAGATCCGACTTCACCTGCTGCCCGCCGGCCGCGCCTTGTTTTTCCAGCGTCTGCAATTGGAGCTGCGCGGTCTCCGCGGCTTTTTTCGCCGCGCCGAGGTCCTGGTTGGTGGCCAGCTTGAGATTGAATTTCTGCTGGCTCTGCTGGAGTTCCTGCTCCGCCGCCTTCGCCGCGTTCCGCGCTTCGGCGAGCTGGAGTTTGGTCTGCGCGCTCGGATCGATCGCGACCAACGACTGACCCGCAGTGACCGACTCGCCGGGGGCAACGAGCACATGTTGGACGCGCGTTTCGTAGGCAACGGAGACGGCGTGGTTCTTACCCGGCTGCGTGATGACGCTGCCGAAGGCGGTGACCGTATCCGCGATCGCTTTGCGGGCGATCGGCGCGAGCGTGACCTGCGCGACCGGATCGCTGTTTTGATCGCCACCGCTTTGATCAGCCGCGCCGCCGGACCTATGGCCCAGCCAATAGCCGATCCCGACCGCAACGAGCACGATCACCGCCCGCCAGATCCAGCGTTTCCAGTTCATTCGTTAGGCGTGCCCGGGAGGTAGCGGCCGGCCGCGAGCTCGAGCGCGATCCGGGTTTCGATCAGTTGCTGTTTCAATTTCAGAATCTGAATCGACTTCTGGTTCAGGTTGTTCTCCGCCACATAATAATCGAACGCGCTCAGGTTGCCCTGCGCGGAGGCGGTGCGGAAATCTTCCACCAGACGCTGCAAGATCGGGAGCGCCGCCTCCAGCGCGGCGATCTGTTTTTCCAGCGCGTGAATGTCGGAAAGCGCGGTCGCGACATCGGAGCGGGCTTCGAAGATGCGGTTGAAATATTCGTCGCGCAGCTGCTGCCGGGTCGCACGTTCGAAGGCGATCGTTCCCTGTCCGCGATCGAAGATCGGCAGATCAATTGTGAGCGCGGGGCCGATCGTGTGGACGTTGCTCGTGTCGCTCGCGCGATTCAGGCCGAGGCTGATCCGCGGGAATTGCGCGAGGATCGCGGCGCGCAGTTTTGCCTCTTCGCTAGCGTACCCTTTCTGGAGCGCAAGCAGATCGAGCCGGCGCTCTTCCAGGTTGTTCGTTAGGCTGGCGTAGGACGGCGTCGCCACACGCGACGGCAGCGAAAGTCCGTCGCGCAAACGTACCGTCGCATCAGGCGGGAAACCGATCGCCCTTTTCATCGCGAGCCGCTGATGGGCGAGATCCTGTTCCAACCCGAGCGTCACCGCGTGGGCATCCTGCGCGGCCGCCTCCGCCGCTCCGAGATTGATCGCGGTCTGCTCGTGCGCGGCGGTCGCGCGCCTAACGACATCGAGATTTTTCTGCAAGCGCGCGTCAACCTGCTGGGCGCGCGCGAGCTGTTCCTTATCGGCGACCACGCGATAGACCGCGAGCTTCGCGCCTTCCGCGATCTGCCATTCCGTCCAAGCGACATCGAGATCGACCGCTTCGAGCCTGGCCCGCGCCGCGGCGCGCTTCGCGCCGAGCTGGATGAGCGCTTGGAGATCAAAGCCCGCGCCCACGCCGTAACCGGTCACGAGATCGGGCGTGATCGTGCCCCCGCTAATGAAATCGACGCTCCCGGAAATTTGCGGATTAGGCAAAATCCCCGCCTGGAAAAGTTCCGCCGCAGCGACCCCGCGCCGGTCGTGCGCGGCGCGCAGCGAGGGATTGAGGAGGACGGCGAGGATTGCCGCCTGATCCGGCGTGAGTCCTTCATGCGGCTTGAATTTCACCGGCGCGAGGAGCGGATGCTTGATCTCGCTCGCCGCGATTTGCAGTTTGCCTAACGACGGCGGGCGCAGCGCGTCCGCGACGGCGCCACGATCCAGTGGCGCCGCGCGATACACGGCGCAGCCGCCCAGGCACAAACTCACGACAAGGGCGAACGGCGTCCGGCGCATGAGTCGGAAGATAGCGTGCCGTCCGTCGTCGCTAACCGAAAATTCTCATGCGCCGGAGAAGCGGTTACTTCTGTCCGTCGGCCTTGTCGGCGGCGTGCTCCTTCGCCTGGTCGTTAGGGGTTTCGGTCGTCACCTCGACGATCTTGCCGGTCTTCGCGTTGACCAGCACTTCGGTCACGTCTTTGCTCCCGGTCTTCACCATGTCGAAAGACCAGACGAGCGCGTTGTGTTCGTTCTCGATCTCAGCGCTTTGAATCTTCGCACCCGGCACTTTCGCCATCGCGATGTGTTCAGCCTGCGTCTTGCTGATCTTCGCCTGGGCGAGGAGTTGCGCGTCGGTCCCGCCGGCGGCGCGCAGGGTAGGAATCGTTAGGCTGGCAAACGTCATCGCCGCCAGCGTGAGGGTCATTGCTTTGTTTATCTTCATGTCTCTAAAGTAGCGGCCCAAGGTGTCGAGTGCGCCGGTCCTTCCGTTACAAAACTGTTATCTGCGAGGGGACGCTCTTACATCTGGACGTGGCTGCCGTTGACTCCTGCGTTGCTCGATCGAGTCATGAAAAAATTCCGCACCATGAGGTCGCCAAACTATCTGCGTGCTGCGGATGCCCTGCATCTAGCTTGTGCCTCCGAACATGGGTTCAAGGAACTGTACAGCAACGACCGGCGTCTTCTCTCCGCCGCCGAAGCATTCAAGATCAAGGGCCGCGACATCATCCCGCCAACACGATGATTGGCAGTCGCGCGCCTTGCGTGAAAACGCCAGAAGTGTCCGTTTTGCGGCGCCAGCTTTCCCGGGGAGCGCACGCGCCTCGCGTGCTGGTTTTGGCGCCTCGCCGAAACAGGCTTTTTGTCACGCAGGGCTGAAAGAAAAGTTCACGATGGCGAGGCGCCATCGTCAGCACGCGAGGCGCGTGCGCTCCCCGGAGCATTCTACTCATCCCTTATAGGCAATCTGCGGTGCGCCATTTCTCCCGTTACAAAACTGTTATCTGCGTTCCCGGCCTCGCTCCCGGTCGGGCGGACGGTTAATCTCGGAGCATGCGCGTGCTGGTGGTCGAGGATGAGAAAAAGCTCGCCACTTTTCTGCGCAAAGGATTGATCGAAGAGAATCTCGTGGTCGATTTGCTGCACGACGGCGCCGCCGCGCTCGAGCGAATTCTGGCGCGCCCCTACGACGTCATCGTGCTCGACATCATGCTGCCCGGGCGCGACGGGCTCAGTCTTCTCCAGGAAATGCGCCGCCAGCATATCAACACCCCGGTGCTGCTCCTCTCCGCGCGCGGGAACGTGAACGAACGCGTCGAGGGATTGAATCTCGGCGCGGATGATTATTTGCCGAAACCGTTCTCGATCATTGAGGTGGTGGCGCGGGTGCGGGCTTTGCTCCGGCGCGCTTCCGGCGAGCACGCCACCATGATGCAGGTGGACGACCTCTCGCTCAACGTCGTGACTCGCGAGGCGACGCGAGGAGGCAACAAAGTTGACCTAACGAATCGGGAATTCGCGCTCCTCGAATATCTGATGGCGCACGCTGGCCGGGTCGTGACCAAGACGACGCTCTGCGAGCACGTCTGGGAACATCATTTTGATACCGGCACCAACGTCGTCGAGGTCTGCATGCAGCGACTGCGGCGCAAAGTCGATGAGGGGCACGCGCACAAGCTGCTCCAGACGGTGCGCGGCACGGGCTACTCGCTGCGGGGCGCGGTATGAGGCCGAGAACTCTTCGCGGGCGAATTGCGTTGTGGAGCGCGGGAGTGGCGACGGCCGCGCTCGTTCTTTTCGGAGTCGCCGCCGCCTGGAATCTGCGCCGCGAGCTGGTCGAGAATCTCGATCAGGAAATCCGGGACGAAGCGGCCGATTTCGGCGCGGAAATGGACGAGCAGCAGGTCCAGACGAGCCAGGGCGAAAGGACGATGACCTTCACGAGCGACGACCTGCCGCGCTTCCCCTTCGTCGAAGTACGCGGCGCCACCCAGCGCCTGCTCTACCGTGCGCCGGCCCTGGGAAACGTCGAGGTCATTCCCGCAGTGCGACCGGCGCGGCCTTATGAATTGAAAGTCGGCGACCACTTGCTGCGGTTTGCGCTTTTCCATCGCGGCGGGATCACCTATGCCGTCGGCAAGGATCTCCAGAATGTCGAGGAAGCGCTCGCGGGCCTGCTCCGTTCCTATTTCATTGCGTTCCCGCTCGTTGTCGTCGCGATCGGCGCCGGCGGCTGGTGGATCGCCGACCGCGCGGTCGCGCCGATCACGACCATCGCGGCGCGCGCCGGGAACATCTCGGCGTCGGATTTGAGCCAACGCCTGCCAGAGACACCGGCTCAGGATGAGATCGGCGACCTCACGCTGGTCTTGAACGCGATGTTCGATCGCCTGCAACGCAGCTTCGAGCAGGTCACGCGTTTCACCTCCGACGCCTCGCACGAATTGAAAACGCCGCTCGCCTTAATGCGGGCGGAAGTGGAGAACGCGCTGGAGTCGTTAGCCCTCGCGCCCGAGCCGCGCGAGCTGCTCGAGACTCTCGGTGAGCAATGCACCCGGCTCTCCCAGATCGTTGACGGGTTGCTCCTCCTCTCTCGCGCCGACGATCGCCGCCTCGCCCTCGAGCGAACAGGATTCGATCTCGTTAGGCTGGTGCGTGAGCTGATGGAAGACGCGGAGATTCTGGCGGAACCGGGCGGGCTCTCTCTGGAATGCCAGTTGCCTAACGAAGTTATCGTCTTCGGCGATCGCCGGCTGCTGGCGCGCGCCGTCATGAACCTGCTCGACAACGCGATCAAGCACAATGAAGCGGGCGGCCGGGTGACCGTGACCGCGGCGACAGAGCAAGACCAGGCCGTCCTGAGGATTGGCAACACCGGCAACGGCCTGCCGCGTGGAGTGGGCGAAGAGATTTTCGAGCGTTTTTACCGCGGAGATCTTTCCCACAGCGACGAAACCCCGGGGCACGGACTCGGCCTGAGCATCGCGCGCGAGCTGGCCCGGGCGCACGGGGGGGATCTCCGGCTTGCCCATTCCACGGCCGAATGGACGGAGTTCTATCTTCTTATCCCGCTGGCCGCCGGCCCCCGCGTCACCGGGGCGGAGCGTGGCGCAACTCGATCGGTCGACACACCATGAAGGGCCCGCCGGCAGTCGCCGTGGTCGTCCCGTTCTTTAACGAGGCATCCAATCTCGAGGCGGTCTGCGGCGAACTTCGGGAAGTCGTCGCGAAGGAACTTTCCGAGGTCGAAGTCGCGTTGATCGACGATGGCAGTAGCGACGGCACTGGCGCAGCGCTCGAGGCGATCGCGCGCTCCTGGCACGAGGCCCGCGTCTTCCGTCTCCGCGAGAACAAAGGCCAGTCGGCAGCGCTCCTTTTCGGTTTCAGCAAGACGACCGCGCCGATCATCGTGACCATGGATGGCGATGGACAGAGCGATCCGCACGATATTCCCCGGCTGCTCGCGCGGCTGGTGGAGGCGGACATGGTGGTGGGCGTGCGGGTCGATCGGCAGGATACCTGGATGCGCCGGCGGGTCTCGCGGATCGCGAATCAGGTCCGATCCGATTGGTTAGGCGACGGCGTCTCCGATGCCGGTTGCGCGCTGAAAACCTTCGGCCGCGAGGTGGTAGACGCCTTTATTCCGATCCGCACACTATACTCGTTCATGCCCGCTCTCGCGGTGGCGGCCGGCTTTCGCGTGGTCGAGGAACCAGTCCGGCACCGGGCGCGCGCGCATGGTTCTTCCCGCTACACCACGGCGAGTTTTCTGATTTTGCCGATCGTTGATTTCATCGGCCTGCGCTGGTTTCGCTGGCGTCGCTGCCGGGGCCAGGGTTCGTCGCGATTTACAAATTATCAGACGAGCGGCACGCTCGGGAACGATATCCATCGCCCCGCGGTGCGGCGTTGGACCCGGCGAATTTCATTCGCGCTGGTCGCCGCGTCTCTCGCTGCGCTTCTCCTCTCCGCGCAGGTGCGGCGAGCGCATTCGAGCGCGCGCGAGCGCAGCCTCGTCCGGGCCGAGCGGGCGGCGCTCCAGCTCGTGCCTGCGGGTCTTCTCGAGGCGGAACAGCTGCACCAGGACCGGGGCAAGCTCGTCTGGACGATCGATGTGCATCCGCCAGGTGCACGGGAGCTGCGCGAAATCGAGGTGGACGCGCGCAGCGGCCGCGTGCTCGGTTCCCGCGACGAAACCGCAGAAGAGGAAGCGCTCGAGGTCGCCGTCGAAGGACATCACTTCGACCCGGAACGTCCCTAGCGCAGATGACGCCCGGGCCTAACGAGAGCGCGACTTTACCGGGAGCGGACCGGCAGCGGCAGGCCTTTTACTTTCGCGCCTCGCTCGGCCTGATCGGCCTCGGCACGCTCCTCCATCTCGCCTATAGCACGCATCTGGAGCTGGTCGGCGATGAAGCGTATTACTGGCTCTGGTCGCGGCATCCGGACATCTGCTATCTCGACAAAGGCCCGATGATCGCCTGGCTGATTCGCCTCGGGACCGCGCTTTTTGGGCAGACGGTTTTTGGCGTGCGCTTCTTTGCTGTTATTCTCGCAGCCGGAACTGGAATGGGCCTTTATTGGTTAGGCCGGGAACTCTTCTCCGCGCGTGCCGGTTTTTGGGCGGTTGTGCTCGCCAGCCTGGCCCCCTTGTTCGCGGTCGGCGCCGCCCTCATGACGATCGACACGGTCTATGTCTTCTTTTGGACCTGGGCGGCCTGGACTTTTTGGAGGGCGCAAGCAGATCGCCGACTCCGCTGGTGGTTCCTCACCGGCCTTCTGGTAGGACTGGGAATCCTCTCGAAATACACCGCCCTCTTCGAGCTGATCTCTTTCCTCGCCTTTTGCGCATGGTATCAACCGAGTCGAGCGCACCTTCGCCAACGCACGTTCTGGGTCATGACCGGCACGGCGTTGCTTTTCTTAACCCCGGCGGTCATCTGGAACGTGCAGCACCATTGGCCCACCAGTCATTGGCTCCTGCAACGCGGTGGAATGAATGCCCGCTTTTCACTCCATCCTTCCTACGCTCTCAGTTTCATCGGCGAACAAGCTGGAGTCTTATCTCCTTTCTTCTTCGCCGGCCTGGTCTGGATTCTGTCGCAACGTTCTCTCCGGCAGCGACCGCAACCCGCCACGGGTTATGCCCTCGCCCTGACTCTGCCTCTGCTCGGTTTTTACTTCGCCCTCAGCTTTCATTACCACGAGCCGCCTAACTGGACCGCCGCGGCCTACATCGGCGGCCTCATTTTGCTCGCGGCTAAATGGATCGATCTGGCAGTCGCCCGTCCTTGGGCCCGCTGGGCAGCTCTCGCCGCGATCGTGTTCGCTCTGATCGAGACAGGAATCCTTCTGGAAACTCGCTGGCTGCATCTTCCGCATAAAGTTGATCCGCTTGATCGCGCCCGCGGTTCGCAGAGTCTGGCGGCCTTCGTCGCGCAGGTTCAGCAAGAGACGGGCGCGCAGTTTGTTGTCGCCGATCACTATATGACCGCTGCCCTGCTCTCCTTTTACCTCCCCGGCCAACCTAAGACTTATGTCCCCATCACCGCGCATCCGTTGGATCAACTCGAAATATGGCCGACCTACGAAGACGACCATCCCACGGGCGCGGGGTTGTTCGTGACCAAGCGAAACCAGATTGCCAAATCTTTTCGGGCCGGTTTTTCGCGAATTCAGTTACTCAAAGAAGTCACCCCGGTAGACGGCGAACGAAAGATAGGACACTACAAAATCTACATTTGCCGTTGCCGTGTCCCCAGCCGTCGATCCGATGATTTCGGCGCCGCGAAATGAACACTTCTTCTCGTAGGCCTAAGGGTACTGCCAACGATGACAGGCGGAGTGACGGGCGCCACCTTGCATGATCAAGTGATTTGCGCCTTCCTACGCCGCTAACGAGCGCGCCGAGGAAGCAACCTTTTAGCAAAATGGAGACCAGTAGGATAACGAGGCGCGATGCCATTGGGATGGCTGGAGTCCGAATAAACCGCTGAGCGCAGAGCAAGCAGTGTGGAAGGCTCGGAACGTGAGGTGTTCCGCTCCGGATTTCTCAGGGCGAGTCGAGTACCTTTTTCACCGAAGATGACTGGCTAATCCAGGCATGGCGGATTGGATGCGCCGCCGCGGCGCGGCCCAGCGGAGGCAGATCGTAGAAGTCCTCAATCGTTCGCAACACCGAATAGTGATTGATGCGCTCCGCATCCGCTCCCGGCTTGACCATTGGCCCAACAAAGAGCGTCGGAATCGGCTGGTCGCTTCCTCCTCGATCGCACTCATCCCAGGTAACAATGAGAAGGCTGTTGTGAGTGGCGGCCCACGCGAGGTAAGGCCCGAGCAAATCACGCAACCAACGGTCAGCCACAGATTTTGGGCCCGAGTGCATGTCATGGTAATCGTCCGGGACGACAAAGGAGACCGTGGGGAGCTTGGCGAAGCCTGTTGGATCACGAGGAAAATCCTTGGTGTCGAACTGGTAAGGCGCGCTGTTTTTAAAATAGACCCACGGGTTGTGCCGGCGAGCATAGGGCCACCAGTGTCCGCGCGACCTGGATTGTGAGTAGGCCCGAAAACGGAGATGTTTCCGCGCCAGTTCGGTCGCGAGATTCTCCTCCGGGAAGAGACGGGGAGGAGGAGCGTTATCCTTGATGCCGTAAGTGTCCCCGGCAAAGAGTGCGAAGTAATTCGGCTGACTGGGATGTCCTATACCGTAGGAGTCTGTAAATAGAGTCGTGTGAACCGCTCGGTGCTGATTCTCAATTAAGGAGCGGAGAAAGGGGATATTCCTGGTCGCCAGCAACTCCGCGAAATCCGTGTTCTCCTCGATCACCACGACGACGTGATCGGGGCGCGGCATGATGGCCTCAGCGCGGCAAGCCCCCAGGAAGATCAGCGTCGCGGCGACCAGCAATGATTTCCGGTTGACGAACGATTCCAGGTAAGGGTGCGAAGGTCGGTCTTTCATTAGGTGGCAGACTTAAAAGCAATTGCAGGTTGAGTGTTGCGTAACCATGCCATGAAGCAGAGCGGCGGGTAAGTATGCTTCCGATGATCGCGCCGTCCTTGAAAACGTTCGTCGAGAATTTGTCGAACGAAAGTGGCGTCGAAGAGGTCTGTCGGGAACTGAAAGCAGCCCTGCAAGGGAACACGCCAGCCGGCCCGCAATCGCTAGAGCGTGCGGAGGAAAAGCGGGCCCGGTGTTCCACTCGGGCCACCCTCATTAAAAATCTCTAATCCGCGGGCAACCAAAGCGCTCCGCGGGTGGGCAACCGATGACTGAGGTAGCCGTGTCTCCGAGCGTAGCGAAGCAGCGGCTGTTCGAATTCCCCATGTTCAAATCCCGTGAGAATGGCGGCGGGCGGGTCGGCGGCGAGATAACCTTCGAGATCGTCCGGCGCCACGAAGCCAAAAACCGCGCGCTCTCCCGGATCGATAAACGAAGCCGTCCGCCAGGCAAATGGGCCAGTGGCAAACGCCGGATAAATTTCGCGGCCCGCCTCGAGGGGGAAGATCGGCGCCAGGGTAAGGACCCGGCCGCGCGGCAGCAGAGCGGCAATCGCCTCGGCTTTTTCGTGGACGCTAAAAACCGGCCAGGTTGAGGGCGCGATTCCGCCTAACGAACTGGAGAAGGAAGGAAGCGCTTCGAGGAGGCTGACGATCACGGTCAGCCAAAGCAGCCGCAGGGTGCGCAACCGGGAAGGGCGCGCGCGGGCCAGACCGATGATGTTCCCGAGCAGGAGGAAAGGCACGAAGGGATAATAATATTGCCGGTAGGAGGGCGTCGGCGCCCAGCTCCCGATGAAGAGAAACGGCAGGAGCAGCACGAGCAGACTGAGCTCGCGATCATTTCTCCATCCGGCCCGGCCACCGCGCCACCACGGGCGCAGCGCGAAGCAGACGAACCCGCCGAGCAGCAGGATGTCGGAAGGGGACCGAAGAAAGTATTGAAACGGAAAGCCGAACTTATTCCAAAAGGCGATCTTTCTCGGCACCGTCGCCTCGCGGTAGAGCAGATTGATCGCGCCGTTGTAGGTGAAGTTGTCGAAAATAAACTGGTGGGGCGCGAGGCTGAAAAGCACCACCACGGGGAGAAGCGCGACAGCTACCCCACCGCCCAGGGTCGTTAGGCTGACGATTCGGTTGCGGCCCCTCATTGGGAAGAGAAGGACGGCCAAGGCCAAGGGCGCCACCATCGGGGCGAAGGAAAGACGCGTGCCCGCGGCGAGACCGACCCCTGCTCCAGAAAGGGCCAGCCAGAGCCCGGGTTGCGCGCTTTTTTCGACTTGCAGGAAGGCGAGGAAACTCGCGATCAGAGCGAGCACGGCGAGGTCGTGGTTCCACGCTCGACCGGCGGTGAAGCGGAAGAATGGATTCAGACCCAGGAGCAGGGCGAAGCCCGAGCCAACGAGCCAGTTTCTCTCCGGGAAGGCGCGGAAACGCCGGACGGTGAAGGCGAAAAGGAGGAGCAATAGAAGGGCCGCGCAGAAGGCATTGAAGGTGCGGGCAGCGAGCAGGTAATGCGTGGTCGTCGCGAAAAGCGCGGCGAAAACAAAGATCAGGTCGGGTGTGTGAAAGCAGGGGTAATCGCGATACGGCAGGAGGCCGTGGTGGAGGAGGAGCGCGGGCGGCGCGATGAACTGCTCCTCGTCGTGATTCAGAGCACGCGCGAACGCCCCCGCGAAAAGCAGAATGATGATGGCCAGCAAAGAGGCTGCCACCAGAACCCTGCGCCGGTGTTTGTTTGGCCAGGAGGTTGAGGACGGCGGCCAAGGCGTGGACTTCATGGAGGCTATCCACGAAGAAAGCCTTCCCTGCTGTCCGCAGGGCGCGCCCGGCCGTTACAAATTCGTTATCCGCGCAGGCCTAACGAACGTTTATTTTTCCGGCGCGTAAACGAGCAGTTTGAACGTGTTCGGGACGATCTTCGGCCGCTGCCGCGGGGCGTCCGGTGCGGGCGTGGGGGACGGCTCGAATTGGGCGGTCGGCAGGTAAATTCGGTGGGTGGTCGGATCGAGCGCCATGGTCCGGGCGCCGCGCTCGGTCTTAAGCGTTTGCACGACGGTCAGTCGATCGGGCGCTGCTTCTTTCGCGATCGTGGTGGTGCCGTCGCCGCAGGAGGCGAAGGCCAGTTGGTTGGCGTCGTCGAAGGCCCCGCCATCCGGTCCCGCGCCGATCGGCACGGTGGCGACGACTTTGCCGCTCTCGGTGTCGAGCATGGTCATGAGCTTGTTGTCGCAGGTGCTGAACAAGCGGTGATGGGTGGTGTCGAAGGCGATGCCGCTCGGTCCTTCGCCCGGCGCGAGCGGCCAGCGGGCGACGACTTCGTGTTTCGCGGCGTCGATCGCAACGACTTCGCTTTTGTCCTCGAGATTGCAATAAATCCGGCCGGCGTCGCCATCGACCGTGGCGAACTCCGGGGTGCCGCCCAACGCCACGGTGGTGACGACTTTCAAGGTCTTCGCATCCGCGACCGTGACGGAGCTGCCGCGATGATTGAAGAGGTAAACTTCGCCATGTTTCGGCTCGTAGACGACGGCGTCGGGGCTTTCGCCGGTTTCGATTTTAGCGACGGTTTTGAGCGTTTTCAGATCGACCACGCTGGACTTCGCTTCCTTGCCATTGGTGGAAAAGCCGCGGCCCACTTCGGGCACGGCCACAAACCCATGCACGCCCGGGAGGTCGGCGATCTGACCGACGGCCGCATTTTTTTCCAGATCGATCACCACGACGTGGGTCGAATGCGAGAGATAAAGCCGATGGGCGGGCGCGTCGATGGTGACGATGTCCCAGCCCCCTTCTCCGCCGATCGGGATTTCCTTTTCGAATCGATACGGAGCACCGGTCGCGGCGAGCAGGTTCTGGAAGGCAACCAAGCAGGCGGGAAGGACGACGAACGAGAGAAGACGCATGCGCGACTGTATCACACTTCCCGGGCTCCCCGTCGGGCCGCCGCCAAGTCTGATCGGACGGCTCGACCGGCGAGAGCGATCCGGTCAAGTCCCCGGAGTTTGCGATCCGGGCGGGCGAGGATAAAAGTCGGGCCGGCGGCAAGGATTGCCGACCGTCCTGGTTTTGCCGACAGGTTCGGCGCCGTTCTGGGATCTGTTTAGCGTCCATTCGTGGAGGTGCATTGGGTCATCCGCCCACTCACATGGATCTCGCGCAAGATCTCGGCGTCGTTCTTCAGGACAGTTGACCCAACAGAGTGGGCGGGAGATGCCTCGGCGCGCTCCGCCAGCCTGGGATGACAGAGCGCCAAGCCATTTGTGAGACGCTAAATCGATACGGCTGGACGCGGCCCCGGAGAGCGAAGCACCGAGGAGACTTAGAGTGCCGGCGGCCGACTCGTTAAGCTTCGGCGTACTCGGGGACGAGCTCGGGTGGGGCCTCGGGCTCGGGGCGACGAGCGGGATGGGGGGTCATGCCTTCGTGGTGGGTGCGTGCGATGAGGACGTAGAGCGAGGGGACGATGAAGAGGGTGAAGAGGGTGCCGATGCTCATCCCGCCGACGAGCACGAGGCCGATGGAATTACGGGCTTTCGCGCCCGCGCCCGTAACCAGGACGAGCGGGAAATGGCCGGCTACGGTGGCGATCGTGGTCATGAGGATGGGACGGAGGCGGGTGCGGGCGGCTTCCGAGACGGCGGCGACTTTATCGAGCCCGGTTTGCTGCAGCTTGTTCGCGAACTCGACGATGAGGATGGCGTTTTTCGATATCAATCCCACCAGAGTGACGAGGCCGACCTGGGAGTAAATGTTCATCGTCGTAGTCCAGCCATTGGTGAAGAAGGGGATGTTTGGGTTGGGCATTTTCAGGAAGGTGAAAATGAGCGCGCCAAACATGGCCAGGGGGACGGAGCCGCAAAGGATAATGAGGGGATCGCGAAAGCTGTTAAATTGCGCCGCGAGGACGAGGAAAATAAGGATGAAGGCCAGGCCTAACGAAGGCAGGAATTTATTGCCTTCGACGCGGAGCTGGCGTGATTCGCCGGTGTAATCGATCGAGTACCCCTTGGGCAAAATCTTGGCCGCTTCGTCTTCCAGAAGCCTGAGCGCCTGATCGGTTGGCACGCCGGCCACGCCGCTGATTTTGACGGCGTTGAGCTGCTGGAGGCGGTTGAGGGAACGGGGCACCACTTTGGTTTGAATGGTCGCGATGCTGCTGAGCTGGATCAGTTTGTTATCCGGCCCGGTCACGTAAATGTCTTCGAGCTGGTGGGGGTTCAGGCGATCGACTCGTTGAATTTGCGGGATGACTTTGTAGGCGCGACCGGCGATGTCGAAACGATTGACGTAGTTGCCGCCGAGCATGGCGGAGACGTCCGCGCCGATTTGCGCAAGGTTGAGGCCAAGGGCGGCGGCTTTGTCGTGGTCGATCACCACTTCAGCCTGCGGCTGGTCGATTTTCGTATCGATGATCGGCGGGAAATAAAAGTTGCCGCTCTTGACCGCGGTCTCTTTGAGTTTGTTCGCCAACTCGAGCATCTGCTCCGGTTCGGCGGTCGAAAGAATGACGAACTCGACCGGAAATTGCCCGCCGCCGGGGAGCGCGGGAGGCAGCACGGGGAACATCTGGATGCCTGGGATGGCGCCGAGTTTTTGCTGCACCTGGGGGAGGAGTTGGAAGGCGGTTTCGTCGCGCTGGTCCCAAGGTTTCAAGACCATTCCGCCGAAGCCGTTGGAGGGGAAAGTGATCTGAAAAGTGAAGCGCGTCTGCGGGAAGCTGAGGAACGCTTTGGCCGCGGCGTCGGCGTAGCTTTGCGTCTGCTCGATGGTGGCGTTGGCCGGGGCATCGACGATGCCGAAGATGACGCCCTGATCTTCCGTGGGCGCGAGTTCCTGGGCGGAGAGCGACATTTTCAAGAAGATGCCGGCGATGATGGAAAGCCCGATCCAGGCGACGTAAACGGCCGGGCGCACCCGCAGGGTGCGATCAAGCTGGCGGCCATACCAATCGCGCAGCCGATCGAAGGTGCGATTGACCCGGCCGGAGAAGCCGCGCTCGGCTTCGCCCGCGCGCAAAAACTTCGCGGTCATGACCGGCGACAAGGTGAGTGCGACCACGCCGGAAATGGTGACGGCGCCGGCCAGGGTGAAGGCAAACTCGCGAAAGAGCGTGCCAGTGAGGCCGCCTTGCAAACCGATCGGCACGTAGACCGCGGCGAGGGTAATGGTCATGGCGATGATGGGGCCGACCAGCTCGCGCGCGCCTAACAATGCCGCGTCGAGCGGACCGAGCCCTTCGCGGAGATGGCGCTCGACATTTTCCACGACCACGATGGCGTCATCGACGACCAACCCGACGGAGAGGACGATGGCGAGGAGGGTGAGGAGATTGATCGTGAACCCGAAGACCTGCATGAGGAAAATCGCGCCGATGAGGGAGATGGGGATGGCGACGACCGGGATGATGACGGAACGCCAGGAACCCAGGAAAAGGAAAATGACGAGGATGACGATGAGGAGCGTCTCCATGAGGGTATGGAAGACATCGGTGATGGCGGTGTTGATGTACTCGGTGCCATCGTAGGCGATGCGGCCCTGGAGCCCGCTTGGCAGTTCTTTCTGGATGTCGTCGAGCTCCGTGCGGATGCGTTTGATGACGTCGATGGAGTTGGCGTTGGGGAGCACGAAGATGCCCATGAAAACGGCGCGCTCCCCGGAGAAACGGACCTCGGTGTTGTAGTCCTCGGCCCCGAGCACGACGTCGGAGATGTCGCCCAGCCTAACGAGCACGTCGTTCTCCTGGCGCACGACCAGGTTCTTGAAATCCTGCACGGAATGGAGGTCGGTGTTGGCGGTGAGATCGACCTGCACGAGCGCGCCTTTGGTGCTGCCGAGCGCGGAGAGGAAGTTGTTCGCGGCCAGGGCCGCGCGGACCTGCGCCGGGCTGACGTTGAGCGCGGCCATGCGATCCGGTTTTAACCAGATGCGCATGGCGAAGGTGCGGCCGCCGAGAATTTCCGCCCGCTGCACGCCGGCCACCGCGGTCAGGCGCGGCTGGACGATGCGGGTGAGATAATCGGTGATCTCGTTCGCCTTGAGGATGTTCGAGGTGAAGCTGAGATAAGCGGAGGCAAACTGGGAATCAGCCGGCTGAATATTGATCACCGGGACTTCGGCTTCCGGGGGCAGGTCGTTGCGCACCTGATTGACCTTGGAGCTGATCTCGGAGAGCGCTTTGTTGGAATCGTAGTTGAGCTTGAGATGCGCGGTGATGGTGGAGACGCTCTGCGCGCTTTGCGATTCCAGGTAATCGATCCCGTCGGCCGCCGCGATGGCGCGTTCCAGCGGGGTGGTAATGAAGCCGCGGACCAGCGCCGCGCTCGCCCCCACGTAGACAGTGGAGACGCTGACCGAGGCGATGTCGCTGCGCGGGTATTGCCGGATGTTGAGCGACGAGATCGCCTGCAAGCCGGCGATGATGATGACCAGGCTGACGACCATGGCCAGAACCGGCCGGCGAATGAAAAGATCGGTGAATTTCACGGCCGCAGTGAAGTCGTTAGGCGATCGTTAGCTATCGGCGGGAGTGGGGGCGAGCTGCGGTTTGGGCGCGAGCTTGTTATCGACCACCACGTCCAGGCCGTTGCGCAATTTAAAGGCGCCGGTGCCGACGATTTCCTGCCCTTTTTTTAATCCTTCCGTCACCGCGACGAAATCTCCGCGGGCCTCGCCCAGCCGGATGAATTGCTGCCGCAGCACGAGTCCATCCTTCTTCGTTTTGTCGTCACGTTTCTTTTCGATCAGGTAAACGGAATCGCCGAAGGGCGCGTAGGAGACGCTCGTCGCGGGAATGTAAAGCGTGGTGTTCTTCTCCGGCAGGAGCACTTCCACCTTGGCAAACATCCCGGCGCGCAAAGCATGGTCCTTATTATCGAGGCTCGCCTGCATCTGCACGCTGCGAGTGGCGGCGTCGACCGAAGGATTGATGGCGTTCAAAGCGCCGGTGAATTCGCGGCCGGGAATGGCGTCGGTCGTGAGGTGGACCTTGAGGCCCACTTTCGCGCTGGAGAGAGCTTTTTGCGGCAGGGAGAAATCGACGAAGACCTGGTCGAGCGTCTGCAAGGTCACGAGCTTGTCGCCCACCGCGACCATCTGGCCGGGATTGACGTAGCGGATGCCGGCGACGCCGGTGAAAGGTGCGCGGATATCCTTTTTGTCGAGGATGGCCTGCATGTTATCCACCGCGGCCTGGGCGGCGGCGAACTTGGACTGCGCGGTGTCGAACTCCGATTTCGAGATGACGTTGCCTTTGGAAAGATTGTTCGCGCGATCGAGCTCGGCTTGGGCCAGCTCGGCGTCGGCTTTGGCGGAGCGCAACTGCGCTTCTTCGCCCGAAATATCAAGCTTGAGCAAAGGCTGGCCTTTTTCCACCTTCGCGCCCGATTCGAAATCGATTTCGCTCACCCGGCCGGGCAATTCCGCGCTGATGGTGGCGCCTTGCACGGGAGAAATGGAGCCGACCGCGTTGAGCGTCGGTTGCCAGTCGGCTTGTTTCACCACCGCACTGGTCACGGTGGTGGGCGGCGGCGCCATCGCCTTGCCGGCGTGGATGAGAGTGAAGATCTGCAGCGCCTTGATCCCGGCGAAGAGAAGAAAAAGCAGAACGAGACCGAGGATCACCCAAAAGATGGGGCCTTTTTGGGAGCGTTTCGCCGGGGAAGCGACGGTGCTTCGCTCCACGCGCTCGGGCACTCTGGCGGTGATGGTTTGCATGAAGTTTTTACCTAGAGGGGTGAAGCGTGCGCGTGATCCATAGGCAGTCGAGACGCGTCACGCGCACATCATTCACTGCGAAAAACATTTTCGCAATCGCGGGCGAGATTTTTGCGGTCGTTGACAGGCTGGGAGCGGCGAACAACTTTAGCCGCTCGCGCGCCAGGGTAGCTCAGTGGTAGAGCAGCCCCGAAAGCGTTCGGGGTTGGTCGGGAGTGGAAGATTTGGAAGAAAGAAAACGCCAGGGTAGCTCAGTGGTAGAGCAGCCCCGAAAGCATTCGGGGTTGGTCGGGAGTGGAAGTTTGGAAGAAAGAAAACGCCAGGGTAGCTCAGTGGTAGAGCAGCCCCGAAAGCGTTCGGGGTTGGTCGGGAGTGGAAGTTTGGAAGAAAGAAAACGCCAGGGTAGCTCAGTGGTAGAGCAGCCCCGAAAGCGTTCGGGGTTGGTCGGGAGTGGAAGTTTGGAAGAAAGAAAACGCCAGGGTAGCTCAGTGGTAGAGCAGCCCCGAAAGCGTTCGGGGTTGGTCGGGAGTGGAAGTTTGGAAGAAAGAAAACGCCAGGGTAGCTCAGTGGTAGAGCAGCCCCGAAAGCGTTCGGGGTTGGTCGGGAGTGGAAGTTTGGAAGAAAGAAAACGCCAGGGTAGCTCAGTGGTAGAGCAGGGGACTCATAAGCCCTTGGTCGGGAGTTCAACTCTCCCCCCTGGCACTTTCTCTGGTTTGGGAGTGGCGAAGTTCGCTTGTATGGTTCTTGAGCAGCCCCGAAAGCATTCGGGGTTGGTCGGGAGTTCAACTCTCCCCCCTGGCACTTCTTCACCCTGCATTTTTGGAGTTCCTTTATGGCTTGGGTTTATATTCTGAGGGCTCGACCGGTCGGCATTACATTGGCTCGACCGTCGATCTGGACGGACGATTAGCGCAGCACCAGCGCGGCCACACCCACACAACACGTCGGTTGGGGACGCTGGACCTGGTCGCATCCAAGGAATTCGAGGTGCTGGCCGACGCCCGCAAGATTGAGCGAATGCTCAAAGCCAAAAAGAATCCCAAGATTGCCATCTTCCTGTTGCAACAATCTTGAGTAGCCGCGAAAAAAAAAGCGTTCGGATTTGGTCGCCGCATCGCAGGTTGTGCTTTGCTTGCGCAAAGACCCGGACCTATAGAGCAGCCCCGAAAGCATTCGGGGTTGGTCACGAGAGATCGCACATGCTTTTATTCTCGAAAAAAAGGGGCCTATAGCTCAGCGGTTAGAGCAGGGGACTCATAATCCCTTGGTCCCAGGTTCGAATCCTGGTGGGCCCATCTGATCTTACGCTTTGCCCTATCCACTCGCCGCTCTCCTCCGCCGCGGCGGCCGCCACGCCCTTCTCGTCCTGGAGTTTTCCCTCCTCGGCGCGCTCGTGCTCCTGACCCGCTGCGCGAATTACGCGGACGTGTTCGTCGACGGCAAAATCTATTTCGTCGATGCCGATTGCTATGCCCGAATGACCCGGGTGCGCCTCGTCTCGGAACACCCGGGATTGATCGTTAGGCAACACGATTTCGAAAATTATCCGGCCGGGACCCGTCCGCACACGACCGCGCCGCTCGATTATTTCATCGCCGCTCTGAGTGCCTTGCTCGCCCCGCTGACCGCGCAGCCGCTCGATCTTGCGGGGGCGCTGGTCTCGCCTCTGCTCGCGCTCGGCGCCGGCTGGTTTCTCTGTTGGTGGACGCGCCGGATGGGCTGGCGTTATCGGTGGGCGGGGCTTCTCTTTTTTGCGCTCAACCCCATCCTGGCCCACGGCACCGCTCTCGGCCGGCCCGATCATCAGGCGCTTTTGATCTTGCTCCTGCTCGTGGCGCTCGCCGCGGAATGGTCGTGGGAACGGGAGCCGGCCCGTGCCTGGGGCGTGCTCAGCGGCTTGAGCTGGGGCCTGGCCTGCTGGGTTTCACTCTACGAGCCACTCATTCTCGGCGCGTTTCTCGCCCTCCAACCCGCGCGGCTCTGGGCGCGCTCCCGCCGCCTCGGCTGGGCCTGCGCCGGAGGCGTCCTCCTGTTCGCGGCGCTGCTCGAACGCCGGCTGCCGGCCTTGCCGGATCCCGCGCTGCGCTTGTTCTACCACCATTGGGCCGCGACGATCGGAGAGTTGCGTCCGCTTGGCCTAACGAGCGGGCTGTGGTGGCAGTGGTGCGGCGGGTTCCTGCTCCTCGCGCCGATCCTGCTTTGGAAAGGGCGGCGGGCGCAGGTGCCGCGGGTTTTTTGGGCGCTGCTCGGGGGTACTTTTCTCCTCTGCGCGGGGCAGGCGCGCTGGGGCTATTTTCTCGCTCTGCTTCTTGCCCTAACGATTGCAGCTCTCCTTGAAGTCGTGAGGCAAGGTTGGTTGGGTTGGACCCTCGCGCTGGCCGCCCTCCTGCCTTGTCTCGCCTTCTGGGACGGCGCCTTCTGGCCTAACGACGAGGTTTGGGCGCGGCGCGTAGCCGCCCGCCGCGAAGCGGTCGAATGGCGAGCGGTCGCGGAATCTTTGCCGCACGATCGGGTCGCGCCGTTGCTCGCGCCCTGGTGGCTTTCGCCGTCCGCCGCCTACTGGTCCGGGCAGCCCGCAGTCGCGGGTAGCTCCCACGAAAGTCTCCCTGGGATCGAGGCGAGCGCCCGCTTTTTCCTCGCGACTGAGCCCGCCGCAGCCCGCCAAATTCTCCGGGAACATCGCGTCACGTGGGTGCTGGCCTACGATGCGGACCGGGTGGCGGAGAATTCCGCGGCCCTTCTGGCGGTGCCTATTCCGTCCCGAGCCCTCTGTTTTACGCTGGATCGCGCCCCGAGGAGTGTGCCCAATTTTCTCGCTTTGGCCGGGCAAAATAATGCCGCTAAACTCTACCAGGTTCGCCAGTAGCGACGAAATAAGTTGCCTTTTGCCTCTGGAAACGTTGACATCCTTAGCCCTGCCTCTTAGTAATGCGTCGTGTTGAAAAAATTCATCCCGCAGAAGTCTGGGACGCCGGACGACTATTCTTCGCCGGCTCCGAGTACTCCTGAGGACCGACCGATCGCCTCCTATCGGGAGGAAATCCGAACACCCAATCCATCACCAACAACCCTGACTGAGCATCAAAAATATATGGCCGAACATTCCGGAAAAGACGTCCTCTCGAGTGATGTCGAGATCAAAGGAAGCATCAAATTCCAAAAAGAACTGCTGATCGACGGCAAGGTCGAAGGCGAAATCAATTCCGACGGGGTGCTCACGATCGGTGAAAACGCCGACATCCGCGGCGAGATCAAAACCAAGTCGATCACCGTTTTCGGCAAGGTGCAGGGCAACATTACCGTAGGCGAACGCTGCGAATTGAAATCGCGCTGCACCCTCCAGGGCGACCTCAAGGCCGCCCGCCTCGTGATCGAAGAAGGCGCTACCTTCATCGGCAAATCGGAAGTGACGAGCGGCAAGACGCCGGTCCCTTCCAACGGCAGCCCGAGCCGCGTCGACGTCTCGCGGACCGATGATGCCACCCCGGCTGGGAAGTCGCTGGCGGGTCGGCCCTAACGAGTAAAGGCCGCCCTCCGCTCCGTGGCCAAGACGCCTGCTAAGGTCAGTGTGGAATGTCCACACTGCGGCTTTAAGCAGATGGAGTATGCTGCCGCCCGCAGCACCCTCTGTCGGCAATGCGGCAAGCATTTCGTCGTCGCCCCGACGGCGGCGGCGCCGCCGAAAGTCGAAGCCTCGAGCGAAGGCGCGACCAGCGGGGGCTCGCTCTTTCGCCGCCTTGAGGGGCTTTGGAATCGGCCTCGCATCACCTCCGTCGCCTGCTTCGATTGCGGGGCGAAGCAGGAGCTGACCTCGGCGGCCACCTCCACGATTTGTCCCTCATGCAGCGTCCATATGGACCTGCGCGATTACAAAATTAACGGCAGTTTCAGCCGGGCCATTTGCACCCACGGCGAAGTCCACATCACTCCGAGCGGCGACCTCAGCAGCAGCACGGTGGTCTGCCGGTCGGCCGTGATCGAGGGGAAATTGCGGGGCAGTTTGCGTTGCTACGACCGGGCGGAATTTCGCGCCACCGGCAAGGTGCAGGGGAAATTTACCGCCCCGCTCGTTTTGATCAGTAAAAAAGCGAACGTCCAATTCTATCGGCAACTCCAGGTGGGCTCGATCGAAATCCGCGGGGCCATGAGCGGAGAAATCCTGGCCGAGACCGTCGTCGTTATCCACAGCACCGGCTCGCTTGATGGCAACGTTATCGCGCGCGCCATCAACGTGGAAAAAGGGGGCACCTTCAGCGGGCAACTGGTGATCGGCCGGCAGACCCTTGAGCAGGCCGAATTGCTGCCCGATTTCGAGGCGCCCGCGGCGGCGGCCCAGAAAAAGGGACCTCCGGGCCATCCCTTCGGCCTGCCGGCGACTTCCTAGCCGTGGGCGGGAAAAAAAAGCCGATCCCGCGCAGTCCGTATCAGCGGCTGGGCGATTACGTGCATCTGCCGCGGCTCATCGATAAGGCGCGCCTGCATGAGCAAGGCCTGCTCGACGGTTACAACTACAAGACCGTCGGGTTCGACAAACATCTCCTCGCCTTTCTCAAGATCGATCCCGACGCCTTTGAAAAGGCGGCGAACGAACTGGGCGATGATGCCGGTATCCTGGAATGGATCCGCGGCCACGGGGTGGCCCACAGCGCGGAGGAAATCGAGCAGTGGAATCAGGCCATGATCTCGCGTCATCCCGACACTGCGGTAAAGAAAGCGCGCTTCCTCCATTTCCTCAAAGAAGCCGGGGGCGAAGGACGCCAAGACATTCGCACTTACTTCGATCTGATTGAGTTCGACGAAGGCCGGCTCCGCTGATCCTGTCGACGCTGCGCTCGGCGCGAATTGGAGGGCGGGCGCTTCGCCTGCCGCGGCTCGTGCGGCGCCAGAAACTGGGCAACCGAAGCGGTCGCCCTACAATTGGCCGAGTCGCAACCGACTTATCGGTGTCCTCTTAAGGCCCTTCGTCACGAAAAGCTCGGACTGCTGTCATCCCGAGGCTGGCGCAGCGCGCCGAGGGATCTCACGGTTGCTCTACTGGGTCCATTTTTTCTGAAGAACAACGCCGAGACCTTGCGCGAGATCCCTCGCCGTTTGAAAGCCCGGCCTCGCCCGCTTCGCGGCCTGCGTTACGGGCGCGGGCTCGGGATGACAACGCGAAAGTCTGCGGCGGAATGCGTGGCCGTAGAAACGCCCAACTTTTCGTTAGGGCATCGCTCCAGGCCGCGCTGCGCAGATATGTGTTTAGCATCCCCCTAAAAGCGCGGACTGCTGTCATCCCGAGGCTGGCGCAGCGCGCCGAGGGATCTCACGGATGCTCTACTGGGTCCATTTTTTCTGAAGAACAACGCCGAGACCTTGCGCGAATCCCTCGCCGTTTGAAAGCCCGGCCTCGCCCGCTTCGCGGCCTGCGTTACGGGCGCGGGCTCGGGATGACAACGCGAAAGTCTGCGGCGGAATGCGTGGCCGTAGAAACGCCCAACTTTTCGTTAGGGCATCGCTCCAGGCCGCGCTGCGCAGATATGTGTTTAGCATCCCCCTAAAAGCGTGGACCGCTGTCATCCCGCGGCGACGCCTTAGCTGACGAACTGCGCGAAAATCTCGTTCGCTTCTTCCAGCGTTTCTTTGCTCCCGATGTCGTACCAAGTCCCTTTGATCTGGTAGGTCCGCACCGGCTTTCGGCTGTAGAGCCATTGGATGAATCGCCCGGGTTGATCGGGATTGTTGCCTGCCGCGATGTAGGTGGTGAAAAGCTCCAGCGTGGCCGCCGAGAAATAGTAAAGCGCGATCCCGGTCAGCGTGCTCTCCGCTTTCTCCGGCTTTTCCTCGAAGTGGGTGATCACCCCGTCGGCGTCCGTCTTGATCGCGGAATACTTCTTCATCGCTTCGAGATCGCCGACATCGTAGACCGCCAGGGTCGCATCCGAGCCTTCCGCCTGGGCCGCGAACTCAGCCAGCGGCTCGCTGAACAAGTTGTCGCCCCCGACCACGATCAAGCCGGCGCCGCTTAAATCCTCGTTCGTGATCACGAACCGAATGTCGCCAATCGCGCCCAGCTTATCCTTGTCGCTCTCCGAGCCGTCGTTCACGATTTTGAAGGTCAACTTCGGCTGCGTCTTTTTGTAAGCGTCGGCCCAGGTTTGAAAATCATCCGCGAATTTGTTGTTCGTGACGATGTAGATGGTGCCGAGGTCGGGGATGGGCGCGAGATTATCGAGCACCCATTCGATCATCGGTTTCCCGGCGACTTCGAGGAGCGGTTTAGCCTTCTTTTCCGTGAGGGGATAAAGGCGGGTGGCGTAGCCGGCGGCGAGAATAAGAACGTTCATAAGCATGCGGAAAGCGAAGGTAAACGCATCCGCCCTTTCGGCAAAATGCGCTCGGCCGGCCCACTCGTTAGAGCGTGTCATGAACTCTCGTGTCTCGATGGCCCACACAAGCGTCCGGGCCGCGGTTGTAGCGTGCGCTGTCCTCAGCGCATTTCGCTTCGGGTGACCATGGGATTTCCGCTGGGGACAGCGGACGCTACAACATCCACCGCTGGTTCAAAGTTCATGACACTCGTTAGGCGCGGGGCAGGCTGGCCGCCTGGAGCTGCTCCTGCAACTGCGCGATCCGTTTCGTCTCGGTAATTTTCTCCCGGGTAGTTGCGTCGGTCACGTAGAAGGTGTCGATCGCGGCGCCCTTGTCGGTGTTGATGCGCGAGAGCGTGATGTAAACATTCTGCCGCCCGAGGCAGGCGACCAGATCGTAAAGCAGCCCGAGCCGGTCCGGCGTTTCCACCTCGATGAGAGTGGAAGTGGGGTGGCTCTTGTTTTCGATCGTGATCCGGGTCGGGAAATCGATCTCGGTCGGGCCCTTGGTGCTTTTGCGCCCGACGCCCGCGAGCAAGGGCGCGAAATCGCAGACCACGCTGGCCAACTGCGCACGCAGGGTCGACTCCACGAGCGCGAGCGCGCGCGGATCGGTGACCGGGCGGAGCTTTCGGTCGCGCACCCGCAGGACGCCCAGGACCAAATGGTCGCCCCGGATAAAAATATCGGCGCTGAGAATGTGAATGGAAGCGACGGCGAGGGTGCCGGCGATCGTTTCCAGGAGATGCTGGCGCTCCCAGGTGCAGAGGGAGAGGACGCTGTGCCCTTGCTCGGGCTGCGCTTCCCAGCGCAAGGCGGGCGCCGAGGCCGGCTCGTCTTCCAGGTAAAGTTGCCGCCAGAAGGTGCGGAAGAGCGCGAGGTGGCCGGCGATTTCCTCCACCCCGAAAGCGCGAAAATAATTATCCGACAGGTAATCGAAGTGCGCCTCGATCTCCTCCGCGAAGTCCGGTGGCAACTTTTGCGCGACCGCGCCGCGCAAGAGTTCGCGCTCGATTTTGCCTTGGGCGAGGAAGCCCTCCTTATCGGCGAGATAGCGCGCGGTTTCCCGGTATAGCTGCCAGACGAGCAGCTCCTTCCAATCGGACCAGGTACCGGTCGTGCCCTGCCCGTCAGCCAGGGTGAGCAGCATAAGGTTGTCGAGATTCCAGCGCGTTTTCACCAGGCGCGCGAACTCGCCCACCGTCGCCGGGTCGTCCAGGTTGCGCTGTTGCGCCATGGTCGAAAGGGTAACGTGATGATCGACCAGGAGGATGAGCGAGCGCCGTTCCTCGGAGGCTAACCGAAGGCGCGCCGCCACCGTTTGTGCGAAAAGCGCGCTCGCTTCCGAGTGGGGCTGGGCGCCGACTCCTTTCCCGGTATCGTGCAAAAGGAGCGCGAGATAAAGGACGAAGGGATCCGGCAGCTGGGCGAAAAGCTCGGCGTAGGCGCGCAATTTCGGGTCGGCCGTGGTCGTGAGCGCGTCCAGCTTTTCGATGCAGACCAGGGTGTGCTCATCCGCGGTGTAGCGGTGGAAATATTCATGCTGCACGAGACAGGTGAGGGGACGAAACTCCGGCAGATAACGCCCGAGAAAATCGACTTCGTGCATCATGCGCAGGGCGCAGGCGACTTTGCCTTTCCGGCTAAGGAGGCGGCGGAAAATTTCCCGGGGCGCCTTGGCATAACGAAATTCGCGCGTGACCAGGCGCAGCCGGCGGCTGAGCAGATCGGTCAACTCCGGGCTCAGCTCGAGTCCGCGCGTCTGCGCGTGCTCGAAGGCTTTCATCATTTCCGCCGGCTCCTCGTGAAAGCGCTGTGGATCGAGCACGTGGAGCTGACCGTTGCGGCTCGAAAACCCTTCAAACCTTTCCCCCGGCTCCGTCCGCCGCGGGAGGAGTGGGAAAAAGAGCCGCCGCGCGGTCGTCACCGTGCCGGTGGCGAAACGTTCCGTGAGGCGCTCGGTGATCCGGAAAATATTGCGGGTGTGCTCGTAGTAATCCTTCATGAAGGCCTCGCTCCGATGCACCGGGAGGGGCTGCGGGTAGCCGAGCTGGCGCGCGACTTCCGCCTGCATGTTGAGATAAAGCACGTCGGTGGCGCGCTCGTTGGTGTAATGCAGTTGGGTGCGCACCCGCAGGAGAAACTCGTAGGCGGCATCGATCCGCCGCCGATCTGCCGCGCTCAGCCAATTGCGCCCTTCCAGATGCGTCGTGGTGAGGGCGCCTTCCTTGAAATAGGTCATCCAAAGAAGATTCTGGTAATCGCGCAGCCCGCCGCACCCGCCCTTCACGTTCGGCTCCTGCAGGTAAACGTTGTTGGCAAATTTCTCGTGCCGCCGGGCCTGATCCTCCATCCGCGCCGCGAGGTAATCTTTCTCGTGGCCTTCCACGCAATGCTTCCGGAACTGCGCGCGGAAATGCCGGTAAAGCTCCGCGTCGCCGGTGAGCTGGCGCGCTTCCAGCATGGCCGTTTTGGTGAGCATCTCGCCGTTGGCCTGCGCGATCGCTTCCCGCACCGAGCGGGTCGAATGCCCCACTTTGATCCCGACGTCCCAGAGAAAATAAAGGACCTGCTCGATCGTGTGGGCGACCGCCGGCGGAAGTTTCGCGCTCGTCGCCCCGTGCAGAAACATCACGTCGACGTCGCTGCCTGGATTCAGTTCGTCGCGACCGTAACCGCCCAGCGCGACCAGGCTGACGGGCAGATTCGTCTCCGGGCCGCCTAATTTTTTCCCCGCCGCCCTCGCCGTGGCGAAGATGTTGCGCAGGAGAATATCGATCAGGGTCGCCCGGCTCGCGCAGACCTCGCGCCCGCCGCCGCCCGCCTGATGGAGCAGACGCAGCCGGTGATTTTCAATCTTGAGGAACTTCTGATAAAGCGGCAGCCGCTGCGCCGGTTCCGCCCCGCTCACCTCCGCCAGACCACGCGCCGCGTGGGTCAGAACCTTTTCCTGATGACGTGACATTTAGGGCAACCGGCCACCTGCCCTCACAGTTTGATCCCGTAGCGCTTCATCTTGTTGTAGAGCGTGGGCCGCTGGATCCCGAGCAGCTCGGCCGCTTTCTTTTTGTTCCCGTGAGTCTGAGCGAGCGCGTCGAGAATCGCTACCCGCTCCATCTCCACCAGGCTCTGCGGCCCGCCGCCGTTCTGTTGCGGAAGCGCCCGCTCGCTTTTTTGCAGGGCCGTCGGCAAGCGTACTTCCGCGGGAAGTTCTTTCACCGTGATCCGATTTTCTCGCGCCAACACGACCGCGTACTCGATCGCGTTTTGCAGTTCGCGCACGTTTCCCGGCCAACTGAAATCGACCAGCTTCTGGAACGCCTCCGGCGAAATCGCCGGTTCGTTTTTCCCGAGCTGCGCCGCAAACGTCTTCACGAAGGAAGCGATCAGCGGCGGGATGTCCTCTTTCCGCTCGCGCAAGGGCGGCAGCTCGATCTGGAAGGTGTTCAGCCGGTAGTAAAGATCGGAGCGGAGCCGGTTTTCCGCGAGCGCTTGCTGGACCGGCCGATTGGTCGCCGCGACCACCCGGAAGTTGGCCTTCAGCGTGCGCGTGCTGCCTAACGGGCGGAACTCGCGCTCCTGCAGCACGCGCAGGAAACGCGTCTGCAATTCCGCCGGCATCTCCGAGATTTCATCGAGGAAAAGCGTGCTCCCGTCGGCTTCCGCGATCATCCCGCGGAAGTCGTTCGTCGCGCCGGTGAAGGCGCCCTTTACGTAACCGAAAAGCTCCGACTCGATCATGGCCTGGGGGAAAGCCGCGCAGTTCAGTTTCACCATCGGCTTCTCGCAGCGCCGGCTCCGTTTGTGGATCACGTTCGCGATCACTTCCTTGCCCACGCCGCTCTCGCCGGTGATGAGGACGTTCGCTTCCGACGGCGCCATCGCGGAGATGAGCTCGTCGATTTGCTGCATCGATTTGCTCTTGAAAATCGGCGCCAGCCGCGTCTCCACCTGGGCCAGGCGTTTCTTCAAATCTTGCGTAGTCTCGCGCAGCTCGATCGTTTCCCGGAGGAGCGATCGCTTTTCCAGCGCCTTCTCGACCAGGCTGAGCAGCTCTTCGGGCGCGTACGGTTTGCTGATGAAATGGTAGGCGCCGCGCTTGATCGATTCGATCGCGTTGTTCAAGGAGTCGTGCGCGGTCAGAATAATCACCTGGGTCTCGGGATGCTCCGCCTTGATCTGCTCGAGCATGTGGAGGCCGTCGGCATCGGGGAGCTGGAGATCGAGGAGGACGAGCGCGGGCGACTTGTTCGCCAGCAGACGCATTCCCGCGGTCGCATTGGCCGCCACCTCCGGGTGGTAACCATGCCGGCCTAACAATGCCTCGAGCGTGAGCAGAATCGGCCGCTCGTCGTCGATGATGAGGATGCTGCGATTTTCCGCGCTCATAGGTGGGAACCGGCGTTTCCCTGTGGCCGACGCTTCGCCGTTCCGCGCCGCGTCTGCGAAAGCATCCGTTGTCCGTCGTTATTCCTCGCCGCCCGCCAGTGGCAGCCGGACGGTGGTCGTGAGAACGCTGCTCGAGGAATCGTAGGTTGCCTGCAAAACGCCATGGTGCGCCTCGAAAATACTGCGCGCACGAAAGAGGCCAAGAGCATAATGACCGTGCCGCAGTTTTCCCAGCGGGCGCGCGCCCCATTCCGCGTCCGCCTCCACCGGGCCCGGCTTGGGCTCGCGCAGGCGGCAAACGAGAAAATGATCCGCCACCGCCGCCTCGAAAACGAGCGGGCCGGCTCCGCGCTCATGGGAGAGCGCGTTGGCCCACAGTTCCAGAAACGCCTCCAAAGCGAGATGGGGATCCACCTCGATCGTTTCCGTGCCTAACGACACTTCCCAGTTGATCTCCGCCTCGGGATGGAGCGCCCTCACCTTGCTCTGCAGATCTTCCACAAATTCTCCCGCGCCATAAGGCATGGGGCTCAACTGGAATTTCCCCAGCTGACGGGACAGCCGCTGCAATTGCGCGCTCACTTCCGCGGTCATTTCGCGGAGTCGCTTGATTTCCTTTTTCGGCTCCGCGCCCTCCACGATCTCGCCGAGGAAGGCCGATTGCAGCTCGATCGCGTTGAGATGATTGCGCAGATCGTGATTGAGCTGGCCGATGAACTGAACCACCTGCGACCAAGGGATTTCCGGTTCGTTTTGCGACATGGAGTGGCGGAGCGGATGGACGAGCCGCGCGACGCCCGCAGTCTAGTGCTTTCGCCTTACGCTGTCGACAGGTGAAGACGGCCGCCTGTTGACGCCACTTGCACCTACACTTTCACTTGAACTTACACTCCCCTCCGAGGGCAGAAAAGGGCGTCTAAAAAGTCGGAATTGTAGGGCGGGCGCTTCGCCTGCCTCGGTTCCTGCTGCGGCAGAAACTGGGCAACCGAAGCGGTCGCCCTACAATGCGCGCAGTCGAATCCGAGTTTTAGACGCCTCTAAGGCAAGAGGGTGGGTGTAAGTGAAAGTGAAGGTGCAAGAGCAAGTCGGGCGCTGGCGCGTCCTGTAGACGCCTCCCTCTGGGAGGAGCGAGCGCAGCTTTCTCCGGGGAGCGCACGCGCCTCGCGTGCTGGCGACGGCGCCTCGCCGTCGCGAATTTTTCTTCCGCGATCCTCTGCGCCAATGCGGCCGCAAAGTTCGTTTTGGCGAGGCGCCAAAACCAGCACGCGAGGCGCGTGCGCTCCCCAGAACCGTTGCGCCTTAAGAGACGTTTCCAAGCGCACGACACGCTCCAGAACTCGCAAGTCGGGCGCTTGCGCGTCCCCTACCGACGCGAAAACGTCTCCATCCCCGGCGCGTCGCCGCTCGTCTCGATCGCCGGATCATTCGCGGCCAAATGCTGCAGCACATGGTAAACATCTTCCGCCTCCGCGCCGATCGCCTTCGCCACCGCCGCCGCCGTCTTCCCTTCCGGCGCCAGCGCCCCCAGCACCTTGGGCTGCAGCTCCAGGATACGCGTGGCCGCCTTCTTCCCCGCTTCAACCCCCGGCTGATGGTAGGCATTCACCTGCACGAGCGAGCCGTAGAATCCGACCGCGCGCTCATACAACGCGATCAACGCCCCCACCTGAAAAGCATCCACCTGCGGAATGCTCAGGGTGATCGAATCCCGTTCCCCTTCGTAGAGCGCCGCCCGCGTCCCGCGCAAAAATCCCTGCAAATAATCGCCGCTCGTCACCCCGGGCTCGACCTCGAAGCGATCCGTCGCCCGATCCTTTTGCACCTCGATGAAGGTCGCGAAAAAATTCGGCACCCCATCGCGCAACTGCTGCACGTAAGCGTGTTGATCGGTCGACCCTTTGTTCCCGTAAACCGCGATCCCCTGATGCACCACCTGGCCCGCCAGGTTCTCTTTTTTGCCTAACGACTCCATCACCAGCTGTTGCAGATATTTGCTGAAAAGGGCCAGCCGATCCTTGTAGGGCAGAATCACCATGTCCTTTTTGCCCGCGCCCTCGCCCGCATAAAACCACATCAAAGCCAGGAGCATGGCCGCGTTCCTGGTCTCGTTAGGCTGGCGCGTCCGCTGGTCCATCGCCGCCGCCCCGGCCAGGAATTGATCGAGATCGAAGCCTTCCAGCGCCGCCGGGAGCAGGCCGACCGCGCTCATCACCGAAGTGCGCCCGCCCACCCAATCGTGCATCGGGAAACGGGCGAGCCATTTCTCCTCCACCGCCACTTGATCGAGCGCGCTCCCCACTCCCGTGACCGCGACCGCGTGCCCCGGGAATTTCAGCCCGGCTTTCGCAAAAGCGGCCGCCGCTTCCAGCATGCCGTTGCGGGTCTCTTTCGTCCCGCCGGATTTCGAGATGACAATGGTGAGCGTGGTCGCGAGGCCGTCGCCGATCCGGGCCAGGGTGCGATCGAAGCCGTCGGGATCGGTGTTATCAAAAAAGAAAATGTCCAGCGGATTCTGCGCCGTCCCGAGCGCGTCGGCGATGAACTGCGGCCCGAGGGCCGAGCCGCCGATCCCGATGAGCAGGATATGAGTGAAACGGGCGCCCGCTTCGTTTGCGATTTTGCCGCTATGCACATCGGCGGCGAACTGCTTGATCCGCTCGTTCGTCCCCACGATCTCGGCGCGCAATTCGTCGTTAGGCGCGAGCTCCGGCGCGCGCAGCCAATAGTGACCGACCATGCGTCCTTCGTCCGGATTGGCCAGGCCGCCCGCCTCGAGCTCGCGCATAGCCGCGAAAGCCTGCTCGACTTGGGGCCGCATTTTCTCGAGGAAATCGTCGGGAAACCGCATCCGGCTGATATCGAGAGAAAAGCCGAGCTCGTCGTAAGCCAGGTAGAAATCCTGAAAGCGTTGCCAAAGAGAATCGTTCGTCGCCATGCGAGCAGCTAACCAGCATTCAAAGGCAGGGCAAGCCGGACGAAAATTGTAGGGCGGGCGCTCCGCCTGCCCAGTTTGAAATCGAAACGTCGATTGCGCTGACTAATAACTAACCTGGGCAGGCGGAGCGCCCGCCCTACAATTCAAAGCCGATGCGGTAGGGCCAATCGGACCATTCCTCCACGTATCCAGCCCGCACTGGGTTCGCGCGAATATATTCCCATTTTCCTGGGCGGACTCATCGGATCTCAGCAGGTGATCGAAACTTCCGGGCTGCCACTTCCAGTCTGCGTCCAATTCCTGGCGCATCCAGCGTTTGATTGCCGCGGTCGCATTCCCGACGGTTGCTTCACGCTCGTTGGGCGAAATCAAGAGGTGCACGTGATCAGGCATGACCACCCCCGCGATGACGCGCCATTTCGTGAGGCGCGCCACGGCCGATTGAAGGGCCGCGAAGGTAGCGCCATTATTCAGGACACATTCCCTTCGAGCGACGCAGAAGGTGAGGAAATAAATGACGCGCTGATCCCATCGCAGCCAGACTGGAATCCGCGGGGGGTGAGCCATGCGTTCGAAGCTACCCGGAGGCGCCGTCGTCGGGCAAACGAATTGTAGGGCGGGCGCTTCGCCTGCCCCGATTCAATGCAGATGCAGCGGATTCAGAATCTGGGCAGGCGGAGCGCCCGCCCTACAATTCGGATCGCTCACATGTGCTCGATCACGTTATCCCCGAAAGCCGAGCACTTGATCTCGGTCGCCCCCTCCATCTGCCGCGCGAAATCATAGGTCACCCGCTTGCTCGCGATCGCGCCGTTCAAGCCTTTCACGATCAGGTCGGCCGCTTCCGTCCAGCCCAGATAACGGAACATCATTTCCCCCGACAAAATCACGCTCCCCGGATTCACCTTGTCCTGATCCGCATACTTCGGCGCCGTCCCATGGGTCGCTTCGAAAATGGCGTGGCCCGTGATGTAGTTAATGTTCCCACCCGGCGCGATCCCGATCCCGCCGACCTGCGCCGCGAGCGCGTCACTTAGGTAATCGCCATTCAAATTCAGCGTCGCGATCACGTCGAACTCTTCCGGCCGGGTCAAGACCTGCTGCAAGGTGATGTCGGCGATCGCATCCTTGATCACGATCCCGGCGCCCGGTTTGCCTTCCGGGATTTTGCACCAGGGCCCGCCATCGATCTCCTCCGCGCCGAAATACGATTTGGCAATCTCATAGCCCCAGTCGCGGAACGCTCCCTCGGTGAACTTCATGATGTTCCCCTTGTGCACCAGGGTCACGCTCTTGCGCTTATTCTGGATCGCATAACTGATCGCGCTATGAATCAGGCGGATGCTGCCCGATCGGCTGACCGGCTTGATCCCCACGCCCACCATCACGTCGTCGTTCTCCGGCGCGCCTACTTTTTTCCAGAACTCGGCCGCTTTCTCCTTCGTGCCGAAGCGGACCTTGTCGAAATCCTTCGGAAACTCTTCCTCCAGCATCTTCAGAATCCGGCTCGCCTCCGCGCTGCCCGCCTTGTAATCGATCCCCGCGTAGATGTCCTCGGTGTTCTCGCGAAAGATCACCATGTTCACCTTCTCGGGATGTTTCACGGGCGAGGGGACCCCGGCAAAATACTGCACCGGCCGCAGGCAGACGTAGAGATCGAGCATCTGCCGCAGGGCGACATTGAGCGAACGAATGCCGCCGCCGACCGGAGTCGTGAGCGGTCCCTTGATCCCGACCAGATATTCGCGAAACGCTTCCACCGTTTCGTCGGGCAGCCAGTTATCGAATTTATCCTTCGCGGCCTGACCAGCGAAGACCTCGAACCAGGCGATTTTCTTCTTCCCGCCGTAAGCTTTTTCGACCGCGGCATCCATCACCCGCACACTCGCCGCCCAGATATCGGGCCCGGTGCCATCGCCCCGGATGAAAGGGATCACGGGGTGATCGGGGACGCTGAGTTTATCGGTGCGGGTAATCTTCTCGCCGGCCGGCGGAGTGAGGTCGTGATCAGTCATGGCCAAAGTGTAGAGGCCGCCGTCGCGGTCGCAAGTCGGGCGGTCCCCCTCGTGCTCCTACTCGTAATCGTGCTCCTACTCGCCTCTGTGGACTCCCCGCCCAATTCCCGTTCGCATCGACGCGCTCGCGAATCTGACCTAGGATACCGGTCATGACCCTCTTGCAGCGCAGGGACGCCGCGCGTAGGACCCGGCGTTTGCAGATTCGCGAAGAGACCCGGGAAGAGCTTCGCCATCTCCTCGCGGAATTGATTCCCGGCGAGCAGGTCCTCATTTTCGGCTCGCTCTTTCACCCAGGTGTCTTCAACGACGCTTCCGATGTCGATCTCGCCCTGGAGCGCGAACCCAGCACCATGAGTTCGGGCTGCCTCATGGTCGAGTTGATGGAAAGGTTAGGACGAAAAGTAGATGTCGTCCTCCTCCCGCAGTGTCGTCTCCGGGCCAAGATCATCCGCGAAGCCCGCTGGCAGAGTGAAGGCCTCGTGGGGCAAGCTTCAAGCTTGCCCGATCCTTCTGCGCGGGTGAACCCGCGGAAACTCGCAAGCTTGAAGCTCGCGCCACTTAGCGCTCCCGCTCCGCGAAGCGTCTACTTCTACAGGGAGAAGGAAACGGTTGGGCGCTAATGCGCCGCGAGCTGATCCTGCGCGGGCGAACGCTCCCGCTGAGCGCGATCCGACCGTCGTTTGGGCGCCGTCAGGAGCACGACCAACAGCAGCGCCACGGTCAACAGGCAGAGCACGACATCAACCCAGCGAGCATGGCGGGTGGCGTAGGGATCGTTTTTCGGGGGCATCGGGAGTTGGAGGTTGGAACAAGAAGGAAATCAGGCCAACCCAGCAGGGTCAATAAAAATCTTGCGGGGCCCTGCCCCAAAACGAGCGCGCCAGTGCTCGTAATCGATTCTTTCGACCACGAGGACGACACCCCCATCACCCCATCACTCCACTACTCCATCACTCCAATTACCCACGAGGACGACACAGAGGTCGTCCCTCCAGCGCTACGCGAGGCGGTAAACGATCCGGGCTTTATCCACATCGTAAGGCGACATCTGCAGCCGCACCCGATCGCCCGTCGTCAGCCGGATAAAACGTTTTCTCATTTTCCCCGAGATATGAGCGAGCACGACATGCTCGTTCGCCAATTGCACTCGAAACATCGTCCCGGCCAGCACGGCCAGCACTTTGCCTTCGATCTCGATCGCTTTCCTTGGGTCTACAGCCATGTGAGTTAAAAAAAAGCCGGCCGGCGCCCGGATGGACGCCAGCCGGCAAAATGACTACCGGCGATCGCCGGCAAACTGACGGGGGCGTTCTTCGCGCGCACGCGCTTCGTTCACGGTCAGCGGACGGCCGCCGACTTCCTTGCCGTTGAAGGCCTCGATGGCGGCGTTGGCGCTGGTCGCGTCGCCCATGGTGACGAAGCCGAAGCCGCGGGAGCGGCCGGTTTCGCGGTCGTTGAGGATGGCCACGTCGGTGACGGTGCCATGTTGCGCGAAGAGATCGCGCAGATCGTTTTCAGTGGTCTCAAAAGAGAGATTTCCTACGTATAATTTCATGTGTGATTTGTTGGAACAATGACCTGCGAGCTACAAAGCCGTTCCCGGGAATCGGGTTTCAAGAATCACCAATGAGGAATCTCACCTGACGATCTACCGCACTACGAACAGAACAGAACTTAATCCAAGAAGCTGCACACTCGCCCGCTTTAAAGAATAAGCAAGGGAGGAGGAAATGCTGAAAAACTGAAATGCTGAAATGCTGAAAATTGTAGGGCGGGCGCTCCGCCTGCCCCGTTTCCTGGAGGGACGGGCGCTGTCCCGTCCGCGAATCCAAGATTGATTTGATTCACGCCATTACGGCAGCATTTTTCTTCCCGTCCTTCGTCATTTGATCATTCGACATTCCTTCGGACTTCGTCATTCGAGCTTCGTCATTCCCCTCTCACCCTCGGAACTCGACAAACTCCCGCGTCACCTTCCCCGCCACCGCCCGGCAAAGAAACCAGCCCTTCTCCTTCGTCCCATCGTGATTATCCCGAATGCGCGAACAACAGCGATCCGTCGTCAGCGCCGCATGCTCGAAGTGACGCTCGGTAAATCCGTGGTAATGCCCGCTCAAAACCGCCTGCAGATTGAGCCGGCCCAATCCTTCGAGCAACGCATCGGCATTGAGCGGCCGGCCGAGCACGCCCTTGCCCAGCGGGAAATGCGTCAACACGATCGTCGGCTGGCGGCGATCGAGCTTGGGCAACTGCGCCCCGAGCCAGTCAAACGTCTGCTGCGGGATCACCGTCCAATGCGACTGCGTGCCCTGGGTGGTATCGAGCGCGAGGAATTGCCAGCCCCGATGCCCGAAGCGGTAATTGATCTGGCCCGGGAAAATCTCCTCGTAAGCCGCGCGATCCGTATCCGACTGGTAATCATGATTCCCCACCACCGCATGCACCGGAATACCGAGCCCGGCGAAAGCCTCCCGCACCCCGAGCAACTGCTCCGGCATACCCGCATCGGCCTGATCGCCCCCCAGCAAACAGAACTCCGCCTCGGGCGCCCTCCGCTTCATCTGCGCCACCACCTGATCGAACCACGGCCGGCACTCCGCGGTAGCGAAGTGCAAATCGTTCACCGCGATAAAAGTGAAGCCCTTCGGTGCCGTGGTCGGGGCCGAGCACAAGCGCCGCGGCCAAACCCCGAGAGCGACCACCCCGGCCGTCCCCAGCCGAAGCATTTCGCGGCGAGTAAGAGTGGAGTTCATTCCTTCAGCATGTCAGAAGGTGGGGCGAGCTTCTAGCTTGCTCGATCCCCTTCTGAAATCGAAAGAAAAAGACGCAAAAGTGAACACTGCGTCCACTCTCCGAGCGAAACGTGAAGGGCAAATTCCTGACTCATTCCGATTCCCCCGTCTCTTTTAGGGCGGCGCAATGAGTGCCCGCTCTTCCGGAAGAAGCTTTGCGGCAGCCAGATTATCCGCATCGGTTTTCGCCTCTTCCTTCCAACCATTCGCGGCGAGCACAGCAGCGCGCACCGCCAGGGCCCCGGGGGAAATCTCATTCGGTTCTATGGGACTCGTGCCAGCGAAGGCTTTCAAGGCCGGAGTAACTTGACCTAGACGCAATCGAGCCAATCCTAAGGTCGCTCGCACGGTCCAGTTTGATCGATCTTGAGCAAAGGCTACGGAAGCTTCCTTTTCGGTTTCCTTGATTTCACCGGATGATGCTCCAAGCAAGAGTTTCAAATACAATTTATCGAGGCGAATAGTTTCATCGTTAGGCCACAATCTCACGCAGTTCGTTGCCAACTCGTACGCAGCGGCTGTTTCCCCCAAACTCTTTACAACACGCAGTTCGCCGAGATAGGCTTGCCTGTCGTGAGGCGCGAGTTTGATAACAGATGAATACGCAGCTTTAGCGATGTCTGGAGCGCCCGAGGCCTCCGCGTAGGCTGCTAGCGCCGAGAACTTCTCCTTATCGTTCGCTGCTTCCAAGGCACGATTCCATTCGTTCCTGGCGGCGATGGCTTCCCCGAGTTTTTGGCGAGTGGAAGCGAGGTACATGTGTTGACTGAATTGAGGTAGCGGAAAGCGTTCAGCGCTCAGCAGGCCTGCAATTTCATTCCAGCGGCCCAAGCCGGCCAAAGCATCCAGGCGCCGGAGAAATAGATTTGCCTGGCGCAGCGCGCGGTCGAGTGGAAGGAGGCCGAGGGTGGTCTCGAATCTGCCATGCGCATTTAGCCATCCCGCCAGAACACCCAGAGATTCTTTATCACCCTTTCCAAAGCGCTTGACGGCCTCCGCGATAATTTCATCGATTCGGAGAGGGGCTTCTTGAGCACGTATATCCAACGCCAGCAGTTGCTCGCCAAGACCCGACTTGGGGTGTTTTGCCAAAGCTGCGGCAATCTCGTTGCGCGAGATTGTATCGTCTGCCAGAGGAAATCCCTCCAAATGGGCAGATAACGAATCCGTCCCGGGAAAAGGTTTCCTTGGCGAAATGTGGTGCGCCAGCAAGTCGAGCGACTCCAACGATCCCGGAGCCGTCGTGTTGCGAGCTAAGTGAACAACGCGGCGCCAGGCGCGCGCATACGATTGGGAATTGACGCTCGTGGTGGAGAAAACCAGTCCCGCAGCAGCCACTAACTGTTCGGGTTTGACCAGAAGATGGTTCATCGTTCGTTCGGCCAAGCTTAAGGAAAGCGGGTTGTTTCGTTGGGCAACCGCGAGCTGTCCCGCCAGGAGCAAATCCCCGGCCGGCGGGCTCGGCGTCGTCCCAAGCAGATAGTCGACTTGGGAAGAAGCGATTTTCCATTCACCGGCAGAAATCGCGGCGGTAGCGTATTCGCGGCGGTCTTCCGAGGTCAGTTGTCCCGCATTATTAAGTTTCAGCCACCATTCCAACGCATCGCCCCCTCGGCCCGTTCGAGAAAAAATTCTCCCGACAGCACGCCATACCTCAGGTTCAGACGGACAAATGATGAGTGCGTCCCGCGCTTTGGCAAATGCATCGTTCCACTGAGCGCGCTCGATCAATGAGAACGACTCGTGGGCGAGACGTCGTGCCTGCCAACTCTTTATTGCTCGCTCGGCGTGCGGGGCTAACCAAAACAGGCCGAGGATCAGTGCCGCAGCCAACAGAAGTGCGAAAAAGACCTTCCGACGAAATCGCTTCGCTTGTAGGTTCTCGGGCGGAGTAAGATCGCGGTTTCCTTGAAGCTCTGACTGCGGAATCGAGAGTCGCAAAAACAAAAGTCGGCGAAGCTTCTACGCGTTGGCCGATTTTAACAAGCCAGCGAAACGCCGCCGTTGGTGCCAGCAGATTCCACCAACAGCGAGAAGTCCTCCGACTAAAGTCGTCGGTTCGGGGACAGCAGTTAACGTCCCGCCAATATCCAAGCCATAGCTTCCCAGCTCGTTAGAATAGAAGCCGAAACCACCAGTAGAAGTTGAACCGGTGGCGTAAAAGCGGAAAGTGACAGTGGTTTGAGCAGGGACATTTTGCAATGCAGAAATGCTCGACAAGTTAATCTGAGTCAGAGCGGTCCCATTCGTTCCACCAAAGCCTGTAATGGTCTGGGCGGATCCAATTAGCGTGAAACTTGTCTCATTAAGGCTATATGCAAACTGGACACTCGCGGGAGAAAAAGTGTCGGTGCCCTTAACTCTGCCGTCGATAGTCGAAAGGGACAACGCAAATCCATTAGAAGCAGACAAGGTAAATTGAAAATAATCGGTATTAGCGGTCGAAATCCCATCGTTCTTGAAGCCCGTCGTCCGAAACGAGTTCCCTCCAGAACTTGCCGGAGCTCCCGCACCTCGCGTTAAGAGGGGTGAACTATCCAGATGCGCGTCGTAAACCTCCGCTGCGGAGGTTGCGACATTATCTTCTCCCGTGAAGTCCCATGCCGCAATCCGTGCCGCAGACGCTGAGACCACCAAGGACAGTATAAATGCGAAAGAAAGCACGATACCTCGCATTCTCACAGAGCAGAAGGGTGAAGCGGCTAAGCGAGGGCCGGGATTACCGGTCCGTCTGCGACTTTCGCTGTTTCCGGTGTGCGTTCGAAAATGGCGGGACGAGAGGGAAGACATGTCTGCTCGATTCTGCATTGGTCGAATTGGGACGAAACGAGTGTTCCGGGCGCGAGCGCGGTTGGCAAGCTTTTTCCGCATTTTATTAGTGACGTTTTGGTGACAGGGGAAGAATGCTGAGTTCGGAATGCGGAACGCGGAATGAATTTGGAAGGAACGTAGGTCGCGCGGGTGGAATTCGGGAGGCCCGTAAGATTAACAGCAATGTCACTTTGCGCTCCGGCGTGAGCATCCGATGGTGAGGGATGCATCTCCCGCATTGGCTTGAGCACTTCTTGCCGCGCTGGCTCTACAAAAAGCGCCGCCGCCGCCGGGTGCGGGTTTGGTATTGACGTCGCGGGCTGTAGCACAGGCATCTCGCTTGTGGGGCCGCCGGGCGTCTCGCCGGTGTTTCTCCCCGCGCCGCAACTGCCGGGCGAGACGCCCGATCGCCCCACCGGCAAGATGCCTGTGCTACGGCGCTCGCGGTGATCGGAATGCGCTTGGCAGTCAAATTTTCGAACTGGTTTAACTCCCTCAACCTAGCAGAGGGCCCTGGAGGGGTTCGAACCGTGGACGACACGGCGGTCGTCCCTCCTTCGCGCTGCGTTTCAAGTTCCTGGTTTGAGAGCCCGGCCTCGCCTCCGGCTGCGTTACGGCTTGCTTCCAGATTTCCTCCGGTTCGACCTCGCGCCACGGCCGGTCAACATTCCGGCGTTCGAATTTCATTCGGCTGTGATCAAGCGCGGGAGCATTCTCGCGAACTCTGTTTCCGCCTCGTCGTTCCCGATCTCGTGAGGCGTGAGCAGCACCAATTCCAGCACTTGCTGGCCTTGGTTGCGCAATCCCTCCCGCACCACTCGCACCCGATCGCCGCGCATCCAGTTGCCCGTCTGGCCGGCGGTCGCGTCGAAGCGGTCGGGGCCGCTCGGGGGCACCCGATCTTCGCGCTGACAGAAAAACGCCTGCGCGAAGGCCTTGGGCGCACCCGGCACTTCCCGGACGAAGCGGAAATGGCGAAAAGGTAGGGCGAACCCGGGCGCGACCGCGTAGCGGCGGACCCCGTCGTCGCTGGTCATGCGCCAGCCGGTATTGGGCAGGCAGATGTCCGGCCGGTGCGCCCGCGCCCGCAGGATGCTGGCCGAGCCCGGCTCCCAACGGAAGAAGAACATGGTGCAGCGCGTCGCCGTCCTTTGTTCGTTAGGTGCACTCGTTAGGTCGGAAATCCAGCTCGCTTCCCGGCCCGCGTCGTAACGCAAGGTGCTGCGGACGTTGTTGTCGATAGGTTGCTCGCGAAAGCCGGGGGCGCCTTCCGGCCAGCGCACGCTCCAGCGCGTTGTCGCTACAAAATTACGCTCGTGCCACCCATACCAGGCGGTGACGGAAGTCTCCGTCAAAAGTAGAAAGGCTAAAGTAGAAAGTAGAAAAGATAGGGGGAAATGCGGAATCCGGGGAGCACACGCGCCTCGCGTGTTCTGGCTGGCGCCCCGCCGGACAGCGCCCGCCGCCTCCAGCTCGGTTCGACGCTCCGAGGGGCGGTTGTCGCGGGTGAAAGTCGGTCGGCCTTCTTTCTTTAGGTCGCTTGGGTTCTCCGCCCGTTGCTCTCCGGGGTCTGATCTCCCGTGGCTCGGGCTGTCCGGCGAGGCGCCGGACAGAACACGCGAGGCGCGTGCGCTCCCCGGAGTTTTCGCGAGCGCACTCGCGATCGCGACCGTGCCCACGAAAACCGCGCCGACGATGGCGTAGCCAGCCAGGTCGTGCCAGCGCTCGACCGCGGCCAGGTTCTGCGTTGCCGCGATCCAGACCAAGAAGAAGGCGCGTCCGCAATTGGCCACGAAAGCAATGGCCAGGGCCGCTCCGACCAGCGCCCCGCGTCGCGCGATGGTGAGCCGTTTCAGCTCGCCGAAAAGCAGGCCGATCATGAGCGAAGTCTGCAGGGAGCGCACCCCGCTGCACGCTTCGCTTACTCCCACGACACCGTTGTTGACCCGGATGAGGCTGCCCTCGAGTTGCGCGGGAATGCCGAAAAGCGCCAGCGTTTCCGTCGCGATCGAGGCAACGATCCGCATCAGGCCCTGCACCAGCGGACCTTCGATCGGCGTCACCCAGGGCACCGCCACGAGAATAAAGCAGACCGGAAACGCAAAATGCCGCACCGCCGCCCAGTTGAAATGGAAATCAGGCTTCCCGCGTGACTCGGCCGACAGGCTTCCACCAGGTCGGAACCAATAACCAATCACCCACAACGAATAACCCACGACCGCAAGGGCGTGCGCCCAGGAGAGGGGACGCCAGTCCGGATTCGCCACCTCGAAGAGGCGGATCGGAGCGATCAGCGCCAGGGCGCTGATCGCTCCGATGGTTATTAGTATTTGGTTATTGGTTATCGGGGCTGCGCAGGATCCAACCGAATAACCCTTAACCAATAACCGATAACCGCCTTGAAGACGCCCCGCGTCTTCAAGGCGCAGCCAGAAGAGGAAGGCGGCGAAGAAGGGCACGAACCACCCGTAATTGTATTGTTCGTTGGCCGACCATTCGTAGCTCAATTGCCGGCAGAGGAAGAACCAGAGCCACGCGAGCGTCGCCGCCAGGAGGAGGGCAGCGAACCGAGGTCGGGATTTCGAATCGGAACACCGCGGAGCGGGCATCTGGGCGAGCGCGGATTGCAAGCGGCGAGACTAACAGCCTCGCGGTTCTTTGTTAATGGTTATCGGTGTCATCGTCCGAACGGGATGACAAGATCGTGCTGGCCGTTCCGGAGGGTCGAGTTTATCATTTGTTCATGAAAGACATCACCGTCGATCCCAAAATACTTGGTGGCATTCCGGTGTTTTCGGGGACGCGTGTCCCGATTCGGAATCTCTTCGATTATTTGGAGGCGGGTGATTCGGTGACGGCATTCATCGAGAGCTTTCCCGACGTCGCGCCTGCACAGGTGGTCGCGGTCCTGGAAGCCTCCAAGGCCATCATCCTGCGCGAAGCCGAATGCGTGTCCTGATCGACGCCTGCCTTCCGGTCAAACTGCAACAACATCTGTCGCTGGAAGGGACAGCGACCGTCCGGGAGAAAGGCTGGCAGCGTTTGAAAAACGGAGATCTGCTGACCCGGGCGCAGCGCGAATTCGATGTGCTTATTACGATGGATAAGAGCATTCCTTCCCAGCAGCATTTGGCGAAATACTCCATTGGCCTCCTGATCGTGCGTGCGCCGTCGAATCGATTGCCCGATCTCCTGCCGCTGATCCCGAAGATGCTGGTGGCGATCCCTCGGATGGTGCCGGGAGCAGCAGTCCTAATCGAAGGGTAGCGCGGTCCGAGATTCTGTCCTCCGATCGCTGTCCTGTATCCTCCGTCTTTGATTTTTCAGCGTTTGAAAGCCTCTCCGAGCTGTCGCCGTACGAGCAGAAGCCGGCCTGCCGCATCCGCCCACTCGCGAAACCATTCGGAGTTACGGCAGTTTTCAGCGTTTCCCCCTTCTGCCCTCTAATTCCAGTTTCTCAGATTTTCAGCGTCTCAGCATTTCAAAAGTGACCCCCCATCCCCACGCGTCCTCTGCTCCGCGCTTTTTTCAGTATTTCAGTTTTCTGCGTTGGAAAGCCCGGCCGTTGCTTCGCATCCGTTACGGCAGCATCATTCCCCCAATGGAAGTCCGCAGCGTCGAGGTCATCGTCCGCGCCCTCAACGACGCGCAGGTGCAATACCTCATCGTCGGCGGCCTCGCCGTCAATGCGCATGGGTTCGTTAGGCTCACGCGCGACGTGGATATCGTGCTGGCGCTCGACCCTGAAAATGCCACTCGCGGATTGGACACCTTGCGAGCGATTGGCTATCACATGTCGATTCCGGCCCAACCGGAGGAGTTTGCCGATGCCGCCACGCGGGAGAAATGGCGTCAGGAAAAAGGCATGATTGTCCTCAAACTTTGGAGCGACGAGCATCGACGCACCCCGGTGGATATTTTTGTTTACGAGCCATTCGACTTTCTCACTGAAGCTGCGGCGGCGCCTTCCCTGGAAGTGTGTGCGGGGGTCAGCGCGCGCGTGGTTTCCTTCGAGACGCTCTTGGAGATGAAAAGAACCGCTGGCCGGCCGCAGGATTTGATTGATATTGAGGAACTGAAAAGGGCGCGATGACCGAAAACCAACCCATCGCCCCCGACTGGAAATGGGGGACAGCGGAGGGAAGCCGCGAACTCGATCGCATTCTGGATCGTCGACTCACCTTCCGCGAAAAGCTCGAATGGCTCGAGGAGGCCGAGACGCTCACGCTGCATCTGCGCGCTTCGAGAGAACAGCAAAAATGGAGTGCACTGCGTGCTGCTGAAGAGGCGCCAGAGTGAGCCTCTGGCGAATGCCGATGACCAGAGAAGAACTCTACGCTCATCCTGGATGGGAGTGGTGCACCTTTGAGGGATCGCGTCGGCACACGTTGCTGCTCGGCTTGCAAAGCACCTTCCGCGAAAAGCTCGAATGGCTGGAGGAGGCCGAGACGCTCACGCTGCATCTGCGCGCCGGACGCGAAGCGGCCCGATCAATCAAGAAGCGAGGAACCCAGGAAAAAGACCCATTGTAGGGCGGGCGGCTGCTCGCGAACACATTCGGAGCTGCGCCGGCCCAGTTTCCTGGAGGGACGGGCGCTGTCCCGTCCCCGATAATGCGCGGGCGCGGAGTGCGAGCCTCAGGCTCGCGGTTATTCGTTAATGGTTATCCGCACCAGGGAGCAGCGCTTTGAAAGCGCCCAATTGTAGGGCGGGCGGCTGCTCGCGAACACATTCGGAGCTCCGCCTGCCCAGTTTGCGGAAAAATGGAGGGACACGCTCCGTCGGGTCCTCGATGATGCGCGAGCGCGGACTTAAGGAGCGAGCTTAACAGGCTCGCGGTTATATCTGCATTTCTGAACTCCCTTGCGGTGAGACACCGCACACTACAACCGCTCCCGTCCCATCCGCGGTCACCCCCTCTTTGCCTGCCTATTTCTTGTCCGTGGAACTTCCGTAATCCGCGGTTGGCACAAGATGGTCGGGAGGCAACCCAAATCCAAAAATCCCGTTAATCCTGTCCAAATTCCCATCCGTGTAATTTTTGTAATCCGTGGTTGTTTCTGCAAAGCCCCTGCGGTGAGGACACCGCCCGGCCGTTCGCCAAGGCGATCCGTTACGGCTACTTTCTACTTTCTACTTTCTACTTTAGCCCTTCTACTTTGCCTTTACCTTCCCATCGCATCCTCGGCCTTGACTTCTTCGGCGGCACCTCGCGCGAAGCCGTCGCCGAGATCACCCGCACCGGCGGACTCCTCGTCGCCCCCGCCGCCCCGTCCATGATCAATCTCTGCCGCGACCCCGATTACCGGCGCGCCCTCCTCGCCTCCGATCTCGCCATCGCCGATAGCGGATTCATGGTCCTGCTCTGGAAACTCTTCACCGGCGAGCGCGTCCCCCGTATCTCCGGGTTGGAACACGTCAAACGCCTGCTCGAACACGAATCCGTCCGCGAACCCGGCGCGGTCCTCTGGGTCGTCGCCACCGAAACCTCCCGCCAGAAGCTGCAGGCGTTCCTGGCTGGAGGGACGACCTCCGTGTCGTCCGTGGATCAAATATCCGGCTCGACTGAGTCAAGCCCCACCGACCGGCCTCAAGAGGACAGAAGGCAGAAGAGAGAGATCGGAGGACAGACGACAGGGGAAGGCAGTTTTCAATCCGGGGAGCGCACGCGCCTCGCGTGCTCTGATCGGCGCCCCGCCGATCAGCATGCCGGCTCGGAGGAGACAATCGAGGCAGCCGAAAGTTCGCCACAGCGAGACGCCGTGGCCAGCACGCGGGGGCGCGCGCGCTCCCCGGAAATCTACATCGCGCCGCGCTACTCCCGCCCGGTCGCGGACGAAGCCCTTCTTACCCTCGTTAGGCAAGAGCGACCCCGCCACATCGTCATCGCGGTCGGCGGCGGCATTCAGGATCAGCTCGGACTTTACCTCCTCGAAAACCTCGATTACCGGCCGGCCATCCACTGCATTGGCGCGGCCATTGGCTTTCTCACCGGCGATCAGGTCCGCATCCCGAACTGGGCCGACAAATACTACGTCGGCTGGCTCCTGCGCTCGTTCGCCCAGCCGCGCGTCTTCATCCCGCGTTTCTGGAGCGCCCGGCGCCTGCCGGCTCTCATCGCGAAATACCGCGACCGGCTACCGCCTCTCGAAAAGTAGAAAGTAGAAAGTAGAAAGTAGAAAGTAGCCGTAACGGATGCGTAGCAACGGCCGGGCTTTCAAAGTAGAAAGTAGAAATGAGGAATAATGGAAAAGAATCTTGAGCCTCGCACTAAGGGCTTCGCGCTGGTCGTGATCGAGCTGGTATCAGGCTTTCCTCGTACTCTTGCCGCCGAGGTCATCGCTCGCCAGTTGCTTCGTTCTGCCACTTCTATGGGCGCCAATTACCGCGAAGCCAATCGTGGAGTCTCCCGGGCAGATTTCGCCAACAAGATAGGTACCGTTCAAAAAGAGGCGTCCGAAACACAGTATTGGTTGGAGATCCTCGTCGAATCAAAAATCCTCAGGCCGGGCGCAGCCACCGCCGCGCTTCAGGAGGCCACCGAACTGCTCGCCATCTTCACCACCATAGGGAAAAAGCTTAAGGAGTAGGCCTGCCTTCCCCACAAGTCAGGAAGCCCATCTTCCCCTTTTCTACTTTCTACTTTAACCTTTCTACTTTCCTTTGATTTTCGTGGCGGCGTCTGGATTACGGCTACTTGCCCACGAATGTAAAGAAGCCCATCTTCCCCTTTTCTACTTTCTCCTTTAGCCTTTCTACTTTCCCTTGAACTGGTTCGCCCTCCACGCCGCCCCCCGCCAGGAACGCAAAGTCGCCGGATTTCTCCAGCGCGAAGCGGGCGTGGAAGTCTTTGCCCCGCGCATCCGTTTTCGCCGGATGCGCGCCGGCCGCCCCATCTGGGCCAATGAAGCCCTCTTTCCCGGCTATCTCTTCGCCCGGTTCGATTACTTTGCTCAACGCCGCCAGATCCAGGCTTTCCCCGGCGTCGCCAGCATCGTCCACTTCGGCGATCGGCCGGCCGCGCTCGAGGAAACCCTCATCGCCGAGCTGCGCACCCTGGTCGCCGCCGATGAAACCATCGAGATCGCCGCCGACCCGCAGCCGGGCAGCGACGTCATCATCACCGGAGGACCGCTGCGCGGACTCAAAGTGCTCGTCACCCGGGTGATCCCGGGCCGGCAGCGCATCGCCATTCTCCTCGAACTCCTCGGGAACGACCGCGAAGTCGAGATCGAGACCGCCCGCGTCCTGCCCGTGAATCCGAGGCGCCCGCGCTAACGGCGCGCCGCACAGCGGCGCGGTTCTCGGTTCTCGGTTCTCGGTTAGTCGTTAACCGTTGGCTGATCGCTGTCCTCTGTCCTCCGTTCTCAGCTTTTCAGCATCTCAGCGTTTCAGGATTTTCCCCACAAATAGCTTGCTGCCAAAGTCGCTTTTCGCTACACACCACCCCACCAGGCACCCACCATGTGTTCTCCCCAGCCGTTTCCACCCGCTCCCTGAGCCGGCACCACATCTCAGCACGGAAGAATGCTGTCCCGAAAATCCTCGGGGCTGCACCAAGGGCGGCAGCATGCCCGGGGCCTGGAGGGACGGGCTCTGTCCCGTCCCCGATCCCCGAGCGCGAGCGGGGAGTTTCAGGGGCGAGACTACAGCCTCGCGGTTATTTGTGAACGGTTCTCCGCCAGGGGAAGACGGCGGAATTGCCACCGCGTAGCCAATTGTAGGGCGGGCGCGTTCGCCTGCCCAGTTCCCTCACCTGGAGGGACCCGTTCCGTCGGGTCCCTGACGACCTCGTAAAACGAGAACTTGCTCCGCATTCCGATCCGCCCCGGACATCTGATCTCTGGCCCCTACCATTTTCACCCGGTCGTTGCGGTGAGGACACCGCACGCCACAACCCTCGTCCCTCCGCATCTCCCCATCCGTGTCATCCGTGTAATCCGTGGTCGCCCTCTCCCAGCATTTCAGCATCTCAGTTTTTTCCCCACGCCCTCTGATCTCAGCCTTTGAAAGCCCGGCCAGCCCGCTCGCGAAGGACTTCGGAGTTGCTTCGCATCCGCCCACTCGCGAAACCCATCGGAGTTACGGCAGTTTTTCAGAGTCTCAGCCTTTGGAAATGGCCAGGGCAGGGGATTGCGGAAAAACAGGCAGGCCACCGCCGTCCAAAGCGCCTCTTTCCAGCGCGGTACCCCGCGGTCAAAATCAGCATTGTCGTATTTGCTTAGCTCCATTTCAGCTTCTCAGTTTTCACTGGGCCGCTCACCCCTGCGGGGCTTCGTCTATGTCGCGGTTAGCTCCATTCAGCGTTTTAGTAGGTTGTCGTATCGGGCAAGATTCATCTCAGCGTCTCAGTGTTTTAGGTTTCAGCTAACATGCTGCAAACCGGCCCTGATGAGAAGCGGGAATCGCTGCATTCGCGAAGGCATCTTGCCTTTAGAGAGGTTCTTTGAGACATTCACACCATGAGTAACAGGGACATCGCCATCGACCTGATTAGGAAGCTGCCCGAAGATCTGCCGCTGAAAGAGATCGCCCGTGAAATTGATTTCATTGCGGCGGTGCGCGAAGGCTTTGAGCAGTTGGAGCGTGGCGAAGGCGTGCCGGCCGAGGAGGTGCGGGCGATGATCCCCTCATGGATTGTCAGGTAATAATCTCGCCACGAGCCATCCAGGACCTTGAAGAGATTGTCAGATACATCTCGTTCGATGACCCACGAGCTGCCGAACGTTTTGGCTATACGCTGATTGATGCTGCTCTCTCGCTAGCGACGTTTCCGGAGCGGGGTCGTTCCGAACGAACGGGCTTGGAAAGCCCGGGCCGTTGTTTCACATCCGTTACGGCGAAGCCCGACCTCGCTCGCCTTCGGCTGCGTTACGGCAGCGTTCCAGAATCTCAGAATTTGAAAGCCCGGCCGTTCGCTAAGGCGAGCCGTTACGGCAGGTTTTCAGCTTTTCCTCCCCATTTCTCCCTCCGCCCTCAGTCCTCTGATCTCTGATTTCAGATTTTCAGCGTCTCAGGATTTCAGCCTTTTTCTTTAAATGCTAATCCTCGGCCTTAACGCCTACCACGCTGACTCCGCGGCGTGCGTGCTCAAGGACGGCTGCCTCGTCGCCGCCGTGGAAGAAGAGCGCTTTCGCCGGATCAAACATTGGGCCGGACTGCCGACCCAGGCGATCGACTACTGCCTGCGCGAAGCCGGCGCCACCCTGGCCGACGTCGATCACATCGCGATCAATCGCAAACCGGGCGCAAACAACTGGCGCCGGCTCGGCTTTGTCGTCGCCCATCTACCCGATCCGCGCCTCATGTGGCAGAAGATCCAGAATATCCGGAGCGCCTCTTCCATCGCTGAGACGATCGAAGAGGCTTACGGCATTTCGCTCAAGGCACAGGTGCACCATGTCGAGCATCACCTCGCGCACCTGGCCTCCGCGGTTTTGCTCTCGGGCTTCGAAGAAGCGGCCTGTCTCTCCGTCGATGGCTTTGGCGACTTCGCCAGCACCGCGTTGGGCTGGGGCGGGGGAGGCCGCATCGAGATTGACCAGCGCGTCTACTTCCCACACTCGTTAGGCATTTTCTACTCCGCCATCACCCAGTTCATCGGGTTCCCGCATTACGGCGACGAATACAAAGTCATGGGCCTCGCTCCCTACGGCGAGCCGAGCTACCTGGATGAGATGCGCGAGCTGGTGCAAGTGAAGGCAGACGGGACCTTTCGCCTGAACCTCCGGTATTTCCGGCATCACACCGACAACGTCTCCTACAGTTGGAACGATTGCGCTCCGGAAGTGGGCATTCTCTACAGCCGCAAGATCGAGAAACTCCTGGGGCAAGAGCGCCTGGAAGGGGAGCCGCTCGAGCAGAAGCACAAGGATTTGGCGCGATCCGCCCAGGCGATGTACGAAGAAGCCTTCATCGCCCTGCTCCATGGTCTGCATTCCCATCATCCCTGCGACAATCTTGCCTTGTCCGGCGGCTGCGCCATGAACTCCGTCGCCAACGGCAAAGTCTATCTCAAGACACCGTTCAAGAAGATGTATCTCCCCGCCGCGGCGGGCGACGCCGGCGGCGCGATTGGCGCCGCGGCCATGGTCGCCGCCAACCTCGGCGGCGCCATTCGCCCGCCGAAAGATTCCATCCGAACGAGCCGGAGACCAGAGGTCAGCAATTGTAGGGCGGGCGCTCCGCCTGCCTCTGCTCCTCTCCGCTCTCCGACATCAGACCTCCGCTCTCCGACCTCTGGCTTGGCCTCCAGCTCTCCGATGTCAGCTTCTCGTCCTTCTACTTTAGACTTCAAACTTTCTACTTCTCCTTTCACTCCCTATCTCGGACCCGAATTTTCCGATGAAGAATGCTGGAAAGTCCTGGAGCCGAAGCGAAGCGAATTCGCTGAGGTGGGATGTCAATTGTCCGAGATCTCCGATTCCCACACCCTCTGTCACCGCACCGCGCAAGCGATCGCGGACGGCAAAGTGGTCGGCTGGTTCCAGGGCCGGATGGAATGGGGTCCGCGTGCGTTGGGAAACAGGTCGATCCTGGGTGACCCGCGCCGGGCCGACATGAAAGACATCCTGAACGCCAAGATCAAACGCCGCGAAAGCTTCCGCCCGTTCGCCCCCTCCATCCTGCGCGAGCACGTCGCCGAGTGGTTCGAGCAGGACGACGACGTCCCCTACATGATGGAAGTCTTCCAAATCAAAGAAGAAAAACGCGCGTTGCTTCCGGCGGTCTGCCACGCCGACGGCTCCGGCCGCCTCCAAACCGTCCACCGCGAGATCAACCCCCTTTTCCACCTTCTAATTTCTACTTTCTACTTTCAAACGAGCGTCCCGCTCGTGCTCAACACCTCCTTCAACGAAAACGAGCCGGTGGTCTGCAAACCCGAAGAAGCGCTCGCCTGCTTCCTCCGCACCAGCATGGACGTTTTGGTACTCGGAAGTTTTTACATCGAGAGGGCGAGAAGCGCTCAAGATCCTCGGTCCGTTTCCGAACCTTCTACTTTCGACTTTCCACTTTCTACTTCTCCAAAGTGATGGACGTGCTCGTGCTCGGGAGCTTTTCGTGGAGCGGAAAGTCGATTCGGGCCGTGAGACTGTTGGAAGCGACCAAAACGAGAAGGTAGCGCCCTACCCGTCGCGAGCCTGATCGAGTCTGGGCACGCGCCTGCTTTGCAATTCCGCCGCGACGCACCCATACTAAAGTAATGAGCGCCACGAACTCCAAGGGTTCACCATCGTCACTCGAGACCGCGATCCCCGTCTTACGAAAACAATGGTCGCATTTCCCAGTCAAACAAGCGTGGCTTTTTGGTTCTCGCGCTGCTGCGCACGGACAAACGGCGAACGATTGGGATTTCCTGGTCGAATTTTCTCAGCCACCGTCCTTCGACACCTTCATGGGGCTGAAATCAGGCCTTGAGAAAGGACTGAACGCACGTGTCGATTTGCTCTCGCGCTCAGCCTGTCCGCCACGTTTTCTGGAGGCGATCCAGGGCGATCTTATCGATGTCACGTGACCCGAACTTACGGCTGGCCGACATCATTGAGTCCTGCACGCGAATCGCGGCTTACATCGCGGACCTTGACCTCGTTACATTTCATAACGATTTAAAAACGCAGGACGCAGTTATCCGTCAGTTCGAAATTATTGGCGAAGCGGTTAAATCGCTGCCGGCCGAACTCACGGCGTTGGAGCCGTCAATCCCGTGGACTCAGATCGCTGGGTTCCGCGACGTTCTCGCTCATTCCTACTTTGCGGTCGACACCTCGGTTATTTGGGACGCCGCTTCACAGAAGGCTCCCGCGTTGAAGAGCAGTTGCGAAAGGCTTCTCTCATAGTGAGCGACGCGATCGTTACAGTCGAAGGGTTAGGGAAGCGCTATCGGCTCGCTTCCTGCCCGTTGGGCGATACAGCCCGGAGGGGCGACCGGCTCCGCCGATCATCGCCCTGCTTCCGAGTCCTGACCTCCGCCTTCCGTCCTCCGTCCCCCAAAATGTCCGACTCCATCATCTCCGTCGAAGGCCTTGCTGTCTGCTGGAGGGTGCAGTAATTTTGGCGTCATGAGCACAGCGGAAATCAAACGCACCCTTGATCAGATGACCGCGGAGGAACGGTTCTTTGCGGCCTCCTACCTGACGGTCTTGATGCATCGCGACGATCCTGAATATCGGTCGCTGCTCGCGGAGCGCATGGCGCGTATGGACGCCGGTAAGAAAGTTTCGCTCGACGAAGCTCTTCGCGTGCATGGTGAATTGGAAGCGAAAGGTTTGTGAGCGATGCGTGGCGTCTGGTCTTGGACGAGGATGCGTTCCAATTTGTGCTCGGGCGGCGCGTGCGTGAGAGGCAAGCGCTGTTCAAAGCGCTGGATTCGATAAAGGCAGAGCCGGGCCAGGAGCCTGATTTCAAGGTGGGATTTCGTCGCACGGATTGAGGTCGAGTTTGTCTGATATATTTTCACTGAATGCCCGCCACACTCGATACATTACCATCTGAAGCGCGCGTCATCGGCCGGCGTTTGCGGGAAGCGCTCGGGGCAGATTACGTTTATCTTTTCGGATCGCACGCGCGCGGTCAGGCCGGGCCTGATAGCGATCTCGATTTCCTTGTTGTCGTGCCGAAGTCCGAAAAATCGCGCTATCAACGAGCAGTCGAAGCACGTGGCTTTGTGCGCGATGTCCGCGTCCCGAAGGACATCATCGTTCTAACCCGTGCGGACTGGGAGAGGGAGCTAAAGGCTCCTTGTTCTCTCTCCAGCACGGTTTTGCGCGAAGGCATTGCTCTCGACGGATGACTCCTGAATCGATCGATCTTGCTCGCGCTTGGATGGCGAAAGCGCACTCCGACCTGGCAAGCGCTAAAGTGCTCCTTTTTGGCGAAACAGTCACCGGGATACCGGGAGTTATCACTGCCAGCAGGCTGCGGAAAAGGCATTAAAAGGATGGCTTACCGCCCGTGAAATCTTGTTTCCCAAGACGCACTCTTTGGAAGACCTCTTGGTCCTTTGTATTCCTGCTCAGCCTGGTTTTGCACGGTTTCGGCGTCACGCCGAAGAGTTGAGTCCCTTGGCGCAGGAGTTTCGCTATCCTGGAGACGCCGCTGAACCGGAAGCGGCAGAGGCGGTGCGGGCATATGAGTTGGCTGCGGAGATGTGCAAATTCATCGAGAACGAGATGGCGACCTCCGACTCATGAGCGGAGCGATAATTTCGGTCGAAAATCTCGGAAAGCGTTATCGTCTCGGGGCTAGCCGCTCGAACGAGCGCTATACCGCGCTACGGGATGTTCTCACCGACAAAGCGAAATCACTCTTTAGGCGTTGCAACGGTTCCTCTGATCTCAGTGTTTCAGCGTTGGAAAGCCCGGCCGGTGGGAGGCATCCGCTACGGCAGAATCTCAGCGTCTCAGCGTTTCTCCTGCTTCGCAGGACTTCTGGGCCTTGAAAGATGTGTCGTTTGAAAGCTTGAAAGTATGAACGTCCGAAAGAACATTCGCACCTTTCCCTTTCCCACTACTTCTTGATTGCTCTATCTCAGCGTTTCAGCATTTCAAACACGGATAGATGAAGAGCGCTGAGTACCAAGACTACGGCTTTGCGAATGCGGAAGCCTCGCACATGCATCGACATTTCCTGCCGAAAGTGTTTGAGTTTGCGGGCGAGCTGAAGCCGGGAACAAGAGTCCTAGATGTAGGCTGCGGAAACGGCTTCACCTGCGGCGAGTTCCTTAGGCGCGGATGCAAAACCGTCGGAATCGACCTCAGCGAGCGGGGGATCGGTCTGGCTCGCGAAAACTACCCGAACGGCAGATTCGAGATCATGGGCGCCGAGCACGATATTCTCAGAAAGCTTGGGGAGCAGCCTTTCGACCTTGTCGTTAGCACTGAAGTTGTAGAGCACCTGTATGCGCCGCGGGAATGGGCGACTGGATGTTGCGCGTCGCTACGGCCGGGCGGCGCATTCATCTGCACGACCCCGTATCACGGCTACCTCAAGAATCTGCTGATCTCGCTTTGTGGTGGCTGGGATAAGCACGCAAGCCCTCTATGGGATGGCGGCCACATTAAACTTTGGAGTCGCGCGAGCCTACGAGCGCTTCTGCGTGAGGCGGGCTTTTCCGAGACGAAGATCACGGGCGCGGGACGAGTTCCTGGTCTTTGGATGACCATGGTCGCTCGGGCATCTCGTGCTGACTCGGCTGAATCGTGTTCATGAGCGTCGATCGCCGAGTCCTTTTCGGTGCAGGAGCAAGTTGGTTCAGTCGCAGCGTCGCCATACTCCTAGGCTTGGTGATTCTGCCTGTCCTCTTTCGCCATCTTCCAAAGGAAGAATTAGGTGTGTGGTTACTACTAGGGCAAAGTTGGGCGGCGATGGGTATTCTAGATTTTGGGATTGGCGTCACCATTACGCGCCGCATCGCTCTGGCGAAAGGAAAGAGTGGAGGCGATCCTGATGCAGCTCTTACAGAAGATTCTGTGCAGGAGATCGCAGATCTTGTGACAAGTGGCCAACGCATCTATTATGTGATGGCGGGGCTAGTGTTTGTCATCTCATTGGCGGCCGGATTTTTGTATCTGCGTGGCCTAGAACTGCACCACGTAAGCCACACGACCGTTTGGATCGCGTGGACCATCCTCTGTGCTAGCCAATCTCTAAATCTCCTGGCCGTAATCTGGGACTGTCTCCTTATCGGCGTGGGATATGTGGGATGGGACGCTCTAGTGGCGAGCTTTGCCAGTGCGGCTACTCTTAGCGCACAAATTGTAGCTGTACTTGCAGGTGGGCGGCTTATAACTCTTGCTTCAATTGCTACGGCAGGGGCTTTAGCATCGAGATATTTTACCCGATGGCTTGCGCGTCAGCGCCGGCCGGAGCTCTTCGCAACTAGGGGGCGCTGGAATCGCGAGACCCTCCGCGGTCTGCCTTGGCTCGCGTTCAGGGCATGGCTGACGGCGCTCGGAACAGCGCTAGTATTTAGTACGGATCAATTCTTCATCGCAGCGAGCAAGGGCGCCGAGAACATTCCCGCTTTCCGGGCGGCGTATGTCCTCGTGCACAACATCACTGTTCTGGCGGTCACATTTGGACTAGCTTCGTCTGTATTCGTTAGTCATCTTTGGCAGGCTGGCGATATCGCAGGAGTGCGGAAGCTAGTCGAGCGAAACGCGCGTCTAGGGATGCTTGTCATGCTCTGCGCCTTCGCTTTTTTGCTGACCAGCGGTCGCGCGCTATTCGAATTTTGGCTGGGGCCAGGAAATTTCATTGGCTACGGGATTTTGATTCTATTCCTCACTTATGAGACACTCGAAGCACATAGTTATATTCTTTCCACAAGCTCACGGGCGACGAATGACGAGGCCTTCGGTTTTTCATCGATCGCTGGCGGACTTTTGAAGATCGGTTTCGCCCTGATTCTCACTCGCTATCTAGGCTTATTTGGTCTGGCGATGTCCACGCTGTTGGCTCTTCTCATGACTAACCACTGGTACACGACCTATCGAGGGTTGAGAAGGCTCCGCATGCCGCTCCTAGATTACGCGCGGGATGTTATCGCACCTTCCTTTGCTTGGGCAGTCGGCGCACTCGGTATTGCTTATTTGACTTCGCACGTTCTAGCTGACTGCCCGTCCATGGTACGGATTTTCATTGTAGCCGCTGCAAGCGGGGCTGTCTTCCTAACTGCCTGCGTCCTTTTCGTTTTGACTCATCAAGAGCGAGTGGATCTGCGCGTACGCCTTTCGAACTTGATCGCTCGCTTCATACCGGCACAATGAAGCTAAGGAGCATCCGAGGGCACCATGTGCGCACAGATGTTTTGAATTCACGCTCTGTCGTGGTCGATGCGGGCGCGCATCGCGGCGAGTTCAGCGCGATCCTCAAGAGCGAATTTAGGTGTCGCTGTATTCTGATCGAGGCTAATCCCACACTAGCCGCAAGCCTCGAACGTTCGGGCATCGGGCCGGTAATCTCCGGAGCGCTGGCGGCAGATGACGGGCATACAACATTTTATCTTGAAAAGAATCTGGAAAGCAGCTCCGTGGTTCGCGCGACAACGGAGCCCGAAACAGAGACTATTGAGGTTAAAACCTTCTCTTTGGAAACCGTCCTGGCCAAGTCTGGCTCTGGTCGCATTGACGTGCTAAAACTCGATATTGAAGGATCGGAATTCCCTTTTATCGAAAATTCCCCGGCACACCTTTTAGAGCGGATCGCCCAGATTACTGTTGAATTCCACGATTTTCAGGAACGCTTTGCCCACCAAGAACTGTTCCAAAAAGCCAGACAGAAGCTGGAGGGCTTACACTTTGCGTGCACAGTAATGTCCTTCCGTAGCCATGGCGATGTTCTCTTCGTGAATCGGCGTTTGATTGCCATGTCGCCGGCGCAACGAATTTATCTAAAGCTTTTCGCGAGGCTTGCTCAAAAACTCCACAGAATATTGGTTCCTCCCGCCAAATGAAGTTCGTAGTTGCCCAAGGAGGCGCTCGTCGGGGATATGCTGTTCCAGCAATCTTAGACGAGGCCGGGATGTTGTACCGATTCTATACAGACGCTTGCGGCACCGTGGGATGGGGACAAGCTCTCAGGCTTTTAGGCAACTTCAGCAGCGCTCAACCGTTGACGAGAATAGCAAAGCGGCAGTTACCTAAGAGGTTAGTTGGCCGAACCAAAACCTTCTTCCTGCCCAATATGCTCTGGGTTCTCAGGCGGATGTTCGCGAGCTCCGACGAAGCACGCTTTCGTCAAGACGCCAGACTCACGGCGGATTTAGGACGTGCCGCTGTGAGGGCAGGCTTTGGAGAAGCCACGCATCTATATTCGATGTTAACCGAATTCCCGGACTTAGCAATCGCAGCGAGACGTAAAGGAATCACCACGGTAGCTGAAGTCTACATCTTGATTAGCACCGAGCGTATAGTGGCGGCAGAGCGGGACCAATTTCCCGAGTGGGAATATACTAACTATGACAGCGCCACAATCAGACGGGAAATTATTCCGGAGGATGTTCTTTTTGATTATACCGATTTCTACCTATGCCCTTCTGCTTTCGTGCGGTCCGATTTGATCGAGAATTGGGGCGTCCCAGCCGACCGAATACTTTTAGTGCCCTATGGAATCGACCCCGCGTGGTTGTCACTAAAGCCGACGACGCGACCTGGGCGGGTTTTATTCGTAGGAACGGCTGAGCTCAGAAAGGGGATCCACTATTTGGCTATGGCTGCGCAAAAACTTGCTAACGCTGGGCGAAAATTCGAATTTCGTATTGCGGGTGGTGTCACGGAGAGAATTCGCAATATGCCCGATTGTTGTTGTCTTACGTTTCTTGGGAGAGTTCCACGACACCAAATTCGCTCAGAATTCCAGAAAGCTGACCTGTTCGTTTTACCTTCATTAGCCGAGGGATCTGCAGAGGCTACTTACGAGGCACTCGGAGCTGGTTTGCCCGTCGTTACGACCGAAGCGGCTGGCTCCGTCGTTCGAGACGGGATCGAGGGGCTAATAGTGAATGCACGGGACTCAACCGCACTTGCAGAATCAATAGGGACCATCGTAGGAGATCGACGGCTCCGCACTCGCATGTCCTGTGCAGCTCGCGCACGGGCACGGGAATTTACTTGGGCTGAGTATGCATCCCGCTTGACCACAGCTCTGCGCTCACTGCCGAAATGATCTCGCTAAGATCTTTCCTACGGTCACTTACTCCTCACGGGTTCGTGGAAAAGCGACGCCAAAGGATTAGATTGCGTTCGCTGGGGTTAAATCCAACCGTCGCCAACGAACGAGCGATCAACGAATGTCACTTCGAGCTCTGGCCGCGCGCCCTTCGCATGGCAATAGAACCATGGACTCTAATAGATGTCGGTGCAAACGAAGGCGAATTCACAGCGGCAGCTGCAACGGTCGCGAGAATAGACACCGTTTACGCTTTTGAACCTCAGCCAAGATGCATCTCACATCTGAAGCAAAACTTGGCTGAGGTGACTAACGCGCACGTGATCCAGGCGGCAGTGGGCGGGGCTAAAGGGGAGGTAGAGATTTTCTGCGCGGCAAATTCCAAAATGTCGGGCGCCCTGAGGGCGGTGAAGGGAATTTGCGAAAATTACTCCACTGGCGATTTCCTTCCTGTGGAACGACTCCGAGTCCCGATGGTAAGACTTGACGATGTAATTCGCCCTCGATCTCCGATTGGATTACTCAAAATCGATGTTCAGGGTTATGAACTTGAGGTGTTGAAGGGCGCAGACCTCACTTTGAGATCGACCAGCGTCGTATTGCTCGAAATAAACTATGTGCCCCATTACGAGTATGCAGCGACTTTCGATCAAGTCTACAGACGCCTACACGCCTCCGGCTTCGCTCTAAAAGGGGTGTCTCGCCCATATTGTGGAATACAGGGGCCCCTCTGGGCCGATGCTATCTTCGTGCAAGGTGGAACGGCCGGTGAATAACAGATTTAAAGGTAGTATGCGCCTCTTTCGTAATGCGCGGACGATGCTGACAACGCGCAGGATGGCCAGCGCTTGGGTTCGTTGGCATGTGCTAAGGACCCAAGGCGTGCCCAGCCTTACCACCCCCACGGGAAGTAAAATATCAGGCTTCCGTGATTTTAGCGAATATTGGTCAGCAACGGCGATGATGCCGACCCCAGGCGAACTGGCTTATTTCGATCGTTACGCGGATGAGAGTGGGGTCGTATTAGACATCGGAGCAAATCTAGGATGCGTTAGCTTACCATTAGCCCAGATGAGACCAAAGACGCACGTTCTTTCGTTTGAGCCGTCGCCTCAAACGAACGCTCGATTAGCGTTGAATGTGGCCGCGAACAACATAACAAACATCGAGGTCCGTCCTGAGGCTGTAGGGGCATTCAACGGAACCGCCGAGTTCCTCGATGATTCGTCGTCTCCGGCCACGAATCGATTGTTGTCTTACAGCCGAGCCGATCGAGGAACCGTCGGGACACCCGTCAAAATTGTGACGATAGACACAATTTTGGAAGATCAACCCGAAGGTTCGGCATGCTTTTGTAAAATCGACGTGGAAGGTCATGAGACGGATGTGATTAAGGGCGCAGAGCGTTCGCTGAGTGAAATGCGGTGTAGAGCTGGCCTGATAGAGCTATGCCCTGCAAATCTTTATCAGGCTGGATCCTCGGTAAAAGACCTCGTACTTGCGGTGCAAGCATGCGGATGGGAACTTTTTAATATCGACACTGATGGACGTGTCAAATCCCGCATCAAAGCGGATGGTGAAGGAGTCGCGCGGCTCGCGAATGTAGCTCTTTTGCCTTCAAAACGTGATCGCGGTCGCTGACGTAAATGCAATATGGCGGCTTCGGCCGTTTGAAGCTTTATCGGAATTTTCGCCCATCGTTGGTCTGAAACCGCGAAGGATCTTCTCCCAGAAGTCCGACATTCCACATTCGCGAGTTGTATCTACTTACTCGCCGTACATTGAACAGGATATTGTCCTGCCGCCGGGATGGGCTTCCCGCTGGTCTATTGTGACGAAGCATCTGATAAGCCGGACCGTACGTTCCCGTGTCAAACGGGCAGGTGAACGCATAACAGGCTTAGTGGTAACGACACCGCATTATTATCGGTTGACTAAGCACTTTAGCAGAACGATTCCAACGTTCTACTATTGCTCCGACGATTATGGGGCATACGAGCGTTGGGGAAACAAGGTTCGTCAAAAGGAGGCGGAGACGATCAGGGCGGTTCGGCACTCGTTTTTCGTATCGGAGTGCCTGGCGAGACGGGCTATCAAAACCTATGACATCGATCCGGCTACAGTCACCGTTTCGCCGAATGCAACCCAGAAGGAATTCCTTGAAGAACCCAAGGACGGCAGGATAGAATCATTGATCGGTCGTTTCCCGATGCTCCGTCGTCCGCTAGTTGGCGTAGTAGGGATGGTCAATCACCGTTTGGATTTCGAGCTTATAGCAGACTGCGCTGATTTATCGGAGGTGGGCACCGTGGTAATAATTGGTGCAATTTCTGACCGGTTGGCGGGCCGCGACTGGGATCGCGCAAGACGACACCCTAAGTGCTTTTTCCTCGGTGCGCGTCCCCATCACGAACTGCCGGACTGGATGCGAGCTTTCGATCTCGCGTTGATCCCATACAAACACACTCGGCTGAATCGCGCCTGCTCCCCTATGCGGCTCTTCGACCATCTGGCGTCTGGGAGACCAATAGTTGCGACCGACGCCTGTCAGCAAGTCGCTAGCTTTTCTGAATATGTGGCGGTCGGCCCATCTTCGTTCGCCATCACTGAATCAGTTAAAAGGGTGCTAAGAATCCCGCGCGACTCGGAGGATGATGAGCGCCAACGGTCCTTCGCTCGCACTCAAACTTGGAGAGACCGTGCCGAGGCCATTTGGCAGATCGTAGAGGCCACATCACGCGCTTAACACAACGTTCCTGAATGGACGCATTCACCCTAATCCTGATCGCCATTATTTGCAGCTACTTCGTTGTGGCGGGTTTTGTCGACACTGGTCGCGTCTTTCGATTTCCCTTTCTTTTCTGCGCCGCAGTTATGATTTGGACTCTACCGACGGCATACACAACTTTTTGGGATAGATCGATCATAAATGATCAGGTCTACACCCTCGCCATCACTAATGCGGGGCTGTGCCTTATAGGAGCGTTAATCGGCTATCACTGTGTTTCCGGCTGTCGCAAGGCGGCACATCAAGGGCCTACACTCGATTCGGCGCGGCTCTTTACGGCTAATCTTCCGAGTTTGCTTTTGGGAATAGGTGCCTCTCTCTATGTTCTAAGAATTGGCGTCGACGTCGAAGAATGGCGTGGGTGGCCTGTCTATGCGATTTTTGTGGCCCGCTTCCTCCGCCCAGCTCTTTTGGTATCGCTGATTGCGACGTTACTTCGCCCCACGAAATGGAAATGGTCATGCGTGGTTGTGGCAACTTTTATACCAGTATACGCCGCTGTGGTTTACTTCCGACGCTCGGATGTCTTTTTCACTCTGCTACTTACCGGAATAGCCTTGAACATAGTTCGTGGGTGGAAGGTTCCTCGTCTGGCAGTCCCGTTAGCGATGGGAGCGGCGTTTTTCGTCGCCATTCTGTTTCCGAATTTTCGGAGTGATCCTTACAAAGCTTCCAACATTACCGGGACGGTCGACTCATTTGAGGAAGTCCAAAACTACTTGTCCGGAGAAAGAAGCAATGAGTTCATTGAGGGGGCTCTGACGATGGATGCAATACGACAATCTGGATTGTATGGGTGGGGCACCGGATTTTTCAACCAATTTGTCAGCCAATACGTGCCGCGCGGCTTAGTGGGCGAAGACTTCAAGGATTCATTGCTGGTGGGGCAGTTTATCCCGGTTACGGCTCGTTATCTTGTGGGTTTTGATTACTACAAGCCTTATCTTTCACCCAGCGGCTTTACCCAAGCGTTTTGCGAGTTCGGTTGGGGTGGAGGTTTCTTACTCGCGGGGTTTGGGTGGCTGATCGCGAAGCTTGAGTATAAGGCTTTTTCGGGCACGTCGATCTTTTGGCTTTTGCTCCATTGTTACTGCGCAGTAATGGTCCCGTTTAGCGTCTACGGCTCGCTGACCGAAATACCAACCCTTCTTGTTCCGGTTGCGATCGTTTTTGCTTTTGCAAGCTATCGTTCGAGCGTGCAAGATTCCCCCAAACCTAAGTTTTATGCTCAAAGTCCTGCAGGTCTGTCAGCGCGATGACCCTGCGGCGGGTGGTGCTTCCCGCGTGGCTGTGGAACTATGCAGAGCCTTGATTCCTTTCGGCATCGAATCTCGATGCCTTTTCCTCTATGGGCGTCCGGGTGCGTTCCGGGCCGAACTGCCAAACGATGCGCTATACTTGAATCTTCAGGATTCTCGCGACCTCTTACGACATGCGTCTAGATACCATAGGACTATTCGGTCGTTTTCTCCTCATATTGTTCACCATCATGATGGCTTGACGTGGCCATTGGTCTTCGATCTTGCCCTAGGGGGCATGATAAGGGTCGCACACGCCCACGTTGACGCCGGGGTACGCTCTTTTGGACTGCGAACGCGGCTTGCTAATCTAATTCTTTCCCATCTACCTTCAAGGCTATTTTGCATTTCTACGTCAACCCTCCAGACGTGGGCCGATTCCGGTGTTCCAGCCGCTCGAATGGTGTTGGTTCCGAATGGAGTGGATACGACGAGATTTCGACCCTGTCGCCCGGGCGAGCGTCGCTCGGCGCGGCGGGACCTCGAGGTTCCGGAAATGGCGTTCGTTCTTCTGTTCGTTGGAAGACTTCACTCAATTTTTAAAGGAACAGATGATTTTCTCAGGGTCTTAGCTGAACTACCCCCGACTTGCTGGGGCCTAATTGTTGGGTCAGGGGAGGACGAAATTGAACTTCGTAGTCTTGCCGAGAAATTGGGGGTTGGGAATCGGGTTCGGTTTACCGGCAGCCTCGCCGATACCTCTGGCGCTTATCGGGCAGCGGATATTTACTTAATGACATCGCACTTTGAGCCGTTCGGATTGGTCGTACTCGAAGCAATGGCGTCCGCTGTTCCCGTTGTTGCATTTGCTTGCCCAGGTGGAGTAGGAGAGTTCGTCACGGACAACACGGCTACAATAGTGACGAAGCGGGAACCGAAATTAATGGCGGAGAACGTCGCGAGAATAATGGAAAACCCCGCTTTGATAGAAAAAGCTGCCAACGCTGCCAGTCGTCTTGCGATTCAAGATTATAGTTGGGACCGCTCGGCGAAGATCTTGGCCGCGGAGTACGTAAAGCTGCTCTCGGAAAGGGCTTAATGACGCTGAACAAAGTTCTTTGGAAAATAAAGCGCCGAGCTTCCTCTGAGTGCCGGCGCGTATATTTTAATTGTTTCGGGAGCACCTTTCTAAGGACGGTAGGGCGGGGGACATTATTCTTCGGAAAGGTTCGGTTCGGTTCCGCTGAAGGTAATGTGTTCGTAGGCGCAAGGTGTTGGCTTGGAGCTGAAATATTTCTCTCCGCGTCGCGTGGCGCCAAAATTGTCATATCTGATCAATGTTCGATTAATACCGGCTGTCATTTAGTCGCCGTAAAGTCTATCGAAATCGGGGAAAACACGCGAATCGGAGAATACGTATCTATTCGTGACCAAAACCACCGATTCGATTCAACCGAGATGCCGATTCGTACACAAGGCTTCGAAGGAGCGCCGGTCCGTATCGGACGGGACGTGTGGATCGGGCGCGGCGTTTTTGTAGGGGCGGGAGTGGATATAGGCGACGGGTGCGTCATTGGCGCAAACAGCGTTGTTATTCGCAGTATCGCGCCCTATTCGGTTGTGGCGGGCGTACCGGCAAAGCTAATCCGAATGCGGATCCCAGAAACAACGCCCTCGTGAAAATAGCAGTGCTATTCGATAATTATGGCCCCTACCATTTCGGCAGGCTTTACGGAGCTGTTCAGGTTCTTGGTCCATCGAATGTTCTGGGTCTACAACTTCATGAAACGAGTTCTAACTACAGCTGGAATAGCCGGGAGATCGGTTCCCCCGAATTCCGCGTCCAGACAATGCTTTCCTCGCGTGGTTCTTCGCTCCTTTCTCGAGCAAACGCAGTGTGGCGACACCTCGACAAAATATGCCCCAACTCCGTTGCGATTGCCGGTTACTACAGACAAGAGATGCTCGCTGCCCTTGCCTGGTGCCGCTTGCGTCGGCGCGTCGCAATCGTGCTTTCCGAATCAAAGGCCGATGATACTGCACGCTTCGGGCTGAAGGAACGGGCTAAGGCTTTGATCGTACGTCGTTACAATGCCGCCGTTGTCGGCGGTCAGCCGCAGAGACGGTATCTGGAAGAATTGGGTTTTCCTTCGGCTGGAGTCTTCACCGGTTATGATGTCGTTGATAACGCCAGCTATCATCCGGACCGCACAAGCAGGCTTCCGCTCCCAATCGAGCGACCTTATTTTCTGATGGTGAATCGCTTCGTCCCTAAAAAGAATCTTTCTTTCGCATTGGAATGCTACGCGGAGTATCGAAGGCGGATGGGCGGAGGCCGGGAATTGGACGTCGGCGGCCAAGGGAAGGAGCTGTGGGATCTGGTGCTGGCCGGCGATGGTCCGCTGATGTCTGATCTCCGAAATTTAGTCTCAGATCTCCGGCTCACGGACTTTGTCCACCTCCCCGGCTTCCTTCAGCAGGATGAACTGCTGCCTTACCTCGCGCATTGTGGAGCATTCATCCATGCGAGCACAGTAGAGCAATGGGGCTTGGTTGTGAATGAGGCGATGGCCGCCGGCCGCGCGGTATTCGTTTCGAGAAGATGCGGTTGCTTTGAAGATTTGATTATCGAGGGAAAAACCGGGATGGGGTTCGACCCGACGAATCGGCAAGAGCTGATTAATCTTATGCTGCGCGCGACACGTGCCGAGTTGCCCCTCGATGAGTTGGGCGAGGCCGCTCTCATCCACATCGGCAAATACTCGCCCTTGGTGTTCGGGAACGCTCTTAAGAGCGCCTATAACTATTCTGCGGCGCATCTCTGGGGTAAGAGTTAGCGCAATGCGGGTTCTTGTCGTCGTTCCTTCGATCGCGGCCTTGTATGGCGGGCCATCCAGGACCACGATTGCACTTGCGAGAGCCCTTGGATGGCGACAGCAAAGCGTGGATTTGGTAACCACGAATGCGGACGGACAGGATAATCTCGATGTATCATGTTCCGACTGGCAGAGCTCGGGTGAAGGCTGTCGGATAAGATATTTTTCCCGGGTTGGTCGCACGGAGTATAAGCTAAGTTTTTCGCTCTTTCTTTGGCTCTGGCGTCATGTGCAGGAGTACGACGCCGTTCAAATTAATTCCCTTTTTAATTTTCCTGTCTTGGCTTGTGCCGTAGTCTGCCGTGCGAAGCGGATGGTCTACGTAATTACTCCTCGAGGGATGCTCGAACCTTGGGCGCTGAGTCATAAGCCGTGGAAGAAACAGACCTATTATCGCTGGATCGAGCGGCCGCTCGTCTTGCGCGGGGCCAGCGTTATTCAGGCACTCAACGAAAGTGAGGCGCAGAATATTCGAGCTTTGCGACTTAGACCTCCGGTCGTTGTGGTGCCTAACGGCATCGATCGTCAGGATGCTGTCGAGGTTGATGATTCTGACAGGGAAGCGTTTCTTAACCGTTTCCCGCAGGTTCGGGACAAGACCGTCATCTTGTTTCTCCATCGGATCGATCCGAAGAAGGGGCTGGATTTGCTCGCCAAAGCCTTCGGCTCGATTTCACGCCAATTTCCTAACACTCATCTCGTGGTTGCCGGCCCCGACAATGTCGGTTTTACCGAAACGGCGCGTGGCTACTTCAAAGGAGCCGGAGTGGATGATTCGGCGTTCACCTTCACCGGAATGCTGGAAGGATCGCTCAAGCGCAGTGCGCTCGCCGCAGCGACAGTGTTCGTGCTGCCCTCCTACTCCGAGGGCTTCAGCATGGCAGTGCTCGAGGCTATGGCTGCCGCCTTGCCATGCGTGGTTACCACGGGATGCAATTTTCCGGAGGCTGGGGAAGCCGGAGCGGCGAACGTTGTGCCGGCGGAGGCGGAGCCTCTTGCCCAGGCACTTGCAGAGTTACTGGCGAACCCAGAGACCGCGAGAGAAATGGGGCGGCGCGCCCGTGAGTTGGTGCTGAAGGACTATACATGGGACTCGATTGCTGAACGGATGCTGGAGGTCCTGCGAACCAAGGTGGCTCGGTGAAAAGATGATCGACGTCACCGCGCTGGTTCTGACATTCAACGAGAAGGAGAATATCGGACGAACGCTGGATACACTCCGGTGGCCGGAGCGAGTCTCGGTTGTCGATAGCTTCAGCACCGACGGCACGGTCGAGATTGCGGAGTCGTACTCCAATGTCACGGTTGTGCAGCGCCGTTTCGATATGCACACCGCCCAATGGAACTTCGGCCTGGATCAGATCGGCACTCCGTGGGTGCTCTCGCTTGATGCTGACTATGAGTTATCCGAAAGGCTCGTCCGGGAGATCAGAGGACTAACCCCACAGGACGGTGTCGCGGGCTATTCGGTTCCATTTGAATTTCGTATCTTTGGGCGTCCGCTCCGAGCTTCAGTCTATCCACCCCGAATCGTCCTCTTCCGACGCACCGAGGCGCGTTACGTAGAGGACGGGCATACGCAGGCGTTGGAGGTGAATGGGCAGGTCGTGGCGTTGAAGAGCCCGATCATTCATGACGACCGCAAGTCGCTCTCCCGCTGGCTCCAGTCACAGGATCGCTACATGAAGATTGAGGCGCCGCATCTTCTGGCGAAGCGCAATTCACAGCTCTCCGCGCAAGATCGTTTGCGGAAGAAGATTTTCTTCGCACCGCCAATCATGTTTCTCTACCTGCTCTTCATTCGCGGGCTGATCCTCGATGGCTGGCCAGGTTGTTATTATGTCATGCAGCGAACCCTCGCGGAGATGCTGTTATCACTTCGCTTGCTGACGGAACGCGAAAAGCTGGAAGAGTCTTCCGAATTCTAGTTCCGCCACATTGTGACGCAGCTTTGGTAATGGGGGCGGTTTTGCCGCAGTTATTTGGCTCCGTCTTCGCGGAGCGGTTATTGGTTATTGGGGGCAGGCGGAGCGCCCGCCCTACAAAGTGGGTCGCCCCCTCCGACGGCGAGCGCCGAGGACGAGACAGAGCCCGTCCTCCAGTCCTTTCCGACCTCGGTCTTCTGTCCCTCTGATCTGCGGTGAGGATACCGCACGCTACAAGCGTCTGGGGAGGCCATTCGCTTCCCTCTTTCCATCCGTTTAATCCGTGTCATCCGTGGTCGTCTGGCTCCTGTCCTCCTTTCTGATCTCTGATTGACGGCTCGCTTCAATCGCAGCATTTTCGACGGATGAGCGCGCAGGAAATCATCGCTGAACTCCGGAAGCTGAACGCAGACGATTTACGGCTGGTGAAGGCGAAGATTCAAGAGATGGACCTAAATTCGCGCTCGAAACGAGCCTCGCCGGAGGATTCTTCCCTGCAGGCCGTTCGGGATACGGCCAAAGGGCGGCCTTGGCCGGCCGATTATGCGGTAAACCACGGTCATTACGTCAGTGGCGAACCGAGAAAGTCGTGAACTCGATCTTCGCCGACACGTTCTTCTTTCTCGCTCTCTTGACGACAAAAACTGGTCGTTAACCGATTGTATTTCTTTTGTGGTGATGAAGGAGCAATCTCTGTCGGAGGCGTTGATGGCAGATCGCCACTTCGAGCAGGCGGGCTTTGAGGCGCTCTTCCTGGGTGTGAGTGCGTAAGGGACGAGACAGAGCTCGTCCCTCCAGCTCACTTCTGTCGTCCGCAGCGTTTCGAACGCCTCTGCTCTCTATCCGCTGAAAAGGCGGGCAACTCTGACGATGATTCGATTCGACATTGCCGGAGGTGGAAGCAGGGTGTAAATAGGTAACTGTGACTATTAAAGCACATTTCGATGGCCAGCAGATCGTTCTTGACGAACCGTGTGATCTTCTCCCTAACACTCCGCTGATAGTGACTGTGCTCTCCGCAGCTTCAGACGATCGCGCAGATTGGAGCAATCTTTCCAAGGGGGCTCTCGCTCGCGCTTACGGGGACTGCGAGCCCGACTATAGCGTGGCTGATATTAAGGCGGAATGAGGGAGGGCGCCATGGCGCTCGCGGCGTTGCCGCAGACCGATAAGCCGGTCAAGCATCGGCCGGTGGTCCTCTTGCGGCGGATGCCGCCTTTTAGCGATTGGCTTGTTTGTGGAGTTAGCACGCAGTTGCAGCAGCGTGTGGCTGAATTCGATGAACTTCTCGAACGGTCAGATCCAGATTTTGACGCCTCGGGTTTAAAGGCTGCCTCGATCATTCGGCTGGGCTTTCTGGCGGTGCTTCCTCAAGCCGATATCCTCGGGACCATCGGTTCGATCTCGGGAGAACGACACCGCCGTCTGCTGGAGAGGTTGCGCCGGCATCTGGGGTAAATATCCGAGGACGAGACTCCGAATGCTTTCGCGAGCGGGCCGACGCTCGTCCCTCCAGTTCCCTTCTGACCGAGGTCCGCTATCTTCAGTCTTCCTAATTTCAGCATTTGAAAGCCCAGCCGTTGCTTCGCAGCCATCACGGCGCGGTTGATACGCTGGGGCGCTCACCGCTGCGAACTCCGTCTATGTGCAGTTAACTCCATTCAGCATTTCAGCATTTCAGAGTTTCAGCAGTTCAGCGTTTCAAAAGGCGTCGCCGATAAAAAGCTTCCCATCGCTTTCGTCGCTGGGTAATCTCTTCGTTCCCTATGGACCGTCACCCCTTCTCCCGGAACAGCTCTTCCCTGCCGTCGTTGTCCAGCTTCTCGGCGCAATCGACCGCTTTCGATCAGCCGATTGCCGCCGGTGTCGCCCAGCGCCGCCGCCGCCCTTGGGATAAGGTCCGTCGCCTTTGGGGTAGCGAATGGGCGCCCTCCGCCCTGCTGCTCCTTCTCGACGTTGTCTTCTGGGTTGGCATCCAGGGGCTGACCGCCTCCGTGCGCGGCGATCAGTACTATTCGTCGGCCTTTCTCCTCTTCATCATGGACCTCCTCCAGGTGTCGGTGGTGGTGATGGCGCTTTTCACCATCGGCGGTTACGACCGCAATACGGAGATGCGCGGCCTTTCCTATACGGCGGAGCATTTTCTCGCGCTCAGCGCCGCCGGGCTGACCAGTGCCGCGCTGATTTATTCCGCGGCGACGTTCGATCAGACGATGAAGCCAAGCCGGAGCGTGGTGCTCTTGAGCTTTCTGATCTTTCTGCCGGTCGCGCTGATTTATCGGCGTTGGGTGCGGGGCCTGGTGGCGGCACGGGTGGCGACCCGCGCCTTTCTGGTCATCGGCAGCGGGGAAGTGGCGCAGCGCTTCTACGATGAATACCGCAAGTCGCCCAATCGGCAGCGGCTCGAATTTGTCGCGGTGCCGGGGGCCGCTACCGGTGGGCACATTTGCGGGCCGGGCACGCCGATGGTCGAAGCCGATATCGAAACCAAGCTGGAGCGGCTGGATGGAAATTACAGCGGGGTGATTCTGGCCGACGAGATCGCGCGCATCCCAACGGAGCTGGTCGAGCGCCTGGTGCGCACCCAATTCCTTCGCACCCGGGTTTATACGATCGAGTCGTTCTACGAATCGCACTGGCGCTACGTGCCGCTGGAGGCGATCGATCCGGTCTGGCCGTTGCAGACCGGTTTCCAACTGGCGCGGGTCTCGCCTTACCATTATCTGAAACGGCTCTGCGATATCTTCGCCTCGATGGTCGGGATCGTGCTTGCTGCGCCGCTCTTTTTGCTCTGCGCCGCGCTTCTTTGGCTGGAAAGCGGGCGCCCGATCTTCTATTGCCAGGCGCGGGTGGGGCGAGGTGGCCGCGAGTTCACGCTCTACAAGCTGCGAACCATGAGCGCGCGAGCCGAAAGCGACACGGACGATATTTACACGCGCCGTAATGATCCGAGGATCACGAAGATAGGAAGGTTATTACGCAAATCCCGGCTGGATGAATTGCCGCAACTTTGGAATGTTTTTGCCGGCGAGATGAGTCTGATCGGCCCGCGCGCGGAATGGACGCGCTGTGCGGAACGTTACGAGAAGCAGATTCCGTTTTATCATTTTCGGCATCTGGTGAAGCCGGGGATCACGGGCTGGGCGCAGGTGAATTATCCCTATGGGGAAAGCGATCAAGATGCGATCGAGAAGCTGAAGTTCGATCTTTATTATATCCGGCGTTACTCGCTCAAGCTCGATGCCATGATCGCGCTTAAGACGGTGCATGTGATGCTGTTTGGCAGCGGCCGCTGACGGCGGTCGCCTCCAAACAGCATCGGTTATTGGTTATGGGTTACTGGTTATTGGGAAGGAAGGGGCGTAGCGGCCAGCGTTAGACCAACGAGTATTCAGATCTTCATTAACAATTAACCAATAACCAATAACCAATAACCAATAACCAATAACCAATAACTGATAACTGATAACTGATAACTGATAACCATCCATCCCATGAATCCTCCAATTGAATCCTTCGAAGACCTCGAGTGCTGGAAGCAGTGCCGGGTCTTGCGGTTGTTTGTGGCGAAAGAAGTTGTCCCGAACCTGCCGAAGGAAGAGCGCTATCGGCTGGGCGACCAAATTTTGCGGGCGGCCCGTTCGACGACGGCGAATATTGCCGAAGGCTACGGACGTTTTCACTACCTCGATAATGCGAAGTTTTGCAGCAACGCTCGGGGGTCATGTCATGAAGTGCTTGATCACTTGATAACGGCTACTGACGAAGAGCTGATTTCCGAGGAAATGTTGTGTCGGGGCCGGGATCTGACGGGTACGGCGGTCCGGCTGATCAGTGGCTATATGAATTACCTTAAGCGCGCCCAGGCCTCCCCATAACTAATCACCCTTAACCAAGAACAAAAAGGCGAGCTTGCTCGCCTTTTTCACCATTCACCAGGAACGATTAACCTTTAACTCGGCGTCGCGGGTCGCCCGTGACGCCGCCGGCTGGTTGCTGGTCGCGGCGCTTTTTTTTGCGCCTTGGGCTTATGGCGCGACGACCGCCTGGGCGATTCGCGGGTTGGATGGGATTCTCGCCGCGACTTTGTTGGTTTGGTTGCTCGGTTCGCTGGTGCGTTCGGGGCGGGAGCCTCTGTCGGCACCGCGGTTTGCTCTTCTCGGCTTGGTCGGGGCGGTTTTGTTTCTCGGCTGGTGGATGGCTTGGAACGCTCACTATGTTTGCGATACGGATTACTTTATTTTTTTGCCGCTCAAAGCGCCGTTCCCGGGAGTTGCCGGGTCGGTCGATTACGCGCTGAGCCGGGCCTGGATGGTGCGGGCGAGTTTGTTGCTCGGCACTTTGCTTGTGGCCCGGGAGCGGGCGGCCGAAGATCGATGGCTCCTGCGGATCTGGTGGGCGGTGGGCCTGGCCGGCACTTCGATCGCGTTGCTCGGGCTGCTCCAGAAGGCGACGGGCGCGACCATGATTTTCTGGCAGGCGCCGATAGGTCCTGCGACCAAGACTTTTTTCGCAACTTACTATTACCATGCGAACGCCGGCGCTTATCTTAATCTGACCCTGCCGCCGATCGCCGGGCTGGCTTATCGTTATGCCACCCGGCCGGCTAACCCCGCCGTGCGGGCGCTTTGGTTGACCGCGCTCGTCCTGGTGGTGGTGGCGGTGGCTTCGAACACTTCGCGGATGGCGCAGTTGGTGGCGGGTTTAATGGGGCTGGCGCTGCTCGTTTGCTCGAGTGGCCGGGTGCTGCGACGGGCTCGGGAGATGGAGTGGAAAACGGTTTTGATCGGCTTGCTGGTCTTATCGGCGGCGACTTGGGCGGTGATCCAGGCGAGTCATCTCGATCAACCGCTGGCGCGCTGGGCGACGACGCAGGAGACTTATCAACGCGACGCTCGCTGGCTGGTCGCGCAGGCCGCCTGGCAGGCGGTACCAGCGGCCGGACCGCTCGGTTTTGGTCCGGGCACATTTAGCGTGGTCTTTCCCTACTTCACGAATCAGTTGGGGACGAGTGCGCAAGGGGTCTGGCTCTATCTGCATAATGACTATCTGCAGACAGCACTGGAATGGGGTTGGTTGGGGAGCGCTTTGCTCGGGGGAATCTTTTTCGGGGGGATCCTCCTGGCGCTCTGGCATCTGGCTGGGGGAGCGGAGGGATGGGCTCCGCGGCGCCGGTCGCTGCTTCCGCTGCTGGTGACCGCGCTGGTCGGGGTGGCTCTGCATGCCCTGGTCGATTTCCCGCTGCAGATCGCGTCGATCGAGTTGTATGTGGCGGTCTACCTGGGGATATGCTGGGCGCCGGCCGGTGGCCGGCGGGTTAAAGGTTAACGGCTATTGGTTATCGGTAGGGCAGCCTAATAACCAATAACCAATAACCAATAACCAATAACCAATAACCAATAACCAATAACCAATAACCAATAACCAATAACCAATAACCTTTAACTCGAATCTCGTCCGCGAGATTCGTAACTTCCTTCGCCGGCACCGTAGCCGTGGGAAGCGTAGTAGTAGTAATAACCCGCGCCGCGCCGGTGGGGGAGGCGGTTGAGGATGACTCCTGCCGGCCGCATGGCCGCCGCGCCGAGCAGGGAGATGGCCCGCTGGATCGCGTTGCGCGGGGTCTTGGCCGCTCGCACGACCAACGTAACAGTTTGGACGTGCGGCATCATGAGCAGAGTGTCGCTGACCGCCAGGAGCGGGGCGCTGTCGATGACGACGCGGTCGAAGTGCCGGCTCGCTTCCGCGACCAACCGGCCAAAAGTGTTGCCGCCGAGAAGCTCGGCCGGGTTGGGCGCGCGCCGGCCGCCCACGAGGACGGAGAGCTGGCCGCCCGTGGCGGTGGTGAATTTTTCCTGACCGGCCGGTTCCGCGACGGTCACATCGACGTCGTGGGCGGCAATGCGGCGGACCGCTTCCATCAAGCCGGTTTCTCCAATGAGGTAATCGACGACTCCCGGGGTTTCCTTGCTCCCGTTGCCTGTGCCGGTGGCGGCGAGAAAGATTTTATGGAGGCTGGGGCGGCGCAGATCGCCGTCGATGAGGAGAACCTTGTGTCCTTGCTGGGCGAGGGCGAGGGCGTAGTTGGCGCTGGTGAAGCTTTTCCCTTCGCTCGGCACGGCGCTGGTGAAAAGGAAGACTTTGCGCTCCGCTTCCGGCCCTAACAAGGAAAGGGTGGCGCGCAGGTTGCGGAAGGATTCGGCGATCGGGCCTTCCGGCGCGACGGCGACCAGCCGGTAGGTGAGGGAGCCGGGGTTTTGACCGGGAGGCGCCAGCGATTTCTTTTTCCCGGTCTCGGTCTCGGGCACCGCCGCGAGGACGGGAAGCCCAAGCTGGGCCTCGGCCTGATCCACGGTGCGGAGTGAGCGGTCGAGGACGTTCGTGCCATAGATGAAACCAAGCCCAGCGGCGAGACCGCCGAGGAGGCCGAGGACGATATCCTTGATCGGTTTAGGGGAGGCCGGCGCGTAGGGAAGGGTGGCCGGCTCGGCGATACTGACGGCGGTGGTTTTGACGTCCTTGGTCAGGTTGGTTTCCTTGATCTGGCGAATCACGCTTTCGTAAAGGGCGCGATCGGTCTCGGCTTGCCGGGCCAGTTCCTGGTAACCGATGGCGGCTTTGTTGAGGGCGAGCGCGGCCTTCTCCTGATCGCCCGCGGCGGAGGAAAGACTTTTCTCGGCGGCGCTGGCTTGGGCGAGGACGTTGCGGAGGACGGCGGGCTGGGCGAGGACGGCACGTTTGAGCGCTTCCCGGGCCTCGGCGAGCGCGGCATTGGCGGCCATCATTTTCGGATGCTTGCTCTTGTAACGCTGGGCGAGGCTGGCCACGGTCGCTTCCAACTGGGCGACATCCCGGCGCCGGTCGACCACGGTGGGAGCGGCCGCGATGCTGGGAATGGCGAGGAGAGCGTCGACGTTTTCGCCGATCTGATCGATCTGGTGCAGCTCGCTCTCGAGGCGCGCCCGGTCGCTCTTGGCGGCGGTGACTCGACTGGATAACTCCTGCAGCTTGTCTTCGACCAGGCCGCCGCGGGTGCCCCCAGCGCCCGTGCCTTGCCCGCCGCCGGTGGCGGCGGCGCCTCCGCCGAGCTGTAGCGCATCCGGCGTGCGCGCCTTGTAATCGGCGACGGCGGCTTCGCTCCGTTGCAGGTTGGCCTTGAGACGTTCTTCCTCCTCCATCATGTAGCGCAGGCTTTCCTGGCTAAAATTTGCCCGTCGCTCGATCGACATGCGGATGTACTCGCGCCCGATCGCCTGGGCGAGGCGTTGGGCGAGGGCGGGATCGCGGTTGGTCACGTAAAGATCGATCAGGCGCGTTCCCCGCCGGATGACCGGCTTGACCATGGTGGAAAGGGCGCCGCCCAAGCCTTCTTCGAGCGGGGTAAAGTTGCGCTCCGGCAGCTCGCTGAGACTGCCCGGGGGCGAGGCGCTCGGGGCCGGAGCGACCTTCTCGTCGGTCACACTTTTCCCGAGCAGGGCGCGGCCTCCGTCGTCGGCCAGGCCTTCAGCGCGGATGACGCGGGCCATCAAATTCCGATTGGTCAGATTCTGCTCGATCGTGCGGAGCGCTTCCTGGCTGGCCAGGAACATCGAGCGGGGGCGGGACGAGCTGCCGTCATCGCCAGAGACCATGGTGGGCTCCTGGAAATCGACTTCAAGGACGGCGTGGCTCTGATACAACTTCGGGGTGCGAGCGAGGTAACCGAGCGAGAGGAAAAGTCCCGCGACCACGCAGAGCACGACGACCCAGAGTTTTTCCAGGATGGAATGCCAGAACTGGCGGAAATCGAATCCGGGCCGGGTTTCCTGCGGGAATTCTGCGGCGATCGCAGGAGGCGGCGCGCTCGCGGGGGACGTGGGCGGATTGATCATGAAAAATTAGAAAAGGAAGCCGAAACGAGCGGGCGAAACGGGCTAGAAGAAACTTTCGCCGACGGTGATGGTGTCGCCCGGGAGAACGGTGAAGCTGCTGGTGGCGCCTTTGGCGAGGCGCTTGGCGTCGACCCGCAAAACCCGGTCGCCCGATCCGCTGTGCCGCCGCACACTGATCCGCTCCGGGGCGGCGATGCGGGTGTAACCGCCGGCCATGGCGACCGCTTCGAGCAGCTCGACTCCGCCCGGGCTGCCCTCGGGCATTTCGTAGCTGCCCGGGCGATTGACCTGGCCGAGCACGGTGAAGCGGCGTTTCGCATAGCCGACCAGGGAGACGCTGAGCTTCGGATTGACCAGATAATCGCGGCCGTAGAGTTCCGTGAGCCGGGCGGCGGCCTGGGTCAGGCTGAGACCGGCCAGGTGGACTGAGCCGAGCAAGGGGACGCTGAGATTGCCCTCGGCGTTGAGGCGGCCGTTGGTGCGGAGATCGTCTTCGCCGAAAACTTCCACCGCGACCTGGTCGTTGGCGCTGAGCTGGTAACCGCTCGGAGCGCTGAGCGGGCCGGAGCCGGCCGGGTTGGCGGGCGCTGCCTCGGCAGGGGCGGGGGCGTTGTTGGCCGGCGGCGGTGCGCTGACCGCAGGCGGCCGTGGCGCATCGAAAATATTGGTCGTCTGGGCCCTAACGCCGACCATTCCCAACGCGAAGAAAAAGGCGAAAAGGAGGAAGCAGATCCGGCTGCTGCGACGACTAAAAGGCGAAAGTCGTGCGCAGTCCGAATTGATTGTCATAAAAGCTGAAGACGTTGAGCGAGCTATCGTTTTCGCGGTAGAGATAATAGACCCCGACCGACCAGAAACGGGTCACATCAAAATCGAGCGAAGGCTGGACGAAGTAATAATCGTCGTCCCGATTGGAGGAAAACCCATCGCGGGTGCTGAAGTAATCGGCGTTCTCGTAACCGCCCACGACCCCGAGATAGTAGCGCTGCAAAACGCGCTGGCGGCCGGCCACGATGAGGCTGGTGGAATCGAAATCCTGCGAAACGAGCGTGGCCGAGTTGAGGATGCGGCGTGAGAGAGTGAGCGAGAGCGTGGTCCCGTCAAACGGTTGATAGATAAGCCCGCCCTCGAAGACGGGCGACACTTCATCATTGCCCCGGCCATTGATCTGGCGCACCTCGACTCCGGCCGTGGCGGTGGCGCTGAGTTTGCCGGTGACCTCATAGGAAGCGCGCACGTTGAACTGTTCGAAAGTCTGATCCTGGCTCGGCGAATCGACAAAGTCGTAGCCGCCGGCCACGCCGATGCCGATGGCCAGCTTCGGACTGTAGATATAGTTGAAGTAAGCGTTGCCGGTCAGCACGGAGGAACTGATCAAGCGGTCGTAATCGGTCACGCTATAACCGAGGCCGGCGGAGAGAAACGTCTTCCCGGTGAGCGAGTAATTGGCGTTGAGCCGGGTGTTGTAGATGTTGAGATTGGTCCGGCCGGCCACGTCCAGATTCGCCTGGGGAAAACCGGCGCCGGTGCCGGCGGCGAGCGAGGAACCGAGGTTGGCGCCATCCAGGATTTCCACATCCTGGGAGAGACTGAGGGTGAGGCGGGGAAAGGCGTACTGCGCTTCCAGGAGGATGACATGCTGAACGGCGTTATCCTCATCGTGATCGGCAAAAATGAAACCGCTCGGGGCGTAGGTGAGCGAGACGTAATTATCCTGTCGCCCGACCAGATCGCCGAAGCCGGCGGTGATGCGGGGCTCGATCGCGGTGTAAAAATCGCTCCGCCGATTCGTCCGGGTAAGGTTGATGTTGTCGTCGTAAACTTCCCGGACGGTCAGGCTGGCCAGATAATGGAAGCGGCGAGGGGTCGCGGATTCTTCGCGTCCGGTGGAAAGGGCGCCGCCGGGAAGGGGAGCTTCGGGCGGGACGTCGAGCGGACGGGCGGCGGGATTGATCGGTTCGACGGGCTGGAGATCGGAAACCGGCTGTTCGCCGGCCGATTGGAGGTCGTTTGGCACGACGGCGGCGGCCGGCTCCGCCGCGGCGGCGGCCGGAGCGTCGTTGTATTCCTGAGCCGCGCCCAGCCTAACGAAGGCGAAAGTGGCCAGGCCAAGAAGCGGCAGAAGCCCGCGAGACCAGCGGGCACGAGGATTTGAAAGAGGGTATTTCATCTTGGGAGAACCGATGGCTTTTTTGCGCCATCCGGCCGCGCGGAAGAATTTACGGTTGCGCTCGGGAGACTACTCCGCCTTGCCCTCCAGTGCCGACGCCGCCCCCGCCGATGTTCGAGGGGTTGATGGTGCCGATCGATCCCGGCCCGCCGAAACCGCGGTTCGAAACGACGGTGGTGGGGCCTTCGCCGGGCGCCTCCGGCTGATTCGCCGCTGCCAGGATGCATTCCCGCGCGTAAGGCGCCGCTTGAATAGCTGCGCGGACGATCGCGTCGGTGGCGTCGGGATCGGCCAGAATAGCGGCGCGAATGATCTGGTCGATCTGGTCGCAGGAAATTTCTTTATCGGAGAGAATCTCTTTGCCGTCGCTGTCGTGGCCACGCCGCGCCCAGGTGCTCACGGTCGCCGCAGTGAGGTCGGGCGCGAGATCGGGGCGCAGCCGAATCGCAGCGGTGACGTAGCCGGGAAGCTGAGCGTTTTTCGTTTGGGAAAGAACGGCTTGATAACCGCGGAGGAAGGTCGCTTTGTCGGCTCGCTTGACGTTGGTGGCGCCGGCGTCACTGACCGCTCGGGAAATTTCCTCGCTCGGGCCGGCGGAAACGGCCAGCGTGGAAACGGCGAGAAAAAGCAGGGTGAATCCGGAGAGAAAGAGGGATTTTTGTTTCATGGGTTGAACTTATTTTTCGTCATCTTGAAGAAGATGCGCGGGAGGACAAGAAAATAATTGTTAAATTTTGCAGGGCCGCTGGCCCGGTTAATTTCCGAACCGGTATATACCTGGAGGGATGAGCTCCGCGAATCCTGGCCTCACCAGGCAATCAAACTCCGGATCTCCTCCCGCGGCGTCGCGGAGCTCCGCCCTCCAGGCGCGGCGTGAGGGACACTTAGAGATCCGTCTGTGCGGCCGGACCGCGCCATTCCGGCACGCGGTTGCGCAGGTGGAGCTGCAACTTTTGCAAACGCGCCGCCGCGATCAGCGTAGCGGAGAGATCCGATTCCGAAACCGGCTCCGAGCCCGGGCGCGCGGCAGAAGCGGCCGGCCAATCCTGCCGCGAGCCGGCGGCGATCTTGTCGCCGCCCGGCGCGACCACCTCGCCTTGGACGCAGCTCACGCGGAGCGCAGCGCCCTGCGCCTGCATTTGCAAGATCGCGCCTCGTCCTGCGCGGAAAATTCCCGCGCCGGTCTCGATTTCGAGACCATACTCGGCTTTCTCGTTGGCCAGCGGGAGGACGAAGATGTGCAACGTTCCCCGCTCCAGGCGAAGCCGGGCGGTGCGGCGGCGGGTGCTCCAGACCGAGGCGTCGTCTCCATCCTTGGTGAAGTGCAGCGCCTCCAGGTCCAAGGCAGCGGCGCCTTCCAGTTCGACGAGCAGACCAGGCAAAAACATGAAGTCGGCACGGGCTCCCGGAGCGGTCACGACCTTGGCCCCGGGGGCGATCGGCGCACCGGTCGCGAGGGGGACCTCCGCGCCGCCGGGAGCGAGCATCGTCCCGGCTCCTTGCAGGGAAAGAGTTCGGCCGTCGAGCGGGCGATCGAGGAGCGGCCGGCAGGAGCCGAGCGCGAGGAGCCCGAGCGCGGCCAGGAGTGCACTCGTTAGGCGAAAAATCAGTCGGCGGGATGGCACAGGCGAAGGAAGGGAAGGGCGGCGAAGTTTTTTGGAGAATGATGTTACCTTCACGCGAAATGAAGAAGATAATTGCGGCCCTGATGGCCTTGCCCTGCCTGAGCCTGATCGCGGCGGAAAACGCCCGCCCGCCTTTTGATGCTGAGGCCGCGGCCCGCTTCGCCCGGCTCGCTCTCGCCTGCGTGCACAAAGAGTATCCCAATCACCTCAGTCACGTCCTCAACAGCGCGGCCGACGTGGCCCCGCCGCACGAGCTGACGCCCGCTTTTTGTGGCTGTTACGATTGGCATTCTTCCGTGCACGGGCATTGGCTGCTCGCTCGGCTCGCCCGCACTTTTCCGGACGCCCCCTTCACGCCGGAAGCGCGCGCCGCTCTCGCGCAGAGCCTGACCGCTGCTCACCTGAAAAAGGAAGCCGAATATTTGCGCGGGAAAGGCCGGGCCAGCTTCGAACGCCCGTACGGCCTGGCCTGGCTCCTGCAGCTCGCCGCTGAGTTGCACGAGTGGAACGACCCGGAGGCCCGGGAATGGGCCGCCAACCTACAACCTCTTGAGAAGGAAGCGGTCGAGCGGTTGTCGCGCTGGCTCCCGAAGCTTTCGCATCCGGTGCGCATCGGGGAGCACGACCAGACGGCTTTTGCGCTCGGTTTGATGCTCGATTACGCGAGGATTAGCGGAAACAAGGAGTTCGCCAAGGTGGCGGCCGAGGCGGCGCGGAAGTTCTATTTGGCGGATAAAAATTGCCCGCTCGCCTACGAGCCCTCAGGGGAGGATTTTCTCTCGCCCTGTCTGGGCGAAGCGGATGTGATGCGGCGCGTTCTCCCGCCGGAGAAATTTGCCGCTTGGCTGAGCGGCTTCCTCCCGCAAATCCCGGCCCAGCCTAACGACACCTGGCTGCCGGTCGCGGTTTCGCCCGATCCGAGCGACCCGAAATTGGCTCATCTCGATGGGCTGAATTTGAGCCGGGCCTGGATGCTGGAAGGGATCGAGTCGGGATTGCCGGCGGAGGATCCGCGGCGGCCGGTGCTGGCGGCGGCCGCGCAGGCGCATCGGCGCGCCGGGTTGGCAGCGGTGACGGGCGCGCATTACGAAGGAGGGCATTGGCTGGGGAGCTATGCCGTCTACCTAACGACAAGACGCGGGATCGAGCACCAGCACGATTGAGCAGGAGTTGCGGCTCGGTGGCGCTCTGCCACTCGTGCTCGCGCTCGTAATCATGCTCGTAATCGACTCGCTGGACTCAATACGAGCAGGAGCAAGAGGAAGATTCTGCGGTTTCCTAACAGCTCCGCGGCGGATCGAGCACGAGCACGATTACGAGCAGGAGCACGAGAGCGATGACGCGAGGGGCGCAGCGCGTACGGGGATCGAACCCGTGCACCAGCCTTGAGAGGGCTGTGTCCTAACCACTAGACGAACGCGCCTTTTTGCCCGGCCATTTTAGCGGCACTCTTCCTCCGCGGCAACTGTGGGGCGAGCTTCCAGCTTGCCTGTTTCTCGGCCACCGACCGAGCAAGCTGGAAGCTCGCCCCACGCAAGCGAGCAAGCTGGAAGCTCGCCCCACGCAAGCGAGCAAGCTGGAAGCTCGCCCCACTTCTCTAGGGAGCGATCGTGTTCTCGATCGGCGCAGCCGTGGGCGTGGGAAGGCCGACCGACGTCTCCTCGGTCGCCCCGACCCCTGCTCTCGCCTGGACAAGCTGGGCGGCGGCGGGTTCGTCGGTCTCGTGGCGGGTCTTCGGCTGCAAAAGGAGAAGTTCGTGGTTTACTTCCACGGCGGTAAGGTAAGCCTTGAGCTCGGGGGTGGTGGCGAGGGCGCCGAGCTTTTTGTAGTAGACCTGATAATAAGTCTTGAGCCGATGTCGCTTTTCCAGATCGGTTCGGGCCGCTTCGGCGGTGGCCAATAGTTGGTGCAAACCTTCGTCGTTGCGGATCTGAGTTTTCAAGGTGGCCATCTGGACATGGAGCCGATGTTCATCCGCGGTCTTACCCAGGCTGCTTTGTTTGAAAAGCGAATTGAGCAACTGCAAATCGGCCGCGCCAGGTGGTTGGGGGAGGGAAGCCGCGTCGGGGCCGGGAAGGGTATTGGGCGGGATGAGCGATGGGGGTTCGACCGGGATGGTGGTGGGCGGAGGCGACTGGGCCGGTTGGGCGGCGGCGTCGATCGTCTGGGCCGCTTGCGCGGAGGTGTTATCGGGATTGACGGGGCCTTGGGCGAGGGCGGCGGCGACCCACCCGAAGGTGAGGGCGAGAGCGGAGAGTTTTCGCTTCATTTGTGGAAACCGGAGCGGCGGAAAATCGGGGTGACAGGATTCGAACCTGCGACCTCCTGGTCCCAAACCAGGCGCTCTACCAAGCTAAGCTACACCCCGCAGATGAGGTCTCAGATAACACGAGAGCGAGAGCAATGCATGGGAAGAATTGGGAGCCGGGGGTTGCTCTGGGCATTCTACCTGCGGCTGGACGCCAAAGGATGCGTCCAACCGCACTGTCATCTCGTAGTCTCGCCTAGGAATAAGACTGAGAAAGCGTTTGCCCGGGCGCCCATCCTAGCGGACACTGCGGTCCTCCCGCCCGAAGGCCGGTATCTTGCTTAAGTCTTCGGCCCGCATTCTCGCTTTTACCCGCTCTCATTATGTTCAAGAACGAAAAGTTTAACATCGCTATTTTCTCCATCCTCGTGGTCCTGCAGCTCCTCGGAGTCGCCGCGCTCTGGACCCGGTTTCAATGGTCCTTCCTCCCTGTCATGATCGGCATTTATCTTTGGATCGGACTCGGGACCACGCTTTATCTCCATCGTTATCTCACTCATCGCGGATTCGAAATGCCGGGCTGGCTGCTCTTCCTTTTCGCGAGCGGTTCCGCCATCGGGCTATCGGGTGATCCGGTGACCTGGGTGGGCGATCATCGCTATCACCATCTCAAATCCGATACCGAAGAAGACATCCACAGTCCGCGGCACGGTTTTCCTTATGCGCACATGATGTGGCTGATTCGCAAGCCGCCTTCCTTCCGCGAGCGCTCGCTGCGTTACGCTGCCGATGTGCGGAAAATTTGGTACTGCAAACTCTGGGAGAACTCCGCGCTTTACATCCTGCCGCATCTTGCGCTGGCGGCCCTCCTCTATTTCACCCTCGGTCTGGCGGGTTTGCTCTGGTGTCTCTACGTCCCCATGCTCATCGTCTATAATTGCACCTGGGCGGTCAATTCCATCTGCCACATGAAGCAGTTCGGGTATCGCACCTTTGAGACTTCGGACGAGAGCAAGAACAACTTCTGGGTTGGCCTCGGCGCCCTCGGCGAAGGCTATCATAACAATCACCACGCCAAGCCGCGTTGCGCTGCGCACGGCTTGAAATGGTGGGAGTTTGATCTCACTCGCTATACCATCTGGACTCTCGAAAAAATGCGTCTCGCTTGGAACGTGCATTGGCCCGAGCCGACTCCGGCCGAGAAGGAAGAAATCAGCGCCGACGAAGCCGGCACCATGCTCATCACCAGCGCCGACCCCAATTCGGCCTTGTAGGGCGGGCGCTCCGCCTACCCCGTCGCGGCGCTCTGGTCAGCACCGCGAAGGCCTCAGAATATCTCCGTGCCAAAAGCGCGCGGATCGCTTTTAGTGGCAGCCCAACGTGTCACTTCTCGCCCGGCAATTTCAGCGTCTTCCGGAATCCAGCCGGGCCCTTCTCCTCACCGGCATCTACGGCCTGGCCGGTGGTCTCGCCGCGGTCGTCTTCGAGCTCGGGATCAACTGGATCTATCTCTCCACCTTCGTCGCCCTTTCCCATCGCACCCTCACCGTCTTTCTCCTGGGGTCGTTAGGCGTGATCGTCGGCTGTTCCCTGGCCGGCGGTTTCCTCATGTTTCGGGTCGACCAGAGCGCGGCCGGCAGCGGGATCCCTCAGCTCAAGTTTGCCTTCTGGCAGGATTTCGGATTCGTTAGGCTAAAGACCGTCGTGGTCAAATTCGTGGCCGGCCTCCTCCACGTCGGCGGGGGCATGAGCCTGGGCCGGGAAGGTCCTTCCATTCACATCGCGGGCGGCGTCGCCTCGCAATTGAGCGCGCTCCTCGGGGTGCCGAAGCAACGCCGCCGCCGCCCCGCCGCCGCCGCGGCCGCCGCCGGATTGGCCGCCGCTTTTAACACTCCGCTCGCCGCCATCACCTTCGTCCTCGAAGAAATCGTGCAGGATATGAACAGCCCGCTCGTCGGCGGCATCATTCTCGCCTCCGTCCTCGGCGCTTTTACCGTCCACGCCATTATCGGCAAGAACCCCGCCTTCGTGCTCCCGCAAATCGAAGGCACCTCCTGGCAAGTGTATCTCTGCGTCCCTTTCGCGTCCGCTTTCGCTTCGCTCGTCGGCATCGCTTTTCAACGCGTCACCCTCGCCCTGCGCAAGTTCTCCAAAAGCTGGAAGGCTTTTCCCCACTGGATGCACCCGCTCCTCGGCGGTCTCACCGTCTGGGTGCTCGGCGTCAGCATCTTTCTCTGGTCCGGTCATCTCGGGGTTTTCGGTCTCGGCTATGACGATCTTTCCGCCCTGCTCCGCGGTCAGATTCCGTGGCTCCTCATCCTCGCGTTGCTACTCGCAAAATGGATTTCCACCGTCGCCTGCTATGGCTGGGGCGGCTGCGGCGGCATCTTTGCGCCGCTCCTCTTCCTCGGCGCAACCGCCGGCGCCAGTCTCGGCGGGCTGGTCGCCTTCGTCGCGCCGCTCACCGGCAACGATCAGACGCTCCTCGCCGTCATCGGGATGAGCGCCTGCCTCAGCGCCGTGGTCCGCGCGCCTTTCACCTCCATCCTCATCGTCTTCGAGATGACCCATCAATTCACCCTCGTCCCCGCGCTCATGCTCGGCGCGCTGGTCAGCGAGACGCTTTCGCGCCGCCTCACCAAGGACAATTTCTACGACGCCGTCCTCGCCCAGGATGGCAACGTCCTTGTCCACATCATCCCGCCGCGCGATTTACGCAGTTGGCAGGCCTACCCGGTTTCGGCGATTGCCAATTTCCGGCCGGTCGTGATCGACGATCTGGCGCCGGAAAATCTGCGCGTGGTCCTGGAGAAAAATCAGTTCAAACGTTTCCCGGTGGTTGAGAACGGGACGCTCATCGGTTGTCTGGCGCGCGTGGAAGCGACCCTCGCGCTGGAGGAAAACCGTCCGCCGGTGTTGGAGAAAGTCGCGACCTGCCGGCGCAGTTTTACGATCAGCGAAGTGGCGCGCTTGCTCATCGAAGCGCCCGGCGGCTTCGCCGTCCTGGAAGCGGGCGACAAACCGGCCGGCGTCATCACCTTGCACGATCTGCTCCGCGCGCAGGAGACGCTGGCCGGCCGGAGCACGCATTAGCCTTCGCAGGTTTCCAGGGCGTCCTGTGACGCCTCCGGGAAATGTGTGTTTGGCGTCACACGAAAAGATTGGCGCCTTGTCATCCCGAGGCTGGCGCAGCGCGCCGAGGGATCTCACGCCTGCTCTGATGGGTACATCTTTTCTGAAGCGGTATGCCGAGACCTTGCGTGAGATCCCTCGCCGTCTTCGCGGGCTCGGGATGACAACATGGGAGCGGGTGCGTCGACGCAAGGCGCCGGGAGGGGGTTGAAGGCTAACTAAACAGCGACCTGGGAGGCGCAAGAGCGGCGTGTGACTTTCCCCGCGCCGTCGGCAGAGCGCACTCCCGCGCTGCGCAGAGCGAAGCGTCTACCGGGCGGGGGATGGCTCGTAATTTAAATTCGGCGAGAGCCACTTCTCGACTTCGCCTAACGAGTCGCCTTTGCGGGCGGCGTAAGCCTCCGCTTGATCCCGCTGGATTTTTCCAACCGCGAAATAGCGCGAATCCGGATGCGAAAAATAAAGTCCGCTCACGCTCGCGCCCGGATGCATCGCGTACGATTCCGTCAGCTCGATCCCGGTATTTTCCTCCGCCGCAAGGAGCCGAAAGAGCGTTCCCTTTTCTACATGATCAGGGGACGCCGGGTAACCGGGCGCCGGCCGAATGCCGCGATATTTTTCCCGGATCAATTCCTCCTGCGTGAGGCGCTCTTCCTCGCCGAAACTCCAGGCGAGGCGCGCTTCGCGATGCAGGTACTCGGCAAACGCTTCCGCCAGCCGATCGGCCAGCGCCTTCACCATGATGGCGTTGTAATCGTCGTGCGCCGACCGGAATTCTTCGGCCAGTTCATCCGCGCCGATTCCGGCGGTGACCGCAAATCCGCCCAGGTAATCGCGCCGTCCCGAATCCTTCGGAGCCACGAAATCGGCGAGGCAATAATTGGTTTGGCCGGCCGGCTTTTGCATCTGCTGACGGAGGAAATGGAAGGTCGCGCACACTTCCTCGCGCGCTTCATCCTGATAAACTTCGACATCGTCGCCTAACGAATTCGCCGGCCAGAAGCCGAAAACACCGCGGGCGGTGAGCTGTTGGTTGGCCACGATGGTTTGCAACAACTGCTGGGCCTCGGCAAAAAGCTCCCGCGCCTGGGCCCCGACCGTTTCGTCTTCAAAAATCGCCGGATAACGCCCGCGCAATTCCCAGGTGTGAAAGAAGGGCGACCAATCGATATATTCCACCAGGGTGGAAAGCGAAATTTCCCTAACGAGAGTCCGAGAAGCTTCGCCGTCCCTCTGGGGAGCGCACGCGCCTCGCGTGCTCTCCGAGGCGCCTCGCCGAGGAGTCCCCGGCGTCCAAAGCCAGGGATACTCCTCATCGTCCCTAACGACTCCCGCATCCCAGGGATTGCGCGTAATGTAACGAAACTTCTCCTGCAGATCCGTCTCCGAGCGGACGAGACGGTCGAACGATTCCTTGTCCCAAACCGGGCCGGTGCGGCTGGCGGCTTTATTGATGCGGTGTGCGGTCGATGATTTTATCCCCTTCAGGATTTCGGTCAGCGACCAGAAGACGGCGTCGCCGTTCGCATCGGTTTCCTTGATCTGCGGCTCGAAGAGCAAATGCACGTGATCGGGCATGACGCAGGCGGTGTAGAGCTCGATTTGGCTTCGCTCCTGCGCGGTGAGAATCGACTGGAGGACCAGATCCCGCTCGGCTGGGGTGAGCGTCTGGCGCTTGAAAGTGGAAAAGGCGATGGCGTATTTTCCCCATGGTCGCTCGAAGTGCGGAAGGTTGCGTTTTGAGTAGTGGACGTCTCCCTCCTTTGTTTCCGGCGAGGCGCCGGAAACAGCACGCGAGGCGCGTGCGCTCCCCGGAGTCGCCACCGCGCGCAGACCCAAAAAATCGGGCACCGGCGGTTCATAGCTGCTCCAGTCGATCGTGAGGCGGTTGGCCCGCGCCTGCCCGAAAGTGAGCATCTTTTTCTCGCGCGTTTTGTCGGCGTGCTCCGTGCGCAGGCGCTCGTAGTCGGAGCGCGTGGTGGCGTCGAACTTCTCCTTCGCCTCCGGGTTCAAAAGCGAGTTGACCACCCCGACGGCGCGCGAAGCGTCGAGCACGTGGACCACGCTTTCGCCGTAATGCTGGGCGATTTTCACCGCGGTGTGGGCGCGGCTCGTGGTCGCGCCGCCGATCAGAAGCGGCAGCCGAAATTCCTGCCGTTCCATCTCCTGGGCGACGTGCACCATTTCGTCGAGCGACGGCGTGATCAATCCGCTCAGCCCGATAATGTCGGCGCCGCGTTCCTTCGCCGTCGTGAGGATCTTTTCCGCCGGCACCATCACCCCGAGGTCGATGACATCGTAATTGTTACATTGCAGAACGACCCCGACGATGTTCTTACCGATGTCGTGGACGTCGCCTTTGACCGTGGCCATGACGATGCGGCCCTGCGGCTTCGAGTCCGCGGTCTTTTCCGCTTCCATGAACGGCATCAAATAGGCGACCGCTTTTTTCATGACCCGCGCGCTTTTCACGACTTGGGGCAGAAACATTTTCCCCGCGCCAAACAAATCGCCGACCACGCTCATCCCGGCCATCAACGGTCCTTCGATGACGTCGAGCGGCCGGGTGGCTTGGGCGCGCGCTTCTTCGGTGTCGGCGTCGATGTAATCGACGATGCCTTTCACCAGCGCGTGCGAGAGCCGCTCCTCCACCGGCGCGCTCCGCCAGGCTTCGTCTTTGACTGCGACCTTGCCTTTCGACTTCACGCGTTCGGCGTAATCGACTAGCCGCTCGGTCGCGTCGGGGCGCTTGTTAAAGAGCACGTCCTCGACCAGCTCGAGCAGATCGGGCTCGATCTCTTCGTAGACGGCAAGTTGCCCGGCATTGACGATGCCCAGGTCGAGCCCGGCGCGGATGGCGTGATACAAAAAGGCCGAGTGCATCGCTTCGCGCACGGTGTTGTTGCCGCGGAAGGAGAAGGAAATGTTGCTCACTCCACCGCTCACCCGCGCCCCCGGGAGGTTGGCTTTGATCCAGCGGGTCGCCTCGATGAAGGCAACCGCGTAACCGTTATGCTCCTCGATCCCAGTGGCGATGGTGAGAATGTTTGGATCGAAAATAATGTCGTTAGGCGGAAAGCCGGCCACCTCGGTGAGGAGACGGTAGGCGCGCGCGCAGATGGCGGTTTTGCGGGCCAGCGAATCGGCCTGGCCGCGCTCGTCGAAAGCCATCACGATGACCGCCGCGCCATAGCGCCTAACGACGCGGGCCTGGCGCAAAAATTCCTCTTCGCCGGCCTTGAGCGAGATGGAATTGACCACTCCTTTGCCCTGAATGCATTTGAGCCCGGCTTCGAGCACGCTCCACTTCGAGCTGTCGATCATGATCGGGATGCGCGAGATATCGGGCTCGCTCCCGATGAGGCGCAGAAAGCGCGTCATGGCCGCTTCGGAATCGATCATCCCTTCGTCCATGTTGACGTCGAGAATGTTAGCGCCGCCTTCCACCTGCTGGCGGGCGACCACGAGCGCGCCTTCGAAATCGTCGGCCAGAATGAGCTTCGAGAACTTGGGCGAGCCGGTGATGTTGGTCCGTTCCCCGACCACCACGAAACCGAAATCGGGCGTGACCTCAAGCGCCTCGAGACCGGAGAGATGCAGGTTCAGATTCATTCGTTAGGCAAAGGGCGCGGCGGAAATTCCCGGACGGCTTGGGCGAGCACGCGGATGTGCTCGGGGGTCGTGCCGCAGCAGCCGCCGACGATATTGAGCCAGCCATTTTTGGCCCACTCGCGCAGGGGCGGGGCGAAGGTTTCGGGCGTCTCGGGAAAACCGGTGGCGGAAAGCGGATCGGGCAATCCGGCATTCGGGTAGGCGAGGGTGAAGCAGGGCGCGAGGCGCGCCATCTCCTCGACGTGCGGGCGCATTTCGGCCGGGCCGAGGGCGCAGTTGAGGCCGACGACGAGCGGTTCCGCGTGCAGGATGGAAGTGAGAAAGGCGCCGACCGTTTGACCGGTGAGAGTGCGCCCGGAGAGATCGGTGATGGTGCCGGAAATCAGCACCGGGATTTCTTCCCCTAACGACTCGAAAACCTCGGCGATGGCAACGAGGGCGGCTTTGGCGTTGAGCGTGTCGAAAATCGTTTCGACCAGGAGAAGATCGACGCCGCCCTCGAGCAGGGCGCGCACCTGCTCGTCGTAGGCCTGGCGGATTTGATCGAAGGTGACGGCGCGAAAACTGGGATCGTTCACATCGGGCGAGAGCGAGGAGGTGACGGGCAGCGGGCCTAACGAACCGGCGACGAAGCGGGGCTGGCCGGTTTGCTCGGCCACGCGCTCGGCGGCGGTGCGGGCGAGCTCTGCGGCGGTCACGTTCATCTCGTGCACGAGCGCGGCGAGCTCGCGATCCGCGACGACGCGTTCGAAAAAGGCCATGTCCTTGCGGCCGCTTTCCGGGGTGCCCGGAAAAAGGAAATCGTGCTGGCCGATGGTGGTGGCGCTGAAGGTATTGGTCTCGATGAGGTCGGCGCCGGCTTCCAGATATTGGGTATGGATTTCGTCGACCACCTCGGGCCTGGTCAGTTGCAGGAGCTCGAGGTTGCCCTTGAGATGAGCGGCGGGATGATCGGCAAAGCGAGCGCCGCGGAATTGGGCTTCATCGAATTTGTAGCGCTGCACCATCGTGCCCATGGCGCCGTCGAGCACGACGATGCGCTCGCGGAGAAGGGCGGCGAGGGGATGGCTGGATGCGATTTTCACAGGGAGGATAGTTAACGACAGGGTAACCCGATGGGCAACTAACAAATTGACGCATCATGATACGTCAATGCGTCATCTGCTCTTCCGAGTGGGAAACGAGACTGCGGGCTTCCCATCGCTTCGTCAGGAAAGTTAAATGCGGGAGTGGAAGCCATTCGCCTTTACCGCTCGCTCAATCGCACGCAACGCAGCACCTTTCTCGCCTGCTTCCTTGGCTGGACCCTCGACGCCCTCGATTTTTTTCTCCTCACCTTCGTCGTGCGCGATGTCGCGGCCGAGTTCTCGGTCTCGATCGTCAAAGTCACTTTTGCGATCACCCTCACCCTGATGATGCGGCCGTTGGGCGCGCTCCTTTTCGGAATGCTCGGCGACCGCTATGGCCGGCGGATTCCGTTGATGGTCGACATCATTTTTTATTCGCTGATGGAGTTGCTCACTGCCTTCTCGCCGAACTACACCGTCTTCCTGATCTTCCGCGCGCTCTACGGAATCGGGATGGGCGGGGAGTGGGGCCTGGGCGCTTCCCTGGCCATGGAAAGTCTCCCCGCGGCCGCCCGCGGTTTGGCTTCGGGTATTTTGCAACAAGGGTACTCCTTCGGGTTTCTCCTCGCGGCGGTGGTTTACTGGGGCGTCTTTCCGCATTTCGGCTGGCGGGCCTTGTTCGTGGTGGGCGCGTTGCCCGCGCTGCTCGTCATCTACATCCGGGCGCGCGTCCCGGAATCGGAAGTCTGGCAACGCCAGCGCCAGAGCGGTTCGTTAGGCTTGGGCCGCATGATCGCGCAAAATTGGCGCCTCCTGATTTACGCCGTCCTCCTCATGACCGCGTTCAATTACATGTCGCACGGCACCCAGGATCTCTACCCGACCTTCCTGCAAAAGCAGCGCGGGCTCTCCGTCAACCAAACCGCGCCGGTCGCGATCATTTACAATCTCGGCGCGATTTGCGGCGGGACGCTGCTCGGTTTCTGGTCGCAACATTGGGGGCGCCGGCGGACCATTATGATCGCGGCCGCGCTCGGGATTCTGCTCATCCCGGTCTGGATTTTTTCGCCCGGGCTGCCCCTGCTCGTGGCCGGGGGATTCTTCATGCAGTTCATGGTGCAAGGCGCGTGGGGCGTCGTCCCGGTGCACTTGAACGAGCTCTCGCCGCCGGCCTGGCGCGGCACTTTCCCGGGCGTGGTCTATCAACTGGGAAACTTCTTTTCCGCCAACGCCGCCATGCTCCAGGCGAAGCTGGCCGAGCATTTCGTGAGGCCGAACGGGCAGCCCGATTACGCCCTCACCATGGCCTGCGTCATGGCCGTGGTCTTCCTTGTCCTCATCCTGCTCGCGGCGATCGGGCGGGAAGCGCGCGGGATCGAATTCTAGCTAACGAAAACCGGGCGCAAAACGGTTCCCGGTCGAGTTGCGCGCGAGGATGGCAGGCTGGCGCTGATAGACCCCGTCGCCATACCGATAATCGACGATCGCCTCGGCGATTTTGTCGGCCAATTGCTCGCGATATTCCGAGCTGCCGACGAGATTTCCTTCCCGGCGATTGCTCAGGTAACCGCACTCCACCAGGACGGAGGGATACTGGGCGTTGCGCAAAACGCGGAAGCGCGCGACGTGCACGCCGCGATCGGCCGCGCGGGGGAGGGTGCGCAGTTTTTGCTCGATCGCAGAGGCGAGGGCGAAGGCGTGGGGGGAATGATAATAAGTCTCAAACCCGCGAATGCCGCGCCGGCGCGAGTCGTTGAAATGGATGCTGACGAAGATCGAATTCTTCTGGTGGTTGCCGAGCGCCACCCGATCGTCCAGCGCAATAAAGGTGTCGGAGTCGCGCGTCATGACCGTGTGCAATTGCGATTCGCGCAGCTTGCGATCGACCCGCTGCGCGACATCGAGCGCGACCGTCTTCTCCGGCGGACTGTAACGTCGGACCGCGCCGCTATCCTTCCCGCCGTGACCGGCGTCGATCACGACCGTGTTAAAGGTGTGGCTGGTATTGGTCGCGACCGTCGCACAACCGCCGAGGAAGGGCAGGGCCACGCCGAGACAGGCGAGCCGGAGCAATTTTTGCCGTTCCATCTACCTTCATAAAAGCGAAAGGCGTGCCGCGCAAAACGAAAGACGCGAGGCGGCCGAAAATCGCTTGTTTTTTGCGCCCGCCCACATACAGGCTAGCCTCGCTTATGGGGAAACGGTTCATGATCATTTTGCTGCTCGGCGCTTTGGCCTGGAGCGGCTGCAAAAAGGGCAAGGAAAACAAGCAAACCGGCAAGCCGACTCCGGCGCCGACCGTCGCGGCCGCACCGACGCCTCCGCCCCGCCCGACGAAACCGCCCATCGATCAGAACGCGCAGGTCATCGTCTTCGGCTATCACCGTTTCGAGAAAAAGATCCGCCGGCCCGATACCGAGATCACCCCGGAAGCGTTCGAAGAGCAGATGAAAAAGCTGCAGGAAGACAAGATCTCCGTCATCGGGATGCAGGATTTCCTCGCCTGGAAGCGAGGCGAGAAAAGCATCCCCGCCCACGCCGCCATCATCACGATTGACGACGGCTACAAGACCGGCTACGAAGTGGCCTGGCCGATCCTGAAAAAGTACGGCTACCCCTTCACCCTTTTCATTTACACCGAGGGCGTGAAAGGCGGGAAATACGGCGGCGGCCAGGCCATGAGCTGGGAGCAGCTCGGGGAGATGCGCGACGCCGGGGTCGACATCCAGGCGCACAGCGAGACCCACCAGGATTTGCGCAAGCTGCCCGGGAAATTAAAAGCGGGCGGCCAGACCTATGAGCAATGGCTGGAAAGCGAAGTCGCCGGCTCGAAAGCAACCCTCGAGCAGAAGCTCGGCATCCGGGTGAACTGCTTCGCCGTTCCCTTCGGCTACTACAACGAGAAGGTCAAAGAAGCGGCCAAAAAGGCGCGCTACCAGGCCGTCTTCACCGTCTACGGGCAGAAGCTTGGCTACGGCTCGAATGATTACTCGTTAGGCCGCTACATGATCGAAGCGAACAAGCCGAAAGTCTTCACCGATGCGACCAACTTCGGCGGATCGTCGAGCGGCGGAAGCGTGCCGGTCGAAGAAATTGCCACGGCCAGCCTGCAAGCGCAGCCGGCTGACGGCGCCGTCGTGAACGACAAAACACCCCTCATCCGCGCCAACCTCGGCGGCCTGGCCACCCTCGATGCCGGCTCCGCCAAAATGCGGGTGAGCGGCCTCGGCCTCGTCCCCTCGAAATTCGATCCGAAGACGAAAATCATTTCCTACCAGGTCACCCAGCCGCTCCACGGCGACGCCTGCTCCGTCATCGTGGAAGCGAAATCGGCCGGCAAAAAAGTCGAGGCGCACTGGGCCTTCACCCTCAAGGAAGCCGCCGTGAAAGCGAAGGATGCTCCGGCTTCGGCGCTCTCACCGGCGGCCAGCCCGAAGAAGTAGCGGCCGAAGCAATGACGAAGCCCGAATGACGAAATCCGAAGGAATCCCGAAGCCAGGAACGCTCACTTCGGGCTTCGTCATTGGTCATTACTTCGGGCTTCGTCATTCGGACTTCGTCATTTAAAAACTCTTCCTATCAAACCGCCCATGAGTCTGAACCTCGAAATCCTTTCCCAAGCGGCCAATCAAGCCCGCGGTCTCGCCATCGATGCCGTCCACGCCTCACAATCGGGTCACCTCGGCCTCCCCTTGGGCTGCGCCGAAATGGGCGCCGTTCTCTACGGCCATGTGCTCAAGTACAACCCCGACAAGCCGCGCTGGATCGGCCGCGATTACTTCGTCCTCTCGGCCGGGCACGGCTCGATGTTCCTCTACGCCTGGCTCCACCTGAGCGGCTTCGACTTGCCGATGTCGGAGCTCAAAAACTTCCGGCAACTGCACAGCAAGACGCCCGGGCATCCGGAGTTCTTCGAAACGCCGGGCGTCGAGTGCACCACCGGCCCGTTAGGCCAGGGCGTGGCCAACGCCGTCGGCATCGCCATGGCCGCGAAGATGGCCGCGGCCAGGTTCAACACCGACGAGCACAAGATTTTCGATCAACACATTTTCTGCCTCGCCGGCGACGGCTGCCTGCAGGAAGGCGTCTCCGCCGAGGCGAGCGCCTTCGCCGCCCATTTCGGACTCGATAATTTGATCCTGATCTACGATTCGAACGCCGTCACCCTCGACGCCATGGCGAAAGAAACGCAAAGCGAAGACGTCGGGATGCGTTATCGCGCCTACGGCTTCGACGTGCGCGACGTCGAAGGCAGCGACATGACTGCGTTCCACGCCGCGCTCAACGCCGCGAAGGAGAGCGACAACGGCAAGCCGAAGCTGATCATCGCCCGCACCTTGATCGGCAAAGGCATTCCCGAAGTCGCGGGCACGTCGAAGGCCCACGGCGAAGGCGGCGCTAAATTTGCCGACGAAGCGCGGAAAGGGCTCGGCCTGCCGAAGGAGCATTACTATGTCTCCAAGGAGGTGACGAAGTATTTTGCCGAGCACAAAAAACAACTCCTGGCCAACTACGACAAGTGGGAGAAAACCTACCAAGCCTGGCGTAAAGTTCACGCCGACCAGGCGAAAGCGCTCGACGACGCGATCGCAAAAAAAGTGCCTAACGATCTCTTCGACCAGATCCCGGCCTTCCCGGCCGACGCCAAGATCGCCACCCGCAAAGCCGGCAGCGAAGTGCTCCAGCCGATCGCCCAGGCGATGCCGTTCCTGATCAGCGGCAGCGCCGACCTCCACGGCTCCACTCTTAACTACATCAAAGACGGGGGCGATTTCACCCGCGATAAACTCACCGGGCGCAACATCCACTACGGCATCCGCGAACACGGCATGTGCGCGATCATGAACGGCGTCGCCTATCACGGCGTCTTCCGCGCCTCGGGCGCCACCTTCCTGGTCTTCACCGACTACTGCCGCGCCGCCATCCGCCTCGCCGCCCTCTCCAGGCTGCCCAACATCTACATCTTCACCCACGACTCCGTCGCCGTCGGCGAAGACGGCCCCACCCACGAGCCGGTGGAGACCGTTAGCAGCATGCGGGTGATGCCGCAGATCGACGTCATTCGCCCGGCCGATCCGGAAGAAACAGCGGGCGCCTTTGTCGCCGCGGCGGAGCGCATCGACGGACCCACCTTACTGGCCCTAACGAGACAAGCCGTGCCTCTGCTGAGCGAGATCGACGTCAAAGTGCGCCGCGAAGGCGTGCGCAAAGGCGGCTACATCGCGAAGAAAGAAACGGGCGAGCTCGAGCTCATCCTACTCTCCTGCGGGAGCGAACTGCAGCACGCGCTCGCGGCCGCGAAAGAACTGGGCGAGGGGACCCGGGTGGTCTCGATGCCCTGCTTCGAGCGTTTCGCGCGGCAAACCAAAAAATACCGGGAAGAAGTTCTCCCTAACGGGTGTAGGAAACGGGTGGCGATCGAGGCAGGCGTGCCCCAGCTCTGGGCGCAGTATGTCGGGCTCGACGGCAAGATCATCGGCATCGAGCGCTTCGGCTTGAGCGCCCCCGGCGACGAAGTGATGAAAGAACTCGGGATCGACGCGCAACACGTCATCGACGCCGCCAAGTCGTTAGGCTGAGAGTGGCGCGAGCTTCTAGCTTGCGTGTTTGGTGAGCGCCAAGTGTCGGCGTCCTTCAGATCCCCCTGGCGCGCTGTGCCAGCCTACACTTTTTCGTACGGACGCTAAAATGCTATCCAGCTTGCGTGCTCTCTTCCCCATCAACCGCTCAAGCTGGAAGCTCGCGCCACACCCTACATTTGTTCGCGCTCTTCCCGCGCTCGATCCTCGAAACGGGTGTATTCCTTGCGGAAGGTGAGCGGAACGTCGCCGGTCGGCCCGTTGCGTTGCTTCGCGATGATGAGGTCGGCTTTCCCTTCGGTCTCATCTTTTTCTTCCTCGGTGTCGGCGTAATATTCCTGCCTCACGAGAAGTCCGACGAGGTCGGCGTCCTGCTCGATCGAGCCGGATTCACGCAGATCGCTCAGGCGCGGACGGCCTTTGCTGTCGCCGGTGCGGTTTTCTGGATTTCGATTGAGCTGCGCCGCGACGATGATCGGGATCTTTAACTCTTTCGCGAGGCCTTTGATCCCAGCGGAAATTTCCGAGATTTCGATCTGCCGATTGTCCTGGCCCCGCCGCGAAGTGGAGCGAAGCAACTGCAGGTAATCGATCACGATCAACTCGATGTGATGCTGTGCGGAAAGCCGCCGCGCTTTCGCGCGCAACTCGAGAATGTTCAGCCCGGGGCTGTCGTCGATGAAGATTTTGGCCTCGGCCAGCTTCGAGGCGGCGGCCGTTAATTTCGGAAAATCGCGGTCGGCCAGGAAGGTGCCATCGCGCACTTTTTGCGAGTTCACGCCCGCGCGCGAGCAGAGCAACCGCTGGACGAGCTGTTGCGCGCTCATTTCCAAGCTGAAAACCGCGACGGGCCGGTTTTCGTTCACGGCCACGTGTTCGACGATGTTCATGGCGAAGGCGGTCTTGCCCATGCTCGGGCGGGCCGCGATCACGATCATCTCGGCCGGGTGCAGACCGCTGGTGAGGCGATCGAGGTCTTTGAAGCCGGTGGAGAGACCGGTGATGCCGCCGTGCTGTTGATAAAGCTTCTCGATGGCTTCGAACGCCTCCATCACCTGCTCTTTCATGGAAAGGTTCTGGTCTTTGAACCGATCTTCGCCGACGGCGTAAATTTTCTGCTCCACTTCGTCGAGCAAGTTGTCGACTTGATCCTGCTCTTCGTAGGAGCGGCGCGCGCCTTCGGTGCAGGCGCTGATGATCTCGCGCAGGATGTATTTGTCGCGAACGATCTCGAGGTAGTAGCCGACGTTGGCCGCGGTCGGCACGAAGGTGAAGAGGCTGGTGACAAAGGCTGCTCCGCCCACCGGATCGAGCAGATTCCGGTCGCGCAGGACCTGAGTGAAGGTGATCAGATCGATCCCGGCGCCGGCGTTCCAAAGATCCACGAGAACGCCGTAGATCGTCTGGTGTGCGGGGATATAGAAATACTGCTCGTTAATTTTCTCGACCGCTTCCGCGATGATCTCGCGCGGGGAGATGAGCATGGAACCGAGCACGCCTTGCTCGGCCTCGACGCTGTGGGGGAGCGCTCGGTGAATATCTACGGGAGAACCTGGGGAAGAAGGGCCAATAACTTTTCCGCCGTTCCGCGCCGCCGAGCCTCGGTCAGCCCCGAAGCCGTTCGGGGCTGTCTTACGAGGCCCCCCAGGATCACTCCCTTGGGGACTTCTCGGCATGGATTAGGTGCGTTTGCGTGGTCCGCGCGAGCGGTCAGGCGATTCCTCGGCCGCGGTCTCGGGCTTCGGTTCTTCGGAGGATTTGACGTTGAATTTGAACTTAGCGGTGACGTCGGGATGCAACTTGAGCGGCACTTCGTGTTCGCCGGTTGTTTTGATCGGTTGCTCGAGGACGAGCAGATGCCGGTCGATCTCGCGGCTGAGCTCCTGCTGAAGGCGTTCCGCGAGGTCTTGCGCGGTAATCGAGCCGAAAGCCTTGCCGGTTTCGCCCGTCTGCAGGATCAGGGTCACCTTGAGCTTGCCGATGCGCCGGGCCAAATCTTCCGCTTCGTTGAGTTCCTTCGCTTCGCGTTCCGCGCGCTTGGCCTTGAGGGTATCAAGCTGACGCATCGTGCGCGGAGTCACTTCGTAGGCTTTGCCGGTGGGCAGGAGAAAATTCCGGGCATAACCCCGGCGGACTTTCACGACATCGGCCTCGGCGCCCAGGCCAGGGACATTTTCGGTGAGGATGATTTGAGTGGAAGGCATGAGATGGAAAGCTGCCGCGCTTCTCGGGGGTTGGGAGCGCGGAGACGTGATTATAAGGAGGAGGAGAGCGCTGTCAACGTCCTCTCCCTTGGTTGCGCGCCGCGCCGCCGGCCTTAGTTCAGATTATAAACTTCGACCAATCCGACGCCTGTCTCCCCATCCGCGCCGCTCGCGATGGTGGTATAAGCGCCCGCCGGCAAATGTAGAATGGCAGCCGATTCGGAGGGATTGCGCGGAGCGAGGCCGTTGCCCTCCAGGTCCATCGCGGTGGGATCATCCTGCCAGTTGTCGTTGGTGGCGAGGGCTGCGCCGTTGCTATCGTAGACGGTGAGCTTGGGATCGCTCAGCGGATTGTCGATTCCAGCCTTGCCGAGAGAGGGGCCGAGCACACGGACGGCGACGGTCGAGCTATCCACCTCGCCGACGATAAAGCCGGTGATGAGAACATCCTCATCGTTTCCAACCGAACCACGCGTGCTGATGTTGGCCAACTCGGAATCAGACGCCGGAGAGAGATCATAGACTTCTACTAAGCCGACGCCCGGCATATTCTTCTTGTTCGTGACCACTGCGGTATAAGCTGCGGGATCAAGGGTGACGCGAAGCGCGGCTTCCACCGGATTGCCCGGGGCCAGGCCGTCGGCCATAATTTGCTCGGCTCTTGGGCCGTTTTGCCAGTCATCATTTTGTGCCACCACTCCCCCATCGGAGTCATAAAGAGTAATGACCGGGTTCGCTACCGTATTCGAAAGGCCGGTGTCGTCGAGGGATGGGCCGAGCGCGCGCAGGACCACGGTTTTCGGAGCGCTCCCGCTTACAATGAATCCGCCGATGAGCGCCTCCTGCCTGGCCCCGACATACCCGCGAGTGGAGATGTTAAGAGCCTTCTTGGCCACGACTGGGAACTTGCTCGTTTCCAGGTGAAGCGGCGTGGTGTTGTAAGCCGTGTCGCAGAAGTTAGTCTCGTACTGGTAGTAGAAGACTTTTTTACCCGCCTTATTCAGGCCCAGGATCTGAGCATGCGGTTGGTCGGCCGTAAATCCGCCGACGAAAGCGTAATCGATCACGTAGTTGAGCGGAGCATCTTCGTAGACGCTGCCGCAGATCGGGCTCAGAATGCTTTGGCCCATCTCGTAGTTCCAGACTTCGGTCGCGGTCATGGCCTCCAGATCGATCTGATACTTACGAGGGCTGGCGTAGGTGCGCTGAGTGCCCTTGGGTGTTTGGAAAATGCTGTTGTAACCGTTATCAAAAAGGAGAAGGCCTTGATCGTAACTGATCGAGAGAGCGTGCTGGCCGATCGGCGGCAAACTCCCATTGGGCAGGGTGAGAGCATACCGGGCCAGGGAAGGAAACCGATGCCAATTCTTGGTGGGGTCACCCAGGATCCATTTGATCGCCTTGGTCTCGTAGTCGAGACAGATCACGAAGCTCTCGCGGCTGGAGATAAGCATGGAGTCATCCGCCCGATTGTAGGTGACCGCGTTATTGTGGAACCAGTCATCCGGAGCCGAATAAACGAACTCACTCGGGTCATCACCGCCCGCGACCATGGCCGCACTGATAATGTCGGCCAAGTTCCATCGCTTGAGGATGTTTCCAGCCGCGTCCACCTCGACGTTGACTGACTCGATCTGGTCGGTCGTATCGAGATCGAGGACGAGGCCGAACTTACCCGGGTCGATGTTGTGGTGTAGGAAGGTAGCGCCAATATCGCTATAATCGTGCAGCATGGTCACGGTGCCATCGAGGTCCACGCGATAGAGAGCGCTGCCTTTGCTCTGATAAATTGCGTTATTGTAAAAGGCGGAAGGTAAGACGGAGAAGCCGGCCGGGCTGGCCCAGCGCAGCGCTCCGTCCGTGTCCATGATCGCTGGCTCGTAGGAGCTGCATCCGCCTTTGACCAGCATGTAGTCATAACTCAGGCTGGTGTCTCTCGTCCGCGCCTGCAAGACAGTGGGAGCGTCGAGACCGCAGGGGTGGGTGAAATCCGCGGTCTGGACGAAAATCCGAGCCGTTTTGGAGGAGCCGTCGTTGAAGAAGTAGCGCAGATTTACGATATTATTGTAGCCGGCGTAGAGCCCGTAGACGGTTAAGAAGATGTCGCCGGTCGCCGGTTGCAGATCGCCCCGTTGCACGAGGTAACTTCTGGAGTAGGTGGCCGCGAGGGGACGGGTCACGGAACCCGGTTTGGGGGTGACGGTGAAACGTATGCTCTTGAGCGTGGTGGTGTCGTTGGCGGATAAGCTCAACTGGCTGATGAACGGAGTGACCCCGGCGGTCTTGGCGGTCAACGTGATGGTCGTATCATCCGCCTGCGAGGCCGAGACGAGGGAAGGCGCGACGGTCGCGAAGAGCGCGATGCTAAGGGTGGCGAAGTAGTTTTTCATAGAGCTATCGGATTTCATTAAAACTGAAGGGAACCGGCAAGTTAAAAGGAAATCGGATTTGCAGCGCTTCGAGGGTGTCCTCAGGGCAAATTATATACTTCCACCAAGCCGACGCCGGTCCCGCGATTGACGCCCTCCACCACCGCGGTATAAGTCCCGGGAACGAGCGAGACCAAGGTGGCCGATTCGTTCGGATTTTTCGGCGCGAGGCCCAGCCGTCGAATGGTGGCGGCGTCCCTATCATCCTGCCAATTGTCATTCTGAGCGATTGGGGTGCCGTTCTGGTCGAAAAGTGTAATCGTCGGATCCGCCAAAGCATCGCCGACCCCAGACGCCGCCAGGGAAGGACCAATGGCGCGTAGCACAACCATCTCGGTATTGCGGCTACCCACAATAAAACCGCTGATGAGGACATCCTCATCCGTCCCGACGAAGCCGCGAGTGCTGACGTTACCGAGGGCGGAATTCGAGTTGCGCGAGAGATCGTAAGCTTCGACCAGGGCCACGCCCGTGGAATCGTCTCGACTGCTCACGACAAAGGTATAGGCGCCGGGGGCAAGGTTGCGCAGGACGGCGGACTCGCGCGCATTGCCGGGGGCGAGTCCCTGCGCCTGTATTTCCAGCGCCTCGGGTGAATTCGACCAGTCATCGTTACTCGTGATGATGGTGCCGGCGGAGTTATACACAGTAAGGACCGGATTAGCGAGGACCCCGGAAACACCAGCCTCTTCCAAAGAGGGGCCAAGCGCGCGCAGGACGATGTCTTTCGACTCGAAGCCGGTAATGATAAAGCCGCCGACGAGGGCATTCTCACCTTCCCGCACCCGCCCGCGGGTGGAGAGGTTGAGCGTTTGGCCGACGTTCGAGAGGAGGAACTGCTCGGCATGGAGGGGAAGGGAGTTGTAAGCGGTGTTACAGCCACTGGTCGGATATTGATAATCGAAGATCATCCGGCCCGAAGCGTTCAAGCCGACGAGCTGGGCGGTCGTCTCGACGTTAGGCGCGGTGATGAACGCATAATCGATCAGGTAATTGAAGGGCGCGTCTTCGTAGACGCTTCCGCAGAACTGGGTGTCGATACTTTCCTCGCGCGGATAATTCCACAGCTCGGTCGCGGCGTTCTGCGCCAGATCCAAGCGGTATTTGCGCGGGCTGCTGTAGCTACGGTTGATTCCCATGGGCGTTTGGAACTGGCTGTTCCGCCCGTTATCGATGAGCAACAAATCGTTGTCATGAGTGAAGGAGACGGAGTGCTGACCGATGGGAGGATGGCTATCCGCGTCCAGCGCCAGAGAGAATTGCGCGAGGGAAGGGAACTGAAACCATTTCTTCGTCTCGTCGCCCAGAATCCACTGAATCGCGTCCGTGTCGTAATCCAGTGCAATCACGAAGTTTTCCCGACTCGAGACAATCAGGGAATCGTCCGACTTTCGGTAGGCCACGCCGTTGTTATGAAACCAGTCCGTCGGCGAGGAATAAACAAATTCCGCTGGATCATCGCCGCCCGCGATCATGGCGGCACGGATAATACCGGCCAGTTTCCATTCTTTGATGACATTGCCTTGGTCATCGACTTCGAGATTGACCGACTCGACCTGCGATCCCGTATCTGCATCCAGGATCATGCCCGTCCGGCCCGGATCGATCTGGTGATGAAAGTTAATCACCCCAAGACTCTGATAATCCTTTAAAGGAGTTACGGTTCCGTCCAGGTCGACGCGATAGAGCATGCTGCCCCGAGTAATGTAAACGGCATGATTGAAGAAGGTCGAACCGGCCGTGAGAATGGCATTTGTTCCAAACGGGCTGACCCAGCGGACGGCGCCGTCGGTGTCGAGGATGAGTGGCGAAACTCCGCTGACGCCGCCGCAGGCACCCCGCACGAACATGAAGTCGTAACTAAGATCGGTCGCCGCGCTCCTAACCTGCAGCACCGCGGGGGTGGCGATGCCGCAAGGGTCGTTAAAATCGCTGGTGGCGATGGTGGCCGTAGCCTGCTTTGCAGAGCCATCGAGAAAACGATAGGTCAGCGCGACGGTGTTTGTATAGCTGGCGTACAAGCCGTAGACGGGAAGAAAGATTTGCCCGGTGCCCGGTTGCAGATAATTGCGCCCCGTCAGGTAACTCGTCGTGTAGGTCTGCGAGAAGGAGCGGGTCACGGAACCCGGCTTCGGCGCGACGGTGAACTGGATGCTTTGCAGGTTGGTCGTACTGCTCGCGCTTAAAGTCAGCTGGCTGATAAAGGGCGTGACCCCCTCTGTCTGACCGGTAATAGTGATGGTGGTATCGCTGGCTTGGCTGGCCCAAACGCCGCCTGGATGAAGCAACAAAAAAGACGCGACGAGAATCAGAACACGGCGAATGATCATGGAAGTTGCTCCTATCCGGCAGGCTCGAGAAGCCCGCAAGCTTTCTTTTCCGGGACTTTGCCTAACGTCTAAAGTCAATCGAGATGGTAAACCTCGATTAGGCCGACTCCCGTGGCCCCGCCGGCGCTTTCCTCGACGGCCGTATAAGCTCCCGCCGCCAGATAAAGCGCGGTCGCTGATTCGGCGTTCTTCGTCGGAGCCAGGCCGGCTTTGGAAATATCGTTGGAGCTGATATCATCGCTCCAGTTATCGTTGCTCGCGATGGGCGCGCCGTTGGCGTTGTAGATGGTCAGGCGGGGGTCATCGAGCGACCCGCTTATGCCGGCGGAGGCCAGAGAGGGGCCCAGTGCTCGGATGATCACGGAAGCGTGCCCCACGTCGCCCACAATAAATCCCGTGATCAAAAGCTGATCCCCCGACTCGACCAACCCGCGGGTGCTGAGGTTGGCCAGCCGAGAGCCGGAGTTAGGTCCGAGATCAAAGGCTTCCACCAAGCCGATTCCCTGCGTCGCGTTGCGGCCTTTCACGACCACCGTGTAAGCGTCGGGCGAAAGGGTGAGGTAGGTCGCGGATTCGGCGGCGTTTTTCGGGGCCAGGCCGACGGCGCGAATTTGCGCGGCGCCGGGATCGTCCTGCCAATTGTCGTTCGACGCAAAATGGTTGCCCGACGAGTCGAAAACGTCCAGCACCGGATCGGCCAGCGCTCCCGTGACTCCGGAAGAACTCAAGGAAGGTCCGAGCGCGCGCAGGACGACTCGTTTCGGACTGGATCCGGTCACGATCAACCCGCCGATGAGCACCTTGTCCTTGGTGCCCACGAAAGCGCGGGTGGAAAGATTCAGCGCCTGAGGACCAACCGTGGGAAAAGAGGTGCTTTCGAGATGGAGAGGGATCGCGTTGAAGGCAGTACGACAGAAGTGAGTCGGGTATTGATAGTAAAAGATCTTCTTGCCTGCGGCATCGACTCCCAGGAAGCGCGAATATTGGACGGGGCCGGCGGGGCCATTCACATCGGCATAGTCGATCAGGTAATTAAGGGGCGCGTCTTCGTAGACGGACGAGCAAATCAAGGAGGGAACCGATTGATCCATCTCATAGTTCCAGACCTCGGTCGCGGCTTTCGCGGGCAAATCGATCTTATACTTGCGCGGGGTGGAGTAAGTCCGCATGACTCCGCGGGGTATTTGGATGTCGCTATCCTTGCCGTTGTCGAAAGCCATGACTCCTTGATCGTAGGTGATGGAAACGGCGTGTTGTCCGGCCGGAGGAATCGTGCCCGGCGGGGTGCTGAGGGCAAATTTGGCGAGGGAAGGATATTGGAACCATTCCTTGGTCTGGTCGCCCAGAATCCATTTAATGGCGAGCGTCTTGTAATCGATGCAAATGAGAAAATCCTCCCGGCTGGAGAGCACCAGGGAATCATCCACCCGGTTGTAAGCGGTGGCATTGTTATGGAACCAATCTTCCGAAGAAGGAACGACAAAGTCATCCGGATCGTCGCCGCCGGCCCTCATCGCAGCACTAATTATGTTCACCATGTCCCATCTCTTGACGACATTCCCCGCGGCGTCGACTTCGAGGTTGAGCGATTCTCTGTGCTCTTCGGTGTTCACCTCCAGAATGATTCCAACCTTTCCGCGATCGACGTTATGGTGAAAGGAGATCACCCCGAGGTCGCTGTAATCATGCAGAAAAGTGACGGTGCCATCCAACTCGATCCGGTAGAGGGAGGTCCGCTTGGCGATGTAAAAGGCGTTATCGAAAAAAGTAGCATGCGCAGTGGCGAAGCCCCCCGGGCCGACCCAACGGAGAGCGCCATCGGTGTCAATGACGGCCGGTGAATTCTGATCGCAGCTCCCCTTGATCATGATGTAGTCGTAACTCAGGGAAGTGCTCCTGGTCCTGCCTTGCAGCCGGGTGGGTTTATCGTAACCACATGGATCATCAAAGGACGCGGTCGTGATCGTGGTGCTGCTTTGTTTGGAGGAACCGTCAAGAAAAGAATAGGAGAGAGTGACCCTGTTCGTAGAGCCAGCGTAGAGTCCGTAGACGGGAAGGAAAATTTGGTTGCTGCCGGCCTGGAGAAATCCGCGCGAAACCAGATAGGCTTGTTCGTAGGTCCCGGAAAGGGGCCGAGTCACCGAGCCGGGCTTAGGCGCAATTGTGAACTGGATGCTCTTGAGCGCAGCCGGGTCGCTGACCTGCAAGGTCAACTGCTCGATGAAAGGAGTGGCTCCGGGGTTTTTGGTGACGAGCTGAATGGTAGTGTCATCCGCCTGGCTGGCGGCGGCGGCATGAGCGAACAAAAGTGCGCAGGAAAGAACGGCGGGAAGGCAGAAAATCTTGGACACGGCGGTAGGAAATATTCCTTATCGCGCAAAGAGCCGAAACGCACCCTCTTTTTGCCGAAAAATTCGCCAGGCTCTTTCAGGCAAAGCGCGTGCGAGCTGCGCGATTAGACCATTCCCAGCTTCATCCGCCCTGCCTCGCTGATCATGTTCTGATTCCAAGGAGGATCCCAGACCAACTGGACGTCGGCTTCATCGATGCCGTCGATGCTGAGAATCTTGCTTTGGGCGTCGTGCGCAATCGCGGGACCCATCCCGCAGCCGGGCGCAGTCAGGGTCATTTTGACCTCGACCTTGGAGCCGCCCTCGGGTTTTTGGCTGAGCTGGCAATCATAGACTAAGCCGAGATCGACAATGTTGACCGGGATTTCCGGGTCGAAACATTGCCGCAACTGATCCCAGACGGCCTTCTCGTCGACCGGGCCGGCGAGCGCGGCTTCCGTTGGCGCAGGTTCGTTAGGCACCGTCGCCGGGGCGAGGCCGAGGGCGTCGAGATCTTTTTCGGAAACGCGCGCCAAGCCCTGATAGGTGGCGATGGTGTAGCTCCCTCCGAGGGTTTGGGTGACGACGCCAGGTGTCCCGGCGGGTAGAGTGGTCTTGACCCCGCTGGGGATTTGGATCGCTTCGACCTCGCGGCTCAGAGTGAATTCGGTATTTTCGTGCATTGGATTGGGAAGTTGCGAAGTGGTTACAGGACGTGTCGACGCCGGAACTCAAGAGTCGAGAACGATCTTCAGTTTTTGTGGCTGGGTGGGCGAAAAAGACCCGAGGAGGGTTGGCGCGGCGGTAGCGTCCGCGGCCAGAGCGGGAACACTTTCGCCGCCCAGAGCCGAGCGGAGAGCGCCTTCGACCAGTTGGGCACAGTGAATCTTAACCGGAGGAAGCGCGCCCAGCGGCGCGGCTAAGTCCTGGCCCGACATAGTCATCGCTTCGGCGACGGTCTTACCTGCCAACATCTCCGTGGCGACGCTGGCGACGGCGATCGCGGTCTGGCAGCCGAACGTCTGGAAAGTCGCGCGATCGATCACCTTGCGTCCATCTTTTTCTTTAAACTTCACCCACATGCGCAGCATGTCGCCGCAATCCGCGCTGCCCACCGTCCCGATGGCGTCGGCATTTTCCATCTCGCCGAGGTTCTGCGGATTTTTCACCGCCGCTTCGATGCGGGCTTCGAGTTCGTCGTTCATTCCAGGTGATAACGGGCGAGCTGCGGGTCGACTTCGGCGCTCCAGGCATCGATTCCACCGCGCAGGCTTTTGACCTTGGCGAAGCCGTGCCCTTGGAAAAAGGCGGCTGCGTCCATGCTGCGCGCGCCTTGATGATCGTAAATCACGAGCAGGTCCGGCCGGGACCATTGGCTCAGGATTTCCTGCATAAATTCCTGGGTGAAAAGATGCGCGCCGGGCAATTTCACCGCATCGAATTCCTCGCGGGTGCGGACATCGAGCAGGTTCACCGGCTCCTTTGCGGACAGTTTTTCGCTCAGATCGAGCGGCTCGATCTGCATGGCGCGATCGGTCGTGTCGCTGGTGAGAATGTGTTCGACGACTTCCGCGACGTTGAGATTTTCATTGCGGGCGGCGACACCCGCCAGCGTCTCCTCGGGCTGAAAGCCACAACTGCTGCAACCGCCGATGTGATACTTGCGAAACAGGGCGCGTTGCGCGCCGGGAAACTGCTCGAGCAGTTCCCGCATGGTCATGTTGGGATCGATCGTCGTCGCTGTACTCATGCGCCAGTAAAGTAAGGGAGGAGACCGAAGGTGCAAGGTCGCGCAGGCCAGCTCCGGGGAGCGCACGCGCCCTCGCGTGCTCAATCCGGCGCCTCGCCGGATTGGATCGAGCGGGGGGAACGCTCGTTAGTCACCTTGAATTTCCAAGCGGGAGATGTTGGCGGCGGGGCGCCGCAAACGGCAAGCGAGGGCGCGTGCGCTCCCCAGAGTGCTGGCGTTAGAGCTTTGCGGGCGTGCCGAGAAGCTCCGTCACCCGCTTAAGCAAGCGTCCCGCGCCGCCGCCGTCGAGGCTGCGATGATCGAAGCTGAGGGTCAGTTCCGCCTGAGTCGTGGGAACGAACTGGCCTTTCTCTTCACTCCAGGTGGGCGCTTTTTTCCCCGCCCCGAGACCGAGCAGAATGGTCTGATCGGGCAGGGGAATCGGCGTGCCCCAGTCGAGGCCGAAAGTGCCGAAATTAGAAACGGAGGCAATGCCGCCGGAAGTCATCTCCGAGGTGAGCCGGCGGCGGCGCGCGAGCTCCACCAGTTCGGCATACCGACTCGCGAGGTCGGCCAGCGATGTCTTGTCAGCTCCGCGAATGACGGGCACCATGATGCCGTCCTGCGCTTCGACGGCGACCCCGATATCGATGGAGTCGGAGCGAAGGGCGCGGCTCCCGATGAGCCGCGCGGCGGCTGCCGGTGTCTCGGCCAGAGCGAGCGCGAGCGCGCGCAATGCATACAAGGCGGGACCCGGTTTTGGGTCCCGTTTTTTGCGATCTTCCAGGACGGGATCGAGGCAGACGGAAAGGCCCACGGTGGCGAGCGGTCGCGTCCAGCTCCGCCGCATGGCATCGGCCACGCCGGTGCGGATGGCGCTGGCCTCTTCGGCGGAATGTTTTTCGAGTGTGCCGAGGAACTTTTCCAAGTCTTTGATCGTGACGCGTCCGGCATTGCCGCTCCCCGCGATGGCGGAAAGGTCGGCCTGAGTGAGCTGCAGCTCGGCCATGCGCGCACGGACGCGTGGCGAAAGGTAGCCCGCGCCCTTCATCCCGGCGGGAACGGCCAGCAGGCCCTTTTGATCGACCTGAAAATGCGAGCCCGTCGGCACCGAAGGCAGGCCCTTTTCATCGATTTGAAAATGAGAGCCGTTGCCATCGCTGCCGGCTTGGCGGCCCTGCTCTTCGCGTCCGGGGATTTCTTTTGCCACCTCGCCCTTTGGCGGGGCCGGCGTCTTCTTGACCAGGCGTGCCGCGTCCGCCGCGCTCGCCTCGACGTAACCCAGCACCGCGCCGACGGCGTAGACACCCTTCACTTCAGCCTCGATCTTCACGATCTCGCCCGGGCAAGGCGTAGTTACACCCATGACCGCTTTGTCGGTCTCGACCTCGATGATTTCCTGGTCGGCTGCGACTTTTTCGCCGGGCTGCACTTTTACCGCAACGATCGTCGCCTCGGCCATCGATTCGCCGAGCTGCGGCATGGTGATTGGAACTTGTGGCATAAGTTTATTCGGCCAAAATCTGGCGCGCTTTCTCTGCGATCGATTTCGCGTTGGGCCGATGCTCCGTCCAGAGATTTGGATGGTAAGGGATCGGGGTATCCTTGGCGTTGAGGCGTTGCGGAGCCGCGTCGAGAAGATGAAAACCTTCGGTCGCGACCCGCGCGATCACTTCCGCGGTCACGCCGCCCCAGGGGAAGGATTCGCCCACGCAGAGCAAGCGGCCGGTCCGCGCGACCGAGGCCAGGACGGTATCGGTATCGAGCGGTTTGACCGTCCGCAGGTCGACGACTTCGACCTCGAAGCCATCGGCGCTCAAGGCTTCCGCCACGGCCAATGCTTCATGCACCATCGCGCTGTAGGTCACGATGCTGAGATCTCGTCCCGGCCTCACGACCCGGGCTTTCCCGACCGGGAGGGCTTCCTTGGGCAAGGCGTCGGCCTTGAGGTGATAATAAAGATATTTGTGCTCGCAAAAGACGACCGGGTCGTCGATCGCCACCGCTGCGATGAGCATGGTGTAAGCGTCCTCGACGGTCGCCGGGGTCATCACGACTAGACCGGGGTAATGCGCATAGATCGCTTCCATGCTTTGACTGTGAAACGGCCCGCTCCCCTTGGTCCCACCCGATGGCAACCGCACCGTGATCGGGCAGGGGATGTCGGTGCGCCAGTACTGCGTCCCGGCGTTATTCAGAATCTGATTGAGCGCGACGCTCGAAAAATCGGCAAACTGCATTTCCACAATGGGGCGCATGCCTTCGAGCGCAGCGCCGATCGCCGTGCCGATCATGGCGTCTTCGCTGATCGGGGTGTTCAGGACGCGCCCCGGAAATTCCGCCGCCAAACCTTTGGTCGCCTTAAAGGCGCCACCGAATTTTCCGCTCACATCCTGGCCGTAGATGAAGACGCGCTCGTCTTCCCGCAATAGATGCGCCTGCGCCTCGCGAATGGCTTCGAGATAGCTGACGTTCATGGGATCGCTGGCGCGAAATGACGAAGCCCGAATGACGAAACCCGAAGAAATGGCGAGGCACGAATGACGAAGAAGGACACGACGGGCGCACCCTTTCGGGTTTCGTCATTCGGGCTTACTTCGGGCTTCGTCATTCGGATTTCGGACTTTAAATCTGATCGAGCAGCGTCCGCGTCGAAAGAGCGCACCAATCCTCCTCGCTCCCGATCGGAGCCTCTTCCTCCTGAGCCGTCGTGATCGCTTCTTCCACCTGCTTCGCCGCTTCCGCGCGCCATTCTTTGAGCGTCGCAGAATCGGCCAGCTCTTCTTCCTTGATCAATTCCTCGGCGCGCTGCAATGCGTCCTGCGCGAAATCTTCCCGGCGAATTTCCGGCGCGACGTAGCTGGCGTCGTCGTGTTCACCGTGCCCCGCGAGCCGAAGGGTCGATGCGACCACAAGCTGGGGCGACCCGCCGGCCCGGGCTCGAGCCACGGCCCCGCCGATCACCTCCAGACACGCGGCGAGGTCGGTCCCGTCGAGGGAATGTCCGTCGTAGCCATAACCCAGCGCGCGATCGACGAGATCGGCGCAGGCGAATTCGCGATCGTTTGGAGTGGAATAGGCGTAGTGATTATTCGTCGCCACCAGGACGAAAGGCACGCCCTCGACCGCGGCGATGTTCATGCCTTCATGCGTCGCGCCGGTCTGCATCCCGCCTTCGCCGATCGTCGTTAGGCCGACAAATCCCTTTTCGCCTTTCATCCGCTTGGCCAGAAGGGTGCCGACCACGACCGGAATGAGCGAACCGAGATGGCTGATCATGGCGAGTTGGCCCTCCCGCGGCCGCCCGCGATGGATGTTGCCGTCCCGGCCGCGCATCGGGCCCTGGCGCGAGCCCAGATAAGTGCGGGCGACATCCAGAAGCGGTTCGCCGAACGCAGAACGTCCGGCCTGATCGCGAATGAGCGGCCCGAAGACGTCCCCTTTTTTCAAAAACATGCCGCAAGCTGCGCTCACGGCCTCCTGCCCGCGGCCAACGTAGACGCCGCCGGTGATCATCCCGCCACGATAAAGACTGGTCAGCTTTTCCTCGAGCACCCGGGCGAGGAGCATCCAGCGATAGGCCTCGAGATACCGTTCGTGCGGCGCGTCCCCGGTGGCGGCGGAGTCGCCTTCACGTTCGGCAGTTTTGAGCATCGGGGGATTTTAGCCAGCAACCGCGCCCGTGCCAAAAGTTTTTCGCTGTGGTCCCGAAGAGACGGGCGTCCGAAGCCCGCCAGATGGAGCGAATCGCCGGCCAATCGAGACTTAGCTTAGAGCGCGATCCGCTTAGTTGCCAGCCTTGAGGTGTGAGCCGTTAGACTGAAAATCCTGAATATGTTTTCGGTCCCACTGCTCCACATTTTGCGCTGCCGGAGAGTCGGCGTCAACCCAACGTCCCCCGAGATTGCTGCCCATCTCTCCCTCGACCCAGACGTACTTCTTACCGTTAATCATCTTGGTCTTCCGGCCGTCGGCCTTTTGGCCACCGGATTGCGCGGTCGCGGCGATCTCTGCATCCGAGACCTGGCCGGTCACCATCATCGCGGATCCCACATCGACTTTCATGGCGACGCCACCCTTGCTAAATTTGTCTCCGGAGACGGCATTGGCGACGACCTTCTTCTTGCCCGCGCTCACCACGAGGAAGTAGTTGTCGCCCTTGAGCGATTTCTTGGTGTTGAACTGGACGACGTAATTTCCAGGAGCCAGTTTCGGGGTTTCGAAGACGCCCCGGGTGTTGGTCATCCCTTTGTAAACGACTTTGTTGGCGGAGTTCGAAACCACGACTTGCATAGCTGGCATCGAGCCGGCGGCAACGAAGGAGGCCATTCCCAGGCAGGCGAATAGCGGTAGGAGCAATGAGAGGGTGAGTTTTTTCATCTTGACTTTTAACTTAGGCCAAAAGCTCCCACTGGCAAGACTGAAGTCGAACCTTGATCGCTTCTTCCTCGGAAGTGACAAACGCCCTTTTAGGCTCTAAGTTTTCTGACCGGGATTGCATCCGCAGGGGAGGCGTTTCCGGTAGCAAGAGGGAAGGAAAAAATTATGAAACATTTACTCTTCGTAGGGATGCTGGTCCTCGCTGGTTGCGCCAGCGACAGCACGCGTTTGACCGACCAGCCGCAATACAACTCCGACGGGAGCAGGAGCTACAGCCAGGAAGCCCAGAAAAAGACCGGCCGGCAAACTCCGGGAGAGGCTCTGGCACAGGAGGATCCCTTGGTCTCCGTGTCTCACCATTAGGCCTGTTAGGGGTGGAGAAGTCTGACCGCTCGCGGGGTGCGAGTGTCGGACGGATTTTATTGCTGCCCACTGGTGGCGCCATCCGGCTAATCATGGCCGCAGCGCCGATTTCCTTTTTGAGATGCGCGCTATCTGGAAGGGAAACATCAGCTTTGGCCTGGTCAATATTCCGATCGCCCTCTACCCGGCGACCCGGCGCGAGGACTTGAAATTTCGCCTCCTGCGCGGGAGCGATCTGAGCCCGGTAAATTATAAACGGGTCGCCGAGAAAGATGGCAAGGAGGTTGAATGGGAGCAGATCGTGAAAGGTTACGAGTACGAGAAGGGCAAATTCGTCGTGCTCAGCGAGAAAGATTTTCAACGGGTCGATCTGGAAGCGACCCAGACGGTCGACATCCAAGACTTCGTCGATCTCGAGGAGATCGATCCGATGTATTTCCACAAGCCGTATTACCTCGAGCCGCAGAAAGGGGGCGACAAGGCTTACACCTTGCTGCGCGACGTCCTGGCGAAAACGAAGAAAGTGGGCATCGCCAAAGTCGTGATCAAAACCCGCCAGTACCTGGCCGGGGTGAAAGCACAGAAGCACGCGCTCGTCCTCGAGTTAATGCATTTTGCCAAGGAACTTTCCGACGCGGAAAAACTCAACGTCCCGAAAAAAATCGAGCCGGGAAAGCGGGAGGTCGACATGGCCAAGGCGTTGGTCGAGAGCATGACGTCGCCGTGGAATCCGGACAAATACCAGGATGACTACCGCGACGCCTTGCTCGACGTGATCGAGGAAAAAGTGGAGGCGGGCGGCAAGGAGATCGAGGCCAAGCCGCGGGAGAAGAAAACGTCTTCCAAAGTGATCGATCTCGTCGCGGTGCTCCGAGAAAGCCTGGAGAAAGCGGAAGGCGCGGGCAAAAAGAAGAAGTCGAGCAAAGCGCGCAGTAAAAAAGCCGCGTGATCGAAAGGGAGGCGCGCTCCGCGCCAGCCGGGTCTGTCCGTCACCCAATTCAAGACGCTGATCGTCGGGCGCTGACACGGAGACTTTCCGAGATTGCGCTCCCGGCTTTTGTTGTCATCCCGAGCGTAGCGAGGGATCTCACGGGCAATCCCGCGACGCTGCCACCCGCCAAGTCCCACGCTGTTCGCGTCCTGCCCTCTGTGTGCGGCGGAGCTGATCGCCTTCCCGTGGGATCCCTCGCTGCACTCGGGATGACAAAGAGGGCGGGGGCAGGTGGGAGCGAGGTGGCATTTTCTCACCTTGATTCAAACGAACGTTTGAATTACTATGTTCCCTGATGCCGGATAAAGTTCACGCGACCAAGCTCGCCATCCTCAAGGCGACGGAGCGTCTCGTGGCCGCGCATGGCTTTGAAGCCACTTCCCTCCGCGCCATCACGGCCGCGGCCAAGGTGAACCTGGCGGCCGTCAATTACCACTTCTCGACCAAGGACGCGCTGATCCTCGCCATGCTCAATCGCCGCCTCAAACCGGTCAACCAAGCGCGCCTCGTCTTGCTCGATCGCCTCGAACAAGAGGCGGGCGACAGCGCCGTCCCGGTGGAGAAAATTCTCGAGGCGCTCTTTCGTCCGGTCCTCGATGTCGTCTCGAGCGGTTCGCGCGGAGGCCGCGATTTTCTTCGGCTTCTCGCCCTCGCCCTGGCCGAACCGGGCGCCTATCTCAAGCCCCTCGTGGAAAAGGAATTTTCCGAAAAAACCCGCCGTTTCCATCGCGCTCTACGCCGTGCGCTCCCCGCTCTCTCCGATGCCGAAGCGCATTGGCGTCTCCATTTTGCCCATGGGGTTTTCCTTCACACCGTTGCCCACTCGCAGGTGCTCGATTGCACTTCGCGGGGCCGTTGTCGCATCACCGATGCGGACGCCGTCCTGCGGCGAATCATCAACTTCTGCGCGGCTGGTCTGCGCCATCCTGCCTAACAATCATCCTATGCCCGTCATCGAACAAGAACCTGTCGCTCCCCGCACTCCTTTCCGCGATCACCCCGATCTCCTCGTCGATCTGGACGAACAGCCTATTTTACCGGCGGAAAAAACGCCTCTCTTCCGGCGTCCTGGCATCGTCATCGGCGCGGCCGTGGTGGTCCTCCTCTTGATCGCCTACAGCGCGACGATTTTCTTTCACGGCCTCACCCATGAGAGCACGGACGACGCTTTCATCGACGCGCACATCATCAGCGTGGCGCCGAAGATTGCGGGTAAAATTTCCGCCGTTCCAGTGCGGGATAATCAGCTCGTGAAAAAAGGCGATCTCCTCCTCGAGATCGATCCGCGCGACGTGGCCGCGACGATCGCCCAGCGCCAGGCCGCGGTCGCCGTAACCAAGGCGCGCCTCGAAAACACCGTGATGAATGCGGAACAAGCCGTCGCGCATGTGCAGACTTTGCTGGCCGCTTACGCGTCGGCCAAAGCGAGCACGGCCGCCGCCGCCGCCGACACGGCCAAGGTGCAGGGTGATCTCAAACGCAACAGCGGACTCATCGCCAGCGGGGCGATTTCGCAGCAGGACTTCCAGCATTCCGAAGCCGACACGAAGGCTTCCGAAGCGACCCTCGACGCCAAGCAGAAACAACTCCAGGCCGCGGAAGCGTATGCCGGGGAAGGGCGCAAACAGGCCGGCTCGGCCGAGGCCCAGGTGGGCGCCGCCAAGGCGGAAGTGGCGCAGGCGCAGACGGAGTTGGCCCAGGCGGAATTGCAAAAGTCCTACACAAAAATCACCGCGCCGGAAGCCGGCCGCGTGACCAACAAATCGATCGAGCCCGGGAACTACGTGCAGGTCGGCCAGCCGCTTTTTGCGATCGTGCCGGCGGAAATCTGGGTCACCGCTAATTTCAAGGAAACGCAGTTGACGGACATGCGTCCGGGCCAGCCTGCCGAGGTGGAATTGGACGCCTATCCGGCGCGGCCCTTGCGCGGACATGTGGATAGCGTGCAAGCGGGCAGCGGAGCGCGTTTCAGCCTGCTCCCGCCTGAAAATGCCACCGGCAATTTCGTCAAAGTCGTCCAGCGCGTACCCGTAAAAATCGTGCTCGACGAGCAACCGGGCGTCCAGCAAATCCTCGGCCCAGGCATGTCGGCCGTCCCCGATGTCACGGTGAGAGGCAGCTTCGGCCCGGCCGTCACCGTAGCGATCGTGGCCTGCCTCGCCGCCTTTCTCGTTCTCGGCGCGACCCTCTGGTGGCTCGCCCGCCTGCGCACTCGTTAGGCAGGATCGTGGCTGCTGCTTCGCCTCACGCCGGCGCTGCCTCCACCTGGCAGCCGACCTACAACCCCTGGCTCATCGCGGCCTCGGTCATGCTCGCGACCTTCATGGAGGTGCTCGACACGTCGGTGGCGAACGTTTCCTTGCCCCACATCGCGGGCAGCCTCTCCGCCACCACGGATGAAGCGACTTGGGTGCTGACCAGCTATCTGGTGGCCAACGCCATCATTCTGCCCGCCACCAATTGGCTCGGAAACCTCTTCGGGCGAAAGCGATTTCTGGTCAGCTGCATCATTCTTTTCACCCTCTCCTCCGCGCTCTGCGGAGCCGCCGGCAGCCTTGGATTTCTTGTCCTCGCCCGCGTCCTCCAAGGCGCGGCGGGCGGCGCGCTCCAGCCGATCTCCCAAGCCGTCCTCCTCGAAAGTTTCCCGCCGGCCCGGCGCGGCGCGGCCATGGCGGTCTTCGCCATGGGCGTGGTCGTGGCGCCGATCCTGGGGCCCACCTTAGGCGGCTGGATCACCGACAACTACCGTTGGCGCTGGGTCTTTTACATCAACCTCCCGATCGGCCTCCTCGCCGGGCTCATGGCCAACTCTTTTATCGAAGACCCGCCTTATCTGAAAAAGGTGAATGCGAGCGACCTCGATTACCTCGGGTTCGGCTTCCTCGCCATCTGGCTGGCGACCTTGCAGTTCGTCCTCGATAAAGGCCAGGAACTCGATTGGTTCGGCTCGTCCACGATCGTCTGGTGCATCGCGCTTTCTGGCTGCGCCTTCCTGGCTTTCGTCATCCGCGAGCTGACCACGCCCCGGCCGCTGGTCGATCTGCGCGTCCTAAAAAACCGCAATCTCGCGGTCGGCTGCGGCCTCATCGGGATTCTTGGCGCGCTTCTTTACGGCACCACGGCGGTGCTGCCGCTTTTTATGCAGAACCTCCTCCGCTACACCGCGCTCGATGCCGGCCTGGCTCTCAGCCCGCGCGGTGTGGGCGCGTTCCTCGCTACCATTATCGTGGGCCGCCTCGTCGGAAGAGTCAGCAACCGTATCCTGATCGCGATCGGATTCCTCGGTCTGGCCTATTCCTCGTTCCTCTTCGGCCACATCAATCTCAGCATCGGCATGAGCAGCATCGTCTGGCCGATCATTTTAAGCGGCGTCGCCATCAGCTTCATCTTCGTGCCGTTGGCCACCTCGAGCATGGGCACGCTGGATCAGGACCAGATCGGCAACGCCAGCGGCCTTTTCAATCTTATGCGCAACCTCGGCGGCAGCATCGGGATCGCCGGTCTCACCACGCTCGTGGCGCGCGGCGCGCAGACCAGCCAGTCGGCCTTTGTGGGGCATTTCTCGCAGTTTAATCCGATCTACCAGCAGAAGCTGGCCACTATCCAGCAAGGGCTCGCCGCCTCCGAGGACCCCTGGCGCGCCGCTCACCAGGCGCCGCAAATCCTTTACGGCATCCTCGGTCAGCAGGCCCTGCTCGTGACTTACGCGCATAATTTCCGCCTCTTCGGCATCCTCTGTCTGGTCACCATGCCGCTGGTCTTCTTCTTTAAGAAAGTGAGCAAGAAGAAAGCCCCGGCCGGAGTGCACTAGTCGTTAGGCGATTTCCGCCAGCGCCGCGGCCACCGCCGCCGGCAACTTCCGCGGGCCGTCCCCGCCCAGTCGCGCGTCCACCGTTTCCAGCCGGCGAATCAGATCGAGCACTTCGCGCCGCGCCATCGGTCCGCCCGCGGCTCCGCAGAAATGGGTGCGACAGGCAAACGGGCGGTCGGCGTAAATCAGACATTTGCCGGACTCCGGCGCGAGGAGAGGACAGGCGCCCGCCACCGCCTCGGGCAGCGTTTTCCGTCCCGTCGCCCGCAACGCTCGCGCCGCCACCAGCGCCTCGCCTTTCGTTAGGTAAGGAGTCAGTCCCGTGAGCCGGAATTGGCAGCATTCCGTCAGGCGCGTGCATTGGCGCTCGACCGGCCGCGCGGCCAGCTCGGCGTAAACGCGGCCCACCTCCGCGCGCGCCACGCGGTCGTTCTCCTTCGACGTTCTCATCCTCCTGAATCCTCCGGCCATTTGCATCCCGGCGCCCCGGGCCTGATGCTTATTCCTGTCCATATGACCAAAAAACAACTGCTCTGCACTGCTTTGAGCCTGCTCTGCGCCGCTTCTTTGCGCGCGCAATCCGAGCCCGGCCAATCGACCACCACCGGCGCTTCTCAACCGCCAACCATTCACGATGCCTCGCATCCGCCGACCGAGCAATCGCCTCCGCCGGTCGCGCCGACCCCTGCGTCCGAAGAGGGGCCGAAGCCCCAGATTGACAAAAATCCGCCGCCGCTCAATCCGGCGAACATGGATACCTCGGTCAAGCCGGGTGACAACTTCTACCTCTACGCCAATGGCAGTTGGCTCAAGAATAACCCGGTCCCGCCGGAGTATTCGCGCTGGGGCAGTTTCAACGAGCTGGTCGAAAAGAATAATGACGCGCTTCACGAGATCGCGGAAAAAGCCGACAAACTTGCCGGTCAAGAAAAGGGTGAGGCGAAACTCGAAAAAGCCGCCACCGCCGATGTCCAGAAAGTGGGCGACTTCTACGCCAGCGGTATGAACGAGAGCGAGATCGACCAGGCGGGCCTGAAACCGTTGTCCGAAGAATTAGCGCGGATCGACGGCCTCAAAACGACCGACGATCTCACCAAGGAGATCGCGCATATGCACAGCGAAGGGATTCAACCGCTCTTCGGCTTTTTCTCCGGCCAGGACGACAAAAACAGCACGATGGTGATTGCCCAGGCCTATCAAGGTGGCCTCGGCCTGCCCGATCGCGATTACTACACCAAGGATGATGACGCTTCGAAAAAGCTGCGCCAGGCCTACGTTGATCATCTGACCAAAGTCTTCAGCCTGCTCGGCGATTCCGAGCAGGACTCCGCGGCCCATGCCAAGACCGTCATGGACATCGAAACCTCGCTGGCCAAACCCGCCCGCACCCGGGTCGAGCTGCGCGACCCGCAAAAGAACTACAACAAGATGACCCAGGCGGAGTTGCAAAAGCTCATGCCCGACTTCAAGTGGGATGAGTTCTTCAAAGAGATGGACCTGGCCGCACCCGGCGCGATCAATGTCGGTCAGCCCGACTTCTTCAAAGCGGCCAACAACGTCTTCAAAACCGTCTCGATCGATGACTGGAAGACTTACCTCCGCTGGCACCTGATCCACGACGTGGCTCCGACGCTCTCGAAAGATTTCGTCGACTCCAACTTCGACTTCTATCTCAAGACCCTGACCGGTGCGCAGAAACTCAAGCCGCGCTGGAAGCGGGTCGTCGCCGCGACCGATAACGAGCTCGGCGAAGCTCTCGGCAAACTCTATGTCGCCGATCGTTTCCCGCCCGAAGCCAAGAAGCGCGCGCTGGAGATGGTCGATAACTTGAAAGCAGCGCTCGCCGACCGGATCAAAGCCGTCGATTGGATGGATGACAAGACCAAGAAAGAAGCACTTAAGAAGCTCGCGGCTTTTTCCGTCAAGATCGGTTATCCCGATAAGTGGCGCGATTACTCGCTCCTCCAGATCGATCGTGGCCCCTACGTCATGAACGTGCTTCGCGGTGATAAGTTCGAGGCCAATCGCGAGATCAACAAGATCGGTAAACCGGTCGATCGCAGTGAGTGGGGAATGACTCCGCCGACCGTGAATGCGTACTACAATCCGAACATGAACGAGATCGTGTTCCCGGCCGGCATTCTCCAGCCGCCGTTCTTTAATAAGGACGCGGACGATGCCGTTAACTACGGCGGCATGGGAGCGGTCATCGGTCACGAGATGACGCACGGCTTCGACGACCAGGGCCGGCAGTACGATCCGGTCGGTAACCTCCGCGATTGGTGGACGCCGACTTCGGTCAAGAACTACGAGAAACGTTCGAAAGGCATCGTCGCGCAATACGCGGCTTACGAGCCGATGCCCGGCCTGCACATCAACGGCGAGCTGACCCAAGGTGAGAACATCGCCGACAACGGCGGCTTGAAGATCGCCTACGCGGCCTTCAAAAAGGCCCAGGCCACGCATCCTGAAGATGCCGACAAAAAGATCGACGGCTTCACGCCCGACCAGCGTTTCTTCCTCGCTTGGGCGCAAATCTGGCGCGCTAACCAGCGGCCGGAAGACTTGAAACTGCGCCTCAACACCGATCCCCATTCGCCCGGTCAGTTCCGTTGCAACGGTCCGCTTTCGAACATGCCGGAATTCCAGAAGGCCTTCGATTTGCCGGAGGACTGCCCGATGGTTCGTCCGGCCGACCAGCGCACGGCGATCTGGTAAGCCAGTTCTTTATTCGTTAGTCTCCGCCGCCGCACCGGGGTTTTCTCGTGGGCGGCGGCTCTTTTTTACACAGCGGTTACGACTGAACGATTTGTAGGGCGACCGCTTCGGTTGCCCAGTTTCTGCCGCCGCCGGAACCGAGGCAGGCGAAGCGCCCGCCCTACAATTCGCCCATCAACCCGACTTTTCAGACGCCCCTAAGCGAGAAGAGCGAGGGTCAGGAACAGTCCCAGCAGGAGGAAAAAGAGAACGGCATAGACCGTGGTGTCCTGCCGCCGCGCCCGCCGCGCCGCCGCCGCGTAGGGAATGCGGGTAAAGGTCACCATGGTGTAAAGCGGCAGGTAAAGACCTGGGAGCAAACCTTCCAGAAGATAGTCTAGCTTCTTCTTCGCCCGGAAGAGCGGGGAGGCCGTCTTGTCGCGCATCTCAATAAAATTCTCTACCGCCAAGTCGGCCAGCGCGTCCGCGTCTTCCTTCCGTCGCGCGAAGAATTCGGCGAAAGCCTTCCCACGGTCGTTCGGATAGGTCGCCAGGCATTCGTCGAAAATCACGCAGTCCTCGAAAGCGGCGTTCATCCCCTGACCGTAGAAGGGAACGACCGCGTGGGAAGCGTCACCCAGGAGCGCGACCTTATCTTCGTAGAACCAGGGCGCGCAGCGAATGGTCACGAGCGATCCGGTCGGATTCTCCTCGAACTCCTGCAAGAGCCGCGGCATGAGCGGAACGGCATCGGGGAATTCCTCCTCGAAGAATCGGCGGATTTCATCATCGCTACGCACGCTCGCGAAGCTGCGCGGACCGGCAAACTCCCAGAAAAGCGTGCAGGTGAACGAGCCATCCGGGTTGGGCAACGCGATCATCATGAAACTGTGCCGCGGCCAGATATGGAGCGCCTCTTTCTCCATCTGCCAGTTCCCCGACTCGTTAGGCGGAATAGTCAGCTCCTTGTAACCGTGCGGAAGATAACTCTGGCTATACTCGAAACGCCCCAGCCGCTGCATCGAGCCGCGGACCGCGGAGAACGCTCCGTCCACCCCGAGGATGGCCGCGGCGCGGGCTTCGATTTTTTGCTCGGTCCGGGTATTGAACAGATATGCCGTCGGCGTCTCGAGGTCGACCTCCAGACAGCGATGCTCGAATTGCACCCGGACGTTGGGGTAACTCTGGGCCGCTTCAATCACCGCGGTGTTCAGGACATCGCGACCAATCGAGTTGATGTACTTATCGGGGTCGCGATCGTAGGCCGAAAAATGGAGGGTGCCGGATTTGTCATGGATCATCCGGCCGCGCATCGGGATGGCGTGCTCCAGGACGCGCTCGGCCAGCCCGAGCTGCTGGAGCGCGTGGATTCCGCGGGTGGAGAGGGCCAGATTGATCGAACGCCCGCCGACCAAGTTCCCTTCCCGCGGGTCGGCTCGGCGTTCGAAGAGTTCGATCTCGTAACCCCGCCGCCCCAGGTTCGCGGCGAGCAAACCGCCGCACAGCCCGCTCCCGATGAGGGTGAATTGCGCTCCCATGCAACGCCTACCGTGGCTGTTTCCGGGAGTTTGCCAAGTCCTGGCGCCCCTCTTCCGGCGCAGTTGGCATCGGGTCTGCTGAAGGGGGAGTGATTTCCCGATGAATTCAAATCCGCAACCGGACGATTCCGAGCAGCATGGTCACACCCTGCCGCTCAAGGCTGTCCTGCTGGTCGACGACGATCGGCAGTTGGCCACGGCCTTGCAGTGGATCTTGGCGGATGAAAATTTTCTGGTCGACGTGGCCTTCGACGGCGACGAGGCGCTGCTCAAAGTGAAGGCTTACGATTACGACGCCGTCCTTTGCGATTTGAAGATGCCGCAACTGCAAGGCGACGAGTTTTATCTGCAGGCGATCCAGATCCGTCCCACTCTGGCGAGCCGCTTCATCTTTATCACCGGCTACGGAACCGACCCGCAGGTCCGCCATTTTCTGGTCGAAAACGAGGTCAAGTTTCTCTTGAAACCCTTCCCGATCAAAGGGCTCATCGGGTGCCTGAAAGAACTCTTCGGCTGAGTCTGGAAAGCTTCGCGCATCTGTCGACGCTTCGCTCTGCGAAGCGCGGGGCGTGCTCGCCCGATTCGGCCATCAACCCGGCTCTTAAGACCCGCTCTAGGAATGTTCCCCGAGGACTTGGGCGAAACGCCAGACCTCGTGAAAGGTGTTGTAGAGGGGAGTGGGCGCGGCCCGGATCACGTTCGGCTCGCGCAGGTCGCACTTCATCCCGGCGGCTTCGAGTTTTTGGAAAAGCTCCTGCGGATGCTCGTGCACCAGGATCGAGAGCTGACACCCACGTTCGTTAGGTGAGCGCGGCGTGATCACGCTGAAAAGTCCGGAAGGCACGTGTTCCAGCAGAAATTCGAAATAGCCGGTCAGCCGCACCGATTTCGCGCGTAACGCTTCCATCCCGCCCGCTTCGTCGAAAATCGCCAGCGAGGTGCGCAGGGGAGCCATCGCCAGAATGGGCGGATTGCTAATCTGCCAGGCGTCGGCCGACTGCACCGGAATGAAATTCGGTTCGAGCTGCATGCGAAAGCGCGTCGCTGGATCGTTTCCCCACCAGCCAGCGAGGCGCGGGAGGTCGCGATTGGTGGCGTGGCGCTCGTGCACGAAAGCGCCGGCCACCGCGCCCGGTCCCGAGTTGAGATACTTATAGGAACACCAGGCCGCGAAATCGACGTTCCAATCGTGCAGCGAAAGAGGCGCGTTGCCGGCGGCGTGCGCGAGATCGAGGCCGACGATGCAACCCTGTTTCTGCGCGGCCGCGGTGATCCGGGCGAGGTCGAAAAGTTGTCCGGTAAAGAAGTTCACCCCGCCGAGGAGAACAAGCGCGATTTCTTGACCTTCCCGCTCGAGCAGCGCCTCGATCTCCGCTTCGCGCAGGGTCGCCTCGCCTACGCGCGGCTGGGCCAGCAGCAGCGCCTCCTCCGGAGCAAAGCCGTGCTGCGCGATCTGCGATTTGATCGCGTAGGTATCCGAGGGAAAGGCCGGCTCTTCCATGAGGATTTTGCAGCGCTCCGGCGTGGGCCGATAAAAGGTCGCCATGAGCAGATGCAGGTTCACCGTCAGGCTGTTCATGCAGACGACCTCGTTAGGCTGGGCGCCCACCAGGCGCGCGGCCGGTCCGCGTAAAGTCTCGTGATAGGAATACCAGGGAGTGGCCGCGTCGAAATGCCCGTCCACGCCGAGCCGCGCCCAGTCGTCCAGCTCTTGCCCGACGATGGCGCGCGTCGCTTTCGGCATGAGCCCGAGCGAGTTGCCCACGAAATAAATGAGCGGGCGGCCATCGGCCGCGCACGGGAGGTGAAAGCGTTCCCGAAACTTGCCTAACGAATCCTCGGCATCGAGCTGGAGGGCGAATTTTTCATCGATCGACCATTTCATGGCTGCACCCGCAAGCCCACGGCGCCGGCCAGTTTGCGCTGGCGTTTGTCGAAAGAGAGAAAAATACCCAACTTGAGTTCCAGGGCCGCAGCCACATGGAGTAAATCGATCGTGCGTTGCCCTTCCTTGGCCGCGTGCTCTTCGCTCAGCTCGTCGGCCTTCCGAAAGATGCGGGTCCACTCGGCGGCCGCATGGAGAAGAGTTCCCTCGCGCAGGTCTTCATCGATTTGCTCAAAAGCACGCTGGCAATCCGTTCTCGTCATCTCGCCGCGGGCTCTGGCATTGCGCAGGGCATTGCGCACCTCGATGCGATGCAAGGGCGTGTAGACGAGGAAATGCGCCGACCTCACGAGGAATAATCGAGCGCCGCTCTGGTGAGCATCCGCTCGATGGAGCGAGACGAGGAACGACGAATCGGGATAGGCATTTTCTCCCACACTCAATCCCGGATTCGTGACCAAAACTCTTCCGTCTCTTTCAGCGATAACTGGCGCCCTAACGGTGGGCGTTTCGCAAAGCGCGCCGCCCAATCGGGCTTGCGCGGCTTCGGCGGCAAGGCGGGCGAGAGGGTGGCAAAAGTTTTGCCGTGCCGCGTAATTGTGATCTGCTCGCCCTGCTCGATCCATTTCGCCACGCTCGCGAAATTGTTCCGCAGGTCGCGGATGGTCGCCGTTCTCATCGTGATACAATCTTGTCTCACGCTTCCTCGTTCGTCAATCCAACGGCCGGCGGCGGCTGCATGAACTCGATCGTCGTCCCATCGGCATCCCGCGCGTAGACCGCGCGGCGGCCGGCGTTCGGACCGGAGGTGAGGGTTTGCCCTGCGCCGGCCGCCTCCCACCCGGCCGCGGTGATCGTTTCCAGAAGAGCGTCGAGATCGTCCACCAGCAAAGCGAGGTGCGCGGCGCCGACGGCGCCCGGCGGCAGCGGCGCGCGGATCCGCTCCGGCGGAGCCAGGTATTGCAGCAGCTCGACCCGGTGGCCCGGAGCTTTCAGCACCGCGATCAAAATCTCCGCGTCCGGGACGCCGGTGATGCGGGCGGCGAGCTCGCCCGTATGATGGGCGCGATGGGAAAGGTCGAAGCCGAGCACGTCGCGCCAGAAAACGAGAGAGCGCTCGAGATCGGAAACGGTGAACCCCGTGTGCTCAGCCGCGAGGACGCGGAAAGAAGAGCGCCCCATCGCGCCTAACGAATCGCCGCGATCACCTTGAGCTCGATCGCGATCGGGGTGGGGAGGGCGCCGACCTCAACCGTGGTGCGGGTGGGATTCGGTTTGCCGTCGCCGGCGAAATACTGCGGGTAGAGCCGGTTAAAGATCGGGAAATCGTTCTTCATGTCGGTCAGGAAAACGGTCACGTCGACGATGTCGTTCCAGTCCGCGCCGGCATCTTCCAGGACGAGGCGCACATTTTCAAAGACCGCGTGGCATTGCGCTGCGAGGTCGTAGCGCACCACATTTCGCTCCGCATCAAAAGTGACCCCGGGAATTTCCTTGCTCCCGCGCACTCGCGGTCCCATCCCGGAAAGGAAGAGCAAATTGCCCACCCGCTTGGCGTGAGGGAACGCGCCTACCGGCTCAGCGGCGCGGGAACTTTCGAAGGAATCGCTCATCCGGCCGGGGCAAAACGCCGGGCCGAGCGCGCCCGGCCCTTTTCCGCTTCGACCGCCCGATCGCGCGGCGCAGCCTGGGTGACGAGGGAATCGAGCAGCTCCTGGGCGCTCTCCGTGACCGCGGCAACGGCCCGCTCGAATGCCTTTTCGTTAGGCCGGGAAGGATGGGTGAAGCCGCTGAGCTTGCGCACGAACTGGAGCGCGGAAGCGCGAATCTCTTCCTCCGTGGCGGGCGGCGCGAAGTTGGCCAGGGTTTTGATATTACGGCACATAAAGTTCTAGCGCGCGATGCAGATGTTCTTCGCCTCGGTGAAAAAGTGCAACGCTTCGTTGCCGCCTTCCCGGCCGACGCCGCTTTGTTTCATCCCGCCGAAGGGGACGCGCAGATCGCGCACCAGCCAGCAATTGACCCAGACGGTGCCGCTCTGAATCTGCTCCGCCACGCGATGCGCGCGCTTGAGATTTTGCGTCCAGACGGTCGCGGAAAGGCCGTAATCGACATCGTTGGCATAACCCACCACCTCCGCTTCCTCGTCGAACGGCGTGATCGTGATGACCGGTCCGAAAATTTCCTCCCGATTCACCCGGCACTCCACCGGCAGGCCGGTGATAACGGTCGGCGGAAAAAAATAACCGTCCCGGCAGCGGTCGTTAGGCGGCGGCGGGATGGCGCCGCCGGCCGCGATCGTGCCGCCTTCCTGGCGCGCCAGCTCGACGTAGAACTTCACTTTCTCGAGCTGCGCCTGCGAGACGAGCGCGCCCTGATCGGTCGTCTCTTCAAGCGGATCACCGACTTTCAGCTGTGCCGTCTTTTCCACAAATCGCCTAACGAATTCGCCGTAAACCGGGCGCTCCACAAATACGCGCGAACCGCAGAGGCAAACCTGTCCCTGATTGGCAAAAGAGGAACGGACGCTGGTGGCGATGGCCGCGTCGAGATCGGCGTCGGCGAAGATGATGTTCGGGTTTTTGCCGCCCAGCTCGAGCGACAGTTTTTTAAAAAGAGGCGCGCCCGCCCCCGCCACTTTGCGGCCGGTCACGGTGCCGCCGGTGAAGGAAATTGTGCCGATCCGAGGATGCGCCGTGATCGGCCCGCCCACTTCGGGACCAGTCCCGTGCACGATGTTGAGGACGCCGTTAGGCAAACCGGCTTCGCGGCAGACTTCGCCCAGGAGAAACGCCGTCATCGGCGTGATCTCGCTCGGCTTGGCCAGCGCCGTATTTCCGACCGCGAGGGCGGGCGCGATCTTCCAGCTCAAAAGATAAAGCGGCAGATTCCAGGGCGAGATCAGGCCGACCACGCCGCGCGCCTGCCGCAGGGTGTAGTTGAAGGCGACGCCGTCCATCACGTGGGCCTCGTTTTCCGTGTGCAGAATCGCGGTCGCGAAAAAGCGGAAATTGCTCGAGGCGCGCGGGATGTCGAGACTGCGGGCGAGGCCGAGCGGTTTGCCCGTATCGACCGATTCGGCCAGGGCAAATTTTTCCAGGTCGCGATCGATCAATTCGGCGATGCGGAGCAAAATCTGCGAGCGCTCCGCCACCGGCCGGCTGGACCAGGCGGGGAACGCTTTCTCCGCCGCCGTCACCGCCTGATCGACATCGCGCTGGTCGCTCGCCGGCACTTGCGCGTAGGAGCGTCCGGTGGCCGGCTCGATGTTCTCGAGATAGTTGCCGCCCGCCGGCCCCACGAATTCGCCGTCGATAAAGTTGTGAATCGTTGTCGTCATCCCGCGAGGTTTAGCATAACTGCCGCAAAATTCGCAGCCAGTTCCCGCGCAGAATTTTTTCCATCTCCTCTTCGCTGAAGCCGCGCTCGCGCAGCTTGCGCGTGAGATTGGGCGCATCTGAATGATTCCCCAGATCGGGCAGAAAATACGGTCGCGTCTGCTTCGTTTCCAGCTTAGCCCGTTCCTCTGCCGGCAGGTCGCGCCAGAGAAATTCGCAGAAGTCGAACCCGAGCCCGACGCCCTCGAGGCCGATGAGACTCGCGACGTGCTCGATGTGATCCACGTAACGATCGAGCGTCGCCTCCTCCCGCCGCGGAGCCACGAGGATGGCGTTGATCCCGACGACGCCGCCCCGCGCGCCGATCCGCTTGATTTGTTCATCGCTGATGTTGCGCTCGAGGTCGTGGAAACGGCGCGCGTTAGTGTGCGAAACGATGAGCGGCTTGGTCGTGCGTGCGCAGATTTCTGCGAAGCCGGCGGGATTGATGTGGGCGAGGTCGAGGAGAATGCCGAGCCGCTCGCATTCCTCGACCAGCTCCCGGCCGAAGGTCGTTAGGCCAGTCGCGGGTGAGCCGCTCGCGGCGAAAATCCCCCCGGCCGCGGCCGCATTCGGGCGGCCGTGGGTGAGCGAAAGGGAGCGCAGACCCAGCTCGTAAAAAACCCGCAACAAGGCGAGATCGCCGCCTAACGGCTCCACGCCTTCCATGGTCAGGAGCAGCCCGATCCGGCCGGTCGCCTCCGCCTCCGCAATGTCCGCGAAACTTTTGCAGAGCATGAGCTGCGGCGTCGTTTCCAGTTCGCGCTGCAACAGCGCAATCTGGTCGAGCGCGATCTTCAGTCCGTCGTTAGGCAGATATTTCTCTTCGACGTAAAGGGCGACGCCGAGCAGCCCGATCTGGCCAGCCTGGAACTGCGGCAGGAATTCCGAGGCCAGCAGGTTCCGCTGTTCGCGCCGGAGAAAAAGGCCGAGCGGAAGATCAAAATGCAGATCGATGATGCGGTCTGCGCGAGGAGCGGCCGGGGCCTTCATGGCGTCGCGATCGTTTCCAGAATGGCGCGCGCCGCAACCTTGTTCGCTCCGCCCGATCCCAGTCTGGCGATGACTTCATCCAGATCGGCGAGCATGCGCTCGCGCCGCTCGCGATCGTTGAGCAGCTTCGAGATTTCCGCGGCGATCGCGGCGGGCTGCGCTTCGTGCTGCAGAAATTCCGGAACAATTTCCCGACCCGCGAGGACGTTGGGCATGCCCAGATGTTTGACCCGGATGAGCATGCGACCGGCCAGATAAGTCAGGCCGGCGACTTTATAGACGAGGACAAAAGGCAACCGGAAAAAAGCCGCTTCCAAGGTCGCGGTCCCGGAAGCGACCACTCCCGCGGCGCTCCGCTGCATGAGCTGCGCGGCCTGGCCGATCGAAATGCCGACTTCGCCTAACGAGTCTCCCGCGCGCTCCAGTTCTGCGCGGATGGCGGCGGCGAGCTTGGCCGAGGCCGCCGCGATTTCGAAGCGCAGCTCCGGCTGCCGGTCGCGCAGAGCCCGCACGACCCCGAGCATGATGGGCAGCAGTTTGCGCACTTCCCGGGCGCGGCTTCCGGGGAAAAGCCCGACCAGGTCCGGCTCGCGCGGTATCGCCAAGCGTTTGGCCGCAAGATTTTCCACCATCGGGTGCCCGACGAAGACCGTGCGCAAACCCGACTGCTCATAGAGGTCGGCTTCGAAAGGGAAGATGCAGAGCATGAGATCGAGCCATTGGGCCATCTTCGGAATGCGGCCGCGATTCCAGGCCCAGACTTGCGGACTGATGTAGTAAACGATTTTTCCGCCTAACGAACGCTGACGAAGGGCGCGCGCGAGCCGGAGGTTAAAACCCGGGTAATCGATAAGGACGACCGCATCCGGTTTCGCGGCCGCGATTTCTGCCCGCGTCCGGCGCATTTCGCGCCAAAAATAGGGGTAATACTTCAAGACTTCCCAGAGCCCGACCACCCCGGCCTGGTCGATCCAGTCGGTAAAAGCGCCCCCCGCGATCTGCGCCATCTGCGGCCCGCCCCGGCCTAACAATTGCACATCCGGCTGCGCCTCGCGGAGCGAGCGCATGAGCGCGGCGCCGTGATTATCGCCGCTTGCTTCTCCTGCGACGAAATAGATCCGGCTCATGTGGTGGCGCGAGCTTCTAGCTTGCGTGGCTCAACCCGCAAGCTAGAAGCTCGCGCCACTTTGAATCTGCTTCGTGATCTCGACCGCGAGCTCGAGCGCGGCGGTCGCCTCAAACCCTGAGACCTTCGGCTGCAATCCGCCGCGCGCGCATTCGATGAAGGCTAAAATCTGCCGCTTGAGCGGCTCCTCGCGCTCGATCTCAACCTCCTCGCGCTCGATCCCGCCGCCCACCTTGCGATAAATTTCTCCGGTCTGGTCCTGGTAATCGAGCGACAAATAAGCGTCCTCCTGGAAGACCCGAATCTTGCGCATCCGCTCCGGGCTGATCCGGCTCGAGGTGATATTGGCGACGCACCCGTTCTCGAAACGAATCCGCGCATTGGCGATATCTTCCCGGCGACTGAGGACCGGCACGCCGACCGCATCGATCGCTTGGACGGGCGCCCGCACGAGATGCAAAATAATTTCCAAATCGTGAATCATGAGATCGAGCACGACGCCGATGTCGGTGCTCCGATTCGGAAAAGGCGAGAGCCGATGGGCCTCGATAAAACGCGGCCGGGAAAGCCGCGCCTCCAGCGCGCTGAGCACAGGATTGAAGCGCTCGACGTGGCCCACCTGCAAGACGAGTTGGCGGGCGGCGGCCAATTCGGCGAGCGCGTTCGCCTGCGCGGGATCGTTCGCGATCGGTTTTTCCACGAGCAAATGTTTGCCGGCTTCGAGGAGGCCGCGGCCGATCTCGAAATGGGAAACCGTCGGGGTGGCGATGGAAGCGGCATCGACCAAGCCGGCAAATTCCTCGAGCGACGCCGCGGCTCGCACCTGATATTGCGCGGCAATTTCCGCCGCCGTTTTCGCATCGGCATCGTAAATCGCCGTGAACTGAGCGCTCTCGGTGTCGGCATAAAGTCGCGCGTGATTTTTCCCGATATGACCTACGCCCACGACGCCGACGCGGAACGGTTTCATGAGCGTGAAGGATTAGCGAAGGAGCGGCGCATGCGAGAAGCTGCCAGTGAACCGCAGCCATGAAAAAAACGCAAACCGATTGGGAAGACGCCTACCGCAGCGGCGAAACGCCTTGGGAAAAAGGGGTGCCTCATCCGGCGCTGGTCGATTTCCTGAGCGAGCGCGGGCCGTTTGCTGGAGAGATCTTCGTGCCGGGCTGCGGGTCCGGTCATGACGTGCGCGCGCTGAGCGCTCCGGGCAATCACGTAATTGGGATTGATTCGGCGCCAGCCGCGATCGAGCGCGCGACGGCCTTTCCCCTGGTGGCTCACGAGAGTTACCTGCTCGCGGATCTCTTTGCCTTGCCCTCGGAATGGAGCGGGCGTTTCGACGTCGTTTTCGAGCACACCTGCTTCTGCGCGATCAATCCGGCGGAGCGGCCGGAGTATGTCGAGGCCGTCGTTAGGCTACTCAAGCCGGGCGGAACCCTTTTGGCGATTTTCTTTCTTAATCCCGACCACGACGAGGAAGGGCCGCCGTATGGCATCAGCCGGGAGGAGTTGGAGATATTATTTGGGCACGATTTTGCGCCGGAGCGCGAATGGGTTCCGGCGCGGACCCATCCGGGCCGGGAGGAGCGTGAGCTCATGCGAATTCTGGTAAGGCCTGCGCACGAGAAAAGGTTGGACTGACTTCGCGCGTTGTCCTGGAGGGATGAGCTCCTGCGAATCCTGGCGTTGGACTTCACCGGCACACTCGACCTCTCAATCTCCCCCGCGGCGTCGCAGAGCTCCGCCCTCCAGGAATGGCGGCCAGGCCGTTCTGCTGACGGTCTCAGGCTTGTTGCCTGAACCAGTCGTAGGTGCGGGCGATGCCGGCGCGGAGGGAGATGCGTGATTTCCAGCCTAACGAATTGATCTTGGCGGTGTCGAGGAGCTTGCGCGGGGTTCCGTCAGGTTTGCTCGCGTCCCAGGTCAGGGCGCCCTCGTAGCCGACGATCTCGCAGATCAACTCCGCGAGGTCCCGGATGGAAATGTCTTCGCCCGTCCCGACGTTGATGATCTCGGGGCTGTCGTATTGCTGGAGGAGGAAAAGCGTGGCCTCGGCCAGGTCGTCGACGTGGAGGAATTCGCGGCGCGGTGCGCCCGAGCCCCAGACGACCATCTCGGGCGCGCCGCTTTCCTTGGCTTCGTGCGCTTTGCGGAGAAGAGCGGGGAGGACGTGGGAGCTGGCCAGATCGAAGTTGTCGTTAGGCCCGTAAAGATTGGTCGGCATGGCGGAGATGAAATTATCTCCATATTCGCGGGCGTAGGCCTGGCAGAGTTTGATCCCGGCGATCTTGGCGATGGCGTAGGCTTCGTTGGTCGGCTCGAGCGGCCCGCCTAACAATGCGCTCTCCGGAATGGGTTGCGGCGCCAGTTTCGGATAGATGCAGGAGCTGCCGAGGAAGAGGAGCTTGCGCGCCCCTTCCGCGTGGGCCGCGTGGATGAGGTTGTTCTGGATCTGCAGGTTGACGAGGAGAAACTCGACGGGCTGGTCGCTGTTCGCCTTGATCCCCCCCACCCGGGCGGCGGCGGCAATGACGTAGGCGGGTCTTTCCTGGGCGAAAAAAGCGTCGACCGCCGCGGTCTCGGCGAGATCGAGCTCGGCCCGGGTGCGGGTGAGGATGCGGGTGAAGCCTTCGCTCTGGAGCCGGCGCAAAATGGCGCTGCCGACGAGGCCGCGATGGCCCGCGAGGAAAATGGTGTCGTGCTTATCCATCCGGCAGCCGCACCATCCGTTTGGCGTTTCCTTTTTCAAGCGGTTGCGCAATGCTGCCCCCCGTGAGCGGCCAACGAAAGAAGAAAACCAGCGACGGAGGCGCGCGTCCCTCCAGGAGGCAGCGGCTCCCGGTGCAGAAGACCTACAAGCTTTTTATCGGCGGAAAATTTGTCCGCAGTGAGAGCGGCCGGGTCGTCACCGGGGAAGCGGGGGAGGCGAACTACGCGCGCGCTTCCCGGAAAGATTTTCGCGATGCGGTGACGGCCGCGCGCAAGGCCGTGCCGGGCTGGTCGAAACAGAGCGCTTATTTGCGCGGGCAGATTTTGTATCGGGCGGCGGAGCTGCTGGAGATGCGGCGGACGGAGCTGGAAGCGGAAGTGGCGCGAGCGGGCAGCGGGCGCAACGGCCAGGCCGCCCGGGAAACGCAGCTCGCGATCGAGCGCCTGGTCCATTACGCGGGCTGGACGGATAAGTTTAGCCAGATTTTCAGCGCGGTGAATCCGGTGGCCAGTTCGCACTTTAACTTCACCGCGCCGGAACCGACCGGGGTGGTGGTGCTCCTGTGCCCTAACGAGTCGCCTTTGCTCGCCTTGGTGTCGTTAGTCGCGCCCGCCATCCTGAGCGGGAACAGCGTGGTCGTGCTCGCGGCGGAGACGCAGCCGCGGCCGGCGCTGACTTTTGCCGAGATCATCGCGACGAGCGATCTGCCGGCCGGGGTGGTGAATATTCTTGGCGGGAAGGCGGCGGAGCTGGCGCCGCACATTGCCGGGCACATGGATGTGAACGCGATCGTCGATGCCTCGGGCGATCCCGCGGTGGGATTGGCGCTGCAACAGGGTGGGGGATTTAATGTGAAACGCTATGTGGCGCGCGATCTCGCGCCCGCCGCCTGGCGGACGGCCGCGGCGGAAAATCCGTATTGGATTCTCGATACGGTGGAGATGAAGACGGCCTGGCACCCGATCGGGCTGTGAAGAGAAGGAAGAAGGCGGCGCCTGCCTAACGAATACCGCGCGAGCGAGTTTTGGACGAATGCGGGAACGCTCGACCGGGAAGGATACGACGACCGGGCACTGGGAAATCGCAGGGGTGATTTTGGAAGAGCCGTTCGCAACTTTCGACCGCTTCCCTGCTGAGCTGGTTAGGCAAATCGAGCTGAAGGCCGGGGTCCGGTTTCTCGGCAATTGCGCGAGGAGCGGGACGATGATCCTGGAGGAATTGGGTGCGGAACATCCGCGCACGGGGCAGCCGATTCTTTATACTTCGGCGGATTCGGTTTTGCAGATCGCCGCGCATGAAGAGCGGATCCCGGTCGAACGGCTCTACGAGATTTGCGCGGCGGCGCGGAAGCTCGCAGATCGTTATCGGATCGGACGCGTGATCGCGCGGCCTTTCGGCGGTGAGACCGGTAATTTTCAACGGACTTCGCGCCGGCACGATTTCTCGATGGCGCCGCCGCGCACCGTTTTGGAGACGATTCCTACCATCGGCATCGGAAAGATCGGCGACATCTTTGCCGGGCGTGGGATCAGGCAATCGTTTCCGACGAGCTCGAATCGCGCTGGGATGGAGCGGATCGTGGAGCTGTGGGAGAGCGAGACGGGAACGCTCCTTTTCGCGAACCTCGTCGACTTCGACATGCTCTTCGGGCATCGCCGCGACGTGCGCGGCTACGCGCAGGCGCTGCGCGAGCTCGACGACTGGCTGGGAAATTTTCTGCCGCGCGTTTCGCCTAACGACCTCGTCGTCATCACCGCCGATCACGGAAACGATCCGACTTTTCGTGGGACCGATCACACGCGGGAAGAGGTGCCGCTTTTTGTCCTCCATGGCGGGGAGAGGCGCGATCTCGGAACGCGCGAGACCTTCGCGGATGTCGCCGCGACGCTGACGGAGTTCTTTGGTCTGACGGCACCGTGGCCGGTCGGGAAGTCGGTGGTGGCGCGAGCTTCCAGCTTGCGAGATAGATAAACGCGCAAGCGAGAAGCTCGCGCCACCCCGCGGTCCCATGCATATCCCGAGCTTGATCGAACGGAAACGCGAAGGCGAAGAGCTCGCGCCGCAGGAGATCGTGGCCCTGATCGAAGGCTTCACGCGGGGCGAGGTGCCCGACTACCAGATGAGCGCCTGGGCGATGGCGGTTTTTTTTTCGCGGGATGTCGCCTAACGAAACCCAAAGCCTGACCACCGCGATGAGGGAGAGCGGGCGCACCTTGCGTTACCCGGCGGATTCGCCGCCCAAGGTGGACAAACACTCGACCGGCGGGATCGGCGACAAAGTCTCGCTCGTGCTCGCGCCGCTGCTGGCCTGCGACGAGGTCTGGGTGCCGATGATCTCGGGCCGTGGGCTCGGGATCACGGGCGGGACGCTCGATAAACTGGAGAGCATCCCCGGTTTCAACGTGCACCTCGGGGAGGAGCGCGCACTCCGGCAGCTCGAACGAATCGGCCTCTTCATGATCGGGCAGACGGACGATATCTGCCCGGCGGACAAGAAGCTCTACGCCCTCCGCGATGTCACCGGGACGGTGCCGTCGCAGCCGCTCATCGTCGCGAGCATCATGAGCAAGAAGCTGGCGGAAAATCTCGATCGGCTGGTCCTGGATGTGAAATTTGGGAGCGGCGCGTTCATGAAAACGCGGGCGGAAGCGGCCCAACTGGCCGAGGCGATGACGAAAGTGGGCGAAGAAATGGCGGTGCGGATTTCGTCTCTGCTCAGCCCGATGGAAGAGCCGTTAGGCCGGACAGTGGGGAACGCGCTCGAGGTGGGGGAAGCGGTCGAAACGCTGCAAGGGGAAGGGCCGGAGGACCTCGTGCAAATCACGCTCGATCTGGCGGAGAAGGTGGCTTTTGCTTCGCGCCCGCAGCTCGAACGCTGGCTTCGGGAGGGAAGCGCCTGGGAGAAATTTCGCGCCCTCGTGGAGGCGCAGGGCGGCGACGCCGTCGCCCTGGAAAAGATCGCAGCGCTTCAGGCCGCGCCGATCATTCATCCGGTTTTCTCGCCCCGGGCCGGAGTCGTTAGGCGGATGGATGCGGAGACCCTGGGACGGGCGGCGCTCTTCCTCGGGGCCGGCCGAGCCCGGGCTGAGGACGCGATCGATTTCGGCGTGGGACTTTCGGAAATCAAAAAGGTCGGCGAAGCGGTGGGCGCGCAGGAGCCGCTCCTCTTTATCCATGCGCGGGAGGAAGGGGGCCTGCGGTCGGTCCTCCCGCTGGTCGAGCAGGCGATTGGCCTCGAGGAAACGGGCAGTGGTTTTGGCGCAGGAATACGTTAGGCTGAGCAAGACCCATTATCCGATGCCCTACCAGACTGAGCTGACGGACGATTGCAGGGGGATCGTCCATGTCGGGAAGGGCCGGGTGGCGGGCGCCGATCTGGTCGAGGCCGCGGCGAACTCGCGCCGGCTCGTCCAGAACACGGAGAATTTCTATTACGAATTCGTCGATCTCACGGAAGTGACGGAGCTGGAGATGAGCGAGGAAGAGCTGGACGAAATTGTGGCCGAGGATCACCTGGCGGCGGTTTTTCGTCCGGAGGCGGTGGTCGTGATGGTGGTGCCGCGGGACGAACTTTTCGCGCTGGCGGAAAAGTGGGAGCGGAGGGTAAAAGATTTGGGGTGGAATACGCACATCGCCCGGGAGCGCTCGGAAGCGTTGCGCTGGCTGCGGGAGAATTACCCCGCGCTGCCGGCGAAGTGGTAGAGGCGCGCTTCTTCGGTTTCTTCTCTGGTTAGGTATGGCACGACACGCCCGATGGCTTTCCTGAACGAAAATTATCTCAAGCTCCAGGCCGGCTATCTTTTTCCGGAGATCGCGCGGCGGGTGCGGGAATTCTGCGAGGCGAATCCGACGGCGGCGAAACGGGTGATCCGTTGCGGCGTCGGCGACGTGACCGAACCGCTGCCGCCGGCCGCGGTCGCCGCGATGAAAGCGGCCGTGGATGAGCTGGCCGTGCGCGAAACTTTTCGCGGTTACGGGCATGAACAAGGCGGGGATTTTTTGCGGAGCGAGATCGCGCAAAAGGACTACCGGGATCGCGGTCTGGAGATCGCGGACGACGAAATTTTCGTCTCGGACGGGTCGAAGAGCGACTGCGGTTACATCCTCGACGTCCTCGGCGCGCAGAATCGGATCGCGATCACCGATCCGGTTTATCCGGTCTACGTCGATACCAACGTGATGGCCGGCCACACCGGGCCGGCCAATGCGGCGGGCCGCTACGAGGGAATTATTTACCTGCCTTGCCGGGCCGAGAACGATTTCGTGCCCGCGCCGCCTAACGAACAGGCCGACGTGGTCTATCTGTGTTTTCCAAATAATCCGACCGGCGCGGTGGCGACGCGGGCGCAACTGGAACGCTGGGTGGCCTACGCGCAGGAGCACCAAGCGCTTCTCCTCTACGACGCGGCTTACGAGGGCTACATTAGCGACCCGGAAATTCCGCGCTCGATCTTCGAGATCCCGGGCGGGGCGGAATGCGCGGTGGAATTTCGCAGCTTCTCCAAGACGGGCGGCTTCACCGGAGTGCGTTGCGGTTTTACGGTGATGACGAAACGGCTGCTCGCCCAGACCGACGACGGCCGGGAAATTCCGCTCCATCGGCTCTGGCATCGGCGCTGGAGCACGAAGGCCAACAGCGTGAGCTATCCGGTGCAGCGCGGCGCGGCGGCGCTCTACAGCGCGGAAGGGCAGGCGCAGGTGCGCGGGTTGATCGCGCATTACATGGGGAACGCGCGGCTTCTGCGGGAAGCGGCGGAAGAGGCGGGCATGACGGTCTACGGCGGGACGAACGCTCCCTACCTCTGGGTGCGGACGCCCGCTGGCCTAACGAGCTGGCAAATGTTCGACCGGATGCTGGAGGAATTGAATGTGGTGGTCACGCCGGGGAGCGGGTTTGGTTCCGAAGGGGAAGGATATTTTCGCATCTCGGCTTTCAACAGCCGGGAGAACGCGGCCGAAGTGGCGGAGCGTCTGCGCTCCTCGTCTTTCTCAGCTCGCCCCTTGGGGTAGGGAAGCGGACGAGTGCCCGCGCGGCCCGGGGGAGGGAGGGCCTTGCGCGGTCCGGGCACGGCCTGCAACTTATTCGCTTGGAAAAGGAGACGAAACGCGGCCTCAGACGCAGCATTCCGCAGCTTTACCGTTTTTGTTTTCTGATGACGGGCGAGGCGGGGAAGGCTCTGGCGGCTTTCCAAGGCACCCTCCGGGAAGCGGCTCTGCTCGCTTCCCGCGAGCAGTTGCCTAACGACCGTCTCTGGCCCTTTCATGAGGCCCGGCATCAATGCGTGCTCCTGGCGGAGCAGGATCTGCAGCCCGAACCGGTGGTCCTGCCCGAGGAAACGATCGCGCCCGACGCCGCGGCGCGGGTGGCCCAGCTCGAGCCCGGGCAATTGGCCGCCTGGGTCGCCGGGGCGCCGGAACCGCAGCGCAGCGCGCTCGCCTTTTTCTATCTCAACGAATTTTCCCACCGCGAAATGCAAAATCTCCTGGACGTGAAGATGGAGGAGCTGGCCAGCCTCATCTCGCACGGCCGGACCCAGTTCCAAGCCTGGCTGAACACGGTCACGACCGGGATTTCTCCTTCATGAAGCGCTGGCTCTCGCGCCGGAAACGCGCCCTCCTCGAATGCGCGCCGATCAGCGACGCGCCGCCGAGCGATCGCGCGATGCGGTCCGCCCTGGAAAGTGCGCGCACGATTCCGGAGGCGGCGGCGAGCCTGACCGCGCAACAGCATTTCGATCAGGCGTTGGCCACCTTGGCCGGCAAAATCGACATTCCCAAGGAAGCGGAAGAGTGGTCGGTCAATGTCGCGCTGATCAAGGACGCGAGGCGCGGTTGGAAAAGGACAGCGCGGCATCCCGCGATCCTGGCGACGGTGCTGGCGGTCCTGGTGATGGCGAGTGTGCTCGTTTTCTTTTTCGTCGAGCGGATGCAGGAATTTCCCGGTTCGAGCATGGCGAAGAAGTTGCTCGTGGTCGCGAGCCATACGCGGGCGGAGCAGTTCGATCCGATGAATACGGACGCGATCAATCTCGGCGATTATTTTTTCATGAAATTCCAGTTCGAACATTTCGAGGTGCCGATGCGTTTCGCCGATCTGCGGGCAACAGGCGCGCGGGTCTTCGAAGACGAGGATGGCCATCGGGTGGCGCAGGTCGAGCTGGCCGAGAGCCGGATGCAGTTCTTTCTCTACCTGGCGGAGAAGAACGACGCGCGGCCGGCGGCGACGGCCGCGGCGGAGAAGGCGCGCTGGCGTTTTGTCGAGGGCGATGATTGGACCGGGGCGTTGAAAGAGCGCGCAGGGGTTTGTTTTTTGGTGGTGATCCACGGGAGCAAAGAGGACCTGGAGCCGTACTTGTCGGGCAACCCCAAGTAACGGGCGCGAGCTGCCCTCCGGCTACGGCGGAAACACCTCGAAGTCGTTAGGCCGGCGCCGCGCTGGCTGCCGGCGCACCTTGCGGATTTGCTCGTGAAGCTGTTCGCCCCGTTGGGCGAGATAGCAGCGCGCGAGGAGCGACGCCTGATGCGGCATCGTCGCCGGGAAACAGCCGAGGGTGGGGCCGTAAGCGATGCGGCCTTGGGTGGGGTAATCCGCCGCGACCCGGTGCTTCGAGTCGAGCCCGGCGTAACGCTGCACCCACTCCGGTGCGTCGCTCAGAAAAGCGCCCCGTGCAGAACGATCGACGAAAGCGCGGGCCGGGGATCCCAGCCAGAGGTCGTGCACGAAAACGGACGTGGGTTTGCCGGTCTGTAGAAGATCGAGGGCCAGCCGGACGGCGCGAAAATCCTTTGGTCCGTCGAGCAGGACAACGTCGTTAGGCTGGAGCAGGTCCGGCAACAGCCGCCGCGAGTCGCCGAAGCGACAATCCACATTGGTCTGGTGGCGGAGTCGCTCCGCGGCGAAAGGAGCATCGGGCGAGGCCGCATCCGATTCGATGCTGATGATGCGGGCGTCGGGAAAAAGGAGCGAAAGCACCAGGGTGCTCTGGGCGCGCGCGCGACCGGACTCAAGGATGCGCCGGGGATTTGCGCCGGCGACTGCGGCATAGAGGAAAAACATTTCGCTATGGCGAATGCCTTTGCTCTCGTGGGAAAGATGGCCGGTGCGCTCGAGATAGGTGGGAAGATAGGCAGGCGCGGCCTCGAGAAGCTGGCGCAGGCTGGGCGAGGTCATCTGGGACAGCTTAGTGCAGGGGCGGGGGGTGTCATGCGCAGGAGAGCCTAACGACGGACATGGCCGGACTTGGGGGAGGAGTCCAGTCGCGGCGGCTTGAGCGCGGCCGACGCCGAGGTGGGCCGTGAGATCCCTCGCTGCACTCGGGATGACGACATGGACGGGATTGCCGGGCGGGTAGAAGTGTCCCGGTTTGTCATCCCGAGCGCAGCGAGGGATCTCACGGCCGCAGGGTGAGTTGCAACGATCCAAAAAGATTGTCGATCGTTAGGGCAGAACTGGCGCCGGCCCCGAGAGCGGGCAAATTCGCCCATGCGTTACGACGTCGCCGTGATCGGCCTGGGCGGGATGGGCAGCGCGATCGCCGCCCACTGTGCCACGCGCGGAGCTTCCGTCGTCGGCCTGGAGCAATTTGGCCGGGCGCACGAATGGGGTTCTTCGACCGGGCGAAGTCGCCTGATTCGCAAAGCGTATTTCGAAGATCCCGCCTACGTGCCTCTGCTCCAGCGGGCCTACGAGTTGTGGCGCGAGCTGGAGCACGCTTCTGGCGAGGAGTTGTTAAAAATTACCGGCCTGCTCCTGGTCGGTCAGGGGGACGCGGCCATTCTGCGGGGGGCGCAAGCGGCGGCGCACGAACACGGCCTCGACCTCGAGCGACTGAACGCGCGCGAAATCGCAGCCCGCTACCCGACGGTGCAACTCCTGCCTAACGAGATCGGCCTTTTCGAGGCGGAAGGCGGCGTCCTCGCGCCCGAGCGTGCGAGCGAGGCGCATCTCGGGGTGGCGGCGCGGGCCGGCGCCCATCTTCGATTTGGCGCCGCGGTGTCTCGGTGGGCGGCAGGCCGGGACCAATTCCAGATCGAGCTGGCAGATGAGAGCCGGGTTTCCGCTCGCCGGCTGGTCTTCGCGACCGGCCCGTGGTTTAAGGAATTGTTAGGCGAGCTGGGAATCCGCCTCAACGTGCAGCGCAACGTCCAGGCCTGGTTCAGGCCCGCGACGGATGTTTATGGCGCCCGCCGGTTCCCGCCTTTTCTCGTCGACCGGGAAAACTTGCCCGCGCCGCTCTATGGCTTTCCCGATTTCGGCGAGGGCGTTAAAGCCGCCTTTCACGCCCACGGCGCGTCGACCGACGCCCGCTCTCTTGATCGCGAAATCGATCTGGCGCGCGATATCGCGCCGCTCGCGGCTGCCTTGGAAGCGTGGCTGCCCGGGGCGGCTCGGCACTTCCGCGCGGCCAAGGTCTGTCCCTATTCCCTCACGCCGGACGGCCATTTCATCATCGATCGCCATCCGACGCAGGACGGGCTCGTTCTCTGTGGCGGCTTTTCCGGCCACGGCTTCAAGTTTGCTCCCCTCGTGGGCGAGGTCGTGGCGGATCTCGCGCTGGAGGGCGGCTCGCGGCATGAAATCGGTTTTCTCTCCCTGGGCCGATTCGCGGACGCGGAGAGATCGCCTTAAAAAGAAAGATGCCGAGGAAAGCGCAGTTTGCCGGGGAGGAATCGTCCGCGGGGGAGTTCGTTAGGCAAGAGGACGCTTTTCGTAATTGGGTTTCGGTCGACGGCTCGACGCAATTTCCCGCGGCGGCCGGGCGCTATCACCTCTACGTCTCGCTCGCTTGTCCCTGGGCCAGCCGCACGGTGATCGCGCGGCTCTTACGTGGGCTGGAGAACCGCATCGGCCTCACAGTGGTGGACCCGGTGCGCGACGAGCGGGGCTGGGCTTTTCGCGAGGGACCGGGCTACAGTCGCGATCCGGTCAACGGCTTCGCATTTTTAAAGCAGGCCTACCTCGCGACCGATCCGGCGTTTGAGGGTCGCGTCACCGTGCCGGTGCTTTGGGACAAGGAAACGAAGCGGATCGTGAACAATTCGGAAGACGACATTTGCCGAATGTTTAACGACGTCTTCGCTGGCTCGGGGGGCGATTTGTTCCCGCCCGACCTGGCGGCCGCGCAGGCCGAGCTGTCGGAGCAGATCTACGAAAAGATCAACAACGGCGTTTATCGGGCGGGCTTCGCCACCCGGCAGGGCAGTTACGAACGCGCCTGTCGCGCCCTCTTTGTCGCGCTCGACGAAATGGAAGCGCGCCTCGCGTCGAGCCGTTACCTGTTCGGCCAGCGCATTGTCGAAAGTGACTGGCGACTTTTCTGCACTCTGGTGCGGTTCGATGCGGTCTATTATCTGCACTTCAAATGCAACCTGCGGCGGATCGTCGATTACCCGAATTTGGAGGGCTACCTCCGGGACCTATATCAGCAGCCCGGCATCGCGGAGACGGTTAATCTTGAGCAGATCAAGCGCCACTACTATCTGACGCACGAAGCGATTAATCCGACGCGTCTCATTCCTTTGGGGCCGATCCTCGACCTGGCCGCACCGCATGGGCGGGAAAAACTCGACTAAGAGCCGCTGGGGCGGCGCGGGTTAATTCTGGTCGTAGGCCGAATCGGGCAGCGCGCAGATCTCGCGGAGGAGGGCTCGGCGCTCGCTGCTCTGCGGGTTTTTAGGAAGGTAACTTTGGATTCCCGCGCGCACTTGCGTGCGAAAATCGGCCTGCCAGCGGTCGAGCGTGGGGAGCGGGGAAATGATGGCGAATTCCAAGGCGGCGGTGAGCAAGAGAACGTGTTTCATAATCAGGGTGCGGGAGCTGGGAGGCGGGGTGGAGTGGGGGGATGACCTTGAGCCGATTTCCGCACAAACGCTCCCGCGCGGCAAGGGAAATCGCCGCTACTTTGGGATGACAACGTTGGGTCGGGGATCCACCGGGCGCGCCACCCTGTAGCCGCCTCGCTCCGCGAAGCGCGGGGGTAGACGCGGTCTTGCCTGGTTGGCGCCGAACCCCGCGCCTCCCAGAGGGAGGCGTCTACAGGGGGACGCGCCCTAACGAACGGGGCGGCGATGGGAAGGTGAGCTACCTACCGCAGCGGGTCCACGGGACGCGACGGGGAGCCGGGAGGTCGGCGAAGTTTCCTCACGAACGGCGAGGCCGCGAGGACAGGAGCTTTGGGACCGCCGCGATTCCTCCCCGAGTTCGGCTGCCGTGTGCAGCCGAACTCAGGGGAAAGTTTACCTCTTATCGTGGGTCGGATTCTGGGGAACCGGCGGGAGACTGGAGCCCGACTGCGACTTGACGATGCCGATGTCGGTGGAAGTGATGACTCCGTTGGCGTTGACGTCGTTGCGGAAGTTGCCGGTGTCGGCGGTTTGTCCGGATTGCGCTTTGGTCTGGCTGATATCGGAGGAACCGACTGCACCGTTGCCCGTCGTATCACCGAGGACGAAGCCGAGGCGAATTCCTACGTCGCCGCTGTTGGTCTGATCGTTCACTCCGAAAATGCCAACCGTTAGGCGCTGCAAATTGGTCACGCCAGTGAGGTTGATGTTGATGGTAGTGCTGGCAACGAAGCCGTCGAGCTGCGGAGCGCCGACGAATACGCTACTGACTGTTCCTGTGCCCGAAACCACCTGAACACTATTGAAAGTGACCGCGGTCGGGAAGGTGACGACGAGTTGGTAGTCACCGGTTGCACCACCGCTGCGGCACTCGATCTCCACCGGTCCCCGCAAGGAAAGGTTGATGTCGAAGGGCCCTGCCGCTCCGTGAACTTTCCGGGAAACCGCACTCACGGGCAGCACCCCGGGAGCCAACTCGACCGCGCCGATGTCGCTGCGGTCGCCGCCCGCGGGCGGGACGATCGCAGGATTATTAAACGTCACAGGCCGGGTGAAACCACGCTGGTCTTCGCCCGTGGCGGGATAGGAAGGCCCGACCGGGCCGGTGTCCTTGCCTTGATCGATCACCGGGCTGCCGGTCAACGGTGCATGGGTGGCGGTAGGTCCGCCGTTGTTTTTGAGCGGACCGAGGATGGGATCCCTGTTTGTCTGATCGGCGGTGCCCGTGAGGAAGCCTTGGAAGTTGTCACTGCTCAGGTTGTAGCCGAGCGAGGTGACGGGGCTCGTCCCGGTGGCGGAGATATTGTCCCCGGCCGGTCCGGTGTTGAAGATGCTGTTCCCTACAGTGAGCGACGAATCGAGCAGGAAGATAGCCGGACCGTTCGGGGAGTTATTGGTCAGCGTGCTGTTCGTGATCGTGACCGCGGCGGTCCCGTTCGTGCCCGTGCTGGAGATGGCTCCGCCGCTCGCGGCGATGTTCCCACTCAAGGTGCTGTTAGTGAGTCTCATCGTGATCGGGTTGGTTCCCGAATTGGTCGCATTAACCACGACGGCCTGGCCCGCGCCCGAGATGGTGGTCCCGGCGATGTCCACCGTGGTCAGCCCATCGATCGCTCTTAGTCCAACACTGCCAGAGCCGTTGCCGGTAATCGTGTTCGCCACGAGGTCGGCCTGTCCCTGGCTTTGCACGAGCAGCCCGGTCTGGTTCGCGGTGAGCGTGTTGCCCGTTAACTCGATGGGTTGATTGACTGCGTAGTTGTCGCCCGACGCGAGCCATTGGAAGCCGATGTTGGCGCCGTCGACCGCGTTGTTTGCATAGCTCACCGTGGTGGTGGCGGAGGAATGCGAGGTCAAGCGGAAGGCCCTTTGCACGTTGGTCGCTGGGTTATTTCCCGTGGCCAGGTTGGTAAAGGTGTTTCCGCTCACGGTGATGTTGCTCTGATGGGCGTGCCCATTTTCCCAGATGCCGAGGATGAGTTGAGGTGCGGACGATTGGGCGTTCAAGACCTTGATCGTGTTGTTGGTGATCTGGAGCCCGTCGTAAAGCACCCCGCCGCTGGTGTTGCTTTGCATGGCGACATCCGCCGCGGTGCCCACCCCGCTCACGCTCACGCCATCGCCCTGGATGTCGATCTCGTTTCCGGAGATGACCTGATTCGTCCCGTACGAGTAGAGGATGGCGATGTTCTGGACGCTGTCGGTTGCCGCGTCCACGTCCCGCGCCATCCGAATGAAGTTATTCATGATGTGCGTACCTTGGAAGTTATTGGCGAAGCCCGGTTCGAAGAACATCCCGATGGTCAGATCGAAATCGAGGAAGCGGATGTTGGAGATCGTCCAGTTTGGATTCGAACCGCCATCGAAGAAGAAGACGCCTTCCAGATCGAGCTGTGGCAAATCGCCCGGCCCTTGAATGCTGGCCGCGCCCAGGCTGCTGGCGGTAAAGGTGACACCACTCAGCCCATCGCGGACGAGGATGCTGTAATCGTCCAGCGTTCCCGGAGTGCCATCGCTGCCGGCCGCCCAACTGGCGGCGGCGTTCGGCTCGGTCCAGTCGAAGTCCCCGCTCAGGGTGATGGTGCCGTTGTTGGCGATCGTCTGCACCGCGTTGTTGATGCGGGTGTAATCGTTATCGGTCGCAGTCGGCGTCGTCGCCGGGGTCACGGTGATGGCGGTCGGCTGCGTGTCGTCATTCACGATGGTGCCAGTGCCGCCGGGAAGGACGACGTTGATGTGCTGGTGGCGCTGGTTCATGACATTGCTCAGCTCGACCGTGAAGGTCTCGTCGTCCTCAAACTGGGTGTCGCCATTGACCAGGACGGTAATTGTCTGCGTGGTCTCGTTGGCGGCGAAGGTGAGGGTGCCGCTCGTCGCCTGGTAATCCTGGTCGGCCACCGTGGCGGTGCCATCGGCCGTCGCGTAATCGACCGACGAGCTTTGGCCGGACATGCCGTTCTTGGTCACGGTGAAGACAAATGCAGTCGTCCCGCTGTTGCCCTCGTTGTGCGAGACGCTGTCGATCGAAAAGGTCGGTTGCGCGTCGTCATTCACGATCGTGCCCGTGCCGCTGATGCCGACAACAGTTCCACCATCGGGACGGTGGCCGTGGCGGTTTGGTCGGAAGCCTCCGCCGGACGGATTCGCCAGGTTGACCGAGAAGGTTTCGTCGGGCTCAAACTTCGTGTCGCCATTCACCGTCACGTCGATGGTCTGGGTGGTGTCGGAGGGGGCGAAGGTGAGCGTGCCGCTGGTCGCCACGTAGTCGCTGTCACCCGTCGTCGCCGTCCCGTCAGCGGTCGCATAAGTGACCGTGGCGTTCACCGCGGTAGAGCCCGTCTTGGTTACCGTAAAGGTGAAGGTGCTCGTGCCGGTGTCGCCCTCGTTCTGGCTCACGTTATCAATCGTAAAGACGGGCGCCGCATCGTCGTCGATGATGGTAACGGTAGCTGGATTAGGCGAGCCCAAGGTTGCGCCCACCGCCATGCTTAGAGTCACGTTAAACTGCTCGTTGCCTTCGTAGACCGTGTCCTGCGTGATCGGGACGGTGAACGTCTTCGCAGTATCTCCGGGCGTAAAGGTCAAGGTGCCGCTGGTCGTGGTGTAATCCGATCCTGCGTTCGCGCTCCCGTCGCTGGTCGCGTAGTTCACCGTCGTGGGCAGGGTGCTATTTCCGGTTTTAGTCACGGTAATGGTGACGGTGCCGGCACCTTCATTCACATCGTAGTTGGAGGCGCTGAATTGCACCAACGGCAAGGCGTCATCATCGATGATCGTGACCGTGGCCGTGCTGGGCGTGCCTAACGTCGCCATCATCGGATTACTCAGGCTGACAGTGAAATCCTCGTTCCCTTCGTAGGTCGTATCGTCATTGATCGGAACTTGAATGGTCTGGCTCGTCTGCCCTGGAGCGAAGGTCACGGTCCCGGAAGAGGCGGTGTAATCGGCGGGAGCGGTCGCAGTGCCGTCCGCAGTGGCATAATCAACGCTGGCCGCAACCCCGCTGGCCGCGCTTAGGGTCACCGTGAGATTCGCGGTTCCACCGTTTTCGTTAACCGAGTAAGTGCTCGAGCTGAACTGCACCGTCGGGGCAGTGTCATTGTCCACGATCGTGACGGTCGCCGTGCTCGGAGTGCCGAGGGTCGCTCCGCCAGTGGGCGCGCTCAGAGTGACCGAGAAGTTCTCATTCCCCTCGAAGAGGCTGTCGTCATTGATTGGGACGGTGAACGTCTGGGAGGTTTGGCCATCGGCAAAGTTCACCGTGCCAGCGGTCGAAAAATAATCCCCTGGCGCGACCGCCGTGCCATCAGCGGTAGTGTAGCTGGCACTCACCGCGCCGTCTCCGCTCGAGCGAGTTACAGTTATCGTGACCGTGTTGCCGTCTTCGCTCACACTGTAGGTCGGACTGCTGAACTGGATCGCTCCGGGCACGCTGATTTCATCCCCTCCGATGTCGGGCGCCGAGGTGCTGCGGGTGTCACCATCGAAGTCGATCGTGATCCCGGAAATTGGGGTCGCCATCCCGTTAAGGGTCGAAGCTTGGGTGAGATGCAGATCCGTGGCGGAGACAAACAACGGATCGACCGCTTTCGAGTTCGCGTCCCGGCCGGTCGCGCCCTGCCAGGCGGCGAGCGTGGTGAAGGTGGTCGCTCCCTGCCGTCCCACGTTCTGGGCAAAGTAGTCATTAAAATTGATGTCAGTAAAAACGGCCGCCAATGGCGTGGAAGAGTTGATGACTCCGTAGCGCGTTCCAATCGTTTCCTGATCGGATAAAATATTATCGCGGAGATCGATCGACGCAGCCGTGGTCACGGCGGCCAAAATGTTGATCGCACTGGTGATGCTTCCGGCCGCGGTCTGATTCGTCGTCAGACTGACTGAGTTAAAGTAGATGTTGTAGCCACCTCCGCTCGCGATCACGATCCCGTAGCCATTGTCCGCAATGTCCACGCCGGAGAAGCCAACTCCCGCGACGTCGCGGATGAAATTATTCGAGACGGTCACGTTCGCTGTCGTCACCGAAGAATTAAGCTGAATCCCGTTCGCGCCATAACCCGTCGTGTTGGTATTCTTGACATCACTGATTGCATTACGGTCGATGGAAATGCCATTCGCGCTCCCGGCGACGCGGATGCCCGAGGTGGTGGAGGTAGTCGCCGTGACGACGCCTTGAATCGTGTTTCTCGACACGGTCGCGCCCGCCTGCTGGAAGACGGCAATTCCGTTGAAGCCGATCTTGCTCGCCGCCACGGTCGATCCAATCGAGTTTCCGGTGATCGAATTGCCGGTTTCATTGCCGGTCGGTCCCACCATCGCCACGCCAAACTGCGCCGCCGTGATGGAGTTATTCTGGAACGTAGCAGGCGCATTCGCTGCCTCAGCTACGCCGCCCAAGACCGACCCGCTGGTCACCAAGCCGACAAAGGTGGTCGCTGGCGCATTGCCGACAACGTTACAGTTTTTAACGGTATCATTGGTCGCGCCGTTCGTCGCGCTCACGCTGGCGAGCCAGACGCAATAAGCCGCGGTGCTCGCGGTTGGGTTGCTGATCGTAAGACTGCGATCCGTTCCCCCGCTCAAACTGCCGTCGATCGTGACATTATCCGCGCCGTTCAGCTTGATGAGATTGGCAGTCGTGCCGGTGATAGTCCGAGCTACCCCGGTCGGCCGAATAACCACGCTGAAGCCACCCGCGATTTGGTTGAGCGCATTTGCACCAGTCTCTCCGGGCAGATCGGCTGCGATGTTGATGGTGATGTTGCCAGTCGCTCCCGCAGCGTTAAGGGTCGCAAAGATTCCTCCTGCATTGGTCAATGACGGATAATCACCGGGAACGTTATAAGTCCCGCCCGCCAGCGGAGCCACGACCGTGAAAGAACCAGTCACTTGATCGTTTGCGGCATTCTGATCAGGCGTGAGCACGGTCGCCGTCGTCGTGTAAGTCCCGGCCGTAGTGAAAGCAGATGTCGCCGCGAAGGTCACGGTCACGGTCTGATTCGGGGCGATCGTCGCAATCGTTTGCGTGTTGGAATAGTTGTAGCCGCCGGGGCCGGTGATCGCGAACTGCACCATCACGTTGCTTTGGGTTGCGGTTCCAACGTTCGTGAAGCTGGCTTGGGGTGTAATTGAAGCAAAGCCAACCGAGCTGCCGTTCGGCGGATTAACAATTGCCGTAGCCGCAATGTCGTTGGCAGGAGGTGTGACGCCGCTCGGCTCATCTGCGCCGATATCCGGCGTGCCGACCCGATTTTGACCGTCGATATCCTGAAGCACGCCGACGCTTGCGCCCATGTCGACCATGGGCGATGCGACCGCAATGTGAAGGTCGGTCGCGGAGGTGAAGAGCGGATCGAGTTTCTTGCTCGCGTTATCATTCGTGCCGGTCGACGAGAGGGTGCTCGTGTAAGAACGAAGATTCGTCGAGGGCGTCGTCGTGGTCGGATCAAAATTAGCTTGGGTGAAGAAATTGGTCCCCGCCGTGCTTCCGGCCTGGCCGACCCCTTGGTTGCTGGCCGGCGTAGCGCCGTTGTAGTAATCGTTGTTATTGAGAGTCAGGTTCATCGCTGACGTTCCGCCCGAGGGAAGAAAGAGCGCGACAAACGCGGAGCTGGCCGGCGTAGTGGCACCGGTTTCGGTCTGGCTATTGATCAGGATATTGTTACGTGCGTCGACCCCCGTCTGCGAGGTGGCGACGATAGTAAGTCCAGCGGTCAAGGCAGCGCTCGTGCCCGTTAAGTTACCGTACATGTTCACACTGTTGTGATAGATGAAGTGGCCGGTTCCCGAGCCGACGCGAATGCCGTGGGCGCCGAAGGTGGTGCTGAAGGTGGCGTTCGCCACATTGATCACGCCGCTGACGAAGTTATTCTGCACGGTGTGCGTATTGCCGGAGACAAGATTGATGCCGTAGGCGCCCTGGCCGCCCGTGCTGCTGTTCACAACGCGGTTGACCTGATTGCGCGCGAAGAGAAAACCCGAGCCAGAGGCGCTGATGGAACCGGTGTCGAGACCGCGAATGCTCGTCCCGAGAAAGCTTTCGACGTTAACGATGTTGCTACGGATGACGGCATTGGTGGAGCCCTGCGCCGTAACACCGAAGGAATAAACGCCATCAACCGCGCCCGCGGTGGGGTTGCCGATGACGTTGCTCTCGATCAACAAACCGGGAAAGACAGTCGTGACCGAGCCTTGGACCGCGGCTGCACGGGCCGCGTTCGTGATGCTGTTATTTTGCATCATTAGATTGTTCGCCGTTGCGCCGGCACCGATCACGGTAGTGGTGGAAGCAAGTGCGCTCGGTGCCGTCGTCGCTGCCACCGTGGATGCTCCGCCCGTGGCGATGATTCCGTAGGTCGTGTTTTCGCTTCCCGCCGTACTCGTGGCGGTGGAAATGTTCCGGCCGGACGCACTGCCCAGAATGATCAGATTTCTGAAGGTGTTGTTGTCCGCACTGGTCACGATCGTGGTGGCGAGCGCGACGCGAATGACCGACGTAAAGGTGACGGTGTTGGCCGCCGTATTTTGAATCGTCAGATTTCGATTCGTTCCCGCGCTGTTCGGGTTGTCGCCGTCGAGTGTGACGTTGTCCGCACCGTTCAACTCGATCAAGCCACGGCCCGTTGCTGTCGGTCCCGCGATAGTCACACCGTCAACCACCGGGCGCATCAAGATCGAGGTATAGCTCGCTGAGCCCGCGCCGCTGCTGTTCAAAACCGCGGCCGCTGTTTCGGTCGTATTTGCGGTGATGTCGATCGTAATCGCACCTTGGTGCGTGCCGGCGTTGATAGCGTTGAAGGCGGCGCCGACCGTGGTGTAAGTGGTCGGCCCGGTCGTGCCCGCGGTGGCGGTAACGTTAACTTGGGCAAAGCTCGGCGCGGCGAAGAGCGCGCTGGCGAAGAAGGAGAGAAGAAGAAGGAATTTTTTCATGAAGTGAATGGTTTTTGGGCTTGGGACGGAGGCGTCGGGGGAGAAAATAGCGATTCGCCGTGCGTCCGAATACTCCCCAAAAAGGAGTATTTTGCGCCCTCCCGGAAAACCCGGAGCCTCGCCTCCTTGGCCAAGGCGCACCAAGGGGCAAAAATTCTGCGCTCCCCGTAATTTTAGGCTCGCTTTCGGCCTGGCGATTGGCTCATGGTTTTCCGGTAGCTACTCTATGAGGTCCAAGTTCCCGGCGGAAGCCGACTGCGCCAATCCAGCCCGTCCGCTTTCCATCGTCGTGGTCGACGATCACGTCTTCATGCGCGAGCTCATTGTGGCCACGCTCAATCGGCAGGCCAACCGCTATCTCGTGCTCGACGCGGTCGGCACGGCGGCGGCGGCCCTCTCGGCCTGCGAGAAACTCGTTCCCGACCTCCTCATTCTCGACATCCATCTGCCCGATCAGGACGGGATCGACCTCGTCCCCGACATCGCCCGTGTTTCTCCGGCCACCCATGTGCTTCTCTGCACAGCCTTCCCCACGCCCGACCGGCTGGTCGACGCCTTGCGCGCGGGCGCGAAGGGTTTTGTCGAAAAGACCAACACTTGGGACGATTTCCTCGGCGCGGTCGATCGGGTCGGTCGGGGCGAGCAATATTTCTCTTCGAAAAGCAGCGGGGTCGCGCCTTTGCCCCGGGCGGCCTTGGCCCAACCAGCCCGGCGTTATTCGGGCGCCCTCAGCCCGCGTGAAGAAGAAGTGCTGCGCCTGATTGCCCTCGGTAGCACGAGCAAGGAAATCGCGACGCAGCTCTTCATTAGCGTAGCCACGGTGGAAACGCACCGGGCGAACCTGATGAGCAAGCTGAGTGTGCGGAACGTGGCGGGGCTAGTCCTTTACGCCTTTCAGCACGGGTTGGTGGAAGCCCCGGCGGCGGCGAGATAAAGGACTGTGGCGCGAGCTTCTAGCTTGCGAGTTTGCTGGTCGTTCACCAGCTTTGCCCCGCCGCCGCTGCCCCGAAAATCCTAAGCTGGATCCCCGCCGTCCCTTTTCTCCTGGCCGACAACCTGGATCGCCGGCAGCCCCACAATCTCATAGGTGCCGGAGGCGATGCCGATTTTGGCCTGGTCGAGCCCGGCCAGGATTTCGCGGTTCATGGTGTCTTTGATATCGCGCACGCCGCGCTCGTTGACGACAAAGCGCAGGGTCAGCTCGACCCAGTTGTCGGTGATGCGCAGGTAGACTTTGGGTTTGAACGCGGCGTCTTTCACGAAGTAACGCTCGCGCATGGCGCGGAGCGCTTCGTGCCCCATCTCGGTCACCTGCACGGTGTGACGCTGGGCGACCTCGAGGAGGATTTCTTCCACTTTGGCGCGATCGTCCCGGTAAGCGACCGGAATCATGATCTCCTCCCAGAGATAAGGGAAATCGCGGGTGTAATTGAAGACCGGTTCCTCGAAAATCTGGTTGTTCGAGACGGTCACAACGCGGCCGGTGTATTGCCGGCTGCGCACCCAGACTTCGGGGTCGGCGCTTTGCACGGCGGGCGGCTGGCCCATTTCCATGATGGTGGTCTGGAGAAAACCGAGCGCGATGACGTCGCCGCGCACGCCGCCCATGACGATGCGGTCGCCTACGCTGAAGGTGTTGCCGCGCAGGATGACCATGTAGCCGGCGAAAGCGCTGACTACTTTTTGCAAAGCGAAGGCAAGCCCCGCCGTAACCAGGCCGAGAGCTGTGGCGAGCCGGGTAGGATCGTCGAACCAGATGGAGAGAACGGTCAGAAGCAGGAGCAGCGCAGTGGCCAGGGTGATGCCTTGGCGGGTCCAGAAAAAGATCCACTCTTTGCTTCGCGGGATAAGGAGCCGGGCGAAACTGCGCAGAACCCAGCGGACCAGGAGAATAACGGCGATGGCCGCGAGGGTGAGGAGGAGCTTCTGGCCGTTCTCCGGGTTTACGCCGACGAATTTGATTCCGAAAAACTTGAGCGAGCGCCCGAAAGGGGTCGCGGGATCAGCGGCGGCCAGCAGGATCGCAAGCATGAGATCAGGCCCGCCGGACGAGCGCGAGCACGAGACAGACGACCGCGAGGAGAAGGAGGATGTGAATGGCGGCGCCGAGCAGATGCAAGCCGAGCCAGCCGATCAGCCAGAGGGCGAGCAGCAGCCCGGCAATAGTGTAAAGCATCGTTCATTTTCGGATCGCGACGCCGCGGCGGCCTCCCGAGGCGGCCGATTTTTGTTGGAAAATCGTCGAATTTGGCGAGTCTCGCTCCGGCGATGACCGGCTCGACGATTTCTTTCCCGGGTCGGTGCCTTCTCTTTCTCGGGGCTATCTGCTGGCTAGGTGCGAGCGCTCAGGCGGAGGAGCAGTGGGAGACGTTGCCCCACTGCCAACTGCTCCCGAATGCGGCGAGCGATGGCGACAGTTTCCACGTCCGGGCGGCCGGGAAGGAATACATATTCCGGCTCTACTTCGTCGATTCGCCGGAGACCGACGCGAGCTTGCCGGAGCGCGTCGCGGCGCAGGCGAAATACTTCGGCCTCACGGTGCCGCAAGCCCTTCAAGTCGGGCTCGAGGCGGAACGCTACACCCGGCAGCGGTTAGGCCGGCCCTTTACCGTCATTACCTGCCGGCAGGACGCTCGGGGGCGGAGTGCGTTGCCGCGCTACTTCGCGTTTGTGGAGATGGGGAATGAGGATCTCGCGGAGGAGCTGGTGAGTCAGGGCCTGGCCCGAGTCTACGGAGCGCCGGGGCGCGCGCCGGGCCGGACCGCGCCGGAGGTGGAGCGCCGCAAACTGGACCAACTGGAGCGGGCGGCTCGGTTGCAAAAGCTGGGCGGCTGGGGGTTGAGGGAAGGCCGGCGCGACCTCCGCGCCGCGGCCGCGCCCATCCCCAGCTCGACCGCAAGGCCGGACTCTTTCGACGCTTTCTTTCATCCCCAGGCCGCCGCGAGCCCGGGAAAAAAGGGGAGAGGGCTGGATATCAACCAGGCGAGCATCGTCGACCTGCAAAATTTGCCGGGAATCGGTCTTGTCCTGGCCCGCCGCATCGTGGCCGCCCGGCCTTTCCGGAGCGCGGATGAGTTACGGCGGGTGTCCGGGATCGGGGCCAGGAGATACGAGCTTTTACGACCTTACTTTCGTTAGGCCATCGCTCTACCAAGCATGAATTAACTATGACCACGGAACTTTATTACCTGGCGGCCAGTGTCATTCTCGGCCTGCTCCATCTGGTGGCGGCCTCGCATTTGATCAGTTTTCAATACAGTTACCGCTGGACCGGGGGGAATCGGGAAGAACCGATGCCGCCACTTCGCGGTCTCGCCAGCCGCGTCGACCAGGCGACCATGAATTTTCTGGAGACCTTCGCTTTCTTCGCCGTCCTTCTGCTCGCTGCGCACCTCACTCAGACTCATGGTCCGCTGACGCTATGGGGAGCGCGACTCTACTTCTGGGGCCGGGTAGGTTACCTCGTGGCTTCCGCGGCCGGGTTTGGGCTGATCCGTTCCATGATCTTCTGGAACACCGCGATTTGCGGCATTGTTCTCTTCCTTATCGCCCTCCTTCGCTAGAGCGCCCGGACGCGATCCTGGAGGGATGAGCTCCTGCGAATCCTGCGCCGCGCTTTGAGGGACTATCGATCTCGGAATTTCCTCCCGCGGCGTCGCGGAGCTCCGCCCTCCAGAATGGATCGGCGGTGATCGCCTCAGCGTCCGCCTGGTCGTCCGCCCTCGCCCCCGGCGCCGTTGCGGCCTTGGATGCCGGTCCCGGTCGCATTGCTGATCGCATCGCCGCCCGCCGCGGCACCCGGCACTCCCGGGCTATCAAAGCCGGGAGCGGTTGTTCCCGCGCCCGTGGGTTCCGAGGCGCTGGCCGCAGTGGAGTTGTCCGCGGTAGGACCAGTGGAATCGGCGCAACCCACCAGCGCAACTGCCAGGCCGAGCGCGGCAGAACCGAGAAGGAGAAATCGTTTCATTACTCTCTCATCGGCGCTCCCGGGGCGCCCGGATGGACCCTTGATCCGCGGCGCCGGATTCGCGGAGCTCATCCCTCCATGACGCCGGCCGCTTTGCTCTCAGAAAAGCGCAGAAGCGCTCCCCGGAATGCATCTTGCTCGGCAGAGGGCATCCCTCCGCTTATCTTATTCTCCAACGGCTACTTAAACTGCATTCCCAGCACCGAAGCTGCAATCGCCTCGGAAGTCGCCGCCGAGGCACACGATCTGCTTATAATTACTGGAAACATAAGCAGAATTAGAGCAACCGTATGACAACCACCTATTCCCACTCCGCCCTCGAAACTCAGCCTTCCACCGATCTCAAAGCCATGCTGGCCGAACCCTTTCTGATCGTGGGCGTTTCCGCCTTCTGGGCGCTTGTTTTGCCTTTCGCGGCGGTTTCCATGTTGGGCGTGAAAGCCTGGGACACGGCGGCCGCCTTTACGCGTCGTTCTGCCCGCTCCAACCCGCTCATTCTTCGTCGCGGCGAAGCAGGGAAAAACGCTCCGGCCCCGGCCTCGGCCAAACGCATCTAAGCCCGGAAATTCCCCCAGCCTTTCAGCGGTTTCAACGCCGCGGAGACGGCAGAGCTTTCAGCATCGCCGGGGGCACCCCTGCCCCTTGCAAAGTGGCCGGCGCATTCTCCGGATCGCGCCGCACAACATGCCGGACGACGCGCTGGAGCGCGGAATTTCTGGCGGATTCGTCGCTGATGCTCTGCGCCCAACCGACCGCCGCCGGAAGATCGGTCGATGAAACGGCTGCGGCCTCGGAACCGCGGGGCAGCGCCGCCGCGAAATCGCCGGGGCCGAGCCCGTTCACGAAATCGGTCAGCTCGCCGGTGAGGCCGCGACCCTCCCCGACGATTTGGGCGAGAGAAGGGCCCTCGTGGCGTCGCGGGCGACTGGCCGGCCGCGGCTGGCTGGGCCACGCCTCCTGCTCGGGCGCAGTCGTGAGCGGTTCGTTAGGCAAAGCCGGCGCCCGAGCCACCGGCCGCGGTGGGAGCGGGCTCGGCAGGCCCCAATGACCGAGCGCGATGCCCGCAAGCAGAGCGCTGAGCGCGACCCCTCCCAGGATCAAGTGGTCGCGACGAATGCTCATGCAACGGGGCGCTTACTCGTAACGGAGCGCTTTCACCGGATCGACCCGGGCCGCGAAGTAAGCCGGGATGAGCGCGGCTAACGAACAAATGACAAAAGCGGCCACGCAAATCTTGACCACTTGGCCCGGGATGACTTCGGCCGGGATTTGCGAGAATTGATAAACTTCCCGCGGAAAGATCTCGATGTGCAAGGTGGAGGAGAGCCACTGGCTGAACTCGTTGCGAAAACGAATCAGCGTCATACCCAACCCGACCCCGGTAAGCGTGCCCAAAACCCCCACGACGATTCCCTGAAAAAGAAAGACGCCCATGATTTGCCAGAGCGTGGCGCCGACCGCTTTCATGATGCCGATCTCGCGTCGCTTTTGCACGGTCACGGTGATGAGCGTGTTCATGATGCCGAAAGCCGCCACCACCACGATGAAGAATAGAAGAAATGTCATGACCGAGCGTTCCAGCCGCACCGTATCGAAAAACTGCTTGTTCATCTCGATCCAGGTCTGCGCGTATTCATCCGGCGGGAGGAATTGGGTGATCGCTTGTTTCACCCGATCCACGCCGTAGGGATCGGTCGTTTTCACGGTGAGGCCGTGGAGGGCGTCGCCCAGGCCGTAGAGTTCCTGGCCGACGTAGACGGGGACTAGAAGAAACTCCGAGTCGTGCAGGTATTGGCCGGTCTCGAAAATCCCGGTCACGGTCAGCTCCTTCGGCAGCACCACTTCGCGCAACCGATCGACCGCCTGGTCTTTTTCCGCGCCCTTGATCTTCTCGAGTCCTTTCAGTTTATCGAGGATCTCGCCCAGGTTTCCGGGCGAATAAACCGTCACCTTGTCGCCCACAGTGACGCCGAGTTTTCGCGCCAGCTCGATACCCAGCACAGTCGATTCTCCCTCCAGATCGAGCTTCCCGAGTTTGATGAATTTTTTCAGCGGGATGACCTTTTCTTCCTCGGCCGGGTCAATCCCGCGGATCATGGGAGCGAGGCGGCGATTCTGGAATTCGACGATCACCGGGCCTTGAATGTAGGGCGCGGAGGCGACCACGCCGGAGGTGTGGGCCAGCCTGGCCTGGAGCTCACGCCAGTTCCGCATCACGCCGTCGGTCGTGATGAGAATGTGTGCGTCGAAGTCGATTACCTTTTGGCGCAGCTCGCGGTCGAACCCGGTCATGACGGAGATGACGAGAATGAGCACCATCACCCCGAGCGTGACTCCGAGGACGGAGACCAACGTGATGATGGAGACGAAAGTGCGCTTCGGTTTGAGATAGCGCAGCGCGAGGAAAAGACTGAACGGGAGTTTCAAGCAGCGATACGGTTGCCGAAAACGCCGGTTTTCCAATGGGAATCGCCGCGCCTGTGCGCGCGGCGGCTTCCACACGCACGGAGGTCGCGCCATACGAATACAAAGTATGCTCTGGACAATTGCGGTTATTCTTCTCGTGCTCTGGCTGGTTGGGTGGCTCGGTTTTCACATTCTCGGCGCCGCCATCCATATTTTGGTGATCCTCGCGGTCATCTTTGTCGTGGTCGCTCTCGTTAGGGGAACGTAGGCCTTTTCGCCGCCGGCGTTTCGTCCGCCCGCCGGCTGGCTTATAGTGGGGGATGGAGGACGAAATTGTTGGGATTGATCTAGGCACGACCAATTCCCTGATCGGCGTGATGGAGGCGGGTTTCCCGATTCTCCTGGCCGATGAAAATGGCGTCCGGCTCACCCCGTCGGTGGTCTATTTTCCGTCCGCCGGCGAGCCACTGGTCGGCGCGGCCGCCAGTCGTATGCGGGCGCTCGAACCGGCCGCCACCGTCTACTCGGCCAAGCGCCTGATCGGGCGGCGCGGCGAAGATTTTGCGGAAGAAAAAGCGCCCGATTACGAAATCGTTAGGCAAACGGGCCGCCCGCTCACCGTGCGGGTGCGCGATCGGCAATTTTCTCCCGAGGAGATCGCCACCTTCCTCCTGCGCAAGCTCAAGCGCGACGCCGAAAGCGCGCTGGAACGGCCGGTGACCCGCGCCGTCATTACCGTCCCGGCTTACTTTAACGACGCGCAACGCCACGCCACCAAAGCCGCGGGCGAAGCGGCCGGGTTCAGGGTCGAGCGGATTATTAACGAACCGACCGCCGCGGCCCTCGCCTACGGGCTGGACAAGCTGCAGGCGAAAGCAAAAATCGCCGTTTACGATCTCGGCGGCGGCACTTTCGATATCTCCATCCTCGAGCTGGACGACGGCGTTTTCCGGGTGCTCGCGACGAGCGGCAACACGCAGCTGGGCGGCGACGATGTCGATGCGGCGCTGGTGGCGGATTGCCAGTTGCCGATCGCGACCTGGCAGAAGCGCGAGTTGGTCGTGGCCGCGAAGCACCGGCTTTCCACCGAGGAAAGCGTGCGGCTCGACGCCCCCTTCGTCGCCGGGGAAAATTTCAGCTACGAGCTTTCCCGGGACCGGCTGGAAGCGCTGGCCCGGCCAATCATCGAGCGCACCCGCGTCCATTGCTTGCGCGCTTTGGCTGATGCGAAATTAACCGCCTCAGACCTCGACGAAATCATTCTCGTGGGCGGGATGACGCGCCTGCCGCTGGTCCGGCAATGGGTCGGGGAATTTTTCGAGCGCGCGCCTAACGTCTCCCAAAATCCCGACGAAGCCGTCGCCCTCGGGGCGACCATTCAAGCGGGCATTCTTTCCGGCGCGGTCCGGGAAGTCGTGCTCCTCGACATCACCCCGTTGTCGTTAGGCATCGAGACCTTCGGCGGCTTGATGAACGTGATTATCCCGCGCAACTCAACCATTCCGATCAAGGCCGGCGAGATGTTTACGACCGCGGTCAACCAGCAGCGCGCCATGCGCATCAAAGTCCTGCAAGGCGAGCGCGAGATGAGCGCGGACAACTGGTCGTTAGGCGAATTCGAGCTCGAATTCGAGCCGGCGGCCAAGGGCGTGGCTCGGGTCGGGGTGCAGTTTGCGATCGACGCGGATGGCATTTTGCAGGTGCTGGCGCGCGATACCCGCACCGGTCGCGAGAAGATTCTCGCCTTGGAAAGCGCGGTCGATGTGTCCGATGAAGCAGTCGAAGCGATGATCGCCGATTCGCTCGAGCACGCCTTCGAGGACATGAGCGAACGGGTCTGGACGGAAACGCGTCTGAAATCCGAAGAGATGCTCGCGGCGGTGGAGCAAGCTTTCGCCCGCCTCGGAGAGGATGGCCCGGCCGACGAGCGGGCGCGCATCAAAGAAAAAGTGGAAGCGGTGCGCGCGGCCCTGCCAGCGCACGAGACGCCGCGCCTGCAAGCGGCCAACGCGGCGCTCGACGAGGCCACGCAGGAGCTGGCCGCGCGCATCGTCGCGCAGGCCATGGCCGCATCGCCTAACGAGTAAAGGTCACGGTTTGCGCGCGAGCCAGTAGATTTCGCCCGGCCAGCCCGGGAACATCTGGCCCCAGCGGAGATTGAAGCGCAGCCACTCCGGCGAATCTTCCAGCCGCCAGCCTTTGCGCCGCATGAAGAATGCCCCCGACATGAATTCCAGGGTGAGCCCGGCCGCCTGCACCATGCGCCGGACGCGCGCCGGCGAGAAAACGCTCACGTGCCCCATGGGCGCGGCGGTTTTGCGAATGCGCCATTCCTGGATGCGCTGGGCGATCCGGGGCACCACGGGCGAGCCGCCAATGATGACGCCGCCCGGGCGAATGCCAGCCGCAATTTTGCGCAAATCTTCCTCCGGCGCGGGCCGATGCTCGAGGATGTGCAGGCAAATGGCGGCGTCGAAAGTGCCGTTGAGCGCGAAGTGCGGAGCTTCCAAGTCGGCCTCCTGCACTTCGGCGTAACCGGCTTTTTTGATGCGGTGATGTTTCAGCACGGCATCGACTCCGAGCCAGCGCGACCAGGCGAGGATTTGCGCCGGGTCGCGGATGCGGCTGGCGGCCAGCTTGGCGAAAAGAAACATCTGCCCGTTGTGAATGCCGATCTCGGCGATCTCGAGCGGCCGTCCGGCGCGCTGCCCTTCGAGCGCGAGGAGATGGTAGCCAAACCAGTAACGCAAAAGCCGCACCGGATAGCGCACCAGTTTCGTCTCAGGATGGATGCCGAAATTCTTCGAGCGCAGGATTTCCTTGGACTCCAGGAACTCGATTTCCCATTGGCGGGTGTCGTAACGATTGGGCATGCTCGGAAAACCCGCGATCGTTAGGGCGAGGGGCTGGGCGATGCGCTGGGGCGCCGGCTGAGGAGGTCTTCGAGCAGTTGTTTCTCTTCCGGGAAGAGGTGACCGGCGCGCGCCAGCTTGATGTATTCGTCGGCCGCGGCCGTCTGGTTGTCATCGTCGAAAAGGAGGGCGGCGTAGAGCGCTGCGTGCGGGTCGCGTAACTGATCGGGCGGCAGCTTTTTCAAAATCTCCAGACCGGCCTGGGTCCGCCCGGTCCCGTAAAGGGCGAAGGCGTAGGTCACGGCGGCGGCGGTGTCGTTAGGCGCTTTCGCGTAGGTCTGCTCCGCCAGGGCGCGGCCCGCGGCGGTGTTGTGGTCCAGGAGCAAGGCAAGGCGTGCGGCCTCCGTGGCCAGCCCGGTCTCGTCGGGCGAACTTTCGTGGAGGCGTTGGGCGATGAGGCGGAGCTTGGGGAGATCGTTGGCTTGCCGATAAATCTGCGAGAGGGCGTTGAGCGCTTCCCGGCGGGTCGAGGGGACGTTGGCCACGCGCTGCCAAAGTCTTTCGGCCTCTTGTTCCCGCTTCCATTGCGAAGCGAGCCGGGCCAGCGCCAGTTCCCGCTCCGGATGGCTTTCCGCCTCGTGTTCCGCATCGCGCCAGAGCGAATCGGACTCCGCGTCGGAAGCGGCGTGGCGCGACTGCCGCACCCCTTCGGCCTGGTAAGCCAGCCGGAGGTATTCCGACTCACCCCAGGAGCCGCTCCGCGTCCAACGTTTCAGGCGCGACCAATTCTTCGTCTGGACGAGTGCTTCGGCGATCGCGATGACTGGCGGCGGCCGGCTCGTGAGGTCGGGCGACAGTTTCTCCGACCACTTGAGCGCTTCGCTGGCCAGGCCGTTCTTGTTCATCCAATCGATCAACTGCGCGAGGTCGCTGCCGTTGCGGGCCGCGACCGGCTTCACCTTGGCGAGGAGCGCGCCGAATTTCTTTGGATTCAGTTTCCGATAAAGCTCCAGGCACAGGAGATAATCGCCGAAAGTCACTTGCTGGCTCATCTGCAGGTCCTGGGCGAGCCCATCGGCAGCGGCCATCTGATTTTGGCGGACGGCATTTTCGAGCAGGCCGCGGAGGGCGGGCGTGCGAAATTGCGCCACCTTGCTCAGGCGCTCGAGTTGGTTGCGGGCCGCGGCGCTTTTCTCCGGGTCGGGCGATTGAATTTGCAGCACCGCGAGGTTGAACCGGTAAACATCGTTGCCCGGCTCCTGCGCGACGGCGGCGGCGAAGTGACGCTCCTCGTCCTCGATATTTCCCTGGGCGAGCGCGAGCCAGCCGGCCACGACGTGGAAGGCGGCCTTGTCGCGGTCGCCCGCGGGGACATGTTCGAGGGCTGTCCGGGCGATGTCGAGCTGACCAAAACGGAGGGCGGCGGAAGCGAGATTGAGCTGGCTGTCGAGGGAAGGGGCGAGGCGCGCGACTTGCGCCCGCCAGGCCACGGTTTCGAGGCGGTTCTGCCGTTCCGTCGCTTCCGCGAGAATGCGCGAAGCGGCCACCGAGACGGGATCGAGCGCGATCACGGTGCGGGCGTTCTCTTCCGCTTCTTCGACTTTACCGGCCTCCAGGAGGACGTTGGCCTGCTGGAGGAGCCGACCTTCGCGCCAGCGCGTCCAGCCTCGGTGGAGGGAGGAGAAACCAAAAAGGCCGACCAGAAAAGCCGCCGCTACGATGAGGATGAGCAGAAGGGCCTCGCGCACGAGCGAACGCCGGTGGCGTTCGGCTCGATGGCGGCGTTTCCGGCGAACGCGCTGCGGCGGCTGCGACATGGCCCGCTCTCTAAACCATCGGGCGGGCGTCTTTGCAACCACTGGGAGGCCGCCGGTTTCGCCCGCCATCCCTCAGAGCGTGTCATCACTTTGAAAGCAAAGCGGCCGCTTCGCGGGCACGAGTCTGTAGACGCCTCTGGTTGGGAGGATAGCGGTTCAGCGTTCGTCCCGTCGGCGCCTTGCGTTTGGACTGGCACCGTCTCATTTTTTTAATCCCGAGCCCGTGCCCGTAACCTAGTCCGCGAAGCGGACAAAGTCGGGCTTTCAAACGGCGCGGGATCTCGCGCCGGGTCTCGGCGTCCCTTCTTCAGAACAAGTGAACCCGTCAGAGCAACCGGGAGATCCGTCTCCCGCGGCGGGGTATCGGGATGACAACGAGATGACAGAGGGCCAGGCTTTTTCGTGGGACGTTATACAGCGCCCTGCGAACCGGGGGCGGCGTCTGTCGGCGACCCGGACTGCCGCGCTTCGCAGAGCGGAAGCGTCTACAGATACGCACCCCGAGGTTCTAAAGCGCGTCGCGCAACGGTCTGCCGGGGGAGCGCACGCGCCTCGCGTGCGCTCCCCAGAGAAAGTCCACCTCCTTCGCGCCATCCAAAGCGCATAGCACCCTCTAAACGATGGATGAGTATGACCCGCTTTAGCTGGCCGGCGCGCGGTGGTCTTCGGCTTCCACGACCGGGACCTCTTCGATGTTTTCCATCACCTCTTCCCGGAGGCGCGGTCCCCAGACGTAACGGGCCAGCAACACCTTGATCGTAGCGGTGAGCGGGATGGCCAGGAGCGGCCCAAGCAACCCGCCAATGAGCAAACCCCAGATGAAGATCGAGACAATCACCGTCATCGGGTGCAGTCCCACGGAATTTCCCACGATCCTTGGCGCGTAGAAAAGTCCCTCGAGATTTTGCACCCCCAGGAAAATGAGGGTGACCCAAAAGGGATGCCACCAATCGCCCCACTGCGCCGCCGCGATGAGCGCCGCCGGGATCCAGCAGATAACGATCCCGAGGTAAGGGATCATGGTCAGGGGAATCACAATCAAGCCGATGAGCGGAGCGAAGTTCAACCCGAAGATGGTAAGGGCAGTGCCGATGAGGGCGCCATCGACGAGGCAGACCAGAAGTTGGCCGCGGAAGTAAGCGATGATGTAGCTGTTGATCTGCAAAAGGGTGGTCGCGACTTCGTCTTTGAGCGGGGAGTTCCGCAAAGGCAGGTATTCCTTCCAGCGCTTCTCGATCGACGGCCGTTCTTTCAAGAGGAAAAAGGAGTAGATCGGCACCATCACGAGACTAAGCAGGAAACCGGTCACACCGAGAAAGCCGCCGACACTGGTCTTGACTAACGACCAAAGCCTGGAAACGAGTTCGGGCAGTTGCTTTTCCAACGCCGGTAACTGCTTCTGGACCCACTCCTGGATACGCTGGCGATCGGCCGAAGTAAGTTTGGTGGGCGCCGGCGAGACGACTTCGCCAGCGCCCAGGGAGGGTGTCGAGAGCGCGCGCGGGGCCGGGCTCGGAGCGTTCGGCGGGGGCGTGGGACCGGCCAGGAGCCAATTGACCAGGCTGTTGGTCGCGCCGGCTTTGCCAGCTCGCCCGCCCAGCCCGAAGGTATGCTCGTAGCGATACATCAGGTCGACCACCCGGTCGCGCACATGGACCGTAAAAGTCGGAAGTTGCCGGGCGAGACTCGCGCTCTGCACCGAGATGAGAGGCACGATCCAGGCGATCAGGCCGGCGATGGCAAAAAAGGCGATGGCGAAGAGGAGGAGAACGGCTTTGGTCCGCCCGAAACCGCGTTTGGCCAGATAGGTTACGAGCGGGTCGAGGAGGTAAGCGAGGATGGCCGCGATCGCGACCGGAATGAGGATCGGTTGGAGAAAGGCCACGACGTTCGCACCGATCCAAACGACCGAGCCGACCACGACAAAAAGGACGACGACGAAGATCGCGGTGAGCGAGGCCCACATCGTCTTGCGCTGCCAGTGGGTGGGATATTTCTTCACGGGATGGGCGTGGGCCCGGCGGGTTCGCCCCGGCTCACCTTGTTCTTAGCGCGCGCGATTTTTTCCGCGAGCTTTTTATCGGTTTGATCGAGCGCGAGCGCCTTTTGCCAGTAGGCCAAAGCTTGCGGCATTTGCTGTAACTTCTCGTAAGTGTCGCCGATATGGCTAAAGACCGTCGCATCTCCCTCCGGCAAAGCGGCCGCGGCGCTGAGTAACTCAGGCAAAGCCTGTTCGTAGTTCCCGAGCCGGTAATCGATCCAGCCCAGGCTATCGAGATAAGCGCCGTTCTCGGGATCGGCCGCGAGGGCCTTCTTGATGTAATCTTTCGCTTCATCCAGATGGGTATTTTGTTCGGCCCACATGAAACCGAGATAGTTATAGGCCTGCGCCGCATCGCCAGGATCGAGTTGGATGGATTGCTTGAAAAGCTCGGCCGCCTTGTCGTGGAGCCCAGCCTGATCGGCCGCCGCCCCGTACTCGAAGTAGAAGCGGGCGTTCGCCATCTCTCCGCCCTGCGCCTCGGCCTCATGCAAAGCTTCCGCAAAGGTCGCGAGCGCCGGCTGGGTTTGCTTCGCTTCCCGTTGGGCGACCGCGAGCAGGTAGGTGAGCTGCGACGCGTTCGGGAAATGCCGGCGCGCATCCTGCAATAACTTGATCGCGTGCTCGTTCTCGCGCAGCCGGGTGAGATAGAGTTCGGCGAGATGCAGATAGTTATCCGGCTGGGCGCTGTTGATCAAAAGACTTTGCTCGTAATTGGCCGCCGCTTTGGCGTAATCCGCTTTGGCTTCCTTTGGCTTTTTCGCCTTTAAAAGGGCCTGCGCATCTTCCTCCAGCACTTTGCCGAGTAACTCGTAGGTCTGATACTTTTCTGGATGCTGCTGGATGATCTCCTGGAGCATTTGGATGGCTTTGCCGCGCTGATTGGTCAGCATAAAACCGGTCGCCAGTTTTTCCCGGGCGTTAGAGTCGTTAGGCTGAAGTTCCAGGACGCGCAGGTAGAGCGGAATGGCGGCCTCGACCTGGGCGGAGGCGGCGAAGTAATCGGCCGCATCCTTGAGCACGGAGGCGTCGCCGGGGGCGAGTGCAAGGGCTTTGCGGAAAACCAGATTGACCTTGTTCAGCTCCTCCGGCTGGGGAGAGGTCTTCGGTTGGGCGAGGGTGGCGAGATAGAGCTGCCCGAGGCGAATCCAGTAGGAGGGATCGTTGGTGTCGACTTTGGCGGCCGCATCCAGCGTTTGCAGGGCGTCCTGGCGCCGCCCGGCGCTCAATTGTACTTCGCAGAGCCGTTCGTAACCGTCGATCGCACCGGGAGCGAGCGCCACCGCTTCCTTCGCATAACGAATGGCCGGCTCAATTTTCTTGAGATACCGGGCGTAGATATAGGCTAACTGGAGATAGGGACCTGCCACCTTGGGCTGGGCTTTGACCGCGTCCTTCAGAATATCGATGGCGCGTGGGTAATCGCCCTGGCGGGTGAGGAGAAAGGCGACGCGGGTGGCGAGGTCCACCTCGCCGGGATCGATGTTGAGGACGCGTTCGAAAGCGGCCAGGGCCTCTTCGCTTTCGCCATTTTCCTGCAGGTCGAGCGCTTCGACGTAAGAGGTCAGGGCCTGGGCTTTGCGCTCGCTCGCCGGTCGCAGGGACAGGTCCTTCGGCGGGTGCAAGACGAGGGAGTCGTCCTGCGAGGACGTTTTCGCGGGGGGCCGTGGCGCCGGGGAAGCGGGCCGCGCCGGGACTAGCGCCGCGCTCAGGAGAAGGCTCGCGACGGCGCCCAAGCGCCAGGCCCACCGGACCCTGCTTTTCCCTCGCCTCATGGGCGAGAGGTTAGAAGCGTCTCCCGGCGCACGCAAACGACCGGCTCTCTCCTGGGTGCGATCCTCGCCTAACGAGGTCGCCGGAACTACGACTTGTAACGCAGACGCTTCTTGTGGCGGTTTTCTTTCATCCGCTTGCGGCGTTTGTGTTTCGAGATTTTTGCTTTTCGTCGTTTTTTCAGCGAGCCCATAGAGAAGATTTCAAATGCAGTTTCCGGAGTGCCGAGGTCAGCATCTGAAACCAAAAGCGTGACCAAACCCGGTCACGAGGAGCGAACGTAAGTTGATTGGTGCGCTTGGCAACTCATTTCGCGCCCGCCAGCGCGCTCTGCAATTGGCCAACGTGTTCTTCCGGCTTCACTTTGCGCAGGACCGCCGCGATCCGGCCTTTCGCGTCGATGACAAAGGTCGTCCGGTCGGCCCCCAGGTATTTTTTCCCGTACAGGCTTTTCTCGACCCAGACGCCGTAGGCCTGGACGATTTTCTTCTCCGGATCGGAGAGTAGCGGGAAGGGGAGTTCGTATTTCGCGATGAACTTTTGGTGGCTCGCGGCCGAGTCGACACTCACGCCGAAAATCGCGGCCGCGCTCCCCAGCTCGTCCCACGCGTCGCGTAGCCCGCAGGCTTGCGCGGTGCAGCCGGGCGTGTCGTCTTTCGGATAAAAATAGAGCACCACCGGGCGCCCGCGCAGCTCTTGCAGAGTGACGATTTCCCCGCTGCCGTAGGGCCCGCCGATGGCGGTCGCGGAAAAGGCCGGGGCGGCGTCGCCCGCCTGGAGTGTGGTGTTTTGCATCCGAGAGAAGGGGTCGGGCTGCAGGGATTTGAACCCTGGACCTCCTGCACCCGAGACAGGCGCTCTACCAAGCTGAGCCACAGCCCGAAGGACCCTATCTCGCGCATTTCCAGGCCGGTGGCAAGTGCCTGCCCGGCCTAACAAATCGATTGACAACCCGCGAGCGGCGCGCATTGTCCGAATCCGCTTTTCCTCGACGATGTCCGCCTTACTTTCCGCCGCCTCCGAACTCATGAAAGGCACCGCCACGATTCTGCCCTTCCCGTCGACCATGGGCGGGCCCGTCCGCTCCCTGAGAAATATGACCGCTCAACTCCTGCAAGAAGCCACCAAAGTGATCCCCAACCAGCAACTCCTTATCAACGTCGTCTCGAAGCGCGTCCGGCAGCTCGGGCTTGGCCATCGCCCCCTCGTCGAAGCCACTCTCAAATCCTCCCTCACCGACATCGCTTTGAAAGAAATCATCGACGGCAAGCTGACCTTCGAAGAGATCAGCGAGACGCCCGAAGAAAAGTAACCCTCCCGTGTCCCGGGCCGCGCCGGTATGCCCGCTGAGACCATTCTCAATCGCAAAGCGCTCCACGATTTTCACATCCTCGAGCGCTTTGAAGCCGGGGTCGAACTGAAAGGGAGCGAGGTCAAATCGATCCGCGCCGGCAAAGCCAATATCGGCGACGCCTTTGCCCGGATCGAGAAAGGCGAAGCGTTCCTCTACGGGGCTGACATCCAGCCCTACCTGCAGGCCAGCCACGAAGTGCCCGCGACCAAGCGCGTGCGCAAACTCCTCCTCCATCGGCGCGAGATCGACAAACTTTACGGCCTCACGAACATCGAGGGGCGCACCCTGGTCCTGCTCAAACTCTATTGGAAGAACGGGCGGATCAAAGCCGAGATCGGCGTCGCCCAAGGCAAGGAAGCGCGCGACAAACGGCTCGACCTGAAGAAGCGCGCAACCGACCGCGAGACCGCGCGCGAGGTGGCGCGCTTCAACCGCAAACACGGCTGAAGCGAGCGCGCCGCTCGCGGTTATAGTGGGGGATGAAACGCTCTCTCCTCTTCACCCTGGGCGGAATCGGACTGGCCGCCTGGGGAATCTCCCGAGGTCTCCGCGGCAGTTATTCGTTTGCCGGGAAATCGGTCATCGTGACTGGCGGATCGCGCGGGCTCGGGCTCACCATCGCCCGCTTGATCGCCGCGGAAGGCGGCCGCCTCGCCCTGCTCGCGCGGGATCAGAAGGAGCTGGACGAAGCTTGTGCGGAACTGCGCGCGCTCGGCGGCGAAGCCATCGGCGTCTCCTGCGATTTGCTCGACCGCGCGCAGTCGTTAGGCGCGGTCGCGACCGTGCTGGACCGGTTCGGCGCCATCGACGTTCTGATCAACAACGCCGGCATCATCGAAGTCGGCCCGCTTGCACACATGGGCCGCGCAGATTTCGAGAAATCCATGCAGCTGCATTTCTGGGCGCCCTTCAACCTGATGCAGCAAGTCGTTCCTCATCTGCGCGCCGCCGGCGGCGGCCGGATCGTCAACATTTCGTCGATCGGGGGAAAAGTCGCGGTGCCCCATATGGCGCCCTACAGCGCGAGTAAGTTTGCCTTGGTCGGCCTCTCCGATTCCTTTCGCTCCGAGCTGGCTCTCGATCGCATTCACGTCACCACGGTCACGCCGGGATTGATGCGCACCGGTTCGCAGGTTCACGCCAAGTTCAAAGGGAAGCACGGGGCCGAATACACCTGGTTTGCGCTCTCCGCGGCCCTCCCGTTCGCCGCCGTCGAAGCCGACCGCGCCGCGGCGAAAATCGTCGAGGCCTGTCGCCGCGGGCAGGCTTCGCTCATCATCGGCCTCTCCGCCCGCGCCGCCATTATTGGCAATGCTCTTTTCCCCAGCCTCACGGGCGAGATGATGAAACTGCTGACTTGGCTGCTTCCGCGCTCCACCGGAGCGGAAGGCGACGAAACCAAATCCGGAGAAGAAGCTCGCGCCGCGCAGCAGTTACCAGGTTGGCTGGCTCGACTGGGCGAATTGTAGGGCGACCGCTTCGGTTGCCCAGTTTCTGCCAGAGCACGAACCGAGGCAGGCGAAGGGCCCGCCCTACAACTCGGCGATCAACCCGCCGGTGACGTCTACCGCGCGGAGCGCACGCCCTAAGACTCCAGCCGCTCACGGCTGGAAAGCGGCGGCGCGACGCTCTCCAGCGAACGGCGTTCCGCCGCCACTCCCAACCATGCCTCCGTCAGACCGCCCGCGACCATCAACCCCGCGCCCACCAGATAACCAGTGAGAAGCGCCCCTTTCGATCCCGTGCCAATGATCCAGCCAAACAGAATCGGCGCGCCCACGCCGCCGGCCAGCGTCCCGAAAGCGTAGAAAATCGCGATCGCGAAACCGCGAATTTCGAGCGGGAAAATTTCGCTCACGGTTAAATAGGCAGAACTCGCCGCGGCCGAGGCGACAAAGAAAATGACCATCCAGGCCAGCGTCTGGCTGCGCGCGTCGAGCAGTCCGGCTTGAAAAAGCCAGCCGGTCAAGGCCAGCAAAATCCCGCTCACGATGTAAGTGCCGGCGATCATCGGCTTGCGCCCGATGGTGTCGAAAAGGTGCCCGAGGACGATCGGCCCGAGGACGTTGCCGAGGGCGAAAGGCACCAGATAAAGGCCGGCTTTTTCCGCCGGCACGCCATAGAAGCGCATGAGCACGAGCGGATAGGTGAAGAAAATCGCGTTATAGAAAAATGCCTGCGTCAGCATGAGCACGAACCCGAGGACGGAGCGCCGGCGATGGTCGTGCACGATCGCCTGCCAGATCTCGCGCCAGGGCGTGTGGGTGCGGGTGCGGATGCGCGTGGCGGGTTCGTTAGGCGGCGTTTCGTCGGCCACGCCCGCGGCGCGTTCGAGCTGGGCGACGATCCGCTCGGCTTCCTCGGGCCGGCCGTGGATCATGAGCCAACGCGGACTTTCCGGCACCCAACGCCGGAAAAAAATCACGACCAAACCGAGGACCGCGCCGATCCCGAAAGCGCAGCGCCAGCCTAACGACACCGGCAGCCGGCGCGGGTCGAGCAGCCAGAGCGTGGCCCCCGCCCCGAGCGCGGCGCCGATCCAGTAGGTGCCGTTGATGATCAAATCCACCCGGCCCCGCAGCCGCGCCGGGATCAGCTCGTCGATCGCGGAATTGATCGCCGCGTATTCCCCCCCGATCCCCGCGCCGGTGAGGGCACGGAAGAAAGCGTAGCTCGCGAAGCTCCAGGAAAACGCCGTCGCCGCAGTCGCCGTGAGATACACCCCCACGGTGATGAAAAAGAGCTTCTTCCGCCCCAGCCGATCGGTCGCATAGCCGAAGACGAGGGCGCCAAGGACGGCTCCGATCAGGTAAAAAGTCGCGCTCGCTCCGACCTGCGCGGAGCTGAAATGAAGCGTCTCGCGCTGCGTGAGCATGGCGCCGACCGAGCCGGCCAGCGTCACCTCGAGCCCGTCGAGAATCCAGGTCGCGCCGAGCGCGCACACGATCAGCCAATGCGGGCGGCTCCAGGGCAGGCGATCGAGCCGCGCCGGCACATGCGATTCAATCCAGGTTCCGCTCATCCCACGAGAATGGCGCAAGCGCCGGGGCATTGACAGCCTTGCGCATCTCCCGGCAGGATGGCCCATGGATTTTCTTCTCCGCCCGCTCTGCGCCCTCAGCCTGCTCGTTCTCTTCGCCGCGGGCGAATCGTTAGGGGCGGAGCCGCCCGCCCCGATCGTCGTGCTGAAAGCGGCGCGCCTTTTCGACGGCAAATCGAAAACGCTGGTGCCCAACGGAGTGGTCATCGTGCAGGGCAACAAAATAACCGGGAGCGGAAGCAACCTGGCCGTGCCTAACGACGCCCAAGTGATCGACCTGGGCGACGCCACCCTTGCGCCCGGTTTCATGGACGCGCACACCCATCTCACGATGGACGATTATTCCGACAGCTATAACGAGCTGCGCCTCAAAGGCCTCGAGGAAACGCTCCCAGAAATGGCTTACGCCTGCATTCCCTACGCCCGGGCCACGCTCGCCGCCGGCTTCACCAGCGTGCGCGATGTCGGGAGCCAATTCTTCGTCGACGTCGCGCTCCGCAACGCTATCGCCAGCGGCATCGTGGAAGGCCCGCGCATGCTCGTCGCGACCAAAGGGATCGGCGCGACCGGCGGGCATTTCGATGGCTCGGGTGGTTTTCGCGATGGGCTTTTCGGCCGGCAAATGGATTACACCGACGGGATTGCCGACGGACCGGAAGCGATTCGCAAAGCCGTCCGCTACGAAGTGAAAAACGGCGCCGACCTGATCAAGGCCGCGGTCTCGGGCGGCGTCTTGTCGTTAACCGACGAGGTCGATGTCCCGCAATTTTCCCCCGACGAAATGAAAATGCTCGTCGACGAAGCGCATCGCCTGCGCAAGAAAGTGGCGGTCCATTGCCACGGCGACACGGCCGCACGCGAAGCGATCAACGCCGGGGTCGATTCGATCGAGCACGGCTCTTTTCTCAAGCCCGCCACCCTCCAGCTGATGAAGGAAAAAGGCACCTACCTCACCCCGACCTTGATCGCAGCGGAATGGATCATGGGCAAGATCGATAAGTATCCGCCGGCCGTGCAGGCCAAGGCGCGGGCCGCGGTCGCGGCGCGTTCCGAGATGTTTCGCAACGCCCTCAAGATCGGGGTGAAAATTTCCTTCGGGACCGACGCGGGCGTTTATCCGCATGGGCAAAATGCGAAGGAGTTTGCCCTCATGACAGGTCTCGGGATGAAGCCGATCGACGCGCTCATCAGCGCGACCTCGGTCGACGCGGAATTATTGGGCGTAGCCGCGAAACTGGGCACGCTCGAGAAAGGAAAGCTGGCCGATGTGATCGCGCTGCCGGGCGATCCGACCGCGGATATCACCGCGACGGAGCGCGTTTTTTTCGTCATGAAAGACGGCCAGATCGTCCGCCACGACCCGAAACCTTAACTCGTTAGGCAAAAAATTATGAGATTTGAAAATCAGGTGGCGGTGGTCACCGGGGCGGGGCGGGGGATTGGGCATGAGATTGCCTTGCGCCTGGCGCGCGAAGGCGCGCGGGTCGCTTCCGTCAGTCGCCGCGAAGAAACCTCGCAGAGCACAGCCGATGAGATCAACCAGCTCCGCGCAGGCGCGGCCAAAGCCTACGCCGTCGACGTGGCCGACCACGCCGCCGTGCAGGCAACGGGCGCGAAAATCCTGGAAGATTTCGGGCGGGTCGATGTGCTCGTGAACAACGCCGGCGTGACCCGCGACGGCTTGAGCATGCGCATGTCGATGGACGATTGGGACATCGTCCTGGACACAAATTTGAAGGGCGCCTTCAGCTTCATCCAGGCGCTCATGCGTTCAATGATCAAGCAACGCAGCGGGCGCATCATCAACATCAGCTCGATCGCCGGACTCACCGGCAACGCCGGGCAGGCGAACTACGCCGCGAGCAAAGCCGGCTTGATTGGCCTAACGAAAACGCTGGCGCGGGAATTGGCCAGCCGCGGTATCACGGTCAACGCCGTCGCCCCGGGATTCATCGTCACTGACATGACCGATGTCCTCCCCGATCAGATCAAGGAAACGATTCTGGGGAAGATCCCGCTGGGCAAATTCGGCGAAGGCGAAGACATCGCCGCGGCCGTGGCCTTCCTGGCGGCGCGGGACGCGAAATACATCACCGGCCAAGTGCTGACGGTCGATGGCGGGATGGTGATGTAGCCGCGGCTGCGCCGCGGAAATCCGAAATCCGAAATCCGAGGCTCGAAGGAATAACCAAAGCGTGCGCCGCTCTTTGGACCCGTTTCGCGTCCAACCTCTGGCGGCGCCTTGCCTCCACTGGCGCACTTTGATGTTGTCATCCCAAGCCCGCGTAGACGGCGAGGGATCTCGCGCAAGGTTTTGGCGTCGTTCTTGAGAGAAAATGTACCCATCGGAGCCACCGTGAGATCCCTCGGCGCGCTGCGCCAGCCTCGGGATGACAGAGCGCAGAACTTTTCGGGGGACGCTCAACACATACCGCTCTCTTAGCCGTAACGATGCAGTGGCTTTTCGAGCTACGGCCCGCGCCCGGCGAGCGAGCTTGTTCCGCTATTGCGCCACCTCCCTTCCCGTTTGATCGTGCCCGATGAGCATAGAGAAAGCGACTTTTGGCGCCGGTTGTTTCTGGGGCGTCGAGGAAATGTTCCGCAACCTCCCGGGAGTGCGGTCGGCCACGAGCGGCTACGCCGGCGGGAAGTTGGACAATCCCACCTACGAAGACGTCTGCGGCGGTGCTACCGGGCACGCCGAAGTGGTCGAGGTGGAGTTCGATCCGGAGCAGGTCACCTACGAGCAATTGCTCGAAGTCTTTTGGCGGAATCACGATCCGACGACACGCGATCGGCAGGGTCCGGATGTCGGCTCGCAGTATCGTTCGGTCGTCTTTTATCATTCGCCGGAACAAAAACGCGTGGCCGAAGCCAAGCGCGAGGAGTTGGACCGGAGCGGAAAGTTTCGCCGGCCCATCGTCACCCAGATAGAACCTGCGTCGGCCTTTTATCGCGCGGAAGAATATCACCAGCGCTATCTGGAAAAGCACGGGCGCTCGCATTGCGCGCTTTGAGCGCCCAAGTGATCCGAACCGAAGACTTCGTCGCGGAGGCGGCGAAATTCATCCTTCAGGCGGCGCGCGCGGCCCAAGCGGAGCGGAACGAATTTCGAATCGCCCTTTCTGGCGGAAACACACCGCGGCCCATTTACCGGGAGTTTGCCCGGATCGGTGGTGATCTCGCCTGGGAGCGGGTGCGCTTCACTTTCGGCGATGAACGTTGCGTCCCGCCTAACGACCCCGAGAGCAACTATCGGATGGCGCGCGAAGCGCTTTTTGAGCCGGCGGCCGTCCCGGAAAGATCGGTCCTGCGGATGCGCGGCGAGATCGACCCGCCGCGGGCCGCACAGGAGTACGAAGAAGAGCTGGCCCTGCTCGCGACCCAGCACGGCGAGACGATTTATCGGCACGACCTGATTCTCCTCGGGCTGGGCGACGATGGGCATACCGCCTCGCTCTTTCCCGAAACGCTAGCCATGGAAGAAACGGTGCGGCGGGTGGTGGCGAATTTTGTGCCCAAGTTCGCGTCCCATCGCCTCACCATGACCTTCCCGTTGCTCAATCAAGCGCGGCAGGTGGTCTTCCTCGTCGGGCAGGGTAAAAATCCGGAGCTGGTCGAGCGGGTCCTGGCCGGGGCGCCCGAACTGCCGGCCGCCCGCGTCGCCCCCGAGAATGGCCAATTGACCTGGATGATCGACCAATCCGCCTAACGAATGGGAAAAGCGCAGACCATTTTAGTGACGGGCTCGGCTGGCTTGATCGGCTCGGAAACGGTCAAGCATTTCGCGGCAGAAGGCAGCGCGGTCGTGGGGATCGACAACGATATGCGGCAGCGGTTTTTCGGTGCGGAAGCGTCCACCCAGAAGACCCGGGACGCCTTGTGCGCGAGCTTGCCTAACTATGAGCATCACGATCTCGACATTCGGGATGCGAGCGCGATCAACGACCTTTTCCGCGCGCACGGGCGCGGGCTCGCCGCGATCGTGCACACGGCCGCGCAACCCTCGCACGATTGGGCGGCGCGCGATCCGCAGATGGATTTCACGGTCAACGCCAACGGCACCCTAAATCTCCTGGAAGCGGCCCGAAATTTTTGCCCGGAAACTCCCTTCGTTTTCACCTCGACGAACAAAGTCTACGGCGACACTCCGAATCGGCTGCCTTTGCAGGAGCTGCCCCTGCGTTGGGAAATCGAGCCCGGGCACGAGTACGAGCCGGGGATTTCCGAGAGCATGAGCATCGACCAGACGAAGCACTCGCTCTTCGGCGCGTCGAAGCTGGCGGCCGACGTGCTCGTGCAGGAATACGGGCGCTATTTCGGCATGCCGACCACGTGTTTTCGCGGCGGTTGCCTAACCGGGCCGGCCCATGCCGGGACGGAGCTGCACGGTTTTCTTTCCTATCTCATGAAGTGCACGGTGACCGGGCGGCCTTATCGCGTTTTCGGTTACAAAGGGAAACAGGTGCGCGATAACATCCACAGTTTCGACCTCGTCGCCGCCTTCGCCGCGTTCGTTAGGCAAGCGCGGGTCGGCGAAGTTTATAATCTGGGCGGGAGCCGCCATTCCAATTGCTCAATGCTCGAAGCAATCGCGCTCTGTGAAGAGATCAGCGGGCGCAAACTTGCCTGGGAATACGTCGAAGAGAACCGGAGCGGCGACCACATTTGGTGGATCAGCGACGTGCGGAAATTCCGCGAGCATTATCCGGAATGGGGTTTTCGCTACGGGCTGCGCGAGATTCTCGAGGAGATCTACGCCGCCGTGGCGGGCTGATCGAGAGCAGTTGGCCGCGCGCCGCGAACCCCTGAGCCCGCCCTGCTTGTCATCCCGAGCCCGCGTAGACGGCGAGGGATCTCACGGATTACTCGCGGTCGTAATTCCCGACAAAGCCAGGAGTAATCCGCGAGATCCCTCGCTGCGCTCGGGATGACAAGTAGCGCGTATAAAGGATACGCGTAGACACAGAGTGCCGGGGAGGCAGGAGCGCGGGCTCGGGATGATGAAAATCAGTACTGCTCGCCTTCGTCAGAGACAGCCGGCTCGATCCGATCCGGGATCGCCCAGACGTGCACCATCACCGCGATCCAGTAGATCGGGAGCAGGAAGAAGCCGAAGCCGGCCGTGCCGGTGGCGATGAGGAGAGCGAGCGCGACCGCCATGGGCGCGCCCACGAACATGAGGAGCACGCCAATCAAACGGTAGCCTTTATATATATGCCCGAGGCCCGGAATGACGCTGAGCATGACCGCGACCATATCGCTCGCCTTGCCTTCGGCCGTGTCGATGAGACCGCTGGCCTCGTTAGGCGTGGCGAACGCCTGATCGGCCGATTCCGCGGCGGGTGTATCTGTGTATTCCACGCAAGCTCCTTTTCGTTGAAACCAAACTGCGCTCCACGATGTCCAACGCGGCCGAGTTCGTCAAGAATGGGTGCGTGCAAGTTCGGCTTTTCCTCTTCAAGGTAGGGCATGCCCGACCTCGCCGAGATCGTTCGTTACGCCGATGAAATCCTCCGTCTCCCGGAGGTCGACGATTATCCGAATGCCCTGAATGGATTGCAGATCGAGAACAACGGCGAGGTGACGAAAATAGGTGCGGCGGTCGATGCTTCGGGCGCGACTTTCCAGATGGCGGTCGAGCGGGAGATCGATTTGCTCGTGGTCCATCACGGTTTTTTCTGGTCGGGGCTGCGGCCGATTGCCGGAGCCTCCAGTCGGGCGCTTCGCCTCGCTTTCGCGCATAATCTCGCGCTCTACAGCGCGCACTTGCCGCTCGATTTGCATCCCCAGCTCGGGAACAACGCGTGTCTCGCCGCCGCTCTCGGGCTGGAAAAAACCGAGCCGTTTCTGGAGATGAAAGGCCAGCCCATCGGCCTGCAGGCGGCGGCGCACTGGCGGCGCGACGAACTCTTGAGCAAGCTCGAGGAGTCGTTAGGCGGGCCCGTCCGCTGTATCGGCGCCGGTCCGATGGAGACGGCGCGGATCGGTCTCGTCACGGGCGGCGCTGGTGGGGAAATTTACGCGGCGGCGGCCGCGGGCGTGGACACGTTCATCACCGGGGAAGCGCCTCATTGGGCGGCGGTGGCGGCGGAAGAGCTCGGCCTCAATTTGTTCCTCGGCGGGCATTACGCGACTGAGACCTTCGGGGTCAAAGCGCTCGCCGCCGACCTGGCCGAACGCTTCGAGGTGCCCTGGGAATTTCTCGATCACCCGACCGGCTTGTGAGCGAGCTGACCTTCCTCCTGCTCGTCGCCGGCCTTGTCTTTGCCGCCTTCCAGAACCGGCGACTCCGGAGAGAAATCGATTCGTTAGGCAAAAGATTGACGGCTTTGGAAGGAGCGCCGACCCAGGCCGCGCCCGCGCCCGAAAAAGCGCCGCCGCCCGTGGTAGTGGCGCCGCCGTCCCGTCCGGTCCCGCCGCCGGCCCGGGCGCCGATCGACTGGGAGATGTTCATGGGCGTAAAACTTTTCGCCTGGCTCGGCGGCCTCGCCCTTTTTCTCGGCATCGCCTGCCTCATCAAATACTCCTTCGAGAACAACCTCATCACCCCGCTCGGACGGGTGGTGATCGGCGGGACGGTCGGCGGCGCGCTCGTCGGGCTCGGCTGGTGGCTTGCGCGTGGCCGCTACGGCGTGACCGCGCAGAGTCTGTGCGCGACCGGCCTCGTCATTCTCTACGCCGACCTTTTTGCGGTGCACAGCTTTTACGGGCTCATCAGCCTAACGACGGCTTTTTTCGCCCTGGCCGCGGTCACGCTGGGCTCGTTTTTGCTCGCGGTTAATCTGAGCGCGCAGGTCGTGGTCATCCTCGGAGTGATCGGTGGCTTTCTCACGCCGGCGCTGTTGCCGAGTGCGGTCGATCGGGCGCCGGCGCTCTTTCTTTACCTCGCGCTGCTCGATGGCGGGGTGCTGGCGGTCGCCTTGCGCAAACGCTGGCATTATCTCGTTTTACTCGCGGCGGTCGGGACGGCGCTGACCGAGCTGGGCTGGGCGGCGCAGTTTTTCAACGCGGCCAGCGGTGGACGGAGCTTCTGGATTTTTCTCGGGTTCGAGGCGTTTTTTTTGGGGGCGTGTCTGGCCGAGGATTGGCGCGGCAAAGCGCAGGGCCGCGCTTCGCAGAGCGAAGCGTCTACAGGGGTGTCGCGGAGTGCTTGGCTGGCGGCGGCGGCGGCAGTCGCTGGCTTCACCGCTCTTGGTTTCGGTTTTTGGATCACGGCGGTCCCGGCGCTCGCGCGGCAACCGCTCTTTTTCTTTAGCTTTATCTTCCTGGCCGACGCCGGCTTGCTCGCGCTGACCGTTCTCGGCCGCTCCCATCGCGGCATCGCGCTCGCCGCCGGCGCGCTGACCTTTGCCCTGGTCGCGGCCTGGCTCGGATTGTTCGCTCCGCAGGCCTCGCTCTTCGCGGCGCTGGGCGCGATCGTCATTTTCGCGCTCCTCCATGCGGCGACCACGCCGGCTTCCGCCTGGCGCCCGGCCGCCCTCCCTTTCACTGCCGCCGGCACGCTGACCCCTTATTTTCTCCTCCTCATCCTGCTCGAGCGAGTCGGTCTGGTGAATCCCACGCCCGCGCTGGGGGTAGCGCTCCTGCTCAGCGCCCTGCTCCTCGCCTCCGCGATCTTGCGCCGAGCCGACTGGCTTTCCGCCGCCGCTCTGCTCGGGGCCGCGCTCGTCCAGGGGGTTTGGCAAAACGACTGCTTTACCCCAGCGCAGGCGATCCCCACGCTCGTTTGCTACGGGCTCTTCCTGGTCCTCTTCGTCGTCTTCCCTTTCTGTTCGGCGGAGAAGGAAAAGGCGTGGGCCTGGGCGGTCAGCGCGCTCGCCCAGGCGCTCGCCTTCTGGCTCGCCTACCGCGTCATCGCGGCGGCTTTCCCTAGCGAATGGATGGGCCTGCTTCCCGCCTTTTTCATTCTGCCCGCCGCGCTCGGTGTGGGCGCGCTCCGACGATTCTACCGGGCCGACCCGGCGACGGGGGACAGCCGGCTGGCCTGGCAGGGCGGGGTGCTTTTGCTTTTCGTTAGTCTTATTTTCCCGCTCCAATTCGAGCGCGAATGGATCACCCTCGGCTGGGCGCTGGAAGGCTTCGCGCTCCTCGCGCTTTTCCAGCGCCTGCCCCATCGCGGTTTGCGGGTGGTGGCGGTGCTCTTGCTCGGCGCCGCCTTTGGCCGGCTCGCCTGCAATCCCGCCGTCTTTCAATATCACAAACGCAACCCGACGCCGCCCTGGAACTGGTATCTCTACGCTTATGGCTGCACCAGCGCCTGCCTCCTGGCGGGTGCGGCCGTCTTTGGGCCGCGTCGCGCGAACGCGCTGGAGCGGGCCGCGCCGCCCTTCTTAGGCTCGTTAGGCGCGATTCTCGCCTTTCTCCTCCTCAACCTCGAGATCGCCGATTACTTCTCCATCGGCCCGACCCTGACCTTTTCCTGCAGCGGTAATTTCGCCCGCGACATGACCTACTCGATCGCCTGGGCGCTCTTTGCCTTGGGCCTCATTCTGGTCGGCATGCGGATTCAACAAAAGGCGGCCCGCTACGCTGGCGTCGCCCTTCTCGGGGTCACTTTGGCGAAGCTTTTCCTGCACGACTTGAGCGATCTGGCCGAGCTCTACCGCATCGGCGCGTTCGTCGGGGTCGCGCTCATCCTGATCGCGGCTTCGTTTCTTTACCAACGCTTCCTCGCCCCGGCGGCCGCGCCGCCGGGACAAGAGGGGGGCGGGCGCGGGCGCGGGCGCGGGCTGCCTAACGATCGTTGAGGAAAATATTTTCTTCCCTTCCCGCTCTCTTCCCGGCAGCCTCGCCGGATGAAAACCCTCGTTGCTACCCTCGTCGCAGCGCTCCTCGGCTGCGCCTCCAGTCGCGCGGACACGTTCACCGTCACGACCGCAGACTCACTCGGAGCGGGCTCGCTCGCTCAGGCGATCGACTTGGCCAACGCCCATCCGGGGCCCGATACGATCGCGTTTCGTATTCCAGGCAGCGGGGTCCAAAAGATCAATGTCGGCGATTTCGGCCTCCCCGAGATCACCGATCCCCTCACGATCGACGGCTACACCCAGCCGGGGGCGCGGGCGAACCGGCTGCGCCAGGGCGATGACGCGATCGTTCTCATTCGGCTCGATGGCCGTTACAGCGGCGAGCCGCATCACGGATTGATCATCAGCGCGGGCGCCTCGACGGTGCGCGGACTGGCGCTGACTGGTTTCCCAAACGTTTTCAATTTCCTCACGGGCGAGCCGCTTTTCAATGGCACGGCCATCATCCTGCAAGGAAGCGGCCAAAACGTGATTACCGGAAACTTCATCGGTTTCAGTTCTGACGAGCTGCAAGACGGTTACAACTCGACCGGACTGGGTATCTCTTCCTCTAACAACACCGTGGGCGGGACCTTGCCGGCCGCGCGCAATGTGATCTCGCACAACCAAGTCGGGATCGAGATCGATCCCGGAGCCAGCGGCAACGTTTTGCAGGGCAATTATTTCGGCACCGAACCGGATGGATCGAGCGAGATGGGCAACGGTGTTGGCCTCTTCGTGGACGGAGAGGCCAATGAAATCGGGGGGCGGACGGCGGAAGCGGGCAATCTCATTTCCGGGAGCCAGTTCGGCATCATTCTCGGGCGCCTGGGGAGCGGGAATGTGGTCGAGGGAAATACCATCGGGGCGGTCATGGGCGCGGCCGACGATCTCGCCAACTCCAGCGCCGGCATCCTCATCGAGGGCTCGAATAATCTCATCGGCGGCCTCGAGCCGGGCGCTGGTAATCATATCGGCTATAACCCGGTCGGCGTGCAGGTAGTGCAGAGGGACGCCGATCATCCCGCGGTTGGAAATTCCATCCTCTCGAACATAATCGGCGCATCCACCAAGATCGATTTAGCCCGGGAAAGCTTTCCCGATGACGCCACCCGCAACGATCTCGGCGATGAGGACACCGGAGCGAACAACCTGCAAAATTTCCCCATCATCACTTCGACGTCATTCCAAACGGGTCACACCGTCGTCAAAGGCGGATTGAACAGTACGCCCTCGACTCGGTTTACTTTGCAGTTTTTCACTGAAACGCTGCACGCGACCGAAGGTGGGACGACTTATCTGGAAGGTCCGGTCTTCGCGACGAAAACGGTCACCACCGATGCCGCCGGGATCGCTTATTTCCAGTATAATTTCCCCCCGATGCCCAGCGACGTAGCGATCACAGCCACGGCAACCGATGCCGCGGGCAATACCTCGGAATTCCAAGCGGATACGACGGTCCAACTGGCTAATATTTCGACGCGCGGCCACGTGGGCAAAGACGACAATCTCCTGGTCGGCGGATTCGTGGTGCATCGGCCGCTCGGCAACGTGCCCGCATCGTTTCGGAAAAGAGTGCTGCTGCGGGCGCTCGGGCCTTCCTTGTCGGACGGGGGAAAACGGCTCCCTGGCCGGTTGCAGGATCCCACTCTGGAGTTGCGGAACGCGCGCGGCTCTTTGATTGCGGAAAATGATAACTGGCGCAGCACGCAAGAGGCGGCAATCCAGGCCACCGGCGCCGCGCCCTCTTCGGATCGAGAAGCCGCTCTCATCGCGAGCTTGCCGGATGGCAATTACACGGTGCAGGTGCGCGGGGTGAACGGAGGCGTTGGTCTGGGGGTGGTCGAGGTCTACGATCTCGATCCGCTGGATCCGGTGAACGAATTTTCGGGACGCCTCGTGAACATTTCCACCCGGGGTCTGGTGCGGCCGGGAGATGACGCGCTCATCGGGGGATTGATCGTGCGCGGCGATAGCGGCCAGGACCTCTTAATTCGCGCGATCGGTCCCGATCTCGCTGGGCTCGAGGTGCCCAACGCCCTGGCGGATCCGACCCTCGAATTGCGCGACGCTTCCGGGACGCTGCTCGCCTCAAACGACAACTGGCGCGAGGGCGACGCTGCGCAGATCAGCGCGACCGGTCTCGCGCCTAACGACGACCGGGATGCGGCCATCCTCGCGACGCTGATTCCCGGCAGCTACACGGCGATCGTGCGCGGCGTGGCGGGATCGAGCGGCCTTGCTTTGGTGGAATTTTTCGATCTGGATCAGACGCACTAAGCTAAGGGGCGTCTAAAAACTCGGGTCTTGCGGCGGAAGAAACTGGGCAACCGAAGCGGTCGCCCTACAATTAGCCTCATAGAAACCGCGCGCGCGCCTGGCGATAATTCCCCTTTCACAAAACGCGGTCCGCTGTTCCTTCTTGCCCCATGCCCGAGGGCGACCAAGACCAGCGCGTGAGCACGAAGGCGACGAGCATCGTCGGCCTGGCCGTGATGTGCAGCCGCCTCCTCGGGCTCGTCCGCGAGACGGTGATCGCGGCGCTCTTCGGCGCGTCGAAGAATATGGACGCGTTCCTGACCGCCTTCCGCGCGCCCAATATGTTGCGCGACCTCTTTGCCGAAGGCGCCCTCTCGACCGCGTTTGTCACCACCTTCTCGCGCCGGATCGCGACCGAAGGCGATCAATCGGCCTGGCAACTGGCGAGCAAGGTGGCCACGCTCACGCTCGTTTTCATGAGCGCGATGACGCTCCTCGGGATCATTTTCGCGCCTTTCGTTATCGGCATTCTCGCGCCTGGATTCCCCGCCGAAAAGGCCGCCCTCACCATCCAGCTCACCCGGATCATGTTTCCCTTCATCCTCCTCGTTTCGCTGGCGGCGCTGGTCATGGGCATGCTCAACGCCAAGCACGTTTTCGGGATGCCGGCGCTGGCTTCGAGCTTTTTTAATCTGGGCTCGATCATTGGCGGGGTCGCTTTTTGCTATTGGCTCGATCCGCAGGCCGATTGGCGCCATCCGCATTTCGGCGAACGGGGATTGGTCGGGCTGGCGATCGGGACTTTGCTCGGCGGTTTGCTGCAGTTGCTCGTGCAGTTGCCCGCGGCGGGCGGGGTTGGTTTTCGCTTCCGCTTCGATTTCAATTGGCGCGATCCGGGCGTGCGCACCATTCTCGCGCTGATGGCGCCGGCCACGATAGCGGCCAGTGCGGTGCAGGTGAATGTGGCCGTGAACAGCGGGTTCGCCTCGTCGTTAGGCAACGGGCCCATTACCTGGCTGAACATCGCCTTCCGCCTGATGCAGTTGCCTCTCGGCGTCTTTGGCGTAGCCGTGGCCACGGTCACGCTCCCGCTCATTTCGCGCAGCGCCGCGACCGGCAATACGCGGGAATTCCGCGGCGCGCTCGCCCACGCCATGCGCCTGGTCATGTTACTGACGATTCCTTCCGCGATCGGGCTGATCATTCTGGCGGAGCCGATCATCAGCGTGATTTATCAGCATGGGCGTTTCACCGCGGACGCGACCCGGCAGACGGCGGCAGCGCTGCAATTCTACGCGATCGGGCTGGCCGGTTACGCCGGGGTCAAAGTGCTCGCGCCCGCTTTCTACGCGCTCGATAAACGCCATCTGCCCATGCTCGTTAGTCTGCTTTCGATCGCGGTGAATTTCTGCCTGAACTGGCTCTTCACCTTCCATCTCGGGCTGGGGCATCGCGGCCTGGCGCTTTCCACCAGCTTTGTTGCGATGACGAATTTCCTCCTGCTCTACGGGATGATGCGGCATTACACCGGGCGGCTCGAGACCGCTTTGATGTTGCAGACGTTAGGCAAAATCGCGCTGGCCGGCGGCGTCCTCGCGGCGGTCTGCGGGGCCCTGCAACATTTCGTTTTTCCGGAGGCGACGCGCTTGTCGGAATGGCAGCGCATCGCCGATGTGGGCGGGACGATCGCGCTGGGGGGCGCGGCCTTTTTCGCGACCGCTTACCTGCTCGGGATCGCCGAGTTGCGCGAGGTGGTGGCGCTGGCGCGAAAGCGTCTGCACCCTTGACGGGCCGATTCTTCGGACGCAGATAAAGCCTGTTTTCTTCTGCCGGTTTTTTCTTAATCTGCCGGCCCCGCCTTTATGAATATCTACAACGACGACGTTTTCACCATGGCTTGCGATCAGTTCCACGTCATTGCCGACTACCTGGATATCGACAAGAACGATCGCGACCGCCTGATGCTGCCGAAGCGCGCCATGGCCGTGACCCTGCCGGTGCACATGGACGATGGCACCACCCAGACCTTTCAGGGTTACCGCGTGCAGCATCACCTCACCCTCGGCCCGACCAAAGGCGGCACCCGTTTCGCGCCCACCCTCTCGATGGGGGAGACGGCCGCGCTCGCCATGTGGATGAGCTGGAAATGCGCGCTCAACAATTTGCCCTACGGCGGCGCCAAAGGCGGCGTGGCCTGCGACCCGACCAAGCTTTCGCGCAACGAGTTGGAAGCGGTTTCACGCCGTTACATGCAGGAGATGATCCCGTTCGTCGGCCCGCACACCGACATCATGGGGCCCGACATGGGCACGAACGAACAGGTCATGGCCTGGTTCATGGATACTTATTCGGTCTATCAAGGTTATTGCGTGAACGAGATCGTGACTGGCAAACCGGTCGCGGTCGGGGGCACCGAAGGCCGGCGCGAATCGACCGGGCGCGGCGTCGTTTACCTGATCGAGCGGGCCATGGACATGTTGAAGATGAAGCCGGAGAAAAGCACCGCGATCGTGCAAGGCTTCGGCAACGTCGGCAGCGTCGCGGCCTTGTCGTTAGGCTTGAAGACCGGGGTGAAGATCGTCGGGATCAGCGATCACACCGCGGCCCTCTACAATCCGGACGGGATCGACATCAAGGCGGCCGATCAGCATGTGCAGAAGAAGGGGAACCTCAAAGCGTTCGATCAGGGCGACCGGGTGGACCCGAACGAATTGCTCGAGATGGAGTGCGACGTGCTCGTGCCGGCGGCGGTCGATCGCGTGATCACGGAGAAGAATGCGGACAAGATCAAGTGCCGCATCCTGGCGGAGGGCGCGAACGGCCCGACCTCGCCGGAGGCCGATCTCATGCTGAACAAGCGGCAGGATGAAGTATTTGTCCTGCCCGACATTCTCTGCAACGCCGGCGGCGTCATCGTTTCCTATTTCGAATGGCTCCAGGGTCTCCAGTCCTATCTCTGGACGGAGACGGAAGTGACCGACAAGCTTTTCCGCATTCTGGAGTATTCCTTCACCCAGATCATTCGCCGTTCCAAAGCCGACAAGGTCTCGCATCGCACCGCGGCGATGGCCATCGGGGTCGAGCGGGTGATGAAGGCAAAGCAACAGCGCGGGTTGTTTCCCTAAGCCGGGTGAAATTTTCCCACCGCGAAGAGCAGCGCGGCGAGCGGCTGCTCGACGTCCTGACCGCGGAAGAAGCCGGGCTGCGCATCATCGTGAGCCGGCTCGGGGCCGAACTGATCAGTTTGGCGCGCCGGGACGCGGCGGGGAAGTGGATAGGTTTTCTCCATCGCGACGACGACTTGAGCGCGCCGGCCAGCGGCTGGGCGAATCACGCCACCGTGATGGGTTATTTCCTCCATCGGCTGAAGGACGGGCACAGCTTTTATCGCGGTAAGGAAATTCGCGGGGGAACGCACAGTTTTTTGCGCCACAAAAAGTTCCGCGACGTCACGGCCAACCTCGGAACGGAGGAGGGCGCGCTCATCTACCGGATTTCGCCTAACGAGATCGAGCCAGAGGAATATCCGCTGCCGGTCTCGCTCGCCTTGAGCTACACGCTGCGAGAGGAGGGATTGGAAGTCGGCTTTCAATTTAAGAATCACGAACCGAAGCTGACCGCGCATCTCGAGTTCGGGCTCCATCCGGGTTTTGCGGCGACCAGCTTTGCCAGCTTCGCGCTGGAGCTGCCGGCGGGCCGTTACCGGCGTTGGTTTTCGCCGGAGAATTTTCTCTCCGGCGAGACGGAGGAGATCGATTTTGCCGGTGGTGAAATGCCCTTCGCGCGGGCCGGGCTTCCCGGCTCTTACATTCTCGAGCTGGTCGACGTGCCCGAGCCTCTTTTCGTCTACCGCGATCCGCCGAGCGGGCGGCGCGTCGCGCTCGACCTGAACGGCGCGCCTTACGTCACCCTTTGGTCGGATGGCGGCGCGTTTCTCTGCGTCGAACCGTGCTGGGGCCTGACCGATCGGCATGAGCAGCGCGCCTTCGAGGAGAAGGACGGCATCCAGACGATCGCGCCGGGCGGCGAGTTGCAAGCCCGGTTCACGATCTCGCCGACCCTGTAGACGCTTCGCTCTGCGAAGCGCGGGGGTGGGTCGGCTCAGCTCGTCTCTGACTGTTGCATCCCATAAAACCTGGGCGCCCTGTCATCCCGAGGCTGGCGGAGCGCGCCGAGGGATCTCACGGATGCTCTGATGGGTCCATCTTTTCTGACCTGTACGCCGAGACCTTGCGCGAGATCCCTCGCCGTCTGCGCGGGCTCGGGATGACAACATGAGAGTGGGTGAGTAAAGGCCACGCGCCAGCAGGATAATGCTAAACAGATACCAGCGAAGCGCGGGAGGCAGCGCCGAAAACGGGGGCGACAAAACCCGCCCTCGCGCCTCCCGGGGATGTGTTGAGCGTCTCGCGAAAAAGCTCTGCCTTTGTCATCCCGAGGCTGGCGCAGCGCGCCGAGGGATCTCCCGTCTGCTCTGCTGGGTTCATCTGTTCTGACCCGTACGCCGAGACCTTGCGCGAGATCCCTCGCCGTCTGCGCGGGCTCGGGATGACAACATGAGAGTGGGTGAGTAAACGCGCGACGTCGGCGTTTGTACGCTAAACAGAGACCCGCCCAGAGTGAGGCGTCACCGGGCGCCCGCTCGTTTGCGCGGCGAGGGGCCAGCCGTTACCGTGCGCACTTCATGAAAGTCGAGGTCGAAAATCAACCGCACTGCGTCGCCACTCTGAACATTGAGCTGCCGCCCGAAGAGGTCGGCAAGGAATGGGATTCCATCGCGGATAGCTTCGCCCGGCAGGCGCGCATTCCCGGCTATCGCCCGGGTAAAGCCCCGAAGCGAGTCATCGAAGCGAAGTTCCGCAAGGACATTCAGGATGAGCTAACGAAAAAACTCGTCTCAAAAAGTTATCATGCCGCCATCGCCGAGAAGCAGTTGCGAGTGGTTTCCCTGACCAATCTGGAAGACGTCGAGTTCGGCGACGACCGCTCCATGCGCTTTCGCGCCACGGTCGTGACCGCTCCGGAATTCGAGTTGCCCGATTACAAAGGCATCCCTTTGCAACTGCCGAGCACGGAAGTGACCGAGACCGAAGTCGACGTGGCGATCGAGCGCTTGCGCGAGCAATCGGCCGACTTCGTCGATCTGGCGGAAGAGCGCGGCGCCGCCTTCGAGGATTTTGCCGTGATCGATTTCGAAGGCGCGGTCGAGGGAAAACCGATCGCGGAGATCGCCCCGGCGGCGAGCAAGAATCTGCTCGGCGGGAAGAAATTCTGGCTCCGGCTGGCCGCGGATAATTTTCTCCCCAACTTCGTCGAACAAATAATCGGGCAAAAGCCTAACGAGACCCGGAAGGTGCCGGTGGCATTTCCGGCCGACTTTGCCATGCCGGAATTGGCCGGGAAAACGGTCGAATATTCCGTCACTCTGCTCGAGCTAAAACAGCGAGTCCTCCCGCCGCTCGACGACGCCTTCGCGGCCAAGTGGATGCCGGAAAAGACGCTGCCCGACCTGCGCCACGCGCTCGCGCATCAGCTCGAACACGAAAAGGGACACGCCCTCGAAAACGCCCGCGAATCCCAGGTAATCAAATTCCTGAGCGATCGGATCCAATTCGAACTGCCGCCCGATCTGGTCAAGCAACAAACCCGCAACACGCTCTCCGAGCTCGTGCAGAGAAACCGCGAGCGCGGCGTGCCGGACGAGGCGCTCAAGGAGAAAGAACAGGAGCTGATCGAGGCCGCGGGCGGCCTGGCCACGCATCGGCTCAAGACCAATTTCATCCTCCACCGCATCGCCGAACAGGAGAAAATCCAGGTGACCCGGGAAGACTTCGACGAACGCATCCGGCACGAGGCCATGCACCACAACATCACCCCGGAAAAAATGCGCCAGGAAATCGAACAACAAGGCGGATTGGACGGCCTCGCGGAGCAAATCCTGCTCTCCAAGACGATTGCTTTCCTCGGGTCGAATGCTACCGTCGAAAGCGCCCCGCAGACGCCAATTTCCGAATCAAAATGACTAATTTTAGCCAAGCAAATCTCTCGCAATCCGTCCTCGTCCCCATGGTCGTCGAACAGACCGGCCGGGGAGAGCGCAGCTACGACATCTACTCCCGGCTGCTCAAGGATCGGATCGTGTTTCTCGGGACTCCGATCGACGATCACATCGCCAATCTGGTTATCGCCCAGCTTCTTTTCCTGCAAATGGAAGACGGGAAAAAGGACATCAACATTTACATCAATTCGCCCGGCGGCTCCGTCACCGCGGGGCTGGCCATTTACGACACCATGCAATTCCTGACCTGCGACGTGACCACCTACTGCCTTGGCATGGCCGCGAGCATGGGCGCAGTCCTGCTCGCGGCGGGCACGAAAGGCAAGCGTTTTGCGCTCCCGAATTCCGACATCATGATCCACCAGGTCTCCGGTGGCGCGCAGGGCCAGGCGAGCGACGTCGAGCGCACGGTCGAGTACATGTTTAAGTTGAAGAAGCGGCTCATCCGCATCCTCTCGCAGCACACCGGCAAACCCGAAGATCGGGTGCTGCACGACTCCGATCGCGATTATTACATGAACGCCGAGGAAGCGAAAACTTACGGGCTCGTCGATGAAGTGATCAAGTCGCGCAAAGAGGCCAAACTCCTCGACGGGGCGAGCGGCGACCGAATTAGCGATCGGCAAACGGCGGTGGCGGAAGCGGCCTTGCCGCAGAAGGTCGAGGAATAGGAACTGCTCAATAGGCAGCCGCAATCATGGCCCGCGCCTCGAACCTCACCATGTGCTCTTTCTGCGGGAAGAGTCACGCCGAAGTGCGCAAGCTCATCGCCGGCCCGGGCGTCTACATTTGCGACAGTTGCATCAACGTCTGCAAAAGCATCCTCGACAAGGAGCTGAACGAAGATGCGCGCCGCCAATCCTCCACTCTCCGCGTGCCCAAGCCGGCGGAGATTCGCCGCCAGCTCGATCAGTACGTTGTCGGCCAGGATCTCGCGAAAAAGACGCTCTCCGTGGCGGTCCATAATCATTTCAAGCGCGTCCTCCAGAGCACCGCGCCGAGCGACGGCTCTTCCGCTTTCCAGCCAGATCCTTTCGCCGAAGTCGAGATCGAGAAGAGCAATATCCTGCTCATCGGGCCGACCGGTTCCGGCAAAACCCTCCTCGCCAAGACTCTCGCGAAAATTCTCGACGCCCCCTTCTGCATCGCCGACGCGACCACGTTGACCGAAGCCGGTTACGTCGGCGAAGACGTCGAGAACATCATTTTGCGCCTGCTCCAGAACGCCGATTACGACGTGAAGCGGGCCGAGATAGGGATCGTTTACATCGACGAAATCGACAAGATCGGGCGCAAGACCGACAACGTCTCGATCACCCGCGACGTCTCCGGCGAAGGGGTGCAACAGGCGCTCCTCAAGATTCTCGAAGGCAGCACCTGCAACGTCCCGCCCCAAGGCGGCCGCAAACATCCGCACCAGGAGTACATCCAGGTGAACACCGACAAAATTCTCTTTATCTGCGGCGGCGCTTTTGTCGGTCTCGATAAAATCGTCCAGAAACGCATCGGCAATAAGTCGATGGGATTCGGCAGCCCGACCCTGGAGGCGGAAGACGCGCTCCGGCGCGAAGCGGTCCGCCACGTCGAGCCGGCGGACTTGTTAGGCTTCGGCATGATTCCCGAGTTCATCGGTCGTCTCCCCGTGCTCAGCGCGCTCGACGCGTTGACCGAGGAAGAGATGGTGGAAATTCTCACCGACACGAAGAATGCGATGATCAAGCAGTACAGCAAGCTCTTCGCGATGGAAGGCGTGCGCCTGACCGTCACCAAAGATGCGTTGCGGGCGCTGGCCGCGCAGGCCGTGACCAAAGGGACCGGGGCGCGGGCCCTCCGCTCCATGCTCGAGCGCATCATGCTCGACATCATGTATGAAGTCCCGAGCCGGGAAGACATCGCCGAGGTCACGATCAATCGCGCCGTGGTCGAAGGCAAAAAAGTTCCGCTCATTCGCAAGAAGCAAGACAAAGATGCCGCCTAACGGTATCCTGGCGCCATGAGTGCCGAGGTCGCGACCTACCGCTTTTCCGTCGAGGAATTCAACAAGCTCGGCGAGGCCGGCATCTTCGACGAAAATGACCGGGTCGAGTTGCTCGATGGGGAGATCATCATCATGAGTCCGATTGGAGTGCAACATGCCGGAGTGGTGATGCGGCTTAATTCGATTTTGCCGCGCCGCCTGGGCGAACGGGTCTTGCTCAACCCGCAAAATCCCACGGTGGTCGACGAGTTTTCGGAGCCTCAGCCGGATATTATGTTGCTCAAGCCGCGGGAAGATTATTACTCCTCAAGACATCCGCGGCCCGCTGATATCCTTCTGCTGATCGAGGTGAGCGACACCACGCTCGCCTACGATCGCGGCCGCAAGCTGCGCAAATACGCGGAATCGGGAATCAGCGAAGTCTGGATCGTGAACCTGAAGAATCAGACGATCGAGCAGTATCGTGAGCCGGCCGGAATGGAATATCAGAAGTCGGGCGTTTACGGCCGCGGCCAGACGATCGAGGTGGAGGCTTTTCCCGAGGTGCAGTTCGGAGTCGAAGAATTGATCGGTTAGGCGCGGCCTTTACGGTGGCGCGCCGGCGCGGCCCGCGCGAAAAGTTCCTCGTGCGCGTCGTCGTCATCAATACCGGAACCGAGATTTTGCTCGGGGACGTTCTCAATACCCATCTCACTTTCCTTGCCCGCGAAATTTTCCCGCTCGGTCTGCGGGTCGATCGTCAGCTCACCGTGCCTGATGGCGTCGCCATCCGGGAAGCGCTCGAAGAAAATTTCCCCCGCGCTGAAATCATTTTCGTGACCGGCGGCCTCGGGCCGACGACCGACGATCTCACCCGCGAGATCACCGCGGAATTGCTCGGCCTGGAGTTGGCCGCGGATCCGGAGTTGGAAGAGATCATCACGGAACGCCTCCAGACCCGCGGCCTTCGCCTGACCGATCGCATCCTCCGCCAGGCCCAGGTCCCGCGCGGGGCGCAGGTTTTGCCTAACGACAACGGGACCGCGCCCGGTCTTTATCTGGCGGGCACGCCCCATCTGTTTCTTCTCCCGGGGCCGCCGCGCGAGCTGCGCCCGATGTTTTCCGCGGCCGTTTTGCCGATTCTGCGCGGGATCGTTAGGCAGGAAGCCGCTTTCGCCTGTCGCACTTTTCGCATGGTCGGGATGGGGGAGTCCTACGTCGAAGAAGCGGTCGGCCCGCAGTTGCTCGCCCTCCCCGGGATCGAGGTGGGCTATTGCGCGCGCATGGGCGAAGTCGATCTCCGCCTGATTGGGCCGCCCGCTTCCCTGGTCCAGGGCGAGGCGATCGTGCGGGAAAAATTAGCGGCCGCAATTATCTCGACCAGCGGCGAAAATCTCGAGACCGTCATGGTCCGGCGGCTCACGGAAAAGCGCGCCACTCTCGCGGTCGCGGAATCCTGCACGGGCGGTTTCCTGGCTCATCGCCTAACGAATGTTCCGGGCGCTTCCGCGATCTTTCTGGCCGGCTACGTGACCTACTCGAATGCCGCCAAAACGGCCGCGCTCGGGGTCCCCGCTGCTTTGCTGGGGGCGGAGGGCGCGGTCAGCGAACCGGTCGCCCGAGCCATGGCGGAAGGCGCGCGCAGCGCGAGCGGCGCGACTTTTGCGCTCGCCACGACCGGGATCGCGGGGCCGGGCGGAGTCTCGCCGGCGAAGCCGGTCGGGACCGCTTACATCGCCCTGGCGGGCGGCGGCGAGACGATCGTCCGGCATTTTTTCTACCCGAGCGATCGCGAAACCTTCAAGCAGCTCGTCACTCAGCACGCGCTCAATCTCCTGCGCGAGCGGCTCGCCTAACGAGCCGCGGCCGGCCACTAATCCGTCACCACCACCGGCGTCCCCACTTTGACGTGGTTGAAAAACATCTCGGCCGCGGCCGAAGGCATGCGGATGCAGCCATGCGAGGCCGGATAGCCCGGCAGAAAGCCGACATGCAAGCCGACGCCTTCATCGGTCAAGCGCAGGAACCAGGTCATCTCCGCGCCGACAAAATGCGTCCCGCTCGGGGCGGAATCGATCTTCTGGCTGACTCCACGCCTAACGATGCGCCCGGAGCTGTCGCGAAAATCGCCGTAGATGCTGGAGTGGTGGCCCTTGTCCTTCTCGAGCACATGGAAGCTGCCCGTCGGGGTGGGACGCGCCCGTTTTCCCGAAGAAATCGGCGAGTCGATCACGACCTCGTCGCCGAGGAGAAGGTAGGCGCGCTGTTTTGAGAGCGAGACGCGGAGGCGCGCGTTGTCGGGCGTTACCCGGGCGAGCAGGCGCGGGGAAACGTTGATCGGTTCCTGCTGGCGGATCAAGGTGTTGGCGCGCCGCACGGCCGCTGGGGCGGGGCGCGGGGTCGGGCGAAAACTTTGCCCTTCCGCTCCCGACAAAGAGAAGGCGACGAGCAAAGGAGCAGCGAGTGATTTTAAAAGCGTGGCAGTCACGAGTGCAGCGCCCGGGGGCCTGACGAGACGGATACCGAGAGAAAAGCCCCGAGCAAAGGAAAATTTGGCGGCAGCGCGGCCCTTCCGGTTTGGTTTGCCACGGCCGGGTAATTTTCGCAGGCTCGGGCACCATGCCGTCGCTCCGCCACCTTGCGATCGTGAGTTTGCTTTCGCTCGCGCGGGTCACGGCGCAGGCGGATATCCATCTGCCGGGTGCTCCGCCGCCGCAAGCGGAGGGCCGTTCCGCCCGGGTTTTGCGAGGCGGGGCGACGACGATCGAGCTGCGCGGGCATCATGGCGGCAGCGGCGCCGTGCTTTTTTGGATCGTCCGATCGCCCGCTCACGGGCAGCTCTCGAAGCCTCGCGATCTCGGCGATAATCGGGCCAGCGTCACTTATTTGCACGACGGCAGCGGCTCCAGCAAGACGGATGGATTTAGCTACCTCGTGCAGGGCGGCGGCCGGGTTTCCGTGGCGGCCGAGGTGCGCCTGACCATCGACGAACCGCCCGCCCGGCTCCGGCTCTCGGATGCGCTCGACTTCGGCGAAGTGATGGCCGGCCAGAACGCAACCCGCCCGCTTGTCCTGGCAAACGAAGGAGGCGGTCTGCTCGAAGGTCGCCTGAGTGTTTCCAGCCCGTGGGTGTTGCCGACGCGCGAGTATCACCTCGCGGCGGGCCAGGCGAGCAGCCTCCCGATTGCTTTTTGGCCTAACGAAGCCCGGGACTTTGTCGGCCAGATCACCGTGACGGGCGCTCACGGCGAGCAGAGGACGGTGGGATTGCGAGGCAGCGCAACTGCGCCGATCACGCTCGCCCCCAATCCGGTGCTGCTGGGACCGCTCGAGACGGCTCAGCGCGCGACCGTTTTCCTGACCAACCGCACCGACCGCACCCTGGGCCTCGACTTCCAGGCGAATCTCCAGTTCGCCCCGATCGCGCCGGTGATCTTGGAGCCGAAGGCGGAGCTCTCCATCACGGTCGAAGTGCGGCCGGACATTCACGGACCGCTGCGGGGGACGATTGCCGTGCGCGGCCCGGGATTCACCTTGCCGCTGCGAGTGGAGGCGACAGGGGCGCAACCGGCCTCGCCCTCTGCGATGGCTCGGCCGACTGTGCCAGCCAGGTCGTCAATTCCGATCCCGACTTCGCGGCCGGGAATGAAGGCGATTGTCATCTCGCCACCTCCGGTTCCGCCGGCCGCTGCGCTGCCGGAGTCGGTCGTGACGGCAACCGCGAAACATCTCGGCGCGGGGAGATGGGAGTTGACCTGGCCGCAGGCAAAAGAGGCCCACTTTCGGATTGAAGAACGTCTGCTCTCGCTGGGCGGCGATGGCGAACTGCGGACCGACTGGCGCGAGATGACTCCGGCCACGATTTCGGCCGGAACGGACCGCGTCACGGCCCGGCTCGAGCGGGTCCAGCCGGCTGAGCTGCACATGTTGCGGGTCACCGCTGTGGGGGCCGACGGCACGGTCCTTTGGGAGACACCGCTCGTTGCGCTGCCGCCGAAACCCGCGCCGGAATGCGGGCGCACCTACTTGCTTCTGTTCCTCGGCTGCGGTCTGGCCGTGCTCCTCTTTTTCCGTTGGCGCGGCCGCTTTCGCGCCTAAACGCGTCAGGCACTTTATGGGGCGCGGTGGAGGGACGACCTCCGTGTCGTCCGTGAGGTTTAGTCTGGCTTGGGTCTGTCCCCATTCAGAATCACGGACGAGACAGCGCCCGTCCCTCCAGCAAGCACAAAGTCCATGACCCGCCCTAACGACCGCTCCGGTAAGTCGCCACCCGGCTGAGCCAGCCGCGGAGCCAGCGGCTCTCGTGGCGCGCGGGCGGGGCGTGCGCCACCCGTTCCCGCAAAACCTGAGCCGCGGAACGGGCGAACTCTGCCGTGGCGGCTTTCCCGTCGCCGCGGCCCGACATCCCTTCGAGCACTTGCAGCAGCCCCCAGCCGCGCCCCTCGTAGCGCTCGCTCGCGAGCACTCCTTCGCCTTTGAAATTAACGTAATCGATCAGCGCGTAGCAGCCGTGCGCGCTCCCGGCGACCCGCTGGAACTGCCGTTCGACGTCGGCCCCTTTCCCCGGGCTTGCGACCGCGAGCATTTTCGGGAGCGCCTCCTGCAGACGCCCGACCAAAAAGTCGGCCTGCAGATCGACCGTGGCGGCCAAGAATTTCCGCAGCTGCTCCATCTCCGGGCTGGACGAGGCGGCGAGGAATTGGGCGCGCGAATTCCAGGGGCAGGGGAGATCGTTAGGCTGAAGCGCCGGAGGCAGCTTCGCGCCGCGCTGCTTGAGATAGGCGAGGAGCGGAGGAAAACTTTCCTCGAACGGCCCGCGCCGGCCCCTCGGGTACCAGATGAAGTGTCCGATCCCGAGCGAGGCGAAATCTTCCCCCGCGTTCCAGGAGGTCAGACCGGCCAGGGTGCCACCGCATTCGTTCTGCCAAATCTGCCGTCCGATCCGCACCGCTTCCTCGTGAGAAAGAGAAACAGCGGCGGCCGCAGAGCTCGCGCAGGCGAGCGAGAGAGCGACCACCCATCCGAGCCGGGCCGCCCTTGACGCGAGGGGAATCCCCGTGGATGGATGGGGCTCGGCCGGCCCAAAAAGGCGCCGGCTGCACTCCTTAAAATTTATGAAAAAGTCGCTCATCATCGTGCTCCTATCGCTCGCCGTCACCCCTTTCGCGCCCGCCGCCGACACCGTCTTGAAAGATCAAAAGGACAAAGTCAGCTACAGCATCGGGCTCGACATCGGCAACACCTTGAAACGCCAACTCATCGACGTCAACGAAGAGGTCCTGCATCGCGGGATTCAGGATGGCTTGGGCGGGAAACCGCCTTTACTGAACGAAGAGCAGGTCAAAGAAACCATGAGCGCATTCCAGAAAGACATGTTGGCCAAGCAGGCGGAAGCGAAGAAAGCGGCCGCGGCAAAAAACGCTGAGGCCGGTAAGAAGTTCCTCGAGGAAAACAAGAAGAAGGCTGGAGTCAAAACCACCGCGAGCGGCCTGCAATACAAAGTGGAGAAGGAAGGCACCGGCCCGAGCCCGAAAGCGACCGACACGGTGAAAGTAAACTACCGCGGAACCACGATCGATGGGGCGGAATTCGACAGCTCTTACAAGCGTGGCGAGCCCGCCAGTTTCCCGGTCAATCGAGTGATCAAAGGCTGGACGGAGGCCTTGCAGTTGATGAAAGTCGGCGCGAAATACCAGCTCGTCATCCCGGCCGACCTGGCCTACGGCGGGCAGGGCGCGGGAGCGGACATCGGCCCGGACTCGACCTTGATTTTTGACGTGGAATTGCTCGGGATCGAGCCCAAAGGCCCGGGCACGACGCCGGCCGCTGGAGGAGCCGGCGGAGAATCTGTCACCACGCCCGCGCCTTCGGCCGCAGCTTCCCCGAAGAAGCCGTAGCGCAACGCGCGGCCGCCTGTAGACGCCTCCCTCTGGGAGGCGCGAGCGTGGTTAACATCCGCCAGCCGCGAGCGACGCTCGCCCCTGCGCTTCGCAGGAATCTGTTTATCGTTCAACCCAGCCGGCGCCCTGCCTTCACTCGCCCCTCTCAAAATTGTCATCCCGAGCCCGCGAAGACGGCGAGGGATCTCGCGAAGGTCTCGGCGTCGTTCTTCAGGGAAAATGTACCCAGCAGAGCGACCGTGAGATCCCTCGGCGCGCTGCGCCAGCCTCGGGATGACAGCAGGCCAAGCGTTGCGAAACTCTCAATTCTCCGGCGTGGGCGGTAGCGGTGAACCGTTCAACCCAGCCGGCGCCCTGCTTTCACTCGTCCCTCTCAAACCTGTCATCCCGAGCCCGCGAAGACGGCGAGGGATCTCGCGTAAGGTCTCGGCGTCGTTCTTCAGGGAAAATGTACCCAGCAGAGCGACCGTGAGATCCCTCGGCGCGCTGCGCCAGCCTCGGGATGACAGCAGGCCAAGCGTTGCGAAACTCTCAATTCTCCGGCGTGGGTGGTATCGGTGAGCCGTTTAACCCAGCTGGCGCCCTGCCTTCACTCGCCCCTCTCAAACCTGTCATCCCGAGCCCGCGCAGACGGCGAGGGATCTCGCGTAAGGTCTCGGCGTCGTTCTTCAGGGAAATGTACCAGCCGGGCGACCGTGAGATCCCTCGGCGCGTTGCGCCCGCCTCGGGATGACAGCAGGCCAAGCGTTGCGGAACTCTCAATTCTCCGGCGTTGGCGGTCGCGGTGAACCGTTCAACTCAGCCGGCGCCCTGCCTTCACTCGCCCCTCTCAAAATTGTCATCCCGAGCCCGCGTAGACGGCGAGGGATCTCGCGTAAGGTCTCGGGGTACGGGTCAAGAAAAGATGAACCCAGCAGAGCGACCGTGAGATCCCTCGGCGCGCTGCGCCAGCCTCGGGATGACAAGCGCCGAGCTTCTCCTAGACGTTGACCACACCTTCGCAGAGAGAAGCGTCGCGCCCCTTTACCCGGTGATGCCGTCGATCGTGAGGCGCGGGGCGTCGCTCCAGAGATCTTCCAGGCTGTAAAAATCCCGCTTCTCGTGGTGGAAGATGTGCACGATCACTTGCAGGTAATCGAGCACGATCCATTGGCTGGTGGGAAATCCGTCGACCGCCGCCGGGCGCACCTGATCCTCTTCGCGCAGCCGGGTTTCGATCTCCCCCGCGATCGCTTTGAGATGCGGCTCGGAGGTTCCCGCGCAGATGACGAAGAAATCGGTGAAGGTCGAAATCTCCCGCAAATCGAGGACCACGATTCCTTCCGCCTTCTTGTCGGCTGCGAATTGGGCGCAGGCTGTCGCTAGGGCTTCGGGTTCGATGCGGTGCTTCCTTGGTAAAGTTTTTCGCGCTCGATGATCTGCGCGACGGCGTCCGGCACGAGATAGCGAATCGATTGCCCGCTGGCAACCCGTTTTCTGATCGCGCTCGCCGAAATATCAATCTTCCGCCGCACCGCCGGGTAATCGTATTCCACCTCCAGCCCGGTGCGATCGAGCACGACGAATTGAACCAGCCGGCGCAAATCGTCGAAGCGTTGCCAGCTCGGCAGAGCCGGTAAATTATCCTCCCCGACGAGGAAAAACAGCTCGGCCTCGGGCATCTCCGCGTGGAGCTGCTCGACCGTCTCCACCGAGTAGGAGGGCGGCGGGCGTTCCAGCTCGAGGCGGGAGGCGGCCAGGCCGGGCTCGCCGGCGAGAGCCGCGCTCAGCATTTCCCAACGCAGCTCCGCGCTCGCCGGGACGCGTTCTGTTTTGTGCGGGGACTGCGCCGCGGGCATGAAGAGCAGGGTGTCGAGTGGGAGCGTTTCTCGCGCTTCCCGGGCCAGGATCAGATGGCCGTGGTGCACCGGATCGAAGCTGCCGCCGAAAATCCCGATCTTTTTCAAATCGTTTTCAGCCTAACGAGTCCTTTTTCATTTCCGGTGGCGCCCATTCGAACCTAACTTGCGACCCTATGGAGAGCGCTTCACCCGGTCAACTGATCCTTACCGGAGTTCCCGGAAAGGAACTCGACTCAGCCAGCGCGGCTCTCTTCCGCAAAGTGCAGCCGGGCGGCTTCATCCTCTTCGGCCGCAATATCGAGAGCGCGCCGCAACTGCGAAAACTGATCGATGACCTGCGCGATCTGAGCGCGGTCGAGCCGATCATCACGATCGACCAGGAAGGCGGCCGGGTCTCGCGCCTGCGCCTGATCGGGCAGGAGCCGCCCAACGCCCAGGCGCTTCGGGAAAAGGGCGATCGTGCGCTCGTTAGGCGACACGGCGAGATCACCGGCCGGCTCTTGCGGCTCTTCGGTTTTAATCTCGATCTCTGCCCGGTGCTCGACCTTTCCTTCGACGACGAAGCCGACAATTCGCTCCGCGGCCGCTGCTACGGGACGAACGTCGCGCAGGTCGTGGAGCTGGCCGGCGCGTTCAACGACGCCCTCCGCGCGGAGGGGATCGCGAGCTGCGGCAAACATTTCCCCGGCTACTCGGCCGCGACCGTCGATGCCCATCACGATCTGCCCGTGATCGAGCGTTCCCGCGCCGAGCTCGAGGCCAACGAGCTGGCCGTCTTCCGCGCGCTCGCCGGGCGGGTCGATAGCATGATGATTTGTCACGGCTGGTATCCCTCGCTCGAACCCGAGAAAATAGCGGCCTCCCTTTCCTCGCGCATCGTGACCGATCTGCTCCGCGGCGACCTGGATTTCCGCGGACTCATCATGACCGACGACCTCGATATGGGCGCGATTTCAAACGAATACAGCTTTGAGGAGACGATTCATCGCGCCCTCGGAGCGGGCAACGATCTGGCCATGATCTGCCATCGCGTGCCTATGATCGACGAGGCGCTGGGTCATCTCGAAAAGGTGCCGCGTGCGCAACTGGATCGCGCGCTCGCCAGCGTCGGCCGGAGCAAGGAAAGGCTGGCCGCGCCAACGGTTTTTTCGGAAGAAGCGTTTGCGGCCTTAAACGACGAGATCTGGGATTTGCGCGTCGCCGTGCTAGGGGCGGAAGGAGCGGCCCAAGGCAGCGCGGAAGACGGGAAGCGCTCGCCGGTCGAGACTTACTGAGTCTCGACCTGTCATCCCGAGCGCAGCGAGGGATCTCACGGATTACTCCACGCGCGAGTTGCTCTTCACCTCCGGGATTATCCGCGAGATCCCTCGCTCCGCTCGGGATGACAACGCTAATTTTTTCTGGAAACGCCGCGCGAATTACTCGGGCGCGATCTTGCCGCCCCAAGAGAGGATCTTCGCTTTCGTCCCGGCCGCTTCGGCTTCTTTGATGTCGCCGTTGCGGTTGTAGAATAACGACAAGCTCGTCCAGCCAATCTGATCGTTAGGCTGAAGCGCGACTGTTTTCTGGCCCGCGGCGATCGCTTCCGGGAAACGCCCGAGCTTCATCAAGGCCATCCCCAGGGCGTGCCAGCCATCGAAGAATTGCGGGTCCAGCTCGACGCAGCGGCGGTACTTTTCGACCGCGCTCTCCAGCTCGCCGATGGCCAGGTCGCCATTGGCGTCGTCGAAGAGTTCTTCGACTGTTTCCATCTCGTTAGGCGAGTTCGTTAGCCGGAAGCGAGCGGCGTTTTGTGTTCTTCCACGCCGGCGGCCCGGCGCCGATCGCGCAGCCATTCGTAGAAGACGACCTGCTCTTTGTTGCGCAAGGAGCGCGTTTCCAGGAGCGGGCGGGCGGCCGCGAAAAGGGTCGCGTTAAGCGGCTCGCGCTTCTCCAGGATCACCAGCATGCCGCCGTCCGGCCCGGGGACCAGCTCGCTCACGCTGCCCGGGGTCAAGTCGCTCACCGCTTCCTTGATCGCCGGCAGATCGGGCGTGTCTTGCTTCGCTTTCGGGGGTGTCACCGGCATTGCTCCCGGCGCATTATCGACCAGGGCGAAGGCGGGAACTTTCTCCGCTTTCACGCCGGCCTGCTGGGCGGCGTCTTCCGCGCTTTTGCCGCTCTTGAGGGCGTCGCGCAACTGCTTCGCCGCGGCTTCCGCCTTGGCCGCGACCAGGGCCTGGACGCGTTCCGCTTTTAAATCCTGGAGAATCTTCGGGCGCGCTTCCGCCAGGCTGAGCGGTCGGGCCGCCTCGATCTCGCTGAGGTGTTCGATGATGAAGCCGTCCGGCGTTTGCACGGCATCGCTGTTCGGGGCCGTTTTCGTTAGGCCAAAAGCCGCCTGGGTGAGCGTCGGCGTGCCGGCCAACTGCGGGTCGGGCTGAGCCTGGGTGAAGGCGCTCGTCTCTTTCGGCGCGACCTGGAATTTAGCCGCCACAGCGTCGAAATTCGCGCCCTTCGCCTGCAGGGCGTCGGTGAAATCGTTCGCGCGATCGGCCAGCTTTTGCAGGACGTCGATGCGCGGTTTGCCCGTGAGCTTTTTCTGCTCGTCGCTCAAGCCGAAAGCAACGAATTTCACCTGCCGCTTCTCCTCCGTCTTGAGCTGCGCCTTGTGCGCCTCGTAATACTTCGCGATGTCGGCGTCGTTCACCTGCACGTTCGGCGCAAAGTCAGCGGAGTGGAAGCGCACCACCGCCACCTCGTTTTTCGAATAGGCGCGCTCGAAATCGCTCCGCATCTGCGTGTCGGCCGCGCTCACTCCGGCGCCGAGCAATTTCTGGATCCGCTGCAGCGAAATCGAATCGGCGGCCAGCTCCTCGATCTGGCTCTCGCTGAATCCCATCGGCGCGAGGCCGTGGTCGGCGAAGTCGGTGTATTTCGCGAGATCGAATCCCTTCTCGCCCTGGAAAGCGGGCAATTTTTTGACCTCCTCGGCGATCTCCGTGGCGGTCGGTTTAATCCCGAGCGCTTCGGCTTCGTGCCGCAGCACCATCAGATTCCAGGAGAACGCCTCGAAGGCTTCGTTCTCCGTCTGGGCGCCGGCGGCCAGGGTCTGCACGAGCTCGTTCATCCCAAGCGCGCTGCCGAGCCGCAGAAGGCGGGCGTGCCGCTGGAATTCGACCTGCGAGATAGTCCGGTCGTAGAGGGTGCCGACGGCGCCGCCGCCCATTTGCGAGAAATCGGTCCGATTCCAGTACCAAGAGAAGGAAATACAAACAAGGGCCGTGATGACGATCATCAGGACCTTGTGGTGTTTGCGCATGACGGTGATCATAATTGTTGGGGTGGCGGAACTTAGGGTTTCGCCCCGGCGCGGCAACTGTTTTCTCCGGTGTGGGCGGCATCTGGTGAGCGTTTAACCCGGCCGGCGCGTTGTCGAAACCGGCGCGGTCCTGCGTTCACGGGCCCACTCCCGTTTTGTCATCCCGAGCCCGCGTAGACGGCGAGGGATCTCGCGCAAGGTCTCGGCGTCGTTCCTCAGGGAAAATGAACCCAGCAGAGCAACCGTGAGATCCCTCGGCGCGCTGCGCCAGCCTCGGGATGACAAACGGCCAAGCGTTGCGGAACTCTCAATTTTCCGGCGTAGGCGGTAGCGGTGAATAGTTCAACCCAACCGGCGCCCTGCCAGCACTCGTCCCTCTCAAACTTGTCATCCCGAGCCCGCGTAGACGGCGAGGGATCTCACGTAGGGTCTCGGCGTCGTTCTTCCGAGAAAATGTACCAATCAGAGCCGACGTGTGATCCCTCGGCGCGCTGCGCCAGCCTCGGGATGACAAACGGCCAAGCATTGCGAAACTCCCAATTCTCCGGCGTGGGCGATAGCGGTGAACCGTTCGACCTAGCCGGCGCGCTGCCAGCACTCGTCCCTCTCAAACTTGTCATCCCGAGCCCGCGAAGACGGCGAGGGATCTCACGTAAGGTCTCGGCGTCCGGGTCCAGGGAAAATGTACCCATCAGAGCAACCGTGAGATCCTCGGCGCGCTGCGCCAGCCTCGGGATGACAAAACGGCCAAGCGTTGCGGAACGCTCAACACCTAGCCCCGGCCAACCGGCCCGCGCCCCGTTTTACCCGCGCCGCGCTTTACCCGCGCCTAACGAATTCTTCCACTTCCTCGACGTAGCTGCGGAAGGGATCGTCCATGACCAGGAAATCGCGCGATTCCACCACGATCGAGTCCCAGTTGATCACATACGGCTGCTTCGCGTCGCGAAAATGCTCGACCGCCCGCGCCCGGCCGCTCGCCCGGGTGTCGGCCGGCGGCGTGCGCGTGAGATTTTTCTGGCCGACCAGGTGATTCCACTCGCCGATGCGCTTCGTCGGGGTGAGCCCGAAAAAGAGCCCGCGCGTCGGATCGATGTTGTGATATTCCAGGTCGAGACTTTGCAGCCAGGGGTCGTCCCAAGTGAGATTCTCGGAGGCGATGAAAGATTCCAGGAGCCATTTCTTGCTGATCCAATCCACTCCGCCGACCAGCGTCTCCGGTTTGTTCGCCAACGCCTTCAAGGTGTAACTCCAGCTCTCGAGCAGCCAATCGGTCTCCTCATCCGCGCCGCCGAGATGTTTCTCCGCCAAAGCGTGGAGCTGCCATTGCACATCCAGCGCGGCGATCGTGCGTCCCGTTTCCAGCTCGACGATCCAGCGATGCGTCGGGTCGCGCGAAATCGCCCGGGTCGCCTGGACCGCATCGGCCAGGGTGAGATCGCGCGGAAGCAGCCCGGCTTCGAGCAGAGTGAGGATGAGCGAGGTCGTGCCGATCTTCAGCGCGTTGGCGAAAGGGCTCATGTTCGAGTCGCCGATGAGCAGATGGAGCCGCCGGTATTTCCGGTAATCGGCCAGCGGCTCGTCCCGTGCGTTGATGATGGCGCGGTTGAATTGCACCCACTGGTAAATGTCGTTGACGATGTGGTCGGCCCGCTGGCTGAGCTGGAAATCGACCGGCTCCTCCGCCTTCGGCAGCTCGAAATCGAAGGCGAGGGGATTGGCCTGCCCGACCCGGCCCGCCCCCGTAAAAATCTGGCGGGTGGCGAGAAAAGCGAGGAGCGCGCCGAGGGCGGAGGGAGTGAACTGGGCGGCCCGTTTCATCAGATAATTCTCGTGGCAGCCAAAGGTGGCGCCGGTGTAGTGATCGACGTTGTTCTTGATAAACGAGACCCGCGCGGCCACGCCTAACGAGTCCAGGGCCGATTGCAAAAGCTGATCGCCGGCCAAATCGTAGGCCACGATATCGCGCAGTTGGCGGCACTCCGGCGAGGCGTATTCGAGGTGGCCCATGTCGAGATAAACGCGGCCGCCATTGAGGAGAAATCCGCCGTTGCCGGGCGGTTCCTCGTAGTCGCGATAATGGAGATCGAGCGCGCCCACCCGCATTTTGCGGAAGAGATGATTCTTCACCCGCACCGGCCAGGCGTCGCCATTGGGCTGCGCCGCCTCTTCGCTCACGAGGCAGCCATATTCGGTCTCGATCCCCGCGATCCGATCCATGGGGCGAGCATCCGACAGCCCCGCGGCGTGGACAAGGGTCAAAACGAAGGGCACCGTGACAGATGACGACAAAACCTTTTCCTGCACGCAGTCCGGCCGAGAAAGTGGGCGGCATTTATCACTTCGGCCGCATGATCGACAAGATCCGCGCTCACGCCCGGGGCGAGCTGCCCGAGGATCACGTTCCCGCGTTGGGCAAAGGTTTCGACGGCCGCACCGTGCGTTTCCTTGGGCTCGAATACGACGACGTGGTCGCGCGAGCGAAGGAGGGCGGGACGGATGAGGAAATGCTGGCCTGGGCCTTCGAGCACGGTCGCAAACCGTCCGAAGAAGAGATCGAAATTTGGAACGAATACCTGCGCAAATGCGGCTGGAACGACGACATCACCGAAACGCTGGAGCGCCGCAAAACCGAAAGCGGCCTAACGGATCGGGACGAGATCCAGACGATGTTTAACTACATCGACGCCGACGAAGGCCGGGCCTAGAGCGTGTCATACCGCGGTGGAGGGACGACCTCCGTGTCGTCCGTGAGGTTTAAGCTGCCGCGGGGTCTCCCACTGTAGACGCTTCGCTCTGCGCAGCGCGAGAGTGATCAAGCGCTCGCCCAGCCGCGTCCGAATCGGACCTGTAGACGCCTCCCTCTGGGAGGCGCGGCCCGAGCTTCCGCCACTCCTCCACGCCTTCGATCCAACCACTACGTGCTTCGCAGGTACCTGTTTACGGTCACGCGAAATGCTGGGCCCGTTGTCATCCCGAGGCTGGCGCAGCGCGCCGAGGGATCTCACGGATGCTCTGCTGGGTCCATCTTCTCTGGACCCGGACGCCCAGACCTTGCGCGAGATCCCTCGCCGTCTACGCGGGCTCGGGATGACAAAAATGAGAGTGGGAGAGTGTACGCAAGGCTCATCAGGTAAGAACGCTCAACAGTAGCTCACCGTAACGATGCAGTTAGACCGGAACGCAGGTGGCCTGCGGTAGCGGCGTCGCCCAGTGTCTGCCCCAGCACGAACCGCGGCAGGCGAAAGCGCTCGCCCTACAATCCGGAGATCAACCCGCATTTTAGACGCCCCCTCCGAAGCGCGAGGATGTTTCCCATCCGTTAGGCGCGCGCGACGATCACCTCCACGCTCCACCGAGCGAAGCGACTACCGCGTCACCGCAGGATATTCGCCGATTTTATGCGGCGGCGGTGGCGGCTTCTGCCGATAAGCGATCACCGCCCAGACCACGATCACCACCAGCGCGACGACCAGCGCCGCGCCGAACTTCCGCGCAGTCGACGGGCCCGCGGGATGCGCCGGCGCCATCGGTCCGGCTACTCGGAAAGCGTATCGATCCGCTCCGCCAGCGCGAAGTCGAGATCGGTCAAACCGCCTTTGCTATGGGTCGAAAGGAGCAGGCGCACCTTGTTGAAGCGGATGTCGATATCCGGATGATGCTCCTCTTCCTCCGCCACTTCCGCGACGCTATTCACGAAATCGATCGACTCGGAAAACTCGTCGAACTCAAACGTCCGCTCGATGTGTTTCTTCTCGAGTTCCCATTCGGGAATCTTTTTCAGACGGTTTTTCAGCTCGTCCGCTTTGATCAAATCGGCCATAACGGCAACACGAGTAACATCCCCGCTTCCTTTTGCAATGGGGAATCGACCGCTGATTCTCGGGCGATTTTTCCGCCCTCAGAGCGCCAGGATTTTGCGCAGATTCCGGGCCGAATCGAAAACCTCCACCGCCGCCCCCCGCGCCTCCCGGGAAAGCCGCGGCCAATCCGCCAGCAGCCGGCGCGCCGCTTCCGCCGCCGCCTCCGCATCCTCCACGAAGAAGAGACCACTCTCCGCCGGCAGATAACGCGCCGCCCCCGTCGCTTCGGTGATCACCGGTCGGCCCAGAGCCAGAAACGCCGCCGCCCGATCGCTCACCCACCCGGTGCGCCAGCTCACATCCACGCCCTTGATCGCGGTAAACTCCCCCGCGGCCGAGGCCAGATAGCGCCGATATTTCGCCGGCGTGCGCGCCACTTCGTGCGGCGCCACCAGCCGCCAGCCGAGTCCCCGCAGGCGCGCCGCCTCCGGATCGTCGGCCTTGATATTCATGGCCAACTCCCACTCCACCTCCGGCACCCGCGCGGGGAGATCGAGGTAAGGCGCGAACGCGTGCTGCTTGGAGAGATCGGGAAATTCCCCATCCACCTCCACGGCGCCGCTCCAATACCATTGCCCGATCGTGGTCAGCTTCGGGCGGCGCGGGCGCGGCTGCGGGCGCAATAACTCCGTATCCGCCAGCGGGAAAAAAGTCTGCCAGGGAAGCCCCGTGGCCGGCAGCCGGCAATCGGCCGCGTGCACATTCAGCCCGATCGTCCAGAACTCGTGATGCGAGCTTTGCCCGAGTTCCAGCTTCGTCATCCAGTAAAAGATTTCGCTCGGATCGAGATCGCAAAATATGCGCCGCTCAAACTCGAGTAGGAAAGGGGGGTGCAGCGAGTAAGAGAGATTCAGGAGAACGTTAGGCCCGGCCAACCGCTCCCGGAGCGCGCGCGCCGAGAGACCGAGGCAGCGCATCCGGTCGAGCTCGTGCTCCGGACTCGCCGGGTCCTGATAGAGCAGAGCATAACGACCCGCCAGCCCGTGTTGGCGGAGCTGCCTTTGGAAATGAACGATGCGAGCTTCGTCGGCCGCGCGATCAGCCGTCGCGGGCAGCAGCTCGACCCAGATCGCATCCAGCCCGAGGCGACGCAGACCGAGCATCCACTGCAGCGGCACGGAAAAATTCCCACCTCCTTCGCGGTACTTCGCGGCAAAACCGCAGCCCAGAAAAATGGTCAGCGCCCGAGTCATACTCACTCGTGCTCATACTCCTACTCGTGCTCCTAATCGAGCAAGCGATTGGTGCGAGCTACCAGGGATCGTTCGATCCTGTGTGCCCCACACTCGGTCTGCCTTAATCACGAGCGTCGTCGCCTCCCTCCCGGCGTCTTGCATCCACCCGCCCACTCCCATTTTGTCATCCCGAGCCGCGCAGACGGCGAGGGATCTCACGGAAGCTCTCGGGGTACGGGTCAGAGAAGCTGGACCCATCAGAGCATCCGTGAGATCCCTCGGCGCGCTGCGCCAGCCTCGGGATGACAACCGGCCGAGTTTTTTCGCGAGACGCTCGGCCGACATCTGCGAAGCGCTTAGTGGGTAGATCGAAGGCGTGGAGGAGTGGCGAAAGCCTGGGCCGCGCCTCCCAGAGGGAAGCGTCTACAGGGTCCGATTTTGGACGCTGCTGGGCGAGCGCTTGATCACAGAAGGCCCACCTTCTCGTCAAACAGCGTCCCGCCCGTCGCCCCAAACGCTTCGTCCGCGAAAAGCCTCCGCTGGGAACCATCCGCCCCTCAATGCAGCATAGCCCCTCAATGCAGCATCGAAGGCTGCACCGCCTGCACCGTATTCAGCATAAACTGCTCGCCCCCTCCAAACTGCACCGGCCTACCGTCCGGCCCCACCACGATCGAGCCGCTTTCTCCCCGGCTCGTGCCGAAGGAGAGCGTCACATACCCGGCCTGGTCAGCCGTGATCGAAGAAACATTGATTGGCGCCGAGAACCCTCCCAGGCGATCGACGATGCTCAGCCGGCGCTTACTCAGCTCCACCGCTTCCCGACTCTTGCTCGTGCCGATGAAAAGAAATCTCCGGTTAGCCGCCATGGAAGCAATCGTTCGGCTTCCCCCGAGGAGCGGTAATGCGACCGTCTCCGAGAGAGTTACACTTACCTCATCGTAATCCGGGCTGATCGTATCCGTCTTGGTATAGACATAGAGCACGACACCGTCTCGGTTCTCGCCCTGCGCGATATCCACCACATAGATCGCGCGCGTCACCGTATTCGCACTCACATCTATTTTGGGATCGCCCTCCAGAAGTGCGCCCATCTTGCCGAAGGGACCGATCACCCCCGCGGCATAACAGCCACTGGTGAATTGAGTCGACCCGCAGACCACGTAACTCAGCGTCGTCCGCGCCGTGTCCAGGCTATAAGTAGTGAACAAAGTCGAGTCAGGCGCCTCGGGGCTGGGCGTGAGCGGGGAAGCGTTCTCGGCCGAGCTGAGGCGGGGGCAAAGCAGGATCGCCGCGGCGACGAAGAGGAGGTGGGTAGGTGTCTTCATTCCATTCTTTTACCGGCGCCCGGGCCGGTCCGACAAGGAAATTATGCCGCCAAAGGCGTGCTTTCGCAGCGCGCCGAGTTAGAGCGTGTCATGCACTTAATGGAGCGCGTTGGAGGGACGACCTCTGTCGTCCATGAGGGTGGAACTGTCTCTGGTCCCCCCTCAGGACCGCGGGCGGAATAAGCCCGTCCCTCGGCGCCCAGTCGCGGCGTACGCGACCCAGCCACGCTCTTCCAGAGCGGCAAAAGGGGATTTGACGCTTCGCGCGGCCTCTCTTAATTACCCTCCCTCGCGCCCGTAGCTCAACTGGATAGAGCATCTGACTACGGATCAGAAGGTTTGAGGTTCGAATCCTCACGGGCGCGCTTTCTTTCCCCGCTTTCTCCGTGGAGTGTGCACTTCCTGGCATTTTTTTCGCCATCGCGGGTTGCGCATCCCGCTGCGCCGGAGGAAATTTGTTGCATGTCAGGCAAAGGCTCTACCGGCAACGTCATCGCAGCCCTCTGCAGCTTCTTCATTCCCGGTCTCGGGCAATTGCTGCAGGGCCGGCTCTTCATGGCCATCGTGCAATTCGTCCTCGCTGCCCTCCTCTGGATCGTCCTCCTCGGATGGCTCATCCACCTCTGGTCCATCATCGACGCCGCGGTCTACAAAGGCGGCTAAAGCCTCGCCGTCGGAAATGGCGGCAGACCACCCCCAACCTTCCCACCAAAAGTGTCATCCCGAGCAAAGCGAGGGATCTCACGGCTCAGATGCGACGCCCTCCTCGGAGAAATCTCCCAAACGAGAGGTTACACGCTTCGCCGAATGACAACACGCGGTTGAGCGCGGCCCCCAAAAAAATCTTGTCCAAACGCCGTAGCCCACATAGTCTGCGTCTTTATGTTTGATTTCCTCCCTCGATCTGCCTCGCAAACCCGGTGGAATATGCGTCTCCGACGTAAAAAAAGGCGTCCCGGAGACGCCGAACTCTCGTTAGGCGACACATCGCATGTCGATAGAAGAGAAAGCAATTGAGGAAGCCGCCGAAACTGCACGGCATTATCTTGATAAGATACTACTGGCACCTCTAAGCGAGGTCGGCCTTCTGCTCAAAGATAGGGTCAGTTACTGGCGATTTAAGAACCAGGTAAACATCATCGAGAAAGCGAATGTTTTTAGAAGCCAAAGGGGTAAATCCTCAGGAAATTGCGGGTCAGATATTACCTGAATCAGTGGTGCCTGTAATCGAGGCAGGCATCGACACGAGCGATCCGACTCTCTCGGACCTATTCGCCGGTTTACTGGCATCCTCTATCGACCCAGCAACTAGTAGCAGTACTCACCCTGCATATGCCAAGGTCTTAAACCAGTTGTCTCCTTTAGACGCCGTGATATTACGATCTCTTTATGAAGGGCTCGATGAATGGCAGTCCAGAATCGAAGCGGGTGATAAACCTGAACATGGGCGGGCGGACTCACCTTTTTAGCGAAAATATTCCTGCCTATCGGCAGCTCGGGCTGGCCGCATCTCGGATCGCCGAGACTGGTGAAACGTCCATTTTTAGCGAAAATATTCCTGCCTATCGGCAGCTCGGGCTGGCCGCATCTCGGATCGCCGAGACTGGTGAAACGTCCTTGGAAGAGATTATTCTGAGCTTTGAAAATATCAAACGTCTTGGTGTTTGTGACGAGGGGCATGACGCTTTATCGCGGATGAATAAGGTCCAGCGGGTGTCCCTGACTGATTTTGGAATGTCGTTTATGCGAGCGTGTACACAAAACATCTGTGACGCCTAAAACCATGCGATGCAGCCAACCACTGGCCGGCGTACGCCCAAGTTTTCCATGACTCCAACCTCACCTCCCGCCGCCACACGCGCCCTCGCCAGTGGTGGCTGATCTTGTTCTCGTTAGACTAACCTATGACGCGAAGACAATCGGAGCAGCCGCAAGTTATACCTAAGGAGTTTGTCTCCGCTGACGAGATTGAACGGGGAATTGCAAAGCTCCAACGACGAATGAAACAGCTCGAGGAATTCGACAGTCGCTCGGCCGTCTTCAGCCAGACCGGCGCAGATGGTGGGGTTGCAAGCGACGTCCGCGAAAGTATTCGAGAGATATTCGGCACAAATTCACCTGAATTTCAGGAACATGAGCATCTGCGTCTTTGGGGCGGCGCGATGTTCATAAACATGTCGCGCGAAAAGATTGCGTCCGGTGTCGAACTTGGTCGTGTTCAGACGATCGGCGTGCTCCGTGGCTTGAGTGACCGGCTGAAGGAAAAGCTTGAAGACTTCGGAGCGACCACCGCCGCTCCGGCGACTTACTTTGACAAGCTCAATCTCCATCCGCGGATCAGTGACGTGACGCGCGAGCTCTTTCTCGACGGCCACCATTGGGAAGCGGTATTCGCCGCCTCGAAGACGCTTGTCAATTTGGTCAAAGAGCGGTCGGGCAGGCACGATCTCGATGGTGCTCCGTTAATGAGAACCGTATTTTCCCGCAGAAATCCGATCCTTGCATTTAATGAACTGAAGGACACCACAGACGAGGACGAACAAGAGGGAATGATGCACCTGTTCGAAGGTGTTGTGCTTGGCATTCGAAACCCCGGTGGTCATTCGTTCCCGGAGGGACCTGCTCAGCGCGCCATCGAATATATTTCTCTCTTAAGCCTCCTGGCGTATCGCGCTCAAGAGGCTAAGAAGCAAAACTACAAGCATGAGTAACCGCGTAGGCCCAACTTGTAGTGCAACATTTGCTAGGTCTGAAGGAAGCATTGATTGGGTGTTGGGTGTTTTGTAGCCATGTCTTTTTCTGGGTCGGTTATTGAGGTGTTGGGCGATTAGGTCGCATTCGCTTTGGGTGACTCGAGCCATTGCTTCTCCTTTGGGCAGGTACTGCCGGAAAGTCCGTTGGTGTTCTCGTTGGTCCCGCGCTCCCAGCTGTGATGCGGGGTGGCGAAGTAGAACTTGACCCGACTCCCCGCTTCCACCTGGCCATACCAGTGGAACTCGGTCCCGCTGTCCGCCGTGATGGTGCGCATCCGGCCTGGATGACGCGCCAGCAAGGCCAGGAGCGCGCGGTTGGTCTCGGCCGCGGTGCGGGCTTGGAGTTTCCCAATCATGACACAGCCGCTCTTGCGCTCGACCAAGGTGAGCACGCAGTGGCTGCTCTCTCCCTGGCTCTCGCCCATCATCGTGTCGATCTCCCAATGGCCGAACTGGCGTCGTCGCTCCACGCTGGCCGGTCGTTCGGTAATCATCCGTTTGCCCGCCAGGCGCCCTCGGCTGTCGTAACGTCCGTAGCGTTTCCGGCAGCGCTTGCGCGCACCCCGCAGGTGTTCGTGCAGCGTGCCTCCACGACGCAGATCCCGCCAGATGTGCCGGTAGATGGTCTCGTGGCTGATCGCCAACTCTCTCTTCAAGCTCAGGTGCCCGGAGACCTGTTCGGGGCTCCACTCTTCCCGCAACAACCCTTCCACTTGTTCCCAGTGTCCGAGTCCAAACTGGCTGTTGCGCCGCGACCGGTAACGCCGGGCGTGGGCCCGCTGCTGCGCCCGCCGCGCCCGATACCAGCCGTCGTGGGGTGCGGCGTTGCGTTTGAGCTCCCGCCCCACCGTGCTCCGATGCCGCCCAAGCTCCCGCGCGATCTCCGCTGGCCTCAATCCCACCGTGCGCAACGCCGCCAGCGCGCTCCGCTCCGACCCGCTCAGTTGCCGATATTTCATCCCCACCGTCCCGCCGGATTTCTGCCTCTTCCAAACCTTTCTTTTTCCCCTTCCCTCCGCACGTCGTCCGTGTTGCACTTAGTTTGTGAATCCACGATGCCTAACCATGCGATGGAGCGAACCCCGAAAGCTTTCGGGGCTGTACGCTCCACTTTTGAGATGACTTCCACCCTTCCACTCCGAGCGATGCGCGCTCTCGTCCGCCGTCGCTCATCTTGTTTCCGTTAGGCCTGAACGCGCGCTTTATGTCCAGTGCTGAGCAAGTCGAAACATTCCGCTCCATGATCCAGCACGAGGCGGAGCAGAAGCATCGCCGTCTTTCATGGCTTGGTACGTTTCAAGGATTTTTATTTGCCGCGTTGGGGTTCTCCTGGGGGAAGAACAGTTCCTTAACATTGATCATTTGTTTGCTTGGCCTGGCTGTGGCGTTGCTTATTTTGTCCGGCATCATCGCGGCCGTTCTAGCCATGCGACGGATTCGCTCGTACTGGCTTCGACAGAGGCCACCCGGCTACAGTGGTCCCGATATTTTCGGGTATTTTCCTGAGCAGGCGCCGTGGACTCTTTTCGTAGGCCACGAGGTATTGCTTCCGATTGTGTTCGCTCTTGCCTGGGTCGGAGTTATCATCATCAAATAGCTAAATATAACATGTCAAAGGCCTAACCAGGCGATGGAGCTGACTGCGAGCCGGCGTACGACCAAGTTTACCATGACTTCAACTTTTTCCCCCGCTTCCGCAGGCGCCCTCGCTCGCAGCAGCTCATCTTGTTCTCGTTAGACCGTCAGCTCCGGCCGTGGCAATCGTTCAAAGGCAGCTCCTAGTTCCCAGCCTGCGGAAACTGGATACACTTCTGGTCGTCAGCCTCACTTTGCTTTTTACGGCGGCGTTTCTCGTTCCTGCCGACGCCGCGATTGCCGTTGCCATCTGCACTACCCTGTTGGCTGTGCTGGCTTGGGTCACGCGGTGCCGAGCAGCCGCGCCGCTTGCGACCTTCTGTGTCGTATGCCTCGGCCTGGCCTTTTCCGGAGTCCGCTATTTTCCGGTCGTCTTGGCCCTCAGCTTGGTCTGCTACGCCGGGGTCGTCCGCGGGGTGCTCTGGCTTCGGGGCACCGCTACCTGGGTTCGATGGGGATCTTTTGACGCGACCGTCCGTTTTCTCTGCGCGGGCGCGTGGTTCCTCGCAGCCGCCGCGCTTCTCATCTGGTACCTTCTTTTGCATCCGAACCTTTCGGACATGGTCGAAGCCTTCTTGCCCAAGGTCCCGTTAGGACTGCTGATTGCCGGCGGCGTGCTCTTCTCAATGGTTAACGCAGCGGTCGAAGAAGGCGCCTATCGAGGCGTGATTATGCATGCGTTGGACAGCGCGCTCGGTCCCGGACTTGGCGCTCTGCTCCTCCAGGCCTTTGCTTTTGGCGCGATCCATATCGGGGGTTTTCCGCGCGGCCGGGTCGGGGTTGGTCTCGCTTGCATCTACGGGCTGTTTATGGGAGTTATTCGGCGACGCGCGGGCGGCATGTTCGCTCCTTGGATCGCCCACGTTTTTACAGACATTGTGATCGCGGGAATATTAATCCTGCTCGCACGGCCTACTTAGGTGATGCAGCCCACTCTGCAAGCTTCCGCGAGCGGGCGCGCTTCCCGGCCCACGACCAGGTTCCCATGACTCAGCCCTTTCATCCCCCTCCAGCGCGCTTTGATTCACTGGCGCGACTCGTTCAGCCTGCGGCCCACGGTCTATATGGGTGCTTGCCAGTCTTTTTCAGTCGCCGGCGGCCTGCTGGCGAACGCGCTTTCGGAGTGTCTGATCTTGTTCTCGGAGACGATGACTCGTTCACCTAGGGCTATGCCGAAGTTGGGAATCTTTTGGGTCTTCGGCGGGCAAGTATTCGGCCGGGCGCGGCCACTTTCCGAGGGCTGTAAGAGGTGGCCAGGGCTGCTCGACAGCGCTGACGACCAAATAACGCTTTGGGACGATCGCACCCTCAAGAAGCCCGCTTTGTCGCCCGGCGATCTAGACTATACGGAGGTGCCCAGAGGCAGAGTCATCTTCTCCATGAAAGACAACCGCGCCATCATCTATCTGGACGAGTCCCTCGCCAACGCACCCATCAGAAAGCGGATCAAGGCATTCTTCGACTTGCAGTCCACCGCCGTCACTTGGGAGCGAGACCCGCATTACACCACGGATCCCCGCAAGCTCGACGACTTGTTTGAGGAGGATTTTTCGAGAGACTGAGTTTTTACCTGAATCCCGCAGCGCCTCCCATGCGCCTCCGCCCACTCCCGAAAGCATCCGCGGGCAGGCGCCTGGGCCGGGGTAGAAACCTAGCTTCCTCTTATGATGACTGATGGCGGATGTCTGTGCGGTGAAACGCGCTATCGACTCACCGGGAAACCTAAACAGACGAGTATCTGTTACTGCATTGACTGTCGCCGGGCCAGTGCAGCGCCTGTCGTGGCTTGGGCTTCTGTCCAACGGGGGAATGTGACCCTGTTATCTGGAGAGCTAAAGCAGATCGGACATGTCGACAGGCTCAGGTCATTCGCCAGCTGTTGTGGCACGCCGATCTTTTTCCAAGACGACGAGAATTCGGAATGGGTCGATGTAACAATTTTCTCGATGGACCGACCCGAGTTGTGTTTTCCAGATGTGGCCATTTGCACCGAAGACCGCTTGCCTTGGATGGCACGCGTTGCCTCTCTCCCCGAGTTCCGCCGGAAGCGAGACGCGCCCCGGCCAGACGATGCAGCCGACCCCGGCCGGCGGACGAGTTAGATTGTCATGTTTTGGATCTCGTCTGCCGCTGCCATGCCCGCTCCCGTGAGGATGGCGACCTTTTTCTCGTTAAAGGCTGAAGACATGATCTTATCTTTGGAGAGAATATCTATATGATTACAGGTGCCCATTCGATTATTTACAGTACTGATGCGGAGGCTGACCGCCTCTTTCTGCGTGATGTGCTCAAACTGACCAACGTGGACGTGGGACATGGATGGCAAATTTTTGGATTGCCTCCTGCGGAGGTGGCAGTCCACCCAGCGCATGAGAACGATGTGCATGAGTTCTATCTCATGTGCGACGACATCGAAGCATTCGTGGCCGAGATGACTAAACATCACATCGCCTGCGACGCCGTGCAGGACCAGAGATATGGGCTGGTGACACGGCTGACTCTGCCGGGCGGCGGCAAACTCGGCGTATATCAAGCGCGGCATGAGAGACCAGAGCCGATGGCGGCGAAAAACACCTAGCGATGGGGTCTGCCGGCGTCCAAGGTCGTCGCGAGCGGGCGCACGGCCCCAATATGCGATCGGGGCACGTTCGCCCAATAAAGCAACGGCGAGGCAGGCTTTCTCTCTTTGCGGCGGTGGTCCTGCTTGCGGCGCTGCTTCTCTTTCCAGCATTGGCGGCTCTGCGATTGGCACGGTCCTTCGATTCTCGCTTTGTTTACGGATATCTCGTGAGCATCTCTGGCCTCACCCTTTGGCTCTATCGAACGGACAAGCGGAGGGCGCAAACCGGTGGCTGGAGGGTGTCGGAATCCACCTTACATCTGACCGAGCTGCTGGGCGGATGGCCTGCGGCGTACCTCGCCCAGCGTGTTTTCCGGCACAAGATTTGCAAGACCAGCTATCAGGTCGCATTTTGGGCGATAATTGCTCTGCACGAAGCGGTCTCGTTCGACTTTATGTGCGGGTGGCACTATTCCCAGGCAGCGAGCAAATTCCTTCTGCGCTAAGTCGCAAATGCGGCCCGCGCTCGCGCGGGTTAGCTAGCCCGCTCTCAAACGCTTGCGGGGTGGCGAATCTTGTTCTCTCATTTGACCGAGTATTTATGATTTACCTCAAACGAAAGGCAGGCACTTCTACATGAAACTCGCCAGCTTAGCCGCACTGATATCCGCGATCGCTATGATATCGGTTGCTTTCATGGGTGCCCACGCCCAGCCTTCGCCGACACCATCTGCTCGCATGAATACCCATCACGCCAAAGGCACCTTTGAAGTGACGATGAAGCCCCTGCCGCCTCTTGATGCCGGAGCGGACGACAAACTCGCGCGGATGTCCCTGGACAAAAGTTTGCGGGGGACCTGGTCGGCAAAGCAAAGGTGAGATGCTCACGGCTGGAACCGGGGTCAAAGATTCCGCCGGCTACGTCGCGATCGAGAAGGTGGTAGGCGTAATCGACGGACACCAGGGCCTGTCTGGGATTGCGGGCAAATTCGAAATCGAGATCAAAGAGGGTAAGCACTCCTACGACTTTGAATACACGCTGCCGCAGTGAGCACTGGATGGAGCCTAAGCTGGCGCTGAGCCTGTCCCGTTCGTCGCCGTCGAAGACCGGTCGTGTCGATCGCTCCTGGAGGCGCGCGGCTTGCAGACGGGCAACAGAGTTGCCGGGACAAGGGGCGCTCCCAAACAGAGTTTGGGAGCGAGGTGGAGGGCGCGCTGAAGACAGGCGCGCGATAACGCTTCGGCCGGCCCTGGGCCGTGCTTGCTGAGTGGGAGCGCTCCGGGCCCGGTAGACGATTTCGCGCTGCGAAGTGCTGGGATCAAGGTGCGCGACCTGGCGACACTGGCTCCCGCGCCTCCCAGAGGGAGGCGTCGACAGGTGGGCCCGGCCGCCGGGTGGTGTTACAATTTCTCCAGGAGCGTCTTCCAGCGTTTCCAGGCGTCTTCGCGGGCCTGATGGTTGGCCGGTTTGGCGTCGGGCGCTTCTCCCGCGCGCATGAAGCCGTGGCCAGCACCCTGGTAGGTGACCGGTTCATAGGTCTTGCCTAACGACTTCATGATTTCTTCGGATTTGGGGATGGTCGCCCCGATGCGGGCATCTTCCTCGCCGTAGAAGCCGTAGACCGGGCAGGCGATGTCAGCCGCGTCGGCCTTTTCCTCCGGGCCGGGACCGTAGAAAACATAGGCTGCTTTTAACTTCGGATGGTGATTGGCGTAGGCGAAGGACCAGCCGCCGCCCCAGCAGAAACCGGTCACGGCCAGGGTACCGTTGCAGGAGGGCAACTTGGTGACGTAAGCAGCGGCCGCATCGAGGTCGGGGAAGACACTGCTGGCTTTCAAGGCGGAGACGGCTTTGATGGCTGAATCTTCGTCGGGATAACTCGAGGTGTCTTTGCCGCCGGGGGCGGTGAGCAGGTCGGGCACAATCGCGATGTAACCGGCCGCGGCGATTTCGTCGGCTAACTCTTTCGCCCAATCGGTCAGGCCGAAGATTTCGTGAATGACGAGGATGGCGGGGACTTTCCCTTTCGCTTCGGGATAAACGAGGAAAGCTTTAACGGTGCGGTCGCCGTGCTTGAGGTCGACCCACTCGTGGTGCCGCGGTGATTTTTCGAGGCGCGCCCTGGCCCAATCCTGGGCGAGCGCGGTTCCTGCGCCTAACGACGCCAACAAAAGCGAGACTGCGAGTGCACGAAGTTTCATGGGAATACAGAACGCTGCTTGGGCGGGTTGGGCAACTGCGGCGGAGTTTGGTGCGGGATCTCGCGCAAGGTCCTGACGGACTTCTTTAGAGCGCGTCTAAAAAGTCGGTTTCTATAGGGCGCATTGTAGGGCGACCGCTTCGGTTGCCCAGTTTCTGCCGCCGCATGAACCGAGGCAGGCGAAGCGCCCGCCCTACAATTCGCCGATCGCTCCGCGACGCCGCGGGCGGAGAGGCGAAGGCCGATTCTATTCCAGTGCAACCCAGCGCCGTATTCGCGGAGCTCATCCCTCCAGGATTCCACGCCGGACAGCGGAAGCGCCGCCGGCAGGTTTGAGACGCGAAAGGGCACGACGCGCTCTAAACACGTAACCGCCGGCCGCGGGATTTGGGGAGATCGAAGGTTGTAAGAATGGCGGGAGCTTGGGCCGCGCCTCCCAGAGGGAGGTGTCTACTGGCGGTGCGCGAACAGGATCTTGCCGGCGCGCTTTCCTTCGGCCGCGCGGGTCACGGCTGCGGCATATTCGTCCAGCGAATAGGTGCGCTCGATTTTCGTCTTCAGCAGTCCACGCCGGGCGAAGTCGAAGAGGCGCGCGAAAGTTTCGTCGCGCGCGGCGGTGCTGGCGTGCTCGTACCACTTATTGACCCAGAAGCCGGTGAAGCGGAGATTTTTGAAGATGAGCAATCCGTTAGGCAAAGTGAGCGGGCGCAGGCTCATCGCGCCGTAGGTCACGACGGTCGCTTCGGGCGCTACGATCTTGGCCAGGCGGAGCGCGCTCTCTCCGCCGACCGCGTTTAAGCCGAGCCGGATCGGCGCCCGCTCGGTCGCGGCCGCCGCTGCCTCGCGTAATTCTTCGTTGTCGAGGAGGACGACGTCGGCCCCTTCGGCGCGTAGTTCCGCGATGAGCTCGGGGCGGCGCACGACGTTGAGGGTGCGGTAACCCAACTCCCGCGCGATCTGGATGACGGCCCGGCCAGCGGCGGAGTTGGCGGCGTTTTGGATGACCCAGTCGCCGCGCTCCAGCGGGACGAAATCGTGCAGCATCCGCCAGGCGGTGAGCGGATTGATTTTCAACATGGCGGCCTGGGCCGGGTCGATCTCGCGCGGCACGACGAGCAATCTGTCCGCGCGCACGACGGCGGCTTCGCGCCAGGTCCCGAGATCGTGCGGCAAAATCACCTGGTCGCCCACGGACACGCCGCTGACGGACGAGCCGATCTCTTCGATCACGCCGGCGCCTTCAAAGCCCGGCGTGGCCGGGAGCGGAGCGCGGATGGGATATTTCCCTTCGATCTGGTTGAGATCGGCCGGATTGATCGGCGCGGCCTTCAGCCTAACGAGTGCCTCGCCGGTCTGGGGCGCGGGCAGTTCCTGCCGGACGAGGCGCAAGACCTCTTCCGGTTTTCCGTGTGCCGCGTAGACAATGGCCTTTATACTTCCGCTCATTCGATGGGCTTGCATCCTAGCGCGAACACCCCCGCGGGCAATCTCCGAAGGGGCGCGCGCGTCGCGCTTCTCGGAATGGGGGCAAATTGCGTCCTGGCCACGGCCAAGATCGTGGCCGGCGTCTTCGGGCATTCCTACGCGCTGATCGCGGATGGGATCGAGTCGGCGCTCGATATCGCGGGGTCGGCCATCATCTGGGGCGGGTTGAAATTGGCCGCCCGCCCGCCGGACGAGACGCATCCCTACGGCCATGGCAAAGCCGAGCCGGTCGCGGCCGTGGTGGTGTCGTTAGGCGTGCTCGGAGCGGCCTGCGGGCTGGCCTGGCGGGCGGCGCGGGAGATTTCCCTCCCGCACCATGCGCCCCGGCCTTTTACCCTCCTCGTGCTGGTGGTGGTGGTGGTGGTGAAAGAAATCCTCTACCGGGTGGTGCTCCGGATCGGGCGGGCCGCGGAGAGCACTGCGGTGCAGACGGACGCCTGGCATCATCGGGCCGATGCGCTCACTTCGGTGGCGGCTTTCGTCGGCATCTCCATCGCTCTGCTGGGCGGGCCGGGCTGGGAGAGCGCGGATGCCTGGGCGGCGCTTTTAGCCTGCGCGTTGATCGGGGCAAATGGCTGGCGGTTGCTCTCGCCCGCCCTGCACGAGCTGATGGATACGGCCCCGCGGGGCGCGGTGGTGGAGGCGATCTGCGCGGCCGCGGCCGGGGTGCCGGGAGTGTTGAACGTGGAAAAATGTCTCGTCCGCAAAATGGGGCTGGAGTTTTACGTCGATCTCCACGTGGGGGTGGACGAAACGATTTCGGTGCGGGCCGGGCATTCCATCGCGCATGAGGTGAAAGATGCGATCCGGGGGACGGATGGACGGATCGCCGACGTGCTTGTGCACGTGGAGCCGGCGGGGTGAATCTCCTACCGCAACTCGCGCACGAGGATGGCGAGGGCGCTCGTGAGGTGAGCGCGGGCGGCGGCGATCTGGCGGGCGAAACGCGCCAGCCTAACGATCGCGCCAGGATGGCGGGCGAGGTATTTCGTGAGCACGATCGGCTCAGTTTTTTGCCGGTCCAGATTGAAAAGGACGGAGGGCGGGGCCGGGAAGGGGGCGGCGGCGGTGTCGCTGATCACCCGCAGGGAAAGCATCGGGAGATGGAGGGCGGCGCAAGCTTGCGCGATCCAGGCCGTCTCCATGTCGAGGGCGTCGGCGCCTTCCGCGCGGGCGAACTTTTCCCGGTCGGCGGTCGTGACGATGACCTGGTCGGCGGTGGCTAATTTTCCGACGTGCGCGATGAGTAGCTCCTGGGCGCGACCGAGCAGCGCGACGTCGGAGAAATTTTGCCCGAGCAGGAGATCGCCCACGCCTAACGACGGCTCGGCCCCGCCGGCGAACCCGCTGCTGACGAGCAGATCGTAGCGGCCGGTGGCGAGAAACGGCTCGAGCCGGGCACGGCAGCTCTTTTCCCCGACGCCGGTATGGAGCAGGGCGATCTCAGGATTGCGCGCATCTGGCAGCCGGCGAAAGTCGCGACTCTCGCTGGGCAGGGCAAAGGTGACCGCGATCACGGCGGCGGCGCGGAAAGGAGGAGTTCGAGGCGGACGGGTTCGTTAGGCGAAGCAGCTGGCGCGGGCGGGGCGGGAGGCGCGCCGAGGCGGGTGAGGGTGGCCCGGAAGGCCGGGAGGGCGGGCCCCGGGAGGAGGACAAGGACGCTGCAGCCGTCGTCGTTAGGCAAACCTTTCGTCCCGGAGCCGCCGGCCTGGGCGGCGGCGGCGATGATGGCCTGCGCGATTTCATCCTGGCGAGGGCGTGGGGCGGGGAGGGTGATCTGCTCCATCCCGATGGTCGGGGGGGTGAAAGAGGCGGCGGCCGATTTTTCGACGGAGCTTTGTAGTTGATGGCGGAGCGCTTCTTCGCGCGCCTGCTGCACCTGCGCGGAAGGTTTGTTGGCGTGGAATATGTAGATGAGGCCGAGGGCGACATTCATGGCCACGAGGACGGCGAAGGCGGCAGCGAGTTGCCGGCCGCGATGGCCCGCCCGGGCGACGCCGGGGGCTTCGCCGGTCCGCTCCAGGCCGCGATGCACCTGCCGGGCGCTGGCGAATTCGCGCTGCAATTCCAGGTCGGTGAGGAGGGCGCGTTCGAGGCGCTCTTTCTCGGCCGGGGGGAGTTTGCCTTCCAGGTAATCGAAGAATTTCTCGGGTGTCACAATTGTTTGGGATTTGGTTTAACCGCGGATTACGCGGATTTCTCGGATAAGATTCAAGACAAGAGAGCGCACCCGGGAGCCAGGATGTAGGCGAATCTTGCACCGCGGTCCAAACCTCCGTCCCAGTCAGGTTGAGATTTCAAGCAATCCCCTTACAATACCCGCCTTGTGCCCGATCCTGACGCGAATCTCTCCCCCGCGCCTCGTCGCAGAGGATGGATTCGTTGGACCCTGATCGGGCTGGCGGTCGTCTTTCTGGGGCTGGCCGTTTTCCATGGTCCGATCCTGCGTGCGATCGTTCGGACGGTCGCGGTCAAGGTCGCGAAGGGGCAAAACCTGAAGCTCGATCTCCGCGTCGAAGGTGGCATCCTCGGCGGGATCACCCTGCGCAACGTCCACGCCACCGCGACCGGGCCATCCGCGGTGCGTTCGCTCGACGCCGATCTCATCCACGCGCAATACAGCCTGCCCGATCTCGCTTTCCACGGGATGGCCGACTTTCTCAAAGATGTGGAGGTGCGTGACGTGACCGCGGTGCTCGATCCCTCGAAAGCGCCCATCCCAATCCCGACCCCGCCGCCCAAGCCTAACGAAAAGGTGACCCTCCCGGCGTTTTTCCCCGACCGCCTGCAAGTGCGCAACGTCAACCTCACGATCAAAGGCCAGCCGGAAGATACGGTGGTGAAAAATCTCAACCTCGGTCTTTATCCGGACCGGGAAGGCGCATTGAAAATAGACCGGCTGCAAATCCCCGGGGTCAACACCTGGAACAACATCACCGCGACCACGACCTACGCGAAGAAGAACCTCTTCCTCCACCACCTCACCCTCGATGCCGATAACAAGCTGGAGATGGTGAACATTGACGCTTCCCAGATCGGGCAGGGGAAAGTGGGCGTGCAATTTCAGGGCACCCTGGGCGGGGGCCAGGTCGCGAGCAAGATCGATCTTTCCACGGAAGGGTCGAGTTACCAGACGAACACCAACGTCCACGCCAAGGATATTTCGTTAGGCAAACTCGGCCAGCTGATCGGCAAATCGCCCGGCGAATTCTCCGGCGAAGTGCAGAACGCCGATATCGATCTGAAAGGCTCGCTCGATCAGCCGGCGAGCTGGGACGGGACGATCAACGCGAACCTCAAGAACGTGCGCCAGGGGAAGTTTGGGCTCGACGACGTGAAACTGGAGATGGTCGCGGCTGACGGGCACGCCACGATCAAGCAGGCCCGCATCGACGCCGGGAATAACCACGTCAGCCTGCGCGGCTCGATCGATCTGCCCAAGACGACCGGCGATTTCGGGCGGACCCCGGGAAATTTCCAGATCGCGATCGACGCGCCCGACTTGAGAGAGTTGACCGGTTTCCTCGCGCAACCGGCCACTGGCGCCTTGCAGGCGAACGGCGATCTCAAGACCGGCAACGGCCTCGTGCAGCTCGATCTGAAAGCGAACGGCGACCTCATCGGATTCTCCGGCGCGGCCGCGCAAACGTTGAGCGCGACGATTTCCGCGACTCGGAAAATGCCCGGACCGGAGGAGAAAAACGCGCCCATTTTCCAGGGACTCACCTCGACCGTGCACCTGGAATTGAACGATGTGCGCTCCGGCGATTACGCGATCGACCGGGTAGCGGCGGATGTAAAAACGGACGGCGCCCAAGTTTCGCTCAGCCCGCTTACGGCCACGCGCCGGAACAATCTCCTGCGCCTCAGCGGCACCTTCCAGTTGCCCGGGCCTAACGAGAAAATGATGAAGCAGCCGGCCGATTTGCAGATCAGCCTGCGCGCGCCGCAGTTGGCCGATTACTGGAAAGAAGGCGCGGCCAACAAAGTGACGGGCGAGCTGCAAGCCGACGGGAGCGTGCGCATCCGCGGCGGGGTGGCGGGCGGACAGATCAATCTCAGCGGGCAGGAAATCACGGCGCAAAAACTGGTCGTGAAACAACTCAGCGCGCAGGCCGCGATCGCGCAGAACACGGTTTACCTGAACGATCTCACCGCGACCATGAACGAGCACGATTACCTCAACGCCCACGCCACCGTCGGCCTGGAAAAACCGTATCGCTACACCGGCGCCGCGACCGCGAATCTGGCCGATCTCTCGACCTTCGAGCCGCTCCTCGCCACTCCGGCAAAGAAGACGCCGTTGGCGGGCTCGCTCGTTTTGAATTGGAAGGGGCAGGGCGAAATCTCGACTTTCCAGAACACCGGCGACCTCAAGCTCAAGCTCGAGCAAGGCCGTTACGCCGAGCTGAAGAAGTTGCAGGCCAACGTCGAGGCGCACTACACGCCGCAGGAGTTGCAGGTCCCGATCATTTATCTGGCGAGCGATAAGCTCATCTTTCAGGCCATCCTCGAAGCAAAGGATTCCACCCTTTCGATCAGCAAGATTCAGATCGATCAAGGGACCGCGAAATATGCCAGCGCTTCCGCTTCGATTCCTTTCGTCTGGAGCAACCTGGGGAGCGGACGCCCGCTCTTTCCGCCTAACGGAAAGGTGGCGATCAATCTCCAGACGGAGAACCTTGATCTCGCGAAGCTCTTCCAAGATCTCGGAAAAGAGCCGCCGGTCGCGGGTTCCCTCAGCCTGAAGCTCGAGGCCCAGGGGCCGCTCGATCAGTTGCAGGCAAATCTCGACCTGCAACTGCAGAGCCTGCAGGCCAAGTCCGCGGCGCAGTTCGAGCCAGCGAACATCAACATCGGCATGCGCCTGCAGAACAACCAACTGCGGGTGGAGGGCAAGATCGCCCAACCGAAAATTCAACCGATCCAGCTCACCGCGAATCTGCCGCTCAACGTCTCCGAGGTGATCGCGAAGAAGAAACTGAACGAGCAGACTCCCGTCTCGGCGAAAATCCAGATGCCGCGCAGCTCGATCAATTTCGTTAGGCAATTCGTCCCCGCTTTCCGTCAGCTCGACGGCAGTCTCGCGCTCAATGTCGACGTCGGCGGGACGATCGCGCATCCGGCCTTGAGCGGCGCGGCCGACATGAATATCAACGTCGCGCGCTTCGAGAATGCGACTCTCCCAGCGCTGACTAATTTCAAGGCGCAGCTCAACTTCCGCGACAACCGCCTGCGCTTTGACCGTTTCGGCGGCGATCTTGCCGGCGGGCCGTTCACACTTTCCGGTAGCATCTCGCTCCCGAAATTGACCGAGCCGAATTTCGATCTCCACCTGAAGGCGAACAGCGTGCTCGTGGCGCGAAATGATAACCTGACCGCGCGCGTCGACGCTGACATCAAAGTCGAAGGCCCGATCAATAGCGCGAGCGTAAGTGGCCAGGTGCTGACGACGAATAGCCGCTTCCTCAAGAACATCGACATCATCCCGATCAGCTTGCCGGGCCGCCCGGCGCCGCTCCCCGAGCCGCCCTCGGCCGCGCCGTCCCTCTCGTTTCCGAATCCGCCGCTGCGCGATTGGAAGTTCGACGTCGTGATCAAGAGCAAGGACCCGTTCCTGATCCGCGGGAATCTCGCCACCGGCAAAGCGATCGTCGATATGAAGCTGGCCGGCACCGGACTGCATCCGCAGTTGCAAGGGCAGGTGCGGCTGGAGGATTTCGAGGCCACACTGCCGTTCAGCACGCTTACGATCCAGCTCGGCTTTCTCTACTTCGATCCGGACGATCCGCTGAATCCCAAGATCGAGTTGCAAGGCTCGTCCCTGATCCAGGATTACACGATCCACGTCTACGTCTACGGGACGGCGCTCAAACCCGAGGCGGTCTTCAGCAGCGAGCCGCCGCTCCCGCAGGAGGACATCATCTCGCTCCTCGCCACCGGCGTGACCCGCGAAAGTCTCTCTGGCGGCAACGTCCTCGCGAGCCGCGCGCTGCTCCTCCTCGGGAAAGAACTTTACCGGAAGGTCTTCCACAAAACCGGCGATGAGAAGCCGAAGACCGATTCGATCTTCAACCGCCTGAGCGTGGAATACAGCGGCACCAACACGCAGACCGGCGAGCAGACGGCGACCGCCAAGTATAAGCTGAGCGACCGCTTCCTCCTCATCGGCGACATCGGCGTGGCCGGCTCTTTCCGCGGGCTGGTGAAGTATGTGATCCGTTTCCGCTGATGAAGAGACTCGTCTTCATCGCCGGGTGTCTTTGCCTAACGAGCATAGGAGTCTGTGCCCAGACCGCGGTGAAGCTGCCGGAGCAGGAGCAGAAGGAGAAAGCCAAGAAAGAAGCTTCCCGGGAGCAAGAGAAAGTCGCGCAGGAGGCGAACGTCGAGATCCGCGGCAATGTCGCCTACGACGACCAGACGCTGCGCTCGCAGCTCAAGGAGCAGCTGACCTTCATCGCCAAAAATGGCCTGAGCAGCGCCCGCGGCGATGACGCGGCCTTTTTTCTCAGCCTCTATTACAAGAAACACGGCTACGCCAAGGTTAACGTGCGCTACACCATCTCCGGAAATCGCCTGCGGCTGGATGTCTCAGAAGGGCCGCTCGTTCGCCTGGAGACGGTGCAGTTCATCGGCAATCGGCAGATTCCGACGGATAAGCTTTTCGACTACGTGGTCAGCCCCATTCGCGAAGGGGACGCGACCGGGAAAGGCCGGCTGCCCTTCGTGCCCAGTCAGCTCACGGAGGGCGCTGACCTGGTCCAGCGTTTCTATGTCTCGGAAGGCTTCGTCGAGGCGGTGGTCGAGCCACCTACTTACAGCTACGTGCAAGCCGACCTGGTCCGGGCCCAGCTCGTCATCCACGAAGGGCGGAAGTATTTCTTCGGCAACGTCAACTTCGTCGGGCCCACGATCTACGGTGGGGAGGCACTGCGCGGTCAGATTCTCGATCTGCTGCGTCAGCCCTACACCGAGGCGCGCCTGGCAGATATCTCCCGGCGCATCCAGTCCTATTACAAGACGCGCGGCTACTACGCGGTCAAAGTCGACGGAACGGCGGATCCCACGCTTGCGCTCAATGGGCATGTGCCGGTGCGGGTGACCATCGACCCGGGCTCTGTTTACTACTATGATGGCATCACCGTGCACGGGACGCAGCAGTTGCGCCCGAGCTATCTGGTCAACCGCTTCAAGCAGTATCACGGCAAACCCTACAGCCCGGAGACACTCGATCGGAAGTTTCGCGAGTTAACTCGCACCGGCCTCTTCAACATCGTCCGGATTAACCCCACCCCGGTAAATGGCAACCAGCTGCGGCTCGATATCAACGTCGAAGAAGCCAAGCCCCAGGAATTCGGATTTTCCATCGGCTACGGCACCTACGAGGGGGCGATCGTCGGCGTCTCCTACGCGAACCGCGACCTCTTCGGCTACGGCCGGCCGGTGACCACCTCGATCGAATACACCCAACGGAGTTACAAGGCGGATATCGTGTTTGAGGATCCGTATCTCTTTAACACCGGGTTCGCGTTCAAGACGCGGCTCTCTGCGCTCACCTTTGATTACGATGGCTACTCGAAGTTCGAGCTCGGCGGTCAGGTCACGCTGAGCCGTCAATTTACGAAGGCTTACTCATTCGGGCTTGTCCTCGGCGGCCGCCACGTGGAGATCACGAGCGCGTCGATCGATCCCATCTTTCTCGGCGACCCCAGTTATTTCGTCACTACGGTCGGGTTCACCCAGACGCTCGATCTGCGGAAGAAGCCGCTGGTCGCGCCGCGCGGCTTCGTCCTCGACAACACCGTTGATCTGGCGACGGGTGCGCTTGGGAGTGAGATCGACCTCCTCCGAGCTACCGGCAGGGTCAGCTACTATCTTTCGTTTGCCCCCGAAAACCCGCTGCTGGTCGGCGAGAACCTGCAAAAATCGTCGCTCCAGAAATGGTTCGAGCGCAGTCTGCTCGCCTTCGGGGCGCGTGCCGGGATTGTTTATCCGCTCGACACTGCGGGCCGGAGCGAGGCCTATGCCATCCCGATCGATGAGCGCTTTTTCATCGGCGGCAGCACGACGGTGCGCAGTTTCGCGGAGCGGGAGCTTGGACCGAGCGACAACGGCAACCCGATCGGGGGCGAGTATTACACCATCTTCAACGCCGAATACACCTTCCCGATTTACGGCGAATTGTTAGGGGCGGTCTTCGTGGACGCCGGCAACCTCCTGCCGGAGGCGAGCAACCCGGGACTGAACGACCTGCGCTACGGCGTCGGCGTGGGACTTCGCTACAACCTGCCGATCGGCCCGATCCGGCTCGATTACGGAGTGAACCCGAGCCCGCGCCCGGATGAAGCGTTCGGCGCATTCCATTTTAGCATCGGCTTCGCGTTTTAATATTCCCAGCCGCTCGAGGCGGGTCCATAGTGGTTGGCCGAGAAGGGAACGTTGGTGAAGACCCAAGGGTTTATCGCGGAACTGAAGCGGCGCAACGTCTACCGCGTGGCCGTCGCCTACCTCGTCGTCGGCTGGTTGCTCGTTCAGGTTGCGACTCAGGTTTTCCCGTTCTTCGAGATCCCCGGTTGGGTAGTGCGATTGGTGATCCTAAGTCTGCTCTTCGGCCTGCCGGTTGCACTTGCTTTCGCCTGGATTTTCGAGCTCACACCGGAAGGGCTGAAACGGACGGAAGAAGTGGCGCCTCACGAATCGATCACGCACCGCACCGGACGGAAGATTGATTTTTTCGTTATCGGCATCCTCCTCGTCGTCGTCGCTGTACTCCTCGGGCAGCGGGTCCGTTCCGGGCGGGGCGCGTCAGCGGAGGCTGATCGAAGCATCGCCGTCCTCCCCTTCGAAAATCTCAGCGAGGAGAAGGCGAACAGGTTTTTCGCTGACGGGGTGCAGGACGAGGTCCTGATGAATCTGGCGAAGATCCACGATCTGAAAGTAATCAGCCGGACGAGCGTCCAGGGTTATCGAGACGCCGCCACGCGCAACCTGCATGAGATCGCGCAGGCACTCGGGGTCTCGAAAATTGTCGAGGGAACCGTTCGTCGCGGCGCAGGCAAAGTGCGGGTGACAGCGGCGCTGGTCGACGTGCGCACTGGCCAGCAATCCTGGGCCGAAAGTTACGAGGGCGATCTGAGCGACGTCTTTAGCATCCAGAGCAAGATCGCCGAGCAGATCGTCGCTCAACTTCAGGCGAAGCTCTCCCCGAGCGAGAAGGCGGCGATCGAAAGACCGGCGACGACGGATCTCGGCGCCTTCGAACTCTTTCAGCGTGCCCGGGCACTCTACGCCGACACCACCAGCAACCTTGGCGCAATGGAAAAGCTGCCCCAAGCCGCGCGTTTGCTAGACCAAGCAGTCGCCCGCGACCCCCATTTCCTGCACGCCTGGTGCCTGTTGAGCAAGGTGCATGGCGAGATCTACTTTTTCGGCCACGACCACACCCCGGCCCGTCTGGAACTGGCGAAGGCGGCCGTGCAAGGGGCCCTCCGGTTCCATCCTGATGCGGGCGAAGCTCACCTTGCTCTGGCTTATTATTATTATCATGGCTTCCGCGATTTCTCGCGCGCCCGCGACGAGCTGGCGATCGCCCGGCGCACGCTGCCGAACAATGCTGAGGTATTCGAATACGCCAGCTATGCCGCGTGCCGCGAGGGTCGGTGGGATGAAGCCACCCAGAACATGGAGCGAGCGGTCGAGTTGGACCCGCGTAATTTTCTGTATTTCCAGCAACTGGCTTTGACCTATCAACCGCAGCGCCGCTACGCGGACGCAGAGCGCGCCTGGGACCGCGCGCTCGCGATTGTGCCGGGCGATCCATTTACCAGAATCGCCCGAGCGGAGGTTGCGCTCGATTGGCGGGGGGATATCAAACCTTATCAGACCGCGCTGGCCGCGCTCATTGCTGAAGATCCGAACGCCGCGCCTGATTTGGAAGATCCGTTCTACAGCCTTTGCGAGCGAACGAACGCCGCTGCTGAACGGATGCTTCAGAATTATCCGCGCGGTGGTGTCGCCTACCACGGTGTGAATTATCCCCACGCGTATTGGGAGGGTGTAGTCGCTCGTTGGCAGGATGACGCAGCCAAATCGCGAGCTGCTTTTACCGCCGCGCGCGGCAGCGTCGCGAAAACTGTGGAGAACCAGCCCGACTTTGCCCAGGCTCTCAGCCTTTTGGGTATGATCGACGCGGGCCTCGGGCGAACGAAAGAGGCGCTGCGCGAGGGACGTCGCGCCTGCGAGCTGTTGCCCGTCTCAAAAGACGCCCTCGGAGGCACGGGCCTGACCGCAAACCTCGCTCAAATCTGTGCATGGACTGGCGAGAAAGATCAGGCTATCGAACTGATCACCACAGTGGCACGCGTCCCGGCTGATCTCAGCTACGGCTTGCTCAAACTGCAGCCGCAATGGGATCCGCTGCGCGGCGATCCGCGCTTCGAGAAAATCCTCGCCGACCTCGCGCCAGAGATCGCGAGCAACTGAAGAGGCTGCTCCGCCTTCCAGCCATTGGGAAAGCGTATCTGCACGAGCACGAGCTCGTGCTCGACAGGCAATCCTGCGCTTCCTCCCGCCCGGGCCGCGCCGGTAGGGCCCAGCCTTGCGGCAGACGAGCGACGATTTATAGTTAAACCTCGCGCCGAAAGAATGGCCGCTGCTATTTTGTGCGTCAACGAAAGACCTGATTATGGAAACAACGATCGAAGCTCCAAAAGCAACCCCGCAACCCGCCTCATCCGCCCAAGCCGATTTCCTTCCGCTCGACGGAACCGATTACGTCGAGTTTTATGTCGGCAACGCGAAGCAGGCGGCGCATTTTTATAAAACCGCCTTCGGCTTCCAAAGCCTTGCTTATGCCGGCCCTGAAACCGGCCTGAAGGATCGGGTGAGTTATGCAATCCGGCAGAACAAGCTCACTTTCGTCCTGACCACTCCGTTGCGGTCGAAGAATCCGATCGCGGATCATATCTACCAGCACGGCGATGGGGTGAAATTCCTCGCCCTTAAAGTCGAGGATGCGACTTCGGCTTGGAATGAAACAACGAAGCGCGGCGGGAAGAGTTACATGGAACCGACGACGCTGACCGACGCTGACGGCGAAGTCGTGATCAGTGGCATCCATACTTACGGCGAAACCATTCACCTCTTCATCGAACGCAAGAACTACCACGGCTTGTTTATCCCGGGCTTTCGCAAATGGGAGTCGGCCTACAACCCGCCGGACGGTGGGCTGCAGTATGTCGACCATTGCGTGGGTAACGTCGGCTGGAACCAGATGAATCCCTGGGTGAAGTTTTATGAGGAGGTGATGGGCTTCCGGAACATCCTCAGCTTCGACGACAAGGATATCTCGACCGAATACTCTGCCCTCATGAGCAAGGTCATGAGTAACGGCAACGGCTTCGTCAAGTTTCCGATCAATGAGCCGGCGGAAGGAAAGAAAAAATCTCAGGTAGAAGAATATCTCGATTTCTACGACGGCGAAGGAGTCCAGCACGTGGCCATTGCGACCAAGGATATCGTCGCGACCGTGACTGATCTGCAAAGTCGCGGAGTCGAATTCCTTAATATCCCCACGACCTACTACGATACCGTGCTCGACCGCGTCGGCCCGATCGATGAAGACCTCGAGCCGCTGAAGCGTCTGGGCATTTTGGTCGATCGGGATAACGAAGGTTATCTCCTGCAGATCTTCACCAAGCCGGTGGAAGATCGGCCGACTTTGTTTTTCGAAATCATTCAGCGCAAAGGCGCACAGAGCTTCGGCAAGGGTAACTTCAAAGCCCTCTTCGAGGCCCTGGAGAAAGAGCAGGAACTGCGGGGCAACCTCTAAGGAAAATCAGCTATGCCGCAATATCAGAAACTCGGAGAAATCCCCCGTAAACATCATATCTGGTTTCACCGCAACGGCTCCTCCAACGGGGGCTATAAGAATGAAGGCATTGCCTACGAGCATGTCATCACCACCGAAGGATTCAACGAAGCGTACTCAATCATGTATCACATCCGCCCGCCCACTCGGGTGCGGAGCGTCGAGTTACTGAAGTGCGAGGAGCTGGTGAAAGCGGCCGAGAGCCCGTTGCGCCATCACCATTTCAAAACGGCGGATATCCCGCGGCGCGGCGATGTTTACACCGGTCGTATTCCCATCCTCTTCAACGAGGACATGGTGGCCTATCGCTGCAAGCCGGAGAGAAGTTACGGTAAGTTCGAATACTACAAAAATGGCGGCGCCGACGAGATCATCTTCGTCTTCAAGGGCCAGGGCGTGGTCGAGAGCATGTTCGGGAAGCTGCCTTATCGGGCGGAGGACTACATTGTCATCCCGCGCGGGATTACTTACCGGCTCGTGCCGGATGATCCGCAAGAGGAAGATTACCTGGTGCTGGAATCGGCCGGACCGGTGCGTATCCCGCGGCGTTACATGAATAGCGACGGCCAGATTCGGATGGGTTCTCCCTATTCCGAGCGCGACTTCCATGGCCCGACCGAGCTGCTCACGATCGACCGGGAAGAAGACGTCGAGATTCTGGTCAAAGACGGGCCGCGCCTAACGAAAGTAGTCAACGCGCATCATCCTTTCGATGTCTTGGGCTGGGATGGTTACGTTTATCCCTACACCTTTAATGCGGCCGACTTCGAGCCGATCACGGGCACAGTGCATCAGCCGCCGCCGATCCATCAGACCTTTGAGATTCGCGGCTACGTCGTCTGCACATTTGCTCCGCGGCTGCTCGATACCCACCCCGAAGCGGTCAAAATTCCCTGGGTGCATGATAACGTCGAAGCGGATGAAGTGCTCTTCTACGTTCGCGGGAACTTTGGTTCCCGGCGCGGCATCGAAGCCGGCTCCATCACCCTGCATCCGCGGGGCATCCCGCACGGGCCGCATCCGGGAACGATCATGGCGAGCAAGGATGCCGAGCGCACAGAAGAGTTGGCGGTCATGTTCGACACTCAGCACACGCTGGAGTTAACCGAGCAAGCGGTGAAACTCGACGACCCGCAGTACCCGCTGAGCTGGCTCGACTAACGAGTGCGATGCACTTAGACGGGCGCTCGCAGGGCGAACCTGGTCGCGTCCCGGCGCCTAGTTGGAAAAGAGTGCGCTAGCGTGAAGATCGACCCGAGCGAGATCGCGTTGCCCGACCTCTACCAGTGGATGATCAGTACGATCACGCCCCGACCCATTGCCTGGGTCTCGAGCGTGAACGCCGCTGGCCTAACGAACCTGGCGCCGTTCAGTTTTTTCCAGGGCGTGACGGCCCATCCACCGACGCTTCTCTTCTCCGTCGCGAATAGCCGCCACGGCGAAAAGAAGGACACCCTTCGCAACATCGAAGCGGTCCCGGAGTTTGTAGTCAACCTCGTCTCCTACGATTTGCGCGAGCCGATGAATCGTTCTTCCGCGGAACTTCCCTACGGCGAAAGTGAGTTTGCGGTGGCTGGGGTGACCCCGATCGCTTCGGAAAAGGTGCGGCCCCCGCGGGTGGAGGAATCCGCGGTCAGTTTCGAGTGCAAGTTGCATCAGATCGTCCGCATCGGGGAAGGCGCGCTCGCCGGGAACGTGGTCTTCGGAACCATCCTGCTCATCCACGTGGCGGAGCGGGTCCTCGATTCCGCTGGGAAAATCGATCCGGCGAAGCTCGACACCATCGGGAGAATGGGCGCGCAATTTTACGCCCGCACGACGGATCGCTTCATCTTGGAGCGGCCGAAGTAGAGGTGTGTGTTTAGCGTGTCGCGAAGAGCGGGGAGCTTGTCATCCCGAGGCTGGCGCAGCGCGCCGAGGGATCTCCCGTCCACTCTGATGGGTTCATCTGTCCTGAAGAACGACGCCGAGACCTTGCGCGAGATCCCTCGCCGTCTACGCAGGCTCGGGATGACAACTTGTGAGTGGGCGAGCGAACGCAAGGCGGTGTCAGGCATAACGCTAACAGCGACTCTTGAGGCGCGGCGTTATTCTGCTGTGACGTCCTCCGCAAAAGGCGGACGCCACTCTCGCGCTTCGCAGAGCGAAGCGTCTACAGCATTTGTCGCCGGGCTTCCTCTCCGCTAAACTGGGCGCGTGCAGGATAACGAATTCGACACCTCCGAGCGCCTCACGAGACAACCGGATCGCATGCAGGAAAAGCGGCTCCGCGCGATGGAGGAAATTTTCGGCAAGTTGCTCGAGGAAATCGGCGAGGATCGAAATCGCGAAGGCCTGCTCAAAACTCCCGGCCGCGCCGCCCGTTCCTTTGAGTTCCTCACCCAGGGCTACCGCCAGTCGGTCGAGGAGGTGGTCAACGACGCCATCTTCCATTCCGATGCGAGCGAGATCGTGATGGTCAAGGACATCGAGCTTTACTCGATGTGCGAGCACCATTTGCTCCCATTCATCGGCCGCGCCCATGTCGCCTACATTCCCGATGGCAAAGTCATCGGCCTCTCCAAGGTCGCGCGGATCGTCGATGTCTTCGCGCGCCGTTTGCAGATCCAGGAACAACTCACCACCCAGATAGCCGACGCGCTCATGGAAACGCTTCACCCAACGGGCGTGGCCGTGGTGATCGAGGCGAAGCATCTTTGCATGATGATGCGCGGAGTGGAGAAGCAGAATTCGGTGATGAAGACCTCGTGTTTGCGCGGAGTTTTCAAAGAGGACGCCCGCACCCGCGGCGAATTCCTCTCCCTCCTCGGCCAGTAAAGACGCGATGCAGTTGCTGACCGTCAGCAAACGCCTGGAGTTTTCCGCTTCCCGGCGGCTCTTCGTTCCCGCCTGGTCGGAGGAGCGGAATCGCGCCGTCTTCGGCGCGGAAAGCGCCGCGCGTTACGGGACTGGGCGCAATTACGTCGCGTTTTTTATCCTCACCGGCACGGTCGATCCGGCTAACGGGATGCTCGTAAACATCAGCGAGATCAAGCAGCGGGTGGAAGGAGTGCTCCAGGCGCATTTCGATCACAAGTTTTTAAACGAAGATCACCCGGCTTTTCGCAAGCTGCCCCCGACGACGGAGAAGCTGGCGCGGCAGCTGTTCCTCGAAGTCGCGCCGCTCTTTGCCGATCTCAGCGCGGAGCTGGTCGCGTGTCACCTGCAGGAAGCGCCGGAACGGAGCGCGACCTTTTACGCGGGGGGAGCGATCGAGGAAAATCATTGGCTGGAATTTTCCGCGGCGCGCCAGACCATGTCGCCGCAGCTCAGCGCGCAGGAAAACGAGCAGCTCTTCGGAGTGGCGGCCTCGCCGTTCGGGCATGGGCATCATTACCGGGCGCGTTTTACCTTTCGCCGTTCCGCCCCTGGAACGACTGGAGGGACGCCCTCTGTGGCGTCCCCGGTTGGAGACTGGGACGCCTCAGAGGGCGTCCCTCCAGGGCTGGCGCGATTCCTCGAGGAGCTGCGCGCGGAACTCGATCACAAAAATCTCAACCACGAAGTTCCTGGCCTAACGAACCGGCCAATGACGACCGAAAGCCTGGCGCAATATCTTTACGAGCGGGTCGCGGCGGAGTGGCCGATCGAGCGGGTGCGGTTGCATGAGCGGGAGGATTTTTTCGCGGAATACTGGCGGACTGGGGAGTATTTTCTGGGCCTGCGCCATCCGTTCAGCGCGGCGCATCGTCTGCACGCAGGCGAACTTTCGGAGGCGGAGAATCTGAAACTTTACGGCAAGTGCAACAACCCGCGCGGCCACGGTCATCGCTATCTTACTGAGGCGACCATCGGCGGCGCCTACGACGAACGGAGCGGCACCCTCTACAATTTTCTCGACTTGCTGGACGGCGTGGAGACGGCCTTGCGCCCCTGGCAGGATAAACATCTCGACCTCGAGACCGACGCCTTCCGCAGCAGCCCCTCGACGGGCGAAAACATCGTGCGCGCGCTTTGGCCGAAGTTTGACCGCCAACTGAAGGAGCGGCTCGTCCGCCTCCGGCTTTGGGAAACGCCTAACAATCGTTTTACCCTTCGCCGCGAGACGGCGCTCGAACGCCCGGCTTGAGCCGACGCCTTTCGGGTCTTGCAAACGTTCCGGCCCGCCCGAAAAGTCGAGCCATGGCAGACGAGCAGCGCACAATCGAAGAAGCGGTAGCCGCCGGAAAATTACTTGAGTCCAGCGCCACCAACATTCGCCGGACTCTCGAGGGCGCGACCGGGCCGGTGGTCACGCAATCGATCGCCGAGCTGCTCCAGGCGGGCGCCTGGGCGGAGTTGAACGACCGCTTCTTTCGCACCCTCGCGTTCGGGACCGGCGGCATCCGCGGGCGCACCATCGGCAAGATCGTGACCGCCGCCGAGCGGGGCACGCCTAACGATCTCGGCCGTCCCGAGTTTCCCTGCGTCGGCACGAACGCGATGAACTTCGATAGCGTCGGTCGCGCCACCAAGGGCCTGGTCGATTACCTGCGGGAATGGTTTGCGCGCGAGCCGCAGAACGGAAAACCAAAACTGGTCATCGCGCACGACCCCCGTTTTTTCTCCCGGGAATTCACCAAGCTGGCCGCGGACATCGCAGCCCGGAACGGTTGCGACGCTTTCGTCTTCGACGGACCGCGCTCGACGCCGGAACTTTCCTTCGCCGTCCGTTACCTGCGGGCCAGCGCCGGCGTGGTCATCACCGCGAGCCATAATCCGCCGCACGATAACGGCTACAAAGTTTACTTCAGCGACGGCGCGCAAGTGGTCGAGCCGCATGCCAGCGGCATCATCGCCAAGGTCAACGCCGCCGACGTGTCCGCGACGAGCCCGGAGAAGGGGACCGTGACGACGTTGAATCGCGAAGTGGACAACGCCTACCTCGCGCGCTTGCAGACGCTCGTGCTCGACCCCGAGCTGGTGCGGGCGCAGAACAACCTGCGCATCGTCTTCACGCCCATCCACGGGACCGGCGGCGTCATCATCAAGCCGCTCCTGGAACGGCTCGGCTTTAAATTTTCCGTCGTCCCGGAGCAGGATGGTTTCGACGGCCGCTTTCCCACCGTGAAATCGCCCAACCCGGAAAATGCCGAAGCGCTCCAGCTCGGCCTCGAGTTGGCGAAGAAGGAAGAGGCCGACCTCGTCATCGCGACGGATCCGGATTGCGACCGGATGGGGGTGGCGGTGCGGAGCGCGGCGGGCGAGATGAAATTGCTCACCGGGAATCAGATCGGCGCTCTCATCGCTTATTACCGGGCGAAAACGCTCTTCGCCCAGGGGGTGCTCAACGCCGCCAACGCCAGCCGCGGCGTCATCATCAAGACCTTCGTCACAACCGATCTACAAAAAGCGATCGCGGAAAAGTTCGGCCTGCGCTGTGTCGAGACGCTCACCGGGTTCAAATACATCGGGGCGAAATTGCTCAAGTACGAGCGCGCCCTTCCCGAAGAGGTGCAGAAGAAATACCGCGACCTGCCCGAGGAAGAAACGCGCCGACTGCGGCTCGAGCACTCCTCGTTTTACATTTTCGGGGGCGAAGAAAGTTACGGATACAGCGGGGCGGATTTCATCCGCGACAAGGACGCCAATGGGGCGACCGCGATGTTCTGCGAAGTGGCGGCCTCCGCGAAATCGCTTGGCCTAACGATCGACGGATTGCTCGATCAGATTTACGCCGAGGTCGGCTACTACGCGGAGAAGAACGCCGCCCTCACCTTCGAAGGCGCGGAAGGGGCGGTCCAGATTCAGAAGTTGCTCGCTTCCTACGTGAGCGCCGCGCCTCAAGAGATGCTGGGGAGCGAGGTGACAGCGGTGAAAAATTTCGAGCAAGAAACGTATCGCGACGTGGAAGGCGACGAAATCCCGAAAGAAAAGATGCTCATCTTCGAGCTGGCGGATAAAACCCGGATCGCGGTGCGGGGTTCGGGGACGGAGCCCAAGATCAAGTATTACCTATTCGCGCAACGGCGCTCGGAACAGGCGAAGTTTTCCCGGAGGAGTTGGCCGCGCTCAAGCCGGAAGTGAACGAGCGCCTCGATGCGCTCTGGGAGTGGTTGCAGCAGGACGCGGAGAAGCGGGTCGCGCGGTAGACGCCTCGTCGCTCTGCCCAGGGGGCGGTCACCCTCCCACGGAAAAACCGGGTGCTCTGTCATCCCGAGGCTGGCGCAGCGCGCCGAGGGATCTCACGGATGCTCTGATGGGTTGATCTTCCTTGACCCGTGCGCCGAGACCTTACGTGAGATCCCTCGCCGTCTACGCGGGCTCGGGATGACAAAATGGGAGTGGGCGGGTGAATGCAGGGCGCCGGAAGGGATGAACTTTTAGGGATGAACATTTAGCTGGTGGCGCGCGCCAGGATTCGTTAGTCCTGGTCCCCCCGCATGCTACCGACTCCTCCTGCCATCCCAGTCTACCTCCTGCCCCCAGATCATGTCACGCGCTCCCTTCCGCCTTTGGCGGGGGCCGGCTTTGAGGAGTTGCGGGCGGCCTTCGCGCTTCAAGCCCACACGGCCCACACGCTGGCGCCTGATCCTGAGTCGGCTGAGATCATTCTCGCTCCCATCCAAGTTACCGGCTACGGCCGCTGTTTCGAGACGCTGCGACGCAGCCCCATCTACCGAAAATTCGCCGCAAAACTGCTGGTTTACTGTCTCGATAGTAATCAATTCCCGGCGCTGCGGGGATTGTATCCCGGCGCTCAGCAGCGGTGGATTGAGCAGGGGTGGGCGCTGCCCGCGCATTATATTTCGACCCATTATCACAAATTCTTGTTCGCGCCGGACGAGCTGCAACATAAGGACGTTCTTTTCTCTTTCGTCGGTTCGTCGCGCACGCATCCGCTCCGCGAAAAAATCGTGCAGTGGCAGGATAAGCGGGGCGTGGTGATCGATTCATCATCGAAGAACGACCAGCAGTATTGGTGGGAAAGACCGGAGAAAGATCATTTCTCCGCCATGTTCCGGGAAGTAACGCGCCGCTCCAAATTTGTCGTGTGCCCACGCGGGAAAAGTCCGGCCTCGGTCCGCGTCTTTGAAACGATGGAGGCGGCCGCGGTACCCGTGATCGTCGCGGACGATCTGGAATTGCCGCTGGGTCCCAGGTGGGAAGAATTTTCTCTGCGCGTGCGGGAGCAGGACGTGGACAAAATTCCGAATCTGATCGAGCGCAGGCAAGATCGGGCGGAGGCCATGGGAAAGGCGGCGCGGGCCGCCTGGGAAGCTTATTTCTCGCCGCAAGCGACGGTCGGTTCCGTCGTCGGGTGGGCGCAATTGCTGCTCGCCCGTTCGCATCGCTGTCCCCTCCACTTGCGACTGCAGGAGTATACCGACTTCCATCTCCTTAAAGGAAAATTGCGCAGTCGGGCGAAGGCGGTCAAAGTGGGCGCATGAGTGAGATCACGCTCAACGGCGGCGAAATTTCGATTCTGAAGACGATCGGCCTGGGCGGCAGCCCGGTCGCCGGTAAGCAGTTGGCGGATAAAATGGAAGACGCGGAAAGTGCGGAGTTTCTGGATACCCTCTCGGGGCTCATGACGCAGGGCTACGTGATTGCGAACAAGGTGAACATTCGCACCATGGACGCGGTCGAATCCGCTTCCTTTCGGGTCAACCCTTCCTTCTCGCGCGACCTCCGCGGGGCGGTCTATCCTTCGCGCAATCGCGCCGCGAAACCGGCCCGGCGGCAACGGCGTTCCTAACGAACTCGTGGAAGGAAAGCGCGCAGCCGGCGGGGTGCTAAAACTGTGGCCGTGGCTCGCTGCCCTGGCCAGCGGGGCGCTTGCGACCGTTTGTTTTGCGCCGTTCGGCTGGACCTGGTGCTGCTGGTTTGCGCTCGCCCCGCTGCTCGCGGCGATTTGGTTTTCGGGTGAAGGGAAAAAGCGCCGGGGCGTGCGCGATCTTTTGCTCGGTTACGTCGCGGGCGTGACCTTTTTCTGGGGCGCCTTCTCCTGGCTGTACACGGTCACGGTGCCCGGTCTGATCCTGCTCGGATTTTACATGGGCGTTTATTTTGCGCTCTGGGGATGGCTGGCTGGGTTGGTTCGGCCCGGGAAATTGCTCGCGACCGTACCGAGCAGCCGCCACGCCTGGCCTCCCCCTAACGATCCCTCGCCGGAAGCGCGCTCTCCCTGGCTCAGTTCGACGCGCAATCTCGGGCTGGCGCTCATCCTGGCCTGCGGCTGGACCGCGCTCGAATGGGTCCGCAGCTGGATGTTTTCCGGCTGGGGCTGGAACGGCCTCGGGGTTGCGCTTCACGGCGTGCTTCCGCTCATCCAGATCGCGGAGTTCACCGGCGTCGCCGGCCTCTCCTTCGTCGTGGTCTTTGCCAACGTGATCGCGGTCGCGACGGCGCGCCGTTTCATCGTCGAGACGAAGGTGCGCCAAAAGCGGCCGCACTTCGATTTTACCCTCACCATGGCGGCGATCGTTGGCCTCTGCGCCTTCGGCATCCGCGCGCTCCAGGAACGCCCGCAAACCCGGCCGCTCCGGGTCGCCGCGGTGCAGGCGAACGTGCCGCGGGAGGAAAAATTCTCCGAGCCATTTCAGGATAAAACATTTGCGAAATTCGATCGGATGACCCGGCTGGCGCTGGCTGTCCAGCCGCCGCCCGATCTCGTGCTCTGGCCGGAGAGCTCGATGCCGGGGCCGGTGCTGGAAGAGGTAAGCAATTTTCGCTTTGTCATGGGCGTCTCGCAAAGGATGCCGCGGACCGATCTTCTGCTCGGCTCGATCGATCTGGATCGGCAGGGAGATTACAACGCCGCCCTCCTCATCCCGGCGGGCGCGGGCCCGGCCCAGGTTTATCGCAAACTGCATCTGGTGCCTTTCGGCGAATATGTACCCGGTCGGAATACCGTCCCCTTCATCGCCAAGATCGTGGGCAATCAGGTCCCTTCCGATTTTACGCGCGGGAAGGACGCGGTCGTTTTTCGGCTCACGACCCAGCCGCTGCTGGTCGCACCGCTCATCTGCTTCGAGGACACGTTAGGCGAGCTGACCCGGCAATTCGTCCTGCGCGGCGCCGACGTGCTCGCGAACGTGACCAACGACGGGTGGTTTCTGCGCTCCGCCGCCTCGGAGCAGCATCTCGATAATGCGATTTTCCGCTGCGTCGAGACTCGCCGCCCGCTCGTCCGCGCGGCCAATACCGGAGTGACCTGTTTTGTGAATCAATACGGACGTGTCACCCAGACCTTGCTCACTCCCGGCGGCAGCACTTTTGCCGAAGGCGTCCTCAGCGGGACGGTCGCGGTGCCGACCTCGCGCGCGCTTACTTTCTACACCCGGCACGGCGAACTTTTCGCGAAACTTTGTGGTTGCGGCGCGCTCATCTTTCTGGTCGTGCGGCTTTTCCAACTCGTTAGGCGGAAAACGCCAGCCCAGGAATGAACCGGTTTGCGACCACTCGTCATGGAAAGAAACCGTTCGTCTTTAATTCGAGTCAGGCGCGGGCCGATGAGGTTTTCTAAAGTCAGTCATGCACTTTGCTTTTCAACCAATGCGACGGCGACACTTGGAGGGCGGAGCTCTGCGACGCCGGCGGGGAGTGATCCAGGCCGGGCGTGCCGCCGAGGATTCGCAGGAGCTCATCCCTCCAGGACGTGATGGAAAGGACAAGCGTTCATGAGTGATCCGGTTATTTCCGCGCGCGGTTTGCGCAAATCCTACGGCCCGCTCGAGGCGGTAAAGGGAATCGACTTCGAGGTCGAGGCCGGAGAAGTCTTCGGTCTGCTCGGTCCGAACGGCGCTGGCAAGACCACCACAGTGGAGATTCTGGAAGGCTTGCGCCCGCGCACTGGCGGCGATGTGCGGGTGCTCGGGTTCGATCCCGATCGACAGAAGCAGGCGCTGAAAGATCGGATCGGCGTTTGCCTGCAAGCGACCAATCTTCCCGACAAAATTAAGGTCTACGAAGCGATGGAGCTTTTCGGTTCCTTCTATTCCAAGCGTCTCGATGGGGACACGCTTCTGCGGCGACTCCAGCTCTGGGAGAAGCGCGAAGCCGGTTACGTCACGCTCTCCGGCGGCCAGAAGCAGCGGCTCGCCCTCGCCCTCGCCCTGATTAACGATCCGCAAATGCTTTTCCTCGACGAACCAACGACCGGCCTCGACCCGCAGGTGCGGCTGGAGATTCGCGACCTGGTCGAGGAACTCCGCGCGGAGAAACGCACCATCCTCATGACCACGCATTACATCGAGGAAGCGGAGCGGCTCTGCGACCGCGTCGCCATTATCGATAACGGCGTCATCATTGCGCTCGGTTCGCCGCGAGAGCTCCAGGAAAAAAGCGCCACCCAATCGAGCATCGATATTTCGTTAGGCCAGCCGCTCCCGCCCGGCGACCTGCCGAATTGGCCGGACGCGATCCGGGCCATCCTGAGCGAGGATCGGCGGCAAATTTCCGTGAGCTCGAGCCGGCCGGCCAAGACGCTGGTCGAGATGATCAAAGGGCTCGACGCCCAGGGCCTCGAGATCAGCGACGTGCAGTTAAAACGGCCGACCCTGGAAGACGTTTTCATCGAACTCACGGGCAAGCGGTTACGGGACTAACGAATGAAAGCCTTTCTCGCCTTCCTCAAGATCGACCTGAAACTGGCCCGGCGGAATCGCGCGGTTCTTTTCTTTAACTACCTCTTCCCGCTCTTCTTCTTTTTCGTCTTCGCGCAGATGTTCGACGCCCACCAGGGCTCGGCCATTCTCCAGGTGGTCACGATGGTGATCGTCTTCGGGATTCTCGGCAACGGCCTCTTCGGCGCCGGGATGCGCGCGGTCCAGGAGCGCGAGGAAAATATCCTGCGCCGCTACAAGGTCACGCCGACCACGCCGGTGCCGCTGCTCTGCGCGTCCATGATTACCGGGGTGGTCCTCTTCGTCCCGAGCGTGCTCGTGATCCTTTTTCTGGCCCACCAGCTCTATGGGATGGCGGTGCCGAGCGCGCTCTGGTCGCTCATCGTTTTCGTCTGTCTCGGCGCGATCGCCTTTCGTTCGTTAGGCTTGATCATCGCCGCGGTGGTCAATTCCTCGCAGGAGAGCAACCTGCTCATTCAACCGATCTACATGGCGATGCTCTTCCTGAGCGGCGCGACCATCCCGATCGTCTTCATGCCGCACTGGCTGCAGAACGTCACCCAGTTTGTCCCGGCGACTTATCTCATGACCGGGATCGGCGGGATCGTGCAGCGGGGCGAAACGCTCGCCGCCAACTGGCAGGCGGTCCTGGCGCTCCTCGTCACCACGGCGGTTGCGACTTTTATCGCGGCGAAACTTTTCCGCTGGGAGAAGGAGGAGAAACTCCGGGCCTCGGCCAAACTTTGGGTGCTGGTGGTGCTGCTGCCCTTTTTCTTCCTCGGGGCCTATCAGGCCTGGAGCCAGCACGATCTCGTGAAGGCGCATCTCCTGGCGCGCGATCTGAGGCGCGGCCATTCCTGGCTGATCCAGAACGCCCGCATTTTTGTCGGCAACGGCAAGGTGATCGAATCGGGCGCAGTCCTCGTGCGGGGCGGGAAGATCGCCGAGATCTACGAAGGCAGCTCGCCCGATGCGAAAACGCTCCACGCTGAAGCGATCGACGCGGCCGGCAAGACGGTGCTGCCGGGATTGATCGATGTGCATGTGCACCTCGGCGGTCCGGGCGGATTCTACGACGACTGGTCGAAGTTCGATCCGGAGAAGAACAGCGAGCACGAGCTGGAAGCTTATCTTTACTGCGGGGTCACGGCGGTGCGGAGCGCGGGCGACAAAGTCGACGACATGTTGAAGCTGCGGCAGCACTTCAACAGCGGCGAGAAATTGGGCGCCGAACTTTTCCTCTGCGGCCCGCTCTTTACCGCGGAGGGCGGCCACGGCACCGAGTACGCGAAGAATATGCCGGAGATGCTCCGCTCGGGCTTCAACGCGCAATTCCTGCGCATCCCGAAAACGCCGGAAGAGGCGCGCCAGATGGTGGACGACCTCGCCGGGAAGGGCGTGGATGCGATCAAGGGCATCCTCGAAGCGGGCGTGCCGGGCTTCACTTTTAACCGGATGAATCTCGATCTTCTGCGCGCGGTGGTGCAGGAAGCGCACGCCCGGAAGCTGCCCGCTTCGATTCACACCGGCGACGCGCGTGACGTGATCGACGCCGTCGCGATCGGGGCCGACTCGATCGAGCACGGATCCTTCCGCGACGAAATCCCCGACGCCACCATCGCGGAAATGAAAGCGAAAGGGATCGCCTTCGATCCGACCTTAAGTGTGGTCGAAGGGCTGACCGATTTTGGCAAAGGGAACCTCGAGCTGCTCAAGCGGAGCCTCGTCCAGCAGGTCACGAGCAAGGAATTGCTCACCGGCACCGAGCACGCCGCGAGCGGCGCCGCGACGAAAGCGATGCGCGAAGGTTTCGCGCATTACCCGATGTCACTGGAGCAGGGTAATCGCAACCTACGCAAAGCCTGGCAGGCCGGAGTGATGCTCGTGACCGGCTCCGACGCCGGTAATTTTCTCGTCCTCCATGGCCCCACGGTGCAACGCGAGATCGAGCTCTGGGTGGCCGCCGGCCTTCCCCCGGAGGTCGCGCTGCAGGCGGCGACCCGGAACGCCGCGAAACTTCTCCATGCCGATCAACGCATCGGCACGATCGAGAAAGGCAAAGAGGCGACCCTCCTCATCGTGGATGGCAATCCACTGCAGGACGTTCACGCATTGTCCTCCATTTCGGTGGTGCTGCTGAAGGGCGAGCGGGTCGCGCGGAGCGAGATTTTCGAGCAAAAATAGCCGGCGGCGCGCGGGAAAATATTTTCTCGCAGCGGGCGGAAGAGGAGCGCGGCCCGGTTGCTGCTGAAGAGAGTAATCCGCACTAACCATGCCTCACTCGCCCGCACCGACTTCCACTCCGGCGCCGCCTCCTGGCCTTGCCTGGTGGAGGAAGCGGCGCTGGTTGCGCACCCAGCCGCTCGTCGCTCCTTTCCTTTTCGACGATTGCCTGAACGATCCGGAACTGGGTCGCCGCGCCCGCCTCGTGACCTGGTTTGGCTTTATCGGATTCTTCTTCGGTCTGTTCTACGCCGCGTTTTACCTTTTTATCGGACATCTCTGGGGCTTTGGGATCGTCGCGGTCTCCAGCTTGGGATTTTGCGCCGCGCCTTTTCTGATGCGGACTTTTCGTTCCGTCGCCTTCGGGGGAAATTTTTTGGCGGCCATCATGGCGCTTGGTTTTACCGCGCTCTGTTACGTCGAAGGGGGCCTGCGCGGTCACGCCATCGCCTGGCTCGCGAGCGTCCCTCTTTGCGCCCTCCTGCTGGCCGGGAAACGTGCCGCAGGCATCTGGGTGATCATTTCCTTCACCGCGGCCGCGACGGTTTTCGCCGCGGACCTCGCGGGGATTGCCTTGCCCATTCTCTACGATCCGGTCTGGCGGCCTTTGGTCGATTCCACCGGTTACATGGGCCTGATCGTTTTTCTTTTTGCCCTGGGCTGGATCTTCGAGCGGGGGCGCGAACAGGCATTCGGGAAAATGATCGCGGCGCTCCAGCAGTTGGAAACGTCGAACCAGAAGCTGAGCACTTTGAACAACGAGAAGACCGAATTTCTCGGCATCGCGGCGCACGATTTACGCAATCCGCTCACCGTCATCATCACCTACGCCGAGATCATGCTGGAAGGACGCCGGGGCGACAATATCCCGAAATTTGCCCGCTCCATCTATGACGCCGGCACGCGGATGCGCGATCTCATTGGGAATCTGCTCGACGCCAATGCCATCGAGACGGGCGTCCATTCGCGGAAAAGCGAGCGCTGTCCGGTGGCCGATTTAATCGAGAAAAGTGTCGGGCAAAGTGAGATCCACGCCAGCCGGAAGGAGAGTGAGATTGTCACTTCGATCCCCCGGGAGTTGTGCGCCCGGACCGACTCCGGCACCGCCATTCAAGTGCTCGATAATCTGATTTCGAACGCTCTTAAATATGCGCCGCCGAAGTCGTGCGTTTTCGTCCGGGCGCGGCGGGAGGGCGATGAGGTCGTGATCGCGGTGAAAGATCAGGGCCCGGGAATCAGCGCGGAGGATCAGAAGAAGCTCTTCGGACGTTTTGCCCGGCTGAGCGCGCGGCCGACCGGTGGCGAATCGTCCACCGGCCTCGGCCTTTCCATTGTGAAACGGCTCGTGGAAAGCCTGGGCGGTTCGGTCGCCTGTGAGAGCATGCTCGGCGACGGCTCGACTTTTCTGGTCCGCCTTCCGCTCTGGCGGGAGGAAGGCGAATTGGCCGCCGTTTAGCGATTTCGTGCGGGCGTGCGGCCCGCAGCGTGCTTAGGCCAAAGGGGTGCGCAGCTATTTTCGTTTCATCGCTCTCGGCTGGTTTTGTTCTGTCGTCGCGGCGTCGGCGAGCAGTCTCTACAGCGAGGCCGACGCCCGGAGCACCGCCCTCGGCGGGGAAGAGACGGCGCAGGAAGGCAACGTCTTCAGTGCGATGGATTCCAACCCGGCCGGGCTTTCCTCGCTCGATCGGCCCGAAGCCGCCGTCACTTTTACCGGCGCGCTTTTGCGGGGAGAATTTGAGCAACCGAGGCGCTCCGCCTCGCTGCGCGAGAGCGGCTTTATTGCGGCGGGTGCTTTTGCCATTCCCGCTCCTCGGCAGTGGCCCGTCCGCTTCGCGGTGGCCGCGATCCCGGACCTGGCCCTGGAATCCGATTGGCGTTACTTCGACGCTCCCGGCGGACTCGGCGGAACCACGAGCTACGGCGAGCAAACGCAGCGCTCCCGAATTTTGTCCCTGCGCACGACCGCGGCGGTCGCCGTGCAAGTGACGCGGGCGCTCTCGTTAGGCGCGAGCGCCGGTTTCGTTTACAATCAGAATGCGCTCCATGCGCCCTACGTTTTCCAAAGCCAGCCCGTCCTGCGCGGTTTCAAAACGCTCCTCGATCTCGAGACCGACGGGTTTGCGCCGGCTTTCGATTTCGGGGCGCAACTGCGGGTTTCGTCGAAAGTGACGCTCGGCCTGAGCTATCGGCCGCGTACGGTGATCAGCACGACCGGCCGCGCCGCGGGTAACGCCGACGCGCAACTGCAGGCCCTCGGGGGCGGGTTCGCTCAAGTCGATCCGACGTTTCATTACGACGCCGAAATACGGACGGAATTACCGCAGCGATTGGCCGCCGGCGTGGAATGGCAGGCTCTCGCGCGGTTGCGTTTGGTCGGCGGGATCGACTGGGTCAATTGGGACAGCGCTTTCGACCAGCTCGCCATCGAGTTGAAGAACGGGAGCAATCCCGCGATCAACGGCGTGGTCGGCGCCGATTCGTTAACCGACATCGCCCCTTTGCATTGGCGCGATCAGTTCGTCTATCGGGCGGGCGCGGAGTTCGCCATCGTCGACCAGCTGGTCGCGCGCGTCGGCTACAGTTACGGGCGCAGCCCCGTGCCTAACGAGACCCTGACGCCGCTGACCGGCGCCATCTTCGAGCAGGCGGTCGCGGCCGGCCTCGGTTATCGTTGGGGGCGTTATCACGTCGACGTCGCCTGGCAGTGGCGGCTTCCCACCGAGCAAAGGGTGGGCAAAAGTGATCTCCTGGCGGGCGAGTACTCGCGCAGCGCGCTGCGCGTCCAGGCCCATGTCTTCCAACTCACCACCGGCGTGGAGTTCTAGGGTGCGTTGTAGCGTGCGCTGTCCTCAGCGCATTGGGAGCCTGCGATCCGCTGAGACAGCGGACGCTACATTGAGCGGGCGATCAAGGCGGATTAGCCTCTGCCTATGTCCACGCTCGCCGGCCTCCACCACATCACCGCCATCGCTGGTCCCGCCCAGGAAAATCTCGATTTCTACGCCGGCGTCCTCGGAATGCGTTTGGTGAAAAAAAGCGTCAACCAGGACGACCCGGGCACCTATCATCTTTTCTACGCCGATGCCGAGGGACATCCGGGCACCGATCTTACTTTCTTCCCTTGGGCCGATCTGGCGCCTTCCCGAGACGGTTACGGGTTGAGCACAGAGGTCTCGCTCGCCGTGCCTCCCGGTAGTTTGGATTTTTGGCAAGAGCGCCTGGAAAGCTCCGGCGTCCGGACCTTTCCGCTGGAGACGCGTTTCGGGCAGCGGGCCTTGCCTCTGGAAGATCCGCACGGTCTCCGGCTCGCTCTGACCGAAAGCGCGAGTTCGTTAGGCCGGGCCTTCGCTCCCTGGGCGGGTAGTCCCATTCCAGTCGATCATCAGATCCGCGGATTGGAAGGAGCGCGCCTGGTCGAGCGGGATCTCGCCGAGGTCACTTCTTTTCTGGAAGAGGCCATGGGCTTTCGCGAAATCGCCGTCGAAAATGGCTGGCGGCGCTATGGGGTGGGCGACGGAAAATCGGGCACCTACATCGATCTGGAGAAAGCGCCGGAAGCGCGCGGCGGCGCTTGGGGCACGGGCAGCGTCCATCATCTCGCCTGGCGCGTGGCGAACGAAGCCGAGCAACTTGCCGTGCGCGAAGACGTCTTGCGCGGTGGCGCTCAGCCGACTCCGGTCATCGACCGCTTTTGGTTCAAGTCGGTTTATTTTCGCGAACCCGGCGGAGTGCTTTTCGAACTGGCCACCGACGGCCCCGGCTTCCACGTCGACGAAGCCATGGAGACGCTGGGCGAAACGCTCGTCCTTCCGCCCTGGCTGGAAGACAATCGCGCCGCGATCGAGCAAGTGCTGCCCAAGCTCACTTCGCCTAACGAACAGCCTGCCACGCCATGAGCGACCGACTGCAGGCTCTGCGCGAAGCGCGCCCCAGCGAAGGCCTTTTCGCCGAGAAAGATTGGCTTCTTTCGCCGGAGCCGTTCGCCATTGAGGGGAAATTTCGGGCCGACCTGGAACGGCTCGGGCATCAGCTTTTCGTTTTCCAGCGCGCCTGCAATCAGCTGTATCAGCAGAGCGCCAAGGGCAAGCAACCGGCCTGGGTGGCGCGCTATCTCGATCTCGGCAAACCCGTGGAGCTGGTCGAACTTTCCCGGAGCAAGGAATTCCGTGAAGCCTTGCCCGCGGTCATTCGCCCCGATCTCGTCCTGACCGATGACGGCTGGACGATTGCGGAGATCGATTCGGTCCCCGGCGGCATCGGGTTGACGGCCTGGCTTAATCAAACGTACGCCGGGCTCGGGGCGGAGGTGATCGGGGGGGCGGAGGGAATGTTGGATGGGTTTGCCGGCATCCTGCCGCGGGGCGGCGATGTCGTGGTTTCGGAGGAATCAGCCACTTACCGGCCGGAGATGGAGTGGCTCGTTAGGCAATTGTCGGCGCGCGTTGGCCGGTCCGGGGAAGAAGAAGCAGGCAAGCTGGAAACTCGCCCCACCTGGGCGGTGGCCTCCGCGGAAGATTATCGGCTTCAGCAGGGGCGCGATGTTTATCGCTTCTTCGAGCTTTTCGATTTGCCGAACCTTCCGGGGATCGAGGCGCTTCTGCAGGCGGCGGAGCAGGGCGATGTCCGGGTGACGCCGCCGCTCAAGCCCTACCTGGAAGAGAAAATGTGGTTCGCCCTTTTCTGGTTGCAGCCGTTGCGGGAATTCTGGCGGCGCGAGCTGGGCGACAAATATTTTCGTCAGCTCCAGGGCATGATTCCTTACACCTGGATTCTCGATCCGACGCCGCTGCCACAGCACGCGGTTATTCCGCGGCTTGAGATTCACCGTTGGGAGGAGGCGGCCCAGTTCAGCCAGAAAGAGCGCGATCTGCTCCTCAAAGTCAGCGGGTTTTCCCCGTTAGGCTGGGGCAGCCGGGGCGTCGCTCTCGGGGCCGATCTGCCGCACGCCGAATGGCAGCAGCGGATCGCCGACGCGCTCAAGGATTTCGAACGTGCGCCGACGATCATGCAGCAATTCCACAAAGGCCGGCTTTTCGATCATCCCTACTGGGATGCGGAGACGGAGGAGCTGCGGACGATGCGGGGCCGGATCCGTTTGTCCCCTTATTATTTCGTCGATGAGAAACGGGCGCAGTTGCAAGGCGCGCTCGCCACCATTTGTCCGGCCGACAAGAAGCTGCTGCATGGGATGCGCGACGCCATTCTGGTCCCGAGCCGATTTGCCGCGGAAACGAATTAAGGCTGATCGTTAGGCGGAAATCTGCCATACTGCCCAACCTATGAAAATGAATCCACGCTCCCATCTCGGCCCGGTGCGCCGGTTTTTTTCCATCCTCCTCCTCACCGCCGCGGTCGCGGCCGCCTTCGGCGCGGTGGCGACCTCGCGCCCCTTGAGCCGGCCTAACGAAGGTAAGATTGCTCCCTGGGTGGCGCGCGAGACGGCGAATGGACAGGAAGCGGAATTCCTCATCATCCTGGCCGACCAGGCGGATCTGAGCGCTGCCCGGAATTTGCAAACGAAAGCCGAGAAAGGCCGGTTCGTGCGCGACGCTTTGTGGAATAAGAGCCAGGTCACGCAGGGGCCGTTGCTGCAATGGTTGCGCGCGCGCAAGATCGAGCATCGCGCTTTTTACATCGTCAATTCCATCTGGGTGAAAGCAAACGCCGCGGTGGTGCAGGCGCTGGCGGCGCGGCCCGATGTCCTGCGCATCGAAGGTAATCCCAAGGTTCGCGCGATCCCGGAAGTGCTTCCGGTCGAGGAAGTCTCGGAGGAAACGAGCGCTCCGGCGAGCATCGAGCAGGGAATTGCCTATACGCATGCGCCGCAGGTCTGGGCGCTGGGTTACACCGGGCAGGGCATCGTCGTGGCCGGCATGGATACCGGCTATCGCTGGACCCATAACGCGCTCAAAAATCACTATCGCGGTTGGGATGGGACCGCTGCGAATCATGATTATAACTGGCACGACGCCATCCATTCTGGCGGCGGCTCGTGCGGTCCGGATTCTCCGGTGCCCTGCGACGATAACACCCACGGCACCCACACCATGGGCACCGCCGTGGGGGATGACGGCTCGGGTAACCAGATCGGAATGGCGCCCGGAGCCAAGTGGATCGGCTGCCGCAATATGGATCAGGGGGTCGGCTCGCCCGCTCGCTACATGGAGTGTTTCGAATTCTGCCTCGCGCCATATCCGGTCGGCGGCGATCCGAGCCAGGGGGATTCCAGCAAAGCTCCGGATGTTTCGACGAATTCCTGGATCTGCGGGACCGATGAAGGATGCTCGGCGCTCACCCTGGAAGCGGCCGTGGCAGCGCAACGCGCGGCCGGAATCATGACCGTCGCGGCGGCGGGAAATGACGGTGCGAACTGCTCCACGATCGCGTATCCGCCGGCCATTTACGACGAGACTTACACGGTCGGCGCCTTGAATAACGGGACGGATACGATCGCCGGTTTCAGCAGCCGTGGACCGGTCGTGGTGGATAACAGCATGCGCTTAAAGCCCGATCTGTGCGCTCCCGGGACGAATGTTCGTTCCAGCTTCCGCGATAGCGATAGCTCGTACGGCTATCTAAGCGGGACTTCCATGGCTTCGCCGCATGTCGCGGGCGCGGTCGCGTTGCTCCTCTCCGCGCAAGCGCCGGTCCGTCGTAACCAAACGCTCGCCGAAAATATTCTCAACAAAACGGCTGTAGCTATTTTGTCGAATACTTGTGACAACGGTTCTCCGCCTGCGTCGCCGAATAACACCTATGGTTATGGACGGTTGGATATCAAAGCCGCCGTCGACGACCTGGAAGTGCTCTCGGTGGCCTCGGTCCAGACGCAAGGTGGGCAGAGCTTTGGGATTCCTTTGCCGCTCACGGGGGAACCAGGCGTGGAATGTCGCCTGAGCGACACTTACACCCTGGTTTTTACCTTTAATAACAATGTCGTGAGCGGGAACGCCGCCGTTAGTAGCGGCCAGGGCAGTGTCCTGGGGAATCCCAGTTTCGCCGCTAACACCATGACTGTGAACCTTACCGGCGTAGCCGACGTCCAACGAATTGCTGTAAGTGTGACGAACGTGACTGGGACTTTCGCGCAGGTGGCGTCCGCGACCACTGTGAGTATGAACCTGCTGGTCGGCGATACGAACGGAAACAAATCAGTAACGGCCTCCGATTTGGGGGACGTCAAAGCGCGGTCGGGTCAGGTGCTGGACGCGAGCAATTTCCGCGACGACGTGAACCGGAGCGGCGCGATTAGTTCTTCCGACGTCAGTGTCGTGAAAGCGAATTCCGGTCACAGCTTGCCCTAGTTCGTTTCTTTGTCTCCCGCCAGCCAAGTGTGTCATCCCGAGCGCAGCGAGGGATCTCACGGACTAGCCCGGTCGCCCAAAGGTCATAGGCCCACGAACCATAATCCGCGAGATCCCTCGCTATGCTCGGGATGACACACTTAGAGTTTAGAGCCGCAAGCCGCGCGGGATGAGATAGCGATCGAGCAAATCGAACGCCCCTTGCACGAGGAGGGCGAGCAAGGCCGCGGGAATCGCGCCTTCCAGGATGGTCGCGTTATCATTGAGATTCAGGCCGCTCAAGATCGGTTCGCCCAGACCTCCGGCGCCAATCAGTGCCGCCAGCGTGGCGGTGCCGATATTGATCACCGCGCTCGTCTTGATCCCAGCCAGAATCGTCGGCGAGGCGAGAGGCAGAAAAATTTTCCGGAGCCGCGCCCCCGGTTCGAGACCAAGAGCCACCGCGGAGTCGCGCAAGGCGGGCGAAATATCCTGCAAACCAGTCGCGGTATTGCGCACGATCGGGAGCAAACCGTAAAGAAAAAGCGCGACGATCGCAGTGGTCGCGCTGATGCCGAGAAACGGCACCGGCACGAGAAGCGCGAGCAGGGCGAGCGACGGGATCGTTTGGATCATCCCGACCACGGCGAGGATGCTCTGGCCGAGCGCGCCCCCGCGACTGGCGGCGATGCCCAAGGGCAAGCCGATCAGAATCGAGCAGAGGAGGGAAATACCGGCCAGCTCGAGATGCCGCCCGACCCAGCGGCCAATGTTCGAGGTGAAATGCCGGGTCGCCGCCTGGTCGTTAGGCGAAGCCCCGAAGAAAAGCGCGGCGGCAGAGGCGTAATTCTTGGAGCGCTCCGCGGCCGCGTTGAGCGCGGTCATTTTCTTCTCGTCGATCCGCGGCATCTGCCGGAGCGCCCCGACCGCGCGCGGATCGAGCTGCAACCGATACAGGTAGACGGCTTGGTATTCGGGAAAAAAATGCTGGTCGTCCCGCAAGACGATCAAGTCGTTCTCCTGAATTTTGGCGTCGGTCGAATAGGCGTCCTTCAGGTCGATCGAGCCCTGCGCGAGCGCGGCGTAGCCGATGGCGTGATCGATCCCGCGCACGTTAGGCATGGTGAGGCTATAGCGCCGGACGAGCGGCGGCCAGCCATCCTGACGATCGAGAAATTCGTGGGTCAGCCCAATCTGCAGGTTCGGATGCTGCCGCAGGTCGCTGATCGTTTTGATCCCCAGCCGCGCGGCTTCGGCTCGGCGCATGACCAGAGCGTAGGTGTTGTTAAAGCCAAGATCGGCCGACATACCGACACCGAACTGGGCCAGACGTTGCCGCATCTCTTCCTCCGAGACCGGCCCTTTCGTTTTCAGAATTTCTTCGCTGATCGTGCCGGTGTACTCCGGATAAAGATCGATCTGTCCCCCGCGCAACGCCTGCCAGAGAATGATCGTGCCGCCCATTCCGGCCCGCTCCTCCACGGCAAAATGAGCCCGTTCGAGAACGGTCCGCGCGATTGCGCCGAGCACATAGGACTCGGTAAATTTCTTCGAGCCGACCACGATCGGATCGGCCGCCAGGGCCGAGGTCGCGCAGAGAACGAGGAGAAGGGCGATCTTCAAAAGGCCGCGCTCCTTTGCGCGCTGATGAACTCGGAGACGAATTCGCTCGCCGGCCGTTCCCGCAAATCCGCCACGCTGCCGCGCTGCACGATGCGCCCTTCGTTCAGGAGGACGATCTCGTCGGCCAGATAAGCAGCCTCCCCCATATCGTGCGTGACGAGAATAGTCGTCTGTTGCAGGCGCGCGAAAATTTCCTTCAAATCCCGCTGCAAAGCCGAACGGACGAGCGGATCGAGCGCGCCGAGCGGCTCGTCGAGCAGGAGCACTTCGGGCGAAAGCATGAGCGCGCGCATGAGACTAACCCGTTGCCGCTGGCCGCCGGACAGCTCCGCCGGATAGCGATCGAGCGCTGCCCGCGGGAATTGCGAGAGCGCGCAAAGCTCCTCCAGGCGTTTCTCGCTCTCCGCCGCGGCGCGACCGAGATGGCGCGACATAAGCAGGACGTTGGCCCGCGCCGTCAGATGAGGAAAAAGGCCGCCTTCCTGGATGACATAGCCGACGCGCCGACGCACATCCTGCGCGCTGCGCGCGGTTACGGCCGCGCCGTCGAAGAGAACTTCGCCGATGTCGGGCGCGAGCAGGCCAATGAGGAGGCGGAGGAGCGTCGATTTGCCGCAGCCACTCGGACCGATCAGGGCCGTCGTTAGGCCGGGCGGAAAATCGAGATCGGTCGGATAAAGCGCGGTCGTCGCGCCAAATTTCTTGCTGACGCCGAGCAGTCGAACGAGCGGGTTCAGAGCGTGGTGAAATGGAAGACGCCGAAAAGCTTCTCCGGATCGGTCCAGACTTGCGCGAGACGGAAGCCGGCGGAGGCGGCGAGGGCGCTGAATCCTTCGACGGTGTGCTTGTAGGAATATTCCGTGATCACTTTCTCGTTAGGCGCGAACTCAAATTCGCGCCCGCCCAGATGCACCACCTGCGCCGTAGTACTGATGAGATGCATCTCGATGCGGGCCGCCTCCTGATGGTAAACCGCGCGGTGCCGCCAGTGGGCGAGATCGAAGTCCGCGCCGATCTCGCGATTGGCGCGCGCGAGCAGGTTAAGGTTGAAGGCGGCGGTCACGCCGGCGCTATCGTTGTAGGCCGCTTCCAGAATTTCCGGCGATTTTTGCAGGTCGACGCCAATGATGAGACCGCCGCTGGCGCCGCAGAGACGGCAGACCCGCCCGAGAAAATGGCGTGCCACTGCGGGCTCAAGATTCCCGATCGTCGAACCGGGAAAATAGACCGCGATGTGATCCGGTTTCCGGGAAGGAATGGGCAGATCGAGCGGCTGGAGATAATCGGCGCAGACCGGCAGGATCTCAAGATCGGGCATTTCGCGCCGCAGGGCTTCAGCCGATTCGGTCAGATGCTGCTTCGAAATATCGACCGGCACGTAGGCAATGAGATTGCGCAGATGCTGAAGGAGCAGACGCGTTTTGTAGCCGGCGCCGGTGCCGAAGCCGACCAGCTCGGCATTGTCGCCGATCGATTCCGCGATCTCGGCGCCAGACTCGCGCAAAATCGCCGTCTCCGTGCGCGTGACATAATATTCCGGCAATTCGGTGATTTGCAGGAAGAGGTCGGAGCCGCGCTCGTCGTAGAAAAACTTGCTCGGCAAAGTGCGGGGCGAACTGGAAAGCCCGGCCAGCGCCTGCTCCAGAAAATCGGAGGCGGCCGGCTCGAGATCGAGCAGCGCCACGCCTGGCTCAGGTTCGCTCATGCGGGATCGCGGGCGAGGCGGAGGCCGGTAAATTGCCAGCGTTTTTCGGGCTGGAAAAAGTTCCGGTAAGTGGGGCGGAGGTGATTCTGGGAAGTGGCGCAGGAGCCGCCGCGCAGGACCATCTGATTGCACATGAACTTGCCGTTGTATTCGCCGAGCGCGCCGGGGGCGGCGTGGTAACCGGGGTAGGGGAGATAAGCGCTGCGCGTCCATTCCCAGACATCGCCGTAGAGCTGCGTGAGGGTGCCGTTAGGTTGGGCCTGTACGGGCGCGGGCTGAAATCTTTCCGAGCCGACGAAATTTCCCTCGATGGGCAGACCAGCGGCCGCACGTTCCCACTCGAATTCGGTCGGCAGCCGGGCGCCGCTCCAGTTGGCGAAAGCATCGGCCTCGAAATAACTGACGTGGGTGACGGGCTCCGCCAGATCCACCGGCACCATACCCGCGAGGGTAAAATTCCACCAGACGCCGTCGCGCTGGCTCCAGTAAAGCGGAGCGCGCCAGCGTTGTTCGTTGAGCGTGGTCCAGCCTAACGACAACCAGAATTCCGCTTTGTCGTAGCCGCCCGCTTCCATGAAGGCGAGGTATTCGCCGTTCGTGACCGGGCGGGTGGCGAGGGAAAAAGCGGGGACGAGCGCGCGATGTTGCGGGCTTTCGTTGTCGTAGCTAAAACCGCTCCCGGCATGTCCGATAGCGCAGATCGTTTCCGGGAAATCGACGAAGCCGGCGGGCGCGATCTGGCGGGTGGATTCGGCCGCGGCGCGCTCGCGGAAAACCGGATGCAGCGGGTTTTGCGAGAAGACGTGCTTGATGTCGGTGACGAGCAATTCCTGATGCTGCTGTTCGTGATGGAGGCCGATGACGAAGACTGGCTCGATCTCATCGAGGAGGGTTTCATCGGCGCTCTGCAAAAGCCCGGCGACGTGGGTGTCGATCGATTTCCGGAAGCGATAGGTCTCCGCCACGGTGGGCCGGGAAATGAGCCCGCGCAGATCGCGCCGATGCATGTCGCCGGCGGCGTTGTAGTAGGAATTAAAAAGATAGGCGTACTCGGGAACTTCGGGCTGGTAATCGGGCAGCCAAACCTTGAGGACGAACGTCTCGAAAAACCAACTGGTATGCGCGAGATGCCATTTCGTCGGGCTGACGTCGGGCATGGATTGCACGACGAAATCTTCCGGCTCGAGGGTGGCGCAGAGGCGTTCGGAAAAACTTCGCACCTGCTGGAAGCGGGCAAGAAGGGAGGCGGCGCGATCGTCTTTTGCCGCGCCGCGGGGCGGAGCAAAGGTGGCTGGAGGGGCGATTTCGTCGACGACCGTGTTATTCACTTTCCTCGCGCTCCTCTTCTAATTCTTCCCGGCGCGCTTCCACCATCTGGTCGTGGGCCGCTTCGTCGATTCCGCCGCTCACCAATTCCTCGCCAATGTTCACGTCCTCGTCGAAACCATTGTTAGGCGCCTGATGCCCGGCCGCGCCCGGGATGTCGTCGCGCTCGCTCATTTCGTCGACCACCTCGTCGTCGGCCTCCGGCGCGTGCGCTTGCTCGACGCCGGTTAGCTCGTTTTTGGCTTGTTCCCAATCGCTGTCGGTGAACTCGTCGGCCTTGCGTTCATCGATCATGGCGATCTCGCGCGCCCGCTTTTCCACCATCTCCGGCGAAGGCACGCCGAGGCCGTCGCCGTGGAGACTGATTTTGCCGTGGGGTAAGTGAGATCGATCGTTCATATTTATATTTCGGATGGCGGCGAGGACCTGTTCGCCTAAGAGTTGGGAGAAGGTCCGTTATTCCGGCTCGAAACTCAAACTGCCCGCCGTGTTTTTGAACGGCGGAAGCCGGTTCCCGAATGCAAATCGTCACTTAGCTCCTCAACTTTTGTCTCGCTGCCCAGCTCCGCGCGGTCCCCTTGACGATCCACGCCGCTTCCAGCCTGACCGACGCGATGAAAGAGGTGGCTTCGGCCTACGAGAAAATGAGCGGCGAGAAATTGCGGCTGAATTTCGATGCTTCCCGCATTCTCGCCCGGCAGATCCGCCTGCAAAAGCCGGCTGATCTGACGCAGGCCGGATCAAAAAGGTCGCCATCTCCCAGCCCTCGACCGTGCCCGTGGGCATCTACGGCGAAGCGTCTCTCACCTGCGCCGGGCTTTGGGAAAAGATCGCGCCCAAAGGCGTGCCGACTCAAAATGTGCGCGCCTCGCTCGCTGCTCGGGGCGCGGGCCATTTTCCGCAAGGACGGTTTCGCCGCCGCCGACTGATCCTGTAGACGCTTCGCTCTGCGAAGCGCGGGGGAATGGACAGCGTCTCACGAAAAGCTTGGCCCGTTGTCATCCCGAGGCTGGCGCAGCGCGCCGAGGGATCTCACGGTTGCTCTGATGGGTCCATCTGTTCTGGAACCGGATGCCGAGAGCTGACGTGAGATCCCTCGCCGTCTGCGCGGGCTCGGGATGACAACATGGGAGCGGGCAGTGGGCGCAAAGCGTCGCTCGATGGGATCTACGCCGTCTTCGCGGTGCCGATTGATGACAACATGGGAACGGGCAGTGGGCGCAAAGCGTCGGCCGGGTTGTATGCTCAGCAGATACCTGCGGAGGGCGGAGGAATGGGTGATTCGTTAGGGGCGCGGGTTAATCACGCAACTCCCGCGTCGCCCAGAGGGCGACGTCCACAGGCGTCGCTCCCGCTATTGCGGGAGATCGTAGACTTCGACCAGCGCCACGCCGGTCGTTTTGTTTCTCCCTTTCACGATGGCGGTGTAGTTGCCCGGCGTCAGGGTGGCGAGGAGGGCCGCTTCACGATCGTCTCCCGGCGGGAGGCCGGCGCTTTCGATTTCGGCTTCCTGGGTGTCGCGCCAATTGTTGTTCGACTGGAGCAGCGCACCATTCGCATCGCGCAATTCTAAAACCGGATCGAGCAGCGGGTCGTCTACGTTCTGGGCCGCCAGCGAAGGTCCGAGAGCGCGGAGATAGAGGTTGCGCGGTTGCTCGCCGCCGAGAATGAAACCGCCGATCATCACGTTGTCGCCCGTCCGGACAAAGCCGCGAGTGGAAATGTTTGCGGGGTTGGCCGCCGCTTGGAGCGCGTAGAGCTCGACCAGGCCGATGCCGGTCGCGCCCTTCGCGTCACGTAAAACGACCGTATAACTACCCGGGTCGAGCTGCGCGACGAGCGCGGATTCCAGCTTGTCGGTAGGCTGGAGCCGCAGCCTTCTGAGCTCGGCCTGGTTCGCGCCTCCCATCCAGTCATCGTTGGCGGCGATGAGCCTCCCGGCGCCGTTGCGGAGCTCGATCTTCGGGTTCGGCAACCGCCCTCTGAGCGGAGCGCCCTGAGCCGCCAGCGAAGGACCGATCCCGCGCAGGACCACTTCTTCCTTCTCGCTCCCGGTAATGATGAACCCGGCGATGGCCGAGTCATCTCCCTGCCCGACTTTCAAGCGGGTGGAGAGATTGAGAATAGCCGGGGCCGGGGGAATCGAGACGACGCGGTAAACCGTGCCGCCTCCGCCATCGCCGAGCAGATAGACCTCGCCGCGGTTATCCGTGCCGATGCCTTTGAGGGCTTTGCCGAACGAGCGATCGGTCGTGCCGAGGCGCAATTCCTGGATGAGCCCATCCGCGCCCAGGTCGCTGTAGAAAAGGCGGCCAGCGTTGACGGCGTAATAATCGCCAAAGATGTAGAGCCCGCTCAAGGCCGGCACTCGGTTCCCCCGCTCGACCACGCCGCCAATAACCGCCCGGCCGTCGGAGTGGCTGTATTCGAGCAGCGGATTGATTAACGTCGGATCGGGCGAGGGATCGAAGGCCACATGGCTATTCGCCGAATTGAAAAGGAAGGACCCTTCTTTGCGATTCCACCCGTAGTTTTTGCCCGCCTCGACCAGATCCACTTCTTCGACATTGCCCTGGCCGACGTCGCCGACGAGGAACCGATCGGTCGTTGGGTCAAACGAAAAGCGAAAAGGATTGCGGAAACCGTAGGCGAAGATCTCGGCGAGCACGTTCGCGCGCCCGACGAAAGGGTTGCTCGCCGGTACCCGATATTTTCCATTCGCGCTTCTCGGATCGAGGCTGGCGTTGGTCAGCGCAGGATTGAGGGGATCGATCCGGAGGATTTTCCCAAGGACGGTGGTGAGATCCTGACCGTTGCCGATCCCGGGAGTGTGGCCGGTGGCGGTGTCATTCCCGCTGCCGCCGTCGCCGAACGAGATGTAGAGGTAGCCGTCGCCCGGCCGAAAGGCGAGTTTGCCGCCGTTGTGATTGCTCTGCGGTTCGTCGATCCGCAGCACTTCGCGGCGGCTGGCCGGGTCGGCCACATCCGGGTTGCTGGTCGAGACCTGCCATTCCGCGACCACGCTTTGGTGATTAAAAGCGCCGTTGATCGGCACCGTAAAATCGGCGGGGCCGGAGACCGGCTCGCTCGTGTAAGTGTAAAATTTCCGGTAGCCAGGGCTGGCGGGATCGGCGTAGCCGGGGTAAAAGGCGACTCCGAGCAGGCCCCGTTCATCGGTCAAGGAAACGAGCCGCGCCGAGACATCGAGGAAAGGAGTGGAGGTGACCGCGTCGTTCTTCAAAATGCGGATTTTGCCCTGCTGCTCGATCACGAAGAGCCGGCTGTCGCCCGCGTTGAGCAAATCCACGGGGCCGCTGAAATTACCGGTGAGGGCCTCGAGTTCGATGCGGATCGGGCCTTTCCGGATGAGCGGGAGGATCGGCGCCGGAGTGGGAGTTGCTTGGGCCAGCGCACTCGGAGTAGCGGCGGTGAGGAAAAGGGTCGCGCAAATGCCGGCGACGGATAAAAAGCGAAGGGGTGTTTTCATGTTTGATCGGAGCTGCTGCGGAGCCATGGCGGGTAAGATGAAGCAGTTCTCGGGCAAGGTCATTCTCTAAACGCGGAAGAAGTGCCGGCGGGGCCGTCGCCTCACCTAGTACGATTTGGCCCAGAGGACGCGGCGCGGGCTCGGCTCGCCCGTGATGACGCAACGGCCCGGCTCGGGCGGGTGCTCAGGATCGTCGAACGGGATGCAGCGGATGGTCACTTTCAGATCGGCTTTGACCTGCTCTTCCACGGCGCGGCTCCCATTCCAATGGGCCAGGGCGAAGCCTCCGTGGATTTCCGGTTTGGCGGCGTTTTTCGGAGTGAAGAAATCGTAGAATTCTTCTTTCGTCTCGATCTTCCGGGTGTGGGCGTCGCGGAAGGCGAGGGCGCGCGCGAGCAGATTTTGCTGGATCGAATCGAGCATGCTGACGACGCCCCTAACGAATTCTTCCTGGGGCACAAATTGTTTCGCTTTCACGCCTTCGTCGCGTCGGGTTACCGCCACCTGACCGCTTTCCAGATCGCGCGGGCCCAGCTCCACCCGCAGCGGCACGCCTTTTTTGATCCACTCCCAATTTTTCACCCCACCGCCGAAATCACGCGAATCGACGTGGACCTCTAGCGGCGCGCCATGCCAGGGGATCGCGCGCAACTTTTCCGCGAGTTCGTTAGCCGCCGTCAGCACCGCGTCCCGCGTCTCGGGTTTCGGCGTCACCGGAATAATGACGACATGGATCGGCGCGATCCGGGGCGGGAGGATGAGTCCGTCATCATCCGCGTGCATCATGATGAGGGTGCCGACGAGCCGGGTGCTCGCGCCCCAACTGGTCGTCCAGGCAAACTCCTGCTGGCCGTCGCGGGTTTGGAATTGAATCCCGCTGGAGCGCGCGAAATTCTGCCCGAGAAAATGCGAGGTGCCGGCCTGAATGGCTTTGCGATCCTGCACCATCGCTTCGATGCAAAGCGTTTGCACCGCCCCCGGGAAACGTTCGCTCTCCGATTTCTCGCCGCTATAGACCGGCAGCGCGAGATGGTCGCGCACGAAAGTCTCGTAAACGTCGAGCATTTGCCGAGTCTCCGCGCGGGCCTCGGTCTCGGTCTCGTGCACGGTGTGGCCTTCCTGCCAGAGGAATTCCGTGGTCCGCAGGAAGATGCGCGGCCGCATTTCCCAGCGCACGACGTTGGCCCATTGATTGATCAAAATGGGAAGGTCGCGATAGGATTGGACCCACTTCGCGTAGCTCGCGCCGATGATCGTCTCGGAGGTCGGCCGCACCACCAGCGGCTCGGCCAGCGGGCTGGCTGGGACCATTTTGCCGTTGGCGTCGAGCTCGAGTCGATGATGGGTGACGACCGCGCATTCCTTGGCAAAACCCTCGACGTGCTCGGCCTCTTTCTGCAGATAGCTGAGCGGGATGAAGAGCGGGAAATAGGCGTTGCGGTGGCCCGTCGCCTTGAACATGGCGTCGAGCGCGCGCTGCATGTTTTCCCAGAGGCCGTAGCCCCAGGGTTTGATCACCATGCAACCGCGCACGTCGCTCGGTTCGGCCATGTCGGCGGCCCGCACGACCTGCTGGTACCATTCGGGAAAATCTTCGTCGCGCCGCGGGCTGATCGCGGATTTAGCTGCATCGGTTTTGGCCATGGTGAGAGAGCGCGATATGTAAACCGGGGCGCGAGAGTTGGCGAGCCGCGGTTAAAGAAAAGGGCTCGCTCTAAATGGTTCGCGCGGGGAAACGCGGGGCGGAAAGTTGATTGGAAAGTCCCGGCTGCGAGTAGCGCTTCATTCTGTCCTGACTCTTATTAGGGAAGCCTCCTAAGGCAGGTTCAGGTGGCCTAACGAATCGCTTAGTTTTGCGCGAAGAGCGGGTCGGTCGTGGGCTGGTCCCGTTCCGCGTAACCGCCCGCGAAGTCGATGCTACAAACCGTCCGATAGTGCGCGTGGGGTCCGACGGCGGCCCCGGCAAAGTGGAAGTCGGAATTGAAAATATTCTTCCGATGCTTTCGGCCGCGGAGCCCGTCGTCGACGATCAACGCGACCACGATGTCCCGGGCGGTTGATTTGCCGTAGGAAATGTTTTCGCCCCAGCGGCCGCTCCAGACGCCGTAGCGACTAAGACGCGCGCCCGGATTGCTGTGGTCGGAGCCGCCATGCCCAAAAGCGCCGCGGGCTTGATCGGCGACATGTTCGGCCGCGGCCTTCGATAGCCCGGCGGACGTTTGCAGCGGAGAGAAGGGGCGAACGCTCCGCAGGAAGCGGATGGCATCGTCGATCGCGGCCACGCCCTCATGGGTGCGTAGGAGGGTGCCGCCGGGCAGGACCAAGAGTTTCCCGCGAAATTGGCCGCGCAGTTGGTTGATAATGTTCGCGTAGAGCCGGGGCTGCTGGCGGGCCAGATTGAGTTCGTGGAGAACCGCCGCGCCCGTCGGGGGAGGCGGGCGGGCTTCGCTGGGTGAGGCCAGGAGAAGGGCGCAAAAGATGGAAAAGAGAGCGGCGAGGTGAATTATGGTAATTATAGCAGGCTCGGTGCCAAACCCTCCGCCCCAACCAGTTGACACCCGACCGCGCCGCCGCTAATTTCCCGGCCCTTCCCCGAGATCGCTCATGAAAACCTTTTCCGCAAAAGCCAATGAAGTGCCGCGCAAGTGGTGGATTATCGATGCCCAGGATCAGGTCCTCGGCCAGGTCGCGGTCAAAGCGGCCAATCTTCTGCGCGGCAAAGAGAAAGCCATTTTTACTCAGCATGTCGATACCGGCGATTTCGTCGTGGTGATCAACGCGGAAAAAGTGCGGGTAACCGGCAAGAAGGAAGAGCAGAAAACTTTCATGAGCTTCTCCGGCTTCGTCGGCGGGCACAAATCCGAGAACGTCCGGGCGCGGCGCGCCCGTCACCCCGAACTTCTCGTCGAGCACGCGGTGCGGGGCATGATTCCGCACAACCGGCTCGGCCGCTCGGTCTACCGGAAGCTCAAGGTATATGCCGGCGCGGACCATCCGCACGGCGCTCAGCAGCCGGTCGCGGCGCAGTTGGACTAACGAATTATTTTCATGGCTGAATCACAGGAATTTATCGCTACCGGCCGCCGTAAGACCGCCGTCGCGCGCATTCGCATGACCGCAGGCAGCGGCAAGATCGACGTCAATGGCAAAAGCTTCGAGGATTACTTCCCGACGGTGCCGTTGCAGAACACGCTCCTCCAGCCGTTACAAGCGGTGAAGCTGGCCAATGCTTACGACATCTCAGTCAACGCCAGTGGCGGCGGCGCCACCGGCCAGGCGGGCGCGGCTCGGCTGGCCATTGCGCGAGCGCTGCTGCAAGTGGACGCCGATCTGCGCGGCACCTTGAAGGGCGAAGGCCTCCTCCGGCGCGATCCGCGGATGAAGGAACGGAAAAAATCCGGTCAGCCTGGCGCGCGCAAACGCTTCCAGTTCTCGAAGCGCTAGTCCCTGTAGACGCTTCGCTCTGCGAAGCGCGGGAGTTGGCAACGGTTGGAACTTGATCCTCCGGCGCCTCGGAGGTGGCTTTGGCGCACTCATCAGTGCGACCTCCTCGATTCACTCGCGCGCTCTCATATTGTCATCCCGAGCCGCGAAGACGGCGAGGGATCTCCCGCAAGGTCTCGGCGTAGTTCTTCAAAAGATGAACCCATTAGAGCTACCGCGAGATCCCTCGGCGCGCTACGCCAGCCTCGGGATGACAGAGCGCCCAGGTTTTCCCGTGGATGGCTAAACAGATCCCCGCGAGGCGCGGCCCAAGCGAAACATCGTCCCGAGCAGACCCTACCCGCAGGGCTTCGACCGGATTTTAGAAGCGAAACGCCTGCTCAACTACCGCTTCACTCCAGCCGCCGGCGTGGGCGCTGCTGGAGCCAACTTGGGAGCCGGCGTGGGCGCCGCCTTGGGCAACGTGCGCAGGTCGCGAATCGCTTCGTCCGTCGTGATGCTATCGCGGTATTGCGAGAGAATCGTCTCGCAAACCCGACGCGCTTCGTCCGGGCGGTTCTTCGCCTTTAACAGCGGCACCTCGGCGAGGAGGGCGAGCGGGGCATTAAAACTCTGCGGATATTCCGCGACCAGCCGTTGATAGGTGCTGAGCGCTTCGTCGGCCTTGCCTAACGAATCGAGATTGGCGGCCACCCCCATCCAGGCGGTCGTGACCAGCTCGTGCTTCGGGAATTGATCGATGAACTTATGCAAGCTGGCATTGGCCTCGGCGTATTGTTTTTTCGTCCGCTGCTGCTCGGCCAGAAGCAGGTAGGCGCTCGCCGCCGCCGGGCTGCCGGGATAGCGGGAGATGACCTGTTCGTATTGCGGCGGCGTGTGCGCGGTGGCGAGGAGCGCGGAAGCGGCCGTCAGCTGGCGCTGCTCGTAAAGCTGGTAGCCGGCATAGCCCAGACCGCCCAGAAGAAGGATGAGCACGACCGCGATGATCGGCACTTTGTATTGATCCCAGAGGAGGCTCGTCTCGAGCGCCGGGTCTTTTGAAATTTGCGATACGGTGGCCATGAAAAATCGGGAGTTGTGTTTATGCCACGCGAAGGTTTTGCGCGCAAGGGTGCGAATGGCGCAAAGGGGAATGCCGAGAGCGCGAATGGCGTGGGAACGAATGACCCAGGAACTAATGCCGGCAGGAACGACGTGGAGCCCGGCCTCAGCTGCTTCTCAGTCCGGGCCTTGCCCCACCTCGCGTTCGCGTCGGTGCCGGCGGGACGGGTCCGGTCGCAGCTTGTAGAAGCTCAATTCACCGCGCCAGCTCGCCGCGATATTGTTCGATGAGTTGCATGTGATGATATACGTGATTCACGTATATCATCCGGCGGAGGAAAGGGGTAAGTCGGCCCAGCGATGCCGTGCCAGAAAAGCCGACGCTTTTCCTCGCCTTCCCGGGGGAGGCTCTGCGCTAGTAGGAGTTCGGCACCATTCCGCGCGGGGCGCGCGCTTCGATCTGCCCCTCGCGCACGCGCACCTCGAAGCATGGCTGGAGGTACGTGGCCGGTCCCCGCACGACGTGGCCGTCCTCGATCGAGAATTGCGATTTGTGCCACGGGCAGGTGACGATATTTCCTGCCAGGTCGCCATCGGAAAGGGGCGCCCCGAGATGCGAGCATTCCTCGGCCAGGACGTGGATTCGCCCGCCCCGCTTGACCACGAAGACGGGAATCCCAGCCGCATCCGCTTTGCATATTTTGTTCTCGGGCAGATCGGCCTCTTTCATGAGCGGCACGAAATTTTCCGGCAATGCTTCCGGCGCGTGATTAATGCCGACCCGTTCGTTGTAAACAAGATGCCCGCCGAGATAGGCGCCGGCCAGCGACAACGCGTAACCGGTCAATCCCGTCGCCAGCCCGGCGCGGCGGCAACCTTGGCGTCGCTGCCACCAAGAGCCGATATAGCAGGCCGTCGCGCCAATGTTAATAAGCGCGTGGAGCGCACCTACCCGGCGCGGTTTGTCCCCGGTGTATTTCCAGTCGTTAATCCCGGTCACGATGGCGCCGGCCGCACCGAGGAGACCGAGGCTGACGGCCGCATCTGCGCCCGGGGCGAGGCGTTCGTCCCCGGTTGCCAGTTCGTAAATGTCGCAGGCGGTCGCCGCCGTCCAAGCCCCTAGCGGAATGTCGGTGATGACCGGATGCAAGGGATGTCCAAACCAAGTGCCGTGAAGAAAGTTGCGAATTTTTTCGGCGCCCGGCAGCGCTCGATCGAAAACGGCGTCGCCCACCGCCCCGAGCGCCGTCTCGAAGGGACGAAGCCATTTTTGACCGTGAATGAAATCTCCGAGCTTATCCATGCCCTTGAATCGGAGACGGGGGGACCGCTGGCTCCCGGTGCGGACAAGTCCAGCGGCGCGGGGCGCTGCGATTCTCAAAGCATGGAAGCTGATGACGTTCCGCCAGTTAAAACTCCCCCGGCCGCGCTCGACCCGACGAAGGATCCCGATAAGTGGACCACCGGCGACGAGGCGATGACCGGCCCGCAGCGCTCGTATTTGCAGACGCTCTGCCGGGAGGCGGGGGAGGAATTCGATGAGAGCCTAACGAAAGCGGAGGCTTCGAAAAAGATCGATGCCCTGCGCCAAAAAACCGGCCGCGGGGAGAGCGGCCCGGCCAAGAGCTAGGCCGCTTGCGGCATCTTCTCGAGCGGAAACATGGAGGGATGAGCTCCGCGAATCCGGCGCTGGGCTGCGCTGGGATAGTCGGCCTTGCCTAACCTAGCCCGCGGCGTCGCAGAGCTCCGCCCTCCAGCGGTGGCGTCAGATGAATGGCAATGTTGTCATCCCGACCCCGCGGCCGTAACGCAGGCCGCGCAGCGGTCGAGGCCGGGCTTTCAAACGGCGAGGGATCTCGCGCAAGGTTTCGGCCTAGTTCTTCGGGGAAATGTACCCATCAGAGCAACCGTGAGATCCCTCGGCGCGCTGCGCCTGCCTGGGGATGACAAGTGTACCTAATCGCCGGCGAAACTTGCAAAGCGCCCCTCCGTCCGGAACGTCCCGCCATGTCTCCACACGACAAACTTTTTACCCCGGGTCCGGTCGAGGTTTCCGAGAAAACCCTGGCCGCTTTTTCCCGCCCGATGATCGGCCATCGCGGAGAAGCCTTCAAAAGCCTCTACCGCGAGATTCATCCCGGGCTGCAGACGCTTTTCGAGACGAAGCAGCCGGTTTTTCTTTCTACTTCCTCAGCCTGGGGCGTGATGGAAGGGGCTCTCCGCAATCTCGTTAGGCGCCGGGTGCTCTGCTGCATGTGCGGCGCGTTTTCCGACAAGTGGCTCGACGTCGCCCGCCGCTCCGGCAAGCTGGCCGAGCCCCTCCAGGTGGAGTGGGGGAAGGCGATCGACCCGGCCGCGCTCGAGGCTCGCCTGGCCAGCGGCGACTTCGACGCCGTCACCCTGATCCATAACGAAACCTCCACCGGCCTGCTCAATCCGTTGGCGGAAATTTCCCGCGTCGTGGCCCAATTTCCCGAGGTCGCGCTGATCGTCGACGCCGTCTCTTCCTTCTCCGCCATGCCCATCCCGATGGACCAGCTCGGCTTGGACGTGCTCCTCACGGGCAGCCAAAAAGCGCTCGCTTTGCCGCCGGGTTTCGCGCTCTTCAGCGCGTCCGAGAAAGCTTTCGCCCGGGCCGCGGAAGTTCCCGATCGGGGCTACTATTTCGACTTCCTGGAATTCCGGCGCCAACAAGCGGCCGACATGACGCCGACGACGCCGAGCATCGGGCACATCTACGCTTTGCAATCGAAGCTGGAGGAGATTTTGGCGGAAGGCCTAACGAATCGCTATCAACGCCATGCCCGCACCAACGCACTCGTCCATGATTGGGTGCGCGCGCGCGGATTCGAATTCTTCGCGGAGGAGGGGCATCGTTCCCTCAGCCTCACCTGTGTCGTGAACAATCGCGCCATCGACGTCGCTAAACTGACACGCGACCTGCGCGAAAAACACCATCTCGTGATCGACGGCGGATACGGGAAGTTGAAGGGCAAAACCTTTCGTCTCTCCAACATGGGCGACGAGACCGAACAAACGGTCGGCCATTTACTTGCCTGTCTCGACGACTGCCTCGGCTAGACCTGCACTTACACTTTAACTTTCACCTACGCTCTCCTCCCGATTCCCTGCCGAGCCGTGAGGGAGTGTAAGAGAAAGTTAAAGTGTAAGTGCAAGTGAAGAGAGCTATCGACGATTTGACGGCGCCGCCCCCTGACGCCATAGGACGGTGATGAAAGTCGCTAAAAAGTCGCCTGGACCGGCGCCCAAAGCGTCGTCACGCGCCACGTTGACCTTGGCCGCGGAGACGTACGCCAAAATCGATCAACTGCGAGGAACTCAGTCGCGTTCGTCGTGGGTCCAAGGCTTGGTGGAAAGCGAAGAGGGTCGCCGTGGGCGGGAGCAGCTCGCCCAGGTTCTAAACCAGGAGTACACGGCCGCGGTCTCTCGGGAAACGCTCGCGCTCAATCAGGAGTTCCCCATCCACGAGGAATGAGGCTGGCCCTTTACAGCTCGACCGCCGACGCGCTCCTACCCAACTTGGTTGCGCTGCAAGACGAAGACTTGGCGGCGCTCCCGACCGTCCTCGTCTGCCCATTGAAAGCGGGTTTAACTTTGACCTCGCTCAGTTAAAATCTCCTGGGGCGGGAAATCCCTCATCGCGTGTCCGGAGCTTGCTCGCCCCATCCGCAGAACGGCGCTCCAAGCCAAAGGGTGGATCGATGAGGAAAATTCCCGCGCGATCATGGCGCGCTTTCAACTTCTCCTCGCTCGTTGATCAACCGCGGTTCACGGCCGTCGCCGCCATCGTCGCCTTCGGCTCGCGGAGCCGCCGGAAAATCATCCAGACTCCGAGCAGCACGATCGCAGTCCCGCCGAGCGACCACGCGGAAAGTCTCTCCCCGCCAAAGATCCACCCGAAGGCCAGCGCCCCCGGCGGGGTGATGAGGGAGATCGTTTGCAGATTGGTCACCGACATCCGCGGCATCAGCCAGTAGAGGAGAATAAACGCGAAGGTAGAACCGAGGATCGCGAGATAGAGCAGGCAAAGCACCGCGCTCCGTGTCCAATGGAGCGCGAGCGGGTTGCCATCGATCCAGAGCCCGGCGAGGAGGAGCGGGCCCGTCCCGAAAATCATCTGCCAGGCCGCCAGCATCGACGGCGCGAGTCGGATCTCGCGAGCCTTCAAAAGTACATTCGAGTAGGCCGCCATGGCCGCTCCGAGGGTGATCGCGACTCCGCCGTAAAAGGCGCGCCAGCCTTTGAAACTCAGGAGGTGCGCACAGATCAGCGCCACGCCGCCCATCGCCACCAGCGCCCCAAGGAGACGGGGCCAGCGCAACGGTTCGTCCGGCAACATCCAATGCGCGAAGACCATTCCGAAAATCGGAATCGACGCCTGGATGACGGCTGCGAGCCCGGAAGAAACATGCAGCTCCGCCCAGAAAAGCAGCCCGTAGTTGAGCGCAAACATGAGCACGCCGCTGAGGGCCAGAATCCAGTAATCCGACCGGCGTGGCGGCAGCAGCGAGGTGCGGCCGATCGAGATCGCCAGCAGCACGAGGAGCGCCACGAGAAAGCGTAGGCCGACGAAGGAGACCGGCGGCAAATCGCGCAGCCCGATCTTGATCACCAGCCAGGTGGAACTCCAGACCAGGCAAAGCGTCAACCAGGCGGCCGGGATTTTCCAATTGCGCGAATTCTTCATCTGCTGGCGCCGACACTCGCGGCACTCGCTGGTGGCGTAAAGCGCGCCCCGCGCGCCCGCCTCCGATTGACCCGCCAAGGGCGCGCCCGCATAGTCTGCCCTTCATGTCGATCGAGCAGACCCGCAATTTTTGCATCATCGCGCACATCGACCACGGCAAGACGACTTTGTCCGACCGGTTGCTCGAACGCACCGGGACCATCCACGCCCGGGAAAAGCAGGATCAGCTCCTTGATTCGATGGATTTGGAACGGGAACGCGGAATCACGATCAAAGCCCACCCGGTCGCCATGCGCTACACCGCGCAGGACGGGAAGGAATATGCGCTCAACCTTCTCGATACGCCGGGCCACGTCGATTTTGCCTACGAAGTTTCGCGCTCGCTTGCCGCCTGCGAAGGCGCGCTCCTCATCATCGACGCCGCCCAAGGCGTGGAAGCGCAGACCGTGGCCAACGTCCACCTGGCCCACAAGCAAGGACTCACCATCGTGCCGGTGATCAACAAGATCGATTTGCCCAACGCCGATCTGCCGAGCGTGCACCGGCAGCTCGAGGAAATTCTCGCTATCCCGGCCGAAGAAGCGATCGATTGCAGCGCCAAGATGGGGATTGGGATCGAGGAGATTCTGGAAGCTGTGGTCCATCGCATTCCGCCGCCGCCCCAGCCAAAGGATGAAGTTCTGCGCGCTCTCGTTTTCGATTCCGTCTTCGATATTTATCGCGGGGTGATCGCCTACGTGCGGGTTTTTTCCGGCCGGATCACGGGCGATCAACCGATCAAAGTGATGAGCACGGACACGCGCTACGAGGTTAAGGAAGTGGGCGTTTTCACTCCGAAAATGTTCGCTCAGCCCACCCTCCGGGCCGGCGATGTCGGCTACATCATCGCCAACATCAAGACCACCTCAGAGCTGAAAATCGGCGACACCATCACCGATCTGCGGCATCCCTCGAAGGAGCCGCTGCCCGGTTTTCAGGAAATTCATCCGATGGTTTTCAGCGGCATTTATCCGATCAACACGGCCGACTTCGAACATCTCAAAACGGCCATCGGCAAACTGCGCATGAACGACGCCGCCTTCGTTTATCAGCCGGAAAGTTCCGTCGCGCTCGGCTTCGGTTATCGCTGCGGCTTCCTCGGGCTCCTCCACATGGAGATCATCCAGGAGCGGCTCCGGCGCGAGTACGACATGGATATCATCGCGACCTCTCCGAGTGTTATCTACGAAGTCCTGACGACGCGGAACGAAGTCGTGCTGGTCGATAATCCGGCGCACTTGCCCGACCCCAGCGTGATCGAAGAAATTCGTGAGCCGATCGTGCGCGCCTACATCCTTTGCCCTAACGAATCGATCGGCGACATCCTCCAACTCATCCTGGAGAAACGCGGGACGATGGACCACACCGAATCCCTCGACACCCGCCGCGTCATGCTCCACTGCGAACTGCCGCTCAACGAAATCCTGGTCGATTTTAACGACAAAATTAAAAGCATCAGCCGCGGCTACGCCTCCATGGATTACGAGCACGCCGGCTATCGCGCGGCGAACCTGGTCAAGCTCGACCTCCTGGTGAACGGCGAGCCGGTCGATGCCTTTTCCACCATCGTGCATCGCGATCGGGCCGAGCCGCGCGGCCGCCAGTTGGCCTCGAAATTAAAGGAAGTGATCCCGAGCCAGCTTTACCAGGTGGCGATTCAGGCGGCGATCGGCGGCAAGATCGTGGCGCGCGAAAGCATCTCGGCCCTGCGCAAAAATGTGACCGCGAAGTGCTACGGCGGCGACATCAGCCGGAAGCGGAAGTTGCTCGAGAAGCAGAAAGAAGGGAAAAAGCGGATGAAAAGCATCGGCAAAATCAACATCCCGCAAGAAGCCTTCATTCAAGTGTTAAGAGCGCAGTGATCCTGTAGACGCCTGCCTCTGGGAGGCGCGAGGGTGATTCTGCGGTTCACTCTCCAAACTCACAGGTTGTCGTCCCGAGCCCGCGTAGACGGCGAGGGATCTATCAGAGCCACCGTGAGATCCCTCGGCGCGCTGCGCCAGCCTCGGGATGACAAGGGCCAAGCTTTTCGTGGAGACGAGACCTCCAGCTGCGAGCGAGGGTTGTTCGCTCTTGCCTAACCCACTTTGGCGTCTCCCCGAGGCAAAACCCGGCCGGCGCCTCCGCGTTTACTGACCCCGCTCCGATGCTGTCATCCCGAGCCTGCGTAGACGGCGAGGGATCTCACGGAAGGTCTCGCGGTACGAGTCAGAGAAGACGGACCTATCAGAGCATCCGTGGGATCCCTCGGCGCGCTGCGCCAGCCTCGGGATGACAAGCGCCACGCATTTCGTGGATGGCCGAACCCATTAACTCGGAGGCGTCGACCGGCGCCGCTTCAGAATGACGCTTTGCAAAGCCGGTTCCTCAGCTAGCGTTCGCCGCATGTTTGAGCCGCGCTACATCAAGCAAAGCCAGCTCCTTGTTCGCCACACCGAGAAGGTGCTGCGTTACCGGCGGGACCTGCTCAGCGAAGCCACCGTCGCCGAGTTGCGCGGCCAAGTAGAAAAAGTCCGGGCCGCCGTCCGCGCGCGCGATCGCACCGCAGTCATCGAAGAATCCCAGCGCCTCGACGCTCTCCTCGGGATGCACGCGCCCCCGCCCAAGGACGCCGTCTGGCGCGAAAACGTCGAGGTTATCCTCGTCGCCATCGTCGCCACCATCGGGATTCGTTCCTATTTTCTGCAGCCGTTTAAAATTCCCACCGGCTCGATGCAACCCACCCTCGACGGCATCGTCGGCCGGCCGCTGACCGCGCCCGCCCCAAATATTTTTAAGCAAGCGGTGGACTTCGTCGTGCGCGGTCGCAACTACATCGACGTCGTCTCGCCGGAAGAGAATACGGTCGAGAGCGTGACCGCGCGGAAGTTCCTCTTCTTCTTCACCTTCTCGCGCGTCCAGTGCGATCACCACACCTTCACCGTTTACGCGCCGCCGGAAATTCTGCAGCAGGATTTCAAAGTTTATCCGGGGAACACTTATCGCGCCGGGCAGACCATCGCGCGCGGCGCGGTCGATACCGGCGATCAGGTTTTCGTCGATAAATTCAGTTACAACTTCATTCACCCGCCCCGGGGCGACGTCTTCGTTTTTCGGACCAACCACATTCTCGGAATTCGGGAGGATCCGGAGGCGGGCGCGCCTTATTACATCAAGCGCCTAACCGGTACGCCCGGCGACGAGCTGCGGATCGATTCGCCCAAGCTCTACGTCAACGGCGCCCTCGCGAAGAACTTCGGCATCCGCCGGGTCATGGCGGCGCGGCCGCCGTATCAGGGCTACGGCCGGGGGCAGGCTTTTCTGGCCGCGCCGAACCAGCCCTACGTGCTCCCGCCGCACGGTTATTTCGCGATGGGCGACAACAGCTACAATAGTTACGACAGCCGCTATTGGGGCCCGGTGCCGGAGGAAAACGTCGTCGGGCGCGGGGTCTTCGTTTATTGGCCGTTCTGGCCGCATTGGGGCATCATTCGTTAGGGTGGCGGGACGGTAATGGAGTAGTGGAGTGATGGAGTGATGGAGTGATGGAGTGATGTCGCTGGCAGTTCCATTGCTCCAACACTCCAGCACTCCATTTCTCCTCCCCCTGCTCGGCATGCTCGGCGGTTACCTGCTTGTTTTCTTCACTAACCCCGTGCGGGTCGCCTTGCGCGATGGTCTGCGTTGCGTCCTTCGTTTCTCCCGGCTTTGGCTCGTCTTCGCGCTTCTTGCCCTCGCTTATTCGGCCTTTCAATTCGCCGTCTTCAGCCCGCTCAACGCCAGCTCGGATTTCCGCCTCGAACAATTCACCTTTTGGGAGACCTGGCACTGGCCCTCTTTCGCCGAGGTCTGGCGCGAGAGCCTTCTCCACACCGTCGAAGCGGTGGCGGGAATCTTTGATGCCGCCGCCACCACCTACCCGCTTTCGGTCGCGGCCGCTTTCCTTCTCATCCTGAACTGGCGCGGCCTCCACGCCAGCCTGGTGCGCTCTTTGCGCAAGCAATTTGGCGCTGCTGGTTGGCTCATCTACGCCGGCGTCCTTTGCGGCGCGCTCGCCTCGCTGCTTAAACCGCTCATCTATTGGCGGGTGCCGGAGTGGCTCCCTTATCTCTCGCCCGCCCGCGTTCTCCAGGCCTCCGCCGCCGTCGATACGGTCGCTTTTCTTTTCGAATATCTCTGCGCCGTCTATCTCCAGGTCTATCTCATTACGGTCGCGCTGGCCTGGATCAAAGGACTCAATTTTGGCGAGGAAGCGCTCCTCCGTTTCGCCATGCGCCGCTTCAGCTTCGTTTTGAAATGGCTCGGGCTCGTCGTCCTCGCGAGCACCCTCCTCCTCCGGGTGCCGCTGCTCATCGCTTATTTTCAGGATCTGCCCGGCGTGCTCGATTATCTCCCGCTCGGTCGTTGCCTCCTGGCCGTCTTGCTCATTTGTTTCTGCTCGATGCAAATCTCTCTCGTCCTCCATAACGAAAGCCTCCGCGCCGCTTTCGCCGCCCATGGTCAGTTCGTTAGGCAACACAGCCTGCGCTTCGTCTGGTTTCTTCTCCTGGCCGGGTTGCATTACTGGTTTCTCGCGCTCGCCGATGCCACCATCCACGCCGCCGCGACCGATCGGCCGCTCGCCCTGATGGTCTGGAAATTTTTCTTCGTGCTCGCCCGCGCTTTCGTCACCGGTTGGCTCCTCGCCAGTTGGGTTTGTCTTTTCCGGCAATGCGAGATCGGCCGGGTCAACCGGGAAACCTGGATTCGCTACTGATGCCGGCCGACCTCACCAGTGCGCAGGAGATCACCCGCGCCAGCAAATCGAATCTGGCCCTGGCCTTTATCTCGTTAGGCGGAGAACGCCGCCGCGACATCACGACCTTCTACGCCTTCTGCCGCCTCATCGACGACATCGCCGACGCGACCGATTTGCCCGCCGAGGAAAAAGCGCGGCAACTCCTTCGCTGGCGCGCCGCTCTCTCCGCGCCGCAACCGGGCGAGTCCGCGGTCGCGCCGGAGGTGCGCCGGCTGACCGAGAAATATCCGATCACCCCCGCGATGCTCGCCGAAATCATCGACGGGGTGGAGATGGACTTGACCATCGTGCGTTATGCCACCTTCGCCGAGCTGCGCGCCTACTGTTATCGCGTGGCCAGCGCCGTCGGTCTGGTCAGCATTGAGATCTTTGGTTACCGCAATCCCGCCACCCGCGAGTATGCGATCGCGCTCGGCCTCGCTTTACAGATGACCAATATCCTGCGCGATGTTGGGAAGGACCTGGCCTTCGGGCGAATCTATCTGCCGCAAGAGGAGATGGCCCGCTTCGGCTATTCCGAGGAGAATTTGCGCGCCCGGCTTCACAACCCGGAGTTCGTTAGGCTAATGCAATTCGAGGCGGAGCGGGCCCGCGAATTTTTCGCGCGGGCCCAGACCTTGCTGCCGCGCGAAGATCGACGTTCCATGCTCAGCGCCCGAATCATGGCGCGCGTCTACCGGACCCTGCTGAAGCGGATGGAGGCGGATGGCTTTCGCGTTTTCGAGCGCGATTACAGCCTGAGCAGATGGGCAAAATTCCGCTGCCTCGTCCGGGAATTGCTTCCCTGGAGTTGAATATCCCGCTCGAACATCCGTCCCAATCACTCAGTGCGAATCAAAAACAACATGAACAAATACTTTTTGCCCGCGGTCTCGGCCGCCATCCTAACCAGCTTCTCCCTAAGCTCCTGTGAAACCCCGACCGGACAAGGCGCGGGAATTGGCGCCGCCGGCGGCGCTCTCATCGGCGCCGGAGCCACCGGCAACGTCCGGGGCGCGGCCCTCGGGGCGGGCGCGGGGGCTCTGGCGGGCGCCCTCATCGGCGCGGCCATCGAGCAGGATCAGGCGCGTTATTATCATGCGCCTCCCGGCGGTTATCCCGACGCCCGGCGCACGGACACCCCCGGTTATGTGTATAGCCCATACGGATCGCATAACGTCATCGACGTCCGCGGAGTTCCGCGGGGTGCGATGGTGAAAGATCCTTCGACCGGCGGCATTTTCATGCGCCCTTAAGGCCGCGCCTCCTTCGAGAATTTCTGAGCGGGTTGGTTCCGTGACTGGCGGGATCAACCCGCTTTGTTTTTGCGTGGATGGGCGCCGTCACGGATGTGAAGCAACTCCGAATGGTTTCGCGAGCAAGCAGGCCGGGCTTGCCAACGCGGGAGTTCCAGGCGGGACGCCGTGTCCCCGCGCTTCGCAGAGCGAAGCGTCTACAGCGCGCTCTCCGCTTCTACCCGAGCCGCGGGACGCCTTTTAGATGCGTCCCGGGCGGCGAAAGCTCGGCCCGGACCGGCGGTGACGTCAGGTCGCGCCGGTCGGAATTAAAAACGCTCGACCCTTGCGAGATTAGGTAATCGGCCGTGCGCGCGGCCAGCGCTTGAATCGTTAGGCCAGGATTGGCCGAGCCTTGGGTGGGCAGGATGCTGCCGTCGCAGACGAAGAGATTGGCGATGTCGTGGGTCCGGCCAAATTTGTCCACCACGCTCGTCGCCGGATCTTTCCCCATCCGCGCCGCGCCGACGAGGTGGGCGAAACGCGCTTCCTGCGATACTTCCTCGGCGCCGGCCGCGCGCATCACCTCCTCGGTTTTGTTCCGGGCGAACTCGATCAGCTTCTTGTCGTTCTCGTAAAGATCGAAATTGATGTGCGGAATGCGGATGCCGAATTGATCCCGCTCCTCCGCCAGGGTGACGCGGTTATCGGCGGCGGGCAGGATTTCGCCGAGCACGCCGAGCGCGGCCCAATGGTTGTAATCCATCATCCCGCGGCGCATGCCCCAACCCCAGGCGCGGCGCGCCGCCATCAGTTGTTTCGAGAAGGAAATTGGGAGCGGCCCGACCGTCTGGATGGCGAAGCCGCGGGCGAAATCGCGTTTTGGATCGGTCTCGTAAAATTCCTCGGTGAGGGCGTGGGCTGGCGGCGCTTTGTATTGCCTAACGAGTTCCTCGAAACGTCCCATGACGACATTGCCGGCCTGCGCCATCAGGTAGCGGCCGACCGTCCCGCTGGAGTTGGCCAGGCCGGAATTCAAAAGCAGCCGCGGCGTCTCGATGGCGTAGCCGGAGATGATGACGGCCTTCGCTTTTTGAAAATGCTCTTTCCCTTCACGATCGAAATAGCTGACTCCGGTGACGCGGTTGTTTTTCCCGAGGTGCACTCGATTCGCCATGGAGCGGTCGCGCACTTCCGCGCCGTTCGCGATCGCGTCGGGGATGTGCGTGACCAGCGTGCTCGCCTTCGCTCCGACCTTGCAGCCCTGAATGCAGAAGCCGCGGTAAATGCAGTGCGGCCGATCGTTGCGCGAGCCACTTAGAATCGCCACTGGTCCGCCGATGCTCACGTCGATGCCTAACGACGTGCAACCTTTGATCAAAGTGTTGCCGACGCCGCCCATCGGGTGCGGTCCGTAGGCGTAGCCGTGCGGATCGCCCCACGGGTACCAGGCCGGACCGGCGACCGGCATTTCCAACTCGAGCAGCTCGTAATACGGCTTCAGCTCCCAGTAGGACATCGGCCAATCGGCTCCGACCCCGTCGCGCGTGTAAACTTCGAAATCGCTCGGATGAAAACGCGGGGTGAAGGCGGCCCAATGGACCGAGCCGCCGCCGACGCCTTTGCCGCTGTTGTTCGCGCCGAAGGTGAGCGGATGCGAGCCGCCGGTGATGCGCATGTCTTCCCAGTAAAGCTGGTGCGAACCCTTCTCGTCGCTCACCCAGTCGCGCTCCGTATCCCAGAACGGTCCGGCCTCCAGGCCGGCCACGCGGAAGCCGGCCCGGGCCAGGCGTTGCAGGAGGACACCGCCGGCCGAGCCGACGCCGACCACGAGATAATCGAGCTCGTCGTCATCGGCGTAACGTTGCATGGGCGTTTCCAATTTCTGCATCGCGCCGAGCCAATGCTCGTGGTCAGGCGGAGCTTCGAATTTGCCGCCGAGGGGATTTTTCAATGCGTTCCTCCCTGGCCGGCGGGCGGATGTTCCCGGTGCGCGGCGATCTCTTCCTCCTTCGGATCGGAGACCCAGATTTCGGGATTCAGGACCCAGTCGTAACGCTTTTCGGCCACTTCCCACGGCTCGGCCTCGCCGTTTTCCAGTCGCATGTAAGCGCGCGGATAAGCGGGACCGCCAAACCCGATTTCGTCCCAGGCCCACGGATGCGCGTAATACATTTCGGTGCAGTCCTGCAGCACGAGGGCGAAGTAACGGTGAATCGGCAGGCGCTCCCAAATTTTCTCGGCGCCCGGGAGGGGCTTGGCATCGTGAATGGATTTCAAAAGATCCTCCTGCTCGCGGCAGGTGAGATCGGCGAAGTCGCGCTGGTGATTCGCCTGCGCCATCTGCTCGATCGCCTGCAGGCCGAGCCGGTAAGCGTCGCCATCCGGCGGCATCGACTCGAAGCGGTAGCCGGGGGTCTTGCCGAGGAAAAGACGCTCGTCGATGTAGGGCAAAATCGGGATGCGATGCTCGGCGTCGCGATCGTCCTGCGGGAGCAGATGATCGCAAATTAACTGCATCAACGCAGCTTCCTCGGCGTTGAAAAAACGGATCGGCGGGATTTCCTCGACCCGTTTGCGCACGACCTCGCGGGTGGCCGCGTCCCAGAAGCTCTCCTGCCCGAGCGTGCTGAAACCGGGGTAATAACCGGGTTGCGCGGTCGGAGCCAGGGACTGCCCGGTGCGTGGATCGAGCGGGAGACGACCGTCGTTAGGCTGGAGTTTGTCGTTAGGCTTCATGCCGTCAGGATTGGCCGGCAGGCTGCGTGGGGCGAGCTTCCAGCTTGCCCGATGCAAACACGCACATGCTTAGCGTTCCCTCCGCATCAGGCTCGCGAGCAGGCCGACCGTGCCGCAGGCCGCGAAGAGGAGCGGCGCGAAAATCGGCGGGCCGTAGATGAGGTTGTAGAGCGGTTTCTTCAGCCCGCCCGGCCGGCGCGCGACCCCGCGCGCGTGATAGAAAAAGCCTACGCCCCCATCCGCGATCGCCAGCACCGACATCGCGGGCAGCCAGGTGCGCGCGACTTTGGGGCTCACCAGCGCGCCGGCCGCGGCGCCGATCAGGAGCGGCGCGATGATGATCGGCGTCCATTGCGCGAGGTAGCGGAAGTTATTTTTGTAATGCGAATAAAGCGCTTCCGCGCCGCTGCAAAACGTTCCCACCATGGTGGCGACGGCGAGATGCTTTTGAAAGCGGCCTTCGCGCAAACCGATCGTCCAAGGGTGATGCGCGGCGATCTCCTCGGAAGTGAAGGAAAGAATTCGCGCGCGGGGGGACCGCAGGATTTGCGGGGCCGCTTCCTCGGGACGGAGGAAGGAGGCGATCAAACCAAGGTAAGCGCTTACGCCGAAAAGTAGCGGGGCAAAGATCGGCGGGCCCATCACAATGTTGGTCACGGGAAGTCGCCAGCCGCCCGGTTTGCGCGCGATCCCGCGGACGTGGAAACAAAAACCGATCAGCCCGTCGAGGAGCGTGACCGCGGAGGTCCAACGCAAAACAGTGCGAGCCGCACGCGTGCTGAAGGCGCCCCAGAGGCCGGCGACGGTCATGGCGCCGCCGAGCGCGACCGGCGTGTACATGATGCGCTGACCATAGCTGCCGCGATAGTGTTCGTAAGCCACTTCGGCGCCGGCCAGCACGCTGGAGGCGCCGGCGAGGAAGGAAAGGCTGCGCTGAAAACGGCCTTCGCGGATGTGGGCCTCCGCGCGACGCGCCGGGCGCGCGAGACCTTCGGGGAGGAGGGCGTCGATGACGTTGTCGGGCCAGTTGCCGGTTTCGCGTGGGGAAGCGAGGCGGCGGAGACGTTTCGTGAGGGCGTTCATTTTAGAATCCGGGGAGCGCACGCGCCTCGCGTGCTGGTTTTGGGGCCTCGCCAAAACAGGCTTTTGCAGGGCCTAACCGAAAGTTCGCGATGGCGAGGGCGCCATCGCCAGCACGCGAGGCGCGTGCGCTACCCGGAGATCGCGGCGAAGTCATACGGCGAATTTCTCCGCGTCCTTCCGTTTAAAGGTGAGGCCGTTGCCCGGCTGCGAAAGGTCGGGGGCGAGCGCGCCGTCGTGAGGCTGGGGGACGCCGTCGAAAAACATCTGTTCGATCCGGACGTGATCGTGAAAATATTCGGCGTGCCGGAAGGGCCGCGCGGCGCAACCCACCGGAATGTGCAGCGAGGGCGCGCAGTGCGACGAGAGCGGCAGATGATGCGCTTCGCACAAAACTGCCGCCTGGAAAAAGCCGGTGTAGCCGCCGCAGCGGGTCGCGTCGGCTTGCAAGACATCGACCGCGCCCGCGCCAAGCATGCGCTGGAAATACGTGACATCGTAACCGTACTCGCCCGCGGCGATATCCATCCCGGGCGGGCCGTCGTCGCGCAGGAGATGCAAGCCGTCGAGGTCATCCGAGGTGACCGGTTCTTCAAACCAGCTCACGTCCATCTCGGAAAAAACGTAGGCAAATTCCAGCGCCAGTTTGCGGGAGTAGGCGCCGTTGGCGTCGACGAAAAGTTCGGCGTTTTCGCCGATCGCGTCCCGGGCCAGGGCGACGCGTTCCGGATCGGCCTGCGGATCGCGCCCGATTTTCATTTTCACCCGCGGGATGCCTTGCTCGACCCAGCCGCCGAGTTGCTCCTGCAATTTCTCCTCCGTGTAGGAGGTGAAGCCGCCGCTGCCATAGATCGGCATGGCCGCCCGCACTTGGCCGAAGAGCTGGACGAGGGGCACCCCAAGCAGTTTGGCCTGTAAATCCCAGAGCGAAGTATCGACCGCGGAGATGGCCATCGAGCAAATCCCCGGACGGCCGAGGTTGCGGATCGCTCGCACCATCGCGACGAAACAGTCGTTAGGCGACTGGGCGCTCCGGCCGACCACCACGTCCTTGAGTTTCGTGTCGATCAGTTGCGCGGTGGCGGTGTCGGCATAGCTGTAGCCTAACGAGCGCTGCCCGGCCGCTTCCGCCTCGACGAGCACGAGAGTGGTGCTATCCCACTGAATTGTGCCGTCGGATTCCGGTCGATCGGTCGGAATGGTGAAGGCGGAAACTTCCAGCTTCTCGATGGTGGGCGATTTCATCAGGGGAGGGCACGCGCCCCCGCGTGCTGGCGAAGGCGTCTCGCCGTCGCGAACTTTTTTGGGGATGGCCAAGCGGCCAGCCAAAGCCTGTTTTGGCGAGGCGCCAAAACCAGCACGCGAGGCGCGTGCGCTCCCCGGAGCAGAGTCCCGCCGCTCGAACCTGGCACGCTCACTCTTTGTGCGGGACGAAACTTTCCACCGCGTCCTTGAAGGCCCCGCGGATCATGCCCGCCGCTCCGGAGTCGCCTTTCACGATCGCTTTCATAAAGTTCTCGGCTTCCTTGAAGGTGATGTGCGGCGGAAGTGTCGGGACCTCGGGATCGGTCAGCGCTTCGTAGACGACAGGACGATCGGCCGCGAGCGCCTGGTCCCAAGCCGGCCCGACCTCCTCCGGAGTGGCCACGCGGATGCCGGTGAGGCCAAGCATTTCCGCGTAGCGGGCGAAGGGAAAATCGGGCACGTCTTGCGAGGCATCGTATTTCGGATCGCCCGTCATGATCCGCTGCTCCCAGGTGACCTGGTTGAGGTCGCGATTCGCCAGGACCATGATGATGAGGCGCGGGTCGCTCCATTCTTTCCAGTAATCGGCGATGGTGATGAGGCAGTTGATCCCGTTCATGAGCATGGCGCCGTCGCCGACCAGGGCGATGACCGGGCGATCGGGCCAGGCGAATTTTGCCGCGATGGCATAGGGGACGCCCGGGCCCATGGTGGCGAGGTTGCCGGAGAGCGAGGCCATCATGCCGCGGCGCACTTTGAGGTCGCGGGCGAACCAGTTCGCCGAGGAACCGGAGTCGGAGGCGAGAATGCACTTTTCCGGCAGACGAGGCGAGAGCTCCCAGAAAACGCGTTCGGGATTGATCGGGTTGGCGCTGTTCATGGCGCGCGCTTCGAGCACTTCCCACCAATCCTTCACGTTGCTCTTGATCGTGTCGCGCCAAGTGCGATCGGTCTTGCGGTCGAGCAGCGGCAGGAGCGCGCGCAAGGTCTCGGCGCTGTCTCCGATCAGGTTCACTTCCATCGGGTAACGGATGCTGACCATTTTCGGGTCGAGCTCGATCTGGACGCCGCGGGCCTGGCCTTCTTCGGGGAGGAATTCCGAGTAGGGAAAACTGGAGCCAATCATGAGCAGGGTGTCGCATTCCGTCATCATGTCCCAGCTTGGCTTGCTCCCGAGCAGGCCGATCGGGCCGGTGCAATAGGGCAGTGCATCGGGCAGAACGGCCTTGCCTAACAACGCCTTGGCCACCCCCGCGCCGAGCAGCTCGGCGATTTGGATGACTTCGTCGGTTGCCTGGAGCGCGCCCGCGCCGACCAAGATGGCGACCTTTTCCCCGCTATTCAGAACCTCGGCGGCTTTGCGTAAATCCTCCTCCTGCGGGAGGACGCGGGGCGGGGAATAGCCCAGCCCGGAGTGGATCGTGCCATGCGCGCGCGGCGGTTTTTCCACCGCCGCCACTTCCTGAATGTCGTTAGGGAAAATAATGCAGGTCACGGTCCGCTCCGCCATGGCGATGCGGATGGCGCGATCGACCAGGTGGCGAACCTGGGCGGGCACGGAAGCCATGTGCACGTACTCGCCGGCGACGTCTTTAAAGAGGGAGATGAGGTCGACTTCCTGCTGGTAACTGCCGCCGAGGGCGGCGCGCGCCTGCTGACCCACGATGGCGAGGACCGGTTGGTGATCCATTTTCGCATCGTAGAGGCCGTTCAATAAGTGAATCGCGCCGGGGCCGGAAGTGGCCAGGCAGATGCCAAGCTGGCCGGTAAATTTGGCGTGGGCGCAGGCCATAAAGGCGGCCAACTCCTCGTGGCGGGTCTGGACGTAATCGATCTTGTCACCCGCGCGCGCGATCGCGCCGATGATGCCGTTGATGCCGTCGCCGGGGAAGCCGTAGATGCGCTTGAGGCCCCATTCGGTGATGCGTTTGATGAGGAAATCGCTGACGAGGTCGGACATAGTTTTATTGGTTGGTCGTTAGGGAAATGCGCGCGCGCCGGTTAGTCCACGGGATAGGCGATGGTGCTGAGGAGCGCATTCTCGGCCTGGCGGGAATCGAGCCGGGTGTGCTGCACGACGACCGGTTCGTCGCTCTCGATCAGGCTGGAGTAAGCGGTGTCGCGCGGGATTTCTGCGGGATCTTTCAGGTTATTAAAGCGGACATGATGCGTGCGCCGGGCCGCGACGGTGAAAGTGTAAGGCCCCACCGGTTCGCGCTCGGCGAAGAAAATTGTGACCATGATATGCGCGTCGCGTTCGCCGGCGTTGAGGAAGCACATCGCTTCATGGCTCGTCATGGCCGGCTCCGGGCCGGTGCTTTTCCCGGGAATATAACCTTCCGCGATCGCCCATTTCTTTCGTCCGATGGTTGTCATAAAAGAGATACTCCCGCGCTGAAGGATCGGGGCGGGGATAGGATTTGGTTCCGTTGCCTCCGCCCTTTTACCGACAACGAGCCGGAGGGTTTGGTTCAAAAGAAGGCCGTGACTTGGGTAGAGGAGGGGAATGACGAAGCCCGAATGACGAAGCCCGAAGGAAGGACGAAGCCCGAACGACCAAGTGCGAGCGGCCGCCCCTTCGGCTTCTGTTTTCGGGCTTCGGGCTTGATTCGGATTTCGCCATTCCGACTTCGTCATTTCCCCTAGGAGGGGGAGAAACCCCCTTCTCGCGACAACCCCGCCGGGCGGCTCGGTTCCACGAAAACCTCACTTCGGCATCGCGATCCAGCCCCGGCTGAGATAGTCGCCAAGAGTGAGGACGAACATGAGGAAGAGCCAGAGCACGCCGGTGAGGGCGGCGAGGTGGAGGAGGCGGCTGCTCCCTTTGAGGTGCATGAAGAAGAGGACGATCAGGATCATTTTCGCCACGGAAATAGCGAGGGCGACGACTAGATTGAAGACGCCGAGGTTGAGGTAGCCAACGCCCCAGGTGAGGGCGAGCAGAAGCATGAGCCAGAGGCAGTTGAGCCAATAGAATTTGGGTGGGTGGATCATGGCAGGAAATGACGAAACAGGAATGACGAAGCTCGAATGACGAAGTGCGCGCGGCCTCCGTCTCGGCTTCGGGTTTCGGGCTTCGGAATTGATTCGGGCTTCGTCATTCGGATTTCGTCATTTTCCCTCACCTATGTCCGGCGAGGTAGAGGAGGGGAAAGAGAAACACCCAGACGATATCGACGAAGTGCCAGTAAAGGCCCGCCACTTCGATTGCCATGAAATTCCCATTCTCGAATTGCCCGCGCCGCGCCCGGAACGCCAGCACCAACATCACGAAAATGCCGACGGTGACGTGGATCGCGTGGAGACCCGTCATGGCAAAATAGAGCCAAAAAAACATCTCGGCCGAGCGCGGGTTGGCCTCATGCCAGACGAAGTGGGCGCCGGGAACGAGATGCTCGGCGAAGTCCTGCCGATACTCGAAACCTTTCACGACCATGAAGACGACCCCGAAAAAAGCGGTCGCGAGGAGGAACCAGAAGAGCGCCCGCCGCGCCCCGAGCTGGGACGCGCGCACGGCCAGGGCCATGAGCGTGCTGCTGAAAAGGAGGATCGCGGTGTTGGCACCTCCGAGAATGACGGCGGTATGGCGGCTGGCCGCCGCGAAGGCCGCCGGATCAAGGTAACGATAAACCGCGTAGCTGAGGAAAAGCCCGCCGAAAAAAAGCACCTCGGTGGCGAGAAAAATCCACATCCCAAGCTTGGCGGCTTCGTGTTGTTGCTCGAGGTCGTCGAACTGTTCCGCCAGAATGGAAGGCGCTGCCACTTCGCTCATCTTCTTAACTTCATCGCAACTGCCCCGCAGGATGCGCGGATGAGAGTTGCCTCATTTTATTCCTCTTCGCCGTCGTAATAATCGAGACTGGGCGAGCGCAGGAGGCGGCGTTCGGGCGAGCGGACGAGCCATTTCTGGCTGTCGGGGTAAAAACACGACTCTCCGAGAGGATTGTCGGCGATCACATACACCAGCAGATCGATGGCACCATGATTCCTGAGTTGATGCGCTTCGCCGGGGCCGAAAATAAACGCGTCGCCCGGTTCGATCGGCGTCTCGCCCCCGTCATGGCGGACCATTCCCTGGCCGGAGAGCACCTGGTAGAATTCCCATTGCGCCGAGTGCGAATGATAGGGGTAAGGCGTTTGCCCGGCCGGCACCCGCAGCAGCTCCACGACAAAAGGATGGCGGGCCCGCGCGTCTGCTCCCGCTGCGTTCCAGCCCAATCCTCCGAGAGATCCTTGCCGGCGCCTTGAAACTTTCCCTGCGGCGACGCCCAGGAATGTTCTTCCAAGTCCTTGAGGTTGATTTTGCGCATATCCAATCGGCGAGAGCGTCGCCGCCTTTCCCTACGAGAAGGGCCTGCGCGTTGACAAGAAATTTCGCGGATGATAAGGTCCGCCGACCCGAGCGAAACAGCGCCCAAACCTCTGCACACGCTACTCAACAGTCAGGTGCTCGTCCTCAATCGCCTCTGGCAGGCGGTCAACGTCTGCTCGGCGCGCCGCGCTTTCACCCTCCTTTATCAGGGGCACGCCCAGGTTGTTTCCTCCGATCAGGAGAACAACTTCGCCACCCACGATTTTGCCAGTTGGCTCGATTTTTCCCTCAGCGCGCCCGAGGCCGAGCACGAGATGGTCACCACCATCACCTGGAAGATTCGGGTCCCGCGCGTCATTGTGCTGCTGCTTTTCGATCGGCTGCCGAAGAAGGAAGTAAAATTTACCCGGCACAACGTCTTCGAGCGGGACAACAACACCTGCCAGTATTGCGGCAAAATCTTCGAGCGCAGCGACCTCAATCTCGACCATGTGCATCCCCGCGATAAAGGTGGCCTAACGACGTGGGAAAACGTCGTCTGCAGCTGCATCCCCTGCAACACCCGCAAAGGCAACCGCCTCCCGCATCAAGCGCACATGGCTTTGATCCGCAAACCGAAACGGCCGAAGTGGCGGCCCTTTGTGCATGTGACTTTCAGCAGCCCGCAGCACGAGAGTTGGCGGCATTTCGTCGATCTCGCCTACTGGAACGTCGAGCTGGGCGACTAGGGCCACGCATCTTCAACGGCCTCGCAGGGGTAAGGCTGGGCCGTGGAAGCAACACGTTCGATTCCCCGAGGGCGGCTAAAAAAATAGGGTTGATGGGCGGATTGTAGGGCGGGCGCTTCGCCTGCCTGATTCGTGGCCGCAGAAACTGGCAACCAACGCGGTCGCCCTACAAATCCGCCCAGTTGGAACGCGGTTGAGACACCCTCTTCGTGCGCCAAACGCCAGGAACTAAAACGCCGAATGCGCTTACGCCGGGTGCGAGCGGACAAATCGACTTACGTCAATCCCAAACAACGAATGAAACCGAAGCCCACTTCTCTGTCACATCGGCTGAGCTTATCATGCGCGAGATCAGTCGCGGCGTGCCTGTAGACGCTGCGCTCTGCGAAGCGCGAGAGTTGCTCTGTTAGCAGGCCGGGCCCCCGCGCTTCGCAGAGCGAAAGCGTCTGCAGGTTTCCCTCCGCGCCTCAATGCAGCGCGGTCACGCTCCGGCTACTGGGGATTTGTGGATGGGTGCCCCAAGCGCTCGGTTTGGCGCCCATGGTAAAGATGAGAGAGCCGCCTTTCGCTACTTCGGCGAAGGAAAGAAAAGGGTTCTCGAGCGTCTTTCCGTTCACTTTGACTGACTGAACATATTTGTTCGCCCGCGAAAGTTTCTCCGCCGTCATGGAAAACTTTCTGCCATTCGATAAGTTGAGGACCGCCCGCTTCACTTGCGGCGCGCCGATCACATAATAATCGCTTCCCGGGCATACCGGATAAAAGCCGAGACAGGTAAAGATATACCAGGCGGACATCTGACCGCAGTCGTCGTTGCCGCTGAGCGAGTTTGGTTTGTTCCCGTAGAATGTGGTTACGACCTGGCGAAGGCGTTCGGCCGCTTTCCAAGGCTGGCCGAGATACGAGTAGAGATAGATGATATGATGACTCGGCTCGTTCCCGTGCCAATATTCGCCGATCCGGCCTTGAATATCGGAGACGCCGCTGCTCTTATCGGCCTCCTGAAAAGTAAACAATGAGTCCAACTTCTGCGCGAACTTCTCCCGCCCGCCCATCAATGCGATCAGGCCTGGCACATCCTGAGGTACGGACCAGGAGTATTGCCAACTCGTTCCTTCGGTGAAGTCGTTCACGCCTGCACGTTCGTCGTAGGAGTGAGGATCGAAGGGCGAATGCCAGTGGCCCGCCGAGTCTTTCCCACGCATCAGTCCGACGGAAGGATCGAAGAGATTCTTATAACTGGCGGCTCGTTTCGAGAAGGTGGCGGCGTCCTCCTTCTTGCCCAGCGCCTGGGCCATCTGAGCGATGCAGTAGTCATCGTAGGCGTATTCGAGAGTTTTGGAGACGGACTCATTTTCCTTATCGAACGGAACCCAACCGAGCCTGGCGTAGGTCGCGACGCTGTCGTAGTGAGGGTTCATGGCGGTGGTTTTAACCGCGTCGTAGGCACGGGCGATGTCGAAGCCTTTTACGCCCTTGGCAAAGGCGTCGACGATCACGGGCACCGCGTGATAACCGATCATGCACCAGGTCTCGTTCGCCTGGAGCGACCAGATCGGGAGCATGTGCTCGACGCTCTGGTCGTAGTGCGCGAGCATCGAGTTAATCATATCCGCGTCCCGTTTCGCCTGGATGAGCGCGAAGAGCGGGTGGATAGCCCGGTAGGTGTCCCAGAGCGAGAAGACCGTGTAGTTGGTAAAACCTTTGGCGATGTGCACGTCTTGATCCAGACCGCGATATTCCCCCGTGACATCCTGGTAAAGGTTGGGAGCGAGGAAGGCGTGGTAGAGCGAGGTATAGAAGGTTTCCTTCTCCTCCTGCGAACCTTCAATGGTGAGGCGCCCCAGCTCGTGATCCCATTGGGCCAGGTTCCGCTGGTGCACCGCTTCGAAGTTCCAATCGGGGACTTCCGCGTCCAGATTCTTGAGCGCGTTGGCGGCGCTGACCGCCGAGATCGCTACTTTGATTAGAATCGGTTCCTGCTCCTTCGTCTTGTAATGCGCGACGAATTGCAGGTTGCTTCCAGCGGCCTCTTGGGCGCTGCGGAAGCGATAGGTGTCGTAGATTACCGGCTTCCCATCACTGAAAATCTCCGCCCGGTCAAAGGGACGGGAATAGCGGGCCGCGAAGTAGAGAGGGCGCTCCTTCGCCCAGCCGTTCACGAGATGGTAACCGGTGACGGTCGTGTCGTCCTCCACCCGCAAGTGCGACCAAATCACCTTCCACTTCTTGCCGCTGAGAACGTGCGCTAGATCGATGAGCACGGATGCTTCCGCGCGCGCGGGAAAGGTCATCCGCATCAGCCCGGCCCGTTCTCCGGTCGTGAGCTCGACGGTAACACCGGGGTTTTGTAACTTGACTTTGTAATAGCCAGCCGAGGCGGTTTCATCCGCGTGTGCGTAAGAGGAAAGGTAGCCCGAATTGGGATCGCCTTTGCGGCCACTGATCAACTTTACTTCCCCCACCTGCGGAACGAAGAGGAAGTCCCCCAGATCGGGAATGCCAGTGCCGCTTAGATGAGTGAGGCTGAAGCCGAAGATTGTCGGATCGGAGTATTCGTAGCCGGACGCTGTCTCCCAGAGCTCCTTGTCCGTGTCCGGGCTCAGCTGCACCATCCCGAACGGCGCGGAAGGACCGGGATAGGTGTTGCCTTCGCCTTGGGTGCCAACGAAAGGGCGGATGTAACTGGAAAGTCGATCGTCCGCGGCCAAGGCGCCGAGCGCGGCGATGAGGTAAAGGGGCAAAGTAAGAAGGACAAGTTTCACCATGTGCGTCTCAGTGGGTGCGCCTCGGTATTGAAGACGACCTTATCGAAGTCGAGCGTGCCAGGGGCAGCGAAGAGAAGGTAGAAGTATTTGAAGGTTTCCGCGAAAACGAAGCTTTCCATTTCGTCGCGCTTCGTCTTCGTGACCACATTGCTGAGGGCGGCGTAGCCGGCATCAGTGCGGCAGAAGCGAACGAAATCGCGGAAAAGCTTCTGGCCCATTTGCAAGTATTGGGGATCCTGCGTGAAATGATGCAGGTAATAGGTCGATTCGATAATCTCGGGACGGAGATGATAGCCGCCCGCGATGACGCGCGAAGAAGTGTAGTCGATCACCTCGGGTTCGATCCCATGCAGGTTCCACATCTTAAAAGAGGAAGCCTGCAGTCGGCGGGCGCGGTCGAGATCGCCGGAGAGGGCAAGGAGAGCAGGAAAAAAAGCATCGAGCGCTCCGTAAGTCGTTTCGGTGCGCCTGCCGGTCCGCATATTGGCATGGCCGTACCAGAGTTGGCCCTGCCGGGTATCGGCCAGATAACGGTTTACGGCAGGGATGCTGGTGCGCCACATGGCGAGGCAGTCCTTATCGCCAAAAAGAAGCCAACACTTCCAGAGATACTCGTAATAGGAATCGATCCCGCCGCTGATATGCGAATCGGGATCGCTCCACTGGCCGGTTTCGACGTTAATGGAAGAACCGACCAGCCCCAGGGAGGAGCGGCGCTGGTAAGTCTCGACCAGGGCCCGTTTGGCTTGGTCGTAGAAGACCGGGTTACCGGTGAGTCTGCTCAGGGTGCCAAATTCTAGGAGGAGAGTGCCCGTTTCTGCTGGGTTACTGATGGGGCCGCGCACTTTTCCAGTGCGTAAGTTGACATAGACATAGGGCAGGCCGGTGGGGGACTGGAAGGCGGGTGAAAGCCGCCGCCCCAAGTCCTCGGCGAGCGTAAGGAGCCGCTTGTCGCCAGTGAGTTGGTAACTGGAAAGGAGGCCGCCGAGCAGGCGGATCGTCACTTCGAAATTCTTCACGTAAATATCGCGATCGAAGGAAAGCTGGGTGGCGATGAGTTCCCGAGTCCTATCGGCTTCCGCGTCGAGCCCCATCAGGATGAGCGTGTCGAGGGCGTCGACCGGGCTCATCAAGAGAGACTGCCCATACCAGTCGTGCGGAGTTTTACTGAGCGGCTGGAGGGCGTCGTGGCCCCAGGCGTACCGTTTGTAACCGCTCCAGGCGTGCAGGAATTCGGTTTTGACGCTGGCCGCTAGGGGCGAAGATTGAGCGTGGCCGGGGGAGGTTTGGCGCCCGGAGAGGATAATCGTGAGCGCGCACGCTAGGACAACCGTCGGCCCTTGCCGAGGACGCGGCGAGGTGTGGTGGCGGATGGCTTTTTGCACGATGGGCAGCGGCGCCGCGCACTGGCGGAGCGAAAAATGGCTCCAGCGGTAGGACTCGAACCTACGACCAATCGGTTAACAGCCGACCGCTCTACCACTGAGCTACGCTGGAAATTCTGTCCGTCGAGCGGGCGTATATCTTGCCTGTGAAGCTGGCGGCGGCAAGTGTTTTGTCCGGGGGTGAAGAGGAGAAAATGCGATTTGCGTTCCGGGGGAAGCGGTTGATACTGGGTTTCTCAAGATCGCGGGGTGGAGCAGTCTGGTAGCTCGTCAGGCTCATAACCTGAAGGCCGCGGGTTCAAATCCCGCCCCCGCAACCCGCTCGCGCGAGCCCTCGTCCGATCATCATCCGGCGCCTGAGGGGTATGCGTTTAGCGTCCCACCACAAGTTTAGCGCTCTGTCATCCCGAGGCTGGCGCAGCGCGCCGAGAGATCTCACGGTTGCTCTGATAGGTTCATTTTCTGAAGAACTACCCCGAGACCTTGCGCGAAATCCCTCGCCCCCTCCGCGGGCTCGGGACGACAAATGAGAACTTGGAGTGGACGCATGGCGCCGCCCTGAATGAACGCGAGCAATCCCGCGTCTTGGCGGACCGCGGGTGCAAATCTCGCCCCCGCAACCCCTGGTTGCTTTTCGCGGAGGGCGCGGTTTTCTCTGGGGTGGCCGCGCGACGTTCGAAAATTCTCGTGGGGACGGCCAGTTGGTCGGATCCGGGTTTTGTCGAGCGCTGGTATCCGCCGAAGCTGCCGGCCGGGGAGCGCCTCGCCTGGTACGCCCAGCATTTCTGCTTGGTGGAGGTGAATTCCAGCTTCTACGCCGTCCCGCCCCTCCGTCTGGTCGAGCGCTGGGCGCGGACCACGCCTAACGACTTCGTTTTCGACCTGAAGGTGCATCGGCTCCTTTCCCGGCATGCCACGACTTTGAAAATGCTGCCGCCCGCCCTGCAGAAAACGGCCCGGAGCGATGGCCAAGGAAAGGTGATCCTGAATGCGGAGATCGAGCGCTCGCTCGTCGAGGAGGTGATCGCGGCGGCGGAGCCGTTGCGCGCGGCGGAAAAATTCGGGGCTTTTCTCCTCCAGCTTTCGCCGGCTTTTTCGCCGCGAAAACACGAGTTGGCGGAGCTGGCACCCTTGCTCGGGCGGCTGGCTCCGCTGGGCGCTGTGGTCGAGCTGCGGAATCGCTCCTGGATGGAGGGCGCGCAGTTGGCCGCGACGCTGGATTTTTTCCGGGAGCAAGGGGCGACGCTGGCGCTGGTCGATGCGCCTAACGACGAGCATTTCACGATTATGCCGAGTGGCCGGAACGATCTGACCCATCCGGAAATGGCTTATCTGCGCTTGCACGGGCGCGATCCCGCGGCCTATCTGCGGGGCAAGACCGTCGCGGAGCGGTTCTACTACGATTACAGCGATGAGGAGATCGACGAGGTCGCGGAGCGGGCGGAGCAGCTGGCCCGCGGAGCCGAGATTGTGCACGTTATTTTTAACAACAACGCCCTCGACTTCGCGCCGCATGCCGCTCTGCGGTTACGCGCGGCGCTTGGGCAAATCACCCAAGGCCCGCTGCGCCAGCCGGATCTTTTTCGTTAGGGGCCTCGGCAGATGATGGCTCAGCAATCGACTGATTCGCCCGGGGCCTGGACTCGTTTCCGGCGTTGGCTCGGCGGCCTGCACAAGCGGGTCCTGACGATCGAGGCCACGCCGCACTCGATCGCGCTCGGCCTGGCCATCGGGATTTTCTTTGGCTTCACTCCGCTCTGGAGTTTGAAGACTTTGCTCTCGATCGCTCTGGCTTGGCTCTTCGGGGGGAACAAGATCGCGGCGGCGATCAGCGTGCAGGTGCACGATCTCATCCTGCCTTTCATGCCGGCGATCTACCTTTGGGAGTACAAGTTCGGCTTCTGGAGTTTGCACGGGCACATGCCGCGCCGGATTAATTTTCGGACACTGGCGCTGCGCGATTACGTGCACTGGGATATTTTTTTCTCGGTCGGGCGGCCGCTTTTGATCGGATCGCTCATCATCGCTTTGCCCTCGGCCCTGGCGGTCTACTGCATTACGCGTGGGGTGATCACGCGCCACCGGGCGCGGCGGGCAGCCCAGTGACGCTCTGCCATGGCTGAATTTTCGCGCTCGGCGGCACGGGATTTGCATACCGAGGAAACTGTCGGCTGCGCTCACGGGAGCGGGCTGGCTTAATGCTTAAGCTTATGAAATCTCTCAGCCTTCTTTTTTGCAGTCTCTCGCTGTGTTCGTGCGCCGATATGGTGGTGACGAAGACCTACCAGACCGGGACGACGAGTGTGGCGCGCACCGAAGTGGATGCGAAAGATTTTGGCTCCCAGGAAACGGTGCGCTACGAGACCAATTGCGGGGTGGGAGCGGCTAATCCGGAGGCAATTTATCTTCGGCCCTTCTGTATCGACGGCGCGATCTTCCGCGGGGACGAGGCCGCCTCGGCCGGAGAAATGCCGATTCGTAAATCGCTCACCCCGGTAGCTTTCGCGGAGATTTTAAAGATCGAACTGAGTAAGTTGGCCCCTGCCAGGATTCTGCAGGCCGACGAGGTGCCGAAGGTTGGCTGGTTGGTGGAAGGCCAATTTGACTTGGTCGATGGCGGCAACCCAGCGGGCCGATTTTTTCTCGGGACGTTCGGGGTGGGGCAATCGCTTCTCGTGTTGCATGTGAAGGTGACGGACGTGGTCAGTCACCGCGTGGTTTACGAATTTGACATGGCCGGCGGAAGCCGCGGACAGGGTCACTTCGGGACGTTGCGGGCGAGCGGGACGGGAAAAGCGACCCCGTTCGATCTGCACAACGCGGCCGAGCGTATTTACCTGGTCTTGAGCCCGGATGCATTCCGCTACGGCGCGCGGTCGTCAGTTACGCTTCGGTAGGGAGCGCATCTAACTGGAGCGAAGCAGCGGGCGGACTTCCTCGCGCAGGTTTGCCGCAGACCAACTCTCGCGCTTCGCAGAGCGAAGCGTCTACAGGGGGACGCGCTTGGCGCGCTCTAAGGAAGCGAACCGATGTTGGCTTTCTCGATTGAAACATCGGTGGCGTTAATCAACCCGCTGGCGTTTACATCCGCGCGGAAAGTCCCATTGCTCACCCCTTGCCCGACGAGCGACTTGGTCTGGCTCACGTCGGTGGCGTTGGTCGCCCCGTTGCCATTGACGTCGCCCACGAGCACGCCCAGCGGGATGGAAACGTCGCCCAAGCGCGTGCCATCATTGACGTTGCCCAACTTTACCGTCAGGACCTGTCCGTTGCTTACGCCGGTGAGATCGATCGTGACGGTCGCCCCGTTCACGTTGTAATCCCCCACACTGCCCGTGCCCGAGGTAACGGTCGCGCTGCTCAGGCTGACCGGCGCGGCGAAGGTGACGACGATCTGGTAAGCTGGCCCGGTGCGGCATTCGATCCCGAGCGTGCCGGTGAGCGGCAGCGGAATATCGAAATCGCCCACGCCCGTATGCGTCTTGCGCGAGACCGCGCTTTGCACCGTCGGAGGAACCGGCGCGACGCGGACGAAATAAACATCTTCTTCGCCGTTAAAGGTCGCGGTGTAGGCGACATTGCCGCCGGCGTTATCGGAGACGATCGTGAGGTAATCGCCCATCTTGTTTTGATTCGGATAGCCGAGGAAAGGGTTGAACGAAGTGCTCACGGCGATGTTCGCCGCCCAGGTGTTACCGGCGTCGAGACTGTAGGAATAAAAGAGCTGCGAGTCGGTGTTGTTGGCCGCGTTGCGGGTGTCGAGCCAGACCGCGTCGAGGCGGCCATTCGGGGCGACCGCGAGCGCTCCCATCCAATGCCACTTGGCGTGATTCACCGGGTCGTCGTTGATCCGGCGCGGTGTGCTGAAGCTTTGCCCGCTGTCGGTGCTGCGGACGAACATCACATCGCTTCCCGTGCTCGCCCCGGTCGGGAGCACACTCGCGAGCATGTAGATGTAGTTGTTGCTGCTGGTGCCGGAACGGTCGGCGGCCAGGAAAATCTGCCCGACCAAGCCGACGGGATTGATCGGCTCGCTGATGTCGATGTCCCCGCCGAGATTGACCGCCGTGCTCAGTTCGAAGGTCGGGGTGACCGCGGCGTTCTTCGCATTCGAGGAGCGGTCGCACCAGATTTGGCCGGTGTTCAGATTGACGCCCGGCACAAAGAGCGTGCCATTCGAGTCCACATCCGGCGTTCCCCAGGCGGGCGACTGCGGAAGGTTGATCGGGTTCAGCCAGGTAAACCCGCCATCGGTCGAACGGCTAAATTGCCGGCCGTTGTAGTTGTTTCCACCGGTGCTCCAGGATTGATATTGGAATCCGTGACCGGTGCTGTTTGTGTTGTCGATCGTGAACCACTGCTTGTCGCCGCCCGTCGCAGAAGCGAGCCGCGTCCAGGTTTGCGCGCCATCGAGTGAGCGCCACATATCGTCGAAGAAACTCTGCAGAAGGCTGAGATAAAAGAAGCGTCCGGAGTCGTCGGAATCGAGCACGGGATCGCTCCGGAAAACGTTGTTCTCGAGCACCCCGGGAAAGGTCCAGGTGGTGCCACCATTGTTCGAGTAACCCCAGCCGGATTGGCGGAAGTTTGAGCTCACACTGTTGAACTGCCGCCAGCCGATCGCCATCTTGGCGCGATTCGTCGGGTCGACGCAGAGCGACGGTTCGTTGGCGGCGTCGCCCGTGATGTTTTGGCCGTTCGCGTCCACGTTCGCCTGATAGCTGGTGTAGCCGCCGAATTCCGAGATCATCCGCGGCGAAGTGCCCGTCCGGTAAAGGTAAGTCGGCTGGTCCCCGTATTTTTCCAGCGGCTCCTGCGGAAGCCGCTTGTGCTTACGCGGCGTCTGCGCCGTCGGCGTGGAAAGAGCGAAAACCGCGATGAGAAAAGTAACGAAGCTCGATTTCAACATCCGCTGCCCATACCTCATTCGCGGACGAAGGAAAATGCTGGAATTGCGGCGCAGGGCGGCGGCCGTTCGTTCCCCTCGGGAAGCCGCGCCATCCTTACGTAAAAGTCAGCCGTTGTGCCTCTCCGACGGTATGTGTTTACCGTCCAGGGCAAGCTCGGCGCTCTGTCATCCCGAGGCTGGCGCAGCGCGCCGAGGGATCTCACGGATGCACTGTTGGGTCCATCTTCTCTGACCCGTAGGCCGAGACCTTGCGCGTGATCCCTCGCCGTTTACGCGGGCTTGAGATAGCCACATGAGAGTGGGCGTGTGCAGGCAAAAGCGGCACCAGGTTGAACGCTAAATCGTTTCCATCGATGGGGCTGGTGCCGGACCGATCCACTGCCGGTCGAATCCGCGGTTGCCAACCCGGAGCGGCCAGTTAAGGTGCAGCGATTTTGAGCCGCCCGACTATTTTTCGACGCAAGATTTTGTCCGGCCTCATCGCGCTCACCTGCGCCGGTGCGAGCCCCGGGAGCGCCCGGGCCGCGCAGGCTTCCATCGCCATCGACGCCACCACCGGGCACATTCTCGCGCAGTTCGAGCCCGCCAAAAAACGTCAGGTCGGCAGCCTCACGAAAATCGCCACCGCCATGGTCGTGCTCGATTGGGCGGCGAAGAACTCGGGCGATCTCGCGCAGGTCGCGACCATCCCGCCGGAGGCTTTCGCCGGGACGAGCGAGAACAACGTCGGCTTCCAGCCGGGCGACACCCTCACCTTGCGCGATCTGCTCTACGCCGCGCTCGTGCAATCGGATAATATCGCCGCCTACACCCTGGCGGACTACGTCGGGCGGAATTTCCAAGGCGTCGTTAGGCAGGAAAGCGCCACGCGCGCGAGCGCGGTCGATGATTTCGTGCGGCAGATGAACGCGCTCGCCCAGCACCTCGGGATGGAGCGCACCCGTTTCCTTAATCCGAGCGGGATCGATACGAAAGAGAAGCCGTTCTCGACCGCCGCCGACCTGGCCCGGCTCACTCGTTACGCCATGAACAACGCCGGCTTCCGCTTTTACGTCTCGCAAAAGGAACGGGAAATAACCTTCGGGCGCGGACCGACCCGGCTGCGCTACATGTTGCGCAGCACGAACGAGCTGCTCGGCACGAACGAGATCGACGGCGTCAAGACCGGCCGCACCCAAAAGGCCGGCGATTGCCTCATTCTCTCCGCCGCCCGCCCGGCCGAAGTGGTCCAGCAAGGCACGACCAGCTTGGTCACCCCTCGGCGTTTGATCGTGGTCCTCCTGGGCAGTGCGGACCGTTTCGGGGAAGGCGCGCAGCTCCTGGCCCGTTCCTGGGACACTTACGATCGCTGGGCGGCGAGCGGCCGGCCTAACGATCCCAAGGAATCGGTCGTCCCGCCTAACGGCCGATGAAGCCGCGCATCGGCGTCCTGACCAGCGGGGGCGATTGCCCCGGATTGAACGCCGTCCTGCGCGGCGTCGTCCTGGCCTCGGAGCGGCTCGGCTGGGAAGTGATCGGGTTCAAGGACGGCTTCGAAGGATTGCTCCCGCCCGGCCAATACACCACCCTCGATCGCCCCCGGACCGATGGGATCATGTCGTTAGGCGGGACGATTCTCGGGACGACCAATCGCGGGCATTTCATCGCCAAAGTGGGCGCGGGCAGTCGCGCCGTAGTCGCCGCGGAGGTGATCGAAAAAGCGCGCGGCGTGCTCGATCAGCTGCAGGTCAAGGCACTCATCATCGTGGGCGGCGACGGCTCGATGACGACCGCGCTGCAATTGCAGGAAGCTGGAATTAACTGCATCGGCGTTCCGAAAACGATCGATAACGACCTAGAAGCGACTGCTATGACTTTCGGCTTCGACTCCGCGGTCGCCTCCGTGGCCGACGCGCTCGATCGGCTTCACACCACGGCGCGCAGTCACAAACGGATCATGGTCCTCGAAGTGATGGGGCGGCACGCCGGCTGGATCGCTCTCCACGGGGGCATCGCGGGCGGAGCCGATGCCATTTTGATCCCGGAGATTGCCTTCCACTACGATCGGCTGGCCGATTTTATCAAGAAACGGGACGCCAGCGGAAACCTCAGCTCGATGGTGGTGGTGGCGGAAGGCGCCAAGCCGCAGGACGGCCAGCAAGTGCTCCATCAGACGGGGCTGGGGGAATATCGTTTCGGCGGGATTGGCGACATCGTGGCCCACGAGCTAGCCGCCCGCACGGGTAAGGAAACGCGCTGCTGCGTGCTCGGTCATCTGCAACGCGGCGGAGCGCCGACCACTCTCGATCGCATCCTTGGGACGCGCTTTGGAGTGAAGGCCGTGCAGATCGCCAACGAAGGGCACTTCGGTTCGATGGTGAGTTATCAGAACTACCAGGTCCAGCACGTGCCCATTGCCGACGCGGTCAATCGTCTCCGTCTCGTCCAGCCGTCGAGTCAGATGGTGCAAACCGCGCGCGAAGTAGAGATATCCTTCGGCGACTAACTGTCGACGTTTCGCCTCCAGCTTGCCCGGTCGGGCGAACCCTTTAACTTGGCTCGGGTTTCCCTCGGGAGAACGGGCAAAGATTTCCACATGGCTCACGACCACGCTCACGCTCCGGCCAATTATAACCGCGCCTTCGCCATCGGGGTGGGTCTTAATCTCGCCTACATCGTCGTCGAAGTGATCGCCGGCCTCAGGATCGACTCCATCTCTCTCCTGGCCGACGCCGGCCATAACACCAGCGACGTCCTCAGCCTCCTCCTCGCCTGGGGCGCCAGTTACCTCGCGACCTTACCCTCGAGCCAGCGCCGCACCTACGGTCTGCGCAAAACCTCCGTTCTCGCCTCCCTCGCCAACGCCCTTCTTCTCCTCATCGCCATCGGCGCGATCGCCTGGGAATCGATTCGCCGTTTCTCCCATCCGCAGCCGGTTCCGGGCGGCACCGTCATGTCGGTCGCGAGCATCGGCGTCCTCATCAACACCGCGACCGCCCTGCTTTTCCTGAAAGGCCGCCAAGGCGACATCAACATCCGTGGCGCCTATCTCCACATGGCGGCGGACGCCGGCGTTTCCGTCGGCGTCGTCCTGGCCGGCCTCGCCATCAGCCTTACCGGGCTGCTCTGGATCGATCCAGTTGTTAGTCTGCTCATTGTTGTCGTCATCGCCCTGGGCACCTGGGGATTACTCCGCGACTCAGCCAACCTTGCCCTCGACGCTGTCCCCGAAGGGATCGATCCCCGGGCGGTGCGCGCCTATTTCGAAACGCTGCCGGGCGTCGCCGAAGTGCACGATCTCCACATCTGGGCCATGAGCACGACCGAAACCGCCCTGACCGCACATCTGGTGAAACCGGAGATAGGCGAAGGAGATAACTACCTCGCGCAAATCGCCGACGAGTTACACGAGCGTTTCGAGATCGGGCATTGCACCATCCAACTGGAGCGCACCGCCGCCTGCGCTTCCTGCGACGAGCTGGTGCGTTCCCCTATCCCTCGTCGTTAGGCATAGTCGTCTTGGGCAGAGATAGGCTGCTTTCGGCGCGTCACCTGTAGACGCTTCGCTCTGCGAAGCGCGGAGGTTAGGTGGGCTGCAACGTTTCGGGTAAGCCGCGCCACACTCGCGCGCGGCGCCGATGACCGGCGGGATGGTCGGCTCGACCCGGCAGGCCCTGCTCACATTCCGGCGAGCTATTTTCTCCGGCCCCAAGCCTTTTTGAAGAGTGCGGGGAACGGATGCTGGCCGAACCGCGATTGAAGTTTAGACAATGGAAGGAGGTGAGTAAAGATGCTGGAAGAAGGTGCAACTTATAAATGCCCGAAGTCGGATTGCGGCTGCGAGGTGAAAGTGACCAAAGGTGCGTCAGCGGCGGAAGCCGGAAATGACGCGCCGAGCTGCTGCTGCGGAAGCAAGATGGAGAAGCAGTAAAACCAAACCGGCCCGTGGCGGGAGGGCTCGCCGCGGGCCTTGGTCTCGGCATTGACGTATACCATACGGGGGTATAGTGTTCGGGGTGAAAACGAAGGAATCGGCCAAGCTGAAGCCGCGGATCAAGCGGATCGCCGGCCAGATCGCCGGGATCGAGCGGATGATCGATGACGAGCGTTATTGCGTCGATATCCTGAACCAGATCTCGGCCGTGCGCTCCGCGCTCGATGCTCTCGGCATCGAGCTGTTGACGAATCATCTCGAGTCTTGCGTGGTCGGTCACGGCAGCGGGAGTGAGCATCGCCAGGCGAAACCGATGAAGCCGAAGGAGCTGCTCGAAGAATTGCAGACCGCGCTGGGGAGGTTTTTGCGATGAGCACAAGCAGCGTGACGGTGCGCGACCCGATTTGTGGGATGGAGATCGATCCGGCTTCGGCCGCGGCGGTGGTCGAGCGGGAAGGGGAGAAGGTTCACTTCTGCTCGCTGCATTGTCGCGACGCGTTCGTCGCCGAAGGCAAAGCGACGGGGGAAGCGCACTCCTGTTGTCACGGAGACGATCATTCGCCTAACGAGTCTAAGCCGGCGAAGAAGAAATATTTCTGCCCGATGTGCGACGGGGTGGAAAGCGACACGCCCGGAAGCTGTCCGAAATGCGGGATGGCGCTGGAACGCAACCCGCTGTTCCGCGCGTCGGCCAAAACGATTTACACCTGCCCGATGCATCCGCAGATCGAGCAGGATCATCCCGGGAATTGCCCGATTTGCGGGATGACGCTCGAACCGAAGGGCGTCGCGGCCGGCGGTGAAGAAGATGACACCGAGCTGCGCGACATGACGCGACGCTTCTGGATCGGGGCGGCGCTCGGGCTGCCGGTCTTCCTTCTCGCGATGGCGCATCTCCTGCCTTCACGGCCCGCATGGGTCGCGGGCGATCTTTCGCGCTGGACGCAATTCATCCTCAGCACGCCGGTGGTGCTTTGGTGCGGCTGGCCCTTCTTCGTGCGCGGCTGGCAGTCGATTCGGAACCGGGCGCTGAACATGTTTACCCTCATCGCGATCGGGGTTGGCGCGGCTTATCTCTTCAGCGCGGTCGTGATGTTGTTCCCCGGAATTTTCCCGTCGTCCTTTCAGGAGCACGGGAAGATCGGGGTTTATTTTGAAGCGGCCGCGATTGTCACGGTCCTGGTCTTGTTAGGCCAGGTGCTGGAACTGCGTGCCCGGAGCCGCACCGGCAGCGCGATCCGCGCTTTGCTCGATCTCGCGCCGAAGACGGCGCGGGTCGTGCGCCGGGGCGAGGAACAGGACGTGCCGCTCGACGATGTACGGAAAGGCGAGCACCTGCGGGTGCGACCGGGCGAGAAGGTGCCGGTCGATGGCCGGGTCGTGGAAGGCCGCACGAGCATCGATGAATCGATGATCAGCGGCGAGCCCCTGCCGGTGGAGAAAGCCGCCGACGATCGGGTGACCGGGGGCACGGTGAATCAGACCGGCAGCATCGTGATCGAAGCGGAGCGGGTTGGCGACGAAACCATGCTCTCGCAGATCGTCGAGATGGTCGCGGAGGCGCAACGCAGCCGCGCGCCGATCCAGGGACTCGCGGACAAGGTTGCGGCTTGGTTTGTCCCGACGGTGATCGCGATTTCCGTCATCACTTTTATCGTCTGGGCGCTGGTCAGGCCGGAGCCGCGCTTCGCCTACGCAATCGTGAATGCCGTCGCGGTCCTAATCATTGCCTGTCCCTGTGCGCTTGGCTTGGCAACGCCGATGTCGGTCATGGTCGGTGTCGGGCGGGGCGCGCAAGCCGGCGTTTTGATCCGGAAAGCGGAAGCGATGGAGCTGATGGAAAAAGTGCAAACCCTGGTCGTGGATAAGACCGGCACTTTGACCGAAGGCCGTCCGCGCCTAACGAGTATAAGACCCGCTGCTGGTTTCACCGAGGAGGAGCTGCTCGCGGCGTCCGCGGCGGTCGAGCAGAACAGCGAGCACCCGTTGGCAGCCGCGATCGTGAGCGGCGCGAAAGAGCGAAAGGTGAATTTGCCGCCGGTCACGGGCTTCGAGTCATCTACCGGAGGCGGAGTGATTGGAAACGTGGACGGCCGTCGCGTGCTCGTGGGCAAGCCTGGTTTCCTCCGCGAGCAAAACATCAGCGGGCTTGAGGATCTCGAAGGCAACGCCGCGGGCCTGCAAGAGGAAGGCCAGGGAGCGATCTTCGTCGCGATCAACGGGCGCGCCGCGGGATTTCTCGCCGTCTCCGATCCGATCAAAGAATCAACGCCTGCCGCGCTCAAGGAGCTGCATCGGCTCGGCCTGAAGGTCATTATGTTGACCGGCGACAACGAGCGCACCGCCCGCGCGGTCGCGAGCAAGCTCGGGATCGATGAAGTGGAAGCGGGCGTCGAGCCGCAACACAAGAACGAGCGCGTCCGGAAATTGCGCGAGAGCGGCCAGGTCGTGGCGATGGCCGGCGACGGGATCAACGACGCGCCCGCGCTGGCCGCGGCCGATGTCGGCATCGCGATGGGCACCGGCACCGACGTGGCGATGGAGAGCGCCGGGATCACGCTTCTGAAAGGCGACCTGCGCGGGCTCGAAAAAGCGATCCGCCTGAGCCGCGCGATGATGAGCAACATCCGGCAGAACCTCTTCTTCGCTTTCATCTACAACGCGCTCGGCATCCCGATCGCGGCCGGCGTGCTTTATCCGTTCTTTGGAATTCTTCTCAGTCCGATCATCGCCGGCGCGGCGATGAGTTTTAGTTCTGTCTCGGTGATCGCGAACGCGCTCCGCCTGCGCGCAGTGAAACTGTAAATACTACCTAACGAAAAATGAATTGGCTTTGGATGAGTTTGTATCACGCCCTGGCGATGCTTTGGGCGACCTTTTGGGCATTGGTCATGGGCTTCAGTATTTCGGCGGCGCTCCAGGTTTTTGTGAGCAAGGAGCAGATGAGTCGGGCGTTTGGGAAGACGACTTTTAAATCGGTCGCGGTCGCGACCGGGCTGGGCGCGGCCAGTAGCTCCTGCTCTTATGCGGCGGCGGCGGCGGGGCGGAGCGCGATCCAGCAAGGGGCCGCCTTCGTGCCGGCGCTCGCTTTCATGTTTGCCTCGACCAATCTCGTAATCGAGCTCGGGGTGATTCTCTGGATTTTAATGGGCTGGCGGTTTGTGCTGGCGGAGTTCGCCGGGGCGTTTGTGCTCATCGGGCTGGTTTGGCTCATGGTGCGCTGGTTTTTGCCGGAGAGCGTGGAGAAGGAAGCGCGGGCGAAGGCCGAGGAAATGAGCGACGGGGATTCTGGTCATGGCGGGGACGAACACAAGCACGAGGGAAGCAAATGGACGGCGCTGGCGAATTCTTTTGTGATGGATTGGATGATGATGTGGAAGGAGTTGCTCGGCGGGTTTTTGATTGCCGGGTTCATCGCTACGCTCGTGCCGCACGAGTGGTGGCAGAAGGCGTTCTTGCAGAACGGCCCGGACGCGCTGCGTTTGATCGAGAACGCGCTGGTCGGGCCGATCATCGCGATTTTATCGTTCGTTTGCTCGGTCGGGAATATCCCGCTGGCCAGTCACCTTTGGGCCAACGGGATCAGTTTTGGCGGAGTCATTTCCTTCATCTACGCGGATTTGCTCGTGGTGCCCCTGATCCTGATTTACGGGAAATATTACGGGGCGCGGGCGGCGGCTTACATCACGGTGATCTTTTATATCGCGATGGTGCTGGCGGGGGCGCTGGTCGATGTGGTCTTCAATCTTTGCGGGCTGGTCCCGACGGGGCCGCGGCCGCCGAGCGCGGTCGAGCACGCGCAGATCACTTGGAATTACACCAGTTGGCTCGACTGCGTGGCGGTGGTGGTATTTGCCGTCCTCGTCTACCTGCATCTACGCGGGGCGAAGGCCGGGCCCGATCACGGAGCGCACGCCTGCCACTGAGTTGGCCTAACGAGCCACGGTCAGCGCCGGGATGTCGGCTTGCCGGATCATTTCGTTCACTTTCGGCACGTCCTCTTGCTTAAGCGCGGTCCATTTTTTTAGCTGTTCGTCGAGGCGGCCGCTCAGTTTCTGAAACACTTCCTGCTGTGGCTGAGTCGGCGCGGCGTCGGCGTCGATCGTCCCGTTAAAACTGTAGAATTCTTCGTTCAACTCGTTCGGGAAAACGAGATTCCCTTCGGAACTTTTCATCTTTACCTGCATGAGCACGCCCTCGACTTCGTCGGCTTTTTTCTCAAGGTCGGCGGCGGCGGCGAGCGCCGGTTTCACCTTCTCGTTCTGGGCAAAACGCTTCTGCAGCGAATCGATCTCCGCTTTGGTTTCGCGGATTTCGTTGATCGCCTGATGCAGTTGCGAAATGCGATCGCGCACCTGCAGACCGAGCGCGACGGCCTCTTGAATACCAGTGGCGGCGTCCTTTTCGCGCGGGTCGATCACGACGTGGAGCGGGGCGGTTTGCGTCTGGCCGTTCACGGTCAGCTTGACCTGATAATCTCCCGGCAGCACGACCGGGCCGGCCGGCGGCTCGCCCGCGTAAAACGCGCCCGGCGTTTGTACCGGATCGTCGTAGCGCAGGTCCCAGGCAAAACGGTTCATGCCGGCTTTCGCGGGAATCGTTTTCACCGGTTGCGGCTGGTCGGGCCATTCCGGCGGCTGGTCCTGGTCCTTCTTTTCCTTGCTCGAAAGATGCCTAACGACCTTACCCTGCGCGTCGAGAAGATCGAGCGTCACCTCGGCCGGCGGGGCGCTCTTGAAGTAGTAATCGATGATCGCGCCCGGCGGCGGGTTTTTGCCGGCCGGCTCGCGGAGGGGGACTTCTCCGTAATAGTGCATCCGCACTGCCGTCTCCGGCTGATAGAGAGTCATCCCAGCGCCGGCGGTTTGCGCGTTCACCTGCCGCAACGGGGTGATGTCGTCGAGCACCCAGAAAGCGCGGCCGTGGGTCGCGACCACGAGGTCGTCATCCTTCACCAGGAGATCGCGGACCGGCGAGGTCGGCAGATTCATCTGCAGCGGTTGCCAATGCGCGCCCGCGTCGAAGGAAACATAAACGCCGAGCTCGGTGCCGGCATAGAGCAGGCCGCGACGTTTCGGATCCTGCCGCACCGCGTGCACATAGGCGCCCTCAGGGATGCCGTTGGTGATCGCGCTCCAGCTCTGGCCGGAGTTCGTGGTCTTGAAAATGTAGGGCTTGAAGTCGTCGAGCCGGTGGCGTTCCACCGCGACGTAGGCTTCCGCCGGGTCGAACGTCGATGCGTCGATCAGGCTCACGCAGCTCCACTCCGGCATCGGCGGCGTGACCTTATTCCAATGGCCGCCGTCGTCGTTCGTCACCCAGAGAAGGCCGTCATCGGTGCCGGCCCAGAGCATTCCTTTTTTCAGGGGCGACTCCGCGAGCGCGAAGACCACGTCGTAATACTCGATGCTCGTGATGTCGTTCTGGATCGGACCGCCGCTCGGCTTCTGCTTGCTCTTGTCGTTTCTCGAAAGGTCGGGGCTGATGCTTTTCCAACTGTGCCCCTGGTCGGTCGATTTGAAGACGACTTCGCCGCCGGTGTAGAGCGTGTTCGGGTCGTGGGGCGAGAGGAGGAACGGCGAGACCCATTGATAGCGATGCTCGAGATCTCCCGCGCCGTGGCCGGAGTGATCGAGCGGCCAGACGCTGATGTCCTGCGACTTCTCCTCGCGCTTATCGTAGCGGGTCAGATTCCCTTCGTTCCCGGAGTAGATGATGTGCCAGTCGCGCGGATCGGGGAAAACAAAGCCGCACTCGCCGCCACCCGCCTGGAACCAATCCTCGCGGCTGATGATCCCGTCCGGCGCCTGGCTCGCGATCGCGAGGTTCGAGTTGTCCTGCTGCGCTCCGTAGATGTGATAGGGAAACGCGTTATCGGTCGCGACGTGATAAAACTGCGCGGTCGGCTGATTGTTCTGCGTCGTCCAGTTCTCCCCGCCGTCGACCGAGACACTGGCGCCGCCATCGTTGGCGTTGCCGAGCCGCCGCGGATTTTGCGGATCAATCCAGAGCCCGTGATGATCGCCGTGACGCGCGGGCAGGAGATCGAAGGTCTTCCCGCCATCGACGGAGCGGAAGGCGCCAGTGTTCAAGACATAGACCGTGTCGGGCGCTTTCGGATCCGCGTAGATCTTGCTGAAATACCAGGCGCGCTGCCGGAAACGGAGGTCGTCGTTCACCTTCCTCCAGTTCTCGCCGCCATCTTCGGAGCGGAAGATGCCGCCTTCTTTCGCTTCGATGACCGCGTAGACGCGACTGGAGTCGCCGCCGGACACCGTCACCCCGATGCGCCCGAGGAGGCCCTCGGGGAGACCGTTGCCCTTGAGCTGCTGCCAGGTATTCCCGCCATCCGTCGAACGATAAAGTCCGCTCCCCGGCCCACCGCTGGAGAAAAACCAGGGCTGGCGCCGCATCTGCCAGAGGGCGGCGAAAAGCGTATTCGGATTATGCGGATCGAAGACGACATCGATCGCGCCGGTGTCCTTGTCCTTGCGCAGAACTTGCTGCCAGCTCTTCCCGCCATCGCTTGTCCGGAAAATTCCCCGCTCGTCGTTAGGCCCGAAAGCGTGCCCGAGCGCGGCGACGAAAACGATGTCCGGGTTCTCCGGGTGTACGATGATCGCGCCGATGTGGCGGGTATCCTTGAGCCCGACGTTTCGCCAGGTCTTGCCGCCATCGACCGATTTATAAACTCCGTCGCCGTAGGTGATGTTGCCCCGCGGCGCGGCTTCACCGGTGCCGGCATAGATCGTGTTGTGATCGCTGGGCGCGACCGCGAGCGCGCCGATCGAGGAAGTGCCGTGTTGCTGGTCGAAAACCGGATGCCAGTTCGCGCCGCCATCCGTCGTTTTCCAAATCCCGCCCGCGACCGCGCCGAAATAGTAAGTGTTGGGCTCGCCCGGGACACCTTCGATCGCGAGCGCGCGCCCGCCGCGATAAGGCCCGACTTCGCGCCATTTCATTCCGCTCCAGAGTTTTTCGTCGAAGGCGTTTTTGGAGTCGGCGGCGTGAGCGCTCCCGACGAGGAGCAACAAAAGTCCGCCCACCAAACGCCAGCCGACCCGCTCCGCACGGAGATGATTTTGCATCCCGCATCTTCCGGCGGTTGCGCCCGCCAGCAACTACAAGATTGAGCGATTCTCGGCCTAACGAAGTCTGGCCTCAAGGGAGCGCGGGGGCGCGGCCACCGCTGCTGGCTCCGCGGTACAGCGGACTCGCCGAGCCGCGTAATAGGAGCCGACCACGAGCAGGCCGGCGAGGGCCTGAGCGGCCAAGGTTTCGTAGGTCGGGAAAAGGGCGAACCAGAGTCCGGCCCAATCGGGAATCAGCCCCGTGAGGCCAGGAACCGGCGTGGTCGAGATCCAGTGGGCGAGCTGCATTTCCTGCGCTTGCTCGCCGACCATGACGAGAAGCACGCCGCCCAGAAGGACGCCGGTGGTGACGAGCATCTGCCGGTAGGGCAGGCGCTGTTGCAGGACGAAAGTGAGCACGGCGACGAACCCCGCGAGGATCAAGCCCAGGAGGGTGCCTTTGAGAACGACGCTGCCGCCGAGCCGGAGGTAATAGGTTTGCAGAAACAGCACCACCTCGAAGCCCTCGCGATAGAGCGAGGTGAACCCGAGCAGGATCAAGCCCCAGACAAGCCGCCGCTGCGATGCTTCCGGGCCGGCGGCGAGGAGGCTTTTGCGGCGGCGGTTATGCGCCCTAATCCAGCCGCCCCAATAAATTTTGTGAAAAAACCAGTTCATGATCACGAGCAGCACGACGACCGCGAGGAGGCCGGTGGCGGCCTGGAGGTTGAGCGCGGAGACGTTGTCGGCGAGCGAGCGGATGACGCGCACGGCGATCATCCAGGTGATGAGGGTGGCGATAAAAGCGAGGCCCGCGCCCCAGGCGACGGGGCGGCGACAGGTGCGGCGCTCACCGGTCATGCTCGCGGTGATGGCGGCGATGACGAGGATGCATTCGAGGCCTTCGCGAAAAACGAGCACGGCGATGTCGAGCGCGGCCACGGTCGGGCTGGTCTTGGCCGCCATCGGATCGGGCGCGCCGCCGGCCGCGATTCCCTGCCAAACCAAGAGGGCCAGAACGGCCAAGGCGGCGCCAAGGACGAGCAGCTTGACCGGCCCTCCCAGACGCGGAGGGGGGAGAACCGGAACGGGCGAGGGGACACGCGGCGGACGGGCGACGGACGTAATCACGTGGGTCTCATGTTAACACACCGTGCCGGGAGCGCTGTCGCGCGGTTGTCATTTTTTGACGGTGAATTGCGCTCTTACGGGACGACCGCGGATCAAGGGAGAGGAAATTTTACCGCGGATTACGCGGATTGGAAGAACTCGGAAAGCGTGTGGAGCCTGTTGTCTCGTCCCCTTATCCGTGTAATCCGCGTAATCCGCGGTTTAAAATCCCCCAGCGTCAGAGCGGGAGGGTTCCTTGTGAATCGTCCCCGAGAGGGTAAAATCGGAGATGCATCGCTCCCGGGGTTTTACCCTCATCGAGATCGCGATTTCGGTTTTTATTTTGATGCTCCTGATGCTGCTCGCGATCCCGAGTGTGAGTGGCGTGATGGCCGATCGCCGTCTGCAACGTTCGCTCGACGCGATGAATCAAATCGTGCGCCAAGCTCAGGAGCAGAGCGTAAAGGAACGCCGGCCCTACCTGATCGTCTGGCAGAGGGATAACGTCATTCTGCGGCCGGAAGCGCCCGATCCCGGCGAATCGGCCGCGCCGGTCGCCTCGCTCGCTCTCGACCAGGGACACGCTTTTTTGCTGCGGCTGCCGGCCGCGCTGGAGAAGGATCCGCCGGCCCAATGGATTTTCTGGGCGTCGGGCACCTGCGAGCCGGCCAACGTCAGCTTCAAAGGTCCGGATGGCTCCTGGGAGGTGAATTATTCTCCGCTCACCGCGGCGCCTTCGATCGTTCGTTATGCGACGAAATAAGCGCATCCTCGGCTTCGCCCTCTACGAAGTGCTGCTCGGCCTGGCCATCTTCGTCGTGGGCGTGCTCGCGCTGGGACGAGCGGTGGAAAATTGCCTGAATGCAAGCGCGCTGAGCGAGGAGGAAAACCGGGTGCGCCAATTGCTCGGCAACCGGATGGCGGAATTGCAAGCCGCTCCGGGCCTGCCGGACGCGAGCAAGGTGCTGAAAATTCAGACCGGTTACGGCCTCGTTAGGCTAGTGCAAAAGGCGAAGCCGGAGCCGTTGATCAAAGCCGACAAAACGCTCATCAACGGCATCACCCGCATCACCCTGACGGCGGAATGGTCGCGCGACGGGGTCAACCAAAACAAGCAGTTGGTCTTTTATGTTTACCGCGCCGGTTAAAGCTCGGCCGTGCCGCGGCCTCGTTAGGCAGGGAGGCTTCACCCTGCTCGAGATCATGCTCGCGGTGGCCATTTTGGGCCTGATGGCGGTGACCATCTTTCGCTTTGTCGCGACCAACGTGGTGGCCGTGCGGGTCTCCTCGGAAGTGAGCGCGCTCGACGCCCGCTACGCCGGCTTCGTCAGCCTGCTGACCGACGAACTGCAGAATTTGCCGCCCGGGCAGGGCAGCCTTTTGGGCGAGCCTTTTAAATTTAGCGGCCGTTCGCGCGATGAAATGACCTGGATTTGCTCGGCCGGCCCGGGTCTGCTCACTCGTTATGCGACCGGCGAGTACGAAGTCACCATGCGGCTCCGCGCCATCCCGCGGAGCGACCTGATGGAGCTCGGCCTGACCCGCGCGCCCGACGCCGATAATAATGGGGCTGCCAAATCCGACTCTTCCTGGGTGCCCCTGATGGACGATCTGCGGAGCATGGAGATTCGCTACTTCGATCCGCGCCTCAATTCCTGGGTGGAACGTTGGACCGACCAGGGCACGCTGCCCCATCTCGTGCGGGTGACGCTGGCGCGGGCCAACGCCGCGGTCCCCTGGGAAGCGGTCATCCCGTTGCGGCGGACGCCTCTTTAAAAAATGCAACGTTCCGCTCACCTCCCGCGCGCCGGCGCCGCCCTCATGCTCTCGCTTTGGGCGCTCTTTCTGCTCAGCGCCATGATTATTTCCTGGGCGCTCCAGATCAATTCCCGCATCACCTTGAGCGGGGACGCCAGCCGCTCTCTCGAGGCCGAGGCCATGGCCTGCTCGGGCGCGGAGGTCGCGCTCAATCCATCGGTCGAGGCAGGCGATTCGGTTCTGCAGGGATCGTTAGGCAGAAATCAAAGCTATCACGCCCAGATCGTCGGGGAGGGGGGCCGGCTCAATCTCACCTGGGTGCTGGCGGGCGAGAATCCGCAGCGCCTCGAGGTCTTGCGCAAATTTCTCGAGGTCAAAGGGATCGAGCTAAACGCGCGCGAACACATGATCGATTGCCTGCTCGATTACGTCGACCCGGACGATCTCGTGCGGCTGAACGGTGCCGAGGCGGAACAAAATTACCAGCCGAAAAACGAGCTCCTCCAGCGGATCGAGGAATTGAAGGAGGTGCGCGGCTGGGAGGAATTCACGGCCCGGCGCGATTGGGAGGCCGACCTCACTCTCTACAGTAGCGGGCCGGTCGATCTGGCCTGGGCGTCGCGCGACGTCCTTCTTTCGCTTCCCGGTTTCAACGAGCAGATCGTCGATCGTTATCTGGAGCTGCGCCGCGGACCCGATGGGATCGACGGCACGCCGGACGATCCGGTTTTCGAGACGCTCGAACAGGTTCGGGTTGCGCTGGGATTCTCGGCGGAGCAATTTGCGCAGCTCTCCGGCCTGATCGGCTTCAAGGATAAAATCGTGCGCGTCGTCAGTGTCGGGAAATCAGGCAACGCCACGCGAACCGTGCAGATGATCATCCGCAAGAGCGGCATCCCCCAGATGATTCGTTGGAAGGAACTCTAATATCGAACCGGCATCCGCACCTGTTTACCTTGCGCCCTCTGGCACCGGCTGGACCATCGTGCGCGCCCGCGACGGCAACGGCACTTGGGACATCCAGCGCGTCAGCGACCTGACCGAAGCAGCTGGGCTGCTCGTAGCGGGCGACGACATCGTCCTCGGTTTGCCGATCGAGGCCGTCCTCGCGCAACGTCTGCGCCTGCCCACGGTCGATCCTTCGGAGTTCGGCGAAATGGTTCGCATCCAGGTCGAGAAAACGCTGCCTTATCCGCCGGAGGAAGTGACCAGCGATTACGAAGTCATCGAGCAAACGGAGACCGACAGCATCCTTTCCGCCGTGGCCGTGCATAACCAGAAGCTGACCGAGCTGGCCACGCCGCTTCTTGCCCGCGGGCATATCCCGCGGCAGGTGACCGTCTACGCGGCGCAACGGGCCGCTTCCCATGCGGCCGAGGGGCGCGCCCTGCTCATTTATCCGGAAGGGGAAAAACTCGTCTCCGCGATTAGCGAGAACGGCAAGATCAGCCTCACCCGCACCATGCGCGCCCAGGAGCCGGAGCAGTTGCAGCGCGATCTCCCACAGCTCGCCTTGAGCGCGGAATTGCAAGGCATCAGCAGCTCCTTCCCCAGTGTGCTCCTCGATGAAAGTTGTCTGCCCCTGCGCGAAACCGTGGAATGGATTTTCGCGCAGAAACCAGAGCTGATCGGAGCGGAAACGCCTCCCGCGCCGGTGAAGTTAAATCTCGTGCCCGAGAGCTGGAAAGCGCAACGCCTCGCCCTCGTTAGGCGGGCGCAGTGGCGGCGGCGTTTGCTCATCGCGGGGAGCATTTACGCTGCGATTTTTTTACTCTTCGCGCTTTACGTTTTGATCATCCACTGGCAGGTCGGCCGGCTTGAAAAATCGATCGCGCGCAACGCCGCCAAGGTCGACTTCATCAAGAGTACCGAGGCGAAATGGAAAGAGCTCGCGCCCGCCATCGACCCGCATTACTACCCAGTCGAGGTCCTTTTCCATCTCTTCAAGAGCCTGCCGAATCCCGATGTCCAGATCACGGTTTACGATCAGACCGCCCGCAGCATTTCCGTGCAGGGCGAGGCTCCGACGGCCGCTTTGGCCTACCAATTCGCCGAGCAGGTGAAGAAAGATCCCGACCTCCGCTCCTTCGCTTTCGATCTCGGGCCACCCCGTATTTTGCCGAACGGCCACGCCCAATTCCGTCTGGAGGGAAAACCGCAATGATCCTGGCCTGGTTCGCCCGGCTCAGTCAACGGGAGCGCGTCCTCGCGCTTTCCGTCGGCGGGGTGCTTTTCCTGCTCGTGAACTACGCCATCTGGAGCCTCCTCCTCGGGGTAAGCGCGAACTTGCGGACCGCTTGGGCGACGCAACGGGCCGCCCGGAGTGAGCAGAAGGTCTACCTGAACGAATATCAAACCTGGAACCGCCGCGCCGAGTGGCTCAAGAAGCACCAGCTCACCCTAACGAATCCGGCGGAGGCCTCTTCCTTGCTCACCCAGATTCAGCAAATCGGCGGCAAATATAAAGTGCAGATCGAGAACCCGCAGATCGGTTCGGTCGAGACGACGCCGACGCACAAATCCGTTTCGGCGACGATCGAGACGAAAAGCAGTTGGGAAGCGCTCGTGCATTTTCTCTACGACTTGCAGCAGCCGGACGCGTTTGTCGTTTTTGAAAGTGCCAATTTAATGATCGATAGTGGCGACGCGACGGTGATGCGCGGCCGCTTTAAGATCGCGAAATGGTTCGCTCCCGCCGGCTCCAAACCATGAAAAGCACCTTTCTTATCCTCAGTCTTCTCCTCGCCACGCTCGCGCCGGCCCAGGCCGACGTTCTCCCCAAGGCGGAAAAATTTTCGCGCTACGAGCCGATGCTCAAGCACTCGCCCTTTGCCGTCGCCTCGGCGGTGGCGCCGGTCGTGGATGCGCCTGCTTTCACCAAGGATCTCTACCTGGCCAACGCGGCGCTTTCCTCACCCGATAATACCGGCTACCTCACCGTGGCCTCGACTTCCGATCGGAATTTAAAGGAATACCTGAGCACGAAGGAGCCTAACGAACACGGTTACGCGGTCGTCAGCATCCAATGGTCCGACCGCGTCGGCGAAACAAAGGCCACCATCTCCAAGGACGGTCAGTCGGGCTCGATCGGATTCAACGAGGCGGTCTTGAGCGAAGTCATGCCGAACACGCCGGTCGCTCCGCTGCAGGCCTTCCAGCCGCCGGAACGGGCCGGCCGGCCGCCCACAAATTTGCCGATGCCGCTGCCGCGCCCGATGGCCATTCCGACCATCCCGACGCCGCCCCCGCACATCCGAAACGTCATTCGACGCGGGGGCGCGTTACAAAAAGCGAGGGAAGTTCCGAGGCCGGAAAAGACCCCGCTTTCCGATGACGACGGGAACGAATAAGGAGAGCGGCGCTTAGCCGCCGCCCCAGTCGTCGTCGGGCGTATCCGGCTTGCGATCGGGCCCGGCCGAATAAAGGTCGTAGGATTGCGGATTCTTCCGACCCGGGCTGATGTAAATGTAATTTACCTTCCACGGATCCTGCGGAACTGAGTCGAACAACTGCGTCCAACGGCTCGGCTGAGGATCGCTCGTCGGACGGGTCACTAAAGCCTGCAATCCCTGCTCGGTCGTGGGGGTAAAGCCGTTGAAGCTCTCGTAGACTCTCAGTTGGGTCCGGATGCTTTGGATATCCGCCTGCACCGCCACCAGTTTGCTCGACTCCAAGTTCCCTCTCAACCTGTAGATCGCGAGGCTGAGCAGAACCGCGATGATGGAGACCACGATCATGATCTCCAGCAGGGTGAAGGCACTTTGATTTTTGCGCATAACGGCGAGCGGAAAATTAAGGGAGCGGTTGCAGCACGTAATCGGATTTATCCCAGAGATATTTCAGCTGAATCTGCGTGGCCCGGATGGCCGAAGTGGGCGTTCCCGCACCTGCTACTACGATCACATCGTTTGTTCCCGCCTTCAAGATGGCGCCGGGCACGATCTTCTGCGCGCGGACCCAGCCGGTGTATTGAAATTTCATCTCCTCGAGGAGAGAACGTGAAAGACCGCGATAAGCCGGATCGGCCAGATCGGCCAGGGTGAGGGTGGCCGGTCCGAGGAGGACGCCATTGAGGTAAATCTGCGGCGGCGCATCGATCTGCGGGCTGGCCACTTCGAAAGTGAGAAGAGCGACGAGCGGTTGCGCTTCCAGGCCGAATTGGAAGGAGGCGCCATTTTGCACCGCGGGTCCGATCGCGATCGTCTCGGCCGCGAGCGGCGCGGTCACCGTCCCAAAAACTTCCGCGTCCTCTTGCGCCGGGCGGAGGGGCGCGGCGGCGGCAAAGGGCTCCGGCATGAGCGCGCGCTGTTCGGCGTGGATCGGATGCATCACCGTGCTCGTTTTCATCCAATCGAGGTAAAGGCCGCGGATCGAGCGACCGTCGCCGGGCACTTCCAGGTCGAGCGCGGTCACGCCGATCATCGGGACGATGGTCGTGGCGGAAGTCGGCAGACGGGTCCCTTCGCCTAACGAACCGGAGCGCAGCACCTGGGAGCCCGATTCATCCCACGCCACCAGCTCGGGTTGGGCCTGCGGATTGTCGTCAAAGAAAAGCCGGCAGAGAAGAATCTGGCAGTCGTCGTTAGGCCGGACCACCCGGATGCGGAAAACGCTTTTCGCCGGCAGGCCGGGCTGCGCTTTGCCGGGCGCGAAGGAGACCGATTCCACCCAGGACGGAGCGGCCTGCGTGGTGGAATGAGCCGCTTCGATCTGGCGCAGATCGAGCCAGGCGCTCTCGGGGGCGACCAAGGCGGAGGCGCTCGGCTTGAGCCAATCTTCGCCTGCCGCCGGCACCGCTTCCTGCCCGCGGGCCAGCGGCAAACCGGCGGCACAGAGGGTGAGGGCGAAGGCGACGACGCGAAAAAGCATGTCGGCGCGAGGCTAGCTTAGTGCGGGCGGAACTGCAAACTGTGCGTCATCTCGAAGACCGCAGAAAGGATGCTGTAAACGACCAAGCCCACGACGATCGCAATTAAAATGATGATCACGGGCGGGATTAAGGCGGAGATAATTTCCACCGTCCGATTTAGTTCCCGCTCGTAGACGTCGGCGATGGTTTGCATGGTCTTGGCGAAGTGGCCGGTTTGCTCGCCCACCGCCATCATATCGGTGAAAAGCTCGGGAAATAACTGCTCCGCGGCGAGGGCGCTGGAGAGATTGGCCCCATCGATGATAGCGCGCCGGACCACTCGCAATCTCGCTTCGAGATATTTGTTACCCGCGATTTCCGTGACCAGATCGAGCGCCTTAAGCAGAGGGATGCCGTTTTCCATGAGCGTGCCTAAGGTGCGCGAAAACTGCGCGTAATACTGGTGGCGCTTGATCCGGCCGTAGCCCGGCAGCAGCAGGCGGATCCGATCCCACGTCATCCGTCCCTCCGCGCTCCGCACAAAGACCCGGAAGCCGGTCACGCAGGCGAAACCGAGGAGCAGAAATAGCCACCAATAGCCGGTGATCAGGCGATTGGCCGCGAGCAAAACGCGGGTCGCGATGGGCAGGGATCCTCCGGTTTGCGACATAAAAGCGGTCAGCTGCGGGACCATGAAGGTGATGAAGATCACGATCAAAACCGAGCCGGCGAGAGCGAGAAAAGCCGGGTAGATGAGCGCCTGCTGCACCCGATCGCGCAGATGTTTTTCCTGCATCAAGTGGCCCACCACCCGGGTGAGAATATCCGGCAGGGCGCCACTCGCTTCGCCGGCGCCGACCATGTTCACGTAGAGAGGCGAAAAAATGCGGGGAAAATCGCGCAGCGCCTGCGAGAAGCTGCGGCCATCGATCAGGGCCTGATGGAGGGCGTGCGTCATTTGCTGCACGCGCGGGTGTTTCAAACGTTTCTCCAGGACGCCGAGGCTCTCGTCCAGCGTCATCCCCGCCTGCAACAGATGGCCGAGCTGTTCCGTAAAAACGAGCAGCTGACCGTGCGCAATCTTCAGATTCTGCGTGGGCGCGGCGGCGGCGGCCTCGACCGGCTTCCCATCGACCATCCGCGGTCCGGCTGCCGTCGCCTCGATGCGAATGGGGATGCAATGCTGCTGTTCGATTTGCCGGATGGCCATCGAGCGATCGGCCACATTGAGAACCCCTTCGACCAGACCGCCTTGAGCGTTGCGGGCGCGATAGGAAAATTCCGGCATGAGATAATTAGCGCGCCGCGGGGGGCGCGTCCAATCAGCCCCTCGCTCGACCAAACAACAAGCGTGACCAATCCCACCGCGCGCTAGCCTAACGACACCAAGCGCGGCGCAGCACTTCATCGGCTTTTCATCATATACGTGAGTCACGTATAGCAACATCCCCTTTCGAGGACGGTGAAACGGAGGGTAAAACCCGAGCGGTTCTCCAGAGGAAGCGCCCGTCCGCAAACTCACGGAGAATTCGTCTCTTCGAACGATCAGACGAAAACTTTGCGCCTTCGCGGCCGCGACATTCGCAATCGTGGGCGCTGTCGGTCCGCTGCTCCGCGAGCGAAAACATTTCTGCGAGGCCAAGAAGCTCGTTCCACGCCGGACTCTCCCTCGCTTGGGCCGCGGAGGGCGTCTTTACCGTTTCCGGAAAGGCTTGGCCCGTTGTCATCCCGAGGCTGGCGCAGCGCGCCGAGGGATCTCACGGTTGCTCTGATGGGTCCATTTTCTCGGACACGTACGCCGAGACCTTGCGCGAGATCCCTCGCCGTCTACGCGGGCTCGGGATGACAAAATGAGAGTGGGGAGTGTACGCATGCCGCCGGGTCAGGTGATGGCGCAACGAGGGAATCCCGCCAGAGCGGTGCGAAATTCCCAGCGTTATCGCCCAGCCTGAATGAATGCTGCGATCTCTTTTAAATTCGTCGTGCCTTTAAACTTCCGGCGCATCGCCCGCGCTTCCGCAAGACGCTGCCCGACATCGATGACCGGATTTTGGGAGGTCGCCTCTTGCAGCGCAGCGATCACTTCCTTGTTCAAACTGCGATGATGGGCTTTGGCTCGACTTTTCAAGTTGCGATGCAGCTCGCGTGGGATGTTCTTCAGGGTGATGCTCGGCCCTTCGCAACCATAATGGAACCATTTCGTTAGGCAACGAGATGTCCGCCCCGGCCCCGCCCCATCACACTCTCGCCCTCAGCGGCGGTCGCTCCGTCGCGCTCAACGAGTACGGCGCCAATAACGGCGCGCCTGTCTTTTTTTGCCACGGCTGGCCGAGCTCGCGGACGATGGGCGCATTGACCGATCCCGCCGCGCAAGAGCTGGGCTTGCGCATCATCTCGCCGGACCGGCCGGGGATTCGGGATTCTTCTTTTCACGCAGAGCGCAAGCTTCTCGATTGGCCACCGTTGCTCGAAGAGATGGCGGATCGCTTAGGCTTCGATCAGTTTAAGATCATGGGCATCTCGGGCGGCGCTCCCTACACCTTGGCAGCGGCCTGGGCGCTCCCGGAGCGGGTCAGCGCGATCGCGGTCGTGAGTGGCGCGCCCCCGCTGGCCGAGCTGACCGACCGGAGCAAGTTGCTCCGGATTTATCGTTGGATGCTTTATTTTTACCCTCGACATCGCTGGCTGCTGCGCGCTTCCTTTCACCTGGCCCGGCCGTTCCTGGCCCTGAAGTTGCCGACGCGTTTGCGCCCGGCTTTGCTGAAGACGCTCCAGCCGTGCGACGCCGCGGTGATGCGGGACAACCTTGCTTTCGAAGCTTGTTTTGAAAGCCAGCGGCAGGCCTGGCGGGCTTCCGCCGACGGAGTCATGGCGGACGCGGAGATTTATGCACAGCCCTGGGGTTTTACCCTGGAGGAAATTGGGACGCCGGTCCGGCTCTGGCACGGAACAAAGGATCGTGCCTTCCACTGGGAGCTGGCCCGCGCGGTGAGCGAGCGTCTCCCGTGTTGCACGCCTCATTTCGTGGAGGGCGAAGGTCATTATTCGGTGCCGATTAGGCACATGCGCGAGATTCTGGCCGACCTTAAAATGGCCTAACGAGTCCGGTTCCGCTTTCGCCGGCCTGAAAATCGCTCCACCTTGCCGGGTGGAAGATTTTACAGGCAGTGTGGTGGTGGATCAGCCGATGCGGCGCACGAGCAGTCTCGGCCCCGAATTTGCAGGGCGCGTGCGGCAGTTGGTGGCGGATTGGGGCGGCGGCAAGTCGTCGGAGTTAGTCGAGGAACTGATCGCCACGGCGCTGAAAATGGCGCGCGACGGCATGGGCACGGGCGACCTCAAGCTCATGAACCGCGCCCTTAAGGAGCTGCGCTACGCCGCGAAAGTTTTTGCGCCTTACCGCGGGATCCGCAAGGTGGTCGTTTTCGGTTCCGCCCGCACCGCGATCACGGAGCCGGAAGCGCAGTTGGCCGAGGAATTCGGACGACAAATGGTGGCCCACGATTACATGGTCATCACCGGCGGGGGCGACGGGATCATGGGCGCAGCGCAACGCGGGGCCGGGCGCGAACACAGCTTCGGGTTAAACATCCTGCTCCCCTTCGAGCAGCGGGCGAACGCGGTCATCCACGGCGACAACAAGCTGATCAACTTCAATTACTTCTTCACCCGTAAACTGAATTTCGTGAAGGAGACGCACGCCTACGCGCTTTTCCCGGGGGGCTTCGGCACGATGGATGAAGGCTTCGAAGCGCTCACCCTCATGCAAACGGGGAAGGCGCTCATCATTCCGATCGTCCTGATCGATCGGCCCGATGGCAGCTATTGGGAAACCTGGATGCGCTTTCTGACCGATCACCTGCTCAAGCAGGGCCTGATCTCACCGGAAGATTTTAACTTCATCAAAATCGCGCACACCGTCGAGGAAGCGGTCAGCGAGATTGTCGGTTTTTATAAAAATTACCAGTCGTCGCGCTGGGTCGGCACGCGCCTGGTTTACCGGCTGCGTCATCGCCTCACGGCCGAGGCCCTGGCCGAGCTGAATCGCGAATTCGGCGACATGCTGCGGAGCGGCCGGATCGACCAGGGCGGGGCCTTGCCGCAAGAGCGGAATCAACCGGAGATCGCCGATCTCCCGCGGCTCGTTTTTTCGCCGCACCGGCACGCCTTTGGACGTTTTCGGCAGTTGATCAACGCGATCAACCAGGCGGAAACGGAAGCGGGGGATTAGGCGCCTTCGTTGGGCGCGGCTGCTGCTTTTTTCTCCACGATGTAATCGTGGATCGTATTCACGCTGCGGAGCGCGGTCGCGGCGACCGCGGAGTTGGGCACGCCGACGCCGAAGGTTTTCTCCATGCTCACGACCAGCTCGAGCGCGTCGATCGAGTCGAGGCCGAGCCCACCGGGACCGAAAAGCGGCGTCTCATCGCCAATCTGATCGGCGGGGGTTTGCAGCATCAGGCTGGTCACGAGCATCTCTTTGATGCGAGGACGGAGATCGGTGTCGGGCATGGGAAATTTTGGGGACGCTATGCTTAGACGAAAAGCCAGCCGCTGTCATCGAACAAATTACGGGACCGACTTCGCCCCGCGCTCCCGTCCCGCGAGGCACGCAGCTCCCTCTCCGCGGGTTCGCCGAAGAAGTTAGACTTCGCGAGCTGAAGGCGCTTCTTCGACGATCGGGGCGGGCGCTGGCGGAACTTCCCGGGCCGTCGGCGCATCGGGAATCCGGGGCACGCTCGCTTCCGCCGCCCGCACATCGGGCTTGGGCGCGGGCGCGGTGTCTGCGCTGTGCAGCTCGTCGCTGAATTCGTCTTTCGCCTTCTGGAATTCCTTCACCGCCTGTCCCATTCCTTTGGCCAGCTCGGGCAATTTCTTCGCTCCGAAAAGGACGAGAACGATCAAGAGAATAATGATCAGGTCCGGGCCGCCGAAGTTGGATAACAGGGCGAGAAAGTTCATAGCGGAAAGATCGACTCATCTGCCGAGGTTGCAAGGTCTTTCCGGGTGGCCCTTTGTCGGGCAACCGCTTTCGGTTGCCCTGTTTCAAGAACCTGGGCAGGCGAAGCGCCCGCCCTACAAAACTCTCGCCCGAGCTAGACGTCGTAATACATCTGGAACTCGTAGGGATGCGGCCGCAGCCGCAGCGCGTCATATTCCTTCTGCTTCAACTCGATCCAGTTGTTCACGAAATCCGCGTTAAAAACATCGCCGCGCAGGAGGAAAGCGTGATCCGCGGCCAGCGCCGCGAGCGCTCCGCCTAACGAATCCGGCACGCTCGGGACATCGGCCAGCTCTTCCGGCGGGAGTTCGTAGAGATTTTTATCCAGCGGGTCGCCCGGATCGATCCGGTTCTGCACGCCATCCAAACCGGCCAGGAGGAGCGCGGCGAAGGCCACGTAGGGATTGGCCGCCGCGTCGGGGGTGCGGAATTCGATCCGCTTTGCCTTCGGATTCGCCGAATAGGTCGGGATGCGAATGGCGGCCGAGCGGTTGCGCGCGGAGTAAGCCAGATTGACCGGCGCTTCGAATCCCGGCACCAGCCGCTTGTAGCTGTTCGTGGTCGGATTCGTGATCGCGGTCAAGGCCGGGGCGTGCTTGAGGATGCCGCCGATGAAGAAGAGCGCCATGTCGCTCAAGCCCGCGTAACCGTTCCCGGCGAAAAGCGGCTTCCCATCCTGCCAGAGCGAGATGTGGGTATGCATTCCCGAGCCGTTGTCGCCGAAGAGCGGCTTGGGCATAAAAGTCACCGTCTTGTTATGCTTCCGCGCGACGTTGCGGACGATGTATTTGTAATACTGCATGTAGTCGCCCATCACTTTGAGGGGCGCGAAACGGATATCGATTTCCGCCTGCCCGGCCGTGGCGACTTCGTGATGCTGGCGCTCGATCGGGATGCCCGCTTTCTCCAGCTCGAGGCACATCTCGTTGCGGATGTCCTGCAGCGTATCGGCTGGCGCGACCGGGAAGTAGCCCTCTTTCGCGCGGATTTTGTAGCCGAGATTCGGGAACTCTTCGCGCCCGCTATTCCAATGCCCTTCGTTGCTATCGACCGAATAGGAGGCCGTGTTCCCCGCGCAGTGGAAACGGACGTCGTCGAAAATGAAAAACTCCGCTTCCGGTCCGAAGAACGCCGTGTCCGCGATCCCGGTGCTTTGCAAATAAGCCTCCGCTTTTTCCGCCACCCCGCGCGGGTCGCGATTGTAAGGCTCGCGGGTGATCGGCTCCACGATCGTGCAAATGAGGCTGAGCGTGGGCTCGGCATTAAAAATATCGATCCAGGCGGTCTCCGGATCGGGAATCACGAGCATATCGGAGGCGTTGATCGCTTTCCAACCGCGGATGCTCGAGCCGTCGAAGCCGAGACCTTCGGTGAAAATTTCCTCGTTATACTCGGTCAGCGTGGTCGTGAAATGCTGCCAGGCGCCGGGGAGATCCGTGAACTTGAAATCCACGAGTTTCACCTCGTGGTCCTTGATCATTTTGCTGACGTCGGCCGGTGTCTTTTTGTTAGGCATGGGAATCTTGGAACTAATTGAAATGACGAAATCCGAATGACGAAATCCGCAGGAATGAACAAGGACGAAGTTCGAAAAAAACCGAGGGGATCAGGCTTCTTCGGAATTCGTCATTATTTCGGATTTCGTCATTCGAGCTTCGTCATTTTCCTCACACTGCCTTCTCGCCGATTTCCTCAGTGCGGATGCGCACTGCATGCTCGACCGGAATCACGAACACCTTGCCATCCCCGATTTTGCCCGTCTTGGCTGCGCTCACCACCACGCTCACGGCTTTCTCGACCATGTCGTCGGCCAGCACCACTTCGACTTTTACCTTGGGCAAGAAATCGACGGTATACTCGCTCCCGCGATAAATCTCCGTGTGGCCTTTCTGCCGTCCGAAGCCTTTGACTTCCGTTACCGTCATCCCTTCGATTCCGAGTTCGGCGAGAGCCTCTTTTACTTCCTCGAGTTTGAACGGCTTGATGATGGCTTCGAGTTTTTTCATGGGATTTACAGTGGCGGCGTCCGGCTGATTTTTCAACGGCAACCGCTGCAAGACAAACAAAAAGCGCGGGGAAAGCGCAAGCTTCGATTTTTCCTAGGGCCGCCGGGGGCGAGATCGGAAAAGATTTCCCCTGCGCGCCGGCTTCCGGCATAAGGAAAACGAAAAATTATGAACTCAGTCCGTTTATTAATCGGCACGCGCAAAGGCGCTTTCGTCCTCACCTCCGATGGTCAGCGCCGCGACTGGAAAGTGACGGGACCGCATTTTGCGGGTTGGGAAATTTATCATCTGAAAGGATCGCCGGTCGCGCCGAGCCGCATCTATGCCTCGCAATCGAGCGGCTGGTTCGGTCAATTGATCCAACGGTCGGACGATGGCGGTGAGACTTGGGAGCCGGTCGGCAAGGATTTTCGCTACGAGGGCATTCCCGGCACCCACCAATGGTACGATGGCACCCAGCATCCTTGGGAGTTCAAGCGGGTCTGGCATCTCGAGCCCTCCCTGACTGATCCCGATACGGTCTACGCCGGCGCGGAAGACGCGGCCCTTTTCCGCACCACCGACGGCGCGCAAACCTGGCAGGAACTCTCCGGTCTGCGCGATGCCAAGAGCCAGCTCTGGCAACCCGGCGCGGGCGGCATGTGTCTCCACACCATCCTCCTCGATCCGCAGCGGCCCGACCGGATTTTCATCGCCATCTCGGCCGCGGGCGCCTTTCGCACGGACGATGGCGGCCAGACCTGGATTCCGATTAATAACGGACTCAAGTCTCCCTACGAACTGCCCGACCCGACGAGCGAAGTGGGTCACTGCGTTCATCGCCTCGCGCTCCATCCATCGCGTCCCGGCACCCTCTTCATGCAGAAACACTGGGACGTGATGCGGAGTGACAACGCCGGCGATCTCTGGAGCGAAGTGAGCGACAATCTCCCTTCGGATTTTGGTTTCCCGATCGATGTCCACGCCCATGAGCCCGAGACCATTTATGTCGTGCCGATCAAGAGCGACTCCGAGCATTTCCCGCCGGAAGGAAAGCTCCGCGTCTATCGCAGCCGCACGGGTGGTAACCAATGGGAAGCCCTCACCAAAGGTCTCCCGCAAAGTGACTGCTACGTAAACGTCCTGCGCGATGCCATGTCGGTCGACTCCCTCGATCCTTGCGGCGTCTACTTCGGCACTACGGGAGGTCAGGTCTACGCCTCCGCCGATGCCGGCGACAGTTGGAATCCGATCGTCCGCGACCTGCCCGCCGTCCTCTCCGTCGAAGCGCAAACCCTGCCATGATCCGAGTCGTCCTCCCGGCCCATCTCCGTACCCTGGCGCGCGTCACCGGCGAAGTGCACCTCGAAGTAGCGTCCCCCACGACCCAGCGCACGGTTCTCGACGCCCTCGAAGCCGCCTATCCCGCCTTGTCTGGCACCATCCGCGATCCCGAGTCGCAGAAACGTCGCGCACTCGTGCGATTCTTCGCCTGTTCCGAGGATTTGTCGCACGAAGCACCCGACGCACCGCTGCCCGATGAGGTCGTGCGCGGCGCCGAGCCCTACTTCATCGTCGGCGCCATGGCGGGCGGGTAGGGAGCCGACCCGGGTGGCGCGAGCTTCTAGCTTGCGTGTTTCTGCACCAGGCAAGCTGGAAGCTCGCCCCACTTTCTTGCCGACCGCCAAGCTTCCACTGAAGCCTGGTTAGGCTCATCGGTAACCTGAACAGGAGCATTCTAATGCAGGGCACCGAAAGCCTGGGCCATAAAGACTAGTGGGATAATTACGGCGTCGTTAATAAAGAGGCTCACCACGCTCGGCATCAGGCTGCGCCGCGCCGTGAGATAAACCAGCGAGTAAATAATCCCGAGAATCGCCGTCGGAATCACTACCGCCAGACCCCGAGCCAACCCCAGGCGTCGGAGAGGCGACTTACCGCTGTAAGCCGCAATCGGATTCCCTTGGGCGAGAATTCCAGTCGTAAAAAAGAGAAAAGAGAGCCAGGGAGGCGTTCTGCAGCGGGAAGACCTCGTCCAGACCCCAATTTTACTGTACTGCAGCCGGAAGACGTGCTTTAGCGCTCCGGATTCCTCATTTACAGCGGTAAATCGCCGCCGGGGTGATCCTGCGGTATCGTTACAGTAAGGATCGCGCTCCCAGCGGAGATTTGGGGGCGATTTTTACCGTCGTAAGAGCCACACTAGCGAATATTTTTCCTCTTTTACTGGCTGATGCCAGAGAGAGTCGGAGGGGGACAGCTATACCGGGCCTGCCCACTCGGCGTTCAAGTTCTGCGCGTGTCGATATGAGGTCCCACCCTTCTCGCCGACCCTTTTTCGCCCGACGTTCCCTGCATGGAGGCCAGCAAGTCTGGCACCGCGGAATTAACAGGAGATTTGATAAAAATGGGCGATATCGGACCACCGCAAGATTTTGAAAAGACTGGCGAATTCTTCACGAGCGTAGTGAAGCGCACTTTCCGCTGACACAGACAGCGGAATGCGAACGCTCCACAAGGGCGAATTGTATGGGTCGCCGTAGGAATTTAGGCAGATGCGGTAAAACGTGATCTTTTGATGCATATATTACCCTCGCTCAGCTGACCCCGGTGGCAAGGCGCATCCACCCCAAAAGCCCACTAGGTACCGAAATTTCATAGCGCCCCGAGGGAAGCGTTCACGAAGGCGAGCGTCGGCGATTAGAGAGCGGGATTACAGTGCACTACTTGCCTGCGCCAGCGGCCCATATCCGGAAGTGAATATTCGAACGTGATGAAGCACCGGGGACGCCAAGGTCGCTACGTATGGAATGCATTAGATCGGTCAGCATTCTGTCGTGGTGTTCTAGGCGACCCGATTCTATTTCACCGAAGAAAACTGTCAGGTCACGCATAACCGCTGGGGACGCAAAGAGACCTACATGATTTGCGGCAAGCGCAAGGCGCCGCTTGGCCTCATCAGAGGTGCCCCTCACGGCTTCACTCATGGCGGTGACAAGCTCTCGATATTGCTCGATACGGACCTTCCGCCATTCAGCTTCTCGCTCATTGCGTTTAGTGAGAAAGAACGTCGCCGCGACGGAGAAGACGCTCACGGACGCGGCAATGCTGCTACAACGATAGAAGAGTCCGTGTGCAATCTATCGAAACATGATCCGCCACCGCTGGTGAGAGCACGCGAGGCAGCAGGATGTGAATTTTGCGTGAGCGGGATCATCCGCGGCAACCTGCTCAATCGACTGGTCAGGTCCTTCGGTCGTTTTCAAGGGACGTGCTTAGACGGCGTTCCAATGCCGCCCGGATGCATCTCGAACTCATCCGGACCTGTCGAATTTGTTCCCTTCCAAAACTGAGCCACGAAATGCCGATCGTAAAATCGCTGGTCTGCTTCGCTCAACGAGTTGCTTTCAATCTCATCTCGCATCTTGGCTGCACGCTTACTGGTGAAAACGGAGATGAAAGCGAACTTGTCCGAGCTGGTGTTCTCCCGAAGCTTCCGAGCCAATTGCGTCAGCCCAGACTCTGTCGCGAGCTCGGGGGAAATGACGATGAGCTTGCCTTCGCCACCAGCGGGAAGCGGCCAGCGCTTCACAATAGTGTAATTGTCCGGAGAGGGCTCGGCGAGAACGGATCCAATCAAGAGCGCCGTAGCAATAAGATGTAAGGTTTTGAGCATAAGCCTAACGAAAACAAGAGGGGCCACCACGAAAGCTTTCGCCAGCGGACTCGTTGGCGATAACGCGGGTTGCATTCGGGTCAAGGAGAGTTCGTCATACTCAGATGATCGAGTGCGGCAGCTCCGTCTTGATCGTTCATTACGTTGAATGTAAGATTACTTGAGAAGCCACCAACATATAAGCCTATTTGGAGATAATAGGTCTTTCCCGCAACCACATTGATCCTCCGCTGAATCGCACTGGATAGCGGGACGTGCAGCTCATAGATATGCTCGCCGGGTACAGCATAGATGTGAAAGAAGGAGCCGTTGCGCATCGACCCGAGTTCCTGGCCCGACTCGAAAATATGATATCCGACAGCGCTGCCTTCGAATCGGCCCTCGCGATAAAAATATATCAGCGCTTTATCTGGCCGTACCTGCGGTAAAGTGTGATGCTGGATCGTCTCGACGTTGACGCAGCTACCGAGCAGGATCGCAAAAAGGCAAACAAGGAATTTATTCATGGGATGATATTGCAGCGCCTAACGAGAACAAGATAAGCGGCGGTGGAGCGTCGGAAGGGGCTGGTAAACTTGGCGTCGAAGCTCGTTGAAGGACATATCATAACGTTTCCATCTCGAAGTCGATTTCGATACTACAGTTTGTGCGCTCCGCGTTAGGCAGTCGGCCAATGCAAAACGCTGACTGCAACGTGAGTAGCAGGACAGAGAACCGATGTGACAAGTGTAACGCTTGGAGTCTCACAATGCGGAGGTATCGTCTAGCAAGGACGAAATGAGCGACCGCGGGCGATGGCGCGCGTCCTCGGAGTGAATGCGTGGAAGTGATCTGGTCATCTCAAAGGTGGAGCGTTACCTCGGTAACGCCGTTCGTGTCATCGCAATGGTCAAGCCTGCGGCGGCGTTTCGGCGACCGGCATACGAAAAGTGATAACATAGTACGTCTGCTGCGTTGTACCCTGGCCGAATAGCGACGCAAGGCAGCCGGCGCGAACCTGCACGCCGAGCGAGTCGACACGGTAAAACTCCCAGCCCGTCTTCGACCATTGCGATACAATCTCTTCGAGATAACCTGCAGCCTCGCCTCCCTTATAGTCTCTCGAGCGAATGCTGATCGTGGGAGGAACCTGAACCATTTTGTAATCATATTTCATAGTCGAAGATCCATAGGTCTAACGAGAACGAGATCAGCCACCGTTGGCGAGGGCGCACGTGGCGGCGGGAGGTGAGGTTCGAGTCATGGAAATTTTGATCGTACGCCGGCCAGTGGTTGGCTGCATCGCATGCTTAGACCGCGCCTCAGAAGAGCGATGCATAGTCTTGAGGATAATGCACCTTATACCAGCGAATGAACTCCCGATAGGTACCTTTATGGCCATGCTTCGCTCTGAACTCCGATAAGACCGTGCGAGGCGGCACAGAAAGCCTTGGAAAACCTACAGCCTGAGTGGCAAGCAAAACGTTGAGCTTTTGGTCTTGATTCTGAAGATAGTGCAGTGTGCGCAAGCGGGACAAGTGATAATGCTCGGCCTTTTTCCTTCCAGTTTTGCGCGTTCGGTGGTCCGGGTAGTCCCCCAGCACCAGTAAACTTAGACGAATGATCCCTTCAACATAGCCTGGCCAGAAGTTTTCTTCCTTCAAAGATTCGTGAGCAGCAGTGAAAGCCGTGCAGATCATCAGCCAGTGCAACTCGTCAGTTTCAATATTTGTCTGTGCGTATCGATAGAGTTCATCGAGGACCTTTTGAAGGGTCTTCTTCCATTGAGAGGAGGATCTTGATTGGGCGAAAGCTTCCTGCGACTCTGATCCGAACAGCCTCGATAGCTGAACTTGGAACGCCGCCGGAACGGTGTGCTTCATGGGACCTAAAGAGGATTATACCGATATTTTCTGTCTGATACCCGGCACTTGCCCATGGCCCGAGCGGTGGGAAGCCACCACAAGCGCGGCGGTTTTGGTTTAGTCGAGGAAGCTCGGGGAGCGGGGTCGGGCATAGGATGGGAGGGTGGGTTTTCCGTAGGATAGGAATCCGCTGGCGGCTGGGGAAGCTTTTTTTGCGGCTTTTTTTTGGGGTCGGTCCGGGTTCTGAGGGGGCGGATTCTGCGGGTGTGAGATTGATATTATGGACAACTTGAGCTTACGCGGGCCACTGGCGGCTGCATCGTCGCTTGGTTAAATGTTTTTAACGAAATCGCGCATCCTCGATCTCTTTTTGTTCGATGAGCTCGAGCCGGGTCGATTCATAGCTGCCTTGCTGGGGCGCTACTTGGGTGAGCTTCCCGCCACCCTTCCAGAAGCCCGGAACGATCTCGATCTTCAGGTAAACGTCTTGACCAGGCGTAAGCTCTACTTCGGTGCCCGACTTCTTGTCGTCCATCTCGAAAATGTGGTGACCGGGAGAAAGTGGGGATACAAATACCTTCCCATTTCCGATGTTCGCGAGGTCCTGGCCATCGAGGACAACGGTGGGTCGTAAGCCGGCACCCATCATCTCGCGAGGGCGATAAATGACCATGGTTGCCATCCGCGTGCGATCGACGGCGTACATCTTTGCGAGCACCTGCGGGTTAGGAGGCGCCGTCTCGCTCGTGGCGCAAGCGCCAAGTGAGGCCGCGGCTAGCGAAAGGATGAGGGCACGTAATTTTTGTGTGGTCATGGTGTTTGGTGGAAGTGGGTCACTGCGTTTAACGAATTGCCAGACGGGCAAGGCGCATTCCGGCGCGGCGGCGCTGCTGGGCTGGTGAAGTGTTGGGGGTGGGGAATGGGCATAGGAGGGAGGATCAGTTTTTCCCAGGCTAGGGATTCGCTGGCGGGTGGGGAAGCTTTTTTTGCTGCGTTATTTTGGTGGGCGGGTCGTCCGGTGGTGGGGTGGGTTTCGGGCTGGGGTTGGGGCGTTGGTTGCGGGCGTCGGGTTGCGCGGCTCGCAGATGTCGCGGGCAAGCTGCCGGATGAGGTCGTACGGAAGACGAGCTCTACTACTTCGTCGGCGCAATAGCATGCGGCTGAAGGTATCGAACCGGTGGGGCGAGCTTATAGCTTGCGTGTTTGTGCGCCGGCAAGCTGGAAGCTCGCCCCACGCTTTGCCGGCCGCCGAGATTCCGCTACGGCGCCCCGATGATCGGATCCGCCACGCTCACCGCCGTCTCGCGCACGGCGCGGGTGAGCACTTCCTTGCCGGAAGGAACTTCCGCCCGCGCCATCCCCCGGTAGTGCAACGGCTGGAAACCGAGCGCGAGCAACGCCGCCAGCGGCGATTGTTTCAGCGCGGGTTTCCATTCTGGAATGCCACCCGTCTCGTAATAAAAAATCCAGCTGTGATCCGGCCGGGCCCAGCCGGCGACGAGAATCACATGCTGGTGCGCGATATTGAGCAAATCGCCCGGCTGCAAATCGTCGGCCCGCGGCAGCGTATCGCAAAGCGCGGGAAGCTGCGAGGAGTCGCGAACCTCCGGCAACTTCAGGCAGCGGGAGACAAACCCGGAGCAATCAACGCCCGCCGCGTCCGCGCTCACCGCCTGCTCATCGGCACGGCGTTTCGCCGGGCTCGAGACGTCGCCCGCCGCACGTCCCGCGGCGATGGCCGCATCGAAAACCGTCGGCTCGTCGAAGCCACCCCATTTGTAGGGAATTCCCTCATTCACCTGGCCGGGAATCCACCAGCCATCGCGACCAGAGGGCGGATGATAAGTTGCATCCGGCGTATCGACTCGAACACCGGCCGCGTCGGTCCCATGGAAAATATTCCGCGCATACGGCTGCCACGGATGGTGCGAGTAAACCTCCGCGACCGCGAGCGCTTCACCTGGCGTCACCTGGGAAGGCGCGCTCGGATCGCCCGGTCGGAGCGCGGCAGATGGCGTCGCCGTTTCCTGGGGCGCAGCGCAGGCGGTGAGAAAAAAAGCGCCGCCCAGGAGCAGTCGGCCGCCCGAGACGAAGCGTGTTTTCCGGGATGAAGAAGCTTGCCCCACGTGGATTTCGTTTTGATTCTGCCACTCCTTATGGCGAATTGGAAAGCTTTGATCTTCTCACGCTCGCATTTCAGGCCCGGCTTCGCGCTCGGCGGTCTGCTCCTTCTCCTTTGGGCGGGCAGTTCGCCCGCTGCCGCGCCGTCACCGAATCCGCCTCACCCCCGCACCGCGTTGGTCATCGGGAATGCGCGTTACGAATCCGCCGTCGGCAAATTGCGCAACACCGCTAACGATGCCAAAGCCGTCGCCACGACTTTGCGTTCGTTAGGCTTTTCCGTCATCGAAAAACACAACGTCACGCGCGACCAGCTTCTGCGCCTGGTCGAGCAATTTCGCCAAACCCTGCCGGGCGCGGAGATCGCGCTTTTCTACTACGCCGGCCACGGCATTTCGGTCGACGGCTCGAATTATCTTGTGCCTTTGAAATCCGGTTTTGATCCGGCCGGCGCCGGGAACACCACCCTCCGCATGCTTGCCGAGACCCACCTTTTCAACGCTGAGCAAGCCGTCGCCGACATGAGCGCGGCCGGCGCGCGCTGCGACATCGTGATTCTCGATGCCTGCCGCAACACGCCGCTCACTCGCGACGGTCAGAAGCGCAGTCTCACCGGTCACGTCGGTCTCGTCGAAATGACGCCGCCGACCGGTTCGCTCATCGCCTTTGCGACCGACGCCGGCCGCACCGCTTTCGACGGGGACGGCGCGAATGGCCTCTACACGGAAGAACTTCTGAAAAACATGCAGTTGCCCGGCCTAACGATCGAGCAGGTTTTCAAGAGAACGCGCGCCGGCGTGATCGCCCGCTCCGAAGGCGCGCAACTGCCCGCGGAATATTCCCGCCTGATCGGCGACGACATTTACCTGGCCGGCCAGGCAAGCGCCTCTCCGACGCCGATTCGAATCGAGAAACCGTTGCCGGTCGAAACTCCGCCCCCGCCCGACGCCGCCGCTCTCACGAAGCTGGCTGCAACCGGGAAAAGCGCCGAATGCCTGGAGGGCTTGAAACTTCTTGCCCGCGCCCGCGGCCCGCAAGGTGAGGCCGCCGCGCCGCTGGAAGCTCTGCTCGAGCGGGTGAAAGACGACTTGAAAGAAGCGGCCGGTCCTTCCACGCGCGTGCTGGCCGCCGCGGACACCTGCAAGAAAATCCTGCAGCTTCTCCCGCAATCTTTGCCTAACGATGATCCCCACCGCCCGGAAATCGCGGCCAGGGCCCACAACCGGCGCGGAGACGCGCTCCTTTTGTTGGGCAAAGCGGACGAAGCGATCAAAGATTACGACGCCGCGCAGCCGCTGGCGCCGAACGACGCCTACATTCTCTACAACCGCGGCCGGGCCCATCTCGCCCTCGGCCAAAACGCCCAAGCCAAAGCCGATTTCGCGGCCGCCACCGCCGATCATTTCGACCAGCCGAAAGCGAAGAAACTGGCCCTGGCTGCGCTCGCAGGATTGCCCTGAACCGAGCCGGTGGCGCGAGCTTCTAGCTTGCGTGTTTCTGCGCCAGGCAAGCTGGAAGCTCGCCCCACTTTCTTGCCGGTCCGGGCGCCCAGTTTATAGTGCCCCTCGATGCCCGCCGATCAGTTCGTTCATCTCCACCTGCACACCGAGTATTCACTCCTCGATGGCGCGGTGCGGATGAAGGCGCTCATGGAAAAAGCCGCCGAAATGAAGATGCCGGCGGTCGCCATCACCGATCATGGCAACCTCCACGGCGCGATCGAATTTTATCAGGCCGCCCACCGCGCCGGCGTCAAACCGATCGTCGGGGTCGAGGCCTACATGGCGCCGGGATCGATCACGGATCGCCCGAGCTCGGCGCGCGACGCGGCCCATCATTTTACCCTGCTCGCGCGCGATGAGACGGGATACAAAAATCTCGTTAGGCTGATGTCGACCGCGCATCTCGAGGGGATGCATTACAAGCCGCGGATCGATAAGGAACTGCTCGCCGCCCATGCCGAGGGCTTGATCGGGATGAGCGGTTGTTTGAAGGGCGAGATCAACATGGCCCTGCAGGCCGATCAGCTCGATTCGGCCCGCGCGCTCACCGCGACTTATCGCGACATTTTCGGGCCGGAAAATTTCTTCATCGAGCTGCACGATCACGGCATCGAGGCGCAGCGGAAATGCAATCGTGTGCTTCCCGGCTTGGCGAAAGAATTCGGCCTCGGCTTGGTCGCGGCCAACGACGTCCACTTCCTTGAGCGCGCCCATCACGAAGCTCACGACGTCATGATCTGCATCGGCACCGGCAAGATGGTGCAGGACGAGAAACGGATGCGCTACGTGCCGGAGCTTTACTTCAAAGGAGCCGACGAGATGCAGGCCATCTTTGGCGATTATCCGGAGGCGCTCACGAACACCCTCGCGGTCGCGGAACGGTGCAACCTAAAGCTCGATTTCGGGACTTCGAAATTCCCCGAGTACACAGCGCCGGAGGGCAAAACCCGTCGCCAATATCTGCGCGAACTTTGCGCCGCCGGCATGCGCAAACGTTTCGGCGACCGCGCCACCGACGCCGAACTCCAGGCCCGCCTCACGAAGGAACTCGAAGTCATCGAGAGCACCGGTTTCGTCAGTTATTTCCTGATCGTCTGGGATTTCATCCATTACGCGAAAGGCCGGGGCATTCCGGTCGGCCCGGGCCGCGGCTCGGCCGCCGGCTCGCTCATCGCCTACGTCCTCGAGATCACCGATATCGACCCGATCAAATTCGGGCTCCTCTTCGAGCGGTTCCTCAATCCGGAACGCGTCTCGCCGCCCGATATCGACATCGATTTCTGCCAGGCGCGCCGCGGCGAAGTGATCGATTACGTGCGGCAAAAATATGGCGCCCGCGCCGTCGCGCAGATCATCACTTTTGGAACGTTAGGCGCGAAGAGCGTGGTCCGCGACGTCGGCCGCGTCCTCGGCTTCAGCTACGGCGACGCCGACCGGATCGCGAAGATGATCCCTAACGAACTCAACATCACCCTGGCCGGCGCCCTCGCCAAAAATGCCGACCTCAAGCGCGCCTCCGAGACGGAGCCGGCCACCCGCCAGCTCCTCGAATACGGCGCCCTCCTCGAAGGCCTCGCCCGCGGCGCGGGCGTGCACGCCGCCGGCGTGGTCATCAGCGACCGCGATCTCTCGGAATTCATCCCGCTTACCCGGAGCAAGGATAACGAAGTGACGAGCCAGTTTGCGGGGGACGCCCTGGGCGATCTCGGGATGTTGAAGATGGATTTCCTCGGGCTGAAAACGCTCACCGTGATCGAGGACACGCTCAACTTGATCCACCCGCGGGAGCCGGATTTTTCCCTGAAAAATATCCCGCTCGACGACCCCGCCAGCTTCGCCCTTTTCAATCGCGGCGAAACCATCGGCCTCTTCCAGATGGAATCCGGCGGCATGACCGCGCTCTCCAAGCAGATCGACGTGCAAAAGCTCGACGACATCATGGCGCTGATCGCGCTCTACCGGCCCGGCCCGATGGAGCTGATCCCGGAATTCGTCAAGGCGAAGAAAGGCGGCCAGGTGAAATATCTGCACCCGCTCCTCGAGGAAATCTCCTCCGAGACCTACGGCGTCTTGATCTACCAGGAGCAGGTCATGGCCGCGGCCAATCGACTCGCCGGCTATTCGTTAGGCCAGTCCGATTTGCTCCGGCGTGCCATGGGCAAAAAGGACAAGGCGAAGATGGCGGAAGAGCGCGCCAACTTCATCGAAGGCTGTGCGCGCACGAACAAAATCCCCGAGAAAAAAGCGAGCGCGATCTTCGACGTGCTGGAGAAATTTGCTGGTTACGGCTTCAACAAAAGCCACAGCGCCGCTTATGGCGTGATCAGTTATCAGACGGCCTATTTGAAGGCGCATTACCCGGTGGAGTTCATGGCCGGGCTGCTCAGCAACGAGATCAACAACACCGAGAAAATTTCTGTTTTCGTCGGCGAATGCAAGCGGATGGGGATTCCGATCTTACCTCCAGATATGAACCGGAGCGGACTCAAATTCACGCCCGAGCCCAACCCTGACGGGATGGCCATCCGTTACGGCCTCGCCGCGATCAAGAATGTCGGCGAAGGCGCGATGACTTCGGCCATCGCGGAGCGCGCGCGGGGAGGGGACTTCGCTTCCCTAGAAGATTTCTGCGGCCGGGTCGACTCCCGCATCGCCAACCGCAAAATCCTCGAGAGTCTGATCAAGGCCGGCGCTTTCGATTTTCTCCGGCGCGAGCGCGCGGAAATTTTCGCCTGCATCGAAGAGACGCTCGCCGCGGCGGCCTCCTCGCATCGCGATCGCGCTTCCGGTCAGGTCTCGCTTTTCGGCGATCTGCCCGCGGCGCCGATCGTGCGCCGGAGCCACGAGTTCACCGCCTGGACGGAGCGGGAGAAGTTATCCTACGAGAAAGAGCTGCTCGGCTTTTATGTCACCGGCCATCCGCTCGATGCCTACGCGAAGCTCTTCGCCACCGGGAAATATCAAACGATCGTGTCGTTAGGCGAAGCGAGCGACCGTTCCCGGTTTTTGATCGCGGGCGCGATCGCGCAGGTGGATCGCAAATTCACCAAGCGGGAAGGCAAACCCTTTGCCGTGGTCTGGCTGGAGGATCTCACGGGCACCCTCGAAGTGGTCCTCTGGAATGAGACCTACGCCCCGGTCGCCGGCGCGCTCGAGCTGGGGAAAGTCATCGCGCTCCGCGGCACGCTCGAAAAACGCGATGACGCCGTCCGCGCGACCGCACAAAAAGTAAAAGTGCTGACCCCGGAGATGGCGTCGCGACCGGCGGAAGAAGCGGAGGAGATTCCCGCGCCTAACGAGTCGGCGCGGGCGCGGGAAGAGGCGCCGTTGCGGTTGCGTTTCGGGGCCGGGAGCAGCCCGGACGAGCTGCACGCGGTGCGGGAAATTCTGGCCTCGTCGCCCGGCGCGCAGCCGGTCACCCTGATGCTGACGAGCCAGGATGGCCAGCAAGTCCTGATCGACGCCGGAGAACGGTGCCGGGTCGAGCTCACGCCGGCGATCGAAGAACAGCTCGCGCCCTGGCTTTAGCGGGAGCGCGGTTGCCATTCATCTGGCGCCATCCTCTGGAGGGCGGAGCTCTGCGACGCCGCGGGTGGAATTGAGACGTCGAAATTCCCGCGCGCCCCGAGGCAGGATTCGCAGAGCTCATCCCTCCAGTTCGCGGGGGCGGGCCGGCCAAAAATTCCCGCGTCCGTCACTCTGCCGCGAACGTGAGGGCGCCCGCTTTCGCATCCACCTTCACGATTTGGCCTTCGTGGACTTTGCCTTCCAAAATCTGCAGACTGAGCGGGTCGAGTATTTCCTTCTGAATGGTGCGCTTGAGCGGCCGCGCGCCGTAGACCGGATCGTAGCCTTCCTCGGCCAGGCGCGCTTTGGCGGCGTCGCTTAATTCCAGGGTGATCTTCTGGTTCTCCAGCCTTTTCGTGAGGCGGCGGAGCTGGATCTCGACGATCTTTTTCAGGTCTTCTTCATTCAGCCGATCGAAGATGATGATCTCGTCGACCCGATTTAAAAACTCCGGACGAAAATGCCCGCGCAACGCTTCTAGGACGAGCCGTGTGCGCCCTTCGCTCGATGCTTCTTCGGTGATGAATTGCGAGCCGATGTTCGACGTCATGATGATGACGGCGTTCTTGAAATCGACCGTGCGGCCTTGGCCGTCGGTGATGCGGCCGTCGTCGAGCACTTGCAGGAGCACGTTGAAAACATCGGCATGCGCCTTCTCGATCTCGTCAAAAAGAATCACGCTGTAGGGCTTGCGCCTAACGGCTTCGCTGAGCTGCCCGCCTTCCTCGTAGCCGACGTAGCCGGGCGGCGCGCCGATCAAACGCGCCACGGTGTGTTTTTCCATGTATTCGCTCATGTCGATGCGGATCATGGCGTTCTCGTCGTCGAACAAAAACTCCGCGAGCGCGCGCGACAGCTCGGTTTTGCCGACGCCGGTGGGGCCGAGAAAAATGAAGGAACCGATGGGGCGATTTTCATCCTGCAAGCCGGCGCGGGCGCGGCGCACGGCGTTGGAGACGGCGACGATCGCTTCCTTCTGGCCGATGACGCGTTGGATGAGACGCTCTTCCATCTTCACCAGCTTCTCGCGCTCGCCTTCCTGCAGACGCGAGACGGGAATGTGCGTCCAGCTCGAGACCACTTCGGCAATGTCTTCCTCGGTCACTTCTTCGCGCAGGAGTTGCGGTTTTTCGTCTTCCTTGGCGGTGATTTCTTTTAACTTGGTCTCCAGCTCGGGGATGCGGCCGTACTGCAGCTCGCTCGCCGCGGCGAGTTCTCCGCGACGCTGGGCGCGCTCCAGCTCGGTCCGCGCGGAGTCGAGTTGCTCTTTTATTTTGCGCTGCTCGTCGATGATCGATTTCTCTTTTTGCCATTCGGCTTTCAAGGCCGAGGAGCGCTCTTTCAAGCTGGCCAGCTCTTTTTCCAACTTCGTTAGGCGCTCTTTGCTCGCGGGATCTTTTTCTTTTTTCAGCGCTTGTCGCTCCATCTCGCGCTGCATCACGTCGCGTTCGATCACGTCGATCTCCGTCGGCATGGATTCGAGCTCGATCTTCAGCCGTGAGGCCGCCTCGTCCATCAGGTCGACCGCTTTGTCGGGCAAAAAGCGATCGCTGATGTAGCGATCGGAAAGGACCGCCGCGGCTACCAGCGCGGCGTCGCGGATGCGCACCCCGTGATGCACTTCGTAGCGCTCCTTCAATCCGCGCAGGATCGCGATCGTGTCCTCGACCGTCGGCTCGTTCACCATCACCGGCTGGAAACGCCGCTCCAAAGCCGCGTCCTTCTCGATGTATTTGCGATACTCATTCAAGGTCGTCGCGCCGATCGTGCGGAGCTCCCCGCGAGCCAGTTGCGGTTTGAGCAAATTCGAAGCGTCGACCGAGCCTTCCGCCGCCCCCGCGCCCACGATGGTGTGCAGCTCGTCGATGAACAAAATGACCTGCCCTTCCGAGTCGGTCACTTCTTTGAGAAAAGCTTTGAGCCGATCTTCGAATTCGCCGCGAAACTTCGCGCCCGCGACCATCGCGCCGATGTCCATCGCGATAAGTCTTTTGTTCTTCAACGACTCCGGGACGTCGCCAGAAATGATGCGGCGCGCGAGTCCTTCGACGATGGCGGTTTTACCGACACCAGGTTCGCCGATGAGGACCGGATTGTTTTTCGTGCGCCGCGAGAGCACCTGCATGACGCGGCGGATTTCGCCGTCGCGACCGATCACCGGATCGATCTTGCCACGGCGCGCGCGCGCGGTCAGATCCTGGCCGTATTTCTCCAGGGTTTGATATTTTCCCTCTGGATTCTGGTCGGTCACGCGCTGCGACCCGCGCACCTGCTGGAGCGCCTGCATGAGCTTGTCGCGATTCACCCCAAGGCCTTGCAGGGCCTTGGCCGCGGGCACGTTCGCGTTCGTGAGGGCGAGCAGGTAATGCTCCGCGCTGACGAACTCGTCCTTCAGTTTCGCCATCTCTTTTTCCGCCCCGTCGAGCACGCTGCGGAGATCGTTGCCCATGCGCAGATCGACGTTGCCGCCGGTGACCCGCGGGCGGCGTTCGACCTCGTCGCGCAGCCGGCTGCGGAGTTCGTTCGTCTGCACGCCCATCTTCTCGAGCAGCGGCGTGGTCACGCCCTCGGCCTGGTCGAGCAGTGCCAGGAGGAAATGTTCGTTCGTGATTTCCTGCTGGTTGAATTCCGCGGCGACGTCTTGGGCCGCCTGGACGGCTTCCTGCATCTTCTGGGTAAATTTGTCGATGCGCATAGGACAACTTATGAAACACCTTCGCGCTCGCAATCAGACGCCTCCCGGTCGGGCGTCTCGACAAGGCCGCCTGGATTATTCTAAGATCCGCCCATGTCTTCCAGAGGGGACGCCCACCCCGGTCTCCTGCGGCGAGAAGCGGCCCTGACCGGCGAGGGGACGCTCCTCCTGATCATCGCCTGCTTCGTGATGATTTTCTTCGGCTGGCTCGCCTGGCGGGGGAGCGCAGCGACCGACGCAGAGGCGCGGGCTTACACCGAACGGACGCTGCACCAGCTCCTCGTGGCGCACGATGCCGCTTATCTCAACGCGAACCTCAGCCCGCGCGCCAAGAGCGGCCTTTCGCTGGCCGAGCGAGGTTACATTATGGCTAGCCTAACGAATCTAGGAGTGCCCTCCGCGCCGCCCAAAATCGAGGGCGACTTCACCTATGGCACCCAACCGGGCGAGCAATCTCCCATCGGCCGCTTTGCAGCGCGGGTGACTTATCCGGCGGCGGACGCTCATTTCGATCTCATCGTGGCGCGACGTCAGGGGCTTTGGCGGATCGATTATTTCACCGCCACCTGGCAGAATACGGACGCGCCGGGATCCGCCGGCACCCCATGAGATCGGACGATCCGCCGCCGCCTCTCTGGCGGGAGTCGATCCCCGACCGCGAACCGTGGCGGCGCGGTCGGGACGCGATTTGCTTCATCTCGCTGCTCTCTTGCTCGGCGAGGTCGCCCTCGTGGTCCGGAGCATTCTTCTGGGTAATCTGACGGGCTTCCTGCTCGCGGTCGGGTTCGGGGCCCTGGCTATGCTCCTGCTTTATTTCATCTGGCTCGGGCACAACTGGCCGCGCTGGGTGCTCGCGCCGCTCTTTATCTGCTCCGGATTTGCCAATGTCATCTGGGGCATTGTCCAGGGGAACGGTCTGCTTTTTCTCGTCGGGCTCGGTAGCCTAACGATCTTCGCCTATCTCATGCTCGCCCCTTCGGTTTACGCCTTCGCCCGCCGGCAACGAGAGACGATTCGGCCTGTCGAGAGCCTGGTGGTGGGCGGCGTCCTTCTCCTCGTCGTCGCGAGTGTCGGCTGCGGGCTTTACGGATTCTACGTTTACGATTCCGACCTGCAAGCGCAGGCCACCTTCTTTGCGGCCAAGGCTTTCAACAAAATCTTCATCGAGCACGACGCCGAATTCCTCCGCGCCAATCTCAAAGATGAAGTCCGCACCATGAGCCCCAGCGTTTTCCTCGCGAGCCTCGATGCTTCTCTGGGCCCGCCGCAATGGGTGGGAAGCTTTCGCGGCGTTTTCACCACGCGGTTAAAGCAGCGGCGACTCTTCCTCACCGGGCTCTTCCAAATCCCGGCGCTCTTTCATGAGACCGAGCCGATCTGGATCAATCTCCAGGTCTCCCGGATCGGCGATGGCTGGCAGATCGATCGGGTCGGCTGGGAATTTCAGCCGGGCAAGTTTCAGCCGGCGCCCTAACGACGTTGCCCGGCCCTAAGGATCGATGACTCGCCGCGCTAGGCCGGCTGCCTTGACACTGTGGGGACGACACTGCGGGGAGTTAGAATAGCGAGCAGCGCTGCGACGATAAAGAGGGCCGGCACATCGCCCCAGAGGTGACCGTGATTCACCGGACTCGCCACCGCCTGTGCGGCCATGATTCCGCCATGCACCACGCTCGACCAGACGGTGAACCAGATAAGACTGAGATGGGCCAGCGGATCGCGCGCGGCCAGGAGGAGGAACACCCCCAACGTGGCGTAAACCCCCACAATCATCATGGGATAGTCCGAATGGCCGGTATGCCAAGTCCAACCAGCAGGCCAGACGATCATGAGCAGGTAAATTCCGGCCACGAAGATAAGGCCGACCAAGACCAGGGCGACGCGGAGGTATTTCAGGCGAATCTCATTCATTTCGCGAGGTTTACTAAGCTGCTCTTGAACCGGCAAGCCAAAGTTTGCATTGGCTGCGCCAGTAGAGCGGGAAACGCCGGTGCGGGCGGAAAGAGCTGCGCAGGCGCAAAGGAGGCGGAGTTACGATGGTTCGCGGGCGTCCTAACTAGCGTTACCTGTGGTCAGCTCAGCGAAATCTCGCATTCTCGATCTCCTTCGTTTCGATCAGGTCAAGGCGGGTGGATTCGTAGCTCCCCTGTTGCGGAGCCACCTGAGTGAGCTTGCCGCCTCCCTTCCAGAATCCGGGAACAATCTCGATCTTCAGGTAAACGTCCTGGCCCGGCGTCAGTTCCAGCTCAGTGCCCGATTTCTTGTCGTCCATCTCGAAGACATGATGACCCGGCGCGAGTCCGGCGATAAACGCTTTCCCGTTCCCCACGTTAACCAGGTCCCTGCCATCCAGAACGACCGTCGGCCGCAAAGCGCCCCCCATGGTCTCGCGCGGCCGGTAAATGACCATCGTCGCCATACGCGTCCGATCGACCGAGTGCATCTTCGCCATGACTTGCGGGTTAACCGGCTTGGTCTCGCTCGAGGCGCAAGCGCCCAACAGAGCTGCCACAAGGATCGGGCCGAGAGAACGTATTCTGGGTGTATTCATGGAACGGTCCTTAGCGGAACATCGAGGGAAAGCAAGAGAAGTCCCGCGACGATTGTTCGTGAGTAAGAAAGTCGAGCCAAGCCCTGCAAGATCACCGAATAGCGCTGCTTCCCGCGCCTGGTCGCGAACGCTTTCGGATTAAATCTTTTCCTGCGCGCGACGCGCAAGTGATACGACGCCGCAAGTATACATCGCCAACCCGATCAGATCGACGGCATAGCGGGCAATGTAATACCAGTGAGCTTCAGTGTGTGACATGCGCCAGTCAGTAGTAGCAGGCGGACCGACGCTGAAGAAAATCGAAATGAGCGCAAGGTATCCGAAGGCAAGCGCGGCAGCTGCGAGGCATAGAAAAGGCGCGGTCCTTCGTGCGCACGAAGGCCGGGAAGGCGTAGAACGCGATGAGGAGATTGCCAAGAAGCTCAGCGACGCGAGCCGAATCTCGTAGCGTCCCAAGAAGTGAAGAGTGAAATGCACTGTAAACGAGGCCGGCAAGGAGGAGAACAACGAACGCGGCCAAGGCGACCGCACAGCACCACGCGAGAACCGTTAGCAAGCCAACACCTTTCGGAAGGCCCGTTGGATCCTTTGGCGCAATTGCAGACGGCGTGTTCATGAGGCCTAACGAGAACAAGATGAGCCACCACTGGCGAGAGCGCGCGTGGCGGCGGGATGTGAGGTTCGAGTCACGGAAAACTTAAGCGTACGCCGGCCGGTGAGCCCGCTCGCGAAAGCTTTCGGAGTTGGCTGCATCGCTTGGTTAGGCGAATTTGGTGAAGACGGCATCGGGCAAGAGCTTTAGCAACCAGGCAATGGCTTGCCAGCGCTGGGGAACATAAGCGACGGACCGACGGGCTTCCACCGCAACCACGATCTGCTTGGCGGCCACCGCCGGTGAGACGACCCAGAACGGCCGGGAGGCTTTGAGCATCGCCGTATCCACAAACCCTGGTCGTATTTCAGTGACAAAGATCGGCAGTCCTGACTTTCGGGCACGGTAACGCAAGCCTTCCAAGTAGGAGGAAGCGAACGCTTTGGACGCACTGTAAGCAGGGACTGCGGCCGATCCACGCACGGCGGCCACCGAGGATATGCCAACCAGATGCCCATGTCTCTGCTGGGAAAAAAGCCGCAACGCGCAACCGGCTAGGGCGGCGAATCCAAGCGCGTTGACGCGGATGGTTTCTTCCTCCGGCTCCCACTGTAACTCAGGGTTCAGGTGGCCTGTACCCGCCACAAGATAAATCTGATCGACGGGAGCTAATTGCCTGAACATGTCCTCCAGAGTGGATATTGCCGGAGCCGGTTCAGAAACGTCGAGAAACTGCGTGCAGGTGACCTCCGGCAGGACGGCGGCATGCTGCGCCAATAGCGCCGTGCGCCGGGCAGCGAGACCTAAACGCAGGCCGCGTGACGCCAGCAAATGCGCAAGCGCGAGCCCGATGCCTGACGAAGCGCCAATGATAATTGCAGATCGGATCACGCTAGAAGATGGCCTAACGAGAACAAGATGAGCCACCACTGGCGAGAACGCGCGTGACGGCGGGAATTGAGGTTCGAGTCATGGAAAACTTGGGCGTACGGCGGCCAGTGAGCCTGCTCGCGAAAGCTTTCGGAGTTGGCTCCATCGTCTGGTTAGGCCGGTTTCGTCTCATTGCGGTGAAATCATCTGTTCGATGCTACCCATGAAAGCATGCATGCATATCCTCGCTCACCAGTGCAAGAAACTCTTCGAGCGTGGCGACCATTGGAGTCGGGTCGTAAAGATGCCAGTTCAGGTCAGCAGGCAGCCAGTAAACTCGCCATACTTCCCGGCTCTTAAAATAAGTCGCTTTGGCAAATGGTCTTACCATCTGCTGTGTTGCGTCATCCCATCGTGGACGAATCTCATGCAGTTCGATGCTGCGGCCGCGAATCACATAGGCGTAGTCGAGCTGTGAACGAATGTGCGCTGAAGGTCGTTCCTTGCGCAGAAAGGCTTCGAGCGTCGCTGCGATCTCAGCGTCCTGAAAAGACATCGCGTGGTAACGTAGGCCTAACGAGAACAAGATCAGCCACTCCGAAAGCGTTCGCGAGCAGGCCCGCTGGCAAGGGCGCGCGTGGCGGCGGGAGGTGAGGTTGAAATCATGGAAATCTTGGGCGTACGCCGGCCGGTGAGCCCGCTCGCGAAAGCTTTCGGAGTTGGCTGCATCGCCCGGTTAGAGCTGTCGTATCTCGGGATGCCGCGAGCACTGTGCCAAAACCGAAGCACAAACACAGCGTCAGGCTCGTGAACGACCTCATAAATGATCCGATAAGCTCCGCGAAGATCTCTCGAACAGCCGGATCGTCTTGCTCCGGAACAACCCGGCCGCGCTCCGGCTGCGCGTCCAGAGAAAGCGCTGTATCCACGAGAAGGTTGCCGAACCTGCGAGCAGGCTCAGGGCTGTCGCGTGCGACATAGGAGACGATCTCGCGCAGATCATCTTGAGACTGCGGAGTGAGGATTACGGCCAGCCCATGCATCCACGAGCTTTCGAGCGTCCTCGGCAGCGATGCCCTCTCTGCGACTGGCCTGCTCTCGGGCGACTTTGATCCCGGCGAGGAGTTCAATCTCACGAGCGATGTCCCCAAGAGGCGTATCTTCAGGAAGTCGAGAAAGCAGGCCGATCACAAGCTCCTTGTTGCTCATGGTTCCACAATCGCAGAATCGCCAACCTTGGCAAACAGCGTGGGGCTCAAAGGTCTAACGAGACACAAGATCAGCGACCGCTGGCGAGGGCGGGCGTGGCTGCGGGAGATGGGGTTGAAATCATGGAAAGCTTGCGCGTACGCCGGCCAGTGAGCCTGCTCGCGAAAGCTTTCGAGTTGGCTGCATCGCTCGGTTAGATGTTTGCGACGGTGAAAACTCAGACATAAAAGACTTCACTCCGCCTTGGTTGGTGCCCCCCCGAACATAACCATACCCAATATAACGAAAAGCCCACCGGCAACTCCAAGCTGGAATGCAGACGCTGGTTGGTATGTAGGGAAGACATATATCCATCGATCGGCTCTATAAAAAGCGAATGATCGCACGATAAAGAAGAGACCTGCGACAACGAAAATCACGCCGAAGACGCGGAGAGCCGTGCGACTCATACGATCACAATGAGAGCGAGCCTAATGTTGTCGCGAAATATGGGAGCGAAACATCTTTTCAGGGTGAGGGTGCACTCCGTCACCTAACGAGAACAAGATCAGCCACCGCTGGCGGGAGCGCGCGTGGTGGCGGGAGGTGAGGTTCGGGTCATGGAAAACTTGGTCGTACGCCGGCCAGTGGTTGGCTCCATCGCCTGGTTAGATGATTTCGCGTGGCTGCTCTGCAGACGTCGCATAACGGTCGAGGATATCGTAGCAGGCGTCGAAAACTCTGTCACGGAAATGGCGGATGATGCGCTCTAGCTCGACATCGCGATCGCGCAACGCGTCACGGCTCCAATGCAACCGCTCAGTGCCAACAGGCAGACTGCGCGTGGCGGCACAGAACTCCTCGAAGACGGGAAAACGGATATCATCGAAAGCGTGTAAGGAAGAAAGGATGCGACTCATGCGTGTGCAGCCGAGCGGCAGGCTGGTCTGGTAGGTAAGAATCGAACGAGCTGTACTCACTAGCTTCGAGAGGCCGGATGTCCGCTTATCGGGATTTGCCATGAATTCACGCGGCGCGCCTCATCATCTAACGAGAACAAGATGAGCTGCCGGGACAGAGGGCAACCGTAGCGCGGAGTGAAATGGTTCTGGCCATCGAAAACGTGGGTCGTACGCTGGTCCCGGTCAGCTCCATCGCATGGTTAGATAGTTTGCTCACTTCTTGCGAAAGAGCCGATCATACTCTGACTCTGTCAGCCAGCGCCATCGCTCCACGGCGAACGGTCGAAACAAAAGCTGATGAAGGCCTCCTGCAAGAAGGCCAGCGAGAATGAGTGCAATCGAAATGCTGCGGCCGCGAAAAGCTGCACCGACTGGCATGAGGATCTCGGGAAAACTAATCTGATCGGCGCTGATGTGATAGCCGTTAGCGATGAAGGCCCCGATGTGGAGCGCGAAGCACGAGAAAACGAGAATGAGTGCGAGAAATGTGCGGGTGACAATAGATATCGCTCTCATTGCGGCTTCACTATCTAACGAGAACAAGATCAGCCACCACTGGCGAGGGCGCGCGTGGCGGCGGGATGTGAGGTTTGAGTCATGGAAAACTCGGTCGTACGCCGGCCAGCGGTTGGCTGAGGGAATGTGCTTAATGACAAGCATTGTGCTGGACGGGAGGCGCGGTCGGAGCGTTCGATGGTCTTCCGATGGGACTGGGAACAAACCAATCCAAGGGAAGGCCAGGCCGGCAGGGACTCGAGCGATGCAGTGGAGCGCCTGGGCGTCTCCGATTGAAGGCTGAGTGAGTTCTGACGGATGAACCCTCGTGAGGTGGCCGGAAACAAAACCGGCCAGCCTCGGATGTCTGCGTGTGAGGCATTCGTCGACGTCCGGCCGCGCCTTCCGTCCAGCAGCAAAGAAGAAAACCACAACACAAGAAAAGAAAGGAATCAAAGAAGATGAGTAAAAGCAATCCAAGAGTGGTGGGCATGGACGTCCACCCCGATAGCTTCGCCGGGGCCATCCTGGCGGGGCGCGACCCGGCCCGCGCGCGGGTCTTGAGCACCTCCACGCGAGTAGATCTGAAGGAGCTGGAGCGCTGGGCCGAGCGCCAGACCAGCGCGGAGGACACCCTGGTCCTGGAAGCCAGCGGGAACGCCTTTGCGGTGGCGGGGCGACTCCGCGCGCTCGGGCGCGAGGTGGTCGTCCTCGACAGTCACCAGGCGGGGAAGATCGGCAAGGTCTACTGCGCCACCGATCGGGTCGACGCGGTCAAGATCGCGCGCATCTATCTGAGCGGCCTCTCCGCGCAAGTTTGGCAACCCGATGAGCAGACCTTGGAACGGCGCGAAGTCTTCAGCGCCTATCAAGGGGTGGTCAAAGAAAGCACCCGCCTCCAGCCCCGAAAGCTTTCGGGGCTCAATGAACACTGCGTGCGCCTGCCCAAAGGCTTCCGCCTTTGTCATCCCACGGCGCTCGAGCGCCTGGCCAAGGTGCGCTCGTGGAGTCCGGTCCAGACAATGCTCCTGAGCCAGCTCCACCGCGGCCTGCGCGCCGCGCGGGGTCGCCGGAGCGAGCTGCGCCGGCACATGGCCGGAGAGATCTTAAGCGACCAAGAGATGCTGCGTCTGGCTCGCCTCTGTGGGCTGAGCCTGGTCACCATCTATGGCTTAAAGGCGGCCATTGGGGAGATCCAGCGCTTTGCCCAGAGTAAGAAGCTGGTCGCCTACTTCGGCTTAAACCCGAGCGTCTGCCAGAGCGGGAACTATGAAGGCGGCACCGCCCTCAAGCGCCATGGCCGCGGACCCTTGCGCGCGCTCCTCATCCAAGCGGCCAAGAAGCTCTTGCAAGTTCCCAACCCGCTCCAAAAATGGGGTCTGAGCGTGGCCGCCCGGCGCGGCCGCAACAAGGCCGCCGTCGCGGTCGCGAGAAAGCTCTGTGTCGCCATCTGGCACGTCTTAAGCGGCCACGTCATGGGCGCCCTGGAACCACCCCCGCGCCTCCAAACCAAGCTCGGCAAACTCGCCACCGACTTGGGGGTACCCGCGATCAAAGCCCTCGGCTACCAGAACAAAGACGCCCTCATCGCGGAAAAACTCTACCTCTTAAAGAGCTATCCTTGAAAAGAGGATCTTTTATTCCAGGGGAACAGAACCAATATGTCACGATTAAGAGCTAACTTGACTTAACCACATGTCTGCATCGCCTGGTTAGGTGACTTGGCGGGGCTAGCGGACATAGCGTGACAAAGCCGGAAACTGCTCACACATAGCCCTCCATGACCTGCGCCAAAAGTGCCGAGCATCGTCGATGGTGCAAAGAAGCTCAAGCTGCCCGTCACGCTCAATAAACACCTGCTCACCCTGCACTCGAAGCGCGAACCCTGCCTCAAACGCAAAATCTCGCGCTTTCCGTTCGAAGCTGCCTTCCAGGGCGCGCTCTGTCTCGGCATGATTTACGGAAGCACGCTTTTTCGCCATAGCGCAGTGAGTCACCTAACGAGAACAAGATGAGCCACCACTGGCGAGAGCGCGCGTGGCAGCGGGATGTGAGGTTGGAGTCATGGAAAACTTGGGCGTACGCCGGCCAATGGTTGGCTCCATCGCCTGGTTAGGTCTTTCGCGTCGCATCCGAATCAGCGTGGAGCAAAGGTTTGAATGACTCCAAATGCAAAGAAAATGGCGAAACATACGAGGGACGCCACCAGCAGAACAATGATGGACGACCGAAGCCTCCGGAACCGCTGACGCTGCTCCACACTCGTCGCCGTCTCGCTGAGCTGGGCGAGGTGCGATAAATCTTGGAAGTGCCGCCGATAGAACCACGCAACCGGAAAGCCACGCGCTCGGAGCAGAAACTTCGCGCGATACCAAAGCACGTTCATCGCGATGCAAAGAACAGCGAAAGCAATGAAAAAGGATACCTGCGGCGCGTTCATCTAATAGTGGCGCTCTCATAAGGCCTAACGAGAACAAGATCAGCCACCGCTGGCGAGAGCGAGCGGGGTAGCGGGAGGTGAGGTTCGAGTCATGGCAATCTTGGTCGTACGCCGGCCAGCGGTTGGCTGCATCGCATGGTTAGCCGTTGCGGTCATTTGTCTGGAAGCGTGAAATGAGGATTCTGAATGATGCCGAAAATGTTACCGAACGGGTCAAACACTGTGGCGACGCGAATGCTCTCGCCGACATCCTGCACCGCCGAACGCTCGGTCGCGCCGAGCGAAATGAGACGGTCAAAAGCTACTTGCGCGTCCGCAACACCCCAATAAGTGACGGAACCAGCGTTACCGCCGGGCGTAGCGGAGGGATCGGGATCGAGTGCCAGCTCGTAACCGCCGACGCTATAGCCGACGTAAAAGGGCTGGTCAAAGTAAGGCTCTATGCCGAGGACGGACGAATACCAAGCCTTCGCCTTGTCGAGGTCAGGCGCGTGATAAATGACGGTGCGAAGTCCGTCAAAGTGTGGGTTTGCGATTGGTGTGTTCATGTGGTTTTAGCGGTGGCTGTGGGTCTTTCCAGTTCCACCATTTGAGGCGTTCGGGGTCGGGACTCTGCTCAGAGGCAAAATAGACGGCACAGCGGAAAACATAGAGAACGCATCTATCCTGATGCTGACTGCGGAGCGTGCAGAGCTGTTCGTAAAGTCGTTCAGGGCTGCGGCGACGTAAAGCCGAGACGCTGCGAATACCTAAATCGACCAAATCCTGTGCAAGGCTCGGTCCAACTCCGGGAATGCGTTGCAGTCTTTCCGGGCATTTGCGGAAGTCGCAGATGGCTTCATTCGGCGAATGTGCGAGCTACGGCTAACGAGAACAAGATCAGCTGCCGGGACTGAGGGCGAGCTTAAAGTTCATTGGAAATGTTGAAGTCATCGCAAATCTGGGCCGTACGACGGTCCCGGTCAGCTGCATCGCATGGTTAGATTTTGACCGCGGATTTGCGCGCCAGCGTCCGTGCGTCCGCTTCTGTAAACCGGTGAGATGACCGAAAACCTGCTGGGAAGACGCGGCCCACGCAAAGCGCGTGGCGCGATGGAACGAAGTCAGGGTAAACATGGCGCTATCGACAGTCTCTTCGCTCTGCCTGAAACTCGCAAGCTCTGTCAACATCTAACGAGAACAAGATGAGCCACCGCTGGCGAGAGCGCGCGCGGCGGCGGGATGTGAGGTTCGAGTCATGGTAAACTTGGTCGTACGCCGGCCAGGGGTTGGCTGCATCGCTTGGTTAGGTCTTTTGGGGCCGCTCGTCTCCCCACTCTACCACGGCAAGATCGAGTCGGTCACCGAGAAATGCGCGAGCAACTCGGGCGAAAGGATGCTGCGTCTTGCTGAGGCGATCCTTGCCTCTGAGCTTCGCCTCGCGCATGGCGACGCGACCGTCGGGAAACAGCGCGACGACGTCTGGCAGCCCTGCCCATCGTTTGCCGTTGCGGGCATGTAACTGCTCAAGAATACAGCAAGCTCTCCCTCGGGCTGAACAGCGATGCAATCTGGCGACATGAAAACAGGGCGTCGTCCCCAACACTCCGTCCACAGGGCAGTGCCGGCACCCTCCGAGAGTAGCTCGCGTGCAATCACTGCGCCGGCCGGAATAATATCGTCTGCAAGCTCGACGTAATGCTCCCACTGCGCCTCTGTCGTGGGTGCCCCGTGCCACCGCTCACCGACTTTAAGGCGATAAGTTTTGCGGTAGGGCAACCGCTTGGCATGGCGACGCCAATAGCGCTGGAGAACTGGCACCTGATCATCGCCCCAGAGAATCGTTTGTGGCATGGCGTGGCGCGTTAAGACCTAACGAGAACAAGATGAGCCACCACTGGCGAGAGCTCGCGTGGCAGCGGGATGTGGGGTTGGAGTCAGGGAAAACTTGGGCGTACTCCGGCCAGTGGTTGGCTCCATCGTTTGGTTAGGCCTTGGGGGCATGATATGGTTTCTCGCCGCGCATCTTACTGTAGATCGCGTCTAACTGCGCGGTCTGCACGCGAACGAAACGCGCTGGCGCACCGTCGAAGTCCGGCTCGGGATAGTAGTATGCAAACACCGACGAATCTCCAGAGCGCCAACGCGGATTAGGGTTGTCTCCGGAGATAAGCACCCAATCGGGCTTTTTGATCGCCGTGCGCAGCACGACGAACACCTCTTCTTTGCCCATGGGGGATTTGTCGAGCTTCTGATACATGAGCAAAACCGCTTTGCCGCGCTTGAAACATACGAGAATCATCATTCCGTTGTGCTCGAACTTCGCAGTGTCATCCACGACGGCGTCATACTGCGATGTAAGCATCTTTCCGTACGGTTGGGGCGGACCATAGCGCCGAGCTAGCTGAGGCTTGGTCTCGCCGATCTGCGCATGCGCTGTGGCAGCAGTGGCGATGATGGCTATGAAAAGAAGACGCTGCATAGGCCTAACGAGAACAAGATCAGCCACCGCTGGCGAGAGCGCGTGTGGCGGCGGGAGTTGAGGTTGGAGTCATGGGAAACTTGAGCGTACGCCGGCCAGGGGTTGGCTGCATCGCTTGGTTAGATGACTATTTCGCGGGTCGCTATCGAATTTGGTACGCCTCCACCAAACCGATTCCGATGAGGTTAACCTCAATCCCGGTGCCGCGCAGAACCACCGTATAACGCCCCGGCGCGAGAGCGACCTCCAGAGCGGCTTCCCTATCAAAGGGTGGGTTGAGCCCGAGAGCGGCGATTCGTCCTGCGTCGGGGCCATCAGTTGTCGTTGAAGCCAATCGTCTCGCCGTCGCTGTTGTAGATTTCGATAGTCGGATCGTAGAGGGCGTTCGAAACCCCATGGCCAGACAGCGATGGCCCAAGCCCTCTTACCACCACGGTCGAATCTCCCGTCCCGGCCGGCCCTAGGATAATTCCGCCGATCAACTCATTGTTGTCGCCGGCCGTAAAGCCGCGAGAGCTAATGTTTGCCAGGATGGAATCGACCGTTGGGTCCAGGTCGTAAACCTCGACCAAGGCATTGCCAAAGGAGCCGTCGGACGTGCCTTTGCCTCGTAAAACCAGCGTATAAGCACCGGCAGGCAGGGTGGCCACGATGGCTGATTCCAAGTCATTCGCGGGGGCCAGGCCTGTATCCCTGATCTCCTGCTCCTGCGTGTCGCGCCAATTATCATTAGTCACGATGGAGCCGTCTGGCATGTGCAATTCCAGAACCGGATCGGCGATAAGCATCGCTGAGTCCGCTAGCTGAAGGGACGGACCGATCGCGCGCAGGGTCACCTTTTTGGGCATTTGCCCGGTAATAATAAATCCTCCGATAAGAGCCGCCTCTCCCTGCGAGACATAGGCGCGGGTGGAAATGTTCCGAAACTCTGCTGCCTTGGCGGATGCCAAAGGCCCGATAAGTGTGGCGACGGAAAGTGCCACGATGAGCGAGCGCGATGCTAATGTTTTCATGTTTGTGATGTTGGCTGCTGAAACGGTCTAATCATCTAACGAGAACAAGATCAGCTGCCGGGACCGAGGGCGAGCTTAAAGTGCAGTGAAAATGTTGAAGCCATCGCAAAGCTGGGCCGTACGACGGTCCCGGTCAGCTGCATCGCATGGTTAGATTTTGACCGCGGATTTGCGCGCCAGCGTCTGCGCGTCCACTTCTGTAAACCGGTGAGGCGACCGAAAACCTCCTGGGAAGACGGCGCTAACTCAAAACAGGTGGCGCGATGAAACGAAGGCAGGATAAACATGGCGCTACGGAAGCCCTCTCTGCTCTCGCTGGGACTCGTAAGCTCTGTCAACATCTAACGAGAACAAGATCAGCCACCGCTGGCGAGGGCGCGTGTGGCGGCGGGATGAGAAGTTTGAGTCACGAGAAACTTGGGCGTACGCCGGCCAGTGGTTGGCTGCATCGCATGGTTAGGTGTGGACGTCGCTGCCAGACTGAGGTGGAGTGATGAAGGTCGGAAAATAGCTGGCTCGGCTGCATGCAAAGCAGCGGACCAGAACTCTGGAAAAAGCGCGAGCAAAAAGATGCGGCTGGCGTTGAGAGAACCAAAGGCGGGGATGCCGTGCCACGACCGCGCTGCCAAACACAAAAGGCTCGGCGCTCCGAGAAACCGTCGGAGCCGAAAACCGAACAAGCTTCCGAAAACCGATGCGGCTACCTCTGAGACGAACGAAGACATCGCTATCAGAGGAATGCACCAAAGCACCTAACGAGAACAAGATCAGCTGCCGGGACTGAGGGCGAGCTTAAAGTTCAGTGAAAATGTTGAAGCCATCGCCAAATGTAGGCCGTACGACGGTCCCGGTCAGCTGCATCGCATGGTTAGATTTTGACCGCGGATTTGCGCGCCAGCGTCCGTGCGTCCGCTTCTGTAAACCGGTGAGATGACCGAAAACCTGCTGGGAAGACGCGGCCCACGCAAAGCGCGTGGCGCGATGGAACGAAGTCAGGGTAAACATGGCGCTATCGACAGTCTCTTCGCTCTGCCTGAAACTCGCAAGCTCTGTCAACATCTAACGAGACGGAGCTCAGCCGCGGCGAGCGGGAGCGCGCCTGGCTGGGGGTTGAAGGGTTTTAGTCATATGAAAACTGGGCAGTACGACGGCTCGCCGTCGGCTGCAGCGATTGGTTAGACGACGTATTTTCATGCCAAACTGGCTGGTCAGAAGAGGCCTGACGTGCCGGTGACGACACCAATATCCAATAAGCGGTCATCTCCACTAAATGCGAACCAAACTTGGGCGAAGTTCTTCGTGGAGACGGGTATTCCCAGCATAAAGCTCATACTCGGGGATTCGAAGTCAGCCACAATGTATTTTGAGCCGACCTTGGCATAATGCCATCCACGAGTTTCGCAGCTCGGCCGCGGAATTAAAGCGGGACCATGTCTGACCTTCGTCGCATCGGCAATTACGGACTGCCTAGTCTCGCCATGCGCGCGCGTCTCGCGAGCTAACAAGGCCGCAACCTCCTGCACGCGAGTGCCTGGCGGCGTGATAGACAGAAGCTTTTGTCGGATCGCAGAGCAACGATCTGACGGACTTACGACCGGCTCGAACCCGCTGACCTTGCGCGGAGGAAGAGGGATACCGACTGCGCAGCCTGCAAGCGAGAACATAAAACCGATCAAGAGTAAACGGATGGCCGCGCGCATAACGTGCCGGAGTCGTCTAACGAGAACAAGATGAGCGGCGGCGGACGAGGGCGCACGTCGCTCGGAGTGAAAGCGTGGAAGTAATCTCAAAAGTGGAGCGTACCGCGGTCCGCTGTTCGCTCCATCGCATGGTTAGACGCTTTCGAGATGACGGGCGCACATTAGCCCCCGTTTGGTTTTGCAAGCTTTACGGCCCATCGGTCGAACAACATGAATAGTGGCTTCAGTCTCAGTATGGCCTGTGGCCACTGAACGCGGTCGGCAAAAGTGAAGACACTGTACTCCGTGATGTCTCCCAAAGGCGTGGTCAAGCGGACTCTGGTGCCGTCGCGCATATGAGGATGAGAGTATGCCACGGTACCGCGAAAGAAATCCTTATCTGCTCCAGCGAGAGCGTCCTCCAGCGCTCGCATGTCGGTGCGCATCGACCCCACGGGTGTGAGGCTACCATGCTCGAACCGACGTAGCACCGTTTCGGTAGACGAAATGTCGAGGACATTGTGATAGCCGTGGTCGCCTCCCACGGCCTCGTACATCACACGCATCGGTAAGATATCGCTCGGCGATACGGCTTCTGTCGCGCATGACGCCCTAGCCAACGCACAGACAAACATCAGCAGAAAATATCGCGAGCGCATGAATTCTACGTCTAACGAGAACAAGATCAGCTGCCGGGACTGAGGGCGAGCTTAAAGTTCATTGGAAATGTTGAAGTCATCGCAAATGTAGGCCGTACGACGGTCCCGGTCAGCTGCATCGCATGGTTAGATTTTGACCGCGGATTTGCGCGCCAGCGTCTATGCGACTGCTTCTGTAAACCGGGGAGACGACCGAAAACCTGCTGGGAAGACGCCACTAACTCAAAACGGGTGGCGCGATGGAACGAAGTCAGGGCAAACATTGGGCTACGCAAAGTCTCCCCGCCTTCGCTGGGACTCGTAAGCTCTGTCAACATCTAACGAGAACAAGATCAGCCACCCCGCCGGGGGCGCGCGTGGCAGCAAGCAGTAGGTTGAATAATGAAGAAACTTGGCTTCACGCCGGGCGGGGTTGGCTGCATCGCATGGTTAGATGATTGCGTGCCACGAACCGGCTCGGCCGCTGCGGCGTTCGGGGGAGAGCAAAGAAGTAGAACCGGGTTGCTTGTCAGTGCACGCTTGTCATGGCCGACCTCCACCCTGAGCTCAATGTAGTCTCCGTCTTCCGGCAAGAGATCGACTTCGATGACAGTATGATCGACACCTCGCGCCTTCAGCGTGTGATCCTTAATTGGGTACGAGAAGACGCGAATGTCTGCTCTAGATTTGGAATCCGATTTGGTATGGTAGCGGACGTTGTAGAGTGCGCGGAACTGCTCCAGCGATGGGACGGTCTGCGCCGCACTTCCGGCGTTGAACAAGAAGAGATCGAACTTCGTCGGGGACGATTTGCGCGGAACGACCAACTGCTGCGGCACCAAAATGAGGCGAAGAGGCTCTGCCTGTGCTGTCGCGGCGACAATGATGCTCAGCAACAGAGACAGTGTCTTCATCTAACGAGAACAAGATCAGCCACCGCTGGCGGGAGCGCGCGTGGCTTGCAATGGAGGTGTTTTCATAAAGTAAAGCGAGGCAGTACAGCGGCCAGCGGTTGGCTGCATCGCCTGGTTAGATGCGATCGTGGCTATCACTGGACGCGTTGCAGAGTATACGACATTTCGGTGCCGTCGGTAACAACCATGCAACGTCGACCGACATGAAGAATGCGCCAACTGATGCGGTCGGCATCGCCATGTGCTTTCATGCTCACTCTGTCTTTTTTGAGACGCCATGTCCCCTCAGAGAATTGCCGGCGGATTCCGAGATCCCACGAATAGAAAGCAACGTGTCGATTCGGCTGAAAAACAAACTCAGCATCATGCGTGCGATAATGTCCCCGCCATACGCCGACGAGCGCCTGCTCATCGGGTAGAACGTGGTGAACCGAGTGAAGCTCTGTGCAAACGGGTAAACTAAGGCGGTGGTAAGTATCTGTATAAGCAGGGTCGTAGAAGCGCTGTAGCGTGAGAGTATGATTCGCGAGCCGGAATCTGAGCTTGAGATGAAACTGCCGCTTTGAGTCACGCTCGATGGAATCGAGCGCGATGCGATCACCGGCGATGTGCCATGTGCCGAATTGCTCTCCCATCTGCGGTGCCGCTAATGAGGCGTTGTGCATGCTGATGCGCGCGAAAAGACTGAATGTGTGGTCAGGGCGGAAGTGCACCTCGTAGTAGGTGCGGTGGTCGTCGCTGCTCCAGCTTCCGAGAATGGAGCGGGCGTCTGCCAGCGCATGCTGCGCCGCTATCCAAAGCACGGCAACGGTGGCGAGTCGCGCAAGCATCTAACGAGAACAAGATCAGCCACCACTGGCGAGAGCGCGCGTCGTGGCGGGATGTGAGGTTCGAGTCATGGCAATCTTGGTCGTACGCCGGCCAGTGGTTGGCTGCATCGCCTGGTTAGATTTTGACCGCGGATTTGCGCGCCAGCGTCTATGCGGCTGCTTCTGTAATCCGGTGAAACGACCGAAAACCTGCTGGGAGGACGCCGCCCACTCAAAGCGGGTGGCGCGATGAAACGAAGGCAGAGGAAACATGGGGCTACGCAAAGTCTCTCCGCTTTCGCTGGGACTCATAAGCTCTGTCAACATCTAACGAGAACAAGATCAGCCACCGCTGGCGAGGACGCGCGCGGCGGCGGGATGTGGGGTTGAAGTCATGTAAAACTTGGTCGTACGCCGGCCAGTGGTTGGCTGCATCGCATGGTTAGGTGTGCGCGTCGCTGCCGGACCGAGGTGGAGCCAAAGTCCCCCAGAACGACCTGGCTGCCGGACCGGCATTGCGGAAAGACGGCGAGCGAAAGAAGACGCGGAACTGGCATGACGGCAACTGCACCGTATCTCTGGAAACTGCGCGAGCACAAAAGCGATGCGGCGCGGAGAGAATCCAAAGCGGCGCTGCCGTGCCATAACCGTGCCTGCGAACCCGAAAGACTCGGCGCGCCGTGAAACCAGCGGAGCCGAGAAGCGCTCCAGCAACCGCGAAGCAATGCGGCAAACTCTGGAACGGGAGAAGGCATGGCTATCAGAGGAATCCACCAACGCACCTAACGAGAACAAGATCAGCCACCGCTGGCGAGGGCGCGTGTGGCGGCGGGATGTGAGGTTCGAGTCACGGAAATCTTGGTCGTACGCCGGCCAGTGGTTGGCTGCATCGCATGGTTAGGCCTTTGTGTCGTCGAAAACAGGAAGCTCCTTCTTCGGCTTGGCCAGACGGCGAATCCTCGCGACAGACATCTCGCCACAATCCTCCCACAAAAGCTCCGACCCATCTTCGAGGGGCTCATAAATGGGCAAGAGCAAGGAGATGCCGACAAATCGCCACTCACCAGCATTCGTCCTAGACGGGTGCACGGAGCGACCCAAGCGGGTCGCCTTGCGATGAGCTTCCTCGCGCGACTTCGCGCGAACCAAGCGCAGGTTCTCGTAGACGCGACATCGCGAGCGAGGCGTCAGCTTCGTCTGGCGGTCTGATACCCATTGCTCGACTTCACGAAAGATCCACCATCCGGTGTGATCTCTGTTGCGATGCGGGACTGAGGTGCGTGGCATGGGGCCTAACGAGAACAAGATGAGCCACCACTGGCGGGAGCGCGCGTGGCTGCGGGATGTGAGGTTGAAGTCATGGAAAACTTGGGCGTACGCCGGCCAGTGGTTGGCTCCATCGCATGGTTAGATGTTTGGCGTGCTATTCTGTAGAAACTTGGAGTCGCGATTCTTCCGAAGAGTAAAGAGGAAATAGAGTCCGAGGAGGAAGAACACTCCCGCGGACCAGTATGCGGCACTTGTAGACATCCAGTGTCCGGGCTGAGCAGCATGGAAAACGATGTCGCTGTGAGCAGCGGTGGCCGAGCGAGCCAGGCTAAAGAGGTGAGCCGAAAAAAGAAGGAACCCCAGCGCTCCGAAAGCGTTTAGGATCGGCGTTCTAGTAGCTCGAGGCTGCATATCATCTAACGAGAACAAGATCAGCTGCCGGGACTGAGGGCGAGCTTAAAGTTCATTGGAAATGTTGAAGTCATCGCAAATGTAGGCCGTACGACGGTCCCGGTCAGCTGCATCGCATGGTTAGATTTTGACCGCGGATTTGCGCGCCAGCGTCTATGCGACTGCTTCTGTAAACCGGGGAGACGACCGAAAACCTGCTGGGAAGACGCCACTAACTCAAAACGGGTGGCGCGATGGAACGAAGTCAGGGCAAACATTGGGCTACGCAAAGTCTCCCCGCCTTCGCTGGGACTCGTAAGCTCTGTCAACATCTAACGAGAACAAGATGAGCCACCACTGGCGAGAGCGCGCGTGGCAGCGGGATGCGAGATTCGAGTCATGGGAAACTTGGTCGTACGCCGGCCAGTGGTTGGCTCCATCGCTTGGTTAGACGTTTAGAAGAACTGCGCATTACACCGAGATAGGCGCCATCCCTTTTCAGTCTTTTCATAATCCATTTCGCCCTTCATGTGGGTAACCTGCCCTTTGTGGGCAGTTGACCAGCCGATGGCTGCGACCTGCTGCAAAGACCCCTGCGGAATACCGGGCTTTGCCGTAAAGGGGCTCTCGGCTATAGGACCGCCATACATACAGTCTTGCTCGAATTTGATGATGCCGTAAAACTCCAAAACATAACCTTGCGCCTGGGGAATATCTCTTCCGTTCGTTTTGGCGAACAGGTCTAGCGACATACAGTTGTTGGAATCTGCGGCTATTACTTGGCGCAACGTCTCTCTGGCATCGTTTTCCGAGGGCTTCGATGCGCTGCATCCGGACAGAACACTCGCGATTATTGCGGCTAGTAGAAGGTCTTGAGTTTTCATTATTGAGGCGGTGGAATGCTTACGTCTAACGAGAACAAGATCAGCCACGCCTACCGGGAGCGAGCATGGCACGCAGAGAAAAGGTTGTAGTCATCGAAAACGTGGGCCGTACGACGGGTAGGCGTTGGCTGCATCGCATGGTTAGGTGTGGACGTGGCTGGCGGACCGAGGTGGAGCAAAAATCTGCAGAACCGCCCGGCTGCCGGACCGGCGCGGCGTAAAGACCGCGCGCGAAAGAAAACGCGGAGCTGGCATGACGGCAACCGCACCAGATCTCTGGGAAAAGCGCGAGCACCAAATGGGTGCAGCGCGTAGAGAATCCAAAACGGAGATGCCGTGGCACGACCGGGCTTCCGACGCGAGCGACTCGGCGCTCTGCGAAGCCGTCGGAACCGAAGAGCAAACAAACCTCCGCAAACCGATGCGGCGAACTCTGGAATGGGAGAAGACATCGCTACGAGACGAATGCACCAGAGCACCTAACGAGAACAAGATGAGCGACGGCGGACGAGAGCGCGCGTCGCTCGGAGTGGAGGTGTGGAAGTCATCTCAAAATGGAGCGTACACCGGTCCGCCGTTCGCTCCATCGTCTGGTTAGATGCTTTGCGTGGCATGTCTAGGACGCGACAAGAATCGCCTGACAAAGAATGCGAGTGCAACAACGATGGTGTAAAAGACCGCACTGAAAAGCACTGTCGCTGAAGCCGCGACTACCGCTGCGTGCGGCGGTGGGGTGCTCTCACAGATGATCTGGCCATACTTGGCAGGTAGGATGGCTGCCGATAACAACTCGCCGGAGCGCAGGAAGCGCTCGCAAACGATCTGGAGCGGAACCGGGGCACCTGACCAAATTACGAATACGCAGCAGATGCCGACGACGAGCGACAGAAACGCCGCTAAGGCACACGCTCGTGGAATGGTGATGTGTCTCATCATCTAACGAGAAGTAGACGGAATTATTCGGCAATTAAATGCGGAATAATTCCGTCTAATTCCGTTGCCTGAGGAGCTGCCGCCCGTTATACACGGATGCATGAATTTCATCGTGCTCGAACCCTCGCCCCCAGGCAAGCAGAAAAAATTGCTCGAACAAGTGCGCGATCTAATGCGCCTCAAACATTACAGCATTCGCACCGAGCGTTGTTACTGCGATTGGATCGAGCGCTTCATCCGGTTCCATGGAAAAAAGCATCCGGCCGAGATGGGCGAGCCGGAGGTGTCGGCCTTCCTGACCCATCTGGCGCGGGAGGGCAGGGTGGCGGCTTCGACGCAGAACCAAGCCCTCAGTGCGCTTCTTTTCCTTTACAAGGGGCTGCTGAAAAGGGAAATCGGCTGGCTCAAAGAGGTGGAACGGGCGCGCCGGCCGGTGCGCCTCCCGGTGGTGTTGACCCGCGATGAGGTGCATAAGCTCTTCGGGCATCTCGAGGGAATGCCGCGGCTGATGGCGGGGCTGCTCTACGGGAGTGGGCTGCGCTTGATGGAATGTGTGCGATTGCGGGTAAAAGACGTCGACTTAGGGTATGCTCGCATCGTGGTCCGCGATGGCAAGGGAGCGAAGGATCGGGTGACTATGTTACCAATCAATCTGGCGGCGCGATTGCAGAAGCATCTGGAAAGGGTGCGGGCGCAACATGCCCAGGATCTCGATGACGGGCTCGGGGCGGTCTGGTTGCCGGATGCGCTGGAGAGAAAATATTTGGGGGCGGCGCGCGAGTGGGCCTGGCAGTACGTTTTTCCTTCCGGCCGCCTCTCGGTGGATCCCAGGGCCACGAATGAGGGGCAGGGTCCGCAGCGCCGCCGGCATCATGTGGACGAGAGTGGCTTGCAACAAGCGGTCAAGAGAGCGGTGCGGGCCGCGGACATTAGCAAGGCGGCGAGCTGCCATACGTTGCGGCATTCTTTTGCCACGCATCTGCTGGAGAATGGGTATGACATTCGGACGGTCCAAGAGCTTCTGGGCCATAAGGATGTCTCGACGACGATGGTTTACACTCACGTGCTCAATCGGCCGGGGATCGGGGTGAAGAGTCCGCTGGATTGAGCTTTTCGAACCGCCTTCGAAAAGCTGAAACGCCTTCGAAAAGCTGAAACACTGAAAAGCTGAGACGCTGAAAGGCTGAGCTATCTCACCAGGTGAGCTTCGTAAGATTAGAAAATGGAAATCAAGTATCGCTACATTTACGTTCTGCAGTCGCAGAGCGATCATCATTTTTACGTCGGATTCACCAAGAATCTGCCGTCGAGGATCGAGGCTCATAACCGCGGCGATGTCCCCTCGACGCGAAAGCGAATTCCCTTGGCCTTGGTTTATTAGGAGGGTTGCCTTAATCAGGCCGACGCGACGCAGCGGGAGAAGTATCTAAAGAGCGCTTGGGGTAGACGCTATCTTAAGAACCGTCTACGTCACTATCTCACGGGGTAAAGGATGTCTCGACGACGATGGTTTACACTCACGTGCTCAATCGGCCAGGGATCGGGGTGAAGAGCTTTTTGAAACGCTGAAAAGCTGAGACGCTGAGAGGCTGAGAGGCTGAAATGCGATTTACGCAAGCTGGAAGGTTTCGAAAAGGCGGATGGCCCCTAGCTAGAGGGGGTCATGAACTTGGATGGCGCGATGGAGGTGGACCTTCTCTCGGGAGCGCGCGCGCCTCGCCGTCGCGAACTTTTCTTGCCCGCTTCGAGACCACGAGCGGCTGTAAAGTTCGTTTTGGCGACGCGCCGAAACCAGCACGCGAGGCGCGTGCGCTCCCCAGAGGGAGTCGGCGACAGGTCGATGCGTTTATAAGGCGTTCTGGTCGCCTGGGATTTTTCGGGGGTTCTCCGGCTGGCAAATGTTTTCGCCCCGGCTTAGGGATGCCGGGTGCAGCGGCCGGCCCAACATTTTCATTTTCTCGGGATCGGCGGAACGGCGATGGGGTCGGTGGCAGCGGCGTTGCGGGATCGCGGTTGGACGGTGACGGGGTCGGATGAGCGGGTCTATCCGCCGATGTCGGATTTCCTGCGGGCGAAGGGGATCATGCTCTCGGAGCCTTACCGGGCGGAGAATTTGCCCGACCACGCGGAGGTGGTGGTGATTGTGGGGAACGCGATCAAGCGCGGGAATCCCGAGGTGGAGGCGGTGCTGAATCGCAAGCTCTATTATCTCTCGCTGCCGGAGGTGTTGAAGGAGTATTTCCTCCGGGGCCGCCATAATCTGGTGGTGTCGGGGACGCATGGGAAGACGACGACGACGGCTTTGCTGGCCTGGATGCTGACGGTGGCGGAGTGGGCGCCGAGCTATGTGATCGGGGGCATCCCGCGCAATCTGGGGCAGGGGGCGCTTTTTAACGACTCGAAGTATGTGGTGATCGAGGGGGATGAGTACGACACGGCGTTCTTCGATAAACGGTCGAAGTTTATCCATTATCTGCCGGAGCTTCTCATTCTGAATAATCTGGAGTTCGATCACGCGGATATTTTTCCCGACCTCGCGGCGGTGAAGCTGAGTTTCCGGCGGCTGCTCAATATCGTGCCGCAGAATGGGATGATCCTGCTCAATGGGGACGACGAGAATTGCGTGGAGGTGGCGCAGGATTGTCTGGCGCCGATCGTGCAGGTGGGGTTTTCGGAGAATTGCGCGGAGCGCATCCGGGAGGTGAGTTATGGGACGGGGGGCTCGCAGTTTTCGTTAGGCGGGACGCGCTTCGAGGTGCCGCTGATCGGGGAGTTCAATGTGCGCAATGCGGCGATGGCGGCGGCGGCGGCGCGTTTCTACGGGGTGAGTCCGGAGGTGATCCAGACGGCGCTGACGAGTTTCGAGGGGATCGCGCGCCGGCAGGAGGTGCGCGGGGAGGCGCGCGGGGTGACGGTGATCGACGATTTCGGGCATCATCCGACGGCGATTCGACAGACCCTGATGGCGTTGCGACAGCGCTATCCGGGGCGGCGGCTTTGGGCGATTTTCGAGCCGCGCTCGAATACGACTCGGCGGGCGGTGTTTCAGGGGGAATTGGCGGAGGCGTTACAGTTGGCCGATGGGGTTTTTCTGGCGGAGATCGCGACGCTGGAGCAGATCCCGGTGGCGGAGCGGCTCCATCCGGAGGCGGTGGTGGCAGCGCTGGAGGGGGCGGGGAAGATGGCGTTTTACGCGCGGGATGCGGAGGCGATCGTGACGAAGATTGAGCCGCTGCTTTTGCCTAACGACGTCGTCACTATTTTCAGTAATGGCGGCTTCGAGGGGATTCACGAGATGCTGCTGGCGCGGTTGCGGGGGTAGATTTTGGGGAGCGCACGCGCCTCGCGTGCGCAATCCGGCGCCTCGCCGGATTGACCGGGACAAAGGGGAACCGTGATCTCACCTCCGGTTCCACGCGAAAGATGTTTGCGGCGAGGCGCCGCAAACGGCACGCGAGGCGCGTGCGCTCCCCGGAGGGCGCATCGCCTCACGAGGTGTGGTCGAGGACGATGCGCCAGCCTTCGGGCAGTTTGCGGAAGAGGAGGGTGAACTTCCCGTGCGGGCGGTCGCCTTTCCGCGCCAGGCTCCAACTGCCGAGGACGAAGGCCGCAGCGGGACCGAGCGGGGTAATCGTTAGGCCGGAGAAAGTGAGCGTGCCCATTTTGGCGGGGCTGTCGTATTTGCGGGCGTAGTTGTCGCGCACCGTTTGCCATCCATGGGTGACTTTGTCGCCGGAGACGAAGGTCGTCTGCGGCGAGCGCGCGTAGCCGCCCATGAAGCCGTCGATGTCGCCCCGATTCCAGGCCGCGGTTTGCGCCTGGAGCACGGCGCGAATCTGCGGCTCGACGGCAGGCTGGCTCTCGGCGGATGAAACCAAAAACGCCGCGAGCAGGAAGGCGATCCCGCCAACGGCGACGCCCCGGCGCCCGTAACGCCTGGAGATTGCGCCGGGCGTCGAGCACTTTGTGGTCCGCATCTTCCCAGACTGTGCTTGTCGCGGTCCTCGAGCAAGAACAAAGGGCGCACCCTTTCGCAAAAGGCTCGCCCAGAAGCCACAGAGCTGACGGCTCCACGGTTGACCGCAACTGCCGACGCCACTAAATATGCGCGTGCGGCGCCGCCTCCTTTCTACTCTCTCGGTTCTTTTACTCGGGGTCGCGGGCGCGACCGCACAGGTTCCGCCGCAGCCGGCCCGCACGCCATTTGTCCCGCCCGGCATGGCTGGTCAGACGGCGCCGGGGACGGCCTCACCGGATGGGGGAGACGAAGACATGGTCACGTTGCAGTATCCGAATAGCGACGTCACCGATGTGCTTCATCTCTACGAGACGCTGACCGGCGCGAAGCTCGTCCTGGATAACGGAGTCCAGGGGAAGGTGAACATTTTTCTCGCCCAGAAAGTGCCGCGGCGGGAAGCGATCAAGATCATCGAGATGAATCTTGCCCTCAATGGTTACTCCCTCGTCCCGGCCGAGGATAACATCGTCGAAGTCGTCGCGGTAAATAAGAACCCGCGCGGCGCGGCGGTCCCGATCGTCTCCGATCCGGCGGATATTCCCGAGGGCGCAAAGGTGATCAGCTACCTCTTTCGGCTGAACTATGCCGACCCGCAAGAGTTGCAGGGCGTGCTCTCGCAATACCTCGCCGGCATTGGCGGGCAGGCGCCGATCCTGGCTTTGCCGAAATCCTCCAGCCTGCTCGTGACCCAGAGCGCCGACGTGCTCCGCAAGCTGGTCAAGATGGTGCAGGAACTCGATGTCGCGCCGGCCCAGGTGGAGAGCGAGTTCATCCGGCTGGAGCGAGCCGACGCGAGCAAGGTGGTGGACATGTTGAAGGATATATTCGAAAAGGGCGACAACAATCAGGCCGGCGGGGTGCGCCGGATTCGCGGGGTGCCGGTCCCTCCAGGCGCGCAACCGCAGGTCGATACGGAAGGTGGGAACGCGGTGCTCTCGGAGGATTCGCTCATCGTCGGCAAGATCAAATTGGAAGCCGACGTGCGGACCAATCGCATCCACGTGGTGACGCGCCCGATCAACATGCCGTTCGTGCGAAAATTGATCTCGGAGTTCGACGCCAATGTGGAATTCGGGAAACCGGTGACCCGGCCTTTGCAATATGTCTCGGCCGGCGACGTGCTCCCGGTGCTGGTGCAGGCCCTGACCGAACCGGGCGACCAGGATCAGGGCGGCGGCCAGGGACTTACGCCGGGCCAGGGGAACCGGAACCCGAGCCGCAACCCGACCCCGAGCAGCAATCAGTCCGGTGCCGGCGGCCTCAGTGGCACCGCGAGTGACAGCACTTTGCAGGTGAACGAGGAGCTTTCGACTGAACCGGTCGATACCGCGCCGCAAGCGGTCACGGTGGGTAACACCAAGCTCATCGCCGACCCACGCGCGAACTCGATCATCGTGCTCGGGAACCGGGAAGTGCTGGTGAAGGTTTTCAAGATTCTCGATCAATTGGACGTGAAGGCGCCGCAGGTCGCGCTCAGCACAGTGATCGGGGAACTTTCGCTCAATAACCGCGAAGAATTTGGCATCGATTATTTACTGCAGTTCACTCGACGGACCAATCCGAACACGGGTGTGGGAGTGGGTGGTGCCGCCAGTAACACTGGGGCACCGATCCTCGATCCGGCTGGTCTCATTACGTTTCAGAACCTAGCCGCCGCGGCCGGAACGGCTGGCGGAGGGAATCTTTATGTCGCCGCTGGCAACACTCTCTCGGCGATCGTCCACGCTTTGGATGCCACCGGGCGCTTCCACACCATTTCCCGGCCGACGGTTTTCACCAGCAACAACAAAAAAGCGATCATCGCCTCGGGACAGGAAATTCCCGTACCGACAAACACTATTTCATCTGGATCTGGTGGCGGCATTCTCACTGGCGGCCTGGCGCAGCAAACCAACATCGAGTTTAAAAAAATCGCGCTCCAACTTGAAGTGGTTCCTCTGATTAACAGTAACAAAGAGGTCTCCCTCGACATTCTGCAAAAACTCGACAGCCTGACGGGGCAGGTAACCCAGGTGGATGGGAACCAGATCCCGACGATCGCCACTCGTTACATTCGAACGACCGTCTCTGCGCCTAACAAATCCACGATTGTCTTGGGCGGTTTGATTCAGGAGGAAAAGCGTCGCAGCCGGACGGGCTTGCCGATTCTCGATCGCATCCCGTTGATTGGCTCGCTCTTCAGCTCGACGATCAACTCGAAAAATCGCACCGAGTTGATCGTGCTCATGCGGCCGGAAGTGAGCCTAACGAATCTCGACCTCTACCAGACGCGCGAGAAGATGGAATCCAAAACCCATTTCGGCACCGAGCTCGACGAGGACGGCATCCCGCTTCCCAGTGATGGGAAACAACTCCCGCCGCCGGACCTTCCGTCGGACCACTAGCGTCCGGTTTTCCTGGATTCTGGAAACACGCAAGCTGGAAGCTCGCGCCCCCCTCATGACAAATCGCTCCACTCTGGTAACTTCCCCTCGTGAGCCCAGCCCTTAGTAACTCTCTCATCGACATCCTCCTGGCCAGCGGCGCCGCTTCCCGCGAAGAGGCCGCCGCGCTCGCGAGCAATCTCAATGGCAACTCCTGGACCGCCGAGGTCCTCAACTCCGGCAAAGTCGACGAACAACGTTTCCTCAACGAGATCGGCAACTTTTTCGGCGTGCCCGTCCTCTCCATCGACGCCAAGAGCATCGATCGCGCGACCTTGCTCGAGCTGCCTAGCCGCTTCGTTTTCCAGCACCACATTCTCCCCATCGAGATCAAGGAGAACGCCGTCGTCCTCGCCACCTACGATCTCTTTAACTCGACCGGCCGCGAGCTGGCCGCGCAGCTCCTGAAAAAGCCCGCCGAATGGGTCCTCGTCCCCCGCGCGCAACTGCTCCGCGCCATGAAAACCCTCTACGGCGTCGGCGCCGAGACCTTCGACGAAATCCTCAAAACCAAACGCTCCTTCGAGAGCCTCCAGGACATCGAAGCCAGCACCGATCTCAACGCGGACGATCCCGAAGCGTCCGTGGTCAAGTTCGTTAACCAAATCATCCGCGAAGCCATCCAGGAACGGGCCACCGACATTCACGTCGAGCCGCTCGAGAACGATCTGCGCATCCGTTACCGGATCGACGGCATCCTCCACGAAGTCGCCGTCCCGCCGCAACTCCGCGTCCTTCAGTCGGCCATCATCTCGCGCTTAAAAGTGATGGCGCACATGGACATCGCCGAGCGCCGTCTCCCGCAGGATGGCCGGATCAATCTCGAATCGGCCGCGCAAAAAATCGACGTGCGCGTTTCCACCATCCCGACCGTGAACGGCGAATCGATCAGCCTGCGTCTGCTCAGCCGCGACCAGCAAACTTCCTTCGGCTTCGAGCGGCTCGACCTGAGCCCGAAGCAGACCGCCATCATGAAAAACCTCCTGGCCCAGCCTAACGGGATCGTTCTGGTGACCGGCCCGACCGGTTCCGGCAAATCAACCTCGCTCTATTGTTTCCTGAGCAGCATCAATTCCGTGCAACGCCGCATCATCACGATCGAGGAGCCGGTCGAATATCGGCTCCCGGGGGTTTCCCAGATCGACGTGAAACCGGAGATCGACCTCACTTTCGCCAAAGGCCTGCGCCACATTCTGCGGCAGGATCCGAACGTCGTCATGGTCGGAGAAATTCGCGACGTCGAGACGGCCGACATTTCAATTCGCGCGGCCATGACCGGGCACCTTGTTTTCAGCACGCTGCACACGAACGACGCCGTTGGCGGCATCACCCGTCTTATCGACATGGACGTTGAGCCGTTCCTGCTCGCCTCCGTCGTCAAAGCCTTCCTCGCCCAACGCCTCGTCCGCACGATTTGTCCGGACTGCAAAGAAGCCGTCGGCTACCCGATCGAATACCTGACCGAGATCGGCGCCGACATCCCGCCCGACTTTAAATTTTTCCGCGGCGCCGGCTGCGAGAACTGTCGCCATACGGGCTACCAAGGGCGACTGGCCATCTACGAAATCTGCGTCATCACCGAGCCGTTGAAGCGCTTGATCATGAAAAAAGCGGATGGCGGTGAGTTAAAAAAATGCGCCATCCGGGAAGGGATGATCAGCTTGCGGCAAGACGGCTGGCGACGGGTCGCGGAAGGGAAGACGACCATCGAAGAAGTGGTGCGGGTGACCCAGACCGACGAGATGATGGCGGAGACGAGCGACATCGCCGAACCGGTGGTCGCGGGGTAGTCGGGATTGAGGTTCCAGCACGAGCTGCGGCCTTAAAGGCGTCTAAAAATTCGGTGTCGACTGGGCGAATTGCAGGGCGACCGCTGTCTGTGCTTAGCGTCCCGGACAGGCTCGGCGCTCTGTCATCCCGAGGCTGGCGGAGCGCGCCGAGGGATCTCACGCCTGCGCTGCCGGGGTACATCGATCCTGGAGAACGACGCCGAGACCTTGCGCGAGATCCCTCGCCGTCTACGCGGGCTCGGGATGACAACTCGAGAGGGGCCCGTGAACGCAAGCGGCGTCGGGTTGAACGCCAAACAATACCGGCCGCTTCGGTTGCGCAGTTTCTGCCGCGGCACGAGCCGAGGCAGGCGAAGCGCCCGTCCTACAATTTGCCCGTGGAAATCGAATTTTCAGAGGGCCTCGAACAATCAGACGCCGCGCAAAGCCTGGAGCGCGGCGCCGTAGTCGGCCGCTTTGAAAATGGCGGTGCCGGCGACGAGGACGTTGGCGCCGCTGGCGCGCGCGAGCGGCGCAGTTTCAGCGGTGATTCCGCCATCGACTTCGATATCGTAATTCGCGCCTAACGATTCCCGCTGCTCCGCCGCGCACCGCACTTTGGCCATCATCTCCGGGCGAAAAGCCTGCCCGCCGAAGCCGGGATGGACGGTCATGATGAGAACCAGGTCGACGTTAGGCAAATGCGGTTCCAGCTCCGCGAAGGGGGTGGCGGGATTCAGGGTGAGGCCGGCGCGGGCCCCGGCGGCGCGGATTTGGCCTAACGTGTGCGCGACGTCGTGCGCCGCCTCCGCTTCCACGTGGACGGTGAGGGAGTCGGCCCCCGCGTCGAGGAAGCGCGGCAGGTAATGATCGGGCCGCGCAATCATGAGATGAACGTCGAGCGGCAGGCTCGTTAGGGCGCGGACCGTTTTCACGAGGGCGGGACCGAAGGAAATGTTGTCGACGAAATGGCCATCCATGATGTCGAGGTGAAGCCAATCGGCGCCAGCGGCAATGACCCGCTCGAGGTCGGCCGCGAGATGGGCGAAGTCGGCCGCGAGGATCGAGGGAGCGACGATGATCTTTTTTCGCGGCGACATAATGGCCCTTCCATCAACCATCAGCGCACATCCATCAACCTTCCTTCAAATCCCTTGACGCGACCGGCCTCCGTTCCAAGATACTACGTTTTTCGTCTGCCCGAATTGTTCGGCACAACTTCCGCTTCTGGGATGGCCGACGGGGACGCAACCGGAACGCTTATTATTTCATGTTAGACAGACTTTTTGGCTGGTTTTCCAGCGACATCGGGATCGATCTCGGCACCGCGAATACGCTCGTGTATGTGAAGGATCAGGGCATCGTCCTGCGCGAACCTTCCGTCGTGGCCGTGCAGGCCGGCACTTCCAAAGTGCTCGCCGTGGGCGACGAAGCCAAGCGCATGCTCGGCCGCACGCCCGCCAATATCGTGGCCGTGCGCCCGCTCAAGGATGGGGTGATCGCGGATTTCGAAGTGACCGAAGCGATGCTCCGGCATTTCATCAACAAGGTGCACAACAACCGCGTCCGCGCTCATCCGCGGGTCGTGATCGCGGTCCCTTCCGGCATTACGGAAGTGGAAAAGCGGGCGGTTCGGGAGTCAGCCACGCATGCCGGCGCGCGTGAGGTCTACCTGATCGAGGAACCGATGGCAGCGGCGATCGGGGTCGGGCTGCCGGTGCAGGATCCGGCCGGCAACATGATCATCGACATCGGGGGCGGCACGACCGAGGTGGCGTTGATCTCGCTCTCCGGCATCGTTTTTAGCCGCAGTGTGCGGGTGGCGGGCGACGAGTTGGACGAGGCGATCGTGCAATATATGAAGCGCGCCTACAATTTGATGATCGGCGAGCGCACCGCGGAAGAGATCAAGATTAAGATCGGCTCCGCCTACCCGAGTGAGAAAGAGACGAGCGTGGAAGTGAAAGGTCGCGACCTAGTGGCCGGCCTGCCGAAAACGCTCGCGATCACTTCGCAGGAAGTGCGCGAAGCCTTACTCGAACCGATCTCGACGATCGTCGATTCGGTGCGCATCACGCTCGAGCGTTGCCCGCCGGAATTGTCCGCCGATCTGGTCGATCGCGGTCTGGTCCTCGCGGGCGGTGGCGCGCTCCTGCGCGGATTCGATCGGCTGCTGAGCGAAGAAACCGGTTTGCCGGTGCACGTGGCGGAAGATCCTTTGAGCGCGGTCGCGGAAGGAACGGGCAAGTGCCTGAACGAAATCAAATTCCTCCGCCAGGTCGCGACGGCGGATCGCCAATGGCGACAGTAAGGCTGCTGGCGGTGGCGCTGGGCATGAAGAACGCGGAAAGTGACGAAATCCGAATGACGAAGCCCGAATCAATGACGAAGTCCGAATGACGAAGGAGGTCTCGGTTTCGAGCTTCGTCATTGGGACTTGCTTCGGACTTCGTCATTCGGACTTCGTCATTTCCTTCTCATGAGTCGCACCGGCATCGTTGCGCTGGTTATTTTTGCGGCGGCGTTGCTCGCGCTGCTTAGTCTGAGCCCGCAGGCGACACGGAAAATTCAGGCTGGATTTTTCCAGACGGTTTCGCCTTTTCTGAGGACCGGCTCGGGACTGGAGCGGCAGATCACTTCGGTGCGGACGGGTTTGAAGTCGCTCGAGGAATTGGAGCACGATAACGCGGCTCTGCGGGTGGAAAATCGCTCGCTCAAGGCGACCAACGAAGCGCTCCGCGATGTCGAGCACGAGGTCAATCGGCTGCGGCACGCGTTGGCTTATCGCCAGCGCTCGATCTTCCGGCTGGTCCCGGCGGAAATCGTGACCCGCGATTCGTCGACCTGGTGGCGCACGGTCACGATCAATCGCGGCTCCGAGGATGGGCTCGCCGCGGAGATGCCGGTGCTGACCGATGAAGGATTAGTCGGGCGGACGACGACGGTGAGCGCGAACATTTCCGTGGTCCTCCTGATCTCGGATGAGAATTGCCGGGTGGCCGCAAGCGTCGAGGGGACGCGGGAGCAGGGGATCGTGACCGGCGAGCGGGTGGCCGGAAGTCTCGCGCCGCTGCTGGACCTGAATTATCTCTCGAAGCAGGCGGGCTTGAAGCCGGGGCAAAAGGTTTACACTTCGGGCGTGGGCGGGGTTTTCCCTTCGGGGTTATTCGTCGGGACGGTGCGGGGTTTTCAGGTTCGCGCGCTCGATGGCCAGGCGAAGGTGGCGCCGGCGGTGGATTTGTCCCGGCTCGAGGACGTTTTCGTGGTGATTGGTAGAAAATGATAATGACGAAGCCCGAATGATGAAGCTCGAAATAAATCCGAAGGACGAAGCCCGAAGCGAACGACGCTCCGGGCGATCGCTGTTTCGTCATTCGGGCTTGGTCATTCCTTCGGACTTCGTCATTCGGGCTTCGTCATTTTCCCCATGATTCTCTTCCTCCTCCTCCTCGTCCTCGTCTTCGTCGCGCAGATCGCCGAGCTCTTTATCCCGCCCCTGGAATGGATGTTCAACGCCCACGTCTACATCGTCCCCGTGATCGTCTTCTATGGCGCCATCATGCTGCCTTTTCCGCTCATGCTCGCGCTCGCCTTTTTTGCCGGTTTTCTCTGGGACGCGATGACCGCGCAGGTGCTGGCTACGCGGGTTGAAATTTCCTTCGGATGGTCGATACTCCTCTACGCGGTGCTCGCCGCCATCATGCACGGACTCAAGCCTTTGTTTAATCGAGGCCGCTGGGAAGTGCATTGTGTCCTCAGCGGCGTCTGCACGTCCCTTATCCTGCTCTCCCAATATCTGATGATTTCGTTTCGCCGCGGTTCGCTTATTTTTAACCGCGAAGTCTGGTGGCAGATCGGCGGCCCCGGGCTGCTCGCTATGTTCATGGCGCCGCTCGTCTTCTGGTCGCTCCACTGGATCGCTGGCCTGACGAACAATTCTTACGCGGGCTCCGCGGATGGCTTTGATGAATACTCGTCGCGTTAGGCCGACTCTGCGCATTCAGTTCCTCGGGCTTTGCATGCTCCTGGGCTTGAGCGCGCTCCTTCTCCGCCTTTGGTGGGTGCAGGTGGCGCGCGGGGCGGAGTGGACGGCGCGCGTCCAGAGCAGCTCGGAAGCGACCGTGCGCATCCCTTCCATCCGGGGCGAGATTCGCGATCGCAACGGCGTCGCTCTGGTGCAGAACCGGGCCAGTTACGAAGTCGATTTCTACCTTCCGGAGATGGTGAAAGGCTACAAGCAGCGCTATGGCCGGCCGCCGGAGACGCAGTATCGCGCCACCATCAGCAACATGCCCAAGGACATGAAGGAGCCCGACATCGTCAAGATCGTCAACGGCGGCATCGTCCCGCGGCTCGAGGATCTAAACCTGGCGCGCGACTACAATGCCAACCAGTTGCAGAAGCATTTCCGCAACAACCGCGAGGTCCCGTATTCCTATAGCAAGGACATCGATTTCGCCACGATGGCGAAATTTTCCGAGCACGATGTCGGGCTCCCGGGCGTCGACATCGCGATCAAGCCGGTCCGCTCCTATGTCTACGGAGCGCTCGCTTCGCACTTGTTAGGCTACGTCGGCGCGCCCGACGACACGAACACCGAGGAAGCGAAAAAGTACACCTTTTATCAGGGCGACGTGGAGGGAAAATCGAACATCGAAAAAACGATGGACGAATATCTGCGTGGCCAGCCTGGCATCCGGGTAATGCGGCGCAATGCCAAGGGCGCGATCGACGGAGTGGTGCGTGAAGAGCCGCCGAAGCAGGGCGCCGACGTCTACCTCACGATCGACGCGCGCATCCAAGCCATCGCGGATGATGCCCTCCGCGCGGTGGCGCGCGGCGCGGCTGTGGTCGTCGACCCGAACAACGGCAACATCCTCGCGATGGCTTCGGTGCCCTCGTTCGACCCGAACACCTTCATCCCGAGCATCCAGGCGAAAGATTGGAAAGAGCTGCGCAACGACAAGGCGAATCCGCTCGTCAATCGCGCCCTCAGCGGTCTCCCCCCGGGGTCCACTTTTAAGATCGTCACCGCGTTTGCGGGCCTGCGGAAACACATGGGCACCGCGAAGTTTAACTGCAGCGGCGGCGTCACCTATGGCGATCACTATTTCCACTGCTGGATCGGGTTCAAGGGCGGCGGACACGGCACGATCGGCCTGGCCGACGCGCTCAAGGTTTCCTGCGACGCCTACTTTTACCAGTACGGGAACGCGGCGGGCATCGATTCGATCGACACCACCGGCGCGCTTCTGGGCCTCGGGCAGGAGTCGGGTATTCGCCTCACGGGCGAGTCGGCCGGCGTCCTCCCCGGCCCGGAGTGGATGGCGATTCACAGCCCGCATGAGAAATGGTCGTCCGCTTACACCGCGAACGTCTCCATCGGCCAGGGCTACGTGCTGGCTTCGCCCCTGCAGATGGCGATGGCTTATGCGACGGTCGCGAACGGCGGCATTTCCTACTACCCGCGCATCGTCGAGAAAGTTCTGGGCCAGGATGGCAAGCCGGTGCTCGATGAAGATGGCCAGGTCGCGTTTCCGGAGACGCCGAAAGTCCACGCGGATCTGCGCAACGATTTTACGCCGGAGCAAATCGAGCTGGTTAGGCGAGGGCTTTGGAAAGTGGTCAACGAAGATAGCGGTACCGGCCGGGTCGCGCGGATGAAGGATGTGGAGGTGGCGGGCAAGACGGGCACCGCGGAAGTGAAGTCGAACGGGAAGGATGAAAACATCGCCTGGTTCTGCTGCTTCGCTCCCTACGATCATCCGAAGTACGCCATCGCCGTGATGGTGCAGGGCGCCTCCGGGCACGGCGGGACGATCGCTGGTCCCATCGCCGATCGCATCCTCGAGCGCACGCTCGCGATGGACGCGGGCAAATATGAGCCGCAACTCGCCTGGGTCGCGCCCGCGCACAAGGAGGATCCTTTCAAATTGATCGCCGCCGTTTCCTACAAAGACGAGCTTCCCGAGACCAAGGACAACGACGAAGAAACCACCAGTGGTAAACCGGCCGCCAGTCACACGCAGATGGCGCAGCCCGGCGCCGATCCCGATGTCGAACCCGAGGCCGACGCCCGGGGCAAAGTCGAGAACGCGCGCAAAACCAGACGCCCCCCGCGCGGCCAGCTGGTCGCTCCTCCCGCGGCGCAGCCGACCCGGCCGCGCAATTTTTTCCGACGCATGTTTGGCAATCGCCCCCGTCCCGCCGAACCAACCCCTCCTCCCACACGGCGCGCCCGACCGGCGCGTTAATTTTAACCAGAAGCACCGGATCACCCGTATGACTTCAAAAATTTCTCAGCATTATGATAGAAAAAGTGAAAAGAATTCTTGGCCTGGGTCGCCGCAAGACGGGCAACAAATTGATCATCAGCGTCGAAAAGCTCGAACGACGCGTCGCCCTGCTCGAGGACGGGCAGCTCGAGGAATATAGCGTCGAGCGCGACAGCTCCCGCAACATCGCGGGCAGCGTTTACAAGGGCCGGGTCAAGAATATCGAGCCCGGCCTCAAGGCGATGTTCGTCGATATCGGGCTCGAGAAAAATGCCTTCCTCCATTTCTGGGACGCCATCCCGGCCGCCCTCGATAGCGGCGTCGAAGAAGTCGAGCGGCCCGATAAAAAGCGCCCGAAAAAGAAACTCAACGCCAAGGACATTCCGAGCATCTACCCGGTCGGCTCCGAAGTGCTCGTCCAGGTCACGAAAGGTCCCATCGGCACGAAAGGCCCGCGCGTTTCCACCAACCTGAGCTTCGCCGGGCGCTATCTCGTGCTCATGCCCTTCAGCGAGCGGAGCGGCGTTTCCCGCAAAATCGAGTCGCAAAAAGAACGGGTGCGCCTACGGAAAATTTTGCGTGAACTCGAGATCCCGGACGGCATCGGCGTCATCATCCGCACCGTCGGGGAAGGCCAGCGCGCCCGCTATTTCGTGCGCGACCTGCATTTTCTCCTCGAACAGTGGGGCCGCATTGACCAACAGATCAAAGAACTGCCCGCGCCCGCCCGCGTCTTCGAGGAGCCCGACCTGGTCGAGCGGACCGTGCGCGATTTCCTCACCGACGAAATCGACGAAGTGGTCTGCGACGATCAGGCGGCCGTTGAGCGCATGGCCGGGATGGTCGGCCAAATCTCCCGGCGCGCCAAAAGCCGGGTCAAACACTACGATGGGGCCGCCCCCATCTTTGAGACCTTCGGAGTGCAGAAACAAATCGAGGACGCCTTTCATCGTCAGGTCTGGCTGAAATGCGGCGGTTACATCGTGATCGACGAGACCGAGGCGCTGGTCGCGGTCGACGTCAATACCGGCCGCAACAAAGGCGGGCGCGACGTCGAGAAAACGATCCTGCAAACCAACCTGGAAGCGGCCGACGAAATCGCCCGCCAGCTCCGCCTCCGCAACATCGGGGGCCTCATCATCGGCGATTTTATCGACATGAAGAGCCGGCGCGATCAACAGATGGTCTATACCCGCATGCGCGAACGTCTCCGGCGCGACAAAGCCAAGACTCATGTCCTACCCCTTTCCTCGTTAGGCCTGATGGAGATGACGCGGCAGCGCGCCCAGGAAAGCCTGAGCGATTCCATCTATCAGAACTGCCCGTATTGTGAAGGCCGCGGCTCGGTCAAGACCACCATGAGCACGAGCGTCGAAGTGCATCGCGCGCTCAACAGCGTGATGCGCAAATACCAGGATACGATCCACGAGTTCCGCGTCATTCTGAATCCCGACGTGCTCAAGCGGCTCAAAGAAGAAGACGAAGAGCTGCTCATCGAGCTGGAGCGGCGTTACGCGGGCCGGTTGATGTTCCGGGCCGACCCGGCCTTTCATCACGAGAAATTTCTCGTGACCGATGCCAGCACGGGCGCGGAGCTGAAGATGTAAAGAACGCTCTCACCCAGAGAAGCTCGACCGCGGTTCAAAGCCAACGTGCCGAATGCACTGCCAGACCCGTTCCTGGATCTGCGCGATGCCAACGGCGCCTCAATCATGACTAACGATGACTGGCAGGATACCCAGGGAGGGAAAATTCGCGCGAGCGGGCTGGCGCCGACTAATCCTCGCGAATCGGCGATTGACCTAACCCCCGCTCCCGGGAACTACACCGCGATCGTGACTGGAGTAAACGGCGCGACCGGCAATGCTCTCGTCGAAGTTTATGCGTTAAAATAGCGCCGCAGCCGCCGGCTTATTCCCCGACAAGGACGAAAGGTTGCGTTTTTTTTCGGCGCGAAGTCCCTTTGGGAGAGGCGATTATAAAACGGGATCACCGGCCCGGATTCGCGCTGTCTTCCAATCTGGCGATACTTCATACGCCAGATGCGACTGCAGTCTGGCACGGGAATGGCTCCTCTTCGCACCCCACCATTGCCACTCAAACCAAAACAACAGGGAGAAAAGGAAATTATAGAAATGAAAAAGTTTATCATCAGCATGCTTAGCCTCACGACACTCGCGGCCACCGGTTTGGCCGGTCCCATGGAGACGTCGTCGACCAAGGAAACTCAGCAGGTTTATCAAGCGCCCGCCGACCAGTTCTACCGCGATCGGGAATGGAATGTCGACCTCTTCGGGTCGTATGCCTTCACCGGCAATGAGTATCGCGACGATCGCTACCTCAATACCGACCACGCCTTCGGCGGTGGCATCGATGTGAATTATATGTTCACCCGTTATCTCGGCGCCGGCCTCGAAGGCTATGCCCTCGACGCGAACGACGTCATCGGCCAGCTCTCCGGTAATTTGATCTTCCGCTTTCCCGTGCCCAATACCCGCTTCGCACCTTACGGCTATGCCGGGGGCGGCGTTCTTTTCAACGGCACACGCCTGGAGACTCTGGCCGCCAATGGAGCGAGCCCAGCTTCGGTGCGCCGGAATAGCGACGTTGAAGGAATGGGGCAATTGGGCGCCGGCTTCGAAGTCCGCATCACCCCGCGTCTCGGCGTGATCAACGACTTCAGTTGGAACGTCGTGAACGGACCGGACAACAACTTCGGGATGCTGCGGAGCGGTATTCGGTTCGCCTTTTAACACGAGCGAACTTTGCGCAAATGCCGGGGGCGCCAGAGCGGCGCTCCCGGCATTTTTATTTCGTGGGAGCGGTCGGGACGACCGTCGTAGCACCGGCATCTTGCCGGTGGGCCACGGGGCGTCTCGCCGGTGATTCTTCCCACGTCGCCATCGACCGGGCGAGACGCCCGGTAGCCCCACAGGCAAGATGCCTGTGCTACGAGATCCTGCGCGCTTCCGTTATCAGGGACTTTGCGCCTGGTGGAGGGACGGGCTCTGTCCCGTCCGCGGTTCTGAATGGGAGACCCCGAAGCAGCCCAACCTCACGGACGACACAGAGGTCGTCCCTCCACCGTGCTCCATAAAGTTCACGACACGTTCTAAACCAGAAGCACGCTCACCCGGCGGTCTCGTGCACCACTTGGTAGACGCGACCTTTCCACTCCACCCCGGCACCGGCCGACCGGCGCCAACTGTTCAAGGCAATCCCGAGCGAAATGATTTCGCCTAACGGATGGAGAAGCGCGCCCAGGAAGCTGCCGCGATAGCGCGCCGTGTAGAGAAATCGCAGCCCGTAGATGGCCAGAACTTCCGAAAAGGCGAGCCCGCGCGCGCCGCCCGGGACGAGAAGGAGAGCAAACGGAGCGAGGAACACCGCCACCTGAAGAACTCCGGCGAGCAGGAAAGAGGCGAGCGAAGTTTCAAAGACCGCGCGGCAATTTTTCGTGAACCCCAGCCAGAGCTCGCGGAAGTTCTCGTACATCCGGCATTGCACAAGCAAGGTCCCATCGGCGTTCACCAGGCGGAAGCCGTCCGCAGTTCGCGCGGCGGTCCGGCGGGCCAGGGCCACATCTTCGACGAGGTGATTACGCACGGCGGCGTGCCCGCCCAGAGCGAAATAATCGGCCCGGCGAAAGAGGAGAAACTGTCCGTTGGCGATGCCGTACTGGCGCAGGAAATTTCGGGGCAACCGAGCCGCGCACTGCGGGAAACGTTGCCCGGCCGCAAGCAGGAAATGCGGCACCAGGCCCGCGGCGGCCAGATAGAGGAGGGGAACGACCGCTTTCTCGCCTAACGAGAGGGTGATCTGGCGCGGCCAGAGCGAAAGCAAGCTCGCGCCCGAGCGCCGCGCTTCCGCCAGGGCCGCGGTGAGGGAGGCCGGGTGATGCACGGTATCGGCGTCGGTGAAAAGCAGGTAATCGCCGGCAGCCGCCTGCGCCAGTTGGTGACAAGCCCAGGCTTTCCCGGTCCAGCCCTCGGGCAGCGGCTGACCGCGGAGGATCCGTCGGTCGCCGGTTTCGCCGAAGCCGATCTCCTGCGCGAGCGCGCCAGTGCCGTCGTCCGATTGATCGTCGAGGAGCAGGACTTCGAAACGGGGATAATGCTGCGCGGCGAGCGAGCGCAGACAGGGTCCGATGCGGCGGGCCTCGTTCCGCGCCGGGACGAGAATGGAAACGAACGGCGCCTCCCCGGGTGCCGCCGCGGGACGCAGTCGCCTAACGAGAAGGAGAGTGGCGAGCGAATTGAGCCAGACGAAGAGCAGGGTCGCTCCCACGAATGCGTGAAAGAGAACCGCTCCGGCGCTCATCGCGCGATAAACGAACTGATCTCGGCGAGGGGCTTGCGCTGGATGTCGGGCACCATCGCGTCGTCCGCCGGGTAACCGGTCACGAGAAGGAGGAACGGTTTCTCATGGGTCGGACGTCCGAGCAGCTTATTGAGAAATCCCATCGGGCTAGGCGTGTGGGTGAGGGAAACGAGGCCGGCGAGATGGAGCGCGGCGACGAGGAAGCCGGTGGCGATCCCGACCGATTCGGTCGCGTAATAATGCTTCACTTTCCGCCCGTCGGGCCGCACTTCGTAGGGCTGCGAGAAGATCGCGATCAACCAGGGCGCCCGCTCCAAAAACGGCTTCTCCGAGTTCGTCCCGAGCGCGGCCAGCGCTTCCAGCCATTCCGCTGGAGCCCGCTGCTCGTAGAATTCCCGCTCTTCTTCTTCCGCGGCGAGGCGAATCTTCTGCTGCAACGCCGGATCGCTGATCGCGACAAAGTGCCAGGGCTGCAGATTGGCGCCGTTCGGCGCGCTCCCCGCGGTGCGCAGGCAGCTTTCGATGACGGCGCGGGGGACGGGCTGATCGGAAAAATCCCGGACGGTTCGGCGTCGCGCCATCTGCTCCTGGAAAGCAGCGGCGCGCGCTTGCACTTGTTCGGGCGAAAGATTCTCGCGCGCGGGCAGCGGGATGATTTTTGGCTTGCTCACAGCGGCAGTTTACATGGCGGCTTCTGCAATTGCGATTCGCTCCTGAGCCGCGAAATTAGGGTAATGTCGTTTGCTCCCATTCTCGATCGGTTGCCCGAGGCGCAATCGCCTTTGCTCCGGCGTTTCGTCCGGCTGCTGGGGCCGCAGGACGATGCGCAGTTCGAAGCGCTCGCGCAGGAGGCACGCACCCTCACCCGGCAGAATTTTGGCCGCACCATGCGCATGTTTGCGCCGCTTTATTTGAGCAACGAATGCATCAACAACTGCCGTTATTGCGGCTTCTCGCGCGACAATCCAATCTTGCGGGTGACCCTTTCCGTGGAGCAGGTGTTGGCGGAAGCGCGTCACCTCGCCGCGGAAGGTTTCCGGCAGGTGCTGCTGGTGGCGGGGGAACACCCGAAGTTCGTGAGCGGGAGTTATCTGTCCGGTTGCGTGGCCGCGCTCCGGCCGCTTTTCTCCTCGATCGCCCTCGAGCTCGGGCCGATGGAGACGGAAGAATATCGGCCCCTTGTCGCCGCGGGCGCGGAGGGCCTGGTTGTTTATCAGGAGACCTACGACCGCGCCATTTACGCGGAGATGCACACTTCGGGACCGAAACGCGATTTCGCCTGGCGACTAGATTGCCCGGAGCGGGCCTACGCCGCCGGTTTTCGCCGGCTCGGGATCGGCGCACTTTTCGGCCTGGCCCCCTGGCGGACGGAGGCGCTCGCGCTCGCGGCGCATCTGGAATATTTGCAAAAACATTGCTGGCAAGCCGACCTCACCTTGAGCCTGCCGCGCTTAAGGCCGGCGGCGGGAGAATTTGAGCCGCCCTTTTCGTTAGGCGACCGCGCCCTCGCGCAATTGCTCTGCGCCTTTCGCATCTGCTTTCCGCGCGTCGGGATGGTCTTGAGCACGCGCGAGCCAGCGCCCCTGCGCGACGCGCTGGCGTCGTTAGGCGTAACCGTGATGAGCTCGGGCAGCCACACCGAACCGGGCGGCTACACCGGCCAGGGACGCGCCGAAGTGCATCAAACAGTGCGCGGGCGCGTCCTCCCGCCGGACGCGGCGAACCAGGAGATCGCCACCGGGCAGTTTGAGATCAGCGACGAGCGTTCCCCGGCGGAGGTGGCTCGCGTTTTGCAAAAACGCGGCTTCGCGCCGGTTTGGAAAGATTGGGACCAGGCGCTGGCGGCGCGATGAAAATTTTTCTCAACGGCCGGGAGATCGAGGCGACGGAAGCGTGCACGATCGAAGAGCTGGTAGAGCAACATCAACTTTCGCCCGAGACCACGCTGGTCGAACAAAACGGGGTGGCTTTGCGGCGGCGCGAGTGGGCGGCGCAGAAGCTGGGCGAAAACGATCGCATCGAGGTGCTGCGCGTCGCCGCCGGCGGGTGAGAGCGCTCCCGCTGTCTGTGCTTCGCTCGGCCGGCGAACTCCTGTAGCCGCTTCGTTTTGCGAAGGTGACTGTTTGGCATCCCTCTGGGCGTCCTGCCTTCACTGACCCACTCTCATTTTGTCATCCCGAGCCCGCGTAGACGGCGAGGGATCTCGCGCAAGGTCTCGGCGTCGTTCTTCAGAGGGCGCCTAAAAAATCGGTTGCGACTGGGCGAATTGTGGGGCGACCGCTTCGGTTGCCCAGTTTCTGCCGCAGCAGGAACCGAGGCAGGCGAAGCGCCCGGCCTACAATGCGGCGATCAACCCGAATTTTTAGATGCCCTCCCAGGCGGACGTCGAGATAATCCGTGAGATCCCTCGGCGCGCTGCGCCAGCCTCGGGATGACAACGGGCCGAGCTCGCCCGGTTCGCTAAACACATTCCTGCGATGCGCGGGCGTTTGGGGAGGCGGCGGGAATCGACTCCCGCGTTTCGCAGAGCGAAACGTCTACAGGGTGCGCGCGCCAACCTACAAATTCGTGATGTCGTAGACTTCGATCAGGCCGACGCCGCTCGACCCGCTCGCATCGGAAAGGATCGCCGTGTAATTCCCCGGGGGCAGAGCCATCACGGTGGCGGCCTCCAGCGGATTGGTCGGCGCCAAGCCCGCGGTCTGGATGGCAGCCGCGTTGGCATCTTGTTGCCAGTCGTCGTTCCCAGCAAAGGCGATGCCGAGACTGTTGACCAAACTAAGCGTCGGGTTGGGCAACGGACTCGCTATCCCAGCGGATCGAAGGGAAGGACCAAGCCCGCGCACCACAATCGTCCGCGCGGTTGTGCCGCCGACAATGAGGCCGGCAATCATCTGGCCATCGCCCGTGTCGAGCGTCCCGCGGGTGGAAATGTTAAGCAGCTGTGGCGAATTGCTGGAATCGAGATCGTAAACCTCGACCAGGCCAATGTTGTTGCTCGCGCCGTCGAGACCGGTCACCACCGCGGTGAAACGGCCCGGCCCGAGCGCAGTGAGAATGGCCGATTCGCGCGGATCGGTCGGCGCGAGCCCGGTCTGGAGGAGGGCGGCTTCGTTGGCGTTCTCCATCCAATCGTTGTTGCTCGCGAGGAGGCGACCGGAAGAATCGAAAAGCTCCAGGCTGGGATCGAGCAAGGGCGAGCCTACGCCGACATTAGCTAACGACGGGCCGAGGGCGCGGATGACGATATTTTTGGCCGCGCCCGTTCCCCCGAGGATGAAGCCGCCGATGAGCACGTTATCGCCAGTTCCGGCGCGCGCGCGGGTGGAGATATTGAGGAGGGCGGCCCCGGAAGGGGTAGCCGTCGGGCTGGCCGTGGGACCCGGGATGACGGACGGAGTCGGCGTGGCGCTTGGAGTGGGAGTCGCGCTGGGGGTGGGGATGACGCTCGGCGTGGGCGTGGCGCTCGGGGTCGGGATGGCGCTGGGGCTCGGGCTAATGGTGGCGCTGGGCGAGGGGGTGGCGCTCGGAGAGATCGTCGGGGTGACGCTTTGCCCGAAGCTGAGGGAAAGGACGCCTAACGAAAAGAGGGCCACTGCCAGGGACCCGCGGCTGGGCAACGGAAAGGACATGGTGGAAGATCGTGCGCCGCTGCGCCGGAGCAAGTCGGGGGGCGAGCTGCCAGCTTGCCGGCTCAAGCAGCACGCAAGCTAGAAGCTCGCGCCACCCTTACTCCCACTCGATCGTGCTCGGCGGCTTGGTCGAGATGTCGTAGCAGACGCGGTTGACGCCCTGCACTTCATTTACGATCCGGCTCGAGATGCGGGCCAGAATTTCATACGGCATCCGCACCCAATCGGCGGTCATCCCATCAAGGCTCTCGACGATGCGCAGGGCGATCGTGTTCTCATAGGTGCGCTGGTCGCCCATCACTCCGACCGAGCGCACCGGCAGGAGCACGGCGAAAGATTGCCAGACCCGGTAATACCAATCGGACGCTTTCATTTCACTGATCACGATGGTGTCGGCTTCGCGCAAAATCCGGAGGCGCTCTTCCGTGACTTCCCCGAGGATGCGCACGGCCAGGCCCGGACCGGGAAAAGGCTGGCGCTGCACGATGTCGTTAGGCAAACCGAGTTGTTGGCCGGCCTGCCGGACCTCGTCCTTGAACAACTGCCGCAGCGGCTCGACCAGCTCGAAGTGCATTTTCTCGGGGAGCCCGCCGACGTTGTGATGGCTCTTGATGAGCGAGGCGGGATTGCCCCCGATGGCCACGCTCTCGATCACATCCGGGTAGAGCGTGCCTTGCGCGAGAAATTTGAAATCGGAATCGCCCGGGCTCGAGCTGCCCGCGATCTCGACCACCGCGTCTTCGAAGACGCCGATGAATTCGCGCCCGATGATTTTGCGTTTCGTCTCCGGATCGGTCACGCCGGCGAGGGCGGTGAGGAAACGTTCGGAAGCATCCACGTACTTCAGTTTGATGTGAAAATTTTCGCCGAAAACGCGCTGCACCACGTCGGCTTCGTTTTCACGGAGGAGCCCGTTGTTCACAAAAATACAGGTGAGCTGAGCGCCGATCGCCTTGTGCAAAAGGGCCGCGGCGACCGAGGAGTCGACTCCACCGCTCAAGCCGAGCACCACATTCTGCTCGCCCACCTGGCTGCGAATGCGGGCGCAGGCTTCGTCGATGAACGAGCCCATCGTCCAATCCATCGTGCAATGGCAGATGCGGAAGAGGAAATTCTCGATGATCTCCCTGCCGCGCGGGGTGTGAGAGACTTCCGGGTGAAATTGGAGCGCGTAAAGATGGCGCGCGGGATCGGCGATGGCCGCGAAGGCGGAGTTCTCGGTGTGGGCGATGGCGCGGAAGCCTTCCGGAAGGGCGATCAATTTGTCACCATGACTGTTCCAGATGTCGATTTGTTCGCCCATCCCCTCGAAGAGCGGAGTGGACTCGTCGAGCTGGAGCTGCCCGGCGCCGTACTCGCGGCGCAGGCTGGGTTCGACTTCGCCGCCGAGATGGCGGGCCAGCAACTGCATCCCGTAGCAAATCCCGAGAACGGGGATACCTAACGAGAAGATTTGCAGATCGATCTGGGGTGCGCCTTTCTCGTAAACACTGGCCGGACCGCCCGAAAGAATGATCCCCTGAGGCGCCAGCTCTTCGATCTCGGAGGCGGAAATCTGGCAGCGCACGATCTCGGAGTAGACCTGGCATTCGCGCACCCGCCGGGCGATGACCTGCGTGTACTGCGAGCCGAAATCGAGAATGAGAATGCGCGAATGGCGGGCCGCGCTCACGGGTGCTCGGGAGCCGGATCGCCCCCGCGGGAACCGACGAAGGGATCGTCCTGGCGGTTGATCGGCCCGAGCTGACCCTGGCCGGAAAGTCCTGTCTGGAAATGCTCCCGCACCACTTCGGCGGGCGGCGTGTCCTCAGCACATCCGCCAGCGAGCAAACCCGTCCCGAAAGCGACGGCGGTGAAGAGCAGTTTCACCCGGACAGAGTATGAGCGGGGGCGGACATTGCAAGAGCGGCAGTTCGCGATTGCCGAATCGGGCGCGCCGCCGGATGAGATCGGACGCGCTTTTTTTTGATGATCGATTCGGACCTTCTCCTGCACGCTTATCGGCTCGGCCTTTTCCCGATGGCTTTGCCTAACGACGAGATCGGCTGGTTCTCGCCCGATCCGCGGACGATTCTTCCGCTCGAGGAATTCCACGTCCCGCACGGGCTGCGGCGGGAACGGCGCAAACAACCGTTTGAAATCAGGGTCAACACTGCCTTCGCCGAAGTAATGCAGGCCTGCGCGGCGCGCTCCGAGACCTGGATCAATCCGGAGATTTTGGCGAGCTACCGGCAACTACACGAATTGGGTTTTGCCCACTCGCTCGAAGCGTGGTTGGCGGATGAATTGGTCGGCGGCTTATACGGCGTGGCCATCGGGGCGGCGTTTTTCGGCGAGTCGATGTTCCATCGGGTGACGGGGGCGTCGAAGGTGGCTCTTTGGGCTTTGGTCGAGCGGCTGCGGGAGCGGCGTTTCACCCTCCTCGATACGCAATGGCTCACCCCGCATCTCGTGCAATTCGGCGCCCGGGAAATTGCGCGCCCCCTTTACCTGCACCTGCTGCAGGGAGCGATCGATCTCCCGCGCAGCTTCGCCTAACGCCTAACGAATAGCGCCTGGAGACGCTTCCCTCGGCGCAACGCGGGCTGCGGATCCATCGGGGGGAGATCGTTTCTCGCGGCCAAGATTTTCCCCGCGCTTCGCTCTGCGAAGGTATCTGTTTAGTGTTCAACTCCGTCCGACGCGTTGCGTCCACTCCACACTCTCATTTTGTCATCCCGAGCCCGCGGCCGTAACGCAGACCGCGCAGCGGACGAGGCCGGGCTTTCAAACGGCGAGGGATCTCGCGCAAGGTCTCGGCGTCCGGGTCAGAAAAGATGGAACCCATCAGAGCAACCGTGAGATCCCTCGGCGCGCTGCGCCAGCCTCGGGATGACAACGGGCCCAGCTTTCGGGGACGCTGAACACATACCTGCGAAGCGTCTAGAGGCGCTCGCTTGCCCGCACCGCGGAATCCGGCATAGTGACAGCCGCATCACGGCTGGATAGCTCAGTTGGTAGAGCAGAGGACTGAAAATCCTCGTGTCGGGGGTTCAATTCCCTCTCCAGCCACCTCCCCGCTTTTCCGAGATTGTGGTTTTCGACCGCGCTCCAGTTTGGTAAATCTTCGTCCGTCATGTCGGCGGATGCTTTAAAAAATGCCGGAGAGAATTGGTCCTCTTCCTTCAGCGAAGTGCTGCATCAGGAGTTGCAGGGCTTTCGCAGCGGGACGGAGGTTAAAGAAGCAGGCCAGAAGGAGATCGAGACTCTTTGGGACAGCTTAACGAAGGCGCGGCAGGAGGCGGCGGCAGCGGCTAAAAAGAGCGCGACCGATGACGCGCGCGCGACCGCCGCGGAAAATCTGGAGCAGGCCGCCCAGGCCTTTCGCGCGGCGATCATCGCGGAAGCGCATGGGGAGCGGCTGGCCGGCCTCGCTTTTTCTGGCGGTGGAATCCGCAGCGCGACTTTTAATCTCGGCGTGCTCCAGACCTTGGCCGATCTCGGCTTGCTCGGGCGGTTCAATTATCTCTCCACGGTCTCGGGCGGCGGCTACATCGGGAGCTGGCTGCGGGCGTGGATCTATTGGCAGCCCGACGGGTTGCAAACGGTCGGCCCGGCGCTCAAGACTTCCCTTGCGAAAGGGGCCGCGTCCGCTTCGGGCCGAAGCGCGCCCGCTAGACCCAGTGGCGCGGCCGGCGCCGAGGAAATTCATTTCCTGCGCCGCTTCAGCAACTACCTCACCCCCAAGCTCGGCTGGCTCGGCGCCGACACCTGGACGGTCATCGCCATCTACCTGCGCAATGTCCTTTTAAATATGACCGCCCTCGGCGCGGCCCTCGCCGCCGCGGTGATGTGGCCGCGGGTAATCGGCTGGCTCTTGCAGCTGCTCCCAGGCGAAGGCTGGGGGTTTTCTGTCCTCTTCGCGGCCGTCGTCGTCGCGCTGCTCGTTGCCGGGATTTTTACCTCGCTCAATCTTCGTTATTTCCGCGGTGGGCCGTCAGCCGAGACTCCGGCGTCGGCGCCCGGCTACGCCCGCCAGAGCGGAGTGCAATTCTGGATCGTCTTCCCAATTTTTCTGGCCGCGGTGCTTTCGGTCAAAGTTCTCCCGCTCGCGCCGCCGCCCTGGTCGTTAGGCGAGCCGTTCACCTCCTGGTGGTCGAGCTCCCAGGCAAAGTGGTGGCTGCCGTGGGTTCCGGCAGTGGTCATGATCCTGGCTTACCTTTTTCGTGCGGATAAGACGAAATTCTGGCGGGGACTCGATGTCGTCTGTTCGTTTCTCATCGGCGGTGAGATCGGCTGGTTCGTTCTCGCCCAGCTCCACCGCTGGCTTCCCGTCACCGACACGCAGACTTATTTCTGGCCGCGTCTCATCTGGTTGCCGCCGGGTTTCCTGGTCGCTTTCCTGCTCGGAGTGGTCGCTTACCTCGGATTACGCGGCCGCTATTTCGACCGGAAGGATCGCGACCAGAGCGCCGCCGTGCGCGAATGGTGGAGCCGGCTCGGGGCGTGGCTCTTGATTTGCGCACTCTTCTGGATCGGCTTTCTCGGGGTCGCTTTCTACAGCCCGCCGCTCGTTTATTGGCTGGCGCTCAATCTGAAATCGGCGCTCGCCGGGCTCGGGTTCGTCTGGGTTTTCACCACCATCTCCAGTCTTTTTGCGGCGAAAAATCCGGCGAGCGGCCGGGGTAACCCGAACCGCTGGACGGCGGCGCTGATTAGTGCCGGACCGTACGTTTTCGTCGTCGGCGTTTTTGTGATTCTCGCTTGTCTGATCGATTTCGGTCTCGCCCCACTGGCCGCCAGGAGCGCCGCGAAAGGTCCGCCGCGGCCCACGCACGTCGCTCTCACCGTGAACGGACCAGGAGTGCAGCAATCGCTCGACGTCCGCGTGGCCGCTACGCTGCCGCCGAGTCTGGAGGCCGAACTGCGCCAGCACTGGGACGATCTCAACCGCGCCCATCTCGGGACTGCCGGCGCAGGCGCTGCCACGAACGAACGCATGGGCTGGGGCCTGCTCGGGGCTTTCCTCGTGGTCGCGCTCCTGAGCGCCCGCATCGATCTCAACGAATTCTCCATGCACACGATGTATCGCGACCGGCTCGCGCGCTGTTATCTCGGCGCAGCCCATCGCGCCCAGCGCCGGCCGCATCCTTTCACTGGGTTCGATCCGAATGACGATATCGACTTGGCCGAACTCTGGCAGCGCAAAAACCAAACCCCTCTTCCGGCGGGGGCCGGGAAAAGTTGGGACCATTTAAAAGACGGCCCTTATCCGATCATCAATTGCTCGCTCAACCTGGTCGGCGGCGACGAGCTCGCCTGGCAGGAGCGCAAGGCCGCTTCCTTCGTTTTTACCCCGCGCTTTTGCGGCTACGATTTCGACGATATGCCGCCCGGCTTTTGCCCGACCGGCGCCGACCAAGGGGAACAGAGCTACGCCGGCTCGAAACGTCCCGTCACCCTGGCCACCGCCATGGCCATCTCCGGCGCCGCCGTCAGTCCCAACATGGGCTACCACAGCTCCCCGGCGGCCGCTTTTCTCATGACCCTTTTTAACGTCCGGCTCGGCTGGTGGATCGGCAATCCCCGCAACCAAAAAGGCTGGCTCCGCTCCAGCCCGAGCTGGGCCTTTGGCCATCTCATCGCGGAAATGTTTGGCCTCACCAATGCCGGCGGCCGCTACATTTATCTCTCCGATGGCGGGCACTTCGAGAATCTCGGCCTTTTCGAGCTCGTTAGGCGGCGCTGCCGTTTTATCATCGTCTGCGATGCGGAGGAGGATCACGATTTCAAATTCGAAGGCCTCGGCAACGCCATCGAAAAATGCCGGACCGATCTGGGAGTCAACATCGAGCTCAAGGTCGAAGCGATCCGGCAGCGGGATGAGCACGGGCACAGTCGCTGGCACTGCGCGGTCGGCCGGATTCGCTATGACGAAACGGATCCCGAGGCCCACGCCGGCACCATCCTCTACCTCAAATCCTCCCTGACCGGCGACGAGCCGACCGACGTGCTGCGCTACGCCGCGCGCCACGACGCCTTCCCACACGAGAGCACGAGCGACCAGTGGTTTGGCGAATCGCAATTCGAGAGCTACCGCGCGCTTGGGCAGCACGCCGCCCGGCAAACCTTCCTCCGCGTGGCCGAGCCTAACGAGTTTGAAAAGATGTCCACGGAACGACTCTTCACCGAGCTCGGGCAGCGCTGGTATCCGCCCAGTCGCGCGCTCGATCCCGCCTTCGAGCGGCGGGGCGAAACCCTCAACACGCTCTACGAAAGCCTGCGCACCGACCCGCAGTTGCGCTTTCTTCACCAGCAGATCTACAGCGAATGGCGCGTCCTCGTGGAGCAGAAGGGAAAAGAGCCGCCGCCTCCCGCCGCGCCGCCCGATCCCTGGTTGCCGCCCACCTACGACGAGCTGCGCGCCGGGTTCTATTTCTGCAATCGGCTCATCCTGCTCATGGAGGACGTCTACCACGACCTCCATCTCGAAGAGGAGCATGCCCATCCCGATAACCGCGGCTGGATGAACCTCTTCATGCACTGGGTCTGGTCGCGGATGTTCCGCACCACCTGGACGATCTCCGCGGCAAATTGCGGCGCGCGTTTTCAGAATTTCTGCGGCCGTCATCTCGGCATCCACGTCGGCCGCTTGGAACTGTTTACCGCAAACCTGACCGAGCTTTTGGCGCAGAAAGAGCAAGCGCAGGATTCGCCCCTGACCTTCGTCGAGTGGCAGATGCTGCGCGCCTTCTGCGCCAGCCTGGACGAGTCCATCAAGAAGAAGACGCAACTCCGGCTCATTCAGATCCTCCCGGCCAAAGAAAAAGAAGTCGCCACGCAAGAAGGCCCGGTCGAGGGAGACAGAACAACCACCCGAGCGGCTAATGATGAACCCGCTTTCACCGTTGGTTTTGCCCTGCTCCACCTGACCGAACCCCGCGAACTGATGTATCTGCGGATTCGCGATCACATGCGCCGGATGGGTCTGGCCCGACGCGGGCTCGACAAATTGCTCGAGGAGGAAGAAACGATACTGGCCCTCCGCCCCATGCCCGACACGGCCCTACAGGGAGATGACGCGGACTCCTGCGTGCTCCTGCAGGATCTTTTCCGCGGGGTCGAGGTCGACCAGGAGCTGGAAGTGAAAATGGGCAAGAAAAAGTCTGTTCGTTAGGCGAACAGAATGACCCCGCCGCTCTTCCTCTTTGCGCCCGGCGCGGGCGCGCCTTCGACTCATCCCTGGATGCAGCGCTGGACCGCACTTCTCGCCGAGATCGGGACGGTCCAAACCTTTGATTATCCCTACATGCGCGAAGGCCGAAAGCGACCCGATCGTTTGCCCCAGCTAATCGCCGCCCATCGCGAGGCGCTCGCGGTCGCGCGCGCGCAAGCGGCTCCGAACGTTCCCGTCTTCCTCATCGGCAAAAGCATGGGCGGGCGCATCGGTTGTCACGTCGCGCTGGAATTGGACCTGGAGGGCCGAGCTCCTGCGAGGCTGGGGGAGCGGGCGGAAGAGCAAGGAACGCTCGCGGCGTCGCAGAGCTCCGCCCTCCAGGATTCCGTGCCAGGCCTGATCTGCCTGGGCTACCCGCTCTGCGCGATGGGCGATCGGACCAAGCTGCGCGATCAAGTCCTGCTTTCGTTAGGCACGCCCATCCTCTTCGTCCAGGGCACGCGCGACACGCTTTGTCCGCTCGATTTGCTCGAGCCAATCCGCGCCCGGATGAAGGCGCCTAACTTCCTCCACCTCGTGGAAGGTGGCGAGCACTCGTTAGGCGTGGGCCAGCGGCGGCTGGACGCGGCGGGTCAGAGCCAGGCGGAGGTCGATCGCCGAATTCTGCGCGCCATCGCCCTCTTCGTCACTCCGAGCGTTCCTGCAGATTTGGCAGCCCGGTGATGCTTGTTATCTTTCGCTATGGCCAGTGACGCAGAACCGATCGAGACCGAAGCACTCCGCGCCCGGGTAGGCGAACTGCGGAGGTTTCTTTGACCTGCCCGCCCTGCAATCCCGCCTGACGGAACTGGAAACGCGGATGGCCGCGGCGGATTTCTGGTCGAACCGCGAACGCGCCCAAGCTGACGTCGAGGAGGTTTCGCGGGTCCGCGGGTTGCTCAATCCGATGCAGGAGCTGGAGCGCGAGATGGAAGATTTCGTCGCGCTGCAGGAGCTGACCGCAGAAGAGAGTGAAGCCGCCGCCCGCGCCACCGCGGAAAAAGAGCTCGCGACCGAGCACGCCCGACTCGTTAGGCGACTGGAGGAATTTGAGCTCCGCCAGTTTCTCTCCGGCGAAAACGATCGCTCGAACGCTTTCGTCACGATTCACTCCGGCGCGGGCGGGACGGAGTCGTGCGACTGGGCCGACATGCTCCTGCGCATGTATCAGCGCTGGATCGAGCGGAGCGGTTTTACTGCGCAGACGATCGACATTCAGCAGGGCGACGAGGTCGGGATCAAATCGGTCACGCTCCTGGTCAGCGGCGAGTACGCTTACGGTTATCTCAACACCGAGCGCGGGGTGCATCGGCTCGTCCGCATCTCGCCTTTCGACGCGAATAAGCGGCGTCACACCTCTTTCGCGAGCGTCGATGTCACGCCCGAGATCGCCGACTCCGCGCCGATCGAAGTGAACCCGGCCGAGATCACGATCGACACTTTCCGAGCGGGCGGGAAGGGTGGGCAAAACGTCAACAAAGTCGAGACCGCGGTGCGCATCGTGCATCAGCCGACCGGGATCGTGGTCGCCTGCCAGGCGGAGCGCAGCCAGGGGCGCAACCGCGAGTTGGCGATGAAGATGTTGAAGGCCAAGCTCTACGAGATCGAGCAGGATAAAAAGCGGGCCGAGATCGATCGGCAGTACGGCGAAAAGGGCGACGTTGCCTGGGGCAGTCAGATTCGCTCCTACGTTTTCCAGCCCTATCAGATGGTGAAAGATCACCGGACCGGCGCGGAAACGAGCAACGTCCAGGCGGTGATGGATGGCGACATCGACCTCTTCATCCAGGCGAAATTGCGCGGGCAGGAAGCGGGCCAGAAGGAGAGCGTGGCCGACGACGCCTAACGACTGAGAGACGGTTCCGGGAGCGGGACTCTGGGGAGCGCACGCGCCGCGCGTGCTGGCGATGGCGGCGCGCCATCGCGAACTTTTTTCGATTCGCTCCCATTGCACCCGACGCGTTCGGATGGTCGCGGGCTTTTTCTCCCCGCTCGGTGCGGCGAGGCGCCGCACCGAGCACGCGAGGGAGCGTGCGCTCCCCGGATTTTTGCGCCTAACGAGCAAGCGCGCGTAGACGAAAGCGCTCGTCATAGCGGCCGTGATTGAACGACCGGCAGCAAGCGAGGCAAGCGGAAGCCCGGCGCAGCGGCCGAGTGCGGGGGAAATCGCGCCGGCAATGCGGGCACCCATAGAGGTAGCGCCGCGCGCGCCGCTGAATCGGAAAGGGCAAATCATGGCAACGCGCTTCTCCGGCAATCCCGAGATCGGCGCAGGCGCGCCGCCACTCCGGGCCGTGCGGCGCGATGCGCCGGCGCCCCGCGCGGAATTGCGCCAGCAAATGGGCCAGCTCATGCCGCAGGGTGCGATCGATTTCGGGCGAGCCATGGGCGCAAAGCCGGCGATTGAGCAGGACGCGCCTGGAATGGAATTCGGCCCGGCCGGCCGCGCTGCGGAGACGGCCCGACCATTCCACCTGCACCTGGGCCGCGAGCGGGGCGGCGCCCTGGGCGCGGAGCAAAGTGGAGGCCAGCGCTTCGAGGGCGGGGTCCCGCCCCGGTTTCTTTTCCGCCACGGGAGCGGGGAGGACGAACTCGAGCTGGCTAAACGAAAGCATGCGGCGTGGAGGAAAGAGACCGGCGCGACAAAATCCGGTCGAGAGCCGAGACCGTTTCCTCGATTTCAGCCGCGGTCGTCTCTTTGCCTAACGAGAAGCGAACGGCCGAAGAGGCCCGCTCAACCGGCAACCCCATCGCCAGAAGAACATGCGAAGCCACGACCGAGCCGACCATGCAGGCCGATCCGCTGGAAGCGCAGATGCTTTCCAAATCGAGCGCCATCAGCAGCGTCTCGGAAGAGCGCCCCGGGAAACTGACGTTGAGCGTATTCCCGAGGCGCGGCGCGGCGGCGCCGTTGACCTCGAGGCTGGAGACCATTTCCCCGAGCCTGCGCTCCAGTTCGTCGCGCAATCGCGATTCGTTAGGCGGATGCTCGTAAATGAATTGCGCGGCGGCCGCCATCCCCGCGATGGCCGCGACATTTTCGGTCCCCGGGCGGCGTTGGCCCTCGTGCGCGCCGCCGAAATGAATCTGCTCGATGGGCAAGCCCGCGCGCAGATAAAGGAAGCCGACCCCTTTCGGCCCGTAGAATTTATGCGCCGCAAAACTGGCCGCATCGACTCCGGTTAGATCGCTCGGGAGCTTGCCAAACGACTGCACCATGTCGCTGTGCAGGAGCACGCCGGCCTCCTGGCAGTGCGCGGCGATTTCTTCCAGCGGCTGGATTACGCCGGTTTCGTTATTCGCCGTCATGATCGAAACCAAGGCCGTGTCGGGACGAAAGGCGGCGGCCAGCTCCGCGGGATCGAGCAAGCCGTCGCGCGACACCTCCAGCCAGGTGACTTCAAAACCTTCGCACTTTTCCAGGTGTTCGAGGGTCGAAAGGACCGCGTGGTGTTCGGCGCGATTGCTGATCAAATGTTTGCCGGAGGGCGCGCGATTGCGGGCCAGGCCGAGGAGCGCAAGGTTGTTCGCCTCGGTCCCGCCGCTGGTAAAGATGAGTTCGTGGGGCTTGACCCGGAGCAACGTCGCCAGTTGATCGCGCGCATTATCAATCGCCGCCCGCGCTTCGCGCCCGGCGCGGTGGACGCTGGAAGGATTTCCGAAATGCCGCTCGAGATAAGGCTGCATCGTGCGCCGGGCGGGATCGCAGAGCGGGGTGGTCGCGTTATAATCGAGGTAGATCATGCGGTTAGAATAGCCCGTGGCGCGAGCTTCTAGCTTGCGAGTTCATCCGAGGCTTTATTTCGCAGAAACACGCAAGCTAGAAACTCGCGCCACCCGCAAATTCGCCCTCCTCCATTTGGTCCGGATCCTTTTCCGTGCTCATTCGTTAGGCGAAGGCTGGGCCCGCGGCAGCTTGTGCACGACCTGGAGCTGGTTCGCTTCGTAAGAGACGAGCGAATCGGGCGGCACGCTGTGGGTGAGGAAAACGTTGCCCCCAATCGTGCTTCGCGCCCCGACCACGGTCTCGCCGCCGAGGACCGTCGAGTTGGGATAAATGGTCACCCCGTCCTCCACTTTCGGATGGCGTTTGCCGCCTTTTTTGATGTGGCCGTTCTCGTCCTTCTCGAAGCTGCGCGCGCCTAACGTTACCCCGTGATAAAGCTTCACTCGCGAGCCAATCACGCAGGTCTCGCCCACGACCACGCCAGTGCCGTGATCGATAAAAAAGTGGCTTCCGATCTTCGCGCCCGGATGAATATCGATGCCAGTCCGGCCGTGGGCCCACTCCGTCATCATGCGTGGGATGAGGGGCAGTTCCGCTTGATATAAAATGTGCGCGAGCCGCTGAATCGCGATCGCTTCGAGGGATGGGTAAGCGAGAATCACTTCCTCAAAACTGGTGGCCGACGGATCGCCCTCGAAGGCGGCGTCGAGATCCGACCAAAGCATTTCCCGCACACGCGCGAGCTGGGAGAAAAAGTCCTCCAAAATGGCCTCAGCCGCGGTCGTCTGTGAGCCGTTCTGCTGCCGGCGGGCCAGGCTCTTGTGCATCTCGGGAAGGAGCCGAGCCCGGAGCGAGCGAATGCGGATGCGGGTGACATCCGGGAGATCGCCCGGATCGACCAGTGGTTCGCCATGGAAGCCGGGAAAAAGCAGGCTGAGCAGATCGACGCAGGCCGCATCGATGGCCGGCCGCGACGGCAGGGTGGCGGCGGCCGCGAGGTAGTTGATCCCACCGCCGACACTGTAGGTGTGGAGGAGCGCTTCGGCGGGATCTTGAGGCAAATTCTCCATCGCGGAAATTATCGGCCAGATGGCGGGCGTTGGAAATCGAAAACCTTGGAGGGACGGGCTCTGTCCCGTCCCCGAATAGTTCGGCTGCTCTGGATGGGAGCCTCCAAGGAATATTCGGGGACGACATAGAGGTCGTCCCTCCATTCGGCGTCGCTGACGCCTTTTTTGCAAAGGCGACCTTCACCTCTAGTTTGATTGGGTGAGTTCATTTGCCATTCATCCGCTCGACCCCCACGAAATCGACGCTCTCCTCCAGGGCGCTCACTCCGACCCTTTCCGGGTCCTCGGTCCACACCGGGCGGGCGACGACCTGGTCATTCGGGTTTTCCGGCCGGAGGCGAAGGCGATCGAAATTGTCGCGGCGGAAGACGCGACGAAGATTTACCCGGCCGACCGCTTGCACGTCGAAGGCCTTTATCAGGCGACCGTGCCTAACGAATCGCGCGGCTTTTCCTATCTCGTCAAGGTGATCGGCTTCGACGGGTCCGAGCAGATCCTGCGCGATCCCTACAGCTACGGACCGATCATGGGCGAGGTGGATTTGCACCTTTTTGCGGAGGGAAATCATAAGCGGCTCTACGAGAAATTCGGCGCGCAATTGCGCGAGCTGGGCGGGGTGCGCGGGGTCTACTTCGCGGTCTGGGCGCCAAATGCCCGGAGGGTCAGCGTGGTGGGCGATTTCAACGGCTGGGATGGCCGCGTCCATCCGATGCGTTTGCTCGTCGGGAGCGGCGTCTGGGAAATTTTTATCCCGGGAGTGGCCGAGGGCGCGCACTATAAATTTGAGATCAAAACGGCCTCGGGCGCGCTCCTCCTGAAGAGCGATCCGTTCGGGCTTTTCAGCCAGCACGGCGTGCAGACCTCCTCGCTGGTTTACGATCTCGCCCGCTATCGCTGGAGCGACGATGCCTGGATGGCGGCGCGTCCGCAAAAGCAATGGCACCAGAGCGCGATCAGCATTTACGAAGTGCATCTGGGCTCCTGGCGTCGGGTGGCGGAGGAGGGGAACCGTTTTCTCAGCTATCTGGAATTTGCCGAGACGCTCATCCCCTACGCGCTCGAGATGGGCTTTACGCATCTCGAGCTGATGCCGATCGCGGAGCATCCTTTCGAAGGTTCCTGGGGTTATCAGGTGACCAACTACTACGCGCCGACGAGCCGCTTCGGGTCGCCCGACGAGCTGCGCCATTTCGTCGATGCCTGTCATCAGGCGGACCTCGGCGTGCTCATCGACTGGGTCCCGGCGCACTTCCCAAAGGACGCACATGGTTTGGCGGAATTCGACGGGACCGATCTCTACGAACACTCCGATCCGCGCCAGGGCGAGCATCAGGACTGGGGGACTTTGATTTTCAACTTCGGACGTAACGAGGTGCGCAACTTCCTCACCGCGAACGCTCTCTTCTGGCTCGACCAATATCATATCGACGGCCTGCGCGTCGATGCGGTCGCCTCCATGCTTTATCTCGATTATTCACGTGAGCCGGGCCAATGGATCCCGAATGTCTTCGGTGGGCGTGAGAATCTGGACGCGGTTTTCTTCCTCAAACAGACCAACGAGCTCTGCTACGAATCCTTCCCCGGCGTCATGACCATCGCGGAAGAATCGACCGCGTGGCCCGGCGTTTCGCGACCGACTCATCTGGGCGGCCTGGGCTTTGGCCTGAAGTGGAACATGGGCTGGATGCACGACTTCCTCGATTACATGGCGCTCGATCCGATCTTTCGGCGGTTCCATCAGAATAGCGTCACCTTTTCCATCATGTACGCCTTCCAGGAGCACTTCGTTCTCGTGCTCAGCCACGACGAGGTGGTGCACGGGAAGGGATCGTTGATCAACAAAATGCCCGGCGACGGATGGCAGAAATTTGCCAATCTGCGGATGTTTTACGCCTGGATGTTTGGTCATCCGGGCAAAAAGCTCCTCTTCATGGGCGGCGAGTTCGGGCAGTTCCGGGAGTGGAATCACGATCGCGGGCTCGATTGGGAGTTGCTCGAGCAACCGCGCCACGACGGTCTGCGCCGTCTCGTCCAGGACCTCAATCGCGTCTATCGCAACGAAGCCGCGCTCTGGGAGATGGACGACACGCACGAAGGCTTCGAGTGGATCGATTTCCATGATGCCGACAATTGCGTGGTGGCCTTCCTCCGGCGTTCGCGGGCGGGCGAAATCCTAGTCTTCATCGTCAACGCCACCCCGGTGGTGCGCCAGCATTATCGGCTGGGCGTGCCGCACGACGGCTTCTACCGCGAGATCATCAACACCGACGCCGAAACCTACGGCGGAAGCAACGTCGGGAATCTCGGCGGTTTGGCCGCGGAAGCGCTGGAATGGCAGGGCCGTTCCCATTCGCTCGTAGTCAACCTTCCCCCTCTCGCGGTGGTCGCTTTCAAGTGGGAAAAGGCCGCGGTCGACGAACCGGAACCGGCGGAAACGCCCTCTCCGGGACTTCCCGCTTGACGCTCCCGCGGACGACGGACACTCTGCGTCCAGTCATGAAAAGGAAGAACTCAGGCGCGGCTTTCACTCTCATCGAGCTTCTGGTCGTGATCACGATCATCGCGATTTTGGCCAGCATCGCGCTCCCGGTTTTCAACGGCGTGACGGAGCGGGCGAACCAGACCAAGGACCTTTCCAACGCCAAACAACTCGGTCTCGCGGCCAAGCTTTTTGCGACCGATAACAACGGCAACTTTCCCTCGAAATCGCCCGGCGCCGATTACAACACCGCGACCGATCTGGCCAGCGGCGGGGTTTCGAATGACGCTTTCTGGTGGCTTTTTCCTAACTATCTCCAGAGCGAAGACATCTTCGTGGTGGCGGGCTCGCGCTGGAGCACCGGTGTCGATAACCAGATCGACCCGGCGACGGCCACCTCGCGGAACCAGACATTGCGCGGCGGGGAAAATAATTACGCCTACGTGGCGGGGTTGACCGACACCTCGAACCCGGCTTTCCCGTTGCTCGCCGACGGCTTCAAAGAAGGTTCCATTGGCACCTATGAAACGAGCAAGTCGCTCAAGGGCGGCGTCTGGGCGGCGAAGAAAGCGATCGTGGTTTTTTGCGATGCCAGCGGACAGATCATGAAAGTCGATCCGGCCACGCACAAGGTGCTTCGGCCGGGCACGACCACGCAGCAGGGGCTCTTCGACGCCTCGGCCGACCCCAATAATCCGTGGCTCGACCAGACTGGAAATCCGGTCCTCAACCCGGCCGCGCCGCAAGGCTCCGGCGGTTAGCGCGTTTCCAGCGCGACGACCTGGCCTGTAGACGCTTCGCTCTGCGAAGCGCAGCGACTCAGGAAAAGCTTGGCCCGTTGTCATCCCGAGGCTGGCGAAGCGCGCCGAGGGATCTTACGGTTGCTCTGCTGGGTTCATTCACTCTGAAAAACTACGCCGAGCCTTGCGCGAGATCCCTCGTCGTTTCAAAGCCCGGCCTCGTCCGCTGCGCGGCCTGCGTTACGGGCGCGGGCTCAGAATGACAAAATGAAAGCGCGCGGATCAACGCCAGGACGCCGGCCGAGATGAAACGCCAAACACATACCTGCGAAGCGCGAGAGTCACCGACTTTGCGCCTGCTGGAGGGACGGGCTCCGTCCCGTCCGTGGTTCTGGGTAGCAGACCCGAGGCAGCCCAAACCTCACGGACGACACGGAGGTCGTCCCTCCACCGCTTCGCAGAGCGAAGCGTCTACAGGGCGCCGGGTCCTGCCTAACGAGTCGTCGATTCGAATTCGCCGTCGCGCACCCGCGATTTGATTTTCATCCCGGGCGCGATCGCGGCGATTGTGCGGATGACGGCTCCCTCCGCGTCGCGGGTGATGCTGTAGCCTCGCTCAAGGGTCGCTTGCGGACCCAGAATACGAAGCATCCCGGCCGTTTTCTCCCAACGCCGCCGGACCTCGATGAAGCCTCGCTCCATCCCTTCGCCCAGCCGGCGCTGGCTCGACTGCAACTGCTGGCGGCGTGCGGCCAGCTCGCGCGCCGGGCTGTGCGCTTTGAGGGCGAGCGCCGCGTTCGTTAGGCGAACCCCGGCGGCGAGCCGGCGGCGCGAGACTTCCCGGAGAAGCGTGTCCTTTTCCAGGTCGAGCTTTTGTTGCGCGTCGCGCAGGCGCTGCCGCAATTCGCGCGACAAAGTTTTTTCCGAAAGTCGGCCGAGCTGTTGCCGGGCTTGCGCGAGAAAAGTGCGTCCGCATTTTTCCAGGCAATTTTGCAGCTCCCGCACCTGACGCTGCAGATCGCGCACGTCGGGCACGATCAACTCCGCGGCGGCGCTCGGGGTCGGGGCGCGCAGGTCGGCCACGAAATCGGCGATCGTAAAATCGACCTCGTGTCCGACCGCGGAAACAACCGGAATGGGCGAGTGGAAAATGGCGCGCGCGACCGCTTCTTCGTTGAACTCCCAGAGATCCTCAATGCTGCCGCCGCCCCGCGCCACCACGAGGACGTCGAGCGGCGGCCAGGCGTCGTTAGGCGCGCCGAGCTCGCGGATGGCCTGCGCAATTTCGAGGGCCGCGCCGGCGCCTTGCACCCGTACCGGGTTAATCAGGACGGCCACCCCGGGGGCGCGCCGGCGCAAAATATTCAGGATGTCCTGGATGACCGCGCCGCCCGGCGAAGTGACCACGCCGATGCGCCGCGGGAATTTTGGGAGCGGCCGTTTGCGCGCGGGATCGAAGAGGCCTTCCGCCTCCAGTTTGCGCTTGAGCGCTTCGAATTTCGCCTGGAGCAAGCCGAACCCGCGGGTCTGCAGGACCTGGACGTTGAGCTGATATTGGCCGCGCGTTTCGAAGACGGTAACCTGCCCGGAGATCTGCACCTGGAGGCCGTCGGTCAGGGGCTGGGGAAAGGGCGGGAGGGTGTTGCGAAAGATGACGCAACTGATCGCGGCGCGTTGATCCTTCAGGGTAAAATATTGATGGCCGGAAGGCATCAGTCGGTAGTTGGAAATTTCGCCTTCGACCCAGACCGAGCCGAAGCGCGTCTCCAGGAGCCCGCGGATGGAGCGGGTGAGTTCCGCGACCGAGAGCACCTTGGTGACGCTCGGGAAGAAATCGTCGGCCGTCATGCGGCGAAGGTAGCACAGCCGTCTCGGGCTGTGGGGTGCCGGGCATCTTGCCGGTGTTTCAATCACCGGGCGAGACGCCCGGTGGCCCCACAGGCAAGATGCCTGTGCTACGGAGTGCCTGTGCTACGATCCGAAAAGATCGCTTTGCGAACCGGCCGGCGCTTTCAACCCGAGTTTTTGGTAGGCGTTAGGCAAGGCGACCCGGCCTTGCGCGGTCCGCTTGATGTAGCCTTCCATGATCAAATACGGCTCGTTCACTTCTTCCAGCGTGCCCGCTTCTTCTCCGACCGCGACCGCGAGCGAGCTCAAGCCGACCGGGCCGCCGTTGAATTTGTAAATCAGCGTCTCGATGATCCGCTTGTCCCATTGATCGAACCCGTCGCGGTCGATTTCCAGCATCGTGAGGGCGCGATCCGCCAGCTCGGCGGTAATGCGGCCGTCGGCTTTTACCTGCACGTAATCGCGCACCCAGCGGAGCAGATTATTCGCCGTGCGCGGCGTCCCGCGCGTGCGCGTCGCGATCTCGGCCGCGCCGCCTTCATCGATCTCTACGTTCAATAAGCCCGCGCTGCGCAAGATGATTTTCTGCATCTCCTCCGCGCTGTAATAATCGAGCCGCGCCGTCATTCCGAAACGCGAACGCAAGGGCGCGCTCAACATCCCCGAGCGGGTGGTCGCGCCGATCAGGGTGAACTTGGGCAGGCGCAATTGCAGGCTCCGCGCCTGCGGTCCCTGGTCGATGATGATGTCGAGTTTGTAGTCCTCCATCGCGGGATAGAGATACTCCTCGATCGTCGGCTGGAGCCGGTGGATTTCATCGATAAAAAGCACGTCGCCTTTTTCCAGACTGGTTAGGAGCCCGGCCAACTCGCCCGCTTTTTCGATGACCGGGCCGCTGGTGTTTTTGATGTTCACGCCCATGGCGTTGGCGATGATGTGGGCGAGGGTGGTTTTCCCAAGACCGGGCGGCCCGCTCAGGAGAATGTGTTCGAGGACGTCGCCGCGCATCTTGGCCGCTTGCACGAGCACCTCGATCCGTTCACAGACCTTCTCCTGGCCGGTGAACTCGCTGAACATCGGCGGCCGCAACGAAATCTCGAAGGCCGGATCTGGTGGCGGTGGATTCATCATAGGTCCGCAGAATGAACCACGGATTACACGGATGACACGGATCGGATGAAGACAAAAATCAAGCGACTTTTGGTCGCCCTCTTCCATCCGTGTAATTCGTGTAATCCGTGGTCAATAATTCCGCGGGGTTCGGTCGGCCGTTACTCCAGATTTTTGGTCAGGACCAACTCCGTCCCACGGCTGCGCAACACGTAGTCGACCTGATCGAAGGCGTTGCGGATCAGATGCAGACCGAGCCCGCCAGGTTTGATCAAATCGGCCGGCCGGCTCTTCATTGCACTGGGCGGGGCTTGTTTCCCGTAATCCCGCAAGCGCAGGCAGACGCAATCGTTCTTGCCTTCGAGTGAGAGGGAAATGAGCTGGTCGTCGCGGCGATGGTAGGCGTAGCGGATGATGTTGGTGCAAGCTTCGTCGACTCCCAGGACCATGAGCGTGCGCTGCCGCTCGGAAAACGGAAAGGTCTCGAGGAAACAGCGAACGAAGTTGCGCATGAGCGCGAGGTTTCCCGTGTGACTGGAGAACTCGATTTTCTTTTTCGTCTTCTTCATCGCACGTCGGCGCGCCTAACTATGGCGTCGATTTGCGGTCAAGCTGAGCGAATTCGCGCGGGGAGGCAACGAGTTTCGGCCGCTGCTGGGGAAGCGGCGGTTGGCGACCGGCTCGGCCGCGTGCACAGTTTTCCATGGGAAAATTGTTCATCGCTCTGCTCTTGCTCGCGTCATCGGCTCTGGCTCAGGAACAGGCGACCGCCTACCAGGCGCTCCGCACCGTCGGCACCAAACTTAATCGCGAACTCGTCAATCACGTCGTCTCCGTCGCCGGCGTGAAGGGCAGTCCGCAGCCGGCGACCTGGCGGATTTTGCTCGACGACCCGCAGGCGCGCGGCGGCGTGCGCGAGGTGGAAGTGAGCCACGGCGAGATCGTTTCCGAACGCACCCCGCTCCGCGTCTCGGTCGAGGGCTCGTTAGGCCCGGTCATCGACACGGCCAGGTTGAACCTGGATTCGAGCGGCGCCTACACTGTGGCGCAGCAGACCGCGGCCGGTTCGCACATCAATTTCGCGCGGGCCGACTACACTCTGCGGGTCGACGAACGCGGCAACCCCATCTGGATCGTGGCCTTGCAGCGCGAGAACGGGGAAGCGGCCGGCAAAATTTATATCGGCGCCAATCACGGCACGATCACCCGCACGGAAGGCCTGTTTCGCGGGTCCGAGGAGGTCGTCGCGAACGGCGATGAGCCGACTTCCGAGCCGGCCGATGACGACGACGACGGCGACGTCAATCCGATCAAACGCCGAATCAAGAGCACCTTCCGCAAAGCGCGCGACGACGTGAAAGGCAGCTTCTACAAAGTGCGGCGCTCGTTTGTCGATTTTTTCGAGGATAAATAAAGCGTTGTAGCGTCCGCTGTCCCCAGCGGACCTCCGATGAAGCGAACGCCCTTCTGCGCTGAGACAGCGCACGCTAAAACCTAAAACTTCGGGATGCCGCGGCTATCATCTTGCATTCTGCGGACCCCTCCCGAGAATAGCGCGATGAATTCCGAGACCCTCCCGCAAACGGCTTGGGCGGAAGTGCGCCACGGCCGGCAAGAGCTTTACGGCGGCTTCGACGAGTTCGGGGTGAGCCTCGCCTGGCACGATTTCCAAACCAGCCAGCCGCTCGCCTGGGGCGAAAGCTTTCGTCCGCGCAGCGTCGAATTCTGCCTCAATCTCGACGGGCGCGGCGCCATCGCCCATCGCCGGCGCGCGCCGCTTGATTATCTCCCGAGCAGCTCCGGTTACTACGCGCTCGGCGACGAGCCGCTCCAGGCGACCCGCCAGCCTAACGAGCGCCATCGTTTCGTGACCCTGAAATTTTCCCGGGCTCATCTCCAGGGGCAGCTCGCCGCGATGGCCGGGGAGCTGACCGCGAGCGTGCGCGAGATTGTTTTCCCGACCCGGGAGCAGAGCGTGGTCTCGCAGCCGCAACCGATGTCGGCCGAGCAGCGCGCCATCGTGGCCAGCCTGACCGCGCCGCCCGTGCCCAAAGCAGCGCAGATTCTTTGGTATCAAAGCAAGGCGACCGAGCTCATGGCGCACTTCCTTTTCGAGCCGAAGGATCCGGAAATGTTTTGCATGCGCCAGAAAAAAGTCGCGCGCGACCGCGTCGCGCGGACGCAGGAGCTGATCGTGCGCGACCTGGCCGACCCGCCATCCCTGGAAACGCTCGGGCAGGAAGTGGGCTGCAGCCCGTTCTACCTCAGCCGCATTTTTTCGCGCGAAGTCGGCCTCACCATCCCGCAATTCCTGCGCAACGCGCGCATGGAAAAAGCGGCCGAGCTTCTCCGCAGCGGCCGCTACAATGTGACCGAAGCGGCTACCGAGGTGGGCTACTCCAGCCTGAGCCATTTCAGCAAGGCCTTCTGCGAGACGATCGGTTGCTGCCCGGTGCTTTATCCGGCCGCCAAACACATCGTGCTCGATCGTTAGGCCGGAATGAGTGCCGCGGCCGACAGCGCCGGAGGGAAACGCTCCGGCTGGTTTCTTTTACCCACCGCCACGCTCTGGCAGCGGGAGATCGTGCGCTTCTACCGGCAGCGTAATCGCATCATCGGCGCGCTCCTTTCCCCGCTCGTTTTCTGGTTCGTCATCGGCTCCGGCATCGGCCCTTCTTTCCGCGTGGGCTCGGCGCCCAGCGGCATGAATTATCTCGAATATTTTTATCCGGGGACGCTCATCTTGATCATGCTTTTCACCGCCATCTTCTCGACCATCTCGATCATCGAAGATCGGCGCGAAGGTTTTCTCCGATCCGTCCTCGTCGCCCCGATCGCGCCGGGAAGCATCGTCTGCGGTAAGATTCTCGGCGGCACCACCCTCGCCCTTTTGCAGGGCCTCATTTTTCTCCTGCTCGCGCCTTTTATCGGCATCCACATCACCCCGGAGCGGATTTTGGTCTGTCTATTCACTCTTTTCATCGTCGGCTTCGGCCTCACCGGGCTCGGTTTTCTGGTCGCCTGGCCGATGGAATCGACCCAGGGGTTTCACGCCATCATGAACGTCTTTCTCATCCCGCTCTGGCTCCTCTCGGGCGCGCTTTTTCCCGCGACCAATCCCCATTCCTGGATTTTCTGGGCGGTCCATTTGAACCCTGTGACCTACGGAGTCGCGGCCGTCCGGCGGGCCCTCTACGCGGGCGACCCGGGCATTCCGCACCTGCCCAGCTTCGCTCTTTCCATCGCGGTGTCGTTAGGCTTCGGCCTCCTCATGTACGCGGTTGCCTCCTTTCTCGTGCAGCGCAAAGCCTCATGAAAATCTCCCGCGCGCTCCTTTCCGTCTCCGATAAAACCGGTCTGGCCGATTTCGCCCGCGGGCTCGAAGAGCAGGGCGTCGAGATCATTTCCACCGGCGGAACGGCCAGTCTTCTGCGCCAGGCGAAAATCAAAACCCGCGATATTTCCGATTTCACCGGCTACCCGGAGATGCTCGAAGGCCGGGTCAAAACGCTCCATCCGAAAGTGCACGGCGGCCTCCTTTACCTGCGCGGAAATAAGGAGCACGAAGCGACCGCGCGGGAGCACGAGATCGAGCCGATCGACCTGGTCGTGGTCAATCTTTACCCCTTCGAGTCGACCGTCGCGAAGCCGGGCGTGCAGTTGGCGGAAGCGATCGAGCAGATCGATATCGGCGGGCCCTCCATGCTCCGGAGCGCGTCGAAAAATTACCGGTCGGTCACCGTCGTGGTCGATCCCGCCGATTATGCGGCGGTGCTTGAGGAGATGCGCGCGCGCGATGGCGAAACGACCCTAAAGTTGCGCGAGCGCCTGGCCATCAAAGCTTTCCTCAAGACCTCCGATTACGACCGCGCCATCGCCGCTTTCCTCAACGAAGAAAAGGAAACGGAAACCTCCTTCTCGCTTTCCCTGCCGCTGGTGAGTCGGTTGCGCTACGGCGAGAATCCGCATCAAACGGCTTCGCTTTACGGGACTTTCGGGGAGCACTTCGAAAAGCTTCACGGCAAGGATCTTTCCTTTAACAACCTGCTCGACATCACCGCCGCGGCCGACCTGATGGACGAATTTGCGGAACCGACGATCGCTATTTTAAAGCACACCAACCCGTGCGGGGTGGGGAGCGATCCCGACCTGCGCGAGGCTTGGATGAAAGCTTTCGCGACCGACAAACAGGCGCCCTTTGGCGGCATCATCATTTGCAATCGCCCGCTCGATCTGCCGGTCGCGAAAGCGATCAGCGAGATTTTCAGCGAGGTGATTATCGCCCCCGATTTCGCGAGCGACGCGCGCGCTTTGCTCCAGAAAAAGAAGAATCTTCGCCTCATGCGAGCGCTCGCGCCGGCCCTGCCTAACGACAAGCCGGAGATGGACGTCCGCTCCGTCCGGGGCGGCCTGCTCGTGCAGCAAAAGGACGCCGCTGAGCTGGAAGGCATTGAAACCAAAGTGGTGACGAAACGGCCTCCGACCCGGCAGGAAACCGCCGCGATGCTCTTCGGCTGGCGGGTGGTGAAGCACGTGAAGTCGAACGCCATCGTTTACGCGGGCGCGGATCGAACGTTAGGCATCGGCGCCGGGCAAATGTCGCGAGTCGACGCCTCCCGCATCGCGGTCTGGAAGGCTGCAGAGGCGGGTCTTTCGCTGGCGGGGAGCGCGGTCGCGAGCGACGCCTTTTTCCCGTTTGCCGATGGTCTCATCGCCGCCGCCGAGGCGGGCGCGACCGCTGCGATTCAACCGGGCGGCTCTGTCCGTGACGAAGAAGTGATCGCCGCCGCCGACGAGCGCGACGTCGCCATGGTCTTCACCGGCGCGCGACATTTCCGCCACTGAGCGCGCGCCTGTAGACGCCTCCCTCTGGCAGGCGCGAGAGCGATTCCCGGAGCACGCTCAAAGTGCCGGCCACGATCTCCCCCGCGCTTCGCAGAGCGAAGCGTCTACAAGCTGAAGCGAGTCAGGGACTCTGCGCCTGGTGGAGGGACGGGCTCTGTCCCGTCCGTGATTCTGGGAGGGAAATCCGAGGCAACTCAAGCCTCACGGACAACACAGAGGTCGTCCCTCCATCGCGCTCCATAAGCGCATGACGTTCTAGTTAGGCCGTGATCGCGCGGCGTCGGCGCATGTAGAAGGTCCACTGCACGAGAATGCCGACGATCATGAGCGCGATGAAAACCACCCCCGTCCCTCGGGCGGGCAGATGGAACCCGCCGGCGATTAGCTCGGCCCCGGCGACGGCCGAGAAAACGATCAGCGCCCAATCGAAAAGCACGAGCAAGAGAAGCGCGCCGACGATGCCGCCAATGACAAAGGTAATGCCGGAATATTGCGCGTGGGCTCACAAAGGTGGCTAAGAGCACGGTGGCAATGCGCCCGCCGACCAAAAATCCCGCGATCCCGATCGCGACTTTCTGCAAAACCAGCGCCAGGACCGCGCCGATCACTCCGAGGCCGATGGCGACGAGCAGGGAAAGCCATTCGGGCGGTTCCTGCATGACGTGAGAGATCAGCTCGAAGCCGCACCAAAAACCGACCGCCGCGACAAAAAGCCAGAACAACCGGCGCCCGAAAAAGAGCACGAGGAAGCCGAAGAGAATATTGGCAATCTGAAGCGTCGGCGGATGCACGCGCAGGAGTTCGTTAGGGCCGGCGCGCCATCATCTCGTCCCGCTTCGCTTTGAATTCGGAGCCGGGCAGCCAGGTCGGATATTGGTCGCCGTTAGCCACTTGGTAACCAACCTGAAAAAGCAACCGCATGTCCTGCACCGCGCCCGACAGGTCCCAAGCCGGGTCCACCTCATCCGAGACCTGGTGGTAATGGTGCTCAGTGTAATCGTCGCTTTTCTTCTGGCCGTAATCCGCCGGCCGGCCGACAAAATCCTTCGGCTTGCTCCCGGTGTAGAGCGCGGGGACGCCGAGCTTCGACAACTCGAAATGGTCGGCCCGGAAAAAACTACCCTTTTCCGGCTCACTGTTTGGTTTGGCCACGCGTCCCTGGCCTTTGGCGGCCGCCGCCAGCATCCCGTCGAGCGTCGAATTTCCGGCGCTGATGTCCTCAATGTCGCCCGTTTTCCCCCAGGCATTGACGCCGTCGATGTTGATGTCGGCGAGGGTGTGATCGAGCGGGTAGAGCGGATGCTCGGCGTAATATTTCGCGCCTAACAATCCCGCTTCCTCGGCGGTCGTGGCCAGGAAAAGAATGCTCCGCGGCGGCGCTTGCGGGAGCTTGGTGAAAGCCTGCGCGAGCTCAAGAATGCTGGCGACGCCGGAAGCGTTATCGAGCGCGCCGTTGTAAATCTGGTCGCCCTTCAATTGGGGATCGCGCCCCAGGTGATCCCAGTGCGCGCTGTAGATGACGACCTCGTTCTTCTTCTCCGCATCGCTTCCGGTCAGCTTCCCGACCACGTTATGCGATTTGAATTCGTGAATCTTATTCTCGATCGTGAAATCGGCTTTTGCGCCTAACGACACCGGCTGAAAATCCTTCTGCAGAGCCGCCTTTTTCAGCGCCCCAAAGTCTTTCCCGGTGGCGGCAAAGAGCTTCTTCGCCTGGTCGAGGGTGATCCAGGAACGCACCGCCACCGTCTCCATGTTTTTATCCGGGGCATCGATCACGAAGTTCTCCTTGGCGTTGCTGTTTTCCACCACCGTCCAGGGATAGGCGGCCGGGATCGTCTCGTGCACGATGACGGCCGCGGCCGCGCCTTTTTCCGCCGCGATCTCGTATTTGTAACTCCAGCGGCCGTAGTAGGTCATGGCTTTCCCTTTGAACATCTTCGGGTCGAGCTGCGCAGGATCGTTAGGCGAAGGGATGGCCGGATCGTTGATCAGAAAAACGAGCGTCTTGCCTTTGACGTCGACGCCTTTGAAATCGTCCCAGCCATATTCCGGCGCGACCACGCCGTAGCCGACAAAGACGACCTCCGAATCCTTGACCTCGACCCGCGGAGTGATGCGCTGGGTGAAGGCGACGAAATCGGTCGGGGACTTCATTTCCTGGCGTTTCCCATCGACCGTGAAAGCGCCGGTCGGCGTGCCCAGAATGCCGGCCAGGGGCACTTCCTGCGTGTAGCTGCCGTTGGGATTCCCGGGTTGCAGCCCGAGCTTTTTGAATTGCTCGGTGATGTATTCGACCGAGAGCGTCTCGCCGGCGGAGCCGGGCGCGCGCCCTTCGAATTTATCGGACCCGAGGACCTTGATATGGGCGAGCAAGCCGGCGGCATCGATCGCTTCGAGCGCTTGCTTGGGCGGCTCGATCGGGGAGACGGCGGCGAGAAGGGGAAAGGGGATGAGAGCGAGACAGCAGTGCAGGAAGTTTTTCATGTTCGGGGAGAGTTTAGCGCAAGAACGGGTGGAGATCGATTTTTTCCCTAACGAGACAACTTCTGGAGATGCTTTCGCTAAACGCTAGTGCAGTGTATCATTGAAAATGAGACTATCGTATGATAATCTCACGGGATGACGAAAAGACAGGTAAAGCTTAGCCCACCGGAGAGAAGGATATTGAGTGCGAAGGTGCGTTCGCGGCGCGTGCGCTCGGATGAGGCGCGGCGGGCGGATTTGATTCTGGGCCTGGCCGCGGGCGAGTCTTACAGCGCCTTGCAAAAGCGTTTGGGCTGCGGGCGCCAGTATGTGGCGCGATGGAAGGGACGCTTTTTGGCGGAGCGGATCGCGGGACTCTATTCGCGCCATCGTGGTCGCCCAGCGCTGCGTCGCACTCCGGCCTTGGAAGGCAAAATCCTGGCCGCGACCCGAGTGGCCCCGAGCGACGGCACGACCCACTGGAGCACGCGCCGGCTGGCCCGGCGGCTGAAGGTGAGTCACTCGATGGTGGCCCGGGTCTGGCAGCGCGCCGGGCTCCAACCCCATCGGATGCGCCGCTACATGGCGAGCGATGATCCTGATTTTGCAAGCAAGGCCGCTGACGTCATCGGTCTCTATCTCAAGCCGCCCGCCCACGCGGTCGTCTTTTCCCTCGATGAAAAGAGCGCCATCCAAGCCTTGGACCGGCTCGATCCGGTGCTCCCGCTTTCTCCGGGACGAGCAGCACGCCACGGGTTTGAATATTTTCGCCATGGCACCCTCTCGCTCTATGCCGCCCTCAACACCGCCACCGGCGAAGTCCTGGGCAAAACCAGCGCGCGCCATACCAGTGCCGAGTTCATCGCTTTTTTGGAGCAACTGCTGGCGACCCAGCCGGTGGCGCGCGAGGTCCATCTCATTGTCGATAATCTCTCCGCCCACAAGACCAAAGCGGTGGCCGCCTTCCTCGCCCAAAATCCTCGCTTACACATCCACTACACCCCGACCTATTCCTCCTGGCTCAATCAGGTCGAAATCTGGTTTAGCAAAATCCAGCGCAATCTCATCGCCCGCGGCGTCTTTACTTCCAAGACCGATCTGGCTCGGAAAATCATGCGTTACATCCGCTCTTACAACAAAAGCGCCAAACCTATCAAATGGGCCTACCGCGACTCTTCTCACCGGATCAAGCCGGTCTCAGTTTAGCTGATACACTGCACTAGAGGCGCGAACTCGTAACAGGCGTCGGGCAAAGAATTCCGGGGAGCACGGGCTGCCAGCCCGTTGGTCGCGGCAGTCTGCCGCGACGAACTTTCGGCGCGGTGACATGATCTCAAACGTCCGCACTAATGGTGCAGGCGGACCTTCTCTTTGACCGCTTCCCCGCCAGAGTGACCATTTTCAGAGAAGGGCCGGACACACCCTTCCGCTCGGTCGCGTTCCATCATGTCACCGCTCCCGAAAAGTTCGCGAAGGCTGGCAGCCTTCGCCAACGGGCTGGCAGCCCATTCTCCCCGGAGGAGAAAAAGCGCCGCGTTTCCGTTACGGCTTCGGCGGCGGCGGGGCGGCGCCGGTGCCGCTTTCGCCCGAAGGACCAGCCTTCGCTTTCCCGGGCGTCTCGATGCCTAACGCTTTCAGGAACGGCTGGATCGAACGATCGCGCCCGAGGAATTTATGAATCGAGAGGTCGATCTCGCGGGAACCGCCCGGCGCGTAAATTTCCCGGCGCAACTTCATCCCCGCCGTCCGGTCGAGGAATCCGTTAGGCGCATTTTCAAACACGGTCGCCATGTCGGCCGCGATGGCGTCGGCCCAGGCATAGCCGTAGTAGCCGCCGTCGTAGCCGACGAGGTGTCCGAAGTAGGCGACAAAGGCTGTCTCCGGATCGATCGGCAGAAAAACCTTCTGCAAGATCGGATTCGAGAGCGCCACGCAGTCGTAGGACTGACCCGCCGGATGGACGTCGTGCAGGGCCAGATCGACCTCGGCAAAAGCGAACTGGCGCCGGTAATTCACCGCCACCGTGGCCAGCTTCGCTTCTTTCATTTTCGCGATCGTTTCCGCCGGAATTTTCTTCGACGGGTCGCGGTAATCGGCCGCAAAAGTGTCGAGCACCTTCTTGTTCCAGACCCAGTTCTGCAGCATCTGCGAAGGCGCTTCCACGAAATCTGCCGGCACATTGGTCCCGGAGAAGCGCTGGAATTTCGCCGTCGTGACAATGGCGTGGAGGGCGTGACCGAACTCGTGGAAAAGCGTCTCGACGTCGCTGTGGCTGAGGAGCGACGGCTTGTCCTGACCCGGCGGCGGGAAGTTACAGAGGAGCGCGACCGTCGGGCGCTGCTCTTTCCCGTTAGGCAAAAGTTTTCCCGGGACGATCCCGAACTCCGCGAAGTGATTGAACTTCCCGTCGCGCGGGAACATATCGAGATAGAATAGCCCCAGCGGCTCCCCGCTGGCCGCGTCGGCCACGAGATAGAGCTGGAGATCGTCGACCCATTTCTGCGGCGCTTCGATGCGGGTGAATTTCAGCCCGAAGATGTCCTGATAAATCCGGAACATTCCCTGCAGCACCTGCTGGAAGGGGAAATAAACGCGCAACGCTTCCGTATCGACGGTGTATTTTTGTTTCTTCAGCTGGTTGGCGAAGTAGCGCCAGTCCCAGAGATTGATCTGCGCGTTCGGATTCTTGGTTTGCGCGATCTTGAGCTGGCGCAGCTCCGCCACTTCGGCGTCGAACTTCGGCTGGATGCCCGCGACCAGATCGTTGATGAAGCTTTTGGCCGCGGCCCCGCTTTTGGCCATGCGGATTTCCGTCTGGAAATCATCCCACGACCGGTAACCGAGCTGGAGCGCGATCTGGTTGCGATGGGTGAGGATGTCGTTCAGGACCGGAACGTTTTTCTCGCGCGCGAGATTGAAGCGGACCTGGTAGAAATGCTTGCGCGTTTCCTCCTTCGCGGCCGTCTCTTCCAGCGTGTTATATTGGAAGGTGACATTGGCCAGAAGAGTGTAGGAATCTTCGCCCGTTTTGAGACCCGGCGATTCCAGCAAACTTTCCGGGACCCCTTCCAACTCCGCTTTCGTGAAAGTGACCGGCGCTTTTACCGCCACGATGTTGGCCTGGAAATCCGTCTCCAGCTTGGCCAGCTCCTTGCGCAGCTTCTCCACCTCGGCGCGCTTCTCCGGCGGCAGCCCGAGCCCGGCCCGGCGGTAATCGCGCAAAGCGTATTCGAGCAGCAGCTTCTCTTCGCCCTCGAGCTTCGGCTTGGTCTCGGCAAACGCCTTCACCGCCTGATAAACATCCTCGCGGTAATCGACCCCGACCGCCCACTCCTGGAAGACCTTGATCGCCTTTTCCGCCGCCGTGCGCATGTCGGCCTGCTGATTAGTCTGCTGCACGATGACCGCTTTGCTCACCGCGATGGAGGCTTCATTCTGGATGTTATCGAGCGCGTCGAGCGTGCTCTTGAAAGTCACCTTGCTCAGATCCTGTTTCCCGATCGCGTCGAGCGCCGCGTTCGCCTTGGCGATCGCAGTATTGATCTCCCCCTGCACCGCGATCGGCGTCTGCGGCCAGTCCGGGATGGTCAGAAGGACCTTGGCCTTTTCCGCCGCCGGCTGGAAATCGGCCAGGGTTTTAAGTTCCTCGGCCTGCAGGGAACAGGCGAGCGTGGTCAGAAGCGAGACGAGTAAGAGTGGTTTCATGCGGGTTGCTGGCGCGCTCAACATTGTGTAAATGCGGGAAGCGGTAAAGCCCGGATCGAGCGCCGCCTCCGCCAGCATGAAAGAGTTTGGGACCAAATTCCTCGTCGCCTTCATTCCCATCTTCGTCGCCATCGACGCGGTCGGGATGGTCGCCGTCTTCATCGGCCTGGGCGCCAACGTCGATACCAAGCGGCGCCAACAGGAAGCGCTCCTCGGCCTCCTCACCGCCCTCGCCATCTCCATCGGCTTCATGTTTCTCGGGAAACTCATCTTCCAGGCGCTCGGCATCACCGTGGCGGATTTCCAAGTCGCGGGCGGACTCCTCCTGCTCGTCTTCGCCGTGCGCGACCTACTCGATGTCGGCGGGGAAAAACGACACTCCTCGGAGTCGTTTGGCGTAGTCCCGTTAGGCATGCCCCTCATTGCCGGCCCGGCCTTGCTCACCGCCCTCCTTGTTCTGATCGACACCGTCGGGGTCAGATACACCTTACTCTCCCTCCTGGTGAACCTGCTCATCGTCGCCATTGTCTTTCGTTACGCCGATCTCCTCACCAAATGGATGGGCAAACAAGGAATCAACGGCATCTCCAAGCTCGTCTCCCTCCTTCTCGCCGCCATCGCCGTAAGCCTGATCCGGCGCGGCTGGCTCGGCCGATAGAAGTCCCGGCCGGCGAACATCATCCCCGTAGCACAGGCATCCTGCCTGTGGGGCCCCCGGGCGTCTCGCCCGGTGATTCTCCCGCGGCGGTCACGATAACCGATCGGAACATCCGCCCACCCGGCAAGATTCCTATGCTAGGTCAGGCCCCGGATAAGACCAAAGTTGACCGAACCACATGTCTGCATCGCTTGGTTTAGATCGGTGCGGCAGTTCGGTCACGCGCAGAGACAAACTCGGCTCACCATCGTAGCTGTCGGGCACCGTCTGGCCGCTACGACTACCAATCCAGCTCGTAGAAGGCATACCACTTCGCGGCCAACTTCCGGAATACGATAGCCGACCCCTTTTCCCCTGAAGTGCGCGCGAGAGCATCAAGGTCGTGTCCGGGCGATTTGGTGAGAGGAGTTGGCTCCGATTCGGAGTAAACATATCCGACACTCGCTCCGCCAGTCACAATGCCTCGTGCGTGGACAATAAAGAAAATCGCTCCTGGATAATCAGCTGAACGAAGCACGCCCTCTTGAAGACCTATCTTGCGAAAGAGGTCGCGGTAATTGTTCCAGCGATCTTCGCCGAACCCGATATCAGTCCGAGGCCACTTTTTATCATGTGCAAGCCAGGTGAAATCCCCGGCGATTCGGACAAGGGTGCGGTCAACCTGAGCCATTGTGCGGACCTTCTCTAACTGCTTACGATGAATTGCAAATCTGCTGTCGAGCTCGACGTGGGTGATGGAATGCAGGTCCGTGGGCGTTGGCCGCGACGCTTTCGACCAGTCGAGCAGCTGCTGTCCGGAAATATTGGCGGCTCTGCCGGTGGCGCCGAAATTAAACTTCGTAAAATCACGATATTTAGAGTCGGTTTGCTTATAGTCCCAAAGACCGAACTTGCGCCATTGCGGTCTGAGAGCTTTCGGAATTCCGAGCGCAGACAGCGCGGGGTTTTCATCTTGTTGGGTCTCGGTCGCTGCGACCACCGTACGGTTGGAAAAATTCCCAAAGAGTAAAACGCAAATGGCGAGAAGGACTGTACCGGCTCCGTGCCCCAACGTTGAGCGAGATTTCATAGATCTAACGAGAACAAGATCAGCCACCGCTGGCGAGGGCGCGCGCGGTGGCGGGAGTGGAGGTTGGAGCCATGGAAAGCTGGTTTGTACGCCGGCCGGGGGTTGGCTGCATCGCATGACTATCAGATGTTTCACCTCTTGTGTTTGACATCATAATCGATGATCGCACTCAGCCCCTCGAAAGTATCTGCTGTAACGACCCGGCTGGGTGCAATGTGTAGCGACGTGATCCTTGCGCTCTTGCGTAGTGACGCAATCCATTTGGCGCGTGCTGCTGGCGAATCGGGTGCTTTCGAATGCCTGGCGACAAATTTGGGGAATGCCACCAACGTAAGCTCCTCAGCCAAAAACTGCTTAAACTCCGCGATCGAAGCACCGGAGCGCTTGAGGCCCTCTTCGAAAGCCGTCTTGTCGTCATGAAAATTTTCAGCAATTACCAACTCTAGCTCTTCGTCGACGAACTGCTCTGGCACCGCGAACACTTGGCGCTTAGACTCTCGCAGCACCAAAGCTCGGTCCAGGTCGTTGGAATAGACGCTCTTGAAGACACGCCAGTGGTACACGGGAGCGCCATCTAGCAGGGCGACCCTCACACGCACAGCGCTGGTCGCAGCCAAAGCAACAGAAGCGACGAAGATCGCCGCGATGCTTAAGAAGGAACAACTGCGAATCATCAATAACGTTCCACCTGGTCTAACGAGAATTAGACGAAAAAAGTTTCGTAGATCACGACGAACGAGGGACAAAACGGGAGAACCGGGGCCATCGGCAACGAAAATGGCAGGACGGCGAATCGGCCGCAAGAAAAAAGCGGAGTGCTTGGCGCCGGCCCGGAGCTTTGATTCAGCTCCCAGCTCCCAGAGCAGGGCGCGGAGCGCTCAGGTGGGGCGGAAGGGTGCGGCGAAGAAATTTCATTTTTCTTCCGCGAGGACGGATAATTCGTCCGCGCGTTCCGAGATTTCTCCGGGGAATCAGCGTATGCGCGGGCGAACTGCCGCATTTCAAGGACGAAACCGGCGTGCTCTCCGACGCACTCCCGCGTTTCTCCGGCGCAATTCGCCAATGCGCCCGCACTATGCCGCGTCGCGCGCACGAGCGCGGCCGTTGCGTCCGAGAAATCGCGCAGTTCTCCCACGCCGCGCCCCATTGCGGGCGGGAAATTTCCCATTTCCCCGATAGCATTCCCCTGCTCGCTCCCGGAATCAGGCCGCTCGGGCCAGGGTTTTAGGGGCTTGCTCGGAGCGAGGACAGAGGTTAATCCTGCCTGAAGAAAACTTCGCCACCGATGCCTTCATCCGAGTCGAAAGATACCATCGCAGTGACGTTGCAGGTCAACGGGCAGACGCACGATCTGCGGATCGATCCGCGGACCACGTTGCTCGATTGCTTGCGCGAACATCTGCAGCTGACCGGCTCAAAGAAGGGCTGCGATCATGGGCAGTGCGGCGCTTGCACGGTGCTCGTCGATGGGCGCCGGATGAATTCCTGTCTTTGCCTCGCCGGCTTGCAGGACGGGCGGGAAATCACTACGATCGAGGGCCTCGGTCAGCCGGGAAATCTGCACCCGATGCAAGCGGCCTTTCTCGCCTGCGACGCCTACCAATGCGGCTATTGCACCTCCGGCCAGATCATGTCGGCGGTCGCGTTGCTCCAGGAACCGTGCGGGCCGGAGGACGCGGAGGTGAAGGAGTTTATGAGCGGTAACATTTGCCGCTGCGGCGCGTATCCGAACATCGTCGAAGCCATCCAAAGCGTGCGGCAAAACGGCTCCGCGGAGAAAGGCGCATGAAAGCTTTCGCCCTGACTCGTGCCGACGACCGCGCCCAAGCGATCGCGACCGCGGCGCAAGCCAGCACCGCGCAGCAAGGCGCGGAAATTCGCTTCATCGGCGGAGGCACCACGCTGCTCGATCTGATGAAGTTGAACGTCGAACAGCCGGACAAGCTGGTCGACATCAACCGGCTCCCGTTAGGCAAAATCGAGGCGCGGCCTGATGGGGGCCTGACCATCGGAGCGACGGCGCGCAACTCCGATCTCGCCTTTCATCCGCTGGTGCAGAAGCACTACGCGGTCCTCTCCGAGGCGCTCTTGAGCGGCGCCTCGGCGCAACTCCGCAACATGGCCACGGCCGCCGGCAACCTGTTGCAACGGACGCGCTGCATGTATTTCCGCGCGACGGAGATGCCGTGCAATAAGCGCGAGCCAGGCTCGGGCTGCGCCGCGATTACGGGCGCGAATCGCAGCCTGGCCATTCTCGGGACGAGCGAGCATTGCATCGCCACCAATCCCTCGGATATGAACGTCGCCCTGGCTGCGCTGGAAGCGACCATTCACGTGCAGGGTCCGCAGGGCGAACGCAGTATCCCGATGGTCGAGTTCCATCTTTTACCGGGTAAAACCCCGGAGCGCGAGACCGTGCTCGAGCCGGGAGATTTGATCACGCATGTGACCTTGCCGCCGCCCGCGCCGGGGAGCCGCTCGCTTTATTTGAAGCTACGCGACCGCGCTTCCTATGAGTTTGCGCTCGCCTCCGCCGCGGTCGTGATCGTGCTGGCGGACGGGAAGATAACGCAGGCGCGGATCGCTCTGGGCGGCGTGGGCACGAAACCCTGGCGCGCGCCCGAAGCGGAAGCGGCCCTAACGAATCAAGCACCAACCGAGGCGGTCTTCCGCGGCGCGGCCGAGGCTGCCTTGCGGGAGGCGCAGCCGCAAAGCGAAAATGGTTTTAAGGTCGAGCTGGCCAAGCGCTGTCTCATCCATGCGCTCACGCTGGTGACCGCCGCCACCTAACGAGTAAAGGACATGTCAAAGACCCAGGAATCCCCGATCGGCCGCAAGACGCCGCGCATCGATGGACCGCTCAAGGTGAGCGGGACCGCGCAGTATGCCTCCGATTTCCACTTTCCCGGCACGCTCTACGCCGTGCCGGTGGGCGCGACGATCGCGAGCGGCCGGCTGAACAAGCTCGAGACCGCCGTGGCTGAGAAAATGCCTGGCGTGCACGCCATCTTCCATCGCGGCAACATCGGAAAGATCACTCGCTCCACGCCGGGCGAGGGGATGGACGGCATTTGCGATGAGCGACGCCCGCCTTTCGAGGACGACGTGATTCGCTACTACGGCCAATACCTTGCGCTCGCTGTGGCCGACACTTTTGAAGAAGCGAAAGCGGCTGCCGATGTGGTCCGCGCCACCTACGAGAAGGAGGAAGCTGACGTTTCCACCGATCTTCAGCCGGACGACGATCCCGAGAAGGTCATGACCACCTTTGGCCCGATCCCGCGGGAGGAAAGCAAACGGGGCGACGTTAAGGAAGCCTTCGCCAGCGCGGCGGTGCAGCTCGACCAGACCTACGTCACGCCGGTCGAAACGCATAACCCGATCGAGCTGCAAGGCGCGACCGCGCTCTGGGAAGGCGACCATCTGACCGTCTACGAAGAGTCACAGGCCATCTTCAATATGCAGGGCGTCCTGGCCCAGATGTTCGGGCTGCCGAAGGAGAACGTCCGCATCATCACAAAGTTTGTCGGCTCGGGCTTCGGGAGCAAACTTTGGCCCTGGACGCATTGCGCGCTGGCGGTGGCGGCGGCGCGGGAATTGCAAAAGCCGGTCAAGCTGGTGATCAGCCGCCAGATGATGTTCCAGACGGTCGGCCATCGTCCGCGCACCCAGCAGCGGGTGCGCCTCGGCGCGACCAAAGAGGGCAAGCTGGTCTCGCTCGAGCACGACTACGTCTACAGCAAGTCGCTCCTGGACGATTATCAGGAGGACTGCGGCGAGGCGACGGCCTTCCATTACAGCGTCCCGAACCTGCTCGTAAAATTCGGCCGGGCCAAACGCAACTTCGGCTCGCCGACCGCGATGCGCGGGCCCGGCGCGGTGCCCGGCCTGTACGCGACCGAGTCAGCGCTGAACGAGCTGGCCGAAGAGCTGGAGATCGATCCGGTGGAACTGCGCCAGCGGAACGAGCCGAAGATCGACGAGTCGTTAGGCGTGCCCTTCTCCTCGCGGCATTTCCTCGAGTGCCTGGAGGTCGGCGGGAAGAAATTTGGCTGGTCGAAGCGCACGCCGGCCATTGGCTCGATGAAACGCGACGGTCTCGTGCTGGGCTGGGGCATGGCCGGATGCTCCTGGGTCGCGGCGCGCTTTCCGGCCGAGGCGACGGTGGAGTTGCGCGCGGACGGGACCGCGCGCGTCGCCTGCGGGACGCAGGACATCGGCACCGGCACCTATACCGTTCTCGCTCAGCTCACCTCGGAGAAAACCGGCGTCCCGGTCGACCAAGTGGAAGTCGCGCTCGGCGACACCACGCTGCCGAGCGGCCCGGTCTCCGGCGGCTCGATGGTCACGGGCTCGGTCATCCCGGCTGTCTTCGAGGCCGCGGACAAGGCAGCTGCGTCCTTGTTCGGCGTCGCCACGAGCACGGCCGGCTCGCCTTTCGAGAAGAAAAAGCCCGACGACCTCGCATTCGAGAACGGTCGCGTTTTTGTCAAAGCCGACGGGGCTGCCGGCGGCGTGCCCTTCGCCGATATCCTGCGCCGCGCGAACGTCGATCTCGTCTCCGGAAGCGGCAAATCGGAGGGGACATTTGGCGACGAAAAGCCGAAGTTCTCGAAGCATTCCTACGGTTGCCATTTCGTCGAAGTCACCTGGCAGCCGGCGATCGCGCGGTTGCGGGTTAGCCGCGTCGTCACCGTGATCGATGCCGGCCGCATTCTTAACCCGCTGGCCGGCCGCAACCAGATCGAAGGGGCCGTCGTCATGGGCCTCGGCATGGCCCTGTTCGAAGAGACGCATTACGACCCGCAAAACGGCGCGCCGATCAACAGTAATCTGGCCGACTACCTCATGGCGGTAAACGCGGATGTCCCTCCGCTCGACGTCCATTTCCTCGATTACCCCGACAAAGAGATCAATGAGCTGGGGGCCCGCGGCATCGGCGAGATCGGTCTGGCCGGGATCGCCGCCGCCATCACCGCCGCGACCTACCACGCCACCGGCGTGCACGTCCGCGAGCTACCGATCAAGATCGAGCAGCTCCTGACCTCGTCCGTCCTGGCCTAACGAGTAAAGAGCTTGCGTTCTCAGGACAGGCTCGAAGTTGCCTGCCATTCCCCCGAAACAGGCTCCTTGTCGCGCCTCCCGGTTGCCAGAAACGCTGAACGCGGCAAACTCTTTCAGACCCAAGAAGAAGTATGAACGAAAACTCCAACACAGCGCAACCGCTTCCGGCCGACGACCTGGGCCGCCACCTGAAGATCGCGCGACCCGATACCGACGAAAGCCTTCCCCATTTCGGACTCGTCGGAGATACCTACACCATCCTGCTCTCGGGAGGGGACACGAACGGACGCCATAGTTTGATCGACATGCACATCCCGCCGGGGGGCGGACCGCCGCCGCACCGGCACGATTTCGAGGAGACCTTTATCGTGCTGGAAGGCGAGATCGAATCCGCTTTCCGGGGCGAGCGGACGACCGTGCACGCTGGTCAGACGATTAACATTCCGGCCAACGCGCCGCATAGCTTCACCAATGCCTCGGGCGCCGCTGCCCGGTTGCTCTGCCTCTGTGTGCCGGCCGGGCAGGAAGAGTTCTTTGCGCAGGTGGGCGTGGCCGTACCTACCCGCCGCTCCACCCCGCCGGCTCTCGATGAGGCAGGGGAGGCGGAGCTGAAGAGGAAATCCGAGGTGTTGGCTGCCGAATATCGAACCGAGTTTGTGGAGGGTTAGTGGTGGGGCGAGCTTCCAGCTTGCCCAGTAATGGATTGGATTAGGCAAGCTGGAAGCTCGCCCCCCGGGACAGATCCACGCTGCGGCCGCGCCCGAAGGCCCGACCGCAGCGGTGCAAATTCTTTCGTTAGGGGGTAGGAGTGGGGGTCTGATCGCGCACCGCGTCGGCCTTGTTTTCCATCTTATCCGCGGCGTTGTCGGTGGCGTTGCGGGTGGCGTCAGCGGAATTTTCCAAGCCAGCGTTGGTCGCGTCGGTGTTCGACGACGATTTCTTCTCCTCGATCGCGTCGGCTTTGTTTTCTCCGGAATCGCGGACTGCGTCCGCTTTGTTTTCCATCTTATCGGCTTTCGCCTCGGCGGCATCCTCGCGGGCGTTTTCCTTTTTCGAATCGCAGGCGGCCAAGGTAAACATTCCTGCCGTCGCTAAAAGGCAGAGGGTGACGTATTTGAGTGAGCTGGTATTGGTTTTCATCTGACTTAGATCGTGTCTGCGAAGCGGCGTGGATGTTTCGTGCCGGACAACGGCTTCCGCTATTTCCTGGATGATTCGTGATTGCAGGTGGGTTTCTGAGTCAGCGGAGAGTTATCGGCCGCGACCGGTGTGGTTTGGCATCGACGCGGGGGCATGGCAGCTTTCGTGGATGCCGAAGACCACTCTCACCCGGCCGCACTTCGAGGTCCTATCTCTTCGGACTTTTACTGCGGAGGACTTCTTAGCCTGCGGGTTGGGCGGGCCGGCTAACGAATGAATGTGTCAGGGCAACATTTTCGGACGATCTGGCTGAAGCCGGCGGACGGGCGGGTGGTGCAGTTGATCGATCAACGCGCGCTGCCGCATCGGTTTGTGATCGAGGAGGTCGCAACGGTGGAGGAGATGGCGGTGGCGATACGGGAAATGCATGTGCGGGGGGCGGGGCTGATTGGCGCCGCGGCCGGCTACGGGATGTATCTCGCGATGTTGGCGGGACGGGAGCCGACGGAAGCGGCGAGGCTTTTGCGGGCGACCCGGCCGACAGCGGTCAATCTCGCCTGGGCGGTGGAGCGTCAACTGGCCCGGATCGCCACCGGGGCGACCGCACAGGAAAGAATCGCCCTGGCGCGGGAAACGGCGGAGGCGATCGCGGACGAGGATGCCGAGTATTGCCGGCAAATCGGCCAGCATGGGGTGGGGTTGATCGAGGAAATCGCCCGGCGCAAGAACGGCCAGCCGGTCAACGTGCTGACCCATTGCAATGCGGGCTGGCTGGCCTTTGTGGATCATGGCTCGGCGACCGCGCCGATTTATGCGGCGCATGATCGCGGGGTGCCGGTGCATGTTTGGGTGGATGAGACGCGCCCGCGCAATCAGGGCGCAAAGCTGACCGCCTGGGAGCTGGGCGAGCATGGCGTGCCGCACACGGTGATTGCGGATAACGCGGGCGGGTATCTGATGCAGCGCGGCGCGGTGGATCTGGTGCTGGTGGGAACGGATCGGACGACTTACACCGGCGATGTCGCGAATAAGATTGGCACTTACTTAAAAGCGCTGGCGGCGCAGGATAGCGGTGTGCCTTTTTATGTCGCGCTGCCGTCGTCGTCGTTCGATTGGGAGATGCGCGATGGGCTGGCGGAGATTCCGATCGAGGAACGCGGGGCGGAGGAGGTGAAACACGCCGACGGCTGGGTGGACGGACGCGTGCAAGAGGTGCGGCTGACGCCCGCGGGAAGCCCGGCGGCAAACTACGGCTTCGACGTGACGCCCCGGCGGCTGATCACCGGACTGATCACGGAGCGGGGGATTTGCGAGCCTAACGAGCAAAGCATTCTCTCGCTCTTTCCCGAGCATGCGGAATGAAAGAAACGGGTGCGCTCAAGTTCCAGGACGAAAGGGGCGAGGGTGAGCTGGCGCTCTTCCCCGGCTTCGCGGAACTGAACGCGGCCCGGCAGGAATTGCGCCAGCGCGGCTGGCTCGGGGTCGAGGAGAGCGGTCTGGGCTTTGGCAACCTGAGCCTGCGGGGGGGGAGCGAGCGCTTCTTTTTTCATCACCGGGACCGGCACGGGCGCCCTGCACTCGTTAGGCTTGGGGGATTACGCGAAGGTCGTGGCCACCGATTTCACACGAAACTGGCTGCGCTATGAAGGGCGGGCGCGGCCCTCCGCGGAATCGCTCACGCACGCGGCGATCTACGGGGTGGCGCCGGAAGTGTGCGTCGTGGCCCATGCGCACGACCGGCGTTTGTGGCGCAGCCTACAGGAGCAGGGCCCGGCTACGAATGCCGCTGTCGCCTACGGCACGCCGGCCATGGCTTGGGAAGTGCAGCGGCTCTTCCGAGAAACCGACGTGGGCGAGCGGAAGATTTTTGCGATGGCCGGGCACGAGGACGGGATCGTCGCGTTCGGCCGGAATTTTGAGGAAACCCTCGGTGCGCTCACGGCTGCGGCGCGGTCCTGAAAATTCGGGACCGAGAATTAGGCCCGCCGCCGGCGCAGTTTCAGCGCCAAAGGAAGACCGGCGAGAGGGAGCAACGCGAAAGTGCCCGGCTCGGGAACTGCCATGATGTTGTCGACCCCAAGGACCCCGGCGACCGGGTCGCCGTTAAGGCTGCCGGTGCCGACCTCGCTGAGAATACGAAATTCTCCCGGACCCGTGAAGAAATCGTCGTAGGGCGGAGGCGAATCGACCGGGATCAGATCGTTAGGCGAAAGAGAGAAGACCGCGTGCTCCCAGCCTTGCCCAGGCGCGAGTTCAATCGAAGTGCTCAAGTAGCCAGGCGCGCCAAACGTGGGGTCGAGCCGGAAGGCGATGCGGATGGATAAAGTCGTGGCGCCGCTGTTCATCAAATCCATCTCGATCGAGGTGACGCCGGCCGCGATGTAGTTCCCCTGCCATTGCAGGCGATTAAAGGCGACGAGACGACCGCCGGGGCCGCCGCCGCCCGCCGACGTGATCTGGATAAACTTGTCGCCGAGCCCGGCCGGGCCGCCCGTCGCGATGTTCACGACGGGATTGATGCCGCCCACGCCGCCATTCTGCCAGTTCTGCGTGGTGCCATCTTGAAAGGTGTCGGTCTGCCCCACGCTGACCGCGTTGGAGATGCGGGGGAACGCCAGGCAAACGAAGAGCACGCTGAGCGTAAGGCCAAATTTCATGGCGGGACTTGTAGAAAGCATCCGCCATTTTAGCAAGGAAAAACCGTCGCTGGCGCGGGAACAGATCAAAAAAGCCCGGTGCGGAGCATGACCAGCGTGCAGCCTTCGACCATCTCGATGCCCACACTACTCGCCGCCTCAGTCAGGGCATCGTTTTCGGCCCCGGGGTTCAGGATGATGCGCTGCGGGTTGGCGGCCAGAATCTCATCGATGAGCGGAGTAGAGCGCGCCTCGCCCAGGTAGACGGTGACGGTGTGGATCGGATCGCTCACGGCGGCGAGGGCCGGAAAACAGGGCACGCCTTCGATCTCCTCGAAAGCGGGATTGATCGGGATGGGGCGATAACCGGATCGGTTGAGCAAGTGCATCGCCTGGTTTGAATAACGGTCCGCCTTGGGCGAGGCGCCGAGGACCGCGACGTTTCTTTTCACTTCGGAAATAAGTGCCATCGGGGAATAGAAGCGGGTGCGATCTCTCTGGCAACCAGGTCACGCACGCCCGGGTGCCCGTCCATTGACAGCCCGGGCCTGCTTGTTACCGTCGGCAACTATGAGATTTCCTCTGGCGCTAACGAGCAAAATCGCCGCCTACATCATCGGTCACAAGCTCCGTGGAACGAAAAAGTTCGCCACCGTCCTGCAGCTCGAGCCGCTTCACACCTGTAATCTTACGTGCACCGGCTGCGGTCGGATTCGCGAATACTCCACTTCCCTCAAGGATATTCTGCCCCTGGAAGATTGCCTCTCGGCCGCGGTGGAATGCAACGCGCCCATGGTCTCGATCTGCGGCGGCGAACCGCTCATTTATCCTCAGATCGAGGCGCTCATCAGCGGCCTGCTCGAGCAGAAGCGGATCGTTTACGTCTGCACCAACGCCATGTTTATGCGCAAGAAGATGCGCGAATGGCTGACCGGCGAATACGCGCAGCGCGGGAGTTTCGTGGAGGAAAAGATCACCAACCTGCTCGCCGCCCATTTGCTCACGGAAAAGGACGCCGCCGCCATCCGGCTCGGCCCCAAAGATCCGGCCAAGGGGACGATCGCGCCGAGCAGTTGGATGTATTGGAACGTCCATCTCGACGGCCTGGAACGGACGCACGATCTGATCGTAGAGCGCGAAGGCGTTTTCAAGGAATGCATTCTCGCGATCAAGATGGCCAAGGAGCTGGGCTATCAGGTGGCGACGAACACCACCATCTACAAGGAAACCGACATGGACGAGGTCGAGCAGATGCTCGATTTCCTGAGCGACCTTGGCGTGGACGGCCACACCATCACGCCGGGCTACGAATACGACGCGGCCAAGAAAGACATGGTCGCGCGGCTCAATCTGCAGCCGGAAAATTTCTTCCTCACCCGCGACCTGACGGTGAAGAAATTCAGCCGGATGGAAGATTGGATGCAGCGCTACACCTTTTTCGGGACGCCGGTTTATTTCGAGTTCCTCGCCGGCAAACGCGATCTCACCTGCTCCGCTTGGGCGATCCCGACCCGCAACATCAGCGGCTGGAAAGCGCCTTGTTATTTCATGACCGACACGGTCGGGTCGAAAGGCCACTACAGTTCCTACGCGGAGCTGCTCGAGCATGTCGACTGGGAGAAATACGGCGTCGTCGACGGCGTGGCCAGAGATCCGCGCTGCGAGAATTGCATGACCCATTGCGGCTACGAGCCGACCGCCAGCCTGGGCTTGAACGCGCAGCCGGGCGACACCTGGAAGACGGTGAAATTCAACTTCGCCGCCAGACCCGCCCCGACCGGCAAAGGGAACGAGATCGCCGTCTACAACGGAGTTACCTCCGGGAACGGTCATCTCACCGGCCAGCAAGCCGAACCCGCGGCGAAAGCCTCTTGAGGCATGGGTAGCCGCTCCGCGAAGATCATTTCGCTCTCCGCCGTCGCGCAGGAGGAAACCTCCCGCCCAGCCACCCGGGAAGAGCTGGCCACGGCGATCGGCCGGGCCCAGCAGAACCTGCTCCGCCAGCAAAAACCGGACGGCCATTGGGTCGGCGAGCTGATGGTCGATAGCACGCTCTGCTCCGATTACGTGCTTTTCATGCACTGGCTCGACGAGGTCGATGAAACGCTGCAACGCCGCTGCGTGAAGCACATTCTCAAGCGCCAGCTCCCCGATGGCGGCTGGAATATTTACTACGGCGGCCCGAGCGAGATCAACGCCTGCGTCAAAGCCTACTTCGCGCTCAAGCTGGCCGGGCACAGTCCGGACGCGCCTTTCATGCAGGAAGCGCGCGCCAACATCCTGCGGCTCGGCGGAATCCCGCGGATGAATACCTACAGCAAGCTGTACCTGGCATTGTTAGGGCAGTTCTCCTGGAAATATCTGCCGGCCATTCCGGTCGAGATGCTGCTCCTCCCGACCTGGTCATTTTTCAACATCTACAAAATGTCCTCCTGGAGCCGGGCCATGCTCATTCCGCTCGCCATCATCAATCATTTCAAACCGACCCGGGAGCTGCCGGAGAGCCAGCAACTGCACGAGCTCTATCCGGTCGGGACGGAGGATAACGATTTCACCCTGGCCCGCGATCAGCGTCTCCTCACCTGGCGCAATTTTTTCCTGCGCGCAGATCGCGCTCTCAAGTGGCTCGAGCCGATGCACAGCCGGGCCCTGCGCCAGCGCGCCCTCGAAGAAGCAGAACGCTGGATGCTCGAACGTATCGGGGAGGGGAGCGACGGGCTCGCCGCGGTTTTTCCGGCCATGCTGAACTCGATCATCGCTCTGCGCGCGCTCGGCTATGCCAGGGAACATCCGGTTTACCGCAAGGCCTTGGCCGATTTCTCCGGGCTCTTCGTTGATGATCCTGAGGACTTCCGCATTCAGCCCTGTCTTTCGCCGGTCTGGGACACCGCCATTAACCTGATCGCGCTGGCCGAGTCCGGCTTTCCCGCCCAACATCCCGCCCTGCAAAAAGCGGCGCGCTGGCTCCTCGACAAGGAAGTGCGGATCCGCTGCGACTGGACGATGAACAATCCGCATGCCGTGGGCAGCGGCTGGGCTTTCGAATACAACAACGTTTTTTATCCCGACACCGACGACACCGCGATGGTCCTGATGGCCCTGCGCCTAGTTCAGCCTAACGAACCCGCGGAGCTCTCGAAGATTTTCCAGCGCGCCCTCGACTGGCAACTGAGCTTCCAATGCGAAGACGGCGGCTGGGCCGCTTTCGACAAGGACGTGACCCGGCGCTGGCTCGAGGACATGCCTTTTGCCGATCACAACGCGATCCTCGATCCGACCTGCAGCGATCTGACCGCGCGCACTTTGGAATTGTTAGGCTACATCGGGTTCAACCCGGGCCGGCCGCTCGTGCGCAAGGCGATCCGCTATTTGCGCGAGACCCAGGAGGACGACGGCTCCTGGTACGGACGCTGGGGCGTCAATTACATTTACGGCACCTGGCAGGTGCTGCGCGGCCTGCGCGCGATCGGCGAGGACATGACGGAAGATTGGATCCTGCGCGGACGCGACTGGCTGGAAAGCTGCCAGAACGACGACGGCGGCTGGGGCGAGAGCTGCGCTTCCTATGAGAATCCCGGTCTCAAGGGCATAGGCGCGAGCACCGCGTCGCAAACCGCCTGGGCGCTAATGGGCCTTTGCGCCTGCGGCGATCTCGACCGGCTGAGCGTGCAACAGGGTTTGAGCTACCTGCTCTCCACCCAGCGCGACGACGGCGCCTGGGACGAGCCGGAAATTACCGGGACCGGTTTCCCGCGCGTCTTCTATTTAAAGTACGACATGTACCGGCAAAATTTCCCGCTCCTCGCGCTCGCGACCTACGTGAATTACCAGAGCGGTTTCGGCCACTACCAGAGCCACTACCGCTGGATCGGGAAGTAATTGTAGGGTGCGCTGTCTCAGCGCATCGGAATCTGAGCGTGCAGCGCGGGATGCGCTGAGACAGCGCACGCTACAAGCGCAGTTATTGCAAACACTCTTCGAAGGCGGCCGCTTCCCCGCCGAGGTAGGCGAGGGCTTCGCCGGCGAAATGAAGCGAACCGGTGAGGAGGACCAGCCCGGTCCCTTCCTGCGCCGCGCTCCAGGCTTCGGGGAACGAAGCGAAGATCGTAACGGGCACCGCCGGGAGCTGCTGCGCGATCGTTAGGCGAAGATCCGAGGGCGCGAGCGCCCGCTCGCTCCGGATGCGAGGCAGGAGGACGCGTCCGACGATGGGCGCCAGCGCGTCGCAAAAGCCAGCCACATCTTTGTCATTCAAGGACGCCAGAATGACCGTTGCGCGCTCCGCCCCGAACGTTTCCTGCCAGACACGCGCGAGACTGCGCGCGCCGGCTGGATTATGCGCGCCGTCGATCACAGTGCGCGCATTCCAGCGCTGAAAACGCGCCGGCCACTGCACCGTGGCCAGGCCCTGCTCGATCGCAGCCTCATCGAGCGGGAGCGGCGAAGCCCGCAAAGCCGCCACCGCGAGGGCGGCGTTTTCCTTTTGATGTGAACCGGTCAGCCCCACGGGAAAACGCGTGAACGGTTCCCTCACGAACTCGAGCGGCGCCGCGCATTCCGCCGCCCGCGTCCGGATGATCTGCGCCGCTGCTTCCGCCTGGAGCGCGGAGACGACGGGCGTGCGCGGTTTGATGATGCCGGCTTTTTCCCGCGCGATCTCGCTCAGGCTGTGGCCGAGCCATTTCTGGTGATCGTAGTCGATCGGCGTCAAAACCGATACGGTCGCGGCGATGGCATTGGTCGAATCGAGCCGGCCGCCCATCCCGGTCTCGAGGATGACCACTTCCGCCCGCGCGGCGCGAAAATGCGCGAGAGCCAGAGCCGTCGCGATCTCGAAAAAAGTCGGGTGCGGTTCCCACTCCGCGACCAGTTGCCGAATCTTCGTGAGGCCGCGCGCCACTTCCTCCTCGGAGATGAGCACGCCATCGACCTGCATCCGCTCACGAAAAGTGACCAGGTGAGGAGAGGTGAAAAGCGCGGTGCGCCGGCCGGCGGCCCGACAAATGGCATCGAGCATCGCGCAGACCGATCCTTTGCCATTCGTCCCGGCGACGTGCAGGATGCATTCGTTAGGCGAAGACTCGACTCCGAGCGCGCGGAAGAGACGGTGGCTCGCTTCGAGCCCGAGCTTGATCCCGAAGCGCTGCGTCCCAAAGAGCCAACCGAGCGCCTCGCGATAGTTCAATGCGGGTTGGAAAAGTAGGCGAGCAACTGCGCGAGCTGCGCACGCAAGGCCCGCCGGTGCACGATCAGATCGATCAGCCCGTGTTCCTCGAGAAATTCCGCGGTCTGGAAACTCTCCGGCAAATCCTGGTGCGTTGTCTCCTTGATTACGCGCGGGCCGGCGAAGCCGACCATCGCCTTGGGCTCGGCGATGATGACGTCGCCTAACGACGCGAAACTGGCCATGACCCCCGCGGTCGTGGGATTGGTCAGGACGGAAATAAAAGGCAGATGCTGTTGCGCATGGAGGGCGAGGGCGCCGCTCGTTTTCGCCATCTGCATGAGGCTGAGCATGCCTTCATACATGCGCGCCCCGCCGGATGCGCTCACGATGATGACGGCCGCCCGTTGCGCCGTGCCATACTCGATCACGCGGGTGATGCGTTCCCCGACGACCGAGCCCATGGTGGCGGCGAGGAAGCTGAAATCCATCACCGCGATGGCCACTTTGTAGCCTTCGATGTGCGCGTGGCCGCTCAGGACGGCGTCGATCAGGCCGGTGATATCCTGATATTTACGCAGCCGATCCTTGTAGCTCGCCATGCCCTGGAACTTGAGCGTGTCGACCGAGCGCAGCCCGGCATCCAGTTCCACGAAGCTGTCCGGATCGCAGAGCGTGGCGATCCGTTCCTTGGCTGATTGGGTAAAATGATAATCGCAGCGCGGGCAGACGCGATCGTTCTCGGCCAGCTCGATCTCGTGCACGACTTCGCCGCAGCCCGGGCATTTTTGCCAGAGACCTTGCGGCATCTCGCGCTTTTTCTTGTTCTGCGCTTTGAGCGCAGGTTTTTTGAAAATGGCCATGGTTTAACCGCGCGCCGCGGTCGCGGCGTGCACGGAATACGCGCCGCATTTTTTCAAAACCTCGGCGCATTCGCTCAGCGTCGAGCCGGTTGTCAGTACATCATCCACCAGAAGCACCCGCAAATCTCGCACGTTGCCGCCGCGCCGTAAACGGAAGGCGCCGGCCAGATTCTCGATCCGCTCCTGGCGATCGAAGCGGGTCTGGGTGGTGGTGTAACGGATGCGCTGAAGGAGGGGGCGCACCGGCACCTGCATGCGCCACCGGAGCACGTCCGCGAGCAGTTGCGCTTGATTGAATCCGCGCTCCCGCTCCCGCGCGGGATGAAGCGGGACCGGCACGATGCAATCGAAACGCCGGCCGGCCAGCCGCGGATCGTCGAGGGCAGCGCACAGCCAGCCGCCGAGCAAACGGCGCAGGTGCAGTTGGCCGCCGTATTTAAAATCGTGCATCACCTGGCGGACGACGCCGCGGCTGCGATACGCCGAGATGGCCGCGGCGAAGTGGAGCACCCGATCGTGGCAATTGGCGCAGGTAAAGGCATCGCTAAAAGCGCCATCGAAGGGCTGCGAGCACTTCGCGCAGAACGGCGGGGGCAACTGCGGCACCTCCTTCGCGCAAGCGCCGCAGAGGTATTCGCCCGCTCCCACCGGCCCCACGCAAATCGCGCAGGAGGCCGGATAAAAGAGACTAACGAGTCCGCGAAAGGGCAGTTGGAAAGCGCGGGCGGGCATATTGCACCCAGCCGCGCAGGAGAGCCCAACTGGCGAGCGCGATGCTAAGAGGCACGATCCCGACGAGCAAGTCTTTCCCGAGCCAGGGGAGCGCGAGGGCCTCGCGATGGGCCGCTTTGCTGAAAAGGCCGTTGGCGAAAATCCAGCCGGCGTGGAGCCCGATGGGGAGAAAGAGCGAGCGCGTCAGCAAACGGGCGTCGGCCAAAATGCAGGCAATGGCGAAGAGCGTGAGCAAACCGCCCACGATCAGAAACGGCTGGCCGAACTGGGTGAAGGAATGAGCGATCGAGACGAAACCGGAAAGCCAATCAACGGCCGCGGGAGGCGTGCTCTCGTTAGGCGATTTCAGAAAATGGACGAGGGCGAAGAGCGCGGAGGTGAGCAGGACCGCGGCGCCCCGCGAACAACTGCGCAGGAGGACGCCCAGGATGAAGCCGCGGAAAAGAAGTTCTTCCAGCACCGGCACGACCGTGGCCGCGACCAGCACGGTCGGCATTTTGTGCCAGAGAAAAGCCGGCCGGAGCGAATAAAGTGGAAGAACGATCAGAACGAGGCCGCAGCCAAGCAGAGGCAGCGCCGCGATGGCGAAGCCCGCTCCGAGGTCCGCTGCGGCGCGCGGGTTTTTCTCCAGCTCCAGGTCGCGCCAGCCCCGCACCCGGAGCGAGCGCAAAAGCGGCCAGAGCAAAACCAGCGCCGCCACCAAAACGGCCCGATGGAAATAACTGTCGAAATCGAAGCGGGCCAGGCTGGGCAGGATCCCGCGGGCGATGACTGCCTGGCCGAGCCAGAAGAGCGGAGGGGCCAGGAGCGCGCCGAGCAGCACCACGCCGAAGAGGTAAAGCAACAGTCTGGCCGCGTCTTTCAAGGGTGCTAATGTAAGGAGCCCCCGCTATGCGCAGTCAACACATATGGACCTCGCGCGACGAGGAAGGCCGCAAACGCGAGGTCCGGGTGACCAAGTTTGGCGGCAACTGGAAATTCCAGGCCAAATTCCGCGACGAAGAAAGCTGGACCTATTACGACCAGCCGCTCCTCGACGATCTGCGCGAGCTGCGCGACATCATCTTTCGGAAATATCAGCGGCGGCGGGCTTCGGCGGAGGATTTCGACGCGATCGACAAGATGCTGCGCGACCGGACTCGCGATGAGTAGCTGGGACACCGCGCAACTGATCGCGGACGACAAGCGATTCGTATGGCATCCTTTCACCTCGATGGCCGCCTGGTGCGCGCCGGAGCATGAGCCGATCGTGCTCGTGGCCGGGGAGGGGGCAATCGTCCGCGACAGCCGGGGTCGCGAGTATATTGACGGGAATTCGTCGATCTGGACCAACATCCACGGGCACAATCACCCGCGTATCAACGCCGCAATCCACGAGCAACTTGAGCGGGTGGCTCATACTTCGTTTCTCGGAACGACGAATCCGCCAGCCATTCAATTGGCCCGGGAAATCGTCGAGCTTTTTCCCCGGGATAAATTTGGCCGGGTCTTCTACTCCGACGACGGCTCGACCGGGATCGAAGCCGCCCTGCGGATGGTCAGCCAATACTGGAAATTAACCGGATCAAAACGCCGCGGGTTCGTCTCTTTTCGGGATGGTTACCATGGCGACACGGCGGGAGCGGCCAGTCTGGGCGCGGCCGCGATGTTTGGCGGCGGGGCGGACGCGGTGCCGGTCGAACGTGTCGGTTCGCTGGAGGAACTCCGCCTTTTGGATCGGCCGGAGGAGGTCGCCGCTGTTGTTATCGAACCGGTCGTGCAAGGGGCGGCGGGGATGAAGATTTGGCCTTCCGGGACCTTGCGGGAGCTGCGGGCCTGGTGTGATTCGGCTGGGACGCTCCTCATCGCCGACGAAGTGATGACCGGGTTCGGACGGACGGGAAGAATGTTCGCCTGTGAACACGAGGGCGTACACCCGGATATCTACGTTTTTGCTAAAGGCTTAACCGGTGGATATTTACCATTGGCTATTACGTTAATTTCCAAAGAAGTATTCGAACCTTTTATGCAGCCTGGGGCGGCGGCCACGCTCTTTTACGGCCACAGTTATACTGCAAGCGCCCTCGGCTGTGCGGCCGCTTTGGCCAGTTTACAGATCTTCCGTGACGAAGGAACGCTAGCCTCCGTCGCCATGAAGTCGGCGCAGCTCTCCGGCGGCCTCGCTGAGATTTCCCAGGAGAACGCCCGATCCATTGGCTTGATCGGGGCCATCGATCTCCCGGACGCCAAGACGGCGAGCGCGGTTTGCCTGCGGGCGCGCGCTCTCGGGCTGCTCACTCGCCCAATCCGTGAAACGGTGGTACTCATGCCGCCTCTCTGCATTGGCTCTGATCAGCTAAAATCAGCGTTATCAATTCTTAAACAATCGGTTAAAGAGCTTATTACTGTAAATAGTTATAGGAAGATTTCAGCCGTTTTGGCCGACTAAGAGATGGCGAAAGGAATGCGACTCGACCTTGCTCTGGTGCAGCGAGGTCTCTTTCCGACGCGCCAGCAGGCGCAGAGTGCGATTATGGCCGGCGAGGTGGCGATCGATGGCCAGAAAGCCGTCAAAGCTTCGGATTCTGTGCTGGAAGCCCATGAACTCACCGTCGCTGCCCGTCCGCGCTACGTCGGCCGGGGCGGGATCAAGCTGGAAGGGGCGCTGGAGCATTTTACCATCGCCTGCACAGGGAAAGTCGGCCTCGACATCGGGGCTTCGACCGGCGGCTTCACCGATTGCCTGCTTCAGCATGGCGCGGACAAGGTTTACGCGATCGACGTCGGCCATGGACAGCTAGCCTGGAAGATTCGCGACGACGCCCGCGTCGTTACCCTGGAAAAGACGAATGCGCGGAGCCTTTCGCGGAGGGAAATCCCCGAGCCGATCGATCTTTGCGTGATCGATGTCTCGTTTATTTCTCTTACTTTGATCTTGCCCAACGCCGTCGAGTTGCTAACTGCAGACGGTGTGATCGTTGCTCTGATCAAGCCGCAATTCGAGCTCGCCCGGCAAGACGTGGGCCGAGGCGGAATCGTGCGCTTGCCCGAGTTGCATAGGAAAGCGCAGGAAAAGATCGCCACCTTCGCTCCAACCCTCGGGGCAACGGTGCGAGGCCTCTTCGCTTCCACCATCACGGGCGCCGACGGGAACCAAGAATTCTTTATATGTCTCCAAAAAGCCTCGGAATAGTCGCGCACACCGGAAAAGCCGGCGCGGCCGAGCTAATCCAGCGTTTGTTGGAGGAATTCCAGCGGGCCCACGTGGAGGTGAAGCTGGAAGCGGCGACCGGCGCTCTCGTGGGGATCGACTCCAGATACTCGATAGCCCAGCTCGGCGCGGCGACCGAGCTTCTCGTCGTCCTCGGAGGCGACGGGACGATTCTCAACGTGGTCAGTGGCCTGGGAGGCGAGATCAAACCCATTTTCGGAATCAACATCGGTTCTTTGGGATTCCTTACCTGCCTTAACTCATCCGCCTACCAGGAGGCGGTCGAGACCATCATCAAAGGAGAGCTATCCTTCAGCGAACGCGTCCTTTTATCCGTGGAAATCGGCCGAGGAGATAGTTGGGCGCGGGAAGCGCTGGCGCTCAACGACACCGTCATCAGTCGAGGAGAAGTCTCGCGTTTGATTCGCTTGCACACGCGAGTGAACGGCGAGGCGCTGACCGAGTATAATGCGGATGGGTTAGTCATCGCCACTCCTACGGGATCGACGGCTTACTCGCTCTCGGCCGGCGGACCTATTCTTGCCCCACAGTCAGGCGTTTTTGTCGTGACTCCTATCTGCCCGCATGTGCTGACAAATCGCTCGGTCATCGTGGAAGATAGCTCAGTTATAGAGGTGGAATCGAGCGAGCCGCATTACCCGGTTTACCTGACCGTCGATGGGCGGAGCCCGATCAGTTTGGAGTTTGGCCAGGTGGTGCGGATTCGGAAGGCGGAAAAGACATTGCCCTTGGCGGTCCTGCCGGGGGTTTCGTTCTTCAACGTGGCCCGGCAGAAATTGAAGTGGAGCGGCAGCGCCCTGTGAGGTTGCCACAGCCCGCTAGATAATTATGCGCTTTCAGGTTGAATTTTCTCATACCGATATGGGCGGGGTCATGTTTTTCGGCAGATACCTCGAGCTGGCCCACCGTGCCTACGAGAACTTCGTGCGGGAGCGACTGAGCGTAGATTGGAATGAATGGTTTAACAATGCGGAATGGATCGTCCCGGTTCGCGCTCTCCAGGTCGACTTCTTGAAGCCTTTGCGAGGGGGAAGCGAAGGAGAGATTCAGACGCGGGTCATGAAGGTTGGGACGTCATCATTCACCCACACCTACACTTTCCTCTCCGAAGAAAAGCGCTGCGCGGTCGTCAGCCTGACGTCGGTCTTCGTCGAGAAGAAAGACTTTGGTAAAATTCCGATACCGGCATCCCTCCGCCAGGCTCTGGAGGAGCAACGACTCGGAAGCAGTTCCACACTGGAACCCGAGCCCTAGAGCGTGTCATCAACTTTCGCGCCTCGATGGCCCACGCCAGCGCACGGGACGCGGTTGTAGCGTGCGCTGTCCTCAGCGCATTTCGCTTTGGGGCGAGGCATTTCCGCTGGGGACAGCGGACGCTACAACGCCCCACCGTTGACTCAAAGTCCATGACACTCTCTAGAGCCTGCACTTCAATCGTCGCGGGTGCTTGGGGGGCGTCACCTGTAGACGCTTCGCTCTGCGAAGCGCGGGTATCGACGCGGCTTGGGGATACCACGCACTTACCCGCGCCTCCCAGAGGGAGGCGTCTACAGTCAGCGCCTCGCCCTTCCCTTTCAAAGTAATTGGATAACGCCAGGTAGCTTCGAACTCTTCCGGGCTGTTTTGAGCGGAAATCCCGGAGCAGCACGTCGGTTTGTCCGTGGCGCGAGCTTCTAGCTTGCGAGAGTGGTCAACCGGGACGTTTTCCCTATCGGAATCTCGCAAGCTATAAGCTCGCGCCACGGCGGACAGGCTTCGCCTCCCGGTCGGCCGGATTTCACCGGTCAAAGTGCATGACACGCTCTAGGCCAGCATCGCGGCGAGCTCGGTTAGTTTTACTTTGCCCAGATCCGTTCGAGGCAAACAAGAGACAGGGTAACTTGTCCCTATTCTTTCGTGCGGTAGCACTTCCTGGTTGAATTTGCTCGTCACTGCGTCCAGCAACGCCCTGTCCTGGGTGGCCATAGCCAAGGCCACGCGATGGCCTCGGCGAGGATCGCGCAGCATGACGATCGCCGCCTCCTCGCGCCAGCCCGATTCAGACATGACTTTCTCGAGCAGCTCTTGTAACGCCATTTGCGAAACGCTCTTGCCATTGATCTTCACCCAGCCGTCGCCTCGGCCAAGAAAGGACAGATAATCGCCGTCCACGGTCACCTTATCCTGGGTGTGGAACCAACCGCTATCTTTGGGATCACAGAACTGCACTTTCTGGCCGGTGATCGTTGCGATCCCAGTGAGTAAACTGGGAGACTTGACCGAGAGGGTCAGATCAGCCTCCCGTCTGACCTTGACGTGGGAGAGAATCCGCAACGGCGCCGCCGCGATGCCCCTCAGCGACTCCAGTTCGGCGGTGGCGACTTGGGAGCAGCATTCCGTGAAGCCGTAAGTAGGCAAGAGCGGCCAGCCTAAGACTCGACCGCGCTCATAGAAGGCATGGGATAAGGCCGCTCCGCCGACGATCGCGGCTTTAAGAGAGCCAGGAGCCGATAATTTCAGATCGATCAAGTCCCAGACTTGGGTCGGCACCAGGGAAACAAAGGCTGAGTTCGAATCGCAGAGATCAGCGTAAAAGCGTTTGGCGTTCCACTTCTTGCCTACTTCAGGCCAGGGCGTGACTGGAGCAGAAGAGAGGTGTGCCCGGGCGTAGACGCTCAGGCCTCCCACGTGAAACTCCGGCAAAGCCAGGAACCAGCCATCCTCAGGTCGCGCCTGGAGATGAGCATTGACGGCCGCCGCGGAGGCGAGAAAGGCCCGTTTGGAAAGCGCGACCAACTTGAAGGCGGAACGGTTGGCGGAAGTGCCGCTCGTAGCGAGCCAAAGATGACCTGGCAATTGCGGGAGCATGTCCAGGCGCAGGGCGCCCGCCTCGCTGCGCGCGGGATTGAGCAGGAGGTGAGACTTACTGGACTGCCAATCTATAGTCGGCGCCATGTCACATTGTTGAGCAAGTCCGGCCATCCGAACCCGATCGCGCCAAGCGTTATCTCACTCGCGACACCGTCACAGGTGTAGAGGTCTGGATGGTTGATTCCAAGAGGCATTCGCAAGTGGGGATGGTCCTTGAGCTGCAAGCTTCTATATGCCGTGTAGTTCAAACCGAGAGGGTGATCGAAAGAGGTCGTAATAACAAAATCCCTTTCGTCAGGCACGGAAGCGTCGCGGCTCGGTTTATGAATCACCAGGTCGCAGGGATAATCCCGCGAACATAACCAATCGGCGGCAAGACGGATTCCCCACCTCCGTTTAATTTCCGCCCAAAGATTGCTGTCCTGCGAAGGATCTTCAAAAAAGTCGATTGCTCTCATTTCGGCCAGTGGACTCACAAATGATTCCAGCTCCGCGATGGAACCGAAAGCGCCATTGCCATCGAGACGTAACTTTACCGAGTTAGCGTGGGCAAACTTCGCGATCTTTGCAATGGGAATAGCCTCGAAGCTGGACGGGGCGACTTTGACCTTCCAATAATAGTAGCCGCCCGCAACGAGTTCCGCCCAGCGTTCTGGATTGCGCAAATCTGCGCCACGCATGTGCCAGTGACTCTGGGGGAAGTGAGATTCAATCGGCAGGGCCGGTCGTTTCTCGGCGCGCCACTGTGCATCCAGCGAAGCCCAACTCCATTGCGGTTCCATCGACGGATTGTTCCTCAGATCCTTCAGCTTTTCGTCCAGAGTGCGATCGCCTGCGCGAGGCCATGCCGAGAGACTGGCAAAGCCGACCAAATCATTGTCAAAACAATACTTAAGCAACGCCCCTTGCGCACGATCATCGGAGCTTCCAAATCGCAAGCCATAGAGGTGATACCAAAGGCCAGCGGACATTATGCGGGATGAGTGCTCCAGACGAGTAAGCCGGTCAATGCCAGGCCGAAGGTCATCTGGGCCAGGGCCGCCAGATGGAGCAACCGGTTCATCTGTTCGCTTGGATGGCTCGACCAGACCCGCGCGATGATACGGGCGGCTAAAGCCAGTGACGGGACAAAAAGAAGGAAAAGGAGCAAGGAATGCGGATTCAGCCAATAGAAAAGCAGGCCAAAGGCGAGCACGAACATCAACGCAATTTCAGACCTGGCAAACCAGGGGCCGAAGCGAGCAGGCAAAGTCATTTTGCCAGCCGCCCGATCTGTGAGCATGTCGCGATAGTTATTGATCGCGATTAATACCGTAGCCAAAGCTCCGACCTGGATTCCCGCTATCATGGCTTCCCAGGGCCAACTATCGGTGAGCAGGTAAACCGTTCCCATGACCGCGACCAAACCGAAGAATAGAAGCACGAAGAGATCGCCTAAACCGCTGTAAGCCAAGGGCCGGGGGCCGCCCGTGTAGAGATAGCCCGAGAGCAGCGAAACCAGCCCGACAACCACGATCGGCCATCCGCCCCGCACGACCAAAGGAATGGCTACGAGGGCCGCCAGGAAAAAAGAGCCCGTAGCCATTAGCTTGAGCTGACGCGGGCTAAACCAACCCATATGGGTGGCGCGGCGTGGTCCCAGCCGGGTGTGAGTATCGGCGCCTTTTTCGAAGTCCAGCGCGTCGTTGAAAAGATTTGTTCCAATTTGAATCAGGAGAGCGGAGAAGAGCGTGCAGGTGGCGATGGGCCAGCGCACAGCGAAGCCCAGAGAATCAGCCACCGCCACGCCGACGACCACAGGAACGATCGCAGCCGAAAGAGTTTTCGGGCGACAGGCAAAGAAGAAATACTTAAGGAAGGCGAGGGAACTTGCTGAAGTCTGGCCGGCGCTTTTCGATGAATGCATTCTTACCTTCTTTCGCTTCCTCGCTCATATAATACAAGAGAGTCGCGTTACCGGCTAACTCTTGCAGGCCTATTTGACCATCGCAATCAGCATTCAGGGCTGACTTCAGGCAGCGCAAAGCGAGTGGTGAATGCTGAAGTATTTCGCGACACCACTTGAGCGTTTCTGTTTCAAGCCCGGCCAGCGGCACCACGGCATTAACGAGCCCCATCGCCAAAGCTTCCTGAGCATCATACTGACGACAGAGATACCAAATTTCGCGTGCTTTCTTCTGGCCGACGATGCGAGCCAGATAGCCGCTGCCAAGGCCTCCGTCGAATGAGCCGACTTTGGGACCAGTCTGACCAAAGCGCGCATTATCAGCCGCTATCGTTAGGTCGCAGACCACATGCAGGACATGTCCGCCGCCGATCGCGTATCCGGCGACCATGGCGATGACTGGCTTGGGCAGGTAACGAATTTGCTTCTGCAGATCCAGAACATTCAATCGAGGCACGCCATCTTCGCCGACGTAGCCGGCATGGCCACGGACTTTTTGATCCCCTCCGGAACAGAAAGCGAGCGGGCCCTGGCCGGTGAGAATAACGACACCGATCGAAGGGTCGTCCCGACAGATGGAAAAGGCCTGCTGCATCTCCGCCACAGTCAGCGGCCGGAAAGCATTGCGCACTTCCGGCCGATTAATCGTAATCTTGGCGACCCCGTCAGAGGTCTTCTCAAGGATAATATCCGAGTAAGCTCCTAAACTTTGCCATTGCTCAGGCGTTAGTGAACCGTCAGTCATGCGTCTCCTCCAGTCAAAGTGTTCAGGGTGAAAAAAGGGCCGAGCAGCGCGGCCAACTCTCGCGGCTTCTCCTGCGGCACGCGATGCCCGCAATCCGGAATCGCTTGCACGATGATGGGAGATTCTGCGATCCAGCTCTCCCTAGTCAGTCGCATGAACTTTGAATCGTTCTCTCCCACGATCCACAAAACTGGCATCTCGAGTTTCTGCAAGCAAGGACGCAGGTCGGGCTGCCTGCCCAGACTGAAAATCTCCAGAGAACGCTGCAGCTGCAACGGCGAAAGGGAACCGGCGGCGGGACGGATTTGATGTCCACCAAACACCTCGCGCTGATTCCACAGGTCGATCGCCTCAGGCCAGGGCTTATCCACGAAAATCTCACCCCATCGACGGTCGTCCAGGCTACGCAGGCTTTTCTCAGACTCAGAAAGGAACCCCGGGTGCCCCGATATCACAACCAGGCTTCCGATCAAATCGGGATGTCGGCAAACCAAGGCCATCGCCAGGCGGGCTCCCAACGAGTATCCACAAAGAAAAATGGGCAAGATCGGTCGACACCTATCAGCCAAAGCATCGACCCACTCCTCCATGGAACCAAACTCCAGGAGCGGGAGATCGTCCCACAAGTTAAAACAGCAAATATCCCAATTGGGCAGATTGGGAATGTGTTCAAGGACCTGACTCCAGTCAGCGGGTTGGCCCAAGAAGCCATGAAGGAAGAGCGCGTAAGGCTTCGTTCGCGTTTTCACTGAGCGTACTCCCGCCAGAATGCTTTGGTCGCCTCCGGACTTGGTTGGATCTCGACGACCATTTGGCGGGCGGTCGACGCGCGCATTTCCTTGCCTCGGACGTATGGCAGGTCCCAGAGCCTGGCCCAATGCTCAAAACTCAGATCATGCGCGTTGATAAACCAAGGGTTGCCGAACATTCGGTCAAAGATTTGGCCGCCCCGGTTGTTAATGATAACTATTTTTATCTCCAGATCTGAAACTTGTCTCAGGATCCAAGGCGCCGAAAGGTCGTATAAGGCGGTCAAATCGCCGAAGATTCCGACGTTGGGTCCTGGTTGACTGGCCCATCCGAGAAAAGTCGAGATTTGGCCATCGATACCGTTAAGTCCCCTGGAGGACTGGATATCGAAATGTTTCTCGCCAAACCCGGCGGCCAGGTCCCACTCCCGAACCGGCAGGCTGTTGCCGAGAAACACTCTTGTTTCTGGCAAGAGATTGTCGCTAATCCAGCGGATCCAGCCCGGCTCCGATTCCGGATGCAGCTCCAGCAGTCGATTAAGCTGCGCGAAGTTGGCCGCGTCCGCTGCGAGCGCTTCTTTGACCTGACTCTCATCGCAGCTCGCCAGATGCGACCACAGGATTTCGAGGTGAGCATCGAGGAATGGGAAAACGGCGCTCGGCCGCGACAGGCCAGAAAACGTCGGCGAACAAAGCGAGACGACGGGTAGCCGTGGAAAGCGATCTTCCAAGTCTCGCCAGAGACGCAGAGTGGGCACTCCACCGAGACGAATGATACCATTAATTGCGCCCTTTGAGATCAAGGCCGGCAACCTATCGGATCCCGCGCGTAAAAGGGCCCCCTTCGTCTGGCGCTGTTGCGAATGACCTTCCGCGTAGATTAGGCAGTTATCTGCGCGAGCTAACTGCGAAATCAAGGGATGAGGTGGTAACTGCGAGAGGATGAGCAAAGGTCGTGTGATTGGGCTGAGAGCTTCCGTCAGTTGACGGCCGTCAGGGGTTTGTTCAGGCGAGATTCTTTTCGCCGTGACGATAGGGCGAATTTTAGCGGGGCCATCGAGGAGCGGTTCCGCAAAACAAACGTTGATGTGGAGCGGTGTCGGCTCGCGCAAATCGATGCTTTCAACCTCTTCGATTCTCGCGACGTCGAAGGTCTCTTTTACATAATGCGAAAACATTCCTACCTGCTCGGCACTCTGCGGAGCTCCGGTCCCACGGAAACAACGGGGCCGATCTGCGGTGACGACAATTAAGGGCACGCCGGAGTAGTAGGCTTCCATGATCGCGGGCAAAAGCTCACCCGCGGCGGTGCCCGAGGTCGTGCATATGGCGATCGGCGCGCGACCATGCGAGACACTTCGCCCTAAAGCAAAATAGGCAGCCGCTCGCTCCTCGAAAAACTGCCACACGAGAATTTGTGGACAGGCTTGCAGGGCTACCACGAGGGGGGCGTTACGACCACCGGCGCAAAGACAGATCTCCGTCACTCCCAGCTCGAGGAGTTTTTCTGCGATGCGGCAGGCCAGCGCAACATTCATAGGTCTAGAAGATTTCTAATTGATTGAATCTTGGCCAGACATTCCTGCCATTCTCCTTCGAGTTGACTGCTTTCGACTACTCCGCAGCCAGCGTTGATGCGGACATCCTGCGCGCGCCATTGCACATTGCGAATCGCTACGAGGCACGAGAAGTTTCCTTCCGTTGCAGAACCTTGGGAGCCGGCTTGACTTACTCCGAAAGGGGCGCCGAATCGCCAGCGTGGCAGGCCGCGGTCAGCCTCCTTAAGCCACGCTCTACCGGCAGCAGTGCGCGGATAGACGCCCAGGGCTGCGGTGGGGTGCAGGCGCCGCACGACCTCCTCTAAAGTAAGTCCGCCCTGCCTTATCTCGACACGAAGATGCGCTTTGAGGTGGACTAGTCCCGGAACTTGATACTCCTGAGTGGGACCCACTTGGACGGGGCCCAGGCCGCTCAACCGGTCGACCAGGTCGTCCACGACTAACGAATGTTCCTGAACAGCCTTACCGTCATCGAACAAGGCTCCGGGCTTGTAACCCTGCAAAGGAATCGTCCCGGCCACGGCTTCGCCGGTGAGAATCCTAGTCTCTCCATCGTACTCGCAGAGCCGCTCTGGACTGCAACCGATCAGGCCTTGGCTCCCATTCCAGAGGCCGTAAAGGCTGGCGGACGTTCCTTCGCGAAGGGCGGTTTGCAGACGCCGCGCGACCCAGGTCGGGTTGACCGGGAGCAAACCCTGCAATTGTCCATACGGCACACCTTTGGAAACAGCCCCGCGCCCAATCAAGTCTTTCAGTGCATTAAACTGGGTGAGGAATGCTTCCCGGGTGGCTTGCCATTCGCAAGTAGGATCGTCCTCCGATTGCGCGAGCCAAACGCTCAGAGCCTGCGCCAAAGTTTCACGGTGAACGATGGCTTGATTCCGGGGGAGCCAGTTATTCTCATCGGCCGACCCGAAAAAAAATTCCGGGGAGAGAAATCGAAATGGGGCAGGACTTTCCAGAGCTATCTGAGCTGACTCCCATCCGATGCAAAAACGATCGTCGCCCAAAGCGTAGATAGCGCCTCGGGCAAGAAAATCCGATAGCTTCGGGATATCCGACATGACCAGGGCATCCACGCTCAGAAATTAGAAGCAAAGGGAGAGCCCATTAGGTCTTTGACCCCAGCCGGACGAGGACGGTGTGCGGTTGACCATCATCCTGCAACGCAATGATCTTCTCTTCGACGCCGGCTCCATCCAACTGGACCGAAACAACTCCCTGAGAAAGGTGCTCGGGATTTTCCACGGTGATCTCATAGGGCGTCGAGCCATGCCGGTATCTTATGCGAAAGCTCGGCCAGTCTTTCGGAATAACGGGATCGATTGTGAGTCTTTCCCCATGACGCTTAAACCCTAGCACTTCCTCCAGCCAAACCCGATAAATCCAACTGGCTGCTCCCGTATACCACGTCCAGCCGCCGCGGCCGACGTGACCGGCGAGCGCGTAGACGTCGCCTGGGATCACGTAAGGCTCTACTTTGTAACGTTCGTAATCCTCCTGCTCGCGCGCATGTTCGATCGGATTGAGCATGCGGAGAAGGGAGACCGCCTTATCGCCGTCTCCCTGTCGCGCATAGGCCAGCGCGGCCCAGGCGGCGGCATGGGTGTACTGGCCGCCGTTTTCGCGCACTCCGGGCGGATAGCCTTTGATGTAACCTACATCCTGCGGAGTCTTATCGAAGGGCGGAGTAAAGAGCAGAATTATCTTATCCTTCTCGCGCACCAGATATTCGTTGAGCGAACGGAGCGATTGCTCGACCCGTTCCCGATCCGCCAGGCCGGAAATTGCCGCCCAGGATTGCGCGATGGAATCGATCCGCGCTTCCACGGACTCCTGCGAGCCGAGCGGACGGCCATCGTCGAAGTAGCCGCGCCGATACCAAGCGCCGTCCCAAGCCTCCGTCTCGATCTTTTTGGCCAGACGCTCGGCGCGCATCCGGCAAATCCCGGCGTCTTCCTCCGCGCCGCGCAGGTCCAGCATGGCGGCGAAATCGTTGAGCACGCAAATCTGGAACCACCCAAGCCAGACGCTTTCGCCTTTGCCCCCGGCGCCGACCCGGTTCAGCCCATCGTTCCAATCGCCCGTCCCGATCAGCGGAAGCCCATGGGGCCCTGCGCTGGTCGCCCGCGTGATGGCGCGCCGACAGTGCTCGAGCAGGCTGGCGCTGGTCGCGGAAATCGCCGGGACGAAAAAAAGCTCGTGCTCGTTTTCCTCCAAGATGCGGCCTTCCAGGAAAGGGATCGCCTGGTCGAGGATGGCCGCGTCGCCGGTCGCACGCACGTAGTGGGCGGTGACGAAAGGCAGCCAAAGCAGATCGTCGCTGATCCTCGTGCGCACGCCCGCGCCCGTCTCCGGATGCCACCAATGCTGGACGTCGCCCTCGACAAATTGCCGCGAGGCCGCGAGCAGAATCTGGGCGCGCGCGATCTGGGGCGCCGCGTTGACCAGGGCCATGACATCCTGCAATTGATCGCGAAAACCGAAGGCGCCGCTCGATTGATAGAGGGCCGAGCGACCCCAGACGCGGCAACTAAGCGTCTGATAAAGGAGCCAGCGGTTCAGGAGCAAATTGGCGGAATGCTCGGGCGTCTCGACCTGCACGGTGTCGAGGAGTTGATCCCACCAGCGGCAGGTGGCCCGAAAAGCGGACTCCACCTTGGCCGGATCGCGAAAACGTTGCACGAGCGTGCGGGCTTCATTTTCATCCGCGGCTTCGCCAAAGAGAAAAATCACATCCGTGGATTCGCCCGGCTCGATCTCGACCGTCAGTTGGACCGCCACGCAGGGATCCAGCCCCGCGCCCGTATCGCCCGGCAACTCTTCGAAACCCATCGCCTTGGGATCGCGCAGGTCGCGGTTGCGGCCGATAAAGGTCGCGCGATCGCCGGTGAAAGTAGCGGGCGGCGGGGTGGAAGTGGAAAAGGCCACGCGGTCGCAGAACTCGGCCGCGAAAGGATTGCGGGCGAAAAGACTTTGGCTCTGCAAATCCCACTTCGTCGTGACGTGCATGCGCGTTTCCTCCGGGACTGGGCCGAGCACGAGCGTGGCGTAAGAGGTGAGAGTGAGCTTGCGACGATGCGAAGAAAGATTGCGCAAACGCAGCCGCTGCAGGCGCACCGGTAATCCGCCCCCATCGTCCACCGGCACGAAAGTCAGCAGCTCCTGATCGATCGCGTGGCTGTGATGCTCGAAAATGGAATATCCCTGGCCGTGCCGGACGCGGTAGGCGTCGCGCTCGCGGATGGGCAACGGCGTGGGCGACCAGAAGACGCCGAGATCCTCGTCCCGGATGTAAATCGCCGCGCCCGCGGGATCGGAGACCGGATCGTTCGACCAGGGAGTGAGGCGATGGCTCTGGCTGTTGCCGAACCAGGTAAAGCCGCTGCCCGCTTCCGAGACGAGCGTGCCGAAATTCGGATTAGCCATCACGTTGACCCAAGGCGCCGGGGTCTGCGTGTCGGGGCCGAGATAGATGGCGTATTCCTTGGCGTCGTGGGTGAAGCCGCCGATGCCGTTGAAATAATCCAGCTCCATAAAGGGCAACGGCGTCGAAAGCTCCTCGCTGAACTGCCCGCCCGGCGGCCGCACCGCGCGCTGCGGCGCAAGGGGAGCTGTCGCCGCCAGTTGTTGCCGGAGATTTCCCCGCGCCGCGACTAGAAAGGCCCGGGCCGCCGTATGAATGACGACTAGATCTTCCTTGGCCATGCGGCTGGCCGACCGGAGAAAAACGCCGCCTGGCTGATCGACCCCGGTGAGCTGCGCGTGCGCTTCGGCGAGCCGGCGCAGATGATCGGTCAGCGGCTCCTCGTAGCTCGGGAGTTCCTCGCTGATCAGGACGAGATCGACCTGGAGCCCGCGCAGATGCCAGAAAGTATGGGCGATGAGAACTTCACGGACCAGTTCGATGTCGGCTAATTGCGCGATCGTGACCACGACGATGGGCATGTCGCCGGAAATGCCCTGGGCCCAAAGCGCGCGTTGGCCCGCGCCACAATTGCCGAGGCGGGCCAGCGGCGACCGCAATTGCGGCTGCGGAAAAAGAATGTGACCGGCGAGAAGCTGGAAGAGCTGGACCTCGTTTGGGTGGATGCGAAGGCGCCGCAGCTCGAGTTGCGCCCGCGTCCAGGCCGTCTCGAACGCGCGGGTCGAGACGCGAAACTCCGAGTAGCGTTCGGCCAACCCGACGACCGCCTCGCGCGTCTCCGCCATCACGGTGACGAGGGCAAATTGGAAGCGCTGATTCGGCCGGATCGTGACCCGCCGGCGCAGGCTAAAAATCGGATCGAGCACGGAACCGGTGCTTTTCGTTAGGCTTTCCTCCAGGGCGATCGGATTTTCCAGGGTCCGCCCGCGACCGAGAAAGCGGGCGCGATCCGTCTCGAAATCCGGCGCTTCCTCCTGGGTCGCCTCGGTCACCATGAGATGGGCCACCCAAATTTCGCGATCGTCCGGCGAGCGCTGGCGGCGCCGGGCGAGGAGCGCTTCGCAATGGGGAAGCCATTCCGTCTCGATGAAAAGTTTATTGAAAGCCGGATGCGTCCGATCGGTCTTGTGCGGCGCGAGCGCGAGTTCGAGGTAGCTGGTGATCTCGAGCTGACACGGCTTGCGCGAAATATTTACCAAGGTCACCCGGCGCACTTCGGCATCGTCTTCCGCCGAAACGGTGATCTCGGTAAAAGTGTCGCACGGCTCGGTGGTGCGCCGGAACTCGGCTTTGTCGGGCGTAAAAGACCAGGTGTAACGAGACTTCGGCAGGCGCACCGGTTGATGGGTCGTGCTCCAGAGCGTGCCACGATCGAGATCGCGTACGTAGCAGACCGAGCCGGGCACGTCGGAAGTGGTGTCGGCGCGCCAGCGGGTGATGTCGAAGTCGTGCCAGCGCAGATAACCGCCGCCCGCATTCGTCACCATCAGGGAGCAGTTGCCATTCGAGAGCAACTGGGTGCGCGGAGTGGACGTGTCGGCGGTGTGCGGCAAGGCAGCCGCGACGCCGACCACCGGCGTGACGCGCGGCAGCGGCCGCTCCTCGTGCGCGGAGCCGGTCGTGGGCAGGATGGAAGCCGGGATGTGCTCGTGCAGCAACGGCTCGGTCGCCCGGATGCGCGGATCGGAGTGGAAACGGCGCTGCATCACGCCCTGATGCAAAGCGTTATCGAAAGCGAGCAGCGACATGCCCTGGTGATGGACCATGAAGCAATGCACCACGATCCCGGCCGCGCCGCCGGGCTCGCGTTGCCGGGAATAATCGATCGCTTCGAAATAGCCGTAGTCGCCCAGCGCCGGCCCTTCGCCGCCGGTCGCGAGGAGGCGCAAATTTTTCAAAGCGGCGACCGGCTGGACGCCGAGGGCGAGGGCGGAGGCGTAGGGCGCGACCACGAGATCGCGTTCCTGGCCGCGCTTCAAAGCCAGCGCGGGCACCCCAAAAGCGCGGTACTGATAAACGTTATTCCGATCGACCGCGCTGAAGGCGGATTCCGAGATGCCCCAGGGCACCCCGCGCTTTTCGCCATAGGCGATCTGGCAGTGGACCGCATCCTGGCAGGCGCGATCGAGCAGGGAATTCTCGTGCGTGCGGGTGAACAAAATCGGCATGAGATACTCGAACATCGTCCCGCTCCAGGAGAGCAGGGGAAGCCGGCCGTAAGCCGAACCGAAAGGCCGGCCCAAAGCCCACCAATGTTCCAGGGGCACGTCGCCGCGCGCGATCGCGAGCAGGCTGGTGAGGCGCGCTTCGCTCGCCAGCAAATCGTAAAACGAGCCGTCCAGCCGGCGTTCGCCCACCTGGTAGCCGATGGCGAAAAAGCGGCGCTGTTCGTCGTAGAGAAATCCCAGGCCCATCTCGCGCTCCAGTTGCCGGGCGCGCCCGATGAGCTGTTCGATTTGCGCCAGTTGCGCGGCCGCGTTTTGCCGCGCTTCCTCCACCGCTGCGCTCAATTGGTCGAGCCATTCGCGCACCGGCGGGGGCAGATCGAGCTCTTCCTGGCGGGGCTGAAATGCGAGCAGGGTGGGGAGCCCGGCGATCTCGCGCCCGGCCAGGTTACGCAGCGAGTAGGTAGCGACGAGCGCGTCGCGGCGGCATTCGTGGGCGCTTTCGCCTAACGACATTAACTGCGCCGGCGGCGCCGCCAGAATTTCCAGCGGCCGCAGATATTTATCGATCACGCCATTCCAAGCTTCGACCTGCTGCTCGACTTGCCGCGCCCAGTAGGCCCGCGGATCGGAGGCATCCTGGAAAAAGGTTTGCGCCAGTTCCCGGGCCGGGTCGCGCGCCGACCGTAGGCGCAGGATGAGATCGAGCAGGTTACCGGGCGGCGTGAGGAGCAGCTTGGTTAACGCCGAAAACGCCGGGTGAGGGGACGCGCCCGCGACCTGCCGCAGCACTTCGAGCGTGTCCGCCAGGCCGAGCAAGGCGGACGCTTCCAGGACCGGCCGAGTGGTCATTTCCTCGCAGCTCACCGCCAAAGTCCAGAGGCTGGCGAGGAGATTGCCGCTGTCGACCGTGGAGACGTAGCGCGGATGAAGCGGCTCGCGTTTTTCGATGTCGTACCAGTTAAAAAGATGCCCTTCGAAACGTTCCAGCTGATCGAGCGTCTCGAAGGTGCCGAGGTTGCGCCCGATGAGGTCGTCGATCGTGAGATAGCCGAAATCGTTCGCCGCCACCGTGGCCAGCAGCCAGAGCCCGATATTGGTCGGCGAAGTGCGCATGAAAATCTCGCGGGTCGGCGTTTCCTGCACGTTGTCGGGCGGCAACCAGTTGGTCTGCGGCCCGACGAAATCGTCGAAATAGCGCCAGGTCCGCCGCGCCGTCGAGCGCAGGACGCGGCGATCGGCCGCGCTCAAGACGCCACCGCGCGCGAAAACAGCCGGGCGATTGATCAAGATCACGGCGACCGGAAAAAACATCCACAAGAGGAGAAACGGCGCGGCCGAGACGAGAGCGACGCCGCCCGCGGCCCACGCCGCCGCGCCCAGGAGCAGGGCGGCCAGCGGAATCCAGGCGCGCGCGAGGAGGAACTGGCGCTGCTGATTCTTCGCCCGGCTATGCGCGGTCTGGGACGTTTCCCATTCCAAAAATAAGCGGTGCCCGCGCAACCGGCGGAAGGTGACCAGCGCGATCGCGTTCAACGCCATCCCGGCGTAATCCGGCAGGAAAACCACCGCGAGCAAAGAGCGCAAAAGCAGATCGCCCGGCGTGCGCCAGAAACGCGTCCCGGGCGGCGGCGGATGGAGGATGACCGCGAGCAGGTTGCTCGTCACCGGCCAGAGCATCAGCCCGGCCACGAGCAGGCTCCACATTTGCGGCAGCGAGGAAAAAAACCAGCCGACCCCGAGGAGCGCAAGCGTCGCCGCGGGGATGAGACTGCGGCGCAAATTATCGAAGATTTTCCACTGGCTGAAGGTCGAGAGCGGGTAGCGGACGACGCCCTCCGTGCCGGTGGGGACGCGGCGCTGCAGCCAATCGGCGATCTGCCAGTCGCCGCGAATCCAGCGATGTTGTCGCTGCCACCAGGAGATGTAGCTGGAAGGGAAGACGTCGAGCAATTGGATGTCGCTGGCCAGGGCGACGCGCACGTGGCTGCCTTCCAGGAGATCGTGACTCAATAAGTGCGCCTCCGGGAAACGCCCCGAGAGAATGCGATGGAAAGCGCGCAGATCGTAAATGCCTTTGCCGTGATAGCTCCCTTGGTCGGTCAAATCCTGATAAACATCCGAGGCGGCGTGCGTGTAGGGATCGATCCCGCGGGCATCGGCGAAAATGCGCGAAAACCAGGTCGCGGTCGCGCTCGGTAAAGTCGCGCTGATCCGCGGCTGAATGATCGTGTAGCCCCGCTCCACCCGGCGACCGTCCGTGGAAAGACGCGGCTGATTCAACGGATGCGCCAGTGTCTCGATCAGCCGCCGGGCGGTGTCGCGCAAGAGCTGCGTATCCGCATCCAGCGTGATCACGAACCGAATATTACCGAGCGCTTCGACCTCGCCCGCGCAGAGAAAACTCTCCATTTCCGGCCCCGTCTCGCCCATGAGAAAGCGATTGAGCTGCTCCAGTTTTCCCCGTTTTCGCTCCCAGCCGATCCAGCGTTCCTCGCTCCGGCTCCAGGTGCGCGGGCGATGGAAAAGAAAGAAGCGTCCCGCGCCGTGCCGGCGGTTCAACTCCTCGATCCCGCGCACCACGATCTCGAAGTATTCCGTGTCTTCCGGCATCTCCGGCTGCGGCGCATCGCTAAAATCGCTCAACAGGGCGAAGCGCAGATTCGGGTCGGGATTGGCCAGGAAACGGATCTCCAGCCGCTCCAATTCCTTCTGGATCGCGCCCTGCGTAGTCAGGAGCACCGGCACGACGATGAGAGTGCGAAATTCATCCGGCACGCCTTTCCTTTTGAAGGACATCTTCGGCAGCACCCGCGGCGGCAGGAGCGACGTGACCAGGTAATTGACGATGAGCACGGCCAGTTCGTTCGCCGGCAGGATGAGAAGCAGCCCGAGCAACCAAAGAACATGCGAGGCCGTTTCCTCCGCGGTGAAAACGAGCGGCCCCGCCACCATCGCGATCGTCAGCAGCGCCATCGTCCCGAAATAAAATCCCGCCGGATGCCGTCGGAGGAGCCGCTGAACACGTTCGCGCGCCGGGACCGCGCAACCCACTTCCGGTTCGAGCAGCGCGCGGCCCGCATCGATCAAATAATAACCGACATGGCGGGTCACTTCGTCGTCCCCCAGCTCCGCAAACTGAAGGGCGCGATCGACGATTTCCAGCTCGGGCGTTTGCGACCAGCGCGCCAACTGCTCGACCGCGTCCCGGTAGCGATTCCGCGTCTCGAAATCGAGCTGCGGATACATCTCCGCCGGATCTTTCCGCAGAGCGGCGTCGGCCCGGCTCGCCGCCTCGAAGAGATCTTGCCATTGGATCTGCGGGAGGCGCCGGCAACTGCTGATCACGTTGGCCAGCGAAGCCTGCTGCACCGCCTGGCGCCGTTGCTCCTGTTTCACCACTTCCAGCAGCGGCGCACGCAGGGAGCGCTCCAGCCAGTGCGTGACAATGGGCAGCGCCGCCTCTTCGTCGTAAAGGTGCGCCACCAGATCGCTCGCAAAATGCGCCGTCGGCTCCGGCAGACGTCGCACCAATTCCTCCATCATCTTGAAAAGCCGCTCCGGACTTCGCCGGGCCGCCGCGATCAGCCGATTCGCCCAGAAATCGGCCTCCTCGCTCCCGCGCTGCACCTGTTCCACCTCGATCGCGAGCGAGCGCAAGGCCTCGATCAAACGCAGCCGCAGCATCTGGGGCACCGCCCAGAGTTCCCCGATATTCAGCGGCGTCACCGTCTGGAAGGCGACGAGGAAATTCCGGATTGTCTCCGCGTCCAGGGAAGCGTCGCTCTCCGCCACGATCTCCGAGGCGATCCGGTAAACCCGAGGCAGCCCGGCCTGCGGACCGCTCGCTACCACCGGCAATTCCTCGTAATACTTCCGCGGCAAACTCTGCCGGACGTCGTTGATCTGCTCCTTGATCAGGTAAGCGTTATCGAGCAGCCACTCCGCCGAGAGGGCCGAGCCTTGCGCCGTCTCCGCCGACATATTGAGGATCGCATCCGTCCGCTTGAGCATCCGCGCCGTCTCTTCCAGCCGGCGCAAGAGAGAAGACGCGCGGCTCGGGCGGCCGGCTCCGGCCGTCGTTAGGCTCTGGGCCAGAGCGACGGCATTTTCGGCCAGCCGCTGACCCGAAGGAGCGTCCTTGCGGAGCAATTGCGCGGACGGCTCAAACTCGATCGGGAGCGGCCCATGAAAGGCAAAAATCACCGGCGCATCGTCGTCGCCCACCTCGCGCAAGAGCGCGATCGCGCGCGAGGCCTCTTCAGGCGCCAGCTCGATCAGGACGGCCGTTTCCCCCGGCAAAATAGCCCGCCGGAACCGCGCGACGCTGGCCCGATCGACCCGCGTCTCGAGCATCCGAAAAGCCACCGCGACCACCAACGCCAGGACCAAAACGACGCTCAAACCCGTCAAAGCGATCGCCGGGAACGTCCCGAGGAGAGCCCGTCCGAACCGCATCCAGAGCAAAAGAACGCCCACGGAAAGTCCCGTCACCACCGCGGCCGTGCCCACGAAGATGAGCGAGAAACCAATCTCGTCCAGCCGCACCTTGCCATCGTTCGCGCAATGGAGCGCGGCCGAACGGCGGAACCCATTCTCGCGCAGCGTATGGAGGACGCGGCGCGCGATCTCGCGTTGCTGGAAGATTCCGGCAAAAACCGCCGCGGTCGTCTGGGTCCGCGTGAACATCATATGGAAAGCATGGCAGGAGCAGCGACCGTCCACCGGATCGAGCCAATCTTCCAGCGCTGCTTAAGGGAGACGTTGAACGGGGGGGTTGGATGCAAAGGTCGCCGTCCACAGAGCGGGGGCGCAAAACGGAAGCAGTCGCCGTTATATTATGCGTGCACGAGAGAACGTGCTGTCGTGGACGTGGAGTCGGCTGCAGCTCAGGAGAAGAAAGAATCGGCGGCTGTAGTCACCTCTAATCAGCACCAACCCCAGTAGAATAGTGTTGCTGCTGAATCATTATGGTCTTTCAAGTGCGGCTAACGCGGCCTCGAATGCCGTCGAAGAAAACAAGTTTCGTGTCTGAATCACTAGAAGCGAACTTCTCTGCGCCGCTAGACCGACTCTTGGCGGCGTACCTCGGGTAAGCCTTCGCCCTTTCGCGCTTCGCGCAGCTGGCGATTCAAGTCTTTGGATCCGAGCAAATCCCCGCCGTTGTCGTGAGGCGAGTCTGTTATTGTCTCGACTTGCTCCAGAGCTTCTTTATTCGCGTCGTGCCCTGCCATAGCTTAGTCGAGTGTCTAAAAAGAAGGGTAAGCTCAGACGGAAAATGGCAACCAGCCAACGCCTGAAGACTTCGCTAATGAAGAGGCAGGGAAGGCCATTCGATTCAGTCAACGTGATACGCTTGCACACATGCTTGAAACGGCCATCCGACTTTGGTTTGAAGATAGCGAACCACTCTCGATTCATGTGCTTGCCGAAGCGGTCTACCGCTGTCTAGATGATCTCTCTGCCAAGATTGGAATCACCCGCTCGGCAGTTGGTCAGGACCAGTTCACGAAGGTCTATGACTACCTCAGACATGCCTGGCCGAACCGTGATGCGGAGCTATTTTGGTGGCGCGGGGCGAACAGGTGGATTCTCTTTGAGGTCACCGGAAACTTCGAAAAATACTTCCGTCAAATCACGCCGACGATGAGAGCGTTTCAGCTTTATTTCGCGCTCCATTGCCTCAGTCGCCCGGCAACCAGCGACGAACTTCGTGAATTCCTCCCGAAAGAAATCCCAGTCGAAGCCCTTCTCGATTGGCGTCGTGGAGAATTTCTCGACAAAGCGCTGCCATTGTTTGCGGGAGCCGGACGGCCGGCGACTTCGCTGTGGATGTTTCGAAGGCTTCATTTGCCAAGACCGCCAAAAGATGTCGAATTACCATAATGATGTAGCAGCAACACCATTGTATTGGTGTTGGGTCTGATTGAGTATGGAAAATTCTAACCTAGGGCTTCTGTCAAAGCCTCTTCAAAAATCGCATCCTCTTTCCGTCGCAGATACTCCTCTGTGATCTGGACGACGCGTTCTAAGCCCCACGGCTTTTCCTCTACGCCAGCGGCGACGGCGGGCGTCGTTCCGAGCGTGGTGTGCTTCCGCACGAAGTTGTAAACGCCAAGGTGAAGAGCGCCCGCTGCCGTGTGCGTGGCGAGGTCTTTCGAGTAGCCGAGTCCCTTACGCTGGAAACGCTTTAGTTCCTGCCGCACGGACAGAAACACGCGCTCGATATGGCTCTTGGTGAGCGTTTCTAAGTCCGGCGAGCCGACTACCGCCTTGCGCTCCGCCGTGACCATCTTGCGGACGCCTTCATTGCGTCCGAGACGGGCAAACGTGCCGTCCGGTAGTTGAGGCTCGCCGAATATCTTGGTTTCGGTGCCGAAGCTGTATCCCTCGTATCCGAAGTGCGTGCGGATAGGGAACGGGTATGCCGGGAGATTGTCGGTCGCGATCTGCACCGGGCCGCTCACGCGCTCGCTCACGTCTTTGATGAACGTGTCGCCCGTAATCCAGTTCCGCTTGCCGATCTTGTGCGAGAAAACAAGCTTCGTGTCGCTGTCGATTGCGGCCCACAGCCAATAATCCCCACGTTCCGTGTCGTCGCATTTCGGCAAACGTCCAACGTGACAGCCGACATACTGCCATTGCTCGTCCAACTCGATGCGCGCGCAGGATAGATCGCGAAAGCTCGTGTCCATGTAGTCGGCGAGTGCTTCGCCCGTCTCGCGGATGACCCGGGTGATCGTGCCCTTGCCCGTTTTGAACATGCGAGCGCAGGCACGAACTGGCATCCCTTCGCAGAGCGCCATCAAAACTAAACCACGCTTTTCGGTGCTGATTCTTCTGTTCGGGCATAGTCCAATTAGAATACATGCAAGCAAGCATAGCAAGCAGAAGTTAAAATAATGTTTGTATGACGATTCTATGCATGCTAGAAAGTAGAACAATGACAACCAATGAACCGAATTCCGGTGATAAACATCCCAAGCGATCAATCCAATCCAAAGGTGGCGTGGCGCGAGCCAAATCACTGACGCCGGAGGAGCGATCTGCGATTGCGCGAAATGCCGCTCAGGCGCGACATGAGAAGTCGGCTAACCCAATGCCGCGAGCGACGCATGAAGCAACCTTGGAACTGGGTGGAACTGAGATCGAGTGCGCGGTGCTGGAAGATCGCACCCGCGTTCTTTCCCGCGCTGGCTTCGTTCGGGCAATCGGTCGGAAGGGAAAAGTGAAGGGCGGTGAGCTTTATTCTCCGGAATTCGAGTTGCCTGTGTTTTTGGCGGCAGATAACCTTAAGCCGTTCATCACGAGAGATTTACTGGAGAATTCTGCGCCCGTGAATTACAAGCAGCTAAAGGGCGGGGTTGCTATTGGTTTTAAGGCAGAATTGTTGCCTTCTGTCTGCGAAACCTTCCTGGCGGCTCGTGACGCCGAGGCGCTCCAGAAGAACCAAGAGCACATTGCCAAGCAGTGCGAAGTCCTCATTCGCGGATTCGCACGCCTCGGCATTACAGCGCTGGTGGATGAAGTAACCGGATACCAATACGACCGGCCTCGGCGTGATCTGGAGGAGCAACTTAAGCAGTTTTTGTCCGATAACTTGCGGCAATGGGTTCGCACATTCCCGGCTGATTACTTCAAGCACCTTTGCCGCTTGCGAGGAGTTGAGTTGCGGTCAGACATGAAGCTTCCCCAATACTTTGGGCAGCTTACGAATAACCTGGTTTATCGCCGGATCGCGCCGGGGTTGCTACGGAAACTGAAAGAGCGCCGGGAAGAGCGCGGACGAAAGAGCAACAAGCTCACGCAATGGCTGAGTGAAGATGTCGGGGTTCGCTCCGTCTTGGTGCATCTCGGAACCGTCGTCGGAGTAATGAAGCTCAACACATCCTACGAGGAATTCGAGCGCCAGTTGGATCAAATCGCGCCGGTTTATCCAGAGCATCAGGGTTGTTCGATAACCCAAAAGATTGGGAAGAGCCGAAATGATCTGGTCGCAGCCAGAATATCCGCGCGGGATGTTATTACTCGCGCCCTGGGTTCGGGCGCACAGGATTCGGCCGCCGCGCCGAGCTTGGCCTGCGTGAAGATGACGGCCGCGGCGTCGTAGCGGGAAGTCGCTTCTTTGCCTCCCGGAACTTCCGTTTTAGATCCTCAGAACTGACCAAATCCTCGCCGCTGGCCGGCTCGCTGTCCGTCATCTCGTTAATCTGTCGGATGGCCGCTTGGTTAACGTCATATTCTGGCTTGTCATCCACGGGAGAAACGGTAAAAGCGTTGGACTTTTTCGTCAAATGCCCTCTTTCACGTTTAGATCCCTTAACAAAATTGTTCCAGACGCCTACCACGGCACGCTAAAAAAGCACGTTGACTCCATTTTCGCTCAAGGGTTCCAGTCCTCCCGAGGGGCGGAAACCCATCTTGGCAGCGGAGTCTATTTTTACGAATCTTCCCGGGCCTGGGCGGAGTATTGGGCGCAGTTGAAAGCGGAGCGGGAGGGCGGTGGCCTTGAAATTGCTGTATTAATGGCTGAAGTTCGTCTCGGTCGGTGCATTGACCTATGCGATCGCGACAACCAGAAAGTTCTGGACGATTTCGAACAAAACCTCAAAACTCGGGTTCGTTCTGGATCGATGGCCGGGAATTTTAATAAGATCACCCCAGCTTTTACCTATAACCTCGCGGCTCAACGAAGCAGTGCTGATACAATTCGAAAACCATATGGACCACCAGAAGACACGTCCAAGCGTTGGGCAGACGTCCGATGGAATATGCGGCTAGTGATTTGCGTCAGAACTTTAAGTAACATTTCGAACATCCAAGTTGTCTAACTTCAAATGAGCACTGAATTTACAGAAGAACTGCGTCGGTCCCTGGACGACTTCGTGCGAAACACCACGGACGCTGAGTTTTATCAGGCATTGCAAGATGCCGACTATAGTTTCTTTAGCCAGGTGGAAGAGCCGGAATGTTATGTTGTCCGGCGCGATGTTCGCCGTGTCCAAACCGCTACCTCAGCACAGGCTGAAGTCATCTTCACGACCAATTTCGACGAAATCATGCGTCGGATGACAGTTCCCACCGGAATTGACGGTTTCGTGGCAGCTGATCATCAAGACCTCGCGCTCGCGGCCTGATTTAGGATGCCACCGCAAAAAGGAGCTCCAATCGAGGCAACTGACCACGCCATTCAGTTGGACTTCATCGGGGTAAAAGCCCTTGTCTTTAACTGCTCGCGGCTTCCGAGTGCAGTTCCGAAGGAATCCATCACGGGCCCGCACTTTACCCTTGGGAGAGGCGACTACGACCCCGAGACTAAGGGGATACAGGTCTTTTGCCAGGTCGATTACACCAGCTCAGAAGTCCCAGATTTTACTTTTAAAATTGAGCTGGTCGGACAGTTCAGAGTCGATGAAAGCGCGTTTCCTCCAGAGAAGGTCCAAGATTGGGCAGATCGCGCATCGATGTACATCATCCTGCCTTACCTACGAGAGCACGTGTACGGATTGTCTCTCCGTGTTGGTATTACGCCGCCTCTGATAATGCCGATGCTTCTGCTGCCCAAATACACGATGGTTGCTAAGCAGGAAGCACCGGCTGAACTAGTCGCAAATTAGCCTGTAATTTCCATACTGAATCAGGCCCAACACCATTGTATTTTATATGACATACATTGTAGGAGGTTATAAGCCGTAGACGGCTCCGCATCTCTTCGGTTTTGGTCGCGCAACCAAGGGGGAAAAATGACAGACGCGACTGCGACAAACCTTCACCGGGCCGGACTCTTCGTCGGGCAACTTCTCATCGCGGGGCTCATTGCCACGCAGAACGGAAAGCTGACCACGCCTAACGGCACGTCGGTTGGCGCGCAGGCGGCCAAGGATTCGGTCACGCTGCGGAGCATGGATGACAAGCTCACGGGGATCGATCAGCGCTCGAAGGAAAACTCCGCTTGGATCAAGAATTTCGCGCGGCGGCACCCGGACCCGGAGACGGATACGGAGCTGCCTAACGATGAGGAAGGAGGTGAAAAATAAATGGCTAAAACTGGATCAATTATTGCGGAAGGAACGGACCAAGGGATCGAGGGCGCGGTGCTCGGCGATCTCACTCCGAGTCTTACGCTCGGACAGGTCGCAGCGAATGCGCTCGGCGGATCGGACTCGAAGGAGTTAATCGTTGTCGATCTCTACGGCCGCACCGCAAAGGTGTTTACCGGTGCGGATGCTACGGCGCTTTCCGCAAGTGTCACAGCGCAAATCGGGGATCACGGAACGTCGTTCTCGCGTGACGACAACACGCTGAAGGTGTCTCCGTGGACCGGAGTCGGCGAGGAGGCCACGCTGGTAGTGGTAGCGAACACGGCGGCAAAACCGAAGCGGTCTCTGTCGTCGTTAATTAGCGCAATCGAAGATGCGGTGTTGGTAGGCAACCCCAACTTCGACCAAGGCGATGGAGTCCAAGTGATCGTAGATCAGGTGTCCGAGAAGCTGTATGTCTTCAACGGCACTGCGGGTCTGATTGACCTGACGGGAAAAAACCCGGTCGCGGAGTTCACGCAAGAAGTCGTGCAGAGCGACGGGACGATCAAGAACGCGTTCGAGTAGACGCTCATGCCTATCGTTAGGCAGTCGGTTAACAATCAAAAGGGCCGTGGGCAATCCCACGGCCCATCCCATATTGACAAGTGGCTGGGATGTGATCCCGTTGCGTCGGCCCTTCGACAAGGCCAACCGAAAAGCGAGCAATCGCGACGGCGGCAGGGAGAACATCCCGAGCCGCCGTTTTCGTTAGGCGATAATTGCTTTTCGGGAAATGTCGTCGCCGAAGGCATCTCATCCTTCGCTCGTGAATACGAGCTTCACGAATTCGTTAGGCCGGAGCGCGTCGCGACGCAGCTCGCGCTTCCGGTCGGTCGGCTCGCGCCGTTCGATGAAAACGAGCGGCGCACGCCGGAGGATGCCGCCAGCGAGCTTGCGAGCGGGCGGCTTGGGCTTGTCAGAGCCGCATATCTGACCGTTTTCCCAGAGTCGCGGCTCATTGCCTTGCAGCTTCCGACTCTCGGGAGCGATCCGCCCACGGCCGGCCGGGGAAAAATCAACGGGATGTCCGATGAATCCCGGCGCCGGCTGATGGCGCTCTTGCACACGATCAAACGCAGGGCAGCGAATCCGGCCTTTGTCACCCTCACCTTTCCCGACGACGCCATCCCCTCCCCGCGCGGGGCCAAGATCGCGCTCCAGACGTTCTTTAAGCGCTGGAAGCGGCGCAACGCCAGTATTTGCGCGGTCTGGCGCGTAGAGGCCCATCCTGAGCGCTCACAAGCCCGGGGTGAGCCGGTCCCGCACTTCCACTTGCTCGTATGGGGAGCGTGGATTGATCGCTTCCAGCTCTCGAAGGATTGGGCCGATGTCGTAGGCGCGCCCGATTACATGGCCCACCTGGCGGCCGGGACGAAAGTCGAAAGCATCCGTTCCTTTCGCGGAGTTTGCTCCTACGCCTCGAAATATATCTCGAAAGCGGAGGTTTATTCGTTAGGCGAGGATGCCGGGCGCGTCTGGGGCATTTTCAACAAGGGCGCGCTCCCGGTCGGCCCATCTCTCACGGTGAAGCTCGACAGCTCTGAGACGATCCGCGTCGTCCGATATGTCAAGCGATTGCTCTTCTCCCGAGGAGTGAAAACCGAATGGATGCCGCGATCAATCTACTGCGAAGCGCCGGAGGCGATTTTGCGCCTTCTGGCCCAAAAAGGAGGACCATGACGAGGACAATTGGAAAAGTCGGCTACGTGCCGATCTATGAATTAAGCAGCGGAGCTGTGTTTTTCGTTGCTCCGCTGCACGTCGATAGCGACGGACTGACCGGGAGCCGCGCGGTTTTTGAGCTGCAATCGTCGAAATGACTGAGAACGTCTGCAACGGCTTTATCTGCGACCTGTGCGATAGATCCACGTCGTGCCTGAGACTCATTGCCCAAAAACCGGCCGAACCCGCATCTGGGGAGTCATTGAAAAGCCAGAGCGCCCCAAAACTCCTTCCCGAGATTTCGCAATGAGCTTTCGAGGCTTTTGGAACGCCGGGACCTATTATTACGTCGGGGACTCGGTCGTTCATCCCGAGGCGTCCACTTATTACCGCAAGGTGGAGGGCCAGAGTGGTCTCGAGCCGGGGTATGACCCTGTGAACTGGATTTTGGATAATTCGCCTATTCCGAAGGGCAAACATGAGCGCAGGGCGAACGGAAGGGCCGTAGGAACGAGAAACGTCGATTCTCTGATTCTCTATGCGGCTACCGTTGTCCTGGAGCCCTACAAGTCTGCGCTGTATGCCATAGCGCTTACTCACTCGAATGAGGGGAGCGAGCAGTATAAGAACGGCGTTAGATACGCCGCTTCGCTACTCTTGGAAGTGACGTTGGTTTTAGACGTTTGGGAAACTCTGAAGGTCTACAGTTGGAGCGATAGCAAGCACAATCCACCACGACACGAGGCCGCGGGCGTCGATATGATCTTGGCTCCAGCAAATCAGCAGCTCGCGGCCTTAATTAACGGCTTTCAGCCCAGGGCGGCGGGGTATATGGCCAATGGCATTCAGGACCCGACGCCTTACAATGCCGAGTTCAATCGAGGTGTGAGGCAGGCGATAAGTGACGTAGAGGGAGATGCAGGCCCAGGCCAGATTCGGTTGCAGCGCGATCAACTCTTAGAGATAGCGTGGCCGCATGGGACTCGCAAAAATGCCTGGGGGAATCCGAAGTGACGATGACAGCTTAACCAAGCCTAACGATAAATAAGGGACAGGGTGTAGGAATTACATCGACGGGGCGGTCCAAGATGAGTCGTTCCCAAAGCAGGTCGGAATACTGAAAGGAAACGTTTCGATGTTTTTTGAGCAGCGCGATTACGAGAATCTCGCCTTGATCGCTCAGCTCGAACTTTTCGTCATGCCGCCTGCTCTACCCTAAAACCATGAACACCTTTCTGGCCACCGGACACATCGCGTTATGGCTTCTCGTGGCGGGACTTTTCTTTCCCCGCCTCTCGCTCTTCATCGCCTGGCTGACCACCGGCGCCTAGGGCGACGGGGCAGAGAACAGCGAGGAGAGGCTTTAACATGGCTGGTAATTGAGTAGAGTTCTGGCATGGGCACAATTGTTTTCGGAGGTATCTTCCTCGTGTTTTTCTTCGTCATGCTCTGGCGCGGGGAGCGGGTTTTGAATCGGCGGCGGAAGTGGCCGGAGAGAGTGATGGAAGCTATCGCGGGCTTGTTCCGATGAGTCTAAGCGCCGATGACATTATCGCCGGGGAGCAATTGGTTGAGCAGATCAATCAGGCGATTGAGGACATGCGTAACCTTGCTTTTGAGTTCGAGGGGCAGGAAGAGATCGCGGATGAGATAGACGATCTCAATATCGGCGAGCCGCTCCCGCTGGAAGATGCGGAACTTGGCCGTGTGGTCACTGTGGACGCGGCAATCATGGCTCTGCATTTGGTAGCCGCGCGCATTACTTTCCGCACTTGGAGTCAGGCTCTTCAGGTAGAGATCACGAAGGTAGCTAACTACGGAAACAGCGCGCTCTCTACTGCGTCCACGGCGGGTTTCTTTGGTCGGGCCGGGCAAATCATCGGCTTTATCTCTAAGGCAATTTCAGTTGCTCTCAATCTCGTCTCCCTTTTTCATGCCGACGTGCTTCGTCTGAAAGTGCGCGACGCGGGGCATCTGATGCGCGGAGAGTTAGCAAAACTTAGGCTCACAGACGCGGCCAAGCGTTGCACGAGCTACGTTTCGACGCGCCACTACAGCCCGCCCCAGCGGAAGAAAAATAAAGGATGGAGGCCGTGTTAGATGAGCCTAACGAGCGAAAGTATCGAGAGAGAGCTGAAGGCGTTGGTCGATAGAGTCGAAGCCGACATCGCGAAATATCAGGAGGTCTCGCAGACTAATATCCCTACCAGCCTGAAGCAGGCTTTGGATCAGCGCTGGGAGTTAGCTTTCAACGTGGTAGAAATCGCGGCGATCTTGCACTACGCGAGCGAGGATCAAAAGACCGACCATCGGAGAGTTATCAAGCTGGATCGCGCGCTGAAGATCATTGAGCAATTCGAGAATGACATTGTCCAGGACGCGACCACCGGAGTCTTCGGGACACTCTTCCAGCAGTTTGAACGGCGCGTCGAATTTCTCGTGGGCTGTCAGAAAGCGGCGGGGGTCCTCTTCACTGCGTTGGAGGACTTCGGCGGCCGGATTACGTGGTCGAATTTTTTCTCCGCCATCTCCCTTTTGGTCTCTGCAATCGTTGACCTGCTTTTCGCGTTCCCCGTCTTGGTCGCGCTGCTTCTCATGCGCCTAACGTTCGACGCCGGGCAGGTGACGAAATGGGCGACCGGCGCAGTAAAGATCATGAAGCAGCGGGACGTTGCAGCGAGCAGAATGAGAGGGGCCGCGTTCCCTCAGCGAGACGCTCAGCGATACCGGCGGCGCAAGCTGACGCGCCATTGAGGAAAAGGATAAAGCATGCCGCGTGGTAGAGAAGCCGCCCGGTATTGGCGGGTTTTGGGATGCGATCGAGGAAATTGTGCGAAATCGAGGCATCCGGCGAATCGCACGGCTTGTGGTCGAAAAGTTATTGACAACCACCTGTGGTGTGGTTTTCTCCGTCGCATAAGCGATCATACATTGTAGGATGTTATAGGCAGATGGTTTTCCGAGGGCTTTTTCCCTTCAGCGTTGCTATGTTGACCGAATGAACGCAGACCCGGCGCCCGATCCCTTGCAAGGCGCCGCTTTGGTCGTTCCCGCGGGCGGCGCGGAATTCGAGCGCTATTTGGATCTGCGTTGGCGCGTCCTCCGCGCGCCCTGGCAGCAGCCGCGCGGTTCGGAGCAGGATGATCGTGAAGAGGAAAGCATCCATCTGATGGTACGTGACAAAAACGGCGACGCGCTGGCCGTCGGCCGGCTCCATCTCAATTCGCCCGCCGAGGCGCAGGTCCGTTTCATGGCGGTCGACCCTCGGGCGCAGAGTCGTGGGCTCGGCAGCCTGCTCTTACGCGATCTGGAACGGCGCGCCCGCGCCGCCGGCGCTCGCACCGTCGTCCTGAACGCCCGGGAAAGCGCCCAGCGTTTCTACGATCAACATGGCTATCGCGTCGAAGGCCCCGCCGATCAGCTCTTCGGCGGCGTCGAGCATGTGCGGATGCGCAAGGATTTCGACCCTTCGCTCGGGACTTGACCCCGCCGGGCCACTTGTTACCCTGCGCCGTCGCGTCCTTGCTCATGAATAAAACCCGTCTCGCTCTGCTCCTCGGCCTTCTCGGCACCCTCGCAGCCTCGTTAGGCTACGTCCTCGCAGCCTCCGCCCCGGAGGAAAAAGTCGATATTCAACAAGCCATGTCGCCGGAGGAATTCCGCGCCGCCGGGTTGCAAAAGCTCTCGCCCGACGAGCTCGCGCATCTCAATGCCTGGCTCAAAGGCTACCGCGAACAGGCCGCGAAAAAGGCCGTCACGCACGAGAAATTGCAGCTCATCGTCAGCCGCATTAACGGCCCCTTCAGCGGCATCGCCACGCGCCAGATCATTCCGCTCGCCGACGGCTCGACCTGGAAAGTGACTGAGACCAGTACCCGCCATTTCCCGCTTCAGGAGAACCCGCCGGTGGCCGTTTACAAGACCCTGTTCGGCTGGAAAATGCGGGTCGGCGGCGCGGGCGAATTTTACGTCATCCGCGTCGGCGGCCATTAAGGCGTTCTCTCTACCGGCGTCGTCGCATCTGCCTTCTCGAGGGAAATCCTGGAGGGATGAGCTCTGCGAATCCGGCGCGGGGTTGCGCTGGGATTGTCGGCTTTGCCTATCCTAGCGCGCGGCGTCGCGGAGCTCCGCCCTCCAGCGGTCACGTCAGGTGAATGGCAAAGTCCACGACATAACGCGCCAAAGTCCCCTTTCGTTAGGCGAAAACGCTCACTCTGGGAGCGGCGCAACCGGCTTGCCGCGCTGCGCCAGGCCGAAGGCCGCATGCGCCTCCTGCGCCGCGCGCTCCAGCTCGCTTTCGTCGATCACGACCGCGATCTTGATCTCCGAAGTCGAGATCAACTGAATGTTGATGCCCGCCTTGCCCAGGCAGGCGAAAAGTCGCGAGGCCACCCCCGCGTGCGAGCGCATCCCGATGCCGACCACGCTCAGCTTGGCCACGCCGGTTTGGGCGGTCAGCGATTCCGCGCCGACCTCGCCGACGAGCGGCCGCAGCACCTTCTCGGCTTGCGCAAAATCGCCCTGCGGCAAAGTGAAGGAAAGATCGGTCCTCCCCGTGCTCGAAGCGTTTTGCACGATCATATCCACGCTCAGATTCGCCTCCGCGATAGCGGAGAAAATAACTCCCGCACATCCCGGCCGGTCCGGCACTCCGCAGATCGTGACTTTCGCCTGCTGCCGCTCCAGGCTCACCCCGCGCACCACCACCTCCTCCATCCGCGCGGGCGCGGCCGTCGCCTGGGTCCCGGCATCCTCCTTGAGACTGGAGCGCACCTCGAAGTTCACCCCGAATTTCTTCGCAAACTCGACCGCGCGCGACTGCATCACCTTCGATCCCGCGCCCGCCATCTCGAGCAGCTCGTCGTAGGCGATCTGGTCGATCTTGCGCGCATCCGGCACCACCCGCGGATCGCAAGTGTGCACGCCATCGACGTCGGTAAAAATCTGGCAGTCATCTGCCTTCAGCGCCGCCGCCAGCGCGATCGCGGTGAGATCGGAGCCGCCCCGTCCTAGAGTCGTTAGGGCACCTCCCGCGGTCTGCCCTTGGAAGCCGGCCACGATCACGATGAAATCCTCCGCCAACAGCTCGCGGATGCGGCGCGGCGAGATGTGCGAGATCTTCGCTTTCGTATGCACGTCGTCGGTCACAATCCCGGCCGCCGCACCGGTTAAAGAGACCGCTTTTCCCCCAAGCGCATTCACCGCCATGGCCGTGAGCGCGCTCGCTCCCTGCTCGCCCGTCGCGAGCAGCGCATCCATCTCGCGCGGGCTGGGTTGCGGAGTCAAATCCTGGGCCAGCTTGATCAAGCTATCGGTCACCCCGCTCATCGCCGAGATCACCGCCACCACCTCGTGCCCGGCCTTCTGCGTAGCCAGCAGCCGGATCGCCACCCGCTGGATCCGCTCCGCACTCCCGACCGAAGTGCCGCCATATTTTTGCACGATCAAGCCCATTTCCGCCGCCCCGTTTTCTCCAATGTGACGGCAGTGTCAACCCCGCGCCTGCTCCAGCGCGCGCAACACCTCCTTCTCGTTAGGCGCCACCGCCCGCGGCGGCGCGATCCGGGCCGCCACCACCTCGGGGTCCTTCAAGCCGTGACCCGTCACCGTGCAAACCAGACAACTCCCCTCTGGAATCGCGGCTGTGGAAAAGTGCCCGCGCGCCTCCGCCCGACAGGCCCGGAGCAGCCCGGCGATCGGCGCGGCGCTGGCCGGCTCCACGAAGATCCCCTCGTGACTCGCCAGCCAACTCTGCGCCGCCAGAATTTCCTCGTCGCTCACCACCCCGATCGCGCCGCCCGATTCCGCGATCGCCGCAGTCGCCTGCGCCCAGCTCGCCGGATTCCCGATCCGGATCGCCGTGGCGATCGTCTCCGGTTGCGCCACCACTTCCCCGCGGAAAATCGGCGCGGCCCCTTCCGCCTGGAAACCGATCATGCGCGGTCGCTGCCGGCTCTTCCCGGCGGCGCCGTACTCCTCGTAGCCGGCCCAATAGGCCGTGATATTTCCGGCATTACCGACCGGCAGCAGATGAAAAGCGGGCGCCTCGCCGAGCGCGTCCACGATCTCGAAGGCGGCCGTCTTCTGGCCGGCGATCCGGTCGGGATTGATCGAATTTCACGATCACGAAATCCTCCCGCGCCCCGAGCTGCCGGACGATCTCGAGCGCCTGATCGAAATTGCCCTCGATCGCCACCACGCGCGCGCCGTAGACGAAAGCCTGCACCATCTTCCCGCTCGCGATCTTGCCGGCTGGCAACACCACGGCGCAGCGAAGGCCGGCCCGCGCGGCATAAGCAGCGGCGGAGGCCGAGGTGTTCCCCGTAGAAGCGCAAATAAGCATCTTCGCCCCCTGCTCCAGCGCTTTGGAGACGGCCACCGTCATCCCGCGATCCTTGAACGAACCGGTCGGGTTAAGCCCTTCGTATTTCACAAAGACCTGGCAATCCCGCCCCACCTTCTCACTCAGGCGCGGCGAGAAAATGAGCGGCGTCGCGCCCTCGCCTAACGAAACCACGGGCGTCGTCGCCGTAACCGGGAGAAATTCCCGGTAACGCGCGATCACTCCCCTGCTCTGCTGCTCGTCCGCCCGTGTTGCATCCATAAAATTGTTTCCCGGTTGCTCACGCCGACCCTGGCGCGACCGAACCCATCTTTCCGCCATCAGCGCATGCTTGTCATCCGGAGCCCACGGCCGTAACGCAGTCCGCGCAGCGGGCGAGGCCGGGCTTTCAAACGGCGAGGGATCTCACGGACAACGTGTGACGTCCTTTGCAGAAATGGCGTGCAAGCTAAGCCGCGAGATCCCTCGCTCTGCTCGGGATGACAACGTCCGCTCTTATCCTTGCACTTAAACTTTAACCTGCACTTACACTCTCCCGCCGTCCTGAGTGTAAGTGAAACGTGTAGGTGCAGGAATAAGTCGAGTCGGATGCCCGCTTCCCTGCTCCCGCTCCCGTCGCTGACGCCGACCTTAGCGCGACCGAACCCATCTTTCCGCCATCAGCCCATGCTTGTCATCCCGAGCCCGCGCAGACGGCGAGGGATCTCACGGACAACGTGCGATGTCCTTAGCAGGAATGGCGTGCAAGCTAATCCGCGAGATCCCTCGCTCTGCTCGGGATGACAACCCCCCCCTCTTATCCTGCACTTAAACTTTAACCTGCACTTAGACTCTCCCGCCATCCTGAGTGTAAGTGAAACGTGTAGGTGCAGGAATAAGTCGCGCTGCCATGCTCCTCTGGAGGGCGGAGCTCCGCGACGCCGCGGGCTAGGATAGGCAAAGCCGACAATCCCAGCGCGACCCTGCGCCGGATTCGCAGAGCTCATCCCTCCAAGTCTTGCACTTACCCTTAACCTACACTTACACTCTCTCTCTGTCCTGAGCGTAAGTGAAAGTTAAGGTGTAGGTGCAAGAATAAGTGCCGCTACCCGCTAAGCATTCCCTACTTCGCCGGCCGCGCGCTCCCGGCCAACGCCAAGATCACATCCGTCTTCGCCAGGCTCCCGACCAGCCGCGCCCCGCCTACCTCGCTCACCACCGGCAACCGCTCCCCCAAGTGCCGGGTGAAACGATCCAGCGCCTCATTTAATGACGCCGTCGGCTCCACCACCGGGATGTCGTCCCGCACCAGATCGCCCGCGATCACCACCTCGGCCAGCTCCGGCGCGTTCAGGTAGTTCTTGATATCGTGGAGCGAGATCGCCCCCAGGAAACGTCCCGCCTCCGTCACATAGAGATAGTTAAACCGATTCGCGATAAACTTTTCCCCGATCTCCGCGAAGCGCGCCGTCGGCGAGACGGTCAGCGGATCGAGCTTCATCAGGTCGCGCACGTGTAGCTCCGCGAGCTGATGCCGGTAATCCCCGGCCCCTTTCCGTTTCAAGGACTCACTATAGATCGACCGCCGGCAGATACTCACCGAAGTGTAATAACCCACCACACACGCGAGCATGAGGGGCAGGATGATCTGGTAATCGAGGGTCAGCTCGAAAATCATAATGATCGCCATGATCGGCGCATGCGTGGTCGCGGCCAGGAAAGCGCCCATCCCGACGAGCGCACAGGCGCTGGGATTGAGCGTGAGCGCGGCCGGGAAATGCACCGCCACCACCCCGAAGAGATAGCCCACACTCGCCCCGACAAAGAGCGTCGGAGTAAAGACCCCGCCGACCGCGCCCGAGCCGAAAGTCGCCGCCGTCGCCAGCACCTTGCAGAGCAGGATCACGAGCACGATCTGCCACGTCCAATTTCCCGCCAGGATGGTATTGACCGCGCTATAGCCATTCCCGCACACCTCCGGGTACCAGACCGCGAGCGCCCCCACGATCAATCCGCCCGCGCCCATCTTCAGAAAGAGCGGCACCCGCACCCGCCCGGCCAGCCGCTCGCTCGCATCGAGCAGGCGCAGGAACCATGGCGCAACCATCCCGGCGAACAGCCCGAGGAGCAGGTAAGGCACGATCTCCCAGTTCGAGTTCAGGCGGAAATGCGGGATCGCATAGATCGGGTCCGCCCCGAGAAACCCATGAATGGTGAGGGTGGCGATGACCGACGAGAAAACGAGCGGCCCGAAGATTTCCATCGCCACCGACCCGAGCACGATCTCCGCGACGAAGAGCGCTCCGGCGATGGGCGCGTTATAAGCCGAAGCAATCCCCGCCGCCGCCCCGCAGCCCACGAGCAGGCGCAGGCGCGGGGTCGACCAATGCCGGGCCCGGCCGATCATCGACGCCACCAGCGAGGACAACTGCACGAGCGGCCCTTCCCGCCCGATCGACCCGCCCGAGGCCACGGTGAAAGCGGCCGAGAGACATTTCACCACGCTGCGCCGGGCCGAGATCTTGCCATCGCCCAGCACCACCGCCTCCATATAATCGCTCGTCGTCACCCCGCCATGCCAGCGCGAGCCGAAATAAAGCACCGCCCCGGCGGCCAGCCCGCCGACGGCGGGAACGGTGAGGCGCGCCCACCAGGAGAGCGTCATAAAACTTTCCACCAGACCCGGCGTGGTCGACCCGGTGAGCACCTTATGCAACACACTCGTGCCATAGCGGAAAGCGATCGAAGTGAGCGCCCCGCCGCAGCCGATCAGGCCGGCCCAGGCGAGGGTGAGCTGCAGATCGGACGGGTGCGCGACCTCGGTAAACCAGACCCACCACTTAAGCCGGCGGAGAAAGCCAAGCCGGAGCGGCCGCGCTCCGCCCGGCGCATGATTGCTGGACACGCCCACGACCTGAGCGCATCCCCCGGCGTGGCGCAAGCTTCAGCGTGGCGCGAGCTTCTAGCTTGCGAGAACGTAAAAGGAGAGACAAGCACACCCGCCCCGAAAAATCCCAAACCTACCTTCCCGCCCCACTCACTCCTACTCGCGCTCGATCCTAAGAGCTTTAGATTAAGATTAGGAGCACGAGAAAGCCCAAAGAGGACCCACTGCGACACGTAACCTCCGGGGAGCAGGCGCGCGGCCCCGTCTGCGTTTGGCAGTCTGCCAGATGCATTTGTGCGTAGCTACCACGGCTCTTTGATTCCTAAAACCTAGGAGTCACCGCAGAGGCTCTTGATGACCTGACGCAACGGCTCTTCGGCAAATGAGTCACGGTCCAGAGGTGCGGTTGGAAGAAGGGGCTGCAGCGAAGAAGGAAGTGCGGACCCGACGGAGCCCCTCCCTCCAGGGGACCCGGCGGAGTATTGCTTGAGCCGCTCAGCGCCGGCGTTCCAACTGGTGATGTAGCCCCGCGGGTCGAGCAGGAAGATGGCGTCATCTTTGACGCTCGCGACGAGGAGGCGAAAGGGGTCGTCAGCTTCGCTGGGATGCGCTTGTGTGTGGCGAGCCAGCGGGTCTCCGCGCTCGCGATGATCTCGAACTTTTTTATGGTCCCGCATCAGGGGTGGATGATGGCGGTATCGGTGCTTCTGATCGTGATCGCGGGCTGGCTCGGTTCTCGATTGGGGGCGGGCGGCGGGGCGCGTCCGCTGGCGGTTGAAGATTGCGGGAGGCACTCGCGACTAGGAATCGCGCAAGCTTGAAGCTCGCGCCACGCGGAGGCTCGGGGAGGTCGGGCTGCCAGCCCGTTGGCGAAGGCTGCCAGCCTTCGCGAACTTTTCGGGAGGGGGGCATGATGGGAGGCGATCGAGCGGGATGCTGTGTCGGCCCTTCTCTCATCGCGTTCTCTGCCCCGGGGGGACGGTTCCAGAGAAGGACCGCCAGTGGCCCCCAAACCCGCCCGCGCCAGATCATGTCAACGTTCCCGGAAGTTCGTCGAGGCAGGCTGCCTCGACCAAACGGGCTGACAGCCCGTGCTCCCCGGAAAGTCTCCGTGCTGCCCGACAAGCTGGGAGACTCGTGTTACGCTGGACGCCATGATCGCTTCCTTACGTTGGACTCTTCCCTCCCTCCTGCTCGCTCTCGCTTCCCCGGCGTTCGCCCAACTTCAGCCTTGTCTCGAGGCGCACGGCGGGCTCGCGAAATGGCAGAGCTTCGGCGGGCTCGAGTTTGATCTCACCTGGCAGAACGCCAAGGGCGCCAAGCACGATCATGAGCTCTTCGATCTGCACTCGCGCGACGGTCTCATCACGAGTGAGAAATACACCCTCGGCCGAGACGGCGGCACGGTCTGGATCAAGCCCGGGCTGGACGCGCTCGGCGGCACTCCGCCCCGCTTTTACATGGGGACGCCGTTTTACTTTTTCGGGATGCCGTTCGTCTTCGCCGATCGCGGCACGCAGCAGGAGTCGTTAGGCAAAAAGACCTTTCGCGGGCAGGAGTATGACGCGGTCCGGATCACGTTTGCGAAGGGGACCGGGGATACTTCGGAGGATTATTACGTGGCTTACCTCGAGCCGGCGAGCGGGCGGCTGAAGCTGGTTTATTACGTCGTGACCTATCCGGCGATGCGCAAAGACAAAGCAGTCGCCGATCTCACCCCGCACGCGATTGTCTTCGAAGAGTGGCAGTCGGTCGACGGACTCTTCGTGCCCAAGGTCGCGCCTTTTTATAAATGGACGGGGAGCGACATCGAAGGCGAGCCGCTCGGGCGGTTGGAGTTTTCCCAGGTCCATTTCCTTCCGCAGGCTCCGGACGCCGCGAAATTCCGCCGGCCGGCGGGCGCGGTGGTGGCGCCGCTCGGAGGTTGAGAGTTGCGGGGGGAGAGTTGAGAGTCAGCAGCCGGTCGCGCGATTCGCTCCGGCGCTCCATTCTTACCTAACGACGCTCAACTTCCCATGGCCCTAAGCAAAAAAGACAAACTCCGGCTCCTTCACCTTCTGCTCGAAAGCCGGCATGGCGATCTGCGCGAGCAAAATCTCAATCGCCAGGGGAAAGGCCACTTCCACGTCTCCGGGATGGGGCACGAGGCGCTGGCCGCGCTTTCCTTCGTGACCGAGGAGGACGATTACCTCTGCGGTTACTACCGCGATCGCGCGCTCGTCCTCGGGCGCGGGGTGACTTCGCGCGAGCTGGCGCTCGATTATTTTGCGAAGCGCCAAGGGCAGAGTCACGGCCGGCAAATGCCGTCGCATTACAGCTACGCGGCGCGCCACATCTGGAGCGTACCGACGCCGACCGGGGCGCAGCTTTTGCCCGCCTGCGGCATCGCCTGGGGCTTGAAGCTGGATGGGAAAAAGAATTTCGTCATCGCCACGATCGGCGACGCGGCCACGCGCCAGGGGGACTTTTACGAGGCGGTTTGTTTCGCGAAAGAGAAGCAACTTCCGGTGCTCTTCGTGGTCGAGGACAACGCCTACGGGATCAGCAGCCCGACCCGGAAAATCAATCCGCTCGCGATCGACGTGCTCCAGCCTAACGATTGGCAACAGATCGACGGGAGCGACGTGGCCGCGGTCTACGAGGCCGGGCAGGAAGCGATCGCGTATCTCCGGGCCGGGAAGGGGCCGGTCTTTTTCTGGGTAAAAATGGAGCGGCTCTCCAGTCACACCAGCTCGGACGATCACAAACTTTATCGCAGCGCTGAAGATATCGAGAACCTGAGCAAGGCCGATCCCCTGACGAAATGGAGCGAGCGCCTGATCGCCGAGGGCGAGATTACGGCGGAGGCCTACGAGAAGCTCGACGGCGAGATCAAGGAACGAATTCGTCAGGAATTCATCGAGGCCGAGCGGGCCGAAGATCCCTCGGCCGACGAGCTCGGTCTCGAGGTGACCGCGCCTCTCCCCCAACTCGACGAAGAGGTCCTCCCGGCGGGCAAGTATCGCATCGGCGACGTGGTCAACCAGACGCTGCGCGCCGGCCTAACGAAGGACCCGCGGCGCATCATCTTCGGCGAGGACATCGAAGATCCAAAGGGCGGCGTCTTCCGGCTCACGCAAAAACTTTCAACCGAATTCCCGGAGCAGGTTTTCAACTCGCCCCTCGCCGAATCGACCATCCTCGGGGTGGCCTGCGGCCTCGCCTCCTACGGGAAGCGGCCGGTCTTCGAGTTGCAGTTTGTCGATTTCATTAACCCCGGCTGGAACCAGCTCGCGACCAATCTCTCGACCTTGCGCTGGCGTTCCTTCGGCACCTGGACCTGCCCGGTAGTGCTCTACGCGCCCTACGGCGCCTACCTTCCCGGCGGCAGTCTCTGGCACAGCCAGGCGAACGAAGCTCCCCTCGCCCATTATCCCGGTCTCAACATCGCCATCCCGAGCAACCCGGCCGACGCCGCCGGGCTCCTCTGGACCGCGATGCATTGCGAGGACCCGACTTTTGTCCTTATCCCGAAACATTTGCTCTGGGCCGAACATGAGTCGGCCGAGCCGATCCGGGCAGTGCCGTTAGGCAAAGCGCGAGTTCATCGTGCCGGGGCCGAGGTCACGGTCGTGGCCTGGGGCAACACCATGGAGAAATCGATCGAGGCACTGGCCAAGATCGGCGACGAAACCAGCGTCGAGTTGATCGATCTGCGCTCGATCGCGCCCTGGGATCGCGCGACCATCGAGGAATCCGTGCGCAAAACCGGCCGGCTCGTGGTGGTGCAGGAAGACACCGAGAATTGCAGCGTCGGGCAGATGATCATCTCCCACCTGACCAGCCAGAGCGATCTCTGGGACGCCATGATCAGTCCGCCGCTGCTGGTCAGCAAAGGCAACGTCATGATCGGCTACAACCCGATCTACGAATACGCCGCCCTGCCCGATGTCGAGCGCATCGTTAGGGCGATCGAGCAATCGGTCGCGACCAAAGCCGAGCGCAAGAGAGTCGAGGGGACCGCGCCGGCCCCCCCAGCAAGCGTGCCGTCCGCAACTGCGCCTCAACCCGGCGCAGCTTCCGCTCCTCGCCCCGCGGGCGGGATGCAAAAGATCACCGTGCCCATTATGGGCGAAGGGATTCGCTCCGCCAAAGTCGTCGCGCTGGCGAAAAAGCCGGGTGACCGAATCGAGCTCGACGACGCCCTCTGCGAAGTCGAAACCGACAAAGCGGTTTACCCGATCGAGTCCTCCTTCGCCGGGACGATGGGCGAATGGAAAATCGCGGTCGACGACACGGTCGAGATCGGCCAGGAGCTCGGCAGCATCCTCACCGAAAGCGACGGACTCGCCGAGCAGATGGAAGAAGCGACCGAAGTCTCCACCCGCGTGGAACCAGTCAAAGCGCCAGCGCCCGCGCCCGCCGCGAAGCCGCTCCAAGCCTCCCGCGAACCCGCTCTTTCCGCCACGATCACGAGAAAACTCGGGCGCGTCGTCCCGGCCAACCTGCAGATCGACGCGCGTTGGGGAGCGATCAGCCAGGCGCGCGCGGCGGCCAAGAAGAGCGCAGGAAAAGACGCACCCTCGCCCTCGGTCATGGTCGCCTGGGCCGTCGTTAGGGCGATGGAAAAACATGGCGCCTTCCGCAGCCTCATGCAGGATGACGATCGCATCATCGAGTACGACGACTTCGATCTCGGCGTCGCCGTATCCCTGGACGACGATCGTCTCGCCACCGCCGTGATTACGGCCGCGAACACGCTCGCGTGGCCGGATTTCGTGCGGCGTTACCATGAGACCGTAGCCGCCACTCGCGGCGGCCGGGTCGACGCCATGAACGCGCCCCTCGTGATCAGCAGCCTCGGCGCCTTCGGCGTGCGCGCGGCTGCGCCCATCGTGGTCCCGCCGTCGGTCGGCACGCTTTTTGTCGGCTCCGCCCATCACGAGCTCTCGCCTAACGGAAAGAAAGCGCAGACCGTGGAAGTGATCACGCTCTCGCTCACCTTCGATCACCGGGTGGTGAACGGGGCCGGCGCGGCCAACTTCGTGCACGACATCAAAGAGCAGATCGAGAACTTCGAAATCCCGGCGGTCGTAGCGCACTCGTAGCACAGGCATCTTGCCTGTGGGGCCACCGGGCGTCTCGCCCGGTGTTTGATCGACCGGCCAAGATGCCTGGTAGCCCTACAGCCGAGACGAACTGTGCTACGACAACAAAGCGCGCGCCGCGGGAAAAATGAGCGTCTCCCATTCCGCGTAGGCCTGCGCCGTCGGATGCAGACCGTCGGCGGCCACGAGCGAAGAATCTTCTCCCATCTTCCGGCTTAAGGGAAAGATATCGACCAGCGGCAGACCGCGCCGCCCCGCCTCCTCCGCGATGACGACGTTGAACCTCTCCAACCCTTCCCGAATATCCCGCCCGCGCGCGTAGTTCGGCCCGGTCGGCGTCACGGAAAAATCCGGAATATTGAGCACGAGCAAATGCTTCTCGTTAGGCAAGACTTTCCCCATCTCGTCCATCAGCAGCGCGAGGCGTTCCCGGAAATCGGGCTCCACCACCCCTTGCACCCAATCGTTGACCCCGAGCATGAGCGTCCCGAAATCCGGCTGGGCCGCGCGAAAAGGCGCCAGCTCCTGCGTGATCGCGTCCTGCGTCGTCCAGCCGGTGCGCGATGGATTCGCCACCAGTTCAACTGGAGTTCCGCTTTTCGTTAGGTGTCGCGCGAGTAGAACCGGCCAGGACTCCCCTTCCCTCGCCCCCTCGCCGATCGAATACGAGTCGCCGATCACGGCGTAGCGCCAGGCCGGCTTCACCCCTGTCGCTGGAAAACCGCGCGGGCCGCCTCGAGACGCTTCCCTTCGACCCGCTCCAACTGCTCCTGCGCGCGCTTTTCGAGGTGATCGAAATCGGTCTGCTCCAGCACCGCGGAGCTGGCGTCGACCGCGCGCAGAGCCCGCCAGAGCAGCTGCTTCCCGGTGATGCCGAGGGAGAGACTTTCGAGCGATTGCAACAGCCGCAACCGGCCCTCCTCGCCGGCGCTGAAGCCGAGCTTGGCCCGTCCGAATTTCTCCGCCATCCAGGCGCCGGCATTGCGGACGCTGCTTTCTTCGAAATCGAGCGCCGCCATGAGATTGTGCAGTTGCTCGTGATCGGCCTGCACGTCCGTGCGCAACTTCGTGAAGAACACGCCTAACGGATCGTCCCCGTGGACCTTTTCCAGATGTTCGAGCAGTTCCACCGCACCGACCGCCGCGGCATAATGGTCCTTCAGATAAATCTCCAAATCCTGGCTCCCTTTTTCGTCCGGCATGATGGCCAAAGTCTAATCACGATTCCGCGCGCGCGCTTGCGGAAAACGGCATCTGCCCGTTGCCTTACCGGTTGCAAAGCGAGACCCCAACCCGCGCCATCATCCATCTCGACATGGATTGCTTCTATGCCGCGATCGAGGTGCGCGATCGGCCGGAGCTGCGCGGCAAACCGGTCGGCGTGGGCGGCGCGCGCGATCGCCGCGGCGTCCTCACGACCTGCAACTACGAAGCGCGCGCCTTCGGCGTGCACTCGGCCATGCCGACCTTCATGGCGCTGCAACGCTGCCCGAAGCTCATCGTGCTCCCGACGCGCTTCGACGTTTATCGGCGCGAGTCGGCGGTCATTCGCGCCATCCTCCATCGCTTCACTCCGCTGGTCGAGCCGCTCTCGCTCGATGAAGCGTATCTCGACGTGAGCGCGCATCCGGGCGCACCGGGCGCGCTCGCCGAGGTCATCCGCGGGCTCATTTTCCAGAAGACGAAATTAACCGCCTCGGCCGGGATCGCGCCGAACAAGTTGGTCGCCAAAATCGCCAGCGACCTGAACAAACCGAACGGCCAATACGAAGTCGCGCCTCACGAAGTGACGGAATTCATGGCCGCGCTGCCGGTGCGCAAGATCTGGGGCATCGGCGCGGTCACCGAGCAGAAGCTGCAACAGCGCGGGATCAAGACCTGCGGCGAGCTGCAGCGTTACTCGCGGGTCGAGCTGCAAAACATCTTCGGCAAGTTTGGAAGCGAACTGTTCGATCTCAGTCGCGGGCTCGACGACCGCCCGGTCGAGCCCGATCGCGAGCGCAAATCGCTCAGCACGGAAGAGACTTTCTCGATCAACCTCGAGACCCTCGCGGCTTGCGAAGAAGAGTTGGAAGAACTTTTCGCCGAACTGATGGCGGAGCTGGCGCAAAAAGAAGCGGCCCGCACGATCACAAAGATCTTCGTGAAACTGAAGTTCGCCGATTTCACTCGCACCACGGTGGAGCGCGCCGGACTCACCCCGTCGTTAGGCGACTATCGCACGCTTCTCGAGGAAGCCTTCGCCCGCACCGGCAAAAGCGTGCGCTTGATGGGCCTCGGCGTGCGTTTCGCGCCCGGGGCCGAGCCCGACGCGGCGCAACTCCCGCTCCTGTGAGTGACGGCTTCCGGGGAGCGCACGCGCCCTCGCGTGCCGGCGATGGCGCCCCGCCATCGCGAACTTTAGTCTCCACCCGTCATTGTCCCAGAAAGGTTCGGCGGGTCGCCGAAGCCGGCAGGCGAGGCTGGTGCGCGCCCCGGAGCCGTCGCCCCCTCTCCGGACGGCAACAATTTCATAACTCTCCGGCATCGTAAGCGACTTCCCCGCCCACCACCGTCATCAGACAGCGCGCCCGCAGAATCTCCGCTTCCGGGATTTTCATGATGTCTGCCGAAAGAATCGTCAGGTCGGCCAGCTTGCCCACTTCGAGCGTTCCCTTCTCTTTCTCTTCGAAAGCGGCGTAGGCCGGCCAGCGCGTCAGCATCGCCAGCGCCTGCTCCCGGCTGACCGCTTCCTCGCGATGCCAGTCCGGGTTGCTAAACCCATCCACGCTCTTGCGCGCGACCGCCGCGTAGAATTCGATTAGCGGGTTCCCCTGCTCGACCGGAGCGTCGGAGCCGGCGATGACGATGGCGCCGCTCTTGAGCAAACTCCGCCAGGCGTAGGCCCCGGCCAGCCGCTCCTTCCCGAGCCGGCGCGGAGCGAAAAACAAATCGCTGATCGCGTGCGATGGCTGCATCGAGGCGATCACGCCTAACTTTGCGAAGCGCGGGAGGTCGGCCGGGCTGAGGATCTGCGCGCGTGTTCGACCCGCCAGCGCGGTTCCGCGATTTTGCGCTCGTTAGGCGGGACGGCTTTGAACGCTTCTTCGTAGAGATCGAGGATGGTGCGATTGGCCCGGTCCCCGATGGCGTGGGTCTCGACCTGGATGCCGCGGCGCAAGGCTTGCGCCAACATCGGCCGGAGATCGCCCTCTTTTTGAGTGAGAAACCCGGAGGTCTCGGGCGCGTCCGAATAGGGCTCGAGGAGGGCGGCGCTGCGCGAGCCTAACGAGCCGTCGAAAATAACTTTGATCGTGCGGGTGGTGAAATGGCGCTCGTCCGCAGGCAGGATCGGCCCGTTTTGCAGGAGCCACTCCGCCGGTGCGCCGGGGCCGTAGACCGCGTTGTAGATGCGCAGCTTCACTTTCCCGGCGGCGCAAAGTTTTCCCATCATCTCCACCTCCGGGAGGTAGCTGCCGGCGTTTTGGATTTCGCACCAGCCCAGACGGAGACTTCGTTCTACGCCTAACAAGAAGGCGCGCTCCTTTTCCTGCGGGCTCGGCGCCGGGACTTCTTTCCCGACCAACTCCATCGCGTTGTCGAGCAACATGCCGGTCGCGGCCCCGCTCTTTTTGTCGCGCACGATCTCGCCCCCGAATGGATTGGGCGTCCGTTCGTCGATCCGGGCGCTCCGCAGTGCGGCGCTATTTGCGACCGCGCCGTGGCCGTCGGCCCGTTCCAGGAAGACGGGATGGTCAGGCGCGATTTTATCGAGGTCGGTCCGGGTCGGAAAAACAGGCGGTTTCCAGAAGGTCTCGATCCAGCCGCGGCCGGTGATCCACTGCCCGGGCTCACTCGCGGCGACGCGCGCTTTCACTTTGTCGAGAAACTCTTCGCGGCTGCGCGTGCCCTCGAGATTGAGGTGCAACTCGCGCTCGCCCACGCCGAGGATGTGATAATGCGAATCGGTCAAGCCGGGGACGACGGTTTTGCCTTGGAGATCGATCGTGCGGGTTTTGGGGCCGGCGAGTTTCCTGGCCTCAGCGTTCGAGCCGACGAAGGTGAGCCGCGCGCCCGTGATCGCGATCGCTTCCGCGCGCGGTTGTTTTTCGGCGACCGTGTAGAGGTTGCCGTTGAGGAAGATTGCGTCGGCGGGGGCGCCGGCCTGGGCTCCCGACTGGAGCAGGAGCGGGAGCGGGAGTACGAGCAGGAGCAGGATTCTCATGCCCAGGCCGGAGCGCGTTTTTCGAGGAAAGCGGCGATGCCTTCTTTCGCTTCGGGAGATTGGCGCGCTTCCATGTGATGCTCCAAGGCGCGATCGACGTCTTGTTGCACCGAGGTCGACCAAAGTTCCTCGAGCAACCGCTTCGAGCTGGCGAGCGCTTCCGGCGCGTTTTGCCGAATGGCGGCGACGAGCTTATCGACCTCGCTTTCGAGGTCGTTAGGCGCGACCACCCGGTTGATCAGGCCCATCTCCCGAGCGCGCTCGGCCGTGATCAGGTCGCCGGTGAAGAGCAGCTCGCGCACGTCGCGCTCGCGCAGTTGCCGGCGGAGAAAGGTCATTACCAGACCGGCCACGAGCCCGCGCTTCGCTTCCGGGTAGCCGATTTTCGTGCGCTCAGCCGCGACGACAAAATCGCAGGCCGACATCAGGCCCGCGCCGCCCGCCACGGCCGCGCCGTGGATTTGCGCGATGGTGATCAAACGCGTCTGGCTCACCGCGAGCAACATCTTCGCGATGATCTCGGCCGATTGATGCGCTTTTTCCGTGATCGTGGTCTCGTTGAGATCGAGCCCGGCGCAAAAGGCTTTCCCGGCCCCGCGCAAGATGAGCACGCGCTGCCCCGCCTCGCCGCCGGCCTGCTCGACGGCGGCGGTCAGCTCGGTCATCAGGTCGATGGTGAGCGCGTTGCGCCGGTCGGGGCGGTTGAGGGTGAGCATGGTCGTGCCATCTTTGGTTTCGACGAGGACGTTAGGCATAGGCACGATTCCACCCGCGACCATGAAAGAGCAAACCGTGAAATTAATCGAATGCCCGCGCGACGCGTGGCAGGGCTTGCCCGGGCAAATCCCGACGGCGCGGAAGGTGGAATACCTGCGCGCGCTCATCGCCGCGGGGTTTCGGCACCTCGACGCGGTCAGCTTCGTTTCGCCCAAGGCCGTGCCGCAAATGGCCGATAGCGAGGCCGTGCTGGCGGAACTCGATCCGCCGGCCGAGGTCGAGATTATCGGGATCGTGGTGAACGAAAAGGGCGCGGAACGAGCGCGCGCCACCGGCGCGGTCAGCACCCTCGGGTTCCCCTGCTCCATCTCGGAATCTTTCCTGCGCCGGAATCAAAAGCAGTCGTTGGCCGAGAATCATGCCGTCCTGGAGGGGATCGCGCAGAGCGACCCGCGGCTGGTGGTCTACATCTCGATGGCCTTTGGGAATCCCTACGGCGATGCCTGGAGCAAAGAGCAACTGATCGAAGCGGTGGCCCGGATCGATTCGTTAGGCGTCCGCGCCATCTCGCTCGCGGACACGGTCGGCATGGCCTCGCCCAAGTTGCTCGAGGAAGTGCTGACCGCGGTGCTAGGCGCAAAGCCGACCGCGGAGATCGGCGTGCATCTCCACAGCACGCGAGCCGGAGCGGCCGCCAAAGTCCTGGCGGCCTACGACGCCGGCTGCCGGCGTTTCGACGCGGCCCTGGGCGGTCTTGGGGGCTGTCCTTTTGCCCAGGACGAGTTAGTCGGAAACATCCCGACCGAAGAAGTGTTGCGCGTCCTGGAGAAGCGCGGGGAAACCTTGCCGCTCCAGCTCGCAGCAGTCGCGCCTTTGAACGAGCAAATCAGACGCGACTTTGCGGCCTAACGAAAAATGCCGGGGCGACATCGCTGGAGGGACAAGCTCCGCGAATCCTTCCCCGAGTGAACTTAAGCCGCTGCGGGGCGAGCGAGCCCGGCGTGGCAGGAGCTCCGCCCTCCAGGGTTGGCCGAAGAGACCCGGCCGATTGAGACAAGACATTTCAGCTTTTCAGCGTTCCCGACTTTCAGTATTTTCCTCCTACCCATGCTACGCTCCCGCTCTTCCTCCAGGAACAACCAGCCCCCCCACCTCGGCTTCGAAGTCGCCCCATCTTATAGGTTGGAATGGGCGCTTCGCCGTCGCTTTCAATAATTCGAATTCACTCCGTGAAACTCAATTTCGATCACCTCCAACGTTGCAGCCAGACCTTGGATCGGTCGCTGCAATCGCTCGCTAAAGCAGAGCCGGGGAGTATCGACTACGAGGTCTTTCGCAACGCCGTCATCAAGAGCTTTGAGCTGACGCTGGAGACCGCCGGTAAGCTTCTGCGCAAAGTCCTCAAACAATACGTCGGCTCGCCCAAGACGATCGACGTGCTTGTCTTCAAAGATGTCCTGCGCCACGCTGCCCTACACGGCCTCTTCAGCGCGGAAGAATTGGAGCGCTGGCTGGTCTATCGCGATTCGCGCAACGACACCGCGCACCTTTACGGCGAGGGATTTGCGGAGCAGACCCTGGAGCTCATCGCCGACTTCCAAGCGGACGCACTCGCGCTTTCCGAAACGCTGCGCCAGAAACATGGCTGATCCTGTTCTCTTCCTTCAGCCCCGGCATCTAGACGAGTTGCGCGGCCTCATTGCGACCCATCTCCCGGAAGAAGAAGTCTGGGCCCACGGCAGCCGGATCGACGGCACCGCGCACGAGACCAGCGACCTCGACCTCGTCGTGCGCCATCCCGGGGATTTGGAGGTGCCGCAAGGTTCTGCGTTCCGGGCTTTGAAAGAGGCGATCAGCGAAAGTAACCTTCCCTTCCTCGTCGAACTTTTTGATTGGGCCCGGCTGCCCGCCGCTTTTTGGGACCACATCGCCCGGCGCCATGTCGTTCTTCACTCTCCCGAAGAGCAAGCCCAGACGGCGCTCATTCGGGAAGAGCCGGAATGTTTTGGAAAGGCCGATGACGCGGGCCCGTCTGGATGAACAAAATTCTCTCCCGCTCTTTCCCTTGAACGAGCAGATCAGCCGCGACTTCGCGGCCTAACGAAAGGGCCGGACGAAAGGGCCGGACGAGAATATCATGCGTGATCAGATCGCGACCGGCCTAAGTCTCGAGCCGGAAGACCTTACCTCTCATCGTTTTAATCAGCGTGCCCAAGCTGCTTGATGAGCTCAACACCGTTCTCGCTGCTTGACGCTCCGATACCGTAGCTACACTCTGTAGGCACAATGACAGCGAAGATATTCCAGCACGGCGGGAGCCAGGCGGTGAGGCTTCCCAAAGCCTTTCGCTTCGAGGGCAGCGAAGTCCTGATCGAAAAAAGGGGTGAGGAAGTGATCCTCAAGCCGAAACAGAAGCCCAAGTTTAAGACCTTGAACGATGTCGCGCGCTACTTCGCCAAGCACTTTCCCGAAGGCGCCGATTTTCCCGATCCGCCGCCACGGCCCAAGCATCACGAACGCCCGATCCTGGAATGGTGAGCCCCGCATCGGCGACTCCCGCTTATCTGCTGGATTCCAGCGTCTGCGTCATGATTCTCCGCGGGCGCACCGCGGTGGCGGAATTGCCCGCGCCCCCCGAGGCAGCGATTTCTGTGATTGTCGCGGCAGAACTCTGGGCCGGAGCCGTCAAATCGAAACGAGCCAGCGAAGCCGCTGGCGTGGAACTATTGCTCGATTTCTTTCCCGTGTTGGAGTTCACCCAGAATGTCGCCCGAATTTACGGCGAGATTCGCGCGGATTTGGAAGCCCGTGGACAGTCCATCGGCCCGCTCGATCTGCTCATCGCTGCGCATGCGCACAGTCTGGGAGCCGCCGTTGTGACGATGAACGTGCGCGAATTCAAACGCGTCAAAGGCCTCAAAGTCCAGGCGTGGAAGTAGGCGCCGATGAAGAAGACGAACTTCGATCTTTATCTGGAGGAAGAACTCCGCGACCCGAAGTTCGCGGAACGCTTCAAACAAGCGGGTGAAGACTGGGATCTCGCCCTTCATCTCGCCGCGCACTGCGAGCAGACCGATCTCCCGCCGCAGCATGAAAATCCAGGAAGTCATCGTCGCCCTTAACCAAATGGAGAAGGACGGGGCGGTCCATCGTTACGCGATTGGCGGCGCCGTCGGCGCAACTTTCTACCTGGAACCAAGCAGCACGCTGGATGTGGATGTCTTCGTCGCCTTCCCCTCCGAACCGGGAAGCCTTCTGGCTTCGCCTCGGCCGATCTTCGATTACCTCAAGCAGTTCGGTTATAAGATGGACGGCGATTACATCGTCATCGGCGGCTGGCCCGTCCAATTCCTTCCGCCCACAGGCTCGTTGGTCGAGGAGGCCTTGCACGAAGCGGTCGAGATCGACGTCGAAGGGACGCCGGCTCGCGTCTTTACCGCCGAGCATCTCGCCGCTATCGCCTTGCAAACCGGACGAGCGAAGGACAAAGCGCGGTTGCTCCAGTTCATCGAGGCCGGCACCATCGAGAGCGAAAGATTCAAGCCATCATCGCGCGCCACGACTTGGCCGATGCGTGGAAGAAGTTTGAGCGCCAATTCCCCAGCGAAGATGAAAACTCTCCTTCCTAATGGAAAGCCCGGCCGTTGCTTAGCATCCGTTACGGCATCCTTCCTACTTCTGCCCTTCTTCCCGTGAGCTTCGACCTGCAAAAGGTATGGGAAAGCAAGCGAGCGCGTCGGCGGCAACTGGCCGCGCGACCGATCGGCGAGAAGTTGCGTATCCTGGATTCCTTGCGGGAACGGGAGCTGGCCATCCGCGGTCAGGCTGGGGCCGGTCATGCCCGGACGGCGCGTATGCGCGAAGAACCAGACCGCATGGGAAACGCCGATGACGCGGACCGGCCGGGATGATGCAGGTCGAGATCGAAGAAAGCCGTTCTCCCTCCCAGAGCAGCCTTCGAAAAAATGAACTTCCGCTTAGCTTTCTTCGAATGATGCCGGGGAACAATAAAGAAACATTCAGCTTTCCAGCATCTCAGCGTTTCAGTATTTGGGCCTGCCCGCTCCGTCTCCCTTTCCCTTGCCAAGCGGACTTCGTCCCGGTAAGAAACAGCTCGTAAATGCTCACCCCTGAAGAACTGGCCCGCCAGCAAATCGATGCCCTCCTGACCGAGGGCGGCTGGGTCATCCAGAATTACAAGAAGCTTGATCTATCCGCGGGCCGCGGCATCGCCGTTCGCGAAGTCCCTCTGGCGCAGGGACGTTGCGACTACCTGCTCCTGGTTGATCGCAAGCCGATCGGCGTGATCGAAGCCAAGAAAGCCGGTGTGACCCTTTCCAAGGTCGCGGACCAGTCCGGCCAATACGCCGAAAACCTCCCCGATTTCCTCGCTCAGCTCATTCCCTCCGATCTGAGCAAGCTCCCATTTCTCTACGAATCGACCGGCGTCGAGACCTACTTCCGCGACGAGCGCGACCCGCATCCACGCTCGCGCCGCGTCTTCGCTTTCCATCGGCCGGAGACTCTCGCGGAGTGGCTCGATGAACTCGATACGCTTCGCCACCGCCTCGCGGAGATGCCTTTCAAACATCCTTATGATGGCAACAACGTCCGCGTCTGCCGCGTCGAAGCGATCAGCGGCCTTGAGCAATCTTTCGCCGAGGCGCGCCCGCGCGCCCTCATTCAGATGGCCACGGGCGCGGGCAAAACACTAACCGCCTGCGCCTTCACTTATCGCCTCATCAAACACTGCGGCGCGCGCAACGTCCTCTTCCTAGTGCAGTGTATCAGCTAAACTGAGACCGGCTTGATCCGGTGAGAAGAGTCGCGGTAGGCCCATTTGATAGGTTTGGCGCTTTTGTTGTAAGAGCGGATGTAACGCATGATTTTCCGAGCCAGATCGGTCTTGGAAGTAAAGACGCCGCGGGCGATGAGATTGCGCTGGATTTTGCTAAACCAGATTTCGACCTGATTGAGCCAGGAGGAATAGGTCGGGGTGTAGTGGATGTGTAAGCGAGGATTTTGGGCGAGGAAGGCGGCCACCGCTTTGGTCTTGTGGGCGGAGAGATTATCGACAATGAGATGGACCTCGCGCGCCACCGGCTGGGTCGCCAGCAGTTGCTCCAAAAAAGCGATGAACTCGGCACTGGTATGGCGCGCGCTGGTTTTGCCCAGGACTTCGCCGGTGGCGGTGTTGAGGGCGGCATAGAGCGAGAGGGTGCCATGGCGAAAATATTCAAACCCGTGGCGTGCTGCTCGTCCCGGAGAAAGCGGGAGCACCGGATCGAGCCGGTCCAAGGCTTGGATGGCGCTCTTTTCATCGAGGGAAAAGACGACCGCGTGGGCGGGCGGCTTGAGATAGAGACCGATGACGTCAGCGGCCTTGCTTGCAAAATCAGGATCATCGCTCGCCATGTAGCGGCGCATCCGATGGGGTTGGAGCCCGGCGCGCTGCCAGACCCGGGCCACCATCGAGTGACTCACCTTCAGCCGCCGGGCCAGCCGGCGCGTGCTCCAGTGGGTCGTGCCGTCGCTCGGGGCCACTCGGGTCGCGGCCAGGATTTTGCCTTCCAAGGCCGGAGTGCGACGCAGCGCTGGGCGACCACGATGGCGCGAATAGAGTCCCGCGATCCGCTCCGCCAAAAAGCGTCCCTTCCATCGCGCCACATACTGGCGCCCGCAGCCCAAACGCTTTTGCAAGGCGCTGTAAGACTCGCCCGCGGCCAGGCCCAGAATCAAATCCGCCCGCCGCGCCTCATCCGAGCGCACGCGCCGCGAACGCACCTTCGCACTCAATATCCTTCTCTCCGGTGGGCTAAGCTTTACCTGTCTTTTCGTCATCCCGTGAGATTATCATACGATAGTCTCATTTTCAATGATACACTGCACTAGTCGACCGCGCCAACCTCGGCCGTCAGGCGCTCGCCGAGTTCCATCAATTCGTCACTCCGGACACCGGCCGCAAGTTCACCGAGCTCTACAACGTCCAGCACCTCACCTCGAACCGGCTCGACCCGGTCGCGCGCGTCACCATCTGCACCATCCAGCGCCTCTACGCCATGCTCCGCGGCGAAGAGCTACAGGAAGACCTCGACGAAAAATCCGGCTTCGAGATCGCCAGCGCGATCGGTGCCTCGGGCACGCCATCCCCCGTAGCACCCGTAACGGATGCGAAGCAACGGCCGGGCTTTCAAACTTCCAGCCTGTGGGGCCAACGCGGCGTCCCGCCCGTTGCTTCGTCCGCTCCGACACGCCAGCTCGAAGTCGCCTACAACCCCGCCATCCCGATCGAGACCTTCGACTTCATCATCGCCGACGAATGCCATCGCTCCATCTACAACCTCTGGCGCCAGGTCCTCGAATACTTCGACGCCTTCCTCATCGGCCTCACCGCCACGCCCGGCAAACAAGCCATCGGCTTCTTTAATCAGAACCTCGTCAGCGAATATCCGCACGAGCGCGCCGTCGCCGATGGCGTCAATGTCGGCTACGACGTTTACCGCATCAAAACAGAGGTCACCGAGCGGGGCGGCGCGATCGAGAAAGGCCTCTACGTCGATCGCCGCGACAAGAAAACCCGCAAGCTCCGCTGGGAACAACTCGACGACGACCTCACCTTCACCCCGAAAGAGCTCGACCGCTCCGTCGTGGTGAAAAGCCAGATCCGCACCGTCCTGCAAGCCTTCCGCGACGCGCTGAAGAGCGAACTTTTCCCCGGCCGCTCGTTAGTCCCGAAGACCCTCATCTTTTGCAAAGACGACTCCCACGCCGAGGACGTCGTCCACATCTGCCGCGAAGTCTTCGGCAAGGGCAACGACTTCTGCAAAAAGATCACCTACCAATCAAAGCATCCCGAGACCGGCAAGCCGGCGAATGGCGAGCAGCTCATCCAGGAGTTCCGGCTCTCGCCCCAGCTTCGCATCGCCGTCACCGTCGACATGATCGCCACCGGCACCGACGTGAAACCGCTCGAGTGCCTCGTATTTCTGCGCGACGTGCGCAGCCGCGTCTATTTCGAGCAAATGAAAGGGCGCGGCACCCGCGTCCTGTCGCCTACCGATCTGCAAGCCGTCTCCGGCGCGGAAGCGCGGGCCAAGACCCATTTCGTCATCGTCGATGCCGTCGGCGTCTGCGAGAGCGACAAGACCGATTCGCGCCCACTCGATCGCAAGCCGAAAGAGAGTCTTGAAAAAATTCTCCTCGGCGTCGCGCTCGGGAAACGCGACGATGACACTCTCACGACATTGGCCTCGCGACTCGCGCGGATGGAGCAATCGCTCGATACCGAAGGGAAATCCCGCATCGCCGCCGCGACCGGCGGGAAGACCCTCTCCGAGATGGCGAGCAAACTTCTGCAATCCGTCGATCCCGATATAGTAGAAGCGGCGTCTCGCCGCTTACTCTCCGACCGGATAGCCGAAGGCCCAGACGGCACCTACGGAAGTCCTTTAATTGGCTACTTCGATCGTGATGCCCCCGTTTCAAACCTCGCTGGCAATCTCCCGCACTGGCGGCAACCGGGCGTAACCTATTTCGTAACCTTTCGTTTGGCGGACGCATTACCTCAAGAGCGGCTCAATCAATGGCGCCAGGAGCTCGACGACTGGATGCACCAACATCCCGAGCCGCACGATGAGGCAACTCGGCGAGAGTTCTACGACCGTTTCCCTGCGCGTTTACAGCGCTGGCTCGATGCCAGTTACGGCTCGTGCGTCCTTTCGATGCCCGAGGTGCGTTCGATCGTGGAGAATGCTTTGCGCCATTTTAATGGGGAGCGCTACGACCTTGACGAATTTGCCGTCGCGTCGAACCACGTTCATGTCCTGGTCACTCCGCTGGGCGAGCATGAGCTAAGCGACATTCTCCATTCGTGGAAGAGCTTTACCGCGCACGAGATTCTGAAGGTAGAAGCGGCGGCCCGTCGCTTGTCCTCTGCGCAGCTCGGTCGTCTCCCAGTAACTTACAAACCAGTCAAAGTGACCAATGTGGCCGCGGCGTCTCGCCGCGAATCCCCCAAAGATAAGAGCCGAGACGGCTCTTCTACCGTCTGGCAAAAGGAAAGCTTCGATCACATCGTCCGCTCGCCAGAAAGCCTGGATAAATTTCGCGAATACATTCGCGCTCATAACAAAGTAGACGAGGCCTCACGGCTCGTTGTCTCGGAAGAATTGCGGCGGGACGCCGCAGCTACACTCATCGCCGAAGCCTGCTCACCCTTCGACAAGCCGGAAGTGCGGGACACGCTGGTAACCGTGAAACGCGAGAGCCAACAAACCATCGACGTCACCACCATCGACACCGTCATCGCGAGCGGCTTCGACGCCGCCGCGAAAGACAAAGCCGAAGAAACCGTCCGCTCCTTCCGCGACTACATCGCGGCGCACCAGAGCGAGATCGACGCCCTCCAGATCCTTTACAGCCGACCCTACAAACAGCGCCTCACCGAGCCGATGCTTAAGGAGCTGGAAAAGAAACTGCGAGAAGTCCACGCCGCCTGGACCGAGGACCGCCTCTGGGACGCCTTCGCAGTCACCGCGCCCGGCAAAGTCAAAGGCCGCTCCCAGGCCGGCCGCTTCGCCGACCTCGTCGCCCTCGTCCGCTTCGCGCTCGAGCAACAACCCGTCCTCGCCCCCTTCTCGGATTCAGTCGCGGAGCGTTTTGAAGGTTGGTTGCACGCCAAAGATCGCGAAGCTAGCGCCGGTCTTCCAGAATCCGATCGCGCCGAAGCCTTGGCGAAGGCGGGGCCGACCGGATCTCTCGCATTCGACACTGAGCAGCTCGCCTGGCTCAATCTCATGCGCGATCAAATTGCCACGAGCCTGAGCATCGAACCCGATGATTTGGATCTCTCGCCATTCAATCAACGCGGCGGCTTGGGTAAAGCGCATCAACTCTTCGGTGCGCAGTTGAATCGCATCCTCGACGAACTCAATCTGGCGCTCGTCGCATGAAGAAGCCCATCGCAAAAAAGAAAGCCGCGCACGCCGTTGCCGCTGCCGATTACTCCGGCCTCCTTGGTGGCGTCAGCGAATTGCTGGAAGCTTCCCGCCGCGCCAGCGCCCGTGCCGTCAATGCCTTGATGACCGCGACCTATTGGGAAGTCGGCCGCCGAATCGTCGAATTCGAGCAAGGCGGTAAAGAGCGGGCCGGCTACGGAGAGGAGTTATTGACTCGTCTGGCTGAGGATCTTACCGCGCGCTTTGGTCGCGGCTTTTCTCGATTCAATCTTGGGCGCTTCCGCCAGTTTTACCTCGCTGCCCCGATCAACCAAATTCGAGCGACACTGTCGCTCAAATCTCCGGACGACCACAAACGAGCAACGCCGTCGCTCGAATCAGCGGAAGCAGCAATTGTGCAGACGCTGTCTGCCAAATCCGACGCGACCCGCACCTGCCAGACAGCGTCTGGCAAATCTGCCGGCCCAAGTCGTTCGACGCTGTCGAACATAGCCCAGATGCCGCCTGGAGGATCCGCTCAACCAATATTCGCCCTGCCCGACCTCGCCCGCGCCTTCCCGTTGCCCTGGTCACACTACGTCCTGCTCATCAGCCGCAGCCGTTCGTCCGAAGCCTTCGCCTTTTACCACACGGAGGCCCTGCGCGGCGGCTGGTCCGTGCGCCAGTTGGCGCGGCAGATCGACAGCCAGTTCTACGAACGCACCGCCCTCTCGCGCAATAAGGCCGCCATGCTCGCCCGAGGCGCGCAGCCGCAGCCCGGCGACGCCGTCAGCGCCGATGAAGAAATCCGCCATCCCCTCCTCTTGGAATTCCTCGGCCTGCGCGACGAATACTCCGAGACCGACCTCGAAGACGCTCTCATCCGCCACCTCGAAACCTTCCTGCTCGAACTCGGCCACGACTTCGCCTTCGTCGGCCGCCAGCGCCGGCTGCGCCTCGACGACGAATGGTATCGCGTGGACCTCCTCTTCTTCCACCGCCGCCTGCGCTGCCTCGTCATCGTCGACTTGAAGCTGGGTCGCTTCACCCACGCCGACGCCGGGCAGATGCACATGTATCTGAACTACGCCCGCGAGCATTGGGTGCAGCCTGGCGAGAATCCGCCCGTCGGCGTCATCCTCTGCTCCGGGAAAGGCGAAGCCCTCGTGCGCTACGCCACCGACGCCTTGCCCAACAAGCTGCTCGTTCGCCAATACCTCACCGCGTTGCCCGATGAAAAACTGCTCGCCGCCGAATTGGAGAAAACGCGCAAGCAATTGGAGCCCCGGAAATGAGCGCGAACGCCGGAACGATTACCCCATCGGGGCAAAAGAAATTAGCCCGGGGCAAGAAGCGCAGCGATGCCGCCCCGGGTCATGCATCCCAAAACATGCCGAGCCCTGAAAGGGCGAAAGAAGGCGAAAACGTTTCCGCGGAATGGATTTGGAAATCCCTCGCAGAAATCGCGGCGGACGGAGCACCGATTCTATATGGAATCCTTCAACCCGGCCCCAATACTTCGGGAGGCGTTCCCTATGTTCGTCCGACAGAAATTGTCGAAGACGTGATCGATCTATCTTCGGTTCGCCGGACGACGCCGCTGATTGCCGGTAAATACAAGCGGTCGATTTTGAAGCCGGACGACATCATCCTTTCGATCGTCGGCACAATTGGAAAAGTCGCGCTGGTGCCGCCCGATCTTGACGGCGCGAACATCACGCAATCATCGGTCCGCATTCGCCCACGCTCTGACGTTGTCTTGCCACGGTATGTAGCGTGGGCGTTACGTTCACGAGTTCTTCGACGGCAGTTCGACAAGCACCGACTCGGCACAGCCGTTCCTCGGCTAAATGTCGCTCACGTCCGCGCGCTTCGACTCCCTGTTCCTTCTCTACCCGAACAGCGGCAGATTGTGGCGGAGATTGAGAAGCAATTCACGCGGCTGGAGGCGGCGGTGGCGGCCCTGCGGCGGGTGCAGGCCAACCTCAAACGCTACCGCGCCGCCGTCCTCAAGGCCGCCTGCGAAGGCCGCCTCGTCCCCACCGAAGCCGAACTCGCCAAAGCCGAAAACAGGAAATTCGAGACTGGCGAACAACTGCTCGCCCGCCTCCTCACCAAGCGCCGGAAAAGCTGGCAGGGACGTGGGAAATACAAAGAGCCCCCAGCGTCGGACACGGCGAATCTCCAACCTCTGCCCGAAGGGTGGAAATGGGCCAGCGTTGAACAATTGCTGAGAGAACCGTTATGCAACGGAGTGTCAGTGAAGGGCAGTGACAATCCGCCCGGTGTCCGTGCGCTCCGGTTGAGCGCTATGTCCAATTCTGGATTCGACTACTCGGATGCGCGCTACCTGCCGCTGCATGACTCGGACGTCGATGACCTGTGGATTCAAGAGGGCGATTTCTTCATGTCGCGCGGCAACGGCAGCCTGCACTTGGTTGGACGCGGCACGCCCGCGCAGAAGCCGCCAAATCCGACCATATTTCCCGACACGATGATTCGGCTTCGATTGACCGACACGGTCCGCAAATCAGGCTGGCTTCGCACGCTCTGGCCATCGCGGATCATTCGTTCACAAGTTGAGACACGAGTGAAGACCACTGCAGGCATCTACAAGATTGCCCAACCCCAAGTTGAGGGAATGGTCATTCCACTCCCGCCCCGCGCCGAGCAAACGCGGATCGTGGCGGAAGTGGAGCGGCGGATGAGCGTTGTAGAGGAGTTGGAGACGGCTGCTTTGGCTAACCTTCTGCGCGCTAGGGGCCTTCGACAGTCCATCCTCCAACGTGCCTTCCGAGGCTAACTAGATAATCGATTATGCGACTTGTATCATTCTCCATCACTCATTACCGAAGTATCTCGCGCGCTAAGAAGCTCCAGATTTCTTCATTAACCACGTTGGTTGGGCCTAATAACGAGTGCAAATCCAACATCCTGCGCGCTCTCGTTGTCGCACTCGGGTTGTTAGAGGGCGTGCGCAATACGCGAATCACTCGCGGTCGAGTAGCCTACCGGCAAACGTCGACCGGTACAACTGGGAACGCGATTTCCCAATTGGTCTGCAAGAGACTACAGCGGAAGGCAAATCGAAGTTCGATCTCGAGTTCGCGTTAGATGGCGCCGAATCGGCAGCCTTTCACAAAGAGGTCGGCAGTAAGTTGAATGGAACGTTACCCATCCGCTTGGAGCTCGGCCGGGGCACGGCCTCGTTTTCCGTGCTCAAGCAAGGAAGAGGTAAAGCGAAACTCAGCGAAAAACAGGATAGCATCGTCCGCTTTCTCTCAAAGCGGATAAGCCTGACCTACATGCCCTCAATTCGCACTGCGCGTGAAGCCGAGCAGATTGTCGATCAGTTGCTCGGGCGCGCGCTTCTTGTGCTGGACGATAACACTGAGTACAAAGCCGCTTTGAGGGTGATCACGAAGCTGCAGCAACCGATTCTCGACGGAGTCGCGACTGAGATATCCAAGACGATGAAGATGTTCATCAAAGGAATTGCAAAAGTGCAGCTTCAAATCTCTGAAGGGGACCGCTCACAGGCTTTGCGAGTCGGAACGCAGATCGTCGTGGACGATGGTGCGGCCACACTTCTAGAGCGCAAAGGAGACGGCGTACAAAGTCTGGCCGCGTTAGCTCTGATGCGTCACCTTTCGGAAAGCGGTTCGCTTGGCCAGCACCTCATTCTCGCAATTGAAGAGCCTGAGACACATCTTCACCCTGAGGCGATCCAGGAGCTCAAGAGCGTTCTTATCCAGATTGCAAAGAAGAATCAGGTGATTGTCACTACGCACAATCCCCTCCTGGTGAATCGCACAAACATCGGAAGTAATATTTTAGTCCAGGATTCTCTCGCGCGTCCCGCGACGCAGATTTCGGAAATACGGGATGCCCTCGGCGTTCGTGCCGCCGATAACCTTCTCCATGCAGAGTTAATTTTACTTGTGGAAGGCGAGGATGATAAGCGAGGACTGCATCCTATCCTCTCTAATGCTTATCCCCTCCTTAAGGCTGCGCTGGCGAACGGCACGTTGGCGATCGATTCGTTAGCGGGCGGTTCGAACCTAGCCTACAAGGTCTCGCAAGCTCGATCCGCTTTATGTTCGGTTCACTGCTTTATAGACAACGACGATTGCGGCATTGCCGCAGTTGATAGAGCAGAGAAGGAAGGGTTGATCGAACCGGCTGACGCAAATTTTGCCATCTGTGACGGTCGCGACGAGTCCGAACTCGAGGACCTTTATGACCCAGCGATTTATGAGCCAATGCTGTTGAACAAGTTTGGTGTGGCGCTGAACCACTCGAAGTTCAAGGGCCGGAAGAAATGGTCTGATCGGTTAGCGGAAACGTTCAAGGCGCAAGGCAAGCTGTGGAAGAAGCAGACGGAAGAGGAGATTAAATATCGGATAGCAGAGATCGTCGCCGCGAATCCCGGGACATCTATCCAACAGCATCATCGGACGATTATCGATGCTCTCGCCGCTGCGCTCAGCGTCAAGCTGGAGGCTCTCAATGCGACTCGATAGGGCTGCTATGGATATGAAGTATCCAGCCCTTCGATGAACAGCGTGCTCGATCGATCCCCGCAGCTCGTCCAGAAGCTCCGGAACTATTGCAACATCCTGCGGGATGACGGCCTGTCATACGGCGATTACGTCGAACAGTTGACGTTTTTGCTCTTTCTTAAAATGGCGGACGAGCAGTCGAAGCCGCCGTTCAACAAGCCATCGCCCATCCCGGCGAAATACAGTTGGCCGGCGCTCCTGAAGCTGGATGGCGATGATCTCGAGATTCATTATCGCCATACGCTCGAGGAACTCGGCAAGCGCTCGGGCATGCTCGGCGTCAACTTTGACTCGTTCGCGCCCGCTCACTAATGCTCACGCCCTGCGTGTGTAAGCAGTCTGACTCGCTCGTTTCCCTACGGCTCGGCCTACAAGCCACGAAGCAGATCTGGACCGGGCTTGACGCCTCTTTGGCATGGACGCAGCATCAATCGATGAAAGCGAAGCTCTTCCAGCACCGCGGCGGCCAGGCCGTTCGTCTGCCGAAGGGTTTCCACTTCGAGGGCACCGAGGTTCTCATCGAGAAGCGTGGCGACGCCGTCATTCTTCGTCCGGTTCCGCTCCGGAGGCCGGAGTTCCGCACTGTCAACGACATCGCGCGCTATCTCGCGGAGAAGTATCCCGATGCAGCCGATTTCCCCGACCCGCCGCCGCGTCCGAAGGAGCACGAGCGCCCCATCCTCGAATGGTAGGCGGTGCCGCCGGGCTGGCTTTCGCTTTGTTGGTGATTAAAGTGGTCGCGTGAGCGGCGTCAACAGAGAAGAACCCGAAACGGTCGGAGCTGGTCGGCAGCTGCTGTCGACATGCACAACCGGAAAGCGGACGAAGTTCCCGATCTTCTCGTCGCGCTCACCCGGTACGCTCGACCTGACGGAAGAGGAAGTAGTCCAAATCGAGGCGGCCGGCGACGTCGAGCCCTAAACGTCAATGCCAACGACGCTCCCGGTGCCGATCAATCCATCTGTGCTCGAATGGGCACGGAAGGAAAGCGGCTATGCGATCGATCGGGTGGCCGAACGGCTGCAGGTGAAGCCTGAGCGGGTGGAATCGTGGGAGCGCGGCGAGCGTCCGCCCACTCTGCGACAGGTGCGAGAGCTGGCGCGTTTTCTTCACCGTCCGCTGAACGTCTTCTTCTCACCGGCGCCGCCGCAGCTTCCGCCGTTGGCGGCGGAGTATCGCCGTTTGTCCGGGGTCGTGCCCGGAGAGGAGCCGCCAGAGCTGCGGCTCGCCGTTCGACAAATGGTGACCCGGCGCGAGACGGCGTTGTCGTTGATGGACGAGCTCGGTGAACCGGTTCCCAAATTTTCCCTCGAAGCGCGGCTGCGAGAAAATCCACAGGATGTGGGAGCACGCGTTCGCGCGGCGCTCGACATCACCGTAGACGCCCAACTCGCCTGGCGTGATGAGTGGCAGGCGTGGAGAGAATGGCGCGGCGCGGTGGAGAGGCTCGCTGTGCTGGTGTTCCAATTTCAAAAAGTCGAGCTCAGCGTGGCGCGAGGGGTGTCGCTCGTGCGCTTCCCGCTCCCCGCTCTCGGTGTGAACAGCAAAGAACAACCGGAGTCGCGAGGCTATACCCTGCTGCACGAACTCATTCACCTCATGCTGGCGGCCGCGCGCGAGGAAACCTCTGCGTTGCAGGAAACAAGGAGCGACGAAGCATGGGAGGCCGTCGAGCGCTTTGCCGAAGCAGCAACGAGCTTTGCGCTCATCCCGGAGAAAAGCTTGCGTGAATCGCTCCCCACCCGTGCTTCAGGATGGGACATCTCCGCGGTGCGGCAGCTCGCACGGCGGTTTCGCGTGACACCGCTCGCGATGGCAACGCGGCTGCGCGTTTCAGGCTTTATGGATTGGCCGCAATACCGTGCCTGGAAGGAACGCTGGAATGAATACGTCGCCACCTTGCCGCCGCGCAGCGGTGGCTTTGCCCATCCGATCGATGTCGCGTTGGGACGGAACGGAAGGCCGTATGTGCAGTTGATTCTAGAGGCGCTCTCGGCCAATCGAATCACGTCGGTCGATGCGTCGCGGCATCTTGGTTTAAGGTTCGAGCACTTCGACAAACTAAAGGAGTCGCTCCGCGGCCCAGGGAACGGCGGGGCTGATGAGTGATGACCCGGCCCAGTCAATCTACTCGGTCGACACAAGCGTCTTGATGGATTGGCAATTCCGTCATTTTCCGACCGACATCTTTACGTCACTGGTGAATTACGTCGACGGCATGATTGCCGAAGATCGTTGGCTTGCTCCCGACATAGTGGCGGAAGAGTTAAGTGCAGTTGGAACGGCGGAGCTCGTGGCGTGGGCGAAGGCACGACCGCAGATGTTCGTACCATTGGCTGATGTGCTTGCAGAAGCGCTCGCCGTTCAAGCGCGCTTTCCGGGTCTGAAAGATCCGAACGCGGAATTCGAAGAAGCCGACGCCTATGTGATAGCGCTAGCGAAACTACGGGACGGCATCGTCGTGACCCAAGAGACTTCCGCCGCGGAAAAGAACAAGCCTAAACGCACGTTTTTCATCCCGGATGTATGCCGCGAGCTTGGCCTTCCCTGCATCAGCTTGCTCGGCGTAATGCGGCGAGAAGCTTGGACGTTTTAGCCATGAGCGGCGCTCAACTCGTCCAGAAACTCTGGAACTACTGCAGCATCCTGCGAGATGACGGGCTGTCCTACGGCGATTACGTTGAGCAGTTGACGTTTTTGTTGTTCCTTAAAATGGCGGACGAGCAGTCGAAGCCGCCATTCGACAAGCAGTCGCCTATCCCGCCGAAATACAGTTGGCCTGCGCTCCTGAAACTGGATGGCGATGATCTCGAGATTCATTATCGCCATACGCTGGAGGAACTCGGCAAGCGGGCGGGCATGCTTGGCGTCATCTTTCGCAAGGCGCAAAACAAAATCCAGGACCCGGCCAAGCTTCGCCGGCTCATCGTAGACCTGATCGACAAGGAGCAATGGTCCAGTCTTTCCGCCGACGTGAAGGGCGACGCCTACGAGGGGTTGCTGCAAAAGAACGCCGAGGACGTGAAAGGCGGCGCCGGCCAATACTTCACTCCGCGCCCGCTGATCGCCGCGATGGTGGACGCGATCGCGCCGGGGCCCAATCAGACGATCTGCGATCCGGCCTGCGGCACGGGCGGGTTCCTGCTCGCGGCGCATGATTACATCGTGGGGCATTATCAGCTCGACCGGGCGCAAAAAAAGCAACTCAAGAACGGCACGCTCTTCGGGATCGAGCTCGTCGACAGCGTCACCCGCCTCTGCGCGATGAACCTGCTGCTTCACGGGATCGGCGGCGAACTCGAAGAGAACCTCCCTGTTGTAACCAAGGACGCGCTCGCCGCGAAGCACGGCGAATACGACATCGTCCTGGCCAATCCGCCCTTCGGCAAAAAGAGCAGCGTCACCATCGTCAACGAAGCGGGCGAGACCTCGAAGGAAAGCCTCATCATCAATCGCGACGATTTTTGGGCCAGCACGAGCAACAAACAGCTCAACTTCCTCCAGCACATCTTCACCATCCTCAAGCAGCACGGCCGCGCGGCCGTCGTGTTGCCGGATAACGTCCTCTTCGAAGGCGGCGCCGGCGAAACCATCCGACGCGCCTTGCTCAAGCAAGCCGACGTCCACACCCTCGTGCGTCTGCCCACCGGCCTCTTCTACGCGCAGGGAGTGAAGGCCAACGTCCTCTTCTTCGACCGAAAACCCGCGCAGGAAAAGCCGTGGACCACCAAGCTCTGGATCTACGACCTGCGCACCAACCTGCATTTCACGCTGAAAGAAAACACCCTCAAGCGCAGCGATCTCGACGACTTCGTGAGCTGTTATTTTGGACGCCCAACGCGTGTAGCGTCCGCTGTCTCAGCGGAGAAACCCTCGAAGACTTCCGCTGGGGACAGCGGACGCTACAAAGAAGCCACTGGAGGGACGAGCTCCGTCTCGTCCATGGCCGGCACTGAGGCCAGCCCTCCAAGTGAAAATCGCCACAACCGCAAAGAAAGCGACCGCTTCAACCCCGACAAATCCGGGGCGAATCGATTTGAGCGAGTTGAGAGTGACCGATTTCGAAGCTTCACCTACGAAGAGCTAACCAAGCGCGACAAGGCCAACCTCGACATCTTCTGGCTGAAAGACGAAGCCCTCGAAGAAAGCGCCAATCTTCCCGCCCCCGAAGTGATCGCCGCCGACATCGTCGCCGATCTCGAAGCCGCCCTGGAGCAGTTCGCTGAGATTGCTGCCGATCTACGCGGAGGCTTACCTATAAATCAAGACTTCAAACGCACATGACGAGTTTCTCGAAAGACGAAGCAGAGGCGATCAAAGACTGGTACAACGAGTGGGCGAAAATCCCCACGTATTTGGCTACTGTGTCATTCGCGCTAATCGCATTTTCATTTTCGCAGCTATTACCCGCAGCCAAAGCCGGTTCGTCTTATCTCGCGGTTGCGTGGGTTGTCCTGATCGTCAGCGGGGGATTTTCGTTCGTCAGCATCGTCACAGCGTATGCTGCGTTCGATCTGGCCTCCCGAATTCACCTTTCTCGGTTGATTGCCAGCTTGGGAATGGATGTGCCACGCGGAAACACTCCATGGGTAAGGAGATTAGGGAAGATTTCGTTCGGATCAGCGATGGTTTCCACGCTGCTCATCCTCGCCGGCATTTCTTTTCTCGCAGCTTATGTGCTTTCGAATATTGCGCCAAGATGATGTCGGCAGCTGAACTCAGCTTTCCAATCGCCAATTCAGGAACGAAGAATTTCCCGGCTTTGAATTCGACGAGAGATATCAGCCTCCGAGACCATCAAGCGCCCACTCGTCGAGGGACAATGTCGACCGCTGCGAATCTAATCTGATCTGGCCTCAAAGCTTACTGTCGACACTCGCCGGGGCGGCAGTCCATGACCACGTTAGGGGAATACGCTTCGGCGATCGGTGTGTGCTGGTCGGCGAAGTGCGAGGATTAGCGCTGCTCGGATTCGAACGTTAAAACGACGGCACCGCCGCACGCGCTTTCTTGTCTTCGGACGCTGCCCGCTGCGCTTCATATTCGCGCGCAGCCGGGAGTTCGAGTCGAACTACCAAGACGCTCCTGAGCCAAAGAATCGCGCCGTCAGAGCGTTGCCACATCTTCTGTCCGATCGCGCCAGCAAAATATGCTTCCGTCAACTTGGCGAGGCCCGTATTCGGCGAAGCCGGATTGTTGTAGATGATTCTCGTCCAAGTCGTTCCCGCGGGTGTATTCGCGGAGGCGATGGCCTGCAGCTCGTAGTCCTGGATTGCCAGAGTTCCCCCCACGGCGGAAGTCTTCTGCAGGTCCATTCGCACACACGGTTCCCCGAGCTGCAGGAAAGCCGCCCGAATCCTCCACCCTTGATATTGGTAGGTGTGATGGGTCGCACCTCTCAGCAGCGGAGACTGCTTGTCGGTAATGGCCGTGAGGCTGCTGTCTTTCGGCGGGCCGTAGCGATCGGCGAATTGAATGGGCGTTTCGCCGATTCTGGCCACCGCCGAACCGGCACAGAGAATCAGGGCTAGAGGGATCAACAGTTTCCGCATGCCGGCATTCAGAAGCAGAAAATATTCCGCCCCGGTTGATCATCCATGCCCAAAAGCTGCTGCTAGAGCGTAGCGAATGGACAAGTTGCGCGCAGAATTAGTCGGCCTCGCTCTCAGATGGGAGCAGGCATTTGGTAACGCACCTCACATCACTGGGGCGCTCTCTGAATTGGACGCTGCCGGGTTGATCGGCTGTTCGCTCGACGAGTATTCCGCGTGCATGCAGACCGCCACCGCGTGCCAGCCTGGGTATGACTTCGAATTTGACGGGCGGCGTTACCAGGTGAAGGCCAACCGGCCGAGCGGGAAGCCCGGCAGCCCAGTTACCCTGGTGCCGAAGGCGCGCAATTTCGACTGGGATGTGCTGATATGGATCCTCTACAACAAGGAATATGAGATCCAGGAGGCTTGGCAGTGGGAAGTGGCTGCCTACCGGGAAGCGTTCGAAATGGTGAAGCGACTCTCGCCTCATCACTACAGAGTGGGGAAGCGCCTACTCCCAGTGGCGTTGGGAACCACCTTATGAAGAACTATTTCGTCAAAATCGACGATCGCGAGCGAGGGCCGCTGACTGAATCGGAAGTCGCTCAGCTCTTCGCCGATGGGCGAGCGAACCGCGATACGCCCTGCAAGCTCGCCCCAGGCGGCGCGTGGAAGACGATCGATGACTATCTGCCAATGCTGAAGTATGGCACGCAGTTGCCTGCGCCGTCGGTGTCGGTCGTCCGTTCGGAAGAACCTTCTGCCTACGGCGCGCCGGCTCAACGATCTTCCCACGACGGCGGATACGTGCCCGGGACGCAAAAGGTCACGGTCGTCGATATCGACCTGTCCTTCGTTTCGATTCTGAAGCTCCTATTCAAATGGACGGCGGCGGGTGTCGTCGTCGGGTGCTGCCTCATCCCGGTGGTGATAATCCTGGTCGTTGTCATGACAGCTTTCTTCGGCAGTTTGTTCGGGCAACTCCTCCCTCCGTTTCCGCGTCCGTAGCCGCCAGCCTCCGCTCGAGGCCGGGAAAGGATCGCCCGAGTGACGATTTCCTTTATTCGGCTCCGCTGATCTGGCGAACTTTGATCAATAAAGACCCAGGTTGTAGAGGCGGCCGTGTCGGCCGTAAACATCCTAAGCCCTGCGCTCGGCGCGAGCGCCGCTCCGGGTTTCGCGTGCTTTAGCGGGCCGACTCTGGGGGAGTTTGCTCGTCACCTTCGGTGGTGACGTCTGCGGAGGAGGGTTTAGCTGCGTTTTCCAGCTTGCTCTGTTTCTTCGCTTCTTTTTTCTTCTGGCGTTCCAGCTCTTTGCGGCGCTTCTCGCCGGAGTAATTTGGTCTGGCCACCGCTTATCTCTTTGGCTTCGGGGCCGATTTCGCGGCGCTGGCCGCGTTTTTCTTCTGCGCCGCGCCGGCCACTTTGCCTTTTTGCTGCGCCTTCTGTTTCTGGTTCGCCTTCGGTGATTTGTCGCCCATGATTGGGAAAGGTCTGTCGTTCAGCCGCGCTGTCAACACGCGGTCCAAGCTATTTGCTATCCGTGGACCAGGAACGACGGGAAGCGAAGGCGGGGACGCTCAGCGTGGTAGTGGCAACAGCTCGCCGGGAGAAGCGGTCGGGCCACCTCGCTCCGGCGGCGACGGCCGACACGGCGGTCAGCCCTCCAAGGGTGGGCGGCCAGAGGAACTGCTCCCTATTCCCCCTAACCTATAACTCTGTTCTCTCATCAGCGGCGCAAGATCTCAGTAGAGCCCAAGGACCGGACGCGAAACTGGCATCTGGAATTCCTTCACGCCGTTGGGCTGGAATTTCCATCTCTTGAGCCAGTTCTCTGCGCGCTTGTCCGATTCTCGGATGCCCAGGCTGGTGATCACTTGCACGCTGGCGACGGTGCCATCAGGCAGCACCGTGAGCCCGAATAGGCCTTCGCGTTTCCCAAAATCGGAGCCGCGCAGGAATCTGCTTTGCGGCGGGGCGGTGAGGACAAACTCCATCGCCTTGAGGCCGACGATGGTTTTGCCCTGCGCCGTGTGGGCGGCGGTGGCGCTCGGGAAGCTGGTGCGGTGATCGAGTTTGATCGTGAGCGCCATCCGGGCGCCGTTCTGGCCCGGGCGCATCACGATGGTCGCGCCTTCGCCCACTTTGATCTGGTCCGCTGCGACCGGTCCGGTGGGATCGCTAATCGTGGTCTGGCTGGTCAGATGGAAAACGAGGCTGCTGCCGAGCCGGAGGGTAATCGTTTTTGCGGCGGGATCGAACGCCTCGATTTTGCCACCGAACGCCTGGCGGCCGTCGGCGCGGGGGGCGAGCCTGGAGAGGTAACGGTCCAGCTCCGAAGGAACGGCGGTGGCGACGGAGAGCAAAAAGAAGGCAGAAGCTGCGAGGAGAGCTGGTAGGCGCATCTCTCCAGTCTGGAAAAGAGCAGAGGAAAGGCAATCGCAAATGTGGGCTCTGCTCGCGCACTGCCGCGATAGCGTCGGATTTCCGCCGGTGCCGCCGGTCTCTCGGTGCACGGCGACGGCGGACCCTAACTCCCCCCGTGTAGCGTCGCTGCCTCAGCGGGTCGTATTTGTGAACTGACCGGGGTCACGCACTCTGGCGGCAACGGCCGACACGGCGGTCAGCCCTCCAAGGGGTTGCCTAAGTGCTTTCCTACTTTCCTTCTGAAACCGAGTTAGCCCGTGTGCGGATTTGTTGACGCGGATGTTCGCGAGGGCGGATCGCAATCGGTCGCGTACGCTTCGGCCCGTGAATAGGACTTGCGCTCTGCGGTGGTGACACTGAGCGAAGGGTGCGAGGAGACTTTTTGGTCTGCAGCAGTCACCGGGCGAGACGCCCGGTGTCCCCACAGGCAAGATGCCTGTGCTACGGCTAGGTCTGCACGACGCCCATGTGGAAACGCGCCTTGGGCATGGGCCGGGCGACGTAGCCTAACAACTCAATCAGGACCCGTCGCGTCTCGTGCGGCTGGATGATGGCGTCGAGCCAGCCGCGGGCCGCACCGTAACGGATGTCGGTTTGTTCTTCGTAGGTCTCTTTTACTTTGGCCCGGAGTTGCTCGAGTTCTTCGGGCGTGGCTTTTTTGTCGCCGCGCTCGCGGGAACGGGCCAGGACGGAGAAGACGGTGTCGCTAGCCTGGGCCGCGCCCATGACGGCGTAGCGCGCGTTGGGCCAGGCCAGAATGAAGCGCGGGTCGTAGGCTTTGCCGCAAAGGGCGTAGTTGCCCGCGCCAAAGGAGCCTCCGGTGACGACGGTGATTTTCGGGACGATGGAATTGCTGACCGCGCTAACCAGTTTGGCTCCGCTCCGGATGATGCCGCTTTGTTCCGCGTCGCGCCCGACCATGAAGCCGGTCACGTCCTGGAAAAAAATGATCGGCAAACCCGTCTGGTTGCAATCCATGACGAAGCGCGCGGCTTTGTCGGCGCTATCGGCGTAGATGACGCCGCCCATCTGGATGCCGGCTTTTTTGGTGCGCACTTGCTGGCGCTGATTAGCGACGATGCCGACGGAATGGCCCCCGATGCGGGCATAGGCGGTGACCAGGGTTTTGCCGTAGTCGGCTTTGTATTCGTCGAGCGAAGCGGCGTCGATGATGGAGGCGAGCAGGTCGCGCACGTCGTATTGCTTTTGCCCTTCGAGGCTGATCAGGTCGTAGACGGCTTCGGGCTTTTTCGCCGGCTTGGTGACTTTGGCTTTGGCCGCTTTCGTCTTGGCCGCTTCCGCCTCGGGCAGGTGCGCGACTAACGAACGTAGCCGCTTCAGGCAGGAAGGATCGTCCTTTTCGTAAAAGTCGACGGTGCCGCTGACTTCGGCATGCATCTGGGCGCCGCCAAGCTCTTCGGCGTCGACGATCTGGCCGATGGCGGCTTTGACTAACGACGGGCCGGCCAGGTAAAGGCCGCTCCCTTCGGTCATGAGGACTTTGTCGCAAAGGACGGGCAGGTAGGCGCCGCCCGCGACACAGTTGCCCATGATCGCGGCAAACTGCGGGATGCCCGCAGCGGAGATAACGGAGTTATTGCGGAAGATGCGGCCGAAATCGTCTTCGTCGGGGAAAATCTCGTCCTGCATGGGCAGGAAAACGCCGGAGGAATCGACCAGGTAAATGATCGGAAGCGCGTTCTCGAAGGCCATGCGCTGGGCGCGGATGAGCTTCTTGGCGGTCTGGGGAAAAAAGGCGCCGGCTTTTACGGTGGCGTCGTTGGCGATGATCATGCACGGGATGCCGGCGACCTGGCCGATGCCGACGACCGCGCCGGCGGCCGGGACGCTGCCCCATTGTTCGTACATTTTATAGGCCGCCCAGAGGCCGATCTCGAAGAAATCCGAGCCGGGATCGAGGAGCTTGGCGACCCGTTCGCGGGCGGGGAGGCGGCCGCGCTTGCGCTGGCGTTCCTGGCCGATTTTGCCGCCGCCTTCGCGCAGAATTTCTTCTTCGCGCAGAATGGCTTCGCAGCGTTCGCGTAAAGGATTGGCGGGAGCGGTCCGTGCTGTCATCGGCTGGACTTACTCCGAGGGAGGGGGGCGAGCAAGCGCCGGCGCGGCCGGGCCAGCGGCCGGCTGGGTTCGTTAGGCGAGGGTTAGGCGGGAAGCGTCGCGCGGCGCGGTCCGGGGAGGACGGGCTGTTAGCCCGTCGTGGGAGGCAGTCTGCCTCCCACGGCGCGGAGGGAGGGCGTTGGGCGTTGTCGGGCGGAGGGGCTTGGGTTCCGGATCGACGTCGCGGGAGCGCTGCGTGCTAAGGGCCTTGGGCGAGGCTCGCCCAAGCGCGACGGGCTAACAGCCCGTCCTCCCCGGAAACTCGGCGCGACGCTCCCGGATTCGCGGAGCTCATCCCTCCAGGGCCGTTGTTAGTAGACGTCGAGCTCGGAGCGGTAGCCGGAATCACCGCGAATGGAGCGGAGGCGGCGGCGCATGCCGCGGTCGGATTCGGGACGATTGATCCGTTCCATCGCTTTTTTCACCAGGAGCGGAATGACGGCGAGGGCGCCGACGGAAACGAGGGCGATGGCGGTGGCCTGGCGGGCCGGACGATCAAGCCGTTCGGCGACGAGCAGGCCGAGCCCAAGACCGAAGGCGGCTCGGGTCAAAGTGAGCAATCCGTCCAGCGGCAGGGCTTCAGCCGTTTTTGGAATGGATAACGAAAACGACATCGCCTACCCTTATACATCCCGGCGCAAAAAAGAAACGGGAAATCTCTTTTCTCTTCCGCTCTTTTTTCGCCGCTGCTTCTATGACGAACTCGCTTTTTGCCCTCGTCCTCGCGGGCGGAAGCGGGGAACGATTCTGGCCACTCAGTCGGCGTGCTCGCCCGAAACAGCTGTTGAAGCTGGTCTCGGAGAAGACGCTGCTCGAGGAGACGGTCGATCGGCTCGACGGGCTCGTGCCGCGCTCCCACATCCTGATCCTCACCAACGTAGACCAGGAAGCCGCGGTGCGGGCGTTGCTGCCCGATTTCGCCCCGGAAAATATCGTGGCCGAGCCCGAGAAGCGCGATACTGCGGCGGCGGTCGCGCTCGCCACCGGCTGGGTGGCGCAACGCGATCACCAGGCGACGATGCTGGTCTTGCCGGCCGATCATGTGATCAAGGATCGCGCAGCTTTCCAGGAGACTTTGCGGACGGCGGCGCGCGCCGCGGAGGAGACGGGGGCGCTGGTCACGGTCGGGGTGAAGCCGACCTGGGCCTGCCCTGGCTTCGGCTATATCGAGCGGGGTAATCCCGCCCCGCTGAAAAGCCCGGCGCCGGCCAACCCGGTTTTTCGCGTCCTGCGTTTCCGCGAAAAGCCGAACGCGGAACTGGCGGAAACTTTCGTCCGCAACGGCAACTTCCGCTGGAACGCCGGCATGTTCGTTTGGTCCGTGCCGACCGTGCTGAGTGAGTTTAACCGGCACGCGCCGGCCTTGGCCGATTTTATTTCGCAGCTGCGCGCGCCGGACAATTGGGAGCCGACTTTACGGGAGCGGTTCGGGCAATTGCCGCGGATTTCCTTCGATTACGCGATCATGGAGAAAGCGGATCGGGTGCTCATGGTGGAGGCCAGTTTCGATTGGGACGACGTGGGCGGCTGGCGCGCGGTCGCGGCTTATCTCGCGCAGGACGAGAAGAGGAATTCGGCGAATTGCCAGGTGACGGCGTTGCACGCGAGCAACAACATCGTTTTCAACGACGGCCCGAGCCAGATCGCGCTCGTCGGGGTGCACGATCTCATCGTCGTGCGGACGGGCGATGCCCTGCTCATTTGCCATCGGCACGACGCCGAGAAGATCAAAACGCTGGTGGCCGATCTGCCGCCCGAGCTGCAATGAAGCGCATCCTCGGCATCGACTACGGGACGGCGCGGATTGGTCTGGCGCTCTCCGACGAGCTGCAAATGCTGGCCCATCCGTGCGAGACGATCGCGGTCGCGAAGACCGCCGACCCGGCGGCGCGGGTCGCCGAGATCGTGCGCGAGAAGGAGGTGGAGCGAGTCATCGTGGGTCTGCCGCGGCACATGAACGGCGAGCTGGGGGCGGCGGCGGAAGGGGCGGGAGCGTTTGCGGAAAAGCTGCGGGCGCTGCTTACATGCGAAGTGCGGACCTGGGACGAACGGCTCTCGACCGTGGCGGCGCATCGGGCGATGCGTGAGGCCGGTAAATCGACGCGGCAGACGCGCGGTTACATCGACCAGGTGGCGGCGCAGATGCTTCTGCAGAGTTATCTCGACAGCCTGCCCATCAATCAGGGTGGTGGCGCGGAGATGATTGACCTTGGTTAAGGGCGGGAGCGGAACGTGGGCCGGCACTGGGCCGCCGCGTGGCGCAGGTAGGTGCTTAAGGTTGCCCGAGAAAACTTTGCGCCTGTCATCCCGAGGCTGGCGGAGCGCGCCGAGGGACGGGTCCATCTGTTCTGAAGAACGACGCCGAGACCTTGCGCGAGATCCCTCGCCCTCTCCGCGGGCTCGGGCTGACAAACATGGGAGTGGGCCAGTGAAGGCAAAGTGCCGGCCGAGGATAAACACCGGAGAGAAAACTGGGAGGAGCGGGCTCTTTTTTTGGAGCGTGTCATGGACTTTGCGCCGGGTGGAGGGACGGGCTCCGTCCCGTCCGTGGTTCCGGGTGGGAGACCCGAGGCAAGCCAAACCTCGCGGACGACACGGAGGTCGTCCCTCCACCGCGTTCCTTAAACTGCATGACACGCTCTAGAAAAGGCCGCGTCGCGAGCCGCGCTTCGCATAGCGAAGCGTCTACAGGGACGGAGCGACGCTTGAAATTAGTCGTGGCCTATGACGGCGCGCCTTTCCGCGGTTGGCAAAGCCAGCCGGGCGGCGGGACGGTGCAGGATCACCTGGAGCACGCTCTCGCGGAGGTGACGGGGCGAAAAATTCGAGTCTACGGCGCCGGCCGCACGGATGCCGGCGTGCACGCTCTCGGGCAATGCGCGCATGTCGACCTGCCCGCGGAGCTGGCGCCCAGAGTCTGGATGAACGCGCTCAATGCCTGCCTGCCCCTGCGGATTCGGATCGTCCGTTGCCAGGCCGTGCCGAAGACATTTCATGCCCGTTTCTCCGCGCGCGGGAAAGTTTATCGTTACCGCATCGCGACCGGTCCGATTTTTCCTCCCCTGGAAATCGATCGCGCCTGGCATGTGACCGCGGCGCTGGACCACGCGGCGTTGCGCGCCTGTGCGGAGCTTTTCCTGGGGGCGCACGATTTCGCGGGCTTTGCGGCCAATCGCGGTCACCCACCCACTTCGACTCGGCGGACCATTCGGGCGGTGCGGGTGCAGCGGACGGCGGCCGCGACGGTGCTGGAGTTCGATGGCGACGGTTTCCTCTACAAAATGGTGCGGCTGATGGTGGGCGCGATCGTGCGTTGCGCCCGCGGAAAAGAGACGCTGGCGGAGGTGCGCGGACGGCTGGAGGCGCCTTCTCGCGACGGCATCCGGCTGGTCGCTCCGGCGTCCGGCCTCACGCTCGTCCGGGTACGCTATGGCCGGGAGCGGGGCCTTTTGAAGAAAACGCAGTGAGCGAATTGGATTTTAGGCGAGCCGTGGCAGAGGACCTGCTTTATGGCAATTATAATGGCCGCGCGCTCCACGTTGACCTTCCGTTCCGAGGAGAAATCTCGCTCCTTCCTCCGCTCCAAGATCGAATGGCTCCTCAGCCCCGACCATTTTAATTTTAAACTCCTCTTCGGCACCGCGGTCGGCGTGCTGGTGATTCTGGTCTTGGCGGTAACTTGTTTCCTCTTCACGTCCCGGAATCAGGAACAGGCGCGGATGCGCGCGCACACCATCGGGGTGATGCGGCTGAGCAGTGTGCTGGAGAACGACATTGCCGCCCTCGAGAACGCCCAGCGCGGCTATCTCTTGAGCGGCGAAAACGTTTACCTGGAGAATTTCGAGCGGCGGCGCGGGCTTTTCCAGAAGCAGAGTGAGGAGTTGGTGGCGACGGTGACGAGCAACTTTACTCAGCGGAAGCGCGTCTTGAAAATGCGTGGAATCGTGTTGAAATGGCTCGAAGCGCATAAATTACCCACATCCACGGTGGAGGCTTCCGTCCTCCCGCCGAAAGAAAGCCAGGCGCTCCTCGGCGGAGCACAACTCGACGAGGCGCGCGAGATTTTACACGACATCCAGAGCAGCGAGCAGATCGTGCTGAACCAGCGGGTGCGGGAAAAGGAATGGGCGGTGCAGTCGACTCAGGTGCTCGATTTCATCCCGCGACTGGAACGCGCGGTCTACGAGATGCAGAAGGAAAAGCGCGGCTACCTGCTTACGGGCGACCCGGCTTTTATCGACTCCTACAAGCGGGCGACGGTCAATTTTTACACCTTCCAAGGCCATCTCTCCGTGCTCGTGGCCAATTCCCCCAGCCAGTTGAATGAGCTGGAGCGCATCCGCACGGGGCTGGAGCGCTGGGTGATGGAATGCGCGGTGCCGGAAATGGACCGGAAACGCGCCGGCCAGAAGCCGAATCCGGACACGCGGATCCAGGGCGAAGCGCTCATGAGCAATGTGCGCGAGTCGTTGGGGCGTTTCTCCAAGGAGCAAATGGAAATCTACGAGATGCGCTCCGCCGCCGCGGCCCACGAACGCATCCTCACCACCACTGGCATCGACGTTCTCTGCGGCGTCGTCGCGGGCCTCATGATCGCTTCGAGCCTCTACAGCTTCATCATCGGCCGGCGTCAGTTTAAAAATCTGGAGAGCGCCGACACCCGCATCCGCTCGCTCATCGAGAACATCATGGACGGCATGATCACAGTCGACGAGGAAGGCGGGATTTGCTCGATGAACCCGGCGGCGCGCCGGATGTTTGGCTATAACGAAAACGAATACGCGGGCGATTCCTTCTCCCGTCTGGTCCCGAAATGTTACGATCGCGAGATGACGGGCGATCCTTCGCCTTGCGAGTGGGCCGAGCTGGCGCAACGCACCGGCGGCATCATTCTGGCGCTTGCCCAGACGCGCGGCCGGGCCACATTCCCGGTCGAGATTTCCCTCAGCGAAATGTTGCGGGATAACGAGAAATTCTATGTCGCCATGGTGCGCGACATCACCGAGCGCAAACACTTCGAGGAGGAATTGGCCGCGGAGAAGAACAGCCTCGCCGTCACCCTCGGGTCGATTGGCGACGGCGTCATCACGACCGATCTGAGCGGGCGCATCCTCATTTCCAACCCCGCCTGCGAAGCGCTCACCGGCTGGCCAGCGGCGGAAGCGGCCGGGCAGAAGCTGAAAACCGTTTTCAAGATCGCCGTCGATGGCCCAGTCAAGGAACGCGCCACCCGCGGCTACCGCAGCGAAGCCGAAGCCATCCTCCGAGGCACGCCGGAACGTTCCACCCTCACCGCCCGCGACGGCACCCGGCGCGTCATCGAACAAATGGCTGCGCCCATTTACGACGGGAAACAACAGCTTTGCGGAGTCGTCCTCGTCTTCCGCGACATCACCGCACGCTTGCGCGACGAGACGGAACGGCGCAAAGCCGAAGCGCTCGAGCAACTCGGTCTGCTCGCGGGCGGCATCGCCCATGATTTCAACAACCTCCTCACCGCCATCATCGGCAACATCTCGCTCGTCTCCCTCCTCCTCGATCCGAACGACGAAATGGTCGAGCGGCTCAACGACGCCAAGAACGCCTCCCTGCGCGCCCGGGATCTCGCCCAGCAACTCCTCACTTTTGCCCGAGGCGGCGCGCCCATCAAAAAGGCGGCCTCGATCAAGAAGATCATCGAAGACACCGTCAGCTTCTCGCTCCGCGGCTCCCATAATTGCAGCAAGCTCGAGATCGAGCCCGACCTCTGGCCGGCCGAATTCGACCCGGGTCAGATCAGCCAGGTGATCGGCAATCTTATCGTCAACTCCGACCAGGCCATGCCCGACGGCGGCACCGTGGAGGTAAGTTGCGACAACTTCTGCGCAGCGCCCGGCCTCGATCCGGTTGTGAGCGATCTGCGCCCGGGCGATTACCTCCGGATCAAAGTCCGCGACCAGGGCGTCGGCATTCCCGAGGACTGTTTGAAGCGAATTTTTGATCCTTATTTCACCACCAAAGCGCAAGGGAACGGCTTGGGGCTGGCCACGACTTACTCGATCGTGAAGAATCATGGCGGCCTCATCGCCGTAGAATCCGAGCCGCTGCAAGGCGCGACTTTTACCGTCTACCTGCCGGCCGCTCGTCAGGAACTTCCGGTCGAGCCGCTCCCGGCGCCGCCGCCTCCCCAGTCCAGGAAGACAGTGGTCGCGGAAATGAACGGCAGCGGCCGCATCCTCATCGTCGACGACGAGGAAGCCATTCGCGCCCTGGTCGAGTTTACCCTCAGCCGGCTCGGTTATGTCGTGACGGAAGCCGAGACCGCGTTAAAAGGCGTCCAGCTCTACCGGGATGCCTTGGAAAACGGGCAACGTTTCGACCTGGTCATCCTCGATCTCACCCTGCCCGGGGGCATGGGCGGCAAGGACGCGCTCAAAAAGCTGCTCGAGATCGACCCAAGCGTGACCGCGATCGTGTCCAGCGGATATGCCACGGATGCGACCATGAGCCATTACGAAGAATTGGGTTTCCGCGGGGTGATCTCCAAGCCCTACGAAGCGGCCGAGCTCGGGCGCACGGTGCAGGAAATCATCCAAGCGAGCCGGGCCGAGAGCGAGCCTATCTACGAGCTGCAGCAAGCCTGTTAGCCCTGTCGAGGCGTCCATTTGGGAGGGTATCTGTTTAGCTTTCATCCCTGATCGCGCCTTGCGTCACCTGCCCACTCCCATTTTGTCATCCCGAGCCCGCGAAGACGGCGAGGGATCGCGCGTAAGGTCTCGGCGTCGTTCTTCAGAGCAAATGCACCCATCAGAGCAGGCGTGAATTGTAGGGCGACCGCTTCGGTTGCCACATTCTGCCGCAGCAGGAACCGAGGCCGGAGAAGCGCCCGCCCTACCATTCGGCGATCGACCGAACTTTTAGACGCCCTCTCGGCTTAGAAGCCACGCTCTCAGGGCCGCTGACGATTCCAACGCGCTTCGCAGAGCGAAGCGTCGACAGGGCCGCCTTCGACAACCAGCTTGCGGACCCCTGCCGTCCCACTAGTGTGCTCCATCATGCCCGCCGAGCTGGCCGAAAGCCCGTCCCAACCCCGTGCCGTCCCCGCTGCCTACGATTCCAAAATCGAAGGCAACGTCATCTTCACCCGGCTCGACGCGGCCATGAATTGGATGCGTAAAAATTCCCTCTGGCCCATGCCGATGGGCCTGGCCTGTTGCGCCATCGAACTCATGGCCACCGCTTCGGCTCGCTTCGATATCGCCCGCTTCGGCGCCGAAGTGATGCGCTTCTCCCCGCGCCAGTGCGACGTCATGATCGTAGCTGGCACTGTGACCTACAAAATGGCGCTGGCGGTGAAACGCATTTACGAACAAATGCCGGAGCCGAAGTGGGTCATTGCCATGGGTGCCTGCGCTTCCAGCGGCGGGATGTATCGCTCCTACGCCGTCCTCCAAGGGATCGACCAACTCCTGCCGGTGGACGTCTATGTCTCCGGTTGCCCGCCTCGCCCGGAAGCGCTCATTGCAGGGCTGATGAAGTTACAGGATAAGATTTCGGGCGAACGTTCTTTTCTCTCCCAAAAACGCGCTCTCGTCGAACAGTTAGAGACGTTAGGCTAACTCTCCTCCCTCGCTTTTGCATGACTGGTCCAGAGTTACTCACTTCCCTCGGCCAACTGCTTCGGTCCAAGATCTTGGAGCAGATCGAGTTTCGGGGGGAGACGACTTACGTCATCAAGGCGGGTGACCTCCGGGAGGTGGCGAAGTTTTGTAAGGAAGAACTCTCCTTCGACTACCTGCTCGACATCTCCAGCGTCGATCATTTTGGAGAAGAACCGCGCTTCGAAGTCGTCTATGAGCTGTATTCGATGACCCTCTCCGTGCACCTGCGTCTGAAAGTGCGCGTCTCCGAAGATAATCCCGCGGTTGACACCGTCTCGGATATCTGGCCGACGGCGAACTGGCACGAGCGCGAGATTTGGGACATGATGGGTCTGCGTTTCAACGACCACCCCGACCTCCGCCGTATCCTGATGTGGGAGGGTTATCCCTACTTCCCGCTGCGCAAAGAATTCCCCTTGGAAGGCAAACCGAGCGACATGCCCGACGTCGCTTTCTCCTCGGCCGCGCCGATGGAAGGCGGCCCTTTCGTGACCCAGCCCAGCACCGCCACGACGAAAGATCGTGAGCCGCGCGCGCGCGGCCCTCTCCTTTAAAGACTCGCTCAGTTGAGCGAGTAAACTTCCACGAGCGCGATCCCGGGCGCTCCATCCGCGCCTCGCACGATCGCGGTGTAACCGGCGCCATTCGCCGGCAAGGTCACGAGAATGGCAACCTCGCGCTCATCGCGCGCAATCGCGCTTCGCTCTGCTTTCTTCTTCCAGCCGTCAGGTTGAGGATTCGGCGCGCGTCAGCGCGCGCTGTCTCTCGGCAGCGCGGCTGCCGCCTTGGGCTGGGTGTCTTTGCCCCCGGCAGCTGGCTGGCACGCCCGCTGCCCGCACTAGATCATACAATGCGCGGTGAGGTAAATGTGGGTGGAGCGCCAGCGGAACGAACCGCCTCTGCCGGAGGCCTCCTGCAAGGAGAGCGGCAGAAGACATGAGCCGCGTTAGACGCGAATGACCAGGGCGGCACTTTGCCTCACCGCCCATTGTATGATTCTCGTGCAAGCAGCGGGCGTGACAGCCGGCGGAGCGGGGCTTTCGGCAGCACGCGGCGTGACAGTGCAGGACTCGTTAGGGGAATTGGGGACGAGTGCTGCGCTGGCGCGACGCGTGCCGGGTCTCGTTGCTCAAGGCGGTGGCCGCGTGGCCGTTCATGTTTGATGCAGCGCAGCTGCGCTCGCTTCTCTCCGCTCCCAGCGCTCAGGTGTGATCGCCGACTTTGGCGATGACGCCGGCTTGCGTCAGTTTGCGCGAGGATTTCTGCACATATGCACGGCCCGACCCCTTCCGACCCCTTCCGAGTTGTGGTTTAAAGAGTGTCTCAGCGTTTGTCGGTCGTCTCTCGAGCAAGCTTGCTCTGCGGTTGAACCGAATACCATCCCGAGGGAAACCGAATCGAGTAATTGTCGAGAGTGCCGACGGTTTGATCGCAAAAAAGGCGCAGCACGTATCCGTGATCAAAGAAGAGATTGAGATCAAAGGCGGAGGTGGATACCTCGGCCCTTATTAACTTGCGCGCCGCCAAAACCTGCACCCGCTCTCGAATTACAATTTCCTCTTCATGCCATCCACAGATAACTGCGCCATTCCGATCGAGCCGCCATGCACAGCCTTCAACAAAGACGCAGTAGTCACCGCGAAAATTACGTAGAACTTCAGTGATGTGATTGTTTTTCACCGGGCCACCACGTGCGATCGGCCCTCCCAATTCAATGGTCATCATTGAGCCGCTCCCCGTTCCGGCAATAACTCCCAAACACTTTGATCCCGAGAGCATCGTCAATTTTTTTTTAAACGAATCAGTCAATGATAGTTACCGGGATTAGCTTTGATATCCGCTGCGAGCTGTTTCATTTGTTGGAAGGTCATGCCGGTCTTGTCCGTTTCGTGAAATTTGCGCAACAGATCTTTTTCACCGGAGCCTATCCCGCCTTCGCGTGCCGCATCATGTGCCTGTCTGTTCGCCGCAGTATTATCGCCCTGCTGCTTCTTTTCGAAATTTCTATTGCTCTGACCTCCCGCCATTGGGCTATTCGAATCATAAGTTGGACCTTTGTAATCTGCGGGGGCAGGCGTGAAGATGTTGAATCCAGCCGCTCCGCCGTTGCTGGTGCCAGCCGCGCGATCGGGCACGATTCGAAACTCGTCCTTGCTGGCGTACATCTTTTCAAACGCCGCTCTTCCTTCCTTGGTTTTCCACTGAGCATCGAAGATTTTGCGGAAATTTTCCGCATCCTTTTCTGTCCAGTCGCCGCCATATGTCACGTAGAGTCCTGTCGGATCGGTGTGATTAATTGGATCATTGTGGCAGTAGCGATAGAGGTTGTAATCGCCGGCCAAGAACTGCTTGGGATCGGGCTGCATGAAGCGGCCCAGGAGCGGGTGATAAAGCCGGTTGCGGTAGTCGTAGAGGTGCAGCTCCTTGAGCCATTCCCGGCCGGTGAAGAGGAAACGGTTGCCTTTGGTTTGTTCAACTGGGACGACTGCGCCCGCCGCGTCGTAGAGGTAAGGCTCGCCGAAGGCATCGTATTCGTATTGCTCGATCAGGTTGCCATTCACGTTGGTCAGAAGGATGGCATGACCTCTCGCATCGTAGTGGTGGTAATACCATTGTCCCGCGCTCACATCGGGGCTGCTGGCCACGATGTCGTCCACTCTGGCTCCATGCACGTAGGTGCGGCTCACGCTCGCGCTGCTCGCTCCTTCCTGGAGCAGGTTCCAACTGCTATCGGAGTAGAAGTAGGTCGCCGGGTTGGTCGCCGGGTCGCCCCCGCCCGCCGGCGCCATCCACCGCTTCACGCAGCGCCCCAGCGGATCGTAGCCGAACCAGAGGAAGTCTCCCCCCAGGCTTGGCTCGTAGATGGCGATGGGCTGATTCAACGCGTTATAGCTCGCCGTGATCATTCCTTCCTGCATCAAGACCCCGTTGCCCGGCGTCCCGTAGAACTGGTCGTCGTGCAAGTAATTGCCCGGCGCCGCCAGGCTCCAGTTCAGATACTGGTTGAGCCCGTTGTCGCGCCGGGTGAAGTCCACGTTCCCCTCGCTCCCCAGCACGTTGCTCCCCACCCGGTTGCCCAACGCGTCGTAGTGGAACTGCTCGGCGCGCTCGGCTCCGCTCCCGGCGCTGTCGGTCGCCTCGTAATAGCCCCCCATCAATTGCCCTTCCTCGTCGTAGCTGAAGAAATCCCCACGCCCGTTCTCCAATCCGTTCAGGACGTTGGCGGTGCCTTTGAGGTAAGAGGTGATCCGGTCCCGGATGTCGCGCGTGTAGGCGCGGTTGGTGAGGGTTTTATTATCCGCTGTGCGGTAGGCGTGGAGCGATTTTAGCATGGCTCGCTCATCGTAGGTGTAATCGGTTGGTGCTCCATTGCCACTGGTCAGGAACTTTAGTTTCCCATCAGGGAAATACTTGTGTATTGAGTTTCCGCACGCCGCCGATTTATCTACTTCGTCTTGTCGTTGTCTATAATTGAAGCTTTTCCTTTAGACCGAGCCTCGGTCTTTTGCCGCTTCACGAAGATTTGCGAACATAAAATGGCCAGTATCACGAAAATACTGACAGCAATGACTCTATTAAGAACAAGCTGCTCACTCCAGTGATCAACCAGTGTAGCGCCAACTACAACGAGTATAATATATGCTCCCGTCCAGCGGAGCCGGAGGACTAACCACACGCATCCCAAGATTGCTATACACCCGATAGCCCAACGATAAAGATACACGAATTTATGCCCTTATGTTTGTTCGAAGGCACTTTACCCAAGGTCAGTGATCGTCCTTTTTCTTCTCAGCCGGTTTTTCTTCCTTTGGAAGGAAGTTTTCCAAGAACCTCTTTAGGACGGATCCAAGGCCGCCGCGACCCACAGCTTGAGCTGCCTCCTTCGTCGCTTGGGCGGCTTCTCGCTCCATTTTTGCCGTTTTTGCCGCATTTCTGAACTTGCCGGCCGCCGCGGCCGCGCGCCTAGCTGCGAGGGCCTGTCGAATGTGATAAACGCGACTCCCCGCCTTGACAGCCTTACTGCCTTGCACGGCCACGCCATATCCTAACCCTCCGGTGCCGAATCCGATCGAAGCAGAAACGCCTATTGAAGAATAGTCGAGGTCACTGAAGAAGGGTTTATCTTCAAGTAGGTTCTCGCCTCCCTGTAGCAAGACGTCGGTTGCTATACCACCTAGCGCCCCGAGAACCGCGCCCGGCAGAGCAAATTCTCCAAGCGGATCATTCCGATTAACTGGATCATTGTGGGCGTAGCGATAGAGATTGTAATCGCCGGCCATGAACTGCTTGGGATCGGGCTGCAGGAAGCGGCCCAGGAGCGGGTGATAGAGCCGGTTGCGGTAGTCGTAGAGGCCGAGGTCGCTGAGCCATTCCCGTCCGGTGAAGAGGAAGCGGTTGCCCTTCAGTTGCGGGTCGGTTAGCTCGTCGCCCGCGGCATTGTAAAAGTAGGGGTGGCCAAAGGCGTCGTAGTCATATTGCTCGACCAGGTTGCCATTCCCGCCGGTCAAGAGGATGGCGTGGCCGCGCGCGTCGTAGTGATGGTAATACCAGGGCCCCGCGCTCACATCCGGGCTGCTCGCCACGATCTCGTCCACTCTGGCTCCGTGCACGTAGGTGCGGCTCACGCTCGCGCTGCTCGCTCCTTCCTGAAGCAGGTTCCAACTGCTATCGGAGTAGAAGTAGGTCGCCGGGTTGGTCGCCGGGTCGCCCCCACTCGCCGGCGCCATCCACCGCTTCACGCAGCGCCCCAGCGGATCGTAGCCGAACCAGACAAAGTTTGCCCCCAGGCTCGGCTCGTAGATGGCGATGGGCTGATTCAACGCGTTATAGCTCGCCGTGATCATTCCTTCCTGCATCAAGACCCCGTTGCCCGGCGTCCCGTAGAACTGGTCGTCGTGCAAGTAATTGCCCGGCGCCGCCAGGCTCCAGTTCAGATACTGGTTGAGCCCGTTGTCGCGCCGGGTGAAGTCCACGTTCCCCTCGCTCCCCAGCACGTTGCTCCCCACCCGGTTGCCCAACGCGTCGTAGTGGAACTGCTCCGTGCGCTCGGCTCCGCTCCCGGCGCTGTCGGTCGCCTCGTAATAGCCCCCCGTCAATTGCCCTTCCTCGTCGTAGCTGAAGAAATCCCCCCGCCCGTTCTCCAATCCGTTCAGGACGTCGTCGCTCCCTTTCAAGTACGAGGTGATCCGGTCCCGGATGTCGCGGGTGTAAGTGCGCTCGGTCAGGTTCTTACTATCCGAGGTGCGGTAGGCGTGGAGCGATTTCATCAGCCCCCGCGCGTCGTAGGTGAAATCGCTCCGCACTCCGTTCCCGCTCGTCTGGTGGTCCACTTTCCCATCCGGGAAATAGCTGTAGTTGATCGCTTTCTCCACCCAGCTCCCGCTCGCGTCGTCCCAGCCGGCCGCATCCAGTTGCCCCCGTGCGGTGTAATCGCGCCGGTTCCGAAAGCCACTCGGGTAAATGAGGTGCGCCACCCCTCCGTCCGGGTAGCGGTAATAATTCGTCTGCGCCCGCCCCGTCCCCGCGATCGCGTCCCCTTCCTCCTTGACCTGCCCCGCCGCGTCGTAGGCGTAATCCAGCACGGCATACTCATTCCAGATCGCCGCCAGCCGCCCGGCATCGTCCCAGGCCCGCGTGATCGCGGGAGCGTCCTCACTATCCCAAGTGCTCGCCTGCTCCCGCCCCCGGGCATCGTAGGTCATGCGCTTGGTTTGATTCCGACGCGTCTTGAAAGCGATTGCCTGTTCGAACTCGTAGGTGCTCACCTCCGTCGTGGCATCGGGAAACGTGGTCTTCGTGAGCCGGCCCATCCCGTCATAGAGGAACTGCGTGAGCTGGTCTTCGGTCCCACCACCGTCCTTAAGCCGATGGGTGGTGACGCTGGCCAGCTTCTTCATCGGCCCCCATCGGTAGGTCATATCGGTTAAGTTTCCTCTTTCGTCCACGAACTGGCGGGCCTCGCCAAAGGCGTTGTAGTCCAGCCACTGCTGAGTGCGAAGATCCGGGAAAGTGACCATGGTCTTGTTCCCGACAAAGTCGTAGGCGATCGTCGTGGTGGGATTGCCGGTCTCGTCGTCCCGCTGCGGTGCGATCGTGTCCTGGAGCCGGTTGCGCAGGTCGTAAGTGTAACGGGTCAAGCGCGCGCGCGGGTCGAGATAGGTCACCTTATTGTCGTTCTCATCGTAGGTGTAGCGATGCGTCTCCGTATCGGGCCCCGTTTCCCCGTTGATTAACCCGGTGGTCTCCGAGAGCATACGGTTGTTCACATCAAAAGTGCGCGCCGTCATCTTGCGGTCGCCCGCGGCATTAAAGGCCGGCTCGGTCTGCGTGCCCCATTCGCTCGAAGTATGCGCGGAGGCGTCGAAGCTTCCCACGTCCTCGATCATCCGATCGTAGGTCCAGTTCCAGGTCCGGCCGGCGACGGTGCCGTTCCCGTTCCAGTTCGGTGCGTTGAGCGGCTCGGTGTAGGAGGTAAGGCGGCGATAAGCGTCGTAGGCATAGGTGCTCTTCTGGCCCAGCTCGTTCGTGATCGCTTTGCAGTTGCCGTAATTGTCGTACTCGTAGCTCACCGAGGGGTTGCTTTGTGCGCGCAGGTTCAAGGGAAACACGCCGAGCAGGATGAGCGCGAAGAGGACGGCATGGAGGCGGCATCTCATGGCTATTCTCCCTCTCCTTTCGCCGGCGGGCGTGTGGGCGGCGGGCAGCCCGGTCCGCGTGCATAATTGCCCGTGACCACCCCCGAGTCGCTCATCCCGCTCTTGAACGCCATCGCCTTGAGCAGCAGCGGCTCGCTCGGCTGCGGCCCCGGATAGACAGGTTCCGTGAAGCTCGACCCATTCACAATCGTTCCATGGGTGGGCGTGGGCGTTGTGCCATCTTCGGTGAAGCTCAATTTCGCTCCCGTCGTGGTCGTTTGGATGGTCACCAAAACCGTATCATTACACCCGCTGTAGCCCACCGGACTGAGCGTCGGCGTCACTGTGGCCGGCAACGCGGTATATTTGCCGCTCGCGATATCCGAGTCGGTCAAGGTGCTTGTGTAGGCTAGCGCTTTGAGGGTTTGGCCCGCAGTCACGTTGGCCGTGCCGCTGGTCCCGTTGATCAAAGTGCCATTGGTTTGTGAAGGTAAAGTTCCGTCCTTGGTGTAACGCATCTTCGCCCCGCGCGTGCTGGTTTGGATTGTGATCGTTTTGGGATAGTCGCTCGCCTCGTAGCCGCCCGCGGCCGGAGTGAAGGTAGGTTTGGCTGCTTTCGCCGCTGCAATATAAGCTCCACTGACGATTGTGGAATCGGTATAGTTCGTCCCATAGGCGATCGCTTTGAGTGTGGTTGCCACGGTCACGTTGGTCGTGCCGCTGGTTCCGTTGATCAAAGTGCCGTTGGTATGCGTAGGTAGCGATCCGTCCTTGGTGTAACGCATCGTCGCACCGTTGCTCGTCGTCGTGATCGTAATGGTTTTGGGATAATCTCCTGCCGGATAAGCACCCGCGACGGGATTAAAGACTGGCGTCGCAGCTTTTGGCGTAGGAGTCGGCGTTGGGGTGGGAGTCGGCGTTGGCGTGGGAGTCGGCGTTGGGGTGGGAGTCGGCGTTGGCGTGGGAGTCGGCGTTGGCGTGGGAGTCGGCGTTGGGGTGGGTGTCGGCGTCGGGGTGGGTGTCGGCGTCGGGGTGGGAGTCGGCGTCGGGGTGGGAGTCGGCGTTGGGGTGGGTGTCGGCGTTGGCGTGGGTGTCGGCGTCGGGGTGGGTGTCGGCGTTGGGGTGGGAGTCGGCGTTGGCGTGGGTGTCGGCGTCGGGGTGGGTGTCGGCGTTGGCGTGGGTGTCGGTGGAGCCGGTTGCGGAGTGGAGGGATATTCCACTTTGATCACTTGATTCCGGCCATTATAGCTCAACTGCACACTAAACGGCGCTCCGGCGGCACGCGCCCGGCCATCCTGCATCGTTCTTACCCGATCGAGCGAATCATAGCTGTAAACTTTTGCTGCCGCTTCGCCATCTTCTGTATTCCACTCCCTCATGAGCAGGCCCCGGCCGTCGTACTCAGAATGCTCGACCGTGCCGCTGGGAAGCGTGTGCGCTTCGTATTGGTTTAGCTCGTTGTAACCCGTATATGTTTCAGTGGCGCCACCAGCGTAATCGATTCTTTTCACGCGCCGGCGCGAATCGCGGACGTAGGTCGTGGTAAACCCATCCTCGTCGGTCTCACTAAAGAGCCAATGGTTGTAAGGGTTGTGGATCCTGCTAAAATCCTGCGCTTCCGAGTCTCCGGGGTCGGTTCGATTATAGGTGTGGAAGCTCCCGTCCGGATGGTCGATCTCGCCTGGCTCGCCGCTATCGTCGAATTCCACAAAAATGAGCTTGCTCTTGTTTTCCCGAAAGTCCCACACTTCATAGGGCTCGTTAAAAGTGAAATAGTTCTGATGAGTGGCGGGAGTGTCGCTGTCGGGAAACCCGTAAATAAATTTACTGATCCTAGTAAGCTGATAACCCAGAGCGTAGGGATGCGGTTGCGGTACTGGAATCTGCGCATCCGGCGCAGCCAGCCCGAACTGAAACAAACGTCTAGCGCCGAATCCATTGGTTTCGTAGCGGCCCCGGCCGCAACTTAGAAAGTCGAGGCTGGAGACGATATCTTGCGTTTCCGCATTCTTTTCGGCAAGGATAGCTTCTGCCGGAGCTTGATAGGAAAAAGGCGGCGGCTGTCCCGTAACGGGGTCTGGCGTCGGCTGAGGGCATGGTGTCCCCTTGTAGGCATAGGCGATTTTGGTCATGCTCGCCTCAAAGCGTGGATCGTCCGCCGCCTTGAGCAGTAGATTTGGAGATTTTTCGTTTTCGGCACATCCTTCTTCCCCGTAGCAGTAGGAATAGATGTAGTTCGCCGAGACGCTCAAGCCCGGAGCCGGGTCATCTAAATACGTTACCGAGGTCAGGGCAAGGACATTCGCGAAAACGGTATAGGAGTAGTCAACGCCTTGCACACCACCACCCGCGCTCCCGCCTGTTTCGACCCGCACGATGACTGGTTGGGTCACGCCTCCGAAGGTATCCCAGGTGAGGGTTAACCAACGGTCGCCTTCCTGCTCCACTCGATAAAGGTGATCGTCGCCATCATATGAAAGAGTGGTGCGAAGGCCATGCGGATCGAATACCTGGGTGGCGTGATATCTCCAGTAGATATAGCCGGGAGGGCTATCCGACGGGACTTGGGGGTCGAAGCCAACAAAATGGACTGAGCCGCCATCCGTCAGATAAAGCCAAAAATCGGAGCCGTCTGTAGCGATATCTCCCATGCGATCGCGCACTTCGGCGCCAGCGGGTGGTGGGTTCGTTTCATCGACTTTGTCGGTGTGTTCATACGGAGGTCCATATTGAGGGCGGCCTCCTCCGCCGCTCTCAGTTCTGGCGCGAAGAACTTTATATTCGTTTGCGTGGCCATCGGGAAAGGTGATGATGAAAGATGTGATGAACTCTTCGGCGCCGCCGTCTTGGTGCTGGATGCTGTACTCTTGGTAGGATAAATTCCAGCCCCAAGAGTGCGACCAGTTGGCCGCCCCGAAATCCCTCGGAGTCGCAGGAGCATACGTGTTCGGGGGCAAGGAATTCCAATAGCGCGTAAAATCCAGGCCGTATTCCCCCACCGCTCCGGGCATCCGCAAGTCAGGGACAATTCTACTCGCGTTACCGCTGTGCGCGTCGTAGCTCCCAGCGGTCTCCACATGCGGCTTCAACGCCCCGGAGTTTCCCTCCGGGTTTGCATTTGGGTCCGGAGCCTCTCGCTCTTGTCCTAGAGCTAACGCGACAAAAGCCCAGGTCATGAGTCCTAATGCCAAAAAGCACGGCAACGGAAATAGCGCTCCGCTTCTTTTCGACTTCGGGGGCGATTTGGAGGCTTCAGTAGGGGTTTTATTCATCGGGGATGCTCTCTTTATGCACAAGTGCCTTAAAAGACGTCAAGTTTTTCTTTTTATTTTTTCTCCCCGAATGGCCGCGCTTGAAAGACACGGCAGAAAGGAGGAAAAAACGAGCGTTAGCCTCCAATTCGACAACACCGAGGGCATCATCAAAATCAACGAGGACGAGGTAGCAAAAGAGAGCATCTGCACGGGGAGCCGAGCGGATGGCGAGGAATCGCAGGCGGATTTTGTCATTGGCGTTTAGAAGGTTTGCTTCATCGCCTTAGCGCCCTGGATCAGGTGAAGCGTGAGCATTGCTCCGGGGAGCGCACGCGCCCTCGTCCCGCGCTTGCGGGAGCCGTGACGCCCTCGTCAGGGCGAACTTTTTCTGCCCAGGCGCCCGGACCAAGTTCGTTTCGGCGAGGCGCCGAAACCAGCACGCGAGGGCGCGTGCGCTCCCCAGAAGAGCGCTCACGCTTTCAAGTGATACAGGCCACTAGCCCCGCCGCGAGAAACAAACACCACCAAAAGAGGTCGACCTACAGCACCGCTTCCAGGAGTTCCCGCAAGATGCTGGCCGACGAATCACCGGTCGCCAGAACTTCCCCGTGATGGAGGGGCGCCTCGTTCAAGCCGGCCGCCCAATTCGTTAGGCAGGAAAATCCCGCGACCTCCAGCCCGAGCGCGCGCGCCTGGATGGTCTCGCAGACCGTCGACATGCCGATAGCGTCGGCTCCGAGCAAGCGCAGCATTCTCACCTCGGCCGGGGTTTCGTACTGCGGGCCGGGGACGCCCGCGTAGATCCCCTGGTGCAAGGTCACATTTTTGCTCCGCGCCGCGGCCGCGAATTTCTCCCGCCAAGCCGGCGCGTAGGCGTCGGTCAGGTCGACGAAGTCTCCCGCGCCTACGAGCGGCGTTGCCCCGGAAAGGTTGAGATGGTCGGCGATCATCATCCAACTGCCCGGGGCGAAATCGGGATTCACGGAGCCGGCCGCATTGGTCAGAATCAGCCGCTTGATCCCGGCGCGCGCGAGCAGGCGCACTCCGGCAGCGACCTCCCGGCCGCTGTGGCCTTCGTACAAATGGACCCGGCCTTGCGCGAAAATAACCGGCCGCGCGCCGATCGCCCCGAGGATGAAGCGCCCGGCGTGCCCCGCCACGCGGGAGCGCGGGAGATCGGCGATTTCCTGATAAGTGATCGTCCGCTCGCGCGCCGCGTCCGAGACTAACGAATTCAGGCCGGAGCCAAGGACGATCGCGATTTCCGCGCCGTATTCCCGCACTCGTTCAATCGCAAAAGTCTCCACGCGCTCAGGCCGCTGAAACCGGTGGCGCCGAGGCGGGCCGCTTCGTCCCGGCCATCACGTCCGGACGCTCGCCTTCCTCGCGTCCGTTGCTCGTCTTGCCTTCCTTGGGATAGGCGATGCGGGTGTGGAGCATGTTCATGAGGGTGAAACGAAAACGCTCTGCGATCGTGCGCAGCTCGCGCAAAGTGAGATCGCATTCGTCGAGCTGGTGATCGGCCAAGCGTTGATCAATCAGATCGTTGACCAGCTGCTCGATTTTGGCGGGGGTTGGTTTTTCCAGGCTGCGCGAGGCGCTTTCCACCATGTCGGCCAGGCTGATGATGCCGGCCTCTTTGCTTTGCGGGCGCGGGCCGCTGTAACGGAAGCTTTCCTCCGAGACTTCGGGAATATCTTCCTCGCGCATCCTCATGATTTTGCCGCCGGCGCGGGCGTCTTCGAGCTGTTGCAAGGCGCGTTTGTAGAAATAGAAAACGAGCGAGGTGCCGTGATGCTGCTGGATGACGTCGACGACCTGCTGGTTGAGGCCGTGTTTGAGGGCGAGATCGATCCCTTCCTTGACGTGCGCGATGATGATGAGCGCGCTCATGGTCGGCGCGAGATCGTCGTGCGGGTTGCGCTCGAAGTTCATGTTCTCAGTAAAATAATCCGGCTTCACCAGTTTCCCGATGTCGTGGAAATAGGAGCAGACGCGGCAGAGCGTGCCGTTGGCGCCGATCGCTTCGGCGGCGGATTCCGCAAGGTTGGCCACGACCAGGCTGTGATGGTAGGTGCCGGGCGCTTCGATCGTCATCCGACGCAGCAGCGGATGGTTTAAATCGGACGCTTCCAGCCAGGAAATATCCGTGGTGATCTGGAAAAGGTGCTCAAGGATGGGAAGCGCGCCGCCCACAACCATGGCGGTGACGATGCCGTTGCCGATGGCCAGAGCGCTCTGGATGCCGATCATCGTCCAATCCGTCGCGCCGGCGCTGAAGAGATTGAAGGGACCGATCAACCCGAAGGTGAGCGAAAGCAGCCAGATGGCGAGGCCGACGCCGAGCCCGGCGCGAATCAAACGCCCGCGGCGGCGCACTTGCAGGGTGAGATAGACCGCGGTGAAGCCCCCGATCAAACCGATGACCAAAAGCGGCGCATCGATTTTGTTGACCAAAATACTGCTCCACAGACTCACGAAGACCGCGCCGTAGAGCCCGTGATTGCGCCCGAGCAAAACGCAGAGGACGAGCGGCGCGAAAGCATAGGGGGCGATCAGCCAGGTCGTCTCCGGCTTGAGCAGAACGAAGAGGCCGCTGTTGCAAAGAACGAGGAACAGTTTGGTCGCGGCGAGCTGGAGAAAGATGATCCCGAAAACGAGAAAAACGCGCGAGTTGCGCAGGAAAGTTTTCGGCTGGTTGATCCAGAGTTGCGCCACCGCGGTGACGAGAAAGAGCAGGGCGATGACGAAATTCTTCGTCGGCTCCGGTTGCTGACCGCTAAAGATGAGGGAAGCCATCCCGGCGATGAAGGCGACGAAAATGGCCACCTTCATCCAGGTCGCGTGCTCGAGGTTGCGCAACATCTCGTTGGAGGAGCGGCGCCGGCGGGTTTTGCCGGAGGCGAGGCCTCGCTTCACGAGCCGGGTGCGGCGGAGGAATTCAAACATGCGAACTATTTGCGGGGCGCGCCGCCGGTGTTGGCCGGCGACCGGTGCTGTTGGTAGGCGTTGATGATGGCACGGACGAGCTCGTGGCGCACGACGTCGCGATCGTTAAAATAGGCAAAGCCGATGCCGGGCACATCCTTGAGCGCCTGGAGCGCTTCGAGCAAACCGGAGCGTTTATTCGGGGGCAGATCGATCTGGGTGCCGTCGCCCGTCACGACACATTTCGAGCGCGGCCCGATGCGGGTGAGGAGCATGAACATTTGTTCGCGCGTGGTGTTTTGCGCTTCGTCGAGAATAACGAACGCGTTGCTCAAAGTGCGCCCGCGCATGTAAGCGAGCGGCGCTATCTCGATGGTCTCGCGCGCGACGTAGCGTTCCAACTCCTCCGGCTCGAGCATATCGTGGAGCGCGTCGTAGAGCGGGCGCAGGTAAGGCGTGATTTTTTGCTGCAAATCGCCCGGCAAAAAGCCGAGCGCCTCGCCCGCTTCCACCGCCGGCCGGGTGAGAATGATGCGGTCGACCTGCTCTTTTTTAAGAGCGGAGACCGCCATGGCGACGGCCAGATAAGTCTTGCCCGTTCCCGCGGGACCGATTCCAAAGACGATGTCGTGCGTTTGAATGGACTCGAGATAATGGCGCTGCCCGAGGGTGCGGGCGACGATCGGCGGCTTGCGTGTCGAGGTCACGATCTTGGTCGAGACAAGATCGTCGAGATTATCTTCCCGTGCTTCGCTGACCGAGTTGAGCGCGTAATTGAACTCGTGCCGCTGGATATCGACGCCGCGTTTGCGGGCGCTTTCCAGTTGCGCAAAGACGCGCTCGGCTTTCTCGATCTGGCCGGCCTCGCCTTCCACCTTGATCCAGCCCTCGCGCGTCGTGACTTTTACGCCTAACGATTCCTCGAGGTTCTTGAGCAGTTTGAGATCGTTGGCGTAGAGGGATTGCACAGCCCGTGCGTTCTCAAACTGGAGTGTGCGCGTTTCAGTCATCTTGCCGCGGGAACATCCGGCGCTGAGGATAGTGCCCCGGGAAAGGCAGTGTCAAATAAGACGGACGGCTCCGGCCGAGGGATTTCTCCTCCGATTGCCGCAGTCTGAGGCCCGCAGGAAACCCCCAAGCGCCCGAGACTTGTCATCCCGATCCCGCGAAGACGGGAGAGGGATCTCCCGGGCGGAAGGAAAGGGTCCGAGCTCAGTGCGAGGCGGAGCGCAGTGAGAACGCGGCCTGGCGCGGAAGCGTTCTAGGAGGGTGAAAGTCGAGATAATCCATGAGATCCCTCGCTGCGCTCGGGATGACAACGCCCTAGGAAACGCCGCGCGCGCCCTCCCGCCTAACGAAAACCGTATACCAGCGCCCAGTGCGTCCGCTCTTCCGGCGAGCTATCGACCGACACAATCACAAAATAACTGCCGGTCGTTTTCGGAATCAGATGCGCGGCGGAAAAGTGCCCTTTCTGCCAGCTATCGGTCTGCTCCGAGAGCTTGCCGTCGGCGTCGTAAATGTGCACCGACACCTTCGACTGCTCGACTTCCGTCCCCATCCAAAACCAGTATTCGTTCCCTTTGAACAACTGCTGCCGAACCGCCTTTTTCTCCCCCACCCCGAGGTCCCCGCCCCAATAATCTTCCCGTACCTGGAAGCCTTCTTTGACGTAGGGCTCGGCCGATTGCAGCGCGAACGAATGCGCGTCGTCGACGGAAGCGCGCGAGGCCGCCACCTGAAAAGCGAGGAGCCCCGCAAAAAGAAAAGCGGCGCGGCGAGACGTAGACAATCGCATCCCCATTATTGCGCGCGGGTCACGATCCGCTCGTCCAGCCGAGCTGTGATCTCTTTGATTTTTTTCACCGAGGCCGCTGAGATGGGTTTGTCCACTTCGATCAAAGGTTTCACTTCTACGAGGGAAGTTCGAATCTGACCGAGCAAGGGGACGTTGAACTCCGGCATATTTGCCAGTTTTCGCTGAAAATATTCGAGCAGATCGGGCTGATGCAGCAGCTCCGCGCCGTCCGCCGAGAAATGCCGATCCACCACCGAGGTGAGCACCTGGGTGCCGCGCAGCCAACCGCCTAGGCTGACCAGTTGCGAGAGCTTCTCGTCGTGCACTTCGTTCATCGCCTGCTGCACGCTATTCTGGGTGCGATCGAGTTCCTGGCGCACCCCGTTCCAATTGCGCCGATCGGCCGCGTCGGTGATCGCTTTGGCGTGGGGCACGATGGAATTTCCCACCCCGATCCCCTTGGCCAGACTCACCACCCGCTGCCCGATCTCCTTCACCGTGGGGGCGTCTTCCGCCTGCACCGCGATGAACCCATCCGCGATCACCGCGCCGAGGAGGAGCGCGATGCGGGGACGTTCCGTAAAGTTGCTCCCCTTGCTCGTGCGCACGAACTCCTTCCAGTTCACGCTGTCGAGCTTGTTCAAGGCGCCGAAAATTTCGTTAGGCAAAGGCACGACCACGTCGTCGACCGTGCGGGAAAGGCGGCTCACGTCGATCCGGCGCGGCGCGTCGGCGGCCTCCGCCGTCATTCCGAGCAGGCAACTGCCCAGCAAAATTGTGTTAAAGAAAGATCTCATCCGCGGCTTCGACTGTTGATTTCAAGAAGGTATTCAGGATTAGTTGGTTACTTTATGCAGAACGGCCCAGCCGCACAAATCGCGTTACCATCCCTTGATCTGCTCTCGCGGCAACCCATTTCCGCCGCCCACCGCGGCCTCCTGTAGCCGATCCCGCGCCACTCTGCATGAAACTGGAACGCTTGCGCGAAATCCTCCAACGCGCGACGCAAAAGCGCATCGTCGTGGCGGGCGACCTGATGCTCGATGAATTCGTTTGGGGCAAGGTCGGGCGCATTTCGCCGGAAGCGCCGGTGCCGGTGGTCGAGGTCACCGGGGAATCGTTTTATCCTGGCGGCGCGGCCAACGTCGCGCGGAACTTGCGCGAATTCATCGCCGGCGTCTCGGTCGTCGGAACGGTCGGGGTCGATAGCGGCGGGCAGCAATTGCTCGGGCTCCTGCGCGAGCAAGAGATCGACACCTCGCTCGTCCTCGAGGACCCGACGTTTCGCACCATCGTGAAGACCCGGATCGTGGCTCGTAACCAACAGGTCGTGCGCGTCGATCGCGAGCAATTCCGGGAGCCGAGCCCAGCGCAAGTCGAGCAGGTGACGATCAATCTGCGCCGCATCCTGCCCGATCTTGATGCAGTTATTTTTGAAGATTACGGCAAAGGCTTTCTCAGCCCGGAGTTCGTCCGGGAGATCTCGGGCGAGGTCGCGACGGCCGGTAAAATTACCACGGCCGATCCCAATCCCCGCCAAGCGGTTGCCTGGCAGGGCCTGACCGCGGTGAAGCCGAACCGCAGCGAAGCGCTTCTCGCGGCCGGCTTGCCTCCGAGCGATCCGGTCGATCCGCCGACGGAAGACGCGGCGCTCCTCGCAGCCGGGGAAAAGTTGCTCGCGGCCTGGGATACGCGTCTTCTTCTGATTACGCTGGGCGAGCAAGGGATGATGCTTTTCCAGCGCGACGGTGCGCCGCATCATATCCCGACGAAAGCGCGCCAGGTCTTCGATGTCTCCGGGGCGGGCGATACCGCGATCGCGCTATTCACGCTCGCGCTCGCTTGCGACGCTTCGCCGGTGGAGGCGGCCGAGATTGCCAATCACGCCAGCGCGGTGGTGGTGGCGAAGTTGGGCACGGCCACGGTCACGCTCGCGGAGTTGATCGCCAATTTTGAGGACGACGATGAAGAGTAACACGCGCTGGCCAGCGGCTGCGCTGAACCTCGCCAGCGGGAAGCTTGCGCCACGCTAAGATGGGCGCGGCTGCTGTTTTCCTCGACCGGGACGGGACGCTCATGCGGGAGGTAAATTACTGCGCCGATCCGAAGTTGGTCGAGGTTTTCCCCGGGGTGCCGGACGCGCTCGAGCGACTGCAGGCCGCGGATTTCAAGCTCATCGTCATCTCGAATCAGTCCGGGATTGGGCGCGGTTATTTCACCGAGGAGGAATATCGCGCGGTTGAAGCGGAACTGGCGCGCGCGGTTCGACCGGCGACTTTTGCGGCCACTTATTTTTGTCCCGATCATCCGGAGCGCGCGACCGACCGGCGCAAGCCTGCGCCGGGCATGCTCCGGGAAGCGCAGCGCGATCACGATCTCGATCTGGTACGCTCTTATTTTATCGGCGACAAGGCGATCGATATGGAATGCGGCCGCAACGCCGGCGTGCGCACCATTTTAGTCAGGACCGGCTACGGCGCCGCCGAAGAGCAGAGCGCCGGCGCGGACTGGGTCGCGGAAGATTTTGCCGCCGCCGTCGAGATCATCTTGCGCGAGCGCCCTTCCGGGTAGCGCACGCGTCTCGCGTGCTGGCGACGGTGTCTCACCGTCGCGAACTTTCCTAAAACGTGGACCTGTTGCGCAAGCGTGAGATTCCAGAAAAGTTCGTGGCGGTGGAACACCGCCACCAGCACGCGAGACGCGTGCGCTACCCAGAGCGGAATCTGCCGCGTGCCCTTGGAAAGGACGCGCCCGACCTGTTAGGCTCGCGGCCATGAGCAAAACCGTCGGAATCATTCCCGCGCGCTGGGGTTCAACCCGCTTTCCCGGGAAGCCGCTCCATCCGATCGCCGGGAAAGCGCTGCTCCAGCACGTCTGGGAACGCTCTCGCCGCGCGAAAATGCTCGACTCCGTGATTATCGCGACCGAGGACATGCGCATCGCGGAAGCCGCGTTTGCCTGGGGCGCGGAAGTCAGCCTAACGAGTTCCGCGCATGCCAGCGGGACGGATCGCATCGCGGAAGTCGCCCGGAAAATGCGCGGTGTCTCCCACCTCATCAATATCCAGGGCGACGAGCCGTTGGTGGACCCAAAACTGCTCGACCAGCTCGCGCGCAAAATGCAACGCGACCCGCAGATCGAGATGATCACCGCGGTCCATCCCTTCGACGATCCGGCCGACGCCGAATCCCCGCACCAGGTCAAAGCCGTCCTCGATCGGCAGAATTGCGCCCTCTATTTTTCCCGCAGCGCGATCCCCTACCAACTCGCGACGGTCAGCTATTTCCGGCATCAAGGCATTTACGGTTACCGGCGCGATCTCCTCCTGCGCTTCGTCCGCTGGCAGCCCTCCCGGTTGGAAAAAGCCGAAGCCCTCGAACAATTGCGCGCGTTGGAGAATGGCGTAAAGATTCATGTGGTCGTGACTAGGAGCGGGTCGCCCGGCGTGGATACCCCGGCCGACGCCCAGGCGATCGAACAGCTCCTTCTCGCTTCGCTTCCCCGGTCGCGCCGAAAACGTTCGTCATGAAATACATTTTTGTTACCGGAGGAGTGGTCAGCTCGTTAGGCAAAGGGCTCGCCGGGGCGTCGTTAGGCACGCTCCTCGAGCTGCGCGGTCAGCGCGTCCTCCTGCAAAAATTCGACCCCTACCTGAACGTCGATCCGGGGACGATGAACCCTTTCCAGCACGGCGAGGTCTACGTCCTCAACGACGGCGCCGAGACCGATCTCGACCTCGGCCATTACGAGCGTTTCACTAATTGCGTCCTCTCCCGCAACAACAACCTGACCAGCGGCCAGGTCTACGAGAGCGTCATCCAGAAGGAACGGCGCGGCGATTATCTCGGCAACACCGTCCAAGTGATTCCACACGTCACCGACGAGATCAAAGCGCGCATCCGCCAGGTCGCCGATCCGGAAAAAGTCGACATCGTCATCACCGAAATCGGCGGGACGACAGGCGACATCGAGGGCCTGCCTTTTCTCGAAGCGATCCGCCAATTCATCCTCGAAGTCGGCCCGCAGAACGTCATCGTGATGCACGTCACCCTCATCCCCTACATCCGCGCGGCGGGCGAGCTCAAGACCAAGCCGACCCAGCAAAGCATCGCCAAATTGCGCGAGATTGGCCTGCAACCGCAGGTTCTGATTTGCCGCACGGAACGCCCGCTCGATGACGATTTGCGGCAGAAGCTTTCCATGTTTTGCAACGTCGGGCTCAACGCCGTAATCGAAGCCCGCGATGTGGCCCACACCATTTACGAGATGCCGCTGATGTTGCACGAGGAAGGGCTCGACACCCTCGTCTGCCAGTTGCTCGGGCTGGACTGTGCTGCGCCCGACCTGACCGATTGGCGGAAATTCGTCAACCGCGTGATCAATCCGAAAAAGCAGGTCAAGATCGCGGTGGTCGGCAAATACATCGAGCTGCAGGATGCGTACAAGAGCATCTACGAATCGCTCACCCACGCGGCCGCGAGCCACGATTGCGGGATCGATCTGCGCTTGATCGATGCTGAGTCGCTCGAAAGCGGCGTCGACGGCCAGCTCAAAGATGTGGCCGGCGTGCTCATTCCCGGCGGCTTCGGGGAGCGCGGGGTCGAGGGGAAAATTCGCGCGGCGCAATTCGCGCGCGAGCAGAAGCTGCCCTTCCTCGGGCTTTGCCTCGGCATGCAAGTGGCGACGATCGAATTCGCCCGCAACGTCTGCGGCATCGCCGGCGCAAACAGCATCGAGTTCGACCGGGAATCGACCGACCCGGTGATTTGCCTGCTCGAGGAGCAGCGCAAGATTCGCAAAAAAGGCGGGAGCATGCGGCTTGGCACCTGGCCGACCAAGATCGTGCCCGGAACGCTCGCGGAGAAAGTTTACGGCAACGACGAAGTCCTCGAGCGGCATCGGCACCGCTACGAGTTCAACATGAAGTATCGCGAAGAGATGGCGGAAAAAGGCTTTCTCATCAGCGGGACCTCGCCCGACGGCTCGCTCGCGGAATTAATCGAATTGCGGGATCACCCATGGTTTTTGGCCTGCCAGTATCACCCGGAATTCCAAAGCAAGCCGAACAAGCCGCACCCACTCTTCAGCGGTTTCATCCGCGCCTGCCTGGCGCATCAGGATTGATGCTCGGTCGGTAGCCACAGTCTGCCACGTTTTTAGTTGTCCGGAGCCCGGTAGGCCGCCCGGCGCAGCCGCTCCATGATCGCGGCGCCGAGCCCGCTTTCCGGGACGGTTTCGGCGACGATGCCGTCCAGTCCGGCCGCATCCAGCTCGCGCAACTGGCGGAAAAGATTCGCCGCGGCTTCTCGCAGATCGTGTTGCGCGCTCAACTGGCGCGCTTCGACAAACGCGGACGGAGCCGCGGAACTCCAGAGCAACGCCCCGTAGCGTTTTCCCGGCGGCACTTCGACCGCGGCGAGATCTTCGGTGAGCAGGAGCGGGGTCTGCGGGGCGTAGTGAGACGGCAACTGACCAGGAGCTTCCGGTCGCGGGACGGGATCAGTTTCGGCCCGCACTTCGGCGAACTCCGACAACTCCTCGCGGGTGATCGGACCTCGACGAAGGATGGAAATTCCGGCGCTTTCCAGCCTAACGATGGTCGATTCCACCCCGTGCCGAGTCCAGCCGGCGTCGACGATGAGCGGAATGCGCCCGCTCAATTCCTCGAAGACATGCGCCGCCGCCGTCGGGCTGATGCGGCCGAAGCGGTTCGCGCTCGGCGCGGCCAGCGGCCGATCCAGTTCGCGCACCACCGCGGTAAAAACGGGGTGCGCGCTCATGCGCAGGGCGACCGTGCGGAGGCCGGCGGTGACGAGGTCCGGAATCAAGGGGGTCTTCGGGAGGAGAATCGTGAGCGGACCGGGCCAGAATTTATCCATCAGCGTTTCGGCTAAAGGCGCGGAAGTCGCCACCCGCGCGACCCAGGCGCGGTCTGGCAGGTGGACGATGAGCGGGTCGAAATGAGGACGCTCTTTGCTCTCAAAAATCTTCGCGACGGCCGGCGCGGAAAGCGCATCGGCGGCGAGGCCGTAAACCGTTTCGGTCGGGAGCGCGACGACTTCGCCCGCCCGGAGCAAGGCGAGCGCGCGCGAGACCGCCTGCGCGAATTCGTTAGGCGTACCCGTCGGCTCGATCGCGGTTTTCACCCGAGTCGGGCGCGCGCGCGCAACGCGGCCGCGGCCGCGGCTTCGACGGTTTCGGCGACGGCGGTGAGATGGCCCATCTTGCGCGCCGGGCGCGGCTCGCGTTTGCCGTAGAGGTGCAGATGCACCTGCGACTCACTGAGCGCCGCCGGCCACTTCGGCTCGCCCTGGCTCCAGACCTTTCCGAGCAGATTCACCATCGCGGATGGTCGTAGCAGATCCGTCGCGCCTAACGGCATCCCGCAGACCGCGCGCACGTGTTGTTCGAACTGGCTGGTGGCGCAACCTTCGATCGTCCAGTGCCCGGAGTTGTGTGGCCGCGGCGCCAGCTCGTTGATGATCAGCTCGCCGTCGCGGCGCAGGAACATTTCGACCGCGAGGAGACCCACCAGATCGATCTTCTCCGCCACGCTGATCCCGAGAGCGCGGGCCGCCGCCGCGATCTTCGGCGTGATCCGCGCCGGCGCGATCGTAAGGTCGAGGATGTGTTCGCGATGGACGTTCTCGCAGATCGGGAAAACCGCCGTTTCGCCGTCCACGCCCCGGGCCACGATGACGGAGATTTCCATCTCGAAATCGACCACGCCTTCGAGCACGCAGTTTTCGCCAGCCCGCTCCGCCCAGATTTCCGCCGCATTCTCCTGCGCGCCGATGCGCTGCTGCCCCTTGCCGTCGTAGCCGAAAGCGGCGCCTTTGAGAATGGCGGGCCGGCCGATGGTTTCGAGCGCGCTGGTGAGGTCGGCTTCGCTCCGGATGGAGCGGAAAGGAGCGACGGGCAAGCCGGCCTCGGCAAGAAATTCTTTCTCGCGCAAACGGTTTTGCGCGATGTGGAGCACTTCCGCGCGTGGCCTAACGACGCGGGTTTCGGCGGCCCAGGCGACGGTCTGCGTGGGGATATTTTCAAACTCGAAAGTGAGCAGATCGATCCCCTCGACGAAGCTTCGCACCGCCTGCTCATCGGCGTAATCGCCCACCGTCGCGCGATCGGAAAACTGCGCAGCCGGTCCGTTTTTATCGGGCGAAAAAATGTGGACGCGATAGCCCATGCGGCGCGCGGCGATGGCGAACATGCGACCGAGTTGGCCGCCGCCCATCACGCCGATGGTGGCGCCGGGCGGGAAACGTTCCGGCCCACTCATGGCAGCTTTTTGCGCAGGACGGCTTTGGTCTGCCGGGAGCGAAATTTCTCCACGGCAGCGCGAATTTTCGGATCGTGCAAGCCGACGATGCTGGCCGCGAGGAGCGCGGCGTTTTTGGCCCCGGCGACCCCGATAGCCAGAGTGCCGACGGCGATGCCGGCGGGCATCTGGGCGATGGAAAGAAGCGAGTCGAGACCTTTGAGAGCGCGTGATTCCACGGGCACGCCGAGCACCGGCAGCCAGGTCTGGGCGGCGATCATGCCCGGGAGATGGGCGGCGCCGCCGGCTCCGGCGATGATCACTTGCACGCCGCGCGCAGCGGCGGTGGCGGCGAACTTCGCCATCAGGGCCGGGGTGCGATGGGCCGAGACGATCCGGTGTTCGTTAGGCACATGCAGCTCGTCGAGCAAGGCGAGGCAATGCTCCATCGTCGCCCAATCCGACGCGCTCCCCATGACGACGCTGACGAGGGCGGAAGCGGGCTTTTTTTTCGGCATAAGAGGAACGCAGCGAAACCGCTCAATCCCTTCTCTTGAAGCCGTTAAATTGCAACGAGGTTTTTCGCCGGAAGCACGCCTGGAGGGGTGAGCTCCGCGAATCCGTGGGAGCACGCGCGGCGTCGCAGAGCTCCGCCCTCCAGGCACCGAATCGAGCGCAGGCGTGAGGACTTCGGCGCTTCGGCCTAACGAGAACCGCGCGTTTTCGGTTTGACGAAATCGCCCGCCGGCCGCTTCGCGTCGTCGGGCGCGGCGCCGGCGGAGTTGCCCAGGTCCTGCTCCTCGGGCGGGAGAAATTTGCGGAAGAGATTCTTGTCGATCGCTTTCATGAAGGCTTCGTGCGGCGAGACCACGCCCTGCTGGAGAAGCGCCCAAATGGCGTCGTCCATGAACTGCATCCCCTGCCCTTTTCCGCTCACGATGACGTCCTGCAATTTCTGGGTGGCGCCTTCGCGGATGATGGAGGCGACGGCGTTATTGGAGATGAGGATTTCGTTGACGGCGAGCCGGCCCTGACCGTCGGCGCGCTTGAGCAGAAGCTGGGCGAGGACGCCCCGAAGGGAGTTGGCCAGCATGGTGCGGGCCTGCGGTTGTTTGTCGGCGGGGAAGACGTCGATCATCCGATCGATGGTTTTGCGGGCGTTGTTCGTGTGCAGGGTGCCGAAGACGAGCAGGCCGGTTTCGGCGGCGGTAAGGGCGAGGGAAATGGTCTCGAGATCGCGCATTTCCCCGACCAGGACGATGTCGCAATCTTCGCGCAAGGCCGCTTTCAAGCCGGCCGGGAAGGTTGCGGAATGTTCCGGCACTTCGCGCTGGGTGATGATGCTGAGCTTGTTCGAATGAACGAACTCGATCGGCTCTTCGATCGTGACGATGTGCCGCGCGTAGGTGCGGTTGATGTAATCGACGAGCGCGGCCAGGGTCGTGGATTTGCCGGAACCGGTCGGGCCGGTGACGAGAACGAGGCCGCCACGCAGGTCGCCGAATTGTTTGGCGATCGGCGGAACGCCCAATTCTTCGAGCGAAGCGATGCGGGCCGGGATGAGGCGAAAAACGGCGCCGTAGCCGTTGGTTTGCTTGAGGAAGTTGCAGCGGAAACGCGATTTCTCGTCCATCTCGTAGGCGAAATCGAAGTCGCCGCGCTCCTCGAAGATATTCCAGCTTTTCGGACCGCTGATTTCGCTCAACATCTGCACGGCTTCCTCCCGCGTGACCGGTTCCTCGCGGATGGGCAGGATGTCACCGTGCTTCCGAATCTTCGGCGGCTGCCCTTCACCGATGTGAAGATCGGAGGCGCCTTCGTTCACGAGCACTTCGAAAAACTGATCTATGTAGGGCATGGGTTAAATGACGAAGCCCGAAGGACGAAATCCGAAGGAAGCCCGAAGCTCGAAGGACGAAGGCCGGACGGATCGCGCGGCGCTCTGGGATTCTTTGCCACGCATTATTAATTCGGGTTTCGTCATTCGGATTTCGTCATTTCGCGCGCTCCGCGCGTTCGCGCATCGCTTGTTTCTGTTCCGCGCGCGCGGTGGCTTCGTGGGCGCTGATCAGGCCTTCGTCGAAAAGCTGCATGAGCGAATCGTCCATCAGGCGCATGCCTTGTTTGCGGCCGGTCTGGATGATGCCGGGAAGCATGTAGGTCTTGGCTTCGCGGATGACGTTGGCGACCGCCGGCGTATTGGTCAGAATCTCCAGGGCCAGGACGCGGCCGGTCCCGTCGAGGCGCGGGACCAGTTGCTGACTGATGACGCCGCGCAGCGACTCGCTGACCATGACGCGGACCTGCTCCTGTTGATCGACCGGGAAGACGTCGAGGAGGCGATCGAGGGTGCGGGAGGCGTTGCCGGTGTGCAGGGTGCCGAGGACGAGGTGGCCGGTTTCGGAAGCGGTGATGGCGAGCGAGATGGTCTCGAGATCGCGCATTTCTCCGACCATGATGACGTCGGGATCTTCGCGCAACGACCCGCGTAGGGCCGCGCCGAAGGATTTCGTGTGGGTGTGCACTTCGCGCTGGGTGATGTGGCAATTCCGGGGCTGGAAGACGTATTCGATCGGATCTTCCAGGGTGATGATGTGCTCGTGCCGTTCGAGGTTTACCTGTTCGACGAGCGCGGCCAAGGTGGTCGATTTACCGCTCCCGACCGAACCGGTCACGAGGATGAGTCCGTTATGGAAACGGGTAAGGAGTTTGAGGCTCTCGGGGAGGCCGAGTTCGTCCATGGTCCGGACGCTGGTGCTGATGATGCGGAAAACGAGATCGATCCCGAGCCGTTGCCTAACGACGCTGGTGCGGAAGCGGCCGAACGCGGTGGCGTAGGCGAAGTCAACATCGCCGCGCTCGTGGAGCTGCGCTTTCTGGGCTGCGGTGAGGAAGCTGTCGGCGAGGGCGGCGGTTTCCTCGGCGGCCAGCTTCGGGACGTCGGACCAGATCGGTTGCAAGTTGCCGTGCAACCGCCAGAGCGGTGGGGCGTCAACCCCGAGATGGATGTCGGAGGCGCCGCCCTCCTGGCCGATGGAGAGGTATTGGTCGACGTGCGCGGAGAGAGCGGAAGAATCGGCGGACATCGACGCGAGGCTGCCTTAGAAGCGGGAGCGTGTCATGCATTTCGTTCTGCGGTAGGCCCGCAGAGCGCGGCCCTGTAGACGCTTCGCTCTGCGAAGCGCGGGGGGCTCGATCTGCCAGCGGACGCACCTCCCGCGTCTCGCAGAGCGAGAGTATATCTGTTTAGCGCTCAACCCTGGTGCCGCTTTGCGTGCACACGCCCACTCTCATGTTGTCATCCCGAGCCCGCGGAGACGGCGAGGGATCTCGCGCAAGGTCTCGGCGTCGTTCTCCAGAGAAAATGAACCTAGCAGAGCAGGCGCGAGATCCCTCGGCGCGCTGCGCCAGCCTCGGGATGACAAAGGGCCAAGCTTTTACGGGGCACCCAAAATAAATACCTGCGAAGCACGGGGGCTCGATCTGCCAGCGGACGCAACTCCCGTGTCTCGCAGAGCGAGACGTCTACAGGGGTGTCGCCGAGCGGGAAATTAGCGGCTCGGGCGGCCTGAGCCGCCTTTCTTCGCGCCCTTTTTCGCGAAGTAACTGACGATCATCGGCTGGACGAAGGTCATGCCCAATCTCAACACTCCCAAGAGCGCGCCCGATTCGAGCAGGGTCTTGTTTTGGGAGCGCACTTTTTTGCCGGCCGCACTCAGGTAGACCTTGTGGGTGCGCGCGCGCAGAAGCGCGACGAGCAGCCCGAGCGCGACCGCACTGCCGATCCAGACGACAGTGTGACGCTGGAAGGTTTTCTTGAACTTGAGCGGGAAATTCAGCTCATACTTCATCCCGCCCAAATCCCGCGCGAGTAGCTCGCGCGAGCGGGCGATCTTCTGCCTTAGCTGCGCGGTGCTTTGGTCTGATCCAGATTCTTCAGCCATTCAGTATCCTCTTTTAAAACGCTCGCGGTATCGCGAAAAACGGGCCGCTTCATTTGGCCCCGGGCAATGATGATGCAAAGCAAGGCGCCGGCAAAGTGGAGCAAGGCGACGCCCAGCGCGACCCAAATCCAGGAGACGCCAATGAGATGCGCCAGGCCCACGATCGCGAACACGATCAGGAACGCATAACCGAGCAGAACGAGCATGAGCGCGGCGATGCCGTAGGCCATCAAAGTGACCAACTGAAGCACCGCCGCCTTCGCCTCCTTCGAGGCCAGCGAGAGCCGGCTTTCGAAGAAATGCGCGCCCGAACTGAGCAGCGCGGTCAGGTTGGCAGACAATCCGCGGTGACCCGCGGGATTGCGAAAAGGCATCGGCCCGTCAGCCATTATATTACTGCCTAACGACGGAAAACGAGCCCGAGAACGAACCCGATGCCGAGCGCAGTGCAAATCGCCTTGGTCGGATTTTCCCGCACGTATTGCTCGCTGTCTTCCTGGAATCCGCGCACTTTGTAGCGGGCATCGTTCCACACTTCTTCGGCCCGGCCGCGATACTCGTCGGCTACGGCGCCAGCGGCCGATTTCAGATCGTCCGCCGCTTTGCGGGCGTGCGAGGCGCCGCGCTCTACTTCGTCTTTTGCTTCCGGCGGCACTGCCGGGCCTTTGGTGATTTTGTTTTCGTCCATATTTGTCTTTCTTCTTAAAACTATTGTTGATGCTCCCGAGGGGAGCGGTGGTTTGTTGCCTAAGGATACGAAACTCGCCCGAGCCGCGCGCTTACCGATTCTCGGCTGCCGCGACCGTTATTTTGCGCGGAAAACGATCCGCGCCTTGCCCAGATCGTAGGGGGACAATTCCACTTCGACCTTATCGCCCGGGACGATGCGGATGAAGTGCTTGCGCATTTTCCCCGAGATATGAGCGAGCACGTTACGCTGACTGCCCAGATCGACTCGAAACATCGTCCCGGGCAACACCTGGGTGACAGTTCCTTCCGTGACGATCTGCTCCTCCTTCGGCACTCTAGATTATGCCTCAGCACCGTTAGGTTGGCAAATTTCGAGGGGGCCGAGGTAGCGCTTCGCGAGGGATCTCGCCGAAGGTGTTGGGGTTCGCGGTAGAGAAGCTGTAGCCACCCGGTGCCACCGTGAGATCCCTCGGCGCGCTGCGCCAGCCTCGGGATGACAGCTTAGGGAAGCAACGGGAAAATCATCGCGTCTCTGAGCAGGCGAGTCGGTCATCGGGCGGACAACGAGACCTCCGGCAGGTAGGTGCGGCGGTCTTCGCGGCGCCACCATGCGCCAGTCTGCGCACGCTCCTCTCTCGTGCTGAAACGGTAATGATAGCTATCCGCGCGCAGATAGCGTGGCGCTTTCTCCGGAAACGGATTCCTCTCCAGGAGCCGTGTGACCGCCGGCTCGTTCTCAAGCAAGCGCGTGACCAGGCCGACAAACCAGCGGTTCTGCCCCACCTCGCTGAGCGCCGCAAACCACATCTGCCAATCCAGCCGCGGTTGATACGGCTGGACCCAGCCGGGCGCCCGGTCGAGCGGCCCCGCTTTCCATTTGAAAACGTAGGGCTTCCAATCGAGCCCATCCTCGCTCCCTTCGATCACGATCTCCGTCCGTTCCTTGGTCATGACCCGGAAGAGTCCGTAGCCGTTGACGATGCGGAATGGCGCGAGCACGCGGGAGAGCGCCGCGACCGGCCGGGGCCAGGTCGCCTCCGGTTTAAACCCGCCATAAATGAGCAGCGCATTGGCCGGCAGGGTGAGGAGGAGGACCAGCGCGGGCGCCCAGACGGGCCAGCGGGCCCCGGTCGCCCGCGGAGGATTCGTTAGGCGGCGTCCCGGCCAGACATGGTCGTCGACCAGGAGAAGGCAGAGCGCGATGGTGAGGAGATTAAAAAACGCGTAGTTGCCGGTGAGACCGATGAGGATTTGCAGGAAGACGAGCGCGCCCGCGCCTAACAATCGCAAGCGGCGCGGCAGCCAGAGCAAAAAGGCCCCGCCGATTTCCACCAGGAGGACGAAGGCGGTCGAGAAATGCTTGAACCATTCCGGCGTCTGATCCGCCCACCAGCCGAGGACCGTCGGGAGCGGCTGCGTCCAATAGTGATAGTCGAGCGCGGTCAGGTTCCACCAGGAAGGGTCGCCGCTGGTCAGCTTCACGACGCCCGACATGAGCATTAATTTGCAGAGGAGAAAATGGAGCAGAAAGACGGACAGGCGCGAAAGCGGCGCCTCCGCTTTGCCCCACGACCACCAGCGCCAGGGCGCCAGGAAAATGGCCAGAAAACCCGCCTCGAGCAGCAGGACATCCCATTGAAAGCTGAAGAACGTCTGACCCGCGATGGTGAGCGAGAGATAGAGCGTGAAGAGGAGCGCGAGACAAAGAATCGGAGCGCATCCGACGACCAGGAGCGCAGAGAGGACCGCGCCGGCGCCGCAGAGAAAATGGAGAAACGCGTTGCTCGCGTTGAACCAGCAGAGGGTCGGGAGCAGACGATAAGCGAGCGCACCCACCTGCTCGTGCGCGCCAGCTAGAAAATCCGGCAAAGGCGAGACGCCGCGCGCGCCGACCAAGCCATCCGCCTGCGCCCAGAAGGAGAGAAACGCGATCAGATAAATCGCCCCGAGCGCGCGCAGGAACCAGCGCCGCGCCTGGAAATAAGTCGGCCGCCGCACGTCGTTACCCCAGAGCAGCCAGGTGACCGTATGCGCCAGCTCGCGGTGCCCGGCGATGAAGCGGTAGGCGAAATCCGAGACTGGCGCGAAGCCCGGAAGGTGCTCGTAACTCCAGCGCCCGGCGCCGCGGCCGCCGCCTTCGCCTAACGAACGATAAACCGCTTCCGCGCCGCTCCAGACGCGGCCATCGGGCGCGATCAATTTTACCGCCTGCGCGAAAGCGGACCGCGGCACTTCCGGGAACCGCGCGGCGACGTCCTGAAAAGGTTCGTATTCCACCGCGCCGGCGGTGATCTCACGCCAGCGGGCGATCCAAAGTTTACAGAAGCCGCAGTCGCCGTCGTAAACCAGGAGCAGTTTCGGCGGCGGATGGGCGACCTGATAAGATGGCCTGGACACAACCCGGAACGTCGAACGCCCGCCGGGAAAGGTCGAGCAGGAAGATCAACTCCGGGGAGCACGGGCTGTCAGCCCGTCTGGTCGAGGCAGTCTGCCTCGACGAACTTCCGGGAACGTTGACATGATCTGGCGTGGGCGGGTTTGGGGGCGCTGGCGGTCCTTTTCTGGAACGGTCGTCCTCTAGCAACAAGGGGACCCGATGAGAGAAGGGCCGGACACGCCATTCCGCTCGTTCCGTTCCCATCATGTGACCGCTCCCGAAAAGTTCGCGAAGGCTGGCAGCCTTCGCCAACGGGCTGGCAGCCCGTCCTCCCCGGAATGCCTCGTGGCGCAAGCTTCAAGCTCGCGCCACTTAACTAAACTCCGCCCAGACCGGCGCGTGATCGGAGGGCTCTTTGCCTTTGCGCATTTCGCGGTCGATCCCCGCCCCAGTGGACCTCGCGGTCAGCTCAGGGCCTGCCAGGATCGCGTCGATCCGCAGTCCGCGGTTTTTCGGGAAGGCCAGCATCCGGTAATCCCACCAACTGAACAGCCCGGCCTCGGGATGATGCAGCCGCAGCGTGTCGCTCAACCCCAGCGCGCAGAGCTCGCGGAAAGCCGCCCGTTCCCCTTCCGAACACATGATCGCCCCCCGCCAGAGCGCCGGATCGTGCACATCCTCGTCGTTAGGCGCGATGTTAAAATCGCCGGCCACGACGAGGCGCGCGAGCCCTTCTTTCTCCCGCTGCAGGTAGCTGGTGAGGCGGCGATACCAATCCATTTTGTAAGCGTAAGCCGGCGCTCCCACCGCCTGACCATTCGGGGCATAGATCGAAATCACCCGCACCTCGCCGGCGCTCGCGGCGATCACCCGGGCCTGCGGGTCGTCCACTTCGTCGTCCAATCCGATCCGCACCTCGCGCGGCTCCGAGCGGGCGAGAATCGCCACCCCGTTATACGATTTCTGCCCGTGAAAAACCGCGCGGTAGCCCGCTTCCGCCAGGGCCGCCGTGGGGAATTGTTCGTCCGTGCATTTCGTCTCCTGCAAGCAGACGACATCGGGCGATGTCTCCTGCAGCCAGCCGAGCAAACGCTCCAGCCGTTTGCGCAGGGAGTTAATATTCCACGAAACGACGCGCATTCGCTTGCTCAACTCGTGCTCGTGCTCCTAATCGTGCTCGTGCTCGAATCTTCTTTGCGGCGGATTACGAGCAAGAGCACGAGGATTAGATATCGATCTCCACCCCGGGCGGCGGCACGATCACCTCGCTCCCGGGCAAGGCTGCCGCGGTCTCCGCGCGGAACCACTCCACCGCTGGCGGATCCCCGTGCACCAGCACCACTTTGCGCGGGGCCATCTTCTTGATGTAAGCAAGGAGCGACTCCCGCGGACCGTGCGCGCTGAACTGAAATTCCTCCACCCGACAGCGCCGGGTCTGAGTCGGCTCGTCATCGGCCAGCGTCACTGGCGCCTCCGGCGGCGTCGCCCGCAACTTGCCCGCGGGCGATTCCGGGTCCGCGTAGCCGACGAAGAAAATTGAGTGCTCCGGTTTCTCGAGCAAGCGGCGCGCGAAAATATTCGAAAGCGTCTTCTGCGTCATCATCCCGCTGGAAAGCGCGTAGACACGCCCGGGCCGGGCCGGCGCGTCGCGAATGTTGCGGCCATTGAGGACGAACGGCGCCACCTCCGGGAAAAGTTCCAGCCCCGGCAGCACCCGCGCCGTATCCCCCGCGCGCCGATCGTAAATTCCCGTCATTTTCGCGCTCAACCCTCCAATATAGATCGGCACATCGTCGATCAGGCGCGCCCGCTTGAATTGATAAAGCATGGCCAGAACTTCCTGCGTTTTGCCAAGCGCAAAGACCGGGATGAGCACACAACCGCCCCGCCCGAAAGCCGCTTGCAAGGCTGCCGCGAAACGCCGTTCCTCCGCCGGCCGGGTGAAACCTTCCGGCAACGGCGCATCGCCCCGCGTCGTTTCCATGATGAGCACATCCACCTCCCCTTCCGGGAAGGTCGCCCCTTTGGTCAGCGTCTGATCGTCGAAATTCACGTCGCCCGAATAGAAGACGTTGCGCCCTTCCACCCGCAGCAGAATGCCCGCCGCCCCCAGCACATGCCCGGCATCCCAGAAGGCAAAATCGATCTCCTCCCCCGGTTGCGCCCCGCTCCGTTCCCCATCCAGGGTAAACGCCTGGCGCTGCCGGCAATGCCGCCAACGATCGGTCGCCCGCTCCGTTTCCCGATGCGTGTAGAGCGGATAAATCGTCACCCCCAGCTCCTCGCGTTGCCGGGTCATGACGTTGACCGAGTTATGAAGCAAAGCATCGCCGATCTGCGCGGTCGGCCCCGTCATGTAGATCGGCGCCTGCGGCTGCTGGCGCATCAGCACCGGGAGCGATCCGATGTGATCGAGATGCGCGTGCGAAACCAGAATCGCATCCACCGGCCGCCCCGCCAGCGCGGCCAGATTGGGCAGCGCCAGCTCCCCCTCCTCCTTCGGGTGCATCCCGCAATCGAGCACCAACCCTTGCCCATTCGCGCCCAAATAATAACTATTGGCGCCAATCTCCGTCCGGCGCGTCAGATTGATAAACTTCAAAACCTGCGCGCAGCTTGCGCGTGGGATTCCGGCGCGGCAATGACCAAATCATGCGATCCTCCTTGCGCAGGAGCCATCGATGAAAACATTGCGCCATCTTTTCGAGAACAACCGCGCCTGGGCCGCCGGCATGCGCGCGCAGGACCCGGATTTCTTCCGCAAACTCTCCGGCCAGCAATCGCCGCACTACCTCTGGATCGGCTGCTCGGATAGCCGGGTGCCGGCGAACCAGATCGTCGGCATGCTCCCGGGCGACATCTTCGTCCATCGCAACGTCGCCAATCTGGTCGTGCACAGCGACTTGAACTGCCTCTCGGCCATGCAATTCGCGGTCGAAATTTTACAGGTGCGGCACATCATCGTCTGCGGCCATCACGGGTGCAGCGGAGTGGGCGCGGCCTTGCGCGGCGATCGCATCGGCCTGAGCGATAACTGGTTGCGCCACGTGGTTGATATCCGCCAGCAACATCAACCGCTGCTCGAAAAAGCGGGCACCGAAAGGAAAGCCTCCGACCGTCTCTGCGAGCTCAACGTGATCGAACAAGTTGCCAACGTCTGCCAGACCACGATCGCGCGCGACGCCTGGGAGCGCGGCCAGGAGCTGGAGGTGCACGGCTGGATTTACGGCCTGGAAGACGGGCTTCTGAGCGATCTTAAAACGACGGTCAGCGGGCCTGCCGAGGCGCGTGAAGTGTACGAACGGGCCATTTCCGATCTCGGGCAGTAAGGGTTCCGCGAAGGGGGCAGGAACTTCGCGGCGGGTTTGTCTCGCGCCTTAAAGCCCAAAACGTCCCGACGCCATCTATGTTGTCATCCCGAGCGCAGCGAGGGATCTCACGGCAAGCACAGATCGTGAGATCCCTCGCTGCGCTCGGGATGACAGTTTTTAGGGGGGTTAGTAAACGGGTGAGGTCAAGCTAGGGTTTCGATGCGGGGAAAGAGCGGGGTGGGCTTCCCGACGACGTGGCCATCCGGTAGCATCCCCCACTCCGCGTCGGCTAACGAGAAGCGCGCTTCCTGGCCGGCTAGCTCCGGCTCCATCTTCCAATTGAGCTGATCGAAGATAGCGTGCGCCGCGCGCGGTAGGATCGGCGAGATGAGGATGGCGATAATGCGGAGGGATTCCGCGAGGGTGTAGAGAATGGCTCCTAGCAGCGGATCCCTACCCTTGGCTAATTTCCATGGAGCTTTGTCATCAATGAGTCGGTTCGCATGAAGGCAGATATCTAGCGGATAACCTATGGCCTTATCCGTCTCGAAGGGCGGCAGCGCGATCGAATCGTGTGACTGTCCCGCAAAGGCATCTCGATAATTATCGACCTGCATCCGGATCAGCATTTGCATTGTTTGCAGCTCCTTATCACCGCGATCACCTCTTTCGAGTGCGACTTGGAATTTCTCAATCATCGCGAGAGATCGATTCAGGAGGTTACCAAGGGCGTTGGCCAACTCCGAATTATAGCGGCTGACGAGACCATCCTCTGAGAAGTTAGCGTCGTGACCTGACGAGATGCTGCTCATCAGATAATAGCGGAGCGCCTCCGCTCCATATTTATCGGCCAGCTCGTCGGGATCGACGACGTTCCCTAACGACTTACTCATCTTCGCGCCGCTGATGTTCCACCAGCCGTGGACGAGGAACTTCGGCATCTGCTCGTCGAGAAAGCCTAACGAGTGCAGCATGATCGGCCAGTAGATGCCGTGCGCGGGGATGAGAATGTCTTTGCCGATGACCTGGAGCGCGGGCCACTTTTCCTGAAAGGAAGAAGGCTGAAGGATGAAGGAAGAAATCGTCGGGTCGTAGCCGATGAAGCTGATGTAATTCGTTAAGGCGTCGAACCAGACGTAGTTCACGTAGTTGGTGTCGAAGGGTAACTCGATGCCCCAACTCAAGCGCGACTTCGGCCGTGAGATACAAAGATCGCCGCTGAGTTTCTCGACCGCGTTGATGAGCTCGGTCTGGCGGAAATCGGGGGTGACGCAGTCGGGATGGGACTTGAGGTAGCCGAGGAGCCACTCTTTGTGTTTGGCCAGCCGAAAGTAGTAGTTCTCTTCCGTGCGGTGCTCGACTTCGCCCCATTCCGGCCCGAACTCGCCGTCCGGGCCGCGTTCTTTGTCGGTCAGGAACTGTTCCTGCCGAATGCTGTAGTAGCCTTCCTGTTTGTCTTTGTAGATTTCGCCTTCGTCGTAGAGGCGCTGAAGCATTCCTTGGACGCATTTCTTGTGCAGCGGGTCGGTCGTGGCAGCCCAACCGTCGTATTTCACATCCAGCTTCTCCCAGAGGGCGACGAATTTGGCCGTGATCTCGTCGACGAACTGCTGCGGGGAAACGCCGGCTTTCTCGGCGCTTTGCTGCACCTTTTGCCCGTGCTGGTCGACGCCGGTGAGGAAGTAAACTTCTTCGCCTTTCAGCCGATGATAACGGGTGAGGACGTCGGCCAGGATTTTCTCGTAGGCGTGGCCGATGTGCGGCGCGCCATTGGTGTAGTCGATCGCGGTGGTGATGTAGAACGGTTTCGGCATCGGGGACGGAGTTTACGACAGAATGTACAGAATGGACAAAATGGAAGAGGATTGGCCGCGCTTCCTCGCGGGACGGCTCCGCATTTAGCCCTGCTCGAGCTGGGCGCGGAGGGGCGCGCGTTGCCGCCGGTGCGCGATCCGGTGAATGCGCATGATGGGGACGAGGATGAGATAGATGAGTCCCGCCCAGCGGACGGTCGCCGGAATCCAGGCGAGGAGCGCGCCGAGGAGTCCCACCAGGACCATGGAGAGGAGACGGTAAAGGTGGAAGCGGGTGTCGAGGCGTTCCAGCTCGTTGAGCTCCAGGACGTCGCGCAACCGCCAGGCATGGACGTAAAGGGCCAGTAGGGAGAGATAGACGGCGGCAAAGCCCAGTCCGTAGATGCGAAAGAGGACGGAGAACTGGGCGAGGGTCATGTGCGCGGATTCGGTCGGATTCCCGGCCACGTCCCCCATGCTCAGGTTGAAGAGGAATTTGAGCGGGTAAACGTAAAAGAGAACGAGGAAGAGCAGGACGCAGGTGAGGACTCGCGTGGAACCATCCTGGAGGCCGTAGCGGCGGCAGAATCTGTAGTGGGCGTCCCAGATGAGGGTGAGGAGCAGGAAACAGACGGCGAAGGCGGGAAACCCGCGCATGGTGCTGAGGAGGTCGGCGAAAGTCTTGGGCACGTCGAGGGAGACGACGAGCAAGGTGAGGGCAAAGCCGAAGACGGCATCGCTGAAGCCTTCCAGCCGGCTGACTTCGAGCCCGCGCATGCGAAAGCCGTCGACGACTTCGGGACGGGCGCGGATGGCTCGGAACATGGCCGCTTCTTAAACGACGGGAGGCGACCAGACAAGGCGCTTGTGGCGGGCGGCCGCACTTCGGCGCCGTTACAAGCCGACCTTGCGGAATGTGTCGTCGATGTGCCGGAAGTGCACGTCGAGCGAACAAAGGCGATCAATCTCGTCCGGCGCGAGCAGCGCGGTGATTTCCGCTTCCGCTTTGGCATTCTCGGCGAGGGTTTTCTCCCCGCCCCAGGTCTTCATGGCGGCGCGCTGGACCGCTTCGTAGGCGGTTTGCCGCTCCGCCCCCGCCCGGGTGAGGGCGAGGAGAATCGATTGGCTGAAGTAGAGGCCTTTGGTGAGGCGAAGATTGCGCTCCATGTTCTCCGGATAAACCTGGAGCTGCTCGATCAGGTCGCGCAGTTTCACCAGCATGTAGTCGAGCAAAGTGCAGGAATCCGGCAGGATGATGCGCTCGGCGCTGGAATGGCTGATGTCGCGCTCGTGCCAGAGCGCGACGTTTTCCAACGCGGCCACGGCATTTCCTCGAATCACCCGGGAAAGACCGCTGAGACGTTCCGCCGTGATCGGGTTGCGCTTGTGCGGCATGGCCGAGCTGCCTTTCTGGCCGGCGCTAAAAAACTCTTCCACTTCGAGCACTTCGGTCCGTTGCAGGTGGCGCAGCTCCGTCGCCCAGCGGTCGATGCTGGAGGCGATCAGGGCGAGGGTCGTGGAAAATTCCGCGTGCCGATCGCGCTGAATGATCTGGGTGGAAAGCGCGGCCGGTTTCAGCCCGAGCTTCTCGCAGACCCGCTGTTCGATGCGCGGATCGAGATGGGCGTGGGTGCCAACCGCGCCGCTTAATTTTCCCACCCGCACCCGCTCCAAAGTCTGGGCGAGGCGTTCGCTGGCGCGACCGAACTCGTCGAACATGAGCGCGAGTTTGAGCCCGAAGGTGATTGGCTCGGCGTGAATCCCGTGGGAGCGGCCGATCATCGGCGTCATCTTGTAACGGTGGGCCTGGGCCGCCACGACCTCGCGCAATTCGCCAAGATCGCCGGCCAGGATCCGCCCCGCTTCCGTTAACTGCACCGCCAGCGTGGTATCGAGCAGGTCGGAGGAGGTTAAACCCTGGTGAATCCAGCGCGCCGCGGGCCCGACCGAGGATGCGACGTTCTCCAGAAAAGCGATGACATCGTGATTCGTGCGCTGCTCGATTTCATTGATCTCCTCGACGGAAAAACGGGCCCGCTCGCGGATGGCAGCAGCGTCAGCCGCCGGGATCTGACCCAGCTCCGCCATCGCTTCGCAGGCGAGGATTTCGATTTCGAGCCAGATCCGGAATTTGCGTTCCTCGGACCACAGCTCGCGCATGGCCGGGCGCGAATAGCGAGCAATCACGCGGTCAAGATAGGGAACCGGGGCGCAGCGGAAAGTGAATTCCGGCGGGGCAAAAAAAAAAGCGTCGCGCCGACGGAAGGTCCGCCGGCGCGACGCGCTTGGAGAAAAATTAAAGCGTCAGGAAAGTCTTAGCAGACCCGAGCGCGGGTGTAGCGTCCGTTGTTTTTGACCCGCACCTGACCGCTGCCGAGAAGATCGGCCACCGCGGCGACAGTCTCCTTGGTGTTCTTGGTGCAGGAGCTGACGGCGAGAATGAGATCGCCGAGTGAGAGTTTCTGACGGTTTTTGAGGATTTGGGTATTCTTTGTCATGATCGAGTTGTCCTTGGTTGCTCTTTTAGAGCAGATTGGATGCCACGATAGGAAGTTAGATGCTCCCCGAAGCAGTTTGTTCAAACTTGGTGAAGACGGCAGCGCTCAGTGCCCCTGAAGCCTGACATTTGTGTAAATTAGTTGAACACTTCGCCAAGGGGATGCCCTGTAGGCGCTTCGCTTGTTTCTGTTTGGTGTTCACGCTGTTGCCGCCGGCTTTCACTGGCCTCTCTCTTTGCCCCGAGCTCGCGTCGACGGAGAGGATCTCGCGCAGCGTCTCGGCGCACGTGTCAGAGAAGATGACCCATCAGGACGACCGTGAGATCCCTCGGCGCCCTGCCCCAGCCTCGGGATGACAAGCGCCCAACTTTTCCTGGCCGCAAAACGATACCTTCACCCTGCGAAGCGGGGCAGAGGGCGGCGTTTCTCTGCAACGGCAAATCTGTCGCCGCGCCTCCCAAGTGTGGGTTTAGCGTACCACGAAAAGTTTAGCCCTTTGTCATCCGGAGGCTGGCGCAGCGCGCCGAGGGATCTCACGGGTGCTCTGCCAGGTTCATTTCTTCTGAAGAACTACGCCGAGACCTTGCGCGAGATCCCTCGCCGTCTACGCGGGCTCGGGATGACAACATGAGAGTGGGCCGGGGAACGCGAGGCAGCTCCGGGAATGGACGCTAAACGGATACCCTCAGAGGGAGGCGTCTACAGGGATGCCGAATCTCGCCGGGCCGAGAGGCGCAGGACGAGCAAATACAAAATCGCCAGGGCCGCGACCAAGAGCACGATCCAGTGCGACTGCGTTTTGATCAGGTGAACGAGCCCTTCCGGATTCGAGATCAGGTCGGGCTGGGCGCGATAGGCTTTATCGCCAAGATACGCGAGCACGCCGCACCAAAGGGCGGAACCGGCGATCGTGACCGCGCTGAAGATCCAGAAATTCATCCGCACGAGACCGGCTGGGATGGAAATAAGATGCCGAATCACCGGAAGCAGCCGGGCGAAGAAAACCCCGCCGGCTTCGTAGCGCGCGAGCCAGATTTCCGCGCGATCAACCTTCTCGGCGCTCAGGAAAAAATATTTCCCGTAGCGCGCCACCACGGCCCGCCCGACCCAGCGCGAGATCCAATAGGTGATCGCCGCCCCTAGATACGATCCAAGCGTTCCCGCCAAAATCACCCCGGCGAAACTCAAATCGCCGCGCGCGGCCAGAAAGGCCGCGGGCGGAATCACAATCTCGCTCGGGACCGGAAAGATCGAGCTCTCCATCGCCATGAGCAGGATGATCCCCCAGTAGCCGCCATGCAGCACCCAGCCGAACCAGATTTCCAGGAAATGATGCACGCGACGAAATTGGGATTGCGGAATGCCGAATTCGGCACAGAACTAGCGGAGCGCGTAGCTTGCCTTTCAATCTGCGTTCCGCAATCCGAATTCCGCAATGATCTACCGGCGCGTGCTCCGTTATTATCGGCCGTTTCTGCCCGCGACCGCGCTCGGCCTGGCCCTCAGCCTCCTCGGCATCGGGGTGAATTTGCTCAAACCGTGGCCGCTCAAGTTTATCGTCGACCGGATTTTGCCTAACGACTCCGCGTTTCATGCGAGCCATCCGGATTGGCGGAGCTACATTCACCTGCTCTGCCTCGCGCTGGTCGGTCTGCAGATCGTCTGGGGACTGCTCAATCTGATCACGAACTACCTCTTCGTGAAGATCGGCCTCGAGGTGCTGCTCAATCTGCGGACCGAGCTCTACGCGCACCTCCAGCGGCTCTCGCTCAAGTTCCACGACGCCCGGCGCTCGGCCGATTCGAGCTTCCGGGTGGCCTATGATTCGCAGTCCATTCAGACGATTTACAACAAAGGGTTCACCAACATCTTCGGCTCGGTCGTGACCTTGCTCGGGACCTGTCTGATCATGCTCCAGCTCGACTGGAAGCTGACGCTGTTGTCGTTAGGCATCGTGCCCTTGATCGTCGCCGCGATTTATTTTTTCGCCGCCCGCATCCGTACGGAATCGACCTCCATCCAGGAGCAGGAAAGCGCCGTCCTCGCGCAGGCCCAGGAAGGGCTCAGCTCCATCCGCATGGTGGCCGCCTTCGGGCGCGAAGATTTCGAGGTCTCGCAGTTTCACCAACGCGCGCAGCAGAGCCTGCGCGCCAATCTTCGCCTCACCCTCACGAATGTGAAAAGCGCGCTCGTCATTAGCACCCTCATCGTCATCGGCACCGCGGCCATGTACGATCTCGGCACTTTCCACGTCCTCAGCGGCACCCTCACCCTTGGCTCGCTCCTCGTTTTCAGCGCCTATCTGGTGATGCTTTACCAGCCGCTCGAAGCGCTCACCTACACGGCTTGGGCGATGGAAGGCGCGACCGCCGGGGCGCGCCGTTGCTTCGAGGTGCTCGATCGCGAGGATGACGTGCGCGACGCCCCTGATGCAATTGCCATCCGTGAAACCCGAGCCGCCGTTGCCTTTGAGAGCGTCAGCTTCGGTTACGACGAGAAGCATCCCGTCCTGGCCGAGCTCAGCCTGGAGATTTCGCCTAACGAGATTGTCGCCTTGGTCGGCGGAACCGGCGCGGGCAAGAGCACCTTGCTCAGTTTGGTCCCGCGCTTTTACGATCCCAGCGCCGGCGTCGTGCGACTGGACGGACGCGATCTCCGGGCGATCACGAAACAATCTTTGCGCGCCAAGATCGCCATCGTCCTGCAGGACACGCTCCTTTTTTCCACCACCATCCGCGAGAACATTGCCTACGGCCGCCCCGACGCGACCGAGGAAGAAATTCGCGAGGCCGCCCGGCGTGCGCAGGCGGATAGCTTCATCGAAAATTTGCCCGACGGCTACAAGAGTCCGGTCGGCGAACGCGGCGGCCATCTCAGCGTGGGCCAGCGGCAACGCCTCGGAATTGCCCGCGCCTTTCTGAAAAACGCCCCCATCCTGCTCCTGGACGAGCCCACCTCCGCGCTCGACCCGACCACAGAAGCGGCCATCGTGGAAACGATCAAGGAATTGATGCACGGTCGCACCACCTTGATCGTGACCCATCGGCTCGCCACCATTCACGGCGTGGATAAAATTGTCGTCCTTGAGCACGGCCGCATCGTCGAGCAGGGTCGCGGCCCCGAGCTCGTGGCGCGCGGCGGCGCCTACGCTAAACTTTACGCCGCCGGCAATTATCCCATATGAGCAATGTGCACGAAGACCGCCGCGTGGAAGGCGATTGGTGGACGGAACCGATTCCGCCTAACGTGCGCTTCGGCGCCGGATTTTATTGCGAGACGGCCCAGATTTTTCGGTTTATGCGCAATCCGACGGAAGGCGGTTTGTCGTTCGGCGACTACGTCTCCTGCTACGCCGGCTGCTCCTTTTCGCTCGGGGAAAAAGGCCGCTGCACGGTCGGCGATTTTACGCTCTTGAACGGCGCCCTGGTCATGGCCGAAGAGCTGATCGAGATCGGCAGCTATTGCCTGATCTCGTGGAACGTCGGGATCGCCGACTCCGATTTCCACCCGCTCGATCCGGCGGAGCGGCGGAAAGACGCCATCGCCCTCGCGCCCTACTACCGGGAGCGCCCGCCGCGTCCGCCCATCCGCACCGCGCCTGTGCGCATTGCCGATAACGTCTGGATCGGGATGAACGCGGTCATTTTGAAAGGCGTGACGATTGGCGAAAATTCCGTCGTCGCAGCCGGGTCCGTCGTCTCCAAAAGCGTGCCGGCCAACACCGTCGTCGCGGGTAACCCGGCCGTGGTGGTGAAGAATCTTTAACCGCGGATTACACGGATTTACACGGATAAGAAAAATGCCTCCACCCTCTTCTCCCCATCCGTGAAATTCGCGTAATCCGCGGTTAAAAAAACTCTTCATGAAACGCAAAAAGATCGTGGTCATGGGCTTCATGGGATCGATGCCGATCGCCGGCGTGATCTGGCAGCACATCCATTACGTCGTCGGCCTGCAGCGGCTCGGGCACGACGTTTATTACCTCGAGGATTCCGCGCGCATTCCCTACAATCCGCAAACTTTCGAGGTCACCGAAGATTTCACTTACGCCGCCGAAATCCTCGGCCAACTGGCGAGCGAGTTCGACTTCGAAGGACGCTGGGGATTTTGCGCCCGTTACCTGCCCGACCTTCCCACGGCCGGTTTGCGCCTCCCGAAAATCCGCCAGCTTTACCGCCAGGCCGACGCCATCCTCAACGTCTGCGGGACGCAGGAATTCAACGACGACCTCCTCCAGAGCGAGCGCATCCTCTACGTCGAGAGCGACCCGGGCGTCGAGCAGATCAAAGTCGATCAACGGATTCGCTCGACGATCGATTACCTCGGAAAACATCACGCCCTTTTCACCTTTGGCGAAAACATCGGGACCGATCGGTTCCCGGTCCCGCTGCACAAATTAAAATGGCTCCCCACCCGCCAGCCGATCGTGACCGATCTCTGGAAAACGAGCCGCCCGCCTCACGAGACCGCCGTTTTCACCTCCATCGCCAACTGGTCCACCAGCGGCCTCAAAGACATCGCGTGGCGCGGGCAGAAATATCTCTGGAGCAAGTCGCGCGAGTTCCTCCGCTTCGTCGCTGCGCCTAACGAGTCGGGCGAGCCGTTCGAGCTCGCGACCGACATCAGGGATGAAAAGACGCGGACCAAATTCCTCCGGCACGGCTGGCGCTTCACCAGCCCGCACGAGATGAGCGTGGATTACTGGAGCTATCGCGACTACATCCGGCGCTCCAAAGGCGAGTTCACGGTCGCGAAAGACCAATACGTGCGCTTGCGCACCGGGTGGTTCAGCGACCGGAGCGCCTGCTACCTGGCCGCGGGCCGGCCCGTCATTACCCAGCAGACCGGCTTCACCGATCATTATGGGAACGAAGGCGGCCTCTTCGCCTTCAAGTCGTTAGGCGAAATCGCCGAGGCGGTCCGCCAGATCAACGCCGACTACAAAAAGCACAGCCGCGCCGCCCGCGCCGTGGCCCGCGAAGTCTTCGAAGCGGAAAAAGTTCTCCACGCGCTCCTCGACCGCGCGGGAGTGTAGCGCTCAGCCCAGGCACTGCCTCCTGGAGGGATGAGCTCTGCGAATCCGGGCGCCCGGGTGAAGCGGATGCTCGCCTCCCGGCGTCGCGGAGCTCCGCCCTCCAGGGCAGCGCCGCCGCAGTGATTGCGGACCTTTTCGCCGAAATCAGAACGCCAAACAACTTCGCCGACTGAACGTTTCCCGCCTCCGGCCATCTAACGCTTCGATTGCCGTTTACAGCCGCAACCTTCCGATTGATCTTCCCGCTCTTTTTCTGATGCTCCGCACCCGCTTTCTTTTCTGCGCCCTCGCGCTCCTCTTCGTCGCCCAGGCCCAGGCCCAGCCGAACGGGCAAATCCCGAAAAGCCTCGTCCGCATCACTTCCACCGAGGTCGAGCCCGACTATCGCGCGCCTTGGAATTCCGGCACGATCGGCCGCGGCGTGGGCGCGGGCTTCGTCATCGAAGGCCAGCGCATTCTGACCAATGCCCACGTCGTCAGCAACAGCCGCTACCTCACGGTGGAGCGTGAGGGCGATCCCAATAAGTATCCCGCCACCGTGCTTTTCGTGGCACACGATTGCGATCTCGCCCTCCTCCAAGTCGCCAACCCGAGCTTTTGGAAAAACATGAAGCCGCTCGATTTCGGCAACATTCCCGCCTTGGAATCGACCGTCTCCGCCTACGGCTACCCGATCGGCGGCGAACGCATGTCGGTCACCACCGGCATCGTCTCGCGCATCGACTTCTCGCTTTACACCCATTCGGCGATCGACTCCCACCTCGCCATCCAGATCAGCGCCCAGATCAATCCCGGGAATAGCGGCGGGCCGGTCCTGCAGGGTGGCAAGGTCGTGGGCGTCGCCTTTCAGGGCTACAGCGGCGACATCGCGCAAGGGGTCGCCTACATGATTCCGACGCCGGTGATTCGACGCTTCCTCAGCGATATCAAGGACGGCCATTACGATCGCTACGTCGATCTCGGAATCACCTACACGAAGCTGCAAAATCCCGCGCAACGCCATTACCTCGGATTGAAAGATGACGATCGCGGGGTGCTCGTCGGGACGGTCCTGGAGGCGGGGCCGTGCGGGAAAGTGCTGCAAACCGGCGACGTCCTGCTCTCGATCGATGGGCACGCCATCGCGAGCGACGCCTTCGTCGAGTACGAAGGCGAGCGCGTGCAAATGCCGGAGGTGGTCGAGCGGAAATTCAAAGGCGACAAGCTCAAGCTCGAGCTTCTGCGCAACCAGCAACCGCTGAGCGTGGAGGTGACGTTAGGCTCGGTCTGGCCCTATTTTATGCAGGGCCACAGCTACGATATTCGACCGCGTTATCTCGTTTATGGCGGCCTCCTTTTTCAGCCGATGTCGCTCGATCTGCTCGACGCCTATCGCATCGGCGATCTGCGCGTCCGGCATTTCTTCGACTTCTTCGTCTCGGAGCAAATCTATCTGCAACATCCGGAAGTGATCCTGCTCACCAACGTCCTCCCCGACCCGATCAATTCCTATCTCATGCCCTACCGCTACGGCATCATCGACCGGATCAACGAGCAGAAAATCGGCACGATGCAGGATCTGGCGCTCGCCTTCGAGCAGCCGGCTAAAGAGTTCGTCATCCAGATGGTCGGCGAAGGTCCGCCCCTGGTCCTCAATGCCCAGCAAGTGGCCGCTGCGCGGGAGCGGATTCTCACGCGCTACAATGTTTTATCCCCGGCAAATCTCGACGAGCAACCGCCGGCCAAACTTCCCGTGGCCGCGCCTCTCCAACAACCATGAAACGCGCGCCTCTCTTTATTCTCCTCGCGATGATCTTGGGACTGGGCCCTTTGTCGGCGAAAAAGCCGTCGGTCACGGTGCGCAAAAATCCGTCTGCCGCGCAGACCGCGGTCCGGCCCAAGGAAGTCTCGCTCGTGCGAGTGAGCGTAACCGGACAGGCCTTCGATTATTTTCGACCGTGGCAAAAGAAAGCGCCCTTCACGAAACGCGCTCTCGGCGCCGTTCTTCCGCACAATCGCGTCCTCGTGACCGCCGATCTGGTCGCGAACGCCAACTACGCCGAGCTGGAGCGCGCCGAGTCGGGTGATAAAATCGCGGCCAATGTGGTCGTGGTCGATGAGGAAGCGAACCTCGCCCTGCTCGAGCCGAGCGATCCGAAATTCCTCAACGGCCTGCAGCCGCTCGATCTCGCGCTCGACACCGTGGTCGGGGATCGGCTGGCCGCCTGGCAGTTGGAAGCGACCGGCGCGCTCGTCGTCACCGAGGGACTTGTCACCACGGTCGGCGTGACCGCTTATCCCGCGGATGTGGGTGAATTTCTGACCTACCGGCTGAGCATTCCGCTGCAGTATCGCGACAACAGCTACACCGTTCCCCTGGTCAAAGGGAACAAGCTGGCCGCGTTGCTCCTCCGTTACGATCCGCGCACCCAAGTGCTCGACGCCATTCCCGCGCCCATCATTGCGCACTTTTTGAAAGACGCGGAGAAATCGCCCTACGACGGTTTTCCATCGTTAGGCATTTCCTTTTTCCCGACGCGCGATCCGCAGTTACGCTCGTTTGCGGGCGAGACGGGCAAGGGCGGCGTCTACGTCACCGCGGTGGAGCCCGGCTTGCCGGCGGCCAAGGCGGGCTTGCAGAAAGGCGACATCGTCACCGCCGTCGGCGAGCACGAGATCGACGAGAACGGCAACTATGTCGACGCGCTTTACGGCAAGATTCAAATGAGCAACTTGCTCGGCGCCAAAGCCTACGTAGGCGATTCTTTGACGGTTCACCTGCAGCGCGCGGGCCAGCCGTTGACCCTGAATATCAAGCTGGAGCACCGCGCCGCCGCCGATTACGTCGTGCCGCCTTATAGCGACGATCCGCCGGCCTACTACGTTCTCGGCGGCCTTATTTTCCAGGAGCTGTCGCGGCAGTATTTGAAGGAATGGGGGGCCAACTGGCAGAAAGAAGCGCCGCAAGACTTCGTCTATCTCGACCATTTTCAGGGCGAACTTTTTCCGGAAGGACACCGCCGGGTCGTCATCCTCAGCCAGGTGCTGCCGGCCAACAGCACGATCGGTTATGACGACGACAGCTATCTCATCGTCAAGAAAGTGAACGGCCAGGAAGTGAAGTCGTTAGGCGATCTCGCCGCCGCAGTCAAGACCCCGGTCAACGGCTTCCACGTCATCGAAACCCAGGACGATCCGAAACAGGTCGAGCTGGACGCCGCGCAAGTCGCCGCCGAAGCGGACGCGCTCCAGAAAAATTACGGGTTGCCCGCGCTGCAACGGCTCCCGTGAGACCACCGCCTTTCGGCGCGATTTTCGACTGGGATGGGGTCATCATCGATTCCGCCAAGTTGCACGAGGAAAGCTGGCGCCGGCTGGCCCGGGAATTGGGCCGGAACGTCACCGCGGAAAGTTTCCGGCGCGGTTTCGGGAGGAAGAGCGCGCAGATCATCGCCGAGATTCACCGCTGGGCGACGGCGCCGGAGGAGATCGTCAGCCTAACGAATCGGAAAGAAGCGCTCTACCGCGAGATCGTGGCGACCAGCCAGATCGTGCCCCTCCCGGGCGTGACGGCCTGGCTGGCGCGTTTGCGCGCCGCCCGCGTGCCGTGCGCGGTCGCTTCCTCGACCCAGCTTTTGAACATCGAGGCCGTCCTGCCGCGGATCGGCCTGGGGAACGCCTTCAGCGCCATCGTGTCCGCCGAAGATGTCGGCCGCGGGAAGCCGGACCCCGAAGTCTTCGTTACCGCGGCGGAGCGTCTCGGGATGGCGACGCAAAGCTGCGTTGTTTTCGAGGATGCGCAGGTCGGCCTGGCCGCCGCCCACGCCGCGGGGATGAGAGTCGTGGCGGTAGCGACAACTCATGCGCCGGGCGAGCTGGCGGCGGCGGATTTAGTCGTTAGGCAACTGGACGAGCTGACGGTCGAGCAGGTGGCGGCGCTCCTGCCCCCGGGCGCCTGAGAAATCAAGCGGCGAGCAACGGCCGTTTGTCCGGCGTCGGGGTGCCCTTGAATTTCGGATAAAGGAATTTCGCCACGAGCGCGTGGGCGCGGGCGCGTCCACCGGCCTCGGTTAACCCGGCCTCGCGCAGGGTGCGAAGCGATTCGCCGAGCAGAGCCATGCCGAAACCGCGATTGCGGTATTCCATGAGCACGCTGGGCCCGGGTGTGAGATGATTTTCGGCCTGGGCGTCGGGCACTAAGAGAGCGGCGCCAATCATGCGCACCCCGTGGCGCAGGGCCAGGCAGAGGACGCCCTCCTCACTGGCGGAAAAGCGCTCGAGCGATTGCTCGACCAGGGCGTTGACCTCCTGGATGGAGTTTCCCCAGGAATCGTCGTGCGCGAAAGAACGGGTCACGACCGCGCGCACCTCCGCCTCCTCCTCGGCCCCGACCCTGCCCAGGTGATAATGCGCCGGCAAGGCGAGCGCGAGAGGCGGCAACTCGCTCAAATTCCAAGTGAAACGAACCCATTGAACATCCTTCATCATGTCGGCGGCGTGAAATTACCACCGGCCCTCCCGATGCCGCAACGCCTTTCGCAAAAGCGCCTACCCGCCCTCTGCCTAACGAGCGCGAAACCGGTCCGCTGCTTTTAGAGAGCCTGGACGGCTTTGAGCGTTTCCAGAAACGGCCGATAGAGATCGCCGTGTTGCGAGACGGCGCGGCGCAGGACCGGTTTGAAGTTGGCCACCTCACCCAGGTTAATGATCTGATCGACGCTCTGCACGAACGCGCTCATGGCGTCATTGGTGGCAAACCGTTGGCTCAGGAGCACGACGAAATGCCGGCGCCGAGCGCCTCCCGGCCGCCGCACCATTTCCCGCAAAATCGAATTCTCCTCCAGGCTGCAGCCTTTGAAATTTTCCGCGACCACGACCACGTCGTACTGATAAGTGGCGAGCTTGAGCAGGACATCTTCCTCGAAAAGTCCGAGGTGGATTTTGTAATGAAGATCGGCCAACTGCGACGCGATCAGTTTTTGATAGGGCTGGCGATCGATGCAGACCAGGGCGGTGCTGTCGCCGAGATCGAAAACATCGTGGTCGTGGTCGGTCTCCATGTTCATCGCTAACGAACTTTCTGATGAGGCCGGTCGAGGCGCAGACCGAGGTCGCTTTCGTCGTCGTAGCCGCGCATTTTCTGGAGGAGATCGATCCCGCGGCTGACCCTTCCGCGTTTCGAGGCAAACATCCGCGCCGTCTCCTCGCTGATGAAGCCGGCTTCGTAGGCGTTGAGGATCGACTGGTCGAAGGTCGTCCAACCAAAGGTCGAGCTCGCCTCGACGATCTCGTAAAAGGTGCGGCCTTCCGCTTCGCCGAGGGCGACGGTTTCGCGGGTGCGGAGGTTGTGCCCCATGATCTCGGTGAGGAGCTGGCGGCCCCCGCCGACCTTGGGCGCGAGGCGCTGGCTGACGATGTAACGAAGGGTATCGGCGAGACGCAAGCGGAGCTGCGGTTCTTCGCCTAACGAAAAAAGACCGAGGATGCGATGGATGGCCTGGCCGGCGTCGACCGTGTGCAGAGTACTGACCACGAGATGGCCGGTTTCCGCGGCGGTGAGAGCGATTTCGACGGTGGCGCGGTCGCGCATTTCGCCGACGAAAATGATCTTTGGCGCCTGCCGGAGGGCGGCGCGGAGGCCGTTCGGATAAGTGTCGAAATCGCGGCCCAGCTCGCGCTGGTTGAAGGTGGCGCGGCCCGACGGGTGGACGAATTCGATCGGGTCTTCGAGGGTGACGATGTGGACTGACTGGGTTTCGTTGATCTCGTTGAGGAGCGCGGCGAGCGAGGTGGTCTTGCCGCTGCCAGTTGCGCCGGTGACGAGAATGAGCCCGTTTTTTTCCTTCGCGATCTCATGAAAAATGGGCGGTAACTGGAGCGTCTCGAGTGAGGGAATGACGGCCTGCAACTTGCGCATGACGATCGAGAACTCGCTCTGCTGCCGGAAAATGTTGACGCGGAAACGGGCCTCGCCGGCGAGCGCGTAACTGCAATCGCAAGAGCCGGCGAGAAGATATTCCCGGATGAGGCGACGATCGCCTTGCATGAGAGCGAGGGCGATCTGCTCGGTCTGGAAAGGGGTCAGGTGCTCGATCGGCGGGTCGACGAAGACCGGTTTGAGCTCGCCGAAATCTTCCACCTGCAAAGGATGCCCGACGGTGAAGTTGAGGTCGGAGATGCCGTCGTAGGTGTTGAGCATCGCCGAAAGCATCCGGTCGAGGTCAGGCGTTCTCATGCGATTTATTCCTCGAACTCGTCGGCCGGTGGCGTCTTGAGGAAGGGCCGGAATTTCTTTTTGTCGATCGCCTTGTCGTAGGCTTCCTCGGCGCTGATCCGCATGTTGCGCAGGTGATCCATGATGGCGTCGTCGAGCGGCTGATTGCCTTTCTTTTTCCCGACCTGGATCATGCCGGGGATTTGGTGCGTCTTGGCCTCGCGCACGAGGTTGCCGATGGCGGTGTCGACGACCAACACTTCGAGGGCGGCAACCCGGCCCGGCTGGTCGATGCGTTTGAAAAGGTTCTGCGCGATGACCCCTTTGAGCGACTCGGAAAGGGTCGCGCGGATTTGGTTTTGTTGATCGGTCGGGAAAACATCGATCACGCGATCGACTGCCTTCGCGGCGCTGGAAGTGTGCAGCGTGCCGAAGACAAGATGGCCGGTGGCGGCCGCGGTCAGAGCCAGCTCGATCGTCTCGAGGTCGCGCATTTCTCCGACGAGCAGAATGTCCGGATCCTCGCGGAGGGCGCCGCGCAAAGCGGCGGCGAAGGAGCGGGTGTGGACGCCGACCTCGCGATGTTGGACGAGGCAATTCTGGCTGCGATGCACGAACTCGATCGGGTCTTCCACCGTGATGATGTGATCGTGGCGCTGCAGATTCGCGTAATCCATCATGGCCGCGAGCGTGGTCGACTTCCCAGAACCGGTCGGGCCGGTGACGAGGATGAGACCTTTCTTGAGCATGGGGAACTTTTTCAAAACCGGCGGCAGCCCGAGGTCTTCGACCGTGAGAATTTTCGACGGAATGAGGCGGAAAACAGCGGAGATGCCGTATTTTTGCTGGAAGAAATTGGCGCGATAACGGGCGTCCCCCGGCACTTCGTAGCCGAAGTCGACGTCGGAAGTTTCCTCGAAGACTTTAATCTTCGCCTCGGGCGCGATCTCGTAAACCATCGCCTTCAGCTCGTCGTTCTCGAGCACCGGATAATCGACGCGCACGAGCTCGCCGTTGATTCGCAGCATCGGAGGATTGTTCGTGGCCAGGTGGAGGTCCGAGGCCTTCTCCTCGGCCATGAGTTTAAAAAATGCGTCGATGCGAGCCATGGGAGTGCGCCTTTCGAGTAGCTAAATTGATGCCAGCAGGCGCGGAATTAACATCGTTAGGCGAGGCGGTCGTTAGGCAGCGATGATCGAGCGCACCTGGTCGAGCAACTTGTCGCTCGTGTAAGGCTTCGGAATGAACCCGCAAAGTCCGCGCGCGAGCATGCTCCCGAGTTTCGTCTGTTCCGCGAAACCGCTGCTCAGGACGACCTGCACCTGGGGATCGATTGCCTTGAGTTCGTCGAAGACGGCGTCGCCATCCATCACCGGGAGGAAGAAATCGAGAATCACGAGCGAGATCTCCGAGCCCATGCGGCCGTAGATTTGCAACGCTTCGAGCGCGTCCTTGGCCAGGACCACCCGGTAATCTTCATCTTCCAGAATCGCCCCGGCCCGCTCCCGCACGTCGGGATCGTCGTCCACCATCAGGATGAGCTCACGTTTGCCGTGCGGATTGAGGATGACCGGTTCGTCGTTCGGCACCGACTCGATCGCGACTTCGCCCACCGGAATTTTTTTCGCCACGGTCGGCGGGAACGGCCCGCTTTGCGGGGGCGGAAGGACGGTGATGCGGGGCGCTTTGTGCGCCAGCTTCCCGCCGTGCGCCGTTGAGGAAAGGATGCGGGAAGTGACGCGATCGAAGAGCGCCTGAGAAATCCGCGCGGCCTGCTCGACCTGCTCGTCGAGCAACTGCAGTTGGTCGTTTTCCCTCTCGGCCCGGGCCCGCTCGCTATGCCGGGAAACCTGCTGCAATTGCCGGTTTAGTTCCGTCAGTTGGGTGGCGACCCATTTTAAATCATCGTGATCAAGCATGGCAACGTAAGGTGCAGGTGTGCACGTTTCGTGCCTCGAGCGCGCTTAATGCGGGAAGGCCGCAATTGCGCGGCCGGAGCGAGCGGCTTGAGCTTGGTCGCGCGGGAGATCAGTTCCGGGCGGGATAGAATTCACACCATAACTCAACCGACCGAAGCCGATCTCGTGGGCAAGCACATCACGTTTTTTGATGGCGTCTGTAATTACTGCAAAGGAGTCGTCGAGGCGTCGCTCGACTCGGATGCGCGCGCGCAGTTTTTGTTCTCACCTTTGCAAATCGATTTTCGCGCAGCGCGCGCTGGGACGCCTCAGCGGGGAACTCAAGGAAACCGGCGAAGCCAACGCCCGTAAACCGCGGGCCTTGTCTTCGGGCGTGGGGAAACGTGCAACCGTGGGCCTGTAGACGCCTCCCTCTGGGAGGCAGAGCGAAGCGTCTACAGGCACGGGTGCCGTGAGACCTACAGGCCTGGAGCCACTTTATGGAGCACGGCGGAGGGACGACCTCATGTCGTCCACGAGGTTTAGAAAGCGCCTAAAAAAGCTGGGTCGAAGGCCGAATTGTAGGGCGGGCGCTTCGCCTGCCTCGGTTCCTGCGTCGGCAGAAACTGGGCAACCGAAGCGGTCGCCCTACAACGCGCCCAGTCGACACCAACTTTTTAGACGCCCTCTTGGCGAAGGCTGCCTCGGCCCTCCCACTCAGACCCACGGACGGGACAGAGCCCGTCCCTCCACCGGACGCCAAGGGCGAGCTGGCCGCCTGCCGCTATTTGGCGAGGGACTGGCGCAGCTCCGTCTTGGCTGCTTCCACGTCCCTCGTGCTGTGGTGGCAAAGGACCATGCCGCGCAGTTTTTCGCCCTGGTAATAGCGCGCCACAAACCGCCCTTTCGCATGTGACCCGCTCAGGTCGACCTGCGACGGAGTTCCGGTAAAGTCGCCCACGAAATCCAGCCGCAAATCGAAAAACTCCGTCCAAAAATAAGGAATCTGCTCGTAGCGCTGCCGCTTTTTCCCCGTGATGTTCGCCCCGGCCGTTAAACCTTGGGCGCGCGCATTTTCCCAGTGCGTCTGCCGCCGCATCCCGCCCATCATCCGATCGGGATAAAAAGCGAGGTCGCCGACCGCGTAGATCCCCTTCTCTTCCGTCTCCAGATAATCGTTCACGGGCGAGCCGAGCGGCCCGGAGAGAGGCGTATTCCGGACGATTTCGAGGTTCGGCTCGGACCCGCAAGCCACTACCGCGACACCCGCCGCGATCCGTTCGCCACTCTTCGTCTGGATGTTGCGGAGGACGGTTTTGCCTTCAAACCCATTCAAGCTCGAACCCAACAAGAGCGTCACACCACGTTTCGCGAAGTGTTCCGTGATCCAGGCCGAGGTCTCCGCATCGACGTAGCGATTTAAGAGCGAGCGATGCCGGTGCATGATCGCGACCTTAAGCTTGTTCTGGCGGAGGCTGGCCGCCGTTTCGCAGGCGAGCAATCCACCGCCCACCACGACGATCCCCTTCTCTGAACGCGACATCTCGCGCAGGGCGAGCGCGTCCCGGATGGTGCGCAGATAAATCACATTGCCCAGACCGATCCCCGCCACCGCGGGCCGAATCGGCCGGCTCCCCATGGCCAGACAGGCCTTCTTAAACTCGATCGTCTCCCCGTTCCCGAGGACCGCGAGGCGGCGATCGATGTTAAACTGGGTCACCACCGTACCGAGCCGCGCTTCGATTTTATGGGTGCCGTACCAGCGCTCGTCGAAGCTGGGCAGCTTTTTCAAGGTGGACGTTTTCTCGCGCAGGAATTGTTTCGAGAGCATCCAGCGTTTGTAGGGGTGAAAAGTCTCGCCGCCGACGAGCGTGACCGAGCCTTTTTTGTCGTGTTGGCGGATGCCTTCGCAGACGCTGCCGCCGCCGATGCCGCCGCCGATGATGAGATAGTCGCGTTGAATCATGGAAGAAAAGCGGACGATAGAGAATGTGACAACGAGATGGCGAGGGAAATCTTCGCCTCCCGTGCAGATTGCCCGCTTTCCCTCGAAGAGGAGTCGTTAGTGCAGGTCGTAGACTTCCAGGAGCGCCACGCCGGAAGCGCGATCCATCCCGCGGACGATCGCGGTGTATGCCCCGGCCGGGAGCGCCTGGACGATGGCGGATTCTTTTCGGTTCGTTGGCGCGAGACCGGTGGCGGCGATTTCAGCGCGCTGGGTGTCCTGCCAATCGTCGTCGCTCGCGAGGAGCGCGCCATTTTCATCGTGCAATTCCAGGGCCGGATCGGCCAGCGGCTGGTTTACTCCGGCGCCTTGGAGCGAGGGCCCGAGCGCCCGCACGATCACCCGATCCCGCGGACCTTCCCCTGCGCCCAGAATGAAACCGGTGATCATGACGTTATCCTCCGTCCCGACGAAGCCGCGCGTGCTCGTATTTGCCAAAGTCGAAATCGCCCCCGTTTCCAGATCGTAGACTTCGACCAACCCGACGCCCGTGCCGCCATTTTTGCCCGAGAGCAACGCCGTGTAAGCGCCCGGCGCGAGCGTTGCGACGAGAGCGGATTCCTTGGGATTGCGCGGCGGCAAACCGGTGGCCTTGATTTCGTCGCGCTGGGTTCCTCGCCAGTTATCATTTCGCATCACCAGAGTGCCGGCGGCGTTGCGTAACTCCAGCACCGGGTCGGCCAGGCGGCCACTGCCGGCGGGCACGCCTAACGATGGACCGAGGCCGCGGACAAGCACCTGCTTCGGATCGTTTCCGACGAGGATGAAACCGGCATCAAGAATGTTTTCACCCGTGAGAACATTCGCGCGGGTCGAGACGTTGAGCGGCCGGGCAGCCTGCACCTCGAAAGCGCCGATGTCGCTATTATCACCCCCCTCAGCCGGCGCGATCATGACCGCATCGACCGGACGAAAGCGACCGCGCTGATCCGTCATCACTCCTTCGACCGGCCCACCCTGATCGATTGCCGGGCTGCCCGTGAGGAGCGCCTGAGTTGGCGTGGGTCCGCCATTATCTTGCAACGGTCCGAGCAGCGGATCGATCGGGGCCTCGGGCGTGCCGATTTGATCGCCCGTCGTCCGCATGATCATCGTCTTGGAATTATTCCCGATCAGGTTGTAACCCTCCGAAATCGCCTGCCCGTAAATATCCGGTCCGGTGGCGGTGTTTCCCGCCACGATCGTGTTTCGAATTCTGAGCGTGGCTCTCTCAGTCGAGTCTATCCCGCCTCCATACAAACCGGTAGAATTCCCCGAGATGGTGCAGCTGGAGAGGGCCGCACTACCCTCATTCCGAATCCCCCCTCCAAAAGACAGCGAATCTTGGCTGAAGTTTTCCGAAACGGTCGAGTTGGTCATGATCAAGACGCCGGAGTTGAAAAGGCCTCCGCCCAAACCGCTTTCGTTTTCGGAAATCGTGCTTCCGGTCACCGTGAGCATCCCCGTATTACAGATCCCGCCGCCGTCGCTGCCAAAGCTTCCGGCGGTGTTCTTCGAAACCGTGCAATTCGTTAGGGTTAAAGTGCCATCGTTCGCCGCTCCACCCCCGAAGTAGGCCGTATTCTCGGTAATCACGCAGTCTCGCAATTCCACTGCGCCAATGCTGTGATTGAACAACCCGGAACCCCCCTCAAAAAGCCGCCCATGGGCGATCGTGAGCCCGCTAATCACGACGTCGTAGATCCCCTCGGCGATTTCCAGAACGCGCAATCCATCACTGCCGCCGTCCAAAACCTCGATCGTCAGAGCGCCCGCGCCGGGACCGTTCAGGATCAGGCTTTTGTCGATGAAAAGCTCCGCGCTCGTTAGGCCAATGACTGCGTCGGGCGGCAGGTCGAAAGCAACCGTATCCCGCGGCGCGGCCTCGGCGATCGCCTGGCGCAAAGAACCGGGGCCGTCATCGTTAGTGCTGGTGACCGTGAGGGTGGCGGCCCAGCCGGTGGCAAGATTCGTTAAGACAAGGACCAGGCTCAGGAAGAGAACTTTCATGCAGCTAATTTGCCCTCAATCAAGGGTGCGGCAAATCGTCACCGATCGCGAGCCAGTCTGTCGACGCTTCGCTCTGCGAAGCGCGAGAGTGGCGTGGCCGCGCGGGACCTGCACTTGGAGACGTCGATGCGGGCGCGACGGTCTTTCTGGGGAGCGCACGCGCCTCGCGTGCTGGTTTTGGCGCCTCGCCAAAACGAACTTTGTGGGCCGCTCTTGATCTCGAAGCGGGCAAGAAAGTTCGCGACGGCGAGACGCCATCGCCAGCACGCGAGGCGCGTGCGCTCCCCAGAGCAAATTCACCTCCCTCGCGCCATCCAATGTGCATGACACTCTCGCAGAGCGAAACCTCTATAGGCGCAGCAGCGCCGCCGCGTGCTGCAGCGCAGACTCGCTTTTGCCGCCAAGCATCCGCGCGATTTCCTCCTGGCGCGCTTTGCCTTTTACTTCGCGTAACTCCGAGAAGGTGCGCCCCTGGATCACCTCCTTGGTCACCACAAAATGGGTCGTGGCCGCGGCCGCGACCTGCGGTAAATGCGTGATGCAGAGCACCTGATGCTCCTGGGCCAGCGCCCGCATTTTCGCTCCGACCGCATTGGCGATTTCACCGCCGACGTTGGCGTCGATCTCGTCGAAAACGAGCAGCGGAATCGCATCCTGGCCGGCCAACGCCGATTTGATCGCGAGCATGACGCGCGAGATTTCGCCGCTCGAAGCAACCGTGCGCAGCGGCTTGAGCGGCTCTCCCGGATTCGGGGAGAAAAGCAATTCAAACGCGTCGCCTCCGCTCAGGCGCAACTCGTCGTGAGACGTCAGTTGCGCCTCGAATTCGGCCTGACGAAAACCGAGGTCGGCCAGATTTTGCCGGACGACTTTGGCCAGCTTCGGCGCCGTTCCCGCCCGCGCTTTGCGCAAGGCGCCGGCCGCACGATCGAGCGCCGCGCGCGCGTCCTTGATCTCATGGGCGAGGCGCTGCAGCTCCGCGTCGCGGCCTTCGATCTGGCGCATCCGATCCGCGGCTCGTTCTCCGAAAGCGATCACCTCGGGAAGGGTACCGCCATATTTTCGTTTGAGCGTTTCGAGCAGGGTGACGCGCTCTTCGAGCGCAGAAAGTTGCGCCGGATCGAGGTCGAGCTTCTCCGCATAACGATCGAGGGTGCGGGCGATTTCCGTGAGCTCGATCACGGCGGCGGCGTGCGCTTCGGAGCTTTCCGTTAGGTTGGGATCGATCTTTTCCAGTTCGCGTAGGAGACGCTGACTTTCCGAGAGCCGGTTCAAAACCGCGTCGTCGCTCTCCGATAAATGCCGCGAAATCGCCCCGGCCAGTTCGAGCAAGCGTTGGCTGTTGCTGGCCCGCCGGTAGCGGGCGTGCGTCTCTTCCTCCTCCTCCGGCTGCAGGCGGGCGGAGGAAATTTCGTTCACCTGATGGCGCAGCAGATCAAGCTCCTCTGCGCGGGCGGTTTCGGCGGTGCTCAGCGTTTGCTCTTCCGCGACGAGTGCCTGCCAGCGCCGAAAGTTCCCCTGATAAGTCTGCAAGAGTGCCTCCGCCTTGGCAAAGCCGTCGAGCAAAGCCAGCTGCCGTTCCGGCGCCAGCAGCGACTGATGATCGTGAGGCCCGTGCAGATCGACCAGCCCGTCCCCGATCGTCTTGAGCAGGGCGAGGGTGGCGGGCGAGCCATTGACGAACTGCCGGGTGTTCCCGCCTAACGAAAAGCTGCGGCGCACGAGCAGCTCGCCCTGCCCCGGTTCCACGCCCGCTTCCTCGAGGCGGGCATTTAATTCCCCGAAGTCGTCCCCGCTAAAAACCGCCTCGACCGCGCAGCTCTCCGCCCCGGTGCGGATGAGCGATTTCTCGGCCCGCTCGCCTAACAAGAGCTTGAGCGCGCCGATGATGATCGACTTGCCCGCGCCGGTCTCGCCCGTGATGGCGACGAAGCCGGGCGCGAGCTCCCAGGCCAGATCCTCGACCAGCGCGAGATTCTTGATGCGCAGGAGGCTCAGGGTCGGCATGGCGAAGAAGTTGAAGTTGAGGACCACGCTTTGCGAGTGAAACTTCGCCCCTCTGAACGCGCTCGCCCTCACCTTCCTCGGCACCGGCACTTCCCAGGGCGTGCCCATGATCCGCTGCAATTGCGCGGTCTGCCGCTCGACCGATCCGCGCGATCAGCGGACGCGCGCCTCGATTTATCTGGAAACGCCGGAGGGCGCTTATGTCGTCGATACCGGGACCGATTTTCGCACCCAATGTCTGCGCGAAAATATCTGGCAGGTGGATGCGGTTATTTTCACCCATTCCCACACCGACCATATGATGGGCTTCGACGATCTGCGCCGCTTCGCCGCCCCGCGCGCGGGACGGATGCCGGTTTACGCCTCCGCCGAAACGATGGCCGATCTGGAACGGGTCTACGCCTTCGCCTTTCAGAACACGAATCCCTGGCCCGGTTATTTGAAACCCGAGCCGCATGTGCTTTGCGGTCCCTTTTCGTTAGGCCAAACGACCATCACGCCCCTTCCCGTGCCGCACGGGAATTCGGAGGTGAACGGCTACCTTTTCAGCCGGGGCGGTGAAAAATTGCTCGCCTACCTGAGCGATTGCAGCGCGGTGCCGGACGCGATCGCGCGCCAGATCGAAGGCGTGCCCGTGATGGTGATCGACGCCCTTCGCCATGAGCCGCACCCGACCCATCTGAGCGTGGATCAGGCCCTGGAAGTGGCGCAGCGGGTGCAGCCCGGGCGCACGCTTTTCACCCACATCTGTCACGACCTCGCGCAAAGCGCCGAAGCCGATCTGCCGGCCGGGACCGGGATCGCTTACGACGGGCTGAAACTGAGGATCGCGGCGTGAAACGATCGAGCTGCGCGCTTCTGCTCGCCTTTTCGTTAGGCACGGCGGGTTGTGCCCGCGGGGCGGCGGCGCCTTCCGAGCTGGCCGAAGCGACCGTCGTAATTTATAACCGCGCCGCGCCCGACTCCCCTGGCCTCGCCCGCTTTTACGCCGCCCGCCGGCATATCCCGAACGATCACGTGATCGGGCTGGACTGCTCGACCGAGGAGGAAATCAGCCGCCAGGAATACGACGAGACGATTGCCGCCCCGTTGCGGAAAATTTTTCGCCAACGGGAATGGTGGAAACTGCGCAAAGACGGCGATGAAAACGCGGTCGTGACCGCCAGCCGGATCCATTTTGTCGCCTTGATCCGCGGCATGCCGTTGAAGATTCGCGCGACCGCGGTCTACCAGGGCGACCAATCGGCCGACAACGCGATCTCCTCGCAAAATGAGGCCTCGGTCGATTCCGAGCTTTCCCTTCTCGGAATCTTCTCCCGGCAGATCTCCGGCGCGGCGACTAACCCTTACTTTAAAAATTACCGGCCGATCGGCGAGCTGGAGACGCTCCCCATCCTCCTCGTCTCGCGGCTCGACGCTCCTTCCGCCGCGATCGTTAGGCGCATGATCAAAGACGCGATCGAAGCCGAGAAGACGGGGCTCTGGGGGCGGGCCTATGTCGACGGCGCCGCCCATACCGAGCCGGGCTTGGGGGAGGGCGACGTTTGGCTGAAAACGGTGGTGAAAGATTTGCGCTGGTCCGGTATCCCGGTGGTCTACGACGAGAAGCCGGACATTTTTCCACCGGGTTATCCAATGAGCGATTGCGCTCTTTATTATGGCTGGTACGCGGCCGGGGTGGCCGGGCCTTTCACCGATCCGGGCTTCACTTTTGTGCGGGGCGCGGTGGCCGTGCACATCCACTCTTTCAGCGCGAGCACCTTGCGCTATCCCGATGCCAACTGGGTCGGGCCGCTCCTGGCCAAAGGCGCGGCGGCTTCGTTAGGCAACGTTTACGAGCCGTATCTGCAAATGACCGCGCACCTCGATATCTTCAACGATCGGTTGCTCCACGGCTTCACCCTCGCGGAGAGCGCTTACATGGCCACGCGCGGCCTTTCCTGGATGAACGTGGTGGTGGGCGATCCGCTCTACCGGCCTTTTCTCGCCTGGTCGCAATGGGACGCGAAAGAGAAGAGCGCGCAGCGCAGCGTCTGGCAGATCGCGCACGAGTTCGCGCTCAAGCATGCCGGTAAAGAGGAGGCCGAGTACCGGAAGCTGCAGCGGGAAACGGCTTCACGCGCAGATGACGCCCCGATGTTGGAAGACCTCGGATTGCGGGAAAAGGAAGCCGGCGATTTGGAGGATGCGGTCAGTACTTTGCAACAGGCGCGCTCGGTCTACAAAAAGCGGGGAGATCTCCTGCGGGTCGTCCTGGAGCAGGCGGACACCCTTATCCAGGCGGGAAAAAAGGAGCAGGCTCTGGCGCTCGTGCGCAAGGTCATGAGCCTAACGACAGAAGGGCCCGCGACGACCCTGCTGCAGAGAGTGGTGGACCAGATTATTCCGCCAACGCCGCCTCCGACTCCGACTCCCACGCCTTCGGCGTCTCCCTTGTAGACGTTTCGCTCTACGAAACGCCGAACGCGGATGCCGATGAAACAGACCACGGGTTCCGTTGATATGCGTTTAGACTAGCGCCCCACGGAAAGCGTGGCCCTTGTCATCCCGAGGCTGGCGGAGCGCGCCGAGGGATCTCACGGTTGCTCTGATGGGTCCATCTTTTCTGGACCCGTCCGCCAAGACCTTACGCGAGATCCCTCGCCGTCTGCGCGGGCTCGGGATGACAACATGGAAGCGCGAAGTGGACGCCAGGCGCCCCTGGAGGTTGATCGCTAATCAGATACTCGCAGAACGAAGCGTCTACAGGACGACGAGTTACCGGCGATTCTTGCCGGGGCTCTCGAGGCGGAAAATGGTCTCGCCTTCCTTCATCATCTCGAGGCTGTCGCGCGCCAGCGTTTCCAGGTAAGTGGGATCGTTCTTGAGCAGGGTCACTTGTCGGGTGAGACGGGCGAGCTGGATTTTTTGCTCGGTCAGATCTGCATTGAGATCGTCGTAGGCCGCGCGATCCCGGTTGAGCTGTTTGTAGGGGGGAAGGAAAAAGCTCACGATCAGCAGCCAGACCGCGATGAAGAGAAGTACCCGGAGCACCTGGTTCATTTGCTGCCAGATGCTGGCTTCGCGCCGGGCGCGAAAATCGCCGTAGCCGCTCCCTTCCACTAGCGCATTTTACCTCCGAAGACCGCCTTGTCACCCAACGCTTCGGCAATGCGCAGAAGCTGGTTGTATTTCGCCACCCGATCGGTCCGGCAAAGCGAGCCCGTCTTGATCTGGCCCGCATTGGTCGCGACCGCGATGTCGGCGATGGTCGTGTCCTCCGTCTCGCCGGAGCGATGACTGATGACCGCGGTGTAGTTGTTTTGCGTCGCCAGATCGATCGTCGCGAAAGTTTCGGTGAGGGTGCCGATCTGATTCACCTTCACGAGAATAGAGTTGGCCACCCCGCGGTCGATCCCTTTGCGCAGAAATTCAACATTCGTGACGAAGAGGTCGTCGCCCACCAATTGCACCTTGTCGCCCAGGCGATCGGTCAGTTTTTTCCAGCCGTCCCAATCGTTTTCCGCGCAGCCGTCCTCGATCGAGATGATGGGAAATTTCTGGCAAAGGGTGGCGTAATAGTCGACCAGCTCGGCCGCGCTCCGCTTCGAGCCGTCGGATTTATTGAAGACGTAGGCGTTCTCTTCCCGATCGTAAAATTCCGAGGAGGCCGGGTCGAGCGCGATAAAGATCTGTTCGCCTAACGAGTAGCCGGCTTGCTCGACCGCGGTGGCGATGGCTTCGAGCGCGTCCTCGACCGATTCCAGTTTTGGGGCGAAACCGCCCTCATCGCCGATCGCGGTCGATAAGCCGCGACCTTTGAGGACGCCCTTGAGCGCGTGAAAAACTTCCGCGCCATAACGGAGCGCTTCCGCGAAAGTGGGCGCGCCCTTGGGCATGATCATGAATTCCTGAAAATCGATCGGCGCGTCGGAGTGGGCGCCGCCGTTCAGGATATTCATCATGGGAACGGGAAGAACCTTGGCGCCTTCGCCGCCGAGGTAACGAAAAAGGGGAAGGCCCTCGGCCTCTGCGGCGGCGTGGGCGACGGCCAGGGAAACGCCTAACAATGCATTGGCGCCGAGCTTTTTTTTGTTTGGGGTGCCGTCGAGCTCGATGATCTCCTGGTCGATCTTGGCCTGTTGCAGCGCGTCGAAACCGAGGAGGACCGGGGCGATGGTGTCGTTAACGGCGGCGACCGCTTGGAGGACGCCTTTGCCCCCGTAGCGTTGCTGGTCGCCGTCGCGCAATTCCCAGGCTTCATGCTCGCCCGTGCTGGCACCACTTGGGACCGCGGCCCGCCCGCAGCCGCCGCCTTCCAATTTTACTTCCACCTCGACGGTCGGATTACCCCGGGAATCGAGGATCTCGCGAGCGTGTACGGCGCTGATGCTGGTGGCGGACATATCGTTAGGGACTACAACCATTTTTCTGGCGATGCGCAAACGCTCTTTCATTCCTGAAGCGGATTGGCGTGGCCCCCGGCGAGCCCTGCAAGGAGCGCGCGAACGAGCGAGTCCCCGCGACAAAGGAGCGAGGGTCATCGTGCTCGAAGCCTCGCGCGACCGGGCCGAGACGAAGACATCTCAGATTTCATGATACACGTGATTCACGTATATCATTCCAAAAGGTCTCCAATACCGCCCAATCGGGGAAACTCGTCCGGGATTTTATGGTGCGGGGTCCTATTCGGCTGAAGTGCTTCGCAGGATTCCCTGGGACGAACAGCGCGTAGTCCTTGACCGGTGGACGGGGTAAGGCAGGACATCATCGTTGCGCTCGTGAGGCGACTTCCGAGCAGGTCGGGACGCTACTCCGCGCGCTCGCGGTAGAGGGAAGGATCGACCGCGGCCGCCATCGCGGCAGAATCGAGTTCGCCGCCGAGGAATTGGTTAATCTGCCCGGCGACCGGGGCGGGATCGGTCAGGAGCGCGCGATGTTCCACTTGCAGCACGCGGCACTCGGGCAGGCTCTGCAACCAACGCTCGGCCTTCTCCATTTGCGCGAGGTAAATGCGCCCAAGCTGCTCGGCGGAAATGGCGGCGGCCGCTTTGCCGTCCCGGGCCAGCATGGTGCGCTGACTGGCCAGCACTTCGCCGATGGCGCGCTGCAGGAGGATGACGCGGAAGGCAAACGCCCCATCGTTAGGCAACTCGCGCAAGAGGAGATGGATAATCTTCACCGCGTGTCCCCGCGCCCGCGCGAGCCAGCTCTGGTCGACGCGCAATTTCTTGACCGCTTCGTATTCGAAGTAACCGCGCGGATTGTTTTCATCCGGGACTCGCAGTTGGTCGGTCAACGGCGGCACCCCACCCGCCGCGAGCATCTGCATCATGAGTGAAGTCCCGGAGCGGGGCAGGCCACTGACGATGGTGATGAACTCGCTCCCCGTGGTTTTCTCCATTTGCTCGGATTCGCTTGACGAACGCTCAGCCGTTTCCGGCCTTACCCTGTTCGGCGGCTGCCGCCCGTGCTTCGTTCCTCTGTCGAGCCAGCGCGACGAAGCGATCCCGATGCTCCCGGGCCTTTTCCCGATCATTTTTGACCCGCCGATAAATCATGGCGAGCCAGCGATGGGGCAGCGGTTCGTTAGGCGCCATCTCGGAGGTGAGAGAAAAGGCGCGGATGGCCCAGTCGAACTGTTGGCTATTGGCGAGCGCGATCCCGAGGTTCAAGTGAGTTTGCGGGCGCAAGTGCTGGAGGGAGGCCGCGCGCATGTGCTCGAAGATCGCGTCCTCGAAGCGACCCTGCCGCCGCAGCACGATCCCGAGCCCGTCGTGCGCTTCCACGCTGTCGTCGTCGCGCTCGATGGCGCGCCGGAAGGCGGCTTCCGCTTCGGGTAATAAGTTGCGCCTTAAGTAAATGAGGCCAAGCGCCGCCTGAATGATCGGCATCGTTTCCGGTCGATTCTGGAGCGGTTCCAGAATCGCGAATGCTTCATCGAGGCGATTTTGCGCCATCAGACTCCGGCCAAGAATGAGTCGCGCGGGATTCTGCTCGGGATGCTCCTCGATTACTTTACGGACGATCGGCTCCGCCTCCGCGAAACGCCCCAGCCCGAGGAGACAGAGCGCAACGCGGATGCGCAGATGCGGTTCGGGCCGTTGTGCCACCATTCTTTCGAGGATTTCCAGCGCCTCCCGTGGGCGATCGGAAGAAAAGTAGACTTGGGCGAGATTGCTCTCGCATTCCCAGATCGCTTCCGCCGCCTGCTTTTCCGGCTCGGACGCGTCGCCCAGCTCGATGTAACCGAGCGCGGCAAGTTGCTCGAGCGCCTGCCGGGCGCGCAACGGATCGCTTTCCTCGATACTGACATCGCGATGCATGCCATCCTGCGGATGCGGCTCTTCATAACTCGGGACGCGCTCGAGCTCAGGCGGTTCCGCGAAGATCTTCGTGAGGACGCGGCCATCCATGTCATCGGGGATGGGCTGACCAAGGAGGGCAAGCACGGTGGGTGCGATGTCGAGTAAGCTCGCGCCGTGGATCAGATCGTCGCGTTTGATCGCCTGGCCGACCGCGGCAAAAATTCCCTGCGGCCGATGCCAGCCGACTGGATTCATCTTCGCGCCAAACTTATCCAGTGGGACCCGCGAATGCTCTGCCACCAGCGGCCGCAACTCGCCACTGTGGAAACCGTGATCGGAGAGCAGGAGCAAAGTCGTCTCCGGCCCCGCCAGATCGAGGAGACGCCCCAGCATCATGTCGTGAAACTGATAAATCCCGGGAATGACTCCGCCGTAAATCTCCGCATCCTCGCTGCTCACATGGGCCATGGCCGGCGGGTAATATTCCATGAAGCCGTGGCAGGCATGATCGATCGCCTCGTAATAAACGGCGAGGAAATCCCAGTCATCCTGCGCGGCGAGATAGGTAGCGGCGTTATGCGTGGTGGCGCATTCCGATAAGACCTTGGCCAGCATCCCGATGCGCAGGTCGCTCTGATCCTCCGGCTTTCTTCCGGGAAAAAACGGGAGCATCTGCTCGGCGGAGAGAGAATGGGGATGGATTTGCAGGTCCTCGGCCGTGGCGAAAAGCTCCGGAGGATGAATTGCTTTCGGATCAAGAGGAATGAGCTGCGCCTGAGCATCGACGGCGGAGGGGAAGCGATTGGTAAAAATTGTCCCGTTGATCGGCTCGGCTGGATGGGAGGCATACCAATTGACCACCCCGCTGCGCAGCCCGGCCTGGCTGAGGATATTCCAGATCGCTTTCGCCTTGCGCGATGTACTGCTGACAGGCCGCGCTCCCTGACCATCAGGCGACGGCTCGGTAAAACCCACGATCCCGTGTTTATCGGCCAGCTTCCCGGTTGCGACCGAATTCCAGAGGATCGGCGAGACAACCGGGAAGAGAGTTGTGATCTTCCCGCTCACCCCGAACTCCATGACCTTCTGAAGCACCGGCATTTTTCCCTCGTCCAGGAGGGGCCTGAGGATGTGCCAATCGGCCGCATCCCAACCGACCAGGAGAACGCGTTTAGTTGGTCGTGTCATCACCGTTAGGAGAGGATCATAGCACAAAAAGCAAAATCCCGGCCCCACGAAGGGAGCCGGGATTTGCCAGAAGAGAAGAGTCGCGCTTAGGCTTGGGCCGCAGCTTTGCGGCGGCGCAGGGCCACGGCGCCGAGAAGCGCACCACCGAAGGCGAGAGCGGCAAGGCTGCCCGGCTCCGGCACGATGGTAATCGGAGTGTTCGGCGTGTTATCGTAGGAGGCGCTAAAGAACTGCAAGCCGCCTGGGTTGGCGGCGTTCCGGTAGCGCGCGGCGAAGAGGTCAATGTAGCCATAGTGCAACTGACCGTCCCCGGCGGTGAACTCGAATCCGACAAATCCCCGGCTATTGGGAGCCGTAAATTGTCCGTATGTCGAGCCACTGAATTTTGAGGCCAAAACATCGACGTAGGGGTTGGTTTGCTCGAAATCACTGGATGGTCCGATCGTGTCTCCACCCGCGAGGCGGTTTGTATAAACAACGAATGGTCCCTGATAGGCAACGCTGCAATTTATGCCGACGCCCCCATAGCCGTAGATGCCGATGACAAAATTGCCGGTAGTGCTCGTCTGCCGGAATAAGAAGTTAAAATCGTTCGTGCCGTCCCCGTCCACATCCCAGGCGATGCCGGTCGCGGCGGTCGCGCCGCTGCTTGGAGTGAAATTCGCGGGGAGCGACGCAGCCGGGACAACGCCGCCATAAGCTTCGCTCCCAGCGGCCAGCGCCGCCGCGCCAGCGAGGCCACTGCTGATTGCTTTAAGGTATTTTGGTTTTTTCATTATCATAATTTTTCGTTGGAGCCGGTTTGTATCAATTCCAGGGAAAAACACAAGACATAATTCGACTCCCGTAGAGATTCTTGGCTAATCTTACCGACCCAAGGCCTACTGCCGCTGCGAGACGATTGCCCCTTTCATCGGCGCGATCAACGCATCAACTCTGAGCAAGGCTGCCTGAGTCGCCGCCCGGAAATTACGCCGATTGCCTCGTTGTCTATCTGCAATGCTTCCCCGCCAGAAGGGTCCTGGACCCCTTTCTCTCCTCATGGCTGCAATTTCGCCCTGATCGCAACCTTCTCGAGAATCGGAGCGACGGAAGGATCGGCTTTGATCATGGCGGCTTGAATGGCCGCACGAAACTGATTGATCGCTTCGTTGCGTTTGCGCAGCGCCTCTTTCACGGTCGGGTCTTCCGCGGCTTTCACCTGGGCGGCCCGGAGCTTGAGTTGCTCGTCAAGGGTGAGCTTGCTGACCCGTTCGTCCCGTTGCCTCACTTCCTGGCGCAGATCGCTGCCATCCAACTCCTGGGCCCCCAGCATCGGCAGAGCGCAAAAACCGGACGAGATAACGAAAAACAGAACGAGACGAATCTTCATCCACAAAAATAGCACAACTGCCCCGCCTGCAACCTCGAAGGGGAAACCCGGATGACCAGCGGCTCGTTAGGCCAACGACCCGCGGCAAATTTTTCCGCCTGCGATTTCGCTTTGGCAAGAGCGAAGGCCGCGGTTAATCTGCGGCGTGTTTTGGAAAAGCGGAGGCTTATTTTTATTCTTTCTGCTCCTCCGGGGGGCAACCGCGGCCCCCCCGCCCGGCCCCGCTGCGTCGCCCATTCGGCTCACCTCGGCGGAAATGAACCAGGCGATCAAAAGCGACGCCCTCACCATCCCGACGCCGGGCGAGACCTTTGCCGCCCTCGGGAAACCGATCAAGCCCGATTGGACCGCCACCTTCCGCGGCCCCATCGCGATGAATTACAAGACGCGCGCCCAAATTGCGCTCAATCTCGGCGGCTTGATCGCCGATGGTTTCATCGCGGTTGAGGCGCAGAATTCCCAACAGGTCAAGAATACCGGCGGCGACATCTTGAAAATGGCCAAGGCGCTCGGGGTCAGCGAAAATATTCTGGCCCGCGGCAGCAGCATCAATCAATTTGCCGAGAACGACGAATGGCCGGCTCTGCAGGAGGAACTGGAGGCGACCCAGAATGAGGTCAAGGCGTCGATGCGCTCTCATCGCGATCAGGATCTGGTTATACTCGTTAGTCTGGGCGGATGGATTCGCGGGACCCAGGTGGTGAGCCAGGTGGTCGCGAAAAATTACGACGAGAAGCTGGCCCAGGTGCTGCGGCAGCCGGAACTCCTGCGTTTCATTCACACCAAGCTCTCCCAGATTGCGCCGGAGTTACAGAGCGACCCTTTGGTCAAGCAGGTCGATACCCAGCTCGCCCAGGTCGAGAAGATCGTGGCCACGCCATTCGGCAAATCGCTCTCGGCCGAGGAGGTCGGGCGTCTACAGACGGCGATCAATCAGCTGATGCAGGAAATTCAGAAGAAGGATCAATGATGCGCCGTCCGCTGAAATTCTGGGTCGCCTTTTGCTGCCTGTGCGCGGTTGCTTTTCCGGCGCTGGCCGAGACCGACCAGGAAGTGGCGGCCCGGGAAACGGCCTTGAATCTGGCGGGCGCTTTTTCGAATGCCGGGTTCAAGCTGCGCGACGGCCATTGGGTCGGCTCGCTCGCCCCGCAGGAAAGCAAGTTATTTGCGGTTACCCTTTATGCCGGGAATCAATATTGGCTCTCCGCCGGCGCGAACGCCGCCGCCAAGCGTCTCGCCGTCGAAGTTTTCGATGAAACCGGCGCGCCCCTCACGTCGGAGAAATATCAGGCGGATGGCAAGGCGGCTGCTGGTATCAGCGTTACGCAGAGCGGCCAATATTTCGTCCGGGTCCGGATGGAAGAGGGCACACCTGCCGGAGTATGTTTTGTCTACAGCTACAAATGAATCGTCGCTATCTCTTGTTCCTCCCCTGGCTCGCCGCCGCGCTCGTGGGCGGATGCGCGACCAGCCAACGACCCAACCTCCTTTCCGGGACGATCGGGGACTGGTATTCCGTCACTGCGGATCAGACCGCGTTTTACCATTACGGCCCGCAACAGGGCAACGGGCCGGACAAGCAGTTGGAGAAAAAGTCGCTCATGAAGGTCATTCGGCCCTCCTTCGGCTACGTCAAAGTCCAACTTGTCACGGGCGAAGACGGTTATGTGGCGAGCGAAGATATTCGGCCGGCGTCAGCCGCCTTGGTCGCCGAGCAGTTGGCGCCACCGCCGACTCCGCCGCCGGTTTTGGCCCAGCGCAGCGAAGAATTTCGCTTCAATTCCGACGACCCGCGCCTGATCGCGCCGCCGGAACCGTTGCCGGAGCCGAGCGCCACGCCGGCGTTTCATTACTAGGGCGGGACCGAGGCCCGCGATTTAGCGGTGAGGCGGTTGCAAAAGCGGAGCTCGCGGCATGACTTCGCGCCAAGTCTTCTTTGCCGGCAATGTCCAGGGCATAGGCTTTCGCTGGTCGGTTAAGCAGATAGCCAAGGGCTTCGACATCACCGGCTGGGTGCGCAATCTCGCTGATGGCCGTGTGGAGCTGCAGGCTACGGGCGAGGACGCGGAGGTGCTCGCTTTTGTCGAGGCGATCGGCCAGAGCGAGCTGCGGGCGCACATTCGCGAACAGACCGAGTCACCGCTGGCCGAGCCGCCGCGCGCGCGCGGATTTGAGATTCGCCATGATTGAGCCGGCCGTAGCCGTCTCCGGCCTCACGAAATTTTTTCCCATTCCGTTTCGCCGGAGCAAGCTGATCGCAGTCCGCGACTTGAATCTCGAGGTCGCGCCCGGGCAGGTTTATGGGCTGCTCGGGCCGAACGGATCGGGCAAGAGCACCACGCTCAAAATTATTCTCGGCTTGGTCGCACCGAGCAGCGGGTCGACGAAAATTTTCGGCTGCGACAGCCGGGAAGTGCGGAGCCGCGAGGCGGTCGGTTTCCTCCCGGAGAATCCTTATTTTTACAAATATCTGACCGGGACGGAGACGTTGCGCTTCTACGGCAAGCTCTGCGGGCTGGGCGGCGCGCGCCTGCGGGCGCGGATCGCGGAGCTGCTCGCGCTTGTCGGGCTGGAGGAATCGCGCGACCGGCGGCTGGGCGGTTATTCGAAGGGAATGTTACAGCGCATCGGGCTCGCCCAGGCGTTGCTGCAGGAGCCGAAATTGGTCGTCCTCGACGAGCCGACGGCGGGCGTCGATCCGGCCGGGTCGCGCGAGATTCGCGATCTGATTCTCGATCTCAAAAAGCGCGGTGTCACCGTGCTGCTCTCGTCCCATTTGCTCGCGCAGGTGCAGGAAATTTGCGATCGCGTCGGGATTCTTTCCCAGGGCGTGCTGATGCGCGAAGGGCGCGTGGAAGACTTGCTCGCGGTCGAAGATCAGACCGAATTGATTCTGCAAAACGCCACGCCGGAACTGCTCGCGCAAGTCGCCGCGCTGGTCGAGAAATCGTCCGCCCGCCTCCTCGCGCAAGGCCCGCCGCAGACCACCTTGGAGAAATTGTTCCTCGAAGCGACGAGCCGCTCCGCGGAAAAATAAACCCTGCCTGCTGAAGTGAAACATCGGTCCTTCTCCCCCACCCGGCTCGCCGCCCTCACCGGCAACACCTTCACGGAGCTGGTCCGGCTGAAGGTTTTCTACTTCCTGCTCCTCTTTGCTCTGCTCCTCATCGGCAGCTCGGTTTTTCTGGCTCCGCTCAGTTTTCAGCAGGAGTTTCAGGTGCTCAAAGATGTGTCGTTAGGGGCGATGAACATTTTCTGCTCGCTCCTCGCCATCGTGGCCACCGCTCAACTCCTCCCGCGCGATCTGGAAGAGCGCACCGCTTACACCATCCTGGCCAAACCGGTGCCGCGACACGAATACCTCGCGGGCAAGCTCCTGGGCGTGCTCCTGCTGCTCGCGGTCAGCCTGCTGGCCATGAGCGCGCTTTTTTTTCTCCTCCTTTTCGTTAGGGAAAAAATGCTCGTGGCTGAGGCGCTGCAACAGACGGCCGGGTTGCGGCCGGCCCAAGTCCAGGCCGCCGTGGGCCAGCTTCAGGCCGCCGCCTTCAATGCCAATCTTCTCCCGGGCATCGTCATTCTTTATCTGAAGGCCGCGCTCCTCGCTTCGCTCACCCTCTTCATCTCGACCTTCGCCACTTCGCAGATCTTCACCGTTTGCGTGATGGTCTTTGTTTATTTCATCGGCCACCTTCAGGCGACCGCGCGCAGCTATTGGCTGGCGCAGAACGGCGCCGGCTGGCTCGCCCACACCTTGCTCGCTCTCGTCGCGCTCGCCTTTCCCGATCTCCAACTTTTTAACCTGGTCGACGAGGTCGTGGCCGGGACCGCCATCCCGGGAACGCTTTTTGCCCAAACCGCGCTGCTCGGTTGTGTCTACACCTCGGTCTATTTCTTCTTTGCCTGGGTCGTCTTCTACGGGAAGGAATTATGATCCGCGCTGCCCTGGTCGCCCTGCTCCTTCTCGCCTTTGGCGCTCTGCGTGCGCCGCTCGAGTCCCGCCTCACCGCGCGGCATCGCAGCGCTTATTTTCACACCGCGCAGCTCGGGCTCGATCTGCGCGAACAAATCGGGCAGTTGGGATTTCTCGCCGCTCTGAGCGGATTCCGTTCGCTCGTGGCGGACTTCCTTTTCATCCAGGCGCACGCCGCTTGGGAAGAGACGCAGTGGGGCCGGGTTTATCTTCTTTTCCGCGAAGCCACTACCTTGCAGCCGCGCTCCATTTTATTCTGGGACATGGCGGCGTGGCACATGGCCTGGAATGCGAGCGTGGCCGCGCTCCACGATCCTTCCCAGCCGGACCCAGCACTCCGGGAAAAGGCGGCCGCCCGCTATATCGCTCTGGGAAAGGATTTTCTCGAGCGCGGGATCAGGAATAATCCTGACCGCCCCCAGCTCTACGAATCGCTCGCCCGCCTTTCCCAGGACAAACTGCACGACCACCTTGCCGCCGCCCATTACTACGCCCGCGCGGCCGCTCTCCCCGGCGCGCCGGAATATGATGCGCGTTTCGCCGCCTATGAGCTCTCCTACGTTCCGGGGCAGGAACGAGCCGCCTACGAGGCGCTCCTGACGCTCTATCGTCGCGGCGCGGACGAACGGCTGCCGACTTTGCTCCGGCGCTTAAAAGTTCTCGAAAAGAAGCTGAATATCCCGTTGGATGCGCGCATTTCCGTCACGGGAATGTAACCTTAGGCCCCGATGCGATTTGCCGTCCTTAGCGATATTCATGGAAACCTCGAGGCGCTCGAGGCCGTCCTGGCCGATGCCCGAGCGCAGGAGTGCACCCATTTCGTCTGCCTCGGCGATGTCGTCGGCTACAACGCCAACCCGAGCGACTGCGTCCGGCTGATCCAGGAACTGGAATGTCCGGTGGTAAAAGGCAACCACGACGAGCAGGCTTCCCTGAGCGCGTCGACCGAAGGCTTTAACGAGTTGGCCGAGGAAGCGATCGGGTGGACCCGCGAGCATCTCACCGCGGCCGACAAACGCTGGCTGGCCGATCTTCGCCTGACCCGGCAGGTGCGCGATTTCACCATCGTCCACGCCACCCTCGATACGCCCCAGCAGTGGGGCTACGTCTTCAACGATCTCGACGCCATCGCCAGCTTCACCTACCAGCACACCTCGCTCTGCTTCTTCGGCCACACCCATTGGCCGACCGCCTTCGTTCGCGACGATCACGTGCGCCGGCTCAGTCCCGGCCAGATCGTCCTCGCGGCCGGACGCAAATATTTCATCAACGTCGGCAGCGTCGGCCAGCCGCGCGATCGCGATTGGCGCGCGGCCTACGGCATCTATCACGTCGACCGGCAGCTCGTCGAGCAACGCCGGGTCGAGTACGACCTCGCCACCACCCAGAAAAAAATCCGCGCGGCCGGTTTGCCCGAGCGCCTCGCCGCACGCCTCGCGCAGGGTCGTTAGGCAAAAGCGGGCAGCCGTATGGCCAGGATCGAAACTCCGCCCCCGCCAGTCCCCGTCCTGCCGGGCCGGCTGCGCTCCCTCCTCGTGATCAAGCCGAGTTCGTTAGGGGACATCGTCCACACCCTGCCCGCCGTCTCCCTCCTGCACGAGGCCCACCCCACGGCCACCCTCACCTGGGTCATCAACCCGGAGTGGGCGCCCCTCCTCCGGGGCAACAAAGGCGTCGACCACGTCCACCTTTTCCCCCGGGGCGATCTCGGGGGCCTTGGCCTGGCCACCCGGCTCCTTCCCTGGATGCGCCAAACCGGGCGGCTCCAGCCGGATGCGGCGCTCGATTTCCAGGGACTGCTGCGCAGTGCGCTCATCGGGCGCACCAGCCATCCGCGCGCCTTCTACGGAATGAGCGATGCCCGCGAAGGCGCCGGCCTTTTTTACGATCACGTCGCCCGGGTCGATCGCCAGGCCCACGCGGTCGAACGTTATTTGGCTCTCGTCGAAAGCTTCGGCGTCCCCGTGCGACGCCCGCTCCGTTTCCCTCTCCCGACCGGCGACCCGATCCAGCGCTTCGACGACGACGTCCCCTTCGTCCTCCTCCATCCCTTTGCGCGCGGCCGGCGCAAATCTCTCAGCGATCTCACCGTCGAAGCCTTCTGCCGCGCGCTCGCGCCCCATCGAGTCGTCATCGTTGGCCGCACCAAACGCGACCTGCCCGTCCCCGATAATTGCGTCAACCTGCTCAACCACACCAGCATTCTCCAGCTCATCTGGCTCATCCGCCGGGCCCGCTTCACCGTCAGCGTCGACAGCGGTCCCATGCACATCGCCGCCGCCGTGGGCGACCGGCTTATTTCCCTCCACACTTGGAGTGATCCCAGAAAAGTCGGGCCCTACAATGACAACGCCTGGGTTTGGAGAAATGGAAACCTGCTGCGGGTTCGCGAACTCCCCACCAGCGCCGGCCGCGACAAGGGCCGCAGCTTTCGGCCCGCCGATGTCAAAACGCTTCTTCCCGTGATTCGGCCGCACCTGGAGTAAGGGGAATGCTTTCCAACACCGGCACCAGTTGATCGAACCGCTCGATCAACCGCGTCGCTCCCAGCTCCTCCGCCGGTCGATCGCGGAAGCCAAACGTCACCGCCACACAAGGCACATGGGCCGCGGCGGCGGTTTCGATATCCACGATCGAATCCCCCACCAGCACCGCCGGCCCTCCGCCCGCGCGGCGGACCGCTTCCCGCAAAGTTGCCGGATCGGGTTTGCGCACGGGGAGCGTATCGCCGCCGACCACGCTGGAGAAACGGGCCGTCCAACCGAACGCCGCCACCAACTGCCGCGCAAAACGCTCCGGTTTGTTCGTGCAGATGGCCAGGCTCGCCCCCCGCGCCGCGAGTGCATCAAGCGCTTCCTCAACGCCCTCGTAGGGGCGGCTGCGATCCGCGAGATGCGCCCCGTAATGCTCGAAAAACATCAGCAGTCCTTCCTCCACCAGCGCCGGCGTTAGGCCGCCGGTTGCGCCCAGGCCTTTTTCGACTAAAACGCGGGTTCCGCGCCCAATGATGGCCACGACCTGCGCCTCAGGCAGCTGCGCCCGACCGAGCTGCCGGAGCATGGTGTTGAGAGCGTCCGCCAGGTCCGGCGCAGTATTCGCCAACGTCCCATCCAGATCGAAGGTCACGACCGCAAAAGGAAAACGCGGCTTAGGTAGGTCGGCGGCGCTCCCAGAGTCACTCATCGAATGACTCCTGGCGAGCGAGAGTTAGACACATTGGGTAGAGTTAACTCACCCCGAAGCGGCGCCATGACAAGGACGAAGGACCAGCCCGCGCAGCTAGAGGTTGTCATAAACTTTGGATGGCACGACGGAGGTTGACTTTCTCCGGAGAGCGCCCGCGCCTCGCGTGCGGGCGAGGGCGCCTCGCCGTCGCGAACTTTCTTCCCCCTCAGCGATCAAAACACCATCGGTCGTCCTTAAGACTTCTTCTCGTTTACGGCGACGATCTCAAGCTCGCCCTCACCCGTCTTCCGCAGAGTCAGCATCTTCACCACTTTGCCGGAAGCGCGTTTCGATCGACTCCGCAACTCGTAACCGAGCGGGAATGTCACCCTCACTTCCCGCTCCGAGAGAACCTTCACCTTCAGATCTCCAGCCAGCCAGAAACGGCGTTGCGGCCATTTTTGGTCGTAGCGCAACAAGTCGCGTTGAATCTTCCTCCGGCCGACATTCGGCTCTTCAAAGTAATCGACTCGCTCGGCGAAGAACTCCAATTCGGCGCCCACCTTGGGATCCAATCCTGCGAGGACAAAAGCCCCCACATAATCACGGAGACGCTCCCTGTCATAGCCCGGGTGTGGCGGAGGAGGGTGAGATGCGATACCGGGAGGGGGCGTGGCCGGCGGCAGAGTCGATCGGGGCGGAGGCTTGCCAGAAGACGGCGGCGGGCTCCGGGGCGGCGGGATCTTTCCGGCATTCAGCTTTTCCAAGAACTGCATGTCGCCGTTGCGCAACCGGCGCCAGCTACCCGAGCTCACCGCCAGTTCCGTCTCGTTGCCTCGCGCCGTCACCCCCAGCGCCTTGGCGGTGGCCACATCCAGTTTGCCCGAGATGGCCAGCCCATGCCGAATCTGGTAGCGCGTCACCGCCGCCGAGGTCTCGGCGTCATAGACGCCGCTGAGAGCACCAAGATAGAACCCCGCTTGCTTCAACCGGCGCTGCACCGCCTGAACGTTTTCGTCCGCCCGGCTGGACGTGAGTCCGCCAAGACTCAGCGCGAGAAGAAGATAAATTAGAGGTCTCATCATCAGGTAATCGGATTGCGATGCGCAATCGCACGCACCGCAATTTCGGCTAGGGCGGTTCTGCGCGACACCGCGGGAACATTGTTTCTTCAGAGATCGGCGGCGCTCGCGCCCAAGGCTGCCGTCATCCCCAGCCTAACGACTCGTCGTAGCACCGGCATCCTGCCGGTGGGGCCACCGGGCGTCTCGCCCGGTGATTCTTCCCAGTCGCCAGCGACCGGGCGAGACGCCTGCTTTCCCCAAAGGCAAGGGTGCCGGTATTACGAGACCCTGCCGCTTCCGCAATCCAAAAATGCTCTTACTTGGCACCATTCGGCTCAGAGCTTACTGTCCAAGTGTCAGGGGATGGGCGTTAGGTCTGACCTGCGTAAGTGGCCAAGCGAGTTGCGAGAGCAAGCGGCGGCGCCAATACGTCCTAGTCGCTTCGAGCGTCCGTAAGTCGTTCCGAGAAATTGCCGGCGAGCATCCCGGCCTAACGAGTATAGGTCCAGGAGGCGCGGCCCAGCGAGGGCGGGGCGAGCTTCCAGCTTGCCTGATCTAAAGCTGCAGATCGCCCTCAAAAACGCGCAAGCTTGAAGCTTGCGCCACCAGCCGGCAGTGCGCTGGGCCGCGTCGCCCAGAGGGCGTCGTCTACAGAGAGCGCGTTTTGAGGATTTGTTCGGCGAGGGGGAGATCGCCGGGATAGGTTATTTTGAAATTGGGGGCTTCGTTTGGGAGGAGGTAGGTTTTTTCGTTTATCCGCTCCAGGGCGGAGATTTCATCAGTGATCTCATGGCTCTTGGCGAAGACTTCGGCGTAGGCTCGCAGGAGGAGATCGCACCGGAAGATTTGGGGAGTCTGGATGGCGAAGAGGTCGGACCGGTCGACGCTTTCTCGGATGAAGCCGTCCGGATTGGCCCGCTTGAGGGTGTCGACAATCGGGGACGCGCACGCGGCTGCCCCGTGCTCGCAGGCCAGGCGATAAACGCGCTCGATTAGATCTGGGGTGACGAGGGGTCGGGCGGCGTCGTGGACGGCGACATATTGGGCGGTGGAGGCGATGTTTTGCAGGCCGCAGCGGACAGAATCCTGTCGGCGAAGACCTCCCGGGATTACCGCAGAAACTTTCTTAAGCGCTTGTTTCTGAATGATTTCTTCGATTTCTGCGAACCGTGATTCGCGGCCGACGACGATGATGCTCCCGACCGACTCGGCTTTCTCGAAAGCGCGCAGGGAGTGAGTCAGAATCGGTGCGCCGCAGAGGTCGGCGAAGGTCTTGTCGAAGCCCATCCGGCGACTGCTGCCGCCGGCGACGATGATGGCGGTGAGCATGCCGCGAGGAAGGGTTAGACGAGCTGCCGCTGCACTTCCTGGCTGAGCGTTTTGCCGTCGGCCCGGCCGGCCACCTCTGGGCCGAGCGCTTTCATGACGGCACCCATCTGCGCTCTCGAGGTCGCCCCGGTTTTCGCGATAGCCTCGCGGACGAGCCGGGCGAGTTCTTCGGCGTCCATGGCCGCGGGGAGGTATTGCTGCAAGATGGCCAGCTCGCTTTTTTCTTTCTCGGCAAGCTCGGGGCGGCCGCCTTTTTCGAAGCTCTCGATCGAGTCCTGGCGTTGTTTCACCTGTTTGCGGATCACTTGGGTGGCCTCGGCGTCGTCGAGCTCGCCTTCGGCGCCGGCTTTCTCGATGGCGGAGTATTTGAGGGCCGACTTGAGCATGCGGAGAACCCCGAGGCGCTCGCTCTCGCGGGCGCGCATGGCTTCTTTGAGGTCGGCGTCGATTTTTTGCGGGAGAGTCATGTCGGCAGGTATCCCGGATTATTTAGCGCCTGTCACGCCTTTTGCCAGGTGACGCATTCCGCGGAGCCGGCAGAGGTGAGCATGCCGATTTCTAGGCCACAGCCAGCTCGCGGGCTTCGCGTGGCCTAGACCAGGTCGCGGCGGCGCGCGGGAGGTGGGCGCCGACTTCCAGCCAGCCAGCTTCGTCGAAGAACCACCCCCGGCGATCGAGCTTGAGGAAGAGCGATTCGCTCGGGACAAAGTGGTCGAGGGGGAGAGTAATCTGGGCGCGCTGGGCGTCGCTTTGATATATCCCCTCGCCGGCCAGAACGCCGGTGTCGCAGTCGATCAGGTCGAGCTGCTGGCGTCCCGTTGGCAGGGGGGCGCAGAATCGGCGCAAGGCTCCGGAATGGTCGTAGCCGAGAAGGTAGAGCGAGGTTTCCAGAGGACGAAAGGATTTGCGGGCGGGGGCAATCTCAAGGCGGAGTTCCTGCCGATCGCGCGCGCAAACCTGCACCGGGCCGTCGCCCGCGGCGAGGTGGGCGTTTTTCTCCGCGAGCAGGAAACGCTCGGGACGCTGGGCGTAGGCGAGGAAACGCCGGCGCGAGAAGGCGAGCTGGGTAACGTGGCAGTGGATGGCCCGCGCTTTGGTGGCGGCTTCAGGGTCGGTCTGCGGCTGGCTGGCGGCATAACGGGCGAAGGAGGTGCCTGGCCCGTGGATGAGGTATTCAAGGCGGGCGATCCCATGCGCGCGCGGCAGAAAATTATCGAAGACCAAGCGCAACAGCACGGCGAGACCGCTGTGGTCGGGGTGGGTATCGGAGGGCGACGGCACGATGAGATGGGTGGGTCGCCAGGCGATGATCAAGCGGGCCAGGCGGCGGAGGATTTCCTCGCCGCCATAGAGAAGAAGATCGGTCACGCCTTGATCGGGCAGGGAAAGAAATTCCACCTGTTCGGGCGCAATCTGGAGAACGCGGAGGGCGGCCAGGGCTTCGGCCTGGCGGCGGGCTCCCCAGCGCTGGCGATCGGCAGTCCGGAGGTGGACGCGGCGTTCGAGGAGGCGCTGGGGCCAGCAATTTTTCTCACCGTCGGTGCCGTAGACGACCCGCATCTCCGCCCCAATGGCGACGGCGCGCTGGAGGAAAACGCCGGCAGCGAGCGATTCGTCGTCGGGATGGGGAGCGAACAGCAGCACGCGTGAGCGCGCATTGAGGTTGGACAGATGCATTTCGAGGACTCCGCTTCTAGCAGAAGTATTCGTGGCCGCAAGCCTGAGCAGTCGTCTCCGCTTCCTCGATCTCCCGTTCGTAATCATGCTCTTGCTCGTCCCAAAGGGCGATTACATGCAGGAGCATGATTACGAAATGTCGGGCGGAGGAACCGCTTCCTCCCGCAGCTTTTCGACGCATTGCTGGAGGGAGGCGACGTCGTTTACGCTGAACACGTCGACGCCTTTGCGGGTGCGCTGAAGGAGACCAGCGAGGACTCCACCGGGTCCCAGTTCGAGAAAAAGATCGCATCCCATCTCGAGCAACCGTTCCAGACAATCGGTCCAGCGCACGGTGGCGGTGACCTGTTCCTGGAGGGTGCGACGGATTTCCGCGCCCGACTCGACCGCAGCGCCGGTGACGTTGCTGATGACAGGGAAGCGCGGGCTGGAGAGATCGACGGCAGCGAGCGCCTGGCCGACCTGTTGCCCGGCACTCGCCATGAGACGCGAATGGTAAGCGCCCGCGACATTGAGAAGGGCGGCCCGACGGATGCCGTGTTCTTTGGCGCGGGCGACGGCTTGCTCGATCCGGGCGCGTTCCCCGGAGAGAACGATCTGGCCGGGGGCGTTGAGATTGGCGACATCGACGCCGGTCTCGGCCGCGAGGGCGCGCACGGCCGCTTCTTCGCCGCCGATCATCGCCGCCATCGCGCCGGAAGTGGCGGCGCAGGCCGTTTCCATGAAGCGTCCGCGTTCTTCCACCAGGCGGAGACCTTCCTCGAACGAAAAGGTGCCGGCGGCCGCGTGCGCCGTCCATTCGCCTAATGACAAGCCGGCGGCCGCGGTCACCGGAAAGACGCCGGCGATCTCGCGCAGGACGCTCAGGCAGGCGAGGCCGTAGACGTAGAGAGCCGGCTGGCAATTGGCGGTGCGAGTGAGTTCCTCGAGCGGACCGTCCCAGGCGATCGCGCTCAGGTTGCGACCAAGCACTTCGTCGGCGCGCCGGAAGAGATCCGCGGCCTCGGGAAATTCGGCCGCGAGATCACGGCCCATCCCGACCGTTTGAGCGCCTTGACCGGCGAAGAGTAAGGCGACTTTTTTCGTCATGATTTTCTTAAATAACCCGGCGAGAGGGGGAAGCCAGAATGATGGCCCAATAAGTCGGAATGATGTCCGACGATTCTTATCGCGTAGCCCTGCAAAAAGAGTATGATTTTCCCATGAAAGCAACATGTGGCAAATCGGCGACTCGCGCTCTCCTTTGGGGCGCGGTCGTGGCGCTGTTAGTCGCATCGCCGTTTACTGCGGCGAATGCTGGTTGGATCGAGAAGAAGGCTCCCATTCTTCCGTACGGGGTTTACATCGAGGGACAACAAGGGTCCGTCGTCGTGTCCATCATGCTCGATCAGAGCGGCCGGGTCACCGGGACCCACGTCGTCCGGAGCAGCGGATTCCCGAGCCTGGATGGCCTGGCGACCGATGCGGCCAAAAGGTGGCGGCTCAGCTCGGACTCGGTCGTGCCGACCGATCTCACGCAAGGGCGGATCGAGATGATTAAATTCGTGAATCCTCCTCCGGCGCCCGGCAAGCTCCCGCCGAATACGGTGCCCTATTGGGCGTCGAGATAAGGGGTTCCAGATCCTCGCGAGGGGCGCAGAAATTTCAGTTTCTGCGCCTCAGTCGTTGTGCTCAGTAGCGCAGCCGCCTTGGGAACTTTACCCTTGCGCGATAAATTCCCCTCGCGAGCATAGACAGGCTTTTCCATGCCTGCCACGACCCGCGAAATCGAAGCCCCCGATCCCCTCGCCCGCTCCCTGCAAATGGAGATGGAGGCCGCGCCCGCCGACGACCAGATCGGTGAAAAGATGGTGCTCAACATGGGGCCGTCGCACCCGGCCACTCATGGCGTGCTGCGCCTCGTCCTCGAGCTGGATGGCGAACTGGTGAGCAAAGCGACGCCGGATATCGGCTACCTGCATCGCGGCGATGAGAAGATCGCCGAGAACATGCAGTACAATCAGTTCGTCCCCTACACCGACCGGCTCGATTACATTGCGCCGCTGGCTAATAACGTGGCCTACGCGCTCGCGGTCGAGAAGCTGATGGGCTGGGAACTTCCGCCCCGCGGCAAAGCCATCCGCGTGATCTGCTGCGAAACGGCGCGGCTTTCCTCGCATTTGCTGGGCCTGGGCGCGATGGCCCTCGATCTTGGGGCGATGACGGTGTTTCTCTACACCTTCACCGAGCGCGAGAAGCTATATAATTTGTTCGAGCTCCTGACCGGGGCGCGCTTCACCACTTCCTACACGCGGGTCGGCGGCCAGATTCGCGATCTGCCCGAGACGTTCATCCCCCAACTCAAGACCTTTTTGGACAGTTTCATCCCCCAGCTCGACGAGATCGACGCCCTCCTCACCCGCAATCGTATCTTTGTCGATCGCACCCGCGATGTCGGCGTGATCCCGCGGGAACGGGCCATCGCCTACGCCCTTTCCGGTCCGAACCTGCGCGGGAGCGGCGTCGAGCACGATCTCCGGCGCAAACACCCGTATCTCGACTACGAACAATACGACTTCGAGATTCCGATCGGAAGCGCGGGCGATTGCTACGATCGCTATCTCGTGCGGATCGAGGAAATGCGGCAGAGCGTGCGCATTCTCCGGCAGGTGATCGATAAACTCCCGGGCGGCCCGATCAACCTGGTCGATTGGAAAAACATGCTTCCGCCGAAGTCCCACGTGATGACGAAAATGGAGGAGCTGATTCACCATTTTATCGTCGTCACCGAAGGGCTCGATGCGCCCGCGGGTGAAGTCTATTTCGCGGCGGAAAATCCGAAGGGCGAACTCGGATTTTACATCCACAGCAAAGGCGGCGGCGTGCCCCATCGGCTGAAAATCCGCGCCCCTTCTTTCGTCAACCTAAGCATTCTGCCCGAGCTGCTGCCCGGCGCAATGATGAGCGATGTGGTCGCGATCCTCGGCAGTCTGGACTTCGTCATGGGAGAATGCGACAGATAAAAACGCCATTATGAAAAACAAAACTCAGCTCCTCGGCCTGCTTCTGGCGGCCTTTGCGCTCCTCTCGTTAGGCGCCTGCAACAAGAACGCCCTTTCCGGCTCGAAATTGACCAGCGCGAACTACGACCAGATCACCCTCGGCATGTCGAAAACGCAGGTCGAAAGCATCCTCGGCCCGCCCACCTCGATCGACAGCAAGGACGTCGTCATTTTCAAGAAGACCACCTACCGCTACGAGGAAGGCGCGAAGTTTGCCACGATCACGTTCAAAAACGACGAGGTCGACAGCAAAGACACTAATCTCGGGCGCGAGCCTTAACTGGTGGCCCGAGCTTCTCGCTTGCGCGATCCGCACCGGGAAAGCTGGACGCTTCCGCTATACTCCGAAGCCATGCACAAACACCCACTTTTGATCCTTCTTTTGGCCGGCGCCCTCGCTTTGGCCAGCTGCCAGGGGAAGCGCCTGACCAAAGCCAACGTCGCCGAGGTCAGCGATGGCATGACGCGGAAGCAGGTCGAGTCGGTGCTCGGCCCGCCGACTTCGATCGACAGCACGAACCTGTTGGTCACGAAGAAAGTGACCTACATTTATCAGCAGGGCGACGAGTCGGTCACGATCGTCTTCTTTAACGACCAGGTGTCGTCGAAAGAGAGTTCGCTCCACGAGTAAGCGCCAAAGTGGAGGCGACGCTGACGAACGTTCCGGCTGCGCTGGAACGACAAATGGAACAAGCCATCGGCCACTATCCGGCCGAGCAAAAGCGCAGCGCGTCGATGCCGCTCTTGCATTTGTGGCAGGAACACTTCGGCTACATCAGCGACGAAGGCGTCAACTGGATCGCGGCCAAGCTCGGGCTCGAACCGATCAACGTGCTCGAGTTGGTCACCTTTTACCCGATGTTCCGGCAGGAGCCGGCGGGCCGGAAACACCTGCGGGTCTGTCGCACCCTGAGCTGCGCAATGGCGGGCGCTTATCCGCTCATGCAAAAGCTCGCCGGCCTAACGAAAATCGACCGCGGGCACCAAGGCGCCGGGATGCATAATCCAATCTCGGTGAGCGAAGACGGCGAGTACAGCATTGAGTTCGTCGAGTGCCTCGCCAGTTGCGGCACCGCGCCCGTCTGCATGGTCGACGACGAGCTGCACGAAAACGTCGCCCCCGAAACCGCCGGCGCGCTCCTTTCGTCAAATCTCCGCCTAGGGTCTGGGTCTGTCATCCCGAGCGCAGCGAGGGATCTCACGGATCACTCCGCGCGGCCAGAGCAAGCAGCGCCTGAAGTGGCCCGTGAGATCCCTCTCCGTCCTCCGGCGGATCGGGATGACAAAGCGCAGGCCGAGGGAAACGAAGCCATCCCTCCCTTCGATCAACCATCAACCATCAACCATCAACCTCACCCCTTGGAGCGCCGTCTTGTTTTCAAAAACATCGGCCGCGACGGCTACACCGTGGACCTCGCCTGCTACCTCCAGAACGGCGGCTACGAGCAGCTCCGCAAAGCGGTCACGATGCCGCGCGCCGAGATCGTCAACGAAGTGAAAACCGCCGGCCTGCGCGGTCGGGGCGGCGCCGGTTTTCCCTGCGGAGTGAAGTGGAGCTTCATCAAGCCCGATGAGAAAAAACCGATCTATCTCATCTGCAACGCCGACGAATCCGAGCCGGGCACCTTCAAAGATCGCTACATCATCCACCAGGATCCGCACCAGCTCCTCGAAGGCATGTTGATCAGCTGCTGGGCGCTCAACGTGCACACCGCCTACATCTACATCCGCGGCGAATTCCCCGAAGGCGCGAAAATCCTCGAAGCCGCAATCGAGGAAGCGCGCGCCCAGAATTTGTTAGGCCAAAACCTCCTCGGGACCGGCTTCGACGTGGAGATTTTCGTCCATCGCGGCGCCGGGGCCTACATCTGCGGCGAAGAAACCGGCCTGATCGAATCGCTCGAAGGCAAGCGCGCCTATCCGCGGATCAAGCCGCCCTGTTTCCCCGCCGTCCTCGGCCTTTACATGTGCCCGACGATCGTGAACAACGTCGAAACGCTTTGCCACGTGAAGCACATCATCGAGATGGGCGGCGCCGAGTATGCGAAGATTGGCCGGGCTAACAATACCGGCACCCGCATCGTCTGCGTGAGCGGCGACGTGCAGCGGCCGGGTTATTTCGAGATCGAAGTCGGCGCGCTCACCATGGGCCAGGTGATCAATGAAATGGCCGGCGGACCGAAGAAGGGGCGCAAAATAAAAGCCGTTATCCCCGGAGGCAGCTCGGCCAAAGTGTTGCGCGCGGGCGAGACCTTCAAGCTCAAGGAGGCGGAAGTGACCCTCGAAGAGATCCCGATGGATTTCGACTCCCTGGCGGCGGCCGGCTCGATGGCCGGCTCGGGCGGCGTCATCGTCATGGACGATTCGCGCGATATGCTCTGGGCCCTCAACAACATCAACGAATTCTACGCGCACGAGAGCTGCGGCCAGTGCACGCCCTGCCGGGAAGGCTCGCTCTGGATGAAGAAAATCACCGACCGGATGTTGTTAGGCGGCGGTGTCACGCAAGATCCTGCCACCTTGAAAAATGTCGCTGACAACATCGCCGGGCGCACCATCTGCGCCTTCGGAGAAGCCTGCGCCTGGCCGACCCAGAGTTTCCTGGAGAAGTTTCCTAACGAATTTGAAACCCGGGCCCAGAAACCGGTCCCCCCGCCGCTTCCGCCGGAGTACACCCCGGGCGAACTGATCGCAGAAAAAGAAATCGCCACCGCCTCCCTCGCCCACGATCCCGGCTGGGAAAAAGCCGGCGCCGCTGGCATGGTTTAGTTATGGGATACGTTTACGCCGACCTCACTTTGAAGAACGCCAAGGGCAACGGTCATCGCCCGTTGCAAACCAAAGCTCTGGTCGACTCGGCGACTTGGGACATGTGCATCCCGGAAACGGTTTGCGAACAGCTTGGCCTCGAGGAAGTCGCGCGTCGACGCGTTATCCTGGCGAACGGCCAGACCATCTCGGTGCCCTACGTCGGGCCGCTCTTCGTTGAATTCGGGGACCGCCAAGCCTTCGTGGGCGCCCTCGTGATGGGCGATCAGGTGCTTCTCGGCGCGATCGCCATGGAAGACATGAACGTCTCGATCGATCCACGAACCCGAAGATTGTTGCCCAACCCGCCGCCCTGGCCCGGCATTGTAGGAGGGGTGCGACCGGCCGAATGAGCGAACCAACCGCCATAGCTCCGCAGACGGTCAACGTCCAAGTCAACGGCGTCTGGCATCAGTTCCCCAAAGGCACCCGCCTGATCGAAGCCTGCGAGCAGGCCGGCAGTTACGTCCCGCGCTATTGCTATCACAAAAAGCTCTCCTCCCCCGGCAACTGCCGCATGTGCTTGATCGAGCTCGGCATGCCGAAAATGGGCCCCGATCGCAAACCGGTGCTCGGCTCCGATGGCAAGCCCGAGATCAACTGGATGCCGCGCCCGCAAATCTGCTGCGCCACCGACGTCGCCGAAGGCCAGGGCGTCCGCACCCATTCGCCGCTGGTCGAAGAATGCCGCCGCGGGGTCATGGAATTTCTCCTCATCAATCATCCGCTCGATTGCCCGATCTGCGATCAGGCGGGCGAATGCCGGCTCCAGGAATTCAGCGTCGAGTACGGCCGGCAGGATTCGCGTTTCCTCGAGAACAAAGTGAAGAAACCGAAGAACGTCGAGCTCGGCCCGCGCGTTACCCTCGACGACGAACGCTGCATCCTCTGCTCGCGCTGCATCCGGTTCTCCAAAGAGATCGCGCACGACGACGTCCTCGGCTTCGTCGATCGCGGCAGTTTCACCACGCTCACCGCGCATCCGGGGAAGCGGCTGGAAAACAATTATTCCCTCAACACCGTCGACATCTGCCCGGTCGGTGCGCTCACCTCGGCGGATTTTCGGTTCAAAATGCGGGTCTGGTTTTTGCAGGAAACCAAGAGCTTCTGCACGAGCTGCGCGACCGGCTGCAACACCCTCATCGGCACGCGCGAAGACGCCATCTACCGCCAGACTCCGCGCGAGAACGACGCCGTCAATTCCTGCTGGATGTGCGACTACGGCCGCTTGAATTTCGATTACCTGCAAAGCGACCGGCGTCTCCTCGAACCCTTCGTGCGCGCGGAAAATAGGTTGCAGCCCGCCACCTGGAGCGAAGCCCTCGCCAGCGTCGTCGCGCTCCTTCGCCCCTACGTCGGCTGGCAGATCGGCATTCTCGCCTCCGGCCGGATGACGAACGAAGAGTTATGGCTCGTCGCCCAAATCGCGGAATCGTTAGGCGTGACCCTCCTCGACATCGTCCCGCGGACCGGCCTGGGCGACGACATACTCCTGAGCGAAGATCGCAATCCGAACACCAGCGGCGCCCGCCTCCTCGGCGTCGCCTCGGAAGCGAGCGGAATGCTCCAGCAGATCAAGGACGCCATCTGGTCCGGCCAGATCCAGGCGCTGGTTTCGTTAGGCGAGAATCCCTTGCGCTGCGGGATCACGGCCGACCAGCTCGCCCGCCTCCCGGTTTACATCGTCATGGACTTGCTGGAGAACGATGCGACCGCCTACGCCAGCGCGGTTCTGCCGTCGTTCGGCTTCGCCGAAAAACGCGGGTCCATGATCAATGGCAAGGGCCGCCTGCAACGGCTCAACCGCGCCGTCCGCGGTCCCGGCGAGGCGCGCGATGATTGGGAGATTCTGCGCGATCTGCTGCAAGCGCTCTCCGGCAAAAACGGCATTTACACGATCGAAGACGTCTTCCGCCAGATGAGCGAAGCGATCCCAGAATTGAGCGGCCTCACCTTGAGCCGGATCAGCGATCTCGGTGTGCAGGTCTTAAACGTGGACCGCTCTCCCGACGCGCCCGGTGAGCCGGCCCAAGAAAAAGTCCGCGAGCGCGAAAAAGAGGAACACCCTCAATGAAGCGCAGAAGACCCGTAGCACAGGCATCCTGCCTGTGGGGCCACCGGGCGTCTCGCCCGGTGATTCCCGCTTTGCCTAACGCCTCCCCATGACCTTCCTCATCCTCACCGCGCTCCTGAAGATCCTCGCGATCGTCTTCCTGGTCATCCTCCCGATGGTCTCCTACAGCGTCTACGCCGAGCGCCGGGTCAGCGCGCTCATCCAAGACCGCCTCGGTCCGAACCGGGTCGGCCCGGCCGGCCTCTTCCAGCCGATCGCCGACGCCATGAAATTCATCCTCAAGGAAGATTTCACCCCGGCGCACGTGAACAAATTCTACTACTGGCTCGCCCCTTGCCTGGCCATGGTCCCGGCCATCATGACCATCGCCGTCGTGCCCTTCGGCAGTACCTTGTTCGGCGTCCCCATGGTCATCGCCGATATCAACGTTGGCGTCCTTTACGTCTTCGCCATCGCGTCGTTAGGCGTCTACGGCATCGTCATCGCCGGCTGGTCTTCGAATTCGAAGTATCCGTTCCTCGGCGGGGTTCGCTCCAGCTCGCAGATGATCTCCTACGAGCTGTCGCTAGGCTTGGCCGTCATCCCGATTTTTCTCCTTGTCGGGCAGCTTCGCCTCACCAGCATCGTGCAGTACCAGATTGCGAACGGCTGGATGATCGCCCCCTTCCTCGGCGACCCGACCAACATCTGGAAATGGCTCCTCACCGTCCCGCTCTTCATCTCCTTCGTCGTTTTCACGATCGCCATCTTCGCGGAGACAAACCGGCTTCCCTTCGATCTCCCCGAAGCGGAGCAGGAGCTGGTGGGCGGCTATCACACCGAATACAGCTCGATGAAATTTGCCCTCTTTTTTCTCGGCGAGTACGCTGCCATGATTACCGGCTCGGCCATCATCGTGACGCTTTTTCTCGGCGGCTGGCACCTGCCGATTCCGTGGTGGAATCACGCCCACGGTTTTCATTGGCTGCTCGTCAACGGCTCGTTAGGCGGATTCCTCGGCGTGCTCGGCGGCCTCTTTAACATCTTCGTTTTCTTCGCCAAGGTCGCGGTGCTTTTGCTCTGCTTCATCTGGGTGCGCTGGACCTTGCCCCGTTTCCGCTACGACCAGTTGATGCGCCTCGGTTGGGTTTTCTTCTTCGAGATCGCGCTGGTCAATATTTTCATCGCCGCGATCATCGTGGCTTATATGCCGGGATGAATGACGAAGCCCGAATGACGAAGCCCGAAATAATGACCAATGACGAAGTCCCAAACGCTTCGCGCATCGTCGTTTCGTCATGCGGATTTCGTCATTCCTTTGTCCTTCGTCATTCGGACTTCGTCATTTAACCCATGTCCATCACCGTAAGACGCCCAAATCTGAGTTGGTCGGAGAAGCTCTACCTTCCCGCGATCTTCAGCGGCATGGTCATCACTTTTGGCCATCTCGTGCGGATGCTCGCCGGTCGCACCAAAGTGACCATGCAATACCCCGAGGAAAAATGGGACGACCACCTACCCGAGCATTACCGCGGCGCCCCGGCGCTGGTCAAAGACGAACACGACCGCGTGCGCTGCGTCGCCTGCCAGCTCTGCGAATTCATCTGCCCGCCGCGCGCGATCAAGATCGTGCCGGGGGAGATTCCGTTAGGCGAAAAGTTTTCCAAAGTGGAGAAATATCCGGAAGCGTTCGACATCGACATGATCCGCTGCATCTACTGCGGCATGTGCGAAGAGGTCTGTCCGGAACAAGCGATCTTCCTGCGAAAAGATTACGCGATCACCGGCTACAGCCGCGCCGATATGGTCCACGACAAAGAGAAGCTCATCGAGCTCGGCGGCACCCTGCACGGGCTGGTTTTGAAATGGAACGACAAGAAGTAGGGGAATGATGAAATCCGAATGACGAAGCCCGAAATAATGACCAATGACGAAACCCGAACCAAGTCGCGCGGACTGCGCGATTCGTCATCCGTGGTTGGTCATTCGTGGTCGATTCGGACTTCGGACTTCGTCATTCGGATTTCGCGTTAGCGCCATGTCACCCTTCTTCTTTTGGCTCTTTTCCGCGTTCATGCTCGTCTTCGGCGCGGCTGTGATCATCAATCGCAACCCGGTGGCGAGCGCGCTTAGCCTGGTCGTCTCCTTCCTCGGCCTGGCCGCGTTGTTCATGACGCTCGATGCCTTCTTCATCGGCATCATCCAAGTCCTGGTCTATGCCGGCGCGGTCATGGTGCTCTTTCTTTTCATCATCATGCTGCTCGATTTGCGGGCCGAAGAACGGCGCAAGACGAATCTCGTCGCCTTCGCCGGCGGCGCCGCCGTCGCGGTCGTTTTCTTCGGGCAGATTTACCTCGTCATCGGACAACTCCGCCAGGCGAAGCAGCCCTTCCCGGCGCTGCCGCCGCAGCACACCGAAGATG